>CAWGZH010000001.1:0-286325 GCA_963827045.1 uncultured Solirubrobacterales bacterium
TCGGGGTACTGCTGGTGTGGCATATTCGCCGCTCGGACCTGCACATCCTTGAGGCGGTCATCTTTCTGTTGTCGCTGGCGATTGTGTGGCTTGGTCTGTATCTCTCAAATGGTTACTCCTGAGTCGGTTTCGCCCCGCGATGGCTGACGCTCGCACCTGGTGCGGGAGCGCGACAACGAGAGGTGAAGGTGCGCCTGTTCGCCGTATCTCCCGAGCGGTCGAGAGCGCCGTTGTTCAGATGAGCCGGTAGCCGACTCCCCACTCGTTTATGACCCAGCGTTCGCCTGCAACGCCCAGCTTGCGGCGTAGACGGCTGGCGTGGCTGTCGAGCGTCCGTGTCGTCCCTGGCGAGCGGAATCCCCATACTGTTTTGAGTAGCTCGTGCTTGTTGAATACCCGTCGTGGATCGCGGGCTAGATGCACCAGCAGCTCGTACTCCAGGCGACGCAGCTCAACGGGCTTGCCGTGGAGGCTTGCGGCGTAGCCGGCCCGGTCGATCGTCAGAGCACCTATGCGTAGCGGCTCGTCTTCTGGCGTGCTCTCGGCGCGGCGCAGCAGCGCCCGCAAGCGCGCCCGCAACTCCAGGTAGCCGGCGCTGCGTCGCAGGAAGTCATCGGCGCCCGCCTCGAACGCTCGCAGCAGGTCGGCCTGCGTGGTTCGAGCACTGAGGACGATCACCGGCAGCCTGTCCGGCCACGGCGAGGGCATCTGCCCATTGTCACGCTCCGGTGGGTCGGCGCGGATGCTCTCCAGCAGGTCGATCGTGCCTCTTGGCCCGTCGAGTTCTCCGAGCACCAGCAGCCGTGGCGGGCGTGCTTGGGCCATCCAACAGGCGTGACCTGCGGTGCGGGCAAGCTCTGTTGGATGACCGTCGGCGGCGAGCTGTGCGACTAGCACCTGTCCCAGGTCTGTGTCGGCCTCGACGACGAGGATCGGCTCCCGGCTGCTGCTCGTCGTGCTCACCTTCGATGTCTCTCGTCAAGCGTGCCGTCCTCCTCCTGTCCGTCGCCCTTGGGGCCGCCGGGGGTGTCGAGGAACTGCACGGAGTCGGCAACGATGCTGACGGCCTGGCGCTTGTTGCCGTCGGTGGTTTCCCACTCGCGCCAATCCAATCTGCCTGCGAGGGCCACGCGGGAGCTTTTGCGCAGATTACGCTCGACGCTTTCTCCACGAGCGCCGAAAACGTGTACGTCGAAGTAGTGGGGACGCTCCTTGTAGACATCTCCGTCCCTGCGGACGCCGTTGCAGGCGATGCGCAGTCCGCAGACTTTGGCGCCGGAGGGCAGCGCCCGTAGCTGGGGGTCTCGTGTCAGGCGTCCTACGAGGACGACGCGGTTGATGTCAGCGTAGGGCATCGCTGCTCCTGCGTTCGCGGTCTTCTTGTTCGAGTCGTTGCAGGAGCTTTTCGAGGCGGCGTTTGCGTATGCGGATGACCGCGAGCACGGCCCGTAGACAGACGCTCACAGCCAGTAGAGCGTCGATGATGTTGTTGACGGTGAGCAGCGAGGCGATCATGTGGTGATCGCCTCCCTTCCCTCCGGGCGTCCTGCCGCGCGGGATCGGGCGCGGTACGTCGAGGGTGAGACCCGGTAGCGGCGCCGGAAGGCGCGAGCGAAGTGGCCGGACTGGCGGTAGCCGACCCTTCGCGCCACGTCGGACACGGGGATCGAAGCTCCCTGCAGAAGCCGCGCAGCGGCGTCAAGGCGCCTGCGGGTGAGATCGTCGTGGAAGGTGCTTTTGCCGAACTCGGCGTAGGCGCGCTGTACCTGGCGAGGGGAAGCGGCAACGGTCCTGGCGACTTCCTCCAAGGTCAAGGGCCGGTGGTAGCTGCGCATGACCGTCAGCCGCGCGAGCCGGTACATGCGGCGCCGTTCGCTGGTTGTCAGCGGCCGTGGCTTGACGGGCGGTCGGCGTTTCGCCGCGGGCGTCCTGCCGCCGAGGCCGAAGTGCAGTTTGAGCAGTTGGCGCACCCGCTCGCCCTTGATGCCGAACTGCGCGCCGATCTGCGCGAGGGTCAGCCCCTCGACCGCGCGCAGACGGAACATCTCCAGCTCACGCTCGATCTGGACGTGGCTGCCGCGGGCGGCGAACGGTGCCAGGCCGCGGCGGTGAAGCTCGCGGATCAGCTCGTACAGCTCGACGCCGCTTCTGAACTCGGGCTGGCGGAGCAGCTCGCCGAGGTCGTGCTCGGCGAGCTGCTCTACCGTGTGGATGCCGGCCTTGGCCAGGCTCGGGAGGAAAGCCTGGCTCAAGGCCAGCTCGTTGACGCGCATGTGGGGGAATGAGCTCGCGCGTCAGACGGTCATCAGTTCGTCAAGGCGCAGCGCGACCTCCGAGGTGATCGAGCGGCCTGCGCGACGTTCGATCAGCCCGGCCGCGTCCAGACGATCGAGCGCGTCGGTGATCGCCAGTCGCTGCTTGCGCTTGCGCGCGCCGTGGGCGTCGAAGATCTGCTCCTCCGTCCGCGGCCCTTCGCCGTCTGCGGCGCGCACGAGCAGTCCTTCGAGTACGGCTTTCTCGTGGTGGCGCTCGTCGGCGTCGTTTGGATTCTCAGCGCCGCCTTCGGTGATCTCGCAGTAGCGCACGGCGGCGTGCGCGGCGACGGCGAGGTCGTTCCAGCGCTGGATGAGCTTGCAGGCGCGCAGTCGCCGCAGGCTTTCGCGGACATCGCCTGGGACCTTCAGTGCGCGGGCGATCTCGTCTTCGGCCCACGGTCGCTGGCGCTCGGAGTCCAGCATGAGGTTGAGTACGGCTCGGTCGAGGAGCGCGTGCTCCTTCAGCCCCTCTGGGGTACGGTGTGCGTGCATGGGGAGTTACTGCTCCTTGTGCCACGGCGTCGGGGGCAGTTACCGCTGTCCGCCGGCGCCAAATGTGTAGTTGTGGACGACAGTACATAGTCTGTGTCAGCTTGCGAGCCCGTGACGCAAAGCTGACACAGAGCGAGTCGAAGATGTAACTCTCGGGTTGGCGGGCGGGTGCTACTCGCCGGCCCACTCGGGCGGGGTGGCGCCGGGCTTCCATGCCTTGGTGACGCCGCCGCCTTGCTGGCGCAGCACCTGGGAGTAGTCGGCGAGCTGGTTCTGGAAGGCAAGCTCGTCGCGCGGGTCCTGCCCGGCGTCATCGAGTTCGGCTCGCCACACGGCGAGCGCGCACAGGGTCTCGGTGGTTGATTCGTCGGTCCACCATTTGTCTTTGAGCGTGCCGAGCTGGACGGGGTAGCGGCCGTGCAGCGCGACGATCGCGCCCCACATCTGCCGGCGCCACTCACTGTCGCCACCGTAGGGCTCAAGCCAGGGCGCGCGCTCGCCGTTCTCGCCGCCGACGAGCACGGCGGTTGGGCGCAGGGGCCTGACCTTGCCGTCCTTGGCTGCCTGGGCGACGCCGGCTTGCACCATCTGCGCGGCGAGCGTGGAGGGTGGCGTGTCGGCGCCGGCGGCCAGCTCGCGGAGCTGCTGGTCTACGGGGTCGGGGAGGACGATCTGGCGTCGTTGGCTCATCGTGTTCGCTCCTGTGCTGGTGGGTTGACGATCCGGTTGATCGCGCGGACGATCCCCGGTATGCGGCTGGTGCGGCTGGGTGCGATCGAGCGGTGAAAGTGGGTGCCGTAGTCGCGGTCAGGTAGCTCGGGGTGCGCGAGCGATGGCGTCTGTGCGTGGCTGCGGCGCATGTTCTGCGCGAGGCGCTGGATGCGGTCGGTGTCGTGCCCTTCGACGCCGAGGTCCTCGCGGGAGACGAACCACTCGGTGCCCTGGCGGGCACGGGACGCCTCGACGTAGGCGGGCTCCTTGCTGGTCTGCCAGCCGCCGGTCACGACGAGGGTCCTTGTGACGGTCGCGCCCTGGGCGCGGTGGATGTGCTGGGCGTAGCCGAGGCGTAGGCGGCCGAGGTCATCGCCGGCCAATGTTCGCTTGCGGCCGGTCACGTCGAACTCGACCAGCACCTCCCCGGCCTGGGTAATGTCGAGGACTTCGCCGCGGCTGCCGTTCTCGATCCGCTCGACGCCGGGCTCGTGGTGCTGGTCGATGAGCGCTACGCGGTCGCCCTGGCGGATGCCGTAGTGGACGCCGGGCACCGGGACTTCGAGGTCGCCGAGTTCGCCGCGCTCTGAGCGGAAGTGCTGGGCGCGAGCGTTGAGCCGGTTGATCTCCTGGTTGGAGGCGTCTGAGATGAGGGCGACCTCGCTCGGGTCGTGGGTCTCGGTCAGCGCCGCCCAGCTCTGCGCGGCCTGCTCGACAGCCTCATCGCGGGTGTCCTCCATGTGCAGCTGCCCGCGGCGTAGGTAGTGGGCCATCGCGCGGTCGGAGCGCCCGGCCCGCAGGTCTGCCCACGCGCGCTGTTCGTCGGGGTCGAGGGTACGGCGGATGTTCGAGAGCTCAGCGCTTGGGGCGATGTCGCCGAGGCGCGCGAACATGCCGCCAGCGCCGATCGAGGGGAGCTGCGCGGCGTCACCGATCGCCACGAGCTTTGACCCGCTGTGCTCCACGACTTCGGTGAGCCGCTCAAGGCGGTCGGTGTCGGCCATGCCCGCCTCATCGAAGTAGATCGTGGTGTCCTGGCCGATGGCGAGCTGGCCGCACTCGACACGGGAGACGAGCGCGTCGAGCGTGAGGGTGTGCCCGGCGAGCGCGGGGCTGTCTTGGCCGAGGCGCTGCGCGGTGGAGCCAGATACGGCGATGCCGAGCGTCCGGTGGCCGCCGTACTGCTCGGCGCGGGCGGCGGCGTCGATGACGACGCCCTTGCCGGTGCCGGCGGGTCCGACGAGGATCGCGGCGCGCTCGGGGCCGGTGATGACCTGCAGGGCGTGGGCCTGCTCGCCGCTGAGGCGTCCGCCGATCCGCTCTGCGATCTGATCGCCGGCGAGCGCGCGGGCCTCGACTCGCCGACGTCTCGGCCGCCGGCGGCGGCGAGCGCGGTGAAGCGGCGCTCGATCGCCTGCTCGCGCGCACGCACGGCGAGCGTGGTCATCAGACCGCCCTCGAGGGGGAGCACGCGGCGTTCGGCGATCATCGCCCGCGAGAGGTCGAGGGCCTCGCGGGGTGAGAGTTCGCCGACGGACTGCTCAAGCAGGACTGCCCGGAACTCGCCGGGCTCGAAGGTCGCGGTGCGCTCGGTGAGGCGCTGCTCGACGCGATCCTCAAGCGGCGCCTGCACCGCCGGCGCCGCCTCCGCGATGGAGCGCTGTCCGGGCTGCTGGGCGGTGAAGTCGAAGCGTGCGGCGGTGTCGTTCCATGCCTGCTGCAGGTCGGTGCGGGTGACGAGCACCTTGGCCTTGCGGTTCTCCAGCTTGAGTGCTCGTAGCTCGCCGCGCTCGGGTGCGCGGCCCCACTGTGCGCGGAAGCGCTCGGCGGCTCTGGCGACCTCGCGGCTGCGGGCGCTGAAGGAGTCCAGCAGGCCGCGCGGCACACCGGCGATCTCGAAGTAGCGGCCATGTTTGCCGGTGCCCCGCTCGATCGCATACCCGCGCTGCTGGAGTTGGTGCGCGAGCGCCGAGCGGTAGTAGGCGCCAAGCTCGCGGGCCGAGCGAAAGACGGGACGCGATGCGACCGCGACGATGCGACCGTCCTCGCGAATGGCGCTGGTGATGACCACATGGCTGTGGAGCTGTGGGTCGGGTACATCACCCTCGAGGACGCCGCGGGCGGTGGTGTGGCGGTACTCGGCGGCCACCACGTCGCGGGCCGGCTCCTCGACCACCTGCCCGCCATAGCGGCGGCGCACGGTCGGCACCGTCTCGGTCAGGTGGCCGATCGTCTCGCTGACAGCGGCGGCGTGCGCAGCTTCGATCTCGCGGCGCTGGGTCTCCCCCGCGAGCGCCCACACGGCGGACACCGACTTCGGCGCGGAGAACGTCAGGTCGATCCCGCCAGCGCGGCTGCCGTCGGCACCGGCACGGCGAAGCCACCGGCCAGTTCGGGGATGCTTGCCTTCCATCAGCGCGATGAAGTCCCGCCCGTCGACCGTGGCGCCCTCGATCCCGAGTTTGGCGAGCGCGTCGGGGGTGGCGAGCCACCGGCCGGGGGCCTGGGTGGGCTCCCCCTCGGGGGAGAGGTAGTAGTCGCCGCGCTCGGGCTCGATGGTCTTTGACTCCAGGTAGCGGGCGTAGCCGCCGCCCTTGGCGGCGCCGATGCTGGCTGCGGTCATCACAAGGGGTACTGACCCCCAGGCCCTCAGACCGGCCAACGAATTACATGGCACGGGCACAGCGCCGGCACGGCTGTGCATCTAGTCTGTCCGGGCTTGGTGGTGTGCCGCCGGCCGCGTGAGCTTGCGAGCGTCAGCGAGCGGCGAGCGAGCAGCCCGCAGGGCTGCAAGGCCGGCGTGTCACGCCGCCGGGGTCGGTAGAGAGCCGACCTTGGGAGGCTCGGTTACAGCCGGCGCAGCCGGCGTGCGGTATCTGGCCGTTCGGGTGTTGGGGCCGCGCCGTCGGCGGTCGCCGGCGCGGCGATCGAGGAGCCGGGCGCAAGCCCGCGCGGGACGATCCCGCGAAGCGGGGAGCGAGCGCAGTGGCGCCGCCAGCTCGTTGGTGTGGGCCGGCGAGCCGGTCAGCGAACCGACTGCCTAGCGCCCACGCTGGGCGTCGCGCCGCGCCGTGCACGCGGCGATGTCCGCGCAGCGCGGAGACCTCCACGCCCAGGCGGTCGGCGACTTGCGGCGACCGACACGGTGCTTGGTGGGCTGGCCGCAGACGACGCACGGCCGTAGGCCTTGTGCTCGCTGGCGAGCAGCCCGTTGGCTCCTGGCTCGATCAAGGCGCTCATCGCACGTACACCTGATCGGGTGATTCGATGCGCCGGCCGTGGGTGCGCTTGCCCTTCGGCAAGATGCCGCTCGGGCGATGCTGCTCGTCGGGGATCACGCGAGCGTCCTCGAAGCGCTGGACGGCGCTGAAGCCGTCGAAGACAGCGACGCTCGAGAAGCGCTCGCGCGTGGCGAGCTCGGTCAGGCGCCGGTATCCGTCGGCGAGGACCTGCGCCAGCAGCTCGTGTCCCTCCACGAGACGGCGCAGCCCCTGGAGCAGGAAGATCGGCGTTTCCTCTCGCGGGAGCGCATCCTCAAGACCAAGGATGCGGCCCTCGAAGTCCGCGTTGTACGGGTACTTGCCGGCGGCCTTGATCTGCTCGTAGATCGTCCAGTAGGGCTCGATGAACGGGATGATCTGCGCGAGGTCGTGGTAGTCGCCGTTGAAGACCCACACACCGAGCTGTGAGAGTTGGGCGCCGATCGCGCGGGCCTGGGCGCCGGCGGCACGCCGCGCGGCGCGATCGTGGCCGTGGTCGCGCTCGTGCGCGGCGGCGCGGTACTCGCGCAGCAGCTCCTCGCGGGCGGGCACGCGATCGTCCTCGTTGGCGATCTCGGCGTTGTGTACTTGGGTGGTGGTGCTCATGCCGCTCCCTTCAGGGTTGGGCTCGCCGGGGCGCGGGCCGTTGCCCGACCTCCACGCATGCGCAGCGTGCGAAGATCAGGAGGGCGAGGTCCGCGCCGACGCACACCGACATCCCATTCTGGCTTCGGGCAGGCGTGTCGGACGGTCAGGGAGCTGTCGTGCACAGGGGCGAGTCGCTCTCGCCGTCGGCGCGCTGGTGAAGCTCGATTGGCCACCAGTCGCTGTCCTCCCAGCATGATGCGCGGGCCTCGGCTGCGTCCTGGCTTGGGAACGGGCCGATCACGGAGAAGCCGCCGCGCGGGTCGCCGACGAGCAGCACCCATCCCTTGAGGTTTTGGCGAGCCTCGCTTGCGCCAGCGACGACGCCCGCCTCGAACGCCTCGAAGCGGTCCATCGCTTCTATCTCCCGGTAGTTGTAGCCGTATGCCCACGACTCGTCTCGATCTTGCTCTGCGCCTGTTGTCGTCATGCGTGATCCTCTCTGTGGGTCGTCGGCCTCACCCGTTGCGGCCGTGGAGCCCGACCCGGCACACCCGCAGGGTGTGCGAGCCTGGGAGAGGCGACGGCCGCAACGGAGGAGCGTTCAAGGCGCTGGCGTAGTCACCACTTGCTCGACCGCTGCCTCTAGCTGGCGAGCGTGGCAGGGCAGCTCGGCGAGTGCTCGATGACGCCGGGGAGCTTCCGCCAGGGCTGGGAGAGCTTCCTGCGCATCATGCGCTCGTGCTCGTCGATCGCCGGGCCTCGTATTGCCTCGTGGTGCTCAGCGGAGACGCCAGCCCCGGTGTCCGGCAGACCAGCTGCCTGCCACATGCGCATGTAGGTCCCAACGCCTGCCACCGTCAACGGAGCGATCTGGCTTGTCTCACAGCAGACGATGCAGCACTCGGCCGCGGTCCTAGGCCGGGTGTCAGCGCCGTCGATGATGCGCTGCAGGATCTCTCGGCAATGGGATCGGTAGATCATGTCCGTCTTGTGCATGAGGCTGTGCGTGGGACGCAGCAGGCTCATGCTGTGCCAGATCAGGTCAGCGCTCTCTGGGTGCTGCTGACCGAGTTCTTCGATCAGGCCCTCGGCGATCTCCATGCTGCTCATCGCGGCATCGAAAGCCTCCATGAACCCGCCAGGGAGCAGGTCATCGAGGCCGCCGGGAACATCTCCGTTGATCGGTATAGCTGGACCGCTTCCGGCACCGTCCCGGCTGTCTGAGACGCGAAGCATTTGCTGACTGGCTTCGTGTGGCGTAGGTGAAAGTGCAGAGTCCATTGAGGTCCCGTCCCTTCGTGGGTTGAGGCCCGCCGTGTGCGGGCCGTTGCCCGACTCCCGCGCACGCGCAGCGTGCGAAAATCGGAAGGGCGAGGTCCGCGCCGGCTACACGCGCATCAGGCGGCACCCCGCTCGAGATCGCAGAGGGTGAGCTGCTGGTGAGTGGACGCAGCGGCGGCGCGCGATGCCGTGGCGGGTGCCGGCCTTTCGCGGTAGGGCAGCTCGCGGGTGGCGTCCCGGTCGAAACCGGGGAGCGCCCGCCGTGGTGGTGCGCTGGCGGCCTGCAAGCCTTCGGGCAGGCGGATGTTGCGCCAGCACACCCAGCCGGTGCCGTCGATGCTGTCGCAGCCGATCTCGGTCGCGTAGGCGATTCGCTTGACGCTGTTGACGCGCCCCATGTGAACCCACAGGTTTCGACGCTTGGCCTCGCGCACGAGCGCGCGTGCGGCCGGGCCGAGCTTCCAGCTGGTCGAGCCGCCGATGAACAGCGCGTCGATGCGCGGCCAGGCCATGCCCACCCACTGCGCCATGTGCTCAAGGCCGTCCTGTGCTACCAGGGCGATCGGCAGGCCGCGGCGCGCGGGGCCGGTCCACCAGCGCTCGAACTGGCGTGCGGTCTGGTGCGCGTCGCCCACCACGTCGGGCACGGCCACGAACAAGCAGCGGCCGCCGACGTGATGCAGACGATCGAGCATCGCGTAGTAGGCGTGAGAGTCGAGGCCCTGGTAACAGTCGTTGTCGGCCGCCCACGGGATGCCACGCTCGATCGTCGCCGCCAAGGCGTTGCAGTGGCGCGGCTGGATCAGGCGTCCGAGATTCGGGTGGGCGTGCTCGATCATCTGCGGCTCGGCCTGGGTTGCGAGCAACAGCATTAGCTCTCCCGAAGCGTCAGCTGCTCGTTGCCGCGTGCGTGGCCGCTGCTTTCGAGGATCGCGCCGGCGCCGATCTCGATCGGGTCGAGGCTGCCGATGTGATGCGCTACGTCGGCGAGCCAGTCGAGCGCCGCGGGTGATCTCAGGTCCCGGCCGCAGTCCAGACCGGCGCGCATCAGTCGGCTGGCGGCCTTGCGGGCGGCGTTTCGGCGTTCGTCGAGAGTGCTCAAAGTTCGACCTCGCGTGGGCAGATGCCGAGCCCGTCTCGCGCGATCAGCGCGAGCACGTCGATGTGAACCCACGGGCAGGGCTTCTCCTCGCCTGCCTCCGGCATCTCGCCGATCCGGCGTGCAAGCCAGCTCGATTCGCCGGTACGACCGCCGGGAGGGTCACGCCTGAGCCGGCCGCAGCGCGCGGCGATGCCGCTCATCGTCACCACGCCGAAACGGAGCTCCCGCTTGACCGCTTCGCGCAGGCCGCGGTTGAGCACGATCGCGCTGTCGGCGAGCCGCTGTGCCTCCTCTCGCAGGCGCCGCGTGGAGATGTGTTCACCGCAGCGGGCGATCGCTTCGCGCGTCAGCGTTCGGGCCGGCTCGTAGGCTTCGAGGCTGCCGACGACCTCGCGGAGAGTGAGAGCTTCGCAGTCATCCTCCCGACCTGGATCGTGAGCGCGCGTCCAGCGAAGCTCGGGCGCGTGGCCGGGCACCTGCACTTCGCTGATGCGGTAGACGTGACCGGCGGCGTCCTGCAGTCGGCTGACCGCCTGCGGCCCGTGGTTGCGGGACGAAGCTGGCGTGGCGTGACGGGTGGCCTGGAAGTCCTCGGGTGTCACCGCGCGGCAGCGACCCCGGCGCTCATCATCGGCGAGGTACAGCTCGCTGACGATCTGAGCGTTCTCAGGCGGCTCGTCCGGCGAGAGATGGGCGACCAGGCGCCCGTCGCTGAGGGTGCCGAGTTCGTAGTCGACGACGAGCGCGCTGCCGTCGGGGCGCTGGACGCGCAGCACCTCGCGCTCCTGTCCAGTCTCGGGCGCGTGGTATCTGCCAAGGCTTTGGGTGCGCGCGGTCGCGTTGGCTTGCGGCGCTGGCGTGGTCGGAGGATTTGCGGGTGCTGCGGTGGTCGTGCTCACGGTTCTCCCTTCGCACGGGTCTGAGCCCGCCGGGCGCGGGCCGTTGCCCGACTCCCGCGCACGCGCAGCGTGCGATCATCGGGAGGGCGAGGCCCGTCGTCCGCGCTCAGGCGCTACGTCGCCCCGGCAGCAGATGCAGCTCGCCGTGCCCGTCGGGCGCGAGGCGATAGCCGACGCCGCGCACGGCGATCAGCCAGCCGGACGCGCCAGCGTCCACGAGCGCGCGCCGCAGGCGACAGGCGTGCGTGTCAACCGTCCGCGTGGAGCCGGTGCCCTGATAACCCCACAGTTCGCGTAGCAGGTCCTGCTTGGTGTAGACGCGGCCAGGATCGCGTGCGAGGTGAGCGAGCAGTGCGTACTCGAGGCGGCGCAGGTGCACGGGCGTGGATGCGAACGTGGCTGCGTGAGCGTTGGTGTCGATCCGAAGCGCCCCGAACTGGATCACCCCGGCGGAGCTGAGGATGCCGCGGCGCAGGAGCGCGCGCACGCGGGCAAGCAGCTCTGCGTGCAGGAACGGTGAGCGAATCACATCGTCGGCGCCGGCCTCGAACGCGCGCAGCACCTCGGCAACCTCCTCGCTGGCGCCGACCCACAGGACGCGCACGCCGGGGTTGATCTCGGGATCGAGCTCGCCCGCGCGCAGCGCGCGTACTGAGTGAAGCCGGCTGGCCTGCTGTGGAGTTGGGGTGAGGATGATGAGGTCGATCTCGTCGGGTTCGGCGAGCACTCGGCAGAGTCGAAGAACGCGAGGGGCGCGCAGCACCCGGTAGCCGTCGAGGACAAGCTCGCGTGCGAGTGGATCGCTCGACGGTCTTTCACCAACGATGAGGACGACCTCGGGGTCGTTAGCCATTGCCGGGCCTCCGATCTGGAGTGTGGCCCCGCCGGGTGCGGAGCCGCGGAGCCCAAGCCCAGGCACGCCCGGACGGGTGTGCCACAATCCCGAGGGCGACGGCCTTCGCCGCCCCCGTCGATCGAGTGACCAACGGGGGCGCGCTGGACACCGCGCAGGTGTTAGGCATCCGCACCCACCGACTCGCGCCGCGGCGCTGGGGCCATCGGGATGCGCCCCAGCTCACCGGCCTGCTCCAGATAGTCAGCTACCAGCGCCTTGACTTCGCCATAGCCGCCTTTGTCCCGCAGCTCCTGCTCTACGGTGTAGATGCGCCCTGTCCCCTCTGTGGCAGCGTCGATGATCCTCGGCTTGCCGTCCACGCGGATGCCGTACAGAGCGCGGTGTTCCCCTGAGCGTGTCACGTAGCGCCCCAGCTCGAACGGCTCGTCTGTCCGTCGTGGCACTGGCGCTGCACCCCGCGGGGCCGGGTCCGCGCGCCTTGCGCTCGCACCGTAGCCAATGACCTCGCCGGGCTTCTGCTCAGTCGCGTAGGGCTGCTCCACCGGGTCCAGCTCCAGCCGGGGGGTTTCCAGACAACGCCCGCGCCTCGCCTTGAGCGCCCTCAGCCGTTCGATTTCACGCCCAGCCCGGTAGCCGCTGCGTGGCATGGTGAACGTCGTGCCCGTCTGTGAGGCAAGGTCCTTGAGGTAGGAGAGCTGCTTGGGGGATGCGCCGGATGCTTTTGTGAGAGGGCTCATAGTGTGAAAGTCCTTTCTGTGGTGAACTTGTGAACTTGCCCTCTGTTCATCACGCCCCGGAAGGCGAGTCAAGCAATTGATAATGTGAAATCTCTGCGCCCCCGCCAGGGGGCGATTCTCAATTGCTTGAAGGCGTAAGCCGATCTCGCAGGGAGGGGTGTGATAGGACTCTCGTGTTAACTCTCCGACGACCGGCTGGCACGGATGCCCAGGGCTGCGTTTAGCTCACCGGCCACGAACTGCAGTGCTTCTTTGACGAGTCGGCGATCGTTGTCGGGCCGTGGGTCGCCCTCGGGACATACGATGTTTTCGACATCACGCCAACCGCAGGTGACGCCCGCGCTTCCACAGATCGGGGAGATGGTGAGAATGAAGCCGCCGCCGTCGGCGTCGCTGTCGCCGTAGCACTCGGCGCCCAGCTCGCTGGGGATCACCAGAGCGCGCGCCGCGGTAGCCTGCTCGAACAGGCGCACAGCGACTTCGCCGGGGTTCTGGTCGGCTTGCAGCGGATCGTTGCGGCCGAGATTGGGGACCCACATCTCGCGCGTGATCCGTCGCCCGTCGACCTTCACAGGTGCACCGCTGTAGCTGATCGTTATTGGTGAAGCGGACGTGCTCATACGCGGACCCCGCTTGTGTGGGAGATGGCTTTGCTGTCGAGGACTTCCTGTGAGAGCGCCTCGGCGTCGCTGGCATCGTCGAGCAGGTAGCCGCAGCCGGTGAACGACTCTCGACAGTGCTCGCAGCGGGACGGGAGCTGGTTACGGCGCACTGGCTGGATGTGGCCGCAGCACATGCAGACAAGATTTGTGTGACTGTCGGTCTGCTCGGCGGCCGCTGTACTGGTAATGGTCACGCTTCACCTTCTTTCTTGCTGGCCCGTGGCGCCCGCCGTTTGCGGATGCCGGTGGCAGCCGCCACGCACCCCGCAGGGGTGCGATCATTTGCGGCTGCCGGCAGCCGAGCTGTGCCGCTAGCGCCTACGCGGCGAGCGCCAGCCAACGCTCGCGCTCTGCCGTGTTCGCGTTTGCCAAGTGCACCAGCACATCGCCGTGGCAAGCGCGCGGCGCGCACCAGCATCCGAGTACCAGCCCTCGCAGCTCATCCAGCGCTGCGAACAGCGCCGTGTTCTCGCGCAGCCACGCTTCATACAGCGCGATGCACTCGCCCCGCGCGCCGTGCTTGCCAACCACGAATGGGTTGCCCCACTTCGAGGGGGGCATCCACTTCGGGTTGCGCCCCACATATACATGGTGGCGCTCGCACTTGCAGTGCACCGCGCGTGGCTTGCCGAGCTGCACACGCGCTGGGACGAGTAGACCGCTGGGTCGCCGGGTGGGCTTGTTCATCGCTGTCTCCTTGAGGTCGGGGTCGGGCACGTTCCGGCCTTGAGCGGGCCGGCGGGGCGGGTCAAGCCCTGTCCCGGAGGGATCGCCGCAGGCGACGCGCAGCGCAGGGCTTTACGCGCCCTGTAAGCCGGTCTGCTGGCCTTCAGGGATGTGCTTGAACCCGGCCTGGAGTAGCGACTTCTAGCTCTCTTGCGAGTCAGCGGGCTGCGTTCACTGCGCTACGGTGAAGTCAAGCTCTCGCCAGCGCGTGATGCGACACAGGCAGCCGTCGTCGGTGCGAAAGCGCGAGCCGCCCTGGTAGGTGAAGGTGTTGTGCGTTTGGCCGTTGGTGAACGTGATCGCCTCCGAGAAGGTGACGGTCTGACCATCGCGCGGCCGTGGCTTGGCCAGGCGGGCGCGGCAGCGTTCGCGCCACTGGCGTGCCCAATCGTTGCTGGGCTCGGTCAGCAGATCGAGAATGCGAGCTGGGCAGTGATCCTCGCTGGGTCCCATGTCCTCGCTGATCGGCTTGGTGTAGAGAACGCCGCCCCGACGCTCGGCGAGCAGCACGAGGCCCCATATCTGTTGTTCGTCGCGTGCGCGCACGGCGGCGTAGATGACGGTGCCGTAGCGCGCGGTGTCGATCACGCGCGTCAGGAACTCCGCGCCGAGCTCGAACTCGATTGCCGCGCGTGCGGTGAACGGACCTTGTAGTGCTCCGCCGGTCCAGCCCATGATGCCTCCTGTTGGTAGGTAGCCCGCCCCTGGTAGGCGGGCGATTCCCCGCCCTCAAGCGCGCCCGCAGGGCGTGCCAGGCTGGGGCGGGATCGACCGCCCTACTCGCCGGCGTGCGCCAGGCACGCGCTGGGCGGGTCCTCGACGGCGCCGATGATCTCCACGCGGTCGTCGTCTTCGTCTTCCTCCTCGGGCACGATCGGGATGCTCAGCTCGTCCAGGCCGAGGTCGGTGAGATCCTCGGGTGTGGGCAGGCGCAGCCATCCGCGGATGCTGTTGAGGAGCGTCTCGGCGGTGCCGAAGCGGCCCTCGAACTCCTCGAGGTCGCTGGCGGTGAGGATCGGTTCGCCGTCGGCCATCACGCTGAAGTACCGCTCGATGCCCCGCTCAGGCTGGAACTCGCGGCCGGTGCCGGCGATCTCGCCCTCGCGCACGTCCCAGGCGACGTAGGAGATGCGGGCGAGGCGCAGCGTGGCGAGCACCGCTTCCATGCCGTCGAGCCCCCACTGGCGGGACTCGAACGTCAGGTCGAGGACGACGGTGCCCTCGGGTGAGCACTTGGCGGCGAGCCTGCCGCCGTTCACCTTCTTTGCGGTGAGGTCGACGCCGGCGTTGTGCAGCTCGGCTGCGACGTTGGCGGGTAGTGGCGTGGCGGGCCAGAGGATGATTGCGGCGTTGTAGGACTCGTACACGGCGAGCGTCCTTTCACTGACAGGGCTCCCGCTTGGTGCGGGTGCCGGTAGGCGGCCCTACGCACCCCGGCAGGGGTGCGACAATGGGGCTGCCGGCGCCCCACCATTCACACTTACCTTTTGTGAATGTGTGACTCCGCAAACGAGCTGAGTGTCACGACATCGCTGCGGTGAGCCGCTTCACGTGCTCCAGTCGAGCGAGGTTGAAGACGGGGATGCCGCGGTGGTGGGCGATGCGCAGCGCCTGGCCGGTCCCGCCGACACGCCGCCCACGGCCGTCGAGGCTGCCGTCAGGGGTCCAGCACAAGACGAAGCGTGCCGGGCTTTGCAGATCGGCGCCGAGCACCTGATGACAGTTGCGTGCGTGTAGAGCGCGAACGGCCCGCGGCAGCCGAGACCAGGCAGGGTGAAACGTTGCCGCCAGCTCGTAGGCCGCCGGCGTGGGCTGCCCGAGCACGAACTGCTCTGAGCCTCGGCTCGGCGCCTGGGCATCCGCCTCGAAGGTCGGCCAGGGCAGGTAAAGCTCCAACGGCCCGCGCGTGCTGGCGCCACGGCAGAACGCCTGGTCGGCGCCGGTGGCCATGCCCGTGCGCAGCACCCATCCCGTGGTCGAGAGCCAGCGCGCCGCGCCGGCCATCACGTCAAGCACGGCGGGCGGCGTGGCGCGTGAGCCGATGCCGGCGTAGGTGGGGAGCGGCTGTGCGGACGAGCTGACAGCGTTGTGTGGCATCACGCTTTCCTTTCGGTAGGCGGCCCTGCCGGTGCGGAGCCGATCCCCGATCAACCCGCACGCGCAGCGTGCGATCATCGGAGGGGACCTCGGCTCGACGCCCGGAGCTGTTGGGTCGCTCGAAAGGGTCGGCGCGTGCCGCGCAGGCGTCAGCGGGGCTCTACGCGCTCCAGATCCTCAAAGGCATCGTCGGGCACCTCGATCGCCGCCTCGTATCCGAGCTGCTTAAGCGTCTCAAGCACGATCTGGACGTGCTCGTAGGCACACTCCCTGGGCCTGAGCACCGGGTCGAGGCTTGCGTGAGGGTGCTCGACTTGGGCGATCACGGGATCGTGGTTGACGGGTCCGAGCGTCAGGTGCGTAACGCACGTCGGCACGCCCTGGTGGCCGACGAAAGTGGAGTGAACCTCCAGCGCGAGCCCGTGGTCGGGCAGGGTTGTGGCGATCGTCAGCACGTAGGCTCCTGCACAAATGCAGGTCGTCTCGCTGGCGACTTGGCGACCGTCGAGGGTGACTCTCAGTGGAACTTTGCGCCGCCCGCTCATAGTCACCGAACCGTAGCGCGACGATGCGACCGAGGCTTCGGGAGCGCTGGAGGCCAGCTCTCAGGCTAGCCGAGGCTGTGCGCTACGCGCCTAGCCGCCGGGCGTGTAGGCCCGCAGGACGCGCTCGCCGCCGGCGGCGCGGTAGAGCGCGATCCAGTCCCTTGCCATCTCGTGCTGCAGGCGAGCCAGAGGTATGCGTCCGGCGCAGGCCATCCGCGCTACCCAGGTCTCGAGCTGGTCCTTTTGCTCGGCGTTGTTGGGGCCGGTGCGCAGCTCAGGCCAGAGGTTGCGGGGGTCACGTGGCGCCCCGCCGATCGAGAGCGGTACGAGGTGGTCCTCCTCGTAATCGCTCGGAGGACCTGGTAGGCCGTAGGCGCGCATCTGAGCGAGCTTCAGCGGCTCGGTGAAACTCTCGGGCGGTCGCACGGAGCGGCTGTACCCGAACGCGCAGATCGTGGCCAGCGGCACCCCGGAATGGACGGCTCCGGGCGTGCAGCGAGAATCGGGCAGGCCGTCATGCTGGACGCACCGAGACGGCGGCCGGTCAACGCTCGACCATCCGGTTTCGCTGGGCGGCGCGCAGCCGACGAGCAGCACTGCTGCGAGCAGGTAGAGCGGCATGGCGAGCTGCCCTCGCAGCCGCGCGAGTGCAGTTGACCTGGGGCTCACCGGGACACCTCGCTGGCGGGTTCTGTGAGCCGGAAAGTGCGCGCGAGGCGGCGGCGCAGCTTCAGGAAGTCGCGTTCGCGGGTGCCGCTGTCCCACAAAAGCGCCGCGAAGTCGAAGATGGTGCCGCCCCTTTTGCAGTGCGCGCCGAAGCAGTAGAAGGTGCCGTCAGGGTAGAGCTGAAGGCTCGGCTGGGTCTCCTCATGAAACGGGCAGAGCACCTTGCCGGCACGGTTGGGCTCTCGTCCCGTCAGGACGCGCACATAGTCGGCTGCGGGGATGGCGAGCAGCTCTCGGTCAAGAGCGGTGCGCCCAACGCGGCGGCTCGCCGACCACGCCGGCCGCTCATGGTGAGGCTGTGGATCATGGGGAAGCCGGGTGAGGACATCGGCGAGCGCGTAGCGCGCGCCGGCATCGTGCTCGAGGAGCCTGACTGGTGCCGGCGGTGTGTGCTTGTGGTTGAGGCTTTCGGGCGGCCTGAGCATCCGTACGATGTCGGCGCATCCGGGCTCACCGTGCAGGCCGAGCGCGAGCCTGCGGTTGGCGCTCTCGATCGTGGCGGGGCTCGCGCGCTCACGCAGCCGCCAGTAGATGTGCAGGTGCCCTGGTGAGCCGGAGGCGATCACCATCGAGGGTGGGCAGGCGAAGCCTTCAAGCCGCTCGCGGGCGGCTGGGTCGTCGCACTCGATATAGAGCAGATGAGAGCCGCTGATCGCGGTCTTGTCTCCGCGGGCGCGGTCGCGCAGCGCCGCCCCGACATACACGTCGGCGCCAGCCGCTAGCTCCGTGATCCGCTCGGCGATCTGCTGCAGGCGCAGAACCGAGACGTAGCGCCGGCGCATCACTCCTGCGGGCGGGCTGTAGCGCAGGTCAAAGAACTGGGTGGCCCGCGAGTCTTCCGCGAGGATGCGGAGGTAGGTCAGCAGTTCGTCGGGGTGGCATTCAGGGAGGCTCAATCGCGGACCTCCGGGGTGAAGGCCGCGAGGTACTCGAACTCGCCGTTGAGCAGCGGCATCTGATCGGGGTGGCGCGCGGCCCACGCGGCGCACTGCTCGAGCGTGAGCTCGCCGCGGCGCATCGCGGCGATTCGCTGAGCTGGGGTTATCTCCCACATCGCGCGCAGGCGGGCATCGCGCGCTCGAACTGCCTCGAGGGCTTGGTCGAAAGCGGTGGTCTGGTTCATGGTCGTGTCCCGTTGGCTGTGAGCTTGCGGCCCGCGCCCCGGTGGGGGGCGCGGGCCGCCTTGAGCCCTAGAACGGGGTGTCCTCCTCTGCGCCGGCGCCGACCGTGGCCAGCTCGCGCTCCTCGCCGCCGTTCCCCGCGCCGTTGCCCGCGCCGTTCCCGCTGTTCAGGAACTGCACGGAGTCGGCGATGATGTCCACGGCCTGACGCTTGTCGCCCTCCTGGGTCTCCCACTCGCGCCACTCCAGGCGCCCGTCGACCGCGACGGGACGGCCCTTGGAGAGATACCGGGCGGCGTTCTCGCCCTGTCCGCCCCACACGGTGACGTTGAAGTAGTTGGGCTTGTCCACCCACTCCTCGCCGCTCTTGCGGCGCGTGTTGCAGGCGATCCGCAGACTGCAGACCGGAGTTCCGCTCGGCGTCGAGCGCAGCTCGGGGTCGGCGGTCAGGTTGCCGGTGATGACGACTCGGTTGATGTTGTTCATTGCTGTTCCTCCTGTTTGGTGGTTGGTGGTGCTAGTGACGCAGCCCAAAAAAGACGCCGACCGGCGCGCGGAGCCGAAGCCCGTAAGGGCGAAGGGGAGCCCCCGTAAGGGGGCCGAAGCGCTAGTCCGGCGGTGTCCAAAATGGGGCAAGACACGACGTGCCGACAACCAACGAGGACTGCTTGAACAGCCAGTCGGTTCATCTCTTTGCAGCTGAGCGTGACCCGTTCTTGATCGTCGGCTGGACGGCATTGTCTGTTTCTCCTTGCGTATCCCGGCCGCGTCAGATACGGCGGCCTGTGTGGGTACTGACCACAAGCCCTCGCCAACGGCCAACGAGTTTTCGCGGCGGCGACCGTCCGCGAGCAACGAGCACAAGGTCTAACCGTCGCGCTGAGGTTGAGCTGACCGTGTAGCTGAGGGTGAAGGTGCCGAAAGTCGTTGGCCGGTGTGGGCCGCTGGAGGTCAGTAGCAGCGATGACCGACACCAGACCAGCGCGCGCAGCGCAACTGGATGTGCCTGGCTGCCATGCGAAGGCGGGCACCGCATGAGGATTCACACCGTTGGGCGGCGCCCGGCGACGAGGATGCTCACCTCGGCCATCGCCGTGCTCGCGCTTGCCGGTCTTGTCAGTGGCGTGGTGCCGTGGTGCTGGACACAGGCGGCGTGCCTGGTGTCGCTGCGAGCACCGATGCGGCTGCCGGCCGGCGACGCCGCGACGTGCGATGTGGCGGCTTGTCATCCGCGGTGGCTGGAGCACGCCGTGCCGTGCGTTTCCGAGGGCAGCCGAGCGAGCGGCTGCGCCGGGGGCGCCCGCCTACGCGCTCGTCGCCTTCTTCTCGCTGGCGTTGCTCTGCTGGGCGGCGTGGAAGGTCTATCGCCGTGTGCGCTCGTGGCGGGCCGGCTCGCCGTTGGGGAAGGAGCAGCGCACCATCGCGCGGCGTGCCGTGGATCGCGGCTGGGTGCGCTCGCGCACGTGGGCGGTGCCGACAGACCTGCGCCGGCTATGGGTGCAGGGGCCAGCCTCGGGCCGCCCCTACCTCGGCGTGATCGGACGGGTGCCGGCACGGACGTTGGCGGCTGAGCTTGAGGTGCAGCCGATGGTCGTCGCGCCGCCGCGGGCGGGCAAGTCCAGCGGCTATGTGGTGCCGTGGCTTTTGGATCACCGCGGGCCGGCGCTGGTTCTCTCCACCAAGCGCGACATCTATGACGCGACCGCGCCCTACCGTCGCAGCCTCGGCCGCGTGTGGGTCTATGACCCCTTCGGCGACCGTTCAAGCGCTGGCTTCACGCCGTTGATCCCGGCGCGTAGCTGGCCTGGCGCGATCCGTGCAGGTGAAGCGCTCGCGTCGGCGGCGCACCCGGATAGCAGCAACGCCGCCAACGAGTTTTGGGACAAGGAGGCGGCGAGCATGTTGGCGCCCTTGCTGCACGCCGCCGCGATCGCCGGTGAGAGCATGAGCGAGCTGGTCCGGTGGCTGGACGCGCGTGACTTCACAGACGCGATCGCCTGCTTGAAGGCAGCGGGCGCCTCGGCGGCGGCAGACCAGCTCGAGGGCGTCGAGCCGCCGCGACGAGCGAAACCGCGAGACGACGGTGATGAGCGCGCTGAATTTGCTGCGCGCCTACCGCTACCCGCAGGTCGCCGCGTGCGCCGTCGGCGATCTCACCCCCGAGCGGTTCCTCGACGGGCAGGCCAACACGATCTACGTCGTGGCGGCCGGACACGACCAGGATGCGCTGCGGCCGGTGATCCTGGCGCTGGTGGCCGCGATGTACGAGGCGGCGATCGTCAAGGCCCGCGTGAGCGGTGTGCTTGACCCGCGGTTGTTCATCCTGATGGACGAGGCGGCGAACATCGCGCCGGTCCGCAACCTCGCGCCGTGGCTGTCGCAGTGCGGAGACCACGGCATCGTGATCGCAACGATCTGGCAGTCGATCGCGCAGATCGACCAGCGCTACGGTCGCGCAGCCCGCGACGCGATCTGCGCTGCGTCGACCGCGCAGGTGTTCATCCCGCCTTTGGCCGAGCCGACGAGCGCCGGATACCTCACGGAACTGCTCGGCGAGGAGCCGGTCGCCAACGCGTCCACGTCAACGGGCTTGGCGCGGCACACGCTGAGCATCGGTCATCAGAAGGCGGCGCCGTCGCCGTGGCTTCGGCAGATCGGCCGCGGGCGCGCGGTGCTCGTCTACCGCGACCTGCCGCCCGCGGTCGTCCGCGCACCAGGCTGGTTTGAGGACCCGCGGTTCGCGCGCTACGCGCAACTGCTGGCTGGTCGCAGCTAAACGTCTGCCACTTGTCTGTCTGCCACTCGTTCGTCTGACAGTTGGCTGTCAGCGGGGCGCGTGCATTTTGGGCGCCTCGCCGGGTGCGTGAGAAACTGGTCTTTGGCGTTTTGTCAAGTTTTGTGTTGGCAGGGGTGTTCGTCCGCGCTGTTGGCGCGGTTGTTGGGGGGGCTGGCTGTGCGCTTCGTGGGTGGCGTTTCGTGAGCGGTGAGGTGGCACGCCGTGGCCTGATTAGGTGCGGTTGCGGCCTTTGGTGGCCGGGGGTCTTGTGCGGTCTTTGGCGTGCGCAGGGGCCCTTGTTTCAAAGCGAGCTCGAGAGGGCTCAAAATTACGAATGCGGGCTTGCGCTCGGTCGGTCTGGTGAGGCGGCAGCCGTGACGGCGTGTGGGCTATCGGTTCAGGGCAGGGGCAACCTTCGCGGAGTTGTAGTCGACGTCGCTGTTGACCAAGCGCCAAATCACGCGCAGCAGTCGATTTGCGCAGGCGATCACGGCTTGTGTGGCGGTGAGTCGTTGGCGCAGCGTGTGGTAGAGCGCTCTGAACGCTGGGCAGGCACGAATGATTCGTCGGGTGGCTTGGAACGCGGCGTCGCGCAGCTGGTAGCGGCAGCGCTCGGAGATCTTGCGTTTTGGGGTGCTTTGCCCGGAGTCGCGGGCGATTGGTGCGCAGCCGCCGAGCTTGCCGAGCGCGCGGGGGGACCTGAGCCTGCGGACGTCGCCTGCGGCGGCGAGGAGCAGCGCACGGTCGAGTTCTCTGAGGCCCGGCAGGCTGCGCAGCCGCTGCGCTCCTGGTAGCCGGGGGTAGAGGCGCAGAAGTTCTTCCTCGAGCGCATCGAGCTGGCCTTCGACGAGCGCGCGACGTCTCATCAGCCGCTGCAGTCGGGCGGCATAGGCAGTCCTGGCAGCGCGGTATCCGACGGGGCGGCTGGTCTTCTCGATCAGCTGCTTGATCTTGTTGCGGGCGATATGTCGTCCGGGTGCGGCTGCCCGGACTCGACGCTCAAGCTCTTGCGCGCCGAGCCTGGTTGCGCGCGCGGGGTCTCCGCCGGTGACAGCGATCACGGCGCGTGCTGTGATGCCTCGCTCGCCGCCGCGGAAGGTCTGCAGGAACTCGGGCCAGATCGTGTCCAGGCAAACCTTCACAGCTCCGCGAAGCCGGCGGCGCTCACGGCGAAGGCGCAGCCGCTCCAAGCACAGCGCGTGCGCGCACGCGACCGCTGGCGCGTCGGGCCGCACGAGATGGGAATAGCCAGCCGCGCCAGCGAGGGTGCGCGCGTCCACACGATCAGACTTCGCGCCCGTGACATCCAACGCGCCGCGGAGCTTCGCGACGGTCGCTGCGTGGACCTGGCGCACCTCAACGCCCTGCCCGGAGAGCTCCTCCGCGAGCGCCTGCCAGCGCGTCGCGGTCGGCTCGATGATCGCCAGGACGCGCCCATCAAGCCCGGCGAGCTCGCCGACGAACCCGTCGATCCCGTCGCGGGAATGCTTGAACCTGAGTCGCCGATCGGTCCCATCCGGTGCGCGCAACACCGCTTCGTGTGCAGCGCGGCGCCCGAGATCGATGCCGACTGTCCACGCGGGCTCGCCCGCGTAGACAGTCGCAGTCACGTCCGTCATCCTCTGCATCCAGCCTCCTCCGACAGTGGTTTAAGCCCGCACACAACTGGGCCAATGAGCTACTCGAAGAGGAGGCTGACCTGCGTATCGGCGGCTACCAGCGAACCCCAGCTTCCGCGCCAACCTAATTCGTTGGCCGGTCTGGGGCGCTTGAGGTCAGTAACGCCGATGACCGATAGAACAGCAGTACCCGAGCGCGTGAGCCAGCGCGCGAAGACCGCTCGCCGCGGCGGCGGCTCTGGCAGCCAGGCGGTCGGCGACTACGTGGGCCAGCCAGCCGGCGAGGCGGCTCAGGCGGTGCGTCGTGCCGGGTTGCGTCCTGGTCTTGATCGCTCGTTTGGCTGCCCGGCGGAGCTGGTCGGTCTCGTCGTCGCGCAGGACCCTGCGGCAGGCAGCGGCCTGGCTCGCAACGGGATGGTGACGCTGTACGTCGCGGCTCCCGGAGGCGAGCCGCTTGACGGCGACGCGGAGGCCCCCACGGCTGCCGGCAGCGCGTCGGATGACGAGCTGCTCTTGGCGGAGCCGGCGGGCGATTCACTGAGCACGCCGACGGTGCCGGTGCGGGCGCGGCGGCGCAAGCGCGGCCGCGCTCAACGCTTGCCGGCGCCAGTGGAGCCCCCGCCCTTTGTCCCCGATGCAGCGGCGAGTCTGCACGCGCTTGCGCAGGCCGCCGCTCAGCCGTTGGGCGAGTGGCCACCGGAGCTCGACGCGCCAGCTGGCGCGCTCGAGGACGAACTCGCGGGCGAGCTTGGCGAGCGCGAGTTCCCGCACGAGGACTTCGTGGTGCATGTCGAGGATGTGCTGGCCGGGCGTAGCGGCCCCGGCTGGCGCCGCGCTTATCCGCGTCGGCGCGTGGTGCGTGGACTCGGCGATCGGGGCCGTGTGCGTGGATGGCTGGGCGAGCATCGGGTGCTCGCGGGCACTGTCGGCGCGGCGCTCGCCTTGTGGATGGTCGTCGGCGCCGCCTCGGTACTGGACGGCCGCCACGCGCGTCCTGCGGCGGCCGGCGTGGTTGCGCCGAGCCATGCGCTTGGCGCGAGGGATCGCGCTCCCGCTCTGAAACCGCCAGCAGCACAGAGGTCGAACGCGCCTAGTACGGCGGCGGCGCGATCCCCGCGCCCATACACCGTCCAGCATCGGGCTTCGCGCGCTGGGCCATCTCGACCAGTCCAGCACCGTGCGCCGCGGCTTGTGCATCCGGTGGCGCCTGCCGTCAGGGAAACGGTCGCGCCGTCTCCAAGGCAAGCGCCAGCGCCGCAGCCCTCAGCAGGTGTGCCGCCGCAGGCGAGCGCGCCGCCTGCCCCAGCGCCTGAACAGAGCAGAGGGGGCCTGTTCTCGCCGTGAGCTTGCAACCCAACACAAAGGAGGTGAGGCCAGTGATGGCGCTCACATTCAGACGGGCGCTCGCCTGTCGAGATCGAAGGCGAGCGGCTCTGCTGCTGGCCTTGGGGACGCTGACGGGGACCGTGCTCGCGGTTGCGGTTCTGGTGGCGTTCCCGGATTCCCACGCGCACGCGCTGAACGCCGCGGGTGCATTTAAAGGCACGCCGATCACCGGGGTTCAGAACTTCGTTGAAAAGCTGAAGGGCAGCCTGGTGTGGCTCGGCGGCACGGCGATGAGCCTCGTGATCGCGGTCGTCGGGATCATGTTCATGGCCGGGCACTCCCGCGCGCATGACGTGGCGATCAAGACGCTCGTGGGTCTTGGCGATCCTCGCCTCGATCAGCGGGATCGTCGCGTAAAGGGCGTGTGCGGTGCTCTTTCGCGGACACGCACGGTTGCTGCCGGCGGCGGTCACGGGCTCGCTCTGCTTGATGCTCGTGTGCGCGCCGGCAGCCTCCGCCGCTACGGGCGGCGGAGGGCAGTTCGCGCCGCTGGCGTTCCTCGGCCTGCCGAGCTTGCACAGCATCATCGAAGCGATCGCCAAGGGGTTCTTCTCGGCGCTCGCGGGTGCGCTTGGTTCCTGGGTTTCTCAAGCACGGCACCGTCGCCACGATCCAGCATCTCGTCGCGCTGCCGGACCCCGCGACTTGGGGGCACGTAGACGAACTGGAGAGCGACATGACCTACCTGGGCATGTCGCTGATGCCGGTGACGTTGGCGGTCTGCACGCTGCGCTACTGGATGATGGGTCTCACCGGCGCCGCGCATCCGGTGAGCGCGCTGGGCCGGTGCGCGTGGGCGACCGGCGTGCTGGTGATCTACCGCTGGCTGGTCGAGCAGGTAGTCGACGCCACGAACACGTTGACGCACGCGATCCTCGGCTTCCCGGTCGTCGCTAACGGCCTGGCGAGCATCATCACCGTCCTGTTCGGCGGCGCGCTGCTGCTGGGCGCCGGCGGCGTGTTCGGCGCGTTCCTGGTGATCGTCGGCGTCGTCTTCGCCGCCGCCCTGTTCGCGTCCTCGGAGGCGTTGACCGTGCTGTTGGCGCTGGTGTTCTGCGCGGGGCCTCCGTTCATCGCGCTGGCGCCGATCCCTGAGCTCTCGCATCTGGCGCGGGTGTGGGGCCACGCGCTGACGGCGATCGTGCTCGTGCCGATCGGCTGGACGCTCCTGTTCGCCACCGCTGGCGCGCTGACGCTTGGATGCGACCAGCGTCACGCACGGCGCCGGTGGGCTGCCTGGGCATATCGCGGCGGCGTTTGCGGGGCTGATCACCTTCATCCTCGCGGTGAAGCTGCCGCTGATGCTGTTCGGGGAGCTGCGGCACATCCTCGGCGGCGCGCTGCGCGGTGGAGGCGCGGCGGGTGGCTCGCAGAGCCAGAGCGCGATGCCGGGAGCCGAGCGGATGCGCGCCGCGCACGCGCGGCTGCGCAGCTTCGGCATTGGAGGGGATG
The DNA here is from genome assembly GCA_963827045.1 of uncultured Solirubrobacterales bacterium. Taxonomy (GTDB): domain Bacteria; phylum Actinomycetota; class Thermoleophilia; order Solirubrobacterales; family Solirubrobacteraceae; genus Palsa-744. Next base: position 25,352 of record CAWGZH010000001.1, read on the forward strand.
CCTGCGCTGGGACGCAGCGCGGGTCGCGCCGCTGGCGCGATGGGCGCCCCGGAGGGAGGGCCGCTCGGCGCGGCTCGCCGGGGCTTGGCCGGCGCAGCACGACGCACCGGCTTGGTGTCGGCGATGACCCCGGCTGCTGCCGGCGCTGGCGCTGTGGGCGGCATGGCAGCCGGCGCGGCGGGCCGTGGTGGCGGGCGAGCAGCCACGCGCTCAGGCGGGGTGCGCGAACGCCTCTCGCGGGCGGGAACGATTCTCGCCAACGCTCCGCGCGAGGCGCGGGCGGCGATGGCGGCAAGCTCGCGCTCCGGCGTTCGTCGCCCGGCACACGGGCCTCGGGCTGGTGCGAGCAACGCGACGGGCAGGGCACCGGCGCGCGGCAGCGGCACAAAGACGCCCGGCACGCGGCCTGGCGGGCGAGCTGGGTCAGGCAGCGCGGGCGCGACTGCGGGCTCGCGCACGAGCGCTCCGAAGGTGGTGGTCAGGCCGGCGGCGGGGCCGCCGCCGAACGGGCCGGCAGCGGCAAAGCCAGCTCAAGCTGGGGGCGCTCATCCGGGGCGCAAAGTCGCTGCGAACGCGCGTAGCGAAGCGACGCCCCCAGGCAAACGGGCAAACACGCCTCCAAGCAAGCGCGGCCCTGCACCGGGCGCGGGGCGCCAGGCGGCCAAGCCGGCCGGGCCTGCCCCGCCCTCGCAGGCTCGCAAGCGTAGGCCGCGTCCTCGGAGCGGGCCGTGATCCACCGCACTTTCCGTTCGCTGGATGAGGCGCCGAAGCTCGTCGGGTTCACCGTCAAGCAGTGGGCGGTGCTGATCGCGGGCAGCGCCGTGCTGCTGGGCGTGATCCATCTCGCGCACGTGCCCACGAAGCCCGCGATCACGCTCTGCGTGTTCGTTATCGGGCTGCCGGCCGCGCTGACCTATGTGTCTGAGAGCGGCGGCCTGCAGCTCGGCTGTGCTGTTGCGCGCGATGTGGCGCTGGCGCTGGAGCGCTCACACGCTTGCCGGTCAGCTCGGCGGGAGAAGCGTGCCGTGCTCGGGGAGTGGTGATTCTCACCGAACAGCAGCAGCTGGAGGAGCCTGTCGGGCAGGGCTCGCCGGTGGAGCCTCTGGATGATGTGGCTTGGGAGCGCTGGGGCTGATGGGCCGCAAGCGTCGCGTATGTGACCTGCTGGGTGTGGCCGCGATCGAGCCTGACGGGCTGCTGATCAGCGAGGACGGCACGTATGTCCGCTACCTGGAGGTCGGAGACGGTCAACCCGCTCGTGGTCGAGCAAGCCGAGGGCGAGCGGATCTCCGGCGCGTTCGCGCAGATCGCCGCGCGGCTGCCCGACCGCCAGTCCCTGCAGCTCTATGTGCAGGGCACGCCGCTGGACGTCGAGGAGCTTCTCGCGGAGGAGACCTACCGCTGCGAGCAGGCGGCCGGCGCCGCGCGAGGACGCCGGCGAGCACGAGCGCGCGACGGCGATCCGCCGGCTTGGGATCGCCCAGGAGCAGTCGATCCGCAAGACCGCCAGGGCGATCAGCCCGCTGCGGCTTCGCTACCTCGTGGTCTGCCCGTGGCAGCCGACGCGCCGGCCGGTGCTCGGCACTCGGCGCGGACGGGCGCTGCGCATCCGCGAGTCGGTGCACGAGCGGGCGATCCGTGACTCGCTGCGCCACACCGAAGGCATCCGCGCAGACCTCGACGCGATGGGCCTATCGGCACGGCCGCTGTCGGGCCACGAGGTGCTCGACCTGCTGCACAGCCGCTTTGACCCCGACGCGCAGAGCTCGGGGGCGCTGCCGGCGAGCTTCATGCAGCCGCGAGGTCGTGCAGCCCGCGAGGGTCGGCGAGAGCGAGGATGAGGCGGACGCTCGCGCGCAGGCGCTGAGCGAGGCGATCTGCACCGCGGCGATCGACCTGTCTGATCGCAGCCGCGTGCGGATTGGCGACTCGCTGGAGCAGGTCTTCTACGTCTCGCTGGCACCGGAGCAGACGTGGCTCGGCTGGCTGCTTCACATGATGCAGGCGCCGCAGCCCGTTCGTGCTGAGCGTGCATGTCCAGGCGACCGAGCGCTACCGCGAGCGGATGGCGCAGAAGCGCCGCTACAAGCGCCTGTACGGCGTCAACCGCGGCGTCGAGCAGCGCGGCCGCCCGCTTGACCCCGACGCGCGGGTGCGCGAGCAGGAGGCCGCCGAGCTGGTCGACGAGCTCGCCACGAGCGTCGGCGCGGGCATCTACCGCGTGAGCATCTACCACGCCGCTCAGCGAGCCGCGACCGGACCCGAGACGGCTGGCGGAGCTGTGCCAGGCGACCGCGCGGGAGGTGACGATGGCAAGCGACGCGCGGGTCCACCACGGCCTGTTCGCCCAAGCAGCAGCTGTGGCAGTCCACGCTGCCGCTCGGCCGCGACGTCGCTGCGCCGCAAGCGCAAGTACGTCAGCCGCAACGTCGGGGACACCTTCCCGCTGGTGCGGGACGAGCTGCGGCAGCCCCGGCGGCATCCCGCTCGGCTACGCGCTGCCGGGTCGCACGCTGGAGCGCCTCGACCCGTTCGATGCGGCGCACCCCAACCATCTGCTGCTGGTCAGCGGGATGACGGGGTCGGGCAAGACGATGGCGGCGATCATCCTGTTGATCCGCGCGCTGGCGCAGGGCGCGAGCGGGTTCATCATCGACCGGGCCGGGCACTTCGAGTTCCTCGCCTCTCTGATCCCCGGCGCAGCGTCGGTTGAGATCGGCGCCGACGCGCACGCGATCAACTCGTGGGACGTCGAGGACCCCGGCGATGTCGTCGCCGGAGAAGATCGACTATCTGCTCGCGCTGCACGCGCTGCTGCTCGGCGAGCACCACGCCGGCCAGCGACTCCTACGGGCTCACAGACCTCGAGAGCAACCTGCTCGGCCTGGCGATCGCCGAGGTGTATGAGCGCTGCGCGCTGACCGGCGAGGAACCGCGCGAGCTGCTGTTGCAGGAGGAGCTCGAGCGCCGCTACCACAGCGAGCGCGGCGAGGGCTCGGTCGGGATCGCCGAGGCGCTTCGCAACCTCTCGATGCGCCTGAACAACTACGTCGGCGACGGCCCCTACGCCTACCTCACCGACCGCCCGACGACGATCCCGCCCGACGCGCCGCTGGTCGTCTTCGACACGCAGAGCGTCCCGGACGCGAAGGCCGCCGCGGCGCTGTTCGTGATCTGCGAGCACGTCAAGCGCCGGATCGAGCGCACCCGCGCCGAGCACCTCGCCGGCGAAGGCCCCAAGCACGCCTGGGCCGGCCGGACGCTTCTTGGTGGTCGACGAGGCGTGGAAGCTGATCGAGCGGCCCGCCACGGGCCGCTGGTTCAACGAGTTCTGCCGGCGTAGCCGCCATTAGGCGCTGTGGCTGATCGCGATCAGCCAGCAGCTCTCGGACTTCGACAACGAGTACGGCAAGGCGCTGCTCGCGAACGCGCGCGATGCGGCTGTTCCGGCGCCAGGAGGCCCGGGAGCTGGCACGAATGCGCGAGGCGCTGAGCAACACCGAGGAGCGCGAGGCCGCGATGTCGCAGCTGACGCACCGTCCCCGGCGAGTACGCGACTCGTGTATCTCGAGAACGGCACCCGCGGCGAGGCGATCGTCCAGATCGATCGTCGCCGAGCTCGAGTATTGGATCGCGACCTCGGACCCTGCGCGCGATGAGCCCGTGCGCCGTCTGGCTCTGCGCCAGACCGGCGATGAGACCTGGGAGGAGCGCTGGCAGGCGCTGCTGCTGTGCGCGGATGAGAGCTGGCGCACGCAGGCGCTCGCCGAGCTGGAGCTGGCCGCGTGATGCAGGCGCGCATCGCGATAGCGCTGCTGAAAAACCGGCAGGTGCAGACGGTGCTGCTGATCGCCGTGCTGATGGTCGTGCTGCTGCCCGTGCTCGTGGCCGCCGGGGTCGCGGGCTTGTTCTCCCAGGAAGCCGAAAGCGCCTGTGGTGGCGCCGGGAGCGTCGGCCAGGTCAATCAGCCGGCCGGCGGCGGGCCGCTCGCCCAAGGACTCTACGCGGCGCCGCTTGGAACTGGCGCCGGGGCGCTGGTATGAAGTCGGCGCGACCGAGTACGGCGGGCCGGGCGACCCGACCTCTGGCGACTACGGCTCGATCCCGAATCCCGGCGAGTCCTATCTGCCCGCGCACCCCGACTCGTTCGCCGAGCTGTCGGTGCTCGACAGCAACCCGGCGAACACCGGGGGCTTCACGTTCGCCGACGCGAACGCGCTGAGCAACCTTCCGTATCTCACCGGGCTTCGCGTCGCTCACGACGGACGCGACAGCCTGCTGCTCAAGCGCGACACTCGGCTACGGGCAAGGACCCGGCCAGTTCATCGCAAACGGCCAGCCCTACCGCCTGGACGTGTGGTGGCAGGCCGCCCAGCCGCTTGGGATCACCAAGAGCGCGGTCGAAGATGCAGCTCGCGCCGAGCACCGGGCGCGGCGCCGACGCTCGGCGCGCTCCCAGCGTCCAGCGAAGCCGGCGGCGCCGGCGAAGCGGGCGCGGCCTGTCCGGCAGTCGAAGGCGCGGGCAGCATTCCGCTGCCGCTCACGCCGGGCACGCAGACGAAGATCCTGCCGAGCGGCCTGGCCGCCGCCGGCGAAGAAGCCCCCGCGGCGGTGAAGCGCATGGTCGCCGCCGGCAACCGCCTGTTCGACGCGGGCTACCTTTACGGCGGCGCGCACGGCACGCTCGCTGAACACGCTGCAGCCGGCTATGACTGCTCCTCGGCGGTCTCCTACGTGCTGCACGCTGGCGGCGTGTTCGGCGAATACGCCGAGGACTCGACCGAACTTGAGTCCTACGGCGAACCTGGCCCCGGCCGTTACGTCTCGATCTACGCCAACGCCGCGCACGCCTTCATGTACGTCGGCGGTCTGCGCTTCGACACCGTGGAAGAGCCCGCATACGACACGGGGCCCGAACTCCGGCAAGCCCGGCCCGAAGTGGCGCGTCTCGGCCTCGGTCCCCAACTGGTCGACCTGGACCGTCCGCCACCCACCGCGGCCTATGAACAGGCGCAGCATCAGAGCAGCTGAGCGCAGCGTGCCTGGCTGCACGCGTGGTCGCGCTCGCTGGGTGCAGCAATCCCGACGCGCCGAGCGCAGGACCGACCACGAGCTCGACCGAGCTCGCCGCAGAACGCCGGCGAGCCACCGGCTCCGGCGCCCGCCTCGCCAGCGTCGCAGGCGCCGATGGACGTGCAGAGCACACCGTCGGCCGCGCTCGCGGCGTTCAGCCAGCTCCTACTCGAACTGGACCTACCGCACGCTGACGAGCAATCAGCGCGGGCTGGCGGCGATGTCGGTCGGCGCAGCGCGGCTGGCCGAGCAGCAGGCCGCCGCATCGAGCCAGGCGGACACGACGATCGCCCGTGGGCGCATCTGGAACAGCGGGCAGATCGTGAGCATCGCCGGCGACCAGGCACAGCCTGGGATGTGGGCGATCGTCACCCGCGAACAGACCGGCGGCTCCACGCAGTACGAAGGGCTGCCCGCCTCCTATCACGTCACCCTGGCGCGGCTGGCGCGCGTGCCCGGCGGCTATGCGGTGAGCGAATGGCTGCCGCAGAACTGAGTAACGCTCGCTTTGCGGCGACGGTGGCTGCCGGCGGGTCTGCCAGCGATATGGCTGTTCGCGTATCGTCGTGGTCTGGACGTTGACGTTGGCTCCAGCGGCGCTGGTGGCTCTCGTCGGGCAATCCGCTGACGCCCGCGCGCGCTGCTGGGCCACGCTCAGCGCAGCACAACCCGCCGCCAAATGCGGGCATGTGCTCTGGCTGGCAGCTCACAACATCCCGATGGTGTCCTGGCCGCTGCTGCTCGGCGTGCTGGGTGCTCACCGCAACTGGCTGGCCCGGCATGTCACCGACGGCGTTCTGCTGGCTTGCATCATTGCGACCACCCTCCCGGTGGGTGCCGAGCTCGGCGCCTACGGCGTAGCGCTGCTGCCTTATCTCCCCCAGCTGCCTCTGGAGTGGGGCGGCCTTGCGCTCGGGCGCGAGCGCGTGGCTCGTGCAGCGCCGCCATGCGCTCACCGTCAGGGAAGGGTTCGGCCTGTTCGCGCTGATCCTGTGCGTGATGGTCGGCGCGGCCGTTGTGGAGACCGTCGCGGTGCCGCACCGATGAGCACGCGAACCGCGTATGCGGCACGTTTGGACTGCCGAGACTGGACGGTGCCCGATGGTTGACGCTTGAATGAAATGTTGCAAGTAGAATGGGGTCCGCAGAACTGTCCCGAATTGCTGGGACTTTCCGGCTGGGTCAGGACTGACCTGGAGATAGATGTATGGACACGGTAGACGCCAACGCAGGGGCTGGATGCCCTCGTGACCCACCGGGGGAAGGGGTCGCAGTTGTGCCTCAAGCCGGGAGTCGGCGTGCGTTTGGGTCTGAGCGCGTCGGCCAGCTCCTTGGCGAATGGCAGAAGGTGGAGCTGCGCATCGCCCGCGGTTTTGCGGAGTGTCGTGGGCTGAACGAAGCGCAACTCGAGGACATCTACCAGAACACGGCGCTGGCGCTCTACCGGCGCCCCTATGCCGGCGAGGAGCATCTGCGCAACGCGCTGCGCGACGGGATCAAGCGGCGGGCACTGCGCGAACACCGCGACGCGCACCGGCACACGAAGATCCTGGCACGCAACGCTCCCAGCTTCCGGCTCATGGCCGAGGCACAGGAGGGGCAGAGCGCACCCGAACCGGCCGTCCTTGCGCACGAGGATCGTCTGATCGCCAGCGAGTTCTTGACGGAACTGACCGAGCGCGAGCGACGGGTCTTTGGCTGGCTGGTTGAGGGTCTTGCGTACCGGGCGATCGCCACAGTGCTTGAGATCCCTCTCAACGAGGCGCGCAATACCGCGCGGGTGTGCGCACGCAAGCGGGAGCGCTTCCAGCTGCTCTACGACACGGGCCGACTGTGCGGATACCGGGCGCAGACGATCGAAGCGTTGCAGAACGGCGAAAGCACGAGCGAGGAGTTGGCCGAGCGCGCATTCGCCCATCTTGAGAGCTGCGCCCACTGTCGCCTTGAGCACAAGACGAACGCCAAGCGGCTGCGGCGTAGCTTCCGTGACCAGGCCGCCGCGCTGCTGCCGCCCGTACTCATCGGTCATCTTGGCTGGCTTTCGAGGCTCGGCGTTCGAGCCAGGCTGCTGGCGCACCGCCTCGGGATCGAGACGGCGCCGTATGGGCAGGGTGGTGTGCGCGAACGCGCGGTCGCCATGCTGGCCGGCGCCGGCGCCGGCGCAAAGATCGCCGTCGGCGTGGTCACGATCGGCGTGCTGGCAGGTGGAGCTGTCGCCACACACGTCCTCGAACAGAGTCCCGCGCAACGGCACCGCCACCCCGCGCACAGCGCATCCGCAGCGTTCCCGTCATCAGCGCCGATCCCACGGCCGCTCAGCGCGACTGCGCTCACCCCGTCACTGAGGGCTAGCGACCACCGCGGCGTGCATACCTCTAGCCGTCCGCGCAAGCGGCACGCCGGGGTACGCCATCAGGCGAGCGTGACGCATGGCGCCGCGCGGTCGAGCGCCGCCGGGCAGCACGAACCCGGTGGCTTCGCCTACTTGGGCGTACCCGCGAGCACGAGCGCTCCCGTCGCGCCAGCCCGTGCAGCCAGCAGCTCCGAAGACCAGCACGGCGGAGGAGCGTTCAGCCCATGAGTAAGCCCGGAAAAAATTTGTTGGCCGGTTCGCGGCGGTTGGGGTCATAGACCCGCGAAGCCCCACAAAACGGGGGCCTGACCACGGAATGAACGCGATGACGAACAAGCAGAAGGAAAGGCTCGCCCGCCGCGCGCTGACGCTGGCGCTTGTGGTGCTGGGCGGGTTGGTGGCTGCGAGCAGCGCATACGCGGGAAGCTGGATGGAGGTCTCCTGCGTGAACCCGAGCCAGTCGGCGGCGCCGAGCGAAGGATGGTCGAGCTTTGCCGCAGGCGGCGGCTACGGGTCGAACGTCGGGACCGGGTGCGCGCCGGGCAGCCCGATGTACGCGATCCTGAGCACAGACGCCGCCGTCGGCGTCGGCTCCAACGAGACCCTTCAGTACACCCCGCCCGGCGGCTCACGGCTGATCGGTGGCTCGGTTGATGTGAGCTTCTTTGCCGATGGCGGTGGCTACAACGCCTCGGGTACAGCGGTCGCCTACACGCCCGAATATGCCTACAACGGCTCCAACGTCTTCTACCAGTGCGCTTCGGGCTTGCCGCCCTGTGCGAACGGCACATACGACTTCTCGGGCGTCCTTGGGATTCCCAGCGACCGTGGCGGCAACCTCTACCTGAGCGCTGGATGCGGAGGTCACGAAGGCTATGCGTGCAACTCGGGCGGTAGCGAAGGCGCATGGTCGCTTGTGCGCGTGTGGTGGGCGAACCTGCTCCTCGCAAACGAAGCGACACCGACCGGCAGCGGCATCAGCGGAACGCTGCTGAACCCGAACGCCGAAGGCACCGCCGAACTGACCCTCAATGCGGCTGATCCGGGCGGCCCCGGCGTGTACCTCGTGATCGTCCAGATCGACGGCAAAACGGTCTACTCCGGCACGCCGAACAGCAACGGCGGCAAGTGCATCCCTGTCGGCACGAGCGGCGGCGCGCTGATGTTCGACTACAGCCAGCCGTGCCCGGCGAGCGAGTCGGTGGACCTGCCGATCAACACGACGAGCTTGCCGAACGGCCAGCACACCTTGAAGGTGCTCGTGCAGGACGCGGCTGGCAACTCGGCGGTCGTCTACGACGGCAGCATCTCGACCAAGCAGCCGGCGAGCAACTCGCTCGGGGCGCTACCAGGCCCCGGCACGAGCGGCGGCGGATCGCCGGCCGCCGCCGCAGTTGGGGCACCGAACGGCTCGACTGCGAGCCGGCAGTCGAAGCTCACGCTGGGACTGAAACGCAGGATCACCCGTGCCTACGCGCACCGGGCGCTGCGCGTGAGCGGGCGCCTGCTCGACGGGCGGGGCCACCCGATCGCCGGCGCGACGCTGGACGTGCTCCAGCAGATCAGCGGCTCGCCGAACCTCAGTGTGATCGGACATGCTCGCACCCGCGCCAACGGCACGTTCATCGCCGCGGTGCCGGGCGGGCCGACACGGACGGTCGAGATTGGCTACCGCGCGTTCTCAACGGACACGGGCTACGCGGCCGTGGCGAAGATCGCCGAGGCAGTCGACGCAGGCGTGAGGCTCGATGTGAGCCCTCACTCGACTGGCTCGGAAGGCACGATCACGCTCAAAGGACGAGTGCTCGGGCCGGTGCCACCGGGCGGCGTCGTGGTGGAGCTGCTCGTCCACTATCGCGGTCGCTGGGAGCCGTTCCGTGCTCCGCGCACCGATTCGCGCGGCCGGTTCCAGGTCGTCTACCAGTTCGAGGGCGGTGTTGGGCGCTTCCCGTTCAAGGCGATGGTGTTCGGCGGGCAGGGCAGCTTCCCATTCACCATCGGCGAAAGCAGGACGGTCGATGTCACCACGCGCTGACGGCATCCTTGGTCTGTCCTGTCGCAGCGTCGGCGAGCTGCTGATCGCGGCCCTGGCGTGCTTGCTGATGGTGCTGGCGCTGTCAGCCACGAGCGCCCAGGCCGGTACATGGACGCTGCTCTCGTGCAGGCAACCCGATGGGCAGCCGGCACCCACGGACGGATGGAGCACAAGCGCAACGGGCGCCGTCGGCCCTTACAGCGGCGACACGAACTCCTGCGCAGAAGGCGGGAATCTGAGTGCGGTCGAGAGCGGTGAAGCGCCGCAGGGCGCATACGAAGGCCCCGAGTGGGTGTTCACCGCGCCGTCGGGGTCGACGATCGCCGGCGGCACGATCGCGGCGACGTTGACCTCACCACACGGGCAGGCGTGGCTGGCGACACCGAACGCGACCCACGACGCCGCGGACGTAATCGCAACCTGCCAATACAACCTGGCCTGCGGCCAGGACGGCACGCTCACCGGTGCGTTTCCGATTACGCATGTCGGCGGTAGCAACCTGTACGCCGTGGCGGTGTGCGTCGGCCCCTATGAAGGCGCGACCACCTGCCCGGCCAGCGGAGGTCTCGATGCGGCCGTGTACGTCAGCAGCGCGGCCGTCGAACTCGCCAACAACGCCACACCGACGGCGGGCGGCTTCGGCGGGACCCTGCTGAATCCGAACGTCCAGGGCACGCAGGAACTGACCTTCCAAGCCAGCGACCCCGGCGGCCCCGGCATTTACCTCGTGGTCGTGCAGATCGACGGTAAGACCGTCTACTCGGGCACGCCCAACAACAACGAAGGGCGGTGCGTCCCGATCGGGCAGAGCGGAGACGCACTGATGTTCGACCATAGCCAGCCGTGCCGCACGAGCGAGTCGGTGGCCGTGCCGGTCAACACTGCCACGCTGTCCAACGGCGCCCACACCCTCAAGGTCACGGTCGAGGATGCGGCGCAGAACGCAAGCGTCGTCTATGACGGCCAGATAACGACGCTGCAACCGGCCAATGACTCCCTCGGCGCTCTACCTGGAGGCGGTGCTGCCGGGATCGCGCAAGTCGCGCAGCCCAACGGGGTCGGCGCGAGCGAGGGAGCGCACCTGGAGCTGGGTCAGCACCGCCAGCTCACGCGCTCGTTCGCCAAGCGCGCGCTGCGCGTCTCGGGGCGTCTGCTGAGCGCTCAAGGCCAGCCGATTAGCGGCGCGACTCTCGATGTGCTGCAGCAAGTCGGCGGCTCATCGACGCTCGCTCTGGTCGGGCACGCGAAGACGGCCGCGAACGGGACCTTTCTGGCGAGCGTGCGGGGCGGCCCGTCACGGACCATCGAGGTCGCTTATCGCGCCTTCTCGACGGACGCGGGCTATGCCGCCGTGGCAAAGCTCACCGAGCAGGTCGAGGCGGGCATCCAGCTTTATGTGAGCCCGCGCAGGACGGGATCGGAAGGCACGATCACACTGATCGGGCGCGTGCTCGGCCCGGTCCCGCGCCAGGGTGTCAGTGTCAATCTGCTCGTCCATTACCGGGGTCGGTGGGAGCCGTTTCGTACGCCGAGGACGGACGCTGCCGGGCGCTTCTCGGTCGTCTATCAGTTCGAGGGCGCGCTGGGACGATTCCCGTTCCGAGCCGAAGTGCCATCAAGCCAAGCGGATTTCGCCTTTGGCCGCGGGTTGAGCAAGGTGGTCGACGTTGCTACCAACTAAGACACTCACCAAGCCGCCTGGTGTATTCGGACTCGCCGTGGCGATCGTGCTGCTCACCGCGAGCTTCATGCTCGCGCCGGCTGCGAGCGCAGGCACATATCCGATGTATCAGTGCGCCGCCGGTGTGCCGGCCGTCTCTCCGGGTTGGAGCGTATTTGGCAATAACACGCAGGCCGACACTGTGCTGTCTGACACCTGCTCGGCTGGCGGCAGCATCGGCGTCTACGTCTTCACCGAAGAACACGGCGGCATCGTGACCGAGAACGGGCACAGCGGCAGCCAGGTCGGGCTCCAGATCGACGTTCCGGGCAGCGTGCCCGCAGTCACGATCCACTCGATCAGCGCAGAGGTCATCGGGTCGCCTGTCACCGGCGATGACGCCTTCCTCGGGTTCACCTCCGCCGGCCAGTCTCTGCCCGGCGGCGCTGAGCTGCCCTACGGCGGCGGAAGCCCCTACACGGCAAGCGAAAGCTGGACCCTTCCGCAGGGAGCCCGCGACTTCGAGGCATACGTCAACTGCTCTACCGACAAGAGCTCGACGTCGTGCGACTTCGCCGATGCGACCGACGTACCAGCCCTTACCGACATCACGCTGAGCCTGGAAGACGACACACCGCCGAAGGTGGCGAGCGTGAGCGGCCCACTTTTCACGGCCGCTGCCTCCGGTGCATCAGTGATGGGCTCACAGCCGATCAGCTTCATCGGCAGCGACGCCCAAAGCGGTGTTCGCAGCGCAGCTTTGACGCTCAGCCCGTTGAATGGCGGCACGCCCTACGTTCACACGTTCAACTTTGCAGGCGAATGTGCCTATGACTCTTGGAACGCCTGCCCGCTCACACAGACCATCAGCGGCTTCTCGGTCAACACCGATGCACTTGCCAATGGAGCCTACGCTGCGAGCCTGACGATCACTGACGCTGCGGGCAATGTGACCAACGACGCGCTCGGCTCGGTCACGGTGAGCAACCCTACCGCCGTGGCCAGCTCGCTCGGAGCGCTACCAGGCCCCGGCGCAGGATCATCCTCTGATTCGATCGGCGTAGGCAGTCCAAACGGCGCCGGCGCCAGCGAGGGCGCTCACCTGCAGCTTGGCGTGCGCGCGGCGATTTCTCGCAGCTACGGCAGGCGAGCCCTGCGGGTATCAGGGCGGCTTCTGAACGTTCAGGGCTTGCCGATCGTAGGCGCGACCCTGGATGTCCTGCAACAGGACAACGGCGCGACCCTGGAACTGATCGGCCATGCGCGCACGAGAGCGGATGGCACGTTCGTCGCCGCTGTGCCGGCAGGACCGTCGCGCATGATCGAGATTGGCTACCGCGCGTTCTCGGCCGATAGCGGCTACGCGGCAACCGCCAGGCTGCACGAGTCGGTGCGCGCGGGCGTGCGACTGGCAGTGAACCCGCGTAGGACCAGCTCAGAAGGCACGATCACGCTCACCGGCAGGGTCCTCGGCCCGATCCCGTCACAGGGCGTCGTGGTCGAGCTGCTCGTGCACTACCGCGGGCGTTGGGAGCCCTTCCGTGACCCGCGCACAGACGGCCGCGGCCGGTTCCGCGTCGCCTACCAATTCCAGGGCGGCGTCGGGCGCTTCCCTTTCCGGGCCTTGGTGTTCGGCAGCCAAGGCGGCTTTCCGTTTGCACTAGGAGAAAGCAGGACGGTTAATGTCACCACGGGCTGAGATGACCTTACTCGCCGCGGCCGAGCGCATCCCTCGACTGTTGCGCAGGTTCGCCCTGCTCTCGCTCACCGCCGGTACTCTGGCGTTGACGCTCGCCTCGGGTGCGAGCGCGGGAACGTATGTGATCGACAACTGCCCGTCGACAGGGTCTGATGACGCTGGCTCGTGGACCGTGTTCGGCAGCCCTCAGAACGTGAAGGGAACATGCAGCGGCGGCCCCGGCGACTACATCGGACCCAGGGGCGGCAGCATGAGCCCTGGCAACACCGCAGGAGTTCAGATCGGGGTGCCGGCAGGGAGCGGCATCACGATCATCGAAGCGAAGGTGTGGTGGCAGGCTTCGCATCAGATCGGCGGTGCCGACACGTTTGGGATCGCCGCCGACAATGACGGCGCAGTCGGTGAAAGCACGACGCCGATAACGGGTAGTGAACCCAGCACCTACGTGCTGCCGTCGACCACCACTGAGATCACGCTGGCGAACTACTGCTCCAACGACGACGCCGGTGCTGGCTGCACGTTCGGGTCGGGCGAGAACAACATCCTCGAGCTGTACGGCTCGCGGCTGACGCTGCAGGACGCGACCCTGCCGAGCGGCACGGTGACGGGCGGCGCACTGGCGAGCTCGGGGACGGTTTCGGGCACGTCCTCGATCAGCTACCAGGCGGCGGACACGAGCTCGGGCGTCCGGCTGGTGCAGCTGCGCGTCGACGGCGAACCCGTCGCCGTCAAGGACTACCTGGCGAGCTGCTCCTACACGAACTTCCAGGCGTGCCCGCCGAGCGTGTCGGACACCGTGAGCTGGAACACTGCCACGGTGGCCAACGGCCAGCACCGAGTCGAACTCGTCGTCGAGGACGCAGCGCAGAACACGAGCGTCATCTATAGCGGCGAGGTCACGGTCCAGAACGCCGCGCAGACAGCATCGTTGGGTGCGCTTCCTGGCCCCGGTGGCACCGGCTCGCAGGCGCTGGGCATCGGCAGCGCCAACGGGATCGGGTCAAGCGAGCAAGCGCAGCTGAGGCTCGGTTTGCCGGCCGCGATCACCCGCAGCTACGCGCACCGTGCGATCGTGGTCTCCGGGCGACTGCTCGATGGGCAGGGCCATCCGATCGCGCACGCCAGCCTGGATGTGCTTCAGCAAGTCGACGGCACGGCGACGCCGATGGTTGTAGCGCACGCTGCGACTGGCGTCGATGGCACGTTCAGCGTGCGTCTGCGAGGGGGGCCTTCGCGGCTGATCGAGGTCGGCTACCGCGCGTTCTCCCGTGACGCGAACTACGCGGCTATCGGGCGCATCAGGGAGACGGTGGCCGCTGGGGTGCGGCTGCGGATAAGCCCGACGCGCACGGGCTCGGAAGGGATGATCGTTCTCTCGGGGACCGTCGAGGGACCGATCCCGCGGCAGGGAACGATCGTGGACTTGCTGGTGCATTACCGTGGCCGCTGGGAGCCGTTCAGGACTCCTCGCACGAACCGGCGTGGCCGCTTTCGTGTGCTCTACCAGTTCGAGGGCGGCGTTGGGCATTTCCCGTTCCGCGCCGAAGTGCCTGGCGGTCAGGTGGGCTTCCCGTTCGGCATCGGCGAGAGCCGGGTGGTGAATGTCAGCACGAGCTAAGCGCGATCTTCGAGCATCGGCGATGCTCTCTCGCTGGACGTGCATCGTCGCGGCGCTTGCCCCGCTGATGCTGTTGTCGCCGTCGATGGCGAGGGCTGAGACCGCGATCACAACGCAGGCCGTCGCCGATGACGGTGCCTTCCTTCCCTACGATCCCGCGCCAGCGCAGCTTGCCGGCCTTTGCCTTGTTGATACTGGCGTGAACCTGAACCCCGACACGGAAGGCGTTGTAGTAGAACGAACGGCGCTCGACGGTGGCTCTGGCGGAGATGTGTCGCCGACGCTGCATGGGACCGTGCTCGCCATGATGGCAGGGGCGCCCGCGAACGGCTGGGGCATGGTCGGCACGGCCCCGCACGCAATCCAAATCGTCTCGGTGCGCATCCTCGAGTCCGGTCATACGACATTCCCGTACAGCGCCTACGCATCGGGAATCACAGAATGCCTTGAACTGCAGCACAAGTACAACATCCGCGTCATCAACCTCTCGCTCGGCACCTCGGAAGGACGCTCAGCGGAAGCCACTGAACTGGTGGGAAACGCGGTCGAACGCGCCACCAACAACGGCGTCGCAGTAGTCGCGGCGGCGGGAAACGATGACGGTGGCCCCGTTGAGTACCCCGCGGCTTACCCCGACGTGCTGTCGGTAGGTGCGACTGACACGCAGGGCGGCGGTTTCTGCTCCTTCAGCAACCGCGGAGAAGGGCTGCGACTGCTCGCGCCTGGCTGCGACCTCGACGGAGCCGAACCGACGAGCGGCGCCCCGAACTACAACTACTGGCAAGGCACGAGCGAGGCGTCGGTGATCGCCGCGGCGGCGTTGGACGCACTTGACTCCTATCAGCCGGGCCTCTCGCCGGAAGCTGGCGAGAAGGACTTGACCGAAGCCGACAAAGGCGTGCTCAACATCGCGCAGACCTTCCGCAACGCGGGCCTCGGAGCCATCGTTTCGGCGGGCGAAGCAGCCGAGCCAGGCGCACAGCTAAGCCCGCCCGCGGGATCGTCTCCTCAGCCATTGGCACCATTGACGGCGATGAGCTCGCGACCATTTGCACGCCCGAAGGCGCAGCTTAGGCGAGTCAAGCACCGGCTCGTGCTCGCGTTGATCGGCCGCCCCAGGGAAGCTGAGGCGCAGGTGCGCTACCTCGGCCACCACGGACGCTCTCGCCGGTTGCGTGTCTTGCGCACGCTCCACGGCGTCTTCACGAATCTGACGCTCCCGACCTCCGGCGTTGCGGAGGTATCGGTGCGCTACATCGACCCCTACGATGTCGAACGCGCGAGCCCGTGGATGACGCTTCGCCTCCCAGCCCCGGCGAGCACAGCGAGAAAGGCGCGGCAAAAACGATGAGAGCATGGAGCGCCGCAATCGGCGTCATGCTCGCCTTGGCGACTTGGGCGTTGCCAACCCCTGCGACTGCGGCGGGGAGCTATCAGGTCAGTGCGTGCAACTTCGCGTCGGAAGCTGCCAATAACTCATGGACGTGGGCGACGAACGATCCGGCCCAGCCCTCCCACTATGCCGAGCACGTCAACTGCCCGTATCGAGCTGGGAGGTTCAGGCGGCAAGGCCGACCAGGAAGGCGGACTCTCGACAACCGACGCGCTCGACCTCTCGAGCGACGCCGCGCCTGGCACGAGCGCGGGCTGGACGTTCATCGCGCCAGCAGGCACGACGATCACGGGGCTCACCTACGAACGC
Source organism: uncultured Solirubrobacterales bacterium (assembly GCA_963827045.1). GTDB lineage: Bacteria > Actinomycetota > Thermoleophilia > Solirubrobacterales > Solirubrobacteraceae > Palsa-744. Next base: position 41,492 of record CAWGZH010000001.1, read on the forward strand.
TATATCGGCCACTCCCTCGATCCCAAGAACTCTTGGTCCCCGGCGCTGCGGGTCGACGGCAGCATCGTGCCCGGCGAAACCTGCCTGGATACAGTCGAAAACGGAGAGACGTGTTCCGTTGGTGGGCCGCCGGGTACAGGAGGCGAACCAGCGAGGATCACGGACCTCTCTGCGCACGAACTGTCGCTTGGCATTGTGTGTCAGCCGCCCGCAGGACGGGAATGCGTTACAGGGGCAACGCAGCACGCCGTTTGGGCGACGATGTATGGAGCGACGGTGACTCTCTCCGACCCGACGCCGCCAACGCTAAGCACCCCCTCGGGCGCTCTGTGGGGAGCGGGCGAAGCAGGCGGGTTTCACAAGGGCACAGAAAGCGTCGCCGTCTCCGCTCAGGATGTCGGCGGCGGCGTAGCGAGCATCGTTCTCTCGGCAGACGGCCGAACGATGGAGACCTACACGGCACCGTGCAACTTCACATTTGCCCAGCCGTGCCCGTCCTCGACGGGCACGCAGACGCTCACACTGCCAACAACGCAGCTCTCAGACGGAAGGCACACGCTCACCCTCGTTGCGATCGACGCCGCCGGCAATCAATCGGCCGTCGCCTCGGAGGAAATCACCGTGGACAACAGCGCGCCAGCGGCGCCCGTTGGTCTCTCGGCTACCCCGACGCAGACTGGCAGCTCCACGTTCACGGTCACTTGGAGCGAGCCGCAAGGCCAGCTCGCACCGATTACGAGCGCGCTTTACCAAGTATGCCCTGCGAGCGGATCGGGCTCGTGCAGCGCGCCCGCTGCGGCTCCGGCGACAGGGCCAGCGACCGTGACCGTCCCTGGCCCTGGGAGCTGGAGCATCGCCGTGTGGCTGAGCAACGCGGCGGGCAACGCGAACCCGGCCAACGGCGCGCGCACAAATGTCGTGGTGCCGTCCTCAAAACCGGGGGGCTCGGGCCACGTCTCCACAACGACTGCGCCGAAACTCCATGTCACGGAGACGTTGCGCGGACGCGAGCTGATCGTGCATGTGACTGGCCCGGCGAGTGGAAGTGTCCGCGTGGGCTTCACCGGCCGGCTGGACGGAAGGACCGTCGCCTCTGGCGCCAAGACCGTCCTCCTCAAGCACGGGTGGCTGACGGTGATGTTCAGGCTCGGCCCTCGGACGGCGGCGCACGCGCTGATTGGCGTGAGCGCGAAGCTCGACCACGAGGCAGTGGTAACGAGCACACTGAGCCGTCATCACCGCCATGCTCGGTGAACCGTTGCTGAGCAGGGCAGAGGTGGAACACACCCGATCGTCGGAGGCGGGAGCCGTTCTGCCCCAGCCTCCGACTGTTCGGGTAGCGGGTTAGGCCGCAGCCTCGGCGAGCTCGCGCTCGTCGGCAGGCTCAACCTCGTCGCTTGCGTTCTCGCGGCGCTCGCGCTCTGTCGTGACGGCGCTCTCGACCTCGTAGCGCTTGAGGCTGTACTGGCCCCAGGCGGTCTCAGCGTCAGCGAGCAACTGCTCCAGATCCTCCTCGGAGAGCTCGCTGATGCGTGCGGACGCATCCTGCACCCGCACACGCGCCTGCTCGGCCTCGGCTTCGCGCTCGGCCTGGCGTTCATCGTTGGCGACCCGCTCAGCCAGCAGTTCGTCCAGAGCTGCGCACTGCCCCTCCTTGATGCGTTCCCGCACGATCGCGTTCAGATCGCGGGCTGCCTGCGTGGCCCACGGACCCTCGAAGGCGAGCGTGTAGAAGCTGCGGTTGGACTGTGCCACCGCATCCTCGTTGGTCAGCGCGGCGAGCGCGATCAGCGTAAACGTGCGGCCTGAGATGTCGGCAGCACTCTCGGCGTCTTCGAGGAACGTCTTTGCCCTGCGCTCAGCGTCTGAGGCGTCGAAATAGACGGTCTTCGTCTTGCCGCTTTTCTGCTGGACCTGCTCGACCCACGTAGGCAGAGAAAGCCGCGGGCCGCGCATGGCGATCTTGCTCAGCGACCCGCCGAGATCGACACTCGCCAGGATGCGCAACACCCGCTCATCGACCTTGAGCTTCGGCAGGTGCTTGAACATGAGCAGACCGAGCTCGAGGTTGAACTTCGTTGCGTCCTCGCGCCTCTGCTGCTGCTCGGCGCGCTTGGTTTTCGACTCGTCTGCTTCACGCTGCGCACGCTCGGCCTCGCTCTCCGGCTCGCCGGCCGCAGCACCGTCCACGGACGAGTCGCCGGTTGCGCTCGCGGAGCCTGCGGTGCTCGTGCGCTGGGCGTCGCGTTGACGACGCTGACGTGCACGCGCCTCCTTGACGACAGCAGCGATGTAGTCCTCGGCGAGCCGACTGGCCACGTCGTCTCCGAGGATGATCGAGAACCAGCTTGCCTCGTGAGTCGCGCCCAGCAGCCGTGCCTGCTCGACGAGATCCGCGCCGAAGCGGACGTGCGTGATCTGCCCGCCATCGGTGAGCTTGGTGTAGGTGGCGAGGTCCTTCTGCGCCTTCTCGCTCAACGTGAACTGGTCGACCGGATAGGAGCTGCGGCTCGAGTAGACACCTGCGGGCAGGTCGTCCATGTACCTCATTGCGATGTCGATCGGGTCCTCGATCAGATCCTGCCACGTGTACGGTTCGCTTTCGTCGTCGTCAGGAGTGACCGCACGCACCGCCGCGTATGCGAACTCCTCGTGGATCTCGGCGAGCGCGACGAGCGTCTTGACGCCGAGCAGAGGGATCACCTGCTCGGCTACGAGCGTCCTGAGCCGCTCAGGGAGCGCGAGGATCGCCAGGTGCTCCTTGATGCGCTTTTCGCGCGAGGAGCGCTTGGTCTTGCCGCCGAGGCGTTCGGCGACCGCGCGGACGCCCAGCCCGCCGTCGATCATGGCCTGGTAGCCGCGGGCGCGCTGGAGCGGGTCCAGATCGCTGCGCAGCTCGTTCTCGATCATCGCGTCGGTCAGCAGGTCCAGATACTCACCCTCGTCGCCAGCGCCAGCCGTCAGCACAACTGCGGGAAGCGTGGCCAACTCGGCGAGCCCTGCGGCGCGGTAGCGCCGCTCGCCGGCGATCAGGGCGAAGTCGCCAGTCTCAGTCGCGCGCACGCGGATCGGCTGCAGGCAACCGCGCTCGCGCATCGTGGCAGCCATCGCCTGCAGCTCGTCGTCCTCCATCACTTCGCCGCGAGGGTTGAAGCCCTCGGCGACGACGATCCGCGAGAGCGGGATGTCCTTGAGCTGCACCTTGGCAGCGCCGTGGCCGTTGCCGTTTTGGGTTGCGTTAGTCGTACTAGCCATGTGGCCTTCCTTTTCAGACAGGGCTCCCACCGGACGGGGAGCCGACCCCGACCAACCGCACGCGCAAGCGTGCGACCATCGGGAGGGACGGCACCCCGGCCAGCGGTAAGCCCTCACGTCACCAGCCGCGGCGATCAGAGCAGTGACGAGCTCAAGAGCACGTGTTGCCCACACGGCTGTCGAGTGCGCGCGCCAACCCGCTCGCTGTCGGTGCACTGGACCGCAGATGTCCGGCTGCCGTATCGTCAGCAACCAATGGCTCGCGGCCGCGATATCGTCGCTCGGCTATCGCGGAGTGCAGCCTCACCCAGCACACAGGAGCAGGCGGACACGGTGGCTTATGCCCGCCAGCATCCCGAGGGTGCGGTCCCGCTGCGGATCGTCGCACAGGAGTGGACGCGGATCGGACTCACAGGGTTCGGCGGCCCGCCGGCGCACATTGCGATGCTGCGGCGGCTGGTCATCGACCGCTACGAGTGGATGGACGCCCGCGCGTTCGAGGACGCCAACGCCGCGTGTGGCCTGTTGCCTGGCCCGGCTTCGACGCAGCTTGCGATCTACTGCGCCTATCGCGTGGCCGGGCCGTGGGGTGCGATCGTCGGCGGACTTGGGTTCGTGGTGCCCGCCGTGATGATGGTCCTGGCGCTGTCGCTGTTGTTCCTCTCAAGCGCGCCGCCGCAGTGGGTGATCGGCGTCGGAGCTGGCGCGGGCGCCGCGGTCGCACCCGTGGCCGTGCACGCCGCGCTGGGTCTGCTTTCTCCGAGCTTTCTACGGGTGCGGGCTGCGCGCGGGCGAGCGCTACGCTGGCTGGCCTATCTGCTCGTTGCGGCGGGCGCGGCGGCGACGGTCGGCGGCTATCTCGTCCTCGTGCTGCTGGCGTGCGGGGTTCTCGAGCTGGCCTGGCAGCGGCGCGCGGCGGCAGCGCTCTCGTTGAACCCCGTGCTGCTTGGGGCCGTGACGGGCGTTGGCGGGATTGGCGCGCTGGTGTGGACCGCGTTGAAGGTGGGCGCGCTCTCCTACGGTGGTGGCTTCGTGATCGTGCCGCTGATGCAGACCGATGCCGTCCATGTCTACCACTGGATGAGCGGCGGGCAGTTCCTGAACGCTGTTGCGTTGGGGCAGGTTACTCCCGGCCCCGTCGTCGCCACGGTCGCCGCGGTGGGCTATGCCGCGCACGGCATCGCTGGCGGCGTACTCGCGGCGAGCGTCGCTTTCGCTCCGTCCTTTTCGTTCATCCTGCTCGGCGGCCAGCGCTTCGAGCGCCTGCGCCAAAACGCTGCCGCCAGGGCGTTCCTCGACGGTGCCGGACCAGCGGCGATCGGTGCGATTTTCGGTGCTGCAATCCCATTGGCGGGCGCACTGCAGGAGCAGTGGCAGTACCTCGTGCTGGTGGCTGCCGCAGTGGCGCTCCTGGTTCTACGGCGTGGGATCGTGCAGACGCTGCTCGCTGCAGGCGCCACAGGATGGTTGGCAACGGTGGTGGGCGCTCCGCTCCCCCATTGACGAGGCTGAGCGTTCCAGGCAAGCGTCAGCGGGCGGCGGCCTCGGCGATCAGTCGTTCCCAATCGTCGCGGAGCGGCTCGACGCCGAGCTCGACGATGGCGAGCGCGATGACTTGCTCGAGGCCGACCACGCCGGTGGGCAGATGAACCTTTCCGAGCCACCGATCACCGATCTGGACGGCGGCGCCGACGTGCATGTGCGGCTGGGTGATCGTGCTCTTGCCGCTCGGATGCCAGTGGTAGGACACGAGCTCGTGGTCTTCGTATCCGATGGCGTAGAGGTAGCCGATGATCTCGACGTGCCAGCCTGCGGTGCTCTGGCGAACCTCGTACTGCTCGGTGACGAGGAGCGTGAGACGTGGCTCGGCGTGCAGCCGCGCAGCGTCGCCGCGGGCCAGCAGCAGGCGGTGCGGATGATCGGCCGCGTGGTAGCCGCTGACGGTGGTGTGCGCACTGGTCAAGCAAGACAGCAGCCGCACCGTTCGGCCGCGATAGTGCTCGACGGCCTCGGCGGGATCTTTACTTGGAGGCGCCATTGAGCGGGAGCATCATTGCGACGCGCGTGATCTCGGGGCTGTCGTCTATGTCGATCTCACCCGAGTTCAGGCGTCGCTCGAACTCCTCGCCGCTCATGCCCAGCAGGGCGCGGGCCTTCTCATCAACGAGCTGCGCCCATTCCTCGGGGCCTAGCTCGCGGATTTCGTTGTCGGTTCGAGTAGCCATTGCAAATGCTCCTTGGAGGATCGGCCGCGTGGGCCGGCTCCTTGATCTTGATTGTAGGCGAGAATGCGGGCGAGCTTCGACGGCGAGGTCTTTGGGGGCTCGGCGAGCTTGGACGGCCCGCCGAACCCCCACTTTTCAGGCAGCTGCGACGAGCTGCAGGGCACGGGTCTTCTCGGGTCCGTCATCGAGCGCGCGGGCGAAGCGCTGGCCGCTTGAGCGCAGCGGGCGCAGCCAGTCGCCGTACTCCACGATGGCGTTTACCGCGGCCCACTTTGAGCCGGGCGCGTTGCCCTGCGTGTCGCCGGACAGGAACAGGTCAGCGATGCGGTCCTTAGTCTGCTGGCGCGAGCTGCGTGTGCGGCTGCTCACGGAGTCACTCGTGCCGTTCGGGTAGAGCTTGTCGAGGACGGCGCGGAGCTGGCGTTCGGTGCAGCGCTCTGAGGCGAGCCGGTCGCCGAGGCGCTTGAACTGGACGTAGTAGTCGATGGACAGATCGAGGACCCGGCGAGCCTCGTGGACGCGCTGCGTAACCGCTTCGGTGTGGCGGATCGAGAACTTCTGCCGGGCGTTGGTAAGACCCCAGTTAAGGGTGTTCTGGCAGACCACGCGAATCGGGGTGGTGGCCGCGATCACGGCCGTCGAGCCGTCATGGCTGTTCATCAGCAGCACGTATGGGCGCACGTCGTCGCCCCCGACCTCGACGTGATCGGGCAGCGTCGCCAGCACCCATACGCGGCGGCCGCCGTGCAGGCTGCCGGCCGTCTCGAAGTGGATCGAGCTGCCGAGCAGCTGGTCGACGAACGCAAACGCTTCGTGGTTCTGCACGATCCGGTAGCGCTCGCCGACGACGCCAAGCACCTCATCATTGTCTTGCCGGACAGTGGCGTAATGACCAGTGAAGCCCCGATAGCGCAGCACATCGGGCAGATCAGCACCGCAGTCGATCGCCAGGCGCCGCTTTGCGACGCTCCAGCCGAGACCCGACGCCTCGATCGCCTCACCGACTGTCGCCGGCGGCCGATCGAGTACGGCCCCGAGACCGTGCCAGGGCGTCTCGCGCACCGAGAACATGGTGTCCGAATCTGTGATTCCTGCAGACATTTGAGCCTCCTTTGGCTGTAAAGCCCCGCTCGCTGCGGGGCCGGTCGCAGCTCCGGCCGCATCCCCTTTTGGGGATGCGAAAATGGCCGGGCAAGCCGGCTCCCGCTACGTGCGCTCAGCCATCGAGCGCGCTACCGCGACGCCTTTCTCGGCGCCTCGACGATAGGGGCCTTTAGTCGCCGGCAGGCGAGGGATTGACCATGACCTGCCGGACCTGCGCTGCGCGCAGTCCCGCGCGAATCTCCTTGTCGAGCTCGGCGACGAGCACGGCGACTTCCCATGCGCGCAGCGCCTCGGCGAGCCAGCTCGTGCCCGTCACGCACGCGGCGGCATCAGGATCACCGAAAGCGAGGACGAGCTGCGCCGCCGGTCGGGTGCGCTTCAGGGTGATGAGCTTGAGCGCGTCTCGCGCGACCTTGTGGAACTGGCCGCCTCGGAGGCGCCCTTGATGCGCGAAGACCTCCACGAGGACAGACTCGTCGGGCGCGACGCCATCGACATCGACACGGGCACCATGCTCAAGGCGCAGTGATCGGGGTGCAAGCTCGACGCGCAGATCCTTTCCGACGCTGGCGAGTATCAGCGGCTCGGCGAGCTGCTGCTCGTGCGAATCGCTCGCGTGCCCGCTAGTCGGCGGCTGGCATATGCCGGGTCGCAGTCCGGCTGCTTGTGGCGATCAAGGAGACCGAGGGATGCGAGGCGGTCGAGTTCCTGCTCCAGTCCCGCGCCCCTCCACTGCGCCTCGTCGGCGACCATCTCCCGTGGCGCCGGGCTACAACTTCGCTGCTCGACCGCAATAACCGCGGAGATGAGCTTGTCGTTGTTCATTTGTGTGGCCTCCATTCGATCCCGCTATCGGGGGGATCGAACACCGTCAACAGGTTTGTTTGACAAGACGGTAGACCGCACAGGTGTCGGCCCCCGCCTGCCGTCCGCCGTGTCGATCACTACCGGAGGCTGTGCAGCTGCTCGATCAGGCCCCGTCAGGAGTTGCACGGACAGCCAAGAACAAGCCTGGCGGCTCCATGATCTGCGCGAGGTCAAGACCGTATTGGGCTGCCACCTGCGTGATCGCGTCCCGCGCACGGCGGTTGCTCGACCAGTGCAAGCGCAGGTGCATGGTCGCCTCGTACTCCATCTTGCTGGCGGGCTTGGCATCGACGCGCTTGTACTCGCCGGCGTAGTGTTCGGCAAACGAGTCCTCGGAGAACTGGTCGCGCGTCGGATCGAGCAGCAGACCCTCGGCCTCTACCCACCAGTGTTCTTGCTCGGGCGAGCCCGAGTAGTACCCCCGCACATACTCCGCTTGTACTCCTTGGCGATCCAGGTCGAGCGTGAGCAAGGATGCACCCAGCTGGCAGCCCGTGCACTGGATCACGAGGCGGGTCGCTGCATGTGCGCGTTCGACCGCTGGGAGAAGGTCGACGAAGCGCACGCTGCGATGCTAGAGGACTGGCACCGTCCGCCGCCGATCTGGGCTGCACGGGATTGTTGGGCTTGTAGCCGCGCGCCTACGATGCACTGACGATGAGCATGGTCGACCCCAACCGCTACCGGGCCGTGCTGGTGCTACTGGCGAGCCTCAACGACGACGGCTTGGAGGATCTCGTGTTGCGCTTGGTGCGCCCGGACTACCCGGATGCCTACCGTACCGGGCCGGGACAGGACGATGGGATCGACGTGTTCTCCGATCTCAACGTCCAGCCCGAACGCGCTTGGCAGGCGAAGAACTGCGGCGACAGGATCGACTGGCCGGAATGCCGGAAATCGCTGAAGGCCGCGATGGCTCTCCAGTCACCGCCGCCGCATTACACGTTCGTGTTCCCGCGCAAGCTGAAGAAGGGCGAGCTGAAGTTCTGGCGCGAGAAGTTTGTGCCCGAGCAGAAGGCGCTCTATCCCCAGCTTGACGCGCTCGACCAATGGGACAACCTGGCTGAGCGCCTAGAGACTCGACCAGACCTAATCGACCTCTTGAACGATGGCGCGCTGGCGAGCTATCTCCGTCCGACGATTCAACAGATCGCCGAGACCGGCACGAGCCCGCTCGCGCCGGGGACCGAACTGCTTAATGACAAGACCAGGATGGCCGAGCCGACTGCGGCGGAGATCGGCCGCCACGATCCGTATTTCACGTACACGCGCAGCGAAAGTGAGGTCGGCGAGCAGGAGCCACCGCACGAGCGTCGTCTGGCGTTCACGATGCGGCGAGATCAGCGTGACAGGCTGCCGCGCTATGAGTTGAGGGTGCGCGATGGCGAGTCAGTGAGGGGACTGACGGCAGAGCCGCGCCCGCGAGCAGTGATTACGCATCCCAAGCCGTGGTTCGCCAATGACGAGGCGGGCGAGAAGGCACGCATACGGGCACGGGTTACGCTCGCCAAGGGCCAGAGCATTGTGCTCGACGACGACGCGGTGGGTCTGCAGCCTGGCTCGGTGCCGGATCGGTTTCGATCGCTGCTCGATCCGAACGGGCTGCTGCGCAACGGTCGCCTCGAGCTCGGCCTCTCCGAGCCTCTGGTGCTTACCGTGAGGATGTCCCTCGCCGGCGAGGAAGTGATCCAGCCGCTGACGCTCTACCGGGTGCCTGAGCTGCCTGGCGATGCCCTCTCCTATGCAGGCGCTTACCACGGGACCGTGCTCGCGCTAAACCTTGCGGGCGAGCGCGACGCAGATCGGGAGGATGTTCACTTCGACGGCGGGATCGACGTGACGCTCTTTATGGAAACCGAGAGTGCGGCCGATGCCGTGCGAGGGCTCGGCTTCGCTCGCGCGTTCGGTCAGGCTGACCGAGTGCTGTTCGAGTGTCCGGGGCTACTTCCCGAGGGCGGCGTCGGATCGGCGGGCCGCACGCCGCCGGCTCCGGGGGCTGAGAAGGTCTGGCAGGTAGCCGCGATTGTGGCCGGCGCGCTCGCCGAGCTGGAAAAACGCGACGGTCGCGGGCGGACGATCCCGAGCACGACCAACAACCGAGAGCTGGTGCTGGCCGAAACGGTGCTGCAGTTGCTGCACGACGGCGAGCTGCGTATCCCGTGCGTGGGCACGTTCGAGGCTCCGCTGCCTGCTGACACCGATCCACAGACCAACCCAGGCTCCCTGCTGCGCTTCACGGCGCCCTTGCCTGACCTCTGTGGCCATCCAACGCTGACAGTCGAACAGAGGATCGAGGGAGCTACTGCGATAGAGGTCGTTCAGGCCGACGGCCGCGCCCCACGACTGCGCTGCCAGGCGTGCGAAGGCCAAGCGCTGCTCCTCACACGCCGAGTCGACCACCAGGCCAACGAGCGCGACGAGGGATAGCTGCTAGGAAGGCCAGATGCGTCGCCCGGCGGCCTTGAACTGCGAGACGCTGAGCTGACCTCGCTCGTTGCGTGCCTTCGAGCCAGGGCGCTGAAGTGCGTCGGTGACAGTCGGGCGATCCGCTTCATAGATCGCGGTCGGATCGAACTTCTCGTCGAGCAGAATCAGGAGCACCGCGTCCCACTCGCGTTCTAGGTTGATCGCACCGACACGTTGAGAGCCACCGCCGACAGGAACACGGCGACCCTTGACCTGTAGAAGCTGGTCTCCATTTGGGGTCTTGCGGATGGCGTCATATCCCCTCTGTCGAACAGGAGCCAGGTTCAACCCCAAGATCCGCGCTGCTTCGTACTCAGCTATTTCAGCCGTAACGCCGAGCGGGCGGCCTGTCAGGCGGTAATACTCGTGCGCGAGCAGCTTCACCTCACCGATCAACTTGTGCAGCCGCACAGCGTTCGAGCTACGCGACATGATCCTGGTGGCTGTTGTCGGCGTGCATGAGCGCTACGGCTAGGACTGGTGCCGGGCATCGTTGGCGATCGCCACCGCTTGCTCGGTTGGTACACGCCTCGCGGTGATCTGGACACAGCACTCCGGGCAGAAGTCCGTGCCGCCAGCCACGTCGGGCTCGTGGTCCCTCACGTGCACCCAAGCATCCAGAGGCGCGTCGGCCGTCACCGCATACCACTGGCCGCGAGGCTGCTCCTCGAGCGCCAGCAAGTCAGCGGGCGAGCGCGCCAGGTCGATCTGGCCTTGACCGACACGTATGAGAAAGAGGCGATCGAGATGGTCGATGCTGTCGTCCAGCCCAGAGAAGACGCCCTGCTCGATCGCCTCCCTCAGCTCCTCCCAGCTTCCCTGCCAGATCATCTCGCAGGGAAACCGGGTGGTCTGAAAACCGGGTCGATGTGTGAAGCCAATGCCCCCGCGACCGGGCGCGATCAGCCGATCGTCGCCGAAGGCGAGGAATACGGCGTAGTTGTATGCCCGCTCACACTCGTCGGCTTCGGGGACTTGCTCGAGACGCATTTCGCAGCCACCGTTGCCCTCTGGCTCCACCGCGGCGACCCTCGGCTGGCGAGCTACCGGGCCGGGAAAGAGGCGTCCGCCTGGCGTGTCGTGTCCCCACAGCTTGTTGATCGTCTCGGCGACATCGCGGAGCGTGCGAGCGGAGTCCACCGGCATGTTGATCCTGTGCCCGACGGGATGGGCAGCGTGGTTGCGCCGTTCGGACAGGACGCCCTCGATGATCTTGGCTCGCGTGCCGGCGAGCAGCTGCTCGCGTCGGGCCCAGGCGAGCAGAGCGTCTGCGCTCAGCGGCAGCCGGTGCGTCGTACCGTCAGCTCCGCGCAGCCGGGCACGACGCGCGGCGAGCACGTCCTCAAACGTACTCGCGCACAGCAGCTCGTCGGCCTCTCCGCGTACCAGCGGGATGCCGTCGCTGTAGAAGGCGAGGAAGCGCGCCCGGAGGGCGCCCTCCAGCACCAGCAGCGCGTAGTCGCCGGCAGCCGTGAAGAACTCGTACTCCAGAACGCCGTAGAGGTGGAGCTTGCGTGCCCGCTCGAAGTTGTCGCGCACGTCGTCGGGCACGTTCTCGGCCAATACGGCGCGAGCGATGGTGGCGGCTTGAAAGTCGGCGGCATCCTCGGGCTGCAAACGACCTCCGAGGCCGAAGCTGTTGAAGGCCAGCGTCGCCTCGTCAGGCGTCCGAAGCTCTCGAAGGATGGCTGAGCGCGGCGACTCCATCGGTGTATTGAAGCGGGCCGGCGTCACGCCGTCCCAGCCGACTCAAAGCGCTCTGCGCACCACTGCGCAAGAGCTGTATTTGTCGCGCGATGGATCGCCGCAGATCGCTGCACTTGCAAGTTGTCCGAGAAATTGTTCCCCGTTTGTTCCCCGTGGGCTTCTTTCTCAAAAGAGCCAATCGGCGGATTTTGGCTCTAGCACTTGCTTTTCCTCTAGTCGGGGAGACAGGATTTGAACCTGCGACCGCCCGGCCCCCAGCCGGGTGCGCTACCAGACTGCGCCACTCCCCGTGGTGCCCTTCGATTCTACGGACAAAGCCCACGAGGCACCTGCCCCACGGAGATCAAGCCCTCGACGGCACCTTGGCACGAAGCCCGGGGAGATGCACGCTAAGCATCCCTCGCAGTAGCCCCTTGCTGAAGTCGAGGAAGTCAAAATAGTCGCGCCACAGCACGATCTGCCCGTCGCGAACGTCAAAGCGTCCGCAGACCCATAGCTGAACGTGGAGCTGGCGGAACTTGAGGATGTCGGTGCGCTCTGTGAGGACCGATGCTCCGTCTGCGCAGATCGTGTGGATGACGACGTCAAAACCAGCTCCATCCTCATACCCTCTGCCAAAGAGGCGCCGAACGCGCTCGCGTCCGTGGACGGTGGTCAGACCAACGTTCTCGTAACGCGCATCCACCGCCAGGAGCCCCACCGCCTCATCGAGATCCCCGTGGCGTAGGCACTCCATGAAGCGCTCGACTACGAGCACGGAAGACGAATCAACCCCTGGCTGGTCCGCCGCGATCTCGGATTTACCTGCCAGCTCGACCACTCAGCTCATCCCCCACCGATCTCCGCCGCCCGTCGCAACATCTCATCCTCGGCGACGTCCTCGACGTGCGTGGCCACGTTCCAGCGGTGGCCGTACGGATCCTCGAACTGCCCGGAGCGGTCGCCATAGAATTGATCTTCGACCGCTCGCAACGGCTTGGCTCCAGCTTGAACCGCGCGCTCGAAGGTGTCATCCGCGTCCTCGAGGTAGACGTGGATCGTCACAGGCGTGCCTCCGACCGACTTCGGGCCTTCGATATTCATCCCCGGGTTCTCGTCGGCGAGCATGATCACAGCCTCGCCGATTTGAAGCTCGGCGTGGCCGACCCTGCCGTCGGGTCCGTCGATGCGCATGCGCTCGGTGGCCCCGAACACACCCTTGTAGAACTCGATCGCCTCGCGCGCGCCGTCGATGATCAGATATGGCATCACCTGTGGGTAGTCGTCCGGTATCGGCTTGGCCATCGCGCTGCCTCCTTAGACGATTTTGCCTAGAGCTCTGCTCAAGCGGGCGACGGGAATCGAACCCGCCCTAAAAGCTTGGAAGGCTTTTGTGCAACCACAACACTTCGCCCGCAAGAGCGCCCACTAATCGTACCGTCACGCACGACCACTAAGGTGGGCTGTCTCCGGGTGCTCCCGACAGTTGGGGGTTCTATAGGTCTTTGAGGTCAGACGGGTCCCGCTGGTTGGCGGGACCCGTCTGGACCGTGGCTCAGGCTGCCTCCTTCACCGCCAAAGTGAAGAGGAGCAGAGCCATATGACGAAGGATGACGTGCTGTTCGGCTACCGCCAGCAGTTGTTCGCGGAGGCCGCGAGGACGAGTGTCTCGGCAGCGTGCCGGACGTTCGGGGTGCACCGCTCGACCTACTACCACTGGAAGCGCCAGGTCGACCGGCACGGCCTTGAGATGCTCAGACCAAGGGAGCGCCGGCGGCCACAGATGCCCAACGCGCTGCCGAAGATGATTGAGGAGCGGATCGTGTCGTTCTCGATCGCTCACCCCGGCCTCGGGCCCAGACGCGTCGCCTCAGAGCTTGCCCGGGAGAAGTGGGGCGGGATCGTCGTCTCGCCGAACGGGGTGTGGAAGGTTCTCTGCCGTCACGGGCTGAACACCCGAGCCAAGCGCCTGGGGCTGATCGCCGGCTACGCAGCGCCCTATGAGCCACCCAGAGATCCAGCCCCAGAGCAGCACATCGACGTCGAGCGGCCCGGTGAGCTGATCGGGATCGACTGCTTCTACGTCGGCCGACTGAAGGGCACCGAGGGCGCGATCTGGCAGCTCACCGCGATCGACATCGCCTCCTCCTACGCCTGGGCGGAGCTCGTGATCTGCAAGCAAGGCAATCCCACCGCCCGGCAGACAAGCAAGCTGGCCGAGCGCGTCGCACGGGAGTTGAAGGCCGCGGGCTGGCAGCTGCAGCGGATGCTCAGCGATAACGGCAACGAGTTCCGCGGCAGCGATTTCACCAACACCCTGCAGAAGCTGGGTGCCCGTCACAGCCGCATCCACGCAGGCCGGCCACAAACCAACGGCAACGTCGAGGCGCTGCACAAGACGATCCTCGACGAGTGCTGGCGACCAGCGTTCGCGCGCTACATCTACCCCCGCTACACCGGACTGAAAAGAGAGCTCGACACCTACCTGCGCTACTACAACACCGACCGGGTCCACCACGGACGCCTCACACAAGGACGCATCCCCGCAGACATCGTCTACCGTGCCCAAAAGATGAAGGCAAGATGAGCCGCACCTGTCGGCACAACTCGGAGGCCGCCCACACTAAGGTGTAGCCCGTGCGTCCAAGGGCTTTGGCTTTTCTGCTCGTGGTCACGGTGGCCGACTACATGCTGTGGAACTGGTCGATCGCCGGTGGTCATGACATCGTCTCGCTCGTGGCGGGTCTCACACTACTGCCGTTGGGAACCGTCAGCATCGCCCAGCTTGCACTTGGCGCAGCCCGGATCATGGGCCTGCTGCTCGGCCGTCCCTCGCACAGCGCTCGCACGAGGCGAACGGCACGAGAGATTGCCGCAACCGAACACGCACGACAGGCCTCAGCGGTGGAGTCCGATCCACCGTCGAGCAGACTCGCCGCCTAAGGGCGGTCCCCAGTTTGAAGGCTGATCGATGAGCGGCAAGCGACGCTTCCGCCTGCTTCCAAGCACGACCAAGGGCCGACTGGCGACAGCGACCGTGGCGCTGCTCGTGCTTGCGGGAATAGCGCTTGCGGGCTACCTCTACGAGAAACATCGCACCGGCGACATCTACCACCCGCAAGCACGGTTCGTGCCGCAGCCCACGCCGACTCTGCCGAAGGCAAAAGGCCAGGACCGCTTCGCCTGGCCGCTGTACGGCTACACCAAGAACCACACCCGCTTCTTCCCGGCCTCGCCGACGATGAGACCCCCATTCAGGACCGTGTGGACGCGCAGTGGCAGCGCCCTGCTCGAGTTCCCGCCGGTGATGTCGGGCAACCGGATCTTCCAGCTCGACGACGACGCTACGCTGGGCGCGATCGACAAGTACACCGGGCAAACCCTCTGGAGCCGGCGCCTAGGCGCCCTCTCCGCCTCCACGCCGGCCGTCGCCGGCAACACCGTATACGCGACCGTGCTCTCGCGCTCGCCCGGCTCGCAGGCAGGAAGAGTTGTAGCCCTGAACACGCTCAACGGCCACTTTCGCTGGACACGAGACCTACCCAGCCGTGCGGAGTCCTCCCCCCTACTCGACAAAGGCAAGCTCTTCTTCGGCTCACAGAACGGGACCGTGTACGCGCTAAACGCAAGCAACGGCAACGTGTTGTGGACCTACCACGCGGCCGGCGCGGTCAAGGCCGAGCCCAAGCCTCTCTGGCGGGGTGCTCTACTTCGGCGACTACTCAGGCGAGCTGCAAGCGGTGGGCGAGGAGCACGGGCGTCTGCTGTGGCGCAGCGGTTCAGGCGGCGCCCTACTCGGCAGCGGCACTTTCTACTCGACCCCAGCGGTCATGTACGGCAGGGTGTTCCTTGGCAACACCGACGGACGCGTATATGCCTATGACGCATCCTCGGGCGCGCTCGACTGGGCGGTTCAAACGGGGGCCTACGTGTACGCCTCGCCCGCTGTTACGAACGCCCCAGGCCTCGGCCCGACCATCTACCTCGGCTCATACGACGGCACGTTCTACGCCCTCAACGCCCGCTCGGGCCACATCGAGTGGCAGTACCATGCGGGCGGAAAGATCTCCGGCTCGGCCACGATCATCGGCAACATCGTGTACTTCGCAGACCTCGGCACGCACCGCACAATCGGCCTCGGCATCTCCACGGGCAAAGTCGTGTTCTCGATGAGCACAGGCTCCTTCGACCCGGTCATCAGCGACAACCACTACCTCTACCTGTCGGGCATCACCGGCCTGTACGCGCTCGCACCCCTAGATGCGACACCGCAAAGAGCAAAGACGCCGAACGCGCCCGGCTCCGGCGCGAAGGCAAAGGCGGCGGCCTTGACGCACAAGCGCGCCGCGGCAAGAGCTGCCGCGTTGGCTGCCGCCGCAAGGCTCAACCGCAGCCATCGCCGGCAAGCCCAAGCCCACGCGCGAGCGAAAAGTGCGCAACGACACGCACGACACCGGGGGACTTGACGCTCACAGCAGTCCACCCGCCGGGCGCGGGCGCCACACAACCGTGGCCGCGTGTGAGCGTCCAGTAGCGCGTGTAATGCAGCCTCACAAGCGAAGTCCCAGACGTGGCAAAACGCAGCGTGAACGAGTCGTGATCCAACCCAGTCAGCACAGCTGGCGCTGAGGCGATCTGCGTGGGATCAAGCACCTTGAACACGCGCCAATGCTTGCTAGAGAACACTTCGCGCAAGTAGGGAAGGCCTTTGCGGATCAGCGTCGCCTCTTCGTCGCTGGACCCATCCAGGCGCACATCGGGCAGAGCGACGTAGCTGACGGCCAGATCCTTCAACCAAACACGGTAGGCAGCGGCGGTGAGCGTGCCCCCAAAGAACAGCGGGTCGTACTTGGTGTCGAGCTGGCGCTCCCAGCCGCGGGCCAAGGGAAAGCGCTGCGCGAGAAAGGCAGCCTCCCAGTGGGAGTGCGTAAAGGGCACCTCGACGCGTACAAGCGACCCACCGTGTGTATCGAGGAAACGTTCGAGCGGGACATAATAAGCGGCGCTCGTCGAGGGGTCGCCGATCACCTCGGCGCTCTCGCGCACGGGCCCCCAGACAGTCCAAACGACGATCACCCCGCTGGCAAGCACGACGCTTGCCAACGGACGGCCGGGACGGCTGAAGCCGTCGCGCCCCAACACACACAGCGCAAGCGGCCCAGCCAAGATCACCGCATAGCGAGCGATGTTGCTGCCCATCGGCGTCGGCGCGATCGAGAGAAAGGTCACGCCCAAATAGATCAGTGCGCCGATCCGCAACAGCCGCTCCTCCCACGGCACGACATAAAGGAACGCCAAAATGACAGCGACTGTGGCGATCACCGAGCTGGCCGCAAACGGCTCCCAGCCACCCTCGGGGAACAGGGCCTCGAGCGGTAGGACGACGATGAGCACAGGCAACACCAGCGTCAGCCCGGCAAGCGCACGACGGCTGACGAACACGTACGTAGCGCCAGCCAGCGCAAGCAGCAATCCAGCAACGGGGCTCGTGGCGGCACACAGCGCCGTGAGCACGACCGCTAGCCACGGCCGCTCGCGCACAAGCGCCAACACCGCAAGCACAGCAAACGTCACGCCAAGCGCAAAAGTGACACGCCCGATCCATAGATCACCGGTTGCCGCCAGCGCAAAACAGGCAGCCCCCCAGCGCGCACGCGGCCCGTACACGCCAAGCGCGATCCGCTCGAATGCAAAAGTAGAGACGAGCACTGCAAGCGCACCGGCGAGACGAATCCCGAGCAGCAGAGCAAGCCAGGGGAACACCAGGCTGTAGCCGGGAAGATGGTGCCCGGCATACCAGTTGTTGTCCCAAACCGTGAAACCAAAGTGTTCAAACAACGTCGCGCGGTAAGTCTGCGCGGCGAAATCCGGCGAGCGAGGAGCAAGCAGCAGCCAACTCCCGACGAGCACGATCGCCGTGACCATCGCCAACGAGATGCGCACGTCCGCGAGCGACCTGCGCGAGGACCCCAACCGGGACTGCCCCCCGAGTGCTTGGCTATCCACGAAACCCAAGCGGCCCAGTATGGCGAGCCCGCCCACCGCGCGAGACAGACTTGGATCCTCGACCAAAAATGGCCAAGGGTTTGCTGTGCGAGGCGAATCGAACCGTAGGCTGTTCAACCCAGCGGCGCGAGCCGATAAGTTGGCTGAGGCTCGGCGTGCTACCCCGTCGAGCCTCAGCACGCACGCGAGTCGGATCTCAAGTGGACGAGTCGCGCGCTTGTACTTGTATGAACAGACGAGAGCATTGGAAGTCGCGTTGCGCATCGCAAACGCCGGTAGCCGATAATCAGCGCCGATGACCGCTCCTACATTGCGCGCCCGCCGGGGGCTGGCGCTCGCGCTGCTTGCCATCGCGGCATTCGCATCCGGCTGCGGCACCGTCCACCCACCGGCGCTCGGCGGCGCAGCTCTGGCCGAAGCGCAAACGTTCCCCTACTACAAGCTCTACTGGGCGGGCCCAACGTTCGCCGGCCACCCGTTGGCCGCTACCGACGGCCTGAAGAGCTACAGCGCGGGGATCGGCGACAGCGTCTACTACGGCGACTGCGTCAGTGGCAAGGGTTTGCTCGGCGGGGGCGGGAGTTGCCTGCTCCCATTGCAAGTCACGACCGTGATCTACTCGCTTCACTCCAACGCGCCGCTGGGTCCGCAGCGCAACATGCTAATCAGGGGCGTGCCCGCGACCGTCTATAACGAAGAACGCTCGATCGAGCTCTACAGCGGCCGTGTGGCGATCGACGTCTACTCGGACACGCTCGCCCACGCGCTGCTCGCGGCCGGACAACTACAGCCGCTGAACGCGCCCGGGTCAGCCGGCAAGCTGCCGGCACCCGTCTACTGTCCAGGGCTCTCAGGCGCCGTCCCGCCCCAGCTGGCCGCCGTCATGAACGCGCTCCCAGGCCATCCCTGCCAGAAAGCTCGGGCCGCGCTCGCCGCCAGCCAGCGCCTGTCGGAATCGCCTTAGCATCTGGCTAGTTATGAGCGGGCACATCGGATGCCGCCACTACCGGCTCTCCAATCTCATTGCGCAGACCGAAAAAGGCGGCTGAGCCGATCAAAGCAGGTAGCCACAGCGAGATCGCCCGATAGGTGACCACCGCCGCTACAACTACTGAGACCGGCCGAACGTGAAACAACACAAGCATTCCGATCAGCCCTCCTTCGACAGCCACAAGGCCCGCCGGTATCGGGATCGAGTTCGCCAGCTGGCCGACAAGATAGGCCATCGCCACGACCCAGAACGTCGGCGATTGACCGTAAGCAAGCAGGCACACGTAAAGCACGAGCGTGTCGAACAGCCAGTAGCCGACCGCGCCGAGCAGACGCCAATCGTGGCGGGCGATCAGCCGTAGCGCGCCGCGCACGCCGTCGCTGATCGCGACAAGCGCGACGTGAAGCCGTCCGCTGCTCAGTCGCTTGCGCATCGCCAACCGCCCCGCAAGCCCGGCGATCGCGAGCGTCCCCGCGAGCGTCGCAATCGCAAGCCCGGCCGGCAACAGCGTGAGCAGCGGGTCTTCCGAGCCGGGCAGCAACCCAAGCCACATCGGAATGCCGATCAACGCTGTCGCACCAACATTGACGGCGCTGGTCAAGACGAAGATCAACACCGAGCGCCTCGCGATCCGGTCAACCGCCACGCCCTTCGTGCGCAACACCCATGCTCCAAGCGCAATCCCGCCGATGCCGCCCGCAGAGACGACCGAGTTGACCCCAAGCTCGGATAGCGCCAGTCGACGGCTGAAGCCGCGCTCCATCTTGAAGACGAGCTCGAACAGAATCACGTAGCCGGCGCAGGAGAGCAGCTCGAAGCCGATGCCCGCCGCAACCCAGGGAATGTCGGCATCGGTGATCAGCTCACCGGCCGATCGCAGTCCCGGCACGGCAAACAGCAGAGCTGCGACCAGCGCGAAGAAGATGGCGAGGCTGATCAGCCCGTTGCGCAGCCGCCGCGACTGGCTCGACATATCCCCATCGCCACTCCCGCGCGCAGGGCCGGTCGCTTGATCTACTCGAATCGCCTCGGCAGCGTCCTCATCGACGATTCTTCGCATCCTCTTCGGCCTCGTTATTAGCTTTGTACCGCTACCGTCACCATAGCCTGACCCGCCCGGTACCAATTGTCCTGGCGTGTGAGAGCGAAACAGACATGGCAGAGCCCGCGCGCATACTGGTCGTTGACGACGAGCCCGCAGTCCAGCACGCGCTGTCGCGGGCGCTAACGCTCGAGCGCTACGAGGTCTCGCTCTCCGGCGACGGCGGCGATGCGCTGGAGCGCCTCAGCGACAACTCTTACGACGCGGTCATCCTCGACGTGTCGATGCCGGTGCTCGACGGCCTGGAAGTGTGCCGCCGTGTGCGCGAGAGCGGCGACCGTACGCCCGTCCTGATGCTCACCGCGCGCGAGCAGATCGACGACCGTGTCGCCGGCCTGGACGCCGGTGCAGACGACTACCTGGTCAAGCCTTTTGCCCTGCGCGAGCTGATGGCGCGTGTGCGCGCGCTGCTCAGGCGAGCAGATGAGATCGACCAGGAGGAGACACTGCGCTTCGAAGACCTGCACCTGGACCGACTCGCCCATGAGGCATGGCGCGGGGAGCGCTCGCTGAACCTCACCCGCACCGAGTTCCTGCTGCTCGAGCTGTTCCTCCGCCACCCAAAGCAAGTGCTGACGCGTTCGATCATCTTCGAGCACGTTTGGGGCTATGACTTCGGCTCGAGCTCAAACTCGTTGGGCGTCTACATGGGCTATCTGCGCCGCAAGACCGAGTCCGACGGCGAGTCACGGCTATTGCACACCGTGCGTGGCGTGGGCTACGTTCTGAGGGCCTGATGAAATTGCCGACAGCGATCCGATGCCGAAGCCGACAGCTGCCATGAGCTTCCGCCGACGCATCACGCTCGTCTCGGCCGCCGCGGTGGCAATCGCTGTGGTGCTGGCCTCGGCTCTCACCTATCTGCTCTCCGCCCGAGAGCTCTACGGCCAGGTCGACAGCCAACTGCGCGCTCGTGCGCATCCGCTGGTGAGCCGCTTCGAACAAGGACCAACGCCCTTCGCGCGGCGGGGGGCGCATCACAACGCCTTTCCGGGGATACCGCCCGGACCTGGTCAGGTGCGTGGCTACCAGCAGTTGATCAACTCCAACGGAACAATTCTGTTCGCCTCCTCGCCGAACGTAAAATTGCCGATCGGCGCCAAGACGCTCAGCCTTGCCGCGCACGGCGGGAAATCGTTCTTCGAGGACTCAAGCGCCGACGGCATTCACCTGCGCGTCCTCACCGAGGCCATATCTCACGGCTATGCCGCCCAGCTCGCCCAGCCGCTGACCGACGTGGACAGTGCGCTCGCACGCTTGCGCCTGATACTCGTGCTGCTCGACATCGGCGGGGTCGCGCTGGCCGCGCTGCTCGGACGACTCGTCGCCGGCGCCGCGGTAGCGCCGATCAAGCGCCTGACCCAGGCCACCGAGCACGTCACCCGCACACAGGACCTCTCCAATCGGATCCAGCCCGCCGGAGAAGATGAGATCGGGCGCCTCGCGGAGAGCTTCAACGCGATGCTCGACGCGTTGGAGAGCTCAATGAGCGCGCTCGACGCCTCCGTGCACGCCCAGCGCCAGCTCGTCGCCGACGCCTCGCACGAGCTGCGCACACCTGTCACCAGCCTTCGCACGAACATCGAAATCCTGGGGCAGGAGCCAAACATGCCGGTGCAGGAACGTCAGCGCATGTTCGACGACGTGGTCGAGCAGATCGAGGAGCTGACACTGCTGATGAACGACCTGATCGAGCTTGGCCGCGGCGAGCAGCCACGCAGTGGCAGCGAGGACGTGCGCCTGGATCTAGTCGTAGAGGAGGCGATCGAGCGCGCGCGTCGCCATTCACCGGACACGCCCTTCGATGTCGAGCTAGACCAGGTTGTCCTGACCGGCGAGCCGGGAAGACTCGCCCGCGCGATCAACAACCTGCTCGACAACGCCGTCAACTACAGCCCACCCAGTAGCCCAGTCGAGATAGCCGTGCACGGTGAGGAGCTCACCGTACGCGACCACGGGCCGGGCATCTCGGCCGCCGATCTCCCTCATGTCTTCGACCGCTTCTATCGAGGCGCCGAGGCGCGCGGACGCCCGGGCTCCGGCTTGGGTCTTGCGATCGTGCGCCAAGTCGCCGAACAACACGGTGGCCGCGTCAGCGCTGAGGCCGCCCCGGGAGGTGGCACGCTGATGCGCCTGCGCCTACCGGGAGCGGGACCGGTCGAGTCGTTGCCGGCACTCGACACCGAGTTGCACACAGCGCACTAGACGCACGCCGAGCGCTCGTCGGCCTGCGCGGTGGTGCGCCTTGGGCGGCTCGCGCGAAGGCTCGTCCCTCGGCCCGAAAAGCCGCGGGCGTCAAGCCATAGCGCCTACGAAACGCCTTCGCGAAATGGGGCGCCTGGCGAAAGCCGACCAGTCTGGCGACGTCGCGTACGGAGATCGCCGGCTGCTCGATCAACAATTGCGCGGCGACGTTCAGTCGGCGGGTGAGCAGATCCTCGCGAAAGGTCATCTCGCCAAACTGTGCGTAGGCGCGGGACACTTGACGCGGCGAGCTGGCAAGCACTCGGGCAACCTCCTCCAGCGTCAGCGGACGCCGGTAATGGCGAGCGATGACCACGCGCGCGAGTAGGTACAGGCGGCGGCGCTGCTCGATAGTAGAGGCACGCATGCCGTCTTATCCGACGGGCTTGCCTCAACGGGACCGCCGGGCCCAACCAGTCACGCGCCGTTCAGATGACCAACTTTCCCTATAGGCGCAACTCACGCTCAAGGCCGGCTCGTGGACGCTCAGCCGGCATAGCTTCTTGCCACCCGCTCAGCCTCGACGCAGTAGGAGCCGCCAAACAGTACGGCGTGCACGAGCAACGGCAGCAGCTGCCAAAGACCAACGCGCTCGCGCCACCCGTCGGCCAGCGGCGTCAACTCCTCATAGGCGACGAAAACGCGCTCAGAGGGAGCACCGAACAGGCGCAGCATCGCCAGATCGACCTCGCGGTGCCCGCCATAGGCGGAGGGATCGATCAGCCATGGCCGTCCTTCGCTGTCGGCGTAGACGTTGCCACTCCAGAGGTCGCCGTGCAAGCGCGCGGGATGCTCAGCGGGCCCGGCCAACTGCTCAAGCCGCTCGCACACGCGCTCGACCGCCGCCACAGCGGAACCGGACAGCGCGCCCCGCTCGGCGGCGATGCGCGCAAGTGGCAGCAGACGGCGCTCGGCATAGAACGACACCCAGTCCTCGCTCGGCTCGTTGGGCAGGCGCAGCGAGCCGATCCGTGCCTGCACCCCCAAGCGCTCGCCGAAGCCCGGGTCGCCGAAGTTGGGCGAGCCGGCCGCGTGGATTCTCGCGAGGCCACGCCCCAGCTCCTCAGCACCCTCGGCACTCAGCCGGCCAGGCGGTACCCACTCGAGCGCCAGATAGTCCTCAGCCACCTCGATTACCTGCGGCACTCGCAACGCGCCGGGTGCGGCCAGCCATTCCAGGCCGGCTGCCTCGAGCGCGTACTCGCCTTCGCCGGCGTCCGCGCGCGTCTTTACGAACGCGTCCTCCCCGTTAAGGCGTACATGCCAGGCCTCGTTGATGTCGCCGCCGCCCACACGCCGCGGGTTGGTCACTCCCACCGGAAGGCTCACGCTTGCTACCCAGCTAGTAGCGCCGAAGTGCTCATGGCGTCTCGGAGGAACGCACCTGCGCGAGCAGTCCCTCACAAGCTGCCTGCACTTGGTCCAGCACGATCTCAAAGCCGCGCTGACTATCGTAGTAGGGGTCGGGCACGTCCAGATCGTGCAGACCGGCACTGGCCGGATCGAACTCGCGTAGCAGCATGACCTTCTCGCGCGCGCCCTCATCCGGCGCCAGCTGGCGCAGCGCGTGCAGGTTGGAACCGTCCATCGCCAGGATCAAGTCGAAACGCTCGAAGTCCTCGGCACGCACCTGGCGTGCAGCGCCGTCGAGGGCGATGCCACGCGCGCGTGCAGCCGCGGTGGCGCGAGTGTCTGGCGGCTCGCCCACATGCCAGGCACCGGTCCCGGCACTATCGAGTTCGATCTCGTCCTGCAGCCTGGCTTCAGCGACGAGCGCACGCATCACACCCTCCGCGGTCGGCGAGCGGCAGATGTTGCCCAGACACACAAACAGGA
This sequence comes from uncultured Solirubrobacterales bacterium, assembly GCA_963827045.1. Classification (GTDB taxonomy): domain Bacteria; phylum Actinomycetota; class Thermoleophilia; order Solirubrobacterales; family Solirubrobacteraceae; genus Palsa-744. The sequence continues at coordinate 65,274 of CAWGZH010000001.1, forward strand.
CTCGCATTTACGCGCGGTACCTCGAAAGGCACGCCCATCCAACCCCAAAAACAACCTGCGAGTTATTTTCGGTGCACAGCTTCCGCGACACGGGCCAGCTACTCATCGCCGATCTCCAACACCGCCAGGAACGCCTCCTGGGGAACCTCCACGCGACCAACCTGCTTCATGCGCTTCTTGCCCTCCTTCTGCTTTCCCAGGAGCTTCTTCTTGCGGCTGATGTCGCCGCCGTAGCACTTGGCGATCACGTCCTTGCGGAAGGCCTTGACGGTCTCGCGGGCGATGATGTGCGAGCCGATCGCGGCCTGGATCGGCACGTCGTACTGCTGGCGCGGGATGCGCTTGCGCAGCTTTTCGGTGAGTGTGCGGCCCATGTCGTAGGCCTTCTCGCGGTGCACGACCATCGAGAGCGCGTCCACCGTGTCGCCGGCGAGCAATACGTCGAGCTTGACGAGGTTGGCCGGCTTCATGTCGCTCAGCTCATAGTCGAGTGAGGCATAGCCGCGCGTGCGCGACTTCAGCTGGTCGAAGAAGTCGAGCACGATTTCCGCGAGCGGCAGGTCGTAGCTCATCTGCACGCGCTCGGGCGAGAGGTAGTGCATGCCGGCCGGCTCGCCTCGGCGTTCCTGGCAGAGCTCCATCACCGCGCCGACGAACTCGCGCGGGGCGATGACCTGCGCCTTGATGAACGGCTCGCGGATCTCGCCGATCGTGCCGGGATCGGGCATGTCGGAGGGGTTGTGCACCTCCAGCTCCTCGCCATTTGAGAGCGTCACGTCGAACTCGACCGAGGGCATCGTCGCAAGCAGCTCCAGGTCGTACTCGCGCTCCAGACGCTCGCGCACGATGTCCATGTGCAGGAGCCCAAGAAAGCCACAGCGAAAGCCGAAGCCGAGCGCGTCGGAGGTCTCCGGCTCCCAGGAGAGCGCGGCGTCGTTGAGTGTCAGCTTCTCGAGCGCGTCGCGCAGGTCCGGATAGCGGTCGGAGTCGATCGGGAACAGGCCGCAGAAGACCATCGGCTTGACCTCCCTGTAGCCCGGCAGCGGCTCGGAGGTGCGCTTCTCACCGTGCACCGTCGTCGTCAGCGTGTCGCCCACGCGCAGGTGCGTGACGTCCTTGATGCCTGTGATCAGGTACCCCACCTCGCCCGCGGCAAGCTGCTTGACCGGCGTCATCGTCGGCGAGAAGAAGCCGATGTCGTCGATCTCCGCGTGCGTCCCGGCCGCCATCGCCCTGATCGCCTCGCCCTTGCGGAACACGCCATCGACCACCCTGATGTAGGCGATCACGCCCCTGTACTGGTCGAACTCGGAGTCGAAGATCAGCGCGCGGGGGGGCGCATCCGGGTCGCCCGAAGGCGGTGGCACCCGCTTGACCAGCTCGTCGAGCACCTCCGCCACACCCGCGCCCGTCTTGCCGCTGATCTCGAGGATCGCCTCCTCGGGCTCACCGATCAGCTCGGCCACTTCGCCCGCCACCCGCTCGGGCTCGGCGCCGGGCAGGTCGATCTTGTTCAGGCAGGGGATCAGCTCCAGCCCGGCCTCGACAGCCAGGTAGGTGTTGGCCACCGTCTGCGCCTCCACGCCCTGGGAGGCGTCCACGACCAGCAGCGCCCCCTCGCACGCCGCCAGCGAGCGTGACACCTCATACGTGAAGTCCACGTGTCCGGGCGTGTCGATCAAGTGCAGCTGGTAGGTGATGCCGTCGGAGGCGGTGTAGGCGACCTTCACGGCCTGCGCCTTGATCGTGATCCCCCGCTCACGCTCCAGGTCCATCGAGTCGAGCACCTGCGCGCGCATCGCCCGCTCGTCCACGGCGTGCGTCAGCTCGAGGATGCGGTCGGCCAGCGTCGACTTGCCGTGGTCGATGTGGGCGATGATCGAGAAGTTGCGTATGCGGCTCTGGTCCATGGGCCGCTACAGCGTAGATGGCCCCGCGTCTGGGAGGGGATGGGAGACAAGATCCGCTCGTCTCCGCAGGATGGCCGTCTGACCGGTCGCCGAGCCCGTTGGACGAGACCGTGGCGCGATAGCCTTAGAGATTCGGCGGATCGCCCACTCGACCGGAGCTTTCGGGCTCGAGCCAGGCAACGCGTCCCCTCGGGGACGGCCAGTCCAGGTGGTTGGGAGTGTCATAGCCGCCCAGGCATAAGACACAAGTCCTGGGACGTAGTAGTTCAATGGCGATCTATGACCGGACCAGGGCCGGGAGGGCGAAAGTCTTCTCGGCCCTTCGTTTTCGTGCCGGCGACGCGACGCACCTAGACCCCCGAGGGGTATCAGGCCCGGCCCAGCTGAGCCATGATTAGGCGATGCACCTGATGGGCCTCGGGGACGCTCATGACGAGCACAGCACGCGAATAGACCCACAGTCCCGCCAGCGCCGCGGCGCCGACGCTGACGATCTGCGCCGGCAGGGACACACCAAGCAGCGTGTCCAGCAGGTACCACACCAGATAGGACACGCCCGCCAGCAAAGCTGAGGCCGTGCAGACGCGCACGGTGATCATCGTCGTGCGCGCTCCGTCGAGGCGCCCGTTGAAGCCTGTGCGCACGCGCGTGGCCAGCAGCACAGTCATCACGATGTTGGCCACGAGCGTCCCGATCACGAGCCCGGCGATCCCCAACGGCTTGTAGAGGCTGACGCTGACGATGATGTCCACAATGATGTTGATCCCAGCCAGGCGCGTGGGAATCCAGGGTCGCTGCACGGCGAAGAAGGTGCGCGTCAAGAGCAGGTTCAGCCCACCGAAGGGCAGGCTGAAGGCAAACCAGAACAACGCGATCGAGACCAGGTGTGTCGACTGCGCGTCGAATTCTCCGCGCTGGAAGAGCAGTCGCACGATCGGGGTCGCCAGCACCGCCATGAACGCCGCCGCCGGGATCAGCAACAGGTTGATCTGGCGCATCCCCGAGGCAACGGTGCTGCGCATCGCGCCCACGTCCCGACGAGACGCCATGCGGCTCATCGTCGGAAACAGCACGGTCGCGACCGCCACGCTGAACATGCCCTGCGGCAGCATGTACACGCGGAAGGCGTTTTCGATCGCGCGCGGTGCTTCGTCGGAGACGAGCGTGCCGAAGGCCGAATTGATCAGCTGGTCGAGGTTGACGATGCCCAGGCCGATCGTCACGGGCATCATCAGCAGGAACACCCGGCTCACGCGCGGGTCGTGCCAATCGATCGTCATCTGCAAGCGGAAGTCGATCCGCGTGAGCGCCCCAAGCGCCATCAGCATCTGCACGCCCGTGGCTACCAGCACGCCGATCGCAAACGCGTAGATGCTCGCTTCGCCGTGGAAGTGCGGATGCAGCACGACAAGGAACACGATGATGATCACGTTCCATATCGCCGGGGAGATCGCCTGCAGCGTGAAGCGGTCGTAGGACTGCAGGATGCCCAGCAGCAGCCCGGTGAGGCCGAGCAGCAACACGACCGGGAACAGCACCTGGGAGAGCCCAACGGTGAGCGCGACGGTTGAGGGAAGGAACTTCGGGCCCGTGAACAGCGGCATGATCGTGCCGGCAGCGAGGATGAAGAAAGCGGTGACCACGCTCAGCGCGATCAGCAAGATCCAGAACAGGGTCGAGGCCAGGCGGAAGGCCTCGCGCTTCTTGCCCTGCTGCAGCAGGTCGGTGAAGACGGGTACGAAGGCGGCCGACAGGGCGGCGTTGGCGAACAACTGCGCAACGAAGTTGGGGACCAGAAAAGCGATCGTGTAGGCCGATGCTGCGGCGCTAGTACCGAAGTAGCTGGCGAACGCAATCTCACGCAGCAGCCCCACGATTCGCGAGAAGCCCGTCACGATCGAGAACATCGCGGTGTTGCGCGCGATGCTGTTGGGAGGCTGGGGGCCCGCCGCTTCTTCCTCCGTCTCAGAGCTCACAGCCACGGGGCGCTATAGTACGGCGCTGCGCGGCGCGCCCCGGCAGGCTGCTCGAGTCGCAAGCGTCTTTTCACATGGCCAACATCGCATCCCAAAAGAAGCGCATCCTCCGCTCCGAGCGCGAGCGTCTTGAGAACCGCCAGTACACCTCGGCGATCAAGACCTACTTCCGTCGCCTGGAAGCGCTCGTCAAGGAGAGCGACAGCGACGCCACCGAGGCCGAGCACCGTCGTCTCGTGCGCACGATCGACAAGGCCGTCAAGCGTGGGGCGCTGCACCGCAACACCGGCGCTCGCAAGAAGTCCCGCGCTGCCCGCGTTGTCGCGGGCAACAAGTCCTAGACCGCACTACTGGACGGGGTTGCCCGAACTATCCGTTGGCTCGGTCAGGCACCAGCGAGCTCAGCCGGGATTCGGCTATCCGCAGCACAGAGACCCAGTCCGCCAGGGCACCCAGCGTCTTGGCGGGATCGCCGGTGTGGATCAATTCGGCGGTTGTCTGGGCGTGCCGCCTGCGCCAGACCGCATGCCTGAGCGCACGTGGCGCCCGCCGCGCAGCGGCCGCATAGGCTCGACCGCGCAGGCTTCCCCAGCGCGATGCCGCGGACGACGCTGACTGGTGATCGGAGGTGGCTGCGCTCCCAAGCGGCAAACGCTCCCACGCGATGTCGTGCGAGCCGGAGATCGAGCGCAGCAGCAGGTCGCAGCGCTCGCGCGCGCGCCGGCAAGTCGCCGCATAGATGAGCGGCCGAAGACGCGCGAGCTCAGCATCCACCTCCCGCTCAGGCTCACGCACACGACGATGCGCGGTGAGCGGCGGATTGGCCTTGACTTCCTCGAAGCCAGCGGCACTCATCAGCTGATCGAACAGATCGAGGTAGACCCGGTTCTTGTCGTAATGATCCCCGTCATAGGTTATGGCGCCAAACGCGTTGGCGCAGCACAGCAGCCCGCCGCGGGGGATCCGGGAGGTAATCTGGGCGACTGCCTCCTCGACGTCGTAGATGTGCTCGAGGACGTCCATCGCCGTGATCACGTCAAAGCGCCGGTCCGGTAGAGCACCCGCGTCGTGAACGGAGATCTCCAGATCGCGGGCGGCGAAGCGCCGTATCACGACGTCGGTGTTGCGAAGCGAGACGAGATCGGCGTAGTGCGCCTCGAAGCCATGCCGCGCGTAGACGATCGCGTCGTTGCCAAAGCCACCGCCGAACTCCAGCAGCGAGGGCCTCGTCGCACCCGAGCGTAGCGAGCGTTGGATCACACGCAGCGCCTCTGGCACCATTTCGGACTCGCGAAACCGATAGGGCTTGGAGATGCGGATGAAGGAGTGCTCGAGGTCACCTGTCCCCAACTGGGCCCACTCGTCGGCGGTCCCCGGGTCCACCCTGCGGTGATACACGTCGAGGAACCGCTCGAAGCGAGGCCTGATGACGTCAGCGGGCATCTCGTACAGCTGTGCCAGCTCCTGCACATAGTCCTCGAGCACCTCGCCATCACGCCGGGCCCCCGGCCGGTATGCGGCGAGCGCAAAGTAGTCGCGCTCACGCATGCCACACAGGTTAGGAGAAACAGAGCATCCAGGTCGATCCGATAGAGGCCACCGTTCCAGCCTGTGGGATGAAGTTCCCTCCACATGGCAGCCCACCAGATATAAGACCCGAGGAGGTTGTCAGGCAGTGACTGCAAGTATCGCGCGTATCGCGAGCGTGTCCTCATCCAGTGATGACAGCGACGTGCGCGCCTGGCTGAGCGGAGCACCCCCGCGCGTGTTCAGTTCGAGATCGGCGATCCGACAGACTGCCGCGCGCAGCTGCTCGGGCTCGGTGCGCGCCACGTCCGCGATGAAACGGTCCGCCGCGCGCGGAGGCATCCGCAGGGTGCGCTTGATCTCCGCGGGCGCCTCGCCGGCCTGAATCCGCACCGAGACGCCCTCGGCGTCGCGCAACCGCTGAGCCATCAAGTACACAAGCCCCGACAGGCGCTCGCCCTGGGTGCGCAGGCGCAAGTAGGAGCGCATCGCCTCGGCCGCGTCGCTACCGACAAGCGCATCGGCGAACGTGAAAGCGCGGTAGGCGGTCGAGTGGGCCGACTGCTGCTCGATGTCATCGGCGCTGATCTTGACGGGAGCGTCGTCGTTCTGCTCGGTGGCGAGCTTGAGCTTCTCGAGCTCTCGCAGCAGCCGCTGCTGGCGCTCACCGACCTGCGCGACAAGTGTCTTGGCAGCGAACGCGTCGAGCGAGAGACCAAGCCGCGTGGCTTGCTCTCGCACCCAACCGGCAAGCTCCCAGGGCTTGATTGTCGCCTCGGCAACGATCTGGCCTTTGGCCTCCTTCACCGCCGCGTGCAATGCCGCCGGCGCCTTCGTCTTGCCTTCCTCACGCGCGAAGAAGGCGATCGTCGTGTCGGCAGGCATCGCGGCCATCGCGGGCACGATCTGCTCGGACACCTCGGCCTCCTTGAAGCGCTCGGCCCCATCGACGACGATCACACGCCTGCCGATTGCGAACGTCATCGTAGAGAGCACGAGCGAGACAGCTTCGGGCGTGCCGGCCTCGCCGGAGAGGACCTCGACGCTGCCGGCGTCGCCGTCAGATTCGGCCAGCGCCTTCAGACGGGCACGCCGCTCGGCGACCGCGCCGTGGTCGTCGCCGTGGATCAGGTAGGCGGGCTTCAGGGCGGGCATCCAGGCGAGTCTAAGCGAGCGCTAAGACATCATCGGCAGTGGCGTGTTGATGGCGCAATCCCGCCAGACATTTGGCGTGCGGGCGATCAAACTCGGCCATAACCAGCTTCCAGCCTGACCGATCTGTGTCCCCCCGCACACTAAGTAATCTCCCGAAGCGGGAAACTGGCCAAACAGCCAAACCGATCTCGGGAGGCCCCGTGCAGAACCTGATGCTCAAGCTCGACCGCTGGCTCCGCCGCCACCGGACCCCCGTGATCGCAACCTGGCTCGTGCTTGTGCTGGCCGCCGTGCCGTTCGCGGCCAAACAGAGCGAACACCTCTCTGGCGGCGGCTACACGATCCCTGGATCGGAGTCACAAAAGGTCTTGAAGCAGCTGCCGGCGATCGCTCCCGGGGCCCAAAAGGCACGGCTGGCCGGCGTGCTCGCGCCGACGAGCAGCGCCACCGCAGCCGAGATGAACGCGGCACTCGTACAACTGGACGCGGCGACTCGCACCACTGCACACACCAGCATCTCCGCCTCCGTTCGCATCCAAACGCAGCGTGCGATCACGGCTGCCGGGAACCACCAGCGCACGCTGGTCGTGCCATTCGACATGACGGTGGGCGAAGAAGGCGCAACCAACATCGCCACCAAGCTACGCGGCAAGCTCGACCTGAACGGTCACGACGACCGGCCCGTCGCCGTGCACCTGGTGGGCCAGTCTGCGCTGTGGGCCGGTCTGCAGGACCTTTCAAAGAAGGATCTCTCAAAGGCCGAGGCCACTGGCTTCCCGATCGTCGCTTTGATCCTGATCGCCGTATTCGGCTCGCTGATCGCCGCTAGTTTGCCGCTCGCGCTCGGGCTGGTGTCGGTGCTGATCACCGGCGCGATCATCTACTTCCTTTCGCTGACGATGGAAATGTCGGTGTTCGTGACGAACATGGCGTCGATGATCGGGATCGGCGTCGCGGTTGACTATTCGCTGTTCGTGCTCGCCCGCTACCGCCAGGAGATTCGGGCGGGCGCCAACCCGGTCAAGGCGCGCGCGACCGCGCTTGCGACCTCCGGCGTCGCGGTAATTTTTTCGGGCCTGACGGTTGTGACGGCGCTGGTCGGCCTGTATATGGTGCGCGCGGCGGCAATTCGCTCGATGGCGCTCGGCGCAATCGTAGTGGTGACCGTCTCCGTGTTGGCAGCCTCCACGCTGCTGCCATGCCTCATTTCGCTGCTTGGCGAGCGCACACACACCCGCGGACGCGTGTTCGCGCGAATCTCGGCGCGGCTGCCGAGCCCCAAAGGCTTTTGGGAGAGCTGGACCGGGCGCGTGACCCGCCGGCCGGCGCTGACCGCCGCCACGGCGGCGATCGCGATGCTGGCGCTGGCCTCCCCTGCTTTGCACCTGAAGACCAAAGATGGGGCCTTGCGCCAGTTCCCCAAGGGCAACGAGACGCTGCGCGGCTTTGAAGCGGCGGCCGCGGTCACCGGGCCTGGCGCGTCTACACCGTTTGAAGTGATCGCTCCAAAGTCGGAGGCAGCCACGGTTCGGCGCGTGCTCGCCGCCGACCGCGAGGTGCTCAGCGTGGCGCCGGCGATCGTCTCTGCCAACGGTCAGGAAGTGTTGATCCGCGCGACTCCGCGCCACGACGGCGAGTCGCCGCAGGAGCGGGAAGCCGTGACGCGGTTGCGCTCGCACCTACCCGCGGGCGCACTGCTTGGCGGCGACGCCGCCTATCTGGCCGACTACCACGCGGAGGTGATGGGCTCGATGTGGAAGGTGGCGCTGTTTGTGATGACGGTGACCTTCTTTGTGCTGATGCTGTTGCTGCGCTCGATCGTGCTGCCGCTGAAGGCGGTTGTAATGAATCTGCTGTCGGTGAGCGCCGCCTATGGCGTATTGACGCTCGTCTTTGGCTCGGTGGAAACGCTGATCCTGCCACTCGTATTGGCTGTCGTCTTCGGCCTCTCGATGGACTACGAGGTGTTCTTGCTCAGCCGCATACGCGAGCGCTACGCTGCGACTGGCGACACGCGCCGGGCGGTCGTCGAAGGGCTGTCTTCGAGCGCTCCCACGATCACGAGCGCCGCTCTGATCATGGTGTGCGTGTTCAGCGTGTTCGCACTGACAGGAGTGCCCTCGATCAAAGAGCTTGGCCTCGGCTGCGCATTGGCGATCGCAATCGATGCGACTATCGTGCGGCTGGTGCTAGTGCCGACAGCGATGGAGCTGTTTGGCAAGTGGAACTGGTGGCTGCCAGGCGGGCTCGCGCGATACCTGCCGGACACTTCGATCGAGGCGCTAGGCCAGCACGCGGTGGCGGCCATCAAGGCCACCGAGCGCCAAGCGGCCGTGGTGTCCGATTGAGCGCCGCACGACAGGCAGCGCATAACGACGTTCACGAGCCTGGCCCCTAACAGGGCTCCACACCCGCTGGCCCTTGGCCGCACGTCGCGATCATTCCATTCCTTTGACTGACGCTAGTGAACGTATCATCAGCCAAATAACAAATTGTCCATAGTGAACGATAAGTAAGAGACGTATGAAATTTGTCATAAGGTTGAAACTCAAAAAGTCTTTGGAAACGTCTGTGCACTTGGACCACGAACCATGTAGGATCGCCCCGCATACGGAACCTGGAGGGGTTGGGTGGAAGCAGAGAAGGTGGTCATACGCGTCCCCGCCGACGCGGGAAATTGGGGAGACGCGGTCGTGCTCGACGGCCAGCGCGTCGATGCGATTGAGCTAGATCTTACGGACGTTCGGTTTCCCGATCCGTTGCTCCTGATCCGACTACGCGCCTTCATCGACTGGCACTGCGCTCGAGGAGGAGAAGTACATGTGACACCCCCGCGGCTGGCTACCGCGCGAACGTATATCGAACGGATGCATCTAGGCAGCGACCTCCCGGCAGGATGCGTTTGCGATCTAGGGATGCTCGGAGCTGACGAGCATAGCCCCGTGCTGATTCCAATCAGGCGCTTGCGCTGCCCGGTCGATGGCGATGAACTAGAACGCGAGCTTGAAGACCTCTACCTGGGTCACTTCGATGGCCCCCTTGCCAAGCTCGCCGACGCGTTCACGATCACGGTTGGCGAGATCTCAGACAATGCCACGACTCACGGTCATGTGGATGGGAGCGTTGCGTATGTCGCGGCTCAGCGCTATCAGCAGAGCAGATGCGTTCTTGCGATCGGCGATCTAGGGATCGGCATTCCGACACACATGCGCCAGCAGTCCCCTGGCCTTCAGAACGATGGGGACGCTATCCGGGAGGCAACGAAGGAGGGCCAAACCGGCACGGGACTGTCCGAGCGTGGCTATGGCTACCAGAACGTGATCGAGGCCCTGAGGGAACCGCAGGTCCCTTGGGGAGAACTACGTATTTGGTCCGGAGCGGGCCGCTTTAGAATCGAAACCCAGGATGGCACACAGTTGCGCCGGCGTGCCTGGAGCGTCGAGGATGCGACTGAAGGCGCGTGGATACGTCTCGACCTATTGGGTCGCTGAGCCATTATTGTCCTGGTCTTTGGGACAAATATTCCTTCCAATAAGCCGAGAAATAGGATATCCTTTGAATCTAATATAGATTCGCGAGCCAAGTCAAGGAGGTCAGTCATGCTTATCCAGATGGCCGAGCACGGCCTCGTTTTTTCGCTTCGCGACCGAGGAAGGCGAATGCGCGCTGAAGTGCTTGAGAAGATGAGCACCAGCCCTAGGGAGACCTTGGTTCTCGACTTCGATCAGGTTCGAAGCGTCTCCAACTCGTTCGCGGATGAGTTCGTGGGGGTGCTTGCCGAATCGATGGCACCCAATACACCAGAAGTCATCAATGCATCGCCTGGCGTCGCCAAGAGGATCGAGGGAAGTCTTCGCCGTCGCAATCTAGACGTCGATCAGATCCTGGCGGCGATCCTCGTTAACGCCTAATCGGTTGCCTCAACACTTCTGAGCAACCCCTCCTGCTGTCGCGGATTGCAGGTTGCTAGGTGGGGCGATTGTGCCTCCGCTCAGCGCACAACCAGGTTCACTAGGCGCCCCGGCACCACAATCTCCTTGACGATCTCGCGGCCGTCGATGTGCGTGAGCACGTTGGGCGCCGCCAGACACAGCGCCTTGAGCTCATCGGCGCCGGCATCGCTCGGCGCTTGCACGCGATCGCGCAGCTTGCCGTTGACCTGACATACCAGCTCGTACTCATCGCGTTCGAGCATCTCTGGGTCAGCTTGCGGCCACGGCTGCTCCCACACGCGCTCGCCGGTGAGCATGTCGTAGATGTCCGAGGAGAGGTGCGGAGCAAACGGGAATAGCAGCGAAGCCGCTGTCGCGAGTCCGAAGCGCAGCGTGTCCACCTGCAGCGTGTCGCGCATCCGCGAGCAGTCGTTGAGCAGCTCCATCACTGCGGCGATGCAAGTGTTGAAGCCGAAGCGGCGCATGTCTTCGGAGACCTTCTCGATCGCCCAGTGGGCCTTGCGCACGAGTTCGAGATCCTCGCCCGCAGGCGAGCCGTTGTCCTTACCGAAAGCATCTGGTGACGGCAGCGGGCCCTGCTCCCCACGCTCGGCCGTGTCTGCCGCCAAGCGCCAGAGGCGCGCGAGAAAGCGATGCACGCCCTCGACGCCCTCGTCAGACCAGTCGGCGTCTTGGTCTGGCGGGCCGACAAACAGGATGTAGCAGCGCGCGGTGTCGGCGCCGTAGCGCTCGACGATCGAGGCCGGCGAGACTACATTGCCCTTGGACTTGCTCATCTTGGCGCCGTCCTTGGTGACCATCCCCTGGGTGAACAGTGCCTTGAAGGGCTCCTGGAAGTCGAGCTGGCCGAGATCCGCCAGGGCCTTGGTGAAGAAGCGCGCGTACATCAAGTGCAGGATCGCGTGCTCGACACCGCCGATGTACTGGTCAACCGGCATCCATTGCCGCAATGCGGCCGGATCCCATGCTGCGTCTTCGTTGCGAGCATCGCAGTAGCGCAGGAAGTACCAACTCGAGTCGACGAACGTGTCCATCGTGTCGGTCTCGCGCCGAGCCGGGCCACCGCACGATGGGCACTCGGTAGCGACCCACTCCTCGGCGCCCGCCAGCGGGGAGCGGCCGTGGGGCGCGTAGTCCTCGACGTCGGGCAGGATCACCGGTAGCTGCTCCACGGGAACAGGCTGCATGCCGCAGTCCTCGCAGTAGACGATCGGGATCGGGCAGCCCCAATAGCGCTGGCGCGAGACAAGCCAGTCGCGCAGACGATAATTGACCGAGGCGTGGCCCTTGCCCTCACGGTCGAGCCACGCCACGATCGCAGTGAGCGCTTCGCGGTTGTGCATGCCGTCGAAATCGGGGTGGGAACTCACCAGCGGACCATCGCCTGTGTATGGCAGCTCCCCCTCCCAGCCATGCGTATCTCCCCCGTCGTCGTCCTGGACGTCTTCGATCACTCGGCGGATCGGCAGGTCGTACGCGCGCGCGAATGCGTGGTCACGCTCATCGTGGCCCGGGACCGCCATGATCGCGCCGGTGCCGTACTCCATCAGCACGTAATCGGCGACATACATCGGGATCACCTCGCCGTTGACGGGGTTGATCACGCTGCGGCCCAGCGCTACCCCAGTCTTGGTCTTCTCGATCGAGCCGCGTTCCTCGCCGGACTCGGTGAGCACCTGGTTGATGTAGTCGCGTACCACCTGCTCTTGCGGTGTGCCCTGCACCAAACGCAGCACATCCGGGTGCTCGGGAGCCATCACGAAGAAGGTGGCGCCGAACAGCGTGTCCGGGCGCGTCGTGAAGACCGGGTAGTCGATCGGGTGGGCGGGATCCAAATCCTCACAGCGGAAAGTGACCTCGGCGCCCTCCGAGCGCCCGATCCAGTTGCGCTGCATCGTCTTGACGTGCTCGGGCCAGTCGATCCCATCGAGGTCGCCGAGCAGGCGCTCGGCGTAGTCGGTGATACGGAAGAACCACTGCTCCAGCTGCTTGACTTCGACCACGGCGCCACAGCGCTCGCAGCAGCCATCTACGACCTGCTCGTTGGCGAGCACGGTCTGATCGTTTGGGCACCACTTGACGGCGGCCTCACGCCGGTATGCGAGTCCCGCCTCGAACAGCTGCAAGAAGATCCATTGTGTCCAGCGGTAGTAGGAAGGTTCGTGCGTGCCCAGCTCGCGCGACCAGTCGATCGAGATTCCCCACGAGCGAAACTGACGCTGGAAGGAGGCGATCGACTCGGCGGTCGAGTCACGCGGATGGACCCCCGTCTTGATCGCGTGGTTCTCGGCGGGCAGACCGAAGGCGTCATAGCCCATCGGGTGCAGCACGCGGTGGCCAGTGCGCCTGTGGAAGTGCGCTATCGCGTCTCCAACGGCGTATTTCTTGAGATGGCCGATGTGGGGCTCGCCGCTCGGATACGGCAGCATCTCGAGCACATATGAGGTTGCGTCCTCGGCCTCCCCAAGGACGGCCTCGTTTGAGACCTCCCAGGTGTGCTCATCGGCCCACACCTTCTGCCAGCGTGGCTCGATCTCCTGCGGATGGTAGCGGCGCTCTGCCATTGGACAGCGCAGGTTAGCGACCCCCTCCTCATGTGACTTGCTCGAAGCGGGAACGGGCGCGCACGGCCTGGACGATCTCGGCCGGCGCCTTCTCAGGCGAACCGGCATCGAACGGCGGCTGCGGGTCGTACTCCAGACCCAGCTGGATCGCTTCGGCCACCCGATCGCCGGCGATGCGCGCCGCGAGGGCGAGGGCCATGTCGATTCCCGCCGAGACTCCCGCAGAGGTGACGTACTTGCCGTGGAAGACGAACCGCTCGGGCACGACCTCGACGCCGAGGTCGCGCAACTCCCCGAGCGCCTGCCAGTTGCTGGTCGCGCGCTTGCCGCTCAGGAGGCCGGCCGCGGCCAGGATCAGCGAACCCGTGCAAACCGAGGCCGTCCAGGTGGAGGTCACGTCGGCGGCGCGCAGCCAGGCGTGCACGGGACCGTCCTCCATCAGGGCAGCCTGTCCCGGGCCGCCCGGCACGAGCAAGACCTCAGGGTTGGGGAACTCGCCGATCGTGGCGTCGGCTTGCAGCGCGAGCTGCCCAGTGTCGGTGCGGTAGGCCTGAGCGTGCTCGGCGACGAACGTCACTTTGGCGTCTGGCAGACGGCTCAGAACCTCATACGGGCCCACCGCGTCCAAGGCGGTGAAGCGGGGATAGACGAGTATCGCGATCTCCATCTTGTTTAACGCTCCCTCTAATGGGTTTGGATTTTTGGCGTGCCTGCGCCAGCCCACCGCACCGGTCCACGTCAGGCGGCCACCGGCCTACCAATACCAGGTACCGTCGTCATCTCGGCGTCCAACCCTCCGCCCGAGCCAGACGCACGCGCGCCTGGAGTCTTGCCATCAAGCTTCTTGGCTTCCGCCATCGCACGCGCGTGCGCGCGTCCAGGCGTGCTCGCGGCTACCGCCTCGCCGCTGGTGGCGCAGTATGCGATCGCCTGCACTACTCCTTCTTTGAAGGTGCTGGCGTTGACAACGGCCACAATCCACGAACCGCCTTCCTTTGAGCGCACGCTCAGCAGCGCGGCGACTGCCCCGGGAAGGACGTTTGTGCCACCACTGATCGCATGTTCGCCCGACGGGCAAGTGGCCACCGAAGCTTCAATCCCTTCTTCGCCGCCAGGGCCGAGTTCGTTGTAGGCAGGCACCCGTTTTCCGGGCCCTACCTCTTCTTTCAGCGTGCTGAGCGTGACCGAATCGCCGCCGGAGCCAGATTCCCCTGCGGGTCCCCTTTCGCCCTCCCTCCCAGGGGCTCCCGTGGCGCCTTGAGCTCCCGCGGGACCCTGCGGCCCGGTGAAGCCGCGCGGTCCCGCCGAGCCCGTTTCACCCGTAGCCCCCGGGGCGCCCGGGGCGCCCGCCGCACCGGTCTGGCCCTGGGGGCCGGGAGGGCCTTCCTTACCCTTGAGCTTTGCCAGCACGCTCGGCTTGATCTGATCGGTGCTGGTGATGAGGTAGTGCTGAGCGGCGATCGCCGTGCCTCCGAGCGCGAAGAAGAGCGCGAGGCACGCGATTACGGTGGTCATTGACGGCCTACGTTTACGCATGCTGAAATTTCTCCCTGGGTTTTGTGGCGACTCGGCTGAGGGCCACGGTGAACGCCACGTGCCATCCTTCCGTGAACAGGGCATCGACCAGCACCACGATCCGATTTGGCTGCTTGCGATCGAACCCACCCCGATCGCACCCTTGCGTCAAGCCCGCGGCAGAATACAGGAGAACGCCGGCATATACCCCTGATCGGAATTAGTCCATCATTTCCCCAAAACAACGTCACCACTTCTGAGATTCTTCCGGCCCGCTATGCGGGACATTCACGGACTGACGGTGGCTGAGGTGCTCAGCACCTGGCCCTGCGCGTCAAGCGCCTGCGCCTGCAGATAGCGCGGAGCGCTCGTGCTTGTGACCACAGTCTCGAAGCCGCTGCGGGGAGCGACTGCCAGTGGCGAGAGCGCGTGAGGACTGCCCCCGCCCAATAGGGCCCATTGCGTCACGGCCGTGGCACCGTTCCAGCTGACGTAGGCGACGACGCCACCGTGAGCGCCGGGGCGGGCGAGAAGGCTCGGCGGTTGCGGGGGGTCGCCGGCCCAAGGGAACTTGAGCACCGTATAGGACTGGTAGAGCGCTGGGAGATGGGCGTCGAACAGCAGTTGGCCTTCAGGCGCGAATTCCGAGAAGTACGGTTCCTGACCCCAGCCGACGAACCAATTGCCGTCGGCCTGTTGTTGAAAGTCGCCTTGACTCGGTGCCGACAGTGGCGGCGTGTGGGTGAAGCTCGAGACGAGCGTTGCCGTCATCTTCTGGCGATTTAGCGAGAGCACGATCACGCGCGATTGCGAGTGCACCTTGGGCGTACCGCCGTTGTCGAAGAAGGAGATCGTGCCGTCGGGCTCTTCACGCACGTCGTGCTGGTATGCCGGGGCCGCTCCGGGGCCCATCGTAAAGCTCGATTGCTTGCCGCCCAGGCGCCAGGTCACCTGGCCGCTGCTCGCTTGCACCTCGTAGGCGGCCCACGTATTGCGCGAATCTACCAATAGATTCGAGCCATGTTCTGAGACCGCGTTGATGTGAAACCAGTCCCACGGAGAGAGCGGAGTACCACCACTACCGATCGGCATATAAGAGTTAGTGACAGGGACGTGGTCGAGTGCGTGCCACTCAAAGCGAACGAGGCCCGTGCGCAGGTCTATCTCCTGGAAGAGCGTGTCCGCTACGGCACCGTTGGCCGGCCCCCCGTAGGCGCTCAGGTTGCAGCGGATCGCGTCGTAGACCGTGAATAGGGCCGTGTCGCGCGGCGAGATCGCAAACGCGTGCAGGTCCGGCTGGTAGCCGTTGCCGGCACGCACGATCGCGATGTCTTTGTAGGAGCTGTTGGCGATCACGATCCCGGCGTCGCGCTGTCCTGCCGACACAAGCGGGTCTTGCCACCAGGTGAGGACCGGGTGACCTTCGTATTCCTGCACGCGCAGGTCCGCCGCACGCTCTCCGCTCGGTATGGGCTTGAACCACACGAGCTTGCCCGAGCCATCGAGGATCATCGGCCCGTACTGGCCCGGTCCCGCATAGGGCGCCAGGAAGATGTCGCCTGGTGCTTGGGAGCCCGTGCTCGTGGTCACCTCAACCGTGGGCGGCTGCAGGTCTGTACGTGAGACGAAATGCTGGAGTTCGCTTTGCTTGGGTGGTGGTGGCGGCGGTGGCGGCGTCTCCAGCGAGCGACTGACGCTGTCCACTTCGGCGACGGTGAAGCGCCAGGCGATGGGCGTGCTGGAGCTGAGGCCGCGCAGGACGGCGTGAACCGTGACGACCTCGCCTTGCGTGAATGGCTTGGTCGGTACAAAGCTCGCCCCGTCACCCTGGGAGTAGGGCAGCAACCGTCCACTATGGGCACCGCTGTGCGAGCCAGAGACCTTGACGTCGGTGATGTCGGCTGAAGGCGGGCCAAGAAAGCTGATCTGGGTCAGATATGAAGCATCGAGCGTGTCGGGCGCCGGCGTGACCGTGACCGCGCCGTTGGCCAGCGCGGACGACTCGTTGAGCGTCGACGGCACGCAGCCAGGTGCTGTAGTGGCGGCACCGCTCTCGGGTGCGGCGAAGCCAAGCGCGGCGGCGACAAGGAAGGCAGCCGCGACGCTCGCCTGGACAACTCTGATGCGGAATGGCAAGCGCGAGAGCATACGCAGGACCGAGACGATGGGCGCCGGCAAGAAGGCCTTACCATGAGGCGATGGAGTTGGGTGAGACACCACAGCGCGTCCAGGGCATCGTCGACGCCGCCGAGCGTGCGGCTCGAGAGTTGCGCGAGCAGGCCGAGGAGCGTGCCGCCAAGAGGATCGCCGAGGCCGACCGTGCCGGCGCCAACCGCGTGGAGGCCGCCGAGGCGGAGGCACAGGAGATCCTTACGCAAGCCAGGGCGCAGGCCGAGCAGACCCGGAATGCGGCGATTGCCGCTGTCGGAGAGATCCATGCCGAAGCGGGGCAGGTGCTGGCGACCGCACAGTCGGAGGCTGAGCAGGAGCTGGCAAACGCACGCGAGCACGCCAACGGCGAGCTGGCAGGTGCACAGCAGGAGGCGGCTCGTCTGTTGGAGAAGGCTCAGGCACATCTCGAGACGACGTTGGTCGGCGCGAAGGATGAGGCTGAACGAATGCGCGCGAGCGCGCGAGAGCAGGTCGAGCAGAGGCTTGTCGAGGGCGAGAAGCAGTTAGCACAGAGGCTTGTCGAGGGTGAAAAGCAGCTAGCTGTGCAACGCGCAGCTACGGAGGAGCAGGCGAGCGAGGTACGCGCCCGAGCACGAGCAGACGCGCGCGAGATCGTCGGCGAGGCAAACGAGATCGCACGGGAAGTGCTCGACGACGGCACCGAGGTGTCGCGCAACCTGCACGATCTATCGGTCTCGATGCGCAGCAACGCGGAGCGACTTTTGCGCGACGTGAGGCTGACCCACGGCAGCATGACCGCCCGCCTGGATCAGGTTGCGCCGGGAGCTTCGCCCTCAGGCGGATCGCGTCGCGACCGCGCCCTCCCCCGCTCCAGCCGCGCCTCGTACGACGATCCGGATAGCGATCTGGACGTGCCGGAGTTCATGCCTCGAGGGTGAGGCACGGTCCGGAGAGCCAAGCGTTATACGATTGACCGAAGACTCGGGGCTATAGCTCAGTTGGAAGAGCGTTTGGCTGGCAGCCAAAAGGTCGTCGGTTCGAGCCCGACTAGCTCCACCATAACGTTGCTAATCGAACCACCGTCCAAAGGCTCCCGTTCCCCCCAAGGGACGGGAGCCTTGGCATTTTGGGGGATCGTGCTGGCGATGGTAGTTGCTGCTGACGTGGGGTTCGGGGTGGTGTTGAGGACGCCGTGAATGGCGTTGCGGAGGTCGCGCAGCTCGGCGAATGGTCCGGCCAGCTCGGCAGTGGTGATCGTTTCGTCGCAGACGTAAAGGGACTGGAAGATGGCTTGGTTCATGAGCCGTCGGATACTGTCGTCGGCTCGTAGGTAGAGGTCGTGGAGGTCATCGCCGACGATCTCCAGGGCGTAGTCGAGGGTCTCGGCGATGTCGCCGTAGCTGAGGTTCAGGCGGGCGATGAGCGCTTTGGCGTCTTGGCGACGCAGTCGCAGGCGGGCTTGCTCTTCATCGAAAAGCTCGCTGGTTATGCGGTCTTCGTAGTGCATGTTCAGGAGCTTTCGCTCCTGCTCGCGGATTTCTTGCAGGACACCTCGGCAGCGGTCGATCTCTTGCTTGGCAGTAGCGACCCGCTCGCCGAGGTCGCTGCTGATCGCCTGCCGCACCTCGTCACGTTCGGCCTCGGTCAGCGAGACGGTGGCGTAGTGATCCTCGATTGCGCTTTCCACGAGATCGATGGGCTGGTAGCCCTGGGGGCAGTCGCCGCGCTGGTTGCGTGGACAGACGAAGTATTCGTAGATGCCACCGTTCCCTTTGTTGCGGGAGTAGGTCAGGCCACTGCCGCAGGTGCCGCAGCGGATCGTGCCCTTGAGATAGTGCTGGTGCTTGCGGTCACGCTCGCCGGAGTGACCGTGGGCTTGGAGGACGGCTTGGACTTGGTCGAAGAGCTCTTGGCTGATGAGCGGCTCGTGCCGACCCGGGTACTGCTTACCGCGGTAGGTGACGATCCCGGCGTAGTAGCGACTTGAGAGCATCTCGTGGACCCTGGAGAGGTTTAGCGGCTGTGGGCTATGGCGGCGGTCCCCACGGGAGCGCAGGCCACGGGCCTCGAGGAGCAGGACCATGTCGGTGAGGCTGTATAGGCCGGTGGCGTAGGTCTCGAACGCCCATGTGACGATCAGGCCGCGCTCGGGGTCGATGACGACGGTACGAACCTCGCCTCCCTGCGGTAGCTGCTCTCGTGTGTTCAGGTAGCCGAGCCGTGCGCGTCCGGGTGTGCCGCCGCGCTTGGCCTTCTCGGTCGCGCCCTTGAGTACCTCGTTGGCGAGGTTGCGGCTGTAATACTCGGCGAAGCTGGCGAGCATCCCGTGCATCAGCCGGCCGGCCGGTGTTTGGTCGATGTTCTCGGTGGCACTGATGAGCCGGGCGCCAGCCAGCTCGATCTCAAACAGCATGTTGGCGTCATCGCGGCGGTTGCGGGCGAAGCGATCGACTTTCCAGAGGATCACGTAGTCGATGTCGCGTTGCTCCTTGATGCGCCTGAGCATGACGTTCAGTTCGGGGCGCTGGTTGGTCTTGGCGGACTCGGCCCGCTCGATGTACTCATCGACCACGGCGGCGCCGTACTCGGCTGCCTTTTGAACGCAGCGCTCGCGTTGCGCAGCGATCGACAGGCCGTCGTCGTCGTAGTCGGTCTCCAATTGCCCACGCGAGCTGACCCGTAGGTAGAGCACCGCTCGTTTGACGGCCTCTGCCGGAGCGCTCTCGGGTTTGTTATTGGTGATAGTGAGTGTCATCGTTGAGTCCTCCTTTCCTTAACGTTCTTTGCGTGTGGCTGCCACTGGCAGTACGTGCGCCGCCGCCGTCGCCGGGTGCGTTTCGCTAGTCCGAGCATGTGCAGGCGATGCGCGACCGCCTCGACGGGCACTTCATAGCGCTCGGCAAGGGCGCTGAGATTGCGGTGTCCCGCCTGCCAGTCGGCGCGCAGCCACGGTGCGGGCATGAGCACGCTCAGGGCGAAGTCGGTGCAGAGCCCTTCGCTGCTGTTGCGGCTGCCGGCTTGGCGTGGCCGGGTGGTGTGTCCGCCGTCAATGATGTGTTTCAGTTCGTGTAGGAGCGTCACGCGCTGTTCGGCTGGCGGCAGAGTGGCGTCGATGAGGATGTCGCCGCCGCGGCTGCTCGGTTTGCTGACGCCCATCAGTCCTTTCACGGGCACTTGGGCCAGTGGGTAGACGGTGACGCCGTCGAGGCCGGTCACGATTCGTTCAGGGACAGGCGCGGCGGTGATGCCTGTTTCGGTGAGCAGGAGCTTGGCTTGTTGTTCGGCGACCCAGCGTGCCTCGCGGAGCGTTATCGACCATGCTGGGGTGAGGGCGCACAAACGCTGCACCAGCCGGGGTGCCTGTGGCCCGGTCGCGCCCACCCGTGTGCGCATTAGTCGTGGAGTTCTCCGCCTTGGTGTTCGCGGCGGTTGCGGCGAATCTGATCGAACAGCTCCTCGATCTGTCTGATCTCCTCGGGCTTGAGTTTGTACTTCGCGCGAAAGTAGGTGCGGATCGGTGGCAGGTCGCGCGATATCCGCCCGCGGGTGATCCGGTCGATCCGTTCTGGCGCGATGCCGAGCACCTCGGCTAC
Organism: uncultured Solirubrobacterales bacterium; assembly: GCA_963827045.1. Lineage (GTDB taxonomy): Bacteria > Actinomycetota > Thermoleophilia > Solirubrobacterales > Solirubrobacteraceae > Palsa-744. The sequence continues at coordinate 85,600 of CAWGZH010000001.1, forward strand.
CTTGGTCAGCTTGCTCGGCGCTGGTGTGATCATCTGTCCGCGCTCCAGGCGGCTGAGCCAGCCGTAGGACACGCCGGTCAGCTCGTCCAGAGCGCGCAGCGACAGTTTCCTGCTGCGGCGTGCTTGCTTGAACAGTCGTCCGAGTTCCCGTGCTTGTACCTCTGTCATGTGTCATTCCCGTTTACTACCTCCATTGTAATACTTAATGTGACGAATGTTAACTGTTTATCTTTAATACGATTGTGACGTCAACTAACCATTAGCATTTTCTCCTGTATTATATTCCTGTGCCCGGCTGTGGTGGTAAGTGTGGGTGGCCCAAATCAATTGATTTGGATTTGAGCCACCCACTGCCCCATGTTGTCTTTCGAGTAGCCTGCTGGCTAGGACGACTGCTCCAGCAGTGCGATCTTCTCGGTAATGCTGGCCTTGCGCTCATCTGCGCTGGCTTGCATCGCCTCGTACTCGGCTTGAGCCTCTTTGGCTCGTTCCTGGGCGACCTCGATCTCAGCGTCAATACTGTCGATTGCTCGCTTGAGTGTCGTGATCGCCGACTCGACCGCTGTCTCGCTAGTCGTCTCGCGCCTCCTGGTGCGACGTGTCCCGCCACCGCTGCCGGCAGTGGGATTGCCGCCAGCCTCCAGCACACGCTTGTGCTGGTAGTAGGCGCCGCGCAGGCTGTCAACCGGCTGGCCGTACTGCTCTGCGAGCGTCTTGAAGGCATCAGCCTTCTTGACCTCTCCCGAGGCAGTTATTGCCTCGATCTTCTCGTAGACCTCTTGTGCCTTGGTCATCGCCAAGCACCTCCGTTTTGTTGGATTGGATGGGGTTTGCGGCATGCACGACGACGCAGCTGGTTTTCACCGTGGTCGTTATGCACGCCGGGCAGCCATCCAGCGCCAGCGCTTCCGCTCATTTCCGGGCCTCGGCTGACCAATGCTCGATCCGCGCACAGGCGACCGGCACATACCGCTCGTCGCGTTCGACCCCGACGAACCGGCGGCCCTCCAAGGCGCACGCCGCGCCCGTGGAGCCGCTACCGGCGAACAGATCGAGCACCGTGCCGCCCGGCGGGCACAGCAGCCGCACCGTCCAGCGCATCAGCTCTAATGGCTTGACCGTCGGATGGGTATTGCGCACCAGGCGCACCGCGCTTCCGCCGCGCGGATAAATCGGTACCTCAGATAACGGCAGGTTCTCACAGCCGGCCTCGCGCTCCCGGCGATTGGCTTTCGAGGTGTAGAACAAGCGACTGATCTCCCGGCCGGGACGCGGCTCGGTATCGATCAGCGCGACCGGGCAATCCGCCTGACAGCGTCCACGACGGCACCGTGGACCGTGCGAGAGTGCGACGTTCGCCGGCCAGAACCCCCGTCCACCCTCACGGCGCGGCATGCGCGCCGCATCGATCTGTAGCGCCCCCGTGCCGTGCAGCGCTAGGTTGGCCTCCAGCGTTGACCCCTCCAGTGGTTTGCGGGCCAGCAGGATCGGCTCATACGCCGGTTTCAGCGTGCTACCGAGCCCGTCGGCGCGGCGGTGGGATTTCGGGACTCCATTGGCGTAGAGCCACAGCACCTGGTCGCGTATCTCAAAGCCGGCGTCCTCCACTCCGGCGACCAGCCGGTGAGCGGTGCGCGGCGTCCCGAACGCTGCTAGCCAGCCCCCGGGTTTGAGCACCCGCAGCGCCTCAGCCGCCCATGTGCTCGTCCAGTGCTGAAACGTCGCGGCGTCGGTCAGCGGGCCACCGTCCCAATCCTCGCCGCCGAAGCCGATGCCATACGGCGGGTCGGTGATGACTGCCTCGACCGAGTTCTCGGGCAACTCGGGCAGCAGCTTGAGGCTATCGGCGTGCAGCAGCAGCCAGCGCGCCGCGTCGCCGTACATGATCGGCTTGCTGACCGACGTGGCGCTCACGATGCGCCTCCCGCGGCCGTGGTCGGTTCGCTTCCGCAGAGCACATCGAGCGCTTGCTCGGCGGTCGCCACCGTGAACAGCCGCCGCGTCGGCGCCGGCAGCCCATAGTGGATGTCGGCCAGCAGCTCCGCTCGGCGCGCGTCGGGCACTAGCCACAGCACACCGGGGTAGACACCCATCTCCGCCTGAACCTCGCCGGAGCGGAAATGCTCGGCGTAGGCGCGGTGCTGGCGCGTCAACTGGCCACGGCGCTCAGTGCCCATGTCCTGCTCGATGAAGAACGAGTCGATCCAGTCGCCGTTGCCGAGCTGCACGAAGGCGTCGGGCTTGAGCACGCCGGTTGCACCGCCGAGACGCGCAAACCGCCGCCAACAGGCCGGCTCCGCGTCGAAGGCCAGCAGCTCCACCAGACCATCACGCTCCGCTACTCGCAACCGCACATACAGGTCGCTGACGGCGAGCGTGTGTGTCGTCCACACCGCTCCAGGCTCGTAGGCGCCGCGCGAGCGCGGCAAACCCTCACCAGCCCAATAGGCCACCATCCGCCGTCCCGCCGGGCCAAGCGCATAGACCCATGCCGAAGAGCCGCCACTGACGCCACCACGGCGGCGCTCCAGATGATCGAGCACCCGCTGCTCAACCAGCCGGCCGAGAACCCGGCTGGCGCGGCGGGTGCGCGTCCCCGGATGCACGATGTCCGAGAAAAACAGGTCAATGATCTGTCTGCTGCTGACCAAGCCGAGACGAGCGACGGTCTCCACGATCTCACGATCACGGCGGGGCATCCCGTCGGCCAAGGCCAGCAGCCGAGGCACACTGACCCGACTCACGACTGGCCTCCCGCGAAAGAAAACAACACAGCACAGCGAAGGGAAAGAGCCCCTGGCGTTATTCGCCGGAACCGCGCTTCCCACAAGGGTGGATCGCCCCCGATGCTCAAGGCGACCGGCGCAGCGAACGGCGCATCCTCAACCAGCAACTTGCGGCTCATGGCGTCGGCCTCCGTCGCCGCTTGAGCGGCGTATCTGTGTCTTCAGTCGTGGCCTGGTTGCCCAGGCCATGCCGTTCCAGCAGCGCCGCATCGACATCCTCGGGACGACGGCCATAGCGCTCAGCCGATTCCCGTCGCACCTCTCCGGGATCGCTGATTGGCTCGGACGGCGGCAGTGTGCGGCCGGTGACCGGCGGGCTGACATCACCGGGACCGAGCCCGATACGCGCCGCGATCTCAAAGCGTCCGAGTGCCTGTAGTTCCTCAGCGCTCACGCCCGGCAGCTCCTGCGCCAGCAGCTTGGCATCATCATGGTTCTGGCGAAACGCGACGAGCGTCGCTGCGTTCGTCAACGCCGCTTGAGCGAGATCGCCGGGCAGTTGGCTGATCGACTGTGCCGAAAGCGTCAGGCCGACGCCCAGACCGCGGGCCAACTCGAACAGCGAGTCCAGCGGCATCGGGATGTCGGTAAAAACGCGTGGCTCATCGACGTAGACGTAGAACGGGCGACGCTTGACGGCCGGCATCTGCGTGCGGGCCTGCACGGCTTGGAAGAGTTCGTGGATCACCAGCGCCGCCAGCAATCTCGAGGCCGGCGAGCCGATCACCCCCGGCGAGAGCGAGACGATCACCACCTGTCCACGGCGCAGCACCTCGCGCATGTCCCACTTCGGCTCGGCCTGCGCCAGCACCGAACGCACCACGCGCCGGCCGATCAGCTCGTTGATCTTGCCCAGCGGTGATCCAAGCTGCTGAGCACGGCTTTCCACGCTCATCGCCTCGAACTCCGCCCACGTCGCCTTGAGCAGCGGGTCTTGCAACTGTCCCGTCAGGCGATGTCGGAACGAGTCCGAGGCGAACAAAAAAGGCAGGTCGGCGAGCGTGGCCGAGCGGTCATACGCCAGCGTCACCAGCGCCGCCCGCAGCCACTTATCCGACCGAACTCCCCAAGAATCGATGAAGATCGAGCGGAACATGCCGAGCACCAGATCACCGGACAGCTCCGGGTCACCACCGCCGAACACCCGCAGCCCCGGCACTGGACCAACCCGGCCGGGCTCGAGCACGATCACCTCACCACGACGCCGCTCGGGCAGCATCCGCAGAATCTCCCCGGCAAGGTCTCCCTTGCCGTCGAGCACCAAACAACCGCGACCGGCCGCCAGGTCTTGGGCCACAGCCTCGGCCAGTAGCGCAGACTTCCCAACGCCCGAAGGACCGACGATTAGGGTGTGGCTGAGTGCCCCGACGGGCGGTTGCGCCAGCGGCCGGCCTTCCATCCCCGGCCAAGTCGAGTACGCCAGCACCCGCCCACCCGTGCGGGGAATCCGCACCGAGGGGAGCAGCTGCGGAGCGACACCGAGCACCAGACCCGGCACCCTTGGCGCATCCACAGGCCAAGCGATCAGGCCCATCAACTCTGCCGGGGAGAACCGGCTGCCCTTGCTGAGTGGCACACGCTCCACGAACCGCTGCACACGCTCCGAGCGGCAATAACGGATCACAAGGTGGCCGCGCAAACCGGATTGCGCCCGCAGCACAGCCGTCACCCTCGTCAACAAGTTCACGCACCGTCCCTCGCTACCGGCGGCAACCGCGACCACCGCGCGGGCGAAGAGCACCGGCCCGCTGTACTTGGAGCGCAGCGCCGGCAGGTGACTCGGGTCGATCGGCTGCTCAGAGAACAGCCGCGCCAGGAAACCCTGGTTGCGGGCCTGCGACCGGGACTGACGCTCCGATAGATACGGGCCGCGCGCCGGGCGCAGCGTCCAGCGCACCATGACCTTCTCACCACCGTGCAGATCAGATAGCGCGCCGAGTAGGGCCGCCGCCGACTCACCACTGCGGTCACTGCGCAGCAGCGGGTGACGACCACCCCAACGTACCCGCGCCGCCGAGCGCCACACACTCGCCGTGGCCGGCTCTACGGGCTCCAGCCGCACACCCGGCAACAGACCCCGCAAATGAGCGCGCAGCATCCCAAGCGTCCCAGCCTCAGCGTGCAGGTAATGGCGAATCCCGTCGGCATCACCGACCAGCTCCAACACCACCCGTGCGGAAGCCGGCAAACCCGAAATACAACCCAGCACCCCCCACACCGCGTTCTCGCCGACATCCACCCCAAAACGCAGCTCGACGCACTCCATGACGGAAACCTGCCGTCTACGATCTATAAATAAGGTAAATAGCCCCCCACCGAGCGCCAACACCAGACCACCAAGGACCGCCGTAACCATCACGCAGTCTCCCGAGGATCAGGCACGTCATCAACCGGGATATTCACCGCATCACTTGTTGGCGGGGTAGGTTGTGAGCGCTTGGTGCGGTCCTCAACCTTGCCCTTTGCCAGCAGCCAGATAGCGACCTCCATCTTGGTCCCATCGAGCTTACTCAAACGATCCTCACGGATCTTAATATTGCGTGGCTTACGCCGTCCCATCGCTCACCTCCCTTCACTTACTTAATTTGTGACGCGACGTCACAGACCATCCTGCAACACAATGTGAAATATGTCAACAACATTTTTGTTTTAGTGCAGACATTGCTCGCATGGCCATTACCAGTCCCGGGTGTAAAAAAGCACCAACCGCACCACCACAAAGATGACCGCCAGAATTACGAGATACGGCATGACGCGCGGCAGCTCGGTAGTCAGGACATTGACGCTGATAGCGCAGACCACCAGACCAACGATTATTCGCTCGATGAGCTTGCTGTGCTCGGGCATCAAGACCCACCTCCGGAGTCGTCTCCGACGTGCCGCATCGCCTCGGCGTACATCTTCTGTTCGAGGTCTCTGGCCGCGCTCTGTAGGCGCGTGGCGGTATGGAGTGCTTCGCGGTAGAGAGCGGCCAGGTCTTCTTCGACTGGTGTACCGGACAGCCGCCACAGGCACCAGTAGGCGATGGCTCCAATGAGCGCCACCAGGCCGATCAGGGCAAGCACTGCCTCCAGAAGCCCCATCAGGACCGCCCCCTCATGCCGAGCGCTTGAATCTCAGCGACGGCCAGCGTGCCGTAGGCGGCGAGGATCGCCCTGTAGGCATCCTCGCCCATCGGCGAGACGCGAAAGGCGGCGTCGGCCGAACGGGACAGCATGGTCGTGTTCTGCATTGCCACCGAAGCAGCAAAGGCTCCAGACTGGAGACGAGCAACGGCGGTGATACCGACCCGCTCAGCTTCGGCCACTTGAGCGTTGAGGATTGGGTCGGGTTGGGCGACTTGCTGGTTGGTACGGCGGACGATGTTAGGCATGGTGTATCGGCTCCTTCGGTTCGAGATTGCTTTGATTGACTAGGCCAACCTAGATGCCAAAACATCCCGAATTGCAGCCATAAACCCTGAGATAGACCCCTCTTTCCCCCGATAACATCCCGGCGACCGACTATGCAAGCCAATCAACAGATCACCGACCTGGACCCAGCCGTCCTCACGGCTGAGCTAGTGGCGCTTCGGCGCTATGGGGTGCGTCGCGGTCTTGAAAGGGTGTCTACGCCGATACTGGAAGCCGTTGCTCGGTGTCTCAGCGATGATCCTGGCGAGACGATGGTCGAGCAGATCACGTTGGCGCTAGAGATGGCAGCCAAGCACATGAGCAAGGAACGTGGCTCGGCTGTCGCGAACATTATGGACTTCGGCCCAGCCAAGCGGCGATTCCTCAAGCAGCGCCGCCAAGATGTTGCCCAGGAGCTAGGGGTCAGCGTGAAACATCTCGAAGAAACGCTTGAGAAAGAACTGCTGGAAAAGTTCGCCAGTCATCTTGTCCGGCTGGCCGCGGAACGTCCCCCATCAGCCGACGGCCAAACAACTCAGCAACCGCAGCCCCCGGTGATGGCAAAATCGCAACGTCCGACAGTGCCAGTGCATAAGAACAAGCCAGTTGATGGTGCCGTGCCAAAGGCCATTGTGAGCGTCATGGCCGAAGAAGTACGGGAAGTATGTAGCGAGGGGCTTACAAGAGCTATCACAAAAAAGCGGCTACCGCTATTGACTAGATTGGCAGAGACGGTCATTCCTGGGAATGGGACGATCCCGCAAAAGACCGACGAACTCTTGACGCGGGTTATTCGCGAGGTCGAGCAAAGCACCGTGGTCCAGATGGGTATTATGGAACTACTGGAACTAGGTGGTTTGCGTAATATGTCACTGAGCGAGCGCCGCCAGCGTAGCCGCTCTAATCTGGTTTTTGCAGAAAACCCGCGACACGACTCGCGCTTCAAGCCCCACCGTCAAAAGGAAAAAGAGGAGCGAATCTTCAAAGCCCTCGCAAAGCCTCTCGCAGCGCTCGCCATACAACACGGCACAATAAAGTAATCCGCATCTCCTTAGTTACTACCGTAGTTGCATTCTATTGCAAAAAGTGATATACTTTATAGTATTAGGTAAGGAGTAATTGCTATGAGCGCTGAGCAGGGAGGCGAAGCATTAGAGTGGGCTGTCTCCGGGTGCTCCCGACAGTTGGGGGTTCTATAGGTCTTTGAGGTCAGACGGGTCCCGCTGGTTGGCGGGACCCGTCTGGACCGTGGCTCAGGCTGCCTCCTTCACCGCCAAAGTGAAGAGGAGCAGAGCCATATGACGAAGGATGACGTGCTGTTCGGCTACCGCCAGCAGTTGTTCGCGGAGGCCGCGAGGACGAGTGTCTCGGCAGCGTGCCGGACGTTCGGGGTGCACCGCTCGACCTACTACCACTGGAAGCGCCAGGTCAACCGGCACGGCCTTGAGATGCTCAGACCAAGGGAGCGCCGGCGGCCACAGATGCCCAACGCGCTGCCGAAGATGATTGAGGAGCGGATCGTGTCGTTCTCGATCGCTCACCCCGGCCTCGGGCCCAGACGCGTCGCCTCAGAGCTTGCCCGGGAGAAGTGGGGCGGGATCGTCGTCTCGCCGAACGGGGTGTGGAAGGTTCTCTGCCGTCACGGGCTGAACACCCGAGCCAAGCGCCTGGGGCTGATCGCCGGCTACGCAGCGCCCTATGAGCCACCCAGAGATCCAGCCCCAGAGCAGCACATCGACGTCGAGCGGCCCGGTGAGCTGATCGGGATCGACTGCTTCTACGTCGGCCGACTGAAGGGCACCGAGGGCGCGATCTGGCAGCTCACCGCGATCGACATCGCCTCCTCCTACGCCTGGGCGGAGCTCGTGATCTGCAAGCAAGGCAATCCCACCGCCCGGCAGACAAGCAAGCTGGCCGAGCGCGTCGCACGGGAGTTGAAGGCCGCGGGCTGGCAGCTGCAGCGGATGCTCAGCGATAACGGCAACGAGTTCCGCGGCAGCGATTTCACCAACACCCTGCAGAAGCTGGGTGCCCGTCACAGCCGCATCCACGCAGGCCGGCCACAAACCAACGGCAACGTCGAGGCGCTGCACAAGACGATCCTCGACGAGTGCTGGCGACCAGCGTTCGCGCGCTACATCTACCCCCGCTACACCGGACTGAAAAGAGAGCTCGACACCTACCTGCGCTACTACAACACCGACCGGGTCCACCACGGACGCCTCACACAAGGACGCATCCCCGCAGACATCGTCTACCGTGCCCAAAAGATGAAGGCAAGATGAGCCGCACCTGTCGGCACAACTCGGAGGCCGCCCACATTAGAGCGCGGGCTGCCGCTGATGTTACGGGACCTAGGTAGCTATGCCATTATGTTGCACTCGGACGTCATAAAGAGGCGGGAAGAGTCAATGCCCTTTGCACCAGACGAGACACCGTACTGGACGGATACGGATATCCGGGCGTTTGGTGGTCTTCTTGATTTTATCCGAGGTGCCCACGCCCTTGATGAGAGAATGGAACGGCCGCTCCACAAACGCTATCGGAGGGTCGGCCAACTCTACAAGCTGCTGCCGCTCACTGATGACGAGCGCGGGTGGACCTATACGGCATGGTCACATGACTGGTACAGACAGCCTGGCGACGATGATGAAATGCGGTGGGCTCAGGCGCGGAACCGTAATAGCGAGGTAGCGATTGACCATCAGATTATTACTATCGGCGATCGAGAGGGTGTCGATCGGCGCGATTTCGTACGACGTTGGGCAGCCTGGCGACGCCATAGGGATGAGTTCACTGATATAAGGCCATTCCAGAATGCGATGGCAGCTTTAATGGACATTGGGTTCGCGATGAACCCCGATCAGTCAGCATTCGAATATGAGAATAATCCGTCGAGGGGCAGTTTGTTCTAAAGCCAGCTCTATCGCGTGGCCCTCATCCACCGGCCGTGAACCTACCCCCGCCCTTACGGCATCCAGAGCCACCCTTATTGAGCAGGGCATATGGCAGCAGCTTATAGCGCTGTTCCCCTTGTTCGCCCCCGCAGGTGACGGCCTGCGGTCCACCCACGGTTATCGTCGTGGGTTGTTCGTGTTCCCACGCTCCAAACGGCTTGAGATTCAGAGCGACCCGATTGAGTTCGTCCTGCGACAAACGGGGACGCGCATTGGTCAGGGCTTCTCCATTGATGACCCAGAACGGAATAGTCACAGTCTGACCCGGCTGAAACGTAAATTGAGCTATTTCTTCCCCGCTGCATGTCCAACCCGCCGATGTATGGAGCGCAAGATTTGAGCTGCCAACCCCCGCCATGCTGCCTTTGCCGTTTAGACTCACCTGGAAGGGTACGCTGCCTTCGGCATACATGGCGATCAGTTCACCTTGTGCAAACGCTGCATTGCCAGCACTTTGGCTGGCTCCAGAACAGGCACTCAGAACTTCCGATGGCGGTGCCCCTGCTTGGCCAAACTGGAGTGAGCCGAGCCGGACCTCGGAGACGAACTTGGTGTTCTTGGCGATCACTGTGTATCTACCGACTTCCGGCAGCGTGGCAGCCGTTGCAGGCGTCGTTTCCGAAGATGGAGTCGAGGCGGTCGGTTCGTTGGCTGCGGGCTGACCCGACGAAGCTGTCGAGCTACTTGGGCCGGACGAGCCACAACCAGTCAGAGCAGCCACCGCGATCCCGATACTCGCTAGCACGCCAAGGCCAGCGGCAACGCTGATGCCTCTCCTCATGTTCAGACTCCTTTGCGGTTGGGGCTGCCCGTACAGCCACTTGTCTGCGGAACGCTACTTATAAGTCTGTAGACTGTCAAGTAGCAAACCGGGACTGTGTCCCGGCATGGAAGGCGATCTACAACACACCGTCGGCCGCAATCTGCGCGCCCATCGGGAAGGCAAGGGCCTCAGCCAAGAGGCGTTCGCCGACGAACTCGGCGTCCACCGCACCTACATGGGCGGCATCGAGCGAGGCGAGCGCAACCTCACCCTCAAGAGCCTCGAGCGCATCGCCAGCCAAATCGACCTCGACCCGCTCGCGCTCCTCCAGCCGGTTGACGACACCAAGTAGCCGGCCGCACCGCTCGGCCACTCGGGCGCCGAGCGCAGGACGCTCAACCCTGAGCGCTGACCCGACACCTTGACGGCTCGCCCGCCACGGGCCTACCGTGGCGGCTCCATGAACCAATGCGGCCCCGGCACGGCTCGTACCCGTACCGAGGCCCGGACACAAGGAGCATTACCTCCCCATGCCCAACAAGAAGCCTACCCCCGACCAACCCCTGCCAGATGAGCTGGTGCTGGCCGCGATCGACCGGGCCGAGTGCCACCGACGCAGAGACAACGATGCGGGTGTTCTGCTCTCCACAATCAAGGAACACCTGGGGCTCCCCCGACACGGATGGAGCACCCGCCGACTCCTCCCGCAACTAGAAGAGCTACAGGCAGCCGGTCAGGTAGAGCGCTCCCGCCGCCAGAGCGTCAATCTATGGGAACTCACGAGCACCGGCCGTGAGCGGCTCGACGCCGCCCGCACAACTGGCGAGATCGGCACGCTACCCGAGTCACCCCAGCACCGGCAGTGGCGCGAGGCACGCACCGCCGCCAACGAACGGGTCGGCGAGTTCCGCGACGACCTACGCCGAGCGCTGGAAGAGGCCACCCGCCTACTCGAGGCTGACGAGCACCCATCCTCAGACGCCTGGTTCGAGTTCAGCGAGCGCTTGCACCACGCCTGCTGGCGGCTCGGATCGGCCACCCACTGCCTCATCGAGTGGCCCGAGCCCGACGACACGAGGGCAGACACCGACACACACGGCCAATACAGCCGCCGCCACACATGGCTATGGGGTGATCGCTGACTTGTCGTTTCGCCAGCCCCAGCCCGCGAACTTCAGACGATGGCACTTGTGCGACGTGTACCTCGCTGATGCTTGACATCTTATAGCTGATGACACATATTTAGATAGTGTCACATAAAATGGACTCGCCAAAAACTCTAAAGAAAATCCTCTCGACTGATTACCACATACCAGGAATCAGTCCGCGTTTTTATCTCCCGGTTGCTCTGCTGGCAGTTGTAGTAGTAATTGCCTACATAATCTGGACGCCAGGTTATAAAAATGGTGATTGGGCGTTTGTAATAGCAGTGCTTGTGGTCTTTGCAGTGTCAGTTATCTCTACTTCCATCCAACGAATCCTACGCCTGTTCCGTAGCAAGTAGTCACTGGATTTATCCTGCCAAGCCATCGGCCACCGCTTGCACACAAGACTTAAGGCCAAGCACTTCATCCAGGTCAAGTGCGAACTGGCTAAGCTCAGATTTTGAGAGCGCTTTGGCTATATCAGGTAGCTTCTCAATTAGCTGATAGCCATATTTGAGGTTTGAGATCGTACTGACGGCTTGTGGACCGCTCCGAAAACCCGGCGGCGCGTGCTTGAGGAAGCGAGCGTGGCTGAGGTCGTAGATGAGTTTGGCTGCTGGCCGCAGCTTGGCAGGCAGCGTGGCGATGACCGTTGCTCGCTTAGCCGCCTCAACGAACTTCAGACTCTTGAGTGGAAGGTAGAGTAGGGACGCAACAGCGACGCCGCACTCTACCTCTAGCTTCAACTCGTGAGCGGTACATTTAATGCTCGCCAACAAATCATGAGCGAGACTACCGTGAGACGGCGTGCAGGGATTCGTCGCCTGTGGTGGACTGCCACCCCCCTCTTGTGGCGGCGCACCGCTGGCCGGCTGTGCGCCGCTTGCGTTATTGCCGTTTGTGTCTCCTCTACCGCTTGACGGCGACTGCGGACTGCTTGTCTTGGTCAATTCTTCTTGTAGGGCGAGTTGGTAATCCTTGCCGAGGCCCGGAACGGTATATGCAGACAGCGTTGGTGCGACTGTCGGTTCCTCCACTTCTCCCGCCATATACAGACGTTCACTATCGAGCCCCGTGCCAAACATGGTGAAGCCATATTCGCCGTAGCCATTAGCTTCAATCGGAGGGAACACCATTGACCCCGTCGCAGCCGATCGGAATTCAACCTGTGCTCCAAGACATTCTTCATTCGGTTGCACCGAGCAGCGGTAGATCATAAAGGCTGGCAGAGCTACAACACCGTTTACATCTACGTGCACCGGGAAAGAGCCTCCATCCTGAGCAGGCCCGATCGGCCCCTCTGCATGTTCGGTCCACCGTTCTGATCCGGTAGCGCTCAGCGATGTAAAGACTGCCGACGCATTGGATTCACTATTGGCGAAAATAACTCCCCCATCCGGCGTAGCAGCCAGATTAGTCTGGGTACAGTATGCTTCTTTATCTGTCCAAGTCCACGCGATGCCACTCGGAGTGATCTTCTCGACACTCGCGCGTTCGCAGTCCCCGTTGTAACCAGCGACAAAGACAGTCCCGTCAGCTCCCGCCGAGTTGCTATATGCCTCATACGCCGAAATAGGCGGGCCGGTGGAGTAGTCAGCGAGTTCTTCGCCACTATAGTTCAGGTAGTAGACCAGACTGTCGGTCTCCACAACAATGATGCCACCAGTGTAGGCGTGCAAGCCGGTGACATCGGAGAAAGATTGTTCAAACGTCATCGCGCCGGTCTGCTCGTTATACCCGACTACCTTGGAGTAGGCGCCGTTCCACATCGAAAAGAACACGCTGCCATTCGCCCCCAGGACCGGCCCGGTGCGCCAGCTCACAAATCCGCCGGTGGGCGTCGCCCATCTGACCGAGCCTGCCGCCGAAATCGACTCAATGACTGGATTGCCAGAGGCTTCTTCCGTCAGCACGTAGAGATTACCCTCACTGTCACTAATTCCATCCATGCAGGTCGGCGCAAAGCCCCTCACAAATGGCAAATGCCATTCGACACTGCCATCACGAGTTACATACTCGCAATTACTCGTCAAGAGGTTACCGTTCGGCGCCACAAAAGCCGTGTCGTTCCGTTCGATTGGAACACTCCACGCCACGCTTGGAAGGTCTGCGCGCCCGATCGCAGGACCCACCAGGCCAGCAGCGATGCAGACGATCAGCGACAAGACAAAGGCAAACAGAGGCGAGGATCGAGCCTGGCCACTAACGAGCGACGATCTCCATGCAGTCATAAGGCCAAGCATTCTATATCACCCGTCGCCCTCGGACTGTGCAACGGTTCCGGTTGTCAAGAACTTGTTATGACCACTGACACGGACCGATTGAAGCCATCATCTCATCGCTCAACGCCGCTTGTGCGACGCAGTTCAATCGGTGCTAAGCGGCCTGTGCGTCTGTGCGTCGCTTTACCGCATCAGCGAGCAGTCCATCCCACGTCGTAGACCCGTCCTTTGACGGCTTACGCCAGTCGAGCCGCCACGCCTGCTGCGGAACCGGCATCCCGCTCGTGTCAACCGGAGCGGCGAAGTACGAACAACCAAATAGGAAGACGTTGACGTAGGTGTTGCCGTCCCGCGGGCACATGAAGTAGAGCAAATGCTCATCGTGCTCAGCGAACAATGTGCCAGACGGTATGTGGTCCGGTACAAGGGGTGGTGCCTGTCCATCCTCTGTCGATGAATCCCGGTTGTGCATCCACTCGCGGAGCCTGTGAGCATCTGTCGAGAGCCGCCAGGAGGGTGGATAGACATGCGAGCCGACCGCGAGCGCGATCTTCGCCGCCTCGCGCCGCCATACATCAGTGCGCATGGAAAAGTTGACGGTGATCTCCGGCTGGAACTCCCCGCGTTCTTCTCCCTCGATCTTGATTTCCTTACCTTCGGCGGCGGCGCGCTTACGTGCTCGTTTAAGCAGACGCTCTGCCTCTTCCTGGTTACCTACTCGGATCTGCTGACGATCGTCGCCGAGGTCCACTATCCGGGAACGTCTTGTCGGCTGACCAGTCTCAAGATCAACAGTGATGAAGTCACCGTCGGCGGTGTGACCCTGTAGTAGTGGAGAAGCAACACGACGCGCCTTCCTGCCGCGCCTCGGATCGCGCTGACCTGCGATGCTGCGGTGTGCTTGAAGCAGCGAATCAGCTAGAAATGGTTGATCGATCTCGCGTCCAGCCCATTCATTGCACGCATCACAGACTGTAGGCACCGTGAGAGAAGCGCCCAAACTGGCAGGGACCACATGCTCAGGCTTCTCCTTGCCGGTGAGGATTGATGTAACACAGTATGCGCAAAGTTCACTTGGCTTGAGCACACGAGCATTGTAGCAGCGAGCGTCATGCGCCAATTCGACATGCTTGAAGAAAGAACGCGGCCAGACGCGCCGCCTTGCATCTACTTGAAGCGATGAGAGCCAAGGACAAGATCACCAAAAGGGCTGGCAATGGTGGCCAGTGGAGACAGAGCCCTAGTGACAATGCCGCCTGTGCGACGCCTGCCACAACTTGACATCACCCTGTTGGGTGTTGCATGGTGGGTGTATGGCAAAACGCTCATCAGGCAACCAAGGTGAGGCAAGGCCAGCGCCACTCGATGTGCCGGTCGAACAGTCCGATCATCAGGCAGACACCGATTTCGATGCTGTTCTCGCCAAGATGATTGCGCTGGCAGCTCGGGACGGGGTCGAGGATCTACACGCCAATGGTGCGTTCTCCGACCAGCAAGCACCTTCGCTGAACCGTCGCTTGCGTGGCCGAATCTACGAGTTGCTGATCGCCACACGCTACCGTGTTCCGGCCCGACGCCATGATCCCTTTGCCGAATACGCGCATGACCTCGCCCGTGGTCATAAGGGTGGCCTTACGACCGCAGCGCTCCAAGGAGCTATCGCGCAAGCCGTGGATGACTTCGCCACGGCCGAGGCAGTTGACAGCGACACCACACGAAAACTGCAAGAGGCAGCGGTCAAAGCGGCATTGGTCGCATACAAAACAGCGGGCCGACTGAGCCGCAGCAAATCAAAGGATGAGCAGGACCGGCGAGCTGTCGAGTATTGGCTGATGAGGATTCCGTCGTATTGGGAGGAGCCGGCGGTCAGCCACGAGTTTCAGAAGATGCTCGACACGTCAGCTCACCGGCCGGAAAGCTAGACCGAGCCCGAGGAAGCCAGCACGTACCGGCCCCTCGCCACTCGCACAAAACGAGGTGAGGTACCCAAGACGTTGTCAGCAAGCGCACCCTTGATCGAGGACCATGCCACCGGCTCTCCGAGCGATGCTTCAACGGCTGCATGGATATCCTTGACCCGCATCGGCTCCCCCCGGTCGGCTAGGACTTGGACGACAGCCTTCAGCACCCAGCCTGGGCGATGAGGCCGCTGCCGGCAGCCCACCGCCTGCTGCCGAGGCTTGCCGCTGGTCCGAACGGCGGCCAGTTTCTTGACCAGTCGGGCCAGCGATCCCTGTAGATCATGGTTCGATAGAACTCCGACTAGCTCCATGAAATCCGACTCAATGCGAACCGTAGGTACGCGGGAGACTGGTTCGATCTGATCGTGCCCACGCGCGTTCGGCATCGCGCATCATCGGCAGGTAGACGATCAGGTGCCGGAAGGGCCTGATGGCTGCCATATAGGCGTGTCCGAGCAGGCCTTGGGCTTCAATCTCATGGATGCGCCAGGGACGGGGGTGTGCGCGCTATTCAGGAGTCTCGCTTGTCCGTTCATTCACGCGATCCTGGGTCACAGCGCCCGTATCCCGCGGCGTACCAAGGCGAGCGCCACCTGACGGTGGATCAGGGATACCGGCGGCCAGACGAATGCCGCGAGCCGCCGGTCGTAGCGGATGAACGACGCGACGGACACCTGGCCTTCAGCGACGTGCATGACTACGTGGCAGGTCATGAACCAGGAGGCGGTCTCGATCCTCATCCAGGTCCCGCCGCGCTCGACGATCTTCCACCCGAGCAGGCGATCGGGTGAGGGCCGTAGCTTCAGGCGAAGGCCGAGGAAGACACGCTGGACGAATGCGATGAAAGGGGGCAGCCAGCGCGGCAGGTCGTCCAGCACCTCGTGGACGAACTGTTCGGGCTCCGGTGGCGTCGCATCGATAGTCGCGGTGACGATGTCGGCGTAGTCGGCATCCGCGAGCGCGCCGAGAGAGCAAATCGCCTCGGGGACCTCGCGCCGCCACCGGACGGTAGAGGGAGGGTTGGAGTGCTGGGGCGAGGCTGCCGACATCGGCCGCAAGATGGTATCATACAAACATGCACGCATGTATTTATGCAGAACGGCACCGTACGGTCGATGAGTCCCGCGAGTGCACCGACACTGTCAGTGCGCGGGCGTCCTACTCAGGCTGAGCGCCGCGCTCGCTCGCGCAGCGCGTTGCTGGAAGCTGCCGCGCGTGGTCTCTCGCGCTCCGGGTACGGCAACCTCGTGCTCGCGGAGGTGGCGCGCGAGGCCGGCTATACGCGGGGCGCTCTGTACCACCAGTTCAAGGACAAGGAGAACCTGGCGCTGGCGGTGATCGAGTGGGTCAACGAGAACTGGATGCGCGAGGTCGGCGAGCCTGCCGCGCAACAGACCGACCCGGTCGCCGAGTTGCTGGCGCTGGCACGCGGACACGCCGTCTTCTGCCGACGCGACATCGCACGCGTCGTGATGGCGCTGCGCTTGGAGTTCGCGGGCCAGGACCATCCGGTGGGGCGCGAGACCGAGCGGATCTGGGAGGCCGGGGTCAGGCGCTGCGTCAGGCTCGTAGGCGCCGGACGCAAGGCCGGCTCGATTCCACCGGGACCACCCGCCCGGGCGGTGGCAGTGGCGTTGCTGGGCGCGCTCGAGGGAGCCGTGATCGCACTCGCCGGGCACACGCCTCACGACGAGCTCCTGGCCGCATACGCCGTTGCAGGGGTACTGGGACTCGACAGCCATCGAGCAGAACAGACGCCATACCCACCGGCTATCCCGCCTCCCCAAGCGACATTCGTCCGCCGGGCGGCGCAAAGCGGTTCGCATTGAGTCTGGTTGGCTCCATAGGACATGCTAACGCTCGGTTTCTGCGCTGGGCGGAGTCGCAGCGAATCCCGCCACGCTCGTCGTATGACTTGGGCGCCAAGACGAGAGAGCCTCATTTGACCGTACACTTCCATCTGTGAGTAGGAGTGACGGATTCAGTGGATGGAGCCCCCTTCGGGTCTTCGAGAGGCGCTCGATGCTACTGGCTGGTGGACTTCTGGTTTTGTCTTTGCCATCGCGTTGCCCGTAGTGGCTCACGGATCCACAACGACACCCGTCCACGGGCCACTTTCTAATAAGCCCACGATCAAGGCACACAAGAGGCCAGCGCCGAAGAGACTGGTGATCAAGGACATCATCAGCGGCACCGGCCCGAAGGCAAAGACCGGAGACGTGTTGACGGTCAACTACATTGGCGTCCTATACAGCAACAACAAGACCTTCGACAGCTCGTGGCGGCGCGACGAAACATTTAGCTTCCCGCTCGGACAAGGCGAGGTCATCGAAGGCTGGGAACAAGGCCTTGTGGGGATGCGCGTCGGAGGACGACGCGAATTGATTATCCCTGCGGCCCTTGCTTACGGAAGCAAAGGCAGTCCACCGACCATACCGCCAAACTCAACGCTGATCTTTGTGGTCAACCTGCTCGCTACTTGAACTCCTTGCCCGTTCGCCCCACAGCAGTGAGCTGAGTTCGGCGCACTCTTATTAGCCTGCCTGAGACATGTCATGCGACCGTAGTAAGGGATTCCTCCGATATAGGATGGCTGCAATGCCAAAGCCCAATCGCTCCATCCCAAAAGCGACCGTGATCCCCGTCCTGATCTATCCGGACGTGCGCGCGGCGGTTGACTGGCTGGGCGCGGCGTTCGGGTTTATCGAGCGTGTGCAGATAGGCGAGGACCACCGCGCGCAACTGAGCTTTGGCGATGGCGCGGTGATCCTCGGTGATGTCCGCAACGACCGCCGACCGCCGCGGCCGGGCGAGGCCACGCACTCGGTGATGGTGCGTGTAGACGATGCGCACGCGCACTGTGAGCGCGCCCGCAAGCACGGCGCGCGCATCGTCGAGGAGCCGACCGACTTCCCTTACGGCGAGCGGCAGTACACCACCGAGGACCTCGCCGGCCACCAATGGACGTTCTCGCAGACAATCGCGGATGTCGCCCCTGAGGACTGGGGCGGTATATCGGTTACACCCGGCTGACTCCCAATTTGAAGTCGCGCAAAGGCGGCTCCATTGGCATGGTTAGCTTGCTCGAGCCGAGTTCTCGCTCAGCCGTCGACGACTACGCTGCCTTCTGACGACGCGGAACCTCCGGCCTGCCGGACAGACTCTCTCCGGTCTCGAGCAGCGTCTTGAGGCTCGAGAGGATCAGCGGCCAGCCGTTGCTGATGCTCTCCAACATCGCGCTTCCCGGGTCGAAGTCCTCATGGACGACGGTCAACTTGATGCCCGCTCCGATCGGCTCGATGTCGAAGCTCACCTTGGAGCGGCGCTCCGCGGCAAGCTTGGCTAGGTACTCGTCGCTGAACCCGACAACCTTCGCGAACTCAGGCGTGACCGTCTGCCAGGTGTATACCAACCTGCGGAAGGGCTCGGACTCGAGCACGACTTGGGCGGAGTCGGCGATCGTGACGCCGCCGTACTCCCAGACCATCGGCGAGCCGGCCTTCCAGTCCGAGCTGAAGCTTGCCCCCCAGTAGCGTTGCGTGAAGGTGGGGTCGGTGAGTGCCTGCCAGAGCTGCTCGGGCGTGGTCTTGATGTAGGTCGTGTAGACGAACTCAGGCTTCTGCATCGGGTTGTCCTCCAGGGCTCTCTTGAGATCTGAGAGCGCTTGCACGCGCTCGCGGTCGTAGTTGTCGATCCAGCGCTCGCCGATGGCGTTGATCGGCTCGGCGTTGAGGTAGTGCAGCTTCTCCCGACCGCGCCAGACAGGCGTCACCAAGTTGGCTGCTTCCAGAACTGCCAGGTGCTTGCTGACAGCCTGCCTGGTCATGTCAAGCTCGCGGCACAGATCGCCAAGGCTCTGCCCGTTGTATGCGTTCAAGCTGTCCAACAGCCGGCGACGGCCGGGATCGGCCAGCGCCTTGAATACCTCGTTCATACCATCCTCGCTAACGCTAAACATGCAACCATTTGGTTGCATAACACTATATGCAACCAAATGGTTGCATGTCAAGGATCACTTGCACTACCTGATCTGAGATATACAGCCGACTAGACCCAGCTCAGAATAGGTGCCGCAAGCGCCAGCCGAGCGAGGGCCCCCCGACCGAGCTCCTCGCAAGCGCGCTCGTGCGCGCTACACCCACACCTGGGAGAGCCACCCTCGCCATCTTCTCACCCGCCTTCAGCCAGGTCATCGCCGGACGCGCGACCACGTGCACAGCAACCCTCTCCCCTCCCCAGCCGATCGCTCGCAGGGCCCCTGCAGTGATGGCGTTGGTCCTACGACCATCCACCGAAGTCGCACTCAGCACGACCGTACCAGCCCGTAGGGCCGTCCTCAGACGAAGGCTTGCCGCGGCCGAGTCCCCGAGCTGACGGGCACTGACCAACGCAGCTTGGATCAGCGACCCACCTCGCTGATTTAGCACGACGCCAAGCACAGTCAAAGCACGCCCATTAATCAAAACCTTCTTAGCGAAGACTAGGCACCCGCCGGCGGCTCTGTCTGAGCCCGTCTTGACCCCCACATATCCGTCTTCGCCAACGAGCCCGTTGTAGTTGGCGACGCGCCCGACCACCGGCAGCACGACTGAGGGCTCGTCAACGATTTCCGCGAACACTGGAATGCGCATCGCCGCGCGTGCAAGCTTCAGCTGGTCGGCGGCGGTGGAGACCGTTTCGTCGTTGAACCCGCTCGGGTCGGTGTACGTGCTCGAGCCCATACCGAGCGTTCGCGCGGTGGCGTTCATGCGTGCCACGAATGGCGCAATCCCACCCGCGTCGTAGCGCGCCAGCAGCGCCGCGACGTTGTTGGCCGAGGGCAACAGCAGCGCCTGCAGCGCCTGGCGCTCGCTAAGCCGCTCGCCGGCGCGCACGTTCAACGTGGACTCGCCAAGCGCCTCGCGCTGCTCCTCTTCGATGGCATCGGCGACGGTGATCGTCACCGAGAACCCTTCCTGACCGGCTGCCAGCGGATGCTCGCGCAACGTCAGGTAAGCGGTCATCACCTTCGCGACACTTGCGATCGGCACAGGCGCAGAGCCCCCGACGCTGCCGAGGCTGCCCACCCCCTCGACCTCGACCGCCGCCTGTCCTTCCTCAGGCCAGGCAAGTGCGGGCGCGCTTCCAGGGAGACGCACGTAGGCCGACAGCGTGCGATGGACAAGCAGCGGCGGCGTGCCCTCCGTGGTGACTCTGCGTAGCCCCACCAGCAGCAGCAATACGACCACGAGCGCGCCGACCACCGGCCATCGCCGGTGCGCAGGGCCTGCGCTCACAACCTGTCGCTGCACCGTCGTCGCCACAGCTTGAAAACGCTAGCGCACGCAGTGGGGGAATTCGGCAGCTCAGCAGAGCGGATGCTCAAGCGTGCAAAACGTTTCGGGCACGGGCGACTTGATCGTGCGCCAAGCGACGCTCGACAGGCGGTAGAGCCCGCTTTCGCTGCTCCAGTTGACACCGCCGGCGTCGGGCGCAACGGAGTCGATGACTTCATCGCCCGTATGCACAAACGTGAACTTCGCGCGCTGCGCGCCGTGACCGCTGAGGCTGTAGCGCGTCCATCGATCCGACCGCGGATCGGCATAGGGATCGCAGTCGTGCAGGTAGGCATATAGCCAGCCACCGAGCAGTGTCGGCGAGAGAAACGCGTGTTCGCAAGTGGCGCTCGCCCCGGAGGTGACCTGGTCGATCAGCTTTGGCGAGCCACCGAGCCGCTCCAACCACAGGCTCGTCACGCCAAAGGATTCCGAGCCGCTCGTTGTGGAGTAGGCGACCTGCTGGCCGTGAAGCGTGAGCCCGGAGATCGTGCCTGTCTGACCCTTGGGCCAGTGTCCTGCCTCCGCAGAGAGTCCTCCCCGCGAGGCCGGAAGCGCCACGGAGCGCGCCAGCGAGCTACCGATCCGCCACTGAAACAGATTGTCCGGCCTGCGTTCCCCT
The DNA here is from genome assembly GCA_963827045.1 of uncultured Solirubrobacterales bacterium. Taxonomy (GTDB): domain Bacteria; phylum Actinomycetota; class Thermoleophilia; order Solirubrobacterales; family Solirubrobacteraceae; genus Palsa-744. Next base: position 106,763 of record CAWGZH010000001.1, read on the forward strand.
CCACCGGGATTGCGACGCAGGAAAACGAGCAGCCTGTCCCAGATCGCCGGCTCGTGGACCGAGGAGCCGGGCGCCGCCAGTATCTGCTCGGTAGCGCCGGCAACGCCGAGCTTCAGCTCATAGATGTGACAGCCCTGCAGCGTGTCGGTATCCAAGCAGCGCGAGTAGACCGCCGCCACGCCGGAGCCGTCCGGTCCAAGCTCGACGTCGAACGGTGAGGTTCTCTGGGCAATCGGCGCGAGCGAAACAACACCCTTTGGCGAGCGCAACACAAGCACATACGCGTTCGTGGCAAGGTCCGCGCGACTCCACGCGGCCCAACCATCGTAGGCAGACACCATCGACCCACTCGCGTCGAGCAGCGTCGGCGCCAGAGCGCCGGCCCGAGCGCTCGTTCCCACGAACGCCGGCAGCGCGCCGGCAAAGCAAATCAAGAAGGACAAGACCGCTCGACGGTGAGCCAACCGCGTACGAACCAAGCACGTAGTGGCCAGAACCGAGGCGGCAATCGGACATGGTCTCGTTGAGCGGACGGACATCAGCTGATCTCTACCTATCTTCTCAAGCCCTGGGGCGGCGAGCAGAATTGAGCTTAAGGACGGCAAGCTACCCTTTTGACCGATGCTTCAGCGACTAGCGATCACATGGGTGTTCAATACCATCGCCCTGTTCGTGGCGACGTGGCTGCTGTCTGGTCTCAGCTACGGAAACGATTGGTGGGTGTTGCTGATCTCCGGGCTCGTATTCACGTTGGTCAACTTCTTCTTGAAGCCAGTCCTGGCGATCCTCTCGATCCCGTTCATCATCGTCACGCTCGGGATCTTCTATTTCCTGATCAACGTCCTCATGCTGTATCTGACACATTGGATCGTCCCCCAGTTCACAATCGCAAGCTTCTGGTGGGCGGCGCTCGCGGCGATCATCATCAGCGCTGTGAACTGGGTCCTGCGCAAACTGGTCGAACCCGATCCAGAAGACCTGACGGTGGCCCACAGATAGCGGCTCAGCGCTTGCGGACTTCACGCGCTGCGAGGGACTACCGGGCGGCTCTAGCCCAAAGCCTTGAACGCCTCCTGTGCTTGTGCACTGGACTCGGTCGCGCGGATCAGAACCGACAGCGTCGTCCCCAAGAGCTCCGCAGGTACAGCGTCGGGATCGGTCAGCTTCAGCATCGAGAGGCCGATGCCCAGACCGAGCATCACGTTGGCGAACTGCTCGGGCACCCCCGGCGGCGGCTCGAAGCCGGCGTCGCGCGTGCTCTGCGACGCGAAGCGCGCGAACGTCTCGCGCAGCGCCGCAAGCGCATCGGCGAGCCGTCGCGCCAAGTGTTCGTCGCGCTGGGCATAGGCCCACAGCTCGACGAACAAGCGGAAGCGCTCCGGGCTCTCCTGTAGCCCGTCCATCCAGCGATGGCTCCCGGCCAGCGGCCGCTCCCAGGTCGCGCGGTCGCGGTCGAACAGCGCCATCTGTTCGGCGATCTGCGCGGCCATGTACTCCTCGCCAAGCGCGATCAGCAGGTTCTCCTTGCTGCCGAAGTGCCCGTACACGGCCCCCTTGGTGAAACCGGCCTCGGCGGCGACTTCGTCGAGCGTCGCGCCGGCGAAGCCGCGGCGTGCATAGACCTTGGCCGCCGCGTCGAGCAGTCGCGCGCGCGTCTGCGCTCGGCGCTCGGTGCGGTCGAAGTGTCCACGCGGCATCAGTCGATTCTCCCGCTTAGGTCGGCGTGCAGCCTTGTCGAGTTCACACTTGCATTATACCTATGAGTAGATATACTCATTCGTATTAATCCTGCCACAAGGAGCAGAGACCGATGAGAGACCAGCTGCCCCCAGGCCCCCGCATCCCCACCGCCCTGCAGACACTCGGTTTCTTGAGCCGCCCGAGCGGCTTCGTAGAGCGCGCCCGCGCACGCTACGGACCGCGTTTCACGATCCGCGTGATCGGCCAGCCGCCGTTTGTCGTGCTCACCGACCCCCAGGAGATCAGGGAAGTCTTCACCGCGCCCCCCGACGTGCTGCACCCCGGCGAGGGCGCGCGCATCCTCGAACCGCTGGTCGGCAAACACTCGGTGATCCTGCTCGACGAGCAGTCGCACCTGGAGCAGCGCAAGCTGCTGTTGCCCGCTTTCCACGGCGAGCGCATGCAGCAACTGGCGGGCTTGATGGAAGAACTGGCCGAGGAGGAGCTCGGCTCATGGCCATGCAGGCAGGTGGTCGAGCTTCACCCCAGGCTTCAACGCCTGACGCTCGAGATCATCCTGCGCGCGGTCTTCGGACTGGAGCGGGGTGCGCAGCTGGAGCAGTTGCGAGACCTCCTGGCGGAGGTGCTCGCGTTCGCCCGAGAACCCCTTGTCGATGCTCCCACGCCCACCGCGATGGCTAACGCTACGCGGCCCAATCGCTCGCCAAGACCGACTGATGGCCGCCGCCGACGAGATGATCTTCGAGCTAATCGCCGAGCGCCGCCGCGAAGGCGGAAAAGGCGAGGATGTACTCGCGCTGCTCTTGAGCGCCGAGCACGAAGACGGCTCGCCCATGAGCGAGACGGAGCTGCGCGACGAGCTGATGACCGCACTCGTCGCCGGGCATGAGACGACCGCCTCTCAGCTGGCCTGGGGCTTCGAGCGGCTCGCGCGCGAGCCGGCCGTGTGTGAGCGCTTGTACCAAGAGCTCGATGACCCCGACGACGCCTACCTGACGGCCACCGTCCAGGAGATCCTGCGCCACCGGCCCGTCCTCCCCCACGCCGAGCCGCGACTGACGAAGCGCCCGGTTGAGATCGGCGGCTTTCGCTACCCACCCGGGGTGATGCTGGTCGCCTACGCGCACCTCGTCCACCACGACCCCGCCATCTACCCCGACCCCCAGGCGTTCCGCCCCGAGCGCTTCCTCGAGCAGGCACCAGGCACCTACACCTGGCTGCCGTTTGGCGGGGGACGCAGACGCTGCCTGGGCGCAAGCTTTGCGCTACTTGAGATGAAGCTCGTAATACGCACGATGCTGCAGCATTTCGAGCTGGAGCCATCGCAGGCCCATAACGAGAAAACGCGCAGGCGCAACATCACTGTCAGCCCCGCACGAGGCTGCCAGTTGATCCTGCACGAGCGCGTCCGCGACCTTCACCAAGCGCAAGAGTCGTTGAGCCTCGCGTGAGCCCACGGCCCGTCACTGGCAAGCTTTATGGATGATCGACGACGAGGAGCTCCTCAGCGTGCCCGACGTCGCTGCGTGGCAGGCATGGCTGACCGAGCATCACGAGCATTCGGCAGGCATCTGGCTACGCCTGGCCAAGAAGGGCACACATGAGCCGACGCGACTCAGCTACAGCGAGGCGCTCGACGAGGCTCTGTGCCACGGCTGGATCGACGGACAGGTGCGACGCCTGGACGAGCTGACCTACCGTCAACGCTTCACGCCGCGGCGCAACCGTAGCGCGTGGTCCAAGCGCAACGTCGACCATGTCGCACGGCTGACAGACGAAGGCAGGATGAAACCCGCGGGCTTGGCCGCGGTGGAGCGCGCCAAGACCGACGGGCGCTGGGAGGCCGCCTACGAGGGCCAGGCGAGGATGGAGATGCCGGCCGACTTGGCAAGCGCGCTTCAAGCCGAGCCTCGTGCACAGGCCATGTTCGAGATCCTCTCCAGCCAGAATCGATATGCGGTGCTGTTTCGGACCCACAGCGCCAAGCGCGCCGACACACGGGCACGGCGAATCGAGCAGTTCGTCGCGATGCTGGCGCGGGGCGAGACGCCGCATCCGCAGAAGCGTCGACTTCCCGACTGATCGGCAAGCGGCTAGCCGTCCGCCGGCTGGCTGGGCGCTCCACCGATCGCGTTCATCAGCCGGCGCCGGCGTGCTCGCACTCGCCTGAAGCGCGCCTGCGAGCGGGCCATGCGACGCCCATCCGGCGAGTAGCGTCGACGCGCCCAGGGCGAGGATGGTGCCGCAAGGCGTACCGTCCCGACGATCGAGGCAATCGGGACGAACACACCGATCAGGCCGAGCATCGGCTTGCCCTTGAGGATCGCTATCGCCGAGAAGACCAGGTCGATCACGACCACCGCAACGAGTGAGCCGATCGGGGACGCGCTGTCGGAGGCGTCAAACGGCGCGATTCCGAGCACGACGAGTCCGCCGAGCAGCGTTGCGACGATCACCGCGTCGATCGAGGCGCGGCCCTCCTTGGACCAGTAGACGTCTTCGAGGTGTATCCACAGCGCGAACTCGTCCAGCGTAAGGCCGGCACCGATGCCGAACGCGCCAGCGAATATCTCGAGCCACGGGCTCGGCGGAACCAGCACGAAATTAAGGAATCCCGACACCAGGATCAGCACGATCCCCCACACGAGGTGGTGCAGGTGCAGCCCGCCTTTGGTGGTCACGCTCCCCGGCCACCAGGTCACTTTGGGGTCGCGCATCAGGCGCGCGCTCGTGCGGATGAACAGAAACGAGGCCAGAAAGCCCCCCAACAAGATGAAGCCGGCGCGCTGCCCGCGGTCGTCGAGGAAGTGATGCGAGGTCGCGAAGTTGAGGGTCAGCGTCGCCACGACAGGATGGTGACAGTCCTCGTTGACGGGTGCCGCGTTCATGCACGCCCGGGTAAACTAGAGGCCGTGCGGGTTCACCTTTGCGGGGTTCGGGGCTCGACCCCCGCGCCCGGCGCCGACTTTCTGCGCTACGGCGGGCATACCTCTTGCGTGGCGATCTCGCGCGACGACGCACCCCTGCCCACTTTGATTCTCGACTCCGGCACGGGCATACGTTCGGTGACCGGGCTGCTCGGCAAGCAAGCGTTCGGCGGCACGATCCTGTTGACGCATCTGCACTGGGACCATGTGCAGGGATTGCCGTTCTTCCACGCGGGCGACCACGATGACGCCCGCGTGCGCCTGTTGCTACCCGAGCAGGAGGACGGCGCCGAGGCAACCTCGGTGCTGGCGCGTTCGATGTCGCCGCCCCATTTTCCGATGGAACCCGACCAGCTACGCGGCTCGTGGAGCTTCGCGACGGTCGCTCCGGGCGAGCAAGAGCTCGACGGCTTCAGCGTGTTGGCCCGTGAGATCCCGCACAAGGGCGGGCGCACATTCGGCTATCGCGTCAGTGACGGCCATTCGACTTTCACTTACATGCCCGACCACTGTCCCACCTCTCTCGGCGCTGGACCTGACGGCTGCGGCGATTACCATGCGGCGGCGCTCGCGCTTGCCACCGAGACGGATGCACTGCTGCACGACTCGCAACTACTGACGCCTGCCGAGCTCGCCGCGGAAGCGCGCTTCGGACACGCCGCCGCCGACTATGCGGTCGAGCTGGGGCGCCGCGCACGAGCACGAAAGGTCCTGCTCGCTCACCATCGACCTGACCGCACCGACGATGCACTGGATGAGCTGAAAGAGCGCTTCGCCGAGACTTCCGGTGTTGAGGTGATCGTCGCCGCGCAGGACGCCGTGCTGCAATTGTGAGCATGGCACGGGCACGGGACCTTCCCACGCGACGGGTAAGCCAAGCCGGCTCGAGCCGATGAGCGCAAGCGGCACCGCGACGAGCACTCCAGATGCGGTCGTCGTTGGCTCCGGTCCCAACGGTCTTGCCGCCGCCCTCACGCTTGCGCGTGCCGGACTTGCCGTGCACGTTTACGAGGGTGCGAACACGCCCGGCGGTGGCTGCCGCACCGAGGAGCTGACGCTTCCCGGCTTTGCTCACGACGTCTGCTCGACGGTTCACCCGCTGCTGGCCGCCTCTCCCTTCTTCACCGAAACGGCGCTTGCCAGGCTCTCGCTGAAGACCCCGGAGATCGCTTTCGCCCACCCGCTCGACGACGGCCAGGCAGCCGCCGTCTCGGGCTCGGTTGAGCAGACTGCCGCAACCCTGGGCGCCGACGCGCGCGCCTACCGACGCCTCTTCGAGCAGCTCGTCAAGGACACCGGCGCGATTGTTCCCTCGGTGCTGGCGCCACTGCTCTCGCCTCCCACCCATCCCCTGGCGATGGCTCGCTTTGGCCTGCTTGGGCTATGGCCGACGACAGTGCTCGCTCGCCGTTTCCATACCGACCAAGGGCGTGCCCTGCTTGCCGGGCTGGGAGCTCATTCGATGCGACCGCTTGGGGCGCCTGGCACCGGCGCGTTTGCGCTGCTGCTTGGCGTGCTTGCGCATGCGGTCGGATGGCCGGTCGTGGAAGGGGGCAGCGTGCGCATCGTCGATGCGATGGTCGCCGAGCTTGAGAGCCTTGGCGGTCAAGTGCACAGCGGCCACTGGATCACAGACCTGCAGGAGCTTCCGTGCGCTCGCAGCACGCTGCTGGACATCGCGCCTCGCAACCTGTTGGACCTCGCTGGATCGCGCCTGCCGGAGCGCTACGTCAAAGCCATGCGTCGCTTCAAATACGGGCCTGGGATCTTCAAGATGGACTGGGCGCTGGACGGGCCCGTGCCCTGGCAGGCGGACATCTGCCACAGAGCGCCGACCCTGCACATCGGCGGCGCGTTCGAGGAGATCGCGCGCAGCGAGGCCGACGTCGCGGCCGGGCGCCACTCAGAGCGTCCTTTTTGCATCGCCGTGCAGCCCTGCGTGGCCGATCCCACTCGCGCGCCCACGGGACAGCACACCTTCTACGCCTACTGCCACGTGCCCTCAGGCTCCGAGCACGACATGGGCGAGCGGATCGAGGCGCAGATCGAGCGCTTCGCTCCCGGCTTTCGCGAACGCGTGCTTGCTCGCCACAGCGTGAACGCCGTGGAAAGCGAGCGCCACAACCCCAACTACGTCGGCGGCGACATCAACTGCGGCGCTGCCACTTTGCGCCAGACCGTGTTCCGCCCCACCCCCAGCCTGCACCCCTACCGCACGCCCATCCCTGGCGTCTACCTGTGCTCCTCCTCGACCCCGCCCGGCGGCGGCGTGCACGGCATGTGTGGGCAGGGGGCCGCGCGAGCCGCACTAGACGAGCTGGGTCTGTAGGTCAAGCTTGGCTTGAACTCCCGCACCGGACCGGTAGGTGGCCTCGTGCTCCAGCAGCCACACCTTGCGATCGAGCCCGCCGCCGTAACCCGTGAGGCTGCCGTCGGCGCCGATCACACGGTGACACGGCACGACGATCGCTACCGGGTTGCGGCCGTTGGCCAGGCCGACCGCGCGCGAGGCTTTGGGGTTACCCACCCAGCGCGCCATCTCGCCGTAGCTGATCGTCTCGCCGTACGGGATCTCACACAAGCTCGCCCATACCCGGCGTTGGAACTCTGTCCCGTGCATCTGAAGCGGCAGATCGAAATCGGTCAACTCGCCGGCGAAATACGCCTGCAACTGCGCGACGACAGGTGCGAGTCCATCATCGTCTCGTTGTGCCTCGACTGGGATTTTTTTGAGGTGACGCTGTTCGTGCATTTGGATACCAGTGAGCTTCTCCCCGTCAGAGGTGAGCGTCAGCTCGCCTATCGGGCTGTCCATCGTCGTGGTGACGATCGTGGGCAGGCTCGTGCCTGTGAGTGTCATGCTGCCTCCTGTGCCAGCGTCCCTGTGGACGCTGGATCGACGCTTTCGCCGCTCTCTAGCGGCGGCCAATGGTTGATCGGATGGGAGCTGGCCGACCAGAGGTACTGCACCGCGTAAGCTCGCCACGGTCGCCAGCGCTCGGCGTGGGCGTTCAGGGCGCCGGGGGAAACCGGCAGGCCGAGTGCTTCGGCTGCGCGGCGCACGCCAAGGTCGGCGACCGGGAACGCGTCGGGATCGCCAAGCGCGCGCATCGCGATCACCTGCGTGGTCCATGGGCCGAAGCCGGGAAGCTCTGAGAGGGTCGCGAGCGCCTCAGCACGATCGCAGCCCGAGTCGAGCGACAGACGCTTGCTCTGCAGTGCCTCAACGAGAGCTGCCAGCGTGCGCGTGCGCGCCGCCGGCATCGCCAACTGCACCTGCTCCAACGCCTCGGGCTCAGGGAAGAGATGCGTCAGCCCACCATGCTCGTCGCCTACCGGTTCACCGTGACGGGCGACGATGCGAGCCGCATGCGTACGCGCAGCGGCCGTTGAGACCTGTTGGCCCAGGACGGCGCGGATGGCAAGCTCGGCTCCGTCGACACAGCGCGGCACCCGCCGTCCTGGTGCTCTTGCCACCACTGGGCCCAGCTGTCGGTCTCCGCGGAGGAGCTCGTCGATCGCAACCGGGTCGGCGTCTAGGTCGAGCAGCCAGCGACAACGCGCTATGGCGGTCGTCAAGTCGCGTAGGTCTGTGAGCCGAGCACGACACACGACGTGCTCCGGCGTGGGCGTCAGTTCGACTATGCCCGGGCCGTGCGGCAGGCGCAGGGTGCGCCGGTAGGTGCTCTCGCGCACCTCCTCGACTCCTGGGATGGCCGTGGCGGCGAGATGACCGAAGAGGTTCTCGGGACACAAAGGCTTGCGGAACGGGAGACGCAAGAGGATCGCGCCCTGTGCGCCCATGCTGGAGAGTGAGACGTCCTCGACACGGCGATCCCTACGCGCGTCCTCGCCGGTGTCCCCTCGCTTGCTTACGCGAACCCGCAACTCCGTTGGGGCGCTCGCAAACACTGTGCGGATCGTGTCGTTGAACTGGCGCACGCTCGAGAAGCCGGCCGCAAACGCGATCTCAACCATGTTCAGCGTGGTCGTCTCGATCAGGACACGCGCGGTCTGCGCGCGCTGTGCGCGAGCAATCGCGATCGGCCCTGCGCCCAGCTCGGCGAGCAACATCCGCTGTAGCTGGCGCACGCTGTAGCCGAGCCGCGTTGCGAGACCTGGCACGCCCTCACGATCCACAACACCATCGCCAATCAGACGCATCGCCCTGGCCACCACATCCGCGCGTCCGTCCCACTCCGGCGAGCCGGGGGCAGCGTCGGGGCGACAGCGCTTACAGGCGCGAAAGCCCGCCTGTTGAGCGGCCGCGGCCGACGGGTAGAAGCGCACGTTCTCGCGCTTTGGCGTCATCGCCGGACAGCTCGGCCGGCAGTAGATGCCGGTCGTCCTCACAGCCGTAATGAACCACCCGTCAAAGCGCGGGTCACGCGACTGAGCGGCCTGGTAGCAGTGGTCGAAGTCCTCGATCATGCCTCTCAGTCTGACCTACACACAGGCGGAAGTCTGGCGGTTTTGCGACATGATGGTACAGCCAGCCAGATGACAACCAGCCAGGTGTAGCGGAAACGAAGCAGGTGGTCTGCTCGATCAAGTGAGATCCGAGGGCTGAGCTCTCAACGCCGCTCGGCGATCACCCTCGCGCCCTTCGATGGCACGAGCACGACCGCACGCCTGCTGGTTCGCTCCGGCCGGCGCTCGGCTGGGCGCAGGCTGAGCGCCTTGGTCATCTCTTCCAGCACGATTTTCGCCTCGAACTGGGCGAAGGACGCTCCGATGCAGCGGCGTACGGAGCCGCCGAACGGAAACCAGCCGCCAGCGGGTGGGCGAGTGTCCAGGAAGCGCGTCGGCCTGAACGTCCAAGGGTCCGGATAGACGTCAGCGCGACGATGCACGAGCAGCGTGACCGGCAGCACATCGGTGCCCGTCGGCAACTCATAGCCCCCGATCGTGAGCGGCTCACGCAGACGGCGAACGATCCCGCCGGTCGGTGGGTGCAGGCGCAGCGTCTCAGTGACCACCGCGTCGCAGAATGCGTCGCCCTCACTCGCGAGGCGATCTTGGCTGTCCTGGTCACGGGCGAGATCGTGAACCGCCCAGGCGAGCAGCGTCGCGGTCGTCTCGTGACCGGCGATCAAGAGCGTCATCAGTTCGTCGCGCAACTCCTCGTCGGTGAGATTCTTTCCATCCTCGTCGGTGGCCTGCACCAACATCGAGAGGATGTCCTCTCGCTCATCGAGATCTGTCAACGCCCGCCTACGTGAAATCTCCCCGAGTATCTCGCTGTCAACACGCGCGAGCTGGCGGCGAAAGGCGGGCACGCTGTTCAGGCGCTCCGGGCCCACCAGGAAGAAGAACAGCACACGCCGCATGTCGGTGACCCACGAAATCATGGCTTGCAACGCCTCCCCCAGATTCCCCACACGCTCGCCTTCCTCCACGCCGAACACGCATCTCATGATCACCGCGAAGGTGAGTGCCTGCATACGTGGCAACGTCGCCACCGGTTCGCCGAGCGGCCACTGTTGGACCTGCGCACCGATCGCCGTACGGATCGTCTCTTCGTAGGCCTTCATGCGCTCTCCGTGAAACGGCGGCAGCACGATGCGGCGACGGCGCAAGTGCTCCCCACCATCGAGCAGCAGCAGGTTACGCACGCCAAGCACGGGACTGAGTGCCTGGTTGGCCTCGCCGGAGTCGACCTTCTCCGGACCAAGCGAAAGCACTTCCTTGACGGCGTCAGGGTGGGCGATCGCGACCCATTGCTGCCCCAGAACCCGCAATGTGAACACGTCACCGTAGCGACGATGCGCAGACGCGAAATAGCCGTCGGGGTCCAGCGTAAAACGCAAAGTGTGCAGCAGCACAGAACCGCGCATGACAGGCGGTATCTTCGCCGCGAATCCGCTCTGCGCAGATTGAGCTTCGGCCGGGTGCAACTCCAGAGCCTCGGTCATACGAACCGTCTCCGTTCTGTTTGTGGGAACAATCGCTTGTTTCCCTATGACAGCGGCACCCCTCCTGCACAGAGGATCTTCCCACAAACCGAATCAGCGCAAGAAACCGCCTATGCCGCAGCGTCTGCCAAACGCCGCCTGCGCGGCGCGCGCCTGGATAGCAACGCGCCCCAATCGGCGTCGTCCATCTCACACGGCTCGCTGTTGTTCAGGAACTCGCGCAGCACGGCCACCAGGGCCTCGGGCTCTTCCAAGTGGGGAAAATGTGCGGCCCGCGGGAGCGTACGAAAACGGCTGTTGGGGATCGCCTCGTGCGCACGGCGTCCGTGCTCGATCGGGATCGTGTTGTCGCGCTCACCCCATACGATCATCGTTGGCATCGACTCGAGCAAGTACAGGCGATCGGTGGCGCTGACACGCTGGCCGCGCACGTCGATCACCGCGCGCAGCGTCTGCAGGAAGGCCTCGCGCGCCTGTGGGCGCTCAAGCGGACGCAGTGCGCGGGCGACCGCCTGCACATAGGCGCCCTGACGCACGCCAGCGCCGCGCAGACGAGTGCCTACATCCCACATAGCTCCGAGCAGCCGCGGATGAGCCGCGAGCGACAGCGCAGCAGACATGCCTGGCAACGCTGCAGTCCGCAGCATCGGACTGACCTCGTGCCCAAGGCCTCCACTCGATACGAGCACGAGGCGCTCTACGCGCGCCGGGAACTGGTAGAAGAACTGCATCGCCACACCGCCGCCGAGCGAGTGGCCGACGATTGTCGCGCGCTCGATGCCGAGGGCGGTGAGCAGGTCGCGGATGCTCGCCGCGTGGGCGCCCAGCGAGTAGTCCCCGCGCGGGACAGTCGAGTCGCCGTGGCCGATCAGGTCAGGAGCGATGACCGTGTACTCAGTGGCTAGATCGAGCGCGACCGCCTGCCAGTGGCTTGAGGAGTTGAGCATCCCGTGCACGAGCACCACGGGTGGCCCGTCGCCCGCGATCCGGTAGACCGCACGACGTCCATGCAACTCGATCTGCCACTCGTCGAACCTCGGCATCTGGCGAGCAACACTAGCAACGGCACGAGCGCTCAAGCTAGGCGCGCGCGCCCGCTCGCTCGTGCTCAGACGTTCTCGGCTCGGCGAGCCGGGACCTCGCCCCACAGCTGCTCCAAGCGATAGAACTCGCGAGTCGCCGGCGTGAAGATGTGCACAACCACGTCCAGGTAGTCCATCAGGATCCAGTCGGCGCTGCTAAGCCCCTCCACGCGCCGCGGAATCAAATCGTGTTCGTGCTTGAGGCCCTCGAGGATGCCATCGTGGATCGCCTTGACTTGGCGCTCGGTGCTGCCCGAGCAGATCACGAACCAGTCTGTGTAGCCGAGCAGCTCGCGCAAGTCGAGCGTGACCATCTCGCCCGCCTTCTTGTCCTCGGCGTAGCGGCAGATCTGCTCCAGCAGCTCCTCGGAGGTCATCTCTCCCTTCCCGCGTGCCCTGCGGGCTCGGCGGCCGTAGAGCTCGTGCTCGGTTATGTAGGCCGCCACCTCGTGGCCCACCAACTCGTCGATCGGCTCGCCGGCCGTCAGACGCTGGCGAACCAGTGAGGAAGAGATGTCGAGTCGCGACATCTCTACGAACTCGGTGCGCGCCTTTCCGTCCAGAGAGGTAAGTGCGTCCAGCACGTCGCGCCGGCTCGTATCCTCACGCTCCGCCACCGCGAGGCTCGCCAGCTTCAGGATCTCGCGCGGCTCGCGCCAGGAAGCCAGCGTACTGGCCATGTCGGCACCGACGATCAGGGTCAGCTCTGCGTCGGGATCGCTTGCATGGATGCTTCTCAGGGTATCGATTGTGTAGGACGGGCCGGGGCGTTCCAGCTCGAGCGTGCACACACCCAGGTGCGGATCATCGTCTATCGCCAGCTGGCACATCCTCATGCGGTGCTCAGCGCCTGGGTCCCACTTGGCGGGCTTGTGCGGCGGGATCAGCACAGGCGTCAACAGCACTCGCCGCAACCCCAAGCCGCTCGCCGCCGCCCGCGCAAGCGCGAGATGGCCGACGTGGGGCGGATTGAACATGCCACCGAGGATCCCGACGCGCTCGCCGGCGTCACGCGCGGACGTGGCCGGCGCCTTCAACGAGGTACTTGGATGTGCACAGCTCTCTCAACCCGATCGGGCCGCGCGCATGGAGCTTCTGTGTCGAGTTGCCGATCTCGGCTCCCATCCCGAACTCGCCTCCGTCGGTGAAGCGCGTCGAAGCGTTGACGTACACACAGGCGGCATCGACACCGAGCTGGAACTCGCGGGCGCTGAGCGTGTCTTTCGTGAGGATCGCCTCGGAGTGCCCAGAGCCATGGCGAGCGATGTGCTCGATCGCCTCTCCCAACGAATCGACGACCGCGACCGCAAGCGTCAGCGCCAGATACTCGGTGTCCCAGTCCTCCTCGCTCGCTGGTGTCGTGTGCGCCGCGGCCTCGCCGGCATGCCTCGCAGCGCGCTCCTCGACACGCAACTCCACGCCGGCGTCGCTCAATGCGGCCAATGCCCGCGGCAGAAAAGCAGGTGCGACATCGGCGTGGACGAGCAGCGTCTCAGCGGCGTTGCACACACCCGGACGTTGTGTCTTGGCGTTCAGCACGATCGCAAGCGCATCGTCTATGTCCGCGGATACGTCCACGTAGACGTGGCAGTTACCCGATGCGGCGTAGATGACCGGCACGCTTGCCACCTCCTTGAGCGCGGCCTTCAGACCCTCGCCGCCGCGCGGAATCAGCAGGTCGATCAGCCCGTCCTGGGTTGCCAGCTCAGCCAGCTCGCCGCGCCCGCCGCCGGCGACCAGGCCGATGCAACCCTCGGGCAGTCCCGCGCCGACGGCAGCCTCGGCCGCGATCGAGGACAGCACCGCGTTTGAGTGCTCGGCGCTTGAGGAGCCGCGTAGCACAATCGCGTTACCCGACTTCAGGCACAGTGCGGCGGCGTCGATCGTGACGTTGGGCCGCGCCTCGTAGACGACCGCGATCACGCCCAGCGGGACGCGCACCTTGCGCACGTCCAGACCGTTTGGCAGGCGATGACCGTCAATCACCTCACCAACCGGATCGGGCAGCTGGGCGACCGCTTCGACCGCCTGTGCGATCGCCTCGATCCGCTCTATGTCCAGTCGCAGACGATCGAGCAGCGCCGCGCCGATATCGGCCTCGCGACCGGCCACCAGATCGCGCTCGTTGGCACTGAGGATCTCCTCGGCGCGCTCGCGCAGCGCGACCGCGATCGCCACGAGCGCGGCGTTCTTAGTGGCGGTGTCGATGCGGGCCAAAACCCTCGACGCCTCGCGTGCGCGCTCGCAGGTGTCCGCCACCGATGAGACAGTGATCGCCATTCAGGTAAGGGTACGACAGTGAGGCGGTGAGGCGGTCTCGGAGCCACGGAGTCCCAAAGTCTCGCGGTTGTCGGAATCCGTCAGCGGGAGGCGGCCTCTAGGATGATTGTGTCCGTTTTTGCTCAATTCACTATAGTAGCTACCTTATGTAGTCACTATCGTGAATTGCCCAAATTGAATAACACACAACAGACAGGCCTTACGCCAGCACCATGTAATCGCGGTGCACCGCCTCCTCGCTGGCGCGCGGCAGGATCTCCTGGACGGCCTTTGACTTCAAGCCCATCACCCGCTTGAGCTCCTCGGCCGAGTAGCTGCAGATGCCCTTTGCCAAGACCTGGCCCCCGTCCCGTGGCGTGCCGTCCCCGCGCTCGGCGATCTCCACGGCATCGCCCGCGTCGAAGCCGCCGAGCACGTCGACGATCCCGACCGGCAGCAGGCTCGTGCCCTCCTCGCGCAACGCCCTGGCCGCGCCCGCGTTGACGACCAGCGTTCCGTGAGTTGGCTTGGCATAGCGCAACCACAACTTGAAAGAGGAGTGGCGCGCTACACGCGGGGGGAAGTTCGTGCCCTCCATTTGTCCGGCCAGCACCGCGTGCAAAGCGCCCTCTCGCACCCCGTTGCAGATGACCGCTCGAATCCCAGCCGCCGTGGCCATGTCGGCGGCGACGACCTTGGAGCGCATTCCGCCGGAGCCCAATGGCGAAGTCGTGTGGCCGACCTCGACGCCCTCGAGTGTCTCGAAATCTGTGACCTCGCGAACCAGACGGGCCTCCGAGTCGCGCCTTGGGTCAGCGGTATGCAGCCCGTCGATGTCGGTCAGCAGCACGAGCAGATCGGCGCTGGTCAGGATCGCCACCTGGGCTGCGAGGAAGTCGTTGTCGCCGAAGGAGATCTCATCGGTGGCGGTCGTATCGTTCTCGTTGATGACCGGCACAACCCGCCAATCGAGCAGCTTGCGCAAGGTTTGGCGCGCGTTGAGGTAGTGAGTGCGGGCGCTCATATCCATGAACGTCAGGAGCACCTGGGCGGAGACCAGCTCGCGCTCGCGCAGCAGCTCGTCGTAGGCGCGGTAGAGCTTGCCCTGGCCAACCGCGCTTGCGGCCTGCAGCTCATCGACGCTCCCCGGACGCGAAGACAGGCCCATGATGCGTACCCCGCGCGCGATCGCGCCCGAGGAGACGATTACGACCTCCTTGCCCTCACTGTGCAAGGAGGCAACCTCATCGCAGATACGCGCGAGCACGTTCCCGCGCAACTCGCCTTGATCGTCGGCGACGATGCTCGAACCCAGCTTTATGACCACACGCCTCATCGAGGGCAGCCTAGATGGTGCGGACACGAGTCGCGTGTGAGCCGAGTGATTTTTGGCTGAGCGGGGCGACGCGACGGGACGTGCGCACGGGTGGAGCTGAATCGCGGCCGGACGCCGCTACGCCGCCTCGTCCGGGTCGAGCTCGAAGACCACTCCTGCTATCTCAAGTTCATCTCCGGCCTGAAAGCCCTCCGCCTCCAGCGCTCGCAGCACTCCGATCTTGCGCAAGCGTCCCTCCAAATAGGCCATCGCGTCCTCGTTCTCGACGTCATAGCGCGCCACGAGCCGCTCGATTCCCCGGCCCTTTACGGCAAAGGAGTCGGGGCCGATGCGCTCGACCACAAAGCCGGTGGAGGCCGCCGGGCGGAACACCATATGCTCGGCGAGCACAGGCTCGACCCCGCCGACCGGTTGAGGGCTTACCGAAGCACTGCCGCCTTGGTCGAACTCCGTAGCAGAGCTCGTGGCAGGTCTGAGGCCAACGCCACGACCGCTGCCCTGACCGGCTTGCTCGACAGCCGGCACGAGTCGCAGCAGCTCGACGGCCAGCTCTCCCAGTCCCGCGCCGGTGGCGCTAGAGGTGGCGATCACCGGCACATCCGCACCGAGGCGCTCTGACCAGCGCGAGACCTCTTCGCCGACCTGCTGCGGCGGCACGAGATCGGCCTTGGAGAGCGCGAGCACGCGTGGGAGGCGAGCCAAACGCTCGTCGTGTGCGGCCAGCTCGTGCTCGATCGTGGCGTGATTGGCCAGCACATCTGCCTGCTCCTCGCCGCTGAGCTCTGGGGCGAGGTCCAGCACATGCACGAGCAAGCGTGTGCGCTCAACGTGGGCGAGGAAGTCGTGGCCCAAGCCGGCGCCTTCGCTTGCGCCCTCGATCAATCCCGGGATGTCCGCGATGACCAGCTGGCGCTCGTCTGCTTCGAGCACGCCGAGCGCCGGCGAGAGCGTCGTGAACGGATAGCTCGCGACCTTAGGGGTGGCTCTCGTGAGGCGTGCCAGCAACGAGGACTTGCCAGCGTTCGGCAAGCCCACCAGGCCGACGTCGGCCAGCAGCTTGAGCTGTAGCTGCAGCCAACCCTCCTCGCCGACCAGGCCGCGCTCGGCAAAGCGCGGTGCTTGACGCGTTGGGGTGGCAAAGCGCTTGTTGCCTCTCCCCCCCGAACCGCCCTTGGCCACCACCGCGCGCTGTCCCGCGGCAAGCAGGTCCCAGCGCCGTCCCGCGACATCGCCCTCGACTCCTTCGATCTGTGTGCCCGGCGGTACCCGTACGAGCAGCGTCTGACCGTCGGCGCCGTGACGCTGGGAGCCTTCTCCGTGGCCGCCGCGACCCGCTCGGTAGTGGGGCTTGCGTCGGAAGCTCTGTAGGTCGCGCAGCGAGTCGTCGCAGACGAGCACGACATCGCCACCGCGGCCGCCATCGCCACCGTCGGGACCGCCCCGCGGAACGTGTGCTTCGCGGCGGAAGCCGGCCGAGCCGTCGCCGCCGGCGCCTGCCCTCACTTCGATTCGTGCGCGATCATCCAGCATCAAAGCCAAGCCTTCCCGCCCGCGCCGCGGGCAGGGCGCTTCAGCTGTTCTCGGAGAGCACGTTCACGACCCTGCCCCGGCGGCCTGTCGTGAACTGCAGAGTGCCGGCCGCGCGCGCGTAGAGCGTGTCATCTTTGCCGATGCCGACACCGACTCCCGGCTTGAAGCGAGTGCCGCGCTGACGCACGATGATCTCTCCACCGCTGACGGTCTGACCGGCGAAAGTCTTGACACCAAGACGTTGGGCGTTGGAGTCGCGGCCGTTGCGGCTCGACCCGAGTCCCTTCTTATGAGCCATTGGGGTCCTCCTGCTCCTTGCTACCGCGTGAGGCGGCGGCAGGTGTTTGGGTGGTATCGGCGGTGGGCTTGGCTGGGGCCTTGGTGGCCGACTCCTTCGCGGCCGCTCCCATCGAGATGTTCGTGACCTCGATCCGCGTTAGCTCCTGGCGGTGGCCGGTGCGGCGCTTGTAACCGCGCTTTGGCTTGAACTTGAACACGCGCAGCTTCTCGCCACGCTCGTGCGCAAGGACCTTCGCCGTGACCTTGACCTTCTTCAGCGTAGCCGCGTCGAATACCGCGTCCTCGGAGCGATACAGGATCGGCTCGAGCGCCACGCTAGCGCCCGCCTCAGCGGAGAGGCGCTCTACGAGCAGGGTCTGACCCCGCTCGACGCGGTACTGCTTGCCGCCTGTCTTGACGATCGCGTACATGTGCTCCTACTCCGAGGTTGCCTGGGCCTTAGCGGCCGAACGGCGCCGACCGCCTCTTCGGCCGCGGCGCCGTGGCTTGGATTGTAGGTCATCCTCGCCGCCTGTGTCCGCCGACTCCTGTCCGTCGGCTGGCGAGCCGCTCGCTACCGGCTCCTGCTCGGGCTCCCGCGGAGACTCTTGAGCATCTTGCGCAGATCGCGACGGGGCAGCTTCATCGGCCAAAGCCGCCTGTTCCTGCTCGCCCGTTTGCGACTCGCCGGCGCTGGCTCGCGCCACCGACTTCGAGCGCCTGCGCGGACGTTTGGCCGCGGGACGCGCGGCCGGACGCGGCGCCGGTCGTATTACCTCGCCGGACTCGTCGAGCAACAACGCATTAGCCGCCGTGCGGCCAACCGTCTCGATCCGCACCATGCGCTTCTCACCCACATTGCGTGCGGCACCGGCGATCGAGATGATGTAGCCGTCAAGCTTGGCGACGGCATCGTCCACGTCGTACATGTGAGGCTCGACGATGTCGACCAGTACCTCATCGCCCTCGCGAAATGGCAGCGCACGTTCTTCGACCTCCTCACGTGTGCCCTGGAAGGTGATCGCGAAGTGATCGAGCGCAAGCCCTTCGGAGCCCTCGAAGTGGAAAGAGCGTCCCGTCTGGGCCTCCAGCGCGTGCAGCACACGCGAGCCTTGGCCGGTGAACTGAGCGGTGACGCGCGGGTTGATCTGCACCAGGAACGCCTCGGCCTCAGGATGCTCGACCACCAGGTCACGCAACCTACGCTCGAATTCGATCGCGATCGTCTCCTCCGAGCGAATCACGCCCTCGCCCTCGCAGGTGGGGCAGGGACGACTCATGATCTCGCGCACACCCTCGGTCACGTTCTGGCGGGTCATCTCGACCAGCCCCAGACGGGAGAGCTCCGCGGTAAAGGTCTTCGTGCGGTCCTCGTCGAGTGACTTTCGCAGCGTCTTCATGACTGCGTCGCGGTTGCGCGCGCGTGCCATGTCGATGAAGTCGATCACGATGATCCCGCCGATATCGCGCAAGCGCAGCTGGTTGACGACCTCCTCTGCGGCCTCGAGGTTGGTCTTGGTGATCGTGTCCTCCAGGCCAGCCCCCTTGCCGCGCCCGATGAAGCTGCCGGAGTTGACGTCGATCACAGTCAGCGCCTCGGCGTAGTCGATCATCAGGTAGCCGCCGCTGGGCAGATCCACGCGCCGCGACATCACCCCGTCGATCGCCTCGGTCACCTTGTAGGCGTCGAGCAGCGGCTCGGGTCCCTCCCACAGCTCGACGCGCTCGACCAGCTCTGGAGCCGTGCGCGCGAAGAACGACACCAGGCGACGATGCTGCTGCTCGTCGTCGACAATCGCCCGCTCGAAGTGCTCGGAGAAGATGTCGCGCACGACTCTGACCGACAGGTCGGCCTCCTGGAAGACCATCGCCGGCGCCTGCGTATCCTCAACGCGCTTCATCAGCACCTCGTGCAGCTTGTGCAGGTAGAGCAGCTCGCGTTCGAAGTCCGCTCGCTGCGCACCGTGGGCAGCGGTGCGGATGATCGCTCCCCCCTGGCCGATCTCAAGCTTCGCGGTCTGCCGGCGCAGACGCTCGCGCTCTTTGTCCTCCAAGCGTCGAGATACACCGATGCCCTCGCCCGTTGGCGCGTACACCATGTAGCGCCCGGCGATCGTCAGCTCCATCGACAAACGTGCGCCCTTTGTCTTCAGCGGGTCCTTGACAACCTGCACCACGATCTCCTGCCCTGGCTGGAGCAGCTCTGAGATCTTGCGACCGCCGCCGCGTCCGCGCTTCGGTGCCTCAACTCCCGGGAGCACTATCTCATCGACGTGCAGGAAGCCGTTCTTCTCGAGCCCAATGTTGACGAACGCGGCCTCGAGGCCGGGCAACACGTTGTCCACCTTGCCCTTGTAGATGTTGCCGACAATCGAACGCCCGCCACGGCGCTCGATATAGAGCTCAGCTATCCGGTAGCCGGCACCCGGGCGGGCACCTGAGCGCTTCGAGGAGCGCCCGGCGGGACGTGAGGCGCCGGGCGTTCCGGCTGCCTCCAAGAGCGCGACGCGCGTCTCCGCGCGATCGACGCTGACAAGCACTTGCTTTCTCAATTTGATCCAGTCTTTCGAGATCTGTAATGGGTGGGACGGGCGGGTTTTCGAATCCCTGCGCCCGTGGTGTCGCCGAATCCCATGCAAGCGGGCGCCGGACCTTTGCGGTCTGCGGCGCGGCCTTGGCTGGTTGCTGGGGAGTCTCGGCTGACATCTTCTCTAGTGGCGGACAACGCGGCCCTTCAGCGCCTGGGAGGCGCGTCCCTGGACGTAGATCGATTGCAGTAGACCCACTGCCAGAAGGGTTGTGATGACCGACGATCCGCCATAGCTCATTAGAGGCAACGTGACGCCGGTGATCGGCATTATCCCTACTGCCATGCCAACGTTCACGAAGACCTGGAACATCAGCATAGCCAGGACCCCGGCGGCGACCAGCGAGCCGAACAGGTCCTTGGACATCGTGAGGATCCGCAGCGTGCGCCAGATCAGCAGCGCATACAGCGACAGCACGAGCGCCGCTCCAACGAATCCGTACTGCTCGCCGACCGCGGCGAAGACGAAATCGGTTTCGTCCTCGGGCACGTATTTGCCTTCGATCTGGGTCGATTCGCCGCCGCGGCCCGTCTTCTGGCCTGAGCCGATCGCAACCTTCGACTGCAACTGCTGGTAGGCCCCTTCGCCGGTGCTGCCCGAAGGATTCAAAAAGACGGTCAGGCGTTCTTCCTGGTAAGGCTTGAGTACGTGCACGCCGATCGCGGGCGCGGCCACCAGCACGATCGTGCCCGATACGAGGACCAGCGCGACCAGTCCCGCCAACTGCCGCCACGAGGTTCCCGCCACGAACAGCAGCATGAACGCGATCGCCATGTATACGAGCCCCGAGCCGAGGTCCGGCTGGAGGATCACCAGCATCGCGGGCACAAGCGCCACGAGCAACACGCGCGCGGTCGTATCGAGCTCGCGCAGCCGCCGCGAGCGGCCCACTACGAACGCCGACAGCGCAACAATCAGCAGCACCTTGCCGAGCTCTGAGGCCTGAAATGAGAACAGCGGGAAGCTGATCGCGCGCGTCGAGTGCACCGAGCCCTTGATTTCACGACCGAGCGCTAGCACCGCGAGGATGCTCAAGATCAGTGCGCCGTAGATTGGGTACATCAGGTGCCGCAGACGCGCGTAGTCAACGCGTGAGAGAGCCACCATCAGCGCCAGCCCCACCGCCAGGTAGATCGCCTGGCGCTCTACGTAGTAATGGGGGTTGCCTGGAATCAGCTTGCGCGTCGCAACCCGCAACGTCAAGACCGAACAGATCCCAAGGCCGACCGTGGCGAGCGTCAGCAGGGGGTCCAGCGGCAGTCGCAGTCCTCCGCCCGAGGACGCGGATGGCGCCTCAGTCGGCTGGATCGGGCTGAGCGATGACGCG
Organism: uncultured Solirubrobacterales bacterium; assembly: GCA_963827045.1. Classification (GTDB taxonomy): domain Bacteria; phylum Actinomycetota; class Thermoleophilia; order Solirubrobacterales; family Solirubrobacteraceae; genus Palsa-744. The sequence continues at coordinate 127,707 of CAWGZH010000001.1, forward strand.
GAAACGCTCGGGCTCACTTGTCTGGATTTGAGCCGGAGACGAGCGTCAGCGACTTGTGGAACCACTTGGAGGCGATCAGCCGCGCGATCGGCGCGGCTGCTTCGTCACCGAAACCGCCCTGTTCGACAGTGGCCGCGATCACGATCGGGTGCTTCGGGTCGGGCAGGAAGCACATGTACCAAGCCTGTTCGACCTGGCCGGCGCGTTCGGCTGTGCCCGTCTTGCCGTATACCGGGTGTTCTGCCTGGTTCCAGCCTGCCCACACGTCGGCCGAGGTACCCCCCGGCTCGAACGTGGCATCGTGAATGCCTTCCATCACATCATTCAAGTCCGAGTATTTGAGATGGACATGGCGGATCGGCGGCGCGGGCAGCGTCTGCACGAGACCGCCGCTGGAGTTGTCGATCTCGAGGCCCAGGTGGGGACGCACGACCGTGCCTTCCCCACCGTTCATATATGCGCTGGCAAGCGTCGAGTAGGCGACGGCCATCTGTAGCGGCGAGGTGAGCAGTTCGCCCTGTCCGACCGCCAGGTGCATGTCGTCGCCGATCGTCCACGGGCCGATTTCCGAGACGATGTGGCAGACGCTCGCCGCGGTCTTGGGATGACTGTGTTCGCAGCGTTCCTGCAGCTTGTTCTGCTGCAAACGCCAGGCGGCGTCGGGCACGGTCCCTTCGATCTCGTTCGGCAAATCCACATGCGTTTCTTTGCCGATTCCGAGCTCCTTGGCCATGTTCTGGATCACGTCGCCGTGGCTGTTTGCGTACTCGCCTACCGTGAAGAAATAAGTGTCCGAGGAAACCGTGAGCGCTTGGACCAGTGGCAATGCGCCGTAGTCGTTTTTGCCGGAGTTGCAAAACTGCTCGGCGCCCACGGTGATGCAGGAGCCGCCTCCCAGCGGCTCCTGTGGATTGATCACGCCCGCTTCGAGCGCCCCCATCGCGGTGATCGGCTTGAACGTTGAGCCAGTCGGATACTGACCTTCCACGGCCCGGTTGAGTAGCGGTGCGCGCGGGTCGGGGCCTTCTTCTTCGCCGCTGCCGTTGAGCTGGTCGAATTCGCTCTGGGTCATCGGTTTGGCAAAGCGGTTGGGGTCGTAGCTCGGATAAGAGCCGGTCGCATAGATTTCTCCGTTGAGTGGGTTCATCGCTACGAACGCCGCCCCAGAGCCCGGGTTACCTTTCCCCTGAGCCAGCGCAACCCCCTCGCGCAGCGCCTTTTCTCCCTCCTGCTGGAGCCCCAGGTCGATCGTCAGCTTGAGGTCGTGGCCGGCCTTTGGCTCGATGACCGGCAGTTTTGTCGGCTCCGGCTGGCCTTCAGCGTTGACCTGGACGAGCCGCTCCCCCGGCGTGCCACGCAGATAGCGGTCGTAGTAGTACTCCAGGCCTGACTGACCGACGACGGTGCCCTTGGCGACGCCCTTGAAGGCGGGGAATTCCAGCTCTTTTTCGCTGACCGAGCCGACGTGGCCGAGCGTCTGCGCGGCCAATTCGCGATACGGATAGCTTCTGATCGAGACTGGTTCCTGCTTTACGCCCGGGAAGTCGTTCTGGCGCTCGGCGAGCACTGTCAACGCGGCCAGTCCTGCATCGGTCTTGATCGTCACCGGCGCATACGGGAGCTGTGTTATGCCCGCGATCACGCGTTCGTCGATCAATCTCGGGCTGAGGCCGATCACCGGCGCCAGCCGCCGAAACAGCTCGCGAGTCTGGTTGGCCGAGGCCGGCAGCGCGGGAATCGGGACTCTGCGCAGATGATTCGCGCGAGCGAGCGCGTGCAGCTCGACCAGCTGCGCATGGTCGGCGTGCCTGTGCCCGTGCCTGCCCTCGCTCTCGTAAGCGTTGAGATTGTCCTCATAGGCCTTCAAGCGTTCACCGGCAGCCACATATTCTTTGTCGGCTTCCGCCAGGTGGGTCTGATATTCGGCCGCCTCTTCCTTGACCGACTCGGGTAGCGAGCTCGGCAGTATCTGGACGGCGTTGCTGACTTCGCTCGTCACAAGCGGCTGCCCTTCGCGGGCGAGAATCTCCCCGCGTGGCGCGGGTATCGAAAGCGGGCGCTGGTCGTTGGCCTGAGCCTGCTGGACGTACTGTTCGCCGCTGAGCACCTGTAGGTACCACAGACGAAAGAAGATGATCCCGAACATGACGAGCGCGATGCTGCCGAGGATTGCCACGCGCAACGCAAGCGAAGGCGATGAAGGCCCACCCACCCCGCGCGGATCGCTCGGTCGCAGCTGCTCGATCGTGCTCACCGCATCCTTCCCCTGCCCTGCGAGAACGAGCCAAGAGCACTGCGCGGGTCGCGCGGCCGCAGCTGCTCGATCGCGTTCACCGTATCCCTCCCCTGCTCTGCGAGAGCGGACTGAGGCCGCCGGTCGTGTAGGCGCGGCGACGGCGGCGACGTGGATCGTCCGGCAGGGCGCCGACCAGGCAGCGGCGCACCAAGGCCCACATCGGCAGCGCCACCACCGTGTCGAGCAGGACGCCGACCACGATCTCACGCAGCAGCTCGAGGCTCACGGGCGCGTCCACGCCAAGCAGGAACTCGATCACCGAGTAACCGACCATCGCCGCCGTGGCGGCAGCCGCTCCGACGAACAGCGGCGTGAGCGCCGCCTGTGGATCGCGCAGCTCGCGCAAGCGACCGGCCCAGTAGCCGATGATCGTGAACGTGAGCGAAGTAACGCCAAGCGTCTGCATCAACGCCAGGTTGACCAGCAGCCCAACACAGAAGCCGGCGACGGCGCCTAGCGTGGAGCCGCACAACAGTCCGATGAACGCCACCAACAGCGGCGTGAGATCAACGCTTACGCCAAAGACCGGGATCTCTGAGACGACACTGATCTGGATGAAGACAACGACGATCGACAGCACAACCACGCGCCACACCAGCGAGCCCGGCAGCCATGCCGCTCCTCCGTCGGTGCCCGAATGCTGGGCGGTTGCGATCGATGTGGCTGCGCGCCCGCCGAGGAGCGGCCCATTCATCAGCCGCCTCCTCCCGTTTGCGCGAGCTGGCCGCCCTGACCTTGAGATTCTTCTTCTGGGCTGAGCTGGTGGGTCGGCGTCAAGGTGGCCGCGACATTGTTGAGCGAGGCCGCCCGCGAGCCGGATGAGTAGGTCAGCACCTGCACGAATTCAAGGCTGCGCAGGTCGGCGAGCGGACTCACGTTGACCGACTTGAAGCCACCCTGTTCGTTGACCGAGGTGACCTGGCCGATCGGGATCCCCTTTGGGTAGAGGGAGACGCCGGGGCTTGCGACGGTGCCCGAGGTCACGACATAGTCGCCTGGCACTGGCGCGGCAGTTGAGGACTGATAGATCTGCATCAGCAGGCGGCCGGGTTCGCCGACCTGAGGCTGCACAAGGCCCACTGCTCCGGTTGCGCTGATCTTGGCCGTCACTTCAACCGCGCTGTCGGTAATCAAGCTCACCTGGGCGGCGTCTGGGACGACCTCTGTCACCTTGCCGACAAGTGCTTCGTCGGCAATCACAGGGTCGTTGACACGTACTCCCGAGGAAGAGCCTCGATCGATCGTGATGATCGAGTACCAGATGTTGGGCGACTGATAGACGACGGTAGCGGTAACCGGGTTGTAGTCGGCGATGCTGAGCTCGTGATCGAGGTGGAAGAGCTTGACTAGTTCCTTGTAGGAGTGTTCGTTTTCCTGGTTGGCGGTGTATTGCGAACGCAGCTTGTCAAGTTGCTTGCGCAGTTCGGCATTCTGGCTCTTGGCTTTCAGGGTGCTGTCAAACCAGCCAAACAGGTCGCGAACAGGCTTCAGCGCCTTATTGGCGCCATCCTGGATCGGCGAGACAACGGTCAGGAAACCGCGCTGCACAGAATGCAGGCCACCGCTCGGAGCCTCGCCGAAGTATGCAGTTAGCAGTATCAGGGAGAGCACGACGAGCAGTGCGAGCACCGCACGTCTGCGTCGAACCGTCTTCTCATACACGAATTGGGACCTTCCGAAGCGTTCATGGGAAAGAGTACCCGCGTGCCACGCGGGCAGCCGCAGCCACATCGGGCGACCGGCGGAACTCGATGGCCTGACCCCTGCCGAACCGCTGACCGTCGAACCGCCACCCCACGCCGAACCGCTGGCATCCGGTCGGCACGCTCATCGACGGCGGCGACTGCGCGAGTTGCGGTTGGAACGGTGGATCGCCTCGAACTCCTCAAGCGACCGCCCCGACCCGACCGCCACGCACGTCAGCGGAGACTCCGCCAGGTGCGCGGGCATCTGTGTCTCCTCACGCAAGCGCTGATCGAGTCCTTGTAGCAGCGCGCCACCCCCGGCAAGCATGATCCCGCGGTCCATGATGTCCGATGCCAGCTCGGGCGGGGTGCGGTCGAGTGTCTCCTTGACCGCCTCGATGATCTGCGAAAGCGGCTCCTCGAGCGCCTGGCGGATCTCCTCACTGGTGAGCACGACCGTCTTGGGGAGGCCGGCCACCATGTCGCGCCCGCGAATCTCGGCTTGGAGCTCCTCCTCCATCGCGCAGGCGGAGCCGATCTCGAGCTTGAGCTCCTCGGCGGTCTGCTGGCCGATCAGGAGCTTGTACTCCTTCTTTGCGTAGTTGATGATCGCCTCGTCCATCTCGTCTCCGCCAACCCTGATGGACTGCGAGACGACGATCCCACCGAGCGAGATGACCGCTACCTCAGAGGTTCCCCCTCCGATATCGACGACCATCGAGCCGGTCGGCTCGCCGACCGGCAAGCCGGCGCCGATCGCGGCGGCCATCGGCTCCTCGATCAGGTAGGCGGTACGCGCGCCGGCGGACAGGCACGCCTCCTCCACAGCGCGCTTCTCCACACCCGTCACGCCCGAGGGCACGCACACGACGACGCGCGGATGGGCCCAGCGGTTCTGGTGAACCTTCTGGATGAAGTGACGCAGCATCTCCTCGGTCACGTCGAAGTCGGCGATCACCCCGTCCTTGAGTGGGCGGATCGCTTGGATCGTGCCGGGGGTACGGCCGAGCATACGCTTGGCCTCGATGCCCACCGCGTGCACCTCACCGGTACGCGAGTCGATCGCCACCACGCTCGGCTCAGACAGCACGATCCCGCGCCCGCGCACGTATACGAGCGTGTTGGCAGTTCCGAGGTCGACCGCCATGTCGCGGCCACCGAACCCTGTGAGGTAGGTGAGGATGCTCATCTTTTAGGTAGGGAGCACGCTCGGATTCGGCTTCGCCTGGCCGGTCGGCTGGGCATCCGGGCGCTCCGGGGCGTACCCGCGTGGAGTCTAGCGGACCACATCGCCCGGCTCGCAACCCTGACAGCGTATTTGCAGCGGGAAAGCTGGTCAGGGCCGGTCGTTGACCGGTACGGGGAAAAGCTCGGGGGCCATGTCGATGAGCTTGGCCACGGGCAAGCCGACGACGTTCTCGTAGTCCCCGCGAATCTCGCAAACCAGCATTGCTCCAACCCCCTGGATTGCATAGCCGCCGGCGCGCCCGCGCCACTCGCCGCTAGCCACGTACCAGTCGATCAACTCCTCAGAGCAGCGCCTAAAGACGACCTCCGTTCGTGCGAGCCCCACCTGCTCACGATCTCCTCGTAGCAGCGCAATACCACTCACAACTGTATGCGTCTCTGCACAGAGCGCCGCGATCGTCTCGCGTGCCGCATGTTCATCCGCCGGCTTGCCGTAGATGCGAGTACCGAGCGCCACCAGCGTGTTGACACCGAGCACCGTCTCTTGCACTCCGGCGGTGTGGGCCGCGCGTGCCTTCAGCAGCGCGTTCTCGACCGCCACCTGAGCCGGCTCTCCCCGGTCGATCTCTGTCACATGTGTCGGACGTACTTCGAACGAGACCCCAAGACGCTCGAGGATGGCTCGTCTCTGGGGCGATGCTGAGGCTAGTACGAAGGCAGGAGGCCGACTCACGATCTCATCCAAAGCAAGACGTCCCATAGCGGCATGGACGCTGCGCCTCCACCCATAGTGCTTTTAGAAGGTCTTCCAAAAGATCCGCCTATTTGAAGGACTTCTCAGCCGCAAGCGCCGCTGTCTCTGCTCAGGCCTAGATCTCGGGAAAGAACAATGCAGCCTCGCGGGCCGCCGACTCGGCCGAGTCCGAGCCATGGACCATGTTCTGGCCCATCTCGATCGCGAAGTCGCCGCGGATCGAGCCTGGAGCGGCATCGATTGGATTGGTGGCACCGATCGTCTGCCGAGCCGCCTTGACGGCGTCGAGACCCTCGAGCACCATCGCCACGATCGGCCCGGAGGTGATGAACTGCACCAACTCGTCGAAGAATGGCTTCTCGGCATGCTCGGCATAGTGGCGCTCTGCCAGCTCGCGCGTCACGGTCATGTGTCGCAGCGCGATGATGCGCAGGCCCTTGCGCTCGAAGCGAGCGATGATCTCGCCCGTGAGCGAGCGGGCGAAGGCGTCCGGCTTTACGAGGATCAGCGTGCGGTCCATGTGTTCCTTTGGTTCGTAGGAGATAGTCGCGGCCCGGGGGCGGCTGGTCTTGAGAAGAATGTTCGAGGTAGCTCAGGAAGTCGGGCGCGGACGACGTGCGCGCGGACGAGAGCTCGGCTTGACGGTGGCTTCAGGCTCCGCGTCCTCGCGCCCGGTCTCGGGGTCCTCGGCGGCAGTGCTCGACTCCGAGGCAAATGAGACCTCGCCGACGAAGGTTGCCGGCTCAGGCGCCCTTACGGCGGCACGCTTGGCCGCGCGCGCACGGGCTGGCGATACCGCCTCCACATCGAGCGCAGCCACCTCCAGTTCGTCCTCGGCGCCGGCACGGGTATGAGCTGTAGCCGAGGCGCTCGCACGCTCTGAGCGGGCCGCACGTCGTGTTGCCTTGGCCGTCGTGGGTACGTCGGTCTCGCAGTACGGGCAGATCGTCCAGGCACGATCTAGTGGTCGCGAGCAGCTGACGCAGCGCTCCTTCAGCTTGCGCAGACAGCTCGGGCAACGAATGAAGTCGCGCTCGATGCGATAGTCGCAGTGCGGGCAGAGGCTGTAGTCGAGTTCGTGAAGCCGAGCTTCGGCGGCCTGCAACTCCAGTTCGCGCTCACGCACGTCCTCCAGGTACTCGGGCGGGCGCAGGATCATGTAGACGATCGTTCCCACGAACGGGAACAGCGACGCGACCGTGGCGCAGCCGACCAGCATCGGATCGGCGATGCGACGGCGGGCATCCGCGTAGGTCCAGTACAGCAGCGAGAAGTACAGGACCACGACGAACAGGATCAACAAGTCGATGACCAGGCTCAAGCTTTTGCTTTCGATTCCGAAGTAGGCGATTGGTGGTGACATCGATGTCCCTATACGGCTCCGCTGAGGGATTTCCCTGCAAGCACGCGTGAAACGGGGCGCTTCGATCCGTGATGGCGCATCGGGCGGCCGAGTTTAGAGGCTACCGAGCAAAAAATGCGCGATCAAGCTTTGGGAGGGTGTGTTCTTGCAGGTCTCAAGCCTCACAGGAACAGCCGTCCAAAGCCGTAGCCGGCAGCAAAGAACACGAGGATCACGAGCGCCACGATCAAGGCGACGGCGCCGATCATCGTCAGTACCGATGGGCCGTCATCGTTCACGATGATCCCCTCCCCTGTGAGTGCTCTCGTGGCTCCTCGCGCCCCTCAGGCCCTATCGCAACATCCAGATCGAGCTCGCCCGCGTGAGCGAGCAGATCTCCGATCAGATATACAGATCCAGTTGCCAGAACCGCGGCGCCGCGCTCGCGCGCCCAATTGCGCGCCGTCATAAACGCTTTGACCGGCTGAGACTCGCATGTGCACCGCTCGAAGCCAAGCTGGCCGGCCAGCGATTGCAGTGTCGCGGGCGAGAGCGCTCTTTGGCTCGGTGGTGCGGTGAACCAGGCCTGCTCACACAACGGCAGTAGTGCACGGAGCATGCCGGCGGCATCCTTGTCCTCGAGCACACCGAGCACCAGCGCCAGCGGGCGTCCGTCGAGCAGCTCGGGCAAAGACTCCACCAGCGCAGTGATCGCAGCTGGATTGTGCGCGCCGTCCACTACCGTGAGCGGGTCGTCGCCGAGGACTTGCATGCGGCCCGCAACCAACGTCGAGATCGCGGCGTCTCGCACGGCCTGCTCGCTCAAAAGGAGCCCTGATCGCTGCAGGTAGGACTGCGCCGCCAGCCGCGCGAGCGCGAAGTTCTCACGCTGGAATGAGCCGCGCGCGCCCATCTGTAGATCCTCGGGAGCTGCGTCTGCGATCAAGAGCTCAGCGCCACGTTCGGCCGCGATACGGTGCGCGAGCGCGAGCACCTCCGGCTGCAGCTGGGAACCAACTGCCAATACCGACCGCTCGCCGAGGACAGCGAGCTTCTCGGTGGCGATATCGACCAGCGTGGGACCAAGCCAGCGTGTGTGCTCGAGGCCGACGTTCGTGAGAGCAGCCAGCTTCGAGTCGATCACGTTCGTCGCGTCATAGCGCCCGCCTAGACCGGCCTCGACGACCACCACCTGGGCGTCGCGTCGCGCTAGCTCCCAGAAGGCAGCGGCCGTCAATAGCTCGAACTGGGTGACATGGTCGTCCTCGGCGAGGGTACGGTTGACCCGCTCAGTCGCCCAAGCAGCGCGCGCGATCGCCGCCGCGAAGGCGTGAGTCTCGACATCGCGCTCGCCGATCTGAACGCGCTCAGAATAGGACAGGAGGTGCGGCGAGAGGTAGCAACCGCTACGCAGCCCGTGGCGCTCGAGGATCGCCGCGATCATGCGCGTGGTCGAGCTCTTTCCGTTCGTGCCCACCACATGGATCGAGTCAAAGCTGCGCTCGGGCGATCCGAGCACCGTCATCATGCGGTGCATCCGGTCCAGTCCGAAGCGCATCCCGAACAGCTCGAGTGAGCGCAGATGTCGCTCGGCGTGCTCGGGGCTCCAATCTTGGCTCATAGGATCTCCAGTTCGGCGCGCAAGCGCCCAAGGCGCTCACGCTCGCCCTCGACCACGGCTGCTGGCGCCTTCTCCACGAAGCCCGGTCGCTCCAGCTTGCCCTGCACGCGCTCGATCTCCGCGAGCAGCTTCTGCTTGGCGGCCTCGCGTCGCCGCTCCGCGGCGCCGAGATCCAGACCCTCCCCCGAGAGCACCTCGACCGTGCCGCCAGGGATGGGGACGGAGGCGACCGCGGTAGACGCCGCCGAAGACTCTCCCCCGCCCGCGACGGGAGCATCCTTATTGGCGGGGCTCGCGTCCACAGCATCGGATGCCTGAGACTGCCCATCCTCCACGAGAAGCTGCAAACGCGCCAGGCGGGCGAGCAGTGGGGCGGTCAGTTCGTAGCCATTCGCGCAAAGACGTGCGGTCACGAACTGACCGGCCCTAGCACCAACCGAGTCCCGCCAACCGCGCACCAGCGTTACTGCCTCGATCGTGCGCGCCAGCTCAGTCTCTGCCTGCAGGTCGATCAAATCCTCGCGAACGCACGGATAGGCATGGCCGGCGAGCAACTCGCCCGTGTCATCGAGGTATCGCCAGAGCTCCTCTGTCACAAACGGGATCAGTGGATGGGCCATGGCGACCGTCTCGCGCAGCACGTAGAGCAATGTCGCGGCGAGCTCCTGCCTACCGTCATCCTCGCCGCCTGCCTCAGCGAGATCGGGTAGCCGCTGCTTGACGATCTCCAGATACCAGTCGCACAGCTCCCCGTAGACGAAGTCATAGAGGCCGAGCGCGGCGTGGGAGAAGTCGTACTGTTCGATGCGCGCTGCGGTGTCAGCGAGGACCCGCGTGAGCCGTGAGAGGATCCAGCGATCCTCGACCGCGCGTGGCTTTGGCGCCGGCTCGACAGCCTGTGCGCGCTCCGATCCAAGGCTCGCGTCGATACGTACCAGCGCAAAGCGCGCCGCGTTGAACAGCTTGTTGGCAAGCGCTTGACCCTGCTGGACCTTCTCGGCGGAGTAGCGAACGTCCTGTGTGGAGGACATCGCAAGCAGGCCGAAACGCACCGCATCAGCGCCGTGGCGGTCGATCTCCTGCAATGGGTCGATGCCGGTCCCTAGCGACTTGGACATGCGCCGCCCGTCGGGTGCCTGGATCACCGAGTGGATGTAGACGTCGGAGAATGGCGCCTCGCCTGTCAGCTCGATCCCCATCATCATCATGCGCGCGACCCACAGGAACAAAATGTCCCTGGCGGTGGAAAGCACGTTCGTCGGGTAGAACGCTTTCAGCTCGGGGGTGTCCCGCGGCCAACCGAGCGTTGCAAAGGGCCATAGCGCGGAGGAGAACCACGTGTCCAGCACGTCCTCCTCTTGACGGAGGTGCCCTCCGCACTCTGAGCAAGCGCCTGGTGCGCTGAGCGCCACGTTGACGTGGCCGCAAGTCTCGCAATAGTAGACGGGCAGGCGGTGACCCCACCAGAGCTGGCGTGAGATGCACCAGGGACGGATGTTCTCCATCCAGTCCAGGTAGACGCGCCGGTGGTTCTCGGGCACGATCCGCACGCTTCCCTCGCGCACGGCGGCGACAGCCGGGCGCGCCAGCTCGTCCATGCTCATGAACCATTGCAGCGAGATCAGCGGCTCGATGCGCTGACCGGAGCGGTGCGAGTAGGGCACCTCGTGCTCGTAGTCCTCGCGCGCCACGATCCGACCTTCACGCTCTAGCTCGGCGACAACGGCCTCACGCGCCTCCATGACCGTAAGGCCGGCGAAGCGCTCGCCGGCCTCGGCAGTCATGCGTCCGTCCTCGCCGATCACCGACATCTGATCGAGCTCGTGGCGGCTGCCGATTTCGAAATCGTTGGGGTCGTGGGCTGGGGTGACCTTCAGCTGGCCGGTGCCAAAGTCCATCTTCACGTAGTCGTCGGCGATGATCTGCAGATGTCGCCCGACAAGCGGCAGGATTGCCTTGCGCCCGACCAGCATCCGGTAGCGCTCGTCCTCTGGATGAACCGCCACCGCGGTGTCACCGAGCATCGTCTCAGGACGAACGGTGGCGATCGTGACGCTGCCACCCCCCTCAACGTCGTAGCGAATCGAATAGAGCGTGTCTGTCTCGCGACGCTCTTCGACCTCTAGGTCCGAGATCGCTGAGCGACTGCCCGGATCCCAGTTGACGATGTAGCGATCGCGGTAGATCCAGCCCTTCTCGTAGAGATTGACGAAGACCTGCATGACCGCACGGGCGTAGCCCTCGTCGAGCGTAAAACGCTCTTCGGAGTAGTCGCACGAGGCGCCAAGCCGCTTGAACTGCTCGACGATCGTGCCGCCATAGTGAGCTCGCCATTCCCACACGCGCTCCACGAACGCTTCACGCCCCAACTCATGACGGTTGATGCCCTCGGCAAGCAGCGCCCTCTCGACCTGCGCCTGCGTGGCGATCCCAGCGTGGTCGGTGCCGAAGATCCACTTCGTGCGTCGGGTGGGTGGGGATTTCATCCTGTTGTAACGAATTAGGGTGTCTTGCACCGAGCCGTTAAGTGCGTGCCCCATGTGCAGCGAACCGGTTACGTTCGGTGGTGGAATCGCGATCGAGTAGTTCTCGCTCGCCTCTCCATCAGGCTCAGGATGAAACAGACCTGAAGCGAGCCAGCGCTCAACGATCTGCGGCTCGACTTGTGAGGGATCAAACCGGGTGCGATCTTCAAGCTCTTTGATGCGCTCGCTCATGGAGCGTGAGTGTACGCGGGGAGGTTGCTACTGCGCCAGGCCGCCGAAGAAGGCGAACGGGCCCGCCGGAGCGTTGACGGCTACCCAGGCATCCCATGCGGCGCCCTCGACGTCGAGGCTTGACCCCTGAGGCACCTCTGAACGCAGGCGCTCGGCTAGCGCACGTGCATCGTCCTCGTCTTCGGCACCGAGCGCCAGATGGCGCCAGTGGCGTTGTACGGGTATTCCCTCGGCCGCCAAGCGCTCGGCGAACGCACGGGCATCGTGATGAGTCGGCAACGTAACGCGCACTTCCCACCCAGCGTGGCCAGCGTGCTCGGACTCTTCGGTCTCGAGCTCCTCCAAGCGCTGGTGCTCGGCCGCGTGCTCAGCGGAAGTGCTGGGCAGCGCCACCGAAGCGTCCTCCCAGCAGTCCTCCTCCGAATGCCAGCGCCAGGAACTCAGCTTCCCATCGGCGTGCAGCTCGACCAGGAGCTTCTCGACGGTGTCGCGTGCCCACGCCGCGTTCTCGCTGGAATCGGCATACAAAAACACGTGCCCGCCCTCGTGGCTAACGGCGATGCGCCCGGTGCTCAGCCTGTCGTGCTCGGCGCTCCGCTCGACCTCCTCAAGCGCTTTGATCAACCTGGGGACCTCGCCTTGCTGGAGCTCTACGCGGATGCGGAAGTCGTCATGCATGGAGATCACGGATATGTATGGGCACGGCGGGGGATGCTAGCGGACGGTCCTCCTGGCAGACGAAGCTCGGTGCTCTGCGTACCCAAGATCCCACTTACAACCCATAAGTTATAATCCCGTTTCGACGATGTCCGAAGCCGCAACACTCCTCCGAGAGGCTCGCTACGCGGCAGGCCTCACCCAAGTCGCGCTCGCCGAGCGACTTGATGTCAGCCAGGCCGCTATCGCCAAGCTGGAGCGCCAAGGAGCCAACCCGACCGTGGACACACTCGACAATGTCCTATGCGCCACCGGACACCGTCTCGAGCTGAGCGCCGCCCCCGCGTCGGCTTGACGCAGAGGAGCACCCTCTCGACGAGCTCTACTAAGCCGACTCCTCACGCAAGGAGCGCTCGGCGGGCTCCTCTGGCGCGGCTTCGGTGACCAGCGTGGGCGTCGTGCCTTTCTCGACCGTGTCGCGCGTGACGACGCACTTCTTGACGTCGCGGCGGGAGGGCAGCTCGAATTGGACCTCGAGCAGGATCTCCTCGATGATCGAGCGCAAGCCACGCGCGCCGGTTTCTCGCTCGAGCCCCTTCTCTGCGACCGCTAGCAGCGAGTCCTCGGCGAACACGAGCTCGATCCCGTCGAAAGAGAAGAAGCGCTGGAATTGCTTGACAAGGGCGTTGCGCGGCTCGGTGAGGATCGAGACGAGATCCTCGCAGGTGAGCTGGTGGACAGCTGACATGACCGGCAGGCGTCCGATGAACTCGGGAATCAAGCCGTACTCGATCAAGTCCTCGGGCAGACAATGCTCGAATATTTCGCCGGTGTCGCGCTCAAGTTTGGTTTCGATCGCCGAGGCAAAGCCAATGCCGTTGTGGCCGATGCGTCGCTCGATCACCTTGTCGAGGTGCGCGAACGCGCCTCCGCAGATGAAGAGGATGTTAGTGGTGTCAATCGTGAGGAACTCTTGGTGTGGGTGCTTGCGTCCCCCCTGTGGCGGCACCGATGCCTGTGTGCCCTCGAGGATCTTCAAGAGCGCCTGCTGGACGCCCTCCCCCGAGACGTCGCGAGTGATCGAGGGATTGTCCGCCTTGCGCGCGATCTTGTCGACCTCGTCGATGTAGATGATCCCGGTCTCGGCCTTCTTGACGTCGTAGTCGGCCGCCTGGATCAGCTTGAGCAGGATGTTCTCGACGTCCTCGCCGACATAGCCCGCCTCGGTCAGCGCAGTCGCATCGGCAATCGCGAACGGCACGTTCAGGATGCGTGCGAGTGTCTGGGCCAACAGCGTCTTGCCGCAGCCGGTGGGGCCGAGCAGCAGGATGTTGGACTTCTGCAGCTCGATGTCCGAATCCTCGGACTGCATCATCTGCACACGCTTGTAATGGTTGTAGACAGCAACCGACAGCGTGCGCTTGGATGCCTCCTGGCCGACGACATACTCGTCGAGCACGTCATAGATGGCACGCGGCTTGGGCAGGTTCTCGAGGTCGAACGCCGGCGGTGCCGCCAGCTCCTCGTCGATGATCTCGTTGCAGAGATCGATGCACTCGTCGCAGATGTAGACGCCGGGGCCTGCGATCAGCTTCTTGACTTGCCGCTGCGACTTGCCGCAGAAACTGCACAGGAGCTGCTCGTTGGAATCGGTTGGTCTGGCCATCTCCGTCTCTCCTCCTATGACATCCCGTCGATCTCAGAACTAGTGTTCTGAGATCACACGGTCAATGATGCCGTACTCCTTGGCCTCTTCGGAGCTCATGAAGTAGTCGCGCTCCGTGTCCTTGCTGACTTGATCGAGCTTCTTGCCCGTGTGTTTGGCGATGATCTCATCCAGGCGTTTGCGCACATCGATGATCTCCTTCGCGTGGATCTCGATGTCGCTTGCCTGCCCCTGGAAGCTCGATGAGACCTGATGAATCAGAATCTTCGCGTTGGGCAGCGCCATGCGCTTGCCTTGAGCCCCTCCGGCCAACAGCAGTGCCCCCATCGACATCGCGATGCCGACGCAGATCGTCTGCACGTCTGGCTTGATGAACTGCATCGTGTCGTAGATAGCAAGGCCGGCGTACACCGAGCCCCCCGGCGAGTTGATGTAGATCGAGACATCCTTGGTGGGATCCTCGGACTCCAGATGCAGTAGCTGGGCGACGATCAGGTTGGCGATCTGGTCGTTAACGGGCGTGCCAAGAAAGATGATCCGCTCGTTGAGCAGACGGCTGTAGATGTCAAACGCACGCTCGCCTCGCGAGGTCTGCTCAACCACCATTGGTACAAGTGGGCTCATGGTCCTCGCTTCAGTTTCGCTTTACAGGCTGGATTCCTTCTGAACATATCCCGAGCGGGGTGCAGACTAGGCTAGCGCTCCGGCGTCCAAAGCCTCGCCGCAGCTGCCTCGCCGGTACCCTCGTCCTGCTTCTGCTCAGACTCTGGCGTCCAAAGCTTCTCACGTGCCTGGGCCTGCTCGAGCGGGATCGGCGTGGCCTCGGAGGCGATCAGCTCGACAGCCTGACGGGCAGCGAGATCCTCGCGGATGTCCTGCAGGCGCCCAGAGTCGCGCAGTTCATCGAGCAGCTTCTGCGGCTCGACCCCCTCGCGCTCTGCAGTCGGAGTCAGGACCTCGAGCAGATCTTCCTCGCTCGGCAGGATCTTCTCGGCCGCAACGACCGCGGCGATCACAGCCTCGCGGCGAAGCGACTGACCAGCGTCGGGCAGCAGCTCGGCGATCATGTCATCCTCCTCGCGTCCGGTGATCTTCAGATACACCTCGCGGGTGATGCCCCGATGGGAGAGAGAGTGCAGCATGCGATCCCACATCTCGCGGGCCTTTGCCTGAATGAGGGCCTCGGGCGTCTCGACGTGAGCTTCGGACGCCGCCACGTCGAGCGCGGCCTCGCGAAACTCGGCCTCGATGCGCTTTGTGTCGGCGTCTGCCAGGCGCGTGCGAATGTCTTCGGTGAGCTCCGCAACCGAGTCAAAGCCCATGTCCACGGCGAAATCCTCGTCCACCTCCGGGAGCAGCTTGTGCTTTACCTCCTTGACCGTCACCTCGAAGGAGGCATCGGCACCCGCCAGCTGCTCGCTTTGATAATCGGCCGGAAAAGAGACCTCGATCGTCCGCGCCTCCCCCGCCGCAGCTCCCTCCAAGCCCTCCTCGAAGCCAGGGATCAAATTGCCCGAGCCGAGCTCTATGAGCTGATCGCGCCCCTCCCCGCCGTCGAACTGCTCACCCGCGGTCGATCCGAGATAGTCGACTACGACGAAATCGCCTGAGGCTGCTGGACGCTCAACGGTTTCCAGTCGCGCCAAGCGATCGCGTAGCCCGTCGATCTCCTGCTGGATCGCCTCGTCCTCGACGACGACCTCGCGGCGACCGACCTCAAGGCCCTTGTAGTTGCCGAGCTGTGCGGTCGGCAACACACCTATCTCGATCGAGAACTCCAGTGCCGCGCCCTGCCCAGGGAGATCGGCGAGATCCAGCTGCGGATCTCCTACCGGCACGATGCCGGCCGTCTCGATCGCATCCGAATACCAACTGCCGAGCGTGTCGCGGACCGCTTCCTCCAGTACGACCTCGCGTCCCACACGCTGGATCACCAGCGGCGCCGGAACCTTGCCGCGACGAAAGCCGGGGAGCTTCATCTCGCGCCCCAACTGGCGGGCCTTACGCGCTAGGCGATCCTCAATCTCACTCGAGGGAACTTCCACCTGCACGCGCACACGCGACTCGGGCAGCTCGGTGACGGTTGTCTTCAAGGCCGTTGGCACCGCTGCCACGATACCGTGCGAGTCGATGCTGGTTCGCGCTCGTGGCATACGCCGTCTGGAGGCTTGGCTTTGGACAGGCCCTGCCGGACACCTGTTCGGTGGCTCGCTGGACTTCGCAGAAGCGCTGGTGCGCTATGTGCGCGCCCGGCGCGGTGGGCATGCGCCCCGCTGACCCATATCGTCGAGCGGGGCGCCTACCTGTGTGATTCGTTACGCCGCTGCAACCACGTGACCGTCGAACGCAAGCGCCTTGCCGCGCGGGACGACGAGCACCGGGCAACCGGCGTTCTCGATCAGGTTCTCGCTGGCCGCGCTGAGCGAGACACGACCCTCATCGGCCTCCGGACGTGAGCCAACCACGATCAGGCCGGCGTCGCGCTCTGCGGCGACGAGCTCTGCTCCAAACGCCCGGGCAAGTGCCTCGGCGGTCGCCTGGGCGCCGCCGTCGCCGGCCACCGCGATACCACGCGTGAGCTGTGAATCCCCGTTCTGTGCGTATCCGGCTGGGGCAATCGCGACGGCGACGGTGCCGCCGTTCAGCAGACGCTGCGCGGAGTTGCCGACCGTGACGCTGCCCTTGGCGGTGTGCGAGTCCGAGCAGAACACGATCATGTCGGCCTCGGTCTGCGCGGCCAGCTTGCTCAGGCCTCCGGGGGTGGAGGGGTCGGTGATGACGTGACGAGGAGCATCGCTGTCGCCGAGTAGCTCTGTGCCCTTGCGCAGCAGCTCTTCTGCCTCGTGCTGGGCGAGGATCTCGCGACTGGTCTCCTCCTCAGGCGCGTGGCGCACGTACGCGAGCGACACCGTCGCACCAGCGCTTGCGAACAGTCGGCCGAGCGCAACCGCGTCGTCCTCGTTGTTGGTTCCGTCATAGGAGATGATGATGTTGGCGGACATTTTTGACTCTTTCTCTTGTGCCGTTTCGCCCGGCTTCTTGTGTTGCCTGGCGCCTATTGCCGTCTTGTGGCGATCGTCCTGTGGCACGATCCAAACTGAACTTCCATTACATGGTGCCCATTCCCTGCCATCAGTTCCAGTGAACCTCGTAATCTGAGCTATAAGGACAGCTAATGCTCAACGTTGCTCGACTGCGAGTCCTCGTAGAGGTCGCCATGCGCGGCTCGTTCTCCGGCGCGGCCGATGCGCTCTCCTACACCCAGTCGGCCGTCTCCCAGCAAGTCGCGACGCTGGAGGCCGAAACCGGCATGACGCTGCTCGAGCGCCACGCGCGCGGCGTCCGCGTGACCGCTGCTGGACAGGCGCTCGTGGAGCACGCCGAAGGCATCCTCGCGCGCCTGGAGGCTGCAGAAGACGAGCTGTCTGCGATTGCGGGCTTGCGGGCCGGGAGATTGCGCATGGCCTCCTTTCCAACCGCGGGCGCGACGCTGATGCCGCTTGCGATCGCAACGTTCCGCTCGCACTACCCAGAGCTGGAGTTGACGCTCGCCGAGGGAGAGCCCGAGGAGATCGCTCCTCGCCTGCAGGCCGGCGAGTTCGACCTAGCCTTGTTGTTCGAGTTCGACGAGCCTGCAAGCGTCGAGGGCCTGACGCGCGTAGAGCTGCTCGAGGATCCGATGTACTTGGCGCTACCCCGCGAGCACGTGCTCGCCCAGAAGAGCGATTTGCACCTGGAGGATCTGCACGGCGAGGCGTGGGTGCAGACCTCCCGCGCCAGTCCCTGCGCGCGCCACGTCGTGCGTTGTTGTCATGCCGCCGGCTTTGAGCCGAACGTCTCGTTCGAGAGCGACGACTACCAGACAGTTCAGGGACTCGTCGCCGCGGGCGTCGGCGTCGCGCTGATCCCCGAGCTGGCGCTGTCGGTCGTGCGCGAGGACATCGCGATCCGCACGCTCGCGCCACAACCACCGCTGCGCCAGGTGATCGCTGCCGCGCCAACCGACGCGCGCTTGAGTCCCGCTACGCCGGCGATGCTCGAGATCCTTGCGCAGGCGGCCAAGCACTACGACGCCCAGGGGAAGCGCACATCACCAAGCGTTTGAACCTCGGGCTCCAGCTCCACTCCAAAGCGCTCGATCACACGACTGCGACCCTCCCCCATCAACGCCACCACCTCAGCTGTCGTGGCTGTGCCTGTGTTCTCGATGAAGTTGGCGTGCTTGGGCGCAAAGCGCGCGCCGCCAATACTCAGCCCATTGCAGACCCGCCTCTGAGAGCAGCAGGCCTGCACTTCTCCCACCGACCCCCTCGTCGTCGGGGTTCTTGAACGTAGATCCGAAAGTCTTGATTCCCTGAGGCTGGGCCTCGTGGCGGCGTGCGCGCATCTGAGCGAGTGTCGTCTTGACCGTGTCCACGCTGGCCGGGGCGAGCAGGAACGAGGCACGTGCAACGACTTCGCCGGCGAGCAGATTGGAGTGGCGGTAGCCGAAGCCCAATTGCTGCGCTGCACGACGGTCAACTCCCTCCGCGGTGACGATCTCCGCCCACTCAAGCGTGTCTGCCAGCTGGCCGCCATAAGCGTTCGCGTTCATCCGCAACGCGCCGCCGACGCTGCCGGGAATGTTGACGCCGAACTCGATGCCAGATAGCCCAGCCTGCGCCGCGCGGGCAGCTACCGAAGGCAGGCGAGCTCCGCCCCCGCACACGATCCGCTGCCCTTCGTGCTGGACCAACGCCAACTTGCGATCGAGCTTGATGACCAGGCCGGGGACACCCTCGTCGGCGATCAACAGATTCGAGCCCGACCCCACCACGGCGATCGGGACCTCGAGCGCGCTCGCCCAAGCGAGCAGCTCGCGCAATTGAGCATTGCTCCCAGCGCGAGCGAAATATTCGGCATCGCCGCCAGTCCGAATCGTCGCCAAACGGGCGAGCGGAAAATCGCATTGCACGATCGACGGTGCGGTCTTCGGCGAGTCTCTAGAGGTCACCGTCACCCACCAATCGTCGTCCCAGGACATCCACGTCGCCGGCTCCCATCACCAAACACAGATCGCCATCTTCAAGTAGCTCAGCAAGCGTCTCCTGCGCCTGCTCGAAGCTCGCCCGCCACAGCACTTCACGTCCCTGGGCATGCGCAACGGTCGAGCGTACGAGCGTCTCTCCGCTGATGCCGGGATGATCCTCCGCGCGCTCGCGTGCCGGATAGACGTCGAGCACCACGACGACGTCGGCAATCGCAAGCGCTGTGCCGAACTCATCGGCGAGCAGCGCTGTGCGCGAATACAGATGTGGCTGGAAGACCGCGACGAGTCGCCTCAGACCAAGCGTGCGGGCCGCGTTCAGGGTGGCCGCCACCTCGGTCGGGTGGTGAGCGTAGTCGTCGATCACGACTGCTCCGCTCGTGGTCGCTCCAAGACGTTGAAAGCGCCGCGCAGCACCCCTGAAGCCGGCGATCGCCGTGCGGGCACTGTCGGTGAGCCCCACCAGGCGCGCGACCTCGAGCGCGCCCGCCGCGTTGCGGGCATTGTGAGTACCGGGAACTGTGACGCGTACGTCCGCACCCCGCCAGCGAAAACGCGAGCCGCCTGGTTCCAGTTCCGGCGCCGCCATGTCATAAGCGACGACCTCGACGTTTCCGGCGCACTCCCCACGCGCGTGGGGTGCAGGCGGGCCCTGGACTGCGTCCACGTCCGAACCGTTCACGTGGATCGCGCCTGAAGCAGCGGCAGGCAGAAGCAGAGCCAGCAAATCAGGCCTGTCCCAAATGACGACAACCCGCCGCGCCAGAGCAAGGAATTCACGGAAGGCCTCGCGCAACTCCTCCAGCGACCCAAATGTGGCGTGATGGTCGAGCTCGACGTTCGTGAGCAGTGCAATCTCGACGTCGAGGCTTAGCATCGAGCGATCGGACTCATCAGCCTCAACGACCAGCCACTCACCCTCGCTCCAGTGTGAGTTGGCAAGGCCCGGCGCGACCGAGCTACCGACAAGCCAGCCGGGGTCAACTCCGCCCTCGCGCAGCAGGTGCACGATCATCGAAGCGGTGGTCGTCTTGCCGTGAGCGCCGGCGACAGCGATCGTGCGGCGCAGCCTGCTCAGCTCAGCCAGCAGCTCTGCTCTGGGACGGTCGGGGAGTCCTCGCTCGCGCGCGGCCAGACGCTCGGGGTTGTCGGCCGGGACGGCACTTGAGTAGACGATTTCGACGTCCCCGCCAGCTGGCACATTGGTGGCGTCGTGTCCGATGCTCGCATCGAGTACGCCCTCCTCGCGCAAGCACTCGGAGTGCACGCTCCACGCCCTATCGGACCCGCTCACGCTTGCGCCGAGGGCATGAGCCGCACGCGCATAGCCGCTCATGCCCGCCCCCCCGACACCGACGAAGTGCAGGCGGCGTCCCGTCCAAGGCCGCTGTAGGGCGCTCATCGCCGCGCGGCCTCCAGAAGCTCCGCCGCGATATCGCGAGCCGCATCGGGGCGCGCGAGCCGTCGCGATGCACTTGCCATGGCGCTCAGACGGGCAGGATTGGCCAGCAGCTGTGCCACCTCGCGCGCCAACCGGGAAGCGCTGAGTTCTGCGTCCTGTACGACGATTGCCGCGCCGGCATCGGACATCCAGCGGGCGTTGGCGCTCTGATGGTCGGCAGAGGCGTGCGGATAGGGCACGAGGATCGCCGGCAGGCCCTGTGCGGCGATCTCAAACAGCGAGCCTCCAGCACGCGCCACGACCAGGTCGCTGGCGGCCAGAGCGGCTGTGAACTCGTCGATGTCAAGATACTCACGTAGGTCGTAGCCGGCCGAGAGCGGCTGACCCGACAGCTCGGGGTAATCGCGCCGTCCGCACACATGCAGGACGTGAAATGTGGCTGAGGCGAACGCGCCGAGCGCCGCCTGATTGAGCGTGCGCGCTCCGAGCGAGCCACCGAAGACGAGCACACAGGTCTCATCGGCCGCGATCCCGAGCCGCTCGCGTGAGCCCGCACGCTCGACCTGCACCGCGGGGATCGGGCGCCCGGTAAGCCGGTAGCGCGCTCCTTCGCGGCCGGCGATCGGGAACGCCAGGCACACGCGCCTGACAAAGCGAGCGAGCATGCGATTTGTGAGTCCGAGATGGCTGTCGGCCTCGCTCAGCACGAGCGGGATGCGCCGTGTTAGCGCCGCCACGCCGACCGGCCCGGCGACGTAGCCACCGCCCCCCATTACGGCGTCCGGTTGGAGCTCTGCCAAAAGCGCACGCGCACGCGCCGTCGCCCGGACGGCGCGCAGCAGAGCACGCGCCGCCTGTACCGGGTTTGAGCGACTGAGGCCTTCTACCGAGATCGCCCTGAACTGGTAGCCGGCTGCCGGCACCAGCTGTGCCTCCGTCCGCGCCCCGCCGATGAATGTGACCGCGGCGCCCTCAGCCCGCAGCGCGTCCGCCACCGCGAGCGCCGGAACTACGTGCCCGGCCGTCCCGCCGGCGGCTATCACGATCCTCCTCTGCGCTGTGTTCACGGCCCCATCGTGCCGGTTCGCGCGGCGAGGCGTCGGCCAGACCTCGTCGGGAGCCCCGCGCGGCGCTCCTGGAGTCCTCCGCCTCAGCGGAGACCGCGCGCGGGCGCTTCCCTCGCGATGAGCTCACTGCACGCACATGCGCGCTACCGCCGGCTGCCACGTTCAGCAGCAACCCCATCGCGATGAGCGTCACGATCAGGCTGCTCGAGCCATAGGAGACCAGCGGCAATGGAACGCCGGTGAGCGGCGCCAAGCCGAGCACCGCAAAAGCGTTGAGCAACGCCTGGGAGACGATCAGCGAGGTCATGCCGACGGCGATCAGCGCGCTGTGCAGGCTACGGGCGGCCTTGGCGACCCGCAAGCCGGCGTAGGCGATCATGCCGTAGAGGAACAGCAGTGCAAATACGCCGAGGACGCCGAGCTCCTCTCCGATCACCGCGAGGATGAAGTCGGTCTGGGCCTCCGGCAGGTAGAAGATCTTCTGCACCGACTGTCCAGGGCCGACGCCGAACAGCCCGCCGGAGCCGATCGCGATCTGCCCTTGGACCGCCTGAAAGCCGCTGCCTGAGGCGTGGGCCCACGGGTCGATGAACGAGGTCAGGCGGGCTCGCTCATAAGGCCTTGCGATCGCGATCAGAGCGACGATCGCAACCACCGAGCCACCGATGATCGCCAAGTTGCGAGCTGGGATACCGGCCGCTACTAGCAGCGCGCAGGTCGTGAATGCGATCACCATCGCGCTACCGAGGTCTGGCTGAGTGGCGACCAACAGACAGGCAGCGCCGACGACCGCCAGAAGCGGTTTGCACAGCTCACGCAGATCGTGCACGCGCTGCGGGCGACTCGCAAGCAGCGTCGCCGAATAGAGCACGAGCGCGAGCTTGAGTAGCTCAGAGGGCTGGAACTGAAGCGGCCCGCTGCCGATCCAGCGGCGCGCGCCATTGATGCTCACGCCGACGTGAGGGATGTGCACGGCGAGCACGAGCACGAAGGAGACGGCAAGTAGCGGCGCGACCACTCCCTGGACGCGCGCGATGCCGTCCCGAGCGAGAACCCTCATCAAAAACAGCCCGAGGGCACCGTAGAGAACGAACTTGACAAGCTCGCCCGTGCCGCTACCGCCGCTCGCCAACAGGCTGCTGGCCGAAGAGGCGCTGTAGACCATGACCGCCCCGAAGGCGAGCAGGCAAAGTGTGGCCGTCAACAGGATGTTGTACTCGAGCGACTGCCCCCGCTTCGCCTGGGAGGACGCTGCCCGCCGTGCGCGCTTGGCCCGCGACTTCGGGGTCGCGGCAGAGTTTGAGCGCCGTCCGGCTACAGACATCAGAGCCCTCTTCGACACCAGCCCGTGGAAGCCTCTACAGCCTTCCCAGCGCTTAGGAGAAGCGTGGTGTGTACCGCGATCGCTACAGCTGTTGGACGAGCTCGCGGAAGCACTCTCCACGAGCTTCGAAGTCTGCGAACTGGTCGAAGCTCGCGCAGCCGGGCGAGAGCAGTACTACCTCACCACGAACAGCCGTGGCGGCGGCGAGCGAGAGCGCATGGTCAAGGTCGCCGCACATGTGTATGTTCGACTGCTCCCCGGCTATCGCCTGCTCGATCACGTCCGCATCTTCGCCGATCAGGTAGACGGCGCGACAGCTGTCGCTGATGGGGCCGCGCAGCGCGGTGAAATCCTGCGCCTTGCCTTGGCCGCCGAGGATCAGGTGTACCCGCAGATGCTCGGCTGCCATTGCCTCGAGCGCGACAAGCGTGCTTGCCACGTTGGTCGCCTTAGAGTCGTTGATGAACAGAACGCCTTCCCTGCTTGCCACATGCTCCAAGCGGTGGGGCACGCCGGCGAAGCTGCGCAGTCCGGCCCGCACCGCCTCGACATCCAGACCACGCGCCAAGCACACCGCGGCGGCGGCCATCGCGTTCTCCAGGTTGTGGCGGCCCCGCAGCGAAAGCTCGCTCGATGCGAGTAGCGCTCGCCCTTGCCAGTGGAGCGTCCCATCGCGCACTGAGAGTTGTGCATCTGGGTCGCTGCCGAAGCTCACTCTTCGTGCCGTACCAGGCAAGCCCTCGGGCTGGAACTCAGTCGGTACCACCGCCAGGTCCTGGCTTTGCTGTCGTGCGAAGATCTCGAGCTTGGCGGCAAGGTAGGCATCGAGCGTCCCGTGACGGTCGAGGTGGTCGGGTGTGAGGTTGAGCAACACCGCCGCCTCGGGGGCGAACGCGAGCGTGTCTTCCAGCTGGAAGGAGGACGCCTCGCATGCGACCGTGACATGCTCGTCGATATGGCCATCGAGCCCGCTAAGCGCCACCCCTACGTTGCCCGCCACGGCCACTGCAAGGCCCGCTTCGCGGTAAATGTGCCCGACCAGCTCGACCGTCGTGGTCTTGCCGTTCGTGCCCGTGACCGCGATGAACTCGTTGGGCAGAAGCCGCCATGCCAGCTCGAGCTCGCCGATGACGGGCATCCCGCGCGAGCGCGCCTGGGCGATCACCGGCGCCTGCACCGGCACGCCCGGACTCTTGACGAGCGTGCGCGCACGCTCGAGCAACGCGACTCCCTGCTCGCCCAGGCGCAAATCGACACCCGCCTCCACGAGTACCTCCAGCCCATCTGGAGCGCCGGCGTCAACCCCGAGCACCGCCTCTCCCCTCGCGCGCAGCGCAAGTGCCGCGGCGATGCCCGAACGGGCTAGACCCACGATCAGGTAGGGACCTGGCGGGAGATCGGGTCGAGGCTTCACAGCAATGCCGATCTCACTCCGTGCGCCCTGCGCGAGCGCGCATCAACCGTGCAGGCTCTGACGGTAGAGCGTGAAGCCGATCGCACAGCAGATCGCGGCGACGATCCAAAAGCGCAGGATGATCTTCGTCTCAGACCAGGCACGTAGCTCGAAGTGGTGGTGGATGGGCGCCATCAGGAATACCCGCTTTCGTGTCATCTGGAAGGAGATCACTTGGATCACCACCGACAGCGCCTCGATCACGAAGATGCCACCGATCAGGATCAACAACGTCTCGGTCTTGGTCATCACAGCAAGGCCGGCAATCGCGCCACCGATGCCGAGCGAGCCGGTATCGCCCATGAAGATCGTGGCCGGGAACGCGTTGAACCACAGGAAACCGATGCAGGCGCCGACGAGCACACCTGCAAGCATCGCGAGATCGGAGTCTTCGGCGATGAACGTGATGCCTATGTAGGTGAGCAACACGATCGCACCGCAGCCGGCCGCAAGCCCGTCGAGGCCGTCGGTCAGATTGACCGCATTGGTGGTGCCGGCGACCACGAAATATATGAGCACCGGATAGAAGACGCCTAGGTCAACGGTGTAGTCAACGAAACGCAAACGCAACGTCGGCGCGAGGTCGGCCTCGTGTCTTGCCACGTACCAAAGCCCAAGGGATATGGCGATCGTGATCGCAAGCTTGCTACGGCCCCGCAGACCGAGCGAGCGGCGCTTGACGAGCTTTGTGTAGTCATCAGCGAAGCCGAGCAACGCGCAGGCGATCGCGGTCCCAAAGACGCCAACGGAGCGCCATTCGAAATTCGTGAGAATCAGATACGGGATCGCGACCGCGACGAAGATGATGATCCCGCCCATCGTCGGCGTGCCGGCCTTCTCGAGGTGGCCCTGAGGGCCGTCCTCGCGAATCTGCTGGCCGAACTCGCGGCGGCGCAAGAATTCGATGAACTTCGGGCTCAAGAAGATGCAGATGAGTAGGGCCGCGGTGCCCCCGATCAGGATGCGACCCATCAGCCGACCCGTGCGCACAAAGCTTCGCGGGCAACCGTGACGTCGTCGAAAGGCACCTTCACGCCTTCGGCGAGCTCCTGTCCCTGCTCGTGGCCCTTGCCGGCGATCACGAGCACGTCGCCATCCCGCGCGAGCGACACGGCCTGCTCGATCGCAGCACGCCGGTCAACCTCGCAGGCGACTGCCGGAGCCCCGGAGGGACGCTCTGCGCGAACCACGCCCTGCATGATCTCGGCGATGATCGCCTGCGGATCCTCCGAGCGCGGGTTATCGGAGGTGACGAGCAGCACGTCGGCCAGAGAAGCTCCGATCGCACCCATCAGCGGACGCTTGCCACGATCGCGATCGCCGCCGGCGCCGAACACGCAGATGACCCTGCCATGACCGACTTCATGGGCCGTGTTCAATACGTTCTGCAGCGAGTCGGGCGTGTGCGCATAGTCAACGAGCACCGCGAAATCCTGCCCAGCATCGACCGGCTCGAGGCGCCCGGGCACGCGCACGCCGCGCTCGAGCGCGGCAAGCAGCGTGTCGAGGTCGCCGCCGAGCGCGTGGACGGCGGCAAGCGCGCCAAGGGCGTTCGAGACGTTGAAGCGGCCGGGCAGGCCAAGCGAGAGCGAGCGCGTGCCCGACGGCGTGTCCAGCTGCAGATGCGTCCTACCCAGCTCGATCTGTACCTCGCGCGCACGGTAGTCGGCGTCGGTGTCGATCGCAAAGGTCACCACCTCGTCCAGCTCGTTGGTCAGGCGTCGCCCATAGGGGTCGTCCAAGTTCACGATCTGGGCGCCTGGCTTGGCCTGTTGCGCGGGCGCTACGAACAGCCGCCGCTTAGCTTGGAAGTAATCCTCCATCGTCTCGTGGAAGTCGAGGTGGTCCTGGGTCAGGTTCGTGAAGATCGTCGCGGCGAAGCGCACGCAATCGGTGCGTCCCAGCGCCAGCGCGTGCGAGGAGACCTCCATCGCACAGCTGCTCTGGCCACCGTCGAGCATCGCCCGGAAGTCGCCCTGCAGGTCGATCGCCTCGGGAGTCGTGCGGCTCGCGGCTCGCCGCTCGCCGGCGACACGCGATTCCACGGTGCCAAGCAATCCGCAGCGCTCGCCGGTGGCTTCCAACAACGCACACACCAAGTGGGCGCTCGTCGTCTTGCCGTTGGTACCCGTGACGCCGACGACGTGCAAGCGCGCGGTCGGCTCGCCGTAGAAACGCGCTGCGAGCGGTCCCATCGCCGCCCGTGTCGAGCTCACCAGCAGCTCGGGGACACCCAATCCGAGCGGACGCTCGACGACCAGCGCCGCCGCGCCCGCCGCCACCGCCTGCGCGGCGAAATCGTGGCCGTCGCGCTCGTAGCCCGGAACGCAGAAGAACAGCGTGCCGGCCTGCACACGGCGACTGTCATAGGCCAGCCCGCTTATCTCAGGCGAATCGGGGATCGGCGAGAACACCCGCAGTCCGGGCAGCTCCGCGGCCGTCAACTCGTCCAACCTCATGGCTTTGCGCCGTCTGAGCTCAAGGAGCGAGAGTCTAGGGCTCGCGCCAGAGGACATGTCTGTATCCAGTAGCCTGGCCTGCGCTGACATGCAACCAATCGGTTGCATGTCAGTCTCAACCTAGCCCAACCGTTTCGCACATACCCCAACCCGACATACGTCAGGTCGATCCAACCTGAGGCGCTATCCCGGAGGGATCCCCAGGTATGGCAGTGCGAATTCCATGATCTGGCCGAAGGCTGGGGCGGCAACGACACCGCCGTAAATCGAGTCGGCCTGCGGTTCGTCGACGATCACCGCACACAGCAGCTTTGGGTCGGAGGCGGGAGCGAAGCCGACGAACGAGGCGACATACGCGCTTTTGGAGTATTCGCCTGTTTCAGGGTCGATCTTGCTGGCCGTTCCGGTCTTGCCGGCTAGCTCGTAGCCGGGTATCGACACCTCACTGGCCGTGCCCCCGGGTGCGAGCACCCCCTTGAGCATTTCGCGAACCTCGGCCGCGACGCTCGATGATATGACCCTCCGCCCTGCCGGCTCTGCGACAGTGCGGCCGCCGACCGCCCCGACGATGTGCGGCGGGCGCAGGATGCCGCCGTTGGCGATCGCCGAATAGAGCGTGGCCATCTGAATCGGTGTCACCAGCTCGCCCTGGCCGATCGGCAAGTTGCCCATCGAAGAGCCGGAGTATTTGTCCAGCGGCAGCGTGGCCCCGCCTTCTTCGCCAGGGATGTTCGCACCCGTCGGCTCGCCAAAGCCGAAGCTGTGCACCCAGGAGTTGAATTTTTCAGGACCCAACAGGCTGGCGATCTTGATTGCGCCGACGTTGCTCGACTGGGCCAGTATCTGTGAGGCGGTCAACGACTCGGTTTCATGTTCGGTGTCGTCGTGGATCGTGCGCCCGCCGAGTTCGATCTGATCGGGGATTTCAAAGCCGCTGCTCGGCGTAATCCGCCCTTCCTGTAGAGCCCCGGAGACGGTCACGACCTTGAACGTCGATCCAGGTTCGTAGTTGAAGCTGACGGCTCGGTTCTCAAACGCTTCTTCGGGCTTTGCGGGCGGATCGTTGCTGTTGACAAGCGGCCAGTTGGCCATCGCGAGGATCGCGCCCGTGCGCGGGTCCATCACGATCGCGGTGGAGTCCTTGGGATGAAAGACGCGACCGACAGCGCTGAGCACGTCTTCGGCACGCTGTTGGATGTTGGCGTCGAGCGTGAGTGCTATCGAGGAGCCTGCTCGCTCGTGGCGGGTTTCGGCGATCGAGATCGGCTGACCGATCGCGTCGCTGACGACACTGCGCTCACCAGCGCGTCCCGCAAGCATGGAGTTCTCCGAATACTCGAGCCCCATGAGCCCGGCCCCTTCGTGTTCGGTGCCGACGATCCCGAGCACCTGCGCAGCGAGTGTGTCGCGCGGATAGACGCGGCGCATCACCGGGGTGCCGTGCAACCCGGGAATCTCGACCGTCGTGCCGTGCGGGCCCGGGATCTTCAGGGCCAGCGCCCGCTGCGCGGTGTCGTAGGGGAGCGCCCGCGACAGGTACACGAAGCCGCTGTGCTCGCTCAGCTTGGCGAGCACCTGCGCCTGGGTGAGGCCGAGCAGCGGCGCCAACTGGCGAGCGGCGTCGAGTGGGTCTTCGACCAGGTACGGGTCGGCGGTGAGTTCCTGCGCCGGTTCGGAGATCGCCAGCGCGATCCCGTTGCGATCGGTGATCGCCCCGCGCTGGGCGGGCACCACTTCGTCGGTCAGCTGCTGCGTCCGCGCGGCCCTGCGCAGCACGCCGCTGTGAGGACCACCGAGATAGAGAGCGCGCGCGCCGGCGAGCAGCAGCAGCACGACAAACAGCACGAACAGCGAGCCCGACGCGACGTTGGATGGCCGCCATCGGCTATTCCCGCGTGCCGGCCTGGGTGCCGCCGGCGGAGGCGCTCGCCGCAGCGCCACTGGAGCTCGACGACGCAGGCGCTTCGACGGTCTGCGCGCCCGCGACCGACGGAGCGCTTTCGGCCTGCGCGGAAGGGCCTGTGCTTGATGGAGACGCACTGGACGGTGAACCGGTCGAACTGGGTTTCCCTCGATCCGGGCGTTTCACCCGTCGAGCTTGCGGTGGAAGAGCTGGAGCTTTCCCCTGAACCGGACGCTTCTGCCCCACCGCTCGTCTGGGCAGAGGCTTCGCTGCCGGCGCTCCCAGTAGATGATTCGCCAGCGGTAGCCGTGGTGCTCGACGCGGATGCTGCGCTCGCGGACGCCTGAGCGGCAGTGGAGAGCGCAGCCGCCGCGCGGGAGATGTCCTCCATGCTCGCCGCGACGAAGTGAACCGTCCCGGCTGGCGCAAGCGTCATACCGGCGGCCGTCGCCAAGGGTGCGACCCGGTTTTCGGATGAGTACATCGAGTCTTCGATGTTCAGTTGAGCGTTTTCACGCTGCAACGTCGCCACATGCCCGAGCGTGCGACCGATGCCCGTGTTGAGCTTGAGCACCAGCAGCTGCATTGCGACGATCCCGATCAAGGCGAAGGCCAACAGACCAATCCACAAGCGTCCCCGGATCAGCCTGTCCACGAAAGCGCTGCTGGAGATACCGTCCAGCGCCTGGACGCCACGCAGCGCAATACCCGGAGTGGCTCCAACCGAGGTGCGCCTGCTCGCAGGAGCTGAGCGCTTGCGCGAAGGTGAGCTCGGTCGCACCGGGCGTTCGCGCGGAAGCGCGACACCCGGCGCCGGGATCGCGACTGCCGCGGCGAGCGAACCCGAGCGAGCGGGAGCGCTGGGACCGGATATACGTCTGGCGCGGCGCGGCGCGGCGCGGCCTTGGCCGGTCTTCGATCGGTCGGGCGCGGCGCGCTTGGGAAGCGAGCGGGCCGTAGCGGGCGGGGTCATGCTTGACCTCCTTGATCGATTGAGAGACCTGCAAGCTTTGTGGCCGCACGCAGACGCGCCGAGGAAGCGCGCGGGTTGCGCGCCGTCTCCTCTGCCGAGGGCACGATCGAGCCACGTGTGAGCAGCGCTGCCTCGGGCACGCGCCCGCAACCACAGACCGGCATGTCGGGCGGGCAGATGCAGCCGCGAGCGCGCTCAACGAGGAAGTGCTTAACACGCCTATCCTCGAGTGAGTGAAAGGAGATCGCGGCAAGCACGCCGCCCTCGCGCAACAAACCCCAAGCAAGTGGCAGCGCCTGATCGAGCTGTCCCAGCTCGTCGTTGACAGCGATTCGCAGAGCCTGAAACGTGCGCTTGGCTGGATGCCCGGCGGCAAAGCGAGCTGGGGTGGGAATCGCGGCAGTGATGACCTCCACGAGCGCGAGCGTTGTCTCAATCGGAGACTGTGCGCGAGCGCGCACGATCGCACGGGCGATCTGAGCGGCGTGGCGCTCCTCACCGAACTTGCGCAAGATCCCTGCCAGCCGGCGCTCGTCCCAGGTGGCGACGATCTCTTGCGCAGTGAGCTCCTGACGCGGATCCATACGCATGTCAAGCGGCGCGTCATAGGAGTAGGAGAAGCCGCGCTCGCGCGTGTCGATCTGCATCGAGGACATGCCCAGGTCGAAGTAAACGGCGTCCGCGATCACTCCTTCTTCAGAGAGCATCTCCAAGCCCTCCGCGTAGTCGCTGCGGATGAAGCGCGCCGAGCAGGGAATCTCCTGGGCGAGCTCGAGGAAGCGCTCCTGTGCAAAGGGGTCTCGGTCGATCGCCACGAGCGTTCCTTGCCCGCCAAGGCGCTCGGCAAGGGCGCGAGCATGCCCGCCGCCGCCGAAGGTGCAGTCGATGACGGTCTGGGCGGGTGGGATCCGATCCAGGTCGAGCAGCTCGAGCAGCTCCTCGGCGAGCACCGGGATGTGCGTTGCGGTCATATCAAGCAGGATGGTCAACGCGCGCCGTGATCTCTGCGACGCTGCCGAGCAGCGCCGGTCGATGTTCGTCCCAGCTGGTGCGATCCCACAGCTCCAGGCGATCGCCGGCTCCCACCACGACGACCTCCTTGCTGAGCTTCGCGTGCTCGCCGAGGAAGCCAGGCACCATGATCCGTCCGGCCGCGTCGAGCTCTGCGTCGTGTGAGCTCCCGTAGAAGAAGCGCTCGAGCTCGGTCAGTCGCGAGGACAGCGGCGGCAGCTCGGCAAGTGAGCGCTCGGTGTAGCGCTCATAGTCCTGTGGGCGCCACACGCCGACATACGGCTTGAGGTCCACCGGCATCGCGAGCACCACGCCCTCCGACAGCGCGGCGCGATAACGGGCCGGAACGGTGAGCCGGTTCTTCGCGTCGAGCGTGTGGTCGAAGGTGCCGCGGAAGGCCACTGGGGACTCCAATCAAGTTGATCGAGCCGCGGTGGAGGAGTGGGAGGAGCTCCTCCACCACGGCTCGCTGCCGCGAACTTACCCCACTTCCTCCCACAATGCAACCCTGATTGCACATTTTCTCCCACAATGCACGCCCCAAGACCCAAAAACGCACAAAAGGGCCTGCTCAGCTTGGGTTTTGCCGGTGGGAGGCACAGACGCAACGACGCTGGGCGCGTGCATGCAAGCTTGCAGAGGCGGCGCGTGTAACGTTCGTTGCAGAGCTCCGACCAGAGTCAGCAAGAGAAAGGAACGTGTTGCCCTCCGCCACGACCGACCCGCACGATCGCCGCTGCTCGCCCGCCAAGCACGCCCAAGACGCGCGCTGGCGCAGGCGCGCTCGTACAGCGCACAAGGGCCGCACAAGCTGCATAGCCCTCGCGCTGGTGTCGCTCCTCGGCGCGGGCACGCTCGCGGGATGCGGTTCCTCCGGCTCAAGCGGCGACCCGGCCGGCCTCGTGCCGGTGTCCGCGCCGCTCTATGCGAACGTGACCGTCAAGCCGAGCGATGGAGCCGGTGGCGACGCGTCGACGGCCGCCAAGGATCTCACGCACCTGGCCGAACCGTATGGCAGCCTTGCTCAGGCACTTCTCTCTAGTGAAGGCAACCATGTCGAATTCAAACACGACATCGAGCCGTGGGTCGGCCAGAGCGCCGGCATCTTCATCACCTCGCTGGACACGAGCAAGCTGCCCAAGAGCGGGGGCTCCGCTCAGGCGTTGCTCGAAGGTGGCTTGACGAGCGCCGCGTCCTCGCTCGGCGCCGGCACGTTTGGCGCGAATGGCGCCCAAGGGGCGATCGTCTTTGAGACCTCGGATGTCGGCAAGGCTCGCTCGTTCCTGGAAGGGCGCGCACACGAACAGCAAGCTCACACAACGAGCTACCGGGGAGTCACCTACCAGGTCTCAGCCGGCGGAGAGGCGGAGGGCATAGTCAAGGACTTCGCCGTGATCGGCAGCGAATCGGGCTTGAAGGAAGCGATCGATACATCGCTCGGGGGCTCGCCCATTACCAGCGCATCCGGCTACGTCAAGCCGCCAAGCGACGCGATTGCCAGTGCCTACGCTCAGCCAGAAGCGCTGCTCAAGGCAATTCACGGCTCAGGCGGCCTGGCAGGCCAAGGCGTGTCGCTGCTTGGTGAGCTGTTCGCCGACGCACAGACCGCTTCGCTGTCTGTGACACCCACGTCGAACACGATCTCGATACAAGGCGAAATCCACTCGAGCAACGACTCCGCACCGCTGTTTGGCCAGGAAGGCGCAAAACAACTGGGCGAACTGCCAGGAGGCTCCTGGCTTGCCGCGGGCGTCGGCAACGTCGGCGCCAACCTCCCCCGTGCGCTTGCGCTGCTGCACGGCGTCGCCTCGTTTGGCACCTCGACGATCTTCTCCTCACTCGGTGGGCCGAGCATCGAAAAGCTGTTCACGGCGATCGACTCGCCGAACGCCAAACTGCAACAGGACTTCGCCGGCTGGGCAGGCTCCGGCGGGATATTCGTGAGCGGCACGGGCCTGTTCAACCTGCAGGCTGCGCTGGTGATCTCCTCGAACAACCCAAGCGCGTCACGCGCCGCGGTCGGCCAGCTGGGTAACCTGATGAAAAGCGCCGGCGCGATCGTCAGCAATGCCTCGATCGCCGGCACCGACGCCGCCGTCAGCGTCAAGTTGCAGGGCTTCCCGGCGGTCATCTACATCGCCGACGGCGAAGGCAAGTTTGTGCTTGGGCTTGGGGAACCCTCAGTTCAGGGCGCGCTCAACCCGTCAAGCACGCTGTCCACCTCGCCTTCCTACACCAGCGCAACCTCTGCTCTGGGCGGAGGCATCGAACCGAGCCTGATCGTCGAATTCCCGACACTACTCGGCTTCCTAGAAGGAGTCGGGCTGGCCCAGAGCCCGGGCGTCTCCAGCCTCGTGCCCTACTTCAAATCGCTCGGCACGCTGACCGCGGGCGCCACGAGCCAGGGCGGCGTGCAGCACTTCCGCATGGTTCTCGGTCTTGCTTGAGTGTCGCTACCGGGCGCTACTGGTTCAACCCGAGCGTTTCAAGCACAGTGTCCCAATACCGCTGACCGGTACTAAATTCTAGTTCTTCAAATCTGGTCAGGAGGTGCTCCACTTTCGCAAAGAGGCCGCGGTCAGCGGGCTGCACGTATGTCGAGAGGATCCGCGGCGAGGGCACTTCTACTTCTATTGCTTCTACGTGCCTGTCGAATCGCAGCGTGCTCGATGGGATCGTCTGGTAGCCGCTTGCCGTCCATGAGCGCACGTCGGCGCAGAGGTTTGGCACCTGCAGTGAAGTCATTTCGCGCAGCCCTCTGATGAATTTGTGCGCACTGCGCTCGATCGCGGGACTGCTCCATCGCAAAGGACTCACAGCCTTGATAAAGGCCTGGGCGAACCTCGAGTCCGTGTGGTAAGCGGTGGCCCATAGCGCACCCGCAACCTCGTAGCTCAGATTCTGCTCGGCTTCGCTCTGAGGAGAGCCGGCCGCGACGTTGGGGCATTCAGCGGCGAACTTGCGGTCGAGCCTTTGCAAACTTGCTTCCATGGCGGGCCAGGTGCGAACGACGGACTGCAGAGTCGAATTGGCAGCGACAAGCGCCGTGTGTGTCGAAGAAAGGTCTCCTTGGGAGGCAGCGAGTGTTGAGCTGGGCATCAGCCCAACAGCAAGAACCCCCAAAAGACCAATCAAGCTACCCCGCATACCTAATCTTGATTGTAACGAAACGGGCCGCCTCCATATCAGTTTGAGTTGCCCTGATCGTCCACCGTGCCTGGGCGGTGCGCTACACAGACAGACAAGCAGCACCGAACGACGTCCTCGATGTTCAGGCGGGAGCTCCACTTAGCGGCGTTCCCTCAGCATGACCGTGTGCCCGAGAAGGGCGGTTCTCGGTCTCGATGATCACTCGGCAAGGACGCTTACTGAGCAGGTAGGTGGCGGTCGGCCCGATCCGCTGCTCGCCCATGGGGGCGTGGATCGTGGACCAGTAGATGACATCCGCGTCGACGCGCTTCGCCTCGTCGACCAGCGCCGCGCCAGGATTGCGCGTGCGAATCAGCCCGGTGCGGATCTTGATGCCCGAGCGCCGTGCCTTGATGCGCGCGCTCTCAAGCGCCGCGCGACCCTCCGCCTCCTCGGCCTCCAGACCCGACTCGAGCGATAGCTGGCTGGGCACGGGCAGCACGAACACTGCATATACAACACCCTCTTCGCCGATCAGCTTCGCTGCGCTCGACAGCGCGCTGGCGCTGACATCGCCCCCGAAGATCGGCACCAGCGCGGTGCGATAACCGAGCGCCTCGAAGTCGGCGGGCCTCTCCGCCCGCTGGATGTGAGAGGTCTCGCGCAGGTCGAGGCCCTGACTGCGCCGGTAGACGATGTAGCCGACCATCCCCAACACCATCCAGGGGATACCGACGACGCGTGCCTCCGGGTGCGTGATGACGACTACCACCCAAACCGTGGCCGTGCCGATGCCTCCGATCACGGCGGTGAGCGGGATTGAGGCCCCGTGAATGCGTACGTTCCACGGCAACCGGTATGGCCTCTCTTGGTTGGGCATCTTGACGCGCAGCGCGATCACCGAGATGTGCGCAATCGTGAAGGACAGCAGCGCACCAAAGGAATAGAGGTTGCCCAGCACGTTGGTGTTGCCGTAGAGAACCAGTAGTCCCGCCAGCGCCGAGAAGAACAGGATCGTGAACCAGGGCGTGCGAAAGCGCGCGTGCAGCTGCGAGAAGATGCCGGGCAGCTGGCGGTGTTCAGAGAGCGACCACGACAGGCGTGATATCCCGATCATGCCTGCGTTGGTGGCGATGAACAGGATCGTTGCGGCAAGCAGCCCCACGTAGTACTGGGCAATCGTGAGCACCGTTCCGTGCAAGCCCAGGCGCGAGACGATCCCCAGCACCGGATCGTTCTGGAAGCCGCCATGGCCTTCGACGCCAAGCAGTGTCTGGTACTGATGCGGATGCCCCGCCACAGCAGTCACGGGCAGCGCTGACAGCGCGATCAGCGATATGCCCAGGTACACACCGAGCACGGCGAGCACCACGAGGTTCACGGCCTTGGGAACCTGCTTGCCGGGATCGCGCGCCTCCTCGGCCATGTTCGAGACGGTCTCGATGCCCGTATACGCAAGCATCGCCAGTGATAGCGCGAAGATCAGTTCGTGCCAAGTCGGCACCGTACCCAGGTGGACCTGATGGATCAGTAGCGAGGGGTCCAGCACCAGCACAGCGCCAACCGCCACGAGCATGACCTGCGTCGAGAGATCGACGATCGCAAGGATGAAGTTGAGCTTGGCCGACTCGCCTAGCCCACGGATGTTCAGACCCGCAAGCGCGACGATCACGATCAGTCCGCCGAAAATGTCGCCGGGATTGTGGTTCAGCCCTCCCAGACCCGGAAAGGTGCTCAAATAGTGGGGCACGAAGAACGCGGAGATCGCGATCGTGAGGATGTAGTCAAGGCTCAGCGCCCAGCCCGCGAAGAAGGAGATGAGCTCGTTGAAGGCATGGCGAGCAAACGAGGAGGACCCTCCGGCCTCGGGGAACATCGCGGCGCCCTCGGCGTAAGTCTTGGCCGTCAACGCGAACAGGCCGCCGGCGAAGACGAACACAAGCGGCGTGAGCCCGAGCGCATGCGCCGCCACCAGCCCCAACGCGTAGTAGATCGAGGAACCAACATTTCCGTAGGCGGTCGCGAACAGACCGGAGACTCCGACCGACCGGCGTAGCCCATGTTCTGTGAGGCGTGCCATCTATTGCGGAGCGTATAGCGGAGCGCCGCTACGTCGAAGCCGCAGCGGGCGAGCACACGATATTGAGCACCCCTGCAGGGCCGGAAACTGAGCTTCTCGCTGGCGCAGATTCGCTATGGGGTAGCCCGCTCCCAGCCCTCGCCACCTGCCTAGCGTTCGCATCCGTTGAATGCAATATCGCATGCAGGCACAGCGGACGGGCAGGAGGCCAGCATATGATCTCGACGGCTTACAGCCGATAAGGACTCAAGGCCTATCCACTTGCTACGCGCCCATATCCCCTCCCACGAAACCTACATACATGGACAAGACACGTCGCGGCAACTACAACTCCGGTGAGGACTTCGTCCTCGAATACGGCGATCTGCGCTTCACCTTCAACGAACGCGACTTCAGCGAACGCTGCGAGCAGGCCGCCCTCAAGCTTGGCTTCGTCGGCGGACGCCTCGGCGACGATGAGCTCGAGGATCTCGTCAACCTGGCGGTCAACGGCGACATCCAGGACCCGGCCTCGGCGCTTGGCGAGCACGTCAACGACTGCTGGCCGGAACTGGTCGGCCCGGCCGAGCGCTCACTTGTGCACTGGCTACGCCGGTTGGTGTTCCGCGGCGCCTGGCTAGACCAGCGCGTCAACGAGGGCGAGCTGACATTCGCCTTCATCGAGGACACCGGTAGCTTCGTCTACGTGCAGCACGATCGCTCCGGCGAGCCGATCGAGCTGGCACCCGAGCCCTCCTGGGGCCGGGTCGCCTATAGGCGCTAGAGGATCCACGACGGCTTGAGAGGGGCCGCGCCTAGTGCTGCCCCTACCCCTCCGCAGCGGTAGCGCGAGCGCGGGTGATCGCCTCGGCTCCCTCCTCGCCGACCAGCAGCTCCGGCTTCAGGGTGCCGCTGCTCACGAGGTCAAGCGCCGGCAGCTTGCCGGTGTTCGCGCGAACAGCGTCGAGCTTGATGATCGTCGTCTCACCGCCAAGCGGCTCCGCGGCGGTTGCGATCACCGTCAGCGAGCCTCCATCGGCGAGCTTGCGCGCCGCCGCCAACAGCTTACGCGCGCTGTGGGGCGGCAGTCCGTCCAAGCCGTCGATCAACACGATCGCATCGCCGCCGCGCGCGGCAATCCGCTTCGCCGTCTCTATCACCGGCTCGATCGCCTGCGAGCGAGCCTCTGGCGAGGCCGCGAAGGTGAGCGCCACGACTGGTGCCACAGGTCCCTGCTGCCAATCGGCAAGCTCCTCCGGGCGTGCGCCGGCGAGCACGAGCGAGAGCTCCAGGCCCTCGCGTCCGGCAAGCGCGCCAAGAACACCGCGCAGCGTCTCGCTCTTGCCCGAGCGCGCGCCACCCGCGATCACCGCACGCGAGCCACGGCCGAGCGGTGTCAACCACTCGATCGCCTTCAACGTGGGATCCTCGGAGTCGAATGCAAGCCGCTCGTTCGGGTAGGAGACCGGAAGCTCGTCATAGCGTGTGCCCTCGGCAACCGAGTCGGCCGGCTCGCCGTTGATCGTGTCGATCCGGACAAGTGAGCAGTAGCGCTCCGAGCGCCGCGGCGTGCGTACCGGCCCACTCACGCGGTCGCCCGAGACCAGCTCGCAGCGGCGCACCTGAGCGGCCGAGACGTAGACGTCGCCGTCGGATGGCTCGGGCGGCAGCACACGCAAGAAGGCAGAGCCGTTGCCCATAACCTCGACCACGCCCTCGGCGACGCGCTCGCCGTCCTCGGACTTCTCGCGCTCACCGCGTGCGCGCGCGCCTTGGCCCCTCTGCGTGCCCGGTGCCCTTTGGGTGCGCCGCGCGGGTGCAGGCTTCTCTGCCGCAGGTTTCTCCTCCTGCTCATCCTCGCTCTCGACGGA
Organism: uncultured Solirubrobacterales bacterium; assembly: GCA_963827045.1. Taxonomy (GTDB): domain Bacteria; phylum Actinomycetota; class Thermoleophilia; order Solirubrobacterales; family Solirubrobacteraceae; genus Palsa-744. The sequence goes on from CAWGZH010000001.1 coordinate 165,310, forward strand.
CTTCCTCGTGGAACCAGTACGCCGCGAGCGCGAGGAGCGACGCGCGCGTGGGCGACGCTCAGGCGCCTCGCCGTCACCGTCGCTGTCGCTGTCGCGAGCATCCGAGTCGTCGTCGGCAGTCCCTTTCTCGCCTAGGATCGCGTCGATCAGATCGGCCTTGCGCAGGCGTCTGAAGCCCTCTAGTCCGATCTGGTCGGCAATCAGGTGCAGATCGGCAAGCGGACTTGCCTGCAGCTCGGAACGGTCGAGCACTGTCATATGAGTCTTCTCCTTGGCTAGTCGGTAAGGGCGGTTGGCGTCCGGTCGCGTTGGACAGCGACCGGCACCCGTATGTAGGGTCATACCCTAGCCGAGGCCGAGGATGCCCTCCGCCCCGGCCTCCTCCAGGAAGCGCTCAACCTCCCCGGCGGCGCGCTGCTCGCTCCAATCGAGCTCGCCGGCCAGCAGAGCAGCCACACGCTTGACCGAGGACTCTGGCTCCGAGGCGTCAGCCAACAGTTCGCGCGCGGCGAGCAAGCCGAGTCGCGTTCGCCTGAGAAGCACGTCACCTACGCTGCGGGCCTGCTCGCGACGGGCCGCGATCACTACCTCAGCCATTACGTCTGGGAGTCCGGAAACGATCGGCAGAGCAAGCTCAGGCTTATCCGCGATCAGCGCGAGCACCTCGTGCGCTCCAAACCCATAGCGCGCCGCGAGTGCCGCCTTGGACGCCTCAGAGAGTCCCTGCACCGGCGGAAGGTCCTCGACCGCGACGGCCTGCCCAAGCGGAATCTCCGCAGTGCGACACGGGGCGTCGCGCGCTTCACGCTCCACGAGCCGATCGACCACCATCTTGGCCATCCGCCGCCACGTCGTGAGCTTGCCACCGGTGATCGTGATCATGCCGCTTGAGGTCTCATACAGCTCGGCCTTGCGCGAGATATCGACCGATTTCTTTGTGTCCCCGGTCGAGATCAGCGGGCGCACGCCGGCGTAGGCTCCGGTCAGGCTCGCGCTCGTGAGATCGCTCGCAAAGAACTCGTTGACCGCGGCTAGGAGATAGTGAACATCCTCCTCGGAGGGCCGCACATGCGCGAGCGAGCCCTCGTAATCGTTGTCGGTGGTACCGACCAGCGTGCGCCCGAGCCACGGCAGCGCGAAGATCGTCCGGCCGGAGCCCGCCGGCACGATCGCGCCTGCCACGAGCGGCAGATCCTCGTGGCGCAGCGTGACGTGGGTCCCGCGACTCGGTCTGATCTGTGGCAGCTCGGCCTCGTCGTGCAGCTCTCGCGGTCGCAGTTCATCGGCCCACACCCCGGTCGCGTTGACAACGTTCTCGGCCCGCACCTCAAAGCGCTCGCCGCTCTCCTCATCGCGCAGACACACGCCACAGGCACGTCCGTCGCGCTCCAGCAGCGCCGTCGCGTTAATCCGATTCGCACACAATGCTCCGAAACGTTCGGCCTCGCCGAGGACGGTCAGGACCAGACGCGCGTCGTCGGTCTGGCAGTCGTAGAAGAGATATCCGCTGGTCGGCTCGCGCCCAGCCATCGCCGGCAGCAGTTCGAGCACTTCCTCGCCCGAGATGACGCGGTGACGCTCAGGGCTCCAGGACTCTCCCTGCTCGAGCACGGCCGTCTTTGTCGCGATGGCACCCGACTCGCCGGCCCCTTGCTCGCCTCGCGCTGCCTGCTCGCCCCGGTTTCGACGCGAACGACGCGTGCGCAGGCGCTCGCGATCGACCGACATCACGTCATACAAGTTCAGCCCGACCCCCATCAGCCGGTCGGGTCGAGCGCCGTCGAAAGCCGGCACGACCAGCGGCAGTGGATGCACCAGATGCGGTGCCAGGGCGACCATCAGCTGGCGCTCCAGCAGCGCCTCGCGCACCAAGCCGAGGTCGAAGTGCTGCAGATAGCGCAAACCACCGTGCACGAGCTTGCTGGAGCGGCTGGAGGTGCCCGAGGCGTAGTCGGTGCGCTCCACGAGCGCCACGCTGTAGCCGCGCGCCGCGGCGTCGAGTGCGACCCCGGCCCCGGTGATCCCGCCGCCGACGACCACGAGGTCGAACTCGTTCGTGCGCAGTGCGTCGATTGCCGCTTCTCGGGAGATCACACTCCCAGTGTTCCAGAGGACGCGGAAGGGGCGCTAGTGGACGCTACGGCGATCGCGCTTCTTGCGCCGCTTCTTCTTGTGCTTGGCCTGCACGCCGACTGGTGCCACGGCGTCGCCTATGCCCGAACTGAGGAAGCGCATAATCTCAGGGCTCGAGACCCGTGTGTATACGCCCGCATAGCCGGGCTGAGCACAGCCGTTGCCAAAGTCGACGAGCCCAGCCAGCACATAGTCCTGCGGTGGGCGCGCCGGCGTGTCCGCGTCGACAAGGAGCGGTCCGCCGCTGTCGCCATAGCAAGTATCTACGCGAGCGCTGCCACCACCGGCGCAGATCATGCTCGAGGTGATCGGTTGTTCGATCGTCGCGTACTGTTCTTCGCAGGTCGATTCGGAGACGAGCGCCAGCGTCACCGACCGCAGGCTGGTGGGATAGCTCACCGCATGTCCTGGTGCCGGCTCGACGTCGCCCCAGCCGCTGGCCGTGGCTACAATCGCCGGGCTCACGTTGGGATTGGCATATATCAACGCCGCACTGGGGTCAAGCGCCAGCGGCGCGATTGTGTTGACGCCGTTGACAGTCGGCGCAATCGAGCCCGACCACAGCGGATGGGCGAGCGTAAGCAGCGCGATGTCCTCGTTGCTGCTGAGCGGGTTATAGCCGGGGTCAACGGTGCTGGACTGAACCGGGTCGCGGACACTGCCCGCAGCCAGCTGGTCAAGCGAGGTGGATCCCGCGAGCACCTCGATGCCGGCGGAGGGGGCCACTTGGTGGGGGCCACCGGAGACGCAGTGAGCGGCTGTGATCACATGGGTGACGTCGATGATGACCCCGCCGCAAAAGAAGCCGGCGGCCGGCGAGACTGCCTGGGGATCGTACAGGGCGACCTGAAAGGGGAAACTCGCTATCGAGGCGCCCTGCCCGCCGACGATGCTCGCGTTTGCGCGTGGACCTGAGTCTAGGCGCTGCACGGTGGCTCGCACCAAAGCCGATGGCGAGACCGCAGCTGAAGGCTCGGCCCCTGCGCCCATGTACAGAACCGCCCAACAAAGGGACGTGGTACAGGCCAGCACGCCAAGAGTGGGCACGAACCAAAATCGACCAAAACCTGTACCGCCATGTGCCGAAATGCCGGCCCCCTCTGAACGGTGTGTCTCTACTTCTCCTTAACTCAGTCTAATAGACTAGTACCTTCTTGACAATGTCTGTATTGTCTACATGACGTACCAATTTGGCCGAAGCGGAGCCGGGCGCACATCAGCCCGTCAAAGCTGGCATTACGCACGGAGCCAGGCCGCCGTCGCACGCGCAAGCACAAGGCTCGCCCGCGTGCTAGAGCAACGGGACGCTTCTTTACCGGCTGGGGCTCAGAGAGCCGACAGCTCGGCTGTGATCTCGCTCACAGCCGACTTGGCGTCGCCGAAGAGCATCGAAGTCTTCGGGTCGAAGTAGAGCTCGTTCTCGATACCGGCAAAACCGGGGTTCATCGAGCGCTTGATCACGATCACCGAGCTGGAGTCGGAGACTTCGAGGATCGGCATCCCGTAGATCGGCGAGGACGGAGTGTTCTTGGCTGCCGGGTTGGTGACGTCGTTGGCGCCGATCACAAGCGACACATCGGTGCGCTGGAACTCGGGGTTGGCGTCGTCCATCTCCTTGAGCTGGTCATAGGGCACGTCGGCCTCGGCTAGTAGCACGTTCATGTGCCCGGGCATGCGCCCAGCGACAGGATGGATCGCGTAGCTGACTTCCACGCCACGGGCCTCCAACTCCTTTGTCAGCTCGCGCACGGCGTGCTGGGCCTGGGCTACGGCCATGCCGTAGCCGGGGACGACCACTACACGGTTGGCATAGGCAAGCTGGATCGCTGCGTCGGCGGCGCTGGTGGAGCGCACGGTGCCCTGATGCTCGCCGGCGCCTTCGGCGCCCGCCACCGCGCCGCCGCCGCCGAAGCCGCCGGCGACGATCGAAGGGATCGAGCGGTTCATGGCGGTCGCCATCAGGTTGGTGAGGATCGAGCCCGAGGCACCCACGATCATGCCGGCGACGATCAGCGCCGGGTTGTTGAGCGCCATGCCGGTGGCCGCTGCCGACAGCCCAGTGAAGGCGTTCAAGAGCGAGATCACGACCGGCATGTCGGCGCCGCCGATCGGCAGCACAACCGCGTTGCCCAGCAGCGCGGCGACGATCAGCATGCCGATGAACAGCAGTTCGGAGTGGGCGCCTGAGACCAAGTCGATGCCGGCGGCAAGCGCCAAGATCAAAAGAACGAGGTTGACGATCTGCTGGGCCGAGCCGAGCGAGATAGGACGCCCCGGGAGGATTTCCTGGAGCTTGCCGAAGGCGATGTTCGACCCCCAGAAGGAGATCGAGCCGACGATCGCGGCGAACACCGAGAAGATCGCCACGTAGGTTGGCAGCGCGCCGTGGTGGACGATCGCGTGTCCGACGAACGGACCCGATCCGAAGCTGGGCGAGCCGTGGGTCGAGCCTTCACCGCCGAGCAGCGGTGCGGCTTCGAAGGTCCTAAGCACGGTGTGCGAGCCGTAGGTCGAGCCGTGGGCTCGGAACTCGACCCACGCGATGATCGCCACAGCGCCACCGCCAACGCCGTTGAACAGCGCGACCATCTGCGGCATCGCGGTCATCTTCACCTGGCGCGCCGCGGGCACGCCGACGGCGACGCCGAGCGCGATGCCGAGCGCGATCAGGCCCCAGTTGCCCTCGCCCGGGCTCAGCAGCGTGGCGACGACCGCGATCCCCATGCCGACCGCGGCGATGCGGTTGCCGCGCACCGCGGTGGTCGGGCCGGAGAGCCCGCGCAGCCCCTGGATGAACAGCGCGAAGGCGACGATGTACAGGACATAGATGAAGCTTTCGCTCTGCAGGAAGGTGCTGGCGAGCAGCGGGTTGGTCATGACCCCGCCTTCCCGTCGCCGCCGGGCTTGCCCTCGCCAGTGGAGTCCTCCTCGGCCTTGGGCTTCGGGCGCGACTTGAACATGTCGAGCATCCTGTCCGTGACAAGGAAGCCGCCGACGATGTTGATCGTGCCGAAGGCCACGGCGATCACGAGCAGCGCCTTGCTGAGGCCGTCAAGGCCGCTCAGGCCGAACAGCAGCAGACCCGCCGAGCAGCACGATCCCGTGAATCGCGTTGGTGCCGCTCATAAGCGGCGTGTGCAGCGTGTTGGGCACCTTGGAGATGACGACAAAGCCGATGAAGCCCGCGAGCACGAGGATCGCCAGGTTGGTCGTGAGCACGCTCGCAAGGATCATGTGATCTCTCCCGCGCGCACGATGCACGCACCTGCCACGATCTCGTCCTCGAAGTCCATCGCGAGCGACCCGTCCTCGCCCACGAGCAGATCGAGCAAAGCCAGCACGTTGCGGGCGAACAGCTGCGAGGAGTGCTCGGCCATGCTCGCCGGCAGGTTCAAGGGCGAGACGATCTTTACGTCGTGCTTGACGACGGTCTGGCCGGGCTCGGTCAGCTCACAGTTGCCGCCCGACTCCCCCGCCAGATCGACGATCACAGAGCCCGGCTTCATCCCCTGCACCGCCTCGGCGGTAACCAGCTTGGGGGCCGGGCGACCCGGCACCAGCGCCGTCGTGATCACAACGTCAAAGCCCTTGATCGCATCGGTGAGCGCCTGCTGTTGCTGGGCGCGCTCCTGCTCAGTCAGCTCGCGCGCGTACCCGCCCTCGCCGCGTGCCTCAAGGCCCAGGTCGAGCCACTGTGCGCCGAGCGAGTGCACCTGCTCGGCTACCTCCGGGCGCACGTCGTAGCCGGTTGTGCGCGCACCCAGGCGCTTGGCGGTGGCGAGCGCTTGCAGGCCGGCGACCCCGGCTCCCAGCACGAGCACCTTGGCGGGTGGGATCGTGCCAGCGGCGGTCATCAGCATCGGATAGAAACGTCCCATGTTCTCCGCGCCCAGCAGCGCTGCCTTGTAGCCGGCGATGTTGCTCTGCGAGGAGAGCGCGTCCATCGACTGCGCACGCGAGATGCGCGGGATCGACTCCATCGCAAAGGCGGTGGCTTTGGCTGCCGCGAGCGCACGCGTCGTCTGCGGGCTCGTGAGCGGCGCCAGGAAGCCGATCAGGATCGAACCGGCCCCGAGCCGCCCGATCTCGGCCTCGCTCGGCGGCGAGATCTTGACGACCACATCCGACTGCCACAGCTCGGCGGCGTCTGCTGTCATTTGCGCGCCAGCCTCCACGAAGGCAGCGTCAGGTAGCAGTGCATCTGCGCCCGCGCCATTCTCGACCAGGACCTCGAGGCCCTTGGCCTTCAACTTGGCTGCGACCTCCGGAACAAGCGCAACTCTGTGCTCGCCCTCGGCTGTCTCCTTCGGAACAGCTACCCGCATGAAGGCCGGGAAAGTATCCGATCTGCCCGACGTCGCGCAGTGCGACTGGTCACATGGAACCCACAGGCCGGCCCTCCGCCGTCCAGTCCGACCCGCTGGCACCGCCCGAAGGCGGGCACCCGGGTCCTCCATATGCGAGACTCGAGAGGACTATGACGGTCAACCTGACACGCATCTACACCAAGGGTGGGGACCGCGGCGAGACCCATCTCGGAGACATGAGCCGCGTGTCCAAGTGCCATCCGCGCGTGGAGGCCTATGGCACTGTCGACGAGCTCAACGCGACGCTCGGCGTGGCTCTGCTCGCGCCCGGTCTGCCCGCCGCCTCCGCGCAATGGCTGGCGCGGGTACAGAACGACCTGCTGGACGTCGGAGCCGACTTGTCGGTGCCGGCCCCCGCCGAGGGCGCGCCCGACGCTACGCGCAAGGGGCAAGTTCGCCTGCGTGTCACCGCCAAGTACGCGCAGTGGCTGGAGGAGGTCTGCGACGAGGTCAACGCAACGCTCGAGCCGCTGCGCTCGTTCGTGATCCCCGGCGGCACCCCGGCGGCGGCGCAGCTACACGTCTGCCGCACTGTCTGCCGGCGTGCCGAGCGGCGCGCGATCGCCGTCGGCGATGAGTGCAACCCCGAGGTGATCCGCTACTTGAACCGACTGTCGGACATGCTGTTCATCCTCAGTCGAGCGGCCAACGACGATCCCACCGCCCCCGAGCCGGCGAGCACCGAGCTGCTCTGGGCTCCCGGTGAGCATGCCGGCTCAGCCGGCGGCGAGGAGTAAGCAGTAGGAGCACGGCCGCTCGCTCGTAGGCCGAGAAGCGCCAGCGCAAACCACAGCGTGCCAAGCAGGTAGCCGCCGATCACATCGCTTGGCATGTGCCAGGCGAGGATCAAAAGCGAGCAGCCGACGGCCGCCAGCAGCACGACGCCAAGCAGCGCCAACGCACGCCGCCAGCTGGATGGCGCGACGAGCAACACACACCAGAACAGCGCTGTGGCCGCGGTCGCATGGCCACTGGGCCACGAGGCGCCCTTGATGTAGAGCGGCACGACCTCTGCGTGCGAATGGGCAAGCAGCGGCTTGAGCAGCTCTGCGCTGGCCGGCGCCAGCGAGAGGACCAAGGCCACGGCAAGCGCAACGCGCCCCTGCCCGCGCGAGAGCGCGATTGCCACAAGCGCGATCCCCCACACGATGAAGAACGCCGGTTCGAGCAAGTCGAGCAACAGGCGCGCGGGGGCTTCGATGGCAGGCCGGTCCAGGCGCGTGAAGTCATACAGGGCGATGGCGTCCTTGTCGTGCGTGACCGGCACCAGCGCCGCCAGCACCCAGGTCAGAGCCAAGCCTGCGACGCATGCCGCGGCAAGCAACAGCGGGCCGCCATAGCCGCGCGAGCCCTGTGGAGCAGCATTGGGGAAGCTCGCGGACATCTCCCAAGGGTAGGAGAGTCTCCTTAGGAGCCGCTGAAGTCAGGGGCGACCGGAAACGGCTTGGCCGCGAGCGCGGTGAGCGCCTGCGCAGTGACCCAAACCGGAGCCTGTGCGCTCGTGCGCGAGTAGTAGACGCTGCCGTTGGGCGCCATCAGGCTTTCCAGGTAGGCGAGCGGCGAGCGGCTGTGTCCGCGTTTGACGGCGCTCACGTTCACACCGGCCGCGTCCAAGCCCTGCATGGCCCACGCAGTCGATTGAGCGTTGGATTCGCTACCGGGCTGCTGCGGAAAGCCGCCGTCGAGATTCTGCGCGCGGCGTAGATACGCCACCGCGCGCGCGACGACGGCGCCCCCGCGCTGACCGCCTGCGTCGATCACGGCCTGCAGCGCCGCGGCCGTGTCGTCAACGTCCTCGCCGCCGCCGTGCCCCGCAAAGCCGAAGCCGCCGTCGCTGTCCTGTTGAGCTGCGATCCAGCGTCCGGCGTCGCTTACGATCGCGTTATCCGCCGAGCTGCCGGCGACGCGCAGCGCAAAGATCGCGAACGCCGTGATGTTGACAAGGTGACCAAAGGAGCCGTCGCTCGAGCGTTCATGCACCAACTTGACGACCAAACTCGTGCCCGGAAAATCAGATGCGGGTAGGCCGCATGCATGCAGGGCGAGGATCGTACGCTCGTCGTCACCGGCGCCTTCGAGCGTCGCTGCTTCGCCGCGTAGCGAGCTCAGCAGTGAATGCCTGTTGCGGTTGAGCGTCAGCGGGTCGCGCCCGGCCGCGGCCAATCCGATCGCAACCCAGGCCGAATACAGCTCGCTGCTGTGTTGCCCCGGCGCGCCGCCAAAGCCGCCGTCGCTGTTCTGGGCGTGCTGCAAGTAGGCAACGGCACGCGCGACTGCAGCGGATGTCGCCGTGCGCGTGCGAACCGGGGCTTGCCGCACTGGAGTCGATGCTCGCAGAGGGCCTGCCCCCAGCGCGCGCGGGGGGAGGGCCACTGTGGCAATGCCGACACACACGAGTACGAGTAGCAGTGGCGGTGTGGCGGCGGCCGGGTGGGCGGGTGGGCGGGTGGGCGGGCCGGTGGGTTCCCATTCAATGGTCATGCGGGCGCGCATACGTCCCAACAGGCGCGCGAGCTCAGGGCCGAAGGCAAACCCGAACAGGAAGCTTGCCACCGTGTCGGTGATGTCGAACGGCAACCCTTGACCGGCGATCAAGAGGAACGCGGCCGGCGTATGGGCGGCGCCGAGCGTCCATGTGTACACATTCATGATCTCCTTGGCGACCAGCGCCATCACGGCACAGGCGAGCGCCAGGCCGAAGCGACCCATGCGCCTGCCACTCACGCGCCCGAGCAGCGCGCCGCCCAGGCCGACAAGGCCCCAGGCGGCCATCTGCCACGGCGTGTAAGGGCCCTGGCCGAGCATCATGTTGGAGGCCAGCATCCCGATCGCGCCGACCGTGAAGCCGGGCAGCGGGCCGAGCGCATAGCCGACGACGAGCGCGATCGCGGTGATCGGCTTGACGTCGGGCAGCGCCACGAACGCGTCGCGGCCGAGCGCCGCCACGGCCGCGAGCGTCGCCACGACCGCGACCATGCGCGCGGAGGGACGCGAGCGCTCATAGGCAAGCCAGCCGGCGAGCAATATCCCGGCGACGATCACGAAGGAGGCGAGCGGCCAGCTCACGTGTGTGCCTCTCCCGCGGCGCGGATCAACAGTTCGGGTGTTTCTTGGGATTGTTTGTTCGTGCCCGGTCGGGGACCACGCGCCCCTTGCACGGCCCCCGCTGGATGAGCCCCGGGTCCGTCTGACAGCGATCCTATCTCGCCCGTGCGCGCGCCGCGCAACAACTCCGCGCCGTCCTCGGGACGCAAAGCGCCGCCGGCGCCGCCAAGGATGCGGGCGGTCTCAGTGGCGAAGTACCAGCCACCCGCGAGCAGGTCGGCAGCCGGGCCGTCGGCGATCACGCGCCCATCGGCAAGCAGGATCGCCCGCTGTGCACAACTTGCCGCGAACTCCGGGTCGTGCGTGGCGACGATCACCGCTTGCCCGTCGCTCGCGCGGCGATGCAGCTCATCGGCCAGCTGCGCCTTGGCCTCACGGTCCATGCCGCGCGTGGGCTCATCAAGCGCAACCACCACCGGGGTCTCGCCTCCATCCGCGACGATCGCCAGCGCCAATCGTTGACGCTCGCCTCCCGATAGGTCACGCGGGTTGCGCTCGGCCAGCGCGTCCAGGCCCGCGCGTCGTAGCGCCTCGGCTGAGAGCTCATCGCGGACGCGCTCGTGCAGGAAATAGTCGTTGGGATTTTGCAACAGCAGCGCTACCCTGCCTGACTGCTCGATCTTTCCCCGCGTCGGAGCGACCAGGCCGGCGGCGTGGCGTAGCAGCGTCAACTTGCCGGCCCCGTTCCGACCCATTAGCGCTACGCGTTCGCCTGGGGCCATCGTGAGGTCTACGCCACGCAGAATGGCCGGCCCGCGCGGGATCTCACACCACACGCCCCGCAGCGCGAGGGCAGACGCCGCAACGGCCTCCCCCCTCCCCCGTCTCGCCAGCCGCCCGCGCACACCGGCATCATGCGACTGGGCGCCCGTGTGCTCCTCCTGGCCACTCGCAGCCGATGCGCTATGCGGATCTGGCTCGTCGGGCAGCAGTCCCTCGTTGCGCAGAGAAGCACGCGCCTGCTTGACGCCGACCGGCGGAGGGGAGATGCCGGCAAGCGCGAACAGCTTCGCGCCGGGCGTTTGCAGCGAGGGCTCGTGCTCCGCCGCGAAGCGCAAGAACGAGCTGGGCGAGCCGTCATGGACGATTGCGCCGCCGTCGAGTGCGATCACGCGGTCGGCAGCCGACAGACAACGCTCCAAGCGGTGCTCAGAGAGCAGGATCGTCGTGTCCCACTCCTGGTTGAGCCGGCGCAGCAAGCCGATCAGCTCGTCGCCGGCAACTGGGTCGAGCTGGGATGTGGGCTCGTCGAGCAGGACCACACGCGGACGGCCGACAAGCGCCGCACCGAGTGCCACGCGCTGCTTCTCCCCACCGGAGAGGTCGTGGGTGGAGCGCTCGAGCAGGTGGTCAATGCCGAGCGCGAGCGCGACCTCCTCGACTGCTCGCGCGACGGCCGTGGCACCATGTCCGCGGCTCTCCATCGCCAGCGCCAGCTCAGCGCGCACGGAGCTCATCACCAGTTGTGTCTCGGAGTCACCCTGCAATACGCCGACGTGAGCGCCCAGCTGCGCCGGCGGGTGCTCACGCGTGTCCATGCCCGCGACGCTGATGCTGCCGGCGAACGTGCCGCCGTGGAAGTGCGGGACAAGACCGCAGGCGGCGCGCAGCAGCGTCGACTTGCCCTGTCCTGAGCGACCCGCGAGCAGGCACAACTCACCCTGCTCGAGCTCCAGAGTCACCCCGCGCAAAGCAGCCTCGGAACTTTCGGGGTAGCGGTAGGTGACCTGCGAGAACGCCAGAGCGGATCTCAAAATTCAATCCCCCTGCGGTCGGCAAACGGCAGCAGGACAGCCACAGGCAGCGCTACACACAGCACAAAGGTCGCCGCGGATACCGGCATGCTTAGGAGCGGGTAGGCATTGAACGGGGCGACTCCCGCAAGTCGCCCGAACAGCGCGAGCGCGAACACGCACGCGGCGGAGAAGGCGAATGCACGGTCATGGCGCGAGAAGGAATGACGCGGTGCTCGGTTGCCTGTACGCGGGCCGGCGGCGAAACCGCGCAGCTCGAGCGTGGCGGCGACGTCCATCGAGCGATCGAGCGAGGAGCCGACGATCGCGCTCAACAGTCTGACGCGTGCGCGTGCGCCCGTGGCGCCGCCGCCCGGGCGCGTGCGCTGCGCTTCGGCCAGTCGTTGCGAGTCGGCCGACAGCACGCCGATCATGCGTGTAGCGAGCGAAGCCGTGAGCGCTGAGCGAAACGAGTGTCGGCGAAAGACAGCCAGCAGCTTGTCCGGGTCGATCGCGAGGCTTGCGAGCGTCGTGACGAGCATCAACAGGCCGACCTTCAGCGCGATCACCACGCCATAGACGAGCGCCTCGAGCGTCAAGTCGCCTTGACCGAAGGGGCCAAGATCTCCGAGGCGTGCGAACACGGTGAGACCTTCGTGGTAGACGAGTACGTTGACGAGCACGATCGGGATCGCCACGATCAGCACGGTACGCAGCGTGCGCGCAAGCTCGCGTGCCAGCCCAGCGCCGGCGCCCGCGCCGAGCACGCCGATCAGGAGTGCTACCAACACCATCGGGCTTTGGCTGAGCAGCGTCGCGGCGATCAGCGCACAGGCCCACAAAGCCGCTACCGTCGCGCGTGTCGCGTGTAGCGGACTCGCGAGACGGCGGTAGAAGAGCGTGGCGCCCATTGCCATAGCTATCTCCGAGTGCTCATGGCCCCGACACCGGCACCGGCTGGGCCACTCCCGACGGTTCGAGTGCGAGCGCGAAGACGTTGTGCAGAGTGCTTTCGCGCAGTGAATTCGCGGCGTGGGTCACACCGGCCGCATTGGTGCCTGTGATGAGCCACACCGGCGCCTCTTCGCCGTAGCGTGTCGCCGCGATCAGGCCGGCTCCCGCGCCGAGTTTTCGCACGACGCTGCCGGCGGGGTCGAGCAGGCTGAGCACGCTGCCACCCTCTGAGAAGCGGGCATACACGCCGCTTGAACGCGGCCCGGCGCCGAGGTCGTGCACGCTGAGCGAGTTTCCCAAAGCGGAGTAGGGGCCGACCAGCACCCGCATAGTCAGCTGCTCTTCTTCGTCTGAGACGGCGGCGCCGGCCACCGGCACACCCAGCGCGCTAAGGCGCGTGTGTACCGTCGCGCAGGCGGAACTCGACGGTTCCGAGCATTCCACGCGCACGGGATAGCGCTTGCCTTCGATCCCCCCCACGAACGGCTCGGGGAAGGAGCCGACGACCGCCGGGATATTGTCGGTTTGGCTCCAGTCGTGGAGATCCCACCAGATGCGATCGCCCGTACGCACGTTGGTCTCGGCGGCTCCCTTGGAGGCCTCCACGCCGTTGACGTAATAGAACCAATCGATCGGTTCCCCGGCTTGTGTACCGCCAGCGTGCCCGTTGACGCTCTCCACGAAGCCGCCGCCGTAGCGGGTCTTGACGTCGTAGTTGCGCATCAGCAGGCTCATCACGGTCTCCTGACCGCTCACGCGCGGTGTGCCGGCATAGCCCACGGGGAGAGTACCGAAGTCTTGCGTCACAGAGAGACTGATCCCACCAGGCGTTGGGCCCGGGCCGAGACCGCAGCCGGTGAGCGCCAGCAGAGCTGGCACCACCAGCAGCACCAGGCCCAAAATGCCGAGCAGCGCCCGACTGGGCGCGCGCCTAATACGCGCGCCCAATGAGCGAGATCTACTTGACATAGAAGACGACGTGACTGACACCTGGGACGAGCTTAGTTGGGTTGCCAGTACCGTCGATCGCCTCGATGTCGTAGACGTAGCGACCTGGCGGTAGCGATGCCGGGAGCAGGTAGCTGAACGACTCGGCGTCGCCGACCGAGAAGAAGCGTGTGGCGCCACAGCGGGCGCGCACGAACGTCTCCTTGATCCCGCTGAACACTGTGCAGTGCTTGCCCTTGCGGCGCTGAAGACTTATACGCACTTCGCGCAACGTCCCGCCTGTGGGCACCTGGACGAGCCCCTGCAGAATACGGGGGCCTTTGCTGTGGGAATAGTGGTGAGCGTTCTTGACGCCACCAACCGTGGCGGTGGCGCCAACCACGGGCGTGACATTCATTGTCCCCGGTGCATCCTTGACACCCAAGACACCGGGCAGGGCCGTCCCGCAGGTACCGTCATTGCCGTTGTGTACGCATACGCTGATCGCGTTCGAGCGCACGGATTCGGGTTGGGTGGCCTTCAACTTGACGGTGCCTGCACGAGCAAATGTGATCGTGACATTGCCTTCAGCGTTAGTCAGGGGGCTGCCCGGAATCGTCGTCGTGACACCCGCGACGTCTTCGCCGATCGCCGCGCCCGCAATCGGAGTGCCGGTCTGTCCGTCCACCACGTGGAGCGTGATCGGGCTGCCAGCGTTCGCGCTGGTAGGGCCGGTGAAACTCAGCAGGTGTGAGAGGTTGAAGTAGTTGTAGGCCCACAGCACTTCGCTGCCCGGGGCGAGCTGAAACTGGCAGCCGCCGACGCCCGCCGTCGTGTAGTTGACGGCGTAGCCCCAATACTCTTCGTTGTTGCCTGCGTTGGCAATGTCGCCGCCAACTTGGGTGATCTCGAAGTCTTCGAGACTTTTGGACCATTCGGCGTTAAAGACCAGACCGTTAGCAGTCGCGGCGTCGTAGAGCGCCGTGGTGGGCGTCCCAGCAGCCGTGCCGAAACCTCCGTTCGCTCCGTTGTCCTTGACGTCGCAAGGCTCGGCCGTAGGACTGGATTCCGTTGCTATCCCTGGAGGGTTGAGAATCCCTTCGGTTGTGATGGGTCCTTCGTAGAGCGTCGTGGTAGAGCCCTCAACGCGAAGGTTCACGGTTATAGGCGCCGCCAGCGCGCAGGTGCTTACGAGTAGAGCGACCAGAAATGCAGCGCCGAGCGCCACGGACATACGACGAGATATGAGCATGAGCCACCCCTTTCCACGAGGGCTTGTGGGCTTGTGGTCGGAGGTAGGTCTCCTGGCTCCCGGGCCCACCCTCCGCGCCTTCCCGATCCGCCGAGCGGCCGATCAGTGGCTGCGCTTTCGCGCTGCGGCTGGCATCCCCGGTCACAGTGGCGGGTCCGCGCCGGATTCGCACCGGCTTCCCTTCGCCACCGACCGTTATTTACGAAGCCATCCTACAAGGTGGCGAGGTCCGCATCGAAGCTCGCAAGCTTCTGGCGCTGAGCCTCGTCTAGCACCGGACGCTCGGCGATCAGCCGCCGCGCGGTGTCGAGATCGTCGGGCCGGCCGAAGGTGAGTGCGGCGACCACGCGACCGTCCTTCAGATACCACATGGTGAAGTTGGCCTGCTCGTAGGAGCCGCGCACGATCTCCTCGTCCCACTCGTATGCGGGGCCGACGTATTCGAGTTCGCCCCAGTCGGCGAACACCGAATAGAAGTAAGGGACTACCTCGTGCGGGATATCGCCGCCGAGCATGTTGGCGGCTGCGGTCTTGCCGTGGTTGAAGGCGACGTCCCAGTGCTCGATGCGCACATGCGTCCTGTGCAGAGGTGAGTCGTACTCGGCGATGTCGCCGGCAGCGAATACACCTGAAACCGACGTCTCTAGGCGCGAGGAGCAGAGCACGCCACCCCGCTCGCCGATCTCGAGACCAGCGCGCTTGGCTAGCGCGATGTCCGGGGTGACCCCGGCGCCGATCACAACCGCATCGGCCGCAAGCTCCAAGCCGGTTGTCGTGACGACCTTGCCGACGCGGCCATCGCCCTCGAAGCGCTCCAGGCCGTCGGCGCTGTGGACCGTGACGCCGTGGGATTCCAGCAGGCCCTGGAAGAAGCGTCCGGCAGTCTTGCCAAAGCCGCGCTCGAGCGTCACGTCCTCCTGCATCACGATCGTCGCCTGCTTGCCCATCATCGTCAACGAAGCTGCAACCTCACAGCCGATGTAGGAACCCCCGATCAAGACCACTCGCTCCGCGTCGGCCACGCCCGCACGGATCGCGTCGGCGTTGGCGAGCGTGCGCAGATAGTGGATCTGCTCCAACTCGCAGCCAGCCACGTTCAGCCGCCGCACATTCGCGCCGGTTGCGATCAGCGCCTTCTGGAAGTGGATCTCCTGCTTGTCTGAGAGCTTCGCCACGCGCGTCTCGAGGTCTAGAGCGGTGACGCTCGTGCGCGTGAGCAGCTCCACTTTCTGCTCGGACCAGAAATCTTGCGGCTGCACGAGCGGCTCATCGCGACTCTCTTCGCCACGCAGATAGCCCTTCGAGCACTCGGGGCGGTTATACGGCGGGTCCGGCTCGCGTCCGACAAGCACGATCTCGCCGTTGGCGCCACCCTCACGTAGAGACTGGGCACAGGTGGCGCAGGCGAGACCGCCCCCGATCAGCAGGTGTTCGACCTCGCGCATGCTTGCCACATTACAGACCCTGGCGGGTGGCGCACCGACCAGTGCGCCCAGGTTGGGATGTGGCCGAGGATGCGCCAGCGCGGGCCGCCTTCCTCGCGGTTTGGGCCGACGTCCGTGCCTTTGTAAGAAGTGTCCAGCCGCAGCCCGGCGATCACCATGAAGACATGGTCGGTGGGCTCGGTCGTCGCATAAATCGTGACCCAGCGACCCCGGCCTGGGTCGCCCCAGTTGACGTAATCTTGGGCGAGCGGATTCTCGCGCAAGATTTCCGAGAGTGGACGAATGCCTGAGCGATAGAGCACGTAATTGACCGTGCTCGAACAGTCCTCGTCCAGCGCTCCTAGCGGATCTGGATGACCGTCGGGGCCGTATGGCAAGTCCTGCAGCTCGTTGCCCGCGATCACCATCGCCTGCACCACTGCCGGAGCCTGTGCGGGCACAAGCGCGAGGTGACCGTCCCCGGGCGAAAGCAGCGCCCGCGAGCCGGCGATCGTCTCAACCGCGCCGACGCCCGGCCAGTCAACGCTTGAGACTCCGAGGGCACCCCCAGGGTTGATCCCGACACCGACTTGCGCGGCGCCGCGATAGAGCGAGGCCCAATGCTCCACCTCATTCACATACCACCACGCGTGGTTGTAGGTATAGATCGCCTTGCGGTAATTCTGCGGAGCTCCCGACGCATGCAAATAGTTCGCCATTGCGTAAATGGCATCGGCCGGATCCCATCTGTCTGGCGGTCCCTCGCCGTCGGCGTCCACTCCGTACTTGCCCCAGGTTGAGGCAAGGAACTGGGCGGGACCGCCGGCGCCGGCCGAGTTGACCGAACCCTGCTTCGTGCACGACGGGTCGGGGTCGCGTCCATGGTCACACTCGACCTTGCCGATACCGGCAAGAATCGCCCAATCGAGACCGTAGTGCCTGGCGGCCTGCTCGTAGAGGCTGAGGTAGAGCGGAGGGATTTCGGCCTCGGCCAGCGCGGAGACGCCAAAGCTGTCCGGCGCGCTGCTGAGCGAGATGGTGCCGGCGCCAAGGAGCGAGGCGATCAGCATCAGTCCAAACAACCCCGCAGCCGCCGCCGTGGCGATCAGCATGCCTGCTAGCTTCAGCGGGCGGCGCGGTGAGACGCCCGGATGCGCGACCGCTTGGGTACTCATGGCTCCAGCTCCTCCTCGGCGAATGACTCGAGTCCGAGCTGGCGCTTGCGCCCGGCGGCAACTTCGCGGGCGTCGTCCATGATTTCGCGCGAGGTCCGCATGCGCATGCTTTGCGGGTTGGGCGCACCCGGGTTAGACGCCGTGCGCTTCGGAGGTGCGCCCGCGGACTCGGTCGCTACTCGCGGAGACAGCTGGTGCTGGTGAGCCGGAGGCTGCGATTGGCTCGGCTGCTGCGCTGGCGCGGGTGGACGGCGCGCGTTCGCGAGCCACGCGGCCTCATCGGCCTCTGGGTCACTCGCGTAAGCGGCCACCCGCGCGACACGCTCGAGTCGAGGCGGCTTCTCGACCTCGGCTCGATTTCGACGCGAGTTGCCTGTGCCACCGGGTGCGTCAGAGCTGGCTTGATCCCGAGGTACGGTGACCCTCGGCTCGACAGCCTCTGTCCCCTTCGCGGCCCTCACCGTCTGCTCGCTGCCACGATCGTGCCGTTCTGCCGCGTCCCCGCGGTCGGACTGCCCGGGCGGTTGGGCCTCTCCGCGCTGCTCATCACTGCGGCCCTCTGACTGCTGCCCTTGTCCTGTCCGCCGCTGTGTCCCTCCAGCCTGCTGCTGTCCCCGATCCGTCAGACCCTGGGTCTGGTTTGCCAGGTCCAGGACGATGGAGCCCCGGCCTGTCCAATTCCTCATCCTCGGGCAACGGCGACAGCAGCTTGTCCTTGGCCCAGCGCACCGGGTGGGCAAGGTCTTGCTTTGCCTGTCGTACTCCCCGAATCCTCTGGTCAAACGTGTGGCGAGTGGACACGAGGGGCGCCCGTCCACCGCTGCGCACGAATTCCAGCGCCTTGTGACGCTTGAGAAACACGAACCACCAGAAGGTCGAGATCAACAACCACTGTGTCCACCAGCCGAGCTGATGTAGCGAGGCGAGCATGCGCTGCATCGTCAACAGCGCGCCCAGCACAAACGAGAAGATCAGCTTCGAGCAGACGGCGCCCAGCAGCCGTGTCAACCAACCACTGAAGACTGCACGTCCAGCGTCTCCCAGCGCGGGGGCAAGCACGACAAACGGCGCCAGCAACAGCATGAACAGGCTGAGTAGCGCCGAGGCGAGCAGGTGGATCGCGACCAGACCGAACAGCATCGCCATGCCGAGTACGCCAACAGCGATCAGGACAACTCCGAGCATGCGCGGGAAGGTGCCGCCGTCGGAGCGGAACTCCGCCTGTGCTGCCGTGGCGCCTTCACATTTACTGTCGTTTTCGCTTTGACACAGGACGTGCAAGAGCGATCCGCTGCTTTTAGTCGAGTTGCGTTCAGGGCCGTTAGCTTGGAAGGCCAGAAACAAGGAACCATTTGTGTCCGCCTCGCGTACCAGCTCGCTCGTTCGCTCTAGCGCAGGCGCCGAACTCGCGCCCGATGAGCGACACAACGGGTGCGTGAGGCTCGGCTGACAGTTGAGCCTGGCCTGCTCAGATGCCACGATGCTCAAGGCCGCCTTGCGCAGACGCGGTTCAAGCATCGTGGGGTCGCTGCACCAGCGCACGTCGCCGAACTCCAGGTAGCACCAGGGCACTTCAATCGCACCCGCGAACAAAGCGCGCATGCTGTCCCCGAGCGTTCCAGGGGCTTTGGCCGTCGTGCCCTGGGCAACCTCGCCGAGCGTTCCCAAACTGGCCTGATTGGCGAACTGGCCGACTACGCCGACCGTGCCGAGCGGGTCGGCGATCAGCCACAGTCCGACAGCCATCATCGCGATCGTCAGCAGCACTTGGCCGAGCGTCTCGGCAACACGGCGGCGGATCAGCCCGTTATAGAGAGCGAGCACCGACCCGGCCGCGAGCACCAGCGCCAGCCACGGCTCGGTAAAGCTCGCCTGCGCCTCGTGCAAGGAGCTCCTCAATCCACTCGTCATCGAGCCGCCCAGCAGTTCAAGCGTGTAGCACCATTGGAGCATCACGACGAGCGCATGCACGAGCCAAACAAGTCCCTCCCAGACCGGCGCGATGAATACGTCCTGGATTACCGAGAGCAGCTGTCCGTTGCCGATCCCAAGCGTGCCCGTGCCGATGTTTACGTCGAGGTCGTAGTTGTTGGTAGGCGCGGGCGCCCCGACGAAGCCTGAGGTTTGACAGTTGCTCTGCGCCGTATACGACAGTTCCGAGGCCTTGGCGCCATCGCACAGCGGGCTCGACAGGCCGTTTTCGACAAGCTGGTCACCTTCGAGCGAAGGCACCCCCGCAGTGTCTTCGGCTCCGCCCTCCTCGAGCGGCGAAGTGAGCGGTGGACCGCTCGGGGCGGTCTCTCCCTCTGAAGCGGTTCCGGTCGCCGCGGCTCTGTTTACTGGTGTAGAAGATGCGCCACTCGACACCCGAGCTGCGCCGGCCGTACCGGCTGACATGAGCAAGAGGACGAGTGCGAGGCCCAGCGCCTGCGCCGCGCGCCGCCCGGCGTTCACTGAGCTTGCACCGGCGGGGTCGTGGAGAAGGCGCGCAGCAGCGACGGTGCCACTACATCGACCTGGATCGCCTCCACGCGCCCGCTGTGGTCGCGCAGCAGACAGCGCCCGGCCTGCATCTCAAGCAGGCGCTCGCGCGCACGGCGATCTTCAGGATCGAGCCCGAGCAAGATCAGCGCCCTGGCGGCCTCGGCCTCGGAGCGCATGCCGAACACGAACGTGGCACCGAGCAGATTCTCAAGCGACTCGCGCTCGCCGACAAGCGCGTCGGTCACAAGCTGCGTGCTGACGATCGGCACGGCCAGCTCTGAGCGACCCATGCGCTGCAGCGAGGCAAGCAGCGTGCGTCCGACGGGGTCACTGAGCAACCGCCACCCCTCATCGAAGCTGAAAATCTTCAGGCGCTCACGCTCGCGCGACATCAGGTGCATCGCGAACATCGCGATCAAGCGCACCATCTGCACACCGACGCGCTCGGCTTGCGTGTACTCCGAGCGGGGTGTGCCCGGCTCGGGCCCGGGGAGGTCGCGGATCGGGATGTAGGTGACCTGTTGGCGACCGACCGGCGTGAGCTTCACCGAGGCATCGGCAAAACCAAGCTGAGTGAGACCTGAGCGCGCATAGACGGCAAGCGCCTCGCCGACCTGAGCCTCGCTGCCCTCACCTTCGCACAAGGCCCGCACCACCTCGGTGCACGTCGGCTCACTTGAGCGTCTCAGGACTACATCCACCGCGCCGACGACAGCCGTCTCCCAGGCCGCCTCGGCGCGACCGGGAAGCAGGTCGCGCAAGAAGGAGACGGCAGCATCCTGGCGCAGGTGCTCGGGCGCGACGCGCAGCGGATCGAGCATTCCGCGCAAGGCCGGATCCGGGCGCAGCGCGATCGTCTCGGCGTGCGGCGCGACCTCCTCGAGCAGGTGGAAACGGTGGTCGCCCTTAGGGTCACAATCGACCACTCGCGCTCCTTGCAGGAAGCCCTCGTACTTGAGCTTCTGCGCGAGCGTCGTCTTGCCCGAGCCGAGCGCGCCAACGCTCAGAATCGCCGTGTTGCGATCGTGCTCGGAGCCCTCGCGCAGATTGAAGCGCACAGGCTGACGCGAGCCCGACAGCGTGTGCCCCAAGTAGAAGCCGGCGCGCGAGCCGACGGCATGCGTAGCGGTCGGCATCATTGCCCCCACCTGCTCAGTCGTGAGCGTGTCGTCATAGCCGGCGACGCGCGTGCGCTGGCCGGGAAGCTGCTGGATAAAAAGTGCCAGCTGATCGCCGAGCGGACGGTGCAAGCGGATCTCGCCGTAAGCACGCCTACACATCTCCACGCGCTCTGAGAGCTGAGTCTCATCCTCGGCGCCGATCGCCAGCGCCAGCGTTGCTCGCAAGAGCGGTGGGCGGCTGGAGGCCTGTAGGTGCGCGAGCAGATCACGTGCTTCTTGGGTGCGCTGGTAGCCGACGTCAGAGACACCCTGATCGCCGTCTGACTCGGCACGCAGGATCTGGTCGGCGTCCTGCACGCGTCGGCGCGCGATCCTCAGCGCCAGCTCGTTTGGCAAGAAGCGCGCGTTGAGCGACAGGTCCACTCCGAACGGCAGGCTCTCGACAGCCGCGAACATCAGCTCCACACGGGCGCCCGGGAAAGCTGCACGCTCGGGTAGCGCGCCGAGCACCAGCTGGGCCTGCCAGCTCACGCCAAGCTCGGATTCGATGCGCAGGGCACGACCTCGGTGCTCGACGTAGCCGTCAAGCCAACGCACCACGTCGCCTTCCAGTGGCGCGAGCAACGCTTCTCCGTTGCGCTCGAAAGCCAATGCACGGGGCTCGTGCAAGCCCTCGACGAGCGGCTCGCCGAGGCCGCGGCAAAAGGTCCGGCGCACAAGCCATTGCAACTCGATGCCGCGTGCGGGCCTGGCGCTCAGGAAGTCCGCGAGCCGTGCGTGAGCCTGATCGGCTCGCACACGCAGGTCCTCGAGCGCTGAGGCCTTCAGCAGGCGGCGATCGCTCGTCGAGAGGGTGCGCACGATCGATCGCAGCCACTCGCGCGGATGCTGTTCGACGGCCTGGGAGACGTAGAAGGCGACGTCGCGCTCGGGCTCGCGCAAGCTGACGAGCAGAAACAGCGACGGTCGCGCGCAGCCGACGTCGCTCAGCTGCTCGGCGTGCTCGCGCGCGTAGCGCTGATTTGCCTGTAGGTGCTTGCCGCGGCCGGCCTGCTCCAGCTCGCCGAGGTAGTCCTGCAAATTCCAGCGGCGCCCGACGCGCAGGATCTGCACGTCGGCTTCGAGCGCTTCCAGCGCGCCCATCAGCGCAAGCATGCGCGCGCGCTTGGCCTCGCCTGAGAGCCACTCATATGACGTGCAGGGGATCGAGAACGCCGCCCACACGTCGTCAGTGCTCGCTCCGAACACCAGATTGCCGTAGACGAAGGAGATCGGTGTTTTCAAGCTCTAACCTCCAGGCGAGCTCGATCCGTTAGCGCGATCACCTGGCCTTTTACCGGTCGCGGCTTTGCCGCCATCGCGGCGAGCTGCATGTCGGGCCGACGCATGAGACCTCGTACAAACCTCGGATGCCAACTGCTACGAACGTGTGCCGTGCTGACGAGCACTGCCCCTGGACCGATGTAGCGCATGCGGCGCAAGCGCGAATCCGACCCGTCCGCCAGCACGACCAGCTCATCCAGGCGCCAGCATCGATCGGCGCGGCCACGCGGCCGGAGCCCGGACAGCTCGTGCGGGCCCAAGCCATAACGCACGAGCGCCAGTGCCGCCAGGTGAAACGGTCTCCCCTCAACCTTGATCAGCGTCAACAGCGCAGCGCAGGCACCCGGTCCACCGACGTCGCGCCAGTACCAGGGCAGCATGCGCACCAGTAGGCCGAGGAGCGGCAACGCCTCGACGACCAGCACCGTGCCAAGCAGCGCCAGGAAGTAGACGATCCCGCGCAGCGGCACACCAGCTGGGTTGAGCCGCAACCGGTCGATGCGATAGAGGCGCCGCTCCAGGTCGAACACACACCTGTAGGAGCGGATCTCGCTTGACATCTCTCAGGACGCCCCAAACAGCGTGTTGACGGTGTCGTGCAGGACGTTGACCCCGGCCGGCGTGGCGAGCAGGATCGCAACGAGCCCGACCGCGAATATGCCCGCCGCCTCCTTGAAGTCGCGTCTGAAGGCGAGTACAACCGAGGCGATTGCGAAGCCAAGCGCGATCAAGCTCATCGCAACCTTGCGGCCGGTTTCACCCGCCTTAGTCGCCGCAGATTCGAGCGAGCTGGTCCCTTCGGTCGCGGCCATCAATGCGTGGATCGTGTGCATCGTGTGCATCGGGATCTCCTTTGGGTTCGATCGTTGCCATTGCAAGCGCTAGCTGTCGGGGTTGGTCTGGATCGCCGATATCTCCCAGCGTCCAGCGCTCAGCCGCACGCCGAGTTCGTAGGCGAGCGTGTATTGGGTGCCACGCTCGTCGCGAGCGCGCAGCGTCGCGAGTACCGAGCGTCCGCTTGACGACCAATCGAGACTGTCGAGCGACTGAAGCACGAACATCTGCGCGGGAAGCGAGACGCGGGCACCCGCGGCCAGGTCGGCGCCGAGCTCGGATTCGGCGCGCGCCAGGTAGTTGCGCAAGGCCCGGGCCACGACGGTCGCAAGCGCCGGTTCTTCGACTTCGCGTAGATGCGCTGGGGCAGCGGCGGTGGTAGACGTCGGTGCGCCAACAAAGGCCGGATAGCCGGCCAGTGCCAAGGCGCCATCGACCTCACGCACGACACCGACGCTCAGGTACAGCAGGCCCGCCGTGTCGGTTTGGGCGGCGACGGTATACAGCCGCTCACCCGAGGCAACGACGCGCGCCTGCACGACCTGTGTCCACTGCACCTGTTGCTCGCCACTTTCCGGCAACTGCAGGCCGGCTTCCGGTTCCATCCAGGAGCCCACGAATGGGGCCAGCGCAAGCTTGTGTGCTTCGGGATCGCGCGAGTCCCAGCTCAGATAGCTGCGAGCAAACAGCGTGGCGAAGCCTTCCGCCGCACGGTCGGTGGTAGCGAAACCAGATGCTGAGGTGCGCGCAACGACCGGCCGCGGCGGCGCAATCGCAAAGCGTGCGCTCGCGAGCAAGCCCACTACCGCCAGTGCTTGGAGCAGATAACGAGGCAATTCCCGCGCGAGCCGTATGCGCCAAATCGACCTTGGCGTGACGCTGACAAGCGTTTGTGAGCGGACGCGAGACATCAGAGGATCACTGCTCAAAGCCAAATTCGTCTTGCCCGGACGGCTCGATCGCGACCGGCGTTGGCGGTTCAACCGCAACCATTGCCGGCGCTCCGTCGCCGGGCGCTCGCAACGCCGTTGACCACGCTCGCTCCAGGCGCGGGGCTGTATGCGATCCGCCGCCTGCGGGCACGCGATGTAGGAGCGTTGACTCGGACACGCGTACGGGTGTCATCACGAGCGGGGCAGAGAAGCGTGGAGCCTGAACCGGCCTACTGTTCACGCTGTGCGCAATCACTGACGAACGACCGGCGTCGGCTGCATGCCCCACTCTTTGCTCGGCCTCCACCCGAGCGCCCCGCCCGACCAGATCAGACGCTGCTCCATGCCGATGCGAGATGTTCAAGAAGACGAGCGCGAGCGTTGCGAGGCCGACGCCCATAAGCAGACCGACCCCGACCAGACGGCCGGCATGCGACCCGCCTGGGGGAACCGATGGGCCGCCGACAGGACCTGCAGAGGCGGGAGGAACATCAGCAGCGAAAGCAGCCCAAGACGCCACACCGCGGCTGTCGGGCTCGACGGTCGCTGAGTCTTCCCGCTCAGCCGTCTCCCCTTCTAGATACTGATCCTCTCCGTAAACGCGGTAAACCTCGCGCGGAGCCCGACGCCAGAGGCTCATGCGTACGACGCTCCCAATTCGAGGCACAGCACGCATGCGACCGGGAGCGAGGAGGGGGAGCAGCCAAGCTCCCGGCCGCCTACGTGCGGATGGGAAGCGCCGTTCGATCGTCTCGGCAACCGATCGTCGGCGTCCCAGAGGACGCGCCTATGTGTGGGGCGAGGAGGTCTCATAGGTGTGTCCCTGCTGACTGATCCGACGAACACGCGCAAGCGGGACACATGCGTCTCCTTTGGCCTGCGCCGACTCGTCCATGTGCAGCCGCAGCAGCCGTGCGCGCCCCCGCTGGGCCACCTTGCGGTACTTCTCTTTGCTCCAACCGTGCTTGCGACAGAACTCGGCGCAACCCTCGCCCATGAGTTGGCTTGCCAGCACGAGCCGCTGATCGCCCGAGAGTTCGTGCGAGAGACGAACGATGCTGCGCAAATCGTGGCGCAAGAAGGCCAGCCGCTCGACGTCAGCGCGTGCGTCGGCCACGTCGACCCCACGGCACGCACCGCCGGTAATGGGAAGCGAGCCGGCTAGCGCCGCTTGGATCGGGCTGCGCCCGCTCAGCGCACGGCGGCGGTCATGGATGCGCGAGAGGAATTTCTGCTCGAGCGCGTTGGCGATATGAGCAGCGTCGGAGAATGCTTCTCCGCGTCTGGCTCGGATCAACAGCTCGAGCGTCGCCTGGCTGTAGCAGTCCTCCAGGTCCTCGCGCCCCAGACGCCGGCGATGGGAAGCGAGCAACAGCTCGCGACGCGAGCGAGCCACGAGCGCGACCGTCTCGCCGGGATCGAGCAGACCAAGCGCGCGTCCACCGAGCGCTCGCGGGCCCGCAACAGATCGTTTCCAGCGCTGTTGTCGGGTAGACACGCAAGCATGTCGGTGCAAGTGGCCCGCAGACCCCCCTCCCAATTTCTCCGCGACGGGCTAGGCGTCGTTGACCGCTACCAGCAGCGCAAAGGTCTGCTCGGCTTCGTGGTCGCCGTCTTCAAGCGCTTCGACGACGACCAATGCAGCCAGATGGGAGCGCTGATCGCCTACTACGGCTTCTTCTCGCTGTTCCCGCTGCTGCTGGTGTTCGTGACCGTGCTCGGCTTCGTGCTCGAAGGCAGTCCCAGCACACAGGAGAGCGTGCTGCACTCGACACTGAGCCAGTTCCCGATCATCGGCACACAGCTGCAGAACAACGTGCACTCGCTGAAAGGCAGCGTCCCGGCGCTTGCGATCGGGCTCGTGGGTGCGACGTTGGCCGGCCTTGGCATAACCGGAGCGGCCCAGAGCGCGCTCAACAATGTCTGGCACATCCCACGCAAACGCCAGCTCGGCTTCCTGGCATGGCGCGTGCGCGGGGTCGGGCTGCTGGTCGTCTTCGGCCTGCTCACGATCGTCTCGACCGTGGCGGCCGGCTATGTGACGGCTCAGACGATAGGGATCGTCGGAGTGCTCGTGGGGATCGTGATCGCACTGGCCGCGAACCTGCTGCTGTTCTTTGCCGTGTTCCGGTTGCTGACCGCCGATGAGGTCGCCACCCGCGACCTGCTCGTCGGCGTGGTCGTGGCGGCTGTCCTTTGGCAGATCCTGCAACACCTCGGCGGCTTCTACGTCGAGCACGTGGTGCGCCACGCAAAGGACACCTCCGGCCTGTTCGCGTTCGTGCTGGGGCTGCTCACTTGGCTGTACCTGGGCGGGCAGGTGACGCTGATCGCCGCCGAGGTGAATGTCGTGCGCGCCAAGCGGCTATGGCCACGCAAGCTGTTCGGAGACGACACGCAGAGCCCGGGCTCATGAAAGAACCAGAAAGTCAAACGCCCTTCCGACAGTGTCAACGCGACCGACTGAGACCTGGCCCTTGTGGTCCGTGCGACACATTCGACCGGACAGATCGAGCCCTTGAAAACGATCGTGACGGCGCTATACTAACTATCAATTCGTAACCTTATATGGAGCGTATAGCGATGGCTTCAACTCCCTCATCCCCCTCACAAAAGCCTCAGCCGCCCGAGCCTCAGGCCAAGCCTGTGTTGCGCTTGATCCCGCTCGATGACACTGTCGTGTTCCCCAGCATGGGGATCACGCTCACGATCGATGTGGGCGAGGACGAGCGCGTCGTGCTCGTGCCGCGTCACGAGAACGAGTTCCTCGAGGTCGGCACGATCGCCGAGGTCTCAGAGCAGCTACGGCTGCCCGGCGGCGGCCATGCCGTCGCACTCTCCGGAGAGCACCGCGCGCTGATCGGCGCCGCCCAGACCGGCCCCGAAGGCGAGCTGCGCGTCGAGGTGGACGAGCGCCCCGACGACGTGCCGGTGGACAAGCGTACACGCGAGCTCGAGCGCGAATACCGCGCCGTGGTCGAGGAGATCCTCGAGTTGCGCGGCGATGACGGACGCATCGCGGCGTTCCTGCGAGCGATCGGCGACCCCGGTCCGCTGGCGGACTCCGCCGGCTACTCCCCCAACCTGACCTACGAGCAGAAGGTCGAGCTGCTGCGCACGCTTGGCGTGACGGACCGGCTCGAGCTGGCCGTGAAGCTACAACGCGACAGCCTCGCCGAGCTGCAGGTGCGCAAGCGCATCCGCGAGGACGTGCAAGAGGGCGCTGACAAGCAACAGCGCGAGTACTTCCTGCGCAAGCAGATGGAGTCGATCCGCAAGGAGCTGGGTGAGGACGAGGGCTCGATCGTGGAGGAGTACAAGGCCAAGATCGAGGCCGCCGAGATGCCCGAGGAGGTCCAAGAGCAGGCGCTGAAGGAGTTGAGCCGGCTGGAGCGCATGGGCGAGCAAACGGGCGAGTCGAGCATGATCCGTACCTACCTGGACTGGCTGATCGCGGTGCCATGGAGCAAGCGCTCGGAGGAGCACCTGGATCCGGTGGCCGCGCGCGAAGTGCTCGACGCCGACCACGAGGGTTTGGAGGACGTCAAGGACCGCATCACCGAGTATCTGGCCGTGCGCAAGCTGCGCCAGGATCGCGGCATCGAGGCCGACCCCAAGTCAGGCGCGATTCTGACGCTGATCGGACCCCCGGGAACCGGCAAGACCTCGATCGGCGAGTCGATCGCCCGCGCGACCGGACGCGAGTTCGTGCGCATGTCTCTCGGCGGCGTGCGCGATGAGGCGGAGATCCGCGGGCACAGGCGCACCTACATCGGCGCCCTGCCGGGACGTTTGGTGCGCGCGTTGCGCGACGCCGGCACGATGAACCCGGTGATCCTGCTCGACGAGGTCGACAAGGTCGGCGCCGACTGGCGCGGCGACCCCTCGGCCGCGCTGCTTGAGGTGCTCGACCCGGCGCAGAACCACTCGTTCCGCGACCACTACCTAGATGTGGAGCTCGACCTCAGCCAGGTGATGTTTATAGCGACCGCCAACGTCGCCGACACGATCCCCGGACCGTTGCTTGACCGCATGGAGGTGATCCGCTTCGACGGATACACCTCCGAGGAGAAGCTGGCGATCGCCAAGGGCTACCTGTGGCCACGCCAGCGCGACCGCAACGGTCTGCGCAAGGACGAGGTGAGCGTCTCTGACGAGGTACTCAGGACGATCGTCGCCGAGTACACGCGTGAGGCCGGTGTGCGCAATCTCGAGCGCGAGCTTGGGACGGTGCTGCGCAAGACCGCCACGCGGATCGCCTCGGGCGAGGTGGAGCCACCTGTGGAGATAAGCCTGGAGACCGTGCGCGACGCGCTTGGACGCCAGAAGTTCTTCCAGGAGTCGGCGGCTCGCACCGCCACCCCGGGCGTTGCCACAGGCCTTGCGGTCACCGGTACCGGCGGCGACGTGTTGTTCGTCGAGGCCACGACGATGAAGGGCAGTGGCTCCGCCGGCAACGGGCTCGTGCTCACCGGACAGCTGGGCGACGTGATGAAGGAGTCGGCGCGGATCGCACTCTCCTACGTACGTGGCCACGCCGAAGACTTGGGTATCGACCCCTCGGCGTTCGAGAACAGCGAGTTCCATGTGCACGTGCCCGCGGGCGCAATCCCCAAGGATGGCCCCAGCGCCGGCGTGACGATGGTCACAGCGCTGGCCTCGCTGCTGTCCGAGCGGCCGGTCAAGCACACGGTCGGCATGACCGGCGAGGTCACACTACAGGGCCGCGTGCTACCGATCGGAGGGCTCAAGCAAAAGGTGCTTGCCGCCCACGCGGCCGGGCTCACGGACGTGATCCTGCCGGAGCGCAACCGTGGCGATCTCGACGACATCCCCGAGGAGGTTCGCAAGCAGATGAACTTCCACCCGGTGATGAGCATCGACGAAGTGCTCGATGTGGCCTTGGAGCCGGCGCCCAAGGTCGCACAGGTCTCCTAGGGAGTTCACCGATGTCCGCACGTAGCTCCCGCCGATGTCAACCGGTGCCCGTGGAGGTCCGCCAAGCGGCGGACCTCCTGGAGCGCCGCTGGCAACTATCGATCATCTATGCGGCCCTGAGCGGAGCATTGCGCTTCAACGAATTCGCGGAGGCCGTGCAAGGCATCTCGCCGCGAATGCTCTCCGAGCGCCTACGCGATCTCGAGGGCGCTGGTTTGATCGAGCGGACCGTGCTGCCCACCAGCCCACCGATGGTCGAGTACCGACTGACGGTGCGTGGACGGCGGCTCGCGCCCGTTATCGAGGCGATGCGCACCTACGCCGAGACCGTCGGCTGAGCATCGTCGCTGAGCGCGAGGTCTCCCTCGTGACAGCCGGCGGCGTCTAGCGCCGCACCGACGAGCGCTCCTCCCTCACACTCCTCAGCGCTCACCACTCGCTGGGGATTGCGCACGCCGACTGCCCCCGCCAATCCTCCGGCGGCAACAAGTAGCGCCGCTATCCCGAGACCGAGATGAAAGCTTTTCAGCGACGCTTCATCCGCCGCCACGGTGATCGCATTCGCCTGGGCTCGCGGCAGACCAGCGGTGTCGGGACGACCAAGCGGTAGCTTCTTGGCTTCGGCGACCGCGACCTTCGCCGGCGGTCCAAGCGGACGACCGGCGAGATTGCTGTCCAGGCCCGAAACGAACGACCCGGCAACAGCCGCACCGACCGCCGCCGTGCCGAGCAGCCCCGCCACACGAGCAACGGCGTTGTTGACCGCTGAGGCAATCCCTGCCTGCGAGGTGTCGACACCCGCGAGTACCGCCGCCGTCAGCGGAGCCACCGTCATCGAGAGGCCGAGCGCGAAGACGAGAATGCCAGGCAACACGTCTGTTACATAGTCGACATGTATGCCGATGCGCTGAAAGAGCAGCAGCCCACACGCCGCTACCAACGGTCCCGCCCCCATGAACAGACGCGGGCCAAACTTGTCCGCCAACCCGCCGAAGCGCTTTGAGAACATGAACATCACGACGGTGGCGGGCAGCGTCGCGAGGCCGGCCTGTAGCGGCGTGTAGCCGCCGATCTGCTGTAGGAAGATCGTCAGGAAGAAGAACAGGATCGCCAGGCCCGCGTACATCGCAAGCGTCTCGATGTTGCCGGCCGAGAAGTTGCGCCGGCGAAACAGACGCAGCGGCAGCATCGGATCGCGAGTCTTCGCCTCGTGCGCCAAAAATCTGCCGAACAGCACAACGCCAGCCACCAGCGGGAAGATCACACCCGGGCTCGACCACCCCAGGCGCGGCTGCTCGATCAGCGCGAATACCGGCCCGCCAAGACCCAGCGCGCAGAGCAGGCCGCCAAGGAAATCGATGCTGCGCCCCGTCTGCGCTCGTGGCTTGGCGCGTGGAATGACGGCCAAGATCAGCGCCATGCATACCACGACGAACGGGAGGTTGATCAGGAAGATCCACCGCCATGAGGCGATATGCAGCAACTCGCCTCCGGCCAGCGGTCCAAGCACCGTGGCGATTCCTCCCCACGCCGTCCAGCTACCGATCGCCGGACCACGCTCGGACTCGCTGAAGGTAGCGACGATCACAGCCAGGGCACTTGGCGTGAGCAGCGCGCTTGCCACCCCCTGGAGCGCGCGCGCTGCAATCAAGGCTCCGATAGATGGCGCGAGCGCACAGAGCAGTGAAGCCACTCCAAATCCCCCAACACCAAGCGCGAAGATTCGTCGCTCGCCATACAGATCCCCCAGCGAGCCGCCGATCAGGATCAACGAGCCGAGCGTGAGCAGATAGGCATTGACGACCCACTGCTGCGCCGCCAACCCTCCACCGAGATCGTGCTGGATCGTAGGCAGTGCAACGTTGACCACCGTGCTGTCCAGCAGCGCGATGCCAGAACCGAGGATGCACGCCACCAGGGTCAGTCGCTTCCTATAGGCGTCGCTGCGCAGCACAGTCAGAGCATCGGCCACAGGACCACGTTAGCCGTCCTTGTGAACGAGGTGCTCGCACGACCATTAGCAGGACCGAGAAGCTTTAGACCGAACACCGGGGTAGCTTGCACCACGGGTACCACACCCGGCGAGCACGAGCACTATGTAGCGACGATCGCATCCGAGGAGGAGCGAATGTCTACCGAGAAGATCAAGCCGGGCGAGGTCATTGGCTCTGCACTGGAGATCTACCGCGAACAGGCGGGTGTTCTACTTCCCGCGGCCCTCGCCGTGTTCGCGATCGTCGCACTTGCACGACTCGTGCTCACCGGCGGCGCGGCTGCACTCGTCTCGCTGATTGCACTTGTGATCGGGACCTTCTACCAAGGGATGGTCGTAGAACTCGTGCGCGACATCCAGGACGGACGTCGCGACAGTTCTGTCGAGCAGCTGTTTCGCAGCGTCGCTCCGGTAGTGCTTCCGCTGATCGGCCTCTCGATCCTGTTGGCGATCGGCGTGGGCATCGGCTTCATTCTGATCATCGTCCCGGGCCTGTTCCTGATGACGATCTGGTCGGTGGCGGCACCTTCGCTCGTGGTGGAGCGCCGCGGCGTATTCGCTGCCTTTGGCCGCAGCAGGGAGCTTGTGCGCGGCCACGGTTGGCAGGTCTTCGGGGTAATCCTCGTCGTGATCGGGCTGAGCATCGTCATCTCGATCATCGTCGCTGTGCTCTCCTCGGGTCTCGGCACCGTGGGCGTCGCGATCGCGCAGTGGGTTCTCGACATATTGCTGGCGCCCTTTACGGCATTGATCGGCGCGGTGCTCTACTTCTCACTGCGCCGTCTTCACGGAGAGGCGACCGTTACCGAGGCGCCGGCGGGCGAGGCTCCGACCGCATTCGGCTAGACCGCAGCCGCTAACGCCCAGGCGGCCTTACCTTCGCGCTCGGTCTTGACGACCGCCCCCTCGGCTACGAGCTTGCGCAGGTTGCCGTTGATGTTAGGTCCGCTCATTGCCGTGACCATAGCCAGCTCGCCCACGGTGTGCGAACCGTGATCGAGGGCGGCAAGGATAACCTCGCGCACAACACCACGGGCAGATCTCTCGGGCTTGTCCTTGACGGTCGGCTCCTTGCCGTTCCCCCCCTCGATCGCGACCCCGACCGGGCCTGTCACCGCAAGCTCGATAGCTCCGACTGCCGACCCGCGGCGAGTGGCGGGCCGACGGGCACGGCGTCGGATGGCCTTGGCCGACACTGACTTAGCAGGCGCGGCTGGCTTGGTCACAGCCGGCTCAGACACGGAGGTCGCGTCGCTCTGGTCCCTTGCCACCTCGAGCGCCTCGACGGCGCTAAGCAGCCGCTCTTGCTCGGCCAGCAGCGGCCGCAACTCGCTCAGACGCTCATCGATTTCACGGCGGATCGTGCTCAACAGGTCGGGGGCCATGCTTGTCCTTCCAGGGTTTGATTGTTCTCAGAAGACGTATTCTTGCAGCGAGCAGCATCAAATATCGCTTACGCAGATCCTCCCAAGTAGGCATCGAGCTCCTGACACCGTATGCAACTCGGTCGGCTCGGGCGACCGAGCCGCTCGTAGGGCTCACAACTCGCGAGCCCTTGGCGCACCGCTCCGAGCATTTCAGGTCTCCTGCCTTCCACCGCGGGTAACCAGCTCGAGCGATCACGATATCCGCATTGCACCGCGCTTTCGCGCGATCACTTGGACCATGGCTCGATGAGCAAGATCCGTTCCAGCCCCCGATAGACGCACCGAGGGCCCGCACTAGGCGGGCCCTCGGGTTCACTTTCGTTGTGCTCTATTTACTACTTCTTCTTCTTCTTGCCCTTGCTGCTCTTCTTGCCTTTCTTGCCTTTCTTACTCTTCTTTTTGCTCTTCTTGGCAACGTGTGCCTTTGCGCCTTTGACGCCACCGCTGGCGATGGACGCGCTGATCACGCCCATCGGGCCCGGAGCAGGTGCGACCAGTGGCGTACCGCCGCCGCCGGCTGCGACCAGCTTGACCAGTTTTTCTATTTCTTCTTTGTGCGTCTTTTCTTCAGCGGCTGCTTTTTCTTCGTTGGACTTCTTTTCAGCGGCTGCTTTTTCTTCGTTGGACTTCTTTTCAGCGGCTGCCTTTTCTTCGTTGGACTTCTTTTCAGCGGCTGCCTTTTCGTTCGCTTCTGTTTCTGTGATCTTTTTTTCAGCTACTTCTTTTTCGCGAGCCGTCTTGTTGGTTTCTTCTTCTTTTTCGCGAGCCGTCTTGTTGGCTTCTTCTTCTTTTTCGCGAGCCGTCTTGTTGGCTTCTTCTTCTTTTTCGCGAGCCGTCTTGTTGGCTTCTTCTTCTTCTTTGTTCTTCTTTTCGGCCGCGGCCTTTTCTTCGGCTTTCTTGGCTTCTTCTGCTTTCTTCGCTTCTTCTGCCTTCTTCTTTTCTTCGCCGGCCTTATTCGTCGAGAAATCGAGCGAATTGTCGCGCGTGATGCCCTCGTTGACGTAGAAGGTGGTCAGATCCACCGACGTGAACGAGCTGTTCTGCAGCTCGATCGCCGCCAGGCCCTGCGAGTTGGTGGTCTCGCAGAACTCGCCTTCGGAGGGGATCGGGGAGGGCACCACCATGGTGCCACCCAGGTTGACCGTCTTGCCTGGTTCGCCTTCCAACACACCGTTCGTGTCTGTGACGCTTCCGGTGAACTGGAGAACTCCGCTTTCCTGCTGTGCATGGAAGCACACCGTCTCATCCACGAATGGGTACCCGTCGATGTCCTGGGCCTTCGCGACGACGATGCGTACGTTCTGGTCCGCCGTGGTCGTGCCCTTGGGGAACTCGTAGATTTCCTTCAGCCATAAGGAGCTGACCGTCTTGACTATGGGTTCTGAGGTGAGCGCCGGGTAATCGACTGGCTCATACGGGTACACAGCCCTCGCTGTGATCGACGAGTTGCCGATTTCCTTTTCGTAGAGCGATTCGAGATCGCATCCGCCATTGGCGTCGGACGTGATCGACGGGATGTGGTTCAGATAGAACCCATCACCGGGCGTGTACAGCACATACGCCTCGCCGCGCTCGTCTGTGTAGAACGTCTCGGTCCGCGGACCGCTCGGGGTCTGGTAGTCGTCTTCCGGCGTCGCTTCAGTCGCCAGGCCAGGGGCCCGTCGCAGGCATCCCGTCGGAGACGAGGACCTGTAGTTGGTGGTGAGAACCGAGTTCCAGAACGTGTAGGGATTTGGGTGTTCGTTCAAGAACCCTGGGAAGTCGCCACCGGGGCTTGGTCCGGTGATACCAGACGCCTCGTTCACGGGACGATCGGTGGCCGGGATGTACTCGCCGTAGTAGGGGTTGTACAGGTTGCCTCCCTCTTCGGCGTTGCCCGTGAAGTCGTGGCTGTAGACCTGGGCCTTGCTGGCACCCGAGATCTGACCCACGCCGCCCAGGTCGCTCCCGCCTTCGTTCGCGGCGAGGTTCACGTCAACACGCATAGCCGGCATCGGGGCGTCGTCAGCGTTGATCCTGCCATCGCTGAGCAGCGTCGCGTCAGCCGCCTCCGGGTCGAAGGGCCCGACGGTCGCCGTTTCACCTGAGGTGAAGCTGGAGAACGCGGGTCGGAAGAACAGATCGTGCAACGGGTCGTTCGTGGCGGAGCTTTCGTTGGATGTCGTGGCTTCGCTCGGCGTGCCGTGGATGTCCCACAGCATGGGATTGCTACCCGGCGGTTCTGTTTCTTCTGAGCTGCTTGCCAACGTTTCGGCCAGAGTCGCCCAGGCGCCCGGCAGCGTGTAGGACGGTTCGGGGAGGATGTTGGACAACGGAGATTCCTTTACGACCGGGAAGCTGCCCGTCACCTTGATCTGGATCAGGCCCTTGTCTTCATTGGTGGCCGTCTGCGGGTTAAATGGCGAGGGCATGAATTTGCCATCGCCAAGCGGATCACCCAGGAATTTGCTCAGGTCGCTGCTATTCGCCTGCGACTGGAATGTATTGTCCCCAGCGCTGCCGTCGGCGTTGACGTTGCCGGTGAGACCGGCCTCGGCCAGCGTCGGCTTGTTGACCGTCAGCCAGATCACAAGAAACTGGTGCGAGAACACAACGGCTCCCGTTTCCTCGCTTCTGACGTCGACCCTGATCCGAGTCAGACCGGGATTCAGCGACTTGTAGTCGGTCGCCACACAGCCCTCTTGTTCTTCGCTATCGCCGATGCGATGTTCAGGCTCAGAGGACCTGAAGAAGGCGGCCGGCCCCGGGTCGAATATCTGGCCGATGCTGCTTCCCGAATCACCGTCGGGCGTCGGGGGCTGGAACTGATAGCCAGACCAGTCCTCGACCTGATAGTTAGCGACCTGAGCCTCATCGCCGGTGGTTATAGCCGGGTCGCACACCACCAGGCGCACGTGCTCACCTACCCAGGCAACATACGGAATATTTGCGCTCTGTGGGCCGTCGGATCCGGGCCCCGGATTGGGAGCGGCAACTGCACCTGCCGCAAGCAGGCACAGTGCCAATACCGCTGCTCCTACCGCGGAAACTAGTCCAGCGATCATTTTTTTCTTCTGACGTGGTCGCATTTTTTTGCGGCCTCCTCCTTGAAATCAGTGGACTAGAAGTCCGTTTCTATAGACATCACCGATGTCTCGACAAACCCACAAGCGGGCATATCGAGGCGGCATACTATGCGTGTTGTCCGCCCTCCACAATCGTTATGTCGGGTAGTCTTAACTAGGGCAAACGGGTAGGTAAGACCCCTACCCGAAATGCGATGACGGACCGCAATCTGCAGGCGCTGAAGGGAAAAACTCCGCGAAAAGCGTGGAGGCCGAGCAATTCGCCGGCGACCGGAATAGGTAGCTTTCTTCAGCTGTCATCCGACAGATTCGATGCACCACCACGATTTACCTGCACGTGACTTACCACGCGTGTCGCCTCCACGCGATTGTGGACACCCAACCTGGAGTAGATCATCCGCAGATGAAACTTGACTGTGTTAGATGAGATCACCAGATGTTTGGCTACTTCCTCATTACTCATTCCGGCCGTGACAAGATCGAGAACTTCACGCTCACGCACACTCAACGCGGCGGCGCGGATGGGGTCAGGTTCTGACTCGACCGAGGCTGCCTGCCAGCCAACCGGCATGACCGAGCGTCCGGCCAGCACATGCCGGAGGGCTAGGACCATGTCCTCGACGGTCTCTGACTTCAGGACTACGCCCTCGGCATGCTCCTCGATCGCACAGCGGACAACGGCTGGTGTGGCTACCTCGCAGAGCAGCAGGATCTTCAACTCGGGATATCGACATCTGATCTCCGCCACAGCCCCCAGTCCAGCGATCTGCTCGTCGGCGTCAACAATCGCCGCCTGCAATTCTTGCCCATTGGCGCGCAATACGGGATCCAGCTCGCAGACGGTCGAATAAACACCGACCACGTGGTTCCCGCTTTTCGTGAGAATCCAAGTGAGGGCCTCAGTTGCGAGAGCCCCAACTACACCGACGATCGCGATCCTGGGATCAGCTGCCGTCACCGGTGATCTGCGCGTACTGATTGGCCGCTTGGACCCGATTGCGCACTTCCAATCGTAAGTAGAGAGCCTGGATATGAAACTTGATCGTGTTCGGGCTGAGCTCGAGCTCGCTTGCAATCTCCTCGTTGCGCATGCCCTGTGCGATCAGAGCGAGTATCTGGTGGTGACGCGGACTCAGGCTGATCTTCTGCTCCAAGGGCGCTGCGACCACTCGCTGCCAGCCGGCCGGCATGACTGTACGGCCGGTCGCCATGTACTGCATGGCCGCCATCACGTCGTCGGTCGAGAAACTCTTGAGGATGACGCCACCCACTCGCTGCTCGATCGAGCAGCGAATGATTTCCTCGCACATCTCTCCGCAGAACATCACGATTGCGGACTTCGTATGGGCGCTTAGCGTCTCGATAGCACTCTGGCAGCCACCGGGAGCTTCTCCATCGCAGTCGAGCAGTAGAACGCCCGGCTGCTTCTCCACGTCAATAGCCAAGAAATCGGCTACCGACTCGAAAACCCCCAGCACATCCATTCCATCCTGCGCCGCGAGATGACGGGCGATCGCATTGCGCAGCAGACATTGTCCACCTATTAGGCTGACCGTAATAGTCGGACTAGACCTAACGAAGCACGACTTCGAAAAGTGCCAGCCACCCCACTCGCCAGGCATCTTTGCAGAGCCCCGGCTAAATGACCGAGCCGCAGGAACCACGGCAGAGCCGACCTGGCGCGACTTGTTTATCTCAGACAGCATCTCTTATTTTGGGACGCGTTGAGCCAGTCGAATATGATTACTCAGCTGCTGTTAGGCCACGGCGCGTTTGCGGCATGGTAGAGGGCTTTAGCCATAAGTGCAAGTATGGACATCTGTTCTAGTGTCCGGAAGTGTCCGGCGGAGCAGTACCTGGGCGTCCAGAGCTAAAGTTCCGCTGCTGAAACAAGTTCTGTTTGATCGATAGGTTCCAGTAGGGCACCACGGCGCTTCCTTGCCTGCTCCACGCAAGGCTGCCCACAAGCCCGATCCGCTTGAGGTCTTGGGCAAGCCACTGATAGACGACGTGCGAGACGAGCTAATGCTCGCCAACCTCAAAGCCCATCCTTAGCGCGGTCGCTGGACGAGTGTCCTGGCGCCCGGCCACGGACCGGAAAATGGGGATACGTTCGCCGGTCCAAACGCCGGCTGTTTCGGTAGGTGCATTTGCCAGCGCTGTCCTCGGCGTGTGCCAAATCAAGCGGATGTGGCTCTGGCACCGATACGAGCGCTACGTCATGTGAATCGCCACCACGCGAGAGCACTCGCTATGTCTCTATGAGCAACCCTGCCGGGTGACGCTCGATCCTAGATAGCGGGGACACTCGGCGCTGATGGAGCGTCTGGGACGGGAACGGCAACCACTTCGAGCCCGTCGATGCCGTTGAAATCCGTCGGGTTGCAGGTGTAGATCGGCAGATCGCTGGCTACGGCCGTGGCGGCGATCATCGCGTCGTAGGTTCGCGCGGTGGTCTTGCGTCCGGCGCGCCGCAATGAGGCGGCCACGCTGCCGAACGCCCGAGCGGCATCCGCATCGAACGGAAGCGGCTTGAAGTCCGCCTCTGCCTGCTGGAGCTGTGTTTGACGGGCGACACGTTCGCTCTCGCCCCTGGCGACCAGCGGACCGACCGAAAGCTCAGCAAGCGTCACGGCCGTGATGAGCGGTTCGGCGGGGAGCGTTTGTGCGTCGACGAGCTTCTCGAGAAGGATGACCGTTGAGGTGTCGAGAATCCCGCGCGGATGCGGCGACTCCGCGCTCACAGACTTGAGTCCAGCAGCTGGTCAACATCTTCACGAAACACCACGGGATCTACAGACGGCAGCCGCCGCCAGCGACTCAACAGGGCCTCCGCTGAGAGCCCACGAGGCAATATCGCCCGCAGCTCAGCGACAGCCTTGCCTGAGCGCGTGATCGTGATCTGCTCTCCCCGCGCGGCACGGTCCACCACGTCGCCGCCGTGGTTGCGCAAGTCTCGGATGCTGACCTCTGCCATGTGACTGAGTGTATCACGCGTGATACAGCACGAGCAACGCACCAATATCACTCTCCTCAGTGGATTTGATTGATGGCCTTGGCGATGTCTTCGGCGCTTGCGAAGGTGGTGGGGTGGTGTTGGTGGGGGAAGGTGATGGCTTCGCTGCCATAAAAGTCTTTGAGTCGTCCGCCGGTGCGTCCGAGCCGGTATGCGGGGGTGACGTGGATTCCGTCGGCTCTGGCTGCTTAGTCGTCTGCCACGACTTGTTCGCTTCGCCTGCCGTCGTTGCGGTCTTTGTGCCATTGAGCGATGTTCAGTCCCGGGATTTGGCTGGCTATGTTGTCGAGGTAGCTTTCGGTGACGTAGGGGGTGTACTCTCGGCCCTGCTCGAGGTAGAAGGTCTCGACGAAGTTCCAGAGCATGCCTTGTGCGCCGGCGGCGATCGCCGCGGCCTGTTGCTTGACGAACGTTCCGGGGTGAATCGTGTTCGTCTTGTAGGAGCGGTATTCGATCTTCAGGGTGCCGGGGCGCACGAACTCCTCGATGATCGTTGGGAGTAACCTGATGACCCAGTGCCGACTGTCTTCGTCCTCGAGGTCGGCGAACACCTGCAGCGTCACCGGCGCGGTGGGCGAGCCCAGCGTTCGTCCTTCTTGGGGTATCCCGGCTAGGAGCGTGCTGACTTCGCGGTCATAGCGAGCGTCTTGACCGGCGCGACTGCTGTTCGGGCTGACTAAAAGGACGGTCCCGATGACGGCCGCGATGAGCAGGGTGGCGGCAAGTCCGGTACTCAGCCACAGAGTCCCGCGTGATACGCCTGCCGTTCGCCTGGCTGCTTGCGCGGCTTTGGGGTCCGCCCATGTCGACAAAGACAGCAAGGTCACGAAAATGGTCGAACGAAACCGGGACGACGGAAAGCACGTGGGACAAGCTCGATCGTCTCACCGAATACGAGAACGGCGCCGGCAAGAAGGTCAAATACGTATGCCTACACTAAGGACAACCCAGAAAACCAGTCGGATCAAGCAGGACTATGCCTATCAAAAGAGGAACTGTGTGAGTGGATAGCGGATGTGCGCAGTTACGGAATCAATACATATAACTACATCATGGAGATAGCTGACGGGGTATCGAAAGTAGCTGACCTCTTTCGGAAAGAGGCAGCCACGCTGCGGATGAAGGGTGATATTGTGGGTGCAAACAGACTGAATGCTCTTGCGCAAGAGAGGGAGGATTATCTAGCTAGATTGAAGGTAATTGCCACTATACCCTGGGCCATTCAAGCTGCTGCGGCTAGCGCTTGGGGCATGTTCTGTGAGTAGAAATATGCTCTTCTCGCGTCAGGATGACTTGACCGCGCGTCGGGTTCGATTCGTTTAATCGGGGCGGCCGGATTTGAACCGGCGACCCCCTGCTCCCAAAGCAGGTGCGCTACCAGGCTGCGCCACGCCCCGATGAACGTCAGAGTCTAGCTTGCGTGTCCAGCCCGCGGAAGGGCGCAGGGCCCTGTCCGCAACCGCCGGTGCTAGGGTCCGCCGCGCCATGGCCGACATCCAGCCCCTCCGCGCCCTCCACTACGACCAGCCCCTCGCGGGCCCGCTCGCGGACGTCACCGCCCCGCCCTACGACGTAATCGATCCCACCCAGCGCGAGCAGCTGCTCGAGCGCTCGCCGTTCAACGTGGTCGCCGTCAACCTCCCCAAAGGCGAGCCGGATCCATACGCCGCCGCCGGGGAGCTGTGGGAGGCGTGGCAGCTGCAGGGCGCGGTCGTGCGCGACCCCGAGTCCTCGCTGTGGCCACACACCCAGACCTACACCGGCCCCGACGGCCAGACGCGCACACGCAGCGGCTTCTTCTGCCGGGTCCGTATCGAGGGCTATGGACCAGGACGGGTACGCCCGCACGAGCGCACGCATCCGG
Source organism: uncultured Solirubrobacterales bacterium (assembly GCA_963827045.1). Taxonomy (GTDB): domain Bacteria; phylum Actinomycetota; class Thermoleophilia; order Solirubrobacterales; family Solirubrobacteraceae; genus Palsa-744. The sequence goes on from CAWGZH010000001.1 coordinate 205,377, forward strand.
GCCCGAAGGAAGATCGGTTGCGGCTCATGAGGACGACACGCACGAACCTCTCCCCCATCTTCTCCCTGTTCTCGGACCCCGCGAACGCTGCCTGGCAGGCCCTGGAACCCGCGACCGCGGAAACCCCTTGGGGCGAAGTCACCGACGCGGACGGCACCGTCCACCGCATCTGGCGCGTGACCGACCCCCAGGTGATCGCCGCCGTGCAAGGCGCCACCCGCGACGTCGAGCTGCTGATCGCCGACGGGCACCACCGCTACGAGACCGCCGCCACCTACGCCGACGAGCTGGGCGGCGAGGGTGAGCACCGCTACATGCTCATGTGCCTGGTGGCGCTCGAGGACCCCGGCCTCACGATCTTCCCGACCCACCGCCTCGTGCGCGGCCTCGATCGCGCCCGCCAGGAGGCCCTGAGAGAAACATTGCGCCGCGACTTCGACATCGCCGAGGTGCCGCTCGATCAGCTCGCGCCAGAGCCCGGATCAGGCCCGTTGCAGCTCGGCTACATCGACGCCCACCACCAGCAGCCCTACCGCCTCACGCTCAAGGACCAGACAATCGCCGACGCCGCTCTGCCGGACTTCTCCGAGGCCTACCGCAGCCTGGACACCGGAGTGCTGGAGGCGCTGATTCTCAAGCGGACGCTGGGCCTCTCCGACGATGACATCTCCCACTTCAACGGCCTCTTCTACGCGCGCAGCGACGCGGAGGCGGTGGCGCTGGTCCGCTCGGGCGAGTACGACGCCGCCTTCTTGATGCGCCCAACGCTCGTCGAGCAAGTTCGCGAAATTGCCGCCTCCGGCGAGAATATGCCGCCGAAGTCAACGTTCTTTTACCCGAAGCTACTGACCGGGCTGCTGTTTAACCCCCTTTCGTAGCCCAGTACCGTCGATACCATGGAAGGAGAGGGTGCTGTGACAACCCGATCGGAAGGTGTTGCAGTGATGAAGGCCAGTGTTAGACGCAACGATTCGGCGTTCAAACACACAGTTCAAGTGCGCGACCATCAGTTGACGGTGGACGAGCCGCTGGAGTCCGGCGGCGAGGATGCAGGTCCCGACCCGCAGGAGCTGCTCGCGGTGAGTCTTGCTTCCTGTACGGCGATCACGATGGAGATGTACGCAGCCCGCAAGGGCTGGGACATCGGCAAAGTAGAGGTGGACGTCCAGTACACCCCTGCTGAGCGCGGCTGTCCGACCAAGTTCGACGTTGTGTTGCGACTGCCGGGCGATCTGCCTGAGGAGCAGGTGGAGCGCTTGCAGGTGATCGCAGCGAAGTGTCCGGTCCACAGGACGCTTGACGGCGAGGTCATGTTCCTGGAGCATGTCGAGCGCACCAGCGTCCCGGTCTGAGAAGCTGCCGCGCTCAGACTCAGAGGTAGGGCTGGCATCGGCGCTGCGCGAGGTTCTGCTCGACTCTGCCTCGCACTCCCGACCGCGGGCCGACGAGCAGGTCCCAGCCGCGGTACTTGTGGCTTTGTACGAATCTGACGACGGAGAGTTGCATGTGGTTTTGACCAGGCGCCGCGCGGACCTGCGCCGCCACGCGGGCGAGATCTCCTTCCCAGGAGGGCGACACGATCCCGAGGACACCACACTGATGGACACCGCCCTGCGCGAGGCTGAAGAGGAGATCGGGCTCACTCGCTCGGAGGTCACGATAGTCGGGGCGCTAGAGCGTACTTCGACGTTCGTGACCAATTATGCGATCCATCCTTTTGTCGGTCTGCTGAAGGGCCCCCACCCGTGGCGCAAGTCGGAACTCGAGGTCGATGCGGTGCTCGAGCCGAGACTGCACGACGTTCGCGCAGGAAGGACGCGTACGCTCATCGAACGGCGCGGTATCTCCTTCGAGACCGACGCCTACATTTTCGACGAACAGCTCGTTTGGGGCGCGACGGCGCGCATCCTCGAGGGTCTGCTGGAGCGAGTGGGGCGGGTGGGGTCGTTACTTGATCGCCGCGCCAACGAGTGACGCGGCGATCCATCCACGAGCCCAGAGGGGGTGGACTCGAAGTCTGGCCCTAAGCTCCTGTCGCGACGGGTACGCCGACGAGACTGCCCCACTCCGTCCAGGAACCGTCGTAGTTCTTGACCTGCTCGGAGCCAAGCAGCTCGTGTAGGACGAACCAAGTGTGCGCCGAGCGCTCACCGATACGGCAGTAAGCGATTATGTCCTTGCCGTCGAGCACCCCCTTGGCACCATAGAGCTCGCGCAGTTGCTCGGCGCTCTTAAAAGTCCCGTCCTCGTTGACGGCCTGCGCCCAGGGAATCGAAGCCGCTCCGGGGATGTGGCCCGCACGCTGGGCGCCCTCCTGCTCATAGCCGCTCGGTGAGATGATCTCGCCGGCGAACTCGGCGGGCGAGCGCACGTCAACAAGGTTGACCGAGTCGCCGACCGCGACCAATACCTCCTCGCGTCGCGCTCTGATCGTCTCGTCGCCCGCCTTGGCCACAAATGTTGCGGGTGCGTGGCCGGGCGCGTCGGTCGTGGTTGGCCGTCCGTCGGCGATCCACTTTTCGCGCGGTCCGTTGAGCAGCAGCACCTTGTCGTGGCCGTAGTACTTCAAATACCAGTAGGTGTATGCGGCAAACCAGTTATTGCGATCGCCGTAGAGCACGATCGTATGGTCGCTTGAGATCCCGTTGCGCGAGAACAGCGCACCGAAGTCCTCAGGGCCGAGGAAATCTCGCTTGACGGGATCCTGCAGATCTTGCTTCCAGTCGAATCCAACGGCACCGGGAATGTGGGCCTCGGCGTAGAGCTTGGGGTTCTCGTCAACCTCGACGATGCCGATATCGCTGTCGCCAAGATGCTCTTCAAGCCAGGCCGCGTCGACGAGCACGTTCTTTGAGTATCCGGACAAGTCGTCTGTCCTCCTGCGTAGAAGCTTCGCCAAAAGCCGATCGGCTTTTTGGTATATAGACCAGGATAGCGCGCTTACGCGTCGGTCTAGCGACCTTCCAACAAGCCCCCGATCGCGGCCAGCGCCTGCTCCAACCAAGCGTCTAGATCGAGTGGATCGACCGTCAGCAGTGCCACGGGGATCGAGTTGAGCCGCGCCGTCTCCGACACGATTCGCTCGCCGCCTGAGAGCACCTGAGCGGGCACAGCCGTGCCACCAGTCTCATACACAAAGCCGCGTAGCGTGCTGTCGATTGCGTCACCGAGGAAGCGCTCCAGACGCGGCCCATGCAGCGCGCGAGCCAGCTCTGGATCCTCGACTTCGGCAAGCAACCAGCAGGCAACCGTGACGTGCTCGAGCGCGCCACGCAGCGTTGCAAGCCGCTCCGGCGTGCCGAGCAGGCACTCGCCCCCGACAGCCTCGATCGCTCCGGCCCTGATGGGGTCGCTCGTCGTAGCTCGCACCGCATGGCCGTCGGCGAGCAGCCTCTCGGCAAGACGCAAGCCCCTATCTGCGCCCTCCACAATCAGGACTCTGGCCACCCGGCAATCCTATGGCAGGCGCATTTGGACGCCGCGGCCGGTGGGGGACCGCGGCGCCCAGGTTGAGGAGAGCGGCACGTCTAATGGCAGCAGGGAATATGTGCGAGACGCCGTGGGAGAGGTTGGATACAACGCCCCGCGACCCCTGTGCGATCGTGCTGAGTCACTCACGCTCTTGCGATTGCTCGTTGCCGCCAAGCGGCGGAGAGTCCTCCTCCCCGTCATCTTGTCAGCAAGAGAACACAACGTATGTAAACACAAATGCCAGGATATGTCAAGGGCGTTCTTTTTGTGGGTTACGCCCCGCCTGCCTATGGCGCGCACGCCCGCTCGGACCCTCCTGTAAGCGTGCTCCAATACCATCCGATCCGATGCCCGAGCAAGACCCTTCAAGCGATGATGCAGTGACGATGGACAAGATCGTGGCGCTGTGCAAGCGCCGCGGCTTCATCTTCCCCTCCTCTGAGATCTACGGCGGCGTCGGCTCAACCTATGACTTCGGCCACTACGGGGTGCTCTTGAAGGGCAACGTCAAGAACGAGTGGTGGCGCGCGATGGTGGGCCGGCGCGATGACATCGTGGCGCTGGACTCGGCGATCCTGCAGCACCCGCGCGTATGGGAGGCCTCGGGCCACCTGGCCGGCTTCACCGACCCGCTGGTTGACTGCAAGACCTGCGGGCAGCGCTTCCGCGCCGACCACCTGGGCGAGCTGCCGTGTGGGCGCAAGCCCTCCAAGCATCCGGGCGAGACCGACGAGTGCGAGCTGACCGAGGCGCGCGACTTCAATCTGATGTTCGAGACCACGATCGGCCCCGTGAAGGAGTCGGGCTCGGTGGCCTACCTGCGCCCGGAGACCGCCCAGGGGATCTTCATCAACTTCAAGAACGTGCTGCAGTTCTCGCGCAAGAAGCCTCCGTTCGGGATCGCGCAGGTGGGCAAGTCGTTTCGCAACGAGATCACCCCCGGCAACTTCATCTTCCGCACGCGCGAGTTCGAGCAGATGGAGATGGAGTTCTTCGTGCCACCGACCGAAGCCCAGAAGTGGTTCGAGTATTGGCTGGCGGAGCGGATGAGCTGGTACACCACGCTCGGTCTGCGCCCCGACCACCTGCGCCTGCGCGCGCACGATCCCGACGAGCTCTCGCACTACTCCTCGGGCACGAGCGACGTCGAGTATCTGTTCCCCATCGGCTGGTCGGAGCTCGAGGGGATCGCCAACCGCGGCGACTTCGACCTCAAACAGCACGCCGAGTTCTCAGGCGAGAAGCTCGAGTACTTCGACCCGCAGAGCGGCGAGCGCTACACGCCCCACGTGATCGAGCCGGCTGCCGGCGCCGACCGGGCGACACTCGCGTTTCTAGTGGATGCGTATGACGAGGAAGTCGTGCAGAGCGGCGACCGGGCCGCCGCGGGCGGGGATGGCCCGAACGGTGAGGATGGGACGACGGGCAAGGCCAGCAAGCCGCAGGAAACCCGCACCGTGCTGCGCCTGCACCCGCGCCTGGCGCCCGTGAAGGTGGCGGTGATGCCGCTCGTCAAGAAGGACGGCCAACCGGAGCTTGCACGCGAGATCTACGAAGGCCTGCGCGAACGTATGCAGAGCGAGTACGACGAGGGCGGCTCGATCGGTAAGCGCTACCGCCGTCAGGACGAGATCGGCACCCCGTGGGGCGTGACGATCGACCATCAGTCGATCGAGGACGGGACCGTTACGCTGCGAGACCGCGATTCGCTGGCACAGGATCGCATCAAGATCGAGGAGCTCCCAGGCGAGCTCGAAGGGCGCCTGGCGGCGCCATGGCAAACACCCAAGTTGAACGCATAAGGAGAGAGATGGACTTCGACCTGACCGACGAGCAAGAGCTGATCCGCAGCACCGCGCGCGAGTTCACCGAGAAGGAGATCGTGGAGCAGGCGAAGCAGAACGCGCGCAACCACCATTTCGACCTGGAGATCGTGAAGAAGATCGCCGATCAAGGCTATTTGGGTGCGATCGTGCCGCGCGAGTACGGAGGCGCGGGCCTGGATTACATCTCCTACGGGCTGGTGGTCGAGGAGATCGGCAGGGGCTGCTCTTCGGTGCGCACCGTCATCTCAGTCCAGACCTCGCTGGTGTGCAGCGCGATCCTCAAGTGGGGCAGCGAGGAGCAGAAGCAGCACTACCTGCCGAAGCTGTGCTCGGGTGAATGGCTCGGCTGCTTCGGCCTGACCGAGCCCGACACCGGCTCTGACGCCGCCAAACAGCGCACGCGTGCCAAGAAGACTGATAAAGGCTGGGTGATCAACGGCGCGAAGATGTGGATCTCGATGGGCAACTACGCGAAGGTGGCGCTGATCTTCGCCCAGACCGACCCCGAGAAGGGCCACAGGGGACTGGCGTGCTTCATGGTGGACACCGACCAGCCCGGCTACCAGCCGAGCACGATCGAGCACAAGATGGGCCTGCACGCCTCCGACACAGCCTCGATCGCGCTCGAAGATGTGGAGGTCTCAGACGACCAGATGCTTGGCGAGATCGGCGATGGCTTCAAGGTGGCGATGTCCTCGCTCGACTCGGGCCGCTACTCGGTGGCGGCCGGCTGCGTGGGCATCTGCCAAGGGTGCGTTGAGGAGTCGGTGAAATACGCCAAGGAGCGCGAGCAGTTCGGCAAGCCGATCGCGAGCTTCCAGCTCGTGCAGGCGATGATCGCTGACATGGTGCTGAAGACAGACGCCTCACGGATGCTCGTGTGGCGCGCGGGCTTCCTCAAGGACAAGGGCCGCCCCAACACGCTTGAGACCTCAGTCGCCAAGCTGCACGCCACCGAGGCGGCGGTCGAGTGCTCCAACACGGCGATCCAAGTGCACGGCGGCGCCGGCTACGTGGACGACCATCCGGTCGAGCGCTACTTCCGCGATGTGCGCGTCACCACCCTGTACGAGGGCACCTCCCAGATCCAGAAGCTGATCATCGGCCGCGCGATGACCGGCATCAACGCGCTCGTGCCGTCCTGAGCGGGACTCGGTGTCCGATGATCGAAACAACCCCCTCATGACCTCCTGAAAGGAGGTCCTCATGCGGGGAGAGCCTGAGGATTTGGGGGGATTGGATGGGCGTGCCGCGGATGTGATCGGGGTTGTTGGTGCCGGCACGATGGGCAGTGGTATCGCCCAGCTGGCGTGCAAGGCAGGTGCCCGCACGCTTCTGTACGACCCGCTGGGAGAGGCGCTCGAGCGCGGAACACAGGGCGTGCTGAAGGGTCTGCAGAAGGAAGCCGACAAGGGAAAGCTGACGGCCGAGCAGGCACGGGAGGCCGGTGAGCGCCTGGAGCCGGTCGGGGAACTGGAGCAGCTGAGTTCGTGCGAGTTGGTGATCGAGGCGGCGCCCGAGCGGCTTGACGTCAAGCACGAGCTGTACGGGCGCTTGTCGGAGATCGTGAGCGAGCAGTGCGTGGTCGCGAGCAACACCTCCTCGCTGCCGATCACCGCCGTGGCCGCGGGCGCTACGCATCCCGAGCGCGTGGTGGGCATGCACTTCTTCAACCCGGCCCCGCTGATGCGTCTGCTGGAGGTCATCGCCGGCCTCCTCTCCGACGAGCGCGCGCTGGCGGTAGCGCAGGCAACCGGCCTCGCGATGGGCAAGGACGTGATCCGCGCGGCCGACGTTCCGGGATTCATCGTGAACCGCTGCAACCGCCCGTTCGGCCTGGAGGCGCTGCGGTTGTTGCAGGAGCGAGTCGCGGACGTCGAGACGATCGACCGCATCGTGCGACTCGGCGGCGGCTTTCGCATGGGGCCGTTCGAGCTGAGCGACCTTGTGGGCGTTGACACCGGCTTCGATGTCTCAAAGAGCTTCTACGAGCTGAGCTTCGGCGAGCCGCGCTGGCGTCCCTCCCCGATCCAGGCGCGCCAGGTGGCGGCCGGGCTACACGGACGCAAGACGGGTCGCGGCTACTACGACTACAGCGGAGATGGCCTGCATCGGCCCGCAGACCCGGATCCGCCCACCGGCAGAGGCGACGCGATCGTGACGGGCAGCGGGCCAGTGGCAGACGCGCTGCGCGCGCTCGCCCCCGGCCGGAGTGGCCCTAAGATCGCCGTCGACGGGCTCGGCGGCACAGTGGACGGCGAGCCTTTCTACGCGATCGTGCCACTCGCCCTGGTCGAGGTCACCGGCGAGGCGGGCGAGCAGGCCTTCAGGGACCTAGGACTGCACACCGAGCGCGTGCAACCCGCCCCCGCCGGCGTTCTCTCAAGGATCGTGTGCCAGGTGATCAACGAGTCGGCGTTCGCACTTGGCGAAGGCGTCGGCTCGGCCGATGACATCGACACCGGCATGATGCTCGGCCTCAGCCACCCGCGTGGCCCGTTCGCCTGGATGCGCGAGATCGGCCCCGCCCACGTGCTCAACACGCTCGAAGCCCTCGGCGACGAGTACCGCGAGGAGCGCTACCGTCCCGCACCAGCGTTGCGACGCCTCGCAGCCGAAGCCGGCTGACCCCGACGCGCGCGGAGCACCACCTCCCCACTCCCGTATTTCGCTGCCTTACAGCCGAAAGCCCGCTGATCCGCGATGCGGCCGCGACCGCTGCGTCGATTCTCAGGAGGTCGCGTCGGCGACCGGGGCGGGTGCCGCCCACTGCGCCTCGGCCAAGTCCCCAACAGGCATCCCCTCGGGCGTGGGCACCTCGGGCGTGTCACGCAGGTACCACTCGGCGTCAAGCGCCGCTTGACAGCCTGAGCCGGCCGCGGTGATCGCCTGGCGGTATGTGTGATCGACAAGATCGCCGGCGGCAAACACACCAGGCCTGTTGGTGCGAGTGGAACGACCCTCGACCTTCACATACCCGTTCTCGTCGAACTCGATCTGACCGTCCACGAGTGAGGATTGAGGCTCGTGGCCGACGGCGATGAAAGCACCTGTGATCGGGATCTCGCGTGGCTCGCCGGTCTCGGTGTTGATCAGCTTGGCGACGCCGAGAGCACCGTTCTCGCCGGGCTCGAAACGCTCGACAGCATAAGGGGTGAGCAGCTCGATGTTCGCCTGCTCGCGCGCCCGCTCGAGCATGATCTTCGAGGCGCGAAACTCCTTGCGGCGATGCACGACGGTGACCTTGCTGGCGAACTTCGAGAGGAAGATGGCCTCCTCCATCGCCGAGTCCCCGCCGCCGACGATCACGGTCTTGGCGTCTTTGAAGAAAGCGGCGTCGCACGTGGCGCAGTAGGAGACGCCACGGCCGCTCAGCTCCTCCTCGCCGGGCACCCCGAGCTTCTTGTGCTCGGCCCCCATCGCGAGTATCACGGTGCGTGCACGATGCTCGGTGTCGCCAACCCACACGCTGTGCACTCCGCCCGGCTCATTGGCAAGCTCCACGCGCTCGACCTGGTCGGTCTCGAGCGTCGCGCCGAAACGCTCGGCCTGCTCGCGCAGCTTCATCATCAAGTCGGGGCCCATGATGCCCTCGGGGAAGCCTGGATAGTTCTCGACGTCGGTTGTCTGCTGCAGCAGACCGCCCCAGGCGAAGCCCTCCACTACGAGCGGCGAGAGGTTGGCGCGCGAGGTGTACAGCGCCGCCGCATATCCCGCGGGTCCACTGCCGATGATGATCGTGTTCTCGACCTCCGCCATCTCGCTGACTCCCGTCTCTAAGCTCGTTTTCCGCTCGTCCGCGCGAGCACCGTCAACTCAAGGTAGCCAATCCAGCGCTCGGAGCTCGCACGCCCCGCGCCCATCAAAGCCCGGCCAGCACTCGCTTTACTTTGTAAAGTATAGCGCGTTTGCTAGGCGTGAAGCGGTCCAGCGGTCTCGATCGGCTTTGCTGTGCTCGACTTGGGAGCAGCCTGCTCGCTGCGCCAGCGCGCCACTGTGCGGCGCAGCTGGAAATAGGCGATCGCACCCGGGACAGTGGGCAGCCAGAAGGAGATCGCACGGTAAGCAAGCACTGCGAGCACCGCTTGGTCGAGATTGACCCCGAAGGCCGCGAAGGCGCCGATCATCCCGCCCTCGACGCCGCCGAGCCCGCCCGGCAGCGGCAGCAGGTTGCCGACCATGCCAAGGAAGTAGGCCATCAAGATGACTGTGAACGGCGGCGCGGAGCCGAATGCGTGAAAGCAGGCCCAAAGCACGCAGATGTCAAATCCCCACCAAGCCGGCGCTCCCAGCAACCCTGGGTCGCGCTCGCGGACCAGCTCGATCGCTGTGCGCACACCGCTTGCCGCCAGCGCGGGCACGGTCACTGCGCTTGCCAGCCAGCGCTCCAGGCGACCCGAGCCGGCGGCCCAGCGAGCCAGACGCCGCTCGACGTCGCCTGGCAGCAGCGCCATCGCACCGGCCACCGCAAACAGCAGCGCGGCAACGACGGCCGGCACGATCGTCAGCGCAAACGACCCTTCGCCGGGAAGTAGGCCAGTGCCCATACCGATCCCGTCGAGCAATACAGCACCGGCATAGACCACGTACAGCAACACCATGAAGGCAACCATCCGGCACGCCACCAGCCGCGCCTCCATACCCGAGCGGCGCAACGCCCAAGCGGTGAGCGCGATGCCACCGGCACCGGCGGCGGCAAACAGGCGCGTGGCTGCCAACCCAGCCATCGTGATCTGGTAGCTCTCAGACCAGCCAATCGGACTGGGATCGCGTACGAAGACCGCGCGGAAGAGCACGACGTAGCCCGCGAACGAACAGATCTCCAGCAGCACCCCGATCGCGATCCACCAGGTGTCGCCACTCTCGATGCGATGGGCGGTGCTGCTGAAACCGGTGAGCTTGGGCAGTACGAAATATAGGAACGCGACCGCCGAGAGGACAAATACGCCGAAGGCGACCGCGCTGCGCCGCGTGACCGGCACACGTGGCATCTGCTCGTCGCCACTACCCCCATCGAGCGCGGCGGGATCTGCCGGCACCGACACATCCTCTTGGTCGACCGCCTTGCCATTGGCCGCGGCGCGATCCTCCCTCGCAATCGTCTCCTCTTGGTCGGCCGCGGCGCGCTCACGCGCGGAGGAATCTGCCGCGCTCATCTCATCTCCCCGCAGGCTCATGTCGCATCATGTGCCAGGGCCTCGATAGCCGCCACCGCCGCACCAAAGCGTCGTAGCCCCGGACTTGCCTGTGGACCCAAGCGGCGCACCGTGGTCGTCAGCGCTGCCCCGGCGATCAAATCGACGACGTAGTGCTCGCCGAGATACACGAGCGCAAAGCCGAGCGTCGCGGTATAGCCCCAAGCCAGGGCACCGGCAACCGGCCCAGTCTCTGCGAGCAGCTGAGCGGCCATCATCGATGTGGCGAAGTGCAACGAGGGCATCGCGGCCAGTGGATTGCCTCCAAGCACACTGTAAAGGGGGCCCCAGCCGTCTTTCCAAAAGAACTCCCCATATTCCACCATCATTCGCCTGACCGCTATGTCATTGGCACCCGTTGATGTCATCGTTGCGGGCCTCATAGCGACATCGTGTGAGGTGCCGTTCGTGCTCGACGCACCGAGCAAGCGACCGTTGAAATGCCGGCCTCGACCGGCATGCCCTGCCGCATACCACGGCGGTGCGGTGGGCAGGATCCAGTAGACCATCGCGCCGAGATCGAACACCGCGTAGGTCATCACTGCGGAGCTATCGAAGCGCGAGCGGTAACGCAACATGATGTAGACGAGCGTTCCGTGCGGGACCAGGAACCAAAGCCAGTGCGCCCAGACAAGCACCCGATCACCGAGCCGCCACTGCCCACGGGCGAGCCTACGCTGCAAGCGCACGGTGGGCAATTGGCCCAGCCCGAGCACGCGGTCGCAGCGGATCGGGTAGTCGACGAGCACCCGTCTCTCCTGGGCGCTCTCGTCGTCGTGAGGAGCCTTGTAGGCCGCCAGGTAGGCCCACATCTGCAGAGCGCAAACCGCAACGTCGCGCGTGCGCGAGCGGCGTACAGCCACGCATAGGCCGATCGGAGCGGCGAACGCGACCGTCTGAGCCACGATCGGTGGCGTCGGTAGGCGCTTGCGCAGGAGCGGCGCCATCGCGCCCGCGGCCACCAGACCCCAGGCGGCTGTCCTGATGGCCTTCGACCCCCGCACGGGGCGAGCAGTATATGACCCTAGGCGGCAGCTTCCTCGGCAGTGCGCTCGCTCATGTGCTCCGTGGCCTGCGCGACCAGCGCACCAACGACGCGACTGGTCTCATCAGCCTCGGGGTGCCATTGCACGCCAAGCACGAAACGTCGATCGGGCATCTCGATTGCCTCGGGCAGACCATCCATCGTCGAGGAACCGCTGATTTGAAGCCCCTTGCCCAGCCGGTCCACACCCTGATGATGGTGGGACTTAGTGGCGTGGTGGGTCTCTCCGGCAGCGCGTGCGGCAAGCGATCCTTCGACCAACTCGACGTCGTGGTCGGCACCGTCGAAGGTGCCTGGCACGCGCAGATGTTCGTGATGTCCGAAGCGCTCGGGCAAATGCTGCAGCAGCGTGCCGCCATAGGCCACGTTGATCAGCTGCATGCCGCGGCAGATGCCGAGCACCGGCAATTCGCGCTCGACCGCGGCGCGCACCAGCGCGATCTCGAAGCGGTCACGCTCTGGGACGGTGTCGAGCGTCTCTGGATGAGGCTGCGCCCCATAACTTGCCGGGTCGATGTCCGCTCCGCCCGCCACCACGAGACCGTCGAGCAAGTCGAGCGCTTCCTCGGGACTCGTGAGCAAGAGCTCGTCAGGAGGCAGCATCACGACAAGCGCCCCGGCACGCTGCACCGCTTCCACATAGCTGCGCGAGAGCAGAACCGCCTGTTGGTCCCACATGCCCCAGCGGGCCCGCTCGAGCGCCGTGCATATGCCGATCACAGGTCTGCCCATCGCCACACACCATAAACTCCTACGCCGATGCAGCTCGACACAGTCAACCTCACCCTCCTCAACGGCGCGGCGACGATCGAGCTGAACCGGCCGCAGGCCCTGAACGCCTGGAACAAGCAGCTGGGCGAAGACCTGCTGGCGGCGCTCAGTCAAGCAGCCACTGACGAGGCCGTCCGGGCCGTCCGCATCACAGGCGCCGGGCGGGCCTTCTCCTCAGGCGCCGACCTGCGCGACATCAGCGGAGACGACCTGACGCCCGAGGGACGTCCGAACGTCTACGGAGTGCTCACCGAGCGCTACCACCCGATCATGCACGCCATCCGCGAGATGGAAAAGCCGGTCGTGGCGGCGGTAAATGGCGGCGCGGTCGGTATCGGATGCTCGCTGGCGCTTTGCTGTGATCTGGTGCTAGCAGCGCAGAGCGCCTACTTCCTGCTCGCCTTCGTCAACATCGGACTGGTGCCAGACGGGGGCTCGTCGCTATTCGTTCCCACCCGTGTTGGAATGGCGCGGGCCGCCGAGATGGCCATGCTAGGCGAGCGCGTGTCCGCGGCCCAGGCATTCGATTGGGGACTCGTAAATCGCGTCCTTGCCGATGAGGACTTCGCACACGAGAGCGCCGCGCTGACGGCACGCTTGGCCGCCGGACCGACGCGCTCCTATGCCGCTAACAAGCGCCTGCTCAATGCCCAGCTGTACTCGAACATGGCTGAGCAGCTTGAGCTGGAGGCGACGCTTCAGCAAGAGATGGCCGGTAGCGATGACTTCGTTGAGGGCGTCAGCGCCTTCTTGACAAAGCGTCCGGCCAATTTTTCGGGGCGTTGAGTAGCTTTCGAGCAGCTTCATGGCGCCTTTCGCAAAGCCATTTGCGCCGGTTCCGGTTGTTGGGCACGCGCGTTCCGTCCGCTCCTGAATAGAATCCCGCCGGCCTTGAGTCATCTGCTTGCCACACCCCTCGCGTTCTTCACCCCCCAATCGGGCGGGTCGTCCAACGCCGATCAGATCGACAGCCTCTACAAGATCACGCTGTATGTGGCGCTCGTGATCTTCGTGCTGGTCGAGGGGGCACTCGGCTATGCCCTATTCCGCTTTCGCGCGCGCAAGGGCGCCGTGGCCGCCCAGATTCACGGCAACACGCGCCTTGAGATCGGCTGGACCGTAGGCGCCGCGGTGATCCTGCTGGCTTTGGCTGGGCTCACGTTTGCCAAGCTCTCCTCGATCCAGGATCCAGTCAACTCGAGCCCCGAAGGCGAACATCTCGTCAGCGACAGCTCACGGCTGTATGCGAGTGCCCAGCAAAAGCTGCCTCCGAACGGCAAGTCGCTGAAGATCACAGTGGTGGGTCGTCAGTTCGTATGGCAATACGTCTACCCGGGCGCAAACGAAGCAGACGGCCTCGGGGCCCCGTACTCCTATCAGGAGATGGTGGTGCCCACCAAAACCACGGTGACGCTCAACATCGTCTCCGCCGACGTAGTCCACTCGTGGTGGGTACCCCAGCTCGGCGGCAAGTTCCAGGCAGTGCCCGGCTACCACAACTACACCTGGTTCAAGATCGAAAAACCTGGCATCTTTCGTGGCCAGTGCGCGCTCATCTGTGGGCGCGGTCATGCGCGTATGACTGCCACCGTCAAGGCTGTCCCGCCGGCGCAGTTCGAAGCGTGGCTGGCCTACCAGAAGAAGCAGATCGCCGAAGCCAACGCACAGGCCGCGGTGGCACGCGCGAAGCTCAACAAGCAGGTCGGTGCCGGACAGGTCCAGAACCCGTGATGCGCAGCCCTTGCCGCACCCACCAGCGAATCTCCGACTCCGGACACTAGGAGCCCAGCAAGAAGATGGCCACCTACGCAGCCCCGATCCCACAAGTAGTCGCGCACGACGTCAAGCCCGAGCCGAAAGGCTGGGCGAGCTGGATCACGACGACCGATCACAAGCGCATCGGGATCATGTACATGGTCACGACCTTCGCGTTCTTCATCCTCGGCGGCGTCGAGGCTCTGCTGATCCGCCTGCAGCTGGGCGTGCCCAACAACACGCTGGTCTCGCCCCAGATCTACAACCAGCTGTTCACGATGCACGGGACGACGATGATCTTCCTGTTCGTCGTGCCGATGATGGCCGGCCTTGCCAACTACTTCGTGCCGTTGATGGTGGGCGCACGCGACATGGCCTATCCACGCCTGAACGCACTCTCCTACTGGCTGCTGCTGGCCGGCGGGATCGTCTTCTACGCCTCGATCTTTTGGAACCCGCCGGAAGCGGGCTGGACAAGCTACGTGCCGCTATCCAGCATCACCTACTCGCCCGGGGGCGGCCAGGACGCGTGGATCTATCTGATCCACCTCACCGGCCTGTCTTCGATCCTCGGCGCGATGAACTTCTACGTGACGATCGCCAACATGCGCGCTCGCGGAATGTCGTGGGGCCGTTTGCCGCTGTTCATCTGGGCGATCCTGACCTACTCGATCCTGATCATCTTCGCGATGCCCGTGATCGCCGGAGCGGTCACGATGCTGCTGACCGACCGGCACTTCGGCACCCATTTCTTCGATCCCGCCAACGGCGGTTCGGCGCTCTTGTGGCAGAACTTGTTCTGGTTCTTCGGGCACCCCGAGGTCTACATCATGGTGCTGCCGGGCTTTGGCATCGTCTCGGAGATCCTGCCCGTGTTCGCGCGCAAGCCGATCTTCGGCTACAAGGCGATCGCAGCATCAACAGTTGCGATCGCGTTCCTCGGCTTCTTGACCTGGGCGCACCACATGTTCACCGCGCCGATCCCAGAGGCGCTCCTGATCTTCGTGATGATGAGCTCCTTCTTGATCGCGGTGCCGACGGGCGTGAAGATCTTCAACTGGATCGCCACGCTGTGGCACGGCGCGATCGAATTCAAGACGCCGCTGCTGTTCAGCGCCGGCTTCATCGCGCTGTTCATGATCGGTGGCATCTCCGGAGTGTTCCTGGCCGTCTTCCCGGTCGATTGGCAACTGAACGAAACCTACTTCGTCGTAGCCCACATCCACTTCGTGTTGATGGGCGGAGCCGTGTTCACGATCTTCGCCGGGATCTACTTCTGGTTCCCAAAGATCAGCGGCAGGATGCTCAGCGAGAGCCTCGGCAAGCTGAGCTTCTGGCTGATGTTCGTCGGATTCCTGATGACCTTTCTGATCCAGCACGTGATCGGCCTCGACGGGATGCCACGACGTGTGTACGAGTACGACAACGTTGGCAACCTCGCGCTCTACAACCTGATCTCGACGATCGGCTCGTTCGTGCTCGCCTCCGGTGTGCTCGTGACGATCATCAACGTCACACGCAGCCTCAAGCACGGCGCTATCGCCGGGCCGGACCCCTGGAAGGCCAATTCGCTTGAGTGGTTTACGACCTCTCCTCCGCCGGCCAACAACTTCGACGTGATTCCGCTAGTACGCTCTTACGAGCCGATGAAGGACATTCGCCGCGAGATCGAGCAGCGCACCTCTGCTGTGCCGGCCCCCGGAGGCGCGACCGTGCCTGCCGGAGCCACGCAAGTCGGGGTCTAACGTTGTGAGCCGTAGCGGCTTGACGCAGTCGCTGGAAGCGCCCGGCCGCGCTCTCGCCGCGCCCTCGCGCACGCGTCAGCTGCTCTCGGATTATCTCGAGCTGACAAAGCCGAAGGTGCAGTCGCTGCTACTGCTGACGACGATCACGACGATGCTCGTCGCCGGAGATCCATCGGTGGCGCTGATCGCGTTGACCTGCCTCGGTGGCTATCTCTCCGCGGGCGGCGCCGGTGCGGTCAACCACTGGTTCGACCGCGACATCGACGCGAGCATGGCGCGCACCGCCAACCGACCTGTGCCCTCCGGTCGGGTAGCCCCGGTCGCGGCGCTCACCTTCGGATGCATTCTGGCGGGGCTCTCCTTCCTGGAGCTGTCACTGACGGTCAACGTGCTTGCGGCGAGTCTCTCGTTTGCCGGCTTCCTCGGGTATGTGCTCGTCTACACGATGTGGCTGAAGCGGCGCACGCCGCAGAACATCGTGATCGGCGGAGCGGCAGGTGCGGTCCCGCCACTTGTCGCGTGGGCCGCGGTGACCGGCTCTGTCAACGGGATCGCCGTGCTGCTGTTCTTCATCGTGTTCTTCTGGACACCACCGCACTTCTGGGCACTGTCACTGCTGATGAAGGACGAGTACGAGAAGGTGGGAGTGCCGATGCTGCCAGTCGTGCGCGGTGAGGCCGAGACGCGCAGACAGATCCTGCTCTACACCGTGCTGTTGTACGCGGTCACGCAGCTGCCCTTCTGCGCCGGCGGCTTCGGTGGGATCTACCTGACCGCCTCGCTGATCCTTGGGCTTGGCTTTATCGCCGGCGCCGTGCGGCTCTATCGACGCGCTGATCGACGCAGCGCGCTGCAGCTCTACCTGTTCTCACTGGCTTACCTGGCGCTGCTGTTCTGCGCGATGGTCGCCGACGTGAAGCTCTGAGAGCGCCGGGGCTTTTCGCGGCCCTGGATGGCAGTTGCGAACAGAACACGATGCTCATTGCCGTGAGTCAGCTTGAGACGTGCCTGAGCGCGATGCTCGTCGCCACGAAGTTGTAATCTTCACGTCCTCATGGATCGTCGCCTCGCCAAGAAGAACATCCGTGCCGGCCTGATCGTGGCCGGCATCTGCATGTTCATGTTCGGACTGACGTTCATCGTCGCGGCGGCGTACCTCTCATGAGCCCGCTCGACCCCGAGATCCCGCCAACCGGCGAGGAGATCCACCTTCCTGGGCCGACGATCCTGCCGCTGTTGACCGCGGCAGGCATCACGCTCGCGGTGATCGGCATCACGCTCAGCAAGATCCTGCTGGTTGCAGGCGTAATCCTTACGATCGTATGCGTAGTCCGTTGGATCATGGACACACGCCGCGAAATCGACGAGCTCCCACTCGATCACCACCACTGACTCGCTGTAGCGCTCGGTGAGGCGCCGCGCGCGATTCTCTAATCACGCGCGGCCCCGGTGGAAGGTCACACCTGCCCCTAAAGGCGTTCTACCTTCCCTGCTCACCCCACGGCTGCGCTTGCTGGGACAGGGCAAATAGCCCCCTCATCTGTCCAGCAGCGCACGACGTCACGCACAGAGAGGATCCCCATTGTCTCTCCATGCTCGACGACGATCAGGTGGCGAAAGCCGCCGCGAACCATCGTGGCAGCGGCCTCCTCCAAGGACCAGGATGGCTCAGCAAACACGACGTCGCGGGTCAAGTGATCGGCCACGAGCTCGAGCTCCGGACTCTGCTCGGCGCCGACAGAGGCAAGCACGTCGCGCTCGGTCAAGATCCCGAGCCCACCGGAATCGGGATCGAGTACCACCGCGGCGCCAACGTGGCGCTCGGACATCAGCCTTGCGGCTTCGCGCAGCGTGTGGCTGGGGCCGATCGTCAAGACCACCTGACTCATCCCGTCTCGAACCTGCATCGCCTCCATCTCCGATCCTCATCGATGTTTGCAACGTTTGTCTCAATGTATTGCGTGTAGCGCTCTCCGTCAAGCGCCTGCCGCCGCATCTGGCATACCCGCGGTAGCCCGAGCCAAACCGGGACGTGCCAACGCTACAAACGCGTCCATCGGCCCGAAGCATTAGGATCATCCATGGCGATGTACGGGCTTGCCCTGAACAGCAGCGCGGCGCACCGAGGGGGCGCCTGAGATGTCAAAGCGCACGATTGTGGGGACGATCGTGGCGGGAGTGCTCGCGACCGCGATCGGGATCGTGCTCAGCTACACGATCAAATGGTTTCCGCCGCAGGCATCCATCCAGGCGCACCACACCGACACGCTCTACCACGTGCTCGTGATCGCCTCGGTGCCGATCTTCGTGCTGGTCGTCACGGTGATCCTGTTCTCGGTCTGGCAGTTCCGTATGAAGCCGGGCGAGGAGGAGAAGGACGGGCCGCCGATCCATGGCAACACGCGTCTCGAGGTGATCTGGACCGTGTTCCCGGCCGTGCTCCTGCTCGGTCTCGTTTCTTATTCGTTCGTCGTGTTGCACGAAAACGAAAGGAAGCCCGCCAAGGAGATGGTGGTCGAAGTCACAGGCCGTCAGTTCGAGTGGTCCTACGCGTATCCGCGCTCGGTAACCGGCGGTGTGCCGCTGAAGACGACACAGCTGTACGTGCCCGATAACGAATCGGTCGAATTCAAGATCCATTCGCTCGACGTGATCCACGCTTTCTGGATCCCCGCCTTCCGGCTACAGATCGACGCGGTGCCCGGCATCACAACCAGCTACCGGGCGACGCCCGACCTGTTGGGCTCCTATCCAGTCGTGTGCAACCTGCTTTGCGGCGTCGGGCATTCGCTGATGCGCTCGGCGATTCACGTCGTGACACCCGCCCAATTCCGCATCTGGCTGAAACATCAGACGAGCACACCGTCGAGCGCTTAGTGAGGGTAAGGTGATCGATGCAATGGGGAGATGCGATTCGATGATCGGCATGGCTGGACACCAAAGGGAAGCAAGCTGATGGTCGTCCGGTTGCGCGCTCCGGGCTTGTATCGCGCTTTCTTCGGGCTGGCGCTCGGGATCGCGTTCGCCGCCGGACTGACTTGGCTGGTGCGCATGGCCACCGGCCATACCACCTACCATCACTTCCTCAACGAGGAAGCCGTGATGGCGGTCTCATTGCTCTCCGCTCCAATCTTCTTCCTCTTCGGCCTCGGCGGATTCGACTACTGGCTCTACTGGGCCGCCGGGCGCCCGACTCGCCCTGAGGATCACTCCGGGCACGGGGCCTACAGCTGGAAGGACTACTTCCGCATCAACACCGACCACAAGGTGATCGGCATCCAGTACACGGTCACCGCGTTCTTCTTCCTGCTCGTAGGGGGGCTGATGGCGATGCTGATGCGCGCTCAGCTGGCCCAGCCCGGCGCGCAGTTCGTCAGCGCGAACACCTACAACGGGCTCTTCTCGGTGCACGCGTCGCTGCTCATCTTCCTGTTCGTGATCCCCGTGTTCGCGGGCTTTGCCAATTACGTGCTGCCGATCATGATCGGCGCGCCCGACATGGCCTTCCCGCGCCTGAACGCGCTCTCCTACTGGCTGCTGCCGCTTGCAGGCGCGATGATGCTGTTGAGCTTTGCCGCTCCCGGCGGCGCCTTCGCCGACGGCTGGACCGCTTACGCTCCGCTGTCGATCGACGCACCGATTGGACAGGACTTCTTCTCCGTCGGAGTGCAGTTCGCGGGAGCCTCCTCGATCATGACGGCGCTGAATTTCCTGGTGACGATCATTACGATGCGCGCGCCCGGAATGAGCTTCTTTCGCATGCCGCTGCTCGTGTGGGCCAACTTCGCCACCTCGCTGCTGGTGGTGATCGCCACTCCGTTCATCGCGGCCTCGCAGTTCTTCGTGCTGCTGGACCGTGGCCTGGGCTTCAACTTCTTCAACGCCGGCAAGGGCGGGGACGTGCTCATGTACCAGCACGTCTTCTGGTTCTACTCGCACCCGGCCGTCTACATCATGATGCTGCCCGGCTTCGGGATCGTCAGCGAAATCATCGCCGTGAAGGCGCGCAAGCCGATCTTTGGCTACCGGATGATGGCCTTCTCGCTGCTTGCGATCGTGGGGCTCGGCTTCACCGTGTGGGCACACCACATGTTCACCTCCGGTATGCCTGCGTGGATCCGCATCCCGATGGCGATCACGACCTGCATCATCGCGGTGCCGACGGGTATCAAGATCTTCTCCTGGCTTGCGACTCTGTGGCGCGGTGTGCTGCATCTCGACACGCCGATGCTGTTCACGCTCGGCTTCCTGGTGACGTTCACGCTCGGAGGCATCAGTGGCGTGATGCTCGCGATGCTGCCGTTCGACATCGACGTGAGCAGCAGCTACTTCGTCGTGGCCCACCTGCACTACGTGCTGTTCGGCGGCTCGGTCATGACGATCTACGCCGGCGCCTACTACTGGTTCCCGAAGATGACCGGGCGCATGTTCGACGAGCGCCTGGGCAAGTGGCACTTCTGGAGCACGTTCGTGTTCTTCAACCTCACGTTCGCTCCTATGCACCTGCTCGGCTTGGAAGGTATGCCCCGCCGCGTGGCCACCTACTCCTCACAGTTCGCCACCGCCAACCTGTTCATCTCGCTCGCGAGCTTCGCGCTCGGGGCGAGCACGCTGATCTTCGTCTACAACATGGTCACCAGCTGGCGCGGCGGCCCACGCGCGGCGGCCAACCCCTGGCGCGGGATGACGCTCGAGTGGCAGGTCTCCTCGCCGCCACCGATCTTCAACTTCGACCGCATCCCCACCGTCGTCGGCGGGCCCTACGAGTACGGCGTACCAGGGGCGGTACACGGCACCTTCGCCCCCCGCCGACGCCAGCCACCGTGGGCGGCGCCGCCGGCGGTTCGGGCACAGTCTTCCACGCAGCCACCGAGTGAAGGAGCAAACGGTCCGATGAAAGAGATCCTGGTCGTAGCCAACCGCACCCTTGGAGGCGAGAAGCTGCTCGAGGTCGTGCGCGCACGCGCGGCCGAAGACGATGTGACCTTCCGCCTCGTCGTTCCCCAGACGAAGCCGACGGCGGGGCTCGTGATCCACGACAACGTCGTGCGCGAAGCGGCACAGGTGCGCGTCAACCTCGCGACGTCACTGCTCGCCACAGAGGGCATCACCGCCACCGGCGAAGTCGGCGACCACGACCCGTTCCTGGCGACGATGGACGCAATCGCGCAGCGCCGCCCGGACGAGGTGATCATCTCCACACATCCTGCCACCCAGTCGGGCTGGCTGCGCAGGGACCTGATCGAGCGGGTGCAGCGGGCCTCAGGCCTACCCGTGGAGCACGTCGTCGTCAACCTGACCCAGGAAAGCCTGCCGTTCGCGGTGACGCTGGTCGTCGCACACAAGACCTCCAGCGGCGAGGAGCTGATCGACCGCCTCAGCGCCAAGGCGGCCGGCGGCGAGCCCCACATGTTCATCGCTGTGATCCCCCAGCAGGACCGCAGCGGCGCAGCTCACCGCGAGGCGCGCATACGTCTGGGCACGATGCTCGAGCGACTCGATGCCGCAGGCCTTTTGAGCGCTGGCATGATCGGCGACCCAGACCCCTACACGGCGACGATGAACGCACTGGAGCTGTTCAAGGTGGACGACGTCGTCATCTCGACGCTCCCCAAAGAGCGCTCCGGATGGCTGCGCTCGAACCTGATCGAGCGCGTCGGCCACGCGACCACAGTTCCGGTCGAGCATGTGGTCGTGACACTCGATTCCAACACTACCGCGGCCGCGGCCGCAAGCTAGAAGGCTGCGGAAAGATCATGGAGG
Source organism: uncultured Solirubrobacterales bacterium (assembly GCA_963827045.1). Taxonomy (GTDB): domain Bacteria; phylum Actinomycetota; class Thermoleophilia; order Solirubrobacterales; family Solirubrobacteraceae; genus Palsa-744. The sequence goes on from CAWGZH010000001.1 coordinate 226,948, forward strand.
CCGCCAGTATCGCCCACACAGCCGCGCACGACGCCCACGCGGGCGAGCACCATGGCCCGCCCGCGGCACACCGCAGCTCGCGCGTGGAGCCGCCGCTGCTAGGGATGTTGCTTTTCATCATCTCCGAGATAATGGTGTTTGGGGCCTTCTTCACGGCCTACTTCTTCATCCGCGTAGCCCAGGGCGACCCGTGGCCGGCGCCCGGTATGCACCTGCCGCTGGAAGTCGCCGGCGTGAACACAGCGATCCTTGTCTCCTCTTCGTTCACGCTGCACTGGGCCGAGCAGTCGATCAAGAAAGGCAACCGCTTCGGCCTGAAGGCGGGCATATTGACGACCTTCCTGCTCGGCTGCGCTTTCCTGTTCATCCAGATCAACGAGTACGCCAACATCGGCTTTGCCCCTCAGGACCAGGCCCAGGCGACGATCTTCTACTCACTCACCGGCCTGCACGGCGCGCACGTGTTCATCGGCCTGCTGCTACTGCTGACCGTCACGATCAGAGCCTTCCGCGGCCACTACTCGCCAGAGGAGCATCGTGGCATCGAAATCCCCGGCATCTACTGGCACTTCGTGGACATCATGTGGATCGTGGTCTACACCACGGTCTATGTGATCTGAGACCGATCAGGCCTAAACCAACGTGCTGAACCCGCTGCGCACGGAGGACGAGGCATTTCGCTTCCTGCTCTATGCAATCGCCGTGATCGCCGCAATCGTCGCGCTGATCCTCATCCTGCGCGCCGTACTCTGAGAATCGAAGTTAACGTCAGTCGTATTGCTGCCCTGAGGTTCGTGGACCAAGCAGTCCAAGGACGCAACGAGCGCAGTGTACCGATCGCCGATCGACGGGATCGCCGATCGGCCAGCACATAAGCAAGTGAGGACGCAGGAATGCGCCGCGTCCACGGACCTCAGGGCTTGACTGTGAGAGTGCCGTACATTCCAGCCGCGCGGTGGCCTGGAGCCTGACAGAAGAACGTGTAAGTGCCGGGCTTGAGCTTGACCGTGATGGAAGCAGTGCCCTTTGTCTGGAAGGTCGTGGCACCGAGTACAGGACCGCTGCCGCTCGCTCCACCCGCGCCGGCTTCGATCGCGATGTTGTGAGAGACACCGGACATGTTCTTCATCGAAACGGTCACCGAGCCGGGGCTAGCCGTGGCCTTGCTCGCGGTGTAGGCAAGCAGGCCCTGCGGGTCGGCTTCGAGTTCGAGTTTGCCGGCCTTCTCGACCGCCGGCTTGCCCGCACCGGGCGCTTTCACCGCGTCGGCGAGCAGTCCGGTGTCCTGGCCGGGACGGTCGGCCGCTTGGGCAACGTAGGAGGCGATGTCGGTCAACGTGGCGCCGCTTGCCAGCCCGCTGGGCATCACCCCTTCACGATTGGGGTTCTGTACTTGGCCTTCGACAACCGTGCGGATCGCGTTGCGCTCCAGACCTTCGTCGATGCTCGCGCGAAATGCTTCGTCGAGGTTGGGACCGATGGTGCCCTTTGTGTTGGCCCGGGCGAGCGTATGACAGGAACCGCACTTAGCGACGAACTGCTGCTTGCCGACGATCAGGTTCGCGTCGTCGCCCTTCTCCGCATCGCCACAGCCAGCGAGCACGAACAGCAGACAAACTGCTCCGAGCAGTACACCGACACCGCGCGCAGAGGACCCCCTATGCAAACCCACCCCATACATCAGCGGGCCAACTCTATCCGAAGGATCGGCCGACGGCTTCTCCGCGCGCCGCCGCGATCACCCCGCGCGCGACGCCCTGCCACGACCAGCGCTCACGCACCGCCACGACCAGCGCCACCCGGGTGCGATCCCGTAGGGCGCTATCGGCTCCCAGCCAGGCCACGAGCCGCTCACCAAGTGCTTGCACAGCGTCGTCGTCGACTGGGAAGGAAAGCCATGCGGCGGCCTCGGGCGGCAGCTCTCCGGCGAGCTCCTGGCTCACCTCGGCCAAACCTGAATGGGCGGCGCTCACGGGCAGCACACCACACGCTCCAGCCTCGACGGCGACCATCCCGAACGCCTCGGGAAAGGTGCTCGGCACGACCAGCGCCGAGCACGCGGGCAGCACCTCCGCCAGCTCCTCGTGGTCGAGGCGCCCGGTGAACACGATCCGTTCATCGAGGTCACGAGCGGCAACCAGGTAGCGCTGAGCTTCGACGCCGGACAGCGAGCTCAAGAACGCGAGCAGGTGACGCAGAGGTGTCGCTTGCCGCGGGTCGTGGGACTCGCCTCCCTCAGCCTCCAAGGCACGCCCAAGGCGGGCAATCTCCAGCGCGCCGTCGAGATCGCCCGTGGCGAGGCACGCGACGAGGCGCTCCAAACCTGTGCGGTAAGCGCCGAAGCCGACGATCGCAAGCTGCGCGTCGGGTGCCGCCATCGACACGAGCGGCCAAGCGGCAATCAGTAGGTCCACGCCCTTGCTGACAATCAGCTTGCCCACGAACGCTACGAGCACGCCCCTCCTATCCAAAATCTTCTCAAGCGCATCTGCAACCAGCTGCTCGTCGCGCGTGAAAGCACTCGATGACTCCTCGACCGAAGCGGGAGCGCCGCGCTTTAGGCGTTGCTGCAGCCCGCGCATGGCCGCCCAAGCCTCTCGCGGCTCGTGCGGGTGGAAGCGCTCGACGTCGACCCCGGGAGGACCCAGACGCGTGCGCAGCTTGACCTGAGCCCCATCCTCCTCGCCAAGCGCTCGCCAAAGGCTCTCAGCGGTGTGTCGCGAGCCGACAAGCACCGTCTTGGCGCCGGCAAGGCCCTCGCGAGCGAAGCCCATGAAGCGCTCGGGCTGGGGCTTGACCGTGTACTCGAGCGCGCTCCCGTGCACCTTCACCGCATAGGGCGTCTGCTCGCCAAGCGCCCGCGCCAGGATCACCGGCCCCATCACAAGATGATTTGCCAGCGCCGCTTGCGGGCGAACCAGCTCGGCGACCTCGTGCACGGCGTCCACGTTGGCTCGGATGTAGGCGGCAATCTCCTCATCCGAGCAGTCGGCAAAGGTCTTGGCCTCGATCCCCTCGTAGCGATCCTGCACGTACAGAGGCAGGAGCCCGCCGATGTTCGGGCGATAGACGGTGCAGCCAGGAGACGGCCGGATCGCGCCGCCGTCGCCGCGATCGATGTCTCCCTCCAGATCTCCGCTCCGCGACTCGCCGGCCCCCCCACCCGACTCCCTCGGAGTGTCCCCGATCGCGCTCACGCGGAGCCTGCCACTGTCCCAATCCCCGGCTGCCCCCACGAACGCGCAGCGCTCGGGGTGGCGATCCTGGCAGAGGAGGTGCACCTCGTGCCCGAGCCCAACCAGCGCTTCGGCGAGGCGCGCGTTGTAGACGTTCGAGCCGGTCCCGCTCAGCAGGTAGCCGTGGAAGATCAAGATGCGCATCTCTGCAGCCTATTCGCCGTCTACCCGCACGCTCATGCGCCACAAGTCACACGCCCATCCGCCCGGACGCTCCGCTAAAGTGCCGGGCGTGAGCACGAGCCAGCGCTACCGCCTACGCACCCCATCCACTGGCCGAGAGGTCCTGGTGGAGGCCCTCCCTAGCGAGATATACCGCGACCGCGACACCGGCGAGGAGATGGAGATAGTCGGCAAGCTGCTGCCGCTGGCCCCCGACCCTTCGCGTCTACCGTGGGCGGTGGAGAACCTGCGCTTCTGTCCGTGGTGCGAGCAGCCGGCTCAGAAGGACCTAAACGATTGCCCCACCTGCGGCCGGCGGATGGGCCCGCTCGGCGCGTGACCCAGCGCCCGTCTCGCTCGCGTGCGATCGCGCTCGCTGCGAGTGCCCTGATACTTCTCTCCGGTCTCGGTCTCTCCTCCTGCGGCGGCACAAGCGTCTCGGACGCGACCCCCAAGAGCACCCCGGAAATAACGCCGCCGAACGACACCTCGGCCGAAAAGGAAGCGACCGAAACGACGTCAACCTCGACCACCGCGACAACGTCCACGACCCCGACGACTGGCGAAGCCCCCACTAGCTCGACAGGGGGCAGCGAATCCAGCGGAAGCGCTTCTGGAGAAAGCAGCTTGGAAGCCGCAGGAGGAACAGCGGCAGGCGGCGAATCAGCCGAAAAAGCCGCTAGCGAAAAAGCGGCTTCCGAAAAAGCCGCAACTGAAAAACCCGCTGAAAAATCCTCTGGCAGTGTCGGCTCGAGCGGCGGCGCCAGCGCGCCTTAGATCAGGGCGTGGAGATCAGTGTCGCGCTGTAGGTCAGGCGCGCGGTCTGATACAGGCAGTAGTACTGCACGCTGGTACCGATGCCGGTCTGTGCGGTCTGGGTGCCGGTCGTCGTGCACTGCCCCTTCCCTCTGCTTGCCCGCCAGGAGGTCCCCTTGCCGAAGCCAAGCGCGAGTGCCGGCGCCCAAGTAGGCACGGTCAAGGCAACGATGTCGCCCTTCTTGACGGCGATGGTCGTGGCGAGCGGGAACTGGGCGGTCTTGCCGAAGTACTTTTCCAGCGGAACAACCGGGCTCTGACCGATCACCCTGTAGGTCAATTTAGGGCTCTTTTCGGCGCGTAGGATTGCGATGCCGGCTGAGGCCGCGCCACCCTCGTTGGCGTTGAAGAACTTGATCTGAGCCGCGGTCGGCTTGCCGAGCGCGATCGTCCAGGCGACGATCGTGCCTTCCCGAGGCGCTGCCTCGGTGTTGTTGTTCGTTTCGACCTTGACCTGAAAGCCGGTCGTACGACTGACGGCAAGGCAGGAGGGCGTAGGACAGCTGGGCACCGTTGCCGGCGTGGTGGCGGGTATCACACCGACTTCGGTCAGAGTGGCCTGCGAGCCGGCGGGTATGGCAAGCGCCAGTCCGCAGCCGAGCACAATCGTGGTGATGAGGCGCCTCATATGGAACATCCAAAAGGAAACACGGGAACAGGCACGATGTAGCGGTTCGACGCGCAAGCCATTATTCCCCCTTTTGGCGGCAGTTTGATCTCAGCAACCGGGCTCAAGCCACAGACCCGATCGCCGCGGCCGCGGCGGCTATCTCGGCGGGATCGCCGGGCGCCGGCGTCCAGGGCAGCTTCAGCGGATCGTCGAGATAGCGCGGAATCACGTGCAGATGGAAGTGGAACACCGTCTGCCAAGCGGCGGCCCCACAGGAGTTGATCACGTTGACCCCGTCCGCTCCCAAGCGCTCCTTCGCGCGACGCGCAAGGCGTTGTGCCGCGACGACGACGGCCTCGAGCCCGCGCTCGTCGATGCTCAATAGGTCAGCGGTGTGAGTGCGCGGAATCACAAGCGCATGCCCGCGCGTGGCGGGATTGATGTCCATGAAGGCCAGCGTGTGCTCGTCCTGATCGACGATCGTCGCCGGCAGCTCGCCCGCCACGATCTTGCAGAAGATGCAGTCTTGCTCGCTCATGGCGGCCATCCTAACTGCGTCTCCCCTCAGCTGCCGCCGGCCCTGGAGCCGTGCGCCCCTACGAAGGCAAGCGCCTGCTCGCGCGTGCTGACCTCGCCGGTGTACTGAGCCCGCTCGAGCGCGGCCAGCAGCTCGCCCACGCGCGGGCCGAGCGGGATGCCGAGCTCGCGCGCGAGCTGGTCCCCACGCAACAGCGGCTTGGGCGCACCGGCATGATGCCAGCGCAGCGCGTCGTCCAGCATCCGTCGAGCCAGATCGACGTGCGCCGCGATCGCCTGCTCGGCTTTCGCGCCGCGCGTGGCAAGCCGGTCGCATACCGACAACAGCGTGACATCGACCTCCACCGGCTCGCAGGCGTGCAGGTAGTCGTAGACCGTACCGCGCGCCAGCGGCTGGGGCTCGTGTACCAGAAAGCCGAGACGCAGGTGGTGGCGCACCAGCGCCGCGACGTGCTCGCGCAGACGCACGCTGGCACGCAGCCCTCCGAGCACATCCCGGGCGAGCTCCGCCCCCTGTACGTCGTGCCCGAGGAACGTCACGCGCCGGTCGAGCACGCGCACCGAGCGTGTGGCCGGCTTGGCGGCGTCGTGCAGCAGTGCCGCCCAGCGCAGCCCTTGCCCACGAGTCATCCCGTCGGCAAGCGGCTCCGCCAGTAGCTCGAGCACCGGCGCGCGCTGCTCCTCGCCCAGTGCGGCGATCGGCCCGGAATCGCTCGTACCCGCGGTCAGCTCGATTGTGCGCTCGAACACCTCCAGCGTGTGGCCGTAGACGTCACGGTGATGAAAGCGACTCTGCTCCACCCCACGCAATGCTTCGAGCTCCGGCAGCACAATGCGCGTCGCGCCGAGCCCGCTCATTAGCTCCAGTCCGCGCAGCGCCTGCGCCGAGGCGACGATCCGCTGCAGCTCGAGGAACACGCGCTCGGGCGAGATCTGCTCCAGTCGCGGCGCCTGCACGCGCGCGGCCACGATCGCGTCGGGCTCGGGCTCCAGCTCCAGCTCGACCGCAACCCGCACCAGGCGCAGGACTCGTAGCGGGTCGTCCTTGAAGGCATCCGGGCCCGCCATGCGCAGACGCCCGGCATGCAGGTCGCCGAGACCGCCAAGCGGGTCAAGCCGCTCTCCCCCAGCCAAGGGCTCGGCGATCGCGTTGACGGTGAAGTCGCGCAAGCGCAGGTCGGCTTCAAGCGAGTCGCCGCGCATCGCCTCCACGTCAACCTGCCAAGCGCCACCGATCGTCGATCGTGGGGATCGACGATCGGCCAGCGCGACCACGCGCCACGCCCCGAACTCTTCTGAGAGCGCAAAGCAGGCCGCGGGAGTTCCGGCGCTCTTAGCGGTCTGCGCGATCGCGCGCGCGCCCTCCCCCGGGTCGCCGTCGAGCACGACGTCCAGATCGGCTCCAGGCCGTCCGAGCAGGCGGTCGCGTACCGCTCCGCCGACAAGCCAAGCGCGCCGCCCCGCCAGGGCCGAACGCACGATTTCGAGCGCCTGCGCGCCCATCAACTCGCGCCGAGCGAGGGCGCTGCAGGCCCGGCCGAGGCGCGCGCCGCCCCGCCTTGCCGGTTTGATGAGTCCTCCACCTGCCCGACTGCCCGCTCGCCCGGTAGCTGACCGTCATGGTGGTAGACACGCAGCACGCGCCCGGTCAGCGCGCACGTCACCTCGTAGTTGATGGTGTTCATCCGTAGCGCCACTTCCTCGGCCGTTATCCGCTGCTCACCGCGCGCGCCGATCAGCACGGCCTCGCTGCCGCGCAAGTCACGAGCCTGCGCGTCAACGCCGAGGTCAACCGTCAGGTTGTCCATGCTGACCGTGCCCACAATCGGCCGCCGCCGCGCGGCGATCAACACGTCGCCGTTGTTCGACAGCGCTCGTCGCCAGCCGTCGCCGTAGCCGATCGGAATCACCCCAAGCAGCGTCTGCTGCTCGGCGACGAAGCGTCTCCCGTAACCGGCACTCTGGCCGGGAGCGCAGTCCTTGACCTCGGCTAGATAGGAGACAAGCTCGAGAACAGGGTCGAGCCGGCGTGCGAGCGGGTCGCGCCCGAAGGGGTCCATTCCGTATACGCCGATGCCACAGCGGACCATGTCGAAGTGGGAGCGAGGCTCGCGCAGAGTGGCGGCACTGTTGGCCGCGTGCACGACGATGTCCGGATATGAGGCCTTGAGCTGCTCGGCCCAGCTGCTGAACGTCTCGAGCTGGCGCGCAAAGAACTGGTCGTGCTCGTCGTCGGCGGTCGCGAAGTGAGTCATCGCCCCGACCAACTCGACCCGCGCTGTCTCGGCAGCAAGTGCTGCCACGCGCAGCCCAAGCTCTGCGTCGCGCGTGCCGAGCCGGCCCATGCCGCTGTCGAGCTTGACATGCACACGACCACCACCTGCTTGCGCGACGGCGCCAACCATCTGCTCGCTCCACACGACGACGTCGGCCTCGACCGCGAGCGCTTCGTCCAGCTCGACCGGGCTCAGAGCGCCCATTACGAGCAGTCGCACCTCGCCGAAACCCGCCCGCCGCAGCTGCACGGCCTCGTGCGCACCCGCCACTGCAAGCCAAGTCGCGCCTGCCTCGAGTGCCGCACGCGCGCTCTGTGCTGCCCCGTGACCATAGCCGTCGGCCTTAACGACCACGCACAGCTCGCAGCCCGGCTCCAGCTCCTCGCGCAGCCGTCGGCAGTTGCGCTCGATTGCCGCCAGGTTGACGCGCGCGATCGCGCGGCGCGCGCTCATTGGCGCCTCGCTGCAGGCAGTGCAGCGATCACGTCGCCGGCAATGACGCCCTCGGCCGCTCCCTGCCTGCGGGCGGCCTCGCGGCCTGCCTGCGCATGCAACTTGACGCCGGCGGCGGCTGCGGCAAATGGTTCCATCCCTTGCGCGAGCAAGGCCGCGAGCGTACCGGTGAGCACGTCGCCGGTGCCGGCTGTAGCAAGCGCAGGACTGTTGCCGCGACTGATCGCGACGCGGCCGCCGGGCTCGACGATGAGCGTGTCGTCGCCCTTGAGCACAACGATCGCCCCGGCCTGCTCGGCGGCTTTGCGCGCGTGTGCAAGCCGCTCACTCTGTACCTGCTTGCTGTCGATGCCCAGCAGTCGAGCAAGCTCGCCGGCATGCGGCGTAAGCACCGTCGGCGCCTCTCTCACGGCAAGCCCAGCAAGCGACCCAGCGTGTGCGTTCAAGCCGTCGGCGTCGAGCACCAGCGCAAGCGACGCTTCACGCGCCAACTCGCGCACGAAGCGCATGCTCTGGGGATCGCGACCGAGTCCCGGGCCAAGCGCCAGGCAGCCGGCGCGCCCAAGCGAGTCCTTGACCGCGGACAGTCCCTCGGGCGTAAGCACGCCATCCGCGTCGGCCAGGCCACGAGTCATCACCTCCAGCAGCTGCACGTCCAGGATCTGTTGCAACGAAGCCGGCACGCACGCGGTCACATAGCCGGCTCCGGCGCGCAGCGCGGCGAGCGAGGCCATCGCCGGGGCACCCATCAGCCCACGCGAGCCACCGACGACGACGACGTGGCCACTGCTGAACTTGGTCGACGCGGCCTCCCTGCCAGGCAGAGCATCGAGCACGTCGTCACAGATCAGGCCGATATCGCTCGCGTCGGGCGCGCCGCGCGGGATCCCGATGTCGATCACGTCGACCTCACCAGCGTGGCCCTTGCCGGGATAGATCCACAGACCAGGCTTGGCCGCGTGAAATGTGACGGTCTTGGCTGCGATGATCACAGGGCCTGCAACAACTCCGCTGCTTGCGTCAACCCCGCTGGGCATGTCCACGCTCACGACAAGCCCAGGCGCGCCGCCGATAGCCGCGATCGCCTCGGCCACCGCTCCGTGGGCGACGCCCGAGAAGCCTGTGCCAAGCAGCGCGTCGACGATCACATGCGCGTGCGCGATCGCCTCGGAGGCGGCGTCATCTGTGAGCGCCAGCGGTGGCGCCCCAGGCAGGTGCTCGAGGTTGGCGCGCGCGTCGGGTGAGAGCTCCTCGCCGGCCGCCAAACACACGACCGTCACGTCCCTTGCCGCCTCGCGCAGCAGCCTGGCTACCACGAAGCCGTCGCCGCCGTTGTTGCCCTTGCCGCACACCACGACCACGGGCCCGTCGGGCGCAAGCTCTTCCACAGCCCGAGCCACGCCTTGCCCCGCGCGCTCCATCAGATCGAGCGAAGGTATCCCCCGCTGCTCGATCGCCCACCGGTTGACCGCCCGCATCTGCGGGGCGTCGAGCAACGGCTCGCACCAGTCGGGAAGCTCCGCCATGACGAGCGATACTAAGGGCTCACCCGGAAATCCACCCCTTTAGCGCGCAGGATGATGGATGCTAGACGCGCGCCTACTCCACAGTGACGGTCTTGGCGAGGTTACGCGGCTGATCGACGTTCAGGCCGCGCAGCCTGGCTATCCGGTAGGCGAGCATCTGCAACGGAATGACGGCCAGCACCGGTTGCAACATCCAGTCGATCGCGGGCACCGGGATCGCGACGTTAACCTGGCCCTCCAAGCTGTTGCCTTCAGTCGTCAGGGCGATCACATGGGCGCCGCGCGCTCGTACCTCTTGCATGTTGGAGACGATCTTCTCCAGCACCGGCGACTCGGTCGCCACGCAAACCACGGGCGTGGACTCGTCGAGCAGCGCGATCGGACCGTGCTTCATCTCGCCGGCCGCATAGGCGTCCGTCGCGATGTAGGAGATCTCCTTCAGCTTCAGCGCCCCCTCCAGCGCAACCGGCAACCCAACGTGGCGACCCAGGTAGAGAAAGAACTCGTTTTGCGCATGCGCCTCGGCCACCTGCTCGATCTGCTCGTCGACGTTCGCGATCACCTGGTCGATGCAGTGCGGCAAGCGCTTGATCTCGCTGACCAACTCCGTCAGACGCTCGGAGGAGAGCGTGCCTCGCAGCTCGGCCAGGCGCAGGCCGAGCAGGTAGATGACAGCCACCTGACAGACGAACGTCTTGGTAGCCGCCACGCCGATCTCAAGGCCGGCGCGCGTGAACAGCACGCCGTCGGCGTCGCGCGTGGCCTGCGAGCCCATCACGTTGGTGATCGCAAGCACGGTGGCGCCGGCGTCGCGCGCCTTGCGCATCGCCGCGAGCGTGTCCGCTGTCTCACCGGATTGGGAGATCCCGATCACGAGGTCGCCAGGACCGACGACCGGGTTGCGGTAGCGGTACTCCGAGGCGATATCCATTTCGACGGGCAGCCGCGCCCATTCCTCGATCGCATAGCGGCCCACCAGACCGGCGTGGTAGGAGGTTCCGCAGGCGACGACCACCACTCGCTTGACATCGGCGAGGATCGCCTCGTCGAGCGCGCCCGGCTCGTCCAGATCGACACCGTCACCGCGCGCAACACGATCGGCGATCGTCTCGGCCACGGCGTCCGCCTGTTCGTGGATCTCCTTGAGCATGAACGTCTCATAGCCGCCCTTCTCGGCGGTCTCCTCGTCCCAGTCGACCTGTTCCACCTCGCGCGAGACCTCCTCCCCCGCGAGCGTCAGGATCGTGACGCCGTCGGGTCGCAGGACCGCCAGCTCGCCGTTGTCCAGATATTGCACCGAGCGTGTCTGGGCCAGGAAGGCCGGTACGGCCGAGGCGATGAACTGCTCGCCCTCGCCGCGACCGATGACCAGCGGGCACTCCTTGCGGACGCCGACCAACGTGTCGGGCTGCTCGACGCTCATCGCCACGAAAGCAAAGTGGCCCTCGAGCTCGGCGAACGCCTTGCGCACGGCAAGCGTGAGATCGCCTTCGTAGTGGGCCGCTACCAAGTGGGCGATCACCTCGGCGTCGGTCTCGGACGTGAACAAATTGCCTTCACCGATTAGGCGCTCCTTCAGCGCCATGTAGTTCTCGACGATCCCGTTGACGACGACGTGCAGCCGATCTTCGGGGTCGTAGTGGGGATGTGCGTTCTCCTCGCTGACGCGACCGTGCGTGGCCCAGCGCGTGTGGCCGATCCCGGTGGTAGCGACCCGCTCGGCTACCGCCACAGCGCCGGAGTGCTCGCCGTGGTCGAGCTTTGCCTGCAGCGCGCTCAGATTGCCGACCGAGCGCACCGCTTCGATCCGCTCGCCAGCGATCAGTGAGATGCCGGCGCTGTCATAGCCGCGGTACTCGAGCTTCTGCAAGCCGGCGAGCAGCAGCTCGCGGGCAGGGCGCTTGCCTACATAGCCAACGATGCCGCACACGGCGACGACGATATCAGCGAGTCTTGGGACTCACGAGCCCGTAGAAGGTCTTTCAAAAATGACCTGCACGTTCAACACCCCCTTGTTTGGACACGAATGCTTTATTTAGGTACCTAACCTTTATCTACGCGTTCAAAAAAGGGGGGTGTTGGTAGGACCAATCAAGGACGAACCAAACACCCCGACGCACAAACGGTGGGACATCCCGCCACACAGCTCATTTGAAACACGTTCTTAGCCCAACTCGCGCTCTACGAGCGCCACCAGCCGCCCGCAGACCGCCTCGACCTCCTCCTCACTGGGCGCCTCGACCATTACGCGCACGAGCGGCTCGGTGCCACTGGGACGCACGAGCACGCGTCCGCGTCCGGACAGCGCCTCGTCCGCGGCGCGTACTGCCTCAGCCACCTGGTCCGCACCGGCAAACGCAGCGCGGTCACGCACGCGCACATTGACGAGCCGTTGCGGCAGCTTGCGCATCGCTTCGCGTTCGCTCAGGTCGCGTCCGGCCAGTGCTTCGAGCGTGAGCAGTGCTCCGGCGATCCCGTCGCCGGTGCTGTTGAAGCCCATCTCGATGATGTGCCCTGACTGCTCTCCCCCGAGCGCCCAGCCGCTCCTACGGAGCTGCTCAAGTACGTAGCGGTCGCCGACGTTCGTACAAGCGACCTCGATGCCGGCGTCGCGCATCGCCGAGTGAAAGCCATAGTTGGTCATCACCGTCACGACCACGCCCTCGCCGGCGAGCCGCCCCTGCTCGCGCAGGTGTAGCGCTGCGAGTGCGATCAGCTCGTCGCCGTCGACCACGGCGCCCGTGCGGTCAACCGCGAGTACGCGATCGCCGTCGCCGTCGAAGGCTAGGCCGAGCGCATGTCCGCCCGCACGCACCTGCTCACCGAGAGCAGCGACATGGGTCGAGCCACAGCCCTCGTTGATGTTGCGCCCGTCGGGGCTTGCCGCCACGACTGTGACGTTGGCGCCGAGGCGACGGAAGATCTCCGGGGCGACCTTGTAAGTGGCGCCGTTGGCGCAGTCGATCAAGACGTCGAGTCCGTCAAGGCGCAGTTCGGCGAAGCGCGACTCGAGCTCGCGCAGGTAGTCCTCGTGCGTGCCGCGTAGCTCGCGAACATGCCCGATTGCACGCTGCCCCCCCGCGCGCGCGGGGGGCATCGGGCTTTTGGAAGGACCGCCAGTATGCGTATCACCCGATTGCGCACCGTCCACATGCGCACCGCCCAGTTGCCCGCCAACCACATGCGCGCCGCCAGCGGAATTGTCAGCCTGCCGCAATTCTTCTTCGATCGTTTGCTCCTGCTCGTCGCTGAGCTTGAAGCCGTCGGCCGCGAAGAACTTGATGCCGTTGTCCTGGTAAGGGTTGTGCGAGGCGGACAGCACGGCGGCCAAGTCGAAGCCATAGCGCTTGATCAGTAGGGGTGCTGCCGGCGTTGGCAACACGCCGCCGAGCAGCGCTTCTCCCCCGGCCGCGCTTACCCCAGCCGCCAAAGCTGCCTGCAGCATCTCGCCAGACTCGCGCGTGTCACGCACGATCAGCACTCGTGGACGATCTGCCGGGCTGCGTGCCGTTACAGCCTTGCCCAGCGCGAGCGCCAGCTCGGCGCTCAGCAACTCACCGGCGACGCCGCGGACCCCGTCGGTCCCGAACAATCTGGCCACGGGGGCGTTCAGCGCTTGGAGAACTGCGGCCGCTTGCGCGCCTTCTTCAGGCCGGCCTTCTTACGCTCCTTGGCGCGTGAGTCACGCGTAAGGAAGCCGCGACGCTTGAGCTCGCCACGCAGGTTCGGATCGGCCTCGAGCAGCGCGCGAGAGATGCCGTGGCGCAGCGCACCAGCCTGAGCGGAAATACCGCCGCCGTGCAGCCTTGCGATCACGTCCATGCGCTCCTGATAACCGACGGTCTCAAGCGGCTGGCGGATGTTGCGCTGCAACGTGGCGCGCGGGAAGTGCTCGTCGAGCGTGCGCCCGTTGACGAGATACGTGCCGCTACCGGGCCTGAGGATGACTCGCGCGATCGCGGTCTTACGCTTGCCAGTGGCCTTGTAGCGCGCTCCAGCGGCCAGGTCGATGGCGGCGCTTGAGATCGGCTGGGCAAGTTGCTCGACCTCGCCGTCCTCCTCGGACTTCGGCTCCTCGTCCTCGTCGAGAGCGTAGGGGTCGGACGGCTGCTCGGGCGCGAGCGGATCGACACCTTCAGGAACGATGTCCACTTCTAGGTGGGCTCCCGGTACCGAAGGCTTTACGCGCGGGGCAGGCTCCTCCTCCTCGACGTCATCCTCCTCGGCCTCCTCGGCGACCGGCTCTGCGGGCGCCGGCTCCTCGGCGGCTGCCTCAGCCGCAACGGGCTCCGCTGACGGAGCATCTTCGGCGACCGGCTCTACCGGTGCAGACTCCTCGGCGACAGGCTCCTCGGCGACAGGCTCCTCGGCGACTGGCTCTGCCCGTGCAGGCTCCTCGGTGACAGGCTCCTGCGCTGGGGCCTGCTCGGCTACTGGGGTCTCCTCGGCTGGGACCTGCGCGGCGGCCTCGGGGGTCTCGGGAGTCTGCTCGGGCTGCTCGTCAGTCTGCTCTGTGGGCTCGTCGGCCATTACGCCTCGATCTCCATCTGTTGCGGTTTCTGGGCGACGTGTGGGTGCTCGGGGCCGGCGTAGATCTTCAGCTTGGTGATCTGCTTGCGGGCCAAGCGATTGCGCGGCAGCATGCCCTTGACCGCCAGCCGGATGATCTCCTCGGGACGGCGATCGATCATTTCCTCAAAAGTGCGCGAGCGCAGTCCGCCCGGGTAGCCGGAGTGGCGGTAGTAGCGCTTGTCTGTGCGCTTTTTACCGGTGACCGCGATCTTCTCGGCGTTGATGACCACTACGAAGTCTCCGGTGTCGATGTGCGGCGTGTACTCGGGCTTGCGCTTGCCGCGCAAGACATCGGCGATCTGCGTCGCGAGACGTCCCAACGTTTGTCCGTTGGCGTCGACGACGAGCCAGTTGCGCTCGCGATCCGTGGGCTTGGCTACGTAGGTCTTCATGGCGTGAAAAAGGCCGCACGCAAGCTGTCGCGCGCGGCGAGAGGCACATCATAGGCCAAATCGGCAAAAATAGCGTGTTTCAACGCGGTTTCGCTTCGTTTAGCCAATTACGAGCGGTTCTACTCCCACTCGATGGTTCCCGGCGGCTTCGACGTAATGTCGAGAACCACGCGGTTTACCTCACGCAACTCGTTGATCATGCGCGAGGCGATCGTCTCCAGCAGGTCGTAGGGCAGGCGCGCCCAGTCGGCCGTCATTGCGTCGTCGCTGGTGACCGCGCGGATCACGACCACATAGCCGTATGTGCGCTCGTCGCCCTGCACTCCCACTGTGCGCACATCCGGCAAGACGCAGAAGGACTGCCACAGCTCGCGGTAGAGGCCCGCCTTGCGGATCTCCTCTTGCAGGATGTGGTCGGCCTCGCGCAACACGTCCAGGCGCTCGCGCGTCGCCTCGCCGCCGACGATCCTGATCGCCAGGCCCGGGCCGGGGAACGGTTGGCGCCAGACCAGGCGCTCGGGCAGGCCCAACTCGGCTCCCACGGCGCGCACCTCGTCCTTGAACAAGGCCCGCAGCGGCTCGACCAGCTCGAACTGCATGTCATCCGGCAAGCCGCCGACGTTGTGGTGGGACTTGATCGTTGCCGCGCCCGTTCCTCCACCTGACTCGATCACGTCGGAATAAAGCGTGCCCTGTACCAGATAACGAACCCCGCGGCGGGCGGGATCGTCTCCATCACCTGCCTGCGAGATCTTGGCCGCCTCCTCCTCGAACACGCGGATGAACTCGGCGCCGATCGCCTTACGCTTGGCCTCGGGCTCGGTCACACCTTTTAGCTTCTCCAGGAAACGCTGCTCGGCATCGACCGCCACCAGCGGTACGCCGAACGTGTCGCGGAAGGCGCTGATCACCTGCTCGCCCTCGTCCTTTCGCATCAGGCCGTGGTCGACGAACACGCACGTGAGCTGATCGCCGACGGCGCGGTGCACCAGCAGCGCCGCCACCGAGGAGTCGACCCCGCCCGAGAGGCCGCAGATGACGCGACCATCCCCTACCTGCTTGCGAATGCGCGCGATCTGGTCTTCGGCGATCGAGGCCGCCGACCAACTGCGCTCACAGCCACATACCTCGGTGAGGAAGCGCGTAAGGATCTCCTGGCCGTATGGGGTGTGGACTACCTCCGGGTGGAACTGGATGCCGTAGATACCGCGGGCCGCGTCCTCGACGGTCGCAACCGGCGAGCCCGTGGAAGATGCCAGCGCGGTGAAACCTTGCGGCGGCTCGAAGACGGTGTCGCGGTGAGACATCCAGCACGTTTGTTCCTTTGGCATGCCCGCCAGCAGGACACCCGGCGTGGTGACGGTCAGCTCGGAGCGGCCGAACTCCCCCACCTCTGCCTGCTCGACTCGCCCGCCCAGGTCGTGGACCAGCAACTGCATGCCGTAACAGATGCCCAGTACCGGCACGCCAAGCTCCAGCAGGCCACGCTCGAGGGTCGGCGCCCCCGGCGCATATACCGACGCTGGGCCTCCAGAGAGGATGATCCCGCGCGGTTTGCGCTTGATGACCTCCTCCAACGGGACGTGATGGGGCAACAGCTCTGAGAACACCCCGCAGTCGCGAATGCGCCGCGCGATCAGCTGTGAGTACTGGCCGCCATAGTCAAGGACCACAACCTCCTCACGCGCCGCGCCGACCTCCTCCGACACCGCGGTGGGCGGCGCAGGGACCGTGACGGCGGTCTCAGTCATTTACTAGTTCGGCTGCCTTCCCGTTGGAGCCCATGCCAACCGACTGGTCACGCTGCAGCTGCTTGCCCTCGGTTTGCAACGACGGGGCGATCACCACCTCGGCGCGGTTGAACTCCGCCAGGTCCTTGTGGCCGCATGTGGCCATCGAGGTGCGCAGGCCGCCGAACAGGTTGAAGGTGCCGTCGTTCTCGCGGGCCGGCCCGACCAGGATCTCCTCCAGTGTGCCGTTGCGGGTCGTCGCCACCCTTGCCCCGCGCGGGAGCGTTGGGTGGAACGTCGCCATGCCCCAGTGAAAGCCCCTGCCTGGGGCTTCGTAGGCACGGGCCAGCGGCGAGCCGATCATGACCGCGTCGGCGCCCAGGGCGATCGCCTTGGAGACGTCGCCGCCGTTGCGCATGCCGCCGTCGGCGATTACTTGACAGTACTCGCCGGTCTCAAGCATGTGCGTGGAGCGGGCATGCGCCACGTCGGCAATCGCCGTAGCCTGCGGGACGCCGATGCCGAGTACCCCACGGGTGGTACACGCGGCACCCGGACCGACGCCTACAAGCACACCCGCCGCGCCTGTTCGCATCAGGTGCAAGCCCGTCTGGTAAGAAGCACAGCCACCGACCACTACCGGCACGTCAAGCGAAGGGATGAACTCCTTGAGATTGAGCGGCTCGGACACCGTGGAGACGTGTTCGCCGGACACGACCGTGCCCTGTATTACGAGCACGTCGAGCCCAGCCTCTAGCGCGATCTCGTAGTACGCGAGCACCTTCTGCGGGGTCAACGAGGCGGCCACGACGACCTTTTGCTCCTTGACCTCGCGAATCCGCTGGGCGATCAGCTCAGGCTTGACCGGGGTGTTGTAGATCTCCTGCATCTCGCGCGTGGCGATCTCCTTCGGCAGGCCCGCGATCCGCTCCAGCTGAACGTCTGCGTCCTCGTAGCGCGTGAAGATTCCCTCGAGGTTGAGCACCGCCAAGCCGCCTAGCCCGCCCACGATCGCGGCCGTCTGCGGCGAGACGACGCCGTCCATCGCCGAGGCCATCATCGGCAGCTCGAACTGGTAGGGGCCGAGCTTCCAGGAGATGTCGATGTCGTCGGGGTCGCGTGTGCGTCTGGACGGGACAATCGCTATGTCGTCGAAGCCGTATGCGCGGCGGCCGCTCTTGCCGCGGCCAATCTCTACTTCCATCTGAGAATCCTTGCAGTCGTGGCGGACGAGCATAGCAACGGGCTTGACGCCCGCGCCGAGGTGTGGCTTGGGTATTCTCGGTCAAATGAGCGACGACGATCTTGCCGGCTATGACCCCCAGGTAATCGAGGCTCGTCGCCAAGCCGACTGGCATGAGCGGCACGCCTTCCGCACACCTCCGATCGGCGAGGATCGTGCTCGCAAGTACATCAAGCCCTCTGCTCCGTTCACCTCCGGAAACATTCACATCGGGCACGTGCGCAGCTATTCGATCGGGGATGCTTACGCGCGCTTTTGCCGCGGGCGCGGCGAGGACGTGCTGTTTGCCTTCGGCTTCGACTCGTTTGGACTGCCCGCAGAGCTTGGTGCGATCGCCGGCAAAGAGCCGCCCAGCGACTGGGTGAATCGCTGTGCTGAGCACATGATTTTGCAGCTGCGCAGGCTCGGCTTCTCCTTCGACTGGGAGCGCACTTTCATGAGCTCCGAGGCGATCATGTACCGCTGGTCGCAATGGTTGTTCCTGACCCTGCTCGAGGCCGGATTGGTCTATCGCGGGACAGGGAGCGTGGACTGGTGTGACACCTGTCAGACGGTGCTCGCGACGATCCAGGTCGAGGACGGGTTGTGCTGGCGTTGCCACCATCCGGTGCGCTTGATCCAGCGGCCGCAGTGGTACCTGCGCATCAGCGAGTATGTGCCGGAGAACGATCGCCGCCTACAGGAGCTCGCAGCGAGCGGGATCTGGGATGAGAACGCGCTTGCTTCGCAGCGCTTCGTGCTTGGGCGCGTCGACGGGGTCGAGCTCGACCTGCTCGGCGAGGACGGCGAGCCGCTGACCGTCTTCACACCGCACTCCGACGCGCTCGATCTGGCCCGCTTCGTAAGCGTCTCGCCGAGACACCCACAGGTCGACGAGTGGGCGCGCGACGAGGGGTTGGCTCAGCGCCTGGACGAGCTGCGAGCGGTTGGGTTGGAGCGAAGTGCGCGCGAGGCGCAAACGATGCCCTTTGTCGATACCGGGCGCCTGCTCGCCTCCCCCACCGGTGGCGATCCGTTGCCGGTGATCGTCAGCCCTACCGTGGACGGGCGCTTCGGGCCCACCGCCGTGTTTGGCGTGCCCGAGCGCGATCGTACCGACGCGCTGATCGCCGAGCGGCTGTTTGGCCCAACAGATTCCGGCCCAACCGACGATGCTCCCGCGCACGCGGGGGGGGCGCCCTCCGCGGATACCCCCACAAGCCCGCCTCACGCCTCCGTGCCCGGCGCACGCGAGGCCGTCCGCTACCGCGCCAACGACTTCACCATCTCCAGGCAGCGCTCCTGGGGCACGCCGATTCCGATCGTCTACTGCGAGCACTGCGGGACGGTGCCGTTGCCCAAGGAGGAGCTGCCCGTGATCCTGCCGCTCGACTTGACGCCGACCGGCACCGGCAATCCGCTGGCCGAGCGCGAGGACTTCGTACAGGCCACCTGTCCCAAGTGCGGCGGTCCCGCCACGCGTGAGACCGACACGCTCGACTGTCACTTCGACGCGCTGTGGCTTTGGGTTCCCGTTTGCGTTCCTCCCAGCGAGCGTGCGCAGAGCTTGGAGCACATCCTGGCGCTCGATGACCTGCGCGCTTGGCTGCCCTGCGAGCGCGTCGTCGCCGGATCGGACAGTGGCAACTTCGTGTTTGACCAGCGCACCGTTACTAAGGCCTTGCGCGACATCGGGCCGCTCGAGTTTCTCGCAGACGGCGAGCCGTTTGCCGGCTGCCTGTTTCACGAGATGGTGATCAGGGACGGGCGCAAGATGAGCAAGCACCTTGGCAACGTGGTCGATCCCGACGAGCTGGTGGCACAGTACGGGGCCGATACGGTTCGACTGGCGGTGCTGTTCGCGGCGCGCGCGCAGCGCTCGTTGAACTGGAGCGACGGCGACGTCAAGCGCTGTCACCGCTTCTTGCGCCAGCTTTGGGACTACTCGCATGCGCGCTTCACGCTCGATCCCGCTGAGCTAGGTCAAGGCGCCAACGACGGCGCAGCGACCGACGGCGAGCAGACCGCCGCGATCGGGCCCGACAAGACCGAGCACCTGCGCAAACGCCTTGAGCAGTGGTGTGAGACCGCTGTGGAGAAGATCACCGAGGATGCGCGCGAGCTTGAGATGCACAGCGCTGTTCGCAACGTGATGCGACTGTTCGATCGCATCCGCGACTACGAGAAGCGTGTGATCGCCAAGCGCGGGCGGCTGTGCGCCGAGGACTACGAGGCGCTGATCGAGGCGCTGCAGATGCTTGCGCGCGTGCTGATGCCGTTCGCCCCGCACATCGCCGAGCAGCTGCTGATCGACTCGACATCCCCCGGCAGCGAGATCGACACATCGTGGCCTCAAGGGGAGCTTGTGCCACGATGACAGCTGCAAGCGGAAGTCAACCAACCCAACGAAGAAAGGGTGAGATCCAATGAGCACCGCTACAGGGCACGCAAGCCTGAACGAGACAACGCGCTCGTGCGTGACCGAACTGGTGTGCCAGAGGTGTGATGTCAAACGCCCGATAACCGACACGGAGGCCTTTTGCCCCACGTGCGGCAAGTGCTTTGACGTCGCCTACGACTACGAGCTCGCCAAGGCCCGCCTGCGCGAGCTGCCGATGGATGAGCGTCCCCGCAACATCTGGCGGCTGTCTGAGCTGCTGCCGATCCGCTCAGCCCATGCTCAGGCCGAAGTGGGTCAGATATCGGGCATGACGCCGCTGATCCCGGCGAACCGGCTGGGGGCACGACTGGGCTTGAGCAAACTGTATTTGAAGGACGACAGCTCGCAGCGACCGAGCTTTTCCTACAAGGACAGGGTGGTCTCGAGCGCGATCGCACGGGCGATTGAGCTTGGCAAGACCGAGATCGGCTGCGTCTCCACCGGCAACGTCGGCACGGCCGTCGCTGCACTGGCGGCCAAGGCCGGGCTCACGCCCTATGTCTTTTACCCCAACCGCCTGGAGCAGACCAAGGCGCGCGTCTGTCGCGCGCTTGGCGCACGCGTCTGCCAGGTTGCCGGCAACTACGACGAAGCTAACCGCGAGTGCAAGAAGGTGGCGGCAGCCAGCGGACTCGAGTTCGCGAACATCACGCTGCGGCCGTTCTACGCCGAGGGCGCTAAGACAGCTGTTTTCGAGATCGTCGAGCAGCTCGGCTGGAGGGCGCCCGACCACATCGTCTCGGCCACCGCCGGCGGGACGCTTTCCTCACGGCTGCACAAGGGACTGGTCGAGTTGGAGACGGTTGGGCTGGCCGAGACGAGCGCCACGAAGATGCACATCGCCCAGCCGGCCGGGTGCTCGCCGATCGCCGACGCGATTGTTTCCGGCGAGCCTGAGATCAAGCCACGCAACCCGACGACGATCGCGCACTCGCTGGCGATCGGCTCTCCCGGCGACGGCTACCTGGTGATCGACGCCGTCCTCTCGCGCAAAGGCAGTGCCGGTACGGCGGGCGACGAGGAGATCTTCGCCGGGATCGATCTGCTCGCCGAAACCGAGGGGATCCTGACCGAGCCGGCCGGTGGCACCACGATCGCGGTACTCAAAAAGCTGGCCGAGTCGGGCGAGCTCGATCCCGACGCGACCGTGGTGGCGATCATCACCGGCAACGGGCTGAAGACGCTCGAGGATCATCCCGAGAAGCCCTGGCCGCAGAGCGAGTGCGAGGTCGAGTCGATGCTGGCGGTGCTCCGCGACCTGCAGGGGCAGGCGGCCTCGGCGCGCCAACCGCTGCCGGTCTAGCGCAAATTTGCCGCGTGTCCCCGCGCATGCACCCCATGCGGGGCACCCCCCATGGCGGGGGACAGGCAAGCAGGGCACCGCTTTTTGGAAGTTCTCCTCAGCGTCCGGCGGCTGGCGCGTCAGCGATTATCTGTGCTTGCTCTCTTGCGACTCGCCCGGCCGGGATCGACTCATCGCCGACTTGCAGCCGACTCAGTGCGTCGTGCTTTTCCTTGCCCGTGATCAGCCACAGCAGTGCTCTCGCATGGTTGAGCACCGGATAGGTGACGGTCATGCGCGGCAGGCCCATGTACAGGCCCGTGAGCGCCACATCCCGGTCTACGACATCCAGAACCGGGTCGCCCGGCACGAGCGAGGCCGTATGTCCGTCGGCGCCGATCCCCAGATGGATCAGGTCGAAGCGCTCGGGTAGCGCGCTTGCGTAGCGCGCCGCCGCCTCGTCCAGGTTGCCGGCCGTAACCGGCATCGGATGCAGTTGGCTGAAAGCAGCCTCCGGCAGGTTGTCCCACAGGAGCGTCAAGTTGCGATTGGGGTCGCCGTCCGGCGCGATGCGCTCGTCAACTTGGTAGATCGCCGATTGGTCCCAGGGGAAGTCTTTGCGGCGTGCCAGCTCGGCGAACATCTGACCCGGGGTGTGGCCACCGCTTACAGCCAGTGTGAACATGCGCCGCGCCGCGATTGCGGCAGTGGCGTGCTCGACGACGATCTCGGCGGCGCGCATGGCCACTGCCGTGTCATCAGAGAGGACCTCGATCGGGATCTGCTCGGCGCTCATGATTTGCGCAGCGAACGGTAGCGGCGAATCAGCGCATTGGTCGAGCTGTCGTGCTCGAGCTTTGGCTCCTGCTCGGCTTCGAGCTCGGGGATGATGCGCTTGGCCAGCGCCTTGCCCAGCTCGACACCCCACTGGTCGAAGGAGTCGATGCCCCAGATCGTGCCCTGCGTGAAGACGCTGTGCTCGTATAGGGCGATGAGCGCTCCCAGCGTGTGCGGGGTGAGCTGCTCGGCCAGCAGGACATTGGTCGGGCGGTTACCTTGCATGACGCGATGAGGGACGATCGCCTCCGCTACCCCTTCAGTCCGCAGCTGCTCCTCGGTCTTGCCGAACGCCAATGCCTCGGCTTGCGCGAAAACGTTCGACATGAGCAGATTCTGGTGGTTGCGCAGCGGGTTCAGCGAATGTGCGAAGCCGATCAGGTCGACCGGGATCAACCTCGTGCCCTGGTGGATCAGCTGATAGAAGGAATGCTGTCCGTTGGTGCCGGGCTCACCCCAATAGATCGCGCCGGTGTCGTAGTCGACTGGTACGCCCGCGAGCGTCACGTGCTTGCCGTTTGACTCCATCGCCAGCTGTTGCAGGTAGGCCGGGAAACGCTTCAGGTATTGGCTGTAGGGCATGACTCCCACCGTCTGCGCACCGAAGAAGTTGGAATACCAGACGGACAGTAGGCCCATCAGCACCGGCAAATTGCGCTCGAATGGGGTGGCGCGGAAATGCTCGTCCATCGCGTGAAAGCCGGCGAGCAGCTCGTGAAAACCGGCCGGGCCTATTGCCAACATCGTCGACAGGCCGATCGCCGAGTCCATCGAGTAGCGGCCCCCCACCCAATCCCAGAAGCCGAACATGTTCTCGGTGTCGATTCCGAACTCGGTTACTGCGCTCGCGTTCGTGGAGACGGCGACGAAGTGCTTGGCGATCGCCGCCTCATCGCCCAAGGCCGCCAGCGACCACTCGCGCGCCGAACGGGCGTTGGTCATCGTCTCCAGGGTCGTGAACGTCTTGGAGGAGACGATGAAGAGCGTCTGCTCTGGGTCGAGGTCGCGCGTGGCCTCGACGAAGTCGGTGGAGTTGACGTTCGAGACGAAGCGGAAGGTCAGCTCCCGCTGCGTGTAGTGGCGCAGCGCCTCGTAGGCCATGACCGGACCGAGATCCGAGCCGCCGATGCCGATGTTGACGACGTTCACGATCGGCTTGCCGGTGTGGCCCCTCCACTCTCCTGAGCGGACCCGCTCACAAAAGGCTGCCATCCGATCCAGCACCGCGTGAACCTCCCGCACGACATCGACCCCGTCAACCAGCAGCGAGGCGCTCCTTGGCATGCGTAGAGCCACGTGCAGGACGGAGCGATCCTCAGAGACGTTGATACGTTCGCCGGCGAACATCGCTGCCGTGCGCTCGGCAAGGCCGGATTGCTTGGCCAGGTCGATCAGCAGACGGATCGTCTCCTCGGTTACGCGGTTCTTCGAGTAGTCCAGGTAGAAGCCCGGGCCCTCAGCCGTGAGGCGCTCGCCACGAGCTGGGTCCGCGGCGAACAGCTCACGCAGCGAGGTGTTGGCGATCGTGCGTTGGTGGGCGGCCAGCTCACCCCAGGCGGGGCGCTCGGTCAAGCGGACGGCTGGTGCGCGCACGAGACGGGACGATAGACCCAGCGGCGGCGAGCAGAATGAACGCTGGACCAAAGGCCAGAACGGCGCGGCGCTGCTTCTCAGCGTGAGCCGGTGGGCGGTGGAATGCCGAGCTGCTTGCAAATCTTGCGCGCAAGCAGCCAGCCGATCTCGCGATGGCGCGGCAGCGCAGTAGAGCGTTCCGGGTCAAAGCCCCAGTAGCTGTGGCGGCCGCCCTCGCGTAGCGGCCGCACACCGTGCTCGCGCAGGTGTCGCTCCAAGTCGCGGCGCTTCACGCCGCGATCGTCAGCTCAAGCGGCTCGCTGTCGGAGACGGGCTCTGAGAGCGCGTGCTCGCCGAAGCGCAGTTCCAGGATGCCGTGCAGCGCGTCGATCACGTTCTCGCGCGCCTCTTGGCGGGTACGGCCCTGACTATGCGCGCCAGGCACCTCCGGGATCGAAGCGACGATCCAATCGTCGCCACCGTCCTCGTAGACGATCGTCAAGCTCAACGTCTCGCTCACACCCAACACAGTAGCCCCTACACGCGCCGGACGCCACGATCACGCCCTGAACGACCCATGCGCCCGGCGCACGCGCAGTGAGGTGCTCGCGATCTCGCGTTGGCGGGCGGCCAGCTCAACCCAGGCGGGGCTCGGCCAAGGAAGGGGTTCGATTGAGGTCGCGCTCATGAGCTTCCACCGCTGAACTATGACTCCTCACCTGGCTATATGCGTTCGGCTGCTGCGACTACGTGTGCTCCGAGTCTTGTTCTCATGGTGGTGAGGGACATGTGTTTGGCGGGTACGCTCACGCTGATCGCCATCGGCCGCGAACACTCTACATGGGTGATCGCAGCGGCGATCGAGCGCACACCCCGTGCCTGCTCTTCGTCGCAGACCGCGAGACCAGCAGCGTGAATCGCAAGAAGATTGTCCACCAAGACTGTCTTGTCAGTGATCGTGTTCGGCCCCTGGGCCGTGAGCTTAAGCCGCGCCACCGTCTGACGCTGCTTTGCCGCGCTGAGACTCGCCAACAGTGCCTTGCCGATCGCGGTGCAATACACCGGAACAGACGCACCCACATCCAGCCCAAGATCGGCTTCGTACTGTCCCCTCCCGTGCGCGAACAGGCGGTACGTGTAGAGCACGCGCTTGCCGTCCAGTACACCCACGCTAACCGTATGACCTGTCGCTTCTCGCAGGTCTTCGAGAATCGTGCGAGCGGTCGGAGTCTCAGTGCGCAGCGTGTTCATGAACGCAATCCCGGGATCGCAGACACGACGAGCGAGACGGTAGCGACGACTCTTATCCTGCTCGAGATACCCCAGCTCCACAAGCGTCATCGCATAACGATGGGTGGTGGAGCGACTCACTTTGATCATGTCGGAAAGCTCGCTGATGCGCAACACCGGCCTCTCCACGGTAAAGCATCCGATTATCGCCAAGCCGAATTCAAGCGAACGAGAATACTTCGGCTCCGCCGACGGCCTGACGTCAACTGAAGGATCAGACAAAGACTCAGGCATGCTCAGATCCCCTGTCCCTGCAGGAGTAGAGAGCACCAGCCTTGTCTATGCTCGCTGCGCAATGTCATCGTCTATGACGATGACTGCTGTGCTCAACTCTGAATAGCGACTGCTCGCTATTTTCTGTGTGCCTGCCCGGGCTTATGTGGGCGCAGGATCACGCGTGAGCCGGCATGCGGCGCGACGATCACACTGCGCCAGCGGGGCCGCTCGATGCGCCCGCTCGCTGGCTCTACTGTCCTAGTCGCAAGTACTGTGCGAATTACGGTCTTCATCTCGAGCATCGCGAGGTGAAGACCGGGACAGCGCTTGCGACCGCCACCCCACGGCATCCACGTGTGAGGATCCGGCGGACCGTCGAGGGCGAGGAACCGTTCGGGTCTGAAGACGTTGGGCTCGGGGTAGATCTTGGGATCGTGGTGTAGAAGGTATGTGCAGGCCAGAAGTTGAGTGGGCGGATAGTGGGTATGGCCGCCGATCACGATTGGCTTAGCGACAGCGCGCGGAATCGCGAAGAGGAATACACAGCGGTGGCGCAGCACCTCTTGGATCGTGGCTGTGAGGTAGTCCTCACTCTGGCCGTCGTCGATCTCACGATGAAGGCGATCGCATACCGTCGGATTGTGCGCGAGCAGCTGGAAAGCCCAGGCCAGTTGCGCAGCGGTCGTCTCGTGTCCGGCCAGGATCAGCGACATGGCGTTGTCGCGTACCTGTTCGCCTGAGGGTCGCGATTCGTCGGGGTTGGGTAGAGCAACGAGCTGACCGAGCAGGTCGCTCGACGAGCGGGACGCAAACCTTTCGTCAATGAGTTCGCCGAGCATGTCGTCCACTTGTGCTCTGCTGTGGAGGAAACTCCACCAGGTGCGTCTGCCTGGACCGTGACGCAGGTGTGGCTCGATGAGCACTGGACTCGCGGTCACCCTCAGCATCTCCAACACCCGCTCTCGCAGCGCGAGGGTTCGTCGGTCGAGCGGGGCGGCGAGGTGGCCCGTCAGGGTCCGTAGGATCACTTCGAGGGTCAGAGATCTAAGTCTGGGATGGAGCGCCAATGTCCTGTCCGTGGGCCACTCTTCGGCAGCGCGTCGTGCCGCGCCGGCGATCATGTGAGTGTGCTGGTCGACGGCGTTTCTGTGGAAGGCTGCGAGGACTGTCTTGCGCCCAGCAATGTGCTCTGCGTCGTCTGAGAGCATGAACGATCGTTCGCCCACGATCGGCGAGATGGCGGCACCACCTTCGCCGGGGCGTAGGGTGTCCAGGGGTGCGGCCATCAGAGAGTGGATGTCGCGCGGGTCGCTCAGGAATACGAGCGGCGGCTGGCTGGTTGCGCGCAGTACGAATGTTGGTCCGTACCGGTCTTGACAGTGCTGTAGATATTGGAAAGGCGAGCGCCAAAACAGGAACGTCTGTAGCGGCGCAGGTATCGGCGCTTGGGGTGGGTGTGTGACTGCTGTCCTTGCCTGCGGTTTGCGCGGTGCGGAGGATGCGTGTTGTCTCTCAAGTGCGCGCCACAGGCCCGCAGCCGGTAGGAGCAGACGTGTGAAGGAACCGCCTCCGATTGCGATCCGCTTGTTGATCGCAATCGCTTCGGGCTCACTACCAACGCAGGCCGATAGATACATCGCCATCATCCCGGCCGCTATGAGAAGGTGGCGGGGCCCGTTGGGGAGTCTTGCCGTTTCGCGCATAGTCAATGTGAGAATTTCGCGGAGCCGCTCACACATGACGTGTCTGTCTGTGTAATGTGTGATGTAACTGTGGCTGCCGTTGGCTGTGTCCTGGGCGGCGTCAACGTAGCTGTCAAGCATCGCTATGGCCAAGGCCATCCACGGGTAGTAGGCGTCATGGACCTGTGTTGCGTATGCCGTGTCGTTTAGCGGTTCTGTGGCGAGGGCGAGTAGC
Organism: uncultured Solirubrobacterales bacterium; assembly: GCA_963827045.1. Taxonomy (GTDB): domain Bacteria; phylum Actinomycetota; class Thermoleophilia; order Solirubrobacterales; family Solirubrobacteraceae; genus Palsa-744. The sequence goes on from CAWGZH010000001.1 coordinate 254,034, forward strand.
GCGTGTGGCAGGAACGCGCTTGCGGCGGCTGTAAGCTCGAACCACTGCAATTGATGATGTGCGGGTTGTTGTCGCTCAGCCCATGCCTTCAGCTCCCGCTCGCGTCGCCGGCTGTCAGGCAGATGGTTGATGGCTTGGATGGCGCATTCCCGTACACCCGCGAGCACGAGTGGCCGCACTTGGGCGTAGGCTGGCAACGCCAAACAGCATCTTTGGCAGGTGCTGACGAGCGTTTTGAGATAACCGCCGTCGTCGCTCCACGGATGGTAGCGGTAATAGTCAGATATCGGTGCGTCAGGGTCTAGGGCATCCGCCAGTGCGCGATGCAACTGGTAGCCGTTGTCGCTGCCGGTGAATGCTCCTCGCTCGCTGACATTGTCCAGATAATCCCACAGCGTTTGATAGGCGACCAGTAGTGTGAGTAGTTGCGACTTGCGGCGTTTGGGCAGGATGCAAAAGAGCGCGGCACCGTGTGCGTTCTCGCACTTGAGCTCGATCGATTGGAGCGCGTCCTGGCGCAATTGAGCGTTTGGGATTCGCGAGGCGCAATATCTCCAGTGCTCGAGTTCCCTTGAGACGGCAGGCCATATCCAGGTAATCCCGCGGCCCACGGCCGCGACCAGCGCGCGTAGTTGTCGCGGCGAAAGCGGGGCTGGATCGCTATGTCGAGTCGGACCGTATCTACCGAGCCTATAGAACCAGAGTCCAGGGAAACGAATACTGGCGTGTGCGTCTGTGGCAACTACGTACGCCAAAGTCACCGCGCATCCGACTGGCGATCACGGACGGGGCGCCACGCTGGCGACGCGATAGCCGGGTATCGCGATAATGACTGCTCCCACCACGCTCACGAGTAGGAAGCTGACGGTCGCGAGCAAGACACGCGATGAAAAGATGACCGGCATCCCGGTGACCGAGAGCAGTGCGTGACCGAGCAGCAACTGTCCATAGACCCCGAGGATCGCCCCCAACAGACAGCCGACAAGCAATAGCGACGCTGACTCGCAGATTAGGGTCACCCATAGCACTCTTGTTGCGTAGCCCTGGACCTTCAATCGTGCGAATCTGCGGCGGCGCTGCCAGATCATTGCACCCATCGCCGTCGCTGTCGCGAGCAGGCCAGCGAGCAGCACCAACGTTGATATTTGGCTGAGACGTCCTAGGCCCTGGCGGCTGGCCGCCTGTTGAAGCTCGTCGCGTTGCAAGGCACTTTCCACGGTGAGTCCACTGGCCGGTCCGAGAACTTGACGTATCTCATGACTGACGCGCTGCGGCGGATAGCCGGCGACCACGGTGATCTCATAGGCGCTCGGGTCGCCGCTGCCCCAAGCGCGCACATAGTCGGCCGGGTTGAGGATGACCGCGCCGGGAGGCCATCCAAGATTCGTGCTGAGTGCCGCGATCTTCAAAGTGACCGGCTGCGGTGTCGGCAGCGTAAACGACTGACCGACATGTAGATGATTCTGCTCTGCGAGCGCTTGCGAGACCACCGCCCAGCCACCCTCGTGAAGCTCAGTGGCAGCAGATCGCGTGTTGCCTTCAACTATCTGTCCCGCCGGCACCGGTGAAGCGTCGGCAGGCGGCGCGAGCACCCATATTCGGCGATCGCCGTATTCCAGCAAGCTCGCGTGATATTGCCCGACCGAGCGCACTCCTTGGAGATGTTCCAGCTTCGGTTGGAGCGGAGTATGAAACGAATTGGTTGCCAGTAGGTTCTGTGAGCCGAACGGCAAGACCCACAAGCTGCTTGCGCTTGTGACTTCGTGAAAGAGGCGATCAAGACCATTCTGCAGGTCTTGGTGTGAACCCTGGATGGTCACGCTGCCAAATACCGCCACGGCACCGGTCGCCGCGATCGCGAGTGAGCGCGCCCTACTACCGCGCTCCCGCAGCTGGATGACCGCTAGCCGGTTCGCGCCCGCGAAGATCGCATCCGGCAGACGATCGACGATCCTCAGGAAGCCGTCAAGCATTGGTGGCAACAGGCAGACGAGCGCCAGGATCAACAACAAGATGCCGATGACCGCCGACTGCGGAGCCATTAGAAGAATGGTCGTTGTGCCGCCAAGGCATGCGAAGCCTGCGAGCAGCATGCCCGCGGTCCAATAGGCGGGCGTGTGCCGTGCTTGGCTAGCCTCGGTGCGACGCGTGCGCAGCCAAATATCGCGCAGGGGTGTCAACACGCCGATTGAGGCGGCAAGTAGACCCCCGCAGACGGCCAAGAGTACGGTCTGTGAGGTCACGATCCGTTGTGAGCCGACCGGAAAGCCGAACGAGAGGTATCCCGCGTTGGAGCCAAAGACGGTGACCGACAGGAGCTCGCCCAACGCGAGGCCGAGTAGGGACGCGACGATGCCGAGTGCGAGCGCGTCGAAGAGGAGCGCTTGAACGGTGTAAGTCCGGGTTGCACCGTTGCGTCGCAGTTCCCTAACGAGACCTTGACGCAGGTGTACTGTGAGCAGCATCGAGGTGTAGGCGAACATGAAGCCCACCAGCGCGCAAATAGCCGCAAACGCACTCGTTGACTGGTTGATCGGACCGGCGGCCTGATCAAAGACGGTCGAGTCGAAGTTCGCCGGCTCGACATTGCTATGGCCGTCCGCGATCTTCAACAGAGCCGTCTTGACCTGTCGCTCCGCCCCAGGCTTCGACTCGACCAGGATGCGGGTGACCCTGCCCTGCATACCCGTGAGCTTCTGTGCGTAGCGCAACGGCGCGACAGCAATCGGGCTGTTCGCAAGCGTACCGATCTGGTCGCTCCTCAGTTCGGTCGCGACCAGACTCGTCGCCAGGGTGGCACCGATCTGCAAACGGACAGATTCAAGCGGTCCCGCACCGCTCTCGCTAACAACAGAACTCGGGAGCGCCAACGCTTGCTGATGAGCAAGCTGTGAGGCTTTGAGCGGTAGCAACAAAGGACTCTGCAACCGGATCATTCGTGGTTCCGCGCCGATCAAATCGACGTTCTCGCTGGCCTTGGGGCCGATCAACCCGACTCGCTGCTCGAGCACCGGCACGGCGCTGCTGACACCCGGCGTCTGTTGTACTCGACCAAGGAGGCGTTCGCTGAGGCCGCGGGAGTCGCGAGCCTCCAGTTGCAGCGTCGCCTTGCCGATCACACCGCTAGTCAGTTCCGCCACTGACCCGTTGAGGCTTGTGCTCGCGACCTGTGAGGCGAAGAGCAGCGCGACGCCGACGGCGATGCCGAGGATCGCGAAGATCTCCTGCACGAGCACGGCACGCGCTTTCAAACGCACCACATACAGATGCGCGATGTTCGAGAGTCTTCTCACGAGCGCAACACCTCGCCACCGGACAGCCGCCCGAGGAGCCCATCGGGTTGATAGTCAGCGATACGACCATCGCGCAGAGCAACCACCCTGTCGGCAAAAGCCGTCGCCTGCGGATCGTGAGTCACCAGCAAGACAGCCGTCCGTTGTTCGCGGCACATCTCCACCAAAAGCTCGAGCACCTCGCGCCCGCGGCGCGTGTCGAGGTTGCCGGTCGGCTCGTCCGCGAGTACCAGCTTCGGCTCGGTTAACAGAGCGCGCGCGATCATCACGCGCTGGCGCTCTCCCATAGAGAGCTGATCGGCACGGTGGCCCATGCGCTCGCCCAAACCCAATCGTTCCAGCAACGGCTTTACCCGTCGTTCTGCCTTGCGCGTTCCTTCGAGCATCCACAGCTTCAACGCCGCGTTCTGCACGACACTCCCACCAGGCAACAGGTCGAACGTTTGATCGACGAAACCGAGATCACGCAGACGATACGCGGACTGTTCCGCGTCAGACAGCGAGGCTAGATCGCGCCCGTCCACGATCACGCTGCCGGCATCCGGGGGCAATAGAGTCGCGATCAAACTCAACAAGGTGGTCTTGCCAGACCCGCTCGGCCCATACAACGCCACTAGCTCCCCCGCGTCAACCGAGAGCGACAGCCCGTCCACTGCACGCACCGGCTCACCATCGCCGACGTGATAATGCTTTCTCAGATTACGGACCTGCAGCATCACGAGGATGCGCGCCGCGACGGATCGCTCGGGAAATCGATCACATTCTCACCCGGATCATCACCCTCTGATGGCGCCATCAGAAGCTCACCACCCGAGAGCGACGCTACCCGATCGAACCACGTCGTCGCATCCGCGTCTGAGACGCTCATCAACACCCCCAGCCCGTCCTCATCGGCAATCGAGCGCAACAGACGCCCAGTCCGCTCAGTCTCACCGAGCCCAAGCCTCGCAGTCAAATCATCCACCAACAGCAATTCAGGCTGGCGCACGATCGCCTGCGCAAGCGCAGCGAGAGCACGCTCGGAATCGGCGAGACTCCTCCACGGCTGATCGGCGCATTCCTGGGCACCGACACGGTCCAACGCAACTCGTGCCCGCTCATACGCATCCTTCTTGTTCAAGCTCGCAAGCAACGGAATCGCCACATGCGCAAGCACCGGCAGATCGATGTCCGGCCCGACCGGCTCGGCGTAACCGATCTCTCGCCGCAACAACGCCGAACGCCGCCGGTCAGAGAGACGACACAAATCCTCGCCTTTGAACAGCACCTCACCACGACCTGGCCGATCCATACCCGCAGCTACTCGCAACAGCGTCGTCTTGCCCTGCGCACGTTGCGCCAAGACCGCGACGAGCTCGCCCTCATCGACGTCGAGCGACGCATTCGCAAGCACCGGCACGACGTAACGGCGCCCACGCGGGAAGCTCACCGAGACATTCCGCAACGAGAGCAGCACTCCCATCACCCCGTCCGGTGTATCACCATCCGAGAGCGAGGATCCACTTGGTGGCGCGCCCACTCGTCTTCCAGATAGACACGAACCTTCTGCAACCACTTGATCCGGCTCTCCCACCACGCCTGATCGCCGGTACTCACGACGAGGTCCATCCGAGCGCGAAAGTCCTCCTCGTCCAGCGCACACCGACGAGACCGCACCCGCGAATTCAGACCCTGAAGCTTCCCAGTGCAGACACTCTCAGCCTTGCGCACCACAACAATCATACGCGGCAGGTCACCCGGTCTACATAGCGCAACCTTTGCGTGCAGCTCCTCACGCACCGGCGGCGTCGAGATCGCCGCCCACATCCACCGCTGGAAATGCTCTATGCCGCTAGGCGTCGCCTCATACACCGTGGCCCGTAAGCCCAAACCGCCGACAGACACCGCGCGCTGCTCGCGATCGACGACACGGACGAGCTTCTCATCGACCAGACGTCTGATCGCCTGCCTGGCCGTACCATTCGTATAGCCCGCCGAGCCGAAACGCTTCGTCAGCCGCCGATCGAGCTGGTAGCAATTCGCCGGCTCCTCCACCAACAGGCCCAAGACAAGCTCACGCCCGAACCCATCCGACCTCCTCGCCACCTGTGCCATAAGGTCGAATCGTATTGAAGATGAGTCCTCAGCGCAAAATCTCGCATTATCAGACTACGACAGACACTAGTGTGAGCAAAGTACAACTTGTTCCGTAGTCCAGCGCCCATCTCGAAAATACGTATATCGCAAGCCGCAATAACGATACACCCGTCAGTCGTAGACGGGACCGACCATGCTAGGGGGCACTCGAACCACTATGTACCCCGGCAGCGCAACGATCACGGCGACAAGCGTACTGACAAGCATGAAGCTCAACAGCGCAATGATCGCTTCGATGCCAAGGGAGACGGGTAGGCCTGTGATGCTCGCAAGCGCATGCGTTATCAGCAGCTGTCCATAGAGTCCAAATAGCGTCCCGACGAGGCAGCCCGCGACAAGCATGAGGACGGTCTCGCATAGCAGCCACCGCCAAAGGACGCCGCGACGATACCCGTCGACCTTCATGAATGCGATCAGATCGCGTCTCCCCCAGATCATCGAGCCCATAGCACCCGCAATGGCAAGGGCACCGCCAATCAGCACGAGCAGCTTGATCTGCGTGATCCGACTAAGCGCCTGATCGATCAACGCGAAATGACGGTGCCGGCGTTCGGCGAACGTTTCAGCTGCCAGTCCGGTGGGCGATCCGATGGTTTGTGCGACCTCGCGCCTGACGGCAGCTGGAGCAACGCCGGGCTTGATCTGGATCTCATAGGCGCTTGGTTCGCTGCTTCCCCATGCTCGCGCGTAGTCGCGCGAGTTGATGACGATCGCTCCAGGCGACCAGCCCAGGTTCGTGCTGAGCGCCGCGACACGCAATTGTGTTGGGATCGGAGCCGGCAGGATTACCAACGCACCGACACGTAGATGATGTTCGGCAGCAAGCGCTTCGGAGAGAACCACCCAACCACCTTCTCGAATCCGCGCATCGACGACAGCAAGATCTCCGCCCACCAGCTGTGTTGGTGGAATCGGCTGCTTTGTGTTCGAGGGAGGCGCTTGCACCCACAGCCTGCGGTCGCCCCAATCGAGGAAGCTACCGCGATAGGTCCCGAATGCGGCGACACCCGGCAGGCGTGCTAGCGCTCCGGTGTCAATGTCCTGGAATGGCGTTGTTCCGAGTAGGCTGCCCTGACCTTTGGGGCTTACCCACACATCCGCGCCTGCGTCAATGCCGCCGGCCGAGGCCTGCAGACCGTGTTGTAGGTTGACCTGAGCCCCTCCGACAGCCACGATTCCAAACACGGCTACGGCTGCCGTCGCGGCAATCGCCAGCGAGCGGATACGGGTTCGCGGGTTGTGAAGCTCGGTGACCGCGAGGACACTCGCGGCGCCGTCGAGAAAACGCTCCTGGAAGAAGCCAAAGAGTCTCACGAGCCCGTCAAACAGCAAAGGCAGCAGGCAGAGGAGCGCAACGACCAGCATGATGCTGCCGAGGACCGCCTTCTGCGGCCAGAACAACAGGATGGCCGTCGTACCCGCCAAGAACGCAAACCCACCGGCCAGCCCAGCCCCGGCCCAGACGCGTCGAGCGCTGCTCGGCAAGTGCTCCGGCTGTACGTGACCGCCGACGAGCACGTCACGCAGCGGCCAGAGCACGCCGATACAGGTCGCGAGAACACCCGCGAGGCAAGCGAGCAGAACGCTCTGCCAAGTCACGATCCTGGCGTTACCGATGGGGAATGCCGTAGAGAGGTAGCCAGGAGTCGAGTGAAACGCGGATATCGACAACAAGTCACCGACAGCAAGACCCAATATGCAGGCCAGCAACGCGATTACGCCGGCATCGACGAGCAGGATCTGAACGATCATCGCGCGCGTGGCGCCCTGGGGACGGATATCTTCGATCAACCGGCGACGGGCCGGCACGGTAACGAGCATCGCGTTGAGCGCGAACATGAAACCGACCAATGCACTGATCGCCGAGAACAATGTTTCTCCTTGGTTCTCGCTCGCAGACGCTATTCGAAAGAGAGTCGAATCGAATGTGGCGGGCTGAACGTTGGCCCCTACGCTGGCCGCGAGCCCGTCCAATCGCAAGCGCACCTCATTTTCATGCCTCGGCTCCGTGCGCACGAAGACACGGTTGATCCGACCGTCCATTCCGGCGAGATGTTGGGCGTAGGCGATCGGCGCTATGAGCACTGAAGCCTCAGCCAGGGAGCCGATATCCTTTTGGCTCAACACTGCGCCGAGCACCGCTTCTGACGCTCGCCCTCGGACCTGCACCTCAACCGCTTCCAGCGGGCCGACACCGACCGCACCCGCTATCTCCACAGGGAGAGCGACAGCCTGTTGTGCCGAGAGTTGGTTCGCCGAGAAACGGTGCAAGACAGAGCCACCAAAGCGGACCAGATGCGGGTCCACTCCGAACATATCCACCGCCTGTTCTCCGCGCGGGCCGCGCACGTTCGCCTGTTGTTCGATCACCGGGAAGGCAGCCGCGACGCCAGGCACGTGGCGCACCTTCTCGAGCAGCTGTTCGTTAAAGCCGGCAGGACCGCGTGCGTGGATCTGTAGTTGGGTGTTGCTCACAAGCTGGTGAGTCAGTTTTTCCACCGAGTGAGAAAGGCTGGTGCTTGCAACCTGTGAGGCAAACAACAAGGCCACGCCAACGGCGATTCCCAGCACAGCGAAGGCCTCCTGCACCAACACTGTCCTTGCCGCCATGCGCGCACGGTAAAGAAAGAGAATGTCGGAGATACTCATCAAAGTGGCCTTCACGCGTCCTGGAGCACCGAGCCGCTCGGCGGATGCTCCGGCACGTATCGGCCCAGGCGCCCGTCGCGCAGCTCGTATACATGGTTGGCAAATGCAGCCGCCTGCGGATCGTGGGTCGCGAGCACCAGCACCATCCCACGCTGGACGCACAGGTCGCGCAACAGCGCCAGCACTTCGCGCGTGCGCTGCGTGTCAAGACTGCCGGTAGGCTCATCCGCGAGCACCAGCTTCGGCTTCATGGCAAGCGCTCTGGCGATCAGCACACGCTGACGCTCGCCCATCGACAGCTGCTCTGTGCGGTGCTCCAGGCGCCCGCCGAGCCCGAGTTGCTCGAGCAGGGGAGTGATTGTGCTCTTTGCGCGACGAGCGCTTGACAACCAAAGCTTCAGCGACGCGTTGTCGATCGCGCGAGCGCCCGGCAGCAAACTTTGCGGCTGACCGATGACGCCGAGCTGGCGCAGGCGGTACTCGTCACTTTCGCGGCGCGACATAGTTGTGACCTCCCGACCAGCAACACGCACGCTGCCGCTGTCGGGACTGCGCAAGCCGGCGATCAACTCCAGCAGTGTGGTCTTGCCTGAACCGCTCGGACCATAGAGCGCGACGAACTCGCCTGTTTGGACGGACATAGATACGCCATCCACCGCTCGAATCGGGTCCTCTTCACCGATCCGATAGAGCTTTACGAGATCGCGGACCTCAAGCACACTAGGAGCCCATGCCGCGCGACCGTCGAACGGATCCCGGGAACTCAACCACCTCGCCGGAGCCGGCTGCCTGATCGGGCATGAGCTGTAGCGCTCCATTGCCAAACAACCACACTGCATCGACCATCAGCGCAGCCTCGACGCCCGAGGCGCTTATTAGCACGCCGCAACGTCTCGCTCTAGCGAAACGCGACACCACGGGACCAAGCACCACCATACTGGACGACATCCTCGTCAGTTCTGGGGATCTGCATAGCTAGGACATCCTAAACCAAGTCCTCCCCCACCAAGTCCCGACATCAAGAACTGTTCGATACAAGCTCCCAGACCAACGTGACCACCAGTCCCCCTGTTTGGATCCACCGGCTTCGTCAGGCCGGGTGGCGGGAATTCGATTGAGGCAGTAGATTCATTGTCGTGGCTAGCGCTCCGACGAAGGATCCTTGGGATCAGAGATTTATTGGTTACCTGGCTCGACAGTCGCAAGCGGCGATGCAAGGCGCTTGACCGTCGAGCGCACCGCCCGCCTGCCACCCACCGTGTCGGCGCCACACCATCGCGCAGCAACTCGACCGCGTGCGGGAAGGACACGCCCTCCCGGCGCATCGTCCAGTCAATCACCGAATCCCCAGCCTGGCACGCCCCCAAGCAATGGCACAAGGTTCTTCTCCGGCGAGATCACCAGCGACGGCGTGCGGTCCTCATGAAACGGACAGCACCCCACCAGATCCTTGCCCTGGCGCACCAGCTCGATGCCCGCCAGCTCCACCAAGCGCACCAGCGAGACTTCCTGCTTGACCCGCTCGATGACCTCTTCGAGAATCCTCGCCATGGCATCTTCCGCCAGAACCTTGTCAAGTCGAAATAACGCGCTCGTGAGCTAGCATATATGCGTGCCTCGACGGATGCTCCCAAACCCCGGCCATAGCCTTCTGCGAACAGGACTGGACCTGCTCGCGATGGACTTCCCCTCCAATTCGAGGCCACCACCCGCCTCACAGACGAAGAGAAGCACATCGTCAAGACCGTCATCGAGAGCATCCTCCTCAGACACGAGGCCGGACGCTGGGCGGCGTAGAAGACGAACCCTCCGCAAAAGCCACCAGACAAGGACCAGCCGACCCCCGGCCATCGACAGGTAGGATTTCTGGTGTGGTACGACTCTTTAAGCGCACGGCGATAGCACTAGCTGCAGTGGTCATCGGCCTCATCCTGTGGACGTTCGGCGTCACCGCAGGTGCGTGGGTCGCCGGAGCCGGGCTGGTCGCGGCATTCCTCGTCAACCTGCTGGCACCGTGGCCATGGAACATGTAAAGCTGTGCACGACTCAACTGCGTCAAAACGAACCAACAAACCGCAGCTATTCGCCGCCAAAAAGCGCTTGACTTGACATGCCTCGCCCGGCAGTCACCCCACGAGCTACGGGCACGGGTGTGATCTCCGGCACATTCAGAGAGAGCGCGACCATATGTGCGGCGCCAGCTAGGGCTGCTTCGTCGCGAATCCAGGTGGATCGCCACGCGGAAATCCCAGCCGAGGACACCGGCACTGGCGATCCTGTGTGGTCGAGAAGCACACTCGTTTTACGAATCAGCGTGTGAACCAGGCCTCTTGCCCGCGTTGGCCACCGCGCGCGTCCGAGCGCAGAAATGTTGTTGCGGAGCACCGTGACAAAGTCCGCGCATGCTGATTCGATATTTGAGCGCTCCATCGCCGCAGTCCAGAGGCTCATTTGGAGAACGAACCTGTTGGTGGCGGCATCCTCGCCAGCCGCTATACGTAGGTACCGCGCACCGCTTGAGCTAACCGTCACTCGCCCCAGAGTGAAGGAGTCGTCTCGCAACGGAGTCGGCGCTAGGTCGCCACCATCTACGGACATCCACCACGCGTATAGATCAGCATAGGTGGGCATCACTGCGTTGACTCTGAGGCCGTGAAAGGCCACAGTCGTCAACTGCGGATAGGGATAGGTTTTCCTTGCCCTCGTATTGGTGATGTCCTCCTGCATCCACTCGGCGCGGTTGAATGATGCATGCGCTTCTTCGCTTGTAGAAAAATACGCTGCCGCACCAGATGTCTTATCGGCAATTGCGAGCATCCACCGCTGGTCGACCAGTGTCAGACTCGCCGTAAGATTATCGTTCGGTTTGACGCGGAAGAGCAGTTGTGGCCTGAGCTGGTGGTACCTGTCGCTCCAAACCGCACCATATGCGCTGCCAACTGCTGGGAAATGATCCTCACGGGTTCCGATTTGAATGAAAGCTCGAGGCGTGCCAAGCGCCTGGGCACGGACCCGGTCGCGGCGACTTTGCCGGTGGAGACGATTTCGCGTATCCTGCCGGCAGGGTCTAGCTGGTTAGCTATTTCTTCCTAACTGGGCCACACAGCGATTAGTTCGCATCCTCAAATAGAACCTGACCGCGATACCAACCCCGAGCCCACCAATAGCAATCGCGGGTACGACGCCTATAACTATCGCCAAAAGCGCTGTCACTATGCCCGCTACAAGCCCAAACGCAAGCTTTGAGCCCATCGACACGTGCGCCTTTGCCAGACCGCGCTCTGAGGCCGGAGGCAAATCACCCATGTTCCTCTACAATTCCCACGATACAGCCTCCGATAGCACCGCCTACACCACCCTCGGCAGTCCCAAAGCCGGGCACGATGGTTCCGCCCACCGCGCCTCCCGCCGCACCCTCCGCTGCCTTTTCGACGCACTCGGGAGTTCCGCTTCCTTTCCCTGGCTGACATTTACCTTTAACCACTTTCCCACCGCTCCTACACGGCCCGGTCCCCCCTTCGTTTGCTGATCCACCTTTACCGCCTTTGGGATAGCAAGGATCATGTGTGCTCGGGCAGCCTCCAGCGTCTGTGATGGATTTAATCCTGCCGCCTATACTCTCTCCTCCTTCTTCTTCCATGCCTCCTCCGGCTATCGAGCCTGGGGGGCCGGCTGTTGCCTCTTCGTTCCATAGGTCGTTTGCTTCGGTTTGTGCGATTTCGGCGGCCATTTTGGCTTCCATTTGGGCCTTTATGGCTGCTTCTGATGCTCTTTCTTCGGCTTCCTTGCGCATCGCTGCTTCGCGTGCCAATTCTGATTGTATCGCTACAAGGTTTTGTTCTTCGCCTATCGACAGGACATAATTGTTTTCTACGTAGTCGCCTGTGAGGTCGGTCTCGTTGACTGGGTCGCCATTGGTGTAGCCGTAGGGATTGGCTGATCCTCCTGGGACGGGGTCTTTCTGCAGGAAGCGGCCGAGTTGGGGGACGTAGGAGCGGACACCCATTTCCATGATCCCGGATGGTAGCGTGTTTCGTATCTCCTGTGCACCGAGCCACGCGTACTTTGGTGGCCCTTCGGCGGCTGGGACCCCGTACTCGCTTGCTTCACCGATCGTGGATTCGAGGGCGGTCGCGGTTTCTGCTTCGTGGGCTGTGGCGATGATGTCTCCCTGGAGGTTTGATAGCTGTAGGGCTGCTTTTCCTTCGTGTCGGACGGCGACGAGCCCTCCACCGATACCTGTTATGTAGCGAGTGTAGTTTCCCGATAGTTCGCCTGTCCATGATGGTGTGCGACTTTCCGGGGAATCGTAGTGTTGGATTTCGGTCGCGGCGACTTTGCCGGTGGAGACGATTTCGCGTATCCTGCCGGCAGGGTCTAGCTGGTTACCGATCGTTTGTGTACCTTGTGTTTGGCTTGCAAGCTGGTTGTCGTCATAGAACGTGCTTGTCAGTGCTGTCCCTCCGGCATCTGTGGCAGGTAGTTTTGTCGTGTTGCCGAAGGAGTCGTATTCGGTTCCGGTGTCGAGCAGTCGGTTGGCGGGATCATAGGTATGGTTTTGTATTTCACCGCCTTCTGTCGTACATGCTCCCCCAGTTCCTGGCGGATGAATGGTGAGGCTGAGTCGGTTGCTTTCTTCTTCGTAGCCGTAGATGTGTGTTGTGCAGCCTTTGCCGGCTACGTTGTCGAGTACCTGTGTTAGGCGGCCTGCTTCGTCGTAGGTGTAGGTTTGTGCCGTCTGGGTACTTTGTTGGGTGATCCATTGGTCATGAATAGACGGGGCGACGGCATCGCTGTACCATGTTTCCGGACAGGTTTTTGCGCAGTGGGCTGTCTTTATGTATTCGACACCTGTGACTTCGCCGGCGGTGTTGTGAGTGTAGTTCGCGCTCATCGCGTTGGGATAGGTTTCGCTCGTCATGTTGCCTTCTACGTCATACGCGGCGGTGAATGTGAGCGTGCTTGTTCCCTGCGTGTCTTTGAGTTCCTTTACGGCACCTGTCGTTTCGTTGTATTCGTAAGTTTGGGTGCCCTTGCCGTCGCTCATTTTCTTGAGCCGGTAGTCCTTTTCTTTTTCATATTCGTAGGTCGATACGTTGCCGTCGGCGTCGGTGTAGCTCGTGAGCTCTCCCAGCGTGTTGTATTCGCTCTTCAGTGACTCTGTGCTGGTGCTTTGTTCGATGAGGGCACCGGTGGTGGCGCTGTATTTGTTGGTTAGCTTTGGAAGGGCTGTCCCTACTGTGGAGGATGTTTCTGTGGTTTCGGGACGGCCTGCTTCGTCGTAGACCGTAGCCGTGGTGCGGGTGTCGGTGCCGCCCCCGGCTCGTGTTACTTCGGTCTTTATCTGTGTTGGCTCGCCGTACATGTTGTAGGTGTAGCTCGTGACCGGTAGCCCCGGCAAGCCCGCAGTGGTCGGTTGTTCGGCGGGCTGGGTTTGGCATGGCATGTTGGCCCATTCGGGGTGTTCGCCGCATTTTGTGTATTTGCTGTTTGCGGCTGTGGTGTAGTAGATCGTTTGGGTGTTGTTGACGTTGGTTTTGGTTTTGTTGGGCAGTGTCCACTTCTCGATGCGGCTGTTGCCGGTGTTTTCCCACCACGTGCCGCTATCCAGGACGTATACGCTAGAACCAGAGAACGCGACTCCTTGGGGAGATTCTTTGAATTCTCCCGGTCCTGAGCCCTGTTTCCCGAAACCGTAAAGATATTCTCCTGACGGCGTGAAGACTTGAACCCTATTATTCCCGTATTCCGATAGCCAAATATTTCCTTCGGGTCCCGGTGTAACACCGTACACAACCGAGAGCTCGCCTGGTTCCGAACCCGCTTTACCCCACGCCTGAAGCTCTTTGCCTTCGCTGTTGAACTCCACGATCTTGTGTTCCGCGGCATAAGAAACCCACAAGTTCCCACTCGAATCAACACCAACATAATACGGTCGGCCTTCCCCACTGGTCTGCGTGATGTTCCGCACCCATACATCTTCAGAGTTGAACTCCTGCACCCGCCCGTTACCGCGGTCCGCGACAAAAATGTTCCCTTTGGAATCAACAACTATCCCTTCAGGCGCATAGAACTCGCCATCACCAGACCCCTGCAGTCCCGCACGACATGACGTAGTACAAACCTGAAGTTTGCTTTCGCCGTTCAAGACCCCCCAACCAAACGCCTTAACAAACACGCCTTCATCATTGAACTCATCCACACGACCATTACCTCTATCAGTCGCCCAAACATCGTTTTTAGAATCAACAGTCAAACCTTCAGGCACTTTAAGCTCACCACTACCTTCACCGAAAGAACCCGCCGTACGAACAAATTCGCCTTTCGAGTTGAACTCCTCCAAACGACTATTCCCCGAATCAGGCACCCACACATCCCCCGAGGAATCGACACCCAAACCACCCTCCGGTTCACGCAACTCACCACTACCAGTCCCAAACGACCCAAACGAACTCGAAAACGTAGGAGTCTGTGTTGGTTCATATACGGTAGTAGAAGCCGAACCTGAGCCGTTTGTTGCCGTTACGATCACAGCGAGCCGGTAGCCTTCGTCTTTGCTTGTCGGCGTGTAGTTCGCGTTGGTCGCGCCTGGGATTGGCACGCATTCGCCGCCGCCGTGATTGCAGTCCTCCCATTGGTATCCGTAGATGATCGGGTCACCTGACCATTTGCCTTCGGTGATCGCCATACGCACACCGGTCGTCCGGACGCCTGTGAGCTTTGGTGCTTCGGTGTTGGTCAAACCTTCACCGCCCCACAAAGTGGTTGAGGACGGTGCTTGGGTGACCTTAAGAACTGCTCCCGGGTTGGCGCTGCCGGCAATTGTGCCGTAGAGGATTCCTAGTGTCTCTTGGCCCGGCGGTGTGATGGACGTTACGTGACCTTCGCTGTCATAGCCATAATAGGTCTTCAGCGGTTCGGGTTTGATCCTCGGATCCCACACGGTGCGCAGTCGCCCCTGTTTGTCGTATTCGTAATGCGCGACTTCGACTTTCTTCATTTCTTTGCTCGCTGGTTCCCACGCGGTGTAGTACACGCGCGTAAGGTTCCCTTCGATATCTCCCCATTCTGTGCGGGCTTCGCCTTTGGCGGTCGTACTCGTCGCATAATTGAAGCTCAACGCACGACAGCCAGCTTTCAACGTGGGCGAACAGGACACGCCCGCCGGGATAGGTGCAAGCGCTTCGTGTGGTCGCGTGACCATTTTTTTTGAGCCGACCGGCACTTCGACCGTTTCATAGGAGTAGGTGACCGTATCTGTTGGGAGCTGGCCTTGGGTGATATGCGGAGTCCATATTTCGCCGCTGCCGCCCGCGGGTACCTTGAAACACGTCGTCGTGTTAGCCGCCGCGTCCTTGAGGCTAAATTCGCTCTGGCCAACTTCGCACGGGGTGCTTGAGAGCTTGAGGTTCGAGTCGCCCGCGGGCGAGATGTAGCCGCCGGTGCCGTTCGGCGCAAAGATCGTCTGTGCTCCACTCGCATCGCTCAGCACATAGCTGCCCGTGGACTGTTTGACAAGGCTCTCCTGGCTGCCAAGACTGACCTGCCATTGAGCTCCGAGCGGTCCGCCTGTGCCGACCGTCGGATGCTCTGAGCTATAGCTGCGGCTCACAGTCAGCCCGCCACCCATCGATACGTCGGTGGTCGTGAGCGAGTATTCGCCGGACTGTGGGTTCAACGAGCCAGGACCCAGCGAGATCTGACTGGCCGGATGCACGATCATCGTAAAGCTTGCGCTCGAGGTGTTCCCCGCGTTATCGGTAGCTTCGACCGTGATGACGTGGCGCCCTGTCGCGTAGTTATGCCCGAAGATCGTTAGCGTCCTGTGGGCTGTGCAGGGTCCGGTCGGACATGATCCGCTGGGACTGCCGACTTCGTGTCCATCGATAAATATCGCAAGCGACCTTACTCCGGAGCTGGGTGTGGTGCCGCTACCGTCGGTCGCTTCCGCCGTCAACGTGTATTCGCGGGCCCCTACCTGGCCGCCCGCTCCGAGTCCAGACAGCGTGATGCCGTGCGGCGGAGTGCTATCGACCCGCACCGTTTGCCGACGCAAGCTTTCGGCCTCGTTTTCCTTGGCGTGGGAGTCATATAGAGCGTTCCAAGCATCCAGACCTATCTTTGGTTCACCGTCTGGCAACGCACTGCTGTAACCGATGTATTCCACCGTTTCCGGTGGACACTGTATGCCTGAGCAGAGACCTTCGCTCAGCATCGACTTTTCAGACCAAGGCAGCCAGCTACCAGATTCATTGGTGTGTTCATCGCTCCACCCTTCGATACCGATGCCTTTATCGGCCGCTGTGAACTTTACCAGCGCATTCGTGTGAGGTCCCAGCCACGTTGTCCCATGCAGTGCGTTTGGATGACCATCGACGGTTTCGTCAGTAGTATCAAACTTGACTTCGGGGTTACCTACCTGTTGCACAGCAACTTCGGCTTTACGCAAAATGTTTTCGCCAGCCGTTCCCGTACCAGCCCCGGACGATACCGATTCATAAACAGCCGAATTGCCGTTTTCTGGTTCTCCAGGCGAACATTTTTCGCCCATGCTACAGCGCTCAGCACTATTCCATCTTGGTTCGCTGACTTCGGTGGGAAGGGCCTGTTGGCTTTCGACCCCGCCTTTATGCTCGAGCTTGGCGAGCGTTTCGACGCGGGTGCCTTTCTCAAGCTGCGCCGTTTCTGAAGCGAAATCCCAAATATGAGACGCACCCTGGGTCGTATAAACCATATCTCCAAGTTCGTGTTCACCATGACTACCAGAGATATGGACTGTCCAACCCTGACCGACACCGTTTTCGGTGTCCGTAAACAAGCTACCCACCGCTTCGAAATGCCAGTTCGTTGGGTGGCTACCGTTTTTGTCTAGCTGTTCATCCCACGTAAATTCGCTGGAATAATATTCATAGCGAGGATCAACCATGATCGGATACGCATAAGCACCCGCAGGATGTTCAACAGTCAAGACGAGCGTGTCGCCATCTACGCTCATGCTGACGGGCACATTAGTCCCCTGTGCATCTTCCGCTGAGGGCGTAAAGATCACAACGACCGGACGACCATCCACCAACACACGGACCGGCCCAAACCCAGGATCTTCCTGGACCAGACTCGCACCTTCGGGCAAACCCAGCTTAAAGAACAGTTTAGAAGGTGAGCGCTGGCTCCTAAGACTCTGGTCGATCGTAAGACCGAACGTCGAGGGCTTTACGATCGTATCTAGATCAAACACGCTCGCCTGCGCACTTTCGCTAGTGCCATAGAATACGCTCGCCCCGTCAAGCAGCCCGGCGCCAGGGAGAGGGTCCCCGTGTTCGTCTACAGGAGTAACAGTCACTCCGGCCGCGGGCAGCGTAACGCCTTCGGCGAGACGCCCGGGAATACCCACCGGAGCTAGAGGACTCTTAGGCTGAAACGCACCGTTAGATTCAGCAAGACTCAATTCGATCGGTGTGCGCTGCCCAGGCGTCTTTTCAAGAGCCACCGGTTCAAGACCTTCCCGAACTTCACGGCCACCATTACTACCCTCCACCGACATCGCGAAATCAGTCGGGAACCCCACGACCCGCTGCCCTTCTGGCAAACTCGGCGGACCACCATCCACTTCACCACTCAAAGACGGAAACGTCCTATTAGAAAGAGACAACGCTTCAGAAGCAGAAAGACCTTCGTAAGCACTCACCGAACCAGTCCTCTGATTCACCGATTCCGGAGTCAACAACTCAGCCTTCTTTTCATCCAACAACCCTTCGTCACCAATCAACGGCTGAACACCTTCAACCGCCAACGGGTGCGCCAGAGACGAAACCGCGGCACCCGCGACCGCAACACGACCGTGCTTCCCTACACCACGCGAGCGATGTCAACCATGCCGTGAACTTTGCGACTTGTGGTGAGACTTTCCAGAGCGCCCAGCTCTATGTGTGCGCCGACGAGGCGCAGACGACCGACGTACTTTCGACTTTACCCTGCTCGCAGAGCGAGAGGTAGACCGCGACGGCCCAGCAGCAACGGCCAAGCCAACGCTAGCTGCAGCCACCGCGACGGACAGTACTAGGCACACCACTAGCAACCTCACACGGCTCATACTGCCCCCAATCTCGCAGTGTCGAACTTTTGCCAGCAGCGCCAGCGACATATTTCTACGCGATCCAGAGGGCGATGTCTATCCCCGATTCGGTGATCTTTCGGTGAGAAGCGGTGAGCAAATCGGTGACACCGTTTCTCACTCGACGTGCAGGGACCCGCCCCTCGCCGACGGTCTGAGGTCGGCTGTATAGGGATCAACAGGCTTCTAGGGTCACGAGATCGCTTCGCCTCGTTGCACCAAGCTTGCGATTTATTTTCTGTATATGGGAACGTACGGTCTCGACGCCGATCTGCAGTGCGCTTGCAATCTCCGGGTTGGTCCGGCCGGCCTGGATGAGTCGGAGCACCTCCCACTCGCGTCGGGTCAAACCCTTCGAGCCATGGTCAGATGATTGTACACCGGACGCCGCCGAGACAAACATTTGCTTGCCCTCCGCAGCCAACCTGACCGCTGCCGAGATGTCCGACCAATCGGCCTCCTGCGTGATACATGCCGTTATTCCGAACGCCAGCAGCTGTCTAACACGCCACTCAGAGACTCCGGGGAGAAGCGCGACCACGCCGATACTGGGCTGCACCGCCCGCAAGCGTCTTGGCACAGAACTACTAGCCAGAGCGGCCTCGCCGAGGATCGCGACGTGAGGAGATTCACGAGCTATCGCCACTTCAAGCTCGCCCAGCTCAAGCCTGTACTGCAGGACCTGCATATCTCGTTCGTCCTCTAGGCATGCGACCAACCCACGGTCAAACACCGATCCAAAGCGAGCCGTCACGACCGTGATCAACATTAGACCCCCAAGACCCAGACCAGCAACGACCTTAATAGGACCGGCATTCCTCGCTCCTCCCTGTTCAGTTGAGCCCAGCGACTCTCAAGGCTCAAAAGCCTCTCGCTGAGGTGCGAACACACTACACGAAATCCCCCCAGAAATGCAAGTGAATCGAATGAATTCGAATAATAAAAATGTGGCCTAATCGTGGAAGATAGTACGAGCCCAGTTACACGACGATTGGCGAGAGGCGACGCGAATGTTTCCTGAGGCGCCATTTTGCTCTGGTCTCGGAGCCTTCCACTTCGCCCGCGTCGCCGTTCAAGAGACCGATCCGCTTGGCCACAAAACAAGCTGGGGCTACAACAAGGCCGGCTACTCCATCGAAGCGACAGACCGTCGCGGCCTGGTCACGAAGGCGACCTACGATACGCTAGGACGTATGTCGAAGATCAGCTTCGGCGTCTCAGGCGAAACAGCGCAAAGCTCGATCAAATACGAATACGACAACGGCAACCGACTTTCGAAGATCGAAGACAGTGCCGGTGGCACCTACACGCCGACCTACGACGAACTAGACCGCCTGACAGCCCTGTCCGGACCAAACGGTACGATCGAATACACCTACGATGAAGCAGATCGACGTAAGAAGCTGATCGTGCCCGGCCAAGAAGCCATCAACTACACCTACGACGAAGCGAACCGGCTGACCGAACTCGCGCGCGGCACCGAAAAAATCAAATTGGGCTACGACAACGCGAACAGGCTCACAACCGTCAAATTGGTTGACGGGATCGAAGAGCTACTTGGCTACAACGAAGCAAGCGACCCGACATCGATCATCGATAAGAAGGGCTCGGAAACCCTCGGCGAACTCGACTACTCCTACGACAAAGACGACCAGCTCGAAGCAACGTGGGGCAGTTATGCACGCACCGGACTCCCGGAAGCTGTCACCACACCGATGGTCTACAACGCCGATAACGAGCTCACTGAACGCGAAGGCAAAAAACTTACCTACGACAACGACGGTAACCTCACAACAGACGGCACCAACGAATACAAATGGGATGACCGCGGACAACTCGAAAGCATCAGTGGCGGCACCACCGCATCATTCGGCTACGACCCATTCGGACGCAGAAGCTCAAAGACACTCGCAGGCACCACGACAAAGCTCCTCTACGACGGGCCTAACGTCGTCCAAGAATCAGTCGGAGGGACAGCCACCGGAAACCTCATCACAGGACTAGGCGCCGACCAGATCTTCTCAAGAAAGACAAGCGCAGGCACCGACAGCTACCTGACCAACAGCCAGAAGAGCACGATCGCGCTCGCCAACAGCGAAGGCAAAGTAAAGACCACCTACACCTACGACCCCTTCGGCACCACCACCACCGAAGGCACCGCCAGCACCAACCCCTACCAGTACACAGGACGCGAAAACGACGGCGACGGCCTGCAATACAACCGCGCCCGCTACTACAATCCCGCCAACGCCAGATTCATCAGCCAAGACCCAACAGGATTCCCAGGCAGCGGCGCCAACCTCTACCAATACACACATGGCGATCCACTCGACTTCACCGACCCCACCGGACTATGCAGCCTCGAAGTTTGGACAAGCAGCTTCTGGACAGAGGGAAACTGCGCCTCAGAAAACCCAGTCAAGGCGATCCAGGTCGCCGGCATTGCCGGATGTATCATCGCTACTGCCGGCGGATGCGTTGCTGTGACTGGAGTGGTAAGCGCAATTGGTTTGGGGGCTGACGTATATTGCGGTGCATCTGCGGGCCAATATGCTGCCACGATAGGCTTCAGTCTGCTGGGAGCCGGGCCTGGACTCATCTTTGCAGGGCTACACGGTGCAGGGATGATTACTGATGAGGTATTGCCTGACACGATGGCCGGCAAGTGGGCACTCAACGGATTTCTCACCGGCCCTGCTGCCGGCGCAGATGTGGCCGAGGCAGCAGCCAGCGGCCCTGGCGGTTCAGGTGGCTCATCAGGCGGCGCGTCAGGTGGCAGCTCCGGAGGCAGCTCGTCGGGCGGCGGTACTGGTGGCAGCGCAGCCACCGCATCCGGCGAAGACGGAGGAGGATGCGAATGAAACACAGGCATGACTGTGTATATCGGAGTCGATCCCAATCATTCGTGATAATTTTGGCGATATTCTCCTACGATGTACTCATGCTGACATGGCTCATCAGCAAGCCCAACAAGCCCGCATTCACCGCCTACGCGGTGATAACGATGTTTATCATTACTTTGCTCGGGGTGCGGGCCTCTTTGAGTGCAGTTGTTACCTTACAGGCAGGAATAAGAGTTGTCAATGTATTTAAAACATCCCAGATTTCTTGGAATAATATTGAGATGTTCGATATAGGTCAGTCGGGACTCTTTCCGCAGGTGTGCCGTATTCACACACGTGACGGAAAGATGTTGCGAGCATTTGGAATACAAGAGGCGAATGTTTCGCTACTGCAATCGCAAGGCAAGCGGCCCGCAAGAAAGATAGTGGCGCAGTTGAACCAGGAGCTAGCAGCGCATACAAGCTAGAGCGTAATGTGCGGCCGCGATGAGCGTTTATCTCATCACCTGACCCATCGTTCGCCGAAATTGGCTTGGTGGGAACGTAACTAGCGGCCACCATTGGGAGGGCGCTGACAAGCGCCGTGCTCGTGCCAGATCGAAAGAAGATCATGAATCTAAGACGAAATGATGCGCGTTGTGTTTATCGCAGCCGATCGCAACTGATTGCGGGCATCGGCGGCCTGGTTCTGTACAACCTGCTTGCTATCGCGACAATCGCCCACAAACCCACCATCAGAACAATTGCGTTTCAAGTCGTTGCGATACTTTTTACCACGATTGTCTTTGGACGACTTGCATTGGCTGCGATCTTTGTAAGAGACGACAAGCTGCGAGTAATCAACTTGTTGTCAAGTTTCGAGGTGAAATGGGATCAGATCGAGCATTTTGGCCTCGGTCGCGCGGGAATTCTACATGGCATATGTCGTATATACATGCAGGATGGCCGGGTACGTAATGCGTTTGGTGTATCGGAAAGCAATTATTCCGCGGTGCGTGGCCTGGGGGTTGCGCAGCAAATGGTCGAAGAGCTGAACGGAGAACTTCGAGCGCACCAGGGAAAACGATCTCCGCAAACCCCTGTTAAAGGGCTCTCCCAATTGAGCGCGTCTAGTTCCGATCTAGGGAGCCCTGTGCTCGCACCGCCAAATAACTCCGAGTCGTTCGCCTTGGCATGGCTCCTTATCGGAGCACTACTGGTAGCCCTGTGGTTTCTCGTGCCTCGCCTGCTGTCAGGCGGGATTCTTGGCGGGGAAAGGCACGGTGATGCGGCGGTCGCTACAAGTAACGACGAGTGGGCGCCGGGATGTCCTGCACGCGGTGTCCCGCCGGTCGAATCTGTGAGACCTGCGTATCTCGCATCGCTGCGCGTGGAAGTAGAGGAAACCATGCATGGAAGGCATGGAGCGCTTTACGGGACGGGAGTGGTCGACTCCGAAGAGCCATGGTCAGACAGCGAACCACAGCAACATTTCATCTCACGATCTAAGGATGGGCGAATACCTGGCGCTTTTGAGATGCGCTGGTGGGCACCGAACGGCGATGACATCGTCGCAGACGCGTTTGACTTCGGCACGACACAGCAGGCTCAAGATTTCTTTGCGCGAGCCGCGAGCCAGCGCTGTCGCGACGCCGGCGAACAGACCATGGTGCCATCGCCGGTGGGCGCGAGGGACATCGCTTGGATCAACCCAGACGACGCAAGACAGGTTGACGTCTATCTCATTCGTGGACGGCGGGTTTACCGCATAGCCGACGCGCCCAGGAACGAGGGCGGACTTCAAACCGCCGCCGGCAGGCAGACCTCCGAGATTGTCAACCAACTGGCGTGTTCGCTGGCCGACTCGGGCTGCGCTCGATCGAGATTGTGGCTTGCGCCGTCGGAGCCGTCATAGGGCAGCTCGTCATATTCGACTGCGACGGCGTCCTGGTTGACAGCGAGGTCATCTCCAACGATGTGCTTGCTCGCGCGCTCAGCGCACAAGGGTTGCCGACCACGTTGGCGGAGGCCCGACGCGATTATCAGGGACTCCTGCTCTCAGAAGTGATCTCCCGAGCAGAGGCCAAGCTCGGCCACGCGCTTCCAGAAGACTGGCTCGCCAACTACGAGCGTGATCGGACCGCGGCGTTCCGGAGAGACCTGCGGCCCGTGCCGGGTGCCGCGGAGGCCGTGCGGCACGTCATCGGCGCCGGGATCGCTGTGTGCGTCGCGTCCCAGGGCAAGCTCGAGAAGACGCGCTTGTCACTTGAGCTGACAGGGCTTCGTGAGCTGTTCCCAAGCGGTGCGCTTTTCTCAGCGCACGACGTTCCACGCGGCAAGCCCCACCCTGACCTGTTCCTGCACGCAGCTTCGACGATGGGCGCGGAGCCATCGGGCTGTGTCGTCGTTGAGGACACAGCTTCCGGTGTCACCGCGGCGGTGTCGGCCGGTATGCGGGCCTTGGGCTATGTCGCCGATAGTGATGCGGCACCCCTGCGACAGGCCGGTGCTGAGCTGATGGAGTCCTTGGATGAGCTGCCGCGACTGCTCGGGCTCGCCTAACAGCTCTTCTGTCTCGGGCCAAGCCGCTCGTACCGGTACCCGGCACGAACAAATCCTCCAAAACCAAACCGACAGGACTTTGTAACACGCTTGTGACATTGGTCTCAATGGCTTTTAAGGGCTAACGTCAAAGCATGGCCAGACAGATTGTGATCGCCGGAGGCGGCTTTGGCGGCTTCTATGCCGCCAGGGCGCTGGAGCGGCTTGCGGTTGCTCGTGAGGCGCGCGTGACGCTCGTCAACGACGCCAACTTCATGCTCTACACGCCCTTGCTACCGGGTACGGCAGGAGGCACGCTCGACCCACGCCACGTGGTCGTGCCATTGCGCTCGCAGCTCCGCCGAACCGAGCTGTTGATCGGGAGTGTCACAGGCGCCGACCCTGAGTCTCGACGGCTGCTGGTGCGCCGCGTCGACGGCGAGCGCCTCGAGCTCGGCTACGACCATTTGCTCGTCGCCCTGGGATCGGTCTCGCGCACGCTGCCGATCCCCGGCCTGGCCGAGCACGCGACCGGCCTGAAGTCGTTGTCCGATGCGACGGCATTGCGCAACCAGGTGCTTACATGCCTGGATATCGCCGAGTCGCTAGAAGACCCGGTGCGTCGCGCCGAGTATCTCGGCTTCGTGTTCGTGGGCGCCGGCTACGCGGGCCTCGAGGGCCTGGCCGAGCTGCAGGATTTCGCCGCTCAGGCAATCGAGCTGTACCCACGCTGTCGTGCGGAGGGCATGCGTTGGGTACTTGTCGAGGCGCAAGAGCGGATCATGCCCGAGGTGCCTGCGAGCCTGTCCGCATTCGCCGCACGTGAGCTGCTCGGCCGCGGCATCGAGATCGAGACGCGGACAACGCTTGCGGCCGTGACAGCAGGCGGCGCAACCCTATCGAGCGGCGAGCAGATTCCCGCGCGTACCGTGGTATGGACCGCCGGCGTGACGCCAAGCCCAGTGGTCCCCTCGCTTGGCTTGCCGCTCGACGGCGGTGGGCGGATCGCGGTCGATAGAGAGCTACGTGTCACAGACCACCCAGGCGTATGGGCGATCGGAGACTGTGCCGCGGTGCCAGACCCGGCAAGGCGCGGCGCAGCATGCCCGCCGACGGCCCAGCACGCGATCCGCCAAGGACGGCTTGCCGCCTCCAATATTGCCGCGGCGCTCGAGCACAGACCGCCGAGCGCCTTCCGCTACCGCACCGCAGGAGTTGTGGCAGAGCTCGGTCACAACAAGGCCGTCGCGATCACACTGGGTGTCCGCTGGCGCGGACTGCCGGCATGGCTATTGGCGCGCACTTACCATTTGCTGCTGATGCCGGGCTTCGGGCGCAAGCTGCGGCTGCTGACGGACTGGAACGTGGCGTTGCTGTTCGGTCGCGACCCATCCTCCCCGGGTCGTCTCGGCAGCGCAACGCCGTTGCAGTTCGCACAGGAGGAGGAGTCTTCTGCCGAGCACGCGCTTTCAACATGAGCGCCACAACCCCGGCCCTGCTCGCGGCCGCCGCCGGAGTGGGTTTCGGCCACGCCATACTGCCCGACCACTGGGTTCCGCTAGCGGTGATCGGTCGTACACGCCGCTACCCGCTCGCTCGTGTCGCACGACTCTCGGGCATGGCCGGGATCGCACACGTGCTCGTGTCAATCGTGCTCGGCGGCGTGATCATCGCCGTGGGACTCCAGTTCCGCTCGACCGTGCAGAGCGCACAGGACACGATCATTGGTTGTCTTCTGATCTTCACCGGCCTCGGATTCGCGATCCTCGAGCTAACGGGACATGGACACCATCACGATCACAGCCATGACCACGATCACGAGCATCACCACACGCACACCCACGACCACAGCCATCCACACGAGCATCCGCACCTGCTCTCAACGACCGAGGCCGACGAGCGTATAGCGGCCAGTGAGGGACGAGTTCGAGGGCTGGCCGCGATCATGGTCCCCTTCGGGGCCGCAGCTTCACCTGATCTGACGATCCTCCCGGTGTTCCTCGCGGCCACCACCGCCGGGCCCGCGACTGCCATCAGTTCGCTGGCCATCTTCGCCGCCGTGACGATCGGAACAATCGTCGGCCTTACGCTCTTGGCTTGTTTCGGGGGATATCGGATTCAGGGCGAGTGGTTGGAGCGATGGGGCAACACCTTCACCGCGCTCGTTCTCATCGTTATCGGAGCACTGGTGCTGGTTGACGTGATCTAGATGCTCCTACGTCGGGTTAGCCTCAGCCCAGGCGACGATCTTCTCGGATTCATCGACGACCGTACCGTCGTCGAGCACAAGCGTCGGGACCTTGTAGTTGCCCGTCAACCGCTTGACAGCGCAGCGACCACGGAACAGACGGTCTGTCCCGTAGCAGCCATACGTCCGCACAACTTCCGGAGCGTAGCCGGCAGCGATGAGTGCTCTGTGAGCGCGAGCGCAAGGATGCCGGGCAGCGGGACCGAACGTGCCGTAACAAACGTAGAGCTTCATCTCGGGACTCCTTGCCATGAACCGAAGTCTTTGGGTACGTGTCCCGACGACGTCGGGCCGAGACAATCTACTGGGGACCCGCGGAAACAGCGACGAGCTAGATGATGCGGTCCTTGCTACGCCCGTTTCTACCACCGCGCGTTATGGCTCATCCGGGACCAGGACTCTGTAGTCGCGTCTCGATGTCGGATAGTTGTTTGAGGCGGCGCTTGAGCGGTGGGTGCGTGTGAACGAGTGGGTACTCCTTGCCGATGGCGACGATGTGGAACACGTCAAGGCTCGCGGCTCGCCGAAGATCGACCAGTGGAATGCTGTCCGGTGGCGTGCCGCTGAGGATCATAAGGGCGGACGCCAGCGCGGCTGGATTACCTGTCAGCCGAGCTGCTCCGGCATCTGCCTCGAGCTCCCGAGCACGGGAAAACATGGCGGTGATCGCGCGACAAATGACGCCAACGACCAGGAAGAGGAGTCCGAGCGGAAGCAGGAGAAGCCAGAAAATCGCCGCATATGCCAACGGCTCCATCAAGCCGGCCGCGGCTTGATAGCGTGACACGCCTTGGGGAGACTTGACAGTACGGACCCCGCGCATGACAGCGATGGGCGTGTGGAAGTAGAGGCCCGCGCCGTCGAGCATCGCTGCCACCGGTGCGCCGACCGCGGACATCAGGGTCGCGTCCTTCTGTCCCACGTGTGAAAGCTCGTGAGCGATCACGGCCTCCAATTGGTGCGCGTCCAGGAGCTCGACGAGTCTTGACGTCAGATGCAACGTCGTTCGCTCGGAGGTCAGTCCTCTGATCCAACTGTTCGGGTAGTGCTTGTCATGAAGAACGATCTTTGGCTTAGCGAGGTCTCCCGTGGCGCAGAGACGCTCAACCGTGGCGTGGATCTGTGGCGCGTCATGCGGGGAAACCGGCTTCGCCCGCAGACCGGTCCAACGCTTCGCAATAGCAGCCTGCAGGCCAATCACGAACGCCGCCCCCACCCCAACCGCGAGCCAAGGACTGATGTCAATAAGCAGCCATGTGACCGCCGCAAGGATCACGGGAACGGCGAGGAGGCTTGCTACACCAGCAACCTGCACAGAGTAGCTGACACGAAACACCCGATTCTCCGGTCGCGACATCGACGCGGATTATCGTGGATTGCGTGGACCGGCGCTACGAACCGACTCGATGACCTCAGCGCGATCGCAAAGCGCCGGTCGCAGGAGCCGGTCCGAGCTGGGCTGCACTTGTGGATTGGGCGAACACCGGGCAGGCCGACTGAGAATCGGGATACGCTCGCTCGCGCCCAAATGCGCAGTGCCCAAGCCTTCACTGTCAGCCTTCGGCCTGCGAAAATGAGGCGGTGACCGTCTCCGAGCTTTGGCGTTGTGGCCAGGTGGGGTGGCCACGACGCTTTCCTGTTGCGCAGTTCCCGAACCCGCCGCTGCTGGTCGCGTTCGCGGGGTGGGGACTTGCGGCCGAGTCCGGTGGCAACGCACACGAGATCGGTCGCGCGGTCTTCATGCTCGGCCTGGCTGTGTGGGCGTGGCAGGAGGCGATGAGCGGGATCAACTGGTTTCGTCGTCTTCTCGGGGCGGGAACGCTCATCTGGATCCTCGCCGGCCTAGCAGGCGAGATCCGCGTCCACTGAGCGAGTTAGCGCTGCTCGCCCAACTCAGGCGTCTCGGAAGGGATCACGGACACGCGCGTTTACGGCGGAGGGGATGAGCCTGCCTTGGTGGCCCTCCGTCGAAGCCGGGATAGCTCACCGGGGCAATGAGGGGCTGAAAAGGCAACAGAAAACGGGCTGCTGCCTTTTCGATGCGCCGTCCTACTGCGACAGGTACTCGTGGACAGGGAACTCGTGAATCTCTGGCTCGGCTCTGACCCCTGCGGCTTGAACCCCGGGGCCTATGCGCCCCGCCGCGAAACTGTCGAACTGCGAGCGCGACTCCCAGAAGTCAAGCACGCCCCAACCCCCGTCGATCGGACCGGACGCGTGGAAGATAAGCCCGTCGGGGTGATCGGCGCGCGGATTGATCGCCGCCTCCACCTTGTCGAACTGCTCAGCGTCCACCCCGGCGAGCTTGATGCGAATTCCTACAGCCATAACCGCTCCTCGTTTTCGTTGGGTCATCGGAACCTACCCGATCCGGAGCGCGCCCATTCCACGCTCGGCGGGCGTCGCTCGACGAGCCACACCAGACGCCAACCTAGCGCGAGATCCGAGGGCCTCGGGTGATTACCCGAATATGGTCGAGACCTTCCTGCTGCCGTTGGGGCCGATGTTGTGTGGGAAGCGCCCATGACGCCGCCGACCGGCGGCGTCATGGGGGGCCGCGACGCGATCCTCGAGCAGTAGGGTGCAACGATGGGAAAGCACACAGGCGTCGTGCTTTACGTGCTCGCGCTGGTAGCCGTCGTGGTCGGCGTGGACATCTTGTTCTTCAGGCACCGGTTCTGGGAGCGCCTGATGGTGAACGTCGGGATCGTCCTGGTGTTCGGGGCGTTCTATTTGAGGTTCCTGAAGCGAGCATGAGCGAGACGCTCCCGATGAACGCAGCCAACGACAACGCCGCTCGGAGAGGTCTTCGCGGATGGTGGGCGTCTCCCCCACGATCCGGCATGCAACGCCTGATCTTCCCGTGGGAGTATCGGCACCTCCACGCCTTTGGGCTCACGCGTATTTCCGGTGGCGTTATGGCGGCCACCGCGGGCGTCATTTGCCTCTCCTACGCCGCCTACGGATGGGCAGTCTTCTTCCTGGCTGTTGCGGTGCTGAACCTCGCGGGTGGCTACTGGTACATCGCTATCGCTCACTCCTCACCTCCCCGAGCCTGAGCCCGCGCGCGATGACATCGCCGCGATTGATCCTCCCGACTGACCGTCGTGAAAGCTCCACCAGGTCGGGGTCGTGGAGTGGCTACCCTTGTGATGTCATGGGGGCGATCAACGTATAGGTGGACAATGAGGTATCCGAGCGCTCTCCCTGGCGTTGTGCTCTGTACCGTTGTGCTCGCGGCCTGCGGACGCCCAGCCACCTCCCCAGGGGAGAGCCCCACCGGTTGCGTGAGGTCCCTTACGACAACTAGCATCGCGCCGGAGAGCGGCGCCACGCTCACAGTCAAGGCGGGCGCGGTCGTCTACGTGGCGTTGGTCGAGGCCGAGAAGTACCTCTCCTGGCCCGCCGGCACCAGGCCGCCCCCGCGCGTTTTCCCCTGGGCCGCCGCTCGCTCGTCGGACCCCAGCGTGCTGCGGCGCGTAGCGCTCTGCCCGAGCAGCGGGGCCTACACGCTGCCCGTCGTGGTGTACGCCTTCCGCGCGCTGACCCCAGGCACGACCACGCTCACAGCTCCTATCGCGCAAGCCTGGAAGCGCGTCAAGCCGGCACGACGCCGCGGCTTGCACCCCTATCGCGCGACCGTGATCGTGGCGAGCTGAGCCTTGGCTGGCACACCAGCGAACTAAAGCTTCTCTGCGCGTGAGGTGTCTTTATTCGATCAGGGCATAGCTTAGGCGGGCGATGCTGAGCTACACACCCGACTGCATCCAAACCATCAGGCCACGCATACCGAGGAGACACGACATGCAGATCACCAAAAACTCCGTGGAGACCGCGACCGGGCCGAGCGACTGGTTCACCGGAGCCGTCTACATCGACGCAGTCGCCGCACCGCCCGCTCCCAATCGAGCACAGGCCAACCTCGTCCACTTCACCCCCGGCGCGCGCACCGCCTGGCACACCCACCCGCTCGGGCAGACGATCTACGTCACCGAGGGGATCGGCCTCTGCCAACGCGAGGGCGGCGCCATCGAGGTCATCCGCCCCGGCGACCGTGTGTTCTTCGAGCCCGGCGAGAACCACTGGCACGGCGCCACCCCAAACCGCTTCATGGTCCACATCGCGATCCAAGAGGCCGACGACACCGGCAACCCCGCCACCTGGGGCGAACAGGTCACCGACGAGGAATACCAGGCCGCTCCGGTGTCATAGTCGCCGCCCGACCGCGCGAGACGCTCACATTGCCAACGTGAGCGACAGTCGCCGCACTATTCAACAACTCCCTGCTCCAGACGGTGGGTGTCGCGAAAAGTTTGCTGCGGGTGATGGGTGAACGTCAGCGGTGCCCGTGGAGATCTGGTTTTGCGGGCCTGGTCGAGTCTCTGTGCGACCCGGATGTCGTTTAGGCCGCCTGGGCGGCCAGGTGATGTTTGTGGAGCTTCAGCAGGCTGTGAGTCGCGGTGATTAGTCCAGCTCACCGACAGCGACTGGCCCTCTTCGTACGCTAACGTTACGGCGCTCCCGCCCGCGGCCTCGCGGCGGGCAGCAAGAGCCCCCCGCAGGGTGGAGCGGCGGACGAGCGGAAGGAGTGGGCATGGACGTGCGAAGAGTCGTGACCGGCCATGACACCGAGGGCAAGGCGGTGTTCGTTGCGGACGAGCAGGTGGCCCCGGTCACGCTCGCGCTGCTGCCTGGGAGCGAGTATCACCAGCTGTGGGGATCCGACGTGACCTGCCAGTTCCCCGATGACGGGGCACGACCCGACGCGCGGAGCTACTTCCCGCCGGTGGGTGGCTTCCGGGTCGGATTCTTCACCATTCCGCCCGACGGGGGTGCTGGCGCCCCAGCCGGCCTCGACATCGAGGCAGCCCTGGCCGAGTTCGAGGAGAAGCTGCCCGGGCTGGCCGAGCACCTCGAGACGGCCGAGCCAGGCATGCACACAACGGCCACCGTCGACTTCGGCGTGGTGCTGTCGGGCCAGGCCACGCTCGAGCTCGACGACGGCGCGACGGTCGCGCTGAACCCGGGTGACACCTACATCCAGAACGGCACCCGGCATCGCTGGTCGAACCCGGGTGAGGTGCCTGCCGTGCTCGCGGTCGCCCTGATCGGCGCCGAGCACGCCAAGGTCGGCTGAACGCAGCTCCGCGCCCGTCCGGCGCGCGACCGCGTTGGCACAAAGCACTGGCCTGCGCGCACATCGCTCGGCTAAGAGCCGAGCCCACGCTGAACGTCTGCCGCGTCGATCAGCCAGTCGGCAAAAGCAGCCAAGTTTTGGACCGCATTTGGACCGCGTTTAGAGTCGGTACTTAACTAGAGGACGGCTACTGTTCCTCCAGAAAAGCGACACTTTCCCTGAGATTCCGCGTATTGGGAGGCCGGTTGCCCTGTCCGGCACAACGCTCGTCTGCTGAGCGGAGCGGAGCTCGAGGTGTCTATTAGGGAGGCGAACCTCGGGTCCGCTGCGGTAGAGGTTCGGCGGGACATCGAGATGCGAGCCGCCGAGGTATCCTTCAGGCGCTCGATGGTGACCAGCCCGAGGACGTAAATCAACTCTCCCTCGATCGACGCTCGGTGAGGTCGTGCCGGCGCGGCTATGAAAGAGACGACCTATGCGGGTTGCAATTGTTTCTGATGTCCATGGCAACCTGACAGCCTTCGATGCGGTCCTCGCCGACATTCAGCGGCGGGCACCCGATCTTGTGCTGCACGGCGGTGACCTCGCTCTGATGGGTGCGCAGCCCGCCGAGGTCGTCGACCGGATGCGCGAGCTGGGCTGGCCGGGCGTGGTGGGCAATACCGACGAGGTTCTGTGGCGACCGCAGGAGCAACGACGACAGGAAGAGCTTACTCCCAAGCTGGCGTCTCTTTTGAGCTTGATCTTTCAGGAGTACGCGCCGGCGACCCTCGAGTTGCTCGGCGAGGAGCGAGTCGCTTGGCTGCGAGAACTTCCCGCCGAGCAGCGCCTTGAGGACCTGGTCCTGGTGCATGCGGCCCCGGACGATTTGTGGCGCGCGCCGTCGCCCGACGCCGCAGACGACGAGCTGTCGGCCGTCTATGAGCCGCTCGATGCGCCCATCGCGGTCTACGGTCACATCCATCGTCCATACACCCGCGCGGTGACCCGTCTGACGGTTGCGAACAGCGGCAGCGTGGGCATGCCTTGGGACGGCGATCCGCGCGCTTGCTATCTGCTGATCGAGGACGGTCGGCCCCAGCTGGTGCGCGTCGAATACGACGTCGAGCGAGAGGCCGCCCTACTGCTGGGCAGTGGCTACCCGGATGCGCCACGACTGGTCGATATGCGCCGCCGCGGAGTGTTTGTCAAGCCCGGCGCGGCGCTGCAAAGGTGATCGGTTGAGCCAACACGCACGGTGCCTCGGTCTCGACTCGGCATCGGAAGGAACGTCACGACAAGGCCCCGCACGCGATCGATCAAGCGCACCGATGCTGCTTTGACGCGAAGGCGCGACGCAGACATGAGTCTTGTCG
>CAWGZH010000002.1:0-1679466 GCA_963827045.1 uncultured Solirubrobacterales bacterium
GAGAACCTGGTTGGAATGTGGATCTCCGTTCGGCACACAGAGCGAGACCAAAAGCCCCGAAAAGCCCACGAACATGGGCAACTTCAAAAGGGTGAGCGACGGGATTCGAACCCGCGACCGCCGAGACCACAACCCGGAGCTCTACCAGCTGAGCTACGCCCACCACGTTGGTAGGCGAAGTCTAGCGTCAGATCAGCCGCGCACGAGGCCTTCGGCCAGCGCCAGACATTCGCTCGGGGTCCGGTCCG
Source organism: uncultured Solirubrobacterales bacterium (assembly GCA_963827045.1). GTDB lineage: Bacteria > Actinomycetota > Thermoleophilia > Solirubrobacterales > Solirubrobacteraceae > Palsa-744. The sequence goes on from CAWGZH010000002.1 coordinate 249, forward strand.
AATGACCTTCCAGCGCGAGCAGCCACGCTCGCATCAGGGGCATGGGGTCCTCGCCGAGCAGGCCCATCAACTCTGCGGCAAGTGACGCGATCGCTGGATCGAGGTCGAGCGTGGCCGCCTGAGAGCAAGCTTGCTCATTTGTCTCCACGCTCCCGGCGGCTGAGACACTCGCGTCGCGCGTCGCCGCCAGCAGCTGCTCGGTGACATCCTTGCCCTCGCGCTCAACGATACGCCAGCCACGCCCCATCGAGAGCTTCTCGAGAGGTATCTGCGGACCCTCCACCACGATCAGCTTGGCCTGCTGGGGATTCCACTTGCGTTCCCCGAACTCGATCCACTCACCTCGCGCCCACGCGTCGAGAACGTCCTTGCGCAGCTCCGTCTCGGTGAGGTTGAAGCGGCAGAAGTTGTGGGGGAACTGGCGCAACTCGACGTGGTACATGCGCTAAGGCTCGCAAATTGCCCTTCAAGAGGACTTCCCCAGCTCAACCAGGGCGCCGGGAGAGCCGATGAGCTGCACATGCGCAGCTTTGCGAGGCATCAAGGAGGTCATCTGCCGCGACCGCGGATGGCACTCGGTCTGCTCGGCTGGGCGCTGTGCGGATTGCCGCGGCCAGCAAAGCCGCCCGAGCGTGTGGACGAGGGCGCGACGGTGGCGAAAAACTGGGGATCGTGGTGGGCAAGTCATCCGCGCCTGCTGCGCTTGCTGGTGGCCGTGGCATTGGGCTGGTCAACGGCGTATCTCGCTTGGCGCGTCGGTTGGAGCTGGCATCGCTCCAACCCCGTCCTTTGGTCTTGCCTGTTGTTGGCCGAGTGCTACGGCCTGTGGAATCTCACGGCGCTGGCATGGCTGACATGGGACGTGACGCCCCGCGAGCGACCGGCCGCATCGCCGGGAAGAAGCGTCAACGTCTACATCTGCACCTACGACGAGGCGCCAAGCGTGCTCGAGGCGACGCTCGCCGGCTGTGCGCTCATGAGCTACCCACACACAACGTGGCTCTTGGACGACGGTGCCCGTCCTGAGGTCGCCGAGCTTGCCCGCCATTGGGATGTGCGCTACATGACTCGTCCCGACAAAAGCCATGCGAAGGCGGGCAACATCAACCATGCGCTGCCGCTGACAGAGGGCGAGCTGGTGCTCGTGCTCGACGCCGACCACGTACCGCTGCCAGACGCCCTGGACACGATGGTCGGCTATTTCGAGGACCCCGAGGTGGCCTTGGTGCAGACGCCACACGACTTCTCAAACCACGACTCGATCCAGCACTACGACCTTGGCCGCCACGAGCAGTCGGTGTTCTTCTCGGCCATCTGCATTGGCAAGGACCGCCACGACGCCGCCTTCTGGTGCGGCTCGTGCGCGCTGATGCGACGCGAGGCGCTGCTCTCGATCGGAGGTGTAGCGACCGAAACGATCGCCGAGGACTTCCACACCACAATCAAGCTCCACCGGCGTGGTTGGCGCACCCACTACGACGATCGCATCATCGCGCAGGGACGCGCACCTCACGACCTCGCCGCCTACCTGCTCCAGCGCGACCGCTGGGCGCGCGGCAACCTCGCGGTGTTCACCACGCCGGAGAGTCCTCTGCGTGCGAATGAGCTGACGTTGAGCCAGCGCATGAGCTACCTGGCCAGCCTGCTGTCCTATCTGGCTGGGCCGATGCGTCTGCTGATGATCCTGGTGCTTGCTGCTGTGCTGTGGAGTGGGGCCCTCCCCTTGCGCATCGCGCCGCTGGCTTTGGCAGCACTGTGGGCACCGGCGACCGTGCTGATGGTGCTTGCTGGCTCGGCCCTTTGCCGCGGAAAGCAGAGCAGCGGCGAGGCGATCCACTATGAACTGTGCACCGCCGAGATCTTCACGCGCGCGCTGCGCTGCATCGTTCGCCCAGGTCGCACGAGCTTTCGCGTGACGCCGAAGGAGGGCATCGACCGCGGCGGCTGGGAAGCGGTACGCCAGTTTCGAGCATTGCTCGTGCTCGCCGTGCTACTGGGCCTGGGACTTGTGTTGAGAATCGCCGAGGACACGGGTATAGGACCGTTGCCGGCGATGCACGGCTTTGCCGCCTGGTTCGTGCCCCTACTCGGCGCTTTCGAGTTGCGCCGAATCGTGCGCACGCTTGCGTTCGTGGGGCGCCGGCGACAGCTGCGTGGCGAGTATCGGACACCGATCGCAGCCGCGGCGGTGATCGTCCCCAGCGGAGATCTCCCCGACAACGATCCTTCGCTGCTAGGACGCATGCACGACATAACAACCGGCGGAGTCGGCTTCGAGCTCTCGCGTCCACTGCCAGTCGGGACGCTTGCGGACCTCACCGTCCAGCTTCCGGACGTCAGCGGAGAGCCGGTCCCGACGCGACTAGAGGTAGCTGTGCGCTCGTGCTTGACACACGGCCAGGAATGGCGCATCGGCGCCGCGATCGTCGCTTGCGAGGAGGAGGATCGGCGACGCGTGCTCTCCTATTGCAACGTCGTATGGCCGTATCGTCGTTTGCGCGGCGAGAACGAGGTCGCGCCGGCGCTTGTCGCAGCCTCTCTCGACCAGGCGAGCGTCTCCTTCATGCCCCGTGAAGCCACGCCCGCTTAGCTCAGGCGGCTGAGCTTGCCTCCACGGCCTGTGGTGCGTACCGCTTCGTCCGGCCAGTGTCCGTGCTTAGCAAGATAGGCCCGCGCCGCCTCCTCCTTCTCGCGCTCGACACGATCGCCCTCGAAGGCGGCGCGGTAGAGCCAGTTGATCGCATAGATCGCCAACCCAGCACCGATAATGCCGGCACCGCCCTCCATGTCGGATTCGCTCCCCAGCGACATCACGATCACACCGGCGATCACGGCAGCCACGGGAAGGCCATAACGGACACCAAACAAGAACCAAGTTACGCGCCCCCGCTTCTCAAGGGCCTGCTTGTTTGGTGATTGCTCGCCAACCACATTCACTTCCTGAGGGCGCATCAGGCTGAGCTCCCTGCCTGCTCCACTGGCACCGTGGCGAGTGGCGAAAGCGTCTGGGCAAAGAAGGCAAGCGTACGGCTCCACGCGTCTCTGGCAGCCTCAGGCCGATAACTCGGCCGGGTGTCGTTGAAGAACGCATGTCCTGTGTCTGGATAGATGCGCAGCTCGTGATCCGCGCCGGCCGCGCTGAGCGCCGCGTCGAAGGCGGGCAGCCCGGCGACGATGCGCGGATCGTCCTGCCCATAGAAGCCGCGCAGCGGACAGTGGATCGAGCCAACCCGCTCCTCCTCCGGGGAGGAGCCGTAGTAGACGACTGCCGCGCTCAGCTGCGGCTCCTCGCACGCCAGCAGCGCCGACAGCCCGCCGCCCAAGCAGAAGCCGATCGAACCGACCGATCGTCCCGCGCATGCGGGATTTGCGCTCAAGAAGGCGATCGCGGCCCTTAGAACGCCCAGATGGCGTTCGTTGTCACCACCCGCCCCGCCAAACAGAGCTGCAATGGTCTCGCCGACGTTGCGCGCTTGCTCCTCAGGAAGCTTCGAGAGGGCCTCGGCCCTACGAGCGTCATCGCCAAGCACAGCCATCCACTGCCCCGGCGGGATCGAGTTGAGAAACGCCTTGGCGGCTTCGACCCGCTCGACAGCCAGGACAGGCTGTCTGCCTCCACCAGCCGAGTACAGGTCAGGCGCGAGGGCTACATAGCCGGCGCCTGCAAAGCGGTCGGCCACGTCCTGGATATGACGATCGACACCCCATATCTCCTGGATCACCACGACGCCCGGCAGTGGCCCGCCTGCCGCGACAGGGCGGCTTAGATAGGCGGACACGCCTCCGGCAGGACTGTCGTAGTCAACCTGCTCGCTTCTCAGCTCCATTGCCGTCTCCTCATAGCTCGTCAGCACCGGTAAGCCCGAATGGACTCCCCTCAGAGTCCTTGCAGACCGCCCACTTCTCACCAGGATGGACAACGCTCCCGCCCAGTGCCTGGACGTTCACGAGCGCCTCGGCCATATCACCCACGGAGAAGTACGGCAGCGAGAACGAATCGCCCGGACCACGCCCCCGCTCATGGACGCCGATCGCCGGGACCTGCGAACGCGTTTGCCAGCCATCCCCCTCCGTACCCTGACGAACCTCCAGCTCGACACCGAGCAGCCCGCTCCAAAAACGCAGGGCGCGCTGAGGATCGTCGGCGGGGAACTCAACGAGGGCGGGTGAGGCGTGCTTCACAAGACTAGGTTAGGACAACGGGTCGATCCGAACTCGCACGCACCCTCTCCCTAGTCCTCGGGCGGACGCCGCTCGCGCTTGCGTTCAGTGCGCTGGCGCTTGGCTTGAAGCCGACGCTCGCGCGAGGCCGCGGTGGGACGCGTGGCGCGACGGTGCTTTGGGACGACCAGCGCCGTCGCAAGCCGCTCAGCCAAGCGCGTTAGCGCCAACTCTCGGTTTCGGGCTTGCGAGCGCTCGTCCTGGGCGATCGCAACCACGCGGGGACCAACGCGCGCCAAGATCCGATCCCGCTGCGCCTCGGTTAGCGTGGGCGAGGCATACACGTCAAAGCTCGCTTCGACACGGGAGGCGGTGACGTTGGCGTGCTGCCCACCGGGGCCGGAAGAGCGGCTTGCGCGGACGGCGACCTCGGCCAGCGGGATCGTCGACCCCTCGGTTACCCGTAGCGTTCTCTTGAGATTTTCGTCGGTGTCGCTCAATGCCTAATCCAGTTCCAGCGTGCCCACGAACCGCAACAGCGTGAAGAGTCGCTACCGCGTGCAGGTGTCAACTCCTACGATCGCTGCATTGGGCCTGTTTCGGGCTGATAGGGGCGCGAGAGCTCAATCGCGAGTCGTACGTTCGGCACGTCCTCAAGCGTTGGAACCGCCCACGTCCATTGACGGCGCGGAGCATCCCAGCTGCTCTTTAGATGCGGATAGGGATCCTGCAGACCGAGAGATTCAGGACTGTCGGGCAGCTTGATGGCAAACTCAATCGGCTTTTGGCGATTCAGAACGACCACGGGAACGTAATAGCCTCCGGGTCGCTTGAAACCAAGCCACCATGAGCGAAGCGCGGGTGCCCAGGCAAGCTCCTGCTCACGCACATAGCTGGTGAGATCGTCAAATAGGCGCCGTGCCACTGCGAGATTCCCATCGGAGAGGTGTGCTTTATAGATATCCCAACTACCCTCGGCCGGTTCGCGGCGCGCCCGATCCTCCTCTTGCTCCTTGCGGCGCCGCCGGACGAGATAGTCCTCGGCCTCCGGGAGAGGCAATAGCTGACGGGCAGTGATAACCGTTTGCCTTTTATCGGGCAAGGCAGTTGTCGAGAGTTCGACACAACCGATGTCAAGTTCATATTCGCGCAACCAGAGCACAACTGATGTAACCGCAGGACCAAAGCTTCCCGCAACTAGCCAAATCTTGACTGAGCGGAGGACTCCGTCCTCGAGCGGCGGCGCATGATCGATCAACCGCTGCCGACTCTCGTCAGGGGATATCTCGTGTGTAGATGCGAACTCCTCGGCAAGCTCATCCAGCGTCAGCTGAGAACAGTAGGCCGCGTACTTGAGCGCCTGCAGCTCGACGGTATCAGTCGCCTTGTCGCGCTTAAGCTCAACGACGACCGGCGCGCCCGACGAGTCAAGGAAGAGAACATCCAGCCGATCGGCAACCTTGTGATGTCGCATCTCCCAGCCGTCGAACTCGGAGGTGATCAGCAGAAGGTCGGGTGCGATGAGATCTGGGTGAGCCGTGATCCACCGCTGGAGATCATCTCGCTCCTTGAACCCGGCAGACGCCAATGTCACCTCCTCCATGCGCGTCGCCTCGCCAGAAGTGACGTCTATCAACAGGGAACGTGGTCCATGAACAGTGGAATCTTCGATTGACACTGCACCTAATAGTAAAGGCTGAGCGTGCTCCACAGAGCGCTCAAACGATCCGCGCTCTCGCGCTCGGCGCCTGGCTTGTAGCGCCGGTTCGCTCTCGGCGAGCGGGCCGTAGCGACGTTTTGAGGCGAGCATGGCGGCAAGCAGGAGCCTGCGCCAGCAGGCTGTTACGAGCGGGCGCCAGCCCGCGTCAGTAGCTCCGGACGGCGCCAGCCGCCGTGCCACCACCCATCCCACTGCCAGCCCGAGACGGTCCTCGAGCGCTTATGAGAGGGTTGGACGCATGAGCCTGCGCTACCGACTGCTCTACCAACTCGGCATCACGCCCTTGGACCAAGAGCACGTTCCCGGTGAGCTGGCCGCTTGTCGAAGGACCAACGGCGCTGGCCGCGGGACTTGCGCTCGACATCGGCTGCGGCACGCTCACCGCGGGCGGTACACATCCGCCCGGTGCGCAACCGCAAGCACCGACACGAGCGTCGCCCAGAATCGCGAAACGGGGGACCGAGGAATCGAACCTCGAGCAAGGGTTTTGGAGACCCCCATGTTACCGTTACACCAGTCCCCCAGAAACGCTTGATTTGCAGGCGCTTCTGCATTGCGCGGAGCGCTACCAGACTTTACACGCTTGCTCGCCGGGGCGAGATCCGTAGTCCGCGCAGGGTTGCTGCGCCTCTAGGATACCCCGGATCGGGGGTGCTTGCTCAGCCTTCTTCCTTCGGGTTGGTCACCAAGGTCTCGCGCTGCACAAACCATGAAGCCTCGATCGGGTTGAGGAAGTGGGGCGGCTCCTCGACCTGCAGGCGGTCGTCGTAGTTGGCGTCGTAGGGGTAGCCGTGAATGATCGAGCTGCCTGAGAACTCACCGGTGAAGCCGTTGGTGTAAAGGCCGGCTACGGCCCCGTAGACGTTCAGGTTTCCGAGCGAGGCTTCCCCGCAGATGTAGTTGTCCACGATCACGGCATGTTTGACGGCGAGCATAGCGGCGTAGATCTTCGGGTTTTCTAGATCCCCGGCGCCATTGGGAGCATCGCATTCAGCCGCGTCGTCGGTGTATTCGCATTCTTTCAGCGTTGAGTTATATTTCTCAACTTCTTTCTGCCCGTTAGTTTTGCAAGTTTCTCCTTTGGATCCAGAACCTTTGTAGAGTTCCTTCACCGGATGATAGATCCGCACAAAGTTGTTCGCGATTAGCCCCAGCAACGCGTTGGTCGTCGGCGTACCAGCGGAATTCGTCGGGGTGGTGAGGTTGCCGTTGATGATGACGTCGTTTTCGGCCGCAATCGTCAGCGAGTTTGTGTATTTGCCACGAACGTACACGTTACCGCATGTCGGTCATCTTCTGTGTACTTTGGCTTGGGCCCATATGGCGAATAGGGACTTGAGCAGCCGCCTGCAACATAGATGATGCCGTTGGGCGGATAGGCAACACCACACCTGGGTTTTCGTGACCAGGTTTTCGTGATCGCATTTTCTTCCCAGTTTGATCAAGGTCATCGTGCTGTCTTCAAGGACGATTTCCGTCTTGTTCTTGAATACGTAGGCCGGTTCGACGATGTGTTTCAGTTCTTCATCGCCCGGCGGCGGTTCGATCGAGACGACTTCCTTTGGCGGATACGTGTTGCCCTTGAAGACCGGGTTTGACGCTTCCGCGCAGACGCCCTCGCCGGAGTAGCCTTCGTCGCCGCCAGAGCCGCATGCCCGAATTCGATGCGGTCGTCTTCGTTGCGGCCGAAGACGGGCGAGCCGCAGACGCCGACGTGGTCCTCGGTGTGCATCGGGCCGTTGACCGATTCGCCGTTGATGAAGAAGTTGTTGATGCAGCGCCGTGGGGTGATCCGACCGTCTGCGGGCCGTTCCCCGTAGAACTTGCCGCATTCGGTGTAGTAGTTGGCTGGCATGCCTTCTGTCGGAGGTTCGCCGTAGATGACCGGGTCGCCGGTTTCGTACTTCGTGTACCACACGAAGCTGACGAAGTTGGCGTTGCGGAAGTCGCGACGAGCGTGCGTTCCGCTGGCTGCCGGAGTAGCCGGTCGACTCGATGCGGAAAGTGCCGGGGCTGCTGCCGACTTCTCTTCGATCATCGTTTCGACGAGCTGGTTGGGGTCGCAGTTGTGGTCGTTGGCGGGTGTCGCTTTCCGCGGGCAGCAGCTGGATCGCGTATTCCTCGTCGAGCTGTATTCGCCGGTTGGGTCGCACTCGGGATCTTCGGCGCGATTCGCCGTTGCATCCGACTTGATTGAGGCGGGTTGGGCTCGGGGGGGGTCGGTGCAGTAGCTCAGGTAGTTGCCGTCCTCGGTGAGGTGGTACTCGTAGTCCTCGATCCCCGCCTACGCCGCGTAGTAGGCCTTCTTCTGCGCGGTGTCGGTCGCTGCTCAGGTGGATTTCGCCGTTGGCCGCCGTGAACGTGGCGACTAGCAGCAGCGAGGTGACGAACATCACGCCGATCACGATAATCATCGTGATGCCCTCCTGGCCGCGAAGCACCGAAAGCGACCGACGTGGTGAGCGATTGAAGATGGTCATCACAGTTCAGCGCAGGGTAGGTTGGCGGATGATTCTGAAGATGGGGAGAGACGCAGGATCGCTGAGTCTACGAGTGCCACCGGGCGACCGCCACCAAATTCGGTGTTCAATTTGTTTTCTTTGCCTTCCGGCACAGCCGTGAAGCTAACGCTCACCTTGGCGACATCCTGGGCTTCCGTCGTGGAGACAGTTCCGGCGATCGGGGTGGGATCCAATTCACCGAGCACGGCTTTGCTATCGCCTTCACGGTAATACCGGTAGTACCGGAAGATGGGCATAAGTTCTTTTTTCGCGTTTTCCGTCTTCTCTATCCCTGTCAACAGGGTACGTTTGGTGGGAGCTTCTTTTTCATTGAATTCGTAATTGGGCGGGACGCCAGTACTCGTCCATGACTTTTCCGTGAGGGTGCCTTCCATTTTGCCCGACCCTTCGGTGAAGAGGACTTCGTGCAGTTTGATCGTGGGCAAGGCGGCAGAAGGTTCGCCGTGTTCGTTTTCAGCGCTGTCTTCGCTGACGAATCTGAGCTTGCTTTCGGTGCTTTCAGACTTTATTGGATCCGATTTTTCCGATTTGGCGGTCAGGCAAGATGAGTGGAGCGCAAGCATCAGCTTCTCAAGGGCCACCCGTCCCGTCTGGTCGGCGTGCACTCGTTCGGTTATACGGGTGACGTCCGCCGTCGTGAAGTTGAGCAGCGACAGGGCGATCCCAGAGACGAGTATTCCCAGCGACATTGCCACCAACAGCTCGATCAGCGTAAAGCCGTGCTCGTCGCGCAGCGTTTGCAGTGATAGACGTGGTCGGATCATCAGCAAACAGACCCTTCTTTGCCTTCTTCGCCGAGGTAGATCGTCTGCAGCGGGGTCCCACTCGCGCTGTCGTTATCGATCGAGACGGTGTCTTCGCGCTGTTTGCCGGCAACTGTCGCTGTCACGCACAGCGAATACGTGCCAAAGGGCATACCCGCACGGCTGAGCGCCCCCGCGGAGGTCGTCGTGAGTTTGCGCAGCGCTTTGCAGCCGGTGTCTTCGAGCATCACGGTGGCGCTCGGCACCGGTTTTTCAGGTAGCCCTTTGCTTTCCAGCACCTTGATGTCGATCGGCGCCAACAGCACGCTCTTTTCGCCGGTGCCGCCCGGCGGGACGAGCACTTCCGGGTTGGAGCTCTGGCCGTTTCTCGTCGGCAGGTCCGCTTCGCAGGTTCCGGCGTACACGGTGTAGTTGGTGGTGAACGGGAAGATGTTGTTGGGCGAGCTCGATTCGATTTTCGGCGCGTAGGTTTCGAGCGTCGCCGTTTCAGGGATCGGCTGGTAATGGGCCATTCCCGTATTGAAGATCACGAACGAGTCGCCTTCGGCAGATTTGGCTTCCGCACCGACACCTTCCGTGAAACTGACCGCAAGCTTGCCCGCCGGCGCCAGGTAGTAGCCCTCCTTCGAGGTCGTCTCGGCCGGCAGATAGACGCTTTTCGTCACGCTTTCGTCGGATGAGGTGTTCGCGTAGCCGTTGGGATCCACGTAGCCTGTCTTGCTGACGTTGATCGCGTATTCCCCAGGCGACAGCGCGAAGATCGCGCACCCGTTCACGGAGGTTTCGAGTTCGTAGGCGCTGGTCGAGGGCGCTGGGCCTTTGACGACGACCTTGGCGTCCGCCAGCGGCGCGCCGACGTCTTCGACCCGAACGATCAGCGCCGAGTCGGCGGGCGGGCTGATCACGCCCGTCTCGATCACCCCTCCGTTGGGCCCCATCGACGGCCACGTGACGGTCGAGATCGTCTTCAGGTAGTCGGCGGTCGGCACGCTCGAGCTGCAGCTCTGGGTGCCGGTCGCGTCGGCGATGTATTTGGCGGTCGTCGTGATCGTGTACGTGGTCGCCCCCACCGTCACGTTTTCTTTGCGTTCCAGTTCAGTGAGTTTCTTGATCGGTTCGCTGCGCAGCCGCTCCTCGTCCTGCTGGGCCAGCCCATCGGCTTGCGAGCGGGCGCGGCTGTTCGCTGTGGCGCGGTTGGTGCTGTCGAGCCCGAACAACACGGCGATCACGACGAGCGAGATCAGTGCCGCGCTGATCACCACCTCGATCAGGGTGTCACCGCGCTCAGAGCCCAGTGGCGGCAGCCATCTTGGCGTGGGCGTGGGCGTGGTGGATGCCGAGAGATCTCCCTGCGGGCGCACAAAAGCCATCGACGCCGAGCGCCGGGGGCTTTGCTTTGGCCGAAAGGGGTTTGTGCGGATCATCACGAATGCCGAATACTTGTCCTCGATACGCGTTTCGGCACGCGCGCGGCGCTGCTTTAGCGCTGACGGCGCCAGCACACACGCATTTGCGCGACTCCCCAGCATTCGACCGCTCCGTCGTGTAATTTCGAAATGTGGCGAATTCACAAGACGAGAGCTCCTCCCAACACCCGGATCTGCTGGCGGCGGTCGTGCTGCACACGCTCGTAAGCGAAGCTCGCGACGGCATGACCGTCGCCGCGGTTGCCGTCGCCTGCGAGCGCGACCCCGACGAGCCAGACGACCTTGAAGAGATCGAGGCGGCCCTGCAGTTGCTGCTCAAGGACGGTTTGGCCGAAGACAAGCCCGATCCGCTGTGTAGGGTCGAACGCACCGCCGGACCCGACACGACACCGAAGCCCAGTGACCCACCCCAATTGCTGTACCGACCGACGCGCGCAGCGATCCGCGCGAGCGAGTTGAGCTTCTAGCGCGAGCTCAGCGCACGCCGTCGAGCAACGCCACCGGGCTCAACTGGAGCGCCCGCGCGAGCTTCAAGAGCGTGCGCAAGTTCGGTTCGCGGCCCCCGCGCTCATACACGCTGATCGCCGCCCGGTCGACTTCGGCCTCATAGGCAAGTGCTTCTTGCGAAAGCGAAGCTCCCTTGCGCGCCGCGCGCAGGTTCGCGCCGAAGCGCAGGCCAGGCTCGCTCGCGGGCGTTACCTCCGCCCGCAGCGAGACCGCTCGCGGGCCGGCAAGGCCGATCCCCTCGAGCATGCCGGCCGGCGTCGTGCCAAGCGCACGTGCAACGCGTACAAGCGTCGAGAGATCCGGGGCGCGTTCGGCACGCTCGAGGAAGCTGATCGCGGCGCGGTCGAGTTTCGTTGCCTCCGACAAGACCACCTGAGAGAGCCCGATGCTCAAGCGCATGGCGCGCATGCACTCGCCGAAAGCGCGCACCTGCTCGTCGATCTCTGGATCCTTTGTGTGCCTCACAAGCGCATCATCCACATTCGCCTACAGAAACACCACTGTGAAAACACAAGCAAGTCGCAACCGTCCTTGCGTCCCGCGAGGACGGTTTGGGTCAGGGCGGCACGAGGACCGCGAAAGGCCCCACTGGTAACTTCTGCTGGTGATCTCAAATGTTCGATAACGCACTTGACGACGCCGTCACGCATGAACGGCTCGCCAAGGCCGAGCGCCTGCGCGCACAAGGGGTCGAGCCGTTCCCGCACATTCCCACCAGCGAGCGCACTGAGATCGCCAAGCTGCACGCCGCCCACGACCCATCGAAGCTGCAGGCCGGCGAGCAACCCGACTTCAGCTATCGCCTCGCCGGGCGCGTCATATCCAGGCGCGGGCACGGCAAGACGACCTTCATCGACCTGCGCGACTTCTCCGGGGAGATCCAGCTTGCCGTGCGCCAAGACACGCTCGGTGAGGAGGCCTACGAGCGCGTCGTGGACCTCGACGTCGGCGACATCGTCGAAGCCGAAGGTCCCATCTACGTGACCCAGCGCGGTCAGCTGGCGCTCAGCGTGCATCGCTGTGTGCTGCTGACCAAGGCGCTGCGGCCGCCGCCGGACAAGCGCCACGGGCTCGGCGATACCGGCACCCGCTACCGCTACCGCGAGCTCGACCTGCTCGCCAACGAGAGCACCCGCGAACTATTCGTGACACGCGCCAAGACGGTCAACGCGCTCCGCGCCTTCATGGCCGAGCGCGGCTTCATCGAGGTGGAAACGCCAGTCCTGCAAGCGCTCGCCGGGGGAGCATCGGCGCGACCATTTCTGACTCACCACAACGCGCTCGACCAGGAGATGTCGCTGCGCATCTCCGTCGAGTTGTATCTCAACCGCTGCCTGATCGGCGGGCTGGAGAACGTGTACGACCTCGGCAAGTGCTTTCGCAACGAGGGCATCTCCTACCGGCACTCACCCGAGTTCACGATGCTCGAGTGGCTGATGAGCTACTCCGACCACAAAGACGTGGCGCGCTTCACCGAAGAGATGGTCGCCTACGTAGCCCAGCACGTGCTCGGCACGACCGTGATCGAACGCGGCGGCGAAGCGATCAACCTGGCAAAGCCCTGGCACAACACGACGATGCAAGCCGAGATCCTGCGCGTCACCGGGGTGGACTTCCTGGCGGCCGAGCGCGAGGAGCTGATGGCGCTGCTGGAGGGCAAGATCCACCCGGATGCGAGCTGGGCGCAGGCGGTTCAGGCCGTCTACTCAAAGCTCGTGGAGCCGACGCTCAACCAGCCCACACACGTCTACGATTTCCCGCTCGAGTCCTTTCCGATCACCAAGGCCCACGCCGATGATCCAAGGCTTGCCGAGCACTTCGACGCCGTTATCGGCGGCATCGAGCTGGTCAGCGGCGACTCGGAGGTCAATGATCCTGTCGAGCAGTACGAGCGCTTCGTCGAGCAGCGCAAGCAGCGCCGCGCCGACGACGACGACGCCCCCCACCCCCACGACGAGGAGTACGTGCGCGCGCTGGAGTACGGGCTCGCCCCCTCGGCCAGCGGCGGCATGGGCGTAGACCGTCTGCTGATGATCCTCACCGGGCACGAGACGCTCAGGGAGGTCGTACCGTTTCCGGTTATGAGGGACGTTCGTTCCCCTACCGGCACGCCCGCCGGTACCACGATCGAGACCCCTGTCTCGGTCCCTGGCGCTCGTGCCGCTACGGGCACGCCCGCCAATCCCACATTCGACACGACCCCTTCCACAACCGAGCGATCGGACTAGGCGCAAGGCCGGCGAAGGCTATAGTCGCCTGAGACCTGAGAGATGAGCCACGGGGAGCACAACTTCGAGCAGCTGCATTTCGAGCCCGCCCCGGCGCTCGACGGCGAGGTGCCCGGACCGCTCTCGCGCGAGCTGCTCGCCCAGCAGGACGAGCTCGAGTCCAACGCCCGCTCCTACCCGCGCAGCGTGCCCGTGGCGATCGAAGCGGGTCGCGGCGCGACGATGAAGGATGTCGACGGCAATACGTTCATCGACTTCTTCGGTGGCGCGGGCGTGCTCAACGTTGGCCATAGCCATCCGGCGGTGCTGGCGGCGGCGGCCGAGCAGGAGCGCAAGCTCGTGCACGCGCTCGACTTCCCCACCAAGCCCAAGCTGCGCTTGATGAGCAAGCTCAAGACCTTGCTCCCCGGCCGCCTACACGAGAGCGCCAAGTTTCACTTCGGCGGTCCCACCGGCTCAGACGCGATCGAGTCGGCGCTGAAGCTGACCCGTGCGCACACTGGGCGCGACGCTGTGATCGCCTTCCAGGGCTCCTATCACGGCATGACAACGGGCGCGCTGTCGGTGACAAGCGACGTCGGCTTCGGCGGGCCGACCTCGAGTCCCGTGCACTTCATGCCCTACCCCTACTGCTACCGCTGCCCGCTCGGCCTGAAGCCCGACTCGTGCGAGCTGGCGTGCGCGAATCTGCTCGACAGCTCACTGGAAGATCCGCACAGCGGCATCCCCCATCCGGCGGCCGTGCTGATCGAGCCGATCCAGGGCGAGGGCGGCACGATCGTCCCCCCCGACGGCTACCTGAGCAAGGTGCGCGCGATCACCCGCAAGCACGACGTGCCGCTGATCTGCGACGAGATCCAGACCGGCTTCGCGAGGACTGGCACGATGTTCGCGTGCGAACACGGCGGTGTGACGCCCGACGTGATCACCCTCTCCAAGGCACTCGGCGGAATCGGCTACCCGATCTCCTGCATCGCCTATGACGCAGAGCTCGATACCTGGAAGCAGGGAGCCCATATCGGCACCTTCCGCGGCCACCAGGTGGCGATGGCCGCCGGCCTGGCGGCAATCGAGTTCATGCAAGAGGTGGACCTGTCCGCCCACGCGGCGAGCCTCGGCGAGCTGACGCTCGGGCTGCTACGTGAAGCACAGGACACGCTGACCTCCGTCGGCGACGTGCGCGGACGCGGCCTGATGATCGGCATCGAGCTCGTCAAGGACCGCGACACCAAGGCACCGTGGCCAGAGATGGCGGCGCAGATCCGCACCGAGTGCTTTCGCAAGGGGGTGATCATCGAGGTGGGCGGCCACTATGGCAACGTCGCGCGCTTCCTGCCTCCGCTGGTGATCACACGCGAGCTGCTGCTCACCGGCGTCGAGATCTTCGTCGAATCGGTGCGCGCAGCCGAAGAGGCTCTGGCCCAGCCTGCGGCGCTGATTGCCGGCTGAAGGAGCCGGAGATCAGTGCGGGCGGAGGGACTCGAACCCCCAAGGGCATAAGCCCACTGGCTCCTAAGGCCAGCGTGTCTACCAATTCCACCACGCCCGCGGGGTTGCGTGAGGACCGCTCCAGATTGTATGGTCAATACTGCGATGGCATCCAGTGGGGAAAGAAGTGGGGAGCCGGGCGTGATCATCACGCACCCAAACCGGGGCAAGCCGGTGGCCCAGGCGACGCGTGTGACGGTCGTGTTGTTGCTGCTCGTATCGACCGCTTTGATCCTGATCATCACGATCGGCGGCTGGGGAACACTCGAAGGCGGCATCCCGATCCTGCTGGCCTGGGCGATCATCTACATGCTGATGGCCTACTTCACCACACGCTGGAGTCGCGGCGTGCTGCCGATGGCGGCCGCGCTCGCGCTACTGCTGCTCGTGTTCGCACTGGTCGCCGCGCCAAGCTGGTTCGCACGCAACAAGGTCGGCTTCGCCCAGCCGACCCTCAATGCCGGCCTGCTCGGCGTGCTCACGCTCCTGATCATCCCAGTGCAGATCCTGCTGATCGCATTCGCGATGCGCGGCTTTCAGCAAGGCTGGAACATCGAGCTCGAGCAGCTGGACCCGCGCGCCGAGCGTGACGCACTGGCACGACCGGTCTAGCGTACTATTGGAATCCGTTGCGGCGGTGGCGGAACGGTAGACGCGATGCTCTCAAAAGGCATTGTCCGAAAGGGCGTGTGGGTTCGATTCCCACCCGCCGCATCGAATCGATAGGCGACAAAAAGCGGTTGGACGGTAGCTCCTCGCCGCTGTCGCAAATGCGTTTCAGCCGACCAGCTCGAACAGCTCTCCGGCAAGCGCGGGCGCCGCGGCGAGCACGCCTAGCGGCAACCCTTCCCGCTCCGGCAGCCCTTGCACGGTGAGCCCGGCCCGCTCACAAATCAGCGTGCCTGCTGCGATATCCCACGGCTTGACCGTGCGCTCGAAGTAGGCGTCGTAGCGCCCGCAGGCAGTCCACGCCAAGTCAAGCGCGGCCGAGCCGAAGCGACGAATGTCGCGTACGCGTGGAACAAGGCCGGCAAAGACCTTGGCTTGGGCAGCACGCACGGAGGCGTCGTAGGCAAAGCCGGTGGCGACCATCGCGCTTGAAAGCTCTGTGCGATCGGACGCTGCGACCGGGGCGCCGTTCAACAACGGGTCTCCGTCGCGCGTGGCGACGAATAGCTCGCCACGGCAGGGGTCATAGATCGCCCCCACAAGCGAACCTTGCTCGTCGGTGACAGCGACACTGACGCACCACTGGGGGATGCCAAACAAGAAGTTGACGGTGCCGTCGAGCGGGTCCACCACCCAGGTGAGACCGCTGGTGCCCTGCGTGCCTCCCCCCTCCTCGCCGAGGATTCCATCGACGGGGCGTAGCCGAGCGAGCCTCTTGCGGATCAGTCGCTCGGAGGCGAGATCGGCCTCGCTGACCAGGTCGGTGGGCGTGCTCTTGCTTTCCAGCACTTGCTCGCGTCCGCCCTCGAAGCGGCCGAGCAGCAATGCGCCTGCGTCGCGGGCCAAATCGACAGCCAACGCGAGCAGATCGTCAATGTCCGTGCTCGGACTCATCGATTCACTCAACCGCTCGCCGACACGCTCTCGTGCACGGGCCTTTCTCCGTCGGTGGCGCCGCTCACGCGAACGCGTCGGGGCGATGCTGTGCCCAGGGGCGCTCCGCCTCGAGCTGGCCGGCAAGCGAGAGCAGCGTGGTCTCGGCGCCAGGCCGCCCAACGATCTGAACGCCGCGCGGCAGGCCGTCCGCGCCGAACCCTGCCGGCACCGAAGCCGCCGGCTGGCCCGTGAGGTTCCAGGGAGCGTTGTAAGGGACAAGTGCCGTCACCGCGTTCAGCGTCCACAGCGCCCCGCGTCCGTCGTATTGCCCGATCCGCGGCGGCGGCTGTGCGGTCGTCGGCGTGATCAGCACGTCGTGGTCGGCAAGCACCCGATTCAACTTGTCGGCGAGGGTGTGCTCGGCGGCACGCGAGCGCTCCAACAGCATCGGCGGCACAAGCGCCCCGAGCGCCGACATCGAGCGCGTACGGCGCGACAGGCGCTCAGGATACGGACGCGCATTGGCTTCCTCGTGAATCCCGCGCAGGTAGCGCATCAGCACGGCGGGCATCGTGTCGAAACCGTAGTCGGGGTCCTGCTCTTTGACGTCGTGCCCAAGTGAGCGCAGCAGCTCGACTGTCTCATCCAAAGCGCGGCGCGCATCGCTGTCCAGGCGCGCGATGACCAGTGGCGGGATCTTGGTCGAGAAGGCGATACGCAACTTGCCGGGCGGGGTACGCGCGGCGGACAGAAACGAGACCGAAGGCGGCTCGGGACGGTCACGGTCCACTGGAGCTGAACCGGAGCCGACATCGTGGAAGAGCGCCGTGTCGATCACCGAGCGGCTGAGCACCCCGTTGACCGACATGCCAAACCAAGCCTCGGCTTTGGGCGCCATCGAGACACGTCCGCGCTGGGGCTTGAGCCCGAATAGCCCGCACCAGGCCGCGGGGATGCGGATCGAACCGGCGCCGTCGGAGCCGAGCGCGGCGCCGACGAGACCGGCGGCGACCGCCGTCCCGCTGCCGCCGCTTGAGCCACCGGGGGCGCGCTGCAGGTCCCACGGGTTGCGCGTCGCGCCGAAAGTGGGCGTCTCGGTGAACGGCCAGATGCACAGCTCGGGCACGTTGGTCTTGCCGAGCACGATCGCACCGGCCTCGCGCAGCCTGCGTACGACCTCGGCATCGGCGGCCGCCGTGACGTCGCCGTGAGCGTTGCTGCCGAGCGCGGTGACCTCGCCGGCTACGTCGATGTCGTCCTTGACGGCGATCGGGACGCCCAGCAGGGGGCGTTGGGCGGGTGGGCTGCCAGCTCTCCGGCGCGCGTCGGCCTGGTCGGCTTCGAGCAGCGCGCGCTCGGCGAACACGACCCGAAAGGCATTCAACTGTCCGTCGAAGCGCTCGATCCGCTTGAGGTAGAGCTCGACCAGCTCGCGTGAGGAGACCTCGCCGGAGGCGATCAGCTCGGCCTGTCCGGCGATGCCCGCAAAGGCTAGATCGGTGGCGTCCATCCCGGCATCCTAGACGGTCATGGGGCAAGCGAGACAAGAACGCAGGGAGCGTGGCGTGCTTCGCACGCGAGCGACCGAGGACGCAGTATCGCGCCGCTCCACGACCGTCTAGACGGGTGTCACGGGGTTGCGCTTGGCTGGCCACTCACGCCGCTTGCTCTCGGCGTGAGCGAAACGCCGGATCAGGTCGGCTCGCAGCTGCTCGGGCTCGACGATGGCGTCGATGACCAGCTCGGAGGCGAGGTGCAGCAGGTCGATGTCCTCGGCGTACTCGCGCCGCAACTCCTCGGTCTTGGCGGCGCGCTCGGCGCCGTCGGGGATCGCCTGCAGCTGGTTGTAGTAGACAGCGTTGATGGCGGCCTGCGGGCCCATCACTGCGATCGATGCACTTGGCAGGGCGATGCAGCAATCCGGGTCGAAGGCTGGACCGGCCATCGCGTAGAGTCCGGCGCCGTAGGCCTTGCGCACGATCACCGAGATCTTCGGGACCGTAGCTTCCGAGACGGCGCTGATCATCTTGGCACCGTGGCGGATAATGCCCTGACGCTCGACCTGAGTGCCGATCATGAAGCCAGGCACGTCGGCGAGGAACAGCAGCGGGATATTGAACGCGTTGCAGGCCCAAATGAAGCGTGCTGCCTTATCGGCCGAGTCGGAGAACAAGACCCCGCCCTTGTGCTTGGGCTGGTTGGCAACGATCCCGATCGCGCGACCATCCAGCCGCGCATAGCCGACGACGAGCTCCTTGGCCCAGCGCGAGTGGACTTGCAGCAGCGAGTCCTTGTTGACGAGCACGTCGATCAGGGACAGCATGTCAAACGGCTTGTTCTCATCAGCCGGGATCAACTCGCCGATGTCGAGCCCGTCCGCGGGCGCAGCGGCTTGCTGCTCGACAGCAGACAGCGGCAATTGTGTGGGCGGGTGGGCTTCCCAATTATTCGGAAAGTAGGAGAGGTAGCGCCGCGCAAAAGCGATGCCCTCCTCATCTGACTTGACCAACTGATGAGCGCAGCCGGAGACGCCGGTGTGCATGCGCGCCCCGCCCATCTCCTCCAAGGTGACATTCTCGCCAATCACCATTTGCGCCATGCGCGGCGAGCCCAAATACATCGAAGCATTGCCGTCGCGCATGATCACGATGTCGCAGAAGGCGGGGATGTAGGCGCCTCCGGCGGCACTCGGCCCGAACAACACGCACACCTGCGGCACCACGCCGGACATGCGCACCTGGTTGAAGAAGATACGTCCCGCCCCTCGCCGCCCGGGGAACATCTGCACCTGCTCGGTGATGCGTGCGCCCGCCGAGTCCACGAGATAGACCATCGGTATGCGCAGGCTGGCGGCGCGCTCCTGGATGCGCAGGATCTTCTCGACCGTCTTCGGCCCCCACGAGCCGGCCTTGACCGTCGGGTCGTTGGCCATCAACGCCACAGGCCGCCCGTCGATCGTGCCAACGCCCGTGACGACTCCATCGGCGCCGAGACCCTCTTCGTTCCAGTTGGCCAGCAGAGCCTCCTCGGAGAACGAGTCGTCGTCGAGCAACAGCGCCACGCGCTCGCGCACCGGCAACTTGCCCTGCTCGACGGCCTTCTCGCGGTGGCGCTGCGGTCCGCCCGCGAGCGCTCGGTCTGTTGCTTGGCGCAGATCGGTCATGCGCAGCTGAGCCTATCGGGCGACCCCGGACGGTACTCGTGAACCTCCCAAAAACGAACGATGCCCCCCGCGCGCACAGGGGGCATCGCCAAATTTCGAGATACGACGCGCCAGCCCAGCACCCAGCATGAGCATTCCCCCAGCCCATATGGGCATTCGCGTGCGCGCCAACGCAGGAGCTTCTAGGGCAACAGGCGCCGACGTCTAGAACGGCGATGGTCGCGTGCAAGCTGGCGCTCGTGGCGTGCTTGCAGCCGCGCCTCCACGACATCGATATCCGAGCCCGGGCCCAGCAACATGAAGCCGTCGCGCAGCGCCGGCAGCAGCGTGAAGAGGATCACCCATACCGGCCAGAAAGCGCCGCTGGCGCCCGCCGCAATCCAGACGCCGACACAGATCAGCGACAAAGTGACCGAGCCGCTGGCCTCGTGCACCAAACGCCGTCGCAACTTCGACTTGCGCTCCACCAGCGCGAGCTGAGCCGCGACGGTGCTGACGGGCAGGTCGGTGCGCAGCGCATCGAGGTCGGCGCGAGTACGCGCGGCGTAGACGGCCTCCAGGCGCTGCTCGTACTCCTCGGCTGTGAGCCGTCCGGCGACCGTGTGCTCGTGCAGCTCTTCGACCAGCCGCTCGCGCTCCGCGTCGGACACACGTATTTGGCCGGGATCTGGCATATCCAAAATGTAGTTCAAGCAGACCGCACAGAGCGTATTTCGAGCGAATTTCGTTACGTCCATAACGAAATCGTTCTTCAAGTAACGATTTTCTTCCTTTAGTAAGGATTTTTCGCTCCCGAGGAATGTCATCGCGCGGCTCGGACCTGCCGCGACAGCGCACCGAGAGCCACTGGCGGAGTAGCCTCTGAGGAGCATGGCCGCCGAGGATGATTTCGACCTCTCCGCCGCCGGGCTGCGTGCCGATGGTTCGGATCTGCGCATCTCGGTGGCTGTGCTTGCCAGCAAGCTGGAGAGCTCGCTGCCCGCGCGCACGCGGGTGGAGCGTCGCGGCGGCGGCCTGCTCGGGCGTGGCGAGAAGCGGGTGCGTCGCGTCGAGGTGAACCTCGGTGAGACTTCATATGAACTGACAGTCGAGGGCGATCGTGTGCAGGGCAGCCGCGAGCGCAAGGTTGGTGGCATCGCGATCAAGCGCGAGCAGCTCGACGCGGGACAGTGGGTCAGCGAGCTGGCTGCCCAGCTGCGCGAAGAGGCAGAGCGCAGCGCTGAGGCACGGGCTGCGCTTGAGAAGCTGGTCGGATGAGCCACACCACCGCTCAACGATCAAAGGCCGTCCGGTGAGCGAGCGTCTCGTAGAGGACGAACAGGAGCAGGAGGAGTCGCTCAAACGCGTCGAAGCTGGAGGCATCCCACTGGCGGCCGAGCGGCGCCTGCGCGAGCTCGGCGAGCGCGGCGGCGCGTTCACCTCTGACCTGTCGGTCGGCGACTTCGCGCTATGTCACCAGCTGGGGCTGAAGCCTGTCTCGCAGGTGATGGGCAGCTCGATCTACCAGGTCGGCTACCAGTTGACGCCGTGGCCATCAGCGATGGGCGGCGGCTTCATGTTCGAGATGCAAGCCCTCTCAGAAGCTTGGAACGAGGTGCGCGAACTCGCGCTGGGGCGCCTGGCACAGGAGGCCGGTCATCTCGGTGCGGACGCTGTGGTCGGGGTGGATCTGCGCACCGGCGAGCACGACTGGGCCGAAAACGCGATCGAGTACGTGGTCATCGGCACCGCCATTCGCCACGAGGAGGCCGCCAAGGCCGATGGCACGCAACCTGGTGACGCACAGAGCGGCGGTCCGACAGCCAGTAGTGGTCAGCATCGGCGCGGCGCCCCTGTCCTGACGGAGCTGTCGGTCGCCGACTACGCGAAGCTGCTCAGCGCCGGTGTGGAGCCGCTCGGGGTGGTTGCATGGAGCTCCGTGTTCTTCGTTGGCGCTTCCTATTCGACGCAGATGATGAGCGGCGTTGGCGGCATGGGCTTCACCCAGAACCAGGAGTTGCCCGAATTCACCCAGGGCGTGTACAGCGCACGCGAGAGCGTTGTCTCCCGCCTGACCCACCAGGCGGCAAAGCTCGATGCCAGCGGCGTGATCGGCGTGCGCATCGCGCACGGCATCCAGCGGACCACGGTCGGCGCCGGCACTTATTCGCGCGGCGGGCTGATGGTGACCTTCCACGCGATCGGCACCGCAATCCGCGAGGACCGCGCGACGATCCCGTATGCGCCCGAGACCATTGTCGACTTGACCACCTAGAGGAGAGCCAAGCATGAGCCCGACACGAGGAGCAGCAACATGAGCGACATCGAGGAGAGCGAGACCGCCTACGACCCCACATCGCTGGAGGGCGTTCCCGAGGCGGGCAGGGCACGCCTGCAGCAGAATCGCGCGGGCCTGTTCACATCCGACCTGAGCGTGAACGAGTTCCTGCTGATCAAGCAGGCCGGCTTCGATCCCGTCGGACTGGTCGTCGGCAGCTCGATCTACCACATCGGCATCCAGGTGGCCGGCTGGAAGAAGAGCCAAGAGATGACTGTCCTCTCCGAAGCTATGTACGGCGCTCGCCAGCTGGCGATGACGCGCATGGAGGAGGAGGCCGACCAGCTCGGGGCCGACGGCGTGGTGGGCGTGCGCCTGGACATCGGCCGCTACGAGTGGGGCCAGGACATGGCCGAGTTCATCGCGATCGGCACAGCGGTTAAGCACCGCGAGGGCGTGCTGCACCGCGCTCCCAACGGACGCCCGTTCACCAGCGACCTCTCGGGTCAGGACTTCTGGACGCTGCTGCGAACCGGTCACCGTCCCGTAGGCATGGTGATGGGCAGCTGCGTCTACCACGTAGCCCACCGCGGCATGCTCAAGTCGATGGCGCAAACTGGGCGCAACGTCGAGCTTTCGAACTTCACCCAGGCCCTGTACGACGCACGCGAGCTGGCGATGGAGCGCATGCAGTCAGAGGCGCAGACGTTGAGCGCAGAGGGCATCGTCGGCGTTGACCTGCAGGAGAAGAGCCACGGCTGGGGCAGCCATACGATCGAGTTCTTCGCCGTGGGCACGGCGATCGTGCCAAGTGAGAATCACGACGGCGAGATCGAAGCGCCGACGCAGGTGCTGGATTTGAGCTGAGATGAGCATCGTCACCACAGAAGACCGCGGAGCGGCGCGCCATATCGTCCTGAACCGTCCCGAGAAGCGCAACGCGATGAGCCAGGAGCTGCTGCGCGCACTCGCGGGCGCGCTACGAGAGGCATCTGCCGACGAGTCTGTGCACTGCGTGGTTCTGCGCGGCGAGGGTCCGGTGTTCTCGGCCGGCGTGGACCTAGGCGAGCTGATGGCATCGGCCAGCAAGCCGGGCAACTTGCGCCCGTTCAGGAACACGTTCCTTGAATGCCCGAACCTTGCCGAAACGATGCCCAAGCCGGTCATCTGCCAGATCCACCGGACCTGCGTGGGCGGGGCGCTGGAGGTGGCGTTGGGCTGCGATCTGCGGATCGCCTCCGACGACGCACAACTGGGCCTACCGGAGGTGAAGTTCGGGATCATCCCCGATGTGGGCGGCTCGACACGCCTGCCCGCCGTTGTCGGCCTCGGCAGGGCCAAGGAGCTGATCATGACCGGCCGCACGATCGGCGCGGCCGAGGCCGAGCGCATCGGACTGCTCAACCGAGTCGTCGCGCCCGAGGAGCTGGAGCAGGCAACCCAGGCGCTGGTGGACGAGCTGCTGGCCAACTCACACGTGGCGGTGGGACGCGCCAAGCGCGTGATCGACGCCTCGGCCCGGCCCGCGCTCGCGCAGACGCTGGAGATGGAGGTGTCGGTGCAGGAGTACTGCGTGGCGGCGATGCGCGAGCAGATGCGTCAGAGCGAGACAGCCGCCGTACCGAGCTAGCGCTCGTGCCATCGCAGGCACCCATTGCGCCGTCCCGCAGGGGCACGGCCTCCTGTTAACTAATGCCAGTCCACGGGCCCGGCCACAAGCGTATGCGAGCCGAGCGGGCGACCCAGTACCTCCTGGACGCGGCGCGCGCAGGCCAACAACGCTTCCAGATCGACGCCGGTCGAGACGCCCATCTCGTGCAGCATCGAGACGAGGTCCTCGCTGGCGATGTTGCCTGTCGCACCCGGAGGCACGGGACAGCCGCCGAGCTCGCCAAAGCTCGACTCGAAGCTCGTGACGCCCGCCTCCAGCGCGGCGAGCACGTTGGCAAGGCCCTGGCCGCGCGTGTTGTGGAAATGGGCTGTGAGCTGCACACCCCCCTTGCCGGGACCGCCGGTGCGTGAGGCGCCGAGCGACGCGAACGCCCGCTCGAAGAAGGCCCCCACTTGCACCGGATTGGCCATGCCCGTGGTATCGCCGAAGCCGATCTCCTGCGCACCAGCATCGCGTAGGCGCGCGGCGATCTCGAGCACCCGCTCGGGCGGCACGTGACCCTCGTAGGGACAGCCGAAGGCCGTGGAGATGATCGCCTCGCAGCGCAGGCCCCTCCCGCGCGCGGTGGGCAGCACTTTTTCGAGCGAGGCCAACGACTCCTCGACCGAGCGATTGACGTTGTGGCGATTGTGACTCTCGGAAGCCGACAGGAAGACGTTGATCTCGTCGAACGCCACGCGCGCGCGCGACAGGCCGTCGCGCACCTCTAGCGCCCGCTCCAAGCCCCGCTCGTTGGGGATGAGCACGCTGATCGCCACCTCCTCGGGCACATCGATCCGCGCCAGCACCTCGGGAGCGTCGGCCAGCTGCGGGATCACGTCAGGGCGCACGAAGCTCGTGACCTCCAGACGGCGCAGACCGGTGCGCGCGAGCATCTCGATCAGCTCGACCTTGCGCTCGGTGGGAATGATCTCCGGCTCGTTCTGAAAGCCGTCGCGCGGACCGACCTCCCTGATGTCCACTCTCGGAGGGATCACCACATGGAAAGGCCGCCGCTGACGTTCAGCGTCTGGCCTGTCACATACGAAGCGTCCTCGGAGGCCAGGAACGCGATCGCCGCCGCGACCTCCTCCGGCTCGCCGGAGCGCTGCAGCACCGTCTGGTTGACCATGCCCTGCTTAAGCCGCTCCCCCAGCTCGCCGAGCAGCTGCGGTGCAGCGTTTAGCAGCGGTGTCTCGATCGGCCCGGGGGCGACCGCGTTGCTGCGCACGCGATAGCGCGCCGACTCGCGCGCGATCGCCTTGGTGAAGCCGATGACGCCGGCCTTCGCGGCCGAGTAGACGGCGGAGCCCTGCGAACCGACGCGACCGGCCTCGGAGGCGACGTTGACGATCGAGCCGGAGCGGCGCTCCTGCATGGAGGGCAGAACCGCGTGAGTGACAGCGAGCACCCCCCGCAGGTTGACCCCCAGCACGAAGTCCCACAGGCCCTCGTCGCTGTTGACGAAATAGGAGAACAGGTCGGTGCCAGCGTTGTTGACGAGAACGTCCACCGGACCGAGCTTCTCTTCGATCGCCGCCACAGCAGCGCGCACGGAGGCGGTGTCGGTGACGTCGAGCTTGCAGCCGATCCCATCCAACTCGCCCGCGATCTCACGAGCGCCGTCCTCGTTGACGTCGCCGATCGCCACGCGCGCGCCTTCGGCGGCGAGTTGAACGCGCCGTAGCGGCGCCAATCCCGGACGCTCCGCCGGTGACAAGTGCAGTCTTGCCCTCGAATCGCATTCGTGGAGCATAGGGGTCGAGCGGCGAGGAGGCCCGCCTTCAGCTGGTCGTGCCGATCTGCTCGCCGATAAGAGACACCCTCGCCGTCCTATACTCCGCCGCCGTGGCCGCCTCCCCCACCGACCCCGTCGCAATCGTCGGAGCATCGGGAGCGCTCGGCTTCGGCTTGGCGGTGCGCCTTGGACAGGCCGGCGTGCCAGTCGTGATCGGATCGCGCGAAGAGAGCCGTGCGATCGAGGCGGCCGACCGCGCGCGTGTGGCCGTACCGGACGGTGGCTTCACAGGCGCTGCGAACGCGCAGGCCGTCGAGGCCGTCGAGACGATCATCCTGAGTGTCCCCTTCCGCAGCCAGTCCGAGACGCTCAAAAACATCAAGGGGTCATTGCGCGAGGGTCAGCTGTTGATCGACGCCACCGTCCCGCTGGCTGCCGCCGTCAGCGGGCGCGCAACGCGCATGCTTGGCGTGTGGCAGGGCTCGGCCGCACAGGCTGCCCTGGAGATGGTGCCCGACGGGGTGAGAGTCGTCTCTGCCCTACACACGGTGTCCGCAGCCTCGCTGACAGACCTCGAGCACGACCTCGCCCAAGACGTGCTCATCTGCGGTGACTTGCGAGAGGACAAGCGCCGCGCAGCGCTGCTACTCCAGCAGATCGATGGACTGCGCTGCGTGGATTGCGGGCGCTTGGAGATGGCGCGCATTGCCGAGTCGATGACGGCGCTGATGATCTCGATCAACGCCAAGCACAAAACCCACGCGGGGGTGCGCATCACGGGCCTGCCCGACGACGACTGGCAGTGAGCGAACTGGACCGACCCGACGCCGCCCCGGCGAGCCCGGCGAGCCCGAGCGATCGCCCGAGCGCAATGGCCGAGCCGCGCGCCGCTACAGCTGGCGTGGGCCCAGTCGTGATTCTCGCCGGCGGCACGGGCGGCGCGAAGCTCGCGCGCGGAATGCTCGACGTGGTCGGCCCCGACGAGCTTGTCGTGATCGCCAATACGGGCGATGACATCGACATCTACGGCGCGCACGTATCCCCCGACCCGGACCTCGTGTCCTTCTGGCTCGCTGACATCATCGACGAGCGCGGCTGGGGGCTGCGCGAGGACACGTTCGCAGTCATGGATGCCCTGCGCGCGCTCGGGCGCGACGTGTGGTTCAACCTCGGCGACCGCGACCTCGCCTGGTGTTTGGAGCGCAGACGCATGGAGGACGAGGGGCTGCGCCCGACCGATGCCCTGGCGCGCCTGAACGAGGCGATCGACCTGCGCGCGCGTGTGCTGCCGATGTGCGACGAGCCGCTGCGCACGTGGGTCCGTACGGATGCCGGCTGGCGCGACTTCCAGCAGTTCATGATTCGCGATCGGGCCAAGGGCACCGTGCGCGAGGTGGAGTTTCGCACCGACGGTGCTCAGCCGACACCAGAGGTCCTCGCCGCGCTGGCCGGCGCGCGCGCGGTAATCGTCGGCCCCAGCAACCCAGTGATCTCGATCTGGCCGATCCTGAGTGCGCTCGGCAGCGCGCTCAGCCAACCGCCCGCGCCGGTCGTATGCGTCAGTCCTGTGGTGGGCGGTGAGATCGTCAAGGGCCCCACCGCCGCGTTCATGGCGGCATACGATCAGCCAGTCAGCGTCGCCGGCGTAGCCGCGTTCTACGAGGCCGTCTGCCCAGGGCTCCTCAGTGGGATCGTCGCCGACGAACAGCTCCCAGACCTGCCCACGTTGCAACTCGACACGCTGATGTCCGACACAGACTCACGTGGGCAGGCGGCGGCGCGAACGCTGGAGTTCGCGCTGGCCCTCGCGCACTGAGGATCGATCCCGCCACACCGCGCCGAAGCCGGCGCAAACCGCTACGGCGACCGACTCAACCCTTGCCGGTCTTGTGGCCCTTGCGCCTGGTGGCTTTCGATTTGTGGCGCTCGGGCTTTTTGTGTTTGACCGACCGTTTGACCTTGGCGTGGCCTTTCACGGTGGCTTTGCCCGGCGGCATAAGATCGGGGACCGCGTAGCCGATCGTCGGCGGAGTCAGCGATGGGCCGGGAGTCTGTGAGCCAGACCCTGACCCTGAGCCTCCACCTTCGGTCGGGTTCGTCTTTTTCAGCGGGACGACGACGTTTTCAGGCGCGGTGAAAATCTGCCACTTGGCTTCGACGCTACCGGCGCTGCTGGTAGCTGTCAGCGAATAGCCGTATTCGCCGCCCGGCGTCAACGTCACGCCAGCACTGTCCAAGTCGAGGCTGACACTCTGAGCGACGAACGAGCCCAGCAGCTTCCCGCTCGGCAGCGTGACATTCTCGATCAGTTCGCACTTCGTCCCGCAGGGCGAGGCCCACATCTCAAACTGGTAGGTGGTTTCGAGTCCCTCCGTGTCGATCTGCGCTTCCAGCGTCGCATCGCTGGAGGTCAAGCGCGACAACGACACGCTTTCGATCGAGGGCGGCGACGGTCCGGGTTCGGTTGTGAAAGTGCGATCGGCCCCATCCACGGGCGGCCCTTCCCATTGGACCGTGTCTTCGGTCTGCACGAACGGGGCGACGAGCACGCGGTAGTGGTAGGTGGTGTCGGGCTCGAGCGTCACGCCGGCCTTCGCGAGGTCCAGGCTCACGCTCTGATCGGTCGAGCCGGCCGGCAGATACCCAACTGGCAGCACTCCCCCGTACGCGGACGTTTCCAGGCAAGCGCGCGGCAGCACACGCTGCGGACACTCGAGTTCGGACGGGAATTCGCTCGCGTTTGCGACCAGCTGGAACTGGTAGTAGACGGACTGACCCTCGGGGTCTACCTGCGCTTCGAGCGTCCCGTCGCTTGAGGTAATGCCCGAAGCGGACTCGGAAGCAACGACCGGGGGCGGGAGCGCGGCGAACGATTTGCTGCCGCTTTGGACTTCGCCTTCAGAGTTGCTCGCGACGACCCAATATTTGTAGAGGTATCCAGGGCTCAGGTGAGTCAAGGTCGTATCGACGTTCTGGCCGGAGGAGACTGCCGCAAGCTGTCCATGCCCGTGTGGGCCGATCGCGATTGCATCGCAAACGCCGGCGTTGAGCGGAGGGTTCTGGCACACCGCAAATTCGACCCAGAATTCATAGGTCGTTTCAAGGTCGCCCGGATCGATCGTCGCTTCCAGCGTCGCGCGTTTCGAGCTGATCGCTTTCACCGATACGCCTTCGATCGTGGGCTCGGCCGCTTGGGCGGAGACGGCAAACAGTCCGCACGCGAGTGTGGTAACGGCGATGAACGCGACAAGGCGCGCCATTCGCCTCCCCACAAAATGTCCGTAGCTGCCTGGACTCATGCCTGTTTGCTCCTCGAACTCGCCCACCGCTGCGTCCGCGCGACGAATGATACATAGTCGCAGGCAGACACAGGACACACTTGTCCTGTCCAGCGACGCGATAGATCGCGAGAGTGCGCGGACGCGCCCGCAGGATACCCTAATCCTCACATGCGCACCGCCGCGATCCTCCCCATCAAGCGCTTCTCGCTTGCCAAGCAACGCTTGGGCGAGAGCGTCACCGAGCAGCTGCGCCTCGATCTGGCGCGCGCGATGGTGGGCGATGTGCTCGTCGCGCTCTCACAGTGCGCCGCGATCGATCTGACGATCGTCGTCACCAACGAGCCGTCGGTGACGGCCGCCGCCGAGTACACGGGCGCGATCGTCGTGGCGGACACGGCCGAGGACGGCCAGAGCGCCGCCGCCTCGATCGGCATCGAGAGCGCGCTGGCGGAGGGAGCCGGGCGCGCGCTGTGCATACCCGGCGACTGCCCGGCGCTCGACCCGGGCGAGCTCGACGTGCTGCTGCGTGGCGAGCCCAGCGCGGTCGTGGTGATCCCCGACCGCCACGGCACCGGCACGAACGGGCTGCTGCTGACCCCCTCTGACGCGATGACACCCAGCTTCGGGCCCGGGAGTTGTGAGCGCCACTGTGAGCTGGCCGCGAGCGCGGGCGTGAGCTGTCGAGTCGAGCCGCTCGCCTCGCTGCAGCTTGACATCGACACGGGCGCCGACCTCGCGGAGCTGCGCGAGCGCCTGGCCGGCAACCACGGGCAGGCGCCGCGCACGCGCTCGGTGCTCGGCATGGTGGAGGGGCATTGGCGCGGCTCGCGGCCCGCGGCCTGAGCGGGCTTCCGGAGGTTGCGCTCGGAGCGGACCTCGCCGTGCTGATCGCGACCGCGCTCAAGGCCGAGCGACCGGCGCGTCCGCTGCGCGACGGCCAGATTGTGACGATCGCACACAAGGTCGTCTCCAAGGCCGAGGGCGCGGTCATGGACTTGCGAAAAAGCGCGATGCCCTGCGCGCGCGCACAGGGCATCGCCTCCGAGCAACAAAAGGACGCGCGTGCCGTGCAGGTCGTGCTCGACCAGTCAGCCGAGATCCTGCGTGAGGCAAATGGCGTTCTCATCTGCCGCACTCACCACGGCTTCGTGTGCGCCAACGCGGGCGTCAACGCCTCCAACTCAGCCGACGCCGAGACGCTGATCGTGCTACCGCGCGACCCCGACGCCTCGGCCCGCGCGATCCGCAAAAGCCTGCGCGAGCTGACGGGGGCGAGCGTGGGCGTGCTGATCAGCGACAGCTTCGGGCGCGCCTGGCGCCACGGTCAGTGCGATGTGGCGATCGGCTGCGCCGGCATAACGCCGCTCGAGGACTGGCGCGGACGCAAGGACAGTGTCGGCCTGGAGCTGCGCGCCACCTGGTTGGCGGTGGCGGACGCGATCGCATCGCTCGCCGACCTCGCACGCGCCAAGGACTCGCGCGAGCCGGTCGTGATCGTGGAGGGGCTGGAGCGCTTCGTCAGCGAGGAGGAGGGGCCGGGAGCGGCTGCGCTGCTGCGCCCGCTCGATGAGGACCTGTTCCGGTAGCGCGTCGCGCGTGCGCCAACA
The DNA here is from genome assembly GCA_963827045.1 of uncultured Solirubrobacterales bacterium. GTDB lineage: Bacteria > Actinomycetota > Thermoleophilia > Solirubrobacterales > Solirubrobacteraceae > Palsa-744. Next base: position 30,308 of record CAWGZH010000002.1, read on the forward strand.
CGGCAAGCGGTACCCCCGTGGCGAGCATCCGCACCGGCCCGATGTGGCGCGCTCCGAAGGCCTCGAACACCCTGCCGGTACGCGCGTCGTAGCTAGCCGCGGAGAACAGCAGCTTCTCTCCTGCGTTGATCTTGCGTCCGCCCGCGTAGTCGAGGATCATCCGCGTGTGGCCGGCGAGCCCACGAGCGTGGCGGCGGCGATAGCGCTTGAACCCACGTTCCAACGGCTCGGTGCCGCTCAGCGCCGGCGCGACGCTGTCGGCGAGCCACTCGGAGGTCTGTAGCGCAAAGCCGCAGCCAATGCCCCACAGGGGGTCGAGCGCGCCGGCGGCGTCACCAACCAGCGCGAGGCCGGGCGCGGTCTGCGTGTGCATGACGTTGGTCATGTCAACCTTGCCCTGGACGGGCTGGGTGAGGCGCGAGGCGAGGATCGGCGGAGCCTGCGGGACCTCCGAGACCATCTTCTCGAGCGCCGCCTGCGGGTCGGCGCGGAATTCGGGCAGGTGCTCCTTGGTGGGCATCACCGCGTAGAACGTGAGCCCGTCGTCGGTGGGAAACGCGCCGACCATGTTGGGATCCATCAGCCACAGAGTCGCGGCGGGCGCGCCCTCGTATGCGGGTCCTTCGTAGTAGCCACCGTAGGCGATGCGCGCATGCGGCACGCTGCGCGAGCGTACCCCCGACAGCTTCGCCACGCGCGAGTCGCGACCGTCGGCGCCGACCACCAGCCGCGCGCGCAACTCGATCGTCTGTCCGTGGGAGTCGCGGGCCTGCACACCGGATATCCGCTCGCCTTCACGTAGCAACTCCCCCACGGTGTGCCCAAGCAGCAACTCGACGCCGGGAGTTGCGGCGGCCATCTCGCGAATCAGCGGATCGAGCTTCTCGCGGCGCAGGTTGATCCCGGCGGGAACCCTGCTCCGTGGAGGCGACTCGATCACTCCCCAACGCGTCCACATGCGGATGCGCGAGCGTATCGCTCCCGCCTGCATCATCGGCTCGATCAGTCCCAACCGTTCGAGCGTCGTGATGGCTGAGGATTGGACGTAGTGCGTGCAGATCTTCTTGTAGGCCTGCGGGTCGGGACTCTTCTCCAAGAGTGCGACGCGCGCGCCTGAGCGGGCGAGCAAGATCGCCGTGGCGCATCCGGCGAGGCTCGCGCCCACGACCGCTACGTCATAGTCCGAGCGGGTGGGCGCGCCACCGGAGGGGGCGATACCTGGGTGCGGCGCGTCGTGCTCCGGGGCGTCGGAGAGAGTGTTCTCTGCATGCGATTGATCGGCCATCATTGAGCTCCTCGCGCAGGCACGCTCCCGCCGGCGCGGGAGGCACATTGTATAGTTCGAGCCGAACTATACAGGACGAACTATGGAAAGCAAGCCCATCCAAGACATGCCCGCGCAAAGCAAGACGCTTCGTCTGACCACAACCTCGTATGCGGTGATGAGCCTGCTCGACACGTTCGGCGAGGCCACACCCTATGAGCTCAAGCAGGCGCTCGAGCACACGATCGAGAACTTCTGGCCGGTCCCGCACACGACCTTCTACGACGAGCCGGCGCGTCTGGCGAAGGCCGGCTATCTCTCACACAGCCAAGAGCGGGGCGGGCGTAGGCGCAAGCGCTATGCGCTCACCGACGCTGGACGCGAGGCGCTGCGCGCGTGGGCCGACGCTCCCGGCTCGCCACCCTCGCAGTATCGCGACGAGGGCTTGCTGAAGGTATTCGCAGGGGCCGACCCGCAGGTGGTGTTCGCAGGGCGGGGAGCCTGGCACCGCGCCAAGCTCGCTGAGCTGGAGGGGTACATGGAGGCGCTGGAGTGCGAGCCGAATGGGGCCATCGAAGACAGGTGGCGTGGCGCCCACACGACGCTCGTTGGCGGCATCGCCTACCACCGCCAGTTGGCCGAGATCTTTGAGCGGCTCGGGGAAGAGCGCTTGCAGCAATAGCCCTGGTCGGGCGCTCGCACTGCCGCCGAGGCCGGATATCTATCGCAAATCCTCAGACAAAAACGCTCACCGGCAGCGATCCGCACACTACTATCCGCCCATGCCCGGCCGAATGTCTGTCAAGAGAATGCTGCTCATCCTCTTCGGCGTGCTCGCGCTGGCGGTCGTCGTGCTCAATTGGACCTACGGGCGTCTGCCGGCCGAGCCGAAGCCGACCGGCTCGTTCATCCAAGTGGGCAAGCTGCGCATCCATTACATCGAACACCCGGGAGCGGGCACGCCTGTCGTGCTTATCCACGGGCTGCCCGGGACCGCCGAGGACTGGGAAGACGTGACGCCGCTGCTGGCCGGACACCGCACGATCGCGATCGACCGCCCCGGATTCGGCTACTCGAGCGGCGGCTATGTGCCGTTCAATCGCCAACTGGAAGTCATATACGAACTGCTGGCAAAGCTACATGTGGTGCGACCGATACTCGTGGGTCACTCCTACGGGGGAACCATCTCGTTGGGGTTTGCCGAGCGCTATCCGAGCGACGTGCGCGGGCTCGTGCTCGTCGACGCGGCCGCCGCCGGGCAGAAAGTCGGTGGCTTCACAGACGCGCAGGCGCACCTGGTGAAATTCCTGCAGCTCCCCGTTATCCGCCAGGTCGCCAACGCGACGTTCGGCCAGCTGCTCGTCACCGTGTCGGTCAACCAAGCGGACGCCGAAGCGTTCCATCCGCTGCCGGTCGTGGCCGCACATCGCAAGCGCGTGCTCGAGATCAACATGACCCACGGCAACCTGGAAGCGTGGTCCGGGGAGATCCTCGCCTCCACCGGCGTGATCGCTCAGATCGACAAGGGACTGAGCAATATCGAGACTCCTGCTGTCGTAATCCAAGGCGAGCAGGACGAGCTGGTCAACCAGAGCCACGGCCGCAAGCTCGCAGCGACGCTACCCCACGCACGACTGGTGATGCTCTACGGAGGGCACATGCAGCCCTACGATCATCCGGCGGCTATCGCCACCGCGGTGCGCAGCTTGAGCGGGTAGTCCCGTCTGATGCCGTAGAGCGTCGTACGCTCGGCCGCCGGCCGGCCGGCCCGATGGGCCGCAGCGACGAGCTGGTCGGGGTCGAGCTTGGTGCCGTGGTAGGAGCCGGCGAGGCGTGAGATCGACTCCTCCATCAGCGTCCCCCCCAGGTCGTTGACGCCCCAGCGCAACGACTCGGTGGCCGCGTCCAGTCCCATCTTCACCCATGAGGCCTGCAGGCTCGGAATCGTGCGCCCGAGCGCAAGGCGAAAGACGGCGGTGTGCTTGAGGTTGTCCTCGCGCGAGATCTCCTCCACCCCATGCGTCCGTCCGAGCAAAGTCTGGAACGGGATGAACGAGAGCGGCACGAACTCAGTGATGCCACCGGTGCGCTCCTGGAGTTCGCGGATGACACGCATGTGCTCGGCCAGCTCCCAGGGCTCCTCGATGTGGCCGAACATGACCGTCGAGGTCGAATGCAGGCCGGCCGCGTGTGAGGCTTCGATGATCTCCACCCAGCGCGCGACAGGCAGCTTGTTGGGCGAGATACGCTCGCGCACCCCGTCGTGCAGCACCTCGGCGGCGGTGCCGGGGGTCGAGTCCAGACCAGCGTCGCGCAGCTGCGCGAACACTTCGGCTGGAGGTAGTCCGGAGATATCGCACATATGGGCGATCTCCATCGGCGAGTAGGCGTGTAGGTGCAGCTCGCTGCCCACCTCGCGCGAGGTGGCCTTCGCCAACCGCAACCAGCCAAGGTAGTCCTCCAACTCCCAGTCTGGGTGGATGCCGGACTGGATGCACAGCTCCGAAGCGCCGTAGTCGATCGCCTCGTGCACGCGGCGCACGAACTCGGCTTCGTCGTGCTGGTAGGCGTCGGGCGAGCGCTTGCTCTGACCGAAGCCGCAGAAGGCGCAGCCGACGGTGCACACGTTGGAGATGTTGATGTTGCGGTTGACCACGAACGTGACCGTGTCCCCCACCAGCTCGGCGCGCAGCTCGTCCGCGGCGAGGCGCATTTGCTCGATCGCCTCCGGGCGTGTCTCGGCGAACATGGCGGTCAGCTCCTCGGCGCTCAGTGGCAGGCCATCGCGACCCTTCTCGATCGCGCCACTCACAAGCTCGGGGCGGATCGGCGCGGGCGGGTCTGTACGACCGGAGCCACGCCGCGGGATGAAGCTCCAGTACTTGAGCTTGATCGTGTCAAGTACGCCCTGGGCGACCCACTCGGGGTCGATGTACTGCGGGTAGACGCACAGCCGCTCGGTCAGCGCAAAGCCGTCGGCCTGCAAGCGCTTGCGCACCTGGTGGGGCGAGGGAAATGGATGCTCTGGGGAGATGTGGTCGCCGTTGGCGGACAGACCGCCCAGGTCGGTGGCACCAGCCGCCACCAGCTCGCTCCACCAGTCGGCGAGGTTCGGCGGGATCTGGATGCCCACGTCGGGCATCAGCCGGCGCGTCTCGCCGATCAGCAGCTTCATGTCCTCGATCGAGACCGGGCCAGCGCCCTGTGTGGCCCACTTCGGAAGCGCATGCCCCCCGCGCGCGCGGGGGGCATCGCCATTTTCGAGACCATCAGACCCACCCCCCCTACTAACCAACTCAACCCCGTCCTCGTGGTCCCTGACGCCCGTCTGCCAGTAGCGACGAGCGGCCGCCTCGGCGATCTCGGCGGGCTCCTGCCCGTAATAGCTCTGGTGAGGCACGAAGTTCTGCAGGATCACCTCTTGGATGTGGCCGTACTCGGCGTGCAAGGCCGCGATCACCTCCAACGAAGCAAGGCGCTCCTCCAAGGTCTCGCCAATCCCCACGAGGATGCCGCTCGTGAACGGGATACGCAGCTCTCCTGCCGCGTGAATCGTCTCCAGACGCCGAGCGGGATGCTTGGTAGGCGAACCGGCGTGCACGGTCTGCATCAGCCGCTCGGACACAGACTCCAACATCAACCCCTGCGAAGCCGTGACCTCACGCAGGCGGCCAAGGTCCTCACGCGAGAGCACGCCAAGGTTCGTGTGCGGCAGCAAGCCACGCTCCAACGCCCGCTCACACGTCCACACGACATATGCGGTGAAGTCCTCGTGCCCGTACTCGCTCAGGTGCTCACGCACCTGCGGGTTGACCTCGGGGTGCTCGCCGGTGAGGACCAGCAGCTCCTTGACCTGCCGCTTGGCCGCCCCGTCGAGGATCTCCAAGACCTTCTCCGGCGCGTACAGGTGTGCCTTGTGCGTCGCGAAGGCGCAGTACTTGCAGTAGCACTGGCATGTCCGCGACAGCGAGAGCGTCAAGTTGCGCGAGAAGGTGACGCGGCGGCGCATGTAGGCAGTCTATGACGCGTCGGTGCTGTTCCATCTGGCGCATGCGCCAGATGGCCGAGCGGTGCATGCACCGCTCGGTGTAGCCGCACATGTGCGGCTACTTCGGGGCGCGCATGCGCGCCCCGACCGGACGGCACATGTGCCGTCCGGCACCATCCCTACATTGCGCGAATGTCCGAAGATACTTTGCGTCGCGCCGTGGCCGAGATGGTCGGCGCTTTCACTCTCACTTTCATCGGCGCCGGGGCCGCGGCCGCATCAGGCGTCATCTCAGATCCTTCGCTGATCGGCGTGGCGATCGCCAACGGTCTTGCGATTGGCGTGATGGTGTGCGCCTTGGGCCACATCTCCGGCGGGCACTTCAACCCAGCCGTGACGTTCGGATTCCTGATCACTCGCAAGATCAAGCCCGCGCTCGCAGGCGTCTATTGGGTGGCGCAATTCGGTGGTGCGGCGCTGGCGGCGCTGCTCGTCAAGCAGCTGTTGCCACGCGCCGCGACGGAAGCCAGCAAACTCGGCGTGCCCGCGCTCGGCCACGGCGTGAACGCGGGCTCCGGTTTCTGGCTGGAAGCGATCCTCACGTTCTTCCTCGTGTTCGTCATCTTCGGCGCGGCGGTGGACGCGCGCAACCAGTTCAGCGTCGTAGCCGGGCTCGCGATCGGCTTGACGATCTCGATCGGCGTGCTCTTCGGAGGGCCGTTCACCGGTGCCGCACTCAACCCATCGCGTGCGTTCGGGCCGCAGCTCGTGGGCGACCATTGGGCCAACGCCTGGGTTTGGTACGCCGGACCGCTGCTCGGTGCCACGGTCGCCGCCGGTCTATACGCGTTCCTGTATCTGCGTAAGCCCGGAGTCGAGCCAGCGGCAGCCTAGTGTCCGAGTCACATTGTGCTCGGGACGCTTGCTGACGTGAGCACAGCAAGCGTTTATCTGGCTCGCCACGGCCAGACCGCCTACAACCTCGAGCGCCGCTTCCAAGGTCACTTGCCGGTCCCGTTGGATGACACTGGACGCGAGCAGGCCGCCGATCTCGCCGAGCGCGCCGCGGCAGGGACGGGCGACGGGCTCGCGTTCGTCACGCTGTGGTGCAGCCCACTGCTGCGCGCGCGCGAAACGGCTGACATCGTCGCGGCGCGCCTCGGCTTGGAGCCGCGCGAGGAGCCGCGCCTGATGGAGACTGACGCAGGCGACTGGACCGACCATCTCTTTACCGACGTACAGGCCGAGGACCCGAACGGCTTTGCCGGCTTCATCGAAGGTCGCCCCGACTTCAGCTTCCCGGGTGGAGAGTCGTTCGCTCAACAAGGCGTCCGCGTCGCGGCTGCGCTTGCCGACGTCGAGCGCGGCGATCTCCCCGCGTTGGTCGTCTGCCACGGCGTCGTGATCCGCATCGCCCTGTTTCAGCGCGCCGGCCACAAGGTGGCCTTGGCAGAGCGAGTCCCGAACGCAGCTTTGGTTCCCCTCGATCCAGCCGAGGCCGAAAGCGCCGATGTCGGCGGTGGCCAGACGTTGCCGCCTAGCTGAAATTGCCGACCCAGTCGAGTCATCCGACAGCGAAAGCATGGCTCAAACGCCACCGCGCCGAATACCGTCCCAAGTGCGGGCCACAATCGCCGGATGCTCAATGCGGTTGTCAATATCCCACCGCTCACCGACCTGCTGACATTGCTCGGCTCGGCCGGGACCGTCGTGGGTGGAACGATCGGCCTGATCGTCGGAGCGCCCGCCTTGCGCCAAAGATTCGAGAGTTTGGCGCTTGGAGCCGCAGCCGGAGGCGCAAGCGGCTGCTTGGTCGCATTCATCGGATATGCCTGTCTTCAAGCCCTGGGGTGCTAGCATGCGGACAATGAGCCACATAACGCGGATAATCACGTCGCTACTCGCGGGTTGCGTGCTGATCGCGACGTCCTATGCGCTGCTCGCCCATGTAGGCGCCCAATCTGGCTGGTATTACGCCACTGGAGTGTGCGTTACATGGTTCATGACCTACCGGATACTGGTCCCCGCCCTCGGTGTACCCACTCGTCCGCGCCGGCTGACCAATAGTGGGGGCAACAAAGACAAGACGCACGTTCCGCATCCCCACGGTTGACCAGTCCCACTAACCGGCTTGACGATGCGCTACTCGCCTACCAAGCCAGCTACGAGTGAAGCTCCCTCGCGCGCCATGCGCGAGCGCGGGACGACGAGATCAAACCTGGCCTCTTCGGCCAAACGCCGCCTATCCACATCAATGTGCGGATAGAAGCCGAGCATCCGCGTTCCCACAAGCGCACCCACGGTCTCCCTATCACGCACGAACTCCATCGCGTCGAACTCCGCACTATCGAGATCGATTATGAGCACAGCCGGTCGAGTTTTGCCGCCAATGCCCGCCAAGCCCCTTTCTGCCTGCGCGATATCAGCGACCAACTCCACCTCGTAACCTGCCGAAGCAAGCATTCCCTGGACTTGTGACCCGAACAGCAAGTCCGAGATGAGCGCCAATACCTGCGCCAAGACACCGACTCCTACTGCGCCCGCAGGCGCGCGAACTCCTCGCGCACCGAGTACGGGCGACCCCACATCTGCGTGACCTCGACCCGTCCCGCACGCTGCTCTCGCACAACCATCTCGCCCTCGATGCCAGCTTCGTCAAGCAGCCTCAGCGTGCCGTGCACCGTCGGCGCGGAAGCGGCGTGGCCGAAACGATGAGCGACGAGCAGGCGCCAATGCCAGTCGTGATGGGAGTAGGGCCGCGCATTGCACGTGGCGAGGTAGACCGAAGCGTCGATGTAGCGCGACTCGTCCGCGAGGCGCAGATCCAACTCGATGTCGGTCCAGTCGTCGGGGAGCGAGTCGACGATAGTTTGGAAAGTGTCCGCTAGGGCCATCGGCGTGAAGCCTAGCGTGGATATCCTCGGAGCTATGGCAGCGACAGACACAACGGCGCTTGCCGCCGAATACTCCACCCTGACCGAGCGCGGTGGATTCGTGAACCGGTCCGAGCGCGGCAAGCTCGCGCTGACGGGCTCGGGTGCGATCGAGTTCTTGAACGGACAGGTGACAAACGAGCTCGTCGGCCTGGGGCCGGGCGAGGGTTGCTACGCAGCATTTCTCACGCATAAGGGCAAGATGCTTGGCGACCTGCGGATCCTTGCGGTGGGCAAAGTTGTCGGTGAGCAGCCAAGCGAACTGCTGGTCGACACCGAGCGCAGTGCATTGCAAGCACTGTTCGACATGATCCGCCGCTTCAAGGTCGGCTATGACGTTCAGCTGCACAAGCGCACGCTCGAGCGCTCGTTGCTGTCGCTGATCGGACCGGACGCCGACTCGCTTGCGAGCAACGCCTTCGCTTTTGACGAGACCGCGTTGGCAACACGCGAGCACAACCATCTGCTAGCCCATCTCGGACATACGCCTGTACGCTTGATCCGCACCGATTTGGGCATCGACGCGCTGTTCGAGACAGAGGCGCTTGAGAGCCTGCGGGACGCCCTCGAGGCGGCCGGCGCTCTCCCGGTGAGCGAAGCGGCAGCAGAGATCGTGCGCGTAGAGAGCGGCCGACCCCGCTACGGGATCGACCTCGACGAGAGCACGATCCCCCAAGAGGCGGGCCTCAACCAGCGTGCTGTTAGCTTCACCAAGGGTTGCTACGTCGGCCAGGAGACTGTGGCTCGCCTGTACTACAGGGGCAAACCCAACCGCCACCTGCGCGGCCTGCGCCTGTCCGAGCCGGTCGAGCCAGGTGCGGCGCTGGCGCTCGGCGAGCGGTCGGTCGGCAGCCTGGGCAGCTCCGTCCTCTCCCCCAGGTTCGGCCCGATCGGACTGGCGCTCATGCGTCGCGAGGCAGAGCCGGGCGCAACCGTCGCCGTTGGAGAGCGGGGTGCTGGCGCAGTGGTAGTCGAGCTGCCCTTCTAATAATGCTCGGCGCCCCGCACGGGGCTTGGCCCCTGGCATGGTGCTCGCCGGGTAGGATTGCAAGCCCGTTCGGGGTGGGTGGGTACTTCAATCGTGGGTACTTCAATCATCGGAGGTTCAGACGCACCGTGGCAATCGATCTTCAACGAGTTTCAAGCGTGGACGCCGAGCCCGGCGAGCTGCCGAGTACGATGGCCGCCTGGGTGATCCGTGAGGAGCGCCAAGGAGAACCGAAGGACGCCTTTCAGCTGGAGGAGATCGAGGTTCCCGAGCCAGGGGCCTTCGAGGTGATCGTGCGCGTGATGGCGGCGGGCGTGAACTACAACAACGTGTGGGCGGCGCTCGGCAAGCCCGTGTCGGTGATGAAGTACGGCGACCACCCCGAGTTCGGCCACCACATCGGCGGCTCCGATGCGTCGGGGATCGTGTGGAAGGTCGGCGCGGGCGTAACCCGCTGGAAGCCAGGCGACGAGGTGGTTGTGCATTGCAACCAGGCCTCCTACGAGGACCCAGAGGTGCACGGCCTCGACCCGATGGCCGCGCCCTCGCAGAAGATCTGGGGCTATGAGACGACCTGGGGGTCGTTTGCCCAGTTCACGAAGGTGCAGGCCCAGCAGCTGCTGCCTAAGCCGCAGGCGCTTAGCTGGTCGGAGTCGGCCTCCTACGGTCTCGTCTACTTCACCGCCTACCGCATGCTGATCACTCGCTGCAAACTGCAGGCGGGTCAGAAGGTGTTGATCTGGGGTGCGGCTGGCGGCCTCGGCGTGTTCGCGACCCAGCTCTGTGCCGCTGCTGGCGCGCACTGTGTCGGCGTGGTGTCCTCTGCGGAGAAGGGTGAGTTGGTCAAGCGCCTCGGCGCCGTCGATTACATCAACCGGGCCGAGTTTGCCGGGATGATGCGCAAGGGCGGCGAGAGCCCTGAGGAGGAGAAGGCGCGCTTCCTCGCTTCGCGCGAGTTCGCAAAGCGCGTGAAGCAGATCCTCGGCGACGCCCCCGACATCGTCTTCGAGCACGTGGGCCAAGCGACCTTCCCCACCTCCGTCTTCACCGTCAAGCCGTTCGGCAAGGTCGTGATCTGCGCGGGCACGACCGGCTTCAACCTGGACTTCGACGTGCGCTACCTATGGATGAAGCAGAAGGAGATCCTCGGGTCGCACTTCGCCAACGCGTATGAGTGCATGAAGGCCAACGAGCTGATCGAGTCAGGTCAGATCAGGCCGGTGCTGTGGCGCACGCTCGGCTTCGAGGGTGTCGCCGAAGCACACCAGTTGATGCTCGAAAACAAGCACCTGGGCAAGATCTCGATCCTCGTCGGCGCTGAGTCCGACAGCGAGGGCAAGACCGCCGATGGACCAGGCGCGATACATGCGGAGGTAGGTGGCTGATGGATGGCACAGTGATCGTCCCCTGGTATGCGACGGGCTTTCGCGCGGACGGCTTCGAGGAGGTGTTGGGCGAGGTCGCCGCAACGGCACTTCGCTATGGCGCCAGCTCCTATGCGGTGTATCGCTCCAAAGACGACCGCTACCGCTTCCAGCAGTTCGCCCACTTCGCCAAGCACATCGACTGGGAACGCTATTGGGACGGCCCGGAGATGACCGACTTCAGGGTGCGCTATTCCAGCTGGTACCAGATTCCCGTGCTCTACGGATGGTGGGATCGCACCGCCGCAGGCAGCATCGAGGGCGAGCCGGTTGTTACCGTCGCACCTAACGGCCGCTCTGGCGACGGACCCAACGGACATTTGGGCGATGCGCCCAACGGACAGCCGAGCGACGCCGGCGCGCCCCATTACGTGTGAGCTTCGCGCTCGCGAGCGATGACTCCGTCGGAGCAATCTGACGGCCCGATGCGCGATAGTTCGCTAGGGCGCCTGGTGCTGGCCGCCCGCCACCCGCCGCTATGGGCGCGCTGGCTGCTCACGATCCTCAGCTTTGCCGTGCTGACCTTCGCAGCTGTGGTCTTCGTCCACGACCACAGCGAAGGTACCTCTGCCCCAACGAAGTCCGAACGCGAAGCGGAAGTCGAAGCAAATCGCGAGGGCAACGTCGTCATCGAAGAAGACCAAGCGCCGCATACTGCTCGGCTCGGCGCCGGCGTGGCAACGCTCACCGCACTGGAACGCGCTATCTCAGACGACGCACACGGCCGCATCCAGTCCGGAAACCTCACTGGTCCATTTCAGAGCGTGCACTGTGAAGCAAAGAGCCTTGCGGGTGCCAACCGAGCTTTTCGTTGCACCGTCCACGCCGCCGGCGTGGCCTACCCTTACCTGGCGGTGCTCAACAAGCCCACGCGACAATTCACATGGTGCAAGGTGGACCCGCCGCCGGTCAGCGGCGCCCCAGAAGTTCCCGTGAGCGCGCGCTGCCGGGCGTAGGATCTCTGAGAAAGCCGTGGACCAAGCGGAGCTAGGACGTACCCCTGCGGGACACAGGCAGATCGCTCATGTACCGATTGGAGATCCCGTCGATCTCCAATCGGTACATGAGCGATCGAGGACAACGCTCCGCGCCATGTCCACGGCTTTCTCAGCACTGCTCCAAGGGCGCCATTGTCAGGCCGGCCCCCTTGAGCAGCTCCCAATAGTGCTCGGCGGCCTCCTGGTGGCCGCTGAAGACAATCGCCTGACCGGAATTGTGGATGACGTTGGCGATCTCGTGGCCACGCTCGATGGTCACGCCAGGGATGAAGCGGGCGAGCGTGCGGGCGACGTGCTCGAAGGTGTTGTGGTCGTCGTTGCGCACGATCACCCTCCAGGAGTCTCCGTACCCGCTTCCAGGAAGGCGTGTGCGCGGCAGCTCGATCGTCTGGCTCATGGCCCTTCAGGATAAAGCTCGCCGCTCCCCCATACAATTGCGGGCATGAGCAGCGATCCGCCTCCGCGCCTGCCCGAGCGCGACCGTCCCTGGATGATGCGCACATACGCCGGGCATTCCACGGCGAAGGCTTCGAACAAGCTTTACCGGCGCAACATCGCCAAGGGACAGACGGGGCTATCAGTGGCTTTCGATCTGCCGACGCAGACCGGCTATGACCCTGACGACGAGCTGGCGCGGGGAGAGGTAGGCAAGGTCGGCGTGCCCGTGGTCCATCGCGGCGACATGGCTGCCTTGATGGACGGGATCCCGCTCGACGAGATGAACACGTCTATGACGATCAATGCGACCGCGGCGTGGCTGTTGGCGCTGTATATCGTGGCGGCCGAAAATCAGGACCCGCCCACCCCGCAGCGCAACCTCCAGGGCACGACCCAGAACGACATCATCAAGGAGTTCCTGGCACGCGGAACCTACGCGTTCCCGCCGGCGCCCTCGATGCGCTTGATCGCGGACATGATCGCCTACACCGTCGAGCACGTGCCGAAGTGGAACCCGATCAACATCTGCTCGTACCACCTGCAGGAGGCGGGTGCGACTCCGGTGCAGGAGATCGCCTACGCGATGAGCAACGCGATCGCGGTGCTCGACGCCGCACGGGAGCGCCTTGGCGACCGTGCTGATGAGTTGATGGGCGACGTGTTCGGACGCATCTCGTTCTTTGTGAACGCCGGCGTGCGCTTCGTCGAGGAGCACGCCAAGCTGCGCGCAATGGGCATTCTCTGGGAAGAGCTCGGGCGCGACCGCTACGGCGTACAGGACGAGCGTCGCTTGCGCTTTCGCTACGGCGTGCAGGTCAACTCGCTTGGCCTGACCGAGGCGCAGCCGGAGAACAACGTGCAGCGCATCGTGCTGGAGGCGCTCGCGGTGACGCTCGGCCGTGATGCACGCGCTCGTGCGATCCAGTTGCCTGCCTGGAACGAGGCGCTTGGCCTGCCACGGCCCTGGGACCAGCAGTGGTCGCTGCGCATCCAGCAAGTGTTGGCCTACGAAACCGACATCCTCGAGTATCCGGACATCTTCGAGGGCTCGAAAGTGATGGATGGCTTGGTGGAGGAGCTGCTAGAGGGCGCACGCGCGGAGATGGCGGTCGTCGCCGAGCACGGCGGCGCGGTCCAAGCCGTGCCGTACATGAAGGCGGCGCTGGTGGATTCTCACCGTGCCCGCATCCAACGGATCGAGTCAGGTGAGCAGGTGGTCGTCGGCCAGAACAGGTTCACCGAGACCGAGGTCTCCCCTCTCACCGATGACGCCGAGGGCGGCATCCTGGTCGTGGACCCGGCGGTCGAGGCCGAGCAGATCGAGGCGGTGCGCAAATGGCGTGCCGAGCGCGACCAGCAGGCCGTCGACGCCGCACTGGCCGAGCTTGCGCGAGTCGCCGGCGCCGAGCAAGGCGCTGAGAATCTGATGGTCCCGACGATCGCCGCCGCGCGTGCCGGTGCGACCACGGGCGAGTGGGCGCACACGCTGCGCGAGGTGTTCGGCAGCTACCGTGCGCCCACGGGCGTCGGCGAGGCAAGCGTGGCACCGGCGGACGATGAGCTCTCAACATTGCGCGAGGAAGTGGCCGACCTGGCCGAGAAGCTCGGACGGCGCCCGAAGATCCTTGTCGGCAAGCCCGGGCTCGACGGCCATTCAAACGGCGCCGAGCAGATCGCAGTACGCGCGCGCGACGCCGGGATGGATGTGGTCTATGAAGGCATCCGTCTGACCCCGGCGCAGATCGCCGCCTCGGCGCTGCAGGAGGGGGTGCATGTGATCGGCCTGTCGATCCTCTCGGGCTCACACAGAGAGCTGATCCCGGCCGTGATCGGCGCTTTGCGCGACGCCGAAGTGGACGTGCCGGTGGTGGTCGGCGGGATCATCCCCGAGCAGGACGTGGCCCAGCTCAAGCAGGCCGGCGTGGCGGCCGTCTACACCCCGAAGGACTTCGACATCTCGCGGATCATGCACGACATCGTTGGGATCGTGGGGGCCGAGACGAACGGACGCGGGCCCTCCGCCAACGGCTCCGCGTGAGCGTCCAAGGGGCCGCTCTCGGCAAGCGCTTGGGCGAACGCGACCTGAGCGCGGCGCCGGCGGCACTAAATCTGCTGGAGAGCAGCACACCAGCCGATCGCGAGCAGGCAGCAGAGCTATTGCGCGAGCTCTCCCCCGCCGCGCTCGGCGGCGAGGCCCCGGGACATATCGTCGGCGTGACCGGCCCCCCGGGCGCCGGCAAGTCGACGCTACTCTCAGCCCTGTTGCACGCCTGGCGGACGGGCGGCAAGAGCGTGGCGATGTTGGCGGTGGACCCCAGCTCAAAGCGCTCCGGTGGCTCACTGCTCGGCGACCGCGCGCGTATCGACTTCGATCCGGCCGACAGAGGCGTGCTGATCCGATCGACCGCCGCCGGCGAGCGACTCGGCGGCCTCGCCCCCGCAACGCGGGTGGCGGCGCAGGCCTTGGCAGCCGCGTTTGACGTGGTCGTGATCGAGACAGTGGGCGTGGGACAGGCCGAGACTGAGGTTGCGGACGTTGCCGACACGGTTGTGGTGGTCGTCCAGCCTGGCAGCGGCGACGTACTGCAGTTCTTGAAGTCGGGAATCATGGAGACTCCGGATGTGCTCGTCGTCACCAAGGCCGACCTCGGCCAGATCGCACTTGCGACCAGGCGCGACCTAAGCGCGGCGTTGCGCTCGCTTGGAACGAAGGCGACGCGTGTGCTGGCCGTCTCCTCCCTGCCTCCGCCCCAAGGGATCGACGAGTTGGTGGGCGCCTTGGAGGAGCAGCGCACGAGTACCGACACTGCCGTCAGACGCTTGCGCGCGCGACGCTCCGGGGCGCTGCTGGATTTTGTGGCTGAGCACGGCGAGCGGGGATTGCGAGCGCTAGGCGGAAGGCATGCAGCTGAGCGGCTGCTCGAGCAGCAGAACTCGACACTCGACGCCCAGGCGCTCGTGCGCGTGCTCGAGACGGCCCTGGCGAAGACATGAGACCGATAGCGCGTGACTTGGCGACGATGTTCGGCGCGTTTGTACTCGTCAGCGCTCTCGCCGGCGCACTTGGCGCGATCAATCTGGGCACAGCGCTTGCTTTCGGCCAGATCGCGTTCGCAATCAGCACCGTCTACATAATGCTTAGACGCTGAGCGTTATTGGCACCGCGTGTATTCAATTTTTCTGCAATTCACCATAGAGACTACAATTTGTAGTTACTATAGTAATCGTTCAAAAATCTATAACCCTCCCGGCCCTTTATCTTTCTCAGCGATCTAGGCTCTGGGGTCTAATGATCGTTTTGCTCGGTTTCGCGTTCCTCGCCGGTGCCGGCACGGCGCTGTCGCCCTGCGTGCTGCCCGTGCTGCCGGCGCTGCTTGCCTCAGGCGGAGTCGGAGGCCGACGTCGTCCACTCGGCGTCGTGATCGGCTTGACCGTGACGTTCACAGTGGTGATCGTGGGCGTGGCCAACGTGGTCGATGGGGTCGGTCTCGGCTCCGATCCGCTGCGCGACATCGCCGTTGCCGTGCTACTTGCGTCGGGCCTGGCGCTGATCGTGCCTGGTCTAGCCGACCGCCTGGAGGCGCGCATGTCGCGGATCGCGGCGCTGGGCCCGCGCTCGCGCGGGGATGGTTTCCGCTCCGGCTTGCTCGTCGGCGGAGCACTGGGCTTTGTCTACACGCCGTGCGCAGGGCCGATCCTCGCAGCCGTCATCTCTGTCAGCGCGGCGAGCGGGCGCACTGTAGCGGTTGCGATCGCCTACTCGCTGGGCAGCGCTGTCGTGCTGTTCGCACTGACGCTCGGCGGGCGCAAACTGTTCGACCGCGTCCGTGCTGCCGGCCGCGGACCGGCGTTGCAGCGCACACTCGGCGTCGTGATGATCGTGACGGCACTGGCAATCGTCGTCGGTGTGGACGTAGATTTCGACCAATACGTGGCCGAACACATCCCCAACGTGAACCTGACCGCCGGTCTTGAAAAAACCAAGGCCGTGGAAAGCCGCCTGCCCCAGGTCACCGGGCACACCGCAAAGTTCGTGGCGGGCTCGAAAACGACCACCGCGCCTCGCAACGCAAGCCAGGTGACGCTGCTGGCTGACGCGGCCAAGCTGAAGAACCTCGGGCCGGCGCCGGAATTCGCCGACACCGAGGACTGGTTCAACACCGGGGTGGGTGGACATTCAAACCAGCCACTTACGCTCAAAGGGCTGCGCGGGAAAGTCGTGCTGATCGACTTCTGGACCTACACCTGCATCAACTGCATCCGCACGCTGCCCTATCTGAAGGCTTGGGACGCCGCCTACCGCAAGGACGGCCTGACAGTCGTCGGCGTGGAGACGCCAGAGTTCGCCTTCGAGCACGAGGCCTCCAACGTCAAGAACGCGATCGAACAGTTCGGCCTGCGCTATCCCGTAGTGCAAGACAACGAAATGGGGACTTGGAACGCCTACGGCAACGAGTACTGGCCGGCGGACTACCTGATCGACTCCAAAGGCGACGTGCGCTATGCGACTGCCGGTGAGGGCGATTACTCGCAGACCGAAACCGCGATCCGCTCGCTACTTGCCGAAGCGGGATCGAGCGTCGGCGGGATGGCGCACCCAACCGACATCGTGACGCCGAGCGAAGTGGCCACACCCGAGACGTATTTGGGCACCAACCGTGCGCAAGGCTGGCGCAACGGACCACAGTCTGGGCTACACGACTACGGCACCAGCGTGCCCAACGATCTTGCCCTCAACGAATTCGACTACAGCGGCACATGGAACATCGCCGCACAGCCGGCAACGGCTGTTTCGAGCGCTGGGATCGACATGGAGTTCGAGGCCAAGAACGTGTATCTAGTGCTTAGCTCCGAAGACGAAAAGCCGCGACAAGTGCAGGTGCTGCTCGACGGCAAACCTATACCCAACAAGTTCGCCGGAGCTGATGTGCACAACGGTGTGCTGACGGTGCGAAACGAGCGGCTGTACTCGCTCGTTTCGCTACCGGGCGATCAACAGCACCGCCTGTCGCTGCGCTTCGCCCCGGGGGTCTCCGGCTACGCATTCACGTTCGGGTAGACGACGACCCAATCGCCCGAAGATCCAGTCTTTCATCGCTCGTTTCGACTCGTCCGCCGAGCTCCCGGGGGCAGTCCTCGCACATAGGCATACAATGATCCGCATGGAGGGAGGCCCAGCACCTGAGACGACCGCCAGAGCTTGGCTGCGGTGCTATCGCTGCTGGTCGCAGAACCTCGAGGTGCAGGTGCACTACGAGGGAATCCACAAGATCGACCCGGAAACCGGGGAGCGCTCGGAAGTCGTCGACGAGCTACAGGAGGCGGTGGTGCAGTGCTTGGACTGCATGCACGACCAGCCGCACCTCGGCTTCTCCGGCGGGCGCGTGGAGCCGATCGAGGACCGCTGGGAGCGAATGATCGCAGGGACGCCTTGGGTTGCCTCATGCACGGTGACCGTCGAGGCCGACGACGTGGAGATCTGCTCTGGACCCGAGGCCGGCGACGCCCTCTCCTATGCGGCTTTTGGCGAGTACGGGGTGCGGGAGTTCTTCACGCACGTGCGCTTCCACAAGCACGAGGAGGATCAGATCGTCGTGCACCTGCTCGTCGAGCTGTACGCGCGCTCGCTGGAGGAGGCGACCGAGGTGCTCGAATCGGCCGCCAGAGGTCTGCTGACGATCACATCGCTGGCCGAGGAGTCGCGCCCGCCGGCGTCCTCGGGTAGCAGCGAACCGCACGAACACGATTAGTAGCCCAACGGTCATCATCTGATCGGTGGGAGTGCTCGCGGCGAAGATACTGCTCGCGCCGACGTTCGTGATCGCGGCTTCGCTCGCCGCGAGACGCTATGGCGCTCGGATCGGCGGGCTGGTAGGTGGACTGCCGGTCGTTGCGGGACCGATCCTACTCGTGTTCGCGCTCGATCACGGAGCCGCGTTTGCTGCCGGCGCCGCCGCTGGCACGCTGCTTGGGCTCCTGTCGCTGCTTGCCTTCATCTTGGTGTATGCACATCTGGCCAGTCGCATGAGCTGGGCTGGGAGTCTTTTTTTGGGATGGGGTGCGTTCTTTTTGATGACAGCGACGCTGAGTACCACGGCAGTGAGCGCCGGTCCGGCACTTGCGGTGGTGCTCGTGGCTATTGGAGTGACGCTCCTGGTCCTCCCTCGGGCGCAGCGCCAGCAACAGAGTGCTGTCGAGCTGCCAGCTTGGGATTTGCCTTTGCGCGCGCTCAGTGCGATCGCGCTCGTACTCGCGTTGACTGCGGTCGCGGGTCAGCTGGGGGCGAAATTGAGCGGCCTGCTGGCGCCGTTTCCCGTGATCGCAAGCGTGCTCGCTGTATTTACACACGCCCAATACGGCGAGCAGGACCTACTACGAATCATGCGCGGATTCGTCGTAGGCCTGGTTGCCTATGCGCTGTTCTGTTTTGTGCTGGCAGTGTCGCTCGAAGCCTTCGGGATCGCAGCGAGCTTCCTTTTGGCGACACTTGCCGCCCTGGTGACGCAGGCGGTGGCGTTGACCGTCACCTGGCGCCGGCGCGAGCCGGTGGTCGAGCCGCTCTGAGAATTGGTAGGAGCTCGTATAAGGCGACGCGGCGCGCCCAGGTCGGCTCTAGGCGGAGAGCCGCTGCTCGAGCGCCAACAGCTGCTCGTGCAGCTCTTTGGGCAGACGGTCGAACTTGGCGAGGTGCTCGTGGAAGTGGGGCAGCTGAGCCTTCCATTCGGCCACGTCAACGCGCAACAGCTCTGCGATGTCCTCGTCAGAGACATCGACACCTCGGGTGTCGAGGCCTTCGGGGCCGACGGGCGGCATGTGGCCGATTGGCGTCTCCGCAGCCGCGCCGTGACCTGCGCAACGTGCGAAGACCCAGGCCAGTACGCGCGAGTTCTCACCGTAGCCAGGCCATAGAAATTTGCCCTCGGCATCCTTGCGGAACCAATTGACGTAGAAGATCTTCGGCAGCTTCGTCGCATCGGCTTCGCGCCCGATCTTCAGCCAGTGGGCGAAGTAGTCGGCCATGTTGTAACCACAGAAAGGCAGCATCGCGAACGGGTCGAAGCGCAACTCACCAACCGTGCCGGCTGCCGCGGCGGTCTTCTCAGAGCCCATCGTCGCGCCGAGAAAGACGCCGTGCTGCCAGTCGAATGCCTCGGCCACCAGCGGCACGACCGTCGAGCGACGGCCGCCGAACAGGATTGCCGAGATCGGAACGCCGGCTGTGTCCTCCCACTCCGCGGCGATCGCCGGGTCCTGCGCGGCGGCGACTGTAAAGCGGGCGTTGGGGTGTGCGGCGGGCGTCTCCGAGGCGGGTGCCCAGTCTTTGCCACGCCAGTCAACCAAGTGGGCGGGCGGCTCGTCGGTCAGACCCTCCCACCACACGTCGCCGTCGTCAGTCAAGGCGCAGTTGGTGAAGATCGTGTTCGACTCGATCGTCTTGATCGCGTTCGGGTTGGTGTGCTCGCCAGTCCCGGGGGCGACGCCGAAGAAGCCGGCCTCGGGATTGATCGCGTATAGCCGGCCGTCCTCGCCGAACTTCATCCAGGCGATGTCGTCGCCGATCGTCTCGACCTCCCAGCCCTCAAGGGTGGGTATCAGCATCGCCAGGTTGGTCTTGCCGCAGGCAGACGGGAACGCCGCCGCGATGTACTTGACCTCCTCCTCGGGCGAGGTCAGCTTGAGGATCAGCATGTGCTCGGCCATCCAGACCCTCGTCGCGCGCCATCACCGAGGCGATACGCAGCGCGAAGCACTTCTTGCCGAGCAGCGCGTTGCCGCCATAGCCAGACCCATAGGAGGTGATCTCGCGAGTGGCGGGGAAGTGGACGATGTACTTATTGTCCGCGTTGCACGGCCAGGACACGTCCTCTGTGCCGTCCTCGAGCGGCATGCCAACCGAGTGCAGACAGGGGATGAAGTCCCCTTCCTCGCCGAGCGCGTCGAGTGCGGCAGAGCCCATCCTGGTCATGATGCGCATCGAGACCGCTACGTAGGGCGAGTCGGTCAGCTGTACGCCGATCTGGCTCTTGTCCGAGCCGATCGGCCCCATCGAGAATGGCACCACGTACATCGTGCGGCCGTGCATACAGCCGCTGAACAGCTCTTTGAGCGCTTCCTTCATCTCCTCGGGATCGCGCCAGTTGTTGGTCGGACCCGCTTCCTCCTCGGTGGGCGAACAGATGAAGGTGCGATCTTCGACGCGAGCCACGTCGCCGGGATCCGAAAGACCGAGATAGGAGTTGGGACGCTTGGCGTCGGAGAGGCGCTTGAAGGTACCAGCGTCAACCAGCAACTGACAAAGGTGGTCGTACTCCACAGCGGAGCCGTCACACCAGTAAATGGCCTCGGGCTCGGTGAGCGCGGCGATCTCCTCGACCCACGTCAGCAGACGCTCGTGGTTGGTGTTTGGGGCGGCGGTGGCGGTGGTCTCCATGACGTGCGCGTGGCTCCTCGGTGTCGCGTTGGCTGCGGGCGGCTGGGCTTCAAACCCCGGCCGCGGGTGGGTGGGATTCGATTCCCGCCTGGGAACGGAAAAACGCCCGTGAGGGGCGCGTACTTGCAAGCCTATCGCACCGTGGCGAGACGTTTCGTCCAAAACACATGTCGCCGCGTGCGCGGGGACATGACGGTTTGCGAACACCGAGACGACAACTCCCACTCCCGATAACGGGGCTCCCACCGAGCGGCCGTCTCAGTCCCAACAGCCGCCGTTCGCCGTCTCCTGGGCAGAACGGCCAGATGCTCGCTACCTCTACTCGACGTTGCCCTCAGCTGCCGAGCCACCGGGCTCACGACGAGGGACCAAGACGAGCCGCTTGAACTCGGCGACGAGCACCCCGTCCTGGTTGTAGACGCGCGTGTGCACCTTGACCGTGCCGCGGTCAGGCTTTGACTGGGACTCGCGCTTCTCCAGCACCTCGGACTCGCAGAAGAGCGTGTCGCCATGGAACACCGGTGCGGGATGCTTGAGCTCTTCGGTCGCGAGGTTGGCGATCGCCTTGCCCGAGACGTCTGAGACGGACATGCCGAGCGCGAGTGAGTAGACCAGCGGACCAACTACGACGTTGCGTTTTTGCTGCGATTTGGCGGCGTAGACGTCGTTCAGGTGCAAGGGGTGATGGTTCATCGTGATCAGACAGAAGAGGTGGTCGTCTGACTCGGTGACGGTCTTGGCAGGCCAATGCTTGTAGGTGGCGCCAACCTCGAACTCCTCCAGGTAGCGGCCGTAGGGGTGGGCGCCGGACGCCTCGCGCGCGGCCTGCTCGGTCTCAAGGCGGTGGGTATCGCTCATGGGTGGGGGGTGTCTCCTGTGGTGTGCGTAGTGGGCGTTGAAGCGAGGCGAACTCTATTGAGCAGCGTAGGCAGGCGACCTCCCGGAGTACGGGCGAGCAACCGTCGTGTCGCCGAGGCGATAGCGTTCAGAGCACCCAGAGCGGACAAACGTGGAGGCCGCGCCCGGCGGGCGGATAGTTGGGCGAGCGGGCTCCCAGACTAGGAGAACAGACTTGCGCAACCCCAGAGCTTTCGACAAGCCCCTTGCGATCGGCGCGCCCGAGCCGGCACGCGAGATCCCCTTCAAGCCATCGCGGATGATCCATTTCCTCGACCTCTCGAACGAGAAAATGGTCGAAAAGGTGCCTGCCATCGCGCCGACGGTTGACATCTTGCTCGGCAACTTGGAGGACGCCGTTTCGGTGGATCGCAAGGAGGCGGCGCGCGCCGGTCTGATCAAGGTTGGGCGCGAGATGGATATGGGCGAGACGGCGCTGTGGACACGCGTCAATTCGCTTGAGGCGCCGTGGGTACTTGACGATCTGACCGAAATCGTGGGCGCGATCGGGGACAAGATCGAGGTGATCATGGTCCCCAAGGTCGAGGGCCCTTGGGACATCCACTACGTGGACCGGCTGCTCGCCCAGCTCGAGGCAAAGGCCGGCATCGAGAAGCCGATCCTCGTACACGCGATCCTGGAGACGGCGCTGGGCGTGGCAAACCTCGAGGAGATCGCGGCGGCCAGCCCGCGCATCCAGGGCATGAGCTTCGGCCCGGCGGACCTGGCGGCCTCGCGGCGCATGAAGACCACGCGCGTGGGCGGCGGACATCCCGGTTATCGCACGATCGCCGATCCCGACGCCGAGAACCCTGAGCTACCTCGTGCCAGCTACCAACAGGACCCGTGGCACTACTCGATCGCACGCATGGTGGACGCCTGCACGGCCGTCGGCGCGCTCCCCTTCTATGGCCCCTATGGCGACATCAAGGACACGCTCGGCTGCGAGACGCAGTTCCGCGCGGCGTTCCTGCTCGGCTGCGTCGGCGCGTGGTCGCTGCATCCCGTGCAGATCGGGATCGCCAAGAAGGTCTTCTCCCCCGACCCCGAGGAGGTCATCTTCGCCAAGAAGGTGATCGAGGCGATCCCAGACGGGCGCGGCGTGCACATGATCGACGGCAAGATGCAGGACGACGCCACCTGGAAGCAGTGCCAGGTGATGGTCAAACTGGCCGAGATGCTGGCGCGCAAGGACCCGGAGTTGGCCGAGGCTTACGGGTTCGTGCCGGCTGGGGCGTAACACGGATGTCCTAAAATCCACACATCACGCGCTTTTGGCACAAGATGCGAAAATCAGCACATTGAAGCGCCGGCCGCTCGCACTCTCTACATTGGCTTTGGCGACGACCCCGACGCCGTCCAACGATCGCTCCGCCACGCGCAACGTCGGATGCAGGCAGGGAGCCCACCCCTACCGCGTTCCCGTCGGGCGGGCGGCACGTCTATGCCGTGATCGGTAGCGCATTGTCTGCGACGACAAGTCGCGCGGGGTTGACCGATACCTAATTGCTACCATTTTGGGATGAGCAAGCAAATCGCCGTCCGCCTCCCAGACGAGCTTGTCGAGTTTGTCAACGAGATCGTCGGTTCCGGCAGCGCACGCAGCCGAGCGTCTGTGGTCACGCGAGCGCTCGATCGCGAACGCCGCCGCGTGGTTGCCGAACGCGACGCCGATATCCTTGCTCGCACCGGCCCAGATCCAGAGCTTGCGGGTTTGGCCGAGTATGTGATTGGCCTGCCGTCTCAGCTTGACTGATGCGCACTATCCACATCGCGCACCTTGATAAAGCGCGTCCAGTCCTCGTCCTCACGCGTGAGCTTGTGCGGCCACGCCTTTCCACCGTGACCGTCGCGCCAATCACAACGACGATCCGCGGGCTCTCAAGCGAGGTGCCCGTCGATACAGCGAACGGCCTCGCGGGACCTTCAGTTGTCAACTGCGACAACATCAGTACGATCCCAACAAGCGCCCTTGGAGTACAGATCGGCATCCTGCTCGACCGCCAAGAGCCGGATCTCAGCTACGCAATCCAGGCCGCGTTCGATCTCGATTGACCAGCCATCGCTATGACCAGCGCTTTTTGGCGCTTGGCCACTTTGGCTGGCGCTCGACATCCGCGAGACCGCTGGTAGACTCGGCCCCGCCCGAGTATAGGCCTGCCTCGGCGGGTGGCCACCAACAGATTGGGGACAGCATGTTTCGCAGCGTATTCCGAAGCGGCCTTGTGCCGAGAGCTGTCGTGCTCCGACTCGCGGTTGGGCTCCTTGGCCTGTCCTTCACGGCGTTGCTCCCCTCGGCCGCACAGGCCACCAACCTGTTCACACTCGGCTCGCAGGGCAATACGAACGCGATCGTCACCGAAGCGAACGGAACCGGCTATGTAGCCTGGGATCAGCCTGCCGCCAACCCGGCCACCGAACCGGAGGTCGTGTTGTTCTGCAAGATCCCGCGCGGCGGCACCTGCACAGCCCCAATCACCCTCCCACTGCCGTCCGGCACCTACGAAGAAATCATCCAGCCGTTCCCCGTGCTCGGATCTCACGCCGGGGTGGTCTACGTCGTCGGCCCTCGCTACATCAAAGACGGAGAGACGCTGATCTGGACCTCGACCGACGGCGGCGAAAAATTCTCCGCTGCGAATTCGGTTAAATCGGCCTCGCCCGATAAGACGGGCGTCGGCGACGTGCTGCTGGATCCGAACACTCCCGCGAGCGCCGGCCCGACCGAAGACTACTTCGGGATGGCCTTCAACAATCCAGGACTTGGATTCGGCTTCACGGCCAACGAGATCGTCTCGGGAACGACCTCCTTCACCTTCGAACATCCCGGCACAGGCGGTGTGGCCAACTCCACGCTTGGCTATGTCACCGGCACGATCGAAGACACCCTCACCAAAAAGCAGATCCATCCCGAAATCGAGGCCTACTACAACCTCTCCTCTCCGGCGCCCGAAACCTTCTTCTACCGGTACTACGCCAAGGGAGGCAACGTCAACGGGGAAGAAAGTGGATGGGAAGGGCCCTTCAAGGTCAGCAACGGGTACGTGCCGCGACTGGCCGGCGGTCCCGCCGGTCTGTTCATGCTCTCCACCGATATCGCCCCCGGAGAATCGCTTGAATCGCAGCCGTCGGCGATCGACGTGCGCAAGTTCAACGAAACGACTAAAAACTTCGAAGCGCCGGTCATGATCGCGAAGATCCCAACGAGCGCGGGCACGCTGTTCAACTCGGGTGACATTTACGAGAACCCCGAAACGGGCTTCCTGTACGTGGCTCAACCGGTGATCAACGGTGCGGGCGAATATGTAATGCGTCTGTGGGAATCCACCAACGGAGGACAGACCTTCACCGGCGAACGCGAAATCGCGACGATCGGCTTTGGCTATTCGGAAGTACCCCGCCTTGCCGTGGCCGCCGACGGTCAGGGCTGGCTCACGTTCAACGCCGGTGGAGGCATGGAAGTAGCCAACCTCAACGCACTACCCGCGCACGTTCCTCCTCCTCCTCCTCCTCCTCCTCCGCCGCCACCGCCGCCCGCGGTGTCCTCGCTCACGATCCCCAACCAGACCGACGAGGCCAACAGCAAAGGCGACCTGTCGGTTGTCGTGGATTGCACCGGCGCCAAGTGCACGGGCGACCTGACTCTGCTCGCGAAGGTCAAGAAGAAGGTCGGCAAAGGCAAAAAAAAGAAAACGATCACGGTCGTCGAGACGATCGGCACCGCCTCGTTCAACTCGCTGGCGCTCGGCGTCAACACGGTGGCCCTGAAACTCAACAAAACGGGGCTTAGCCTGCTCAAGACCGGCGGCTACAAACTGAGCAGCACCGGTAGCGCCACCTACCTCTCCGGCTCAGCCTTCAAGACCGCGACGGGCAGCGTGGACATCAAAGGCCACAAACCCGCGAAAAAAGGCGTGCTCAAAGTGATCAAACTGGAGAAAAAACGGAAATAGCGGTCGCCGGGGATCCGGCGACACGAAGTCCCACCGGCGCGGCCAAACCTCGTGGCGAACGCCGGCTAACTCGTAGTTGAGGATGTGTGGTCCAACGGATCACACGTCCTTGCCCTACGACCGGCCTCTAGCTCCTGATCGCCCTCTCCCCCGCCGACCCGATCCAATCGAGCTGACCGCCATCACCGAGGGGGTGTTGTGGTGGGCGAAGTATGTGCCCACAGCGACACAGCGACCCGGGCTGGTGCACGCGACGGAATCGAGCCCAGCGAACTGTCCTTTCGGCTCCGCGCCGGAAGGCAGCGCCAGCTTGCTCGCCTGCCCCCATACGCCCTTCGTCTCGGTGGTGACCATCCCCTCGTATCCGCTGCTCTTTGCGTAGTACTGGCCAACGGCGACACAGTCGCCGAGACTGGTGCACGTCACCGAATGCATGCCAAGCGCCAAATTTTCACCAGCGTTGCCGCCGGATATCTTCGCGCCTGGCGGCGGGTTCAGCTCGCTGGCCTGACCCCAGATTCCGCTCGTCTCGGACACGACCATCGCCTGAACGCTGCCGGTCGTGTCTGCGTAGAAGCCCGCGGCGACACAACTCCCCGGACTGGTGCATGCAACCGAACTGAGCACGGCGTACTGAGCGCAGCTCACCGTGCCGCACTCGCCGAAGTTTTCAGTCGTCTCCAGCGCACCGGCCGGCAGCGTCAGCTCGCTGGCCTGGCTCCACACTCCGCTCGCCTCAGTCGCGATCATCGGCTGCTCGCTGCCGCTGGCGTCTGCGTAAGAGCCCACGGCGACACAACTCCCCGGACCGGTGCACGCAACCGAACTGAGCCCAGCGTCCTGGTCGCCCGGGCTCGTATTTTCGTTGGATGGCAGCATCAGCTTGCTCGCCGGACCCCACACGCCGCGCGCCTCGACAACGACCATCGCCTGCTGGCCGGTGCCGTTGTCGTCGTAGGCGCCGACGGCGACGCAGTTCCCCCGACTGGTGCACGCCACCGAGTCAAGACCCACGCCGTTGGCGGTCGTAGCGTTCGCGTTGGAGGGTGGCCCGATTTCGCTCGCCCGGCCCCACACTCCCTTCGTCTCGCTGGCGACGATCGGCTCCAATAGACCGCCACTGCGGGTGAAGGAGCCGACGGCGACACAACTTCCCGGGCCTGTGCACACCACCGAAGCGAGACTTGCCGACTGGTCGCCCGCCGGCAGGTTCGTGGCTGCGGGCAGCATCAGTTTGCTCGCCCGGTCCCACACCCCTCGCTTCTCGGTGACGACCATCGCCTGACTGTCGTAGACGCCCCTGGAGCTGTGGCGGGTGTCGTTGTAGCTGCCGACCGCGACGCAGCTCCCCGGACTCGTGCAGGCCACCGAATTGAGCGTTGGGGTCTGATCTTGCGTTTCAGCGGGCGCGGCTGCGCCCGGCGGCAGCGCGATCCTGCTCGCGGCGGGCCAGGCGGGCGCCCCCTTCGCGGCCAAAGCCGAAGGCACGCCAACCACAGCGAACGTGACAGCCAAACCCGCGAGGCTCGTCAGCCGTAGCCGTCGCAAGACACGCGTGCGCACGTGCGGATCGTACTCGACTGTATGGGTCAGCTCCAAATCAAGGCGCGAGATCCATTGGGTCCATATCTCCAAGTCAGCCGCCATGCTATTGTTAACCACATGGCTAACAATGTCCTGCTGGACCGCACTTTCGCAGCCTGCTCGCACCCAATCCGCCGCGGCATCCTCGAGCGCCTCGCCGGCGGCGAGATGACAGTGGGCGAGGCGACCGGCGACTTCGGCGTGTCAAAGCCCGCGATCAGCAAGCACCTGAAGCTGCTGGAGGAGGCCGGCGCGATCACACGCGTGATCGACGGGCGCACGCACAGGCTGCGGCTCAGAGAGCAGCCGCTCGACGACGCCTACGTCTGGATGACCAGCCAGCGCGAGCTGTGGGAGCGCAAGCTCGACACGGTCGAGGAGTACCTGCGCGAGCAGCGGGAAAGCAAACAGCTACAGGAAACCCACGAGCAACAGCACAAGAACCCACCACACACCAAGGAGTCAAGATGAGCAACGCGACCGACACGGCCGATGCCGTGATGACCAGCGAGACCGGCCTGCGCATCGAGCGCAGCTTCGATGCGTCCCCTGAGGAGGTGTTCGACGCATGGACCAGCCCCGAGGTGCTCAAGCGCTGGTGGGCCGTGCACCCCGACGGCAGCACTCCCGTCGCCGAGGTGGACCTGCGCGTCGGCGGGCGCTACCGCCTGTCGATGGAGAGCCCCGACGGCGAACGCCACACAGTCGGCGGCGAATACCGCGAGGTTGAGCGCCCCAGCCGGCTCGCCTACACCTGGCAGTGGGAGCTCGACAGCGGCGAGCCCGGCCACGTCAGCTCGGTGACGGTCGAGTTCGTCGGGCGCGGCCACCACACCGATGTCATGCTCGAGCACACCGGCCTTCCCGACGCCGAGTCGCGCGACCGCCACGCCCAGGGCTGGAGCGCCTGCCTGGACGTCTTCCGCACGCGCGGCTTTGCGGATCAGGCCGCCTGATCGACTCCGGCACGGCGTCAGCGCAGCACAGGCTGCGCTGACCAGCAGCTCAAAGCATCAACACCAAGCAAGCCGACACCCTCGAACACCAACAACAAAGGAGTATCTGATGGCGAACTACCTGCTGGCATACACCGGCGGCGGCATGGCAACAACGGAGGCTGAGCGCGAACAGGCGATGGCCGCCTGGGGACAGTGGTTTGGCAAGCTCGGCCCGGCAGTCGTCGCGCCCGGCAACCCGGTCGGCGCGTCCGCGTCCGTGAGCGCATCGGGCAGCAACGGCGCCGCGCAGTCCGGCCTCAGCGGCTACTCAGTCATCGCCGCCGACAGCCTCGACGCCGCGACTGAGCTGGTCAGCGACTGCCCGGTGCTTGCCAGCGGCGGGAAAGTCGACGTGTACGAGACGATCCCGGTGATGTAGCCACCCCGCATCCTTGGTGTGGGACGGTCGCCACGAGCGCATGTCGGCGGCCGTCCCTATAGGGTTCCGACGCCCCGTCCCCAAGCAACCAAGGACGCGATGAGATTCTTCGAGTTTGAGGCGCGCGAGGTAGTCAAGCGCGCCGGTATCCCGGTAACCGACTACGGCTTCACCACCAGCCCAGCCGAGGCGCGGCAGATCGCCGAGCGCATCGGCGGTCCCACAGTCATCAAGTCCCAGGTGCTGACTGGAGGGCGTATGAAGGCCGGGGGCGTGAAGTTCGCCGACACGCCTGAGCAGGCCGAGGAGTACGCACGCGACATCCTCGCGCTTGAGATCGACGGCCACATGCCGCGCGGCGTGCTCGTCGATCCAAAGGCAGAGGTCGCCCAAGAGTACTACGCGGGCGTCGTATGGGATGGCATCCGCAAGCAGCCGGTGATGATCTTCTCGCCCGTCGGCGGCATCGACATCGAGCAGGTCGCCGAGGAGCAGCCCGACAAGGTCGGTCGCCGGCACTTCTCGAACATCCTGCCCTTCGGGGACTTCGAGGCAAAGGAGGTGATCGCCTCAACCGGCGTCACCGGCTCGGCCCTGAACAAGCTCGTTCCGATCGTCACGCGCCTGGCGAAGCTGTTCGTGGAGAACGACATGACCTTGGCGGAGATCAACCCGCTCGGGCAGCTCAAGGATGGCTCGTTCGTGGCGCTCGACGCGCACATGGACATCGAGAACGAGGCTAGGGGCCGCCACAAGAAGCTGCTCAAGAATCTCGGCGTCGGCGATGAGGAGACCCGCCAAGCGCGCGAGGCGACACCCTTCGAGCTGGCGGGCGAGGAAGTCGACGCCACCGATCACCGCGGCGTGGCCGGCAACGTCACCGAGTTCGACGGCAACCTCGGTCTTGTGATCGGCGCAGGTGGCGGCTCGCTCACACTGTTCGACGCGGTGCGCGCGCACGGTGGCAAGCCCGCCAATTACTGCGAGATCGGCGGCAACCCCTCCGTCGCCAAGGCGTGCGGGCTGGCCAAGCTAGTGCTGCAGAAGCCCGGCGTGGACAAGATCGCGGTGATGATGTCGATCGTCTCCAACACGCGCGTGGACATCGTCGCCCGCGGCGTGATCAAGGCCTGTATCGAGCTGGACATGGACCCATCCGAGAAGATCGCGATTTTCCGCATCCCCGGTGCCTGGGAGGAGGAGGGCTTCAAGATCCTCGAGAAGTACGGCGTGGACTACGCCGACCGCTCGGTTTCACTCAACGAGGCCGCGCGGCGTGCGGTCGAGAAGATCCAGGGGGTCGCAGCCTGATGTCGATCCTAATTGGCGCAGATACGACATTCATCGTCCAGGGCATCACCGGCCGCGAGGCCGTCAACTTGACAAGGGAGTGCTTGGACTACGGCGCTGGCGCGAAGGTCGTCGGCGGCGTCACGCCAGGGCGCCTGGGCCGCGATGTGCACGGGGTGCCCGTGTTCGACACGGTCGCCCAGGCAGTGGCCCACCATGGCGCGCCGATCTACGGCTCGGTCGTGACGGTCCCCCCCGCCTTCACCAAGGACGCCGTGTTCGAGGCGATCGAGAACGGCATTCAGCTGATCGTGATCGTCACCGAGCGCATCCCGCGCCGCGACGTGGCCGAGATGGTCGAGCTGGCGACGCTGCGCGGCGCACGCATCATCGGTCCCAACTGCCTCGGCATCATCGTCCCCGACGTGATCAAGATGGGCGGTATCGGCGGTCCGGCGCGCAACGCGGCGCAGGCCTACACCCCGGGTCCGATCGGCGTGATCTCGCGCTCGGGCGGCATGACGACCGAGATGTCCTCCACGCTGAGCACCGCCGGACTCGGACAGTCCACGGCTGTGTCGATCGGCGGCGACGCGATCATCGGCTCGAGCTACGCCGAGCTGATGCCGCTGTTCGAGACCGATGAGCAGACCCAGGGCATCGTCATCTACACCGAGCCCGGCGGGCGCATGGAGGCCGAGCTCGCTCGCTGGGTGACCGATAACAAATCGCGCCTTCCGATCGTCGCCTTCATGGCGGGACGCTTCATGGACGAGATGCCTGGCATGAGCTTCGGCCACGCCGGCACGATCGTCGAAGGCAAGGAGGACACGGCCACAGAGAAGATCACACGCCTGGCCCAGGCGGGCATCACCGTGGCCGAGCGTATCGAGGACATACCCGGACTGATCCAGTCCAAGATCTCCGAGAGGAGCCCAGTATGAGAGCCGATGGGATCTTCATCGCCGTCGAGGTTGATGACCAGGCAGCTGCCGATGCCGAGCTCGCGGTCAAGCTCAGCGACGCCTGTCCAGTCGAACATCTTCGCCAAGACAGACGGCGGCAGCGTAAGCATCGCCGAGAAGAATCTCGATGAGTGTGTGCTGTGCGGCCTGTGTCTGGCCGCAGCCCCGGAGGGCGCGGTCACCATCATCAAGCTTTACGACAACGACGCGATCCTCGCAAGAGCCTAACGTCTGAGGCCCCGCCTGTAGCGGCAAGCCGTTTCTGCGGTGTGGAGTTCTTGCTTTCACGGCCCGCTGCGCAAGCCGCAAGCCCTCACCGCGAGCCCTCACCACTGCAAAAGCATCAGCCCAACGGTAACTCCGGGGCCAACAGTGACCATCAAGCCCAGATCGCCGGCTTGCGGTTTGCGCAGCTCCACCGCCCGCTGCATCACATAGAAGATCGAGGGCGTGCCCATGTTGCCGTGCTCGGCGAGCACGGCATAGCTGGCAGCGACATCCTCATGCGAGAGCTCAAGCGCTTCCTGCACGCTCTCGATGATGCGCCGTCCACCCGGATGCACGAGCCAGTGGTCGATCGCCTCTCGCTCCAAGCCGTTTGTCCTGAGGAAATCGTCGGCCAGCTCAAGCAGCCCTTCGCTGGCAACATCCGGGAGCTCACGGATCAAGTGCAGATAACTGTCCTCAGGCGTCAGCTGCATCCGTACTGCGCCAAGCGTGCCCGCCACCTGGTGGACCTTGGATGCGAGCACCACTGGGCCTGCGGCCTGGGTGAGCTCCTCGTCGAACTCGATCAGCGCCGCTGCACAGCCATCACCGAATATCGACGAGCCGACCGTCTTGCTGCGGGCGTCGTCCTCAGCCGCCCCCATGAGGATACCCGTCATGCTCTCGGCCGCGACAACGAGCGCCTTCTTGCCGGGACATTCGCGCAAAGTCTGGGAGGCGAGCCGTATCAGCGGCACAGCGCTGGCACAGCCAACGCCAACGATGTGGTACTTGTCGGTGGACGGGTCCATCTCGTAATGGTCCACGAGTCGGTGGGCGATCGTGGGACCGCCGAGCGAATAAAGCGTCGCGCTCACAACCACGCCGACCTCCAACGGATCGATTTCGAGCTCATCGATCGCCCGCACCGCATAGCCGAGCAGATGCTCCTCGATCGCCGGCGTGCGACCCTGAACGGTGGTCGCGAGAAACTCGTCGGTCAGCGTCAGGCTGCGCCGCTGCACGCCGCAACGGCTGAAGATGCGCTGCGCGAACTCGTCGCCTGAGAGGCCGAGCAGGCCAAGCACGTCCTGCTGGGTGAACGACGTCTCGGGACCGGCCAGCGCGAGACGGCTAATGTGCGGGAGCCTGAGGCTCTGATCGTCCCATGCAAGCGGCTGCTTTCGCAAGCCGGGGAGGTCGGCTATAGCCTTCAAGATGGACCCCCTGGAGTCTCTTGGTTCATAGGGCGGACGGATGAGCCGGTCGAAATACGAGGATACGTGAGCAACCCGTCGGCAACCGCGAAAGAGCGGCGCCTGGGTGGCTTTTCTTCATAGACTCTTCATCCTATCGACATGTTTCTTCACAAACCCTTCGACAGGCGTCCATGATTAGCCTGCAGGGACTACAAAATCCATGGAGCCTGGAGGGAAGCAGATGAAGGTGATCGGAGCCGGAATGCCGCGCACGGGCACGCTGACGCAGAAGGTGGCGCTCGAGACGCTCGGCTTCGAGCCGTGCTACCACTGGGTCAACGTCATCGCCGACCTCGACCAGGTAGACGTGTGGAATAGCGCACTCGACGGTGGCGAACCTTGGGATGAGGTGTTCGGCAACTCCCAGGCCACGGTGGACTGGCCCGGTGGCTACTTCTGGCGCGAGCTAATGGACTTCTACCCGGATGCCAAGGTACTGCTCAGCGTGCGCGACCCCGAGAAGTGGGAGCCAAGCTTCCGCGAGACGATCTGGAACATGTGCTACGGCGAGTCGCTGATCCGCCTGCTCTCAAGCGCCCGCGGTCAGGTCGATCCACGCTGGGCTCGCTATCTGAAGCTGGTCGAGCGCATGTTCTGGATCGAGCAGGCACCGTTCGCGACCGGGCACGAACGGCCCGAGCAGCTGATCGCCGGGTTCGAGCGCCACAACGAGCTGGTCAAGGCGACCGTACCGTCCGAGCGGCTGCTCGTGTGGAACGTCACCGAAGGCTGGGAGCCGCTATGCGAGTTCCTCGAGGTGCCCGTGCCGGCCGAGCCGCTGCCGCACGTCAACGACCGTGAGACCTTCCTCGGGCGCGTAATCGACGGCGCGCTTGGGGCGCTGCAGACATGGCGCGCCGAGGAGGCTAACGCAGTGAAGTCCGCGACGGCTTAGTGCCCGATTTACCGACTCGGGACGCTAGCGGCCGTCTGGCATGAGCAGAACCCGCTTCGTCATCGCCCTGCTTGCAGCCGTGGTAGTGATTACCGTGGCAGTGGTGCTGGCCACGGGCGCATTGTCGGGCGCGGGGCACAAAGCGAACACGCCCAGCGCCGCATCGCCATCGTGCCTGCCGTCCACGCTCAACCACAGCGCCAAGCTCGGGGGACTGCCCGTCGATGTCTCGCCGGCACCGGAAACCGACACGGCCAACCCGCACACACAGATCAGCTTCCTGGGCGTAGCGCCGACGCAGATCCAAAATGTCTCCGTCGTCGGGGAACACAGCGGACATCACACTGGCCAGCTCCACGCTTACTCCCAAGGCGACGGCGCGAGCTTTGTGCCAGACACCCCCTTCGACGCCGGCGAGCGCGTGACTGTGGGCGCCACCATCGGCGCCCGCCGATCCACGGCAACAGGGACTGGCCATTCCGTCGCGGGCGCCAACGGAAAGCAGGTCTCATTCCACTTTCGCATCGACACCCCCTACTCGACGGCAAGCGCACCGTCGTTTCCGAACCCACAGGCGGCGCCAGCCGACTACCAGAGCTTCGACACACTGCCCGGCGTCCAAGCCCCAGTCCTGAGCATCACCGTGCCCGATCGCGATCCCGCCGCCGGCGACGTCCTCACGACCAACGGACCCGGGCCGGGCCAGTACGGGCCGCTGATCTACACCCCTCAAGGCCGACTTGTGTGGTTTGACCGTCTGCCGGGAGGCGAAACCGCCGAGGACCTGAACGTGCAGAACTACGAAGGACGGCGCGACCTGACCTTCTGGCACGGCAAGGTGCTCTCGCTTGGTTTCGGCCAGGGCGAAGAGGTCGTCATGAACTCCCACTACCAGACCGTCGCCAGAGTCCCGGGTGGCAACGGCTTGCAGGCTGACCTGCACGACTTCCAGATCGTCCCTCACGACGTCTCCTACACGACGGCCTTCAACGCGATCCGCTGCAACCTCTCATCGGTTGACGGAGCCAGCGACGGGATAATCCTGGACACCGCAGTGCAGGAGATCGACATGAAGACAGGGCTCGTACGCTGGGAATGGCACAGCCTCGACCACGTGGCCGCCTCAGAGTCCGAGACCCCCGCCCCGACGAGCGCGTCGCCTTGGGACTGGTTTCACGTCAACTCGATCGACGTGGAGGGTGGGGACGCCCATCAATCCGGGAACATCTTCATCTCGGCGCGCAGCACTTGGGCCGGCTATCAGCTGGAAGGAGGCAGCGGCAACATCCTCTGGCGCTTGGGCGGCCTGAAGAGCTCCTTCAAGATGGGGCCGGGTACCGAAACCGCATGGCAGCACGACGGGCGCATTCTCTCGAACGGCGAAGTGACGTTCTTCGACGACGGCTCGAACCCGCCCATCCATCAACAATCGCGTGGCCTGCGGATCGCACTTGACTTCACGACCCACGAAGCACACCTTCTCTCGGCCTACACGCACCCCGACCCACCGCTGCTCAGCGCAAGCCAGGGCAACATGCAGACGCTGGCCAACGGCAACGCTGTCGTTGGCTATGGCGGGGTGCCCGCGATCAGCGAGTTCGCCCCGGGCGGCGCACTGCTGTTCGACGCCCATCTGCCCTTCGACATGTCCTTCTATCGGGCTTTCCGCTTTCCCTGGAGCGGGCGCCCCTCCAGTCCACCGACGGTGCTGGCCAACTTGAACAACACCGGCGAAGAGACGATTGTGCACACGAGCTGGAACGGCGCCAGCGAAGTCGCCTCTTGGCGCGTGCTTGCCGGGCAACGTCCCCGATCGCTCACGTCCCAGACCACTATCCTCGCGAGCAACTTCGAAAGCTCGACGATCCTGCCCAAGAAGTACGCCTACGCGGCAGTGCAGGCACTGGACGCGACAGGCAAGGTGCTCGGCAACTCGAAGCCCGCCAAGGTCAGCACGTACGCCGCCGCGCTGCCTTCCGGCGCACAGTCAGGATGAGGATGGTGTCTAGTAAGCCGGCTTTGTGGAGTGCTTGTGCGGAGCCGTGCCCGAGGTGCTCGTCGTGCCGCTCGTCTGCGTGGAGGTCGAGCTGCTCGTTGTTTTACCGCCGCACCCTGCCACCGCCAGCGTGGCCGCAAGGACGGCCAGCAGCGTTAGCATGGCGGCCAGTGACGTTCGTTTCATCGGCCGGCCTCCTGTCATTGCTCACGGACTTCGGCGCTCACCCTACCAGGCGTCCTCGGAGCCGATCTCCGAGATGAGCGCCGTGACCCCAACCGATCCCCAGGCAACGG
Organism: uncultured Solirubrobacterales bacterium; assembly: GCA_963827045.1. Classification (GTDB taxonomy): domain Bacteria; phylum Actinomycetota; class Thermoleophilia; order Solirubrobacterales; family Solirubrobacteraceae; genus Palsa-744. Next base: position 65,491 of record CAWGZH010000002.1, read on the forward strand.
AGCCGCCGTCCCCCAAGCGCCGGCTGGGCTCGCGCGAGGCTTGGCTGCTTGGCGTGTGCTGCGCGGCACAGTTCATGGTCATCCTCGACCTGAGCATCGTCAACGTCGCGCTGCCCTCGATCCAATTGAGCCTCAACTTCACGGCGCCAGAACTCCAATGGATAGTCGATGCCTACGCGATCACCTTCGCCGGCTTCCTGATGCTCGGCGGGCGCGCCGCCGACTACTTCGGACAACGCCGCATGTTCGTCTTGGCGCTGCTCGTGTTCGGGCTCGCCTCGCTCGCGGGCGGCGTTGCTACGGATCGTGGAACGCTTGTCGCCGCCCGCGCGGCGCAGGGGGTCGGGGGGGCCCTGATGGCGGCCTGCTCGCTGGCGATCATCACTTCGTCGTTTGCGCCGGGGCCAAAGCTCAACCGCGCGATCGGCGCGTGGGCGGCGATGAACGGACTCGGCGGCGCCGCCGGGATGCTGTTCGGTGGGCTGATCACTCAGGAGCTGAGCTGGCGCTGGGTGCTGCTAATCAACCCCCCGATCGGGATCGCTGCCGCGGTTGTGGCATACGCCGTCGTGAGCGAGCGTCGCCGCGCGCGAGAGCGCAACTTCGACATGGCTGGCGCCTTGACGCTCACGATCGGCCAGATGGTGCTCGTGTTCGGGGTCGTGGAAGCGGGCCTGGCTGGTTGGGACACTTTGGCGGCGCTTGGCCCGATCGTCGCTGGCATCGTCCTGCTGGCGGTGTTCGTCGTAATCGAGACGCGTGTGGCGAGCGAACCGCTGATCCCCTTCAAGGAGCTGACCAAGCCGCTGCGTACCGCCAACAATATCGTGCTGCTGTTCAGCGCCTCGCTGTTTCCGATGTGGTTCGTCAGCTCGCTGTACCTGCAGCAGGTGCTTGGCCTCTCGCCGCTGCACACCGGCTTGATCTTTCTGCCGATGACGTTGATGATCATGCTGGTCGCCTCGCGCACCGGCAAGCTGGTCAGCCGTTTCGGCGTGCGTGTCGTGCTCGGTGGCGGCCTGGTGATGCTGACGGGCGGGATGCTGCTGCTGTCGCGGATTGGGGCCAGCGGCAGCCCGATCGTCTACATCATGATCCCCGGGCTATTGACGGCAGCGGGGATCGCGATGTCGATCGTTCCCTCCACGATCGCCGCCACCCAGGGCGCCAAGGAGGGTCAAGCCGGGCTTGCCTCAGGCCTTGTCAACACCTCGCGCCAGATCGGCGGCGGGCTCGGACTGGCGGTACTTGTAACGCTGGCGACCCAGCACTCCAGCCATCTGATCGGCACCGGCGCACTCGTGCCACAAGCCTTGACCGACGGCTTCCGGCTCGCCTACCTGATCGGCGCGGGTCTGGCCGCGGCAGCGGCATTGGTCACGTTCACGGCGCTGCCCAAACCGGTGCCGGCGAATGCCGCCGGAACGGACGGGCCAGGCGAGGGAACATCGACAGCAGCTACCGCGGCTGTCGAGGCACGACGCTCCACACGGCGTTTCGCGGGAGCGATCGCGCTCGTCGTCGTTGCCTTCGTCGCGCTCGACCTTGCCTTCGCCGGCTCACATGGCGCCCCAGTTGGCGCCTACACCACCAAAGGCGCCTACAGCTTCGTCACTGAGCCCACCCTTCACCCGCCCAAGCTCCACAAGGACGGCCCCACGCTCACCGGCAAGCTGGCGAGCGGCTACATCTTCACCGCCAACTTCTACAACCTGAACTACCCCCCGCTCGTCGGCCAGAGCGGACCGCTGATCCTCGACCACAACCTGCAACCCGTCTGGTTCCAGCCCGTTCCCGAAAAGGTCGTCGCCTCCAACCTGAGCCTGCAGACCTACGAAGGCAAGCCGGCGCTTGCCTGGTGGCAAGGGGTTGTCACGAACACCGGCCAGACCGAGAGCGGCGAAGACGTGATCGTCAACCAGCACTACCAGCCTGTCGCACGACTGAAAGGAGCCGACGGCTGGATACTGACGCTGCACGAGCTGGTGGTCAGCGGCGAAGACGCTTGGGTCACGGCCAACAAGAACGTCGCCAAGGACCTGTCGAGCTACGGCGGCGCCTACAACGGCGCGCTGATCGACTCGGCAGTGCAGGAGTACAACCTCAAGACCGGCAAGCTGCTGCGCAGCTGGGATGCGCTCGATCACATCCCGCTGGAGGATTCCTACGCCAGCGTGCCGACAAACGGCTTTCCCTGGGACGCCTACCACGTCAACTCCATCGCCCTTACCGGCAAAGGCGACTTCCTCGTCTCGATGCGCAACACCTGGGCCGCCTACCTGGTCAACATCGCAAGCAGCCAGATCGAATGGACGCTCGGCGGCAAGAGATCGAGCTTCACGTTCGGCCCCGGCGCCGACTTCCAGTGGCAGCACGACGTTGCCTTCGAGGTGGGTGGGCATTCCGATTCCACGATCACGATGTTCGACGATCACTGCTGTCAGCTGACCGGTGGAGGCACATCGGTCCCGGCGACAGGGGCCTCACGCGGGCTCGTGCTGAACGTGGACCAAAGCGCGCGCACAGCGACACTCGTGGCCCAGTACGCCGGCGGGGACAAGTTCGAAACCGAATACATGGGCGACACGCAGCCGCTCCCCAATCGCGACACATTCGTGGGCTGGGGCTCGGAACCCTACTTCTCGGAGTACGGCCCCTCAGGCCAGCAGCTGCTGGAGGCAAACTTCCCCGGGCCCGACCTGAGCTATCGAGAGACGGTGCAGTCATGGGTGGGCGAACCGCTCACCGCACCCGCGGGCGCCGCTCGAGAAAGCGACGGCAGAACGACGGTATACGCGAGCTGGAACGGCGCGACGGAGGTCGCCTCCTGGCGGGTACTGGCCGCCGGCACCGGCGGTAAGCTGACGCCCGTCGCGAGCGCCGCCAGATCCGGATTCGAGACGGCGGTGCCAGTACCAACGACCTACAGGAGCTTCGAGATCGAGGCGCTCGACACTCGAGGTCGCGTGATCGGGACTTCCCGACCATTCACAGCGCAGGGGGACTGATGGCCACACCGCAAAGTGCACCGATGACCACACCGCGGGGGAAGAGGTGACAAGACGCGCGGCAACGGCAACGACGATCGCGGCTCTGGCGCTCGGCGCGAGTCTGTCGGCGTGCGGCAGCGGCTCGCACGCGGCCGCCAGCGCGATGACGCCGACCGCCGACCGCGCCGAGGCCGCGGCCAACTCTATCGCCGTGTCCCCCCTGCCCGGCACCGAGGACGCCTCCCCCGACACGCAGATCAGCTTCCTCGGCGAACCGGGCACGACCGTCGCCGACGTGAGCGTGGTCGGCTCGCGCAGCGGCAACCACTCCGGCAAACTCGAGCGCTACTCGACGGGCACCGGCATGAGCTTCGTCGTCAACACGCCCTTCCAAGCCGGCGAGCAGGTCGCCGTGCACGCGCTTGTCGGCGTCGGCTCGGCGACGCCCGAGAAGCCGGTCACGACCGTGTTCACGGTCGCCCACCAGGCCGCCGTCAGCCAGGAAGAGTTCCCCGACAATCCCGGCGACTCACATGACGTGCAGCACTACGCCTCCGCGCCGACATTGACGCCCTCGACGGTCGGGCTCACGACTCCCGCACAGCCCGGGGCTTCGCCCGGCGATCTGTTCCTCGCGCCCTACCAGGGCAAGGGCTCGCCGGGACCGACGATCTCAGAACAGAACGGCGCGCTTGTCTGGTTCCATCCACTGCCGGCGGGCTACGAGTCGACCAACTTCCAGGTCCAGCAGTACGAAAGCAAGCCGGTGCTCACCTGGTGGCAGGGGCGCATCCTGAAGGTCGGCTTTGGACAGGGCGAAGACGAGATCTACAACACCTCCTACCAAGCTGTCGCCAAAGTCAGGGCGGGCAACGGCTACAGAGCAGACCTGCACGTGATCCTGCTCGCCCCGCAGGGCACCGCCTGGATCGACTCATTCGACCCGATCCACATGAACCTCCGCTCCGTGCACGGCTCGTCCAACGGCATCTTGACCGACTCGGTGGTGCAGGAGATCGACGTCAAGACCGGCCTGGTCATGTGGGAGTGGCACGCGCTCGGACACATCCCGCTGCACGACTCCTACAACACCGTCCCGAGTAACAGTTATCCGTGGGACTACATCCACATCAACTCGATTGACCCGGGCACCTCAGGCGACGTCCTGCTCTCCGCACGCAACTCCTGGGAGCTGTATGACGTGAACATCAAGACCGGCGCCTTCAACTGGCAGCTGGGCGGCGGGCATTCGAACTTCAAGCTCGGTCCGGGTACAAAGACCTACTGGCAGCACGACGCCGAATGGCAGACAGGCGGGCTGATCTCGGTCTTCGACAACGGCTCGACGCCGCCCAAGGAGAAGCAGTCGCGCGGCGTGCTGCTCAAGCCCGACTACGCCACCAAGACCGTGTCGCTCGTGAAGGCGTTCACGAACCCGACGAAGACGCTGCTGGCGCCCGCGCAGGGCAATCTGCTCAAACTCCCCGCAGGCAACTGGTTGATGGGCTACGGCAACCTACCCAACTTCACCGAGTACGACGCGGCCGGCGGGGTGCTGCTCGATGGCGAACTCGGGCCAAACGTGCAGGACTTCCGCACCTACCTATCGCCCTGGAGCGGGCATCCGACGACCTCACCGGCGATCGTCGCGAAACGCAACGGTTCGAGCATCACGGTGCTAACGAGCTGGAACGGTGCCACGGAAGTCGCCTCCTGGCAGTTGCTCACAGGCACCTCCCCCAGCTCGCTGACGCCGCTCGTGACCGTCCCACGGAGCGGTTTTCAAACGCAGGCGAGCGTCTCGAGCAGCGCAGCCTACGTAGAGACACGCGCGCTCGACGCGAATGGCAACGTGCTCGGTAGCTCGACCTCACTGCGTTTGCCCTGAGCAGAAAATGTGCCAAATAGCGCAAATCTGGGCTGGTGCGTGGCTAGTACGTATATCTACTAAATGAAGATTACAATAGTAACTACAAATTGTAGTCACTATTGTAAATCTCATAAAAAGTGAATGACACCCACACCCCACCCAGAGCCCTCACCCACAGCGTCCAGGGCCGAGGGCGCTAAGGTATGGAAACCGTGAGCGAAAACTTCTCACTGATTGTGATGTGCGTCTTCATGCTGGCCTCGCTGGCATTCTTGGCGCAACAGATCTTGGCGTATCACTAGACGTCTGCGTCGAGCAGACGCGTTGTTCTTGCTTCTCAGGCGTGCTTGCGAGCGCTCTTGAGTCGTTCGCGTTCCTGATGCTTGTCGACTACCGTCGAGATCAGCTTCAGGAACTGCGTTGGTCCCGTGGCCTTGGCCTTGCCGTAGGTAAAGGCCTCGATCCAGTCGGGGACCTTGCCCTCGGTGGCCATGATGTTGAAGAACTCGCGACGCATTTCGACGTTGATGCGCGCGTCGTCGGCAGGGCCCTTGGTCACCTGTGCCTCGGGCATCTGCAGACGGAAGTGCTGAACGTCACCGCGACCGTGCAACTCCACCCCGACGACGAGCTTCATCGGCGCAAGCGCCGGCACTTCCTCGACGAAACGCCGCGCGGCGGTCTCGATCAGGGTCTTCGCGTCGCCGCTCATCAGATCTTGTGGCGCTGGAGCAGCTTCTTGCCAATCACCATGCGCTGGATCTCCGAGGTGCCCTCGCCGATCAGCAGCAGCGGCGCGTCGCGGTAGAGACGCTCGATCTCGTACTCCTTGGAGTAGCCGTAGCCGCCGTGGATACGGAAGCACTCCTCCACGCAGAAGCGACCTGCCTCGGAGGCGAACAGCTTGGCCATGCCGGCCTCCAGGTCCGAGCGCTCGCCGGCATCCTTCAGGCGCGCGGCGCGCAGCGTTAGCAGCCTGGCCGCGTTGACCTGGGTGGCCATGTCGGCGAGCTTGAACTGGATCGCCTGGTGCTCGGCGATCGGCTTGCCGAAGGTCTTGCGCTCTTGGGAGTAGCGCAGGCCGAGCTCGAGCGCGCGCTGGGCGATGCCGACGCCACGCGCGGCGACGTTGACACGACCGACCTCTAGCGCGTCCATCATCTGCGCGAAGCCCTTGTTGAGACCGACATCCTCGCCGCCGAGGATGTTCTCGGCCGGACAGCGATAACCGTCGAACACGAGCTCTGTGGACTCAACGCCCTTGTAGCCCATCTTTTTGAGCTTCTCCGGCACGATCAAGCCGGAGTAGTCGCCTGTGTTCTTCGAGACTCCCCCCTCCTTCTCGGCGATGAAGCAGGTGAAGCCCTTGTGACGCGGCTGGGCGTCGGGATCAGTCTTGACAAGCACGAACACGAGCGAGGACATAAGACCGTTGGTGACCCACATCTTCTGGCCGTTTATCTCGTACAGGCCGTCCTCGCCCTTCTTGGCGGCGGTTTTGATCGCCTGCACGTCGGAGCCAAGCTCGGGCTCGGACAACGAGAAGGCGGCGCGAATCTCGCCGGTGGCCATGCGTGGCAGGTACTTCTGCTTCTGCTCCTCGGAGCCAAACTTCATCAACAGATAGGAGCCGATGAAGTGCGTGTTGATCACGCCCGAGATCGAGATCCAGCCACGCGAGAGCTCCTCGACGATCATCGCGTAGGTCGTGAGATCGAGGCCCATGCCGCCGTACTCCTCGGGGATCGTGACCCCGAACAGGCCGAGCTCCTTCATCTGCTCGACGATCGGCTCGGGGAACAGGTCCTCGTGGTCGTAGTGCTCGGCGTTGGGGAGGATCTGCTCGTCGGCGAACTGATGCACCATCTCGGTGATCGCCTTCTGCTCGTCGGTCTTCTCGGTAAAGGGGGCTGGGGCTACGGCCATTCGTGCGGCTCCAAGGTCGGGAATCGGGGCGTCCTTGCAGGATACCTGGGCGTGGCGAGACAAACTGGCTCGCACACCGGCTGATCGATCCGGCCTGACAGACTGCGAGCGCGTGAACTTCGCATTTGACCTCTTGCAAGCCCAGCCACCGGACCGGCTCGCGCTGGTAGAGCTGGCGCGCGACGGGGCGCGACGCGAGTGGAGCTTTGGCGATGTCGAGCGACGCAGCGCAGCGATGGCCGGCATATTTGTGCGGCACGGGCTACAGCGCGGGGACGTGGCGATGACGCTAATCGGTAACCGTCCCGAGTGGGTGTTCGCGATGATGGCCTGCTTTCGTATCGGCGCGGTCGTGCTGCCTTGCACCGAGCAGCTGCGGGCCAAGGACCTGCGTCTGCGCCTTGGCGTGGCCCGTCCGTCATTGATCGTGGCCGACAAGCGCAACCGCGAGCAGGTCGAGGCCGCTGGACCTGACTGCCCGGTGATGTGGCTGGGAGACGCAGACGCTGTTTGGGCGCAGAAGAACCTCGGCGCGGGTACTTCAAAAACGCAAAGCCCCCCGCGCGCGCGGGGGGCATCCCACTTTTTTGAGACACCACCGCCTCACGCCGACCTCGTCGAGGCGGACCCTGCCCTGATCACGTTCACGAGTGGCACAGCCGGCGAACCGAAGGCCGTCGTCCACGGCCAACGCTACCTGTACGGACAGCGCGTGCAGGCCGAGCATTGGCTGGGCGCGAAAGAGGGCGAGCTGGTTTGGTGCACCGCGGCCAGCGGCTGGAGCAAGTCGGCTCGCAACGTCTTCATGGCGCCCTGGCTGATGGGCGCGCCGGCCTTGCTGCACGATGCGCGCTTCGATCCGCACGAGCGTCTCGATCTGATCGAACAGGAGCAGGTGAGCGTGCTTTGCATGGCTCCCACCGAGTACCGCGTGATCGCCAAGCGAGCGGAGCTGCGCGCGCTGCCGAGCATGAAGTGGATGGTCGCGGCCGGCGAGGCGCTGAACCCCGAGGTCCTGGCTCTCTGGCGGGAAGCCACAGGGCTTGACATTCGCGACGGCTACGGGCAGACCGAGACTGGGCAGATGACGGGTATGGGGATGGGTGTGCGTGCCCGTCCCGGTTCGATGGGGCTGCCCCTGCATGGCACACGGTTGAGCGTGATCGACGGCGAGCTCGTGGCTGATCCTAAGAGCGTGCCGACGTTCTTCCTTGGGTATCTGGGAGAGGACGTGCGGCACGAGCCTGACGGGAGCTGGACGGTGCAGGACCGCCGCGACGGCGGCAGCTGGCACACAGGCGATCGTGTGCGCGAAGACGACGACGGGTATCTGCGCTTCGAGGGCCGTGCCGACGATGTGATCATCTCCGCCGGGTATCGCATCGGCCCCTTCGAGGTCGAGTCGGCGCTCGTCGCCCATCCCGCCGTCGCCGAGGCTGCCGCCGTGGCGGCCCCGGACGAGGAGCGGGGAGCGGTGGTGCGCGCGGTGGTCGTGTTGCGCGACGGTCATGAGCCGTCGGATGCGTTGGTGCGCGAGCTGCAGGAGCACGTCAAGCGCGAGACGGCGCCGTACAAGTACCCCCGGATCGTGGAGTTCGCGGAGGAGCTGCCCAAGACGGCCAGTGGCAAGGTCAAGCGGGCGGAGTTGCGCGATCGATGATGCCTTTCCGACACGCCAACCGCTTCGGTACACGTCGACCGCACATGCGATCTAAACCGCCCGGCATGCGCCTTGCCGCCCACAGCATGTGCCTTGAATAGCCGACAGTCGATGTGCTTATTCCAGCCTATGCAACCGGCAGGCGCATGCGCCTGCCGGCCGAGTCGCACATGTGCGACTCGGGACAGCGCCGCATGCGGCGCTGTCTTCCCTAATTAATTCTTTAGGGCGACTATCGCGTCTATCTCGACCTGGGCGCCTCTTGGCAAGGCCACCACACCGACGGCCACGCGTGCGGGCGGCGCGTCTGGAAAGAACCTCGCGTAGACATCCCCCACCTCCGCGAACGCGGAAAGGTCGGTCATATAGACCGTGAGGCGCACCGCGTCCGCAAGCGACGCACCAGCCGCCTCACAGACAGCCGTCAGATTCTTCAGGCACTGCCGTGCCTGCTCGGCCGCCGTCTCGCCAACCAACTCGCCGCTTGCCGGGTCGAGCGGGATCTGCCCCGAGCAGAACAACAGCGAGCCGGCGCGCACCGCATGCGAGTACGGACCGATCGCCGCCGGCGCAGCCGGCGTGTCGATCGTTTCGCGATCCGATGTCATCCCATGTGAGCCTACCGCTATGCGTCCCCGATACCGCACCCGCGACGAGCCGCATACTCGGAGCTTTCGGTGCTGACGGGTGTCGGCGCAGACTTTGCAGACCGTGCGCTAGATTCCGACTGTGCGACAAACCGTCGGGACATTCGCGAGTGTATTCCTGGCGACGATTACGTGCGCGGCGCTGTTGTCCGCCGCCGCACAAGCTCAGATCGAATGGAAACCCTGTGCGGGCACGAACGAAGTCGCGTGCGCCCATCTGACGGTTCCCGTCGACCCCAGCGGGGCGATCCCGGGGACGATCACGCTGGCGATGCGCCGCCACCTCTCACCGGTGGGCAACGCCAAGACCGCAGTGATCGCGCTCGCCGGCGGCCCGGGCCAGTCCGCACTCCCGTTCACGAGCGACTTCGCCCAGATCCTCGGGCCGATCGTCTCGACGCGCGATTTGATCGTCTTCGACCAGCGTGGCACGGGCCTCTCCCACCCGCTTTCCTGTGCCGCTTTCGAACACCTCAAAGGCGGGATAACGCCACTCGCTGTGTCGATCTGCGCGGGCCAGATCGGACAGACACGAGGCCTGTACACCACCGCTGACACGGTCGCCGACATCGAGGCCATCCGCCAGGCAGGCGGCTACGAAAAGCTCGTGCTGTACGGGACGAGCTACGGCACTAAGGTCGCCGAGCGCTACGCCCAGGAGTATCCAAGCCACGTCGAAGCGCTCGTGCTCGACTCGGTCGTACCGACCTCCGGCCGGGACGTATTCGAGGAACCGACATTTACGGCCGTGGGCCGCATCCTGCGCCAGCTGTGCTCCGCAAACGCCTGCAAGCACATCACACCTGAACCGGTGGCCGATCTCGCGCGGCTGGTAAAGCGAATGGGCGGCGGCTCGCTCGGCGGCCGTTTCATCAACAACCAGGGCCGGTCCGAACCGGTACGCATCTACGCTAACGACCTGCTTGGGGTGTTGATGGAGGGCGACTTCGACCCGATCCTGCGCGCCGAATTCCCGGCCGCGGTGCGCTCGGCCGTGGACGGCAACACGGCCGCGCTCGTGCGGCTGCTCGCACGCGCCGATAGCGGCGAAGAAGCCGAAGGCGAAGAAAACCTGAGCGAGGGTTTTGATACGCCGCTGTACTACTCGACGATCTGCGAAGAGAGCGTGTTCCCATGGAATCGCTCCTCAAGCCCCAAAGCGCGCCTCGGCGAAGCCCTCGCCGCGCTACGCGCACAGCCGGCGAGAGCATTTGCGCCGTTCACACCGGCCAACGCGCTCGCGCTGAGCGACGTGGTCCCCTGTGCCTCCTGGCCGTTTGCCTCGGCGGGACCCGAAGTCAACGAAGCGCCATTCCCGAACGTGCCGACCTTGATCCTGAGCGGCGCCGACGATCTACGCACACCGACCGCGAACGCACGCGAGGTGGCCGCCCAAATACCCGACGCACAACTGCTGGTCGTGCCCAACACGGGCCACTCCGTGCTCGGCGCAGACCCGACCCCCTGCGCACACAACGCCCTTGAGGCACTGTTCGAGGGCAAGCCGGTCCAACAATGCAAAGACCGGACACCGCCCGCCCTGGAGTTGCCAACACCGCTGCCACCACGGAACCTAAGCGCCGTCGCACTCGCGCGGGGAAGCCACGGCAAGGCGGGACTGACTGCCGATGCGACACTCTTGACGCTTGCGGACTGCAATCGTCAGCTACTCCTCACACTGCTTTCAGAGCCAAGCACGGAATCGCTAGGAGGCCCCTCGGCACGAGCCGGCGGTTTGCTTGCCGGCTGGTGCGGGATCTCGGGCGACACGCAGCTGCTGCGCGGCTATTCCTACGTGCCCGGCGTCACCGTGTCCGGGGAGGTCTCATCCGGCGTCGCCAAACTGAGCATCGGCGGCTCGGCGGCCGCTCACGGGACGCTCACGATGGCGCACGGAACACTCACCGGCGTGCTCGCCGGCAAGCACGTCCATCTCACAACCACCGGAGCGGCCGAAGTCGAGCACGGCGCTTCGACGCAAACAGTCGAGTCGCGCTTGGCCGACCTGACGGCAACACCCCAGCGATACGCGGCGCTGAGCTCAGCCGGTACTGCGGCGCTGTTGCGCTACGTGCTCGGCTGATAGCCCTAGAAATCGGTCATCAAGCACCGCGGCAATGCTCGGTGGTGCCCATTTACGGACGCTTACGGATCTACCGCTAACGTCTGTCGCTGTGCTGCGGCGGATCTTGACACTTGCGCTCAGCACGCCGCTACTCTCGATCGCCGTCGCCGCGACACAGGCCATACCGGCACAGGCGTTGACGTTCGCGCCCTGCTCGACCTCGACCGCAGCCGGATTCACCTGCGCAACGCTGACCGTGCCGCTCGCCCGCAACGGAGGCGCGCCCGGAACGGTGGGCCTGAGCGTCGAGCGTCTGCAAGCCGGCGCTGTGCCAACCCGTACCGCCGTGATCGGGCTGGCCGGCGGCCCAGGCCAGGCGGCGCTACCACTGGCCGAGGGGATAGCCAAGGAGATGGCACCCGCGCTCGGCTCGCGCGACTTGCTCGTGTTCGACCAGCGTGGCACCGGCAGCTCCGGCCCGCTTGCCTGTCCGGCGCTTGAAGGCTCCGCCGAAGTCTTCGGCGCGATCGGGCAGGCCTTTGAACGGTGCGCGCTACAGATCGGCGGCGCCCGTGGTTCCTACACCACCCAGGAATCGGTGGCCGACATCGAGGCGATCCGTCAAGCAGCCGGCTACGAAAAGCTCGTGCTGTTCGGCGTTTCCTACGGCACCAAGGTGGCGCTCGAGTACGCCGAACGTTACCCCCAGAATGTGGAATCGCTTGTGCTCGACTCGGTCGTGCCGCCGGAACGAGACGACCCCTTCTCGGTGGGGATGTTCCAGGCGATGAAGCCGGTATTCGAAGAGCTGTGCTCGGCACACGTTTGCGCCGGCATCACCTCCAACCCGCTTAGCGATGTTGCGCGTCTGGCGGAGGCCCTACAGAAGCATGCGTTGAACGGTTATGTGTACGACGGCTCCGGCCACCGCCATCGCGCGACGATGACCAACGTGGACCTACTCGACCTGATCGGAGCCGGCGACTTGAACCCGGCCTTGCGGGCGCTGCTGCCGGCCTCGGTGCAATCAGCGCTGCACAGCGATCCAGCTCCCCTGCTGCGCTTGAACCTGCTCTCGGAGGGGCTGATCCCCAACGTACCGGGCAATCCATTGGCGGACGCCAGCCGCAAGCAGAAAGCGCAGGCCATCCCCCGCGCGAGCACATACCCTCTGCCGGGTACGCCGCTGGCCAGCTCCGATGGCATCGACGAAGCGCTGTTCGTCGACACCACCTGCGAAGAGGAGCTTTTCCCTTGGCAGCGCTCGGCGCCGGCGAGCACGCGACTGACCGAAGCGTTGAATGCGCTGCACGCCCTGCCTCAATCGGACTATTACCCATTCGACGCGAGCGTCGCTTGGGCCGACAGCGTGCTGCCCGGATGCGCGCAGTGGCCGAACGTGGCAGCGGCACCCCCGGCCATCGCTCCACTACCGAGCGTGCCGACGCTGATCCTCTCCGGTGCCCAGGACCTGCGCACACCCACCTCGGGAGCGCAGGCGATCGCAGCGCGAATTCCCGGATCTCAACTGGTCGTAGTGCCTTATACCGGCCACTCAGTGTTGGGTACCGATTTCAGCGGCTGCTCCCAGGCGGCCGTCACCGCCTTCTTCTCAGGTGGAGTCGTACAACCGTGCACGGCAACGCAAAACCCGTTCCCGCCCACGCCGATCACCCCGAGGAAGTTCTCATTCGTAAAAGCGGTAGGCGGAGTTCCCGGCCGCGCGGGCAGCACGCTCGCAGTGGTGCTGGACACGATCCTCGACCTCGAACGACAGGTGGTTGGAGCGACACTCCAAGCCGACCAGGAACTGCCGAGCGGGTCGAGCTTCGGCGGCTTGCGCGGTGGTTTTGCGCAGATCACATCCTCAGCGCTTCAATTGCACGGTCTGTCTTTCGTGGGCGGTGTGCAACTGACCGGCAGCTTCCCGATCAAGGATGGCCATCTGCTGGCAACCAGCCTGCGCGTCGAAGGCTCCCAAGCGGCCCGCGGAACGATCCACATCGGCGCGAGCGCACACGTCAGCGGCACACTTGGCGGCCGTCGTTTCGACATTGACCTCTCGAAAGTGAAGCTCGCCCGCGCCGGTGAGGCAGACAGCCCACCGGCGAGCTGGCCGGCGATGAACCTGAGCTTCTCCGTGCCGGCTCTGGCGCACACGCCCTGAGAGCAATGGCCAACGCACTCGCAGCGGAGAGTTCGCCCTATCTGCGCCAGCACGCGAACAACCCCGTGGACTGGCTGCCCTGGGGGTCGAGCGCGCTCGACCTGGCCCGTGAGCGCGACGTGCCGCTGCTCGTTTCGATCGGCTACTCCTCCTGCCACTGGTGTCATGTGATGGAGCGTGAGTCCTTCGAGGACGAGCGCACCGCTCAGCTGATGAACGAGAGTTTCGTATGTGTGAAGGTCGATCGCGAGGAGCGCCCCGACGTCGACGCGTTGTACATGGAGGCGGTGCAGGGCATGACCGGCCACGGCGGCTGGCCGCTGAACGTGTTCTTGACCCCAGAGGGTCTGCCGTTCTACGGCGGCACATATTTTCCGCCACAGGAGCGCCCGGGGATGCCGTCATTTACGCAGGTGCTGCTGGCTGTATCCGAGGCGTGGAGGGAGCGTGGAGCGGAGATCAGGGCAAGCGGCGAGCAGCTGCGTGAGCGGCTCGCCGGCGGCGCCTTGTTGCGAGCGTCCGAGGAGCCCTTCGATGAGAGCTCGCTCGACGCATCAGTGCAAAGGTTGAAGACGTCCTTCGACACGGTGAACGGCGGCTTCGGCGGAGCGCCGAAGTTCCCGCAAGCCTCGGTCCTGGAGTTCCTGATGGTGCGGGGAGAGCGCGAGATGTCGCTGTACACCTTGCGCAGCATGGCCGGCGGCGCCATCCACGACCAGATCGGCGGCGGCTTTCACCGCTACGCGGTCGATCAGACCTGGACGGTGCCGCACTTCGAGAAGATGCTCTACGACAACGCATTGCTTGCGCGCGCGTACCTGCATGGCTTTCAGCTGTCGGGAGACGCGGCCCTGCTGGAGGTGTGCCACGACACACTGGGATGGGCACTACGCGAGATGCGAGGCCCAGAGGAAGGCTTCTACAGCGCGCTCGACGCGGATTCCGATGGCGTCGAGGGAAGCTTCTACGTATGGACGACTGCCGAGCTGAAGGATGCTCTGGGCGAAGACGCGGATGTCGCGATCCGCTGGCTTGGCGTTACCGAGCGGGGCAACTTTGTGGATCCGCACCACCCCGAGCCCGGTTTGAATGTGCTCGAGGACCGCGGCCCGCGACCCGACGAGGCGACGCGCAAGCGGATTCGCGAACGTTTGCTCCAGGCGCGGGGCAAGCGCACGAGGCCGGGCCTCGACGACAAGCGCCTCACAAGCTGGAATGCCCTGATGATCGCGGCACTCGCCGAGGCAGGGACACCGACCAGCGAAGGCTCTAGCGCTGAGGCGCGAGACACCGACGGTCTCGGCGAGCCAGACCAAAGCATCGCCGCGAGCTTCTTGGACGCCGCCGTCACGTGCGCAGAGTTCGTTCTGCGTGAGCTGCGTACGCCACGAGGAGGACTGTTGCGAACGTACAGCAAAGGCGAAGCAAAGATCGACGCCTATCTGGAGGACTACGCCTTTCTGTTGGAGGCGCTGATCGCCCTGTTCGAAGCAACCTGCGACGAGCGTTGGCTCACCGAGGCAACAACGCTCGCCGACCAGCTGATCGAGCGCTTCTCAGATCCAGAGCACGGTGGCTTCTTCTCGACCGCCGCCGACAGCGAACAGCTGATCGCCAGGCGCAAGGAGCTGGAGGACTCGCCGATCCCGGCCGGCGGATCGAGCGCCGCGATGGGATTGCTGCGTCTCGCACAGCTGGCGGGTGAGGAACGTTACGAGCGCGGTGGCGCAAGCGTCATAGCGCTGCTACACACGATCGCCCCACGGCACCCGACCTCCTTTGGGCATCTGCTGCAGGCAATGCACTGGCGCCTGGCCCCACCCCGCCCCATCGCATGTGCGCTACCGCCGAGGCATTAGGCGAAACAGCCGACTGACGGCCGAAGGGCAAGTCTGGCAAGGACGCAGGGAGCGCAGTGTGCTCTGCACACAAGCGACCGAGGACGCCGCCAGACGCCGCCATTCGCCCGTCAGTGCCCGGCCAGCGCCTTGAGTTCCGATAGATCCACCGAGTCTGAGGGCGCCGTGATCGTGACCGGCTGATTCCAGTCCGCGAAGACGATCTTGCCGTTTTCCGAGCCGCCCTTGGTGATCGCCACCGGATAGGGCTTTCCGGTCGTGGCCACGTACAGCGTGCCGGTTTTGTTGGTGTCGGTGATCGCGATCGCCTGCTGCCCGTTGACGGTGCTCGTGGCGCCCTTCGTCAACACCCCATGAGCGGCAAGCGTCGTGTCGATTAGCTGGCGCATGTTGGCGAGCGAGTTGAACGCAGCAAATTCGCCGCTAGTCGCCGATGCCTTCAGCCACTTGCCGTCGAGCAGCTGCGCCGCGGCGGCCCCGCCGAGGCTGCGGTAGAAGGCCGGGCTGCCACTGATGTAGGCCGTCCCACCAACCAAGATCAGCTTGAAGCTGGCTCCGTTCTCGGAGATTTCACCGCGTGCCCCCTTGCCGGCCGCAAGGTTCAGGTCGATCGTGACGGGCGCGGCGCCGCTCTTGATCGAACCAGAGACGTGAACTGAGCTGGCGCTGTCTGCCGCGGCCTTGCTTTCAGTGAGGATCTCAGTCGCGCTCTTGGAGGCGATGTTGTTGGAGCTCGAGGAGCTGCCGCAGCCGACGAGCGTCCCGAGTGCGAGGACAAGCACAGAGCCCGTCGTGGGGAGAATCCGCAAGCGCACGATCGCGGCATCCTAGCGATTGCCACAGACGGCGGCTGGACCGGCCCTAGAGGATCGCCAAATAGCGATCGAGCTCCCACTGCGTGACCTGCACCCGGTAGTCCTCCCACTCCTGGCGCTTGATCTCGATGTAGCGGTTGAACGTGTGCTCGCCTAGCGTACGCAGCATCAGCTCCGACTCGGCGGTAATCTCGATCGCCTCGCCAAGCGACTCGGGCAGTTGCTCGATGCCCAAGCGCCGGCGCTCCTCGGCGGTCAGGTGATAGAGATTCTTCTCCATCGGATCGGGTAGCTCGTAGCCCTTCTCGATGCCCTCCAGGCCAGCCTGTAGGAGCACGGCAAAGGTCAGGTACGGGTTGCAGGCCGGGTCGGGGCAGCGCAGCTCCATGCGCGTGGCCTGCTCCTTGCCTGGGTGGTACAGCGGCACGCGCACCAGCGCCGAGCGGTTGCGCCGCGACCAGGCGGCGTACACGGGCGCCTCGTAGCCGGGCACGAGCCGCTTGTAGGAGTTGACCCATTGGGCAAAGATCGAGCAGATCTCACGTGCGTGCTTGAGCTGACCGGCGATGAACGCCTTGCCGACATCTGAGAGGAAGTACTGGTCCTCAGGATCGTAGAAAGCGTTCTTGCTGTCGGCGAAGAGCGACTGGTGCGTGTGCATCCCCGAGCCGTTCTCGCCGAACAGCGGCTTGGGCATAAAGGTCGCGTGCCAGCCGTACTTGACCGCGTACTCCTTCACGGTGATGCGGTAGGTCATGCAGTCGTCGGCCATCTTCAGCGCCGGCGCGTAGCGCATGTCGATCTCATGCTGCGAGGGACCGACCTCGTGGTGGGTGTACTCGACGTGGATGCCGAGCTGCTCGAGCGCAAGCACGGTCTCGCGGCGCACGTCGGTACCCGCATCGAGCGTCGTCAGGTCGAAGTAGCCGCCTTCGTCCAGCACCTCGGTGGTCTTGCTGTCTTTGAACAGGAAGTACTCGAGCTCAGGACCGACGTTGAAGGTGTCGAAGCCCATCGCCTGCGCACGCTGCAGCGCACGACGCAATACGTGCCGAGGATCGCCCTCGTAGGGCGTGCGCTCGGGCGTGAGCACGTCACAGAACATGCGCCCCACCCCTTGCTCTTCCGGACGCCAAGGCAGCACGGCGAAGGTGCTCGGATCGGGCAACGCGATCATGTCGGACTCCTCGATCGCGTTGAAGCCTGTGATCGAGGAGCCATCGAAGCCCATGCCAGCCTCGAAGGCGTCGTCTAGCTCCTCGACGTTGATCGAGAACGACTTGAGCTGACCGAGGATGTCGGTGAACCAGAAGCGGATGAAACGGATATCGCGCTCGGCAACAAGTGCCTTTACGTCCTCGCGACTCTTGGGCGGCTCGATCTCGACCATCAGCAGCCAGCGTAATGGATGGGCCCACCGCCCGCCTTGGACGGCTGGCTAAAGAGGCCAGCCCTAGTGGGCGCTCAAGATCGCGACGGCCACTAGCAAGAAGCCGAGCGCGACCGCCCAGGCGGCGATCATGTCGGGCCTTGTACCCACACGCTGCGCCGCGGAAAGGCGTGGACGCCTACGCGAGTCGCGCGGCGGCGGCGGCGCCGCTCGCTCGACGAGCATCAGGCGCTGGCCTGGGCGGATTTCGCGCACGCCGCGACGCATCGCGGGAGCTGTGCTCCTGCCGGCGGCGGTGGCCGCGCGCCGCTCTCCATCCCTGCGGCGCTCGATCCGCTCGCGCACATCCTCGACGTCGGCCCACCAAGCACGGGCCTCGGAAGCTCGTGGCATCGGCGGCGATGCTAACAGCGCCTCCGGCGGCTGCTAAAGCCACTGGAATTAAGCTCACCGACTTTGCGAGAAGCTTCTAATGCCAGGTAATGCCAGAGACTTCTAATGCCCGGCGACGGCCGCGACGAAGTCCGCCACCGCTTCGGCTTCCTTGCCCTGATACAGCTGCGCTGGCATGTTGCCGTTGCCGCGCGCACGACCTTCGGCGATCGCATTCAACACCAACGCCCTGCGACCGGCTTCGGTCGGTATCTCTGAGCCGAGCCTGACGTCGAGATTGGGGCCGGTCCGTCCCACGGAGTTGGCCCCCAAGAGCGTGTGACAGAACGCACAAGTATCGGAGAAGAGCACACGACCGTGCTGCTCCTGAGCATTGAGCTTGACCCCGCCGACCGCTTCCCTGGCCTTGTTGTTGCCGTTGTCGATGAGCACGATCACCGGCACGATCAGTCCAAACGCGAACGCGAGCGCGACGAGCATGAACACGGCTCGCTGGCTCGTCTTTGATTCGGCGTTTTGGGCGTCGCCCTCACGACCCGACCCGCCTCGCCGCATGGCGACAAAGAACACGCCGAGGCCGACTAGGACCCAGAAAGCAATGACTGCGTAGATCATCGGGTCGGCACGATACATGAGCACCCGGCTCGGAGTGCTCCTCACCGCATCGCGGCCAGAGTTCGATGAGAGCTCTCTTCATATGCCTTTAGGGAAGGCCTAGGTTGGGCGCTACGCTGAAGGCAGGTCTCAAATCTCGGACACTGGACGTGCTCACGTGAACATCCTGCGCCGCCTCCCCCTTTCCCGCCTGCTGCTGCTGTGCGGCGTAGTGGTGGCTGTGGGGATCGGTGCAACCGCGCTCGCCTTGGCCGTCGGTACAGGTCCCACGCCACCGCCCAAGCCACTCGCCGACGCCGTCCACGACGCCCTATCGGCGCCGAAGGTCAACGGCGTCAGTGCGCGTATCCAGTTCACCAACCACCTGCTGGAAGGCGCCAATCTTGCAAACGGCGGCGGTGAAGCGGGGCAGATCAGCTCGAGCCCACTGCTGACAGGTGCATCCGGCCGTCTTTGGATCGGCTCGAACGGACAGGCCCGCCTGGAACTGCAGTCCGAACAAGGCGACACGCAGATCCTGTGGGACGGCAAGACCGCCGAGCTGTACGACGCTTCGACGAACACGCTGTACCGTTACACGCCGCAACAGGAAAACGCGTCCGGTACCGCGAGCCACCCAGCGCCCGGATCGGCGTGCCCCCCGACGTGCTCGAGCGGCGCCTCTAGCGAAGTCAGCTCGGACAATTCCTCGGGGGATGGCCCTCGTTCTTCGACCGGCACGAGCCCCCGAGGTACACCCACGGTCAGCGAAATCGAAGAAGGGCTAGCTAACGCCGGCAAGCACGCCAACATCTCCCCCGCCACACCAACCAACGTGGCGGGACAGGCTGCATACACCGTGAGGGTCTCCCCTCGCGAAAACGGCGGGCTGATCGGCGGCGCCGAGCTCTCTTGGGATGCCAACACCGGAGTACCGCTGCGCGCCGCCATCTACTCCAGCAATAGCTCCGCTCCAGTGATCGAACTGGCCGCCACCGAAATCTCCTACAGTCCCGTCGAAAGCTCGACACTCGATTTCACCCCACCGGCGAACGCCAAGGTCGAGGAAGTTACGCTCCCGAGGAAGCACGACTCGGGCGCCTCCGGGTCCTCCCCGGCAGGCGAAAAGCCGCACCTGAGCACCAGCGGCAAGGGTCTCGGCGCCATCGTCCTGCTCGAAAGCCCCGTCAAAGCCGGCACGAAGGAATCGACATCCTCTGAGCTCGAAGACCTGCCGAAGGTGAACATCAACGGCATGAGCGCCAGCGAGCTGCCAACCCAGCTCGGAACGCTGCTGACCTTCGAGCGCGCGGGCGTGCGCTACCTGCTCGCCGGCTCGGTCACACCGGCATCGATAGAGGCGTTCGCGCGAGGCGTCTAAGTGACCGACGGCGAGGCCCAGCCCGTCAAGGCGCGCGGTCTAGTCAAGCGCTACAACGACGTTCTGGCGGTCGACCACATCGACCTGAACGTGCAGGCGGGCGACGTGTACGGGTTTCTTGGGCCCAACGGCGCGGGCAAGACGACGACGCTGCGTATGGCGCTCGGCCTGATCACGCCAACCGCCGGTGTGGTCGAGCTGTTCGGGCGCGACCCGATGCGCGAGGGCGCACGGGCACTTCAGGGCGTCGCGGGATTCGTCGAGGCGCCACGCTTCTACCCGTACATGACCGGTCGCAAGAACCTCCAGCTGCTCGCGGCACTGGACGGCGATGGTGCAAGCGAGCGTGTCGAGGAGGTACTCGAGCTGGTCGAGCTCGAGCCACGCGGCAAGCACAAGGTGGGCGGCTACTCACACGGCATGCGCCAGCGCCTGGGGATCGCGGCGGCGCTGTTGCGGCGCCCGCGCCTGTTGATCCTGGACGAGCCGGCAACAGGCCTCGACCCGGCCGGGATGCGCGACATGCGCGCGTTGATCCGCCGTCTTGCCGGGGAAGGCATAACGGTGCTGCTCTCAAGCCACCAGCTGCCGGAGGTGCAGGAACTGTGCGATCGCGTGGCGATCGTCGATCGCGGAAAAGTGGTCTACGAGGGCGCACTGGCGGATCTGCGCCGCCAGGGCGGAGCGGGCTACAGGCTGCGCACGACCGACGACGCACGCGCGCTCGGCGTCGTACGCGAGCAGCCCGGCGTGAAGCACGCGGTGGCGGGCGAGCACGGTCTGAGCTTCCAGGCCGACGAGGAGCGCGTGGGCGCGCTTTCGCTGGCGCTCGGGCAGGCCGGCGTGGGCATCCTCGCGCTCACACCGGAGCTGGCAACGCTCGAGGACCTGTTCTTCCGGCTGACCGAGGACGGCGACGGCGCAGCTGATGACACGCCCGTGGATGCGCACAAGGACGGCCTTGGCGCTGGTGCCAAGACTCGAGTGCTCTCACGGGGAATCGTGGGCGGGCAATGAGCAGCGTCGCCGCCTCCTCTCCCCTGCCGGCGCCGGGCGCAACGACCCGCGCGCGCCGTCCTTCGACGCTCGTCATCTATCGCTGGGAGCTGCGCAAGCTCGTCTCCCAGAAGCGCACATATCTGGGTCTCGGCTTGGCTGTGCTGCTGCCGCTGATCTTCGTGGTCGTCCAGAACCTGCATCAGCATCACGGCCACGGCGGCGAAAGCATCATCGCCACTCAGATCACGCAGTCTGGCTTGGCAACCCCTGTGCTGATGCTCGAGTTCCAGGCCTACTTCATGCTGCCGCTGATCGCCGCGCTCGTGGCCGGGGACATCGTCGCCGCTGAGGATGGCAACGGCACGCTGAAGACGATCCTCACGCGTTCGGTCGACCGCGGCCAGGTATTCGCGGCCAAGGCGCTCGTCGCGCTGAGCTACGGCGCGCTCGCCGTCTTGCTCTCGGCCGCGGTGGCCACGATCGCCGGCGTCGCCTCGTGGGGCTTTCACCCGATCATTACCCTCTCGGGAAGCGTCGTCTCGGCCGCCGAAGGGCTGCTGCTCGTATTCGCCGCCAACGGCTGCTACCTGATCCCACTGTTCGCGGTGGCCAGCATCGGGGTGCTGCTGTCGACGGCGACGCGCAACAGCACCGCAGCCGTGGTCGGCACGATCGGCTTTGTGATCCTTCTGTACATCGTGGCCGGTATACCGGGCCTTGAAGGCATCAAGCCCTACCTGCTCACCGAACAGTTCCAGAACTGGCACGGCCTGCTGCGAACGCCGACGGACTGGGCGCCGGTTACGCACTCGCTGTGGGTGTGCGCGCTGTACGGTTTGCCGGCTTTGTTCGCGGGTTATTTGGTGTTTCTGCGCCGCGACGTGGCCGGCGGCTAGCTCACTTCGACCGGCAGCTCTACCGCCCCGACTTCCACCTCGCCCAACAGGCGCCGAGCTTCCTTGGGGTCGATCAGGCCGGCGCCGAGCCGTCCCGTCGACTCCGCGCCGCAGGCGACACCGAAGCGCAAGCACTGATCGGGAGCGCGACCCTCGTAGCGGGCGGCAACGTAGCCAGCCAGGAAGGCATCGCCCGAGCCACGCTTGGCGACCGGCTCGCGCGGCTGTGTCTGGGCGCGGCGCAGGCACGATTTCCCCTCGACTAGGACGTCGGCGACGCAGCCGTCGCCCATCGTCATGATCGCCTCGTGCGGTCCCAGCGCGACGATCTCGCGCACCGCGAGCAGCCTTTCCTCCTCGGAGGCGAACTCGTGGCCGACCAGCTCCTCGGCCTCGAGGATGTTCGGGGACACGACATCGGGCTCGGCGCGGACCGCGTGCAGAAGAGCGTCGCCGTCGGTGTCGATCACCGTAGTGACGCCGACTTTCTGCAGATCGCGGATCAGCTCTGCATAGATCTCCGATGAGACCCCCCGCGGCAGCGATCCGGCAAGGACCACGATCGCAGCACCGCGCGCGAGGTAGAGCAGCTTGTCGCGAAACAGCTCGACCTCTTGCTCTGAGACGGCGGGACCGCGTTCGTTGACCTCCGTCTGCTCGCCGTTGGTTGGGTCGAGCACCGAAGTGTTGGTACGTGACTCGTCGCGAATGCGCACGAAATCGTTGAGGATCGCCTCCTCGGTGAGCTGCTCGACGATGTGCGTACCGGTCGCGCCGCCGGCCAGACCGGTCGCGATCACGGGCTGCCCGAGCGCCTTCAGAGCACGCGCGATGTTGACGCCCTTGCCGCCGGCCATCGTGCGCTGCTCAACGGTGCGGTGGCGCCGTCCAAGGCGGAAGTTGGGTACCGACAGCGACTTGTCGATAGCCGCGTTGAGCGTGACCGTGATGATCATCTGGTGCTCTTCATCCGCGTTCTTGCGCGAGGCGAACCGGACGGTCGCCTACACGCCCTGCAGAGGCTAGCGGACAGGCGGCGACAAAGCAGAAAACCTGGATAAATTTCCAGCGCTGTGGGCGTCACCCTTGCGCTGCCGTTCCGCGCCAGTGGGACGATTCGTCCGCCAGGTCGAGGTCCGCCAGGCCCAGGTCGCTAAGAACGTCATTCAAATGAGCTCTGCGGCGGGCGGCGTTCATGGGGCATGCAAGCTGGGGTGTATGGCTCATCTTTGAATGATCTGCCCAACACCCCCCTTTGCGAAGGCTTAGATAAAGGTTAGGTACCAAAATAAATCCCCCAGCTCCACACCAAGGGGTATCGATACGTACAGCTGTACAGCTCATTTTGAAAGACCTTCTAAGCCCCCGAGAGTGCCCACGCCAGCTCGCGCAAACGCTCAGCCTCGGCGCGAGCCGCCTCGGCCGGGTCGCCCCCGGTACCGCGATAGGCATCGACGATCGAGCGCGAGGCGCTAACCAGGCCCGCGGCACGACCAGGCGCGAAGGCCGGGGCCAGGTCCTCGACGCGTCCGCCCTGCGCGCCAACGCCTGGCAGCAGGAACACGGCGTGAGGCATCAGCTCGCGTGCGCGCGCCAAGTGCTCGGGCACGGTGGCCCCGACGACCGCTCCCACGTCGCTGATACCCGCCTCGCCGACAGCGTCGCTCCCCAACTCCTCGACGAGCATCGCGATCCGCTCCCAGACACGCTCGCCGCCAGCGAGCTTTAGATCCTCGATGTCGGCGGCGCCTGGGTTGGAGGTACGTACCAGCACGAGTACGCCAGCCGCGTTGCCGTTGAGGGCGGCTGCTGCTCGTGCCGTGGAGATGAATGGTGTGAGCGTGTCTGAACCCATCAGCGGGTTGACCGTCACGAGATCGACGCCCAACCCTTCGACGCTGCCGAAAGGCGTGTCGCTCGCTCCCAACAGCGCCCGCGCATAGGCGCCGGCACTCACATCGATGTCGCCGCGCTTGCCGTCGGCGATCACGAGTAGCCCCTCCGCCTGGGCATGGCGCACCACCGCAGTGAGCAACGTCCAGCCAACATCGCCCAACACCTCGAAGCGAGCCAGTTGCGGCTTGACCGCGACACAGGCATCGCCGACCGCATCGATCAGCGCCCGACAGTGGTTGAGCATCGCCATCCCAGCCCGTTGCACCGGCAAGACGTCCGCATCATCGCGAACGCGCTCGACGGCGGTTGGCCACAGGCCCATCGGATCGGGGTCGAGGCCGAGCACGATCTGCGACTCGCGCCGCGCGACCAGCGCGGCGAGCCTGTCGCCGAAATCGCCGGACCCGTCGCCTGAGCTCGGCAAGCTATCTCCGAAACCGGCGCTTGGAGCAGGTGGACGAGCAGACGGGGACACGACAAGTAAGAATACGTGGAGAGATGGACCTCGCCCGCGTCTCCTGGATCGTGACCGTGCTCGTAGCGCTGCTGACGGCGGTGCTGCTGCTGCTGTCCGACTACACCGGCTATGCAGCGCTGAGCGTTGCGGTGGCGGCTTCCGCGGCGATCAACTTGCTTTGAGCGGCTCAGCCGGATCTCGCGGCGAAGCCTCCGCGGTGATCAACCTGTTGTGAGCCACTGCTGCAGCTCGCGCAAAGCGCGGCCACGGTGGCTGATGGCGTCCTTGCGCTCGTCGCTGAGCTCGGCCATCGTTACATCGCCGGGCTCGTCGTCCGGCAGGAACGCCGGGTCGTAGCCGAAGCCGCGCTCGCCGCGCGGATGCTCAGCCAGCCGGCCCGTACAACGCCCTTCGAACACACGCTCGACGTCGCGCACAGGATCAACGTAGGCAAGCGCGCACACGTAGGCGAGCGGACTGCCGACAGGTGCCTCATGCAAGAGCTTGGCGAGATTTTGCTCATCACTGGCGTACTCTCCTGCGTAGCGGGCCGAGCGCACCCCAGGCGCGCCGCCGAGCGCCTGCGCTTCGATGCCAGAGTCATCGGCAATGCTGACTCTGCCGGTGGCGGCTGCGGCGGCTCGCGCCTTGCCAAGCGCGTTGTCCTGGAAGGTATGGCCATCCTCCGGCGGCAAGATAACCTCGTCGGGTAGCGCGTTGACCTCAAAGCCGCTGAGCAATCGTGCGAACTCGCGGC
This sequence comes from uncultured Solirubrobacterales bacterium, assembly GCA_963827045.1. Classification (GTDB taxonomy): domain Bacteria; phylum Actinomycetota; class Thermoleophilia; order Solirubrobacterales; family Solirubrobacteraceae; genus Palsa-744. The sequence continues at coordinate 90,253 of CAWGZH010000002.1, forward strand.
GCTTGTGCTCGTTGCGGGTGGCAAGCAGCAGTTTTGGCATGTCCGAAGTCGCCGTCTACTCCATGCTCGCGGGACGCGCGACGCGATTGTCGTGTTCGACCACCAGTTCACATCAGGCGCCGGCGAGCACCTGCTCCTGCACGGTGCGCAGCTGCTCGATCCCATCGGCGGCAAGCGCCAGTAGCTCGTCGAGCGAGGCGCGTGACAGCGGCGTGCGCTCGGCGGTCGCCTGCACCTCGACCAAGCCGCCTTCGCCTGTCATGACGACGTTGGCGTCGACCTCCGCGTTCGAGTCCTCTCCGTAGTCGAGGTCGAGCAGCGCAGCGCCACCCACGATCCCGCAGGAGACGGCCGCGATCGAGCCGGTGAGCGGCGAGCACTCGATGCGCTCCTTGCTCTGCAGGCGCTTACAGGCGAGTGCGAGGGCGACGTAGGCGCCGGTGATCGAGGCGCAACGTGTGCCGCCGTCAGCTTGCAGTACGTCGCAGTCGAGGTAGATGGTGCGTTCGCCGAGCGTGTTCAGATCGATGACGACGCGCAGCGAACGACCGATCAGGCGCTGGATCTCGACGGAGCGCCCGTCGAGGCGACCCTTGGAGATGTCGCGCGCCTTGCGATCGCCGGTGGAGGCAGGCAACATGCCGTACTCGGCCGTCAGCCAGCCGCGCCCCTTGCCGGCCATCCAACGCGGTACGCCCTCCTGCGCGGAGGCTGTACAGATGACGCGTGTCTCGCCCATCGAGATCAGAGCGGAGCCGGTCGCGGTGCGCACGAACCCGGGCTCGATCTCCACGGGGCGCAGCTGACCTGCCGTACGCCCGTAGCTGCGTTTGCGCGTGAGACGTTCGGCCTCGTGACTGTTCTCCTGCGCGGACCCCGCGGTGGCCTGCCCCCCAACTTCGACCGGTTGCTGCTCCCCGTTCATGCCAACGCTCCGACGCTGTGCAGGTCGACGTGCTCGACCTCGCCGAGCGGCATCTGCAGAAAGCGTGTGCCGAGATCCCTGAAGGCTGGTACATCGCCGGTGCAGAGAAAGCGGTAGTCGCCCTCGCCTTGCGTGCGGGGGTTGCTCAGGTTGCGCGTGGACAACGCATGCTCGACTTGGCGGGCAAGCGCTCCACCTGAGCTGACGAGCCGCACGCCGGGACCGAGCATGCGCTGGAGCATCGGGCTGATGAGCGGGTAATGCGTGCAGCCGAGGATGACCGTGTCGACCTCGGCTTCGCGTAGCGGAGCGCAGGCCTCGCGCACCTGCTCGACCGCACTCTCGTCGAACTGCTGGCCGGCCTGGATGATCGAGGCCAGCGTCGGGCAGGCGACCGCACGCAACGTGACGTGCGTGTCGATCGCGCCGACCGCGCGCTCGTAGCTGCCGCTGGCCACAGTGGTGGGCGTGGCGAGCAGGCCGATGCGCCCGCTGCGCGTGACGGCCACGGCTTGTGAGGCCTCTGGGCGCACAACGCCGAGCACGTCGATGCCCAGTGTCGTCTCCATCATGCGCCGCTCGAGGATCGGCAGGGCGGCGGCGGTGGCGGAGTTGCAGGCGATCACGAGCAACTTGGCGTGGCGACGCAGGAGCTCCTCGGCGATCTCCGAGGCGAAGCGCGCCAGCTCCTCTGGCGAGCGTTCGCCGTAGGGGAAGCGCGCCGTGTCACCCAGGTAGACGAAGTCCTCATGTGGCAGCGCCACCAGCAGCTCGTGCAAAACGGTGAGCCCGCCCACGCCGGAATCGAACACGCCGATCGGCCTGGCACGCGGGTCGCTGACGGTGCTCGTCACGCGACCCATCATTCCAGAGCGCTACCGTCGGGGCCTGTGCCAGAGCAGATTGTGGGATCGACGGCCTCACACGTGGGGGGCTTGCGCGCGCTCGTGCTGTCGAACATGCGCCCCGACGGGCGCCATCCGGAGCGCGGTCGCTTCGTGCGCGATCAGGTGTACGCACTGTGTGGGCTGGGCGAGTGGCAGGTCGAGCTGTACGAGTTCGCGCCGGGTGCCGGCGCTCTGGCACGTGCGACACGCGACTTGCGCACGCGCTACGCGGGCGAGCGCTTCGACGTGGTGCACGCTCACTTTGGCCTGACGGCCTGGGCGGCGCTGGCGGTGAAGGCGCGCGGACGTGCGCTGACGGTGCACGGAACCGACGTACGTCATCCGCGCACGCGGCTGGCCACGCGTGCCGTGCTTCCCAGCGTCGGCCTACTAGCAGCTGTCTCGCCGGCGCTCGTCGAGGAACTACCCGGTCGCAAGGCTCGTGCCCGCGCGCAAGTGCTGCCCTGCGGCGTGGACATGGAGCGTTTTATGGCGATGCCCCGCGCGCGCGCGGGGGGCATGCTCGATTTGGTAGCACAAACGCCTTACTTGCTGTTCCCCGCCGACCCGAGCCGCCCTGAGAAGCGTTATGACCGCGCCCAGGCGCTCGCCGAGGCGGCCAAAGCGCAATTGCTCACGCTCGGCGGCGTGGACCCTGAGCACGTGCCCCTGTACGTGAACGCAGCGAACGCCGTGATCGTGCCCTCGGAGCGAGAGGGATTCGGGCTGGCGGTGCTCGAGGCGCTGGCGTGTGACGTGCCGGTGCTGGCGACGCCCGTCGGTGTCCACGCACAGGCGCTTGACGGCGTGGCGGGGACACTTTGCGCACCGTTCGAGCTCGGACGCTGGGGGGCTGCGCTGGCGCCTCACTTGGCCGCCGAGGACCCGCGGGTGGCGGGTCGCGCCCATGCAGAGCGCTTCTCGGCGCCGCGGATGGCCGAGCGGGTGTCAGCTGCATGGCGCTCACTCGTCGCGGATGCCGGATAGCATGGGAGTCGTGGCAGGAGCGGACGAAGCTGAGCAGACGCCGCAGGCAGCTGCTCGGACACCACAGACCGCCGCGCAGACAGCGCAGGCCCCTGAGCAAACGCCTGGGGCTTCCCAAGGCGCTGCGCCAACCGCCGAGCAAGCCTCAGCAGCTACCAACCACGCTGCACAGAGCTCGGGGCAGCAGACGCCAGAGGCCGATCTCCCTATCGAGCAGGCGCCGCCGGCGCCTGGCTTCGGCGAGCGCGGACGCATGCGTCGTCGCGCACGCTTCTTGCGCAAGGCACGCGAGCTCGCCTATCGCGATCTCGGGGGGCTCGTATTCGATTTGCACCGCTTCGGCCAGCGCAACGACCCGCTGGTGCTCGCCAAGCTTGCGACGCTGCGCGAGATCGATACCGAGCTGCGTGGGCTCGAAGACGGCTTGCGTGACCACCGGCCGGTGACGGTGCTGCGCGAAGTTGGGATCGCGGCATGCCCACGCTGTGCCGCGATTCACGGCAGCGACGACCGCTTCTGCCCCGGCTGCGGACTGACGTTCGACGCTAATGCGGACCGCCCGATCTCTACTGCACCGGTGGCTCCCCAGGTGCAAGCGGCGCCTGCTGCCGTGCAAGCCCCGATCGCCACGCCACCCAGCACGACCACGCCAGTGTCGACTCCGGCCTCAGCCCCGCTCTCAGCACCGGCCCCAGTCGCAACTCCTACTCCAGCAAGACCCTCAGCGCCTCCGCTGAAGCCTACGGCCCCACCGGTCGCAGCCAAATCGGCCAGCACTCCAGCGCCCGCCGGCAAAACCTCCTCTCCCTCCCCAGTCGAGGCCAAACCTGCCGCTTCCCCGTCTACTTCGGAGCCAAAAGCCCCAGAGCGAGCGCAGGAGGACGAACCGACGCAGATTTTGCGCCCGCCAGCTGGGGACGCGAGTCCGTGAGCACTCAGGCGCCGGCTGTCGCCCAGGCCGAAGCTTGGCCGCGCGATCTCTGCCCACTCTGCCAGGCCCCATTGAGACCCGATCAGAATTGGTGCCTGCGCTGCGGGGCTGCCGCGCGCACGCGCCTGGCAGCACAGCCGAAATGGAAGGCACTTATGGTCGTCTTGCTGCTCGTTGTGGTGCTGTCGCTGGGGGTACTCGCGGCGGCGCTGGTGAAGCTCGCCGGATGAGCCTCCTCTACATCCGTGTGGGGTCATGCCCCCCAAGGGGAGCATGGGAATGTGCTGTGGGTTCATGGCCCCCTCCCAGAGAGACACGGGTTGACGGAGAATGCGGATGAGCTCCGCCACCTCGGCGGGCGCACGGCACGGCGAGGTCGATGTCGCGGTGGTTGGAGCCGGTGCGGCTGGGTTGTATGCGGCGCTGTGCGCGGCCAACGAGGGTGCCACGGTCGCGCTGCTCTCGGCGATGCCGCTCGCCCAGACCGCTAGCTATTGGGCGCAAGGCGGGCTCGCGGCAGTGCTTGCGACCGATGACAGCTTCGAGTTGCACCTGAGCGACACCGAGCGGGCTGGGCGCGGAGCGGTGCGCGGCTCGGCTGCCGAGGTGCTTGTCAGCGAGGCGCCCGAGCGCGTGCACGATCTGGAGCGGCTTGGCTTTCACTTCGACGCAGATCGCCACGGGCGCTTGGCGCTCGGGCTGGAGGGCGGACACTCGGTGCGCAGGATCGTTCACGCCGGCGGTAGCGCAACCGGGAGGCGGCTGTTGCGCGAGCTCTCAGCACTGGTCGTGGGACACCCGCGCGTGCGTGTCATCGAGGGGGCGCGCGTAAGCCACTTGCTATGCAAGGACGGACGCTGCATAGGCGTCGTATGCCACGCCAGTGAAGGTCCAGACGACCCCCGCGCGCTCGGGCGCATCGTGACGGCGCGGACCACCGTGCTGAGCACCGGCGGCGCCGCCGCCCTGTGGGCGCGCACAACCAATCCGCCGGGCTCGATCGGCCAGGGGCTCTTGCTCGCGCACGCCGCCGGGGCGACGCTGGCGGACCTTGAGTTCGTGCAGTTCCATCCGACGGCAGTTATCGGTGTGGAGGGCAGGGAAGGCTTTTTGATCACCGAGGCGATCCGCGGCGAGGGGGCCATGCTGCTGGACGGCGATGGGCAGCGCTTCGTCGACGAGCTGGCACCACGTGACGAGGTCTCGCGCGCGATCCAAAGCCGGTTGTGCGATAGCGGGGAGCGCTCGGTCAGTCTCGACATGCGCGCGATCGACCCGGCCCTCTTTCCCAACGTGGTTGGCGCGTTGCGCGAGGCCGGGCTCGACCCGACGCGCGAGCTGGTGCCGGTGGCGCCCGCCGCCCATTACACGATTGGCGGGATCGTCACCGACCTGTATGCGCGCTCTGCCGTAGCTGGGTTGTATGCGGTCGGCGAGACCGCCTGCACCGGCCTGCACGGAGCCAACCGACTGGCGTCGAACTCGTTGAGCGAGTGCTTCGTGTTCGGTCGCCGCGCGGCACTGGCGGCACTCGAGGAGCCCGCGCTCGGCGACGGCGCCGCGGAAGTCAGCCAGGCCGCGATCGAGGCCGGCGCCTCAGCGCCGGAGGTGGGCGCGAACGTAGATTGGCGATCGGAGGGATCTCCGAACGACCAACAGGACATCAGACTGGCGTTGTGGCGGCACGCGGGGATCGAGCGTTCCGCTGGCGGGTTGACGGAACTTCTCGACAGTCCGCACCCCCTGGCACGGCTGATAGCGCGCTCGGCGTTGATGCGCAAGGAGAGTCGCGGCACACATACGCGCAGCGATTATTTGGAGTGCGATACGCGCCTCGACGGCAAGCACACGGTGGTGCAGAGCGGCGGCGAGCTGGAGCTCGACTGGCAGGATTGGCGCTAGCGCGCGCCACGAACCAACTGCAAATACGCCGCAAAATGGGGTGAGACATCCCTCAAAAACGCGCAACGGCCGAAAAGCTAACCCGAGCTTAATCAATTACTTCTGTGGCGCTTAGGAATGGCTTGGATACTTGATAAGTCCGGTCCTTTTGGCATGAACCGGTGTTGAAGAGAGCAGAACTATGTATCAGTTCAGCCGAGCCATATATAGGGAGTTGGCGCCGTATATAACGGAGTCTAGGCCCGACGCCGGAGCCGCCTCCAACCACAAGCACGTGCTCGACGCGTGCGAGTCGGCCGTCGAGCGGCTTGCAACCGACCGCCATTACTTCGCCAAGCCTGCTCGCACACTGTTCTATGACATCAGGACCTACTTCCCGATGAGCGCGCAGGAGCGCGTGCTGCAGACCGTTTGCCGCTATATCGGACTCGCCCAGCGCTTCCTCGCCGAGAACCCATTGGAGGCACACGCGGCCGTGACCGACGAGCCACCCACCTGCCGTGCCACTACGCGCAAGGGCTCAACCTGTCAGCGCGTGCCGTTGCCACACAACGGATACTGCCCCTCGCACCAACACCTGGCTGACACCGAGCACAGCGAGCGCCTCGCTGCCGCATAAGTAGCCTTCCTGGGCATGCTGCTCGGGGTAGATGTAGGTGGGACGTTCACCGACGCGGTGCTCATCGGCGACGACGGGACCGTCCACACCGCCAAGGCGCCGAGCACGCCCGGCGCGCAGGAGCAAGGGGTGATGGTCGCGATCGCGGCGGTGCTCACCCTTGCGAGCGCCGAGCCTGGTCAGACCCAACGCTTCGCCCACGGCATGACCGTCGCGACGAACGCCCTGCTTGAAGCGGAAACCCACCCACCCGCGCGCACGGCGCTCGTCGCGACCGACGGCTCCACAGACATTGTCGAGCTCGGGCGCCAAGCTCGCCCAAGCCTGTATCGCCTGTGTGAGGCAGGACCACGGCCACTTGTGCCGCCGCACCTGCGCTTCGGGGCTCCAGAGCGGATGGGTCCAAACGGGGTATTGCGCGAGCTCGACGTCGACGCCACCGAGACGTTGCTGGAGCGACTTGCGGCCAGCCAGAGCGAAGCCGTGGCGGTCGTGCTGCTGCACTCCTACGCTCACCCTGAGCACGAGCGCCGGCTCGGCCAGCTAATTTCATCGCGCCTGCCAGGCATGCATCTGTCGCTCTCGCACGAGCTTGTCGGCACGTTCAGGGAGTACGAGCGTGCAAGCACCACCGAGGTCGATGCGGCGCTCTCCCCCTTGCTCGCCTCCTACCTGCGCAGCCTTGGCGAGCTTGCCGCCGAGCAGCGCCTGCCCGAGGTCCAGGTGATGCAGTCCTCGGGCGGACTCACCGACGCGCGAAGAGCCGCCGCCCATGCAGCGCTGACGGTGCTCTCTGGCCCCGCCGGCGGCGTCGGCGGGGCGCTGATGCTCAGCCAGGCAGCGGGCGAGAGCGACGTGCTGTGCTTCGACATGGGCGGCACTTCTTGCGACGTTTGCGTGATCGACAGCGGGCGCGTGGCCGAGACGGCCCAGCGCAGCGTGGCGGGGCGGGCATTGGCCTTGCCGGCGCTTGACATCCATACCGTCGGCGCGGGCGGCGGCTCGATCGCTTGGCCCGACGCCGGCGGGGCGTTGCGCGTGGGACCCCGGTCGGCCGGGGCCGAGCCTGGGCCCGCTTGCTACGGGCTTGGCGGGACGAACGCGACCGTGACCGACGCCAACCTGGTGCTGGGCAGGCTGCTGGACGACGCGCCGCTGGCCGGCGGCGTGTGTCTCGACCGAGCAGCGGCCGAGCGCGCTGTGGGAAAGCTGGCAAACGAGCTGGGGCTCGATCCGCTCGTCTGTGCCGAGGGGATCGTGCGAGTCGCCGAGACAGAGATGAGACGGGCGCTGGCGGTGATGACCGTGGAGCGCGGGATCGACCCGCGCCGCTTTGCACTGATGCCGTTCGGCGGCGCCGGGCCGCTGCACGCCGCTTCGATGGCTGGCGAGCTCGGGATCAAGCGGGTGCTGTGCCCCCGCGCTTGCGGCGTGCTGAGCGCGCTCGGCCTGGCCGCCGCGGCGCCGCGGCGCGACGCGTCGAGCACGGTCATGCTCAGTGGCGCCACGTTTACGGGCGAGCGTATCGCCGAGGCGCTGAACGCACTGATCGAGCGCGCATTGGGCCAGCTCGACGGACCTGTGGAGCGCATCGGAGCGCGCTACGAGCTGCGATACCTGGGACAGTCGTTCGAGCTAGCGGTCAACGAGGAAATCGACCCCACGGATTGGTTTGGAGGAGAGGTCGTTCCCGCCACTGACACTCCGAGGGTCGACTCCCACGCGTTGTGCGATCCCCTGCGCTTGCGCGAAGCGTTTGAAGTCGCGCACGAGCAACACTATGGCTATCGCGACGCGAACGCAGAGGTCGAGTTGGTGAACGTGCGCGTGTCGGCGATCGGGTCACGGCCCGCGCTGCGGCTGAGCGTCGCCACCGATGAGCAACCGACGCCCGAGAGCAAGCTGGTGGCATTCGCTGGGGAGTGGCTTGAGGCAGAGCTGTGGCGGGGAGATCTGCCCGTGGGCACGCAAGTGCGTGGGCCTGCTCTTTGTGCGATGCCTGAGTCCACGCTGCTCGTGCCGCCCGGTTGGAGCGGCACGGTGGACGAGCATGGGACGATCGTGCTGCAGGGGGCTCCGCTGGAGCGAGGTCAGAGCAAACGCGCGCGAAGCTCGGAGCGGAGCGCTTGAGCTCGCTCGATCCGATCGAGCTGCAGGTGATCGTCGGTGCGCTCAGGGCGGCCTGTGAGGAGATGGGGGCTGCGCTCGTGCGCTCAGCGCACTCGGCCAACATCAAGGAGCGTCGCGACGCCTCCACCGCGCTGTTCGATCGTTACGGCGAGATGGTGATGCAGGCCGAGCACATTCCCGTGCACCTCGGCTCGATGCCTGCCGCGGTGCTTGTGGTGCTCGAGCGCGAGCAGCGACCCGGCGTGTCCTGGGTGCTGAACGATCCCTTCGAAGGCGGCACGCACCTGCCGGACATCACGGTTGTGACTCCTATTTTCGCCGATGCCCCCCACGCGCGCGGGGGGCATCGCGTTCTCAGAGCATCCAAAACCCCAGGTGACGTCCTCCCGCAAAGCCCCACAGAGCCTTCTCCAACGAGGCCTCACCCAAGAGGGCCACTGATCGGCTTCGCCGCCAGCCGCGCCCACCACGCTGACGTGGGCGGGCTGGTGCCTGGGTCGATGCCAGCCGACAGCCGAACGCTTGAGGAAGAGGGCGTCGTGATCCATCCCCGTGAGCTGAGTGAGGCGGCAATCGAGGAGCTTGTCGTGCAGATGCGCCAGCCCCAGGAGCGCAGAGCGGACCTACGGGCACAGCTCGCCGCCAATCGCGTCGGCGCCCTGCGCCTCTCCGAGCTGGCTGAGCGCGTCGGGGTGCAGCGTCTCGCTACGGCGATGGAGGAGGTGCTCGACTACGCGGAGCGGCGCACACGTGCGTGCATTGCGGCCCTAACAGACGGGGTACGCGAAGCTCGCGACGTGTTGGAGGCGCCTGAGGGCGATCTGCTGCTGTGCCTGAAGGCGACGGTCGCCGGCGAGCAGCTGACACTCGACTTCAGCGGCTCAGCCTGGCGTCATTCCGGCAACCTCAACTGCCCGCTTGCGGTCACGCTGTCTGCCTGCTGGTTTGCGGTGCGCGTGCTCACCGACCCCGACATTCCGCCCTCGGCCGGCGCTTACCGTCCCGTCGAGGTGATCGTGCCGGAGGGATCGCTGTTGAACGCCAAGCCACCCGCCGATGGCGGGAAGCCGGCCCCGGCGGTTGCCGCAGGCAACGTGGAGACCTCCTCTCGCGTCGCCGACCTTGTGCTCGGCGCTTTTGGCAGGGCTCTTGGTCAGGGGACGATGAACAATCTGACGCTTGGCAACGCTGACTTCAGCTACTACGAGACACTCGGTGGCGGGCAAGGGGCTTGCGCGGACGCCGACGGACCCAGCGGCGTGCACGTCGCCATGAGCAACACCTTGAACACCCCGATCGAGGCGCTCGAGCGCGAACTGCCGCTGCTCGTAAGCGAGTACGCGCTGCGACGCGACTCAGGCGGAGCGGGCAAGCACAGGGGCGGCGATGGCGTCGTGCGCGAGCTCGAGGCGCTCAGCGACATGACTTTCTCGCTGATCGGCGAGCGCCGCCGCCACGCGCCCCCCGGCGCTAACGGCGGCGGGCCGGGCAAGCCAGGTCGCGACACGCTGATCGGGACCGATGGCGAGCCACGGAGATTGCCGGCGAAGATGACGGGTAGGCTTCATGCCGGTGAGCGACTTCGCATCGAAACACCAGGTGGCGGTGGATACGGCGTTCCAGCAGAGCACCACGATCCCAACGCTCAATCGGCCTGAGAACCGCTTGAGCTGCCCCGGAGGGCAGGCACATGGCTGAGCGAATCGGCTTCCTGGGTCTCGGCATCATGGGCTCGCGCATGGCCGCAAACGTAGCCAAGGCGGGCTATCCGCTGACGGTCTGGACGCATACCGAGGGCAAGGCGCGGCGCTGGGCCGAAGAACACAACGCCAGCGTCGTGGACACGCCTGCGGAGGTCGCGGCGGCCAGCGACATCGTCGTGAGCATGGTCGTTGACGGCGCCCAGGTCGAGAGCGTGCTGTGCGGCGAGAACGGTGTGGCCGACGGCGCCAAAGACGGTCTGCTTTGTGTGGACATGTTGACGATTGCACCGACCGACACGCGCCGTATCGCCGCGCGCTTGAAGGAGTGCGGGATTGGAATGATCGACGCGCCCGTGACTGGCTCCTCGCCACGCGCCGAAGCGGGGACGCTGACGATCATGGCCGGTGGCGAGGCCGGGGAGTTCGAGCGCGTGAAGCCGCTGCTCGAAACGATGGGCGAGCTGATCGTGCACGTCGGCGAACTTGGTCAGGGCGAGATGCTCAAGCTGATCAACAATTCCCTCGGAGCCGCAAACGCCGCGGCTGTGGCCGAGGCGCTGCTACTCGCCAAGGCGACCGGCGTTGACTTGGATGCGCTCGTGGCAGTGACCCAGAGCGGCTCAGGCGCCTCGGCGCAGATGCAGATGAAGTCTGGGCCGATGCGTGCCCACGACTATTCGACGTTGTTCAAGACCGAGCACCTGCTCAAGGACGTGCGCCTGTGTCTCGAGGAAGCGCAGGCGGCTGGCGTACCCTTCCCGGCGGCCGCTCACGCACGCGATCTGCTCGCCGCGACGGTCGGGCGCGGACACGGCGCCGATGACTATGCGGCATTGATCGAGTCGGCCGAGGGGCTCGCCGGACGGCGGCTGTGAAAGCCTAGGGTAGTCGAGTTGTGTGGGCGTGGTCCGCGTCCGCGACGGCTGCCTTCAGGTAGTCGCCCAAACGACGTTGCCCGAATGCCGGACCGACCATGTCGATTAGGCAGATCGCGGTGAGGAACCTGATGACCTGTGCCCGACGGGCGTCGATTGGAAGCAGCAGCGTGGCGCTCGCACGAGCGACGCCGGCGGGCAGTTTGACGATGCGAGGCCGGCGCCCGCTGATCTCGTAGGCCAGTTCGAGCTGCTCGCGGCGAGTGAAAGTCTGCGGGCCGCCGACATCCGCTTCCCGCTCACCGCGATCGAGCGCATCGAGGCACGCGACTGCCAGGTCCGCCTCGTGGATCGGATTGTCCTTGGCGTCGCCCTTGCCTATCAGCGTCCCCGGGCCAGGCGAGGCGACAAGATCCAACAGCTCCAGATAACCCGCGAAAAAACCGTTGGCGCGCACGATCGTGCTCTGGATCGGACTAGCCTGGAGCAGTTCCACGAAGCGCTCGTGCGCATCGATGTATTCGAGTTGTCGCAGGCGCGGCGCTTGTAGGATCGAGACATACAGGAAGCGCTGGGCGCCAGCGCGGATGGCCGCCTCGAGTAGGCGGCGGTTGCCCTCGAAGTTGACGGGCATGAAGCGGCCGCGCTCGGGGAGCTTGCGTGTGGTGCACGACAGGCCCGCGACCGAGATGACGGTCTGCGCTGCGCGACACGCGCCGTCCAGGTCGGCGCCAGGGTCGGCCAGGTCGGCCACAGCGACCTCCGTCGGCGCTGTGGTGAGCGTCGCGGCCCGCGCGTCGCTGCGCACGAGCGCACGAACGGTCTCGCCTCGTTGCACAAGCTCGTCGAGGAGACAGCGGCCCAGAGTCCCGGTAGCGCCTGCGAGCAGAACGGTCATATCGCCAGTCTCCCCTTTGCCACGGCTGGAAGGGCGACTGAGCTCACGCTCGGCTTCCAGCGGACAGCGACCTGAGCTGCTTGTTGGGCGCTGGTAAAGGACACCTCACCCAGGAAGCCTGGCGCCGCCACCATGTCACCAGCGAGGAACACCCCGCCACCACGGTCAATCGCGGGTCGATCTCGCCAAGAGCGTCCCGGCAAATCGACAGCACCGCTGCGATCGCTCGATAGCTGCCGGCGTCTCCATACGACACGCTCGCGCCAGCCTGCATATGCCTTGTCCAGCAGGTTCTCCAAGTGGGCGATTCCGCGATCGGCCTGCTCGCTGTCGCTGATCCCGACGTGCGCCTGGATGAGCTCGCAGCCGGGCGGTGCGAGACTCTTGTCCCACGCGGAGAAGCGCTCCACCAGCGCACCCCGATCGAGGTCGATGACGGCGCCCGGGTCACCGCGTCGGGAGCGCAGCCCGATGTCAAGCAGTACGGCCGTGGCGCCATCGCAGTGCAGCGTCTCGTCGCCGAGCAGTGCGCGGGCTTGGGACAGTTCGCTCGCCACGATTACCGGCGATTCTGGAAGATCTCGCACACGTTCGCCGGTCTTCACGCGCACGCCCAACTCCTCCAAACGCCGCTGCAGGCAAGCAACCAGTTGACTCCAACCACCCTTTACGAAACGGATGCTCGGGGGCAGGTAGACCCAGCGGAAGCGCTCTGCTACAAAGGCGGCTGAGAGGGATCCCGGATCGTGATGGAAGGTGAGCACCCCGGCGTATCCGCTCAGCAGAGCCGCGTTTCGCTCACCCAGCTTCGCGCTGAGCCATGAGCGAAAGTCCTGGTCGTTGGGGGCATCGGCGAAGATCAGCGGCAATGCGCGCAGCAAACTGAGCGGGAGCGTCTTGTGCATACGCCCGCTGGCGTAGAAGCGCACCGAGGTGGCTCGGGGGGTCACCGTCGCTGGCAGTAGGTCTCGCTGCTTGAGCCAGTGCCAGTTGGAGAGGCCCTTGTAGAGAGCATGCGGACCGAAATTGGCGACGAACGGGCCTGAAGCCGAGCGGGCGCGACCGCCCAGTTCGGCCTGCGCCTCCAGCAACACCACCGAGGCGCCGGCTTCGGCGGCTGTGATCGCCGCCACCAGTCCCGCGAGCCCCCCGCCGACGACCGTAACCTCACGCATTTCCGCAGCCCTCCGGCGATCCCACCACATGGATATCGCAGCCCTCCGGCGATCGGCACGCATATCTCGACCCTGGCGTGAACTCTCCGACACCTCGGGCCTTCGACTGTGAACAGTTGTCTTTGGAAAGCGACATCGATGCGCTACGTTGACGCATCACTGGTCTTCAAACCAGGACCAATTTCGCATTCCACACAGGACCAATGTCTTCGCTCAAGCTACTCATCGATATCGACCGCGCCAGCCCCGAACGGTTGCACGTTCAGCTGGAGACGCAAATCCGCGCAGCGATCCGCGCGGGGCGTCTGCCCGCCGGTACGCGGATGCCGACTACCCGTGCGCTTGCCGACCAACTCAACGTCTCGCGCGGCGTCGTCGTGGAGAGCTACGAGCAGTTGCGAGCCGAAGGCTATCTCGAGACCCGACAGGGGGACGCCACCCGCGTCGCCGGCGCGGTACACGTGCACGTGCCGCATACAGACGAGCCTGCCCTCCCGGCCAGCGCACATGCCCCGTCGATGCGCCATGACTTTCATCCCGGTCATCCCGATCTCTCACGCTTTCCTCGTGCGGCGTGGGTCCGCTCGCTGCGCGGTGCACTGCGGAGCGCGCCGCACAGCGCGCTTGGCTACGGCGACGCGCGCGGCGCCGGCGAGCTGCGGCACGCCCTCAGCCAATACCTTGGCCGCGTGCGCGGCACGGTCGCCGACCCCGAGTGCATGCTCATCTCTACGGGTCATACGCAAGCCTTGACGCTCGTGCTGCGCGCGCTGCGCAACCAGGGGGCTGAACGCGTCGTGCTCGAAGACCCCGGGTTCGTGATGCACCGTGCGATCGTCGCGCACCTCGGGCTCACGGCTGTGCCGGTCCCGATCGACGAGTACGGGGTTACCACCGATTGCCTGTTGGACATACATGCCGACGCGATCGTCGTCACGCCCGCCCATCAGTTTCCAAGCGGCGTCGTGCTCGCCCCACAGCGCCGCATGGCTCTGCTCAGGTGGGCCGAGCGCGAGGACGCGCTGATCGTCGAGGACGACTATGACGCCGAGTACCGCTACGACCGCCAGCCGATCGGCGCGCTGCAGGGGCTTGCTCCTGAGCGCGTCGTCTACAGCGGCACCGCCAGTAAGACCCTCGCACCCGGTCTGCGCACCGCCTGGAGCATCCTGCCCGCGCCGCTGGTCGGGCCTGTTACCGGCGAGAAGGCGCTCAACGACTACGGCAGCGACACCCTTGCGCAGATCACGCTCGCACATTTTCTCGAACACGGAGAGCTCGACCGCCATCTGCGCCGCATGCGCCCTCATTACCACCAGAGGCGCATAGCGCTTGCCGAGGCGATCGAGCGCTACATGCCCGACGTGCGCCTGCACGGGATCCCGGCGGGACTGCATACCGTCGTGCATCTTCCCGACGACGCTGACGAGCTGGGCCTCGTTGCGGCGGCTTTCGATCACGGTATCAGCGTCCAGGGGCTCTCCAGTGCCCGCTTTGACCAGCTACAAGGACCGCCTGGGCTCATCCTTGGATATGCAAATCAACCGCCTACGACCATCAGGCAGGGAATCAGAGTGCTTGCTCGAGTCAGACAGGCGCTCGACGGTCCACCCAGCGTACCCGTCGAGGCCCCCGAGTACGAGCCCAGGCGCGCGAAAGCTCCGCGGAAGGCGCCGAGAAACGCAACGCAGCCTAATGACACAACTCAGCCTAATGACACAAAACAGTCGAATCACACAAAATCATCGAGACACGCCGGGGCTGGCCGAAAGGCACACGGGTGAGTCGAACGGCACGCCGTATCTGCGTGATCGGAGCCGGCATGTCCGGGCTTGCGGCCACTCGCGAGCTGGCCAGAGCAGGCAACCAGGTTACGACTTACGAGGCCGGCTCGGCGATCGGCGGGATGTGGCGCTATGAGAACGACAGCGGCCTTTCCGCGGCGTATAAGTCTCTCTCCACCAACACGTCGAAGAGGCGCATGCAATATCCGAGCCTGCCCATGTCCACGGCTGTGCCGGAGTACCCGCACCACAGCGACATGCTCGCCTACCTGGAGAGATACGCTCGCGAGAACGATCTGGGGCGCTTTGTCGTTTGCGACGCGTGGGTGGAGCGGGTCCGCCCGACGGGCGGCGGCTGGGAGGTAGCGGCCCGAGGACAGCAGCCAAAACACTTCGACGCAGTCGTAGTTGCCTGCGGCCACTATTGGGATCCGCAGATTCCTGCGCTTGCAGGCGACTTCGACGGCACGCTCATGCATGCGCACGACTACCGCACGCCGGAGCCCTTCTCCGGCCAGCGTGTCGTCGTCGTCGGCGGCGCTCAGTCCGCGTTGGACATCGCGACCGAGATATCCGCTGCAGCCGCGCGGACGACCCTCGCGAGCAGTCAGGTCCACCATCTGATCCCTCGTCGGGTGTTCGGCCGGCCCTTCGACGACTTCGACATCGCCGCCATGTCGCTTGTCCCACTGCCGATCGTGCGGTTGATGGTACGCGCGATGATGAGTGCTTCTGGAGCGACTCCCAACCGCGGCGCACTGCCCCCGCCACGCCATCGCCTGATCGAGACGCGCTTGCCCGCGATCACCTCTTCCTCGATGCAAGCCGCGCTCGCCGCAGGGGCGTTCACGACCAAGCCACGCATCCGCGCGCTCACTGGCGAACGGGTCGTCTACGAAGACAGAAGCGAAGAAGCGGTCAACGCGATCGTGTTCGCGACCGGCTACCGGATCAATTTCCCTTTCCTACCTGAATATCTTGGTCGCGGCAGCGGCTGGGAGTTTCCGCTTTACCGGCGCATCCTCGCACCAGATGCTCCCGGCCTAGCCTTCGTCGGCGTGGTGGAGCCCGGGCCCGGCCTATTCGAGATAGTCGAACGTCAGGCCGCGTGGCTGGCAGAGGTCTTCGCCGGGCGACTGCGCATCCCCGAGCGCCAGAGCATGTGGCGGGCGATCAACGCAGGCGGCGAGCGTCGCTCACGCCGTCAATTCGCCGCTACGGGCAGACACACGATCCTCTGCAACCGCCACGCATACCTGCGACTGCTGGCGCGAGACCTCCGCAAGAGTGCGACTCGCCGGGGTAGCAAAAGCCGTTTGATGAGCCCGCTCCT
Source organism: uncultured Solirubrobacterales bacterium (assembly GCA_963827045.1). GTDB lineage: Bacteria > Actinomycetota > Thermoleophilia > Solirubrobacterales > Solirubrobacteraceae > Palsa-744. The sequence continues at coordinate 106,402 of CAWGZH010000002.1, forward strand.
CTGAGTTCATCAAGCCCAGATCGCCGAAAAACATTTCGATTTGCAGGGGATTTGGGATTTTCGCTCGGATTTCGTATCTTTAAGGGCAGCGGCACCCCGCGCCAACGCCTTCTGGGCGGCGCGGATGGGGTCGCACGGTTCTCAGACGATCTCTCGTAGTCAGGTCTTTTCAAAATGCCAATTGCTCTCAAGGAATGGGCGGTCACCGTCCGCGCCCTCGCCGAAGGCGAGCAGCTCATCACCCTGCGCAAGGGCGGTATTCGCGAGCCCGAAAAGCACTTCAAGCTCGATCACGACCGCTTTTTCCTGTATCCCACATTCGATCACCAGCGCAACGACCTCGTACGCGAGTCTCACCAGCCGGAGCTACGGCGTGCGCTCGAGGAAGGCGTGTGGAACGACGGCGAGCCGTCGGTGAATGCGTTCAGCGTCGAAGGCGGCATCCAGCAGCCCGAGCGCGTGCGTATCAGGGCGTGGGCTGAAGTGGCGGGTCACTTCACGATCTCAGATCCGCGCTGCGTGGACGCGCTGTCACCGTTTTACGTGTGGACACCTGACTACGCCGAGAAGCGCCTGGAATGGAAGCGCCGCCACCCCCTACACGTGCTGCTGCTGCGCACCTACAGGATTCCCCGTCCCGTGACCGTTAAGGTCAAGGACGAGTACGGCGTTTGCAGCTCTTGGCTTGAGCTCCAGCGCGAACTGCCCTTCGAGGGCACACCGGTGCTCTCCGACGGCGAGTTTGAACGGGCAGCTGAAGAGATCCAGTCGATCACTCGCGAAGCCGGGCAGCCCATGGGCCAGCCGGTTCTCGTCTGAGCGACCCTACGCCAACAGCTCCCGCGCCCGGTCGGCCTGCGACACGGGTACGAGCACGTCGCGTGCGCCGGCGGCGATCAAATCTGGCACGTCGAAGCCCCCGTTGCGCTTGAGCATGCTGGGGATATGCTCCTGGCTCAAGAGTCCTTGAATCAATTCAGCCTCGGCCAGGTTGCGCGCATAGGCAACCTTGACAAGATGCACGCGGTCGCTAGACCGCGATTTGCCCGATCTCCACCTCACGGACGATGCCTTCCTCGATCAGATATGAGCGGATCTCCGGTCGGTCGGGATCAGCCAGCCCAACGATGATCCACTCGACGCCTGGCCAGCGAGCCGCGAAGTTGATATCGGTCTGCGACGGATAGGGCTCAGTGCGCGTGTGCGAATGGTAGATCGAACCGAGCGCGAACCCGTCATCCTCGATTGAGTCAAGCAACTTCATGACTTCCAGGCCTTCGATTTCGAAACGAAGCGGGCGATACTTCTCTTCAGCGGCGTTGACGGCCCGTTGAACGCGAACCCCGCGCGCCGGTGCTCCATCGGAGCCCAATTCCACCGCTACGACTCCACAACACTCGCCTGGCGCCTCCTCGCGCGCGTGCGCGATGATCTGCTCGAGCAGCTCAGACGCAATCTTCATCGTGGCTCACCACCAAACGGTGGAGTCGAGGTTCTCGATCTCCTCGATCGGCAGCGTGTAGATACCGCTCGACAAATACTTCCAGCCGTCGTCGGCGACGACGAAGACTACGTTGCCCTCGTCCAACTCACCGGCGATACGCACCGCGACACGCGCGATCGCACCGCTTGAGACGCCCGCGAAGACGCTCTCCTCGTCAAGCAGCTTGCGCGTCCATAGGATTGCGTCGGTGTTCGTAACGAAGATCTTGCGATCCAAGATAGAGAGGTCGATGATCGGCGGGATGAACCCATCATCGAGCGAGCGCAGGCCCTGAACGGGCTCGCCCTGCATCGGCTCGGCAGCGACGATCTTCACGGCGTCGCCGAAGGTCTCCTTCAAACGCCGCCCGTTGCCCATCAATGTGCCACCTGTACCAAGGCCCGCAACGAACGCCGAGACCTCGTCCAGCTCCTCCAGGATCTCTAGCGCCGTGCCGTTGTAGTGGGCGTTTGGGTTGGCCATGTTGCCGTACTGGTAGGGCATGTAGTAGGAGGAATCTTTCTCGGCCATGTCGAGCGCCTTCTCGACCGCACCGTTGGAGCCCTTGGAGCCCTCTGAGTAGACGATCTCCGCCCCATACATCTTCAGCAGTTGGGTGCGCTCCGGAGTGACGTTCTCGGGCATGACCACCTTCAAGCGGTAGCCCTTGCGCGAGCAGATCATGCCGAGCGAGATGCCGGTGTTGCCGGAGGTAGGCTCGAGGATCGTCTGCCCCGGAAGGATCGCGCCCTGGCTCTCGGCGTCCTCGATCAGCGCACGAGCGACGCGATCCTTGACCGAGCCGGTCGGGTTGCGCGACTCGAGCTTGGCCCAGATGCGCACACCAGGCTTGGGCGATAGGCGCGGCAGCTCCACGAGCGGCGTGTTGCCGATCGATTGGACGATGTCGCCGTAGCGACCTCCGCACGGCTTGTTCTGGACCCGCTCCGCAGCCATTACTTCACGGAATATAGCGCCGTCTGAGCGTCGCGCCGAATCGCTCGGCTGAGTAAAACGCAGACGGCTCGGCGACCCAACACGATCTCCCGGAAAGCCGAGCCCGATCGCCACAGGCGAAGCGGACCATCGAGCAGGCAGCCGCCCCCACGATGAACTGGCCAGATAACCAATATGCTGATAGCGGAGATGGCAGGGGACTTCGACTACGACTGGCTGGTGATCGGCTCGGGCTTCGGCGGCAGCGTCTCGGCGCTACGTCTGTCGGAGAAGGGCTATCGCGTCGGTGTGCTCGAGTGCGGCCGGCGCTTTGCCGACCACGAGTTTCCCGAGTCCACCGCCGACTACAAGCGCTACTTCTGGCGCCCGAAGATCGGCTGGAAGGGCATCTTCCGCCTGACGACGTTCAAAGACGTGTCAGTCGTGAGCGGCTGTGGCGTCGGTGGCGGCAGCCTCGGCTACGCCAACACGCTGTACGTGCCGCCGACGCCGTTCTTCGAGGACGCGCAGTGGTCGGGGATCGCTAACTGGGAGTCAGAGCTTGCCCCTCACTACGAGGAAGCACAGCGGATGCTCGGGGTGACGATGAATCCGCATGACGATCCCGCCGACCAGCTGTTGCGCGAACTGGGTGAGGAGCTGGGTGTCTCTGACACCTACAAAAAGACGCCCGTCGGCGTGTTCTTCGGTGAGCCCGGCAAGCGCGTCGCAGACCCTTTCTTCGATGGCGAGGGCCCTGATCGCACCGGCTGTCAGCTGTGCGGTCGCTGCATGGTTGGCTGTCCGCACGGCTCGAAGAACACGCTTGTGAAGAACTACCTCTACCTGGCGGAAAAGCGCGGCGCACGCGTCTCCCCCGAACGCACGGTGATCGACATTCGCCCGCTGGGCGCGGGCGACGGTAGCGACGGCTATGAGGTCGAAAGCATTCGCTCGGGCGCGTGGGTGCGCCGCGAACGCAAGCTGCAACGCGCTCGCGGCGTGGTCGTATCGGCTGGCCCGCTCGGTACAAATACGCTCTTGCAGCGCTGCCGCCTGGGCGGCTCACTACCGCGCATCTCTGCGCGGCTGGGAGAGTTGGTACGCACCAACAGCGAGGCGATCCTCGCCGTGACTGTGCCTGAGGGTTATCCGGAGAACCTGATCAAACGAGTTGCGATCACCTCGAGCATCTATCCCGACGCACACACGCATATCGAGACCGTCACCTACGGCAACGACGGCGACTCGATGAGCCGCTTGAACACGTTGCTGACGGGCGATGGCACGCGCGCGACGCGGCCGCTGAAGCTGCTCGGGCAGATCATTCGTCATCCCAAGCGCTTCGTGCAAGTTGTGCGCCCCAAGAACTGGTCGCGGCGCACGATCATCATCCTCGTTATGCAGACGCTGGACAACGCGATCGCGCTGCGCCCCAAACAGGGCCCGTTCAAAACGCTGTGGTTGAGCACCGAACAGGACCCCGAGCGTCCGATCCCCACATTCATACCGGTCGCGAACAAGGCAGCCGAATGGTTTGCTGAGCGTACCGGTGGCATCGCTCAGAGCTCGTTCACCGAGGCCGCTCTGAACATCCCCACCACCGCCCACATCTTGGGCGGAGCGGTGATCGGCGCCGACGCGGAGCACGGCGTGGTGGACGCCCACCAGCACGTCTTCGGCTACGAGAACCTGCTCGTCTGCGACGGTTCGGCTGTTCCGGCAAACGTGGGCGTAAACCCGAGCCTCACGATCACCGCGCTGGCTGAGCACGCGATGAGTCACGTGCCCCCAGCGGGCATGCAGGACGTCGCAACCACTCCAGAGCCCATCGCGGCACAGGCCTAGAGCTGCCTTAGAGAGCCAACGCAGGTGTATGGCGCGTGGCGCGCCTGCCACCTTACAAAGCGCTTGATGTCCGAGGCACCGATATAGGCGCCGAGACGAGCTTCCCAGTCCGTAGTCGCAGACGCGCAGGACCGGTCAACCGTAGAAGTTGATTGAGCACGCCATAGCGGTTGGCGTGTAGGAGGACGATCGTGGCCCACCGCCCTCCGCGGCCCTGCCGTTGTAGGAGAGCCGACTGACTGGCGTGCAGGAGCAGCGCCCATATGCGCAGCTGCCGTCGGTTCACACGCAGCGGGTCGAACGGCAACGTGAAGCCTTGCAGGAAGGGCTTGGGTCGAGCAAGGGCGGTATCACCTCCCGGTCCAGGTGCATATAGCCCGGCGGGTCGCGGGTAGAGGTTGATGCTGCCATCGGGCGAAGCCAGTGGAGTCCCACCGTAGGGGTCGATCAGGAACTGCCAATCGACGAGGCTAACACCTGCCACCCACAGGCGATGCAGCGCGCGCGAGATCCACGCGGCCTGCAGCGAGTCGGGCACGCCTGTAGAGCTGGGCGGCGAGCTGTCCCAGTTCAGCTCGGTCACCCACAGCGGCCGGGGACCGGCGGGCAGCACCGTGTGCTGGCGCTCCGCACGCGCGAGCAGATCGGTGACCTTGGCGATGTCGGAGACTGCCACGTCGAGCTTGGACACCGCCGGGACGTCGGGGTTGAAGACGGACAGCGGGTGGAAGGCGAGCACGTCCAGGTGGGGCTTTTCCACACAGCCGGCGCGCGCCGCTCCCAGGCACAGCAGCCCTTCCAGGAACGTGACCGGCGCCATCGCCCCCACGCCCGCCGGTTCGCCCTCGGGGGCGATCCCGGCGGCGATGACCGTGTCGCTTGGCTGCACCAACTTGACGCCGGTATAGAAGGCGTTCAGCAGCTGGCGGTAGAGATGCGGCGAGAAGGCGCTCCAGTGTCGGCCTTCCGCCACCCACTGAGGCTCCAGGTAGCGCGCGAGGTTGGGCTCGTTCCAAGCCTGCAGGAAGCGTACGCGCGGGAGCGCGGCGCCGGGATGAAGCGGGTCGGGAAACGCGCCGTCGTAGCGGCTGGCAAGAGCCACCGCGAATTCTTCGAGCGCCACCGGGCTGGGTGCCCAGCTCCCCGGATATGCGTATGGCCAGCGGTGGGAGGCTTCGGCGAAGGCGGGCGCGTGGGAGACGACCAACAGCGGCTGCAGACCGGCGGCCACGGCACTGCGCACGGCCGCGTCGAGCTGGGCGAAGTGGTAAGCGGGACTGGCGGGGTCGCGCGCCTGAAGGCTCGCGGGCGGGTTGGCTTCCACGACGTTGCGCCAGTCCACAGGGATGCGCGCCACACTCCCACCGAGCCCTCGTGTCCGACTCATCGTCTGCGCGCGGACTTCGACGTTTTCGCTCAGCATCAGGTCTCCGTCAGAGACGCCCCGCACGAGTCCTCCGCGTGGGAACGGGCCGTAGAGCAGCGCATGGTTCTGAGTCCGCACAAAGGACGGTGGAGTATTCGAGGGTTCTCGGCCCGCCGGTGGCTCGACCCCGAACGGCCGCGGCGGACCTTCGGCGCCGGTGCGCGAGGGCAGGGGGAGCACGGCGGGAGGCTGCAGCCATGCGATCGCGCTGAGCAATAGCGACGCGGCTTGAAGAACGCGCTTCAACGACCCTCCAAGGCCCACGTGGGCCCGTCTAGTGAGAGGATCGACGGGTCGAGACCGACATCTGCGGTTGCGCCAGTCGGAGACGTGGCTCTAGCGGTAAAGCGTAAGGGAGTGGCGTCCAAGCGCGAGCTTCGCGCCCGAGCTTGCGGTCAGTGTCGTGATCAGCACCACTTTGACGCTACGTGCATGCTTGAGCAGACGCCGACCGGCGGAGGTGAGGTGCATCGTGACCGCCACCGTGCCGGGCGCTTTGGCGGTGGTCGTGCCCCGCGCAAGCAGCAGCGCCTTGGGCTCTTTGCGCGGTCGCTTGGTTTTGCTCCTCGCCGCGAACGCCGGCAGGATGCCGCTGTGCTGGTAGAGGTCCTCGACGATCGTCCCGGGCTGGTTGATCGTCACGTGGGTCAACCATCCGGAGCGGAGCAGCTTGACGATCGAGCTTCCGGTAAATTTGGAGAACGCCCCTGCGAGCGCAAGCGGTGGCGGCGGCGGTGGAGGGAGCAGCGGGGGCGGGCAGCCGCCAACCGGACGGTCGTACTCGCTGGAGTAGGTGAACGTCGCGCCACCCGCAAGCGGCGAAGTCAGCGACTCGACGACGTAGACGGTCTCGCCACTGACGAGCGGTGTGAGGAAGTCGCCTCCGAAGCTTGACCCGCTAAGCACCTGGACCTGGGCCAAGGTGCGCTGCGCGGAGTAAGGCGAGTGAGGAATGACGGTGTAGTAGCCACCTTCAACCGTGTACCCGGCAGTACGCTGTCCGGAGAAGTTGGTCGAGCCGGCGCATACGGTGGATTCCAGCGAGGGCAGCCCGTCGTAGGTGACTGACGTGGTGAAGCCCTGGGATTCAAAGGTAACCACGTCACCCACCTGCGGCACCTGCGAGAGCTGGGCGCCTTCTTCGTGTTTGTCTTGCTCCACGACGAGACCGTTGTGGATGAGCGACACGGTCACTTCGGCTTTCGAATTGACACCAGCGCTGACGTGCTCGATCGAACCTTCCAGCGGCGTGTCGGCTCCCTCGACGATCGACAGCGAGTATTCGGGCGCTTTGTTGTGTTCCCACGCACCGGCAGGCGCGGCCAGAATTGCTGTGGTGGCGTACGCCGCCAGCGCACAGCAAAGCGCGGCTATGAGACGGGGCAGGCTGAGAGGACGACCGGTTCGCACTGGCATGAGAACATAGTCGTGCCCCCGGTCGGAATATTTAGCGCTGGGCGGAAACTTGGACGTTCAGCGCCCGCCGGCCATCGCCGGCAGGATTACAACCGTGTCGCTATCCGCGACCGCGGTGTCGAGCCCGTCGAGCACGCGCACGTCCTCGTCGTTGAGGTAGACGTTGACGTAGCGATTCAGCTCACCGTCGGCCGCGAAGAGTTGGTCGGCGGTGGCGGGGTGGGAGTCGGCCAGGTCGCGCAGGATCTCGCCGACGCTCTCGCCGGAGGCGGAGACCTCGCGCTCGCCGCCCACGGAGGGGCGCAGTACGGGTGGGATCTTGATCTTGGCCATCGTGGTCGGGGAGGCTACCCTGCCGCCGCGCAAAACGCCTCGTAGTCCGGGAACACGCCCATCTCATCGTCTGAGATCTCCTCCGGTGGGCGCGAGCAGATCGGGCACTCGGGGTCGCGGTGGACCTTGACCTCGGTGAGCGTCGCAGCGAGCGCGTCATAGAGCAACAGACGCCCAATCGCCGGATCGCCGATGCCGAGGATCAGCTTCACGACCTCTGTTGCTTGCAAGAGTCCCATCGTCCCGGGCAGCACGCCTAGTACGCCGTTGGCGCCGCACGAAGGTGCAAGCTCGGCCGGCGGCGGCTCGCGGAAGAGGCAGCGATAGCACGGTCCCTCATAGGGCTTGAAGACTGATAGCTGGCCGTCGAAGCCGAGGATCGAGGCGGAGACGACCGGGATCTTCAGGCGCACGGTAGCGTCGTTGAGCAGATAGCGCGTGGGGAAATTGTTAACGCCGTTGACGATCACGTCGTAGCCCTCGATGATCTCCATGATGTTGGAGGCGTCCAGACGCACGGGGTACTTGACGACCTTCACGTCGGGGTTGAGCCCATGGATCGCCTCCTCGGCGGAGTCGACCTTGGGGATGCCGATGCGCTGGGTGGAATGGATCACCTGACGTTGCAGGTTCGAAAGATCGACGACATCGTCGTCGACAATCCCGAGCGTGCCGACGCCGGCAGCGGCGAGGTACAACGCGGTAGGCGAGCCCAGGCCGCCGGCACCGAGCAGCAGGACCTTCGCGTCGAGCAGCTTCTGCTGGCCCTCGTTGCCGATCTCGGGGATCAGCAGGTGGCGTGAGTAGCGATCGCGTTGCTCGGCCGACAGCGTGCGCGGCACATCGACCTCATAGCCACGGTCCTTCCACAACGTGATACCGCCTGTCATCGACTCGACATGCTCATAGCCGAGATCGTCGCGCAGGGTGCGTGCGCCGTAGGCGGAGCGGTTGCCCGAGGCGCAGTAGAGGATCACGTGGGCATCGCGGTTCGGCACGATGCCCTCAATGCGTGTCTCCAGGTAGGAGCGCGGCACATGCTTGGCGCCAGGCAGGATGCCGGAGGCAAGCTCGTCGGTCTCGCGCAGATCGATGATCACAGCGCCCTCTTGCAAGAGCTCCTTGACCTCGGACGGGTCAACCTCGTCTATTTCGCTCTTGACCTGGCGCAGCAGATCCGCACTCGACGGGCTCATCTGAAATCTCCTGAATTGCGGTCGGAATTCATGGAACTTCAAAAAGTATAGCGCCCAACGCTCCACATTTGAATAGCTGCTCGAGCGGCTCGCCACCCAACATTCGCGGCCTCGGCTGACGGCCTGCCCGCTTGAGGTTCAGCGTGTGCGTTGACCGGTCCCCTACCCTTGCCTGCCGGTGCGCTATCAACCTCGCCTCGTACTCCTAGCCTTGTCCGCCATCCTGGCGATCGCGCTGGTGCTGGCGATCGTCCTCGGCGACGGTCACGGTGGCTTCTCCCCCGGCTCGAGCACGTCCAGCGCCAGCCACAGCAGCAACTTCGACGGCGCCGCGTTTCCGCCCGATGTACGCGGGCACGACTTCACGCTGACAAATCAGCGTGGACAGCGCGTGTCACTGAGCGCTTACCGCGGAAAGGTGGTGGTGCTCGCCTTTCTCTTCTCCAGCTGTCGAACGTGCGTGCTGGTCGCCGATCAGGTGCGGGGAGCGCTCGACGAAGTCGAAGGCACACGCGATGTCGCGACGATCTTCGTGAGCACCGACCCACAGGCAGATACACACGCGAGCGTGAACCGCTTCCTGGGCGAAACCTCGTTGAGCGGACGGGTCGAATATCTGAGGGGCACAGCGAAGGAATTGCAACCTATATGGAAGGCCTACGCGATCCCCCCAGTGAGCACGGGCAAGGCCGCCTCTGAAGCTGGGTCCACAGTTCTGCTGATCGACCGTGACGGCACCGAGCGCGTCGGCTTCGGCCTCGAACAGATAACTCCCGAAAGCCTCGCCCACGACATCCGACTGCTTGCAGCCTCCTAATAGCGCGATTCTCTCACCCACTATGCCGCCCCGTCTGCCGACTCGCGAGCATCAACTTGAGGCTGATACCCTAGCCAGCAGGTAGGTATTCAAGCAATGATGTTCTCAACCAAGGCCGAGTACGGCGTGCGCGTGATGGTGGAGCTGGCTCGGCGAGCCGGCAACGCTCCCGACGGCGTCGAGTCGGTCGTGCCGCTGGCCGAGATCGCCGAGCACGACGCTCTACCGCTTGCCTACCTGGAGCACCTTGTCGCGCGCTTGCGCAAGGCGGGCTTGATCGACAGTCGCAGAGGCTCGCGCGGTGGCTACATGTTGGCGCGTAGCGCAGAGCAGATCACGATGGCCGAGGTCGTCGAGGCACTGGAGGGGGCGATCGCCCCGATCGAGTGCATCTCTCAAGCCTCGGATGGGCGCGTGGTGTGCTCGCGCGAGTCCGGGCGGGTGGGGTCCGATTCCATTTGTCCCACCAAGCTACTGTGGACACGCGTGCGCTTCTCGATCGTGCGCACGCTGCGCGAGACGACCCTCGCCGATCTCTTGGTGGGGAATGAAGCACAAGCGCTAGTAGCCGCCACGAACGGCACGACCAGTGCTCCATCCACACCGCTTCCCGCTTCCCCGATACCTGCCTCCGCCCCGCTTCCCTCAATCCCTGCCTAAACATTTTCCCATCCCCGTCCCCGCTTAGAACAAAGGAACCATGGCCGACCTCGAAATCATCAACCTGCACGTGCGCACCGAGGATCGCGAGATCCTCAAGGGTGTCAACCTGAGCATCGACAAGGGCGAGGTTCACGCCCTGATGGGACCCAACGGCTCAGGCAAGTCGACGCTCGCCAACACAATCCTCGGCCACCCCTCCTACGAGGTGACCGAAGGCAAGATCGTGTTCAAGGGCGAGGACATCACCGAGGCTGAGTCGCACGAGCGCGCCAAGGCGGGGTTGTTCCTCGCCTTCCAGTACCCAGTATCGATTCCGGGCGTGTCGGTGGCCAACTTCCTGCGCATGGCGATCAATGCGAAAAGGGAGGAGCCAATCCGCGTGAAGGAGTTCGGCGTGCAGTTGCAGCACGCGATCGAGCTGCTCGACGTTGACAGAGCCTTCACTTCCCGCCACCTCAACGACGGCTTCTCCGGCGGCGAGAAGAAGCGCGCGGAGATCCTGCAGATGGCGATGCTCTCGCCCGATGTCGCGATCCTCGACGAGACCGACTCGGGCCTCGACATCGATGCACTGCGCACCGTCGCCGAGGGCGTGCAGAAGCTGCACGACGAGCAGGGGCTCGGTGCGCTGATCATCACCCACTACCAGCGCATCCTGCACTACGTAAAGCCTCAGTTCGTACACATCCTGATGGACGGGCGCATCGTGCTGGAGGGCGGCGTGGAGCTGGTGGAGCGCCTGGAGCGCGAGGGCTACGACCAGATCCGCCAGGAGGTCGGCGCGAGTGCCTGACACAACGGTCGGCACGGCCACCAACGGCAACTCCTCGGCGGCTGTCGCGGTCAAGCCGGGACGCCACCGCGAGGCGTCGCTTTACCACGCGCTGGCGGGAGCCGGCGATGGTGACGGTCGCACGCTCGCCCAGCTGCGCGAGGCGGCGTTGCGTGCCTTCGAGGACAGCGAGCTGCCGGTGTGGCGCCGCTCGGGCTTCTGGACGACAAGCTTCGCCGAGCTTGACGAGGGACTGCTGGTGCCACGCGAGACGACACCAACCCCGCACGACGGGAGCGTGCCCGAGCTCGTGAGGAACGCCATCCCCGAGCGCCCCCGCGCTGGACGAATCGTGCAGCTGGACGCCTCGGTGGTGCACGTGGAGCTCGACCGGCGGCTTGCCGAGCAGGGCGTGATCCTCTGCTCGCTGGAGCAGGCCGCCGAGCTGCACGGCGAGCTGTTCGCGCGGTGGTACTCCAAGCGTTTGACGATCGACCGCCACAAGCTGGAGGCCGCCAACGCGGCCTTCTGGACCGGCGGCGCGTTCCTGCACGTGCCCGAGGGCCTGATCGTTGAGGACCCGTTCGAGATCGTGTACGCGATCTCGGGCCCCGGCGTGGCGCAGTACGGCCGCACGCTAGTGATCGGCGGACGCTCGAGCGACTTCCGCGTGCACGAGCACGACCTTGCGGCCGACTTCGCGGAACCGGACGTCGCCGAAGGCGCAGGCGGAGATTCCGAGGGAACAAGCGGCCAGCCCGGAGGCCACATCCCAGGGGCACACGGCAAACAATCGCTGCACGCGGGCGCGTTTGAGATGTACCTCCAGGACAACGCTCGCTGCCGCCTCGCGCAAGTGCAGGATTGGGGCAGTGGTGATGTATTCGACGCCTCCACCCGCTTCGTGGGCGTGGGCCGCGACGCCTACTGCCACTGGCTGCCCGCACTGCTCGGCGGCCATCTAGTGCGCCACCATCTCGAGCTTGCGGTGATGGAGCCGGGCGGCGACATGGCCTTCCGCGGCCTGTTCTTCACAGAGGCCCAGGAGCATCTGGACACGTTCACGGTGGACCTGCACGAGACCGGGCCCTCCGGTGGGGACGTGCACTGGCGCGGCGCCGCGACCGGTCAGAGCCGGGCGAGCTTCGAGGGCTTGATCCAGATCGACCCGGGCGCACAGAAGACGCACACCTACCTGCAGATCCACACGCTGATGCTCTCGCCGAAGGCCCGCCTGGACGCGATCCCCTCCGTGCTCGTGTCCGCCGACGACGTGTCGGCCTCACACGGCGGGACGGTGGGCGAACTGGATGAGGCGTCGATCTTCTACATGGCCAGCCGCGGCCTCGATCGCCCTTCTGCCGTGCGGTTGCTCGTCGAGGGCTTCTTCGAGCCGGTGCTCGGGCAGCTCGAAGATGAGCCGCTGGAGGAGCTCGTGCGTACCAAGGTCGCGAGCAAGCTGGCGCGCGCAAAGGACGACATCGAGGCCTATGCGACCGCCAGATAGAGAGCAGCCCGGCGCGGAGATGTGATGTCCGCTTTTGCTCGACCTACGATAATAGCTACATATTGTAGTCACTATGGTAGTTGACACAAAAAGTATATATACCCCCACGCCGACAGCCCCCATCGACGGCACTGCCACGAGCCTGCCCCGCGACGTGCGAAACGACTTCCCGATCTTCGCCCGCGAGTTCGACACAAGGCCGCTGATCTACCTCGACTCGGGCGCCACCTCGCAGAAGCCGACGGCGGTGATCGAGGCTATGAGCGCCTACTACCGCGAGCGCAACGCCAATGTTCATCGCGGGGTCTACGCGCTGGCGCAAGAGGCCGACGCCGCCTACGACGGCGCGCGCACGAAGGTCGCAAGCTTCGTCGGCTGGGAGCCGAAGACGACGATCTTCACCAAGAACGTGACCGAGGCGATCAACCTCGTGGCCTACGCGTGGGGCCGCGCCAACGTGGGACCCGGCGACGCGGTGCTCACGACTCAGATGGAGCACCACGCGAACATCGTGCCGTGGCAACAGCTATGCAAGGAACGCGGCTCTGAGCTGCGCTACCTAGAGGTGGACGAGCGCGGCGAACTGTCGCTCGAGCAGCTCGACCGGGAGCTGGCGAGGGGCGACGTGAAGCTGGTGGCGTTCACGCACGTGTCGAACGTGCTCGGCACGATCGTGCCGGTCGCGGAGCTGACCGCGCGCATCCGCGCCGCGGGCGCGACTTCGCTGGTGGACGGCGCCCAGGCGGTGCCGCACATGCCGGTGGACCTGAGCATTCTGGGCGCCGACTTCTACGCGTGGACCGGCCATAAGGCGCTCGGGCCGACGGGCATCGGTGTGTTGCACGGTCGCGCGGAGATCCTGGATCGGATGGAGCCGTTTCTGACCGGCGGCGACATGATCGCCTCGGTGGACTTCGACGGTGCCACCTGGAACGAGCTGCCCTACAAGTTCGAGGCTGGCACGCCGCCGATCGCAGAGGCGGTGGGGCTGGGGGCGGCCGTTGACTACTTGACCGCGCTCGGAATGGAGCGTGTCCGCACACACGAGCGTGAGCTGACCGGCTACCTGCTCGCGCGCCTGCAGGAGGTGCCGGGCCTGCGCTTCGTCGGTCCGCCCGAGGCAGAGAATCGCGGCGGGCTGGTGTCGTTCACGATCGAGGGGATGCACGCGCACGACATCGCCGAGCTGGCCAATCGTGGCGGCGTGTGCATCCGCGCCGGGCACCACTGCGCACAACCGCTGATGCACTGCCTGGGCGTGGGAGCGACAGCACGCGCGAGCATGGGCGTTTACAACGAGCCAAGCGACGTGGACGCGCTGATCGACTCTCTGCTCGCCGGCCTGAAGGTCTTTGGTTTGTGATGGACGACCTCTACCGCGATTACATCCTCGACCACTACAAGCGCCCTCGCAACTTCGGCGAGCTGGACCCGCACGACATGGAGGCACTGGAGCACAACCCGCTGTGCGGCGACGAGCTCGGCGTGCACATCCGGGTGAAGGACGGGAAGATCGAGGACTTGCGCTTCCACGGCCACGGTTGCGCGATCTCCCAGGCCTCGGCGTCGATCGCCTCCGAGGAGCTGATGGGGATGGAGCTTGAGGAGGTGGGCAGGCTCGACGCCGACTGGGCGATCGACCTGTTGGGCATTCCCGTGTCGGCCACCCGGCGTAAGTGCGCGCTGCTCGGCTTGAAGGTGGTCAAGGGCGCCGTCACCGGCGACAACAGCTGGCCGACCGGCTCGGCGTGACGGTCTCGATACAATTCTTAGTCCACAGCACAGGATTCACAAAGGGAGCCCTATGGCGACGCTAGACCAGACGAAGATCGCAAAGCCCAGTCCGATCGTCGAGGACGAGCAGGGGCAACTGCTGGCGCGCAAAGGCATCTCGCCCGAGGTGGTACGCGAGCTGTCGAAGGTCAAGGGCGAGCCCGACTGGATGGCCGAGAAGCGCGTCAAGTCGCTGGAAATCTATGAACGCAAGCCGGTGCCGACGTGGGGTCCGGACCTCAGCGGGTTGAACCTAGACGAGTTGGTGCTGTACTCCCCCCCGACCGCCGGGCGCTTCAAAAGCTGGGACGATGTACCCGAGGAGATGAAGCAGACCTATGAGGACCTCGGCATCCCCCAGGCCGAGCGCGAGCACCTGGCCGGTGTCGTGGGCGTGTGGCGCCAAGAGCCGGTGTACGAGGGCTTGAAGGAAGAGTACGCAAAGCTCGGGATCCTGTTCTGCTCAATGGACACCGCCATCACCGAGTACCCGGATCTTGTGCAGAAGTACTTCATGAACAAGTGCGTGCCGCCACAGGACAACAAGTTCTCGGCGCTACACGGCGCGGTGTGGTCGGGCGGCTCCTTCCTGTACGTGCCCAAGGGCGTAAAGGTTGACTTGCCATTGCAGGCTTACTTCCGTATGGAGGGCGCCGGCGAGGGCACCTTCGAGCACACGCTGATCATCGCCGACGAGGGCTCAGACGTGAACTACATCGAGGGCTGCACCGCCCAGACCTACAGCGTCAACTCGATGCACTCTGCCGTGGTCGAGATATTCGTGCACGAGGGCGCCAAGGCACGCTACACGACCGTGCAGAACTGGTCGAAGGACGTCTACAACCTCAACACCAAGCGCGCCATCGTCGATGCCGAGGGCACCGTCGAGTGGGTAGGCGGCTCGATGGGCGCCAAGTATGTGATGCTCTATCCTGGCTCCTTCTTGATGGGAGAGGGTGCGCGCGCCGACCACCTTAACGTCGGCGTGGCCGGCAAGGGTGTGCACAAGGACACCGGCGCGAAGGTGGTGCACCTGGCCCCGAACACGACCTCGAACATCCTCGCCAAGTCGATCTCCAAGGACGGCGGGATCATGGGCTACAGAGGCCTGGTCAAGATGGGCAACAACAGCGCCGGCTCCAAGTCACGCGTGCAATGCGACGGCCTGATGATGGACGGTGAATCGCGCTCTGACACTTGGCCTGATATCCAGATCCAGAACCCCAACGTGGCGGTCGCACACGAGGCGACGGTCGGGCGCATCTCCGACGACCAGTTGTTCTATATGGGCTCGCGCGGCTTCACCGAGGATGAGGCCGCCGCGATGATCGTCAACGGCTTCATCGAGCCGGTGACGAAGGAGCTACCGATGGAGTACGCGGTCGAGCTCAACCGTTTGATTCAATTGGAGATGGTCGGCAGCATTGGCTAGGGTGGGCGCATGCGTGCGCCCGTAGACACAATTGTCGCGCCGCTGTTTCCCACGAAGCTGCCGTGGATCAACACGAACGGGCCGCAAGCAAGCATCCTCAAGCGGGGCCAGCCGATGCTGGTCGAGTTCTGGGATTTCTGCCGGCCCAACTCGATCAGGACGCTGCCGTATGTGAAGGCATGGCACGAACGCTATGCCGCCGACGGGTTGCGTGTGATCGGCGTTCACTGTCCCGGCTTTGCGCCGTCCCACCCTGAGCAGGCGGTGCGCGACGCAGTCGAGCGTCTGGAGATCTCCCACTCCGTGCTGATCGACAGCGAGTTCGAGGTCTGGCAGGAATACGAGAATCGCGGCTGGCCCGCACGCTACCTATTCGACGGCCGTGCACGCCTGTTCGACTACCACTACGGTGAGGGTGCCTACATTGAGACCGAGCTGGCTATACAAGAGCTACTGGGCATCGAGCGCGAGCCGCTTGAGCTACTGCGCCCAGAGGACGCACCCGATGCCCAACTGCTGCCTCAAACCGAGGAGCAAGCCGGCGCGTGGTCGGGCCCCTACGAAGCCGGCAGCGTTTGGGCCGTGCTCGATGGGTTGGGCACGGTGACGCTCAGCACGGGTGCCAGCAAGAGCGCACCAGCTGAGAAGAGGACGCTGAGCGTCGAGCGCCCGGGCGCATACCAGCTGATCGAACACGAGCGCCATACTCAGGGGGCACTCAGCATCGAGGTCGGCGCAGGCGTTGAGTGCCTGGCGACTTGCTTCACGCCGGGAGTCGCTTGACGATCACTTCTTCCAAGGGTAGTCCCCCGGTGTTCGTCGCCGTGAAGATGTAGGGCGTCGAGGAGCACGTGCTTTTCGCCAGGAGATAGGTTGAGGGTTAAGCTTCTCGATCATGAGGGTGCACTCGCCGCACGAGCATTCATGACGAACGAGCCACTCTGTCGGTCTTAGTGAGTGGGGAGAGGCTGTGTCGAGGTGCTACTCGATTGGAGGAATGCTTCGACTGCGCTGATGTCGAGTGGACGCGAGAATAGGAAGCCTTGCCCGTGGTCACAGTGTTCACGCTGCAGGGTCTCGAGCTGGACCTGATCCTCGATGCCCTCAGCGAGCGTCTCGATCTGGAGTGTCTTGCCGAGTTGCACGAGTGTGCGGATCAGGGCCGCGGCCTCCTTTGAGGCAGCAATACCTCCAATAAAGGAGCGATCGATCTTCAGGGCGTCGACCGGGAACTGGCGTAGGTAGGCGAGGGAGCTGTAGCCGGTGCCGAAATCGTCGATCGCGATGCGAACTCCGAGTTGCTTAAGTTCCTGTAGACGTCGGGAAGTGGCCTCGGCGTCGCGCATCAGCGTGGTCTCTGTGATCTCGAGCGTCAGCCAGTTTGGGCCCAGTCCACTGCTCTCTAGTGCGTCGCGCACGTCATCGATCAGTTTGTCGTGGTCGAGCTGGCGTCCGGAGACGTTTACCGACATGCCGATCTGGTGTCCTTGTTCGTGCCACTTTGAGGCCTGCCGGCAGGCCTCTTGAAGCACCCAGCGGCCGATAGGCACGATCAGCCCGCTTTCCTCGGCAATCGGAATGAACTCGATAGGTGGGATGACCTCTCGCGTGGGGTGACGCCAGCGGATCAGGGCCTCGACACCGATCACCCTTTCTGACTGCAGATCGAAGGTGGGCTGGTAAAGCAGGAATAGTTGCTCGTTCTTAAGCGCATCGGCGAGTTCCATCTCGAGCGTGAGCTTGTCCTGCGCGGCGGTTTGCATTCCGGACTCGAACAGCACATAGCAGTTCCTGCCGGCAGCCTTGGCCTCGTACAGTGCGAGGTCCGCGTCGCGCAGCAGCTCGACGGCGTCACCGCGCAGTCCCGAGGCAACACCGATGCTTGGGGTGATCGAGAGCTGTCGACCGAGCTCTCCGCTCATTTCTATGTCATATGGCTGGCGCAGCACTTCCAGCAGGCGCTCGGCGACGAGCTCGGCACCCGCGTCGAGCGCGGAACCCTCTACCAGGACAACGAACTCGTCGCCGCTTAGACGGGCCGCCGTGTCCCCCTCGCGGACGACACCTGTCAATCTGGTGGCGACAATCCGCAAGAGCTCGTCGCCTGCTGCATGTCCAAAGGTGTCGTTGACCTGCTTGAAGCCGTCAATGTCAACGTATAGTGCCGCTACCGGAACATGTTGGCGTCTGGCGCGGGCGAGCATCTGCTCGGCTCGATCGAGTGCCAGGACACGGTTAGGTAGACCTGTGAGGGCGTCGTGCAGCGCCTGATGGCGGAGCTGGCCGGTCTTCTCCTCGACCATTCCTAGAGCACGCTCACGTGAGCGCGTGAGCACAAGCACCAGGGCACACAAGAGCACGCTCACGATTGCCCCAGACAGCAACACCAATAGTCCCTGTGCGTTGGCGGACAGTCCGCTCGTCGCACTGGTTCCAGTTATCTTTGCGATCCATGTACCGTCGATCTGCAACGCCGCGTCGTACATGAATGGTTTGGAGGTCGAGGGGGCGCCCGTACGGCCCATGAGCTCAGAGCGCTGACCGGGATTCCTGTGATAGAGCGTCACGCCAAGACCGCGATGCTCGCCAATGGCTGACCGTATAAGACTGTGGATGTCGAAGGAGCTTGAAACCCAGCCGACTAGAGCCGCGCGGCGCTGTGCCACGCTCATAAGGGCTACACCACGCCTGTAGGATGCGCCTTCGATGAAGAAGGTGCTCACGCCTTCGGCCCTTACGGGGTACACAAGGAACCCCCCGCTATCGGCAATTGACCGCATGAGATCCGCCTGAGAGGTTCCGCCCGCTGGGTATCCACCGATCGGGGAGTTTGGGTTGCACCAGTCTCCCTGGAGCAACCGGGCGATGTCCGGACTGTACGCAGTGTTTACGTTGCCGGCCGAAAGCAAACAGTAACGAGTCCGTCCGTCCGCAACGAAAGGCTCGATCCTTTTTCCCACGAGCGTACGAAATGCCGGGTCAGCGTCGCGTCGCGCCTGAAAAGCCGTGAGCGCACCTGCTGACACCGACCTGACGAGCAGTGTGCCAAGACCTCCCACCTGTCGCTGACGGCCTTCAAGTCCGGTGAACCACTGA
Organism: uncultured Solirubrobacterales bacterium; assembly: GCA_963827045.1. Taxonomy (GTDB): domain Bacteria; phylum Actinomycetota; class Thermoleophilia; order Solirubrobacterales; family Solirubrobacteraceae; genus Palsa-744. The sequence goes on from CAWGZH010000002.1 coordinate 125,100, forward strand.
TTGAATACGCTGGCGCTCAGACTGGGATGCATGGCCACGACGGTACGCAGTGTCGCGATAAAATCGGTATCGCGGCGTAGCTGCATCTCCAGTGTCTCGCCGACATCGGTCGCGGTCTCCTGGAACGCCTGTTTCTCATGGGTGCGCACACTCGAGCGCCACAGTTGTGCGCCGGCAAGCGAGATCGCCAAACCAAGCACTAGGATCCCGCCCGCAACCAGCATCCACCAATGTCGCCTGTCGCCGCCAGCGCCTGTGTGTGATGAGTCCGCAGCGGCATTTGCAACGGTCTGCGCGCTCGTGTCAGGCGATTCAGGCATGGTAGTCGGTGTTGGTGGTCGTGGATCTGCACAACACAAAGAGGCCAGCGGACGATCCCAAACCGATGGCCCCATTGACGCCAAGGACGCTACTCACAACCGTGAGGATGGATAGCAGCCCAAACGAAAGGAGCCCTACTAGAAACGCCTCGCCGCTTGACCGCACGGGACGCCGCCTTGCTCCAAGAGAGTCACGAAAAAGCAACTCTTGCTTCTGTTGGACGCCACGGTACATTGGCGTCTCCTAACTGCGGCTTTATCACCGCGATAGACGGGGATGGCTCCCCGGTCCCTACGACCTAGTTATAACCCCGACGTTTGATTGGCTCAACCTTAGCTGAATCCAAGCAACTCGACATATAGACATATAGAACAATTCCATGCGGTCCTTACCAGTGAGTCTACCCGAATAATCGAATCGTCCTGACTCTCGAACAGATGCCGATAATCGTGTCGGCCTTAATATCTTCCGACGCCACGGCCGTTTTGTCCACGCGGTTATGGTTTACTGAGTGTGCTATGCTGAGCTAGCGTATTTCCATTCATGCTAATAGTGGTTTGGTTATGTGCTGTTGGTTGCTGTACGTGCAGGCAGACACGTTTGTGACTGTCCCTTTCGCGGACCGCGCCTCGCCGGCAAGTTTTGTGTGCCTAGGGAGGTCTTGGTCATGCCGCAGAGTCGCGTTGGGTCGGTAGATGAGTCAGCTGCTCGTACTGGATTTACTCGGTTGGCAACCCGGACGTCTGGCTCGCGTCAGATGAACGACGGCGCTGGTGCGCGCTCGACACAGGATGTCGAAGCGTACCTGCGTAGTGCATTTGAGGATGCTCCGATTGGCATTGCGCTGATCAGCATCGACCCGGAGATTGAAGGCCGTTTCTTGCGGGTCAACCGGGCGCTTTGTAAGTTGACGGGGTATTCCCCTGAGAAGCTCCAAATGACGGACATCCATGCGCTTCTACATCCGGACGACCTACCGACCGATATCGCGGCGATGACGAGACTTAACCAGGGCGAGGTTGACGGCTTTCAACTCGAGCAGCGCCTACTCCACGCTGAACGTCAAGCGGTGTGGGTCACGGTCAATGCCTCGCTGGTCCGTGACGCGGCCGGCGACCCGCTCTACTGCATCCGCCAGTTGCAGGACATAGAGGAGCGCAAGCGGTACGAGGGTGAGTTGGGCTATCTCGTGGAGCACGATCCCCTCACCGGGCTATTGAATCGTCGGGGCTTTGTCCGCGAGCTTGCGCAGCAGATTGCCTATGCGCGCCGTTACGGCGACGGGGGTGCGGTGCTGTTTCTCGACCTTGACGACTTCAAGTACGTAAACGACACGCTCGGACACAGCACCGGCGACGAGGTGATCAGCGATCTCGCGTGTGTCGTGCGCAAACGGCTTCGCGAGACTGACATCTTTGCGCGCCTCGGAGGCGATGAGTTCGCCGTCCTGTTGCCTCACACGGCCGTGAGCGAGGCCGAAACGGTATCCGTGAGCCTGCTCGAGGCAGTAAGAAATGGATGTGCAGTCTCTCTCGGTGAAGGCCGACGCGTAACGGTGAGCGTCGGGATCACTGGTTTCCAGGAGCCTGGTAAGGATCTGACCCCCGACGACATCCTGATTGATGCCGACGTCGCGATGTACGCCGCCAAGGAAGCCGGCAAGGATCGCGTCGCGGTCGCGAGCACAGCGACCAAAGAGCGCATGAGATCAAGAGTCACCTGGGCCGAGCGTGTCAGGCGCGCGGTCCAGGATGGCCTGTTCGAGCTCTATTGCCAGCCGATCGTAAACCTCGCCAACGACAGTATCTCCCAATGGGAGCTGCTGCTGCGACTACCCGGAGACGGAGGCGAGTTGATCTTGCCGGCACAGTTCCTGTACACCGCGGAGCGCTCCGGACTGATCTTGGACATCGACCGCTGGGTCCTCGATCAGGCGATGCGGTTGATCGCCGAGCAGAGTGACGCAGGATGCGAGGTGCGCCTCGAGGTCAATCTCTCTGGCCGGTCTGTCGGGGATCCCGAGCTGCTCGCGCTGATCGAGCAAGGTCTCGAGGACAGGGCGATCAACCCTGCGAATCTCGTACTCGAGGTGACTGAGACCGCCGCAATCGCAAATATGGACCGTGCACGCGGTTTTGCGACCAAGCTGAGGGCACTCGGGTGCGGCTTTGCGCTCGATGACTTCGGCGCCGGGTTCGGCTCCTTTTATTACCTCAAGCACATTCCCTTCGACTACGTGAAGATCGACGGTGAGTTCATTCGCAACCTGCCATCCAGCAGCACCGACCAGTTGATCCTCGACTCGATCGTGCAGATGTCAAAGGGACTCGGAAAGTACACGATCGCTGAGTTCGTCGGTGACAGTGAGACGGTCCAAGTATTGAAGGAGCACGGAGTCGACTACGCCCAGGGCTACTACCTCGGCAAGCCGCGGCCAGTGTCCGAGGCGCGGGCACACTGAGCAGAATGGCGTCGGACTGTCTCGCATGACGCACGCTGGAACCGCGGCTATCCGGGTTCTGTTATCTCGACTGATCCGAAACCCTCGAGTGGCCCGTCCACAAAGAAAATCTCCATTGTGATGTCCGGCTCCACGTGGGCCTGACTGAGAAACGCCACAACTTTGCGTCCAGTGAGCTCTTGAATCGTCTCTGTGTAACGCTTAGCCATGATGCGTTGGAAGTCCTCGCGCATAGCGATTACGCGATCGGGCTCACCACTATCCATGATCGTCTGCTCAAGCGCTGTGAAGCCACTTCCGCGCATGACAACAACAATGATGTCGTCAAGCACGTACGTCTTAGCCTTCATTGGCCCCCGCCCATAGTGCTCGCGCAGGGTACCCACGATGCTCGTTGAGATCGCCGCCAAGAGCCGGCCACCACCGAGCGGTCCTGCGGTCTCCTCAGATTGCGTGGCCACTTCTGTCACTCCGTGATTGCTCTCGACTCCAGCCTGTCATGGTTGGACTGCCCTGTGATCGCGCAGACCATGTCTAGACGGCCACGATCTGCTCGAAGTCCACGAGATCGAATAGCCGCTGGAGCTGACGGTGCTCAATTGCAGTAGTAATCATCTTTGCTGCGATGTCCTCGCTGAGGCCTACCCGACACGCCGCCTGTCGGTAACTATGCTCACCGAGCAGGATCAGGCCCAGTAGATCGCGCTGAATGCGGGACGGGAGAAAGAGGTCAGCTAGAGCTGTTGGCTGCGAGCTCCAGCAGGTTTTCGCTTGCTGTCCGGGTCCGCCACGCGTCTTGCGCTCGTGCGTACAGTAGGTGTAGACGTTGCCAGCCAATGCGGCGCGGAGGGTCAGCTCCTCCAAATCAATACTGGTGGGTGCTCGCCAGAGAGCTATGAAAGCCCCAACGACAGCATCCTTGGCGAGCTCCACATCCCCAGCGATGAGCAGCGCGAGACTACCGAGAGCGCTAACGTGCCGGTCGTAGGTCTCCACGACGGCCTCTTCATTGAATGCAGCGACCGCGGCAAAGAGGTCGTGGTCGTTCGCCGTGGCAAAGGTCGAAGCCTTCCACTGCTTTGCGTGTATGCTCATGACTCGATGGCCACGATCTGCTTGAAGTCAACGATTTCGAGTAGTCGCTGGATTTGCGGGCGCGGCGAGCGGATGCTCACTGAGCCGCCCTGGGCAGTCACTTGTTGGACGACAGCGGCGATGGCATGCAGTCCGGACCCATCGATGAAGTCGAGTTCGGCGAAATCGAGCACCACCTCCTCGACGGCGAACATAGTCCCCACAAAACAGTCGATCAAGATTGAATCGATCAAGATTGCGATGCTTGCCATATCCAATTCGCCATTGAGCATTACAATGGCTCTGTCGCCTTCGAGGTGCGCAAAGGCAGTGAATGGCGCAGGCGAGACTAGGAGGTCGTTACGAGCGTTTGATCCGGTCGCAATCACTGCATCCGGCGCGACGGGTTGGGGCTCGTGCTCTACAAGCATTACGCTCCAGAAATTAGGGTCCCGTGACTGGCAAACGCCACCAGGGTCTGGAGCGACGTGACAGCGGATCAAACCGCCGCCGCCGAAAATCCTAGCACATCGATAAGTTCTGTCAAATGAACAGGATCTCTCTCTCCTGTAAGCATGGGCACCGCCGCTGTCAGGAATGCTGGCTTTAGTTCTGCAGCCGGCCCAAACGCCGATAGCCGTTCCCGTGCGCCTTTGCTTTGAAAGGGAGCGTCAGTGCTTGGATGTCGGGGCGCCGTGCGTAGGATTACTTAGCGAGGCAGCGTCGAGGTGTCCGTCGATGAGGTCGCGAGCAACGTTGCTGAGGCGAAGATTGTGCTCGCGAGCATGAGCGCGTAGGAGAGCGAACGCATCGTCCACGCCGATATGTGCGCGCTCAGCGAGCACACCCTTGGCCTGCTCGATCATCACTCGACTGCTGAGCGCACCCTGAAGCTGCTCCACCACGCCGTGCGCCTCGCGCACGGTCCGCTCCTGTAGCAGCGCGATTGCAGCAATATCAGACATCCCCTGCCCTAGCGATAAGTCCTGCTCAACCAAACGCCCTGTCGTCGCGCGAAACAGGTTCAACGCCCCGATGGTCTCGCCACGCACGCTCATCGGGATCGCCTGTACTGAGCGAAAGCCCTTCTGCAGCGCCATTGGCGCGAACGTCGGCCAACGCCCGGCATCGCCTGTGAGATCCTCACTCGACACCGGCGCTCCGCGCTGGTAGCACTCGAAGCACGGTCCCTCCTCGTTCTGGGACTGCAACAGGTCCAACGCATCAGAGCGCTCGCTCGAAGAGGCCATCACCTGCAGCACGCCGGCGGCGTCGACAAGCAACAGCCCTGCCTCGGCGCAGTCGAGCAACTCCACGCACCGCTCCGCCAAATGGTGGAGGAACTCGACCACGTCGAAGTCATCGACCATCGTGTCGGCCAACTCGACGAACGTCTCCACTATCCGCTGCTCGCGTGTCATGATCCGATCTCGATCTCCTCAGCTGCGAACGCGAATGTTGCCACTAAGGAGCAGTAATGTTGTGATCGTGCGTCACACCGGCCCCTGGAGGCGATGGCGTCGCCAAACGATATCGCGGGCGACGATTCGCAGTGGGAGCCCCTCGGCGAACGCGTGAGCGCGCAGACGGACGAAGGCCTCATCCAGAGAGACTCCAAGCTGAACTGAGATCATCCCAGTCGCCTGATGAACCTCTGCCCAGTGCGAAGGCTCATCGGCCAAGACCTCGTGTAGTACGTCGGCCGGGGCACCGGCCTGTAGGGCAAGGAGCACCTGGGTGGCCATGTCGGCCAGCACCAGCCCGTATGCCATCTCATTCGCGCTCAACATGCCCGAGTGACCGCGATAGAGCACCAACACCCCAATCCGGATGGCGCCGAGGTGCAACGGAAAGGCGAACACCGCCAGCACACCAGCATCGACGCCAGCCTGGGCGAACGCCGGCCAGCGCACAATCGCAGGATCGGCAAGGTTCGCCTCAAATACCGGGGCTCTGCTCGTCCACGCATCCACACACGGCCCCTCACCCAGCGTGAGCTGCAATTCCTGCACCATCGCGATGCCCGGCTCAGACACCCCAGCAGTCCCACGCAGCTCTCCGTCCACCATCAGCGAAAGCCCCGCACCTCTCAGCGAGAGCAGGCTTACCGCCGCACTGCATACCCGATCGACGAGCGAAGCCGAGCCGTCTATGTCGGCCTCCACTACCTCCCTCAGCACTACGCTCAGCCGATCGGTAAGCATTCATCTAACCCTACGACCGATCGGTCTCGGCCACGATCCAAGCAAGAGCGTGCGTCGTGGCTTGAGAGCAATTACGCTGCTGCGGCTCACCCCGCGTAGACCGTCGTGGGTGTCCCTGGACCAATACGAGCAGCCAGCCAGCACGTGGCATGCTCACCAGTCATAACTTGGCGGTGCTTGCCACGACCGTCGCAAAGCGCTACTGGAGTGCTGTGCCCTGCACCGGGCAGATAACGGTCTTCACCGACATGCCTCTCGCCCCCGACCTCGACCCCACGACCGACGGTTGGGTCACGTTCAACTCTTCGCTTGGGCCAAACGACCTCGAAGCACCAGCCGACACCTACACCCAATGCACCATCTCACTCGCACACTGGCAATGGCCAACGCCCGCAGCGATACAAAATGACTGGAACATGTTCTGCCTGACAGTCATCCATGAGATGGGCCATCTGCTGGGTCATCCCCACTCCTCATCCCCACTCCTCATCTCCAGATAGCGTCATGGCGCCCGTGTTCATTAATGAATCGAACGTCCCCTCCATCTGCCGGAAAGCACCGCTGACGCGCATAGTGGATACCGGGCTTTCCTCGACCTCGAGCTTGGGAAACTCCCGCTCAGTCACGCACGGCGGCTAGTTCCACCTTCGAGCGATCGTCGAGCAGCCGTCGCAACATAGGCGGATCGTCATCCGCGACGAGCACGGCACCCCCCGGCCAATACGGGCTCTCACCAGGCGTATCGGTAACGAAATACGAGTCATAGGTCCAGCAGCCAGCGTTGAGCAACCGCGCACCTGCTGGCCCACGCCACTCCGCGTCCACGTCCCCCGGCAGCGACCCCGCCCGATGCGTGTGCCCGAAGATCACATGTGCGTCGCCGAGACCGAGTCGCGCGGCCACCTCCCCCATCGCGCGCAAGCCCGCGCGACGCAGCTCGGCCGTCGAGATATCGGCTTGAAAGGAGCCGATCCCGGCCCTGTTGAGAGCCGCGACTGCAAACGGGAAAGCACCAGCTAGTGCGCGAGCGCGCAGATCGAAGCCATTGCCGTTTCGCCCCTTGCCCGCGAGCGCACGCCAGACGCGCACAGTGGACTGCCCGTTGAGCGTGGACCCGGTCGGGGCCTGGCGCGCAACGGCGTCGATCCACGCAAACACAGGCGCAGTGACGGCCTCGTAGTCGGCGACTGTGGCAAACGCATCGGTCGGTCGACTCTGCACGCGCGCGGTCATGCCGATGCCAAGTCGCTCCATCGTTGGGATCGACAGGTGACAGTCGAGGTAATGGCCGTGAGTGGCGTACACGTCGGGCCCTAGCCACAGGCCGGGATAGGCGGCACTCAAGCTTGCCGGTTCAGCCCACAAGGCAAGCGCGGCGAGCATGGAGGAAGCTTCTTCGGCAGTAAAACGCTGCTCAAGACCAAGCGGTAGGAACTCTGGTGCTTCGTCACGGCCCCGCGCCCAAGACTCCAGGAGCGCATGATCGTGATTGCCCGGAACGACCACAATCTCACGCCCAGCAAACGTCCGTCCGAGCTCCTCGAAGAACGGCCGTGCGGCGGCAAGCGCATCGCGGCGCGGACCGTGACGCAGCTCGAGTACATCCCCAAGCAAGATAAGTCGATCGATGTCCTGGAGCGCGTCGATCAGTGCGGAGCGCGGCCCGGGACGGCGCAACACGTCGGCACCAGAGCCGGCGCCGAGATGCAGATCTGAGACTACAAGTGTGCGCGTCAAGAGGCCGCGGCGACTGCCTCGCGGATTGGCTTCGGCAGCATAAAGCGCACATCCTCGCGAATCACGTGGAACTCAGAGATGTCCTTGACCCCACGCGCACGGAAGAAGTCGAGCAGAGCCTGGACCAGATCATCGGGAGCGCTGGCACCTGAGCTGACACCGACGACGCGCTTGCCGGCAAGCCACTCCTCGCGCACCTCGCCGGCGTGATCGATCAAGTACGCCTCCGTGCCGCAATCGCGGGCGACCTCGACTAGGCGCACCGAGTTGGAGGAGTTGCGCGAGCCGATCACGAGCATCAGATCGCAATCGCCGGCCATCTGCTTGACGGCGGCCTGACGGTTGGTGGTGGCGTAGCAGATATCGTCGGTGCGCGGACCGGCTATCGTCGGGAAACGCTCGTGCAGCCGCTTGACGATCGCCGTCGTTTCATCCACCGAGAGGGTCGTCTGCGTGACGTAGGCGACGCGCTCGGGATCCTCAACGACAAGCTCGTCTACGTCCTGCTCATTCTCGACAAGGACGATGTGCTCGGGGGCCTCCCCCATCGTCCCCTGCACCTCCTCGTGACCGGCGTGACCAACGAGCACGATCGTGTAGCCATCCTGCGCGAAGTGGACCGCCTCGCGATGGACCTTCGTCACCAGTGGGCAGGTGGCGTCGATCGTCTCCAGCCCGCGTGCCTGTGCGTCACTACGCACCTTCGGCGAGACACCGTGTGCAGAGAAGACGGTGAGCGCCCCCTCCGGCACTTCCGAGACGTCCTCGACGAATACAGCACCACGCGCGGTGAGCAACTCAACCACGTGCTTATTGTGAACGATCTGCTTGCGCACGTACACGGGCGGCCCATGCAGATCGAGCGCGCGTTCGACTGTCTGCACGGCGCGATCGACGCCCGCGCAATACCCCCGCGGCGCGGCAAGTAAGAGCTTCTCGACTGTGTTGGCCACTACCCCATTGTAGGGCCGCCGCGATCCACCCATGCACAGCGCGCACGCCCGGCGGGGCAAGCGGCCGTGCGGCCAGTACCCTTGAGCAACCGATGGCACAACGACACCTCGACAGGCTCACGGCCGTGGACGCCTCGTTCCTGCATCAGGAGGGGCGCAACTCGCACATGCACGTGGGCGGACTCACGTTGCTCGAGGGTCCACCGCCGGCTATGGAGAAGTTCCTCGAGCAGATCCGCAAGCGTCTGCATCTCGTGCCTCGCTACCGCCACAAGCTCGCGTACACCGCGCTCGACAGTGGGCGCCCGGTGTGGGTGGACGACCCCGGCTTCAACCTCGAGTTCCATGTGCGCCACACGGCGCTGCCCGCCCCAGGTAGCTGGGAACAGTTGCGCAACCTGACGGCGCGCATCTTCTCCCAGGCTCTCGACCGCTCCAAGCCACTGTGGGAGATGTGGCTGATCGAGGGACTCGATCCAAAGATGGATGGGCAGGGCGCCCCTGCCCGCGACCGTTTCGCGCTGATATCCAAGACCCACCATTCGCTGATCGACGGGATCGCGGGCGTCGATCTCGCAACGGTCTTGTTCGACATCTCACCGGACCCGGAGCCCTTGCGTCATTCGGGTAGAGCGTGGAAACCTAAGCCAGAACCTGACGCGACCGAGCTCGTTGCGGTAGGGGTGCGCGGAGCGGTGCGCGCCGGCGTGGAGATGGTCAGCGGTGCGCTACACGCGCTCACCCATCCCGAGCGCACGCTCGAGCGAGCGCGCGAGGCCGCCGAGGGTGTCGGCGAGATTGTGTGGGCCGGACTGAACCCGGCACCCGAGACACCACTAAATGTGGAGATCGGGCCGCACCGGCGCTTTGTCGGGATCGCAGCACAACTGGATGACTTCAAGCTCGTAAAGAACGCGTTCGGCGGCACGGTCAACGATGTCGTCCTTGCCGTTGTGACTGGAGCACTGCGTTCGTTCTTGATCGCGCGCGGGGTGCGCACCGAGGGCATGGAGATGCGCGCGCTCGTGCCGGTCTCGGTGCGCACGGTGGGTGAGCGCCACGAGGGCGGCAACCGCATCGTCGTGATGCGGGGGCCATTGCCTGTGTACGTCGCCGACCCATTGCAGCGTCTGCGCTTCGTCAGCCACGCGATGGACGGCCTGAAGGAGTCCAAGCAGGCGCTCGGAGCCGAGGTGATCGCCGGCGCGCAGAACTTCGCGCCGCCCACGATCCTCGCGCAGGCCTCGCGCCTGAACTTCTCCACGCGTCTGTTCAACCTGATCGTGACGAACGTGCCGGGCCCCCAATTCCCGCTGTACGTGCTCGGTCGTCGCATGGAGCGCGTGTTCCCGGTGGCGTTCCTGCCCGAAAATCACGCGCTCGCGGTGGCGATCATGTCCTATGCGGGGGAGATGAACTTCGGCCTGCTCGGCGACTTCGACGCGCTACCGGACATCGACTCGCTCGGGGAGAGCATCAAAGCGGAGTTGGCGGAGCTGGTCGAGCTGGCCCGCGAAAGCAACAAGAAGGCCGTGGGCACCCGACGGGCCGCTACTAGCGGCGCTAGTAGCCCAAAGCGAACTTCGCGTCCTCGGACATCTTCTCGGGCGACCACGGGGGCGTGAAGACCATCTCCGATTCGATGGTTGCAACGCCGTCGAGTTCACCTACGAACTCGTCGATCTGCTCTGTTACCTGAGGCCCGATCGGACAGCCCGGCGTCGTGAGCGTGAAGGTGACGTGCACGTCGCCGCCTGAGACCTCGACGCCGTAGATCAACCCCAGCTCCACGAAGTCCAGGCCAAGCTCGGGGTCGATCACGTTGGACAGGGCGTCCATGACGTCATCGACGGTGACCGTCGTCTCTTCCATGACCTCAGTCTAGTTATAAGAGCCGAGGCGGTCCCACTGATACAGCTGGATGCACTCCTCGGCCAGCTCTATCGCGCGCTCACGGGACAGGTGAGGCAACACCGTGTCAAGCGCCTGTTCCTCGGCAACCCCTGCCTGAAAGGCTTCCTCGCCCTTGAAACCAGCGGCGATCTTCAGCGCCTCGCGGCGATTCTCGCCGAGGCTCGGGAAGACGCCGACGAGGAAATCGGTGTTGGGGACGGGATGGCCGACCTCGAGCGAGGCGTGCCAGGCGGCCAGCAGGTGCAGATCGTCCTGGTCCAAGCCGGCGATCGCGCGCTCATAGTGGAAGGTGAGCTCTTGGTCTGGGAGATCGTCAACCCATGCGCGCACAACCTCGCCGACGAGCTGCCGTCGAGCCTCGCGGCCAACGGAATCTGCGATCACCCTGATGGCGTCGTGTGGCTCGATGAAGCAGAGCGGCATTGACGGCACTTTAGGGGCCGGTGTGGACGTAACTTTTCGTTCAGACTCCAAGCACCGCCTCAGCGCGCTTCAGAGCCTCCTCGTCGCACGTCTCCTTGGAGAAGCCGAGCGTTGCTCGTTCCTGTATCGGAGCCCCAATGCTCCAGTTGTAAAGCGCCAGATCGATTGTTTCGATCGGGGTCGAGGCTGCCTGCGCAAGCGCCGAGGCACGCCGCTCGATGATCAGCGGATCGCCGATCCCGAAGACTCGCTTGGCGGCCTGTGGCGTGAGGTCGGATGCCGCCTGCACCGAACGTGTGATGAGCTGTAGCGAGTCGGCGCGCAAGTCATATAGCCCGAGCCGCCCAAGGGTCACAAGCAGGTCATAGCGCCCCATACGTCCGAAGCCGGGCAGCGCAAGGCGCTCGAACAGTCGCGCGAAGCGTCGCTGCGACGTCCACTCAAGCTCGCCGGCGAAAGCTCGTTGTTGTGAGCCGGCATGCTCGACAAAGCGTCGGTAAGCGCTCAGTGTCTCCGCGCCGCGAGCTGGATCGTGGGAAGTGCGGGGGCCCAGCGGTATCCCCTGGAGGTCCGGTACGGAGCCCGAAGCCCAATCACAGCAAAGCAGTGCCTCGTAGATCCCCGCGAACGGCTGGTCCCCCTGTAGCGGAGATAGGTAGGCAGCCAGGACGCACATCCAAGTGGCCTGCTCGATGTCCCCGCATTCGCGCGCCTCAGCGTAGAAGCTCGGAGGAACCGCGCCAAGCGCCAGCAGACGTCCACAGGCAAAACCAATCTCTCCAGCCAGTCGCCGGGCGTCCTCGGAGGAGCGCAGGCCGGGAACCAGCTCGCAGCGGTAGCCGTCGTCCTGGGCACGCACCTCGCGATGGACGCGCACTTCCTGGCTGCGTCGCGTGGAGATCCGCCCTGCCTGGACGCGCGCGCCCGCGCCGCCGCGCGAGGTCGCTGCTCGGCCTGCGCTCGATCGTGCATCGCTGCCCTTCTCACGCTTGGGCGTGGCTGCACGACGTGTCGAGGTCTGCCCCGGGGCGTTCTCGCGGCAAATCGGACAACGATCGACAAAGCGATTGTGGCGACAGAAGGTAGGGCTCACGTCGCTAACGCTAGCGAGACGAAGGCCCTCAAGCGCTATGCGCCGTGACACTCGCACGCGCCGGAATCGGCACGGCAAAACCGCGTGTTCGCGCCCGCTCGGTACCGGCCCGACGCTCGGCGTCCAGCGCGTAGATGTAATCGTCGAAATCCACCTGGATCGTGTGGCGCTTGGAGGCTATGTAGCGCTTGCGCATCGCCGCCTGGTCGGCGGCAATGTCGCGATGCAGCTCAACCGGTGAGGGCAGCGCGTACTCGCCGCGCAAGTAATCGCCAACCCATGCACTCTGGGCCTCGGCCAGCGGCATGATCGCGCCAAGCGGCTGCAAGAGGCCGATGAAGTAGAGGCCGGCGATCTGAGGATGGAAGACGCGCCGAAAGAGCTCGATGTGGTTGTCGGGCGCCGCGAGGAAGTCGGCATCGAAGAACGGGAAGCTGATCTTGTAACCGGTGCAGTAAACGACCACATCGGCATGGACTTCGCTGCCGTCGGTGAAGCGCACCTGCTCGCCCTCCAAGGAGGCGATGTTCGGCTTCGGCGCGATCGTGCCGTGGGCGATGCGGTCGAGGATGCGTCCCGAGACGGTGGGATGGGCCTCGCCGAACTTGTGGTCGGGCTTGGGCAGTCCGTAGCGCTCGGGCGGCCCGGTCAGCGTCTTGATCGTCTGGTGGATTATGCGCTGGCGGATCGCGAAGGGAACGCGGGGATTGTTGGGCATCTGGTCGACCGGCTTGCCGAACACGTACTTGGGGATGATCCAAGCGCCTTTACGCGCCGCCAGATACGTATTTGCGGCCACATAGGAAGACTCGACCGCGATGTCCATCGCCGAGTTTCCCATGCCCAGGATGACAACGTCCCTGCCGGCGAAGATCGAGTTGTCCACATAGGAGTGCGCGTGCAGCTGCGCGCCTTCGAACGTGTCGCACCCTGGGAAGGCCGGTTCGGGCCAGCGCGGGTCCCAGTGGTGGCCGTTGGCCACGATCAACGCGTCGTAGCAGCGCGTCTCGCCCGTGTCGAGCTCGATCTCCCACACGCCATCTTCGCGCTTGCGCGCATGCTCGACGCCAGTCTCGAACGTGATGTGCTCGCGCAGGCCGAAGTGGTCGACGTAGTTGTCGAAGTACTCCTTGATGTGGGTGTGATGAGGGAAATCGGGATAGCTGCTCGGCATCGGAAAGTCCGCGTAGGCCATGCGCTCGCGCGAGACGTTGATGAACAGGTCCCTATATGCGGCAGACATCCCGTTGCGGTTGCCAAACACCCAGTTGCCGCCCACCTGGTCTGACTTCTCGAAGCAATCGAAGCGAATGCCGCGGTCGAGCAGCGCCTTGGCGGCGGCGATGCCGGAGGAGCCAGCGCCGATGATGCAGGTGCGCGGCAGGTCGCTCTTGGCGGCAACTACGCCCACGGACCGGCACTGCCGTTGCATGACACGGCCCAGGCGTTGTTGGAGGTGTTGGAGGTGTTGGAGGTGTTGGCCACGTGGCCAGTCTAGCGCCGAGCCTACCCCGCGGGGAACACCGAGCCCGTGCTGCGACGGCCATTCGGGGGCTTCGTCGGCACCGGCGGGCCGCTATCGCTCACCGCGCGAGACGCTCATAGAGCAAGCGCTCTTCCTCATGCCGGCGGCGCAACCGCTCCTTGAAGTCCTTATCGCCACGACGCTCCTCGATGTGGGCGTCGATCGCGGTTCGAACCGCCTCCGTCAAAGTCTGATCATCCGCACGGGCCACCAACTCAAGCGTGGCCGCACGCTCATCGTCCAGCCTGAGGGTCATCGTCTTAGCCATCTCAAACACTCCTGAGCATTTACAAGCATGGCATCGGTTTCTATAGGAAAATCTTGCCGGTGTCAAGGAACACTGTATTAAGGATTCTCGACACCAAGCCACCTAGCCACCTAGCCTGACGTTTATGGCACGCATCGAGTTGGTGACTTCCTCCGAGCATGACTTCGTAGTCTGGGTGAGCGAACGAATCGACGGGCGATAGCTCGCGCGCCTCAGGGATACGCGGTTACCCTGCCGGAACGCCGGGTCCGACGTGCTGCGGGGGCCCCTCGGGGCCTTCGTCGGCACTCGCGTGACCGGCAACGCCCTCGTCGTGCGAGAGCAGCGCCGACCCGTTGCGGAGTCCCGTCAAGTAGCGATCCACCATCCGCGCGCACTGGCGTCCCTCGTTGATCGCCCACACGATCAGCGACTGCCCACGGCGCGCGTCGCCGGCAGCGAAGACGCCGTCCACCGAGGTCGTGTAAGGCTTGAGCGCCTTGACGTTGCCACGAGGATCCTTCTCCACGCCGAGCTGGTCAAGCAGCGGCTGCTCGGGATGAAGAAAGCCCATCGCCAGCAGCACGAGCTGCGCGGGCAGCTCGTGCTCGCTGCCGGGCACCGGCGCGAACGGCGGCGTCGCCTCGGCCGCGGCAATGTGCAGCGCGGCGACGTTACCGTGCTCGTCGCCGCTGAAACGGGCCGTCGTGACCGAGTAGTCCTGCTCGCCCACAGCCGCCGTCTTCGCCTCCTCCATCGCGTAGGAGAGCCGATACTTCAACGGCCACTCGGGCCACGGCGTGCGCTCGTCCGGGCGATGCTCGGGAGGCTCGGGCAGAAGCTCGAGCTGGACGATCGAGAGGGCGCCCTCGCGCAGCGAGTTGCCGACACAGTCGGCGCCCGTGTCGCCGCCACCGATCACGACCACGTGCTTGCCGGCCGCGCCGATCGGCTCGCCGGTCGGCGGCTGGGGCACGGTCGGCTCGGGGCCATACTCGCTAGCCACGAAGCGATTGCGCTGATAGAGGTAGTCCATCGCGAAGTGGATGCCCTCGAGCTCGCGCCCAGGCACCGGCAGGTCGCGGGGAACGCGCGAGCCGGTCGCAAGCACGACCGCGTCGAAGCGCTCACGCAGCTCGGCCACCGTGACGTCGCTGCCGACATCCACTCCACAGCGCAGGTCCACGCCCTCGGCGATCAACTGCTCGACGCGCCGCTGCACGACCCGCTTTTCGATCTTGAAGTCGGGCACGCCGAAGCGCACCAGCCCACCCGCGGCCTCGTCGCGCTCGAACAGTGTGACGTTGTGGCCGATGCGGCGCAGTTGTTGCGCGGCGGCCATACCGGCGGGACCCGAGCCGACGACCGCCACCGATTGGCCGGTCTCGTACTTGGGCTTTGGCGGCTCTGGCCTTATCCAGCCTTCCTCGAAAGCTCGATCGACGATCGCAAGCTCGATCTGCTTGATCGTGACCGAGTCGCCCTCGCGAATCTCGAGCACGCAGGCAGCCTCGCACGGCGCCGGGCACAGGCGTCCCGTGAAATCGGGGAAGTTGTTGGTGGCGTGCAGTTGGGCGATCGCCTCCTGCCAGCGATCGCGATACACAAGGTCGTTCCAGTCGGGGATCAGGTTGCCCAGCGGACAGCCGTTGTGGCAAAAGGGCACGCCGCATTCCATGCAGCGCGCGCCCTGGTCGCGCAACTCCTGCACGGGCCGCTCCACGACGAACTCCTGATAGTCGTGCGCTCGCTCGCTGGGATCGCGATAGGTCATCCCGTGACGCTCGATCTGCAGAAAACCGCCAAGCTTGCCCATCAGCGCGCCGCCCCCGAGCAGTGGCGGCACACGGATGTGCGCGCGGGCGCGGGCACTCCAAGCGGCACGCCCAATCCCTCCATCCAAATGGCCGACCTCATGCCACCACGCCCTCCGGCCTACCCTCTTCGGCTTCCGCCAGCTCACGCAGCACGCGCTTGTAGTCGTGAGGCATCACCTTCACGAGCGAGCCGTTTGCGAGCAGCTGCTCGAAACGCGCGAGCACGTCGCGCGCCACCGGCGAGTCGGTGCGCCGCTCATGCTCCTCGATCATCGCGCGCAGCTCGATCGCGTCAGCCACCGATATCTCGTCGAAGCCGACCATGCCCATGTTGCAGCGAGCGGGAAAGCTGCCGTCCTCGTCGAGCACATAGGCAATCCCACCACTCATGCCCGCGGCGAAGTTGCGACCGGTGGGACCGAGCACGACCACGCGACCGCCGGTCATGTACTCGCAGCCGTGATCGCCCACGCCCTCGACGACCGTCCATGCCCCGGAGTTGCGTACGGCGAAGCGCTCGCCGGCGAGGCCCCTGAAGAAGGCTCGGCCGGATGTGGCGCCATACAGCACCGTGTTGCCGACGATCACGTTCTCCTGGGCGATAAAGTGCTCGTCCGCTTCGCGCGACGGGCGCACCGAAACGACACCGCCGGAGAGTCCCTTGCCGGTGTAGTCGTTGGTGTCGCCTTCCAGCTCGAAGGTAACACCGGGCGCGAGCCAGCCCCCAAAACTCTGCCCGGCCGATCCCTTGAAGCGCACGACGATCGAGTCGGGCGGCAGGCCCTCGGCTCCGCGCGCGCGCGCGATGTGGCTGGAGAGGATGCCGCCAACGCAGCGGTTGACGTTGCGAATCGGCAGCTCGATCTCCACTCGCGCACGCCTCGAGCCATCGCGGGTGATCGCCTGCACAGCCAAGCCCTGCACCTCACCGTTGGCGTGTCCGTCAGGAGCCGATACGGGGGCGTCGATGACCGCGCGCGCTCTCTCCACAAGCTCCCAGTCGAGCGCGTCGTCGAGCACGCTCGGAGGCGACTTGACGCGGTGGCGTGCGGCGCCGTCGGGCAGCTCGATGTGAGCGAGGATGTGCGTGAGGTCCACACCGCGCGCCTTCCAGTGCTCGATCGCGGTCTCGGCGCCAAGCAAATCGACGCGCCCGATCGCCTCATCCAAGCTGCGCAAGCCCAGCGAGGCCAGGATCTCGCGGACTTCCTCGGCAACGAAGAAGAAGAAGTTGACGACGTGCTCGGCCGTGCCTTTGAAGCGCTTGCGCAGCTCCGGGTCCTGCGTGGCGATACCGACAGGGCAGGTGTTGAGGTGGCAGGCGCGCATCATGATGCAGCCGGTCGCTATCAGCGGCGCTGTCGAGAAACCCATCTCATCCGCGCCGAGCATCGCCGCGATCACGACGTCGCGACCGGTCTTCAGCTGTCCGTCGGTCTGCACGACGATGCGCGAGCGCAGGTCGTTGAGCAGCAGGGTCTGCTGGGTCTCGGCCAGGCCGATCTCCCATGGGATGCCGGCCGCCTGGATCGAGGAAAGTGGCGAGGCGCCCGTGCCGCCGTCGTGGCCGGCGATTAGCACGCGGTCGGCGTTGGCCTTGGAGACGCCTGCGGCAACAGTGCCGACACCGACCTCGGAGACGAGCTTGACCGACACCTGTGCCTCGGGGTTGGAGCAGCGCAGATCGTAGATCAGCTGCTTGAGATCCTCGATCGAGTAGATGTCGTGGTGCGGCGGCGGGGAGATCAGGCCGACACCAGGTGTGGTGTGGCGGATCGAGCCGATGTAGGCGTCCACCTTGTGACCGGGCAGCTGACCGCCCTCGCCGGGCTTGGCGCCCTGGGCCATCTTGATCTGCAGCTCATCGGCGTTGACGAGGTAGTGGATCGTCACGCCAAAGCGCCCCGAGGCGACCTGCTTGATCGCCGAGCGCCGGCGGTCACCGTTGGCGTCTGGCGTGAAGCGCGCCGGGTCCTCCCCACCCTCGCCCGTGTTGGAGCGCCCGCCGAGTCGGTTCATCGCGATCGCGAGTGTCTCGTGCGCCTCGCGGGAGATCGAGCCAAGACTCATCGCGCCGGTGCAAAAGCGCCGCACGATCTCCTTCGCCGGCTCCACCTCCTCCAGCGGGATCGCCTGCCTGCGCGGCGCCTCCGACTCGCCGCCGCCGGAGTCCTCGGTGCGGAACCTGAGCAACCCGCGCAAAGTGGCCTTGCGGGCGGCGTCGTCGTTGACAGCCGTCGCGTACTCGCGGTACTTCTGAAAAGCGGTGCTCTCGCGCACCTCGGAGCCGGCTTGCGCGTCGCCGCTGAGCGCCGCGACGACATTGCCATTGGCCGAGCGCACGGCATGCTGCACCAGGGCAATCGTCTCGGGGTTCCACATGTGGTGCTCGCCGTCGCGCCGCCAGGCGTAAACCCCACCGACTGGCAAGAGATCATCATGCGGCGCCGGATAGGCGCGTGCGTGGCGCTCCAGCGCCTCGACGGCCAACACGTCCAGGCCGATACCGCCGATACGCGAGGCGGTGCCGGTGAAATGACGTTCGATCAAGTCGGGCTCCAGGCCGACGGCCTCGAATATCTGCGCGCCACGATAAGACTGAATTGTGGAGATCCCCATCTTGGAGATCGTCTTGAGTAGCCCCTTGCCGATCGCCTTGATCGTATTCTGAGCCGCCTGCTCAGGGGAGAGCGAAGCGGTAGATCCGTTCTCGGTGCGCACGATGCGCCCTTGAACGACAAGTTCGTCGAGCGTCTCGAGCATCACGTAGGGGTTGATCGCGCTGGCGCCGTAGCCGATCAGCGTGGCGAAGTGGTGGACCTCACGCGGCTCGCCGGACTCGAGCACGATGCCGGCGCGCAGACGCGTGCCCTCGCGCACCAGATGGTGGTGGACCGAGGAGACCGCAAGCAGCGAGGGAATCGCCGCCCGCTCGGGCCCGAGCAGACGGTCGGAGAGAATGATGATGTTGACGCCCTCGGCGATCGCCTCGTGCGCCTGCTCGCAGACACGCGCGAGCGCAGCGGCCAGGCCCTCGGGCCCCTCGGCGACCTTCCAGGTGATGTCCAACGTGCGCGAGGAGAACACGTCGCTTGAGATGTGGCGCAAGGTCTCAAGCTCACGGTTAAGCAGGATAGGCTGGTCCAGCTCCAGCTTGTGGGCGTGCTCAGGGGTCTCGTCAAACAGGTTGCGCTCGGTGCCGAGGCTGGTCGAGAGACTCATCACGATTTCCTCGCGGATCGGGTCGATCGGCGGATTCGTGACCTGTGCGAACAGCTGCTTGAAGTAGGAGAACAGCGGCGGCGCCTGATCGGAGAGCACAGCCAGCGACAGGTCGTTGCCCATCGATCCGAGCGGCTCCTGAGCGTCGCGCGCCATCGGCTCGAGCAGCACGCGCAGATCCTCCTGGGAATAGCCGAAGGCCCGCTGCCGGCGGCGTAGCGGCTGATCGGAGAGCGTCACCTGCTCGGAGGGCTCGATCTCGGCAAAGCGCACCGCGTTGCGCGCATACCACTCGCCGTATGGCTTCTGTGTGGCGATCCGGTGCTTGACCTCACCGTCGTCGACAACACGGCCCTGCTCGAGGTCCACGAGAAACAGCTTGCCCGGCTGTAGCCGACCAAGGCGCACGACCTGATCGGCAGGCATGTCGAGCAGGCCCGCCTCCGAGCCGAGCACGACATGGCCGTCCTTGGTCAGGACCCAGCGCCCGGGCCGCAATCCGTTGCGGTCGAGCGTCGCCCCCACTACGCGACCATCGGTGAAGGCAACGGCCGCGGGGCCGTCCCATGGCTCCATTAGGCAGGAGTGGAAGGCATAGAAGCCCTTCAGCTCCTCCGAGAGGTCGGTGCGGTTGCGGTAGGCCTCGGGGATCATCATCATCACCGCGTGCGGCAATGAACGCCCGGCGAGCAGCAGTAGCTCGAGCACGTTGTCGAACGTGGCCGAGTCGGAGTTGCCCTGCGTGACGACCGGCAGGATCTTCTCCAGATCCTCACCGAGGAGCTCGGAGGCGAGCTCTGACTCGCGCGCGCGCATCCAGTTGACATTGCCCATCACCGTGTTGATCTCGCCGTTGTGGCAGATCACGCGGTAGGGATGGGCAAGCTCCCAGCTGGGGAACGTGTTCGTGGAAAAGCGCGAGTGCACCAGCCCCAGCGCGCTCTTGCAGCGCTCGTCGCGCAGGTCGGGATAGAACGCACCGAGCTGGTAGCTGATGAGCATGCCCTTGTAGTTGATCGTGCGCGAGGAGCTGGAGGTGACATAGAAGCCCTTACGCTCCTCTGGCGAGCATGCAGCAACGGCCTGTTCGCAGATGCGCCGGATCACATACAGCTTGCGCTCGAAAGTGTCCTGGTCGAGGCCG
The DNA here is from genome assembly GCA_963827045.1 of uncultured Solirubrobacterales bacterium. Taxonomy (GTDB): domain Bacteria; phylum Actinomycetota; class Thermoleophilia; order Solirubrobacterales; family Solirubrobacteraceae; genus Palsa-744. The sequence continues at coordinate 145,235 of CAWGZH010000002.1, forward strand.
TCCGCGCTGCCGACGAACAGCTGGCGGATCACCGGACGAGAGGCCGCGGCGGTAGCACCGGTGTGCTCGGGACAGACGGGCACGTCGCGCCAGCCCAGCACACGCTGGCCCTCCTCGCTCACGGTGCGATCGAGCAGAGCCTCGGTCCGGGCGCGTGCTGAGTCATCGGTGGGCAGAAAGCACATGAAGACCCCGTAGGCACCAAGCGGGGGCAACTCAAAGCCCGCGACCGCGCGCAACAGCTCGTCGGGCATCTGCATCAGGATGCCGGCGCCGTCGCCGGTGAGCGGATCGGCCCCGGAGGCGCCGCGGTGCTCGAGGTTCTCCAGCGCGGCAAGCGCGCGTGTGACCACCTCGTGCGTGGGAGTGTTGTCCAGACGCGCGACCATGCCGACCCCGCACGCGTCGTGCTCATAGCGGGGGTCGTAGAGTCCAGCGGCCTGGGATGGCAATGTTTGCGAAGTCATGTGAGTGCTGCCTTGAGGCGACGCGGGCCCCTATGGGCTGCGGCGCACTCGCGGACATGGGGGGTCGGCACCTGAGGCGGAGCCTGAAAGGGTAGCATCGAGATCGCCTTTGGTTGGGCATTGGACGTGTGAAATCCGTCCTCGACGGGGATCATTATGGGCGAGACTGCAAGGCACGCTAAGTACGGCAAAGCGCCAGGAGAGGCAATGACGCCGGACATGGAGCTCGCGCTTACGGCGCGAGCTGAGAACATCGCTGTAGTTCGGTATGCCCTCGGCGGCCTCGGCGAGGCCTTCGCGGTGCCCGAGTCCAAGCTCTCGGATATCCGCCTCGCGGTCACCGAGGCGTGCGCAAACGTGGTCGTACACGCCTATCCGGATGACCATCATGGGCCGATGGAGGTCGTCGCGAGCAAGGACGAGGACACGCTGACGGTACTCGTGCGCGATTGGGGACGCGGCATCGGGCCACGTCCGGACAGCCCGGGCCTCGGCCTCGGCCTGTCGTTGATCGCGGCGCTCGCCGACAGCGTGCAGCTGGCCCACGGCGACATCGAACACACGGAGGTACGGATGACGTTCTCGCTGGCCGATTCCCAAACGAGCACCCCCGGACACGAGGCATGACGATCGAGCCGGTTAGTCAGGCCTACCCATTCGACTCGCTGGACGCCGAGACGCTGAACGGATCGACCGTGACCGAGTCGATCTCAGACGAGCCCGAGTCGACCGAGGGCAACTTCGCGCGTGTGCGCCTCGCCGACGGGCCACTCGCCGGGCCCGTGCTGTGGCGGGTCGTGTCGATGGTGCTCGCGCGCGCCGACTGGCCGCTCGACCGGCTCGACGACATGCTGCTCGTATGCGATGCGCTGTCGGCGCACGCCTTCGCACACTCCAGCGACGCTACCGTGACGTTCAGCATCCAGGCGAGCGAGCACGATGCCGAGTTGCGCGTGCTCGATCTCATAGGCGACGGCGCGAGCGGCCTCGTCAAAGATGCGGTGCTGCCGGTCGTGGGCAACGTGCTCGAGCGGATCGCCGAGCGCGTATCCACGGAGCCCGGCCCCCACTGCGAGAGCTCGCAACTGGTTCTCGCGCTTCGCGCACGCTCGCCCGCCCGCCCGTAGAAGCTATCCGGATCGCGGATCAGCCTGTAGGGCCTATGGGATCGGCTATCGGGAGGAGGCGTCCACGCCGGCGCGCAAACGTGCCAACGCTTGGCGGATCAAACGCGAGACCTGCATCTGGGAGACGCCTATGCGCTCACCGATCTCCGCCTGCGTGAGATCGTCGCTGAAGCGAAGCTTCAGCACGATGCGCTCGCGCTCGCCGATCTGCCCCATCAGCGGCTCCAATGTGGCCCGTTCCTCGGCTCTGGCAAAGCCATCGTCATCCGAGCCAAGGCCCTCGGCGACCGTCTCGGTCTCCTCGTCGCGCGCCGAGCGTGGCGCATCGAGCGAGCCGGCCCTGTAAGCGCCCATCGCCTCGAGCGCCTCGAGCACCTGCTCCTCGGAGGCTTCGACTGCCCGTGCGACTTCGCTCACCGACGGGGAGTGACGCTGACCAAGCGAAAGTCGCGTGACCGTCTGGTCGACACGCAACGCCAACTCCTGCAGATCGCGCGGCACTCGCACCGACCACGTGCGATCACGAAAATGGCGCTTGAGCTCGCCCAGGATGGTGGGCACTGCGTAGCTTGAGAACATCACCTCGCGCGAGCAATCGAAGCGATCGACGGCCTTCAGTAGTCCGATCGAGGCAACCTGGATGAGATCCTCGATCGGCTCGTCGGTGTGCTGGTAGCGGCGCGCGAGGCGGCGCGCAAGTGGCAGGTAACGCTCGACGAGAAGCTCACGAGCGTGCGGATCGCCATCGAGGCGCATGCGGGCAAAGAGCTCGAGATCGGCCAGGTTCGGCGGCATCTGGATGACCGTAGCCGCTGACCTCTCGGTTGCCATACAAGTTCCCTCTCGTCGGTCTCGCCCAAATTGCAAGACTTGCGATTCTGACTTTGAGGCTACCCCTTCAACCGCTGGATTCCAATGTGGTGGACCGCTCACTCATTGTGCGGGTTTCCCCCCATGAGCACAATCCCCCGCGAGCGGGACACGTCAGGCAGATGTCGCGGTGGGGCGTCTCCGTGACAGCGAAGCCCCTGTCCCTCATGAGCGCGATCCTCTCCAGCAACAGCTCGCGCAGAGCCTCCCGTTCACGGGAGTCGAAACTGGCCGCGACCCACTCGTTCGGACGTTCCAAGAACCAGTGGACGATCTGCACGCGCGAAGCGCCGTCCTCGATCGCGGCCAGCGCATAGAGCAGCCGCTGAAAGCCATAGTCGCGTTGCACGAGCAGCTCCAAGTCCTCGTCCCCGGCCAGCCGATCGCTCTTGTAGTCGACGATCAGGGCACTGCCATCGGGCTGCTCGACAAGTAGATCGAGCACGCCTGTCACCAGCGGTTCTTCCCCACCGAGCGAGAACGCGAACGGATACTCGCGGTGCGCTTGGCGCGCTTCGCCCAGCAGTCGGGCCGGCTCGGAGGCGAGCGCCGTCGCGATCAGAGCCGCAATCTCCTCGCGCTCTCCCGTACTCAGCGCAGCGCCGACTCGCCGCGCCCTCTCAGCGACGTCCTCCGAGGACGGTTGCCTGGGATACGCGAAGTCGATCGACTCCAGCAGCCCGTGCACGATCGTGCCTCGCCGGCGCGCCCGCGTTCCCCTGTCGTCGCCGCTCGCGCGGGCGGCCGCGCGATTCTCGGGGAGACGCAGGACTCTTTCGACATAGAAACGGTAGCCGCAGCGCTCCAGCTCGGCGAGCGAGGTGTAGCTCATCGTCGCGTCGGGGTCGCTGAGTGGCAGCGGATGGGATGTGACGGGATTCTCGGTCGATTCAGGGGAAGGTTCAAGTGCGGGACCGTCCGACGCACGCGGGGCAGCATCCGACGCCTGCGCGGAGGCATAGGACGTCGACCCGAGGACATCCGGCGTCGGTGGGAGGACCGTCGAGGCACGATCGAGATCGACATCCGCGTGAGAGCCATCGCCGCTCCGCGGCTCGAGCGTGCTCGAGGAGTGAAACATGCAGCGCACCCTCAATCCACCACCCAGATCCACCGTCAGAGCCTCCGTAGGCGGCTGCCCAGATGCCGCGAGCGTCGGTGCATCGGGCACGAGCGCCTGTGCCATCCATGCGATCGGCGCGACGCCCGGCCTCGCAGCCGGCCAGCGCTCGAACGCGACCGAGCCGCTCAACAGCAGCCTGTTCTCCGCTCGGGTGCAGGCGACGTACAGGACACGGTCCTCCTCCTCTTCCTGTGCGAGGCGACGCTCGTCGCGGAGCTGCTCGTAGGCAAGCGCGCTGACCGACTCCGGGTTTCCCAGCTGCTGCAGGCGTAGTCCCAAGCGCCCGCCGGCCTCGTCGAACAAGAGGTCAGGCACGCGCAGATTCGCTTCGCGGCCCAGATCGGCCACGCATACGACCGGAAACTCGAGTCCCTTGGCCGCATGAATGCTCATCAGACGCACGGCGTCCAGCTGTCCGTCGCCGACCGGCGCTTCGGCCTCGCGCCCGGCGAGCGCGACTTCGAGGTGGGCAACATGATCGAGGAAGCCGCGCAGGTCACGGCCCTCCTGAGTCTCAAAGCGCCGCGCCATACCTATGAGCTTGTGCACATTGGCAAGCCGTCGCTCGCCCCAGCCGAGCGAGAGTACGTGGGTGTCGTAGGCGGTGGCGCGGATGACGCGACGCAACAGCTCGGAGACGGGATACAGCCGGACACCTGTGCGCTCGGCTGCAAACAGCTCGCGGAAGGCGCCGAGTCGCTCGCGGTCCTCGGCCGGCAGCAGGGCGTCCAGCTCCGCGGAGCGCTCAAGGATCGCCTGCCACACGCCACGTCCGTGCTCGCGGACGACGCCTGCGAGCAACGCGAGGCCGTCGCTTGAGAGGCCCACGAGCGGCGAGGCGAGCGTCGAGTAAAGCGCGAGCTCGTCCAGCGGGTTTGCCAGAGTCCGCAGCCAAGCCAGCAGATCGCCGATCTGTTGGTGGCTCCAGAAGCCGCCGACCCCGGCGAGCGTGCGCAAGCCATGCTGGCGCAAGGCGCTCTCGTACACCGGTAGGTCGCCCAACGCGCGCAACAGCACCACGACCTCCCCCGCTCGAGCCTCGCCGCTTGCGATCAACTGTGCGATGCGCTGCGCAAGCAGAGCTGCTTCGGCCTGGCGCCACAATGTGGCCTGAGGCAGACCCGTGAGCTGCTCGTCGCCCGGAGGCTGCTCCCAACCGCGCTTGTCGCAGAGCAGCAGCTCCACGATCGGCTCGTTTGCGGACTCAGACCCTTCACCTGGAGAGCGCATCGGAGTCAGTACCGTGAAGCGCTCCCCGATCCGCTCGGAGAAGATCCGCTTGACGGCCGTGAGAATTGGGGGCAGACTGCGAAAGTTACTTGTCAGCTCGAGGCTGGCGGCGTCACGGGCCAGCCTAACGCGGCGCTCGCGAAAGAGGCCGACATCAGCATGACGAAAGCCGTAGATCGACTGCAGCTCATCACCGACGGTGAAGAGATTGTCGCGATCGAGTGCTGCGAGCACCTGGAGTTGGCGCGGATTTGAGTCCTGGAACTCGTCCACCATCAACAGCTGAAAGCGCTCCGCCCAGGATTCGCGCACGTCCGCGTGCGCTTGCAGCAACGCGCGCGCGTTCAGCTCGAGATCGTCGAAGTCAAGTGCTCCGCGCGCATGCTTGCGCTCGGCATAGCTTGCCCCAAAGCGCTCCAGCAACTCGCCTATCAGTTCGCAATCAACCAGCGCATCCGCATCGGCGTCCGAGAGATTCAGGTATGTCTGGCGAGGCTCTGAGGACAGGCGCGGCTGTGCCTGCCCCTGACTGCGCAGCTGGGCATAGGCGCCCAGCACCATCACGCGCAGCGGATCGACGCCGTAGGCCGCCGCGAGATCGACCGCCTGCTGGCGCTCACCGACCAAGAAGTCGCCCAGCGCATCGCTAAAGGCAAGCGTTCGCAGCCGTGTGGCGATCCCCTCCTCGAGGATCTCAAAGCCCGGTTCGACCCCTGCCTGCACGGGATGAATGCGCAGCAGCCGCGCACAGAAGCTGTGGAAGGTGCACACATTCGCGGCCTCGGTCTCGCGTGCTGCCTCACGCTCACCCAGCTCCAACATGCGCGCGCGCACCCGCTGGCGCAACTCGCCTGCCGCGCGCTCGGTGAATGTGATCGCGAGGATCCGCCCAGGAGCGACGCCGTCCTCGCGCACCGCGCGCACGAAGCGCTCGACGAGCACCGAGGTCTTGCCGCTACCGGCCCCGGCGGCGAGCAGCAGCGAAGCCTGGCGACTTGCGACCGCACGCTCCTGCTCGTCGGTGAGCCGCCGCTCCGGCACATCGACGTGCGCAGGCTGCTGCTCATAGTCGAGCGCCAGCTGCTTTTGCGTATTTGAGATCGTCGCCATCAGAACATCCGTCGCTTCCTGCATGTGAAAGCCGCGATGACGGTCGCTGAGCAAGCGAGACAAGGACGCAAGGAGCGAAATGTGCGACGCACATGAGCGACTGAGGACGCAGTATCGCGCAGCTCAGCGGCCGTCATCGCTCGCAACGACAGATCGTCGGGTATGCGCAGCCACCGTTGTACGCGCAAGTGTCAGGGCGCGGCTCCAGCGCTCCCGAGCGCGCCTCGCCGGCTGCACGCAAGGCAGCGGCTAGGCACTGGTCGATCAGCTTGCGCATGGCGTCATGCTCCAGGCGATCGGTGCGCACGCACTCGAGCTCCACAGCGCTGTCACCGTCGAGCACGCCACGCGCGCGAATGTCCCTGCCGGCCAGCGGCTGATAGAAGCCGCCCACGGCGGTGCGGTCGAGCAGCGCCTCCACAGCGCGCATGTACAACGCCAGCTGGAAGGCACCGTCGCCGAGCCACTTGGCTGCCGGCGGAGCGCTGCGGCCCTTGTAGTCGTAGACCACTGCCTCTCCCGCCGAGCCTAGGTCGACACGGTCGATGCGTCCGCGCAACAGAACTCCATCGCCCAGCTGGAGCGGCGGCAGTGCCTGCACCCCGTCCTCTTCAGCATCTGCCTCGTGCACCTCGGCCGCGAAGCCGAACTCCAACTCTAGGTACGTCGGCTCCAGCGGACTGGCCTGCTCGGCCGCGCACTCCAGGTAGCGCTCCAAGTCCACCTGCAGGCGCCGACGCGCTCCGGGCAGACGCTCGGGCGCGACCGACAGCGGGTAGCTGGGCTCCAACTCGAGCAGGATCTCGGCCAACAGGCGCTTGGCGAGGCCCACGCTCGCGGGGGTCAATCGTGCCGAGCCGCTGCGCTCGCGCAGACGCTCCAGCGTGTCCTTCAGCGCGGCGTGGGCCAATCCACCGCGCTTGAGCGGCTCTGGGTCCGGTTCGATGTCATCCGCGCGCAGCAGGCGCTCCACGAACCACTTCACGGGACAGCCCGTCCAACTCTCAAGCGATGAGGCGGACCACAGCACATGCTCACGCATCTCCCCCAACATGCGCTCGTCCCGTAGCGGAGCGATCGGGCCGGCCGGCGCGGCCGCAGTGGCTCCCGCCGCGGAGATCGCAGCCGCACGCCTCGCCATCGCCCCCGCCGGCTTGCCAGGGCCCGGCCAATCGGCGGCCCCTGCTACTCGACGCACAATGCGCTCTTTCAGCGTCGCGGTGAAGAGGTCGCATATGTCCTCGACGAACAGCGAGCGAGCGAGCGGTGTGCCCTGCTCGTCGGCGATGTGCCAGCTGAGCGTGAGGCGCTCCAGCGGACGCGAAGCCGACGCGTAGAGCAGGTAGCGCTCGGCCGCCAGCGTGTCAGGCTCGCCACGCAACACCAGTCCTGAACCCTGGGCCAGCTCGCGACGCTGGTGCTCTTGGAGTAGGGGATGGGGCGTGGCTGTCGTGGGAAAGACGCCCTCCTGCAACCCACAGGCGAACACCATTCTTGCGCGGCGTGCCCTTAGTGAAAGGGGGTCGAGGACCGCGACCCGCCCCGGCTCCAGGTGCTCGCCGGCCGTCAACTCGAGCCGCTCCAGTAGCTCGATCAGCTCGCCTGCGCTTGGCGCGAGCTCGGGCGCGGCGCGCGCCAGCTCGCGCAACTCTTCGAGTGCGTGGCGTGCGCCCACAAATGCGCGAGCCTCATCGCGCTCGTCCTTCTCGAGCACCGCCGCGGCGCTGCCGCGGGGAGCGCAGAACAGGCGCTGGAGCTCGCCCGCGAGCGCGTCGAGCAGCGCCAGTGTGCCTGTGGCGGCCGCTTCGCGCACACGGTCGATGCGCTCGAGCGGCCAGTTCTCGGCCTCCCACAAAGCCCGGGCGCGGACACTGTCGAGCACGCCCTGCCGGCGTGCTCTGCGCTCGAAACGATCGAGCAGCTCCGAGCGCTCGAGCACGCCGGGAGCTCCCAGCCAGGCCAGCAGATCGCCCAGCTCGCCGACTTCGGTAGTGCAACGCAGCATTCCCAGCAGACCGCAACCGAGCGCGGTGTCGGCGAACATCGTGCGCCGGCGCTGCGCGTAGGGGATCTCGAAATCCTCCAGCACTTCTCCGAGGAGGCCGGCGATCGACTCGGGAGAGCGGTGCACGATCGCGATCTCCTCTGCCGGCACGCCGTCGTCGAGCAGCGCCCTGACCTCACCCGCGACCAGCTCCAGCTCGGCCCTTGGGCTACCGCCCTCGAGCAGCTTCACAGCCTCTCCCGGCTCGACCTGTTGCGGGTCGTCGCTGAGCAGCGAACGCTCCAAGTGGTGCAGCGCCTCGCGCGAGGACGGCGCGTAATGGTCAGCGCGTGCGCGCAGCTCGGTATGAGAGTCGGCGAGCGGCGCGAGCCGCTGAAAAGTCGAGGCACGGCCGAGGAAGGCGACGCGCCCGGGCTCATATGCCAGCGAGACCATCACGGGAGCGCCAACCACGCCGCCGAGCGTCAGGATCGTGTCGATCTGCAGCTCGGTGAAGTCGTCGAAGCCGTAGAGCAGCACCGGGACCGCACCCCACGACGCGGGCTTGCGGCGCAGCCCGTCCAGCGCCCTAGTCGCGCGCAGCTCGCGATCGCTGCGGCGCATCTGCGCGAGCGTCTGCTGGTAGAGCTCGAACACCGTACAGAGACGCTCCAGCGACGCTTGCTCGCCAGGCTCCTGCCCTTCGGATCTCAACGCGCGCAGCGCACCACGCAGCCTGGCTGGAGTGACACGTTGTGTCTGGAGGTCGGCGACCAGCGCCGCCAGCTCCCTGGCCATGCCCGGGCGGGCGTCAGCCAGACGCGCCAGTAGATGCTCGCGCGCCAGTGGGCCAAGCGGTGCACGAGCATCTCCGGCCCTGGCCAGCACCTCGGCCAGGAGGCCCTCGAAACGCTCGACCCGGACGCCGAGCGCCAGTCCTCCCTCGGCCAGCTCGCGCCGGTAGCGGGCCTGGTCGGCCTCGGTCGGCACTACCAGCAGCGATTCTTCCCCGCGCGCCACGTGTCTGCCCACCGCTTCCAGCAGGACGTGCGCCTTGCCGGCATTGGCTGGTCCGGTTACAAGCGCGATCGGCACGCTGCCATCCTGGCGCACCGGGCCGACAAGCCCATTCGTCACTTGAAAAACGGCATATGCCCTCCGCGCGCGCGGGGCATCGACCAAAAACGTTTAGGCCGCGCTCGCGGCGACCGCGTCCTCTTGACCCGCCGCCTCCTGGCCCGAGACGGCCGCGCCCTCTGTCTCCGCCTCAGCCTCTGCCTCAGGCGGCTTGGCCCCCTCACGGGCCCACTCCTCGTCGAACTCTACGCGCCACTTGCCTTCCTCGTTCTGGCTGAGGGCCAGACGAGCGCGGAAGTTGCGCCCGCTGCGCGCCTTGAAGCCTGTCACGGCCTTAGCCGTGTAGCCGCTGTGGATCAGCTCCTTGGCGATCGCCACGGGTAGCTGCTTGCCGGACTTGCCCTTCCAGATCACAAAGCCACAGCCCGGATCGTCGCGCGCCCAGCAGGAGTAGCCCTTGCGGTTCTCTTTGATGTCGTGTCCGCAGATCGGACAGGGACCGAGGTTGGCGCGCGGAATGCGCACGTCCTTCAGTTTCTCATCCAGCTCTTTGACGGTCAGTTCCGCGAAGCCGGCGATGTCGCTCATAAACTTCTCGCGCGAGTCTTCGCCACGCTCGATCTTATCGAGGCGGTGCTCCCACTGGCCGGTCATGTCCGGTGAACTCAACGCGTGCTCGCCCAGCAGCCTGATCACGTTCAGGCCCTTCTCGGTGGCCACAAGCGCACGTGCGTCGCGTTCGATGTAGCCCACCTGGATCAGCCGCTCGATGATCGCCGCGCGCGTCGCGGGCGTGCCGATGCCAGAGTCCTTCATCGCCTCGCGCAGCTCATCGTCCTCGACCAGCTTGCCGGCGGTCTCCATCGCACCGAGCAGCGACGCGTCGCTGTAGCGCCGCGGCGGCTTGGTTTCCTTGCGCTCGCTTGCGATCTCGAGCGTCTGCACCTCTTCGCCGTCGTTCAGCTTTGGCAACTGTTGGTCGGCGCCCTCGTCTTCCTCGGCGGCGGACTTCGCCTCGGAGGGCACCTCTCCGTAGACCCCGCGCCAACCCGGGACGAGCAGTAGCTTGCCGCGCGTGCGGAAGACGTAGCCGTCGGCCACCGGCGTCGCTTCCGCCCCCACGCCGTCGGCTTCCTTCGCCGCCACCTGCTTGCCGGCGGGCACAATCGTGGTCTCCACGCGCGTGTTCTCGAACACCGCCTCCGGGTGGAACACAGCCAGGAAGCGGCGGACAACCATGTCGTAGACGCGCTTGTCGTCGTCGCCCATGCGATCGACGCCATGCTCGGCCTTGGTCGGGATGATCGCGTGGTGGTCTGTGACCTTCTCGTCGTTGACCACCCGCGCGAGCGGCAGCACGTCCAAAGCCGTAACGTAGGCGGCAGCCTTGGCGTACTCCTTCTGCCCGCCCATGAGCTCGGCTGTCGGCTTTATCTCCTCGACCATGTCAGTCGTCAGGTAGCGCGAGTTTGTTCGAGGATAAGTGAGTGCCTTGTGCTCCTCGTACAGCCGCTGCGCCGCCGCGAGCGTGCGTCTTGCGGAGAAGCCGTAGCGCGTGTTGGCCTCGCGCTGCAGCGTCGTGAGGTCGTACAGCATCGGAGCGCGCTCGCGCTGCTCCTTCTTGTCGAGCTTGGTGATCGTGCCCTGCCTGCCCTGACAGGCTGCGACGATCGCAAGCGCCTCCTCCTCGGTAGCCAAGCGCGGCTTCGCCCCCGCATGAAAGCGTCCTCCATAGACACGCGAACCTTCAGCTCCACCCCGGCTAGATCCGTCCTCAGCGCTTCCGTCGCCCCCCCCAAAATCGCCCCCCTCATCTCCGCCGGCGGCGCTTCCCGCGTCGAAACGTGCGTCCACCAGCCAATAAGGCTCGGGCACAAACGCCTTGATCTCCTCCTCGCGACGCGCGACGATCGCAAGCGTCGGCGTTTGCACGCGGCCCAGCGAGACCGCTCCGTCGAAGGACGATTTGAGGCGGATCGTGGCGGCGCGGGTGGCGTTCATGCCGACGATCCAGTCGGCCTCCGAGCGCGAGCGCGCGGCCTGCTCGAGTAGCGCATAGTCCTCCGCCGGGCGCAGCGAATCAAAGGCGCTCTTCATTGCGGCCGTGGTCATCGAGTTCAGCCACAGGCGCTGCACGGGCTTCTTGGCTTTCGCCTTCTCGTAGAGGTAGGCAAAGATCAGCTCGCCCTCGCGCCCAGCGTCGCAGGCGTTGACGACCTGCTCGACGTCGTCGCGCCCGAGCTGGGAAGTGACCACGGACATCTGCTTGCGCGAGCGCTCGTCGCGCACGACCAGCTTGAACTTGTCGGGCACGATCGGCAGGTCCGGCATCCGCCAGCGCTTGTACTTGGCGTCGTATTCGTCGGGGTCAGCCAGTTGCACGAGGTGGCCTACCGCCCACGTGATCACGTAGTCGGGCCCATCGAGATAGCCCTCCTGCTTGGCGAACGGACCAGGCAACACCCGCGCCAAGTCGCGCCCCACCGAGGGCTTCTCCGCGATCACAAGCGTCTTTGACATGGCGCCCAGCGTAGCGGGTGGGTGAAGCGACGTATGAGCGACCCCTCACCGCGCTCCACCCACCGAGGGCCCCCGACCGGCGCCCGTGTGCTCGCTCAACCCCCGATCGGCGTGCGTGGGCTGGTACCCCAGAAGACCTCGGTGCCGAGCATCCCGATCATCGTGACGAGCACCAAGTTCAGCACCATCGACTTGGCTGTCGCCCTGCCCACCCCCACCGGCCCTCCCGAGGCGTTGTAGCCGTAGTAGCAGGAGACGAGCACGACAGCCGTGGCCATCGACATCGCCTTAATCACGCTGTAGAGGTAGTCCACCGGGTTCTGGTACTGCCAGAAGATCAGCAGGTAGCCGCCCGAGGTGACGGCTCCCACCTGCTTGACGACCGCGATGTAGGAGGCCAGGTAGCCCATCCCAATTCCGGCGATGTACATGAACGGCAGCACCATCCAGGCCGCCAGCAAGCGCGTAGCGCAAAGGAACACCATCGAATCGACGCCCATCACTTCCAGCGCGTCGATCTCGTCGTTGATTCGCATCGCCCCCAGCTCGGCGACGATGCCGGTGCCGACCTTCGCCGCCATCATGTAGCCGAACGCGTAGGGAATCGCCTCGCGTAGGTCACACCAAGCCGCAAAGGCACCGGCGATGCTCGGCGCTCCCTGGGCCTCGGCAAAGTAGGCACCCTGGATTCCGCAGGGCCCCAAGCCGATGATGAAGATCATGATCCACAGGACCGCCGTCGAAGACACGATCATAAGGCCCGCCTGGCGCACGCCCTCGCCAAAGAAGCGCAGCACACGCAGCGTCCATACATCGCGCACGATCCGACCTGTGAAGCCGGCGATCTCCCCCGCCGAGGCAAGCCAGCCGCGCGCGCCTGTGAGGGCTTCATTCATTTGATCGTGAGGAGGTTGGGATGTGTCGCGAGCAACAGCTGCGTGAAGGCGTAGTTGAACGACCCGAACGCGAGAAAGGACGCCACAACGGCTTGGTTGACTGCACGACCCACACCCTCGGCGCCGCCCGAGGCGGTCATGCCCTTGTAACAGCAGATGATCGCGATGATCGCCCCGAACACACACGTCTTCAGAGTCGAACCCCACAGGTCAGTGGTCGAGGTGTTGTTGAAGAAGGTCGCCCAGAAGGGCCCGAGCGGCCCACCGTGGGTAACGGTGGCAAGCACGCCGCCGAAGATGCCGAACAGGATCGCGTAGATGTTGAACAGCCCTGTCACGAGCATCAGCGCCAAAAATCGTGGCACCACCAAGTTCTTGACGGGATCGACACCCAACACCTGCAGGGCATCGAGCTCCTCGCGGATCTTGCGCGCGCCCAGGTCCGCCGTGATCGCGGTGCCGGCCGCGCCGGCAAGCATCGTCGCCGTGATCAACGGCCCGATTTCGCGCACGACGATCAGCACGAAGAATCCGCCCAAGCGATCGACCGAGCCAAGCACCTGTAGGAAGTTCGCCGCCTGCAGACCTGCGGCGCCGTAGGAAAGGGCAAAGGTTAACAGCAGCAGCGGCAGCCAGCAGATCCGCAGCGCGAACAGGAACTGCCAGACGAACTCGCCACCATAGGGATAGGGTGGCCTCACGATAGCCACGACAGTGCGACCCGTGAGGATCATCATGTCCCCAACTTCCTCGAACACATTGCGAGCTGGCAGCAGCGCCCGTTTCAACACGGCCGCACCCGTACGGCCCGCACCTTCGCTCACCGCGCCGCCGCCAGCCACTTCCCCAGACCCCGACCCTTCCATAGCGCTAGTGTACTAGTTCACTAGCACAATATGTTTTCCGCCCCCGAGCGTCTAAAGTTGGGGCATGGTGAGACGTGACCATTCAGACCCGCATGCGTCGGAAGCGTCAACTGAAATGCCGGTATCGGAGATGCCCGCCCAAGGACAGGCACCGGCGACTCAGCTCGAGCTCGAAGACCTGACGATCGACCGCGCCGGGGAGATCCCGATCGGCGTTCAGCTCGCTTGGGGCTTGCGCGCTCGGATCGGCGACGGGCGGCTCGCGCCCGGTCGGCGGCTGCCCGGGCTACGCGAACTTGCCGAGATGCTTGGGATCAACGCCAACACTGCGCGCTCGGTCTACCAGCGCTTGGAGCAGGAGGGGCTAATCGACAGCCGCCAGGGCACCGGCACATTCGTAGCGAGCGTCGCTCAGGAGCCTTCCGCCGTCGGCCAGATAGCGGCGGACGCAGCACGCCAGGCGCGCCAGACCGGGGTCGACCCACGCGAGGTGGCCGCCGCTCTGTACGTCACCGCCGAGCCGGTCTCCGACGCGGCCACGCAAGCAAGCGAGCGCCGCCGCGAACTGCGCGCTCAGATCGCGGCGCTTGAGCAGACTCTCTCAGAGATTCAGTCCAGCCATCCGGGCTTGATTCCCGTGCCGAGCAAACCCTCCAGGCATGCAGGCCCGCGCCTGCTGAGTGTTGAGGAGCTCGAGCGCGTGCGCTTGGAGCTCGTGCGCCGCATCGCGGCTGCCGGGCCGCTGCTCCAGACTCCCGCGGACAAGAGAAGCACCGTCGCGGCGGAGCGACAGAGCGTGAGCTATGCCGAGCCGCAGACTACGCCCCCCAGGCCTGCGCAGGAGAGAAGGGCGCCGCGTACACGTCCCCGGACTCGCCCCTCCACCGCCTGACTTACACGCCTCACCCTCAGAAGGTCTCTTTAAGTGAGCTGCACATCTAACACCCCTTTGCATGGACTGGAGGGGTTTATTTAGGTACCTAACCTTTACTTACGCACCCAAACAAAGGGGGTGTTGAGAAGATCATTCAAAACGAGCTGCACGACCAGCGTTGCACGGGTCCAAGAAGGCCCCGTGGCTCATTTTTGAAAGGTGTTCTTACTCACCCTGAGGTGCATTCTCCCGTGCCGACCATATGGCCCGCCCCTGCCAGCACGTGGGCGACGGTTGCGTTGGCCACGCCATAGCCACCGGCTGGGCCACCGCCCGTGGTGCTGGCGAATACCGTGGTCAACACGCGTCCTTCGCGATTGACCAGCGGACCACCCGAATTGCCCGGGCGTACTAGACCTCGCAGCGGCGTCAGCAGGCGCGAGACCGGGCCGCGACCGTATGCGTCGTCGGTGATGATCTTCTGGGTAGTGCCGATGCGCCCCGGCTGCGGGTCGAACGGGCCGTCCTCCGGATAGCCCAAGATCGCACCCGCGCTGCCCGGCGCTGGATTAGGGACGAGCGCAAGCGACGGCAGATTGAGACCCGGCACGCGCAGGATCGCGATGTCGTCGGTGGGGTCGAAGGCGATCACATAGGCCGAGAGCTCCGGTTCCTCTCCCCCAACCTCAACAGTCGTGTCGTGCTCACCTGCGACCACATGCGCGTTGGTAACCACCACACCGGACTGCGCGACCCAACCCGAGCCCTCGATCGCCAAGCCGCAGGCGGTGCCGAGCACGCGCACGACGCTGCGCGCGGCGATACGCACCCCGCGCTCCCGGTCGATCGCACTCGACGGCGGCGCGGCCTCTGGAACCGGACCGGCGATCGACGGCAGTGGATCGAGGCTTGCGAGCACATTCAAGATCGGCCCGCTGGGCGGCAGCAACTGGTCGAGCTCGCGCAGGATCTGCGAGCGCTGAATGTCGGCGCGCAGCTGGGTCGTGCCCGCCGTCTGCACCACCACAGCGGCAAGGATCCATGCGATCGCCAAACCTAGCGCTGCGCTGAGCAGAGCGCCGAGCACGCCGTCGAGCATGCCCAGTCCGGGCAGCACGAGCGTGCGACGCAGCCTGAAGCCCACACCCTCGAAGCCGGTGGCCAAGATCGCTCCGGCGAGTAGGGCTCCAACCAGCCCGAATGCCGGCGCATACGGCGAAGCGGAACCCCGAGAAAGCAGTAGAGGACCCAGCCGTGTTCCGATGAATGAACCAAGGGCGAAGCCGCCAAAGGAGAGCACAGCGACGATGAAGCCCCGTCGAAACCCGAACAGCGCAAGCAGGACAGCAAACCCCACGATGATCCAGTCGAGCCGCGTCATGCTCATGTTCTACCGTCCCGAGCTGTGAGAGGCTGTCTCAAAACGAGCGGTGCGGTCGGTGCGTTCATGGACCAAGCTGGTCGTCGCGGGACGTCGCAGCGCGTACTGGTAGTACGTGCAAGACGTCACGTGGCGATCCAGCGCCGAGTACAGGGACGCATCCGAACGTGCCGAACGTTTTGAGACAGCCTCTAAACACCTCCCACGACCGCCGGCTACGGGCACGACGAGCGGCGCCGGTGATCGCTCTCGCCGCGATCGCATTCCTCGTAGGCGCGGTCGTCGGCTCCGGTCATGGCGGCTCGCCTCAGCTGGGTCTGGCCGAGCAGTTCGCTCACGCTTGGACGCACAGCGACTATGCATCTATGTACGAAGACATCGACGACGCCTCGCAGCGACGCATCCCTGCGAGCACGTTCGCCAGCGCCTACCAGGCGGCCGCGCGCACGGCGACCGAGACCGGCCTGGCCGTTATGGGCTCTGCCCGTGAAGGCACGCATGGAGCGATCTCGGTGCCGATGCGTGTGAGCACGCGAATCTGGGGGACGCTCAGAGAGAGACTGCTCGTGAACGTCCAAGACGGCGCCGGCGGCCCGCGTGTGATCTGGTCGCACTCACTCGTCTTTCCTGGGCTGCTGGCAGGCGAGTCACTGAGCAGGCGCATGACGATGCCCTCGCGCGCCACGCTGCTGGCACGCGACGGCTCGGTGCTGGCCGAAGGACCGGCAACTGCGGCCGGTACCCGCAACTCGCCGCTAGGGGCTGCGGCGGCGGGCGTCGTCGGAGAGGTCGGACCCGTGCCGAGCGCTCGCGTGAGCGAACTGGAAGCTCGAGGTGTACCAGCCGAGGCGATCGTCGGCACCAGCGGGCTGGAGTTGGCGCTCGACGATCAACTGCGCGGGACACCCGGCGGGCAGCTGCTCGCGGGCGAACGCGTGCTCGCAAGTGTTTCGCCAAAGCCGAGTCCCGCTGTGCACACTACGATCTCTCCGACCCTGCAGCGCGTCGCCGCGGAAGCGCTCGGCGGACAGCTTGGCGGAGTCGTGGCGATGGATCCCGCGAACGGGGAGATACTGGCGGTGGCGGGCCTTGGCATCGACGATCTGCAGCCGCCCGGCTCGACATTCAAGATGGTGACCGCTACCGCCGCCCTGGAAGCCAAAGTGGCAAGCCTGAAAAGCCTATTCCCCTATGCAACGTCGGCCACGCTCGACGGGGTCAAGCTCGAAAACGCCAACGGCGAGGACTGTGGGGGCAGCTTGGCGCTTGCCTTCGCGGTGTCGTGCAACTCGGTGTTTGCCCCCCTGGGGGTGAAGGTTGGCGCCGATCGCCTTGTGGCGACGGCCGAAAGTTTCGGCTTCAACCATGCGCCCGGGCTTCCTGGCGCGGTCGAAAGCACGCTGCCGCCGGCAAATCAGATCCAGGGCGAACTGGACCTTGGATCGACGTCGATCGGACAGGGGCAGGTACAGGCATCGGCGCTGCAGATGGCGAGGATCGCGGCGACCGTCGGGGATGGCGGCAGACGCCCGACGCCCACGTTCGAAGCGCCGCCTTCCACACCCGTACGTGTCATGAGCGCCGCCACGGCGCGGACCGTGCGAAGACTGATGATCGGGGTGGTGCGCGAAGGGACGGGCACAGCGGCCGCCATCCCCGGGGTGGTCGTGGCCGGCAAGACCGGCACCGCCGAACTGGGCGTGCCGGCATGTCCCGGCAAAAGCGAACACGGATCTGAGAGCAGCGAACCTCAGACGAGCGGAGAAAACGAAAAGGAGGCAAACGAAGACTGCTCTACCGGGAGCGACGATCCACAGAACACCGACGCCTGGTTTGCGGCGTTCGCGCCGGCCCTGCACCCAAAGATCGCCGTCGGGGTATTGCTCGTAAAAGACGGAGCCGGCGGTGAAACGGCCGCCCCGCTGGCCAAACAGGTGCTCGAAGCCGGCTTGCGCTGACAGGAGTGCTCAGCACTCGCCGGCCAAGAACTGGCCCAACGGGCCTGCCGGCAGGCCTAAACGTCGAGCTCGGCGGAGGCCGTCTCGGCCGGGTCGAGCGGATCTACGAACTTGATCTCGATCGGACGGTTGTCGAGCGAGACGATTTTGATCTTGAACAGGACCAGTGCACCCTGCGTCGGGCCGTTAGCGGCGGTCGTGTCGAGCGCCGGGATGCGGCCTTTAGCGGGGACGAGCCCGCCACGGTAGACGAATTCGTTGGTCAGGGCCGGAACGACCGGCGTGTAAACGTTTTCCTGTGTGTCGCTGATCGAGATATCTGTAGTTGCGGCATGAGCGATTGAAGTTTCGTTGTAGACCTGCAGGAAGACCCCGAACCACTCTTCGCCTGGGCCCAGCTTCCGCTGGGCCGGCGTCAGGCCGCTCAAGTAGGTGGAGTCTTCTGTGTCGTACGGGTTAAGCTCGCGCGAGAGCTGAACCTCATAGGTCAGCGGACCGACGTTCAGATAAGGGGCGTTCTGACCGGACTCGCCCGCGTAGGTGCCGGTCGTCACGCGGGTATGAGAGTTGTCCGAGCAAGCGCTGAGCGCCAGCACCGACACCAGCGCAAGCGCCAGCAACGCGAGCTTGCCCAGCGAACGTGCAGCCACCGAGGAGGGCGATCCGGCGACCGATCCGGCGACGGTACGCGGGCGCGCTCGAAGGGGGCTGTTGGTTGGGCGACGGGTCATGCGAGCGGGCAGTTTATCCGCCGGCGACGGTAATGCGCTCTCCGCGGCTCTCGCCCCGCTCGAGGATCGCCCGCAGGCGGCGCATGGCCTTCTCGTTCTTGCGCTTCAGCCATGCGCGGCCGCCAAGCGCCTCCATGATCCGGTCAGACAGCACATGGGTCTCGGTCTCCAGCGTGAACTGCACGCGCGTGGCCCCACCGGCGGCGGGAGCGAGCTCATAGACGCCGAGCGTGCGCACCCGATTGGTCTTGCCGGTGCGGCCCACCTCGACGATGCGGTGGGGACGGGAGATCTCGGTGAACGTCGAGTCGGCCCAGCTGAAGCGGTTGCCCGGAGCCTTCACGCGAAAACGGGCGCCTGCGCCACGACCGACCGAGTCCTCGCGCGTGAGGTGCCAGTCGACCAGATAGTGGTCGGTGAACTCGGGATGGTTGGCGATGTCCTGCAGGTAGTCGAACACCTGCTCGCGCGGGGCGCTGATGACGATCGATACGGTCAGAGGGTCCACGGCGCGGCAGTCTAATGACTGGACGGGCGGTTTCGCCCCCAGGACGCCTCAGGCAGCGCGAGCCGTCAGCCGCACCGTATGGCCAAGCTCGCTGTGGCGGACGATCTCGCTCTGAAGCGGCGCCCCACGACGTATCTGGCGGCACAGCTCGCAAACAATGCCACGGGCCTGCTCGTACACGTATATGCGCTCGCCCACGAGCGGCGTGCGGTCGCAGTCGACGCAACGGTGGCGATCGGCAGTCAGCGAGCCGACACCGCGGCGCAAGAGGAAGCGCTCGAGCTGCTCGACGTCGACGTGGGGCGTGGCCATGCGCGCTACTTTCGCCAGGCTCGTGCTGGGTCCTGCACTCTTCATTGATCTTTCGGCGCGATTCGTTTGACTGCCGAATCGGAGGGGTATGCTGGGATCAGCGACAAAGTGCAGGCGACGATGGAGCACCCCCATTTACTTGCTCCTTACAAGCTCACTTGACAGCTTCGTTATGATTCCGGCCGGATTCCACCCTGCAGAAAGTTCCCAACCGTCCGGGAACGAGAGGAAGGGGTAGCGCAATATGGAGTCGCATATTTCGGGCACGATGGCTGGCACCGGATCGTTCCGCTGCCAGAGATGCGGATACGTATTGACTCTCACGTCGCTGGATGCGCTGCGCGACTGCCCGGACTGTGGCGGGCATGACTTCGTCAGGGCTTCGCTGTTCAACGCGGCCGTCGCTCCCATTGAGAGCCAGGCGCAGTCTCACGTTCACGAGCCCCAGGAGTGGATCGTTCGCGCGCGCGAAGAGCTAATTGAGCCGGGCGAGTACCTGCTGTATGACGACGGCGATGAGTCAAGGACGGTCGCGCTCACGCGCGAGTGGACACGCATCGGGCGCAGTCTCGCCGCCGACGTGCGCTTCGACGATCCGACCGTCTCCCGACGCCACGCGCTCGTCGTGCGTCAAGCCGATGGCGTGAGAGTGCTCGACGACCGCAGCCTCAACGGTGTTTTCGTCAACGGCGAGCGCGTCGAGTGGCGACCCTTGAACGACGGCGATGAGATTCTTGTCGGCCGTTATCGGCTCACCTTCGTGAGCGTGCCGGGCGAACGCACACAGCGCCCACCGTTGTTGGCGCGGGCCTGAGGGCTCACGAGCCCTGAGCGCTCGCGGAGCGCATTCCACGTACTATCGGCCGCAATGGCCCAGACGATCGCTGTGCTCTCACAGAAGGGCGGCACCGGCAAGACGACGACCGTGCGCACCCTCACCGACGTGTTGCGACGCACCGGCGTGAAGACCCTGGCGGTCGATCTCGACCCACAGGGCAACTTGTCGGACTATTTCGACCTGCCTCCCGATAGCGACCCCACCGTTGCCGACGTGCTTGCTGGTACTTGTTCGGCCGCTGACGCAATTCACGAGGACGTGATCCCGGCCAGCTTGAACCTGGCTGAGGCGGAGTTGATGCTCGGCGGCAGGATTGGCCGTGAGATGACCTTGAGACGGGCGCTTGCCAAGCTGCCTGATGAGTACGAAGTGGTGCTCATCGATTGTCCCCCCTCGCTGGGCCTGCTGACCGTGAACGCGCTCGTGGCGGCTGACTACGCACTGGTGACAGCCGAGGCCCAGTACTTCGCGCTACAGGGTGTCGAGCAGGCGATGGAGGTGATCGAGATCGCGCGCGACAGCCTCAACGACGAGCTTTCGCTGCTTGGGGTGTTGCTGAACTTGGCCGATATGCGCACGGTGCACTCGCGCGAGGCGAAGGCATCGCTGCAGGAGCGCTTCGGCGAGAAGGTCTTCGAGACGGCGGTACGCGGCTCGATCGCCTATGCGGAGTCGGCCGAGCGGGCCACGTCGATCCTCGACCACCGCCCTGATCTCGGCGCCGATTACCTGGCGGTCGCCGACGAAATGCTTGAGCGCCTGCCTGGCATGACGGGCGCCCGCGAGCGCCTGGCAGAACTTCGTTGAGACGCATGCCCCCGTGCGCGCGGGGGGCATCGGGAAAATGGGACGCCCCCGGACAGCCGCGCCACACCGTCGGCGAGACGCCGGCACACAGATGCGGCACCGTCGGTGCTTCGGCACACAGACGGCACACAGACCCCTGACGCAAGCTCAGCCTGCGAGCTGTGGCGTAGGCAGTCCACGCTCGATACGGCGCTGCTCGGTGGCCGCGACCATTTCGAACTCGGGGATGCACGAGCCATGGGTGAGCTTGCGTGGAGCCAGCATGCGCGCGAAGCGTCCGCCGGCCAACACTGCCGCACAAACTCTGGCCTGAGAGGAGCTGTAGCGCAAGCCGTAGAGCTCGCGTACGCGCGGGGGCAGCGAACCGAGCATCACCAGATCGTGCACGCGCTTGGCCAGCTGGCGATTCGAGGGCATCGGGATCTCGAAAGCGGAGGCGTAGCCCATGTAGCGGGCCTCCTCGGTCAGGTGCAGGTCTGGGCCGGCCAGCTGGCGCTCGAACCACTCGCGAAACTCGCGGTGGGTGGACGGAGCAGAATGACGCGGCATCTTGAACAGCTCGGCGAAGCGCAGGTAGTCCTGCCACAGCGCTTCGCGTTGCTCGTCCGTCAGCGGGCGCACGAGCCTGTCGTAGAACCATTCGGCCGAGTCGGCGATAACCGCAACCGTCCACAGCATCAGCTCCGGGTCGAAGGCCGAGTAGGTCGTTCCCGCCGGGTAGTGGGGACCTGCGTCCTGTGGGAGCTCGCCGACCACGCGCTCGTGCATACCATCGACGATCTCCAGGACTCGATCGGCCTGCTCGCGGCTACCGAAGAAGACCGCCTCGAACATGCCCCCAGTGTGCGTAATGCGCTTGAACGGCGTGCGCTTGTTACGAGTGTGTTCACTGGTGCCGACGTAGTTGAGCGGCTTCACGGCGCCGACACAAAGCGCGCGCTGGCCGTACATCAAACCGACCGCCTTCTCTTCGTGGACCATGCGCAGCAATGAGCGTCCGCGTGGGAAGTAGCCGTCGCCGGAAGCGGGGGCGTGCGTCGTGCTGGTGTGGGCGCTGGTCACGCGCGGATGCTACCGGACTGGCTGGCCGGCCAACTTACATCTCCCCCACATACGCACCCTGAGCCTCGAACGGGGCACGCAGCAGTGTGGCCCAACCCTCGATCTCCGGCCGCAGCGCCTCCACGACGGCGCCTGTGTGCTCGTAGAAACACCACAACAGAACGGTGGGCCCGGCGCCGGAGATGGTGGCACCCAGCGCACCGAAATCCGCTGCTCGCTGGGCAAGCGCGTAGGAGCGCGGGAACAGGTGCGAGCGCCGTTGCTCGTGCAGGCTGTCGTGTAGGCCGCGCGCCACCAGGTCCCAGTCGCCGCGCGCGAGTCCGAGAGTGAGCAGCGCAGCGTGGGCCACGTTGAAGACCGCCTGCTCTATCGGGACCTGCTCGGGCAGCGCACCGCGCGCCTCACTGGTGCGAACCGCCTGCTCGGGCACGACTGCCAGCGCCTCCAAACCTGTGGGCGGCTCGAAACGCACTGCTTGGCCATCCGCACAAATGACAAAGCCGCCATAGAGCGCCGCGGCGACGTTGTCGGGGTGACCCTCGATAGCGGTCGCGCACTCCAGCAGGTCCACATCCAGCTCGAACAGGTGGTCGGCGGCAAGTAGGCCCGCCACGATCGCCGAGGCGCTGGAGCCGAGGCCGCCCGTCAGCGGGATCTCTGAGCGGATGCGGAAAGTGAAATCGTCAGCTGGGTGCAGGCTCTCGAAGGCGCGCACGCAGAGGTTGTCCTTATCCCTTGAGACGTCCAGATCCGTCTCGACGGCGAAGCTGCCGGTCTCTGACACCTCCAGATCTAGGTGCAGGCCGATCGCAGCGGCAAGACAGTCGAAGCCAGGGCCGAGGTTTGCCGAGGACGCGGGCACGCGCACGACCCGCCTGCGAATCACCCGCTGCCCGTCCCATACATTTTCTCAAAACTACGATAGTAGCTACTATATGTATCTATTATTGTAGTCTTCACAATTTATACATACCCTCCGCTTCCCTCGGGCGAAAATCGACGCCTGCGGCTCCCGAGAAGACGCTCGCGACTCAACCGAGAACCGCCTCTTCGATCGCCCCAATGTCGGGGGCACAGGGGATCACCGCACCGCCGTTATGTTCGATCGCGGTCTGCGGGTCCTTGATGCCACGACCGGTGAGCACGCATACAACCTGCTCAGCGCCCTCGGCCCCGTACTTGAGCAGGCCGGCGACCGACGCCGCCGAGGCCGGCTCACAGAACATGCCTTCCTTGGAGGCGAGCAGGCGGTAGGCGGCGAGGATCTCGTGGTCTGAGACAGCGCGGATCGCGCCACCGGACTCACTCACGGCAAGGAGCGCATCGCTGCCCCGCACCGGGTGGCCGATGCGGATCGCGCTGGCCACGGTTTCGGGATGCTCAAACGCTTCACCGCGTACCAGCGGCGAGGCACCCTCGGCTTGGAAGCCAAACAGTCTCGGCGTCGCTCCCATCTCGCGGAAGCCGCGCCAGTAGGAGGTTATATTGCCGGCATTGCCGACCGGGATGCAGAGCGCTTCGAGCTGCCCTTCGAGGTCCTCGTGAATCTCAAAGGCCGCCGTCTTCTGGCCTTCGATGCGAAATTCGTTGACCGAGTTAACGAGCACGATCGGGTCCTTCTCAACGAGCTCACGCACCAGTTTCAGAGCCTGGTCGAAGTTGCCGGCGAGTGAGATCACGCGCGCGCCGTGCATCAACGTCTGGGCCATCTTGCCTTCGGCGATCTTGCCCTCGGGGACGATCACCGCGCAGGTGATGCCCGCGCGCGCAGCGTAGGCAGCCGCGCTCCCGGCCGTGTTGCCCGTGGAGGCGCAGATCACGGCCTTGGCGCCATCGCGCACGGCCGCCGAGACGGCACAGGTCATGCCGCGATCCTTGAACGAGCCGGTGGGGTTGGCTCCCTCGAGCTTGAGGCGCACGCTGGCTCCCACCATCTCCGAGAGCACGGGCGCGCGCAGCAGCGGTGTTGAGCCCTCCTGCAGGCTGACGATCGGATCGTCCTCGGTGAACGGCAGGCGATCGCGGTAGCGCTCGATCAGCGGCACATGACTCTTTCCCATGGAAATCGTGTTGCTCACATGAACTCCTCTTCGATGACACGAATGGCGCGTGGTGTTGAGCGTAGGAAGTCGAGCGCCGCGATGCGTTTCAGGGCCTCGCGCAGGCGCGATTCCGCGAGCGGATGAATGACCATCACCAGGCGCGCGTGCTCGCCTAGACCATGCTGGGCAACAGACTTGATCGAGGCGCCCTGCTCGCCGAGCAGCTGAGCGATCAAGGCCAGTGTTCCCGGCGTGTCGGCGACCTCCATGTGTATGTAGAAGCCACTCTCTACATCCTGCACCAGCGGCAGCGGCTCGAGCGGTGCGGACGGCGCACCCAGCGGGAGCATCGCACTGACGAGATCACCGAGCACAGCGCTCGCCGTCTGGCGTCCCCCAGCGCCCGGCCCGGACATCGTGATCTCGGTGATCGCATCGGACTCGACCGTGACCGCATTGAAGGGACCATTGACCGAAGCCAGCGGGTGGCCCGAGTAAAGGAAGGCTGGGTGCACGCGCACCGAGATGCCACCATCGCGCCGCTCGGCGGTACCGATCAGCTTCAAGCCGAGTCCCAGCTCGCGCGCATATTGCAGGTCGTCGGTTTGCAGCTGCTCGATGCCCTCGTATGGGACTTGATCGATGTGGACAGGTGTGCCGAAGGCGAGCCGCGCGAGGATCGCCATCTTGGCAGCGGCGTCGCGCCCGCTTACGTCGTCGCTCGGGTCGGCCTCGGCGTAGCCCTGGCGCTGAGCCTCGGCAAGGGCCTGCTCGTAGGAGGAGCCACCGGTCATCTCGCTCAAGATGAAGTTGGTCGTGCCGTTGACGATCCCGTGGATGCGCTCGATGTGCGCCCCGGCGAGCGACTCGCACAGCACGCGGATGACTGGGACGACGCCCGCCACGGCAGCCTCGAAGCGCAGCTGCACTCCGCTTGCTCGCGCCGCGGCGAGGAGCTCCTCGCCGTGCTGGGAGAGCAACTGCTTGTTGGCCGTGACGACGTGCTTGCCCGCCTGCAGCGCGGCAAGCACGTATTCGCGCGCCGGCTCGATCCCACCGATCAACTCGACGATCAAGTCTGAGGACTCGAGGATCTGGGCGAAATCGCCTTTGCTGGTGGTGAGCGTCTCGCCCAGCACGGGTAGACGACCGGTGAGCATCTCGATGTGCTGGGCACGCTCTCCCAGCAACGTGGCGAAGGCTGAGCCGACGGTCCCGAAGCCGAGCAGACCGACATTGAACGGCGCGGAGGACTCGACGACGCGAGCGGTGGAGGCCACGGGGCGCTCGGAGGTCATCGCTGAGCGCTCAGATGACATCGCGGGCCGTGAGATCCTCGAAGCGCTCACGCCTGACCACGAGACGAGCGTCGCCGTCCTTGCAGAACACGACCGGTGGGCGCGGCACGCCGTTGTAGTTGCTGGCCATCGCAAATCCGTAAGCGCCGGTGGCGGGCGTCACGATCACATCTCCCGGCCTCGGATCCTCAAGCAGCGCCTCGCGCACGATCACGTCGCCTGACTCGCAGTGCTTGCCGGCCAGCACGCAGCTGACGGCGCCGGCGGGATCGGCAAGGCGATCGGCGACGTGCGCTTCGTAGGCGGCGCCGTAGAGCATCGGACGCAGGTTGTCGGACATGCCGCCGTCGACCGCCACCCAGGTTGAGACGTTGCGCTTGACGCTCTCCACTGTGTAGAGCGTGACACCCGCATTTGCCGTGAGCGCACGTCCCGGCTCGACCAGCACGCGCTTACCCGGATCGATCCCAGCCTCGTGCGCGGCGCCGAGAACCGCCCCCACCCACTCCTCTATCTCAGGCGGATGCTGGCTCTCGGCGTATGCGACTCCAAGGCCGCCGCCGAGATCGTAGATGGAGAACCCGCCCACCCCGTCGCCGATCTTCGCGAGCGCCTTGGCCTCCCGACGGTAGGGCTCCAATTCGAGCAGCTGCGAGCCGATGTGGGCGTGGATGCCCTGCAGCTCGAGCCCGTCGACCGCACGCACGCGCTCGATCGCAGCGGGAATATCGGTCATCGAGAAGCCGAACTTCGAGTCGGCCTGACCCGTGGAGATCTTCTCGTGGGTGTCTCCGCGTACATCCGGAGTCGCCCGGATGAGCACACTCTGTGTGCCGTTCACCAGTCTCGTCAAACGGTCGATCTCGTCAAAGTTGTCGACCACGATCAACCCGATGCCGCACTCCAAAGCCATGCGCAACTCGGCCTCAGACTTGGCGTTGCCGTGCATCAGGATCCGCTCGGGCGTAAATCCAGCGTTCAAAGCAAGGTGAAGCTCACCACCGGAGGCCACGTCGCACCACAGGCCCTCCTCAGCGAACAGGCTCAGCACCGCCGTGCAAGGGAACGCCTTGGATGCGAACACCACGTGGAAGTCCTCGTGGCCTGCCGCGGAGCCCGCCTGCACGAACGCACGCGCCCGCGCTCGTAGATCGGCCTCGGCGACGACATAAGCGGGCGTGCCGAATTCCCGCGCAAGCTCGATCGTGTCGCACCCCCCCACCTCGACATGACCGCGCTCGTTGAGGCGGCTGCCCAGTGGGAAGACGTGCGAGAGGGACGTGCCGGTGGCCATCCCGAGATTATGGCGGCTCCTACGCCTACGCAGCGCTCGCGCGCGCACGAGGGGGGTGCCTCGAAACGGAGACACCGCCGCCCGGCACCGCCCAACCCCCGCCGCGCGCCAGGACCCACAGCAACACCACGCCGATCGCCATCAGGACGATGCTCTCCAGTTGCGGGGAGGTCAGACCGGCAAAGACCTCCTTGTTGCGGCGAATGAACTCCACCAACAGACGCTCCAGTCCGCTGAAGAGCAAATACAGCCCAAGGATCACCCCGGGCCGCACGCGGTCGCGCAGCTGCCACAAGACATAGGCGAGCAGACACATCGAGACTGTCTCGTAGATCGGCGTTGGTTGCACGGTCACGCCCGGCGGCGTGGGCACCGTCCCGTGCGGATAGCCCATTGCCCAGGGCAGTTTCGAGCGGATGCCATAGTCGCCGTCACCGGAGACCTGACAGCCGATCCGCCCGATTCCATAGCCGAGCGCCAGCACTGTGGCGCACATATCGACGGTGGCCAGATTGAGCGTGTCGCGCCAGCGCATCCAAGCCACAACGGTGATCGCGCCTCCGATCGCGCCTCCGTACCAGACCAAGCCTGAGCCGGAGAAGATGTGTCCGAGCAGGTCATGCTTGACTTCGCCGTAGTTCTGCACGATGAAGTATCCGCGCGCTCCGAGCAGCCCACCGATGAGCGCTGCGAACACGATCTCATACGCCCAGTCAACCGGCTTGTCGAGCTCACGCAGGCGACGCGCAATGATCGCGCCGCAGGCCAGGAAACAGATCGCGAACGTGACGCCGAAGGTCTTGATCGAGATGCCGAAGATGAGGACTTCCGGCTTCACGGTTTGTGTCGCTCCTCGAAGGCGTGCATATGTGGGACTCTACGCAACCGCGCCTGACGATTCGCCGCAGCGCCAACAGGACCGTCTCGCGGGCGGCGACACCGGCGCTCGCGGACTCTACAATCAATCCAGATGGCCAAGCGACACTCCAACTTCGGCAAAGACACCGGCCTGCAGCTGCGGATGCTGATGACGATGTTCCTGCTGGGGATCGTGTACCTGGTGTTCATCGCCGCGCTATTCGCCGCCGGTGCCGCCGCGGGGCTGATCGTTGTGATCGCCGTGTTCATGCTGGCGATGCAGCTGTTCACATCGGACAAGATCGCACTGGCGACACTTGGCGCCAAAGAGGTCTCCCCCGAGGAACAGCCAGAGTTGCACGGGATCATCGAGCGACTGTGCGTCCAGGCCGACCTGCCCAAGCCGCGCGTGTTTGTGATGGACACAAACATGCCCAACGCGTTCGCGATGGGCCGCTCGCAGAAGTCCGCGACGGTGTGCGCCACGAGCGGCATCCTGCGGATGCTCGACACGGCCGAGCTCGAAGGCGTGATCGGCCACGAGCTCACGCACGTGATCAACCGCGACGTGATGGTAATGACGCTCGCCAGCTTCTTCGCCACCCTCGCGGCGCTGGTCGCCCAGTTCTCGTTGTTCTTCGGTGGCGGCTTCGGCGGCGGCTATGGACGCAGCCGCGACGAGGAGGAGGGTGTGCTGCTCGTGCTCATCGTCTCGGTGATCGTGTATGCGATCTCGTTCATGCTCCTGCAAGCACTCTCGCGCTACCGCGAGTTCGCCGCCGATCGCGGCTCGGCGGTGCTGACGGGACGCCCGAGCGCACTGGCCTCGGCGCTGGTGAAGATCAGCGGCACGATCGAACGCATCCCCAGCCAAGACCTGCGCCAGGCCGAAGGGATGAGCGCCTTCTTCATCGTGCCAGCTCGCACCAAGAAGTCGCTGATGAACCTCTTCTCCGACCATCCCTCGCTCGAGAAGCGCCTGGACGCGCTCAGCCGGCTGGAGTCTCAACTCCAGAGCGCTGCCTAACCTGTGCCGCCAGCCAAGCCATCGTTGCGACGGTATCGCACGCGCTAGCCGATGGGCCTCAAAGACATCCTGACGGGCCGCCACGAGGTCAAGGGCCCGGCCCCCGACCGCCTGTTTGCGATCTCCACCGCCTACATCGCGCTGCAAACCGAGCACAACATCGAGCCAGCCGGCGCCGCGGCGATCGTCTTCCAGGCGCTGCAGACCAGCGAGTTCGAAGGCGTCATCAAGGAAATGGAAGAAGTCGTCGTGGCCACCGGCGGCGAGAGCGGCACGAAGGTGCACACCCAGGACGACAGCTTCGGCTACCGCTGGATGGTGCTGAACGGCAACTCGGTGGAAGACCTGGCCGTCGGCATCAACGCCGTTTCCGGCTCGATCGAGACAGCCGGTCACGGCGAGCGGCTGCTGTGCGCGGTGTTCGCCTTCAAGGACGCTCAGGAGCGCGAGCTTTACTTCATCTACAACTATAAGCGCGGCTTCTGGTACCCGTTCGTGCCGGCTTCGGGGGGCGGCTCTTCTTCAAACTCGGCTCAAGCCACCGAACGCTCGACCGAGCGCGAGCTGCAGCTGAAGGCGCAGATGGCCTCGGAACTACCGATCGAGCCGGAACTGGAGCGGTGGTTCCCCCTGTGGGGGATTCCGATCTAGAGATTTGACGTTGGGCTCAACGGCTTTGTCGCGCTTGGCGACCTAAAGGCGCGTTGACTATGTATTCGCCTTAAGTCGATTCACGTTAGTTGCTACAAATTGTAGTCACCATCGTGAATCGCACAAAAATTGGATATGTCAGTCCGGAATCAGGCCCTCGCCGGTGAACTCTGTGCGGGCCTCGGCGAGCGTGGTATCGCTGGGCGGCAGGATCACGTCGGAGGTCTCGATCTCCTCGTCGTCTACGCGCGTGCCGTTGGCGCGCACGAAGGCGAGCAGCTCAGCGAGCGAGCGCGAGAAGGCGCCCTCGTCCTCGGCGTCAACTGCCTCGTGCGCGGCACCGGCGAGTTGGTCGAGCTGGTCGTGTAGCCCATCGTCGAGCCGGTACTGGTCCTCGCCTGAGATGCGCACGATCATGCCGACTGCTCCTTGCTGGGATCGGCCGCGGCAGGTTCGCCCTCGACCGGCTCGTCCTCGGCGCCCGCGGGAAGCTGGCCCGCGCCGGCACCAGAATCTCCCGCTCCAAGTTCTCCCTTAAGCTTGGCGAGGTCGTCGTTAACCGCGGACTTGCTGGAGAGCGATTTGAGTTGGCGATCGATGTCGTCTTCGCCGGGGCCGAGCGCGGTGATGTCGTCGAACGTACCGGCCGCTTCGAGCTCCTGCACTGCGTCGGCGCGCGCCTTCATGTTTTCGGTCTTATCGACGGCGCGCTGCATTGCGAGTCCCACATCGGCCATCTGCTCGCCCACGCCCGTTGCCGCTTCGGAGATCTTGACCTGCGCTTCGGCCGCGGAATATTGCGCCTTGATGACCTCCTTCTTGGTGCGGAAGGATTCGATCTTGGCGCGCAGCTTCTGCTCTGAGTCGGTCAACTTCTGCTGCTGGTCTTCCAGTTCGGTCACCTGCGTGTCGAGGCCCTGCAACTCTGTCTGGGCGATGTTCTTGCGTTCCAGCGCCACGCGCGCGAGATCTTCCTTGCCGGAGGAGACCGCTTGGCGGGCCTGCGTGTCGAGCTTGACGACCTGTTGCTGCAGCGATGTCTCCTGCAACTGCAAACGCTTCTTGGCGGTCACCACGTCGGCGATGCCCTTCTTGACGTTCTGCAGCTGTTCGACCTGCTTCTGATAGCTGTAGTCGAGCGTCTCGGCGGGGTCTTCGGCGCGATCCAAGAGCTTGGAGACCTTGGCCTTCACGACGGTTGACATGCGCCCGGTCAAACCGGCCATATGATCCTCCTGTAGGGCGGGGAAGTTGGGCTACTAGCGTAGCCGACGAGGGCTACAGGCCGGTGGGGTGACGTACGGTGAAGCCGGGGTTGCCGGGACGCAGCGGACGCCAGCGCGGTCCATTCTGATCGGAGGGATCGTCAACGGGGCTAGTATCCAAGCGCAGACCGGCGACCGTCATGTAGGCGTGACCGCCGTTGGCGAAGATCGTCACCCACGTGCCAATTCCGCTGGAGTCCCAGCTCATGAATTCGCTTGAGTCCATCGGCGTCGTGATCAGGTCGGCACCGTGAAGCGCGTAGGAGACGGTGCCAGAGCAGTCATAGCCCGGCGAGATGAAAGAGGCGTGACCGCCACCGTAGATATAGGGCAGGCCGATGATCTGGTTGCCGGTCCAGATGATGTCTTGGACAGCCGGCGGCGCTGACATCGGGGCCGCGGCAAGACCGTCCACGACACGAGCAGTGCTGCCCGGGACAAGCAGCTCCGGCTTGGTGTCAGCGGCGACACCGACAACGCTGCCACCGGTTGAAGAGGTCATTTCGCTCGGCGACTGTGGTGCAACGTAGGGGACTACTTGGCCAGTGGCCGTCTTCTCATAGATCGGGCCCTTGTAAGCGAGGCTCGTCGATTTCGAGGTGATCGGCGCGTGCGGCTTCTTTACAGCTGGAGTGATGGTCGTAGGAGCGGCACCACCGACGGCTGCAGGCGGAGCCACAGTCGCCGAAGCGCCTCCGGCCGAGACACCACCTGTTGCGGCAAGCGCCGACACAGGCGCGACAGCCAAGAACAGCATGCTGAGTAGCACTGAGCCCGCGGCTCGCAATCGCAAAGCAACCTCTTTCGTCGGCCTGCGGGGTTAGCTGACGGGCTAGCGCTGAAAGAGCCTGCGCTTCTCACGGATCTACCGCGGGATTCGCCCCAACAACTTGGGTCCCCCGTTCCTTGGCTTCTGACCAAGGATTCGGCGTTCGGGGCGGCAGGCTATCAGAGTGCAATGACGGTTGCACTGGATATAGGCGTTTTGGAACGTTTTCCCCGCAAATAGGGGGATTTTGGGCGTCAAATTGCAGGCGAGGGGCGCTTGTCGGGCTATCGCCAAGCTCGTCTTCAAAGCCTCAAAGCCTCATAACTCTCCGTTCAGGCCGATCCGAAGATGCCGAGCCGACTCCACTGTCGTCGGGGGAGGCGGGTAGCGTGGGCGGCATGCGTGTCACCTCTCTGCGCGCCGCAACCCTTGTGCTGCTGTCTTGCACGGCGCTCGCCGGATGCGGCAAGGCGCTCTCTTCACAAGCCGCGGAACACGTGACCGCGACGGTTCCGGCGCTCAGCGCACACGCCGCTGTGGGCGTGAATACGGTCAATACCACCCGTCTGGGTGGATCTACTCCGGTCGTAGACGCCGCCGCGGTCGCACTCGCCGCATACCCTGGCCTCACCCCTGCGACTCGACCACCAGTGGTGGTGATGGTCAATGACAACGACTGGCCGGGTGCACTTGCATCCTCTGTGTTTGCGGGCACGCCACTGCGGGCGCCGATTTTGTACAGCGAAGGCACCACGTTGCCCCAAGCTAGCGGCACGGCCCTACACGCGATGCAACCAACCGGAACGAATGCGCTCGGGCCATCGCCGAGCGGGCCCGCCGGCCGCGCACAGGTGCTCGAGATCGGCGACATGGTCGCGCCGCCCGGCTATGTAACGCGGTCGATCGCAGGGGCCGAACCGGCCGTTCAAGCGGTTGCGATCGAGCAGCTCTCGAGCTTGCTGGACGGTCACTCACCACATGATCTGATCGTGACCGCCGCGAACGGGCCGCCCGCGATGACGATGCCGGCCGCGGGGCTATCCGCCCAGACAGGCGCGCCGATCCTGTTCGTGCTGCGCTCAAGGATTCCCCGCGCCACCGCCGCCGAGCTAGCAAAACTCGCCGGAGCCTCGATCTACGTCGTCGGTCCACGGGCGGTAGTAAGCGAGCGCGTGGTCAGAGAGCTTCGACACTTCGGTCCGGTGAGGCGCATCGACGGTTCCACTCCAGCGGCAAACGCGATCGCCGTGGCGCGCTTTAGCAATGGCTCCTTCGGCTGGGGCGTGCTGGAACCGGGCCACGGACTCGTGTTCGCGAATAGCTCACGACCCCTGGACGCACCCGCCGCTGCCCCGCTGTCGGCGCGCGGCGACTACGGCCCGCTGCTGCTCCTTGAAGGGCCGGAAGCACTGTCAAGCGAGCTGAGTGGCTACCTGAACGACCTGCAGCCGGGCTCGCCGGCATCAGGCCCTGTACACGGCGTCTACAACCGTGGCTGGCTGATCGGCGACGAAACGGCGATATCCGCCACCACCCAGGCGCGCTTGGACACGCTGCTGGAGATATCCTCCCGAACGGCACCCGAAGCGAGCTTTTCCTCGCCGACAACGCCTTCGAGCGAATCTACACCCAGCGAATCGACACAGAGCAGCGAACCATGAGTCAAGCCGAGAACCCACAACGCCTGATCAGAGAGCGCTCCGGAGAGGTGAGCGTGGAGGACGTACGCGAGCTAATGGGCGCCTCCACCCCACACTTCGCGCTGCAACTGCGCAACCGCATCGTACGCTTGATTGCTGAGCTCCCCTCCGACCATCCGGCGCGGATAGAAGGCGAGCGCGAGATCGCACGACTGGAGCGCCTTGGCTTTAGCGGCGAGACGCGCGGGGAGGCCGGCAACGAGGGCGAGCTGCCGTTGCCCTCGCTAAGCGTCGCCTAGACCCGGATCATCGCGCGTGCGCGGGCATCCAGGAAGCGCGCGCGCAGCAGTCTGAACAGGAACACGAAGACAGCTATGTCAACAGCGAACATGCCCACGTTCAACAGCTGAGAGGCTTTCGCGAGGAATGTATAGCCCAAGACGACGACCGAATGCAGCACGATCACCGGCAGCAGCGCCAAGATCAGCGTGTGAGATCGGTATCCGCTCGAGTGCTCGCGCCAGGTCACCTCGATCGTGCCAAGGGCGACGGCAGCGATGCCCGCCAGCAGTAGCGGACCACCCTCCTCGGGACCGTGACGCAGTCGCGCGACGGCAACCACGAACGCGATCCCTCCGGCCAGAATGAGCAGCTCTGACAGCGGCAGCGGATGCCATGGTGCGTGTGGGCGCTCACCGAACGTTCTCTGGGGCGACACCGGCGGGCGCGGGGCGGTATTTGCCGAGCGGGCGCGGCGAGAGGATCCAGCCCGCGCCGAGGACTGTTCGAGCGAGGGCGATTTAACCCGATCGCCCGTCGCAGACGCACTCGGTCGCGGCTTGCGCGAACGCCCCCGCGGACCCTTGGTATTGCTTGCCACAACTACAGTTTACGTGCCTGTTTCCTGGACCTTCTAAGCTGAGCCGCTGTGCCTGAACAGGCGAATACCTGGGAGCGCTTGGCGAGCTTGCCGCTACAGATCGAGGGGTACGCCTTCGAGCCGCTCCAGGCGCTCGTGTCGAGCGAGTTCGAGCGCAAGAGCACAGTCATCCACATCGCCGGCGCCGGTGAGGAGGGTATCGGCGAGGACGTGACCTACGACGCCGTCAACCATGAGATTTTGCAGGCCGCGGGACCGAGCCTCCCCCTGGCGGGCAACTGGACGATCGGCTCGTTCTCAGAGCACCTGACGACGCTCAACCTCTTTCCGCTAGAGCCTCAACGTGAGGTGTCCCGTCGCTACCGCGTGTGGGCATATGAGTCGGCGGCGCTGGACCTGGGGCTGCGCCAGGCGGGCACGACGCTGCACGAGGCCTTGGATCGCAGACCGCAGCCGGTGCGTTTCGTCGTGTCGCTGCGCCTCGGCGAGCCACCGAGTATCGATCCACTGCGCCAACGTCTGGAGGCCTATCCATCGCTGCGTTTCAAGCTCGATCCGACGAGTTCTTGGGATGACGAGTTGATCGCCGCGCTCGTGGCTACCCGTGCGGTCGAGTCGGTCGACTTCAAGGCTTATTACTCAGGCTCGATCGTCGACCAGCCGGCGGATC
The DNA here is from genome assembly GCA_963827045.1 of uncultured Solirubrobacterales bacterium. Classification (GTDB taxonomy): domain Bacteria; phylum Actinomycetota; class Thermoleophilia; order Solirubrobacterales; family Solirubrobacteraceae; genus Palsa-744. The sequence goes on from CAWGZH010000002.1 coordinate 179,370, forward strand.
CGCTGCTCTACCAGCGCGTCGTCGAGGCGTTTCCCGACGCATGGATCGAGGACCCAGCGCTTACCCCCGAGACCGATGCGGTGCTTGAGAGCCACCGTGAGCGCTTCTCCTGGGATGCTCCTATCCATTCGGTTGCCGACATCCAGAGCCTGCGCTATCCCCCGCGTATGGTCAACATCAAGCCCTCACGGCTCGGAGGGCTCAGAAATCTGCTCGATGCTTTTGACTACTGCGCCGCGCGAGGCATCGGCAACTACGGCGGCGGGCAGTTCGAGCTTGGTGTGGGCCGCGGACAGATCCAGTATCTCGCCTCGCTGTTTCACGCGGATGCGCCCAACGATGTGGCCCCGAGCGGCTATAACCTGCCGCTACCTCCGGTGAACCTCCCGCAGAGCCCGCTGGAGCCGGCTCTTTCGGCGCTGGGATTTAGTTGGCGCACAGGCAGGGAGTGATCAGACAGGCTGGCCCGCTCCGCCGCGAGCGCAACCGAGCGAGGTCTCCAAGGTTCGCGAAGGATGGAGAAAACAGTGGGTCCCACCGGGTGCTCGGCGGGACCCACTGTCGCAATCACGCGTTAGCGCGCGACCGCTCGATTGACGTTATTTTTCGCTGGCGACCACCGCTGATGCAAGGGCGATTTCGAGCGTGCCCTTGAGGATCGCGGTGTTGTTCCCAGAAACGGACGGCAATTCGAGCTCTGAGTCCACCGCTTCGTCGATCAGGCCGGTGAACAGGCCGAACAGGATCTGTGACCCGCAGCCTTCAGCCTTCGGCGCCGAGAACGTATTGTTCACGAGCTCGTTTTTCTTGATGATGATCAGCGCACCGCCTTCCTTGAGTTCAGCTTCGCCCACACTGCCCGTGATCGGTTCGTTCGGTAATGGCGGGCTGGTTGTGCCAGTCGTGAGTTCGACGTTTACGGGATTGGCTTTTGAGCCCACGTAGCAGCTGGATCCTAGGAATGCGTTTTCCAGATGGACGCGTACGGGCAGACCGAGAGCAACACCACTACCGGTGGCTAGATTCTCGCTGTTGATCGTGGGTGTCCCAACGAGTTCGGTCGTGGCGGTGACGCCAGTGATGCCTTTGTTGACGAATTCATTGAAGATATTTCTCAGGAATTCGGGAAAGAATGAAGGCGCCAAGATTTTGAATAGGCCACCGGGCACGGTCTGAGGCGTTTTCGACAACGTTTCGCCGTTCGCGGCGTTGACAAACGTCTGCGCACCCCCTTCACCTTCTATGATGCCACCCTGAAGCGTGATCGTTTTCGTGATCGGCACTTCGGTTTTCTTGATCTTGAATTCGCCGCTGCTGGTCTGTGCGAAGACACATAGATTGACACCGGCGACTTTCGACGGGCACTGGCCGAAGTTGACGAAATTGCCCGTCGGTTTCTTTGCCAGGGCTGGTGCCGCGAATCCGAGTACGGCCAACGCCATGGCGGCAATTATCGCGAGTAGAGGCGCTACGCGTGCGTGCTTAGGCCTCCAGGTCACATGGGATTTGCCCATTCTAGTCATCCTAATCCTCCTGGTTTGGTTGATACTGCTAAGCGTCGTACTGGACCAACTCGACCCAGAGCTGTCCCTGACCGGCCACGCCAATAACGTCTATCTCATAGAGATCCGCTGACGCGGCATATTGTTTCTATTGGAATACGACGATGGCACCGTTCTATAGGAAAAGTCCCTCCCTGTCAAGCGGAAATGGCCAATCCATGTCAAGCACTTGTGCCGCTCAGCCATGCGATTTATTCGAGTAGATGGTCGATGTTCTGTTAGCTAGCATAGGTCAAGCAAAACGCGACACCCGGCACGGTGTCCAGCGCGGCACCCAACGCGGCGCCCGGCGAATCGACCTAGGTTCAGTTAGCCGACACGAAACCCCATGTCGTTGCCCATCGAATCTGACCGAGGGCGATACGCAACTTCTCTGTCTACCAGCGGTTTGTGGGGCCAGAGCCGCTAGTGTCGCGGGACGCTGGCAGCGGATTGAGGCCGCCGCCCGGACATCGGAACCGGTGGCGAGGACTTAAGGGGGGCGCGAAGCGGCGCCCGGGAAGGGACGGTTCGTGGCAAAGACAGTGGACAAGCGTTCAATCTTTCTTTCGTGTCGGGCAGCGCTCGTGACGCTCTGCGCGATCTGCGCGACACTCGCCCAACTTGCGCCCGCGGACGCCTCACAAGGCGCCGGCGGGACCAGCGCTCCAGCCGGCGGGGGTACGCCGGCGAACAGCGGGGCCTCTTCGAAGGCCTCCGTACCGACAACCAAAGCGACAGGCGGCAGCTCGTCGAAGCCGGCCGCCAAGAAGAAGACGACCGCGAAGCACGTAAACCCCTTCACGCTCTCCAGCGCAGTATGCGTGCCGGCTGTCCACTGCTCGACCAACTCGCGCCAGGTGTCCGTAAGTGGCGAGCTGCTCATCAAAGGCAAAGGGCTGCGCGCCGGGATGGTCGTCGCCTTTCCCCACAGCTGGAACGCGCGCATCGCCAGCAACTCGCCCACAGCCCACCTGGCCAACTCATCTCTGGGGATGGTTGTGCACGTGCCGAGCAGCGCCCACTCCGGGCGCATCATGGTCCTGATCAGCCACGGTCGCCACACCAACTCCTTTGGCCCGATGCAGGTCGTGCCCTATGCGCTGCACCCGCCAACGCCACCCAAACCGCCGGCAGCCCCGCCGATGTCAACGCCAAGCGGCACCGCGTTCGATGGCCAGGGCATGTGGATTTGGTATGTGAGCCAGTCCGACGGCGGCAACCTCGCTTCGATCGTCGCCCAGGCTCACGCCGCAGACGTGACCACGCTCTACATCAAGAGCTCCGACGGGTCCTCCAACTACTGGAGTCAGTTCAGTCCCGAACTGGTGGCCCAGCTGCACGCAAACGGGCTGAAGGTGTGCGCTTGGCAGTATGTCTACGGCACCAACCCCGTGGGCGAGGCCGAACTCGGGGCACAAGCTGTGGCCAATGGAGCCGATTGTCTGGTGATCGACGCCGAGTCGGAGTACGAAGGCCACTACGGAGCTGCTCAGACATATATCGCCGACCTGCGCGCCAAGATCGGTGCGGCCTACCCGCTTGGGCTCGCCTCCTTCCCCTACGTATACGACCACACCTCATTTCCCTATTCGGTCTTCCTCGGCCCGAATGGCGCGCAGTTCAACGCGCCCCAGATGTACTGGAAGGACATCGGCAACTCCGTGGATACCGTGTACGCGAACACGTACATCTCAAACCGCGTCTATGGACGGCCGATCTTCCCGCTCGGGCAGAGCTACTCCAAACCTTCAGCCGAAGAACTGGTGCGCTTCCGCGAGGAGGCACCTCTCTACGGAGCGACCGGCACCTCCTTCTGGGACTTCCAGGAAACGCCGGCAAGCCTGTGGACGGCTCTGGCAACTCCGCTCGCGCCGCTGAGCAGCGTCACCCCCAATCCCTCCTGGTCGGAACTCGGCGAAGGCAGCAAAGGCGACCCGGTGCTGTGGATGCAGGAGCACCTCGCCGCGGCGATCCCCACTCAGGAAACGACCGGCATCTTCAACGCGGCGACCACAGCCAATCTCGAGCAGTTCCAGAGCGCACACGGAATCGCGCCCAGCGGCCACACCGAAGCGGCTACCTGGGAGGCGCTCTTGGCCCTCACGCCGGTCGCGGTGGACTGGACCGGCGCGGGGCCTCAGGGCTAGCTCAGACGCGCTGAATCAGCGTGCCGGTGCCGAGCCCGCCGCCACAGCACATCGTGACGAAGCCGATCTCCTTGTCGGAGCGCTCGAGCTCGTGCAGCAGGGTGGTGATCAGCCGCGCGCCGGTCGAGCCGAGCGGGTGGCCGAGCGCCATCGCGCCGCCGTTGACGTTGACGCGGTCCATGTCTGGGCTCAGCTCGCGCTTCCACGCCGCCACGACCGGCGCGAATGCCTCGTTGATCTCGATCAGGTCGATATCGTCGATCTTCATGCCGTTGCGCTCGAGGATCTTGCGCGTGGCGGGGATCGGCCCCTCGAGCATCTTCACGGGGTCGCAGCCCACGGTGGTCTGATCGACGATGCGGGCACGAGCGGTCAGCCCGAGGTCTTTGGCCTTCTCGGCGCTCATCAGCAGCACCGCGGCGGCGCCGTCTGAAATCTGCGAGCTGTTGCCGGCCGTGATCTTGCCGTCGGGCTTGAACGCCGGTTTGAGCTGGGAGAGCGCCTCGAGGTTGGTGTCGGGACGGATCCCCTGGTCGGTGACGTAGGTGTCGCCGTTGACCGCGAACGGCACGATCTCGCGCTCGAAGCGGCCCTCCTCGGTGGCCCGATGGGCCAGTTTGTGCGAGCGCACCGCCAGCTCGTCGAGCTCGGAGCGCGGTATCTCCCACTCGTCGGCGATCATCTCGGCGCCGAGGCCCTGGCCGACGATGTTGTGCTTGGCCATCAGCTCGGGCGTGAATGCGAAGCCGAACTCCTGCTGGGTCTTCATCGCGGCGGAGAACGGGAAGTGGCCCATGTGCTCCACGCCACCGCCGATCATCGCATCGTGCACGCCCGCGGCGATCAGCGCGGCGGAGAAGTTGACCGCCTGCTGTGCGGAGCCGCACTGGCGATCGACGGTTGTGGCGGGAGTCTCGATCGGCAGACCGGCCTGCAGCCACGCGTTGCGGGCGATGTTGAGACCCTGCTCGCCGAACTGCTGCACGCAGCCGGCAACCACGTCTTCGACGACGGCGGGCTCGATGCCGGCGCGGTCGATCACCTCGGTGTAGACCTTCGCGAGCAGCGTATTGGGATGGGTGTCCTTGTAGTAGCCCTTCTCCAGGTGTCCGCGACCGATCGGTGTGCGAACGGCCTCGACGATTACGACCTCGCGGCCCTCTGCTTGCCTCATTTTGGAAGTCCTTTGCTTGTCTGTTGCCGGTGGCGCCGCGGCATCTCGCCCGGCGTGTGCTCAGAAAGCGCCCGCAAGCTTGCTTCTGGTGAAGACGCCGCGCGTTCGCTATCTCTACTGTACCGCTCAGCAGCACTAGATTGACTGGTCAGTCAACCAGGATCCGGCGCGACCGGGTCAAGGAATCGGGCTGACCCTAGATAGAGCAACCGCCAGCTACACCGCCAGAGGAGCGAGAGACCTTGAACGAACGCCTAGCGATAGTCGGCAGCGGAGCCATTGCCTGCGGGCTGGCCGTCACCGCCGCACACCATGGACCCGTACTGTTGCTCGCACGCTCAGACAGCTCAGCCGAGCGTGCACGCGCAACCGTAGAGAAGACCCTCAGCCACCTGGAAGCGGAGGTGGATCCCCAGCATGTGCAGATCGTCACAGACGTGACCGAGCTTGCGCAGTCCACGTTCGTAGTCGAGGCGGTTGTGGAGGATCACGATGTAAAGGCCGGTCTACTGGGCGAGCTGAACGAGCTACTCGACGAGCAGGCGGTGCTCGCCTCGACGACCTCCTCGCTGTCGGTGGAGCGCCTCGGGGAGGCCTCCGGCCGCTCGGAGCGGTTCGTTGGCCTGCACGTGTTCAACCCCGTGACGCGCATGAAGCTGGTAGAGCTTGTGTTCCCGAAGGCGGCTTCGCAGGACACGCGCAACCGCGCCTCAGCGCTGTGCGAGACCTTCGAGAAGACCGCCGTCGAGGTTCCCGACGTACCTGGATTCGTCGTCAACAGGCTGCTGTTCCCCTACCTCTTCAACGCGGTGCGCCTGCTTGAAGAGACAGGTATGGACCCCAAGGACATCGATACCTGCATGAAGCTCGGCGCTGGACACCCAATGGGACCGTTCGCACTGCTGGATCTGGTCGGCCTCGACGTTTCCAAGGCGATCGGCGAGACGATCGGTGAGTCGATCCCGCCGCGCGTGGATCAACTGATCGATGAAGGCGCCCTCGGGCGCAAGACAAAGCAAGGCTTCCTCACCTACTGAACATCATCCGATCAAAAGTCGGTGAGAATTTATTTAGCCTCATCAGACCTTTAGGAAAGCTTCATCAGCGGGGGCATACTTGTCGTGCGACACAAGATCGCAACGCACACCGCCTCCTCCCAGTGCACACGTTCCGGCCCGCTCCCCCCGCGGGCCGGACGTGTCTTTAGGGCGACGCCTCGCGACGGGACGGCTCGCGCTGGCCCTCCTCGCGCGAGTCCACTGCACGACGTGGGCGGATGCGCACGGCCTCCACGCGATTGTGGTTGACCGACTCGACCCTGATCGAAAAGTCTCCGGAGCTGATCGTGTCGCCTCTACGGGGCAGCCGTCCGATCTCGGCAAACACGAAGCCCCCGACCGAGTTATATGCGTCACTGTCCACCGGCAGCTCGACGCCATAGTCGAGCAGGTCGGCGATCGAGACGTGGCCGCGCACGAACAGGTCGCCGCCGGAGAGCCGACGAACCTCGCCCGCGGCCGGGTCGGTCTCGTCGGCGATCTCGCCGACAACCTCCTCGATGATGTCCTCGATCGTCACGATCCCCACCACGCGCCCGTACTCGTCGACAACGACCGCCATCGAGGTGCGCTGGCGCTGCAGGTCGGCGAGCAGGTCGTCCAGTGGCTTGGTCTCGGGCACGATTGGCGCATCGTGCATGATCGGCTCGATCGAAGCATGGGGACCGTCGCGCATCAGCCGCTTGGCAAGCGAGGAGGCGTGCACGAGCCCGCGCACGTGATCGCGATCGTCGCCCTCGATCACAACGAGCCGAGTATGGCCGCTTGAGATACACAGCTCGAGCGCGGTCTGGGCGTCTTGGGAGACGTCGACGGTGACGACCGCAGGAATCGGAGTCATCACCTGACGAGCCTCCTGCTCGTGCAGATGGAACACACCGGTGAGCATGCCCGCCTCACCCGGGTCGAGCTGACCGCCGGCGTAGGACTCGGCGATCAGGCGCTTGAGCTCGTCGGGCGAGCCGCCTGCTTGCTGTGCGCTCATCTCGACGCCGAGCAGGCGCAGGATGCGACCAGAGATGGCCGTCAGGGCGATGATCACTGGGTGAAACAGCACGCTGAACGCTTGTAGCGGACGGGCGATGCGACGGGCGATCGTCTCGGCGCGATCGATCGCGTAGAGCTTTGGCACCATCTCCCCCGCGATCAGCTGCGTGGCGGCGATCAGCGCGAATGCGAGGACCACCGATATGACGACCGCGACGTCATGGCTCGGCGTGCTACCGAAAGCGCTCTTGAGGATGTCCGCGAGCGCCGGCGTGGCAAGCGCGCCGATCGCGATCGAGGTCATCGTCACGCCGATCTGGACGGCGGAGATGTATTCGTTGATGCGGTCGAGCTGGCTCAGAGCAAGCGCCGCACCGCGCGAGCCTTCCTCGCGCATGAGCTCCAGGCGCGCCCGCTTGGAGCGCACGAGCGCGTACTCGGCGGCAACGAAGAACGCGTTGATCGCGATCAGGACGACCGCGAGTATGAGCTTGAGCCCGTTCACGCCCGATCGGCGCCCATCCGGGCCGATCTACTTCGAGGAGGTTTTTCTTCTTCGTTCATCGGTGGCCGACGGCACAACCGTAGCAGGGCCACTGGTCGGCTTTGGAGGAGGCTCAGGCGACTGCTCAGGCCAGAGCGTCGATGCGAGCGGCCATGTCGAAGTCGGCCTGAGTGAGACCGCCCTCGGAGTGGGTCGAGAGCTCGAGATGGACCTTGTTCCAGCCGTGCAGATGGATGTCGGGGTGGTGGTTGGCCGTCTCGGCGACGTCGGCCACGCGGTTGACGAAGGCAATCGCCTGCGCGAAATCCTCAAACGTCCATTCGCGGGCGATCGTCTGACCGTCGCGTTGCCACTCACTAGCCGCAAGGCTGGCCTTGATCTCTTGATCGGCGAGAAGCGTCACTCGGATCTAGGATACCCAGCCACCCGGCAATCTCTCAACAGACTCCTTACGCGTAGCTGCGTCAAGCAATGCCAGCTGCGGTGGAGCTCGACACGGCGATGGCCGCGAAGACCGACGCCGCCGAGAGCGCCACACAGGCCGCCAGGCCGGCCCACGAGCGGTGGCGATCGTCGGCGGTTCGGATCGCCAGGCCGGCGAGCGTCCCACCGATGAGCCCACCGATGTGGGCTCCCACCGAGATATTGGAGAACGTGAACGAAAAGATCAGATTGATGATGATCAGCCCGCCGATGCCCGACTCCATGACGCTCATGCGACGAGACCTCAGCTCGATCACCGCGGCGCCCATCAGCCCGAAGATCGCGCCGGAGGCGCCCAGGCTCGGGGCGCCGGTGGCAAACAGCGCTCCAAATGAGCCGGCCAGCAAAGAGGTGAAGTAGATGGCGGCAAACTTGACCGACCCAAGCGCCGGCTCGAGCATCATGCCGAGCAGGTAGAGCAGGTACATGTTGAAGCCAATGTGCAGCAGGTTCTCGTGCAGAAAGCCACTCGTGAGAAGCCGCCAGTACTGATGTTCGCCGGAGATCGGAAAGCGGGTGACAAGGAGGCCTTGACCGTTGACGACGGTGAGCATGCGAGCGAGGATGCCTTCTTCGATAACCGGCCCGTGAACCGAGCTACCCGAGATCGTCAGCTGTCCCTGCTCGCTGAGGAACACGATCACGTTGATCGCGATCAGCGCGAATGTGACCCGCGGCCTGGTGGCCATGTTGCGCATCGTCATCACCTTGGTCCCCTGTTTGGAGCACTCCGGACAGCGCATCCCGACAGGCGTGGGAGTCATGCAATCTGGGCAGATCGGACGCCCGCAAGAGGAGCACGCGACTCCGGTCTCACGCGTTGGGTGGCGGTAGCAGGTGGCCATGGCCGCGCAGACGCTAGCAGCGGGGTGAGCAGGAGCCATGCACCTGCTCACAAGGATCAGTGCAAGTCGGCGCTTGGACGGATCAGCGCAAGTCGGCGCTGGCAACCGCCATCTTGCGCAGCCCGAGGCGCATGCGACCCTTGATCGTACCGACCGGGGTGTCGAGCATGCTCGCGATCTCGGTGTGGGTATAGCCACCGTAGTAGGCAAGTGTGATGACACAGCTCTGCTCAGGCGGAAGACCGCCGAGTGCCTCGAGTAGTTCGCGGGCGCCCTCGCGGCGACCTACCTCATGGTCGGTGCGCTCGCGTGCTTCAAGGAGATCCTCTGCCTGTCGATTCGCATCGGCAAGGTCGTGCGCGACGCTTTGCCGCAAGACGTCGATCGCACGATTGCGCACGATCCCAAGCACCCAAGCTCTGACATTGCCTCGGGTGCAGTCGAAGCGCCCGCGGCTACGCCAAAACGACAGGAACGCCTCTTGGACTACCTCCTCGGCAACCGCACGCCTGCGACACATCTGTGTCGCTAGCGCCAAAGCGGCGTGTACGTGACGATCGTAGAGCACTTCAAACGCACCCGGGTCGCCACGCACGACAAGCACCATGAGGGCATCGTCCGGGAGTCGGGCGGACACACTCAGCGGCAGCTCCGGTGTGGCCCCTGAGCCGTTACAGGCGGGCGCGGAGGTCGCATGAGACCTGCCCGAGATCGGCGCCACATGCCTAGGCGGCTTGTCATCAAAAAGTTCCATATGCCTGACAATCGGAACAGTTCCGAGCCAAACACTGTGACCACTACATCGCGAAATTGCAAGGAAACCTCGAAGATCAATGCGCTCGCAGCGCAAAACAGAAGTACGTCCCGACGGCCGGGACACTCTCCGATGGTCATCGAAGCGTCGGCAAAGGAGTCAAAGCCGTATCGAGAGGCGCCCAAGTACAACGCAGCGAAGCAGCCTTAGATGGACGCTAGCGCTCTCCGAGCAAGCGCCGCGTGTGCTCGCTGAGATCGCCCACAGCTCGCTCGGCCGCACGGCGAGCACCCCGCAGGCCACCTGCGGCCGGACGTGGACGGTGCCGGGCGCGCAGCAACACGAGCGCGACACCAGCCCCTCCCCCAACAACAACGGCTGCCGCCGGGCGGACCCAGTTGCGCGGGTCGCGCATCGCTGATAGCTCCCAGGCCTCGAGCTCCTCCGCGGCACTCTCTGTGATGCTCGTGAGCGTGCCCTCCAGGCGCCGCACGAGATCCTCGGGCGGGTCTATCGGAGAGAGCGCCTCGTGGAGCAGCCCCTCAAAGCTTGGCAGCGCTTCACTCATCCGCTGGCTCCGTGCTCGACTCGTCGACAATCTCCTCCAGCTGCTTTATCGCGCGATGGATGAGCACCTTGGTGGCCCCGTCGGAGCGACCCATGGCACGTGCGATCTCGCGATTGTCCATACCAAGCGCAAAGCGCATGATCAAGGCCTCGCGTCTGTCGTCGGGCAAGCGCTGCACGCCATCGAGCACCCGGCTTAGCTCGTCGCGTCCCTCGACCAAGTCCTCTGTGGTGTGCAGGCTCGCCAGCTCTGATCCCTCGTCGATCGAGGACGACGGGCGGCGCGAGCGATCGCGATAGAGATTGGCGGCAAGATTGTGGGCTATACGGATCAGCCATGGGCGCAGCGGCCTCCCGTGAGACTCGCGCTGGGCGCGCTCGAAATGGCGATAGGCCTGCAGGAAGGTCTGCTCGGTTAGATCCTCTGCATCGTGATGATTGCCGATCCGATAGTAGGAGTAGCTGTAGACGTCGCGCAGGTGAGCTCGATACAGCTCGGAGAACTCGGCGTCGAGCTGCGCCTTGGACTTCGTTTGTTGGGGAGCCACTCATCGCACCCTACCCTTCGACGCTTTTACCCAAGTCCTCAGGCGGCACGCGCGTGATGCCCGGAGTCGCTCGAATGGATCTCCACATTGTCGGGAATCGCACTAGCGCCGCCTAGCCACTCCCACTGCAAGCTGACACAAGCCCAGATACGCTCAGCCACGCCAAGGGCCATCGCAGGCGTTGGTCGCTCGGCTTGCGGGAAGCGAAGCGGACGCCCGCAACGGAGGCTGACCTTGCGGGGACGTATACGCCAGCCTCGACGTACGTCCTCGGTACCCAACACCGCGACCGGCACGACGGGAGCACCAGTTTGCAGAGCAAGCCGTCCGACCCCTCGGTGAGGATGGGCGAGTGGGCCAGGACGCACACGTGTCCCCTCTGGGAAGATCACGACACAGTCGCCCCGCTCGAGAATCGCGCGAGCGGTAGCCATCGCCTGTTCGTCACCGCGCCCACGATCGACGGGAAAAGCCCCAAGGCTGTTGAGCAGCCAGGCCTGCCAGCGATGCTCGAACAGCTCGCGCTTTGCCATGTAGTAGACGGGTCGACGCGTTAGCGCGCCGATCACGAACGGGTCAAGAAAGCTCCGGTGGTTAGCTGCCAGCAGCACGGGACCAGAGCTTGGAATGTGCTCGCGCCCGAGGCGGGCAAGGCGAAAGTAGAGCAGGAAGAAGGGCACCAAGACGGCTCGTACAAGCCAGTAGAGCATCGGGTTGACACCATGGGTAAGTGCGTGCTCGCGAAACGCGTGCAGCTCGTTGGACTCTATGCCTGAAGCGCCCCGGCGATCTGCGGCAGCCTCAGTGCGATCGGATCGCGCGTTACTCTGCACGGCGGCAAGACGAACTCCAGTGGGACGATCGGCCCCTTTGCTGCTCTCCTCGCGCCCGTCGGCGGCTGCGCTTGACTCCATGCATTGGATACCCGCTTGCGCAGACAGCGTTACAGCCCGAGGGTCGCTACGCTCGATGCTCCCCGCCGGAGTAGCTCAGCTGGCCAGAGCACCTGTCTTGTAAACAGGGGGTCACGGGTTCGAATCCCGTCTCCGGCTCTCAGGACGGTCTCGCTCAGTTCCCAATTTGGGTATTGATTGAGAAGGCTCCCTTTCGCTACGCAAGAGCCACCACAACGCCACCCATCGGCGGCCAGTCTTTGAGAGCACCGCTCGGCTAGCGGTGCGGTGTGCTCAAGACTGACGACGACCGCAATCCCGGTGTGCGCGCAAACTGCACGAGCCCATCCGCAGCGCCACCCCTGATCACACGGCGCTCGACGTCGCGGTTCAGATAGCGAAAGAGCAACGGCGCAGCCAGCGAGTAAGCCGCTCCGAACGCCAAGGACAATGCAAGCAGATGAGGAACGAGTAGCGCCACGACGGTAGCCATCATCCATACCTGGAGCACGGCCGCAAGCACGGTAAGCCGTATCCACCTCTGCCCCTCGCGTGCCTGCTCCGGCGTTAGCCGACCGCCTCGATGGGACATCTTTTGCGCCATATCTCCGGATCGGCGCCCCAAAGGCTCAACTTGAGTTCTTTCGTCCAAAGCCGACCGAATCGGATTTCAAACGATAGAAACACTCGCTTGCGCCCTTTCCGAAGCGCGCCGCCAATGACAACGTGCGCGTTTGTTTCCGACTCGCAAACGTGAAATGACTAACAGACGGCACATTCCCGACTAGGACATTCCTCAGCAATGGCCCCGAGAAACGTCGATCTTGCTCGTACGGCTCGAAGCCAAACCTTCAACAAGCCGTCGAGCCTGGACACCCCAAAGCGCATAATCCACCAAACCTAGGCATCCCTTCGACTATCGTCATTTTCTTGTCCGAAGTTCACTGGTTGGAAGGCGGGTTGCAGACCGGTGTCTGCTAAGCATGCCGTACTCGGGCTTGTAATCGAGCAGCCGAGCTATGCCTACAGGATCGCCTCGGGTGTGCGCCGACAGCTGCGGTTTGCCGATCTAGCCGATTCTTATCCATACTGGGCTCTCGAGAAGCTCGAGAACGAAGGCCTTGTGCGCAGGGTCGACGAGAATGGCGACCCGCTTCGCAACGGGACCTCAGGCCGCAGGGCGATCTACGAGGCCACCCAAAAGGGAGTCGAGTCCTTTGAAGATTGGCTGCTGTCGACGACCGCGGAGCCGCCGTTGCGAGACGACCTGCATTTCAGGATCGCACTGTGCCGCCCGCGTGACGCGCCACGCATGATCGAGCTGATCCATGGGCAAGAGCTGGTGTGTCTGGGGCGCGTGCAGGATCTAAAGCGCACCTCCGAAGCCGACGGCATAGACGGCTCGGAATGGGACAGGATGGTTCGCGTCGTATCGCGTGATGCAGAGCTTGGCTTTTGGAACGCAAGGATCGAATGGCTACAGGGCGTGCGCGAGCGACTCGAAGGACTGCCGGCCGATCCCAGATAGCTCTCCAGAGAGGCCCTTCGCCCTTTCAGCGCTGAAAGATTCAGGGCTCGACTAGTCCAAATCGTTCCATTTGAGCACCATTGTGTTCGTTCATCGTCCCGCTATGGGACGGACGCTGACACGCAACAGAGGCGCGTGCAAGGAAGGCCCGTTCTATGACGACCATGTCCCCTATCCGCGGAGGCATCTTGCATCTGCCCAATTCTCAAGAGGGTCGTTACTCGCAATCGTTGGAGCGCGGCTTGGCAATCCTCACCGCCTTTACGCCGGAGCGGACGTGGATGGGGATCGCTGAACTTGCCGAGAGGCTGGAAATGAGCCGTCCGACAACCCACCGCTACGCCTCGACGCTCGTTGCCCTCGACTACCTGGAGCAGGGCCCCAGACGCAAGTACAGACTCGGGATGCGCGCTGGTGATCCCGGGCGCTCAGCAGTGAGCTCGACTGTATTGGGCAAGATGCCGCAGAAATATCTAGCCGAGCTGCGTGACCGCAGCATGTGCACCGCCAGTCTCGCTCTGCTGCACGGCAAGGACATCGTTTACATCCACCGCGCTAGAAGCTCTTGGCAGGGAGAGAGCGAAGTAACACAGAGGATCGGGCGCGGTTCACGTCTGCCAGCAAGCCGCACCGCGATGGGCAGAGTGCTGCTGGCGCACACATCTCATCAGGAGCAAAGCGACGCGATTGATGCCTACGCGGAGCGCCCCGACTCCGCAGATGCACTGGCGGCAAGAGAAAAGTTGATCGGCGAGCTCGATAGCATCCGCCAAAAGGGGATCGCGATAGCCGACCAAGTGCGCATCGATGGTCAAAGGTGCGTGGCAGCGCCCGTGATGTCGAAGTCTGCCGAGGTAGTCGCCGCAGTCGATGTGGCGGCGGACAAGTCAAGCTTCTCGCGAGCGCAACTGCTCGAGCGATTGGCGCCGCTGGTGGTGGAGTGTGCTGAGCAGATGTCGGCACACTTGGGCTATACGCTGGCCGAGTAGTACCGGCCGCCTGCACACGAACGGCACGCTACGTCAGCGATCCGTGAGCAGCTCTCGCGCCGCCCCACAGCGGGAAGTTTCGAGCAGGCTCATTTCTGCGCCGAACGGATGCCCTGAGACGGTGCGGGCTTTTCAGTAGTCCGCCACGCAGGCATGTGGCGGGCCGCTGAGGCGTGGACGGTTTGGAGTAGGAATCATCCGGGTATGCGCCTATCTGTAATGGGGATTGGCTAGGGATGAATCAGCGAGTGCGTTGCCCGCACTGCCACAGCTGGACTGACGCGCTGCTTGTCTGGGCCGCAGGCGACTGCTGCCCCAGTTGCAACGCCCAGATCGCGGGCGTCGAGGACGAGCGCGAGAAGTCAGACGGCGAGCGAGCCTTGCGCGAGCCAGGCCGGATCTTGGGCTCGAGGGCTGGGCGTAACGGCCGCGAGCGCTTGGGCGAACGCGCGTAGACGCTGACGACTACGCCTACAGGCTTTGCGGCCGGCCAGCTTCGACCGGCCGCAAGACCTTGGACTAGGACTGCCCTTCGGGTGGGACCGTCGTGTTTTCCGGCGCTTCGGGCATCAGGGTCGATGCAAGCGCCGGGTTGACCTGAATCGTGAGCGATGGACTGGCGGCGCCTTGATTATCGGGCCCGCCAGGGATGTAGACGCGTAGCAGCTTGGTGCCCGCGTCATAGAAACGATGCACGATCGTGTAGCTGGAGCCGGCTCCTACGAACGACAGCTGAACCACGTGGAATCCGGGGCCGCGTGCATTCTGGCGTTCGAGGTAGATGACGTGACCGGTTTGATCGGGAGAGACCGTGCCCGAGAACGCGACGCTCTGGCCCGCCTGAACGGTGGTTGGCACGGCCTCGGCGGTGAGCACGTCCCTCACGCCCTCGTAGAGGACGGCCGAGGAGACCAACTTGAACGCGATAGCCGGGCACGCGGCATTCGGCGGGCACACCAGCTGGCCCGCATCGACCCGATAGAAGGTGCTGTTGGCCGGCGCCTGCGCCGGGAAGCTATATTCGCCCGCGGAGTTGCTGGTCGTCTGCGCCACGGCGACGAAGCCAGGCTGGCGTGCTGTATGGGCCATCAGCGTCAGCGAGCGATTCGCGCCAGCGGTCAGCTTGCCGCTGATCGTGACCGCTTCGCCCACTGAGATCGGATCGGCCGAAGCCTGAATCGTCAGTTCGGGATTCTGGGCCTGGGAGACCGTATCGGCGAGGATGTTCGATTCGCTTGGCACGTTGCGTCCTTGCGAGCGCACTAGCACCCTGAGGTTGGCGTCGCCGGGGACGACGAACGTGTGGGTGATCGTGAAGTCTCCCGTCGATTCCACGATGCCCGAGTCGATGCGCCGCCACTGATTGCCGGTGAGGGCGTTCTGGCGCTGCAGGATGACTCGCGCACCCACGTCTGCCGGTGAGACCGCTCCGGTGAAGGTGACGCGGTTGGGGTATCCGGTGAGCAACGCGCCTTCGGCTGAGCCGCTGAGCGTCACCTGAGCGGCAACCCTGATTCGTTTGGTGGCGCTGCGAGCGCCGTGCGAGCGCACGAAGAACGAACGGTTGGTTTCGACCACGCCATCGGCTCGACCGAACTCATAGAAGCCGTGAGCGTCGGTGGTGGCGCTCTGCACAGGGGTGAATCCAGACAGGCCGGTGAGATGATGATAGAGAACGACCTGCTGACCGGCGGCGCTCGCGCGGTTGATGCAGCGGAGTCGTCCGAAGATGACCACCGGATCGCCCGCCACGATCTGGCGCGGGGCCACCTGCATGCTCACGATGCAGCGGCCGCTTGGACTGGGGTGCTTGTGCGCGAAGGCGCCTGACGGTATGAGCGCGAACAGCGATATGACGGCCGTGATGGCCGGAATAAGCGTACGTGAACGCATCGACGCCTCCCTTGCGACGGCTGCAGTTATAGGTTCCGCCCTCGCTAACACACACATGCCGCGTTTGATGCGCCAAATCTTTGCGAAATATTTATGTGAGACCTGCGCGTCGCGAGCGTAGCTCCCGAGCGCGGCGCTATCTCGCGCGCTTGGTCTGCTGTTCGAGCACCTTGCCGAAAGCCCGCTCGACCTGGGTGGTCATGCGCTGCTTGAAGATCGCCAGCAGCGCCTCCGAGGCGATCGGCCGCAGCGCCTCGGTCGCCGCGATCATCTCCTCCCAGCGCTCGTCGGGCTGCCCGGCCTGCTCGAAGGGCTCCCACAGCTCGCCCAGGAACAGCCTCACAAAGGCCTTGGAGATCGATTCGCAGTCGCGCGACACCCGCTCGACCAAAGCCAACGCTGCCGGTAGCGGGATACCCAAGGCGGTCACTTCTTCGGCCGCTTTCATCAGCGCGGGGCTCGGCACTTCAAAACGATCGTCGCCCAGAGGGATCAACAGCTTCAGCTTGCGGATGCGCTCGACGCTCTTGCCGTCAACCTCGCCGAAGCGTCTTTCCAAGTCCTCCGCGGTCACGACCTCTGGCGCCTCGGTCGCATAAGGCGTTGTCATAGCGTTGCGCAGGCCCAGCAGACGCGAGGCGACGCCACCAGAGGAGCTCATCAGGCGCTCAATCGCCGCCAGGTTGAAGCCGTCGGCTTGCAGGTCGAGGATCAGACGCAAACGTGCAACGTGCTCGATGTCGTAGTAGCCGACGCGCGCGCGTACCTCGGGCGCGGGCAACAGTCCCCGCGACTGGTGGTTGCGGATGTTGCGCACCGACATTCCCACCTCGGCGGCCAACTGCTCGATCGTCAACCCGTCCTCTGCCGTCTCCTCATCACGGTCTGAAGAGGAGTCGTTCGAGCCTCTTCGGGGTATGTCAGCCGTATCGGTTCGTGATCCCGCCACCTCGATTTAGGATACCATTCTGCATGTAACCTCATTTGAGGTAGCATTGATCCAGGTCAGATGAGTTTGCCCTCCAAAACCTGCTTCCAGCGCACTACTTGCGCCCGCTCTTCCCTCGTGCGTCTGCATGGCTGAACGCGGCGCGCCTCCACGTGTACCCGCTGGCCGTCGCCGCGCGCTGGCGCTGGTGCGCTCGTTCACCTCACCACTACTGCCCGACGACTACCTGGAGCTGGTCAACCCACTGTGGTCGACGCGAGAGCTACGCGGGCGGATCGAACGGGTCGAGCGCGAGACGCCAAGTGCCGTAACCGTCACGATCAAGCCCGGCTGGGAATGGGAGGGCCATCGACCTGGGCAGTATCTGCGCCTGGGGATCGAGGTGGATGGGGTTCATCACTGGCGCGCCTACTCGCTTACCTCTACTCCGAAGCGCCCGGACGGATGCATCTCGATCACGCCGAAGCTGGTCGAGGGAGGCAAGGTCTCGCCCTTCCTGTTCGGGCGCGTGCGTCCGGGCACGATCGTGCGCCTGGGCGGCGTGGAAGGCACTTTCGTACTGCCGGAGCCCTTGCCCACTCGCCTGCTGTTCATCAGCGCCGGCAGCGGCATCACTCCGATCATGAGCATGCTGCGGAGCGTTGCTGCCCGCGGAGCGATCGAGGACGTTGTTCACGTGCACTGCGCGCGCTCTGCCGACCAGGTGATCTTCGCGCGCAAGCTTGCCGAGCTGGACGCCCGCCATCCGGGCTACCGACTGCACCTGCGACTGACGGGCGAGCAGGGTCGTGTGACACCAGCGCAACTCGACGCTCTCTGTGAGGACTGGCGGGGGCGCGAGGCGTTTGTTTGTGGGCCCGCGGGGCTGGCCGAGGCGATGGAGCAGCGGTGGAGCGAAGATGGCGAGCACAAGCAGCTGCACATCGAGCGCTTCCAGCCGAGCACGACCGTTGGCGAGGGACAGCGCGGATCGGGTGGCAGGATCCGCTTTCGCAAGAGCGATCTTGAAGCTTGCAGCGACGGCGAGCAGCCGATCCTTGTGGCCGGGGAGAAGGCGGGCGCAAGCTTGCCGTTCGGGTGTCGCATGGGAATTTGTCATACGTGCGTGGGGAAGCTGCGAGCTGGGCAGGTGCGCGATCTGCGCACCGGACTCGTCCACGGCCAGCCCGGGGAGATGTTGCGCACCTGTATTAATGCGCCTGAAGGCGCAGTCGAGATCGACCTCTAACCGATAGAAGACACGACCTACCGAAGGAGCGCCCATGTCAACGATCCACGCCGAGAAGCCATTCATACCCCCCAACTCCCCCTCGCCGTCCCCGGCCAGGAGTGTGCCGCCTCCCCACATGCCGGCGGCCGATAGCGATGGGCTGGAGAGCCCGCTCGCGCGCCTCACGCCCGAGCAGCTGGAGCAGCTAGGCCGCGAGTTCGACGCTATCCACGACGAGGTCAAGGCCTGCCTCGGCGATCGCGACTCACGCTACATACGCTCCACTATCAAGCTGCACCGCCAGCTGGTTCTGGCGGCGCGCGCGATGCTGCTTGGCTCACGCTACAGACCGCTTTGGCTAGCCGGCACCGCCTCGCTGTCGATCGCCAAGATCCTCGAGAACATGGAGATCGGCCACAACGTGATGCACGGTCAGTGGGATTGGATGAACGACCCCGACATCAACTCGAAGAGCTGGGACTGGGATACGGCCTCGCCGGCCGACGCGTGGCGACACTCGCACAACTACGAGCACCACACGTTTACGAACATCCGCGGCAAGGACCGCGATCTGGGGTACGAGATCATGCGCATCGACCCCCACCAGAAATGGCATCCCGTTTATCTGCTGCAGCCCTTCTACAACCTGCTGTTGATGGGGTTCTTCGAGTGGGGCGTGGCCTTTCACGACCTCAACTTCGACGCGATCAAAGCCGGGGAGAAGTCAAAGGAGCAGTTGCTCGAGGAGCTGAAGGCGATCGGCGTCAAGGCGCGCAAGCAGGCCGTCAAGGACTACATCGCCTTCCCACTGCTCTCCGCTGCGATCGCCGGCGCGGTTGGAGCAGCCACGACTCGCGCAGACACCGACCGAGGAACCGGCGCAGCCGCGAGACGCGCGTACAAGTCGACACTAACCGCCGACTTCACCGCGAACATCGTTCGCAACGTTTGGGCCTATTCGATCATCTTCTGCGGGCACTTCCCCGACCAGACCTATACGTTCAGCCAGGCCGAGGTTGCCGAGGAGACGCGCGGTGGCTGGTATGTACGCCAGCTGCTCGGCTCGGCGAACATCGAAGGTGGACGGCTGTTCCACTTCATGGCCGGCAACCTGAGCTTCCAGGTCGAGCACCATCTGTATCCCGACATGCCTTCCAGCCGCTACGCGGAGATCGCGCCGCGCGTCCGGGACGTGTGCCACCGCTACGGGCTGCCCTACAACACCGGCCCCTTCAGCAAGCAGCTCGGCAATGTGCAGCGCACGATCCTGCGTCTGGCGTTCCCCGGCGGAAGGCCACGGCGCAAGCCTGGCCCATATCGACCCAGCTGACCCTACAGACAGGCCTTCCGGCCTCGACTGGTATTACCGCGGCTTGCGGGTACTGCCGCCGCTGGGGTACTCCCCAGCGGCTGGGTATTCCCGCGGCTGGGTCTCTGGCGACAGCGGACTTGCTCAAGAAGCCACCAGGCGCGTGCGCAGGTGCGCGCCGACCTTGCGCTTGACGCGCTGCAGCGCGTTGTCGACTGTCTTGGTGTCGCAGCCCAGGCGCTCGCCGACCTGCTCGTAGGAGCAGCCGTCCAGGTAGAGCGAGAGCACGCGACTCTCGAGCTCCGACAGAGCCGTGGAGAGGCAGCCGACCAGCGAGCGCAGCTCCTCGGATGAGATCACGCGATTGACCGGGTCGTTGACGGACGGGCCGGCGATCGTCTGGTCGAGCGTCGGCACGTCCTCGCCCGCCGCGGCCGGGGTCGAGGAGAACGAGACGTACTGGTTCAGCGGCGTGTGCTTGTTGCGCGTGGCTGTCTTCACCGCCGTGATGATCTGGCGCGTGATGCAGAGCTCGGCGAAGTTGCGAAAGCTCGACTCGCGATCGGTGCGGTAGTCGCGGATCGCCTTGTAGAGACCGACAAGGCCCTCCTGGATCAGGTCTTCGGAGTCGCCCCCAGCCAGGAAGTACGACGAGGCCTTCAACCGTACGAAGCCGTGATACCGGCGCACAAGACGGTCGTAGGCATTGCGATCCCCCTGCTTCGCAAGGGCAATCAAAAAGCCATCATCAACCTTAACTTCAGATTGAGTGTTATGGAAGGTACGTGCCACGAGCAGATCCTTTCTTGGCTTATTCCAGCCAAAACATGCTCAGTGGCGCACTCCTCCCCTGGCGCCAAAGCTATGAAGTCAACCTTAGGTTGAGCGTTATGGGCGGCAGCTTCGCACAGTTATGGAGCCTTGTCAAGTACGACATCGCGAGACTGCAAGATTCCGTACAGCAAGGCAGCGGTGGCCGCGGCCACTCCGAGCGACTCCATGTGTCCTCTTAGAGGCAGCGAGATGAGTTGGTCGCAAGCACCGGCCACACGCGGGCGCAGTCCGCTGCCCTCGCTGCCGAGTACCAGCACGACCCCGCCCCTGTAGTCAGGGGAGGTGTAGGGCACCGTCGTGGAGCCCTTCGATCGCGCGACTTGCGCCGGTGCTCCTCCACTCGGGCTGCCCTCACACCCATCGGCGTCGCCTGGCTCGGGCGCGCTCGCTCCGTAGGACCAGCAACCGGCATCACGCGCCTCAGCCAGGAAGTCGGCGATGTTGCGCACGCGCGCGATGCGCATGTGCTCGACCGCTCCCGCCGAGGCCTTGCACGCGGCCGGAGTCACCTCAGCCGCGCGACGTTCGGGAATGACTACTCCCGTGGCTCCCGCACACTCTGCCGTACGGCAGATCGAGCCGAGGTTCTGCGGGTCCTGAACTTGATCGAGGGCCACGATCAAAGGTGAGGCAACGGCTAGGAGCTCGTGCGCGCCGACATACGGATACCCGCCAGCATCAGCGCAGACGCCCTGATGCGCGGAGGAGCCACAGACACGCTCCAGCTCATCCGCGCCACATACCTTCGTCTTGACGTCTGTCAACCAGGGCTCGTGCGCGACGCTCGCGGTCACCCACACTTGGACGACGCTGCGAGCTCGGCGGCCGCGCAGCGCCTCACGCACTGGGTTGCGCCCGTAGACGATCACCGCGACAGCGGGATCAGCTCGGGGCCGTCCGCGCTGTCGCGAATCTCCCAGCCGCGTGCGTTGATCTGATCGCGCAGCCGATCGGCCTGCTCGAAGTCGCGCTCGCTGCGAGCCGCCTCACGCGAGGCCAACAGCGCGACCGCCTCCGGGTCGATCGTCTCGACGTCACCCACCGCGCCCAGCGGCTGCAGGTTCCCGAGAGCGAAGGTGGCGAGCATCTCGCGCAAGTCGCCGTCGCCGACAGCCTCGCCGCGACGGTTGGCCTCGCGAATCCAGTCGAACAGGCTGGCGAGCGCCTTCGGCGTGTTGAAGTCATCGGCGAGCGCCGCGAAGAAAGCCCCCGCATGATGAGCCATGTCGGATGGACTCGGCCTGCCCGGGTCTAGGCGACGTAGGGCATCGCGGATGCGATGGATGCGACGATCGGCATCTTCGAGCTCCGCGGGGGAGAAGGCAAGCGGCTGGCGATAGTGGCCACCCAGCAAGTACATCACGACGGCATCGCGCCCATACTGCTCGACGACCTCGTGCAAGAGCGCGATGTTGCCGACCGACTTGGCCATCTTCTCGCCGGTGAACTGGATCATGCCGTTGTGCATCCAGATTCTGGCCAGCTCGTGGCCCCGCGCGGCGCGAGTCTGAGCGGCCTCGTTCTCGTGGTGGGGGAAAACCAGGTCAGAGCCGCCTCCGTGGATGTCGAAGCCAACGCCCAGCAACCCCTCGGCCATCGCGGAGCACTCGATGTGCCAGCCCGGACGGCCCTCGCCCCAGGGGGCATCCCACCACGTGTCCTCTCCCCGCTTGCGCCCCTTCCACAACGCGAAATCGAGTGAGTCCTCCTTGCGGCTCGCGGGAGGGTGGGTACCGAATCCATCCTCGCCCTGGTCCATGTCGTCTATGCGGCGATGAGACAACGAGCCATAGTCTGGGTCCGAGCGCACGCGGAAGAACACGTCACTGCTCGAGCTCTCCTCGCCCTCTCCCCTGTACTCCGCGATGTACGCGTGGTCGGAGTCGATCAGATCCTGGATGTAGGCGACGATCGCGTCCATCGTCTCCGAGGCAAGCGGCTCGTGGTCTGGACGGCCAAGACCGAGGGCATCGGTGTCGGAGATATACAGCGCGGTCATCTCCGCCGCCAGTCGGGCGCTCGAACGACCAGCGCGCCTCGCCGGATCGGCGCTTTGCGGGTCCGCCCTGGCCGCGTCATAGATCTTGTCGTTGACGTCCGTAATGTTGATGACGAGCGTGGTGTCGTAGCCCTCGTGCTCGAGAAATCGCTTGAGCAGGCTGAATACGACAAATGGACGGGCGTTGCCGATGTGGATGCGGCTGTAGACGGTGGGACCGCAGGCGTAGATGCCGACCCTGCCGGGGTCGCGGGGCGCCAGAGGAACGATCTCCCCGGTGCGCGTGTCATGTAGTCGGATCTCTCGCATGGCCCGGCAACAGTAGCGTCCGCGGACGCAGGCGGGCCTTCCAGCATCTCGCTACACCGCTCGTGGCGGAGCGAGGTCTCCCTCAGTCGGCTATGCGCAGCGAGACGACCGCCAGCGCCGCGACACCCTCTCCGCGGCCGACGAACCCGATCCCCTCGCCCGTGGTGGCCTTTACGTTGACGCGCCCGGGCGCCAGGCCAAGGGCGCCCGCCAGGCGTTCCCGGATCGCCTCACGGTATGGGCCGAGCTTGGGGCGCTCCATCACGACTGTGCTGTCGAGGTTGACCAGTTCCAAGCCCTGCGCAACCACACGCGGGAGCACCGTCTGAAGCAGCTCGATCGAGTCGGCGTCGCGGTAGCGCTCGTCGCTGTCGGGGAAGTGCTCGCCGACGTCGCCAAGGCCGGCAGCGCCCAACAGCGCATCGATCACCGCGTGGGTGAGCACATCGGCGTCGGAGTGGCCGTCGAGGCCAAGCTCACTGGGAATCTCAACGCCCCCGAGGATCAGCCGGCGACCCTCGATCAGTCGATGGGAGTCATAGCCAATGCCAGTGAGGGTCATGCGACGCGCACCTCGACGGGGGTAGTAGTGACGACCGGTGGGCAGTGCCTGACACGCGGCCAAGCCGTGCCGCTCACGCCACACCCGCGCCGCTTGCTTGTCCCCCGCCATGGGGGGCCTGTCCCCCGCCTGCACCCAATTGGGTGTCATGGGGAGTGCCCACAGGGCCGATCGGCTCCAGGCGGCGCTCGCGGCGCTCGAACACGCACAGCTCGCTGACACCGACGCTCTCCAACAGCTCGAGCGCACGCTCGTAGTCGGCGCCGACATCCTCGGGACGATGGGCGTCGCTCGACAGCGCCACTGGTACGCCCGCTTCGACGCACATCTGCAGCAGCGCGGGCGCTGGGTAGATCTCCTGGGCACGCTTGCGCAGGCCGGCCGTGGAGACCTCGATCGCCACTCCGGACTCGGCGATACCGTCGAGCGCAAGCTCGTAGTAGCGACGTAGGTCGCCTTCTGGCAAAGGACGGTCACGGCCCCATACCTTGACCAGGTCCGGGTGCGCGAGGATGTCGAACAGGCCGCTGCGAGCCGCCTCGCCGAGCGCCAGGAAGTAAGCATGCCAGATGTCCTCGGCGCTGCGCCCGCTGCCCCACACGCTGTAGTCGTCCATGTCCAGTGCGTGATCGCGGAGAAAGTGCACGGAGCCGACGACGTAGTCGAAGTCGCGCGCCTCCAGCAGATTGGCGATGCGGTCCTCTGTGCCGGGGATGAAATCAGCCTCGATCCCCAGGCGCAGGTCGGTCTCCTCACGCACGAAGCTGGCGTACTCGTCGATGTCGTCATGCGCGAATTCGCGCCACAACGGGTGCTGCCAGACATCGAGCGCTTGCTCGAAGCGGTAGATGTGCTCGGACACTCCCAGCTCTGAGATATCGCGCTCACTCGCCATATCGCGATAGCGCTGGACATTTGTCTGCGTGAAGAACTCGGCAGGCGTCGCGCCAAGCTCGTCAGGGCGTAGGTGTAGATGGTAGTCGGTGAGCATTTCTTTTAGTTGGTCGGGATCGTCGTAATCGTGGGCCACGCCAGGGTAGCTACCGCGAGCCCAATGTCCCGGGTCGGCCGGCGAGCCGCGGCCTGCCGAACCCGTTATGCCAACGAGCAGCGCCTGCTGGACCCCGCTATGACAACAAACAGCGGTCTGCCGAGCGCTACCCCCGGCGCC
Source organism: uncultured Solirubrobacterales bacterium (assembly GCA_963827045.1). Lineage (GTDB taxonomy): Bacteria > Actinomycetota > Thermoleophilia > Solirubrobacterales > Solirubrobacteraceae > Palsa-744. The sequence goes on from CAWGZH010000002.1 coordinate 203,628, forward strand.
GGGCCAACAGCAGCTCCGCGAGGTCGAGATCGAGCGCGGTGGTGACCTTCAGGTTGTCCTTCGGGGCTGGCACTATCGCAACCCGACCTCCCGCGCGCTCGATCAGCCAGGCGTCGTCGGTCGCTTGCGCCAAAACTTCCTCGGACACCTCGAGCGCTCGCTCGAGCGCCTTACGTCGGAACACCTGCGGCGTCTGCACCGCCCACAGGCCGGCGCGGTCGAGCGTCTGCGTCACGACACCCTGGCCGTCGGCCTGCTTGATCGTATCCGTGACCGGTGTCGCGGCAATCGCCGCATCGACGCCCTTCTGCTCGACCGCCGCGAGCGTCGCCTGCACCAACTCGATGCTCAGCAGTGGTCGCGCGGCGTCGTGCACGAGCACGGGATCGCCCGCTCCGGATGCCTCGAGAGCGCGAAGCACCGACTCGGAGCGAACGACCCCGCCGAGCACGCCGACTGTCCCCTCCGGCGCCTCTATGCCGGGTGGGAGCGCGACCACTATGCGCTCAATCTCCTCGATGGCGCCCAGGACATCCAGGCTCCACTGCAGTAGTGGCCGCCCCGCGAGCTCGACGAGCGCCTTGGGACGTGAAGCTCCAAGGCGCTCGCCGAGTCCGGCGGCAACGATCAGCGCGACGGCCAAGCGGAGTTACTTGCCGGCTACGGCCAGCTGGCTCGACGCGGAGTTCGCGAGCAGCTCGTCCAGGTAGGACTCAGCCTCGTCCTCGTCCTTGTCGAGCGCATACATGAGCTCTGAGGCGAGGATCTTCTTGGCGCGCGTGTACATCTGCTTCTCACCTGTAGAGAGACCCTTTTCGCTCTCACGCAGCGACAGGTTGCGGACAACCTCGGCGAGCTCGTAGATGTCACCTGTCTTGATCTTGTCGCGGTTGTGCTTGAAGCGCCGGTTCCAGTTCTTTGGCATCTCGGACACCTCGGCGGTGAGGACATCCAGAACCTTCTTGACCGTTTCTTCGTCGATCACGCGGCGTAGGCCCGCAAGGGCAGCGTTCTCGGTGGGGACCTTGACGGTCATGTCGTTGTGGAGGATCTTGATCGTCAGATACTCGCGTGTTGTGCCGAGTACCTCCATGTCCTCCTTGCTCAGAACCTTGCCTGCGCCGTGATGGGGGTACACGACGTGGTCGCCGAGCTCGAACTCGATGCACTCGACCTCGCGGGTCGCCTCGAGCTCCTCAATGAACGATGTCTCATCAACTGTTGATACTGGGATGGTGTCCTCCTTCGTCGCGCCGGCAATGGGGACCGGCCTTTGTGTCGGGGCCGGCCACGGACCGGCTGTGGGTCAAGTCAAGTCTGTAGGTAGCGATCCACGAGATTGATCTCTTGCAGTCGGCGAAGGCCCTCGCGGATGTCCTTTGCCCGTATTTCCCCCACTCCCTCGACCGCCTCGAGCTCGGCGTCAGTCGCCGCCAAGAGCTCGTCAAGTCCGCCAAATTCAGCGACGATCTGCGTGACCACCAGCTTCGGCAGACGCGGGATGCGGCCAAGGATGCGGTGGCCGCGCGGCGAGACCGGGTAGTCAAGCGTGTTGAGCTTGCGGTCATAGCCGAGCAACTCGGCGATGCGCCCGAAGTCGAGCAGATCCTGGTGCGCCAGGCGACCGATCTGGTCGAGCGACGAGGCGAACGCCTCGTCGCCGTAGTCGGCCAGGTAATCCTGGACGAGCGCTGCCTTCTCGGCGGTGGTGCCGAGGATCGTCTCCTCCAATTGCATCTCGATCAATCGCCCCTCGCTGCCGAGCTCGACGATATAGCGCTCGATCTCCACGGCCATGCGTGTGACGAGCTCCGAGCGCTGCAACACCGTGAGCACGTCGTGCAGCGTCACACCTCCCTCGAACTCGAGCGCCGTGAGCCGTGTGGATACCTGATCGAGGCGCTGGCGATACTTGTCGAGCGTGGCCAGTGCCTGGTTGGCCTTGGAGAGCACGACGGTGATGTCTTCGAGGATGTACTTGGCCCCGTCTACGTACAGCGAGACCACCTCGCGCCGCTGCGAGATCGCGATCACAAGCGCATCTGTTTGCTTGGAGACGCGCTCAGCGGTGCGGTGGCGCGTGCCCGTCTCGTGCGAGAGGATCGTCGGATCCGGCATCAGCTGCACGTTGGCCATCGCGATCTTGGTGGCGTTGGTGCTGACGATGATCGCGCCGTCCATCTTGGCCACCTGGTAGAGGAAGGCCGGGGTGTAGTCGATGTCGAGCTTGATGCCGCCCGAGAAGAGGAAGCTGAGCTCCTCTGGATCGCCGATCACGATCAGACCGCCCGTACGAGCATGCAGGATGCTCTCAATCCCCTCCCGCAGAGCTGTGCCGGGAGCGACCATCTCGAGGGCCCTGACCAGACCGGGCTCGGGTCGCGCGTCCGTGTCGAATTCTTCGCCGGATCGTGAGGCCACGACTAGACATTCTACGGCATTTAGGCTTTTTTTATCGCGCCCCTAATCTGTTCTAAGGGCGCGAATTGGCCCGCTCACATTCGGCCGGAGCGGAAACCTCGCGCGGATGTCTTACGCGGCCCGTGCAGGACGACGCGCGACGGCTGGAAGTGCCGCCACCAGCGCCTCGCGCAGCGTCAACGCCTCGCGTGCCCCATCGCCACTGCCGGAGGGCGCGTGCACGCCCGAGAGGCCGTGTCTGGCGGCCTCGGCCAAGCGCCGCTCGGGGTGGCCGACCCAACGCAGCTCGCCGGTCAGGCCCAGCTCGCCGAAGCATGCACATGGAGTGTTGAGTCCTACCTCGGGCCCCGGCGAGGAGGCGGAACCATTGGCGGCGGGCGCGGCAGGCTGCATCGGCCTACTGAGCGCCACCCCCTTGGCCGCCGAGGCAACGGCCAAAGCGATCGCCAGGTCAACCCCGGGCTCGTCAACGCGCACGCCGCCAACGACGTTGACGAACACATCGTGGCCGGCGACGCCGATGCCCCCGTGGCGACCGAGGATCGCCAACACCAGCGCGAGCCGGTTGCGGTCCAGGCCCGACACCACGCGCCGCGGCTGCTCGAGCTCGGAGGGAGCGACAAGCGCTTGCACCTCGACAAGCAGCGGCCGCGAACCCTCCATCGCGGCGAGCACCACGCTGCCAGGCGCGCGCGTGGCCTCGGCGACAAAGCGCGCGGATGCGTCAAGCACCTCCACGAGCCCGCCCTGGCGCATCTCGAACAAGCCCGCCTCGTTGGTCGAGCCGAAGCGATTCTTCAGCGCGCGCAGCTCGCGATAGGGGCGCTCGCGCTCGCCCTCGAACTGCAGCACGCAGTCCACCAGGTGCTCGAGCACACGTGGCCCGGCGAGCGCGCCATCCTTGGTGACGTGCCCGACGAGCACGACCGCGATCGACCTCTGCTTCGCTAGTTCCATGATCCGGGTAGCCGCCTCGCGCACCTGACCGACCGAGCCTGGCGCGGGGCGGGCGGGACCTGATCCGTCGGCACTGCGCAGCGTCTGCACTGAGTCGATCACACAAACGCTTGGAGCATGGGCGGCGATCGTGTCGAGCACCGCATCTAGGTCGCACTCGGCCAGCACCGGCACCTCCAGAGCACTCGGGGACAGCCGCTCAGCACGCAGGCGCACCTGCTCGGCGGACTCCTCACCACTCACATAAAGCGTCTTGTGCCCGGCCGCTGCGATATTGCCTAGCGCCATGTTGGTGAGCGTCAACTTGCCGATACCCGGCGAGCCGCCAAGCAGCACCAGCGAGCCTGGCACAAGCCCACCCCCGAGCACGCGGTCAAGCTCGCCGATGCCCGTTTGCAACCGAGCCAGCGGAGCGCTCGCCACCTGTGAGAGCGCTACCAGCGGTGCGCCAATGCCCCCCGCGCGCGCGGGGGGCATTCCATTTCGACGATGATCCCCACCACCCCCCGCCGAGCGCTCCTCAACCAGTGTGTTCCATGCCCCGCACCCTGGGCACTGTCCATGCCACTGGGCTGAGGAGATCCCGCACTGCGAACAGATATGGACGGTTTGAGCTCGGGCCATGCGCCCAGCTTACGCGCCGCCCCCGACGGTTCTCTGCGCTGGAGCATCGACTGTGGAGCTCACAGAACACGCGCCGTCTGCGATCCATCAAATTCGCAAATGGCCCCGCGCGCGGGGCCCACCGATTTGAAGACCAACCGCCAGGACCACCGGGTCAGGCGTACCCGACCACTTCACTGCGGCGCTTGTAGAGCACCACGTCTCGCCAGCGCCCGTCAGGCATCTGGCCCATCCGCTTGTGTGTTCCCAGCAGACGAAAGCCACAGCTCTCGTGCAGGCGGATCGAAGCCTCATTCTCCGGGAAGATCCCTGCCCGCAGCGTCCATATGCCGGCGCGCTCGGAGGCGTCTAGGAGCGCGAGCAACAGCGCCCGGCCGATCCCGCGACGCGCATGGTCGGGATCTACATAGACGCTCACCTCCGCGACACCTCAATAGACCGGGCGACTGGACACAGGCGTGAGTGCTGCCCAGCCGAGCACGTCGCCCCGCTGTCCACGCGCGACCAAGCAGGGCTCCTGGAGGCGCGAGGCGCGCCACGGCTCCCACTCGGGAACGATGTGCTCGAACGTAGCATTTCCGGCGGCGATGCCCGCGCGGTATATACGCGCCACCGCCGGCCAGTCCTCGGCCGCCATCGGCGCGATGCTCACGCGCGCATGCGCGGCAGCAGCGTTGCCGCGTGTGTCCGCGGATCCACCATCGGCTGTGCGGGGTGAGCTGCTCAGCTTCGCTTGAGCCTAAGGCTCGGCCGGGTGCTCGTCGTCGTCGTCATGGTGTGCGTCCTCGCCGACTGGCAGCTCCGCGCCCGGCTCGGGCTCGCCGCCGCCGGCGCCGACTGCTACCGGGGTCTTGGCCTTCTTGGGCTTGACGATCGTGAGGCGTACCTCGCTGTCGTCGCCCTCGGGGGCGGGGTCCACGACGACCGTGGCGCCCGGCATCAGCTGCTCGCGCAGGACGAAGTCGGCCAAAGGATCCTCGATGTAGCGCTGGATCGCGCGCCGCAATGGCCGGGCGCCCATCGCCGGATCCCAGCCCTTGTCGACGAGCAGGTCCTTGGCGGGATCGGTCAGCTCCAGCTGCAGCTCGCGTTCGGCCATGGACTCGCGGATACGCACCAACAGCAGCTCGACGATCTGGCGGATCTCCTCCTTCTGGAGCTTGTGGAAGACGATCACGTCGTCGATGCGGTTGAGGAACTCCGGGCGGAACACCTTCTTGAGCTCGCCCATGATGCGGTTCTTCATGTCGTCGTAGGTGATCCCGGTCTCGTCGTCGGACACCGCAAAGCCCAGCGGCGTGTTGCGTGCGATCTCGGCCGCTCCGATGTTGGAGGTCATAATCACGATCGCGTGGCGGAAGTCCACCGTGCGACCCTGGGCGTCGGTGAGCCGGCCATCCTCGAGGATCTGCAGCAGGATGTTGAAGACGTCGGGGTGAGCCTTCTCGATCTCGTCCAAGAGCAGCACTGAGTAAGGCTTGCGCCGCACGGCCTCGGTGAGCTGGCCGCCCTCGTCGTAGCCGATGTAGCCGGGGGGCGAGCCGACGAGACGCGAGACGGCGTGCTTCTCCATGTACTCGCTCATGTCGATGCGGATCATCGCTTCGTCATCGCCGAACAGGAACTCGGCGAGCGTGCGTGCGAGCTCGGTCTTGCCTACGCCTGAGGGGCCGAGGAAGATGAACGAGCCGGTTGGCCTTTTGGGATCCTTCAGGCCGGCGCGCGAGCGGCGAATCGCCTTGGAGATGACCTCGATCGCCGGGTGCTGGCCGATCACGCGCTTGTGGAGTTCCTCCTCCATGCGCATCAGCTTCTGGGTCTCGGCCTCGGTTAGCTTGAAGACGGGGATGCCGGTCCACATCGAGACGATGTCGGCGATCTCCTCCTCGCCGATCGCCGGGCGCTCGACGGACTCGCCGGACTCCCACTCTTCCTCGAGCTCACGCTTCTTGCCCGCCAGCTTGCGCTCCTGGTCGCGCAGGGCCGCGGCCTTCTCGAATTCTTGGGCCTCGATCGCCGCCTCCTTTTCGCGGCGCGTCGATTCGATCTCCTCTTCGAACTCGCGGTTCGCCGGCGGAGAGGTCATCGACTTGATGCGCATGCGCGAAGCCGCCTCGTCGATCAGGTCGATCGCCTTGTCCGGTAGGAAGCGGTCTGAGATGTAGCGGTAGGCAAGGTCGGCCGCGGCTTGCAGCGCCTCGTCTGTGATCTGCACCTTATGGTGTTGCTCGTAGCGGTCGCGCAGGCCCTTGAGGATTTCGACAGTCTGCTCGATCGTGGGCTCCTCCACGCGGATCTGCTGGAAGCGGCGCTCCAAAGCCGAGTCGCGCTCCAGGTACTTGCGGTACTCATCAAGCGTGGTGGCACCGATCGTCTGCAGCTCGCCACGCGCCAAGGCCGGCTTGAGGATCGAGGCGGCGTCAATCGCACCCTCGGCGGCGCCGGCTCCCACGAGGTTGTGGAGCTCGTCGATGAACAGAATGATGTCGCCGCGTTGGGTGATCTCCTTCATCACCTTCTTCAGGCGCTCCTCAAACTCTCCCCGGTACTTCGAGCCGGCGACCAAGGCGGCCAGGTCGAGCGTGTAGATCTGCTTGTTCTTGAGCAGCTCGGGCACGTCGGAGTTGGTGATGCGCTGGGCGAGACCCTCGACCACAGCGGTCTTGCCCACGCCGGGCTCGCCGATCAATACCGGGTTGTTCTTGGTGCGCCGCGAGAGGATCTGCATGATCCGCTCGATCTCAGTCTCGCGCCCTACGACGGGGTCGAGCTTGCCCTCGGCGGCAAGCTTGGTCAGGTTGCGCCCGAACTGGTCGAGCAGCTTCGAGGACTTCTTGCCCTCACCGGGGCCTGAGCCCGAGCCGGCACCGGCGCCTGAACCCTGACGACGGCCACCTGGGCCGGAGAGCATACGGATGACCTCATTGCGGATCTTCTCGCTATCGGCGTCGAAGTCGAGCAGTATGCGGGCGGCGACGCCCTCGTTCTCGCGTACCAGGCCGAGCAGGATGTGCTCCGTGCCGATGTAGTTGTGGCCTAGGCTCAAGGCCTCGCGCAAGGCCAGCTCCAAGACCTTCTTGGCGCGTGGGGTGAAGGGGATCTGACCGGAGGTGACCTCCTCGCCGGAGCCGACGATGCGGACCACCTGGGCACGCACCCGCTCGACGGTTATGTCCAAGGACTCAAGGACACGCGCGGCCAAGCCCTCCTCCTCGCGCAGCAGGCCGAGCAGGATGTGCTCTGTGCCAATGTAGTTGTGCTTGAGCGTGCGCGCCTCCTCCTGCGCGAGAACGACGACCTGCCGGGCCCGTTCTGTGAATCGCTCGAACATGGGGTACGTCCTTCCTGTGCGGAGCGTAAGCCTCGCGCTTACGGTCCTGTGGCGCCTTTCAGGCAGTCTACCAACCGGGTATCCGGCTCCCGTTACCGCCCCTCGCGACGTTGGATGTGCATGCTCTAAAAGACCCCCAGAGGAGCACTAGTTGCGCATCGCCGGGAACAGCACGACCTCGCGGATCGAAGTCCGTCCCGTGAGCAGCATCACCAGCCGGTCGATGCCCAAGCCGACGCCACCCGTAGGGGGCATGCCCTGCTCGAGCGCCTCCAGGAACAGCTCGTCGTGGGGCTGGGTCTGCTCGTCGCCCGCCAGCGCCAGCCGGGCCTGCGCCTCGAAGCGCTCGCGCTGCTCGTCGGGGTCGGTCAGCTCGGAGAAGGCGTTGGCGATCTCCATGCCCCCCGCGAACGCCTCCCAGCGCTCCGCGAGACCCTCCTCGGAGCGATGTGCGCGCGCCAACGGTGACAGCTCGATCGGATAGTCGAGCACGAACGTCGGCTGCGTGAGCGTCGGCTCGACGAACTTCGACAGCAAGTCGTCGGCGAGCTGGGGCCAGCTGAGCCCCTCGGTAGGCACGCCCAGCTCTCGCTCGGCGATCGCACCGGCAAGCGCGGAGGTCTCGCGCAACTCGCGCAGGTCGACGCCGGTGGCCTCGCGCACGACGTCGGTGAAGCGTACGCGCTGCCAAGGCGCGTTGAAGTCCAGCTCGCCCTCGTAGCCGACCGCAGCGGCCGCGCCCGCCACCATCGCCTCTAGGCGCGCGGCCTCCTCGCGGTAGTCGGCGTAAGCCTCATACCACTCGACTACCGTGAACTCGGGGTTGTGCTTGGTCGAGAGGCCCTCGTTGCGGAAGTTCTTGCCGAGCTCATATACGCGCTCCAGACCACCCACGATTAGGCGCTTGAGATACAGCTCGGTGGCGATGCGCAGGTACAGCTCGCGGTCCAGCGCGTTGTGGTGAGTCGTGAACGGCCGTGCCATGGCACCGCCGTAGAGCGGCTGCAGGACCGGCGTCTCGACCTCCAGGAAGCCCTCCCCGTCCAAATAGGCACGCACAGCTGAGACGATGCGGGCGCGGTCGGCGAACAGCTTGCGTGCATCCTCGCTTGCAATCAGATCCAGCTCGCGGCGGCGGTGGCGTGTCTCGACGTCGATCAAACCCGCGTGCTTGTCGGGCGGCGGGCGCAGTGCCTTGCCGAGGATTTGAAAGCCGTCTACGCGCAGGGTCAGCTCGCCGTGGCGACTGCGCAAAGGTGCGCCGTCGACGCCGAGCAGGTCGCCAAGGTCGAGCGACAGCAACTGCTTGAGCGTGTCCGCGCCGAGCACGTCCGCACGCGCGTGCAACTGGATCTTGCCGCTGCGGTCGACGAGATCGAGGAAGGCGGCCTTGCCGGCGCCACGGCGCGCGGCGATGCGCCCGGCGACGCGGTGGCGATCATCGGTTTCTTGACCGATCTCTAGACGCTCGTAGGCGGCGCGCACCGAGGCGATCGGCTCGACGTTGGGAAATGCATAGGGGGCGATTTCAATCCCGGAGTCGCGCAGCCGCTGCGCCTTGGCGCGACGCTCGGCGATCAGCTCGGGCAGGCCGTGGCTCTGAACTCGAGAGTCGCTAGGGGAGTCCTGGTCAGCCACGGCCGAGTGGGGAGCGAACGGTGTGTGGTATTCCGTTTTTCATCACAATACCATGGTAGCTACGATATGTAGTCGCCATCGTGAATCGTAAAAAAATGAGTATGTGCCCGCCAGCCGACAGCCTCCTACACCGACGCCGGCTACGCTCCAGCCCTATTTGAGTCCGACGTCGATCTTTGTGATCTTGAGCTTGCGAGCCGGTCCGCGCGGAACCTGCACGGCAACTACCTCGTTGCGCTTGCGCCCGATCAAAGCCCGCCCAACCGGCGACTCGTTGGAGAGCTTGGCCTCCTGCGGGTTGGCCTCGGCGGAGCCCACGATCGTGTACTTAACCGACTTGCCGGTCTTCTCGTCCTTGACGTGCACGACAGAGCCGACGCCGACGACGTCGGTCGAGATCTCCCTGGAGTCGATCACGCTGGCCATGCGCAGCTTCTCTTGCAGGGTGGCGATCCTGTTCTCCAGCATCGCCTGCTCGTTCTTGGCGTCGTCGTACTCGGCGTTCTCGGCGATGTCGCCGAACTCGCGTGCCTCCTTGATTCGCTGAGCCACCTCGCGGCGCTTGGCGGTCGAGAGCAGCTCGAGCTCCTCTTGGAGCCTCTCCAGTCCTTCGGGAGTGAGGATGACGTCCTTCGGCATATGGGTGAGCGGGAACTAACTCCGCGAGGTTGGCTTTGGATGAGGAAAATCCCTGCAGTTCAGGCAGGGACTGCCGCCGTCGGGTGGGCGGCGAGCGCAGCAGTATAGCGAGCGTCATCCAAGCTGGCGGCTCTTTGCAGGGACTCTCCCAAAGCCTTGGCCTGCGGCTTCTCGAGACCCAGGCGAGCAACGTACCACGGGTAGAACTTGCGCAGGTAGCGGGTGGCTCGCGGCGGGCCGAGGTGCTCGACGGCGCGGTCGATCGTCCAGTCCAGCTCGGCTAGGACCTCGGCGCGCGTGGGCGCATCCTCACGAAGGCCGAGCAATTGCTCGAACAGCCATGGGTTGCCGAGCGAACCGCGTGCGAGCATCACGGCACTGGCGCCGGTCTGCTGGAAGGCACCGAGCGTGGACTGCGGGTCGTGCAGGCCGCCGGTGAGGATCACCGGCGCATCTAGCTCCCGTACGAGACGGGCGGCGAGGGCGTAGTCGGGTACACCTTTGTGGTGGACGGCGGCCGAGCGCGGATGGAAGGCGATCGCCGCTACTCCTGCCTCGCGCACAAGGCGATGTGCAAGCTCGAAGCCGCTTGTATCTCCTGGGCGTCGACCGGAGCGCAGCTTGACGGTGACCGGCAGACCGCTGCCCTCCCGGGCGGCGGTCGCGACGGCGACCGCGAGGTCCGGGTCGTCGAGCAGCGCGGCGCCGGCGCCGGTCTTGCAGACCTTCGGTACCGGGCAGCCCATATTCAGGTCGATCGCATCGGCCCCGGCTCTGGCGACCTCTCTGGCCGCAACACGCATGACGGCCGGATCCTGCCCGAACAGCTGGATCGAGATCGGACCTTCGTACTCTCGCTCGCGCCTGTCGATACGCAGCATCTCCACACACGTGCGCTCGTTGCCATGAAAGATGGCATGCGAGGAGAGCATCTCCGAGACCGCCATGCCGGCGCCGTGGCGCTTGGCCTGCAAGCGCACGAACCAGTTGCCGATGCCCGCCAACGGCGCGAGCATCACGCGGTTGGGGACGCTCAGCGGACCAAGCTGCCAGGGGTCGGTGAGACGGGCTTGCGTTGCCATCCGTCCATTATTGTGGGGATCGTCGTTCGTGCTCGCGATATTCGCGGACCGTTGGCTGCCGATCGAGCCGACCATGCGTCTTCCCCGACCAACTTTTTCAGCAGACGTGCCGGTGTTGGAGGCGCTTACGCCGCGTTCATCTCATGGATGAGGCGCAATCCGGTGAGCGTGAGCAGGTCGTCGACCTCGTCGATCTCCTCGGTGAAGGGCACGACCAGGTGCCCGAGACCGCCGGTCGCGACGACCGCGACGCGCACGCCGAGCTCGTCGTAGATACGGCGCAGGATCGCGTCGACGGCTCCGGCGTAGCCGAATATGACCCCCGAGCGGATCGCGTCGATCGTGTTCTTGGCGATCACGCTCTTCGGCGGGGCAAGCTCTACCTTCGGCAGCCGCGCGCCGCGCTCGGTGAGCGCGTCCAGGGAAATCTCCATACCGGTCATCAGGGAGCCGCCGACGTACTCGCCGGCGGCGCTGAGGACGTCGAAAGTGGTGGCGGTGCCGAAGTCCACGCACACGGCGGGCCCGCCGAAGCGCGCGCGCAAGGCGACGGCGTTGACAAGCCTGTCGGCCCCAATCTCGCGCGGGTTGTCGTAGCGGATCGCCATGCCCGTCTTCAGACCGGGACCGACGACGAGCATCTCGTGGCCAAGATAGCGCGCGGCCATCGCGGTCCATTCGGGCTCCAGGTGCGGCACGGTCGAGGACACGATCGAGGCCGATAGATCCTCGAAGGACAGCCCACGCAGCTCGAGCAGGTTGCGCAACGCGGCGCCCAGCTGGTCGGCGGTTGACTCGCGCACCGTGGCAAAACGCCAGTGCTCGAGCAACTCCTCACCTTCGAAGGTGCCGAAATGCGTTTGGGTATTACCGACGTCTACGACAAGCAGCATGGCTGAGGATTATGGGCCTAGCGCGCCGCTGCTGCTCCCTGGGGGTCCTGGTCGGCGAGCCAGCCAGGACGCACAAGCTGGGCAATAGGGCCTATGCTCCGCAACGTGAACGTGAAGCTGTATGCGCTGCCTGGATCGCACCCGTGCGCGGCCGTCGAGGTGGCGTTGCGACTGAAGTCGATTGACTACCAGCGCATCGACTTGCTGCCACTGACCCAGCTGGCGATCGGCCCGTTGCGCTACGGAGGCAGCACGGTGCCGGGCTTGCGCATCGACGGCGAGCGTCTGGCTGGCTCGCGCACGATCATGCGCCGTCTCGACGCACTCGCGCCCGATCCACCGTTGCTGCCGCCGCTGTCAGACGCTGTAGCACGAGCACGTGTCTTGGAGGCCGAGCGCTGGGGCGACGAGGTGCTGCAAAGCGTGCCGCGGCGCATTCTCGACGCAGCATGGCTGCGCGACGCCGCCTCCATGGAGAGCTATGCGGGCGACACGAAGCTGCCGCTGCCGCGCCCAATGCTGCGCCCGGCGCTACCGCTGACCGCCAAGCTGATGGCAAAGCGCAACAAGGCCGACGACGCCAAAGCCAAGGCCGACCTTGCGGCGCTGCCAGCGCAGCTGGAGCACATCGACGCCTGGATCGCCGACGGCGTACTCGGCGGCGAGCAACCCAACGCTGCCGACCTGCAGATCGGCAGCTCGATCCGCCTGCTGATGACGATCGCGGACGTACGACCGCTGATTGAGGGTCCACCCGCCCACAAGGCACTGAGCCTCACGCGCTGGTTTGAGCCGCAGGCTGGTGAAGTCCCCGCTGGGACGCTGCCGGCGCAGTGGTTGCCAGCGCCTACGAGTGCCTGATCACACTCATCTCTTCTGGGCGCGACCCGACGGTCAGAGCATCCATAGCTTCGGCGGTACCTGGCATGTGTTGAGCACTACGAGCAGCACGAGCCCAGCGACACCCGCCAAACCAACCACGCCCAGCCCGACGCCTGAATACGGCTACTAGCGGCGAACGAATGGCGGGGCGGGCTACTTGACCGCCCCGCCGGAAGCGTTGAGCGCATACCACGCGCCCCCGAACTGCTTGGCCCCGACGTAGGAGGTCTTCCCGGGGCCGCTGTCTCCGCTGTAGAGGTAGAGCGGGTGGCCGGCATAGGTGACCTGTCCGCCGGAGGTGGAGAGCATTGAAGCCTTGACCCCGGAACCCGCCGTGGGCCTACCGCTCGCCCTCAGCGACGGCCATACTTGCGAGCATCCTTTAATCGCGGCGCAGCTGTTTTTGTTGGTGTGATCCCTCGTGAACTCGTACAGCGTCCGGCCTGAGCTGCTCACGAGGATGCTGCCGAGGCCGGTGTGGCGCAGTTGGACGGTGGCCGCACTGCTGGAATGGGCGCTGGGGATGCCCGGCTCAGCGCTCGCAACCGTCACGGCGCTCGCCGTGACGGCGAGCGCAACGGCCAGGAAGACGTATGGTCGCTTCATGGTTCCTCCGAAAGTTCTCGAGTGGTGGGGCGCATGAAATCTCATGCCTCCTTATAGACACCGACAACGCCGCGAACCTTCCGCCGAGGCACGTGCAGCTCGATACGACCTCCGACGCTGAAGTCCTTGTGCGCCGCTCAGGTGGCCGTGGGACTGCCCTCGCTCCAGCTGGCCAGCCTCAACAGCGTGGCGCCGGAGACGCCACGGCCCGTGACGACACATAGGTGACCGTCGCGCAGCCATGTAACCACAGCAACGCCACCCTCGTCGAACTGTCGATAGGACACGCCACCACGCCACGTGACTACGCCACCCGTCCTGGGCGCCGAGACGCCGGTGAAGATCGCGTAGCCGACACGCCGACCGCCACCGTTCGCGTAGAAGACCGTCGTGACTGCACGCCCGTCGATCCGATCGGCGCGTGCCCCGGTGCTGTGCCAACCGAAGCGCTCACCCCAATACGGGAACGGCACGCCATCGACAGCGACGTCGAGCTGGGCGTGACGAGTGAGGCTCTCGCGCGGCGCGGGAAGCGTCGCCGCGCGCAAGGTCGGCGCAACCGTCTGGCCTACGGTCAGCGCCGCCGCGCCGCCGCCGCCGCCGCCGCCGCCAAACGCGATCGCAAGGACGATGACCGCCACGACGGCAATCGCTCCCACGCCAGTGAGAACCGGAAAAGAGAATCGCTGCCCGAGATGCCTGCGTGCGTGGCGAGGATCCCCATGACCGGCCACGAGCGAGTCGATCCGCCGGTGCAGAGATTGCGGCGCGGGCGCGTCGAACGAGCGCACCAGCCGGGCAATGCGCTGCTGGTCGTCTTCGATGTTGGAGGGGGAGGGGGAGGGCGTGTCGTTCATGGTGTTCCTCTACTGGGCAAGACTCCGGCCGGCCGCGTCTCATTCCCGCGGATCATCTGGTTCGGTGGATGCGGGGGTGCGGGAACACTCCCCAGATCGAGGGAGCCTTGCTCTGGGGATTGCGCCGCAGATGAGCCGGACTCAGAGCCGGCCGCCCCATCCGCCGCCGCCCCATCCGCCGCGGGCGCGAGCCGCTCAGCCACCTGCTTACGTGCCCGGAACAGCCTGGTCGTGATCGTGGCCTCGCGCACACGCAATGCTCGTGCAGCTTCCTTGTAAGAGAGACCGAGCACGTCCACGGCCACCAACACAAGGCGACGATCCTCCGGAAGCCCCGCAATCGTGGCGTATACCTCCTGCATCTCCAGTGCACGCTCGGGCTCGCCCAGCTGCCGAGGATCGGCGGGGTTGACGTCCTCAAGCGTGGCCACGGTCACCGGTCGTCTGCTCGCGGTGCGGCGGTTCGTGAAGAACGTGTTGCGCAACACGCGCATCAAGTAGTACAGATCGTCATCGCCGGTGAGAACTCGGGGCCTGGCCAACACCCGTGCAAATGTCTCCTGCACCAAGTCCTCGGCATCCTCGCGCGAGCCGCACAGCGCCCACGCGGCGCGATAAAGGCGGTCCACGTGTTGCGTCAGCGACTGTGGGTCCAAGGTGCGCATTTGACGGTGGCGGAAAGAGCGGCCCTCGCGGCACCGAGATGCTCTCCCGCCCTGCGACTGTAGCGCCAACGCCGATCGCGCTCGCGCCCCACCCGCCTCCCGACAGCTCGGCGAGCGACGAAGGGCCGGAAGGAAAAGCGCCTGCCCGGAGTCTTTGTCGGTACAGCAGGACCCACACGCGCCCGCACGGCGCCGAATCCTCACAGGAATGAATATATGCGCCATCTTCTGAAGCTGTCCATACCGGCAATCGCCGCGTCGCTCCTGATCGCCGCCTGCGGCAGCAGCTCATCCAGCAACACGACCAGCTCGGCCGCCAGCACACAGCCCGCAGCGCAGACAAACAGCGGCTCATCAAGCGCCGTGCTCGTGAAGAGCGCCTCCAACTCGCTCGGCACGATCCTGGTTAACGGTCAGGGGATGACTCTGTATCACCTCAGCGGCGAGCAGAACGGCAAGTTCATCTGCACCAGCACGGCCTGCCTCGGCGTGTGGCACCCGCTGATCGCACCGTCCAGCGGTACTCCCAGCGGTGAAGTGGGCTCGCTCGGAACCGTGAAGCGCCCCGAAGGGACCATGCAGGTCACCTATAAGGGCACGCCTCTGTACACGTTCACAGGGGACCAACAGTCTGGCGAAACCAAGGGTCAGGGCATCAAAGACGTAGGCACCTGGAGCGTCGTCACGACCAACTCCAACAGCACCCCCGCGACGAGCACAAGCAGCACCCCGGCGACACCCGCGCCGAGCACGGGCCGCTCCTCAGAAGAATCCTCGAGCGGCGGCGGCTCCAGTGGCGGCGGCTACGGCTACTGAGCCCTCGCGGCTGGATCAGCCGGCGCAGCGCTCGTGGGTGCGGCAAGCCCGCCCCGGGCGCTGGCCGCCGGTTGTTTGTGCGCGGTCGCGCTCGACGGATGCGCGAGCCAAGCTGGGTCGGCAGCCACAACGCAAAGTGCTGGGCGGATAGCGATCGAGCTAGATGAAGTCACGGCGGCAGGCGCCTGCGCGGGGCACGGTCCTCCTGCTCTTGCTCTTAGCTTGCGGTGTGGACGACGACATCAGCGATGTCGAGGACCTGTAGGCGCAACTCCTCCTCAAGCTCGCTGCCTATCTGGTGAGCATCGACCAGGGAGGTCTCTGCGGCGACGTCGAGTGTGAGGAAGATGACGCGACCGGCCTCGGTGCGAAGCAGGCTTGTTCCGCGTGGCTTGCTGCCTGTCCGCTCGAGGACTATGCGCTCGGTCTCCCTGATAGCGTCGAGGTCCGTGCTCGTGGTGGCTGGGCGGGCGATCAGTGGGCGCTCCAAGGGCTCCAGGTGTGTCTGTACCTCGCTGACACCGGGGCGGGCGCGGATCGCTTGCTCGATGCGCTCAGTGACCGCGAGCGCTTCTTGTAGGGCGAGATCGGCAGGGAACTTCAGATGCAAGGAGACACTGGTCGAGCTGTTCTGTTCGTAGATCGTGATGTCGTGTACTTCCTTGATCAGCGGCTCGGCCAGCGCGATTGCCAGTACCCGGTCGCGGAGATCCAAGCCGCTGTGACGCGGCTCGACATGGACGACGACATCGCTGCCGGGCAGCTCGGTCTCAATCGCCTCCTCGATCAGGTCCGCGGCCTGGTGGCCCTCGACCACCGCCGCGCCGGGCGCGACGGCGACGACGACATCCGCGAAGTAGCGTCCGGCGGACTCGCGCAGGCGCAGGCGCACCAGTTCGATGTCGGGTTCGAGGTGCGCGAGTGCGCGCTCGGCTGCCTCTCTGGCCTCGGCCGGTGTGCGGTCCATCAGCACGTTCGCGTTCTCCGCAATCAGTCGTGTCGCGGTGGCGAGGATGATCGCGGCGATGACAAGTGCGGCGCTCGCGTCGCCTCGGGCGAACCCGGCACGCACGAGCAGCAACCCGATCAGGACCGCTATCGAGCCTGCCATGTCCCCGGCGAAATGAAACCCGTTCGCGCGCAGGGCGGGGCTCCCGTAGCGCCGTGCGATGCGCAAGGAGATGACAGTGCGGGTGAGGTCCACGGCCAGCGCGATCGCGATGACCACGAACACGTACCAATGAGTGTCAGGTGTACCGCTGGGACTGATGAGGTGTCTGATCGCCTCGACCGCCACTACCAGGCCGCCTACCAGCAGGATGCCAGCCTCGCCGAGCGCCCCAAGGTTCTCGGCGCGACCGTGCCCGTAGGGGTGCTCGGGGTCCGCGGGCTGGCGGCCCAATCGCACAGCGAAGAACGTCAGGATCGCTGCAACAATGTCTCCGCTTGACTCGACGCCGGCCGAGATCAACGCCAGGCTGCCGGCTATCAAGCCCACTCCGAACTTCAGGATCACCAACAGGCCAGCCGCAGCGATCGACACGAGCGTCGTCCGTCGCTGCACGGCCACCTGCTTGCTGCTATCGGGCTGCACCATCAGCAGAGCCTAAGTGTCTGGGGTCACCATCAGCACAGACGCGGCCCCTGCTGTTGCTCGGCCCGTCGCGCATGCAAGCACGAGCGGTGCTGAAAGTTCAAAGCAGAACGCGACGCTCGCGTGGAAAAGATTGGAAAGCTCGCCGGGAAGGAATCTTGTAACGCCGGAGTCGGTAGGGGTTAGCGCGCGATGCAGCTATGCGCTGATTCCTGCTCTGCAAGCCGTTATCCCCGATCTCGAACGACAGGAGTAGTCACCAGTGCCTAGATCGTCAATCCTTGCCCTCGCTGCCGTAGCACTCGCTATCGCTGGCTGCGGCAGTTCCAGCAACACCAGCAGCTCGTCTAGCACGTCGGCCGCTGCGAGTACTGCGACCACAACCTCCAGCGCAAGCTCTGGCCCGTTCCTGGCCAAGTTCACGAGCATCAGCAAAGTCGCCTCGACCGTCCCAGCCAACGGCGATATCAATCCGTACGGGATCGTGATCGTGCCCACCAGCGTGGGCAAGCTCCAGGCGGGCCAGATGCTGATCAGCAACTTCAACGCCAAGGAAAGCGCAAAGGAGAACGGTCAGGGCACCGGCACGACGATCGTGCAGATCTCGAGGACCGGGAAGCTCTCGCCGTTTGCGACGATCGATGCCAAGACGCTCCCCGGCCCTTGCCCA
The DNA here is from genome assembly GCA_963827045.1 of uncultured Solirubrobacterales bacterium. Taxonomy (GTDB): domain Bacteria; phylum Actinomycetota; class Thermoleophilia; order Solirubrobacterales; family Solirubrobacteraceae; genus Palsa-744. Next base: position 221,303 of record CAWGZH010000002.1, read on the forward strand.
GGCGGCGTCGGGCTGACGACGGCGCTGAACATCCTGCCGGGCGGCTACGTCGTCGTGGGCAGCCTGCCGACGACCAACGGCAAGACAGCGACCGCCAAGTACGGCTGCATGATCGTGCTCGACTCAAGCGGCAAGCCCGTGAGCACGATCTCAGGCTCGAACATTCAGGGGCCGTGGGACTCGACCGCCGTCAGCGAAGGGTCAAAGACGACGCTGTTCGTCAGCAACGCGCTCAACGGCGGTGCCGCGAAGGGAATTCACACGATCGACAACTCGAACGTCGTACGGATAGTCCTCGAATCGGGCGAAGGGCAGCCGCCGAAGGTCACCAGCGAAACGGTGATCGCGAATGGCATCCCCTGGGTTGATTCAGCGGAAGCTCTCGTGCTCGGCCCGACCGGACTCGCACTTGCCTCCAACGGGACGCTGTATGTGGCCTCGACTGATGGCAACAAGATCTTCGCGATCTCCGAAGCAATGACGCGCACGACGCCCGCCGCGAAAGGAGGCACCGTCCTCACCGAAGGCGGCCACCTCAAGGAACCACTCGGCATGGTGCTCGCACCGAACGGCAACATCCTCACGAGCAACGGTGGTGACGGCAACATGGTCGAAATCACACCCGCCGGCCAGCAGGTGGCCGTGCAGACCGCCGACAAGAAGACGGGCGCAGGATCGCTGTTTGGCTTCGTCATCGCGCCGGAAAGCAAGGGCCTGTACTACGTCGACGATGGCGAAAACACGCTGAACCTGCTGCACTGAAAGCGCGCGAGTTCACTGCAAGGTTCTGGGCGTTGCCAGCCTCCGAATAGGCAACGCCCAGAACTAACCGGCAGCAGGCCCGCCGCACGAGCCTGTGCCGGCGCGCTCGGCGGGCCGGGGCGGCGCGATGAGCGCCGGGAAGGATCGCGCCGGGCCGGAGTCCTGGGTGGTTAGAGCGTGCATCGGCTGCTTTGCACGAGCACGCGACCGATATGGGGTACTCGATCGAGAGGTGGGCTGAGGTTGTGAAGCTGCGTAAGCGTTATCTACCCGTAGCAGCCGTGCTCGTAGTGGCTGTGCTTGGAGCCCTCGTCGCGGTTGTGCCTGCGCTCGCTACCACCGGCCCGACCGAAGTAAAGCTCGAAGTCAACCAAAACTGCGTCGATCCCGACTGGCCATGCTGGACCACGGAAGGGTCGGCGTCGAGACCGCAACCCACGCTAAAAGTCACGATCGCCCAGGGTGGCGAAGTCAAGTTCACTGACCACGACGCGACCCGCACGGCGACCGTCTTGTGGACAAGCTCTGCGCCAACAATGTGTTCTGGCATACCTGCGAGCGCCACGACGGGCTGGGAAGGAAAATGTACGTTTGCGACGTCGGGCCTCTACAAGTTCGAAAGCTCGACCCTCTTCGAAGAAAAACAGAGCGCATACGGCAACGGCAGCAACATCAACTACAGGAATTACGAAATCACAGTCGAAGGCACGCCCACGGACGAAACGACTTCCGCGAGCGGCGAAACCCAGACGGAAGCGACGCTTAACGGCAGCATCAATCCCGAAGGAAACACCGCCGTCGAATACCATTTCGAATATGAAGGCCCGGGTGTGACCGGTAAACAGTCCACCCCTACAGCTACGTTGAGCGCGGCCGACTTCACGAGCCACTCCGTGTCGGCCCCCGTGACGGGTCTGCAGCCGGGCATGACTTATCACTTCCTGCTGGTGGCGACCTATGGAGGGAAAGCCGTGGCGGGTGCCACGACACAGACGTTCGCGACCCATGCGGTAACTGCGCCGACCGTCACAACGCTCACCGCCGAAGGGCTCAAGGAAACCGAAGCCACTCTCAAGGGCACGGTCAACCCCGGCGGCGAAGCAACCGAATACTTCTTCGAATACGGCACCGACACGCACTACGGCCAGAAAACGGAAAAAGCGACTCTCTTGGCGAGCGGAGGCAATCAGACCGTCTCCGCCACGCTGACCAAACTCGCTCCCGGCACGGAATACCACTTCCGGCTTGTCGCGAAAAACAAACAGGGCCCTGCCGAAGGTCTAGACAACAGCTTCAAAACGATGTCTCCTCCGACCAAAGAACCTCCCGCGAAAGAACCTTCACTAACGCCGACCCCTAGCGGCGGCAATCCCACGGCCACAACCTCAAGCTCACCGTCTTCCGGGCAACCAAAGACCGAACCTGCTTCCGGCCTGCTGTTTGAGTCGGTCAAGCTGGCATCCACTCAGCACGGCGGAGTCGTGCATGGATCTCTGGTCGTGTCCTCGGCCGGTTCTGAAGGCCAGCTTCAGATCGAGCTGCTCACCAAGGGCACCGCAGCTCCTGTCGGCAAGCTCGTGCGTTCCTCGCTGCACGCGGGCAAGCTCACATTCGCGCTGACGCTGAGCGCGAAGGCAAAGCACACGCTGAAGACCCACCACCGGCTCGCGCTGACGGTGAAGATCGTGCTCACGCCCAAGCACAGCACGGCTATGACCCTCACGCGAAGCCTGGTCCTACGATGAGACCGCGCAGGCTTTTGAGACCACGCATGCTTGTACTTTTCGTCCTCGCTGGGCTGGCAGGGACGGCGGTGGCGGTGCTGCCCGCGCTCGCTGCCGCGCCGTCCGAAGTGAAGCTCGAAGTCGCCCAAAACTGCAACACCAGTGACTGGCCGTGCTGGAACCCCAAGGGGAGCCCCGAAGGGAACGTGGGGTTCAACGAAGTCGCGCCTTTTACGATCGCCCAGGGCGGCACGATCTCTTTCGAAGACAACGACGCGGATGCTCCGACAGACGTGATCTGGATAGGCGTGGCGCGGCCGACGAGCTGCATGGAAGTCGTGGAAGCGCCGCCGACGAAAACTGGCTGGAAAGGCACGTGTACGTTCTCCACCGCCGGTGAATACGAGTTCGAAAGTCAAGAATTGTTCAACGACGGCACCAGTAACTACACCAAATACAAGGTGATCGTCGAAGGAGCCGCCACCGGCACAACCCCCACCACGCCGACCACAACCACACCGACGACCACAACGCCGACGACCCCCATGACGCCAAGCGAACCCAGCCACGGCACACCTTTGGAAGGAGGATCAAAGGCGCTCAAGCTCGCCGGCAGCCAACATGGATCGACCGTGCACGGGTCGATCAAGGTGTCCCAGGCCGGCGCCGGCGGGCGGCTGGAAGTCGGCCTGTTTGCCACCGGCGCCTCGCTGGCCAAGGCGGGGCACCCTGCGCAGGTGCGCATCGGGCGGCTGCTGCGCTCGTCGCTGAAAGCGGGCAACATGCCCTTTTCCGTGCCTTTGACCGCCAAGGGCAAAGCCGCGCTGCGCCGCCACCGGCGCCTGGCGTTGACGGTAAAGATCACGCTCACACCGCTACACGGCGCGGCGGTGACGATTACCCGCGGCGTCGTCGTACACGCCTGAGAGCGTTCTCCCAAGGCCGAGCGGACCTCTGATCACAGTCGGGACGAGCCGCCCGGGGAGCCAGCCTCACCCATGACGACCCGCCCCGCCTGGGGCCGTCCTCGGCCTCAGGATCTCCCTCGCCAGCGTGGTGGTTAGCCCAGGAGTGCATCACCTCGAAACGGCCGATCCGCCACGATATGGACGGTCACACCTAAGACGCTGCCTGAGCGCGATCCTTCCCGTCGACTGGCGGCCATAGCGACAACGGCGGTCCCGCCCAGCGAACGCCTTCGCTCACCGGTAGCACCGCCAATGCGTCGGCGAGCCGTTGCCCTTCCGGAGTAACCAGCTCGAAGTCGAGCTCGAGTCCGGGGATCAACACAAAGCGACGGTTTAGCACCTGCTCGTGCGGCAGCGTCATGTGCTCGTGCGCGAGTGTGAGCTCTCCGAGCAACAGGATGTCGATGTCGATCGCTCGCGGCCCATGTCGCACACCGCCACTCGCACGTCCCAGCTCGGCCTCCAAGCGCTTGACGGCGTCGAGCAGCTCAAGCGGCTCGAGCTCTGTCTCCACAAGCACGCACGCATTCAGGAAGCTCGGTTGGTCGAGCACCTCGCCGACCGGGTCGGTGTCGTACAGCGAGGAGGCGGCGGTCACTCTCACACCCACTGACGGCAATGCGTCAACAGCCGCCTGAAGATGTGCGCGACGGTCGCCGACGTTCGATCCAAGGCCGAGCAGGCCGCTGCGCATGGGCATATGACACCGCAGGCTATTCGAGCGAAGGCAGCGCCGACATGCCGCGCTCGACCGACAATCCCTCGCCTACTCCCCCGCCTCTCGCCAAACCTCCACCGAAACATCCTCCACCGGCAGCGGGATCGGCGGCTCGGGCTTTGAGGCCTTCACCCACACTCCCTCCAGCTCGAAGTCGGCGAGCAGGCGGTCGGCGATCGCGCTGCACAGACGCTCGAGCGTGCGGTAGGAGCGCTGCTGGGCTACAAGCGCCACCAGTTGGCAGACCTCGGCGTAGTCGACGGTGTCCTCGACACGATCGGTGACGGTGGCGTCTGTTTCGCCGACGTCCAAGCGCAGATCGAGCAGCAGGCGCTGACCGATCTCACGCTCGGCCTCGCTCACCCCATGGTGCGTGTAGAGCGAGAGGCCGCTGATCTCGATCGTGACGGTCTCGAAGCCGTCCTCCTCGTCGTCATCGTCCTCTTCGAAGGGGTCGCGCTCCTCTGCCTCCTCTTCGGGCAGCTCGCCGTGCTCGCCCCCGGGCGGCTCCGCGTGGCGCCGACGCTCCTCATCGCTCAGCTCGTCGTGGGGCTCGCCGTCCATTTGCCGCTCAACGTAGCACTCGCCACCGCCAGCGCGGCGGCCACCGGTGCGACATCGTGTACGCGAAACACGCTCGCCCCCCGCTCCAGCGCCATCACGTTTGTCGCGATCGTACCTGCCAAGCGATCGCCAACATGCAACCGTTTGGTTGCATGTGCTGCTAGATGTGTACCTGGCATTGGGGATGTAACAACAAGCCCCTCCTCCCCCCGCGCGTGGGGGGAGGCTACTTCGCGAGATACCACAACGCCAAGAAAGCTCTTGCGCGAAGTGCCGATGACCACTGGCCTGCCGAGCGCCACGAGCTCCTCCAGACGACGCAACAACTCCAGGTTGTGCGCGACGGTCTTGCCGAAGCCGATCCCAGGATCGAGCAGGATGCGTCGCTCCTCGATGCCCTCCCCTACCGCGAACGCCATGCGCTCCTCCAGAAATGCCCTTACCTCATCGACTACATCGACGTAGCGAGGATCGCTCTGCATCGTGCGCGGCGAGCCGAGCATGTGCATCAGGCAACAGTCGGCGCCACTTGCGGCAACGACACCGGCCATCTCGGGATCGGCACGCAAAGCGCTTACGTCGTTGACAAGCGTCGCGCCGGCACCGGTCGCAGCTTGCGCCACGGCTGCCTTGGAGGTATCGATCGAGATCTGTGGCCGAGCTAGCATCGCCGTTTGCGCGGAGGCCGGCGACATCGACAACGAGTCAACCGCCGCGACCAGTCCTTCGATAACGGGCACGACGCGGCGCAACTCCTCCTCCACACCGACAGGCTCAGCTCCGGGGCGCGTCGATTCGCCACCGACGTCGAGGACATGCGCCCCCTGCTCGACAAGCTCGACACCATGATCTATGGCGGCTTGCTCGTCCAAGAACAAGCCACCGTCCGAGAACGAGTCGGGGGTCACATTGACCACCCCCATAACTCGGTATTCGGCACTCATACTGTCCAGCTCCTGACGGTTGTATCGGCGTTCCTGGCAAGGACGCACCGACCGCAGTGTGCTGTGCACATAAGGGAGGGAGGACGCCGTCCAGGGACGCCGATACAACCGTCAGGTAACGGAGGGTCCGTTGGTGTCGGTACCCCGCATATCCGCGGTACCACCTGCCAAACCGGGGCGCGGTAGCGGACGCGGCGCTTCGCGACCGGCGCGGTCGGCCTGTGCCGGCGGAACCGGCAGCTCGGGCGCCGGGGCCTCCTCGGCGCCGAAGACTTCCTCCTCGCTCTTGCCGGCCAGCAAGGCGATGAACTCCTCCTTCTCGATCGTCTCGCGCTTGACGAGGATCTCGGAGATTTTCGTCAGATCGTCTTTGTGCTCGGTGAGGATCGTCTTGGCACGCTGGTGGGCAGACTCGACCATGCGCCTGACCTCGTCGTCGATCTCGCGGGCGATCTCATCCGAGTAGTCAGGCTCGGAAGAGAACTCGCGGCCGAGGAACGGTTGGCCGTGCTCGTGGCCGAAGACGCGCGGGCCGAGCTTCTCGGACATGCCGAAGCGCATCACCATCTGCTTGGCGGTGGCGGTGACCTTCTCCAGATCGTTGGAGGCGCCGGTTGTGATCTCTTCGAAAACGATCTCCTCGGCGGCGCGGCCGCCCAAAGTCATGGCCATCGTGTCGTTGAGCTCGGCGCGCGTGGTCAGGAAGCGGTCCTCCTGGGGCATCGAGATCGTGTAGCCGAGCGCCTGACCACGCGAGATCACCGAGACCTTGTGGACGGGATCGGAGTGCTCGAGGAAATGGCCGACGATCGCGTGGCCCATCTCGTGGTAAGCGGTGATCAGGCGCTCCTTGGAGCTCATCACGCGCGTCTTCTTCTCGGGGCCGGCGATCACGCGCATGATCCCCTCCTCGAGCTCTTCCTGGCCGATCTCGCGCTTGCCGATACGGGCCGACAGCAGCGCGGCCTCGTTGATCAGGTTCGACAGGTCGGCGCCGGTGAAGCCGGGCGTCTGGCCGGCGAGGGCGTCGATATCGATGATCTTCGCCAGCGGCTTGCCGCGCGTGTGAACCTCGAGGATCTTGGAGCGACCCTTGCGGTCGGGACGATCGACGGCGATCTGGCGGTCGAAGCGGCCGGGACGCAAGAGCGCCGGGTCGAGGATGTCGGGCCGGTTGGTGGCCGCGATCATGATGATGTTGTCCTTGGCCTCAAAGCCGTCCATCTCAACCAGGAGCTGGTTGAGCGTCTGCTCGCGCTCGTCGTGGCCACCGCCGAGACCCGCGCCGCGATGGCGACCGACGGCGTCGATCTCGTCCATGAAGATGATGCAAGGCGAGTTCTGCTTGGCCTGCTCGAACAGGTCGCGCACACGCGATGCGCCAACGCCGACGAACATCTCTACGAAATCAGAGCCCGAGATCGAGAAGAAAGGCACGCCCGCCTCGCCGGCTACCGCGCGTGCGAGCAGCGTCTTGCCCGTCCCCGGAGGGCCGTACAGCAGCACGCCGGTAGGTATTCGCGCGCCGAGCGCTTGGAACTTCTTGGGGTTCTCCAGGAACTCCTTGATCTCGTGCAACTCCTCAACGGCCTCGTCGACCCCCGCGACGTCACGGAACGTGATCTTGGGGGAATCAGCGGAGAGGCGCTTGGCGCGCGACTTGCCGAAGGACATGACGCGCGAGCCTCCGCCCTGGACCTGGTTGATCAGGAAGAACCAGAAGCCGAGGATCAAGACGAGCGGCAGCAGATACGTGAGCAGCGACGGCCAGATGCTGGTCTTGTTGGATTCGATGTTGAACTTGGTATTAGCGCCCGCTTTTTCGAGATCGGCGATCAGCGTCGGCGCGGCCTGGTCGACGTAGCCGACTTCATATTTTTCCTTGTTGTTCAGTTCGACGGCGACCGAATTGTCTTTGACCTTTAGCTCGGCCGACTTCACTTCGTGGCGCGGGATGTTTTCGGTAACCAGCGTCTTGTAGCTGTGTTCCGGCCCTTTCTGAGCGGGCGAGACGAACACCTTCGAGATGAAGAAGGCGAGCACGACCACGATCAGAATCGGGAATGCGGCGCTCTTGAAGAATCGGCTCATGGGCTTGGATCCTGGCTGCCAACGACATTGGAGGTCCCGACCGCCAGTCCACCAGCGTACCACGAGAGGCCTGAATTCCCGGTCGTTTCCGACCACCCGCGCCCATACCGAGACCGAATGCGTCGCGGCTCACATGCGCTTGAGTTATTGGGATAGAAGTTCGTGCCCATAGGTCTTCTAACGCTCAAGCACGGCAACGAACGGCAGGTTGCGGTGGCGCTCGGCGTAATCGAGCCCGTAGCCGATCACAAAGCGGTCGGGTATCTCAAAGCCGACATAGCGGGTAGGCAAATCGACCTTGCGACGATCGGGCTTGGTCAGCAACGCACACACCTCCAGAGAGGCGGGATTACGAGAGCCCAGGTTGCGCAACAGGTACTGCAAAGTGAGCCCGGAGTCGACGATGTCCTCGACGATCAACACGTCGCGACCCTCGATCGCGATGTCGAGATCCTTGAGAATGCGCACCACCCCGGAAGAGTCGGTGGCCGAGCCGTAGGAGGCGACGGCCATGAAATCGACCTCGACTGGGATGTCGATGAAGCGCATCAGGTCGCTCAAGAAGAAGACGGCGCCCTTGAGCACGCCGACGAGTAGCAGCGGGCGCCCGGCGTAGTCGCGCGAGATCGCCTCACCAAGCTCGCGCACGCGACGGCTCAGATCCTCCGCGCCGACAAGCACCTCGCCCACCTCGGAGGTCGCCTCGGTGGTCGCCGAGGCGACACGCTCTGGGATGGGCACCACGCGAGGGAGTGTATTGGCCGGCGGGCCGGCTCCGCCTATCGGTTCCTCGGCGGACGTTGCTCGCGCGGCTGGATCGCGACCATACGCAGCTCGCTGTCCTCGATCACAGCGCTGGCAAGGCCGCCGACGTGCAGTTCCGTTCGACCGCCACGCACGCCAAGCGCAAGGATCTCCTCGACGCGCTCGCCGGCCTGCGGGGCAAACTCGCCGCTTGCCTGCTCGGCCAGGCGAATGACCACTAGCCGCCGCAACGCGGGCGCCAGCTCCCTCAAACGCTCGATCGCGATGCTCGCGCGGCCGGCCAGCTCGGCGTCCACCAACGCATCGAATAGCTCGGTCTCCTCGCGTAGGAGCGCGGCGGTGCGCAGCAAGTTGGCCTGCGCCGCCGGGTGCACCGCGTCGAGCGCCTTGACGAGCCCGTGACGCACCCTTGCGCGGGCATAGAGCTCGCTGTCGTTGCTCGAATCCTCGTGCCAAGCGAGCTTCAGCTCCCGACAGTAGGCGGCTGTGTCCTGGCGCGTCAGCCCCAACAATGGCCGCACAAGCCCTCCCTCGCCGGCGGCCATGCCAAGCAGCGCCCGACGCCCGGGCGAAGCGGCAAGGCGGTAGAGGATCGTCTCGACCTGGTCGGTGGCGGTGTGGCCTGTCGCGATCACAGTCGGGCCCAGCCGCTGTGCCAGCTCGTGCGCCGCCGCATAGCGCAGCTCACGCGCCCACGCGTGCAAATTGCCGGTGGCCTGCGCTTCCCTGCTCGCCCACATCACCTCGATCTCCACGCCCAACAGCGCACACAGCTCGCGACAGCGCTGCTCGTCATCGTCCGACTCGGCTCGCAGCCCGTAGTTGACGTGCAGCGCGTGTACCTGCTCCGCGCCGCACAGCGCAACCGCGACGTCGAGCAGGCAGACCGAGTCGCGCCCGCCGGAGAGCATCGCGACGACACCGCGACCCGAAGAAAGCAGGCCACCGGCTCGCACGCGCTCGCGTAGCTCGGCGGCGGTCATTGCTACCCGACCTCGGCAACAGCCACGATGCGTCCAGCTCGACGGGGCTCAGAGCACAGGCCTGCCATAAGCAAGCTCCTCACTCCTCGCGTGGAAACGCGTGGAACAGCTCGACCGGCTCGGAGAAGCCCTTCAAGCCGATTTCGCCGATCAGCTCGAAGCGCAAGCCATCAACGTCGCTGGCCGCGTCCACCACCTGTCGGGTGACGAGCACCTCGCCACCGGCAGCCCTGGCGACCACACGCGCCGCCTGGTTAACATCGCGCCCGTAGTAGTCGCCGTCGCGGTAGAGCGCCTCGCCGGTATGGATGCCGATGCGCGGAGCCGGCACGTCTGGGGAAAGCGCCGCCTGGAAGTCAACCGCCCACTGCGTGAGCGCGAGCGCGTCGGCGCCGATGACCATCACCTCGTCGCCAAGCGTCTTGATCACGCGCGCGTCGATCGGCAGCGAGCGCTGCACGGCCTCCACGAAGCGTTCCACGACGCCGACGGCCTCCTCGTCGCCGCGCTCCTCGGTCAGGCGCGTATAGCCGGCCAGGTCGGCAAAGGCGATCACCACGCGCATGCGCCCCTCCTCGGGGACGCCTCCGGCAAGCTCGGCCTCCATGTGGCCGATCACGTCCTGCTCGATGAAGTGCCCGAGAAAGCGCCCGTGCAGGTAGCGCATGAACGGCGCCGCGAACGGCAGAAGCTCACCGGCGAGGCCCTCCATCGCCTCGGCCATCTGTACACCGGGGATACCCTCGCGCATCATCGGCTCGTGCACGTAGATGTGGATCAGCCGCACCTCGGCATCGGCGATCTGGGCGAGCGTCTGCCCGTACACGCGGGCAAGCTGCAGAAACGCGACCTCTGGCAGACCCGAGTTGAGCATCGCTGCGATGTAGCGCAGCATCTCCATGTCTTCCTCGGTGATCGAGTCGACCGACAGCGTGCTCAAGCCGAGACTCATGTAGATGCGTTCGATCAGCTGCTCGTCAACGTCCGCCTCGCGCGCGGCCTGCCTGAGCGTGTAGCGGCCCTCCTGCGGCGCGAACATGCCCTGCACATAGCCAGCCAACTGGCCGCTCTCGCTTGCTCGGCGGATCTGCTGGATCGTGTGCCCCCGCTCGCGTAGGCGCCCGACTATGCGCACCTGTGCCACCGCTGCCGGAGTCCAGTTGCCCTCGTACTGAGGGATCAGCCCCTCCTTCACCCAACGCCTCACAGTCGCCGCGGACACTCCCGCACGCGACGCCACCTCGGCCAGCGTGGGCTCGCTTGCATCCCCTTCGGCCTGCTCGTTTGTCGTGGACGTTGCCATCAGCGGCAGTCTAAAGTCGCCGGGGATGAATCACAGCGACCCAGTCCAACAGGCCGAAAGCGAGCCGTCCGCCGCTCGGCGCGGCAACCCCGTGAAACCCACGAAGCAAGCAACCCCCCTCTCCCGGGGAAACACGATCCACTTGCGTCCAACCGCCACGTTGGCTGAGCGAGTGCTGCTTCCGGGCGACCCGGGCCGCGCGCTCGCGCTCGCCCAATTCCTGCTCGAGAGTCCGCTGATGTTCAACCACAACCGCGGCCTGTGGGGCTACACCGGCAAGGCCGCCGACGGCGAGCCGCTCACGATCCAGAGCACCGGTATGGGCGGCCCGTCCGCCGCGATCGTCTTGCACGAGCTGATCTCCCTGGGTGTGACGCGTGCGATCAGAGTGGGCACGTGTGGGGCGCTCGACCCGGGGCTCGGCCTCGGCGACCTCGTCATCGCCAGTGAGGCGATCGCAGCCGACGGCACAAGCGTTGCCCTCGGCGCTGAAGACACGGCACGCGCCGACCCCGCATTGACGGAAGCTCTGACACACGCGGCGAAACGCAACCGTGAGAGAAACCACCGTGAAGGCAGGGTGCTCAGCACAGACCTCTTCTACGAGCGCGACCGCGCCCGCCACGCCGGCTGGGACGCCTCAGGCGTGCTGGCGATCGAGATGGAGGCCGCGACGCTGTTCGCCATGGGAGCCAACGCAGGCATCCAAGTCGCCTGCCTCTTGGTGGTCAGCGACAACCTCCATACAGACATACAACCTCCAGGTTGTAATCCCGCCTTCGACGGACCCGAAGCCCGCATCCGCATCGACGATCACGCGCTCACACAGGCAGCCGAGGCGATGGGTAGAGCCGCGACGGCCGCGCTGTCGGCCTAGATCACGCGGTCTTCTTGGGCTTTGCGGTCCGCGTGGGACGCTTCGGCGCCGCCCGCTTGGGCGCAGGCTTCTTTGGCGACTCACCAGACAGCTTGGCGCTCAAAAGCTTCAGCTGCTCCTCCATTGCGACCAGACGCCGCTCGACCGAGCCCTCGCTCAGCGCGCGGTTGATGCGGTGCACGCCGTCCTCGATGCCCTCCAGGCGCTGTGATACCGAGCGCAGGCGCCGCGTGAGCCGCTCGATGTCAGCGGCTGTCGGGATGTTCAATGCGCTCAGCGCCAGCTCCTGGGCCTGGGCGGCACGCTCGCGCGCATCGAACGCCCTGCCGATCGTGCTCGTGATCAGCGGGTTCTCGATCAGATCGACGAGCGCCCTGCCGATCTTGTCCTCGGTGCCGGTGGTCAAGCGCTCGCGCAGCCTGGCAGCCGCCTTGTTTCCCTCGGACATCGGCCAAAGAGTACCGTGCGCGTGTGCCCACGCGCCTGTTCACCTTCGTGCAGATGGAGCTTCCCTGGGAGCTGGGCCCGGCCGACGGCCGCTATCTGCTGCGCAAGTCGGCAGGGCCTGACGGCAGCGAGCCAGAGCACGTGGTCGTGCTCTCGACGATCGGGGCCGAGCGCCGCGGCATGCTCGGCAAGCGCTCGCGCACACGCCGAGCAGATCCCGAGCCAGCTCCCGTGCCCGTCGCGCGCGCCACCGTGGTGGACCCAGTTGCGCTGTCGCTCGAGACCCAAGCAACCGCCTGGCTGAAGCAGCTCGATCCCGAGCGCGAGGCGCACGCAGCCGCGAGTGTGCTCAACCGCGTTCTCTACGCGCACCGCATCGCGGACGCGGCCCCGCACATCCACGAGATCTCCCCAACCCAGGCGCTGGTCGTGCGCGCCGGCTTCGGCGAGGGCGAGCAGGTCGCCGACGGCCTTTGGAGCGACGCGCGCGAGCTCGTGCTCTCGCGCCGGCGAGCAGGTAAGCGAGCAAGCGTGTTGCGCCCACAGGAGCGCCTTGCGCTGCTCTTGTCGGGGCGCGGCGACGTGCTCTTGTGCGAGGAGCTCGCGCTACGTGCGCGCCTGGACTTCGACCAGGGCCGACTTGCGCTGGCCGCGATCGAGCTGGACCGCGCATATGTGGCGGCATTGCGCGAGCTGCCAAAGGAGCGGCGCCCGGACCTGCAGGCACGTATCCAGGAGCTGCGCGAGCTGGGCGCCGGCGTGGCCGCGAGCGCCCACGCGCCGGCGCCTGAAGAGAAGGTCGTACGCGACGCGCTCGAGCGACTCGAAGCTGCCCTGCGGGCACGCACCGCGACCGGATTCGGCTCGTCATAGAGTTCGTGGCCATGGACCCGACCACGACGGCGATCGGCACCTGGAGCGGCGGCCGCTTCATGCACTTTGGCGAGCCCCTAGAGGACGAGCGCCTGCTTGCGCTGCTCCGGCCCGGCGACGGGATCGACACAGTGATGAGCGCCGACGCCTACGGCGCCGGCGAGGCCGATCGCCTGCTTGGACGCGCAATCGAGGGGGTGGATCGCGAGAACTTCTGTTTGATCGGGGCGATCGGGCACGACTTCTACGAGGGCGAGCGCGACGGCGCCAAGGGCTTTCCGCGCTTCACCGACCCGCGCCTGCGCGGCGAGGGCGACTACGGCAACTACATCCGTATGGCCGCCGAGCAGAGCTTGGAGCGCCTCGGAGCCGAGCACTTCGACCTGTTGATGCTGCATAACCCCGACCGCACGGGCTACACAAGCACATGCGTTTGGGAGGGAATGCAAGCTTTGCGCGAGGCGGGTCTCACGCGCCTGCTCGGGGTTGCCCCAGGTCCGGCAAACGGTTTCACGCTCGACTTGATCGACTGCTTCGAGCGCTTCGGCGAGCTGATCGACTGGGCGATGATCATCCTCGACCCGATGGAGCCGTGGCCGGGCGAGCTTGTGCTCGACGCAGCCACAACTCACGACGTGAAGCTGATCTCGCGCGTGGTCAACTACGGCGGCCTGTTCCACGACGACGTGCGCCCGGGGCACGAGTTCGCCCAGTACGACCACCGCAAGTTTCGCCCCGCCGGCTGGGTGGAGGCAGGGGTCGAGAAGCTCGAGCGCATGCGCCCCTATGCCGAGCGACACGGGCTGACGCTGCTGCAACTTGCCTGCCAGTGGAATCTCGCGCATCCGGCAGTCCGCTGCGTGGCACCCACGCTGATTCAGGAGAGCGCCAAGCCCGCTACCGCGCAAGGAAAAGCAAGGCAAACACCACAGGTTGGTGTCCCGAAACTAATCGAGGACAAGCGCGCGGAGCTTGCTTCGCTGCCGGCGCAGCAACTGCTTAGCCCAGCCGAGGTTGCCGAGCTGCGCGCGATCGGCGACAACAGCGGCTCGATGGTGCTGAAGGGAGCAAGCGTCGAATACGAAGGCGAGCGACTTGCCGACCGCTGGCAGCTCGACGAGAGGCTCGGCCAGTTGGCTGCACGCTGGGAGATCGCGCCGCGACGCGATCTCGTCAAGCTCAGCTGAGAACGACCAGAAGAACCGGCCAGACGCTCAGGCAGACGGTCGCTCGGCAGACACAGAGGTTGGCGAGGCCGCTCCCGCCCAGTTCTCAAGGAAGGTCTCGCATTCCTCTATGTCCAGCGGACGCGCGAACAGGAAACCCTGCCCTGTGTCGCAGCTCTCCTCGCGCAGCAGGTTGAGCTCCTGGGCCTGCTCGATACCCTCGGCTAGCGTCTCTATCGAGAGCGACTTGCCGAGCTGCACTAGCGTCCTGATCAGCGTCTCACCTTCGGCGTCGTTGCTCATTTTCGAGATGAACGAGCGGTCGATCTTCAAAGCGTCAACCGGGAAGCGCTGCAAATAGGCAAGCGAGGAGTAGCCGGTGCCGAAGTCGTCGATTGCGACTCGCACCCCGATTTCCTTGATCGACGCGAGGCGGCCGGCTGTCTCCTCGGCGTTGGCCATGATCGTGGTCTCGGTGATCTCGATCGTGAGCTGCTCGGGCTCAAGCCCGGAATCGCTCAGGGCATCTCTGACTTCATGGACAAACTCGTCGCGGTCCAACTGACGTGCGGCCACATTGACGGCGATGCCGACCTCATGGCCGGCCTGACGCCACTCCGCGCCCTGACGACAGGCCTCGCGCAAGACCCATCTTCCAACATCCACGATCAGGCCTGTCTCCTCAAGCAGCGGCACAAAGTCGTCCGGCTGGACGATGCCACGCGTCGGATGGCGCCAGCGGATCAGCGCCTCCATGCCCGTGGGGACCATCTCGCGCAGGTCGAACGTGGGCTGGTAGACGACGAAGAACTCGTCTTTCTCGAAGGCGTCACGCAGGTCCATCTCGAGCTCCATACGGCTCTGGACAGCATCCTGCATGCCCGACTCGAACACCACGTAGCCGTTCTTACCGTCCCACTTGGCGCGGTACATGGCGATGTCAGCGTCGCGCAAAAGCTCTTCAGCAGTGGCCCTCTCGCCCATCGCGACCCCGACGCTGGCGGTGACGACCAAGCGCGTGTTTTCGGCGCCCTTCAGTTTGAAGGGCTGCTTGAGCGCGCCGAGCAGACGTTCGGCGATCAGCTCTGGGCCGGCGGCAAGCGACATGCCTTCGGCGACGACGACGAACTCGTCGCCACCGAGGCGCCCAAGCGCATCGATGTCGCGCACGACCGCCTCAAGGCGCGCCGCCACGGCGCGCAGCAACTGGTCGCCGACGCCGTGCCCGAGCGTGTCGTTGATGTGCTTGAAGTTGTCGAGATCGATGAACAGCGCAGCCACCGGTGTCTGGTTGCGTCGCGCGCGCACGAGCATCTGCTCGACGCGGTCGAGGATCAGCGTGCGATTTGGCAGACCCGTGAGCGCGTCGTGGGTCGCCATGAAGGCGAGCTCCTCCTGGCGGCGGTGCAGCTCCTCGTGTGCGCGACGACGCTCGACCTCGAAGGACTGGCACATGCGCACGAGCGTCACGTCGAGGCTGCGCTGGAGCATCGAGAGCGCCCGGTCGAGCGCCGTCTCAGACAGTTCTAGCTGCACGCCTATCTCGCCGATGGCATCCGCGGCGGCATCGCGCCAGCGCAGGCAGCGCTTGGTGACCTCGTTGAGTGGCGCGGCCCTTTGTGCGGCGAGCTGGCCAAAGATGTTCCACGACTCGTGACCCACCTCGCGCGCGACCTCGGCGCCCTCGCCTGCGATCCATCTGGCGAACGCGACGGTGGAGACAGTGCCGACCTTGACAAAGCTCTCTTCGACGATCGCCTCGAGCACCACGGCCGATTCCTCGTTGCGCCTGACGATGCCGCTCACAACATCCTCGGTTCGCTCTTTGAGCGTCTCGCCGAGGCGCTTGAGCTGGCGCTCCAACTCCATTCTGGCGGCTGCCGAGGGCTGCTCGCCCTCCAACTCCAACGCCACACGCCCAGCCGCAGAGGCCGACTCCCCCCTGGATCCAATCTTTGGGATTGTCATGGACGAATGCGTCGGCATTCGGGCCCAATACCTTGAGTCCCAAGGGCCGATCTGAACGCAATGGCCGGCCTCGTGCAAGCTTCGTGGCGGACTCGCGCGGGGGACATCCCTCACAACACCCCCCTTGTTTGAACACGTAGATGAAGGTTAGGTACCTAAATAAATCATCCGTGTTCAAACAAGGGGGGTGTCAACGCGCACCGCTCGTTTTGAAACACGCTCCTCCTGAGAGTTCGGCCCTAACGACCCTGAAAGCGGGGCGCGCGCTTGCCGAGGAAGGCCGATATGCCCTCCTTGGCGTCCTCGCTGCCGAAGGCGGTGGCGAAGCCGCGCTTCTCCGCCTCGATGCCAGCGTCGAGATCGCCAGCACCGGATACGCGCTTGATCTGCTTGAGCGCTACCGGCGCCTGCGCCGCCAAGCGGCGCGCCCAGGAGAGGGCCGTATCGAGCAGTTCGTGATCCTCGACCATGCGATTGACGAGGCCGAGTTCGAAGGCCTCTTCGGCCAGGATCGGGTCGCCGACGAGGTTCATCTCCAGAGCCTTGTTCTCACCCACGAGCCGCGGCAGGCGCTGGGTGCCGCCAAAACCGGGGATGATCCCGAGCTTGATCTCGGGCTGGCCGAAGGTGGCCGAGCGCGCGGCGATGCGCACGTCGCAGGCCATCGCAAGCTCGCAGCCGCCGCCGAAGGCGAGGCCGTTTACGGCGGCGATCGTGGCGATCCCCTCTGAGCCGAATTCGCGCAAGAGCGCGTGGGCGGCGTGGATCAGTTGCTCGCCGGACTCGGCGTCCATCGAGGTGAATGCCTTGATGTCGGCGCCCGCGCTGAACAGGAATGGGTTGGAAGAGGCGATCACGAGCGCGTGCACATTGCTGCTCTTGACCTTGTTCCAGACCTTGCCGAGATCCTCGATCACCTGCGGGGCGATCGAGTTCATTTGCCCGTTTGCGAGCCACGCGATGGCCACGCCGTCGGGGCGGGTCTCGAGCTTGACCACCTCCACCTTCGCGTCGTCATCGAAGGTGGATGACGACGCGGCCGGCTGCTCTGCGTCGGGCTGTGGGTATGCGTAGAAGCCCTGGCCACTCTTCTGACCCAGCCGGCCCTGGGCTACCAGGCGCCGCAGGATCGCCGGCGGGGCAAAGCGCTCTCCATGGCGCTCGGTGGCATTCTCCAAGCGCTCGAGCACCGAGTCGAGCCCTTCGACGTCGGCCTTCATGAACGGCGGCATCAGTCCCCTGCGGGGATCCAGGCCGGCGCCGGCCATCATCCCGAAGTCGATATCGCGGTGGGTGGCGACGCCCTCTTGCAGGACAAGCGCCGCCTCGACGAAGGTCTTCAGGCTGAGCAGCTCGACCAGCTCCTCCACGTTGGGCTCACCATCATCCTTGACGTTGGGCTCACCTGTGGGGCTGTAGAAGCCATCGCCTCCGGTCTTCGCTCCGAGCTTGCCTTCGGAGACGAGCTTCTTCATGCCCTTGGGCACATAGAAGCGCTCCTCTCCGTATGAGGCGGTGACGTGCTCGGCGACGTGCAACACAGTGTCCAGGCCGAGCAGGTTGACCAGGAAGTAGGGGCCCATCGGCACGACTCCGGCCGCGCCGACACCCTCGTCGATCGCCTTGATCGAGAGTTTCTTCTCCTCCTGCTCGCGCCATAGCTCAGACATGCTGGCCATCAGGATGCGGTTGACGACAAAACCTGGGACCTCGAGGCAGGCGATCGGCTGCTTGCGGATTGCCTGGGCGAAGGTGAGTGCCGCCGTGACCGTTTCCGGAGAGGTCTCCTCGCCCTCGACGATCTCCACGAGCGGCATCACCGAGGCTGGGTAGAAGTAGTGGAAGCCCACCACCTTGTCTGGGCGCAAGGTGGCCTCGCCGATCTCGCCGATCGACAGCGACGAGGTGTTCGATGCCAGGATCGCGTGGCCCGGCGTGACCGCGTCGAGCTCGGCGAACACCGCCTGCTTGATCTCCATCCGCTCGGGCACCGCCTCGATCACGAAGTCAACGTCGCCGAAAGCGCCATAGGAGGTAGTGTCGTTGATGCGCCCGAGGATCTCCTCGATCTGAGCCGCGCCCTGCTCGGCGCTGATGCGCTCCTTGGAGACCAGCTTGCCGACCTGGCCTTCGGTTACTTTCCTGGCCTCGTCAAGCCCCGCCTGGACGAGATCTTGGTTGATGTCCTTGAGCACGACCGGGAAGCCCGCCGCGGCGATTGTCTGAGCGATCTGCCCGCCCATGGTGCCTGCGCCGACGACGGCGGCCTTGAACACGAACATACTGGTCTCCTCTGGGTTTCTGGGGGCGGGGTGATCGACGCTACTACTAGACCGCAGCGGGCTCCTCGACCCGCCGCGGCAACAGCGTTTCGCGTGCGATGACCAGGCGCTGGATCTGCGAGGTGCCCTCGTACAGCTGCATGATCTTGGCGTCGCGGAAGAGCTTCTCGACCGGATACTCCTTGATGAAGCCATAGCCGCCGTAGACCTGCACGGCGTCGGTCGCGATCTTCATCGCGGCATCGGCGGCGAAGCGCTTGGCGTGCGAGGAGACGAGCGTGTTGCGCTGACCCTGGTCGAGCAGCACCGCCGACTTCCACGTGAGCAGACGAGCCGCTTCGATTTCGGTGGCCATATCGGCGATCATGAACTGAATCGCTTGGTGCATCGCTATGGGCACGCCGAACTGGACGCGTTCGCGCGAGTAGTCGGTGGCGAATTCAAACGCGGCGCGGGCGATACCGGTCGCCATCGCGGCCACTCCCGGGCGCGTACGGTCAAGCGTCATCATCGCGAGCTTGAAGCCGGCGTTTTCCTCGCCGAGCAGGTTCTCAGCGGGAACCTCAACCTCGTTGAAGGAGATCGTGGCGGTGTTGGAGGCACGCTGTCCGAGCTTGTCCTCCTTCTTGTCGACCACGACGCCCCAGTCGCGCTCGACGACGAAGGCGGAGATGCCGCGGTGGCCGGCCTCCTTGTCGGTCTTGGCATAGACCGTGTAGTAGTCGGCGTAGCCGCCGTTGGTGATGAAGCACTTGGAGCCGTTGATGACGTACTTGTCGCCTTTCTTGACGGCAGTGGTGCGCATGCCGGAGACATCCGAGCCGGCGTCGGGCTCGGTCAGGCAGAAGGAAGCCAGCTTGGGCGCTTCGGTGAGCATGCCGAGGTACTTCTTCTTGGTGTCCTCTGAGCCACCGAGCGCGATCGGCGCGGTGGCAAGACCGTTACAGCCGAGCGAAGTCTGGATGCCGGAGCAGCCCCAGGACAGCTCCTCCTCGATCAGACAACCGTCGAGGTAGCCGGCGCCAGGTCCGCCGTACTGCTCGTCGATGTGGGTGTTCATCAGGCCCACGTCCCAGGCCTTCTCGATGATGTCCGCCGGCCAGGTGCCGTCCTTGTCGTACTCCCAGGCGACCGGCCGGATCTCTTTCTCGGCGAAGTCGTGAGCCATTTCGCGAAGGTTCTTCTGCTCGTCGGTGAGCGTGAAATCGACCATGGTCTGGTGTTCTCCTAGGACGGGCGCGGGGAATAGATTGACTGGTCAGTCAACCCAGAGAGTATCGAAGTAGGCCACAATCAGAGGATGGAACCGTTCACGGTCGTAGTGGTCGGCGCGGTGGTGCTGTTCGTGCTCGTCGGCGTCGGCTCCTTCCTCGCCGGCGGCAGCCTGTATGACAAGATCGGTGAGGGCGGTCTTTCGATGGGCGATAGCGGCTCTGGTGGGCCGCCACCGAACTCACCGCTGGCTCGTGCCGAGCGCGAGCAGGAGATCCGCCAGATGCTGCAGGCACGCAGCGACAGGCAGGTGCGCCAAGGCGGTGCGGCGCTCGACATCGATGCCGAGCTCGCACTGCTCGAAGAGCCGACGGATGGCACACCCGTCGGTAAACACGACGTGGGGCTGACCGAAGAGGTGCGCCAACTTGTGACGGCGCGCAACGAACGCAGGGTGCGCAGCGGCGAAGAGCCGATGGACGTCGAGTCAGAGGTGCAAAGAACCTTGGAGGAACTCGACCCTGACGGTCTTTGATTCAGCCTCCAGAGAGTTCTTCGAGCGTGCCCGAGCTGATGCCCGAGCCCGAAGTGCCCTCGAGCACACCGACGAGCTGTTGTAGCGCCGGGAGTAGCTGGGTTGGCGGCTCAACGTTTGCCGGCATGCTGATCGTCTGCTTTTTGTTGAGGTCTGAGAATTCGAGCTGGACCGTCAAGTTGGCGCTGCTGAGGCCGTCGAGGAGACCCTGCGTCTGGGGCGTGCCCGTGACAGCCGCCGTGACTTCCAGGCGGCGCAACATGTGGTCGCTCTCGCCTGTGTAGACGTCCACGTGAGCGGATTTGATCGACTTCGCCAGTTCGTTGATGATGCTCGGCGAAAGCGTGCCGCCGGCACTCGAAGCTCCGGGCACCGAGTCCAAGCCGAGCGAGCTGCCGGCTTGGGAGAGTTTGGTTACATCGGCCAGGAAGGCCGGTATGTCCACTGCTGCTATGAGATGAATCGTGTCTTCGCCGCCTACCGTAACCGTGCCGACCTTGGTCGGATTCGACAGCCAGCGGCCCGGTTCGATGCCAAGCGAGGAGAAGGTCGAGCGGACCTTGGCGCTTGACGCCTTTTTTGTTGCTTGGGCATAGCTTTCTTCGAGCGCCTTGTAGGTATTCGACGGCGTCGAAAACCAGGTTCCGGCCAGCTCCACGAACAACGCCGAGCCGGTCGAGGTGGCGCCTGCCTGGAGGCTGTGACCAGCGGCGCCGAGCTGTAGCTGGAAGGCAAAGCGAGGGAGCTTGCCTACACCGACACTTTCAAACGGGCCGCTGAGGGTCACCGCGAGCGGCTTGGCCGATGTGCTCGATGCGCCGGCGCCGAGCGCCAAGGAGAGCTTGACGTTGCCACTTTCGATTTGCTTGTGCCCGGAGAAGGTTTCGTCGAGTAGCGCCTGGGCACTGCCGGAGGAGTCGCCGCCGCAAGCCGAGAGCAGACAGCCACAGAAGATTACGAGCAGCAGCGCAACTGCTGCTCGTACGGTTGTGTTCTTCAGGAGTGTCCTCAACGCTTCGACCCGGTCGGCGCGCTGCAACGTTTGCTGCGACGCCCGACGCGGATGAGCCTAGCATCAGGCCGATGCATTCCAAGCCACTGCGCGCCCGCTTCCGCAGAGCGAGATCGCATATTCGCCCCAGCTGGCACTGGCTGGCGCTGGCGCTCGCTGTGACCATCCTGAGCACTCTGACCCCGCTTGCAAGCGGGGCTGGCACCAACAAGCGCGTGACCGTGACCTCCGCGCTTCAGCAGCTGCAGAAGAGTGGCGCGATCACTCAGGTCACCTACGCCAAGTACCAAGGGGCCTTCAATGCAGCCAAGAGCTCGCTGCGCAAACTGTCCGGGACGCGCGCGGCCGAACTCGGTGCGGTGATGGCCAACGTCGAAGCGATGGCCTCGAGCAACCAGTTGATCGCCTCGCGCCTGCCCGTGGTGTTCACCACGCTCGAACGCAACCGGCAGTGGTGGACGACCGAACGGCTCTTGGGCGCCGACCAGCGCGTGTACTTCAGCGGCAGCAAGCTGGTTTGGGAGTACTACCCCGGCCAGGGCATCGAGATCCAGTGGCTGGCGACGTTTGGCAAGGCGAACGCGTACTTCCTCGACAAAGAAATCACGACGCTTGAGGAAGTGCTGAACGAAGCTATCGCGCTCGCTACACAGCGTGCCGGGGGGATCGCCTGGGAATACATGTTCCAGTTTGATGGCGGGCTACCACCCTGGACAAGCGGGCTTTCACAGGGGACCGCGCTACAGGTCTTCTCTCGCGCTTGGAGCGTGACCCACGAGGAGGTCTACCTGACGGCCGCACAACAGGCGCTCGGCATCTTCGAGATGCCGCCACCCACCGGTGTGCGGATTGCCACCCCCGCCGGTGCCCACTACCTGGAGTACACCTACGCGCCGAGCGAGCGCATCCTCAACGGCTTCATCCAGAGCCTTGTTGGACTCTACGAATATACGAAGCTGACCAAGGATCCCCTCGGCCAGCAGCTGTTCGAAGCCGGCGACGCCGAGGCGCGTGCGGAGGTGCCTCACTACAACACCGGCGCCTGGTCGATGTATGACCAGCATTCCGAATCGGATCTCAACTATCACGAACTGCTTGCGGAATTCCTCGAACACCTATGCGAAAAGACGAGCAAGGGCGAGCCGTTGACGCCCACCACCGGGCAGATAGCCGGCGATCAGATCTACTGCACGACGGCCAAGGAATTCCGCGAAGACGAGAAACGGCCTCCCGCGATCGAACTGTTGACCCAGAGCGTGCGCACGAACGAACGTGCCGGCATACAGATCAAGCTGTCGAAGGTCTCGAGCGTCAGCATGGTCATCAAGCTCGGCGAAAAGACCGTCTGGACCAACGACGTGACAGTCGAAGGAGGCAAGCCGCGCCTGCTTTGGATGACACCCTCGAAAGCTGGGACCTACTCGGTTGGGTTCAAAGCTGTTGACCTTGCCGGAAACGAAGAAGTGGCGACAGGCACGATCGTGGTTAAGGCCTCCTCCAAAGGAGGGGCTAAGAGCGCCCGTGCAGCAAAGTTCGCGCCGGTGGAGCGGATCTCGCTTCCGGCGCGGCGGCAGCCTATTCTTTGAGCCTCACCCATGCCGGACGCCGTCTCCCAAACCTGGATCCTGACCGCCTCGCGCGAAAACCACGAGGCCACACGCGCGCATGGGTTCAGCGTGATCGGCATCAAGGAGCGCAACCGTCCGCGGGCGCTGCAGATCGAGCCTGGAGATCGCATCGTCCTCTACCTGACCAAGGTGATGAGCTTCGCCGGCAGCATTCTTGTCACCGGTGAGATGTACGAGGAGCGCACGAAGCTGTGGCCCGGCAAGCCAGGCAAAGCCGACGCCTATCCCTGGCGCTTTGCCACGGAGCCTGAGATCGTGCTCGAGCAGGACGAGTGGGTGCCGGCTGAGGAGCTCGCAACCAAGCTTGAGCACATCCGCAAGTGGCCTGCCGAGCACTGGAAGCTCGCCTTCCAAGGCCAACTGCGTACGATCAGCGAGAAGGACACGAAGCTGCTGGTCAAGCGGCTGGGCAAGGCCGCCAAGACGCACGCCTGAGCCACGCGCCACCCGTCATCGCATCTGAGCCGCTCGCGCTGGAGCGCGCCATACAATCGATCTATGCCGTACAACGCCCCCCGCTACGCACGCGTATGACACGTATGACACGCGCCTGGGGGGCGCTTGCGCCCGAGCAGCGCATCGCCAGCGTGGCGGCACTGGCGCTGCTCGTGACGATGTTCCTGCCTTGGTATGACCTGCAGTCGCTGGACCGTAAGAGCGGCGCGATCAATTCACATTCGATCAGCGCCTTCGGCGATGTGTCGTTCGTCGAGGCTGCAGTGTTCCTGGTGGCGGCCGGTGTAATCGCGCTGATGTTTGCGCGTGCGGAGCGGCGCGACTTCCACATGCCCGGCAGCGACGGTGCGGTCGTGATGGCCGCCGGCGCTTGGGCCGCTCTGTTGATCTTCTACCGCGTCTTCTCGCGCCCCGACGGCCATGGCTATCCCGTCGGCATCGAATGGGGGTTCTTCCTTGCTTTCGTCGCCGCTGGCACGCTCGGCTATGCCGGCTGGCGCATGCGCGCCACGAGTACGCCCGAGATGCCGCTGATGCGCCCACGAGGCAGCCGACGACGCACACCCAGCGACGAGGACGTTACGACCGCCACCCCCTCTACACGACGCGCCTCACGGGCGAGACCGGTTGCGGCGCGGCCCTCTGCGCCGCCGGCAGAGGACATTCCTCCCATTACGCGAGACTCCGACCCATCTGGGGACATCACAGCGGTCGTGAAGCACGATTCCGACCCATCCGAGGACGTGACAACGGTCGTGAAGCAGAGCGCTCGAGCACCTCAGGGCACGACCCCATCTCCCCCATCCAGACGACCCACCGCTCCACCCAAGCGGCCCCGCTTTCCGCCTGGGCCTTCCGAGCAGCTTTCCTTCGACGACTCGCCCGTCGAGCCGGAGGAGCGTTGAGCTACCCGTATCATTCTCCCGACGATGCCCCCTGAAGGACCCCTCTCCTCCGCCGAGGTGGCCGATGGCCTGAGCTCGGTCGGCTACCTGCCGAGCGAGTCCACCGCGCTCGTCGCCTTCCTTGCTACCAAGCTCGGCAAGCCTGTGCTCGTGGAGGGGCCGGCCGGCGTCGGCAAGACCGAGCTAGCCAAGGCACTGGCGCGTTACCTTGGGCGCGAGTTGATTCGCCTGCAGTGCTACGAGGGGCTCGACGAGGCCAAGGCGCTGTATGAGTGGAACTACCGCAAGCAGCTGCTGCGCATCCAGGCCGAGGCGTCCGGCACTGGCTGGGAGGCCGTGCAGGAGGACATCTTCGGCGAGGAGTTCCTGCTCGCCCGCCCCTTGATGAGCGCGATCGCCTCCGAGCAGCCTGTGGTCCTGCTGATCGACGAGATCGACAAGACCGACCAGGAGTTCGAGGCGATGCTTTTGGAGGTCCTCTCCGACTTCCAAATCTCGATCCCCGAGCTGGGGCGCGTGACCTCTACCACACACCCGGTAGTGCTGCTGACCTCCAACAACTCGCGCGAGCTGACCGAGGCGCTCAAGCGCCGCTGTCTATACCTATGGCTCGACTACCCCTCACTCGAGCACGAGCTGGCGATCGTCAAGCTGCACACGCCCGAACTCTCCGACGCTGTGGCGCGGCGACTTGTGGAGGTGATCGGCATGGTGCGCGAGCTCGACCTCAAGAAGCCGCCTTCGATCGCCGAGTCGATCGATTGGGCGCGTGCGCTCTTGCTACTCGGCGCCAAGGACATCGACGCTGAGATGTTCAACGAGACGATGTCGGTGATCGTCAAGCACCGCACCGACATGGATATCGTCGCCGAGCGCGTCGGTCTCAAGCTGGCGCAGGAAACTGAGCCGGCCAGTGCCCAGCCAGCCTGAGGGCATAGCCGCCAGTCTGCTGGAGTTGGGGGAGCAGCTGCGCGCCGAGGGCGTGGCTGTCGGCACCTCGGAGCTGCTTGACGCGTTTGCCGTACTGCGCGAGATTCCGTGGACCGCCCAGGCGGAGTTCCGCGAGGCGCTGGCCGCGACGCTCGCCAAGAGCCAGGACGACCGGCGCATCTTCGAGCTTGTGTTCGACCGCTTCTTCTTCCGTGCGGTGGAGATCGCCTCAGTGCGCGAGGGGGTCGATGAGGGCAACACGTCCTCGGCCGACCTCGGCGAGCTCTCGGAAACCGAACTCGACGCGCTGCGCATGCAGATCGCCGCCGCTCTGCGCGAAGGCGCGGAGGGCGCGATGCGCGACCTGGCGCGCATGGCGATCGCCACTTTCGGCCAAGCCGAGCAAGGTAGCGGCGTGATCGGCGTGGACGTGCAACGCATCCGCCGCGCGCTCGGTCTGCGTGCCGAGCCCCAACCCGACCTGCCCCCGGACGACCCCCGCTCAGGTGGCGTGCCGCGCGACGCGCTGCGCCGCTTCGAGGCGCTGATGCGCCGCGAGCTAGAACGCCAGCAGGTGCAACGCTCCGGGCGCCTTCCTCCTGCGCGCCCGCTGGGCGAGCTCGACCGCGCACTGCCCTCCGGCCCACTTGCGGACCTTGCCGCGGTACACCGCGTTGTGGTGCAGCTACGCAAGCGTCTTGCCACGCAGGGAAAGCAGAATCGTGGGCACCGTCACCACGCGCACGTGGACGTGCGCCGCACGATGCGCGCCTCCCTGCAAACCGGCGGTGTACCCGTCGAGCTGCGCTACCGCCCGCGTCGTCCACGGCGCCCGGAGATCTATGTGCTGTGCGACGTCTCCACGAGCGTCACCTCCGCTTCGGTGTTCTTCCTGTCGGTGTTGCACGCACTGCACGACTCGTTTCGCAAGATGCGCTCGTTCGTGTTCATCGAGCGGATCTCCGAGGTCACCGACGTGTTCGAGCACGAGCGCGACTTCCGCGCGGTGAGCGAACGCATCTCAAGCGACGCCGGCGTGGCCGACATCTCCGGCTACACCGACTATGGGCGTGTTTGGTCGGAGCTCTTGGAGCTGATCGCCGATGACATGAGTCCCCGCGCCACCGTGATCGTGCTCGGCGACGCCCGCACCAATGGCCGCGACCCGCGCGCCGACCTGTTCGGCCAGGTGGCCGCTCGCGCTGGGCGCACTTTCTGGCTGAACCCAGAGCCGCGCCTGTACTGGAACTACGGCGACTCGGTGATCGCCGCCTACGAGCAATATTGCACCGCGTTCGAGTGCTGGACGACCGCGCAGCTCGAGGATTTCGTCAAGGCCTTGACGCGACCGGTCGTCAGCGCCTAGCGCCGATCGTAGCCCACTCTTCGTCATCGCGGTTTGCCAACGCTCGTCTGTCCTCGTCTTCATCGCCGTCGAGCGATAGCATCGAGGGCGACAACAGGGGAGCTGACGGAGGTCGGCTGAGATGGCGCACACGACCCGGCGCCGACCCTTCGAACCTGTGGGGTAATGCCCGCGGAGGGAGCGCTGTGCAGACCCAAGTGAAGTCCCGCGAACGCCAGGCGCACGACGCACCCGGCCCGGACGACGCGGTCACCCTCGGCGATGTGAGTCGCGCCTACCTCGACCGTCGCGGCGCAACTGTGCAGGCGCTCGCGGACGTCTCGCTGCAAGCCGCGCGCGGAAGCGTGCTGGCCGTGGTGGGTCCGAGCGGCTGCGGCAAGACGACACTGCTGGAGCTGATCTGTGGATTGCAACGGCCCGACAGCGGCACGATCGAATGCGAGCCGGCCGTGCTGATGCCCCAACGCGATCTGCTGCTGCCTTGGCTCAGCGCCGTCGACAACGCGGCACTGGCACTGCGGATCGCCGGCGCCCCTCGCGCCCAGGCTCGTACACGCGGGGCAAGCCTCTTCGAGGAGCTTGGCCTTGCCGGATTCGAGCGGGCTCGTCCTAACGAGCTCTCCGGCGGGATGCGCCAGCGCGTCGCATTCGTGCGCACGCTGCTGTCCGGCAAGCCTGTGCTGTGCCTGGACGAGCCCTTTGGCGCACTCGATGCGATCACCAGGCAGGAGATGCAGGAGTGGTTGACGGGCGCCCTAGTGCGCGAGCCGCGCACCGTAGTGCTCGTAACGCACGACGTCGAGGAGGCGATCGTGCTCGCCGACAGTGTCGCGGTCCTATCCCCCCGTCCCGGACGCGTCGTGGCAGAGTTGACAGTCAACCTGCCGCGCCCGCGCTCGCGCACCGACGCTACCGTGATCGCCTTGCGCGAGCGGGCAATGCAGACGCTGGCCGAGAGCAGGGCCGCATGAGACGCGGGTTCGCGAACGTGCTGCCGCCGCTGCTGCTGGGGCTCGCCTTCCTCGGCGCTTGGGAGCTGTACGTCAACCTCCAGGGGGTGGACCCGCTGCTGCTGCCGGCGCCGCACGCGATGTTCGCCGAAATGTGGGACAACGCCGGGCTGCTGTGGTCGAACTTCACGATCACCGCCAAGGAGGTCGTGTTCGGGCTCGCACTGGCGCTCGTCGGCGGCTTTGCGATGGCCGTCGCGATCCACATGTGGACGCCGATGCGTCGCGCCGTCTACCCGCACACGGTCGGCTCGCAGGCGATCCCGATCGCGGTGATCGCTGCACCGCTGTGCTTTTGGTGGGGTTTTGGCATCTTCCCGAAGCTGGTTGTGATCGCGTTGATCTGCTTCTTCCCTGTGGTTGTGACCACCGTCGATGGACTCGCGGCGGTCGATCCCGACCAGCTCAAGCTATTGCGGACGCTCGACGCGTCGCGCTGGCAGGCGTTTCGCTTCGGCGAGCTGCCGGCGGCGCTGCCGGCGGCGCTCAGCGGTGCGCGGATCGCGCTCGCTGTTGGTGTGATCGGGGCGTTCATCGCCGAGACATCGACACCTACTACCGGCCCTTACGCCGGCCTAGGGCGCGAGATTACCTCGGACTTGACGGCTCTGCAGACCTCTCGCGCATACGCCGCCACGGCCGTGCTGTTCGTGTTTGCGATCAGCTGTTTCTATGCACTGACCATCGCCGAGCGAAAGCTCTCGCCGTGGGCCAATCAACCAAGAGGAGAGATCCGTTGAGAGCATCGTCAAGCGTCCGCCGTGCCGCCCTGCCTGCCCCCCGCTACGGATGGTCCCTGCTGGTCGCCTGCCTCTGCGCCGTCGTGCTGGGCGCCTGCGGGACCAAGCAGGACGTCGTCTCGGCGCCTGGGACGAAGCCATTCACGGTGATGCTCGACTGGTTCCCCAACGCCGACCATGCGTCGCTGTATACGGCTATTGCGCACGGGTACTTCAACGCTGTGGGCCTGGATGTGCGTCCGATCGTGCCCAGCGAATCGGCCGAACCGCTGAAGCTGCTTGCCGCTGGCAAGGTCAACATGGCGATCTCCTATGAGCCACAGCTGCTGCTCGCCCGTGACCAGGGGCTGAAAGTGGTGTCGATCGGCGCGCTCGTGCAACGCCCGCTCACTTCGATCATCGCGCTTCCCTCGGCGCATGTGAGCAAGGTCGCAGACCTTGCCGGCAAGCGCGTGGGCACCGCGGGAATCGCCTACCAGACGGCCGAGCTGCACACTGCGCTGCGAGCGGCCGGTGTAAACCCTAGCTCGGTTACAGAAAGCGATGTCGGCTTCAACCTTGTGCCGGCGATGCTCTCGGGCAAGGTGGCGGCCACGCTCGGCGGCTACTGGAATTATGAGGCGATCCAGCTGCGCCAGATGCACAAGAACCCGGTCGTGATCCCAATCGAGGAGGCCGGCGTGCCGACCTACAACGAGCTGGTGCTCGTGGTGCGCTCTGAGGAGGCGCGTACCGACGGTGTGGACATTCGTGCCTTCCTGCAGGCGCTGACTCGCGGCGAGCGGCAGGTGCGCGCGAATCCTGCTGCGGCGGCAGCCCTGATCGCCAAGGCCAACCCGTCCGCTGAAGAGAAGCTGCAGCTCTCCTCGATCGAAGCGACACTGCCAGCCACGCTGCCGAACGACCACTCAAAGCCGTATGGCTGGCAGGAACCGTCGGCGTGGGCCGCATTTGGACACTGGATGTTCACGCAGGGGTTGATTCACTCAGACCCCGACACCGCCGGTCTGCCACCATTTACCAACGAGTTCCTGCCCGGCGAAGGGATATAGGCATCGCAAATCTGTCAGACACACAAGAGAAGATACGCATCGTGCTGGCCGACGATCACGCCGTCGTGCGCAGCGGTCTGCGGCTGTTGTTGGAAAGCGAGAGCGACTTCGACGTGGTTGCCGAGACGGGCGACGTCGAGGGCGCCCAGCGCTATGTGCGCGGACACCGTCCTGCGGTGCTCGTGCTCGACTTGAACATGCCGGGCGGGTCGAGCCTCGAGGCGATCCCCGTCATTCGCGCGAGCAATCCCGAGACCCAGATTGTGGTGCTCACGATGCAGCAGGAGCCGGTATTCGCGCGCAGCGCCCTCAGTGCCGGCGCGATCGGCTATGTGCTTAAGGAGGCCGCCGACGACGAGCTGGTCGAGGCGGTGCGCAGAGCGGCGCGCAACGAGAGCTATCTAAACCCACGCCTGGGCGCGCGCCTAGCCTCAGAGCCCGCCCCAGGACCACCTGATGATCTGAGCGAGCGCGAGGTCAACGTGCTGCGCCTGATCGCGCTCGGCCACACAAATGCCGAGATCGCCGAGCAGCTGTTCTTGTCGGTACGCACGGTCGAGACCCACCGCGCCCACATCCAGCAGAAGCTCAACCTGTCCTCGCGCGCTGAGCTGGTCGCCTACGCGCTCAAACGCGGGCTGATCAAAGCCTCCTGAGCAGACTCGCCGCGCGTAGGAGGAACCGGCACTGGTCGTGCTCCAGACAGGCCGGGTGATCGAAGTACAGCGGGCGAGTCATCGCCCGCTCAACGTTACATCCGGCCGGGCAGGTCCAGGTAGCGCAGCGCGCTGCGGGAAATCCACGAGTGCTTCGGGTGGTACATGCGGATGGGCACTATCCGCACAGGCGCGAGGATGCAGAAGACAAAGACCTCAGGTGGACTAGATGAAGCCTTGCGCCTGACCAAACTGCCCCGAACACGCGTCGTTACGGTCTCAGTACCGCCCCCCGACCCGAGGGCTGTGAAGACGACGCATAGATCACCGGGACAGGGCGACGTCCAGGACTCCCTACCTGGGCGCCAAGGAGATGGTCGCGCGTAGAGTTGAGAGCTCTACGCGCGACCCCTCCTGGTGAACCGCCCAGCAAGGAAAAGCCCCTAGCTTTGCCAGGTCTCCGGCGGCTGAGCTACGCCTGCGACTTGTCCCTCTATTCAGGCAGAAGCCTGTAGCGACGCGTGTCCGGGTCGCGCTCCAGCAAGCCTGCGGCTACAAGCGTCAATACATAGCGATGGACGGTGCTGGTGTTCAGATCGAGTTGCTCGGAAATGTCCTTGATCCCCACGTCCAGTCCTCCCCGGGAAAAGCACGAGAGCACAAGCAAGCCCGCCAGCAGCGATCGCGACAAGCGCCTGTTCTCTTGAAGTGTCCGATATCTGGAGCTGAGCACCTGCCTGGCATGCGCACGACGAAAACCGGTACCGGCGACCACACCGAAGACGCTCGGCATGACGTCCTCGCCAAGCGCGGCTCGCACCACGTGGTCCACCTGATTGCGCGAAAGTGTGATCGAGACCAGCGGTTCGCCGGATGGCGTGTCCTCGAGTGGTTCTTGGGCGAATCGTCCGACGCCGGATTCCTCCGCTGGCCGCGATACCTGCTCGTGTGAGATCTGGTGCTCAGGCGCAGGCTCCTGCGGTAAGTTCCCTTCCGGCGGCGGCTCGGACTCGCTAGGCGACATGATCACGACCTTACCCTGGAGCTGCTTGTCTGCGTGCGGGGAACTCGACCACGTTGTCGCGCTCTGGCAAGGTGCCCGAGGGCACCAACAAATGTCCGTCGCTGAGCGATCCGATGCGATGCGCGTGCACCATCGATGGCATGTCCGGGACGGTGATAAGTACCCCGAGCCAGTCCTGCTCCGCCGTACTGCGCAGGAGACCCATCACCTCCTCACGCTGGAGCACATCCAGGTTTGCCGTTGGGTCGTCAACGACCAACAGGCTCGGTTGTCTCACCATCGCATGGGCGATAGAGACGAGCGTGCGCTCGCCGTCGGTTAGATCCTCCCAGCGCCCTTTCGAACATTCGCCCACGCCGACACGCGACAGCGCCGCCGCCGAGCGACGACGCGCGCGACGCAGCGTCTGGCGTTTGAGCAGCGGCAGAGCCACGTAGTCGAGCATCTCAAGCTCGTCGCTCCCCGGCCCGGCACGTCTGGCCCAGCCGATCTCCTCGCGCAGTAGGCGCACGAGCGCGGCCCTCGACATGCCTCCCAAGTCCTGCTCCTTGAAGCGTACTGTGCCGCTTTCGGGCGCCTCCAGGCCGGCCGCCACCTTCAACAGCGTAGTCTTGCCCGATCCTCGCTGACCCCATACGGCGACGCACTCGCCCGCATAGACCGACAGCGAGATTTCCTTCAGCACCGCGGTCTCGTGCGGACCGCGCCAGTAGCTCTTGCTGACCTTCTGAAGCGTGAGCCGTACCTGTGAGCTCAAGCGATCCCGTCTCCTTGTGCGGTGCTACGTTGGTGGACTTCGTTCAGCTTGTGCATGATCGTACGAGCCTTCTGCAGCCACTCGATCCTCGCTTGCAGCTGCTTGATCTCCGCGTCTCGCACCAGCAGCACCGCCACCTCTGACCATGCCTTGGGTCGGCTCTGCGGATGACCGGCTGGTTCTCGCAGCTGGTGCAGAAGGGCCAGGCAGTCCTGCTCCTGTGTCTGCGTCAGTTCGATCAGGCGCGAGAGGTTGTGGGGCCTGGAGAGCGCGATCTTCATGTACAGCTCGTCGCGGACGGGCGCCAGCGAGGAGTCGCCGAGCATCCAGCCTTCGAAACGGTCGATGCCCTTGGGCGTAGCTTCGTAGATCGTGCGCGGCGCCGCGCGCTCGTTAGCGCCACCCGGGCGCGCGCCGGCACTGCGTACCAGCTCCTCAGAGCTAAGTTGGTCGAGCGCCGAATAGACGCCCGTCAGCGCGAAGCCCGAAGATCCAAACCTCTCCTCCAAGCGACGTGCAAGGTCGTAACCGTAGCCCGGTCGCTCTATTACGAGTCCCAGTACTGCGTTCTTGGCTGACATCGCCCGATCTACCTTCAGTGACGATTATCCGCGTTCATGTCAGACAGAGTATTCAAGATCGCGCCAGAATGTGTCCTTGGGCCGAATAATTTCAATGTGCAGGTGCTGAGCGGCGGGCCTCAGGGCCGCCACCCGCACCCGCGCTTGACGCTTGCGCGCGGAAACCGGCCAGCCTCAACTCGATGCGAGCGCCGCCCGCCCGCCCCGTCGTCGCGGCGACGCGACCACCGTGTGCTTGCGCGATAGCGCGCACGATCGCAAGTCCCAGACCCGTCCCGCCTGAAGCTCGATCGCGTGCGCTATCGGTGCGATGGAATCGGTCAAAGACACGCTCACGCTCCCGCGGATCGATCCCACGCCCGTCATCTTCGACTACGAAGCAGACCCATCCGCCGCCGAGATCTTCTACATCCAGGCGCACGAGCCCCTCGACCTCGGCCGTGTGCTCGATCGCATTGGAGATCAGGTTGCGAAGCGCCTGCGCGAGACGATCCGGGTCGGCGCTGAGCACTCCGTGCGACACCGTCCCCAACTCGAAGCGTCGTGCGGCTATCAAGCTCATCCCGTCCCACAACTCGAGTACGTACTCGGGCAGCTCGATCGGCTGCGCCCGCAAGAACTCGGTCTGCTCGGCCTTGGCGAGCAGCAGTAGGTCGTCGACCAGGCGCGTGATGCGGGTGATCTCGGCCTGTACGAGCCGCTCTACGCGCCTCACCTCTGGCTCGCTGGGCGCGGTCTGCGCAGCAAGCACCTCTAGCTGGCCGCTGATCACCGTCAGAGGCGTGCGCAGCTCATGCGAGGCATCGGCCACGAATGCCCGCTGGCCGGCGAACGCCTCGGTGAGTCGGTCGAGCATGTGATTGAACGCGTCGGCCAGCACCCGCAGCTCAGCCGCCTCGCCTGAGACACCGTGAATGCGGGGGTGCAAATCGCCCGCGTCAACCCTCGCAGCTACCTCCGCCATGCGGCGTAGCGGGCGCGAGAGGTGCGTACCGATCAGCCATGCCCCAGCTAGGGCACCGAACAGGGTCAGCACTCCGGCGAGCACGAAGGTGCGTGCATCGCTGGAGAAATCTGGGTCGTGCCCTTGGGCACCAACACGAACATAAAAGACCAGGAACGTCACCGCCGAAGCAAGCAGCACCACAAGTGCCACCCAACCGGCCAGACGCCAACGCAGATCGCCCGGTACCAGACGCCTGAGATTGAGGCGCTTAGCCACCGCTACCGAGGCGGTAGCCCACTCTGCGCACCGTGAAAATCGGAGCCGGGCTGTCGGGGCGAGCGAGCTTGCGTCTTAGATAACCGACGTAGACATCGACCACATTTGTGGCAGGGTCGTGCTGGTAGCCCCAGACGGCGCTGAGGATCTGCTCGCGTGAGAGCACCTCACCTCTATGGCGCACCAGGTAAACGAGTAGCTCGAACTCGGTCGTGGACAGTGCCACCTGGGTGCCGGCCCGGCGCACCTTGCGAGTCAACAGATTCACTTCGATGTCGGCGCTCTGAAGCGTGGTGGTCGAGGTTTGCGCCGCGACCCGCAATTGCGCACGCACCCTTGCCAACAACTCGGCAAGCGAAAACGGCTTCACCAGATAGTCAACTGCGCCGGCGTCCAGACCCGCCACGCGGTCCTCGATCTCAGCACGGGCGGTGAGCACGATCACTGGCAGTTCCGGCTTTACATCGCGCAACTTGGCCAGCAACTCCATGCCGCCGAGCCCTGGAAGCATCAGATCGAGCACCACCATGTCAAAGCTCTCGCGCCGCGCTCGCTGCTCTCCATCCAGACCGTTGAGCGCGGCCTGCACCACAAACCCTTCAGCCTCCAGCCCACGCTTGAGGAAATCGACGATCCCCGGCTCGTCCTCCACCAGCAGGATCGACGATGCAAACGCCGTACCTGCGCCGGGCTCGGCTATATCGGGCATTGACTGAGGATAGGCCCTCGACTCTCGCCGGCAGGCTCCTGCAAGCGGTTTCGATGACTTTTCTCATCATTCTGTTATGGACCGCTTAGTAAGCGAGCACACACTCGCTCCATGTCCGCTGACCCGCAGAGCCCAGTTCGCGGCGCCGCCCGGCGCCAACTCTTACCCATTGGGAATTTCGAAGGCGAGCTGCGCGATTCGGGCGCCCGTGCCATCGGACCGGATCGAGCCAGGCCAACTGGCGGGGGCTTCACAGGTGGAGGAGCGGTCGGCAACGAGCGCCTAACGGCCGCTATCGGCATCCTGCTGATAGCGCTGCTTGCCGTGATCGGCGTGACCATCCTGCGGTTGCGCCCGCTCATCTCCGTGCATCTGTTCGTCGGACTGATGCTGATCCCCGTGGTCTGCTTGAAGCTTGCGAGCACCGGCTATCGCTTCGTGCGCTACTACACCTCGGACCCGGTCTACCGCAAGCGGGGTGCACCGCCGATCCTGCTACGTGTAAGTGCCCCAATAGTTGTGGCGGCGAGTCTGGCAGTGCTCGCCACTGGGGTCGCGCTGTTGTTCCTCGAACCGCGGTCCTCTGGCACGCTGCGCCTGCTGCACAAGGCGAGTTTCATCGTGTGGGTCGCTTTCATGGCGCTGCACGTTCTCGGTCACCTGCCTGACATACAAAAGATCTTTCTCACCAGTCGCGGCGGTCGTGTCGAGTACAACAGACATGCCGCGGGCTCGAGCGGACGGATCATCTCGATCGTCGGTGCACTGGTTGCGGGCGTCGTACTCGCAATCGTGTTGATCCCCCACTTCGGCGCTTGGACGCACTTCGAGGCATCTCGCCATCACCACTAGCCATGCCACATAGACCGACAACCACCAGAGACGCAGGACTGCGCAGGACCAGAGACGCGGCACTGCGCAGGTTGAGCACTGCCAACCGTTGGCTGGTCGCGGGCTCTGTGGCATTGACCGGCGTGTTCGCCGAGGTCGCCGCGCAAGCCTTTCCCGGTAAGACAATCAAGACGTCGAACACAACGCGAGCGCACACGCACGCCACCAAGAAAGCCTCGTCGAAGACTCCCGCAAAATCGCTTCAGCCGCCCGCGCAGGCGCCGCAGGCGAGCACGACCCCAGAACCAACCGCTCCCCACGAAACGCCCCCCCAGGAATCGACTCCCAGCCACGAATCCTCTCCGTCACAGGAATCAGCGCCCACTGGGGAAGCCGCGGCGCCCGCACAGGAAGCGTCGCCCCCAAAAGAATCCGCGCCGACTCAAGAATCGCAGCCCACACAGGAACCTGCTCCCGCCAAAGAAGCTGCGCCTGCGCAGGAATCCGCACCCGCCCAGGAATCGGCGCCGGTCGTCTCAGGCGGATCGTGAGGCAAATGACGCAGCTCGCACGCGCAAAATGGCAGGCGCTCGGCACTAGCGTTGAGCTCCTCGTGAGTGACGGCCACGCACGGGCGGTTGACGATGGCCGCACCTTGGCGCGAGCGCGGGCGATCCTCGAGCGCCAACTCGACGAGGTCGATCGAGCCTGCAGCCGCTTCCGCGATGACTCCGAGCTGATGCGCGTTAACACTCGAGCCGGGCGCACGGTTCGAGTCGGCCCGCTGTTGATCGAGGCGCTCGAACTAGCCCTACGCGCCGCTGAGCTAACCGATGGAGATGTCGATCCGACAGTGGGAACGGCACTCGTGCTCGCCGGCTATGACCGCGACGTGCAGTTGCTCGATTGCATTTCGCCTGCGACAGGTAACGCCCACACAGGGCCTTGCCCTCGCCCCGCGGTGGCGCCACGCGTCCGCGCCACGCTGCTGGCCGGATGGAGAGCCGTCGAGCTCGATCGCAAGCGCTGCACACTCAGAATCCCGAGCGGCGTGAAGCTCGACGTCGGCGCCACCGCCAAGGCGTGGGCGGCTGATCGAGCCGCGCTCGCTATCCACGAGACGGTCGGCTGCGGCGTGCTCGTGAGCCTCGGCGGCGACATCTCAACCGCTGGCCCAGCGCCCAACGGAGAACCCCACGGACAGGCTGCGCAGGCAGGCTGGCAGATACACGTCACCGACGACCACCGCGGCGCGGCTGACGCGCCGGGTCAGACGATCTCGATCGCGGGCGGCGGACTCGCCACATCCAGCACCACGGTGCGTCGCTGGCGCCACCGCGAACAGACGATGCACCACATCATCGATCCCGCTAGCGGCGCGCCCGCGGAAGAAATGTGGCGTACCGTCAGCGTCGCAGCAAGCGACTGCGCCGACGCAAACATCGCCGCGACGGCAGCGATTGTGCGTGGGGCAGGGGCGCCAGAATGGCTTGCCGGGCTTGGACTACCGGCAAGGCTAGTCGGTCACGACGGCGAGGTATTGACGGTCGGCGCCTGGCCCACGGAGGACGAGGCGCGATGAGGCAACTGATTCCAACTACGTCCCACCGAGACACATTGACAAACCATCCCAGTGCTTCCTCGCGACCGGAAGGACCGGCATGAGTCCTCTCCTGGCGGCGGCAGGCCCAAGCGCCTATTGGTACCTGACTCGCTCCACAGGAGCTGTGGCATTGATTCTGTTGACGCTCGCGCTCGCGCTCGGCGTGGTCGACGTCAGGCGTTGGAGCTCGGAGACCTGGCCGCGCTTCGTGGTCGACTCGCTGCATCGCAATGTGTCGCTGCTGGCGCTCGCCTTCCTGTGCCTGCACATCCTCACCGCCTTGCTCGACAGCTTCGCGCCGATCTCGCTGGTCAACGCTGTGATCCCGTTCACCGGCACCTACCGACCGTTCTGGCTCGGGCTGGGAGCGCTCTCCTTCGATCTGATCCTCGCAGTGATCCTCACCAGCCTGCTGCGCCCGCGGATGGGCCATTCGACCTGGCGAGCCGTCCACTGGCTCACCTATGCGAGCTGGCCAATAGCGCTGCTGCATGGCCTGGGTACCGGCAGCGACGTCAAAAGCACCTGGATGCTGGCGATTAGCATCGGCTGCCTGATAGTGGGGATCGCAGCCGTGCTCGTGCGTGTCGCAGCCGGCTGGCCGGACCAGCTCGCCCGACGTGGCGCCGCGCTCGGCGCGGCTGGGATCTTTACGCTCGGGCTGATCCTGTGGCTCCCCGGCGGCCCGCTCGGCAAGGAATGGGCGCGGCGCTCGGGCACGCCCGCGGCACTGCTCGGACACTCCAGCCACGCCTCCTCTGACGGCGGCGACGGTGTGTCCTCCGCCGCGAGCTCATCTTCCTCGACCGCGAGCGCTTCGGCCTCCAGCGAAGAAAGCCGATGAGCCCAAGCCAACCCAGCGCGACCGCCGAGCTAACGCCGATCGTCGAAAGCGCGACGCCACCGCCAGCTCCCGGCCTGCCGCGCCTGCTGGAAGGCGTGCCGGCACACGGCGCCATGTGCTTGCAGGCACACCTCGACACACACGGCGAGCTGCCCTCCAGCCGGCGGCGCGAGCGGCGGGGTGCGGCAGACCCTAATCGACCAGATCGAACAGGCCGGTCTCGGCGGTCGCGGCGGCGCCGGCTTCCCGATGGCCAAGAAGATGCGCACGGTGGCCGCCGGACGGGGCAAACCGATCGTCGTCGTAAACGCCACCGAGGGCGAGCCCGCCAGCCTCAAGGACCGCACGCTGCTCGAGACGCTGCCGCACCTAGTGCTCGACGGAGCCGCGCTCGCCGCACGCGCGATCGGCGCGGACGAGGCGATCTTGTGCGTATGCGAGTCGGCTGGCGTCGGGCTCGAACGCGCGGGACAGGCGATCGCAGAACGCGAGCGACTGTCTGGGCATTGGCCGCGGATCATGCTGAGCAGCGTCCCGCAGGGCTATGTCGCAGGGCACGAGTCGGCGCTCGTCAACCACCTGAACGGTGGCCCCGGCAAGCCGACGTTCTCGCCGCCGATGCCCTTCGAGCGCGGCGTGCGCCGGCGCCCGACGCTCGTCAACAACGCCGAGACGGTGGCCCACGTCGCATTGATCGCGCGTCACGGCCCACGCTGGTTTCGCGAGCTCGGTCTGGCCGATCAACCGGGATCGACGCTCGTGACGCTCTCAGGGCCGCTTGCCTACCCGGGGGTCTACGAGGTGGAGTACGGCGCCTTGCTGTCCTCGCTGCTCGACGCCGCCGGCGGAACGACCACTCGCGTGCGTGCCGCCCTGTTCGGAGGCTATGCCGGCACCTGGGTCAACGGCGCCTTGCTGCCAAGGCTGGCGCTCTCAAACGCCCACCTCGCTCCCTATGGCGCCAATCTCGGTGCGGGGGTCGTGCTGCTGCTCTCAGAGCTCGCCTGTCCGGTAGCGGAGACTGCGCGCGTGACGCGCTGGCTCGCCGGCGAGAGCGCGAGTCAGTGCGGGCCGTGCGTGCACGGCCTCGATGCGCTCGCCCAGACGTTGGAGGCGATATGCCGCGGCAAGGCCCGAGGTGACGCGATCGCACGCGTCGAGCAACTGTCGATGCTCGTCAACAGGCGCGGCGCCTGTTCCCATCCCGACGGCACCGTTCGCTTCGTGACGAGTGCCGTCAACGTGTTCGCCGAAGAGCTGGCCGACCACGCCCGCTATGGCGCTTGCGACGCGTGCTCACGCCAGTCCGAGCTGCCCCTGCCGGCCCATAGGCGGATGGTCACGGCGGCGTGAGCTCGTGAGCGATATGCGTGACCATCGTCGAGCCGATGCGCCTCTCCGATGAGCGAGCGACTACGCCTGAATCCGATCGCCTGCGAGGCACACGGCATGTGCGCCGAGCTACTGCCCGAGCGGATTGTGCTCGACGAATGGGGCTATCCGATTCTCGACGAGCGGCCGCTGCCTGCTGAGCTCCTAGCCCACGCGCAGCGCGCGGCACATGCCTGTCCGACCTTTGCACTGCTTGTGGAGCGCGAGCGAGATTGACCGAACTCGTTGTCCCGATACACCGCTTGTCGAGCGCAAGCCACTAAACCAAACTCGTTGTCCCCAAATGCACCCCTTGGAATGTGCATCGAGCAAATGTTTTGGTACCCGACCTTTAGGTCTTGTGTCGGATTGGTACTACAAACGTGGATCGCGCTTTTTTAGATCGCACCAACGTGCACTGCCGCCAGGCCCTGCCAAGATCCATAGCGTGCAAAGAATGCGCGGACCTCATCTTCGTCCACCCGTGCCCACGGATCGCCGCCGCTCAGCCTACGCCCGACGTACTTGAGCAGGCCGACGTCACCCGCGGGCAGCTGGTCGTAGCGACCCTGGCCGTGCAACGCAAGCATCTCGACTGTCCACGGCCCGATCCCGGGGATCGCATGCAGCCGCCGCCATGCGCGCTCGTGATCGGCGTCGTGCAGGTCCAAGCGTCCCTTCGCCACCTCGCGCGCCACGCGCACCAACAGCCGGGCTCGCGAGTCTGCCAGGTCGAAGGACTCCAGGCGCGCCGGCGCGACGCCCGCGAACGCAGCCGGTGCGGGCACGTCGCGCAGCGGGCGCTCACATCCCTCCCAAGCCGCCCAGCGCGGTCCCATCGACGCAACGATGCGCCGCTGGATCGCGGCGGCCCGCTCGTATTCGATCAACTGCTCGCAGATCGCCCATGCGAGCGCCTCGAATGGCTCCGGCCGTCGCCTGGGCCGCAGCCACGGTCGCTCGCGGATCGAGCGTCCGATCAGCGGATCGCGTGCGAACTCGCGCTGAAAGGCGCCCAGGTCCTCATCGATACCGAGCGCGAAGCGCATTCGCTCGATCCCGTAGCGGGCTGCTTGCGCGCTGGGCGAGCGAGCACCAAACAAAACCACGTCGTGGGCCGTGTGGGCCACACGTACGTGCACCGGCTCTCCATCCTTGTGTAGCAGTCGTTCGAGCACCCCTCCTCGACTGCGCAGCACGCCGTCCATACCGCCGACGCGCGGTAGACGAAACGGGCCAGCCGGCCTGACCTCTACGCGCAGCTCCAGCGGAGTGCTCAACGACTTCTGGCTGGAGCCCCGAGCAGGTGCACATCGACCAGCAACGAGCGAGACGCCACGATCTGGACAAGCTCGTTCCTAGCACGCTTGCGGCGACCGAGACGCCGACCGGCACGTGTCGCGACGGCTTTCTGGTGGCGCCGTCCTAGCACACCAGCGAGCACCGCACCTGCTACAAACCCCCCAGCCGCGACCGCGGCGACCTGAACAGACGGCCCGGCCTGGTGCAGCATAAGCGCTTGCGACTCCGACTCGGGTTCCAGCACCGGAAGAGCGTCAACTTCCTCGATATCGCTCCGTTCGATCACTACGAGGAGTGTAAAGGGCGCTCCAGACTACAACTCGCGCTCGTACACGCGATAGCGGCGCACGATCTTGCCGCCCATGCCTTCCATCGCGCGGTTCATCGGCTTGTTGACCTCAAGGATCCAGCCCATCTCCCCGCCCTTCTGCGGGGTGGTTTCGGCCGCATCGAAGTGCATCTGGTAGAAGCGGGCAGCGACGCCAGTGTGCTGGTACTCGGGCTTGACGCCAAGCGCGAACACGCGCACAGAGTCGATCTTCTTGCGCTCGCGCAAAGCCGTTATCCACCCGAATGGCAGCAGGCGGCCGTTCAGCTTGGCGAGCACCTGGTTGAAGTCAGGCAGCGTCAGAGCGGCACCTACGACCTCACCCGTGTCCTTCTTTTCGGCGATCATCGCCCAATTCTCATCGAGTACGGGCTTGAGGTCCTTGGCCATGTGGCGGACCTCCTCTTCGTTGAGCGGCACGGACGCCCAGTTGTTTTCCCAAGCGGCGTTGTAGACGTCGAGGAAACGGGTGATCTCCGCATGCAGATCCTTCTTGCGGAATTTGCGACACACGATCCCGTGTTCTGCCTCCAGCTTGTCCGCGGACTCCCAGATAGCCGGATGCACGTTCTCACGCCCGGTGACGTGCAGGCTCCACATGTACAGATCCATTGCCTTGGCCATGCCGACGTCCTGCTCGAAGATGCGCTGGTAGTAGGGGTGATGCCAGGGGCAGAGGATGATCGGCGGGCGCTCGTGGCCCTCGACGAGCAGGCCGCACTCGTCGTTGGTGGTGAAGTCCATCGGGCCGACCATGCGATCACGCCCGCGCTCGCGCAGCCACTGCTCGGCAGTGCTGAGCAAGGCGCGTGCCGCCTCGGGGTCGTCCTCGCACTCGAACCAGCCAAACAAGCCCCACCTGTTGTCCTGAAACTCGTTGAAGTTGCGATCGATGTGCGCGCTGATGCGCCCCACTGGCCGACCATCGCGATAAGCCAGGAAGTACTGCGCCTCTGTGTGCTTGAAGAACGGGTTCTTCTTCTGGTCGAGCCTTTTCTTGACGTCCATCAGAAGCGGCGCGACCCAGTTGCGCTCGTTACGATAGAGCCGCCATGGCAGCTTAATGAAGGTGTTCAACTCGCTGCGGCTCGTGACCGGACGAACCTCGACGCTCATCGTCTTCTCCGATGTCTCGACAGCCATCGCCGCGCACCCTATAGGAAGAGAGCCGATGCTTACCTTCACAGACCCCAAGTCGATGACCGCCACGACGAACGCCGAATCGACGTTCGCCACGACGAGCCCCGAGTCGATGCCCCAGATGGGGTCGGGCACAGCATGACCACATCGACAGACGTCTTCGCGAAGGTTCGCGGCTACGAGCGCGAAGAGCTGTTGAAGGCCGCGCGCGAGGCCGACCTGATGCCCTACTTCCGCACGGTCGAGTCGCCCGCGATGCCGGTCGTCGAAATGGAGGGCGCGCCGCGCATCATGCTCGCCTCCAACAACTACCTGGGCCTGACCGGCGACGAGCGCGTTATGCAGGGAGCGCGCGACGCGCTCGCCCGCTACGGCACCGGGCTGACCGGCTCGCGCCTGCTCAACGGCACGACACCGCTGCACCTCGAGCTCGAGCGCGAGCTCGCCGAATGGATGGAGACCGACGACGCGATCGTCTTCACCACCGGCCATCAGGCCAATGTCGGCACGCTTGGCACACTGCTCGACGCCAAGGACACGGTGATCGTGGACTCCGCCGATCATGCCTCGATCCTCGACGGCGTGCTGCTCTCGAAAGCGAAGATGCGCCCGTTCAGGCACAACCGCATGGACAAGCTCGCGCGCGCCCTGGAGCGCGCCGAAGGCGACAGTGGTGGTGTGCTTGTCGTCGTTGACGGAGTCTTCTCGATGGAGGGCGACGTGGCGCCGCTCGTGGACATCGTCGAGCTGTGCAAGCGCCACGGCGCGCGGCTGATGGTCGACGAGGCCCACGGCGCCGGCGTACTCGGGGCGCGCGGCGCGGGCGCATCCGAGCTGCTTGGCGTGGAGCGCGAGGTGGACCTGCGCATGGGGACCTTCTCCAAGTCGCTTGCGGCCTGTGGCGGCTTCGTGGCCGGCTCGGCCGAGGTGATCGACTATCTGCGCATCTCAAGCCGCGCTTTCCTGTTCACCGCCTCGGCGGTTCCGGCTGCGCTGGGCGCGGCGCTCTCAGCGCTGCGCATCATTCGCTCCGAGGAGGGGCCGGCGCTGCTCGCCGAGGTATTGGCCAATGCCCATTATCTCGCCGACGGACTAAACGAGATCGGCTACCGCACGCTGCGGGGAGAGCTAGTTCGTACCGGACCCGAGCC
Organism: uncultured Solirubrobacterales bacterium; assembly: GCA_963827045.1. Taxonomy (GTDB): domain Bacteria; phylum Actinomycetota; class Thermoleophilia; order Solirubrobacterales; family Solirubrobacteraceae; genus Palsa-744. Next base: position 264,103 of record CAWGZH010000002.1, read on the forward strand.
GGACAGCCCCACCCACAGCATCGTTACGCCGATCGTGCCGGTGCTCGTCGGCGACGACTGGAAGGCCGCCTTGCTCTGGCGAGCGCTCTATGACAGGGGTGTGTTCACGAACTGCGCGCTGCACCCGGCCGTCCCGCCCGGTGGTGCCCTGCTGCGCACGAGCGTTATGGCAACACACGATCGGCCCACGCTCGAGCGAGCGCTGGAGGTCTTCGCCACGGTCAAGCGCGAGTTCGAGTCCGAGCACGGTGCGCTACCCGGACCGGTCGAGGTCTAACGACGTGTCTGGAGACCTGCGACGCGAGAGCTGCAAACACCGCAGATTTTGAGACCCGTCTTGAGGCGAGCGCTTCGACTAGTCGGGACCCGAAGCAGCTCGATCGCGCCCGCGCTTCTTCACAAGAAGAAACATTTTCAGAAAAAGCCCGCTTCTAGCGAACGTTCTGCGGGAACATGGTTGACCCGGAGCGCCTCGCTGGCTAGCTTCTCAGAACGCAAAGCACGACCGTCCGAGGCCCGCCTGCAAGTCAACGGTAGAGGGGTCCCGAGGACTTTCGCGACATGCTCGCGAGGGAAGCAGCGGACGATCGTGTGGCGCGCTACTCGTCAACCAGCCAAGCTTGTTGCACGCCCCGGGGGCACCCGCGGCGGGCGACGGGGAGTGAGCACACATGAACGCAACCGCGACCATTGCCCCTGCAGGCCCTCAGCACATGCGCGCCCTCGAACGCGCCAACCAGGTGCGCCTTGCCCGCGCCGAGCTCAAGCGCCGCGTGGCCAGCGGCGAGCTCGGCGTCGCCGATGTGATCCTCGAGTGTCCGTGGGAGGCTGACAGCATGGCCGTCTCAGACCTCCTGATGAGTCAGCGCCGTTGGGGCCAGACGCGCTGTCGCAAGTTCCTCGCCCAGATACCGATGTCCGAGCAGAAGACAGTGGGCTCAATGACCGAGCGCCAACGGCGTACGCTCGCGGCGATGCTAACCCCCAGCGGCTCGGTGACGATGGACAGTCCTCCTTGGCTGGCAGCAAACGCCTCTCGGTTTGGCGCAGCTACGGGCAGCCGGATGAGAGCTTGACCTGCCACCAGCCGGCGAGCATCCCGATCAGCCCGAGGCGCGGACGCACCTCCCACACGCCACAATGCCCGTCGCCGAGATCGGCCACAGGCACACGCACGAACCTGTAGCGGCCGGGTTCGAGCTTCATCCGTTGTAGTAATGCCCGCGAGCGCTGCTCTAGCGCCGTGCGCTCTGCGACCTGGCCGCGCACCTCACCCACGCGCAACACAAGCCGGTCGCGTACACGCTCCAGCTCGGCCAAGCTCAACAGGCGCGGTCCACTGAACGCCTCTCCGCCAACGTCGCGCGGAGAGATGTGCGGGAAAGTACTCGCTACAAGGCCTGAGAGCTCACGCTCGAGCTTTGACACCTGTGCCCTGAGCGCCTGTCGCGCCGCGTACTCGTCGGGCTCCACGCCGTTGCCGAAGGGACCGTTACCGCTATGCCCCCCAGCACCACCGAAGATGAGATCGGTGTCGATGCGGTCGACCGTGATCTGCTCGGATTGCACCATGCCTTGCTCCTCCCGTGGAAACGACCTCACCGATGTTAGCTGCCCAGCACCTTGTGGTAAAGGCTCTCGACCGCCATTAGTCAGATCCCCGTCGGCAAGGACCCACTAGTCGGCCCGCGATCAGTCAGCGCCCCACATCGCTCAGCGCTGAGCGGCACGCCCACAGCGTCTCTTCGGCGTGCAGAGCCGGCACCCCAGCCACCTGTACGGCAAATAGGGCGAGCCGGCGTGTCTGCGAACTCGGCTCATGAGGTGTGGCCAGCTGCCCGAAGAGAATTGCCAGCGGTCTGTCAGCGTCGGCGACGACGAGTCTGCCACCGCCCAGGCTCGGTCCTTCTGGGCCTCGACCGAGGCGCTCCTCGGCGCGGCTCACGCGGATGCCTAGCGGCCCATTGACCGTGTCGGCGTCCAGCGCCCACACAGGCACAGCGGTATCGATCAGACCGATCGTGAGAATGTCAGCGAGCAGGCCTTCGGAGAGAAAGCCACCGTCGAGCATCCGTTCGAGTACCGCCGCCTCGATCGGCGTCCTATGCACATCCGGGTCGAGACCGATGTGGCGGAAGAAGACCCTGTAGGCAGCTGGAATCGGCTCTTGACGGACATTCACTGCGCGCGCTCCGCGCCAGCGATTGGATAGTTCGTGCAAGCGTGCCAATACCGCGGGTGGCGAGTTGTCGGTGAGCGATCTGCGCGAGGCGAGTTCTATCGTCGTGCACATCAGCCCGAGCCCGGGCAGCTCCTGCTGTACCTCACGCTCGCACCAGCCGCGCACGGGCTCGTCGCTCATGTCTGTCCTGGCCTCCAGCCGCGAGCGCGCGAGGCCGCCACCAGTTCACTCACACGCGCGCGCAGTGTGGCGAGCGACGGCATGCTTAGCAGCGCCGCGCTCTGCACCACACCACCCGGATAGACAAACGTGATCTGTGGACAGCTGACCATTGCAAAGAGCTCCCCCAGTCGCCCTTCCCCGTCTACGCCAACGGGCACCGTCAAATGCTTTTCGCGCACCAAATGCGCGACTGAAGAGGCTCCTTCTTTGACGGCCACGGCGGCAAAGCTGACCTGCGGAAAGGCGGGTGCAAGCCGCTGCAGATCATCAAGAACTCCGGGGCAGGAGCCGGCCTGGAAGAACAGTGCGAGAACTACCGGTCCCCGTTCGTAGAGCTCACAGATGTTGAGGATCCCCTGCCCGCGCTCCGAGCACGCCGGCACTTTGCCGGCCGACCCATCGTTAGCGCGCGTTGCGACGTCCACTTCGCCGGTAGGCCCACCGACCGCGTAGGGAGCCGCAAACGGCGGGATGCTCGCGCCAGGATGGATGCTTGTGACGCCTTTGTGGGGGCTGAGCGCGACGTGGATCGTGAAAGCGATCAACAGGATCGCGGCGAGAATCACCACAAAGAGGCCGTAACGCGCTCCCGCGACTCCACGGTAAGGCGAGCCTCCCATTCCAGCAACCACGCCTCCCCCTCGACCGCCCACGCCTCCCTCCGGGCTGCACGCTTCACTCTCGCGCCGGGGATGGTCGGGCTCGCCAGGGGCGGAGGAGCCGTCATCGGTCGGAGGTTCCGGCGAGCCGGTCCGGCTCATGATGCGGTTAGCCCGCGCCGCCTTGCGCGCCAGCGGGGAGCGATCCCCTTAACGGCGCCCAGGCCATCCCGGATCCGCTCGCTCAGTGGCTGCTCGCCCTCAGCGAGCACCACTGCGGCAGGCAGCGCTATCAGCACGCCGAGTAGCGAAACCGAGAGGTTGACGAGCGTGACGAGCCCGAAGTCACGCAGCATCGCGATGTCAGAGGAGACCAGTACGCCGAATCCCGCTATCGCAGTGACACCGGAGGCGGCGACGGCAGCGCCTGTGTAGCGGTACGCCCGACGCAACGCCTGCACCGTGGAGTGCCCAGCCAAGCGCTCTTGGCGATGGCGCTCTGAGAGCAGCACACTGAACTCTGTGGAGATCGCGATCACGAGCGCGCCGAGCGTGACCGACATCGGGTTCAGTGGGATACGCAGCGCGAACACGACGAGCGCCGACCAACCTGTGGCGAGCACAATCGGAGCGAGCGGCACCAGCGCGCGCCTACGGTCTCCCCTGAAGGCAACGAGCAGAATCAACGCAACCGCGGCGAGCGCTACAAGCAACGTGACCACGCGTCGCCAAGGTGAGGCGATTTGTGCCCCTGCCTGGGCGGCCAGCACCGACAGGCCGACGAGCCGCGCGCTCACGCCCACCGGCGGGTGCAGACTCGACTGCATCTCCTCGATCACGTGTTGTTGCTGCTGGAGCGACATCAAACGAATGCCAAACGCAAGCGTTGCCACATGACGGTTGGGCGTGATGACATCTTCGGAGAAGTAGGGCGGCAGCGCCGCGAGCAGTGCGTTGACACGTTTCTGGTTCAGTTTGGCTGTAGAGCCTTCCCCTTCGTGGAAGAGGTCGGGCAGCGAGAATGCTGGACACAACTGAGCATGGCCACAGCCCTTGGCCGAGCTATAGCCGAAGCGCTTGAGGATCGTCCCCTCGTACGCGCTCATCCATTCAATCGTCGCGAGCTTGGTAAGCGCACTGGAGCTGACTGTCAGGTCGATCTCACCGCCAACCCCTGTCACACGCTCGAGTTCGTCCAGGTTGTGAAGCGAGGAGAGATTCTGCGGAGCTAGCTTGGAGATGTCGGTTTGCACTTGGGTCTGGGTGTCCAGCCCCCATCCGAGTGCGGCCAGCACGAGACCGACCCCGAGCACGCGGCCCGGGTAGCGCACAGCACGGTCGAGCGCCATGTTCGAGATGAAGCGACTGGCGGCGTTGTCGGCGAGGATCTCGCGCGCACCCTGCCAAGCCGGAGTCACCATTCCAAAAATGGCTCGCCCCCCCGCGCGGGGAGAAAGTCGACTTTTCGAGTCCCCCATCCGCCCGTGCGCACCGGCAAAGTCCTTTTCCGAGAGACGCTGGACTCTACGATCGACAAGCACCAGCGCGGCCGACCCGGCCGTCAAAGCGCAGAGGAACGCGATCGCGACGCCGAGCACGAGCAACAGGCCGAAGCCACGCACCATCGGTACCGGCGAGAGCGTCAGCACAAGCAGGCCGCCGATACTCGCAAGCACGGCCGTGGCGATCGTGGGTACGCCGTGAAGCGCGGCACGGCGAATCGCCTCGAGCGTGTCACATGCGCCGTCGGCACGGGCCTCCTCGACGCGCGACTGGAACTGGATCGCGTAGTCGACGGACAGGCCGACCAGTACCGGCAGCACAGCAACCGAGGCCATCGTCAGCGAAGCACCCGAGAGCGCGAGTGCGCCGAACGTGAGCGCCGCGGCAAGCAGTGCAATCGCGAGCGGCAACAAGCGCGGGCGTCCCTTGAAGATCAGACTGAGGACAAGTCCCATCACAAGCAGCACCGCGATCAGCAGCAACTCGATCGAATGCGAGATCGAACTCGTGACGTCGCTGACGATCACGGGCTCGCCGGTGACCAGGTAGGTCTCGCCATTTTGTAGGTGCCACTGGTTCATCGCCACCGCCTGGCGAATCAAGCTGATTGCGTGCGAGCGCTGCGCTTCGGAGAGACCAGCCTTCAGGCGTATCGAGACGAGCGCCGCTTCGCGGCTGGGGAAGAGGTAGGCAAAGCGTTGGTTTGGAGTGCCCGATGGCTTGGTCGGATCGAACACGATCTTCGAGACGAATTCGTGGTCGTCGAGGGTGGGGGCGCTGCTGAGGCCATAGCGGATTGAAAGCGCACTAACTTCGGCGGCAAAGCCCGCCATCGTCGCCGTACGCGCTTCGGCGCCTAGCGTCCTCGCCTCCTGCACACCCAGCCCGCTTGCGAGCGCCTTGCGGTATACGGCCCCCTGTGCTTGATTGGCCTGTGTTTCAGCCTGGGCGCTGCGCGAGGCGAGCGCTTCGTCCACCCATACCGCCGCCTCGTTGAGGAACGTGCCGGGGCCGAACACCACCTTGACCGCTTTGCTGCGCATCAGCTGCCCGCATGGCCCATTCACACCGCCCTCCTTGGGAAGCGCGCCAGCCGGCAGGCTCGGCGACATGCAGCCCTCCAGCCCGACGAGCCTGTCGATGTCGGAGCTGAGCACGAGCTTGCGCAGATCTCCCTTGACGAGCACCTCGACCGGCTCTTCGCCGAAGTGCTTGTAGAAGCTCTGCGTGTTCTTGTAGGTAGCGCTGGAGCTGCCCACAAGCGTGTCTGTGGCAGCCGTCGGGCGCAGACTGAGCGCAGCGATTGCACAGGCGATGCCAACCGCAGCGAACAGCCCCAACGTCAGCAATGGGCGCCGCGCCGCGCGCAGCGCCAGCTCTGAGAAAAGCCTCCCCATAGTCACGTGTGAAGGCTAGCGCCGCGTCCGGTGGCCAAGCGCCGGACAGCGACGGTCCTACTCCATCCCGAGGGGGCCCTGCGATTCGCCCGAGAGGAACTGGCGGACGAAGGCGTTCTCAGAGTCGAACAGCTCTGCCGCAGGGCCGGACTCGACGATCTGTCCGCGCCACAGCACGGAGATGTGCTCGGCCACTCGCCGCGCGGACATGATGTCGTGGGTGATGACGACGTAAGTGCCGCCATTCTCCTCGTGGACCTCTTTGATCAGTTCGCAAAGCAGCGCGGTGCGCACCGGGTCAAGTCCCGAGTCGGGCTCGTCGAACAGCACGATCTCGGGGTCGAGCACAAGCGATCGAGCGAAGCCGGCGCGCTTGCGCATGCCGCCGGAGAGCTCGTTGGGCATCTTCTCGCCGGCGTTGCCGAGACCGACCTCGCGCATGCGCGAATTGACGATCTCGGCGATCTCCTCTTCGCCCTTCTCGGTGTGCTGGCGCAGAGGGAAGGCGATGTTGTCGTAGAGGTTCATCGAGCCGAACAGGGCACCGTCCTGGAAGAGCACGCCAAACTTCTTGCGAATCTCGAACAGCTCGGCGTCAGGCAGGCTTGGGATCGAGCGGCCCTGCACAATCACGTCGCCCTCGTCGGGATAGAGCAGCCCGACTATGTGCTTGATGCAGACCGACTTGCCCGTTCCCGAAGGACCAAGGATCATCGAGATCTGACCCTCGGGCAGACCCATGTTCAGCCCGCGCAACACATGATTCGAGCCGAAGGACTTGTGGACTCCGATGAACTCGATCGCGTCGGGTACGCCCGTGGGGCGATTGACCCCCATGTGAAACTCGGACTCCTCGGTCCCGTCTGTCCCCTGTGCCAAGGGGTCGTGCTCCTGCGCAATCGAGGGTTCTTCGGCGACGGGAGCCTCGCCGGTTCTCTGCGCTAGCGGGTCTACCTCGCCTGTGGGTATCCCTTCCTCGGGCGCGGCCATTTTTTCAACCTCCGATCGGGGCTTTCGGGTTGGCACCCCAAAAGATCTGGGTGCCGAGCATTCCGATCAAGTGCACCAAGATTATGTTCAACACCATGGACTTGGCCGTGGCGGTACCCACGCCTACGGGCCCACCACTGGCGTTATAACCGTAGTAACAGCCCACGAGCACGATCGCGGTGGCCATGAACATGGCCTTGATCAGGCTGTAGAGGAAATCCGGAGGGTTCTGGAACTGCCAGAAGATCAGCAGATAGCCGCCGGCCGAGACGGTGGCTACCTGTTGCACGACGGCAATGTAGGAGGCGAGGAAGGCGGCGCCGACGCCGGCCAGATACATGAACGGGAGCACGACCCAAGCTGCCAATAGGCGCGTCGCGCACAGGAAGGTCATCGAGTTAATGCCCATCACCTCGAGCGCGTCAATCTCATCGGAGATGCGCATCGCCCCGAGCTCGGCGACGATTCCGGTGCCGACCTTGGCGGCCATCATGTAGCCGAACGCGTACGGGATGATCTCGCGTAGATCGCACCACGCCGTGAAGACACCCGCGTAGGCAGGCGCACCCTGGGCCTCGAGGAAGTAAGCGCCCTCGATGCCACACTCCAACCCGAGCACGAACATCAGCGCCCAGATGATCAGCGTCGAGGAGATGATCAGGATGCCCGATTGGCGCAGCGCCTCGCCGAAGAAATGAAAGACACGCAGACCCCAAACGTCGCGCACAACGTTGCCGGCGAAGCGACCGAACTCCCCTGTTGCCGCGAGCAGTTCGCGTGGTGTGACGAGCAGTTCGTTCATTACTTGATGACGAGGATGTTGGGGTGCGTCGCAAGCAGGAGCTGCGTGTAGGCGTAGTCGAACGCGAAGATCGCCAGGAAGGTGACGACGACGGCCTGGTTGACGGCACGGCCGACGCCCTCGGCGCCGCCGGAGGCGGTCATGCCCTTGTAGCAGCAGACGATCGCGATGATCGCACCGAAGATGGTGGTCTTCAAGGCCGAGCCCCACAGGTCGGTTGTGGAGGCGTTGGCGAAGAGCGTGTCCCAGAAGGGACCGAGTGGCTGGCCGTTAACGAGCTCGGCGAGGATGCCGCCGAACAGGCCGAAGAGGATTGCGTAAACATTGAACAGGCCCGTCACAAGCATCAGAGCGAGGAAGCGCGGAACGACGAGATTCTTGACGGGGTCGACGCCGAGCACCTGCAGTGCGTCGAGCTCCTCGCGGATCTTGCGCGCGCCGAGATCGGCAGTGATCGCGGTACCGGCGACGCCGGCGAGCACGATCGCGGTCACGTTGGGGCCGATCTCACGAATGGCGGCGAGCACGAAGATGCCGCCCAAGCGATCCAGAGCACCGAAGATCGTGAGGAAATTGGCAGCCTGCAGGCCCGGCGCGGCGTAGCAGATCGCAACCGTGGAGATCAGCAGCGGAAACCAGCACAGACGCAGCGCGAACAGGAACTGCGAGACGAACTCGCCGCCATAGGGATAGGGCGGGCGCAGGGCAGAGGAAATCGTCCTGCCGGTCAGGATCATCATGTCCCCGATTTCCTCGAGCAGACTCCTAGTCGGTAGGAAAGCCCGCTCGGCTGCACTACGCACCATCTCAACCCCTCCTCAGGGGACGCCGACGTCTGCGCCCCAACTGTACCGACCCGCGTCTCCAACTCTACGCGATCGGCAGGCCGAACGCCACCGGCACTAGAGTACGAACGCTACCGACCCCCCGGCGCAGGCGCCACCGGCAGCGCGAGGCGAACGCAGCTGACCGCTCTGCGCGAGCGCCACCGGCACTGATATCGTGGCCCTCGCTGTGAGGCTGGGAAAGTTGCTTAGTGGGGTATCGCTCGTCGTGTGCGGCGCGTTTCTTGCTGCTCTCACGAGTGGTTGTGGCAGCGCTCAGCGCAACGCGCACGAAGTGGCAGCCACTTACCCGGTGGAAGTCCTCAGGGTGCGCTTCCCCGCCAAGCAGGCGATCGCGCGCGACGAGCGCTTCACGTTGGTTGTGCGCAACGCCGGCGCGCGCACGATCCCCAATATCGCGGTGACGCTCGACTCGTTCTACTACACGAGCACCTATCCAAAACTGTCCGTGCGCAAGCGACCTGTTTGGATCGTGAACACAGGCCCAGGAAGGGTCGCCACCAGCCCACCGGTACAAACAGAGGAAGTCAACCCGCCCGGCGGCGGCGAAACGGCCTTCGTCAACACCTGGGCGCTGGGAGCGCTTGCTCCCCACGCCAGCCGCTTCTTCATATGGCATGTGACACCCGTCAAGGCGGGGGTACATACGGTGCACTACACGGTGGCGGCAGGACTCGATGGCAAGGCGCGCGCCCGCTTGGTCGGCGGCGGGCTTGCCACGGGCAGCTTGACCGCGTCGATCGCTCCCGCGCCCCCCCGCACGCATGTCAACGCGGAAACGGGCGAGATAGAACCGGGCCCACACCCAGCCTTCGTGAAGGAACAGCCTGCCTCCGAATAGTCGTTTGGCCGCGTGTCGAAAGATCGCGAGCCAGCTTTCGCCAGTTGAGCGATACTCGGGCATGCGCTGGGGGCTACGATGCGATTCGGCCCCATGCCACGAATCGAGGGTCCCCGGCCGCCAACGGCCAGAGACCGCAAAGAACTTGACCAGGAGGAATCGAGCCAGCCCATGCCAAAGAGCCGCCAGCAGAACGTGACAGCCGCGCAGTGGAGCGCCAACGGGAGCGCGCTCGGCTCGCTTGACCTGACCCTTCCCGGTAACCAGATCTTCGCCTCGAACGTGTTCAGCGTCGCGGTGCAACGCCGCCGTCTGCCCAAGCACGTGTTCAAGGCGCTGCAGCGCACGCTCGAGCGCGGCGAGGCGCTGGACACCACGCTCGCCGACGCCGTCGCACAGGCGATGAAGGAATGGGCGATGGAGAAGGGCGCCACCCATTACACCCACTGGTTCCAGCCGCTGACCGGCTCGACCGCGGAGAAGCACGACTCCTTTTATGGGCCGGCCGCTGACGGGACGGCCCTAGCCGAGTTCTCCGGCAAGGAGCTGATTCAGGGCGAGCCAGATGCGTCGAGCTTCCCCACCGGCGGTATCAGGGCGACGTTCGAGGCACGCGGATACACCGCCTGGGACCCGACCTCGCCTGCGTTCATCCTGGAGAACCCCAACGGCGCGCTGCTATGCATTCCCACGGCTTTCACCTCGTGGACGGGCGAGGCGCTCGACAACAAGATCCCACTGCTGCGCTCGATGGATGCGCTGTCCGGTGCGGCTGTTGGAGCACTGGACCTGCTCGGCGAGGACGACGCGACGCGCGTGTTCACGACGATCGGCTGCGAGCAGGAGTACTTCCTGATCGACGAGCAATACTACTTCGAGCGCCCTGATCTGCTGACGACCGGGCGCACTTTGTTCGGCGCCAAGCCGCCGAAGGGACACGAGCTCGACGACCACTACTTCGGGTCGATCCCCGAGCGCATCCTCGCCTACATGCTCGAGTGCGAGGTCGAGCTGGCGAAGCTGGGCGTGCCGATCAAGACGCGCCACAACGAGGTCGCGCCGAACCAGTTCGAGGTAGCGCCGATCTTCGAGAACTCCAACGTCGGCGCAGACCACCAGATGCTGACGATGCAGATCCTGCAGAACACGGCGCGTCGTTATGGCCTTGTTTGTCTCCTGCACGAGAAGCCCTTCGCAGGAGTGAATGGGTCTGGCAAGCACAACAACTGGTCGATGGGCACCGACACCGGCCTGAACCTGCTCGAGCCAGGCGACACCCCGGAGGCGAACCTCAAGTTCCTGTTCTTCTGCGCGGCCGTCATCCAGGCAGTGAACAAGCATCAGGCGCTGCTGCGCGCGTCGATCGCGAACGCCGGCCAGGACCACAGGCTCGGCGCTAACGAGGCGCCACCGGCGATCATCTCGATCTTCCTGGGCGCCGATCTCGAGAAGGTGTTCACGGCGATCGAGGCCGGCAAAGTGCAGCCGTCCAAGCCGGGCTCGTTCCTGGGCCTTGGAACACCGGTGCTGCCGCCGCTGCCATTGCATGGCGGCGACCGCAACAGGACGAGCCCGTTCGCCTTCACCGGCAACAAGTTCGAGTTCAGAGCGCTCGGCTCCAGCCAGTCGCCGGCGCTGCCCAACACGGTGCTGAACACGATCGTGGCCGAGTCGATCGAGGAGCTGACCGACAAGCTGAAGACTGCGCTCAAAGCATCGGGGGCGACGCTCGAGAAGGCCGTGACGAAGGTCGTCAAGGAGGTTTGGTCGGCGAACAAGCAGGTGGTGTTCGACGGCGACGGCTACTCCGAGGAATGGCACAAAGAGGCCGAGAAGCGGGGCCTGGCGAATCTGCGCACGACCCCCGACGCACTGCCGTGGCTCGTGGACAAGCAGACCGTGGCTGCCTTCAAGAAGTACAAGGTGCTCTCCAGGCGCGAGCTGGAGTCGCGCCTGGAGGTGTTCACCGAGCAGTACGCGGTGAAGATCAACATCGAGGCCGAGACAGCCGCACAGATCGCACGCACGATGCTGCTGCCGGCAGCGGTGCGCTATCTGAACGAACTGAAGGCCACCGGCCTGGATGAGCTGGTTGAGGAGGTCGAGCCGCTCGTCAAGGAGTTCCAGTTCGCGATCGTCAAGCTGGAGGACGCCAACCTGAGCGACAACCAGCCGGACGGGGCGATGAAGTGGGCGACCTACATGCGCGACACGGTGATCCCCGCGATGGACGACGTGCGCGACGTAGCCGACCGCCTGGAGAAGCTGGTGGCCGACGATCTTTGGCCGCTGCCGAAGTACTCGGAGATGCTTTTCATTAAGTAGCGATCGCGCAGGTCATAGCAACCCTGACATAGCTATGTCAGGGTTGCCTGCCGCGCTGCTAGCATCCGTGCCGATGGCACGCGATTACCTGCAAGCGCTGCGTGAGAAAGTTGTCGTCTACGACGGCGGCATGGGCGCCACGCTCGAGCAGTTCGAGCTCACCGCCGAGGACTATGGCGGCTTGCAGGGCAAGTGCCACGAGGCGCTCGTGCTCAATCGCCCCGACGTGATCGAGGGTGTGCACGCCTCGATGCTCGAGGCGGGTGCGGAAGTGCTCGAGACCGACACATTCCAGGCTTCGCGCCTGAAGCTGGACGAGTGGGGCCTGGCCGACTACACGGTCGAGGTCAACACGAAGGCAGCGGAAATCGCGCGCAAGGCCGCGGGCGAGCACCGCTTCGTGGCCGGCTCGATCGGTCCTACCGGTTTCCTGCCGGCCTCCGACGATCCTACGCTTGGGAACATCTCCTTCGGCGAGCTGGTCGAGGTCTTCACCGAGCAGGCGGAGGGCTTGATCGACGGCGGCGCCGACCTCTTGATTATCGAGACGGCCCAGGACATCCTGGAGGTCAAGGCCGCGATATTCGGGGCGCGTGCGGCCTTCAAGAGCAGCGACAAGACCTTGCCGATCCACACCTCCGTATCGCTCCTGCCCAACGGCGGCAAGATGCTGCTCGGAACCGACATCTCAGCCGTGTTGTGCACCTTGGAGGCCTTGAAGGTCGATGTGATCGGCTTGAACTGCTCGACCGGACCCCAGGACATGCGCGACGCGATCCGCTTCCTCGGCGAGTTCTGCCCTGTGCCGGTTGCTTGCATCCCCAACGCCGGGCTTCCCTTGCAAGGTCCCGACGGCGAGACGATCTTCCCGGAGAAGCCCGAGCCGCTCGCGGAGGCGCTCGGGGAGTTCGTAGAGCGCTACGGCGTGGGCGTGGTGGGTGGCTGCTGCGGAACCACCCCCGCTCACATCAAAGCAATCGCCGAGCGCCTGTCCGGCAAGTCCGTCGCCCCGGGGGTGGGTGGGCGTCCCAATCCCCGACCGCCGCACCTCTCTTCGATGATCGCGGCTACCACGCTCGTGCAGGAGCCGCGCCCGACGATGGTCGGAGAGCGCGTCAACTCGCAAGGCTCGCGCAAGGCCAAGGAGCTGCTCCTGGCCGACGACTACGACGGCTTGGTCCAGATCGCCGAGGACCAGGTCGCGGGCGGTGCGCATGTGCTCGACCTATGCGTGGCCTTGACCGAGCGCTCGGACGAGGACGAGCAGATGCGCCAACTCGCCAAGCGCATCTCCCTCACCCAGGAGCCGCCGATCCAGATCGACTCGACCGAGCCGGAGGTGATCGAACGCGCGCTCGAGCAAATTCCAGGCAGGGCGATCGTCAACTCGGTCAACCTCGAGGCCGGCAGGGACAAGCTCGACCGTGTGGTGCCAACGGCACTCGCGCACGGCGCGGCGCTGATCGCGCTGACGATCGACGAGGTCGGCATGGCCAAGACCGCCCAGCGCAAGGTCGAGATCGCCCAACGCATCAAGGAGCTGTGTTGCGACGAGCACGGGCTCGACCCGGAGGTCTTGATCTTCGACTGCCTCACCTTCACGCTCACCACCGGCGACGAGGAGTGGCGTCCATCGGCCGTGGAGACGATCCAGGGAATCAGGCGCATCAAGGCCGAGATCCCCGATGTGAAGACCTCGCTCGGCGTGTCCAATGTGTCCTTCGGTGTGTCGCCAGGCGCACGTGCCGTGCTCAATTCGGTCTTCCTGCACCACTGCGTCGAGGCTGGGCTCGACCTGGCGATGGTCAACCCCAATCACATAACCCCCTACTCCGAGATCTCCGACGAGGAGCGCGGGCTCGCCGACGACCTTGTCTTCAACCGCCGCGAGGATGCGCTCGAGCAGTTCATCTCGCACTTCGAGTCCAAGGGCGAGCAGGAGGCACAGACGACGGCCAACCCCACCGAGGGGATGGAGCCGGAGGAGGCACTTCACTTCCACATCCTGCGCCGACGCAAGGAGGGAGTTGAGGATTGGATCGACGCATCGGTCGAGAAGATCGGAGCGGTACCGACGCTCAACACCGTGCTGCTGCCGGCGATGAAGGAGGTCGGCGACAAGTTCGGCGCGGGTGAACTGATCCTGCCGTTCGTGTTGCAGTCGGCAGAGGTGATGAAGAAGGCGGTCGCACGCCTCGAGAACTATCTCGACAAGATCGAGGGCTATACGAAGGGGACCGTCGTGCTGGCGACCGTGTTCGGCGACGTGCACGACATCGGCAAGTCACTCGTCAACACGATCCTCACCAACAACGGCTACACGGTTGTGGACCTCGGCAAGCAGGTCCCGATCCAAACGATCTTGGACGCAGCCAAGGAGCACGAGGCGACCGCGATCGGCCTCTCGGCTCTGCTCGTGTCCACCTCCAAGCAAATGCCCGCCTGCATCCAGGAGCTGCACTCAAAGGGTATGCAATACCCGGTGCTGATCGGTGGGGCGGCCATCAACCGCGCCTTCTCCTACCGCGCGCTGTATCCAGGTGGCAAGGAATCCGACGAGCAGTACGGGCCGGGCGTGTTCTACTGCAAGGACGCCTTCGAGGGCCTATCGGTGATGGACCAGCTGATCGACACCGAGGCACACGAAGCGCTCTTGGAGAAGCTGCGAACCGGCGCGACGGCGTTCCGTGAAAAGAGCGAGAAGCCGGTCGAGCAGCTCAATTTCGCCGATGACACAGTGAGATCTGACGTGCGTGTGAACGACCCGATTCCCACACCTCCATGGTGGGGTGTGAAAGAGGTGCCGGTGGACATGGAGGAGGTGTACAGCCACCTCGACACGCACGTGCTGTTCAAGCTGCACTGGGGCGGTAAGGGCGTCAAGGGCGAGCAATGGCGCGAGCTCGTGGACGAGAACTTTCGCCCGCGCTTGGAGCGGATGTGGGCAGAGCAGGACTACCTGCACCCGCGCGCGCTGCTTGGCTTCTTCCCCTGCTACGCCCAAGGCAACGACATCGTCGTGCTCGATCCTCGCGTGGCCGGCGGCGAGCTCGACCCGGCCGATCCCGCGAGCGAGCTAACACGCTTCGTGTGCCCGCGCCAGCCGAAGGGCGACCGCATCTGCCTCGCCGACTTCTTCAGGCCCGCGGTCGGCCCAGACGGCGAGCCCTCGCGCGAGGGCAAGCCACCGGCCGAGCTCGATGTGATCGCGGTGCAGGCTGTGACGGTCGGCTCTGAGGTCACTGAGCTGATGGCCAAGCTCGAGACAGACGGAGAGTTCGCCGAGCAGCTGTTCGTGCACGGCCTCGGCGTGCAGACCGCTGAGGGCCTGGCCGAGTGGCTGCACTGGAAGGCGCGCGAGATGCTCTCAATCCCATCGACGCAAGGCAGGCGCTACTCGTGGGGCTATCCGGCCGTGCCCGAGCAAGCAGAGCACTTGAAGGTTGAGAAGCTCCTCGATCTGAAGCAGATCGGCATGGAGATCTCAGACGGCTTTGCCCCAATTCCCGAGCAGTCCACACTCGCGCTAGTCGCCCACCACCCGCAGGCGATCTACTTCGGCACGCGCCAAGGACGCCTGCTGCCAGACGGCTCACCCGACGACGTGATCAAGGGCTCTTACCGCGACCCATCGCTGCCAAACTTCACCGGCTCGGCGACGCTCGAGGAAAGCGATCCCTCGGAGGGCGCGGTCGAACAAGAGGATGAGCCCGTCATGGCGGGCGAGAGCGGCTGAGGGCGCCCATGCCGTCTGCGCTTAGAGCGTACGGGCGGTGTGGCGCTTGACCAGCTCCAGCTTCTGTGTGCGTGCCAGCCGCTTGATGCGGGCCTCCTCGCGCATCGCCGATCCGCGGTCCTGCATCGGTAGCGCCAGAGCCAGCTCCACGGGCAGCCGGCTTGCCGTGTAGCGGCTGGCCTTGCCCGCCGCGTGCGTGGCCAGGCGCTTCGTCAAGTCATTGGTCCAGCCCGTGTAGAGCGACCCATCGTGACAGCGCAACATATAGACCCAGGCGTCGCTCATCGATCTCGATTCTGCGCAGGACGCCTGCCTCCTGCGCGTCCCCCTAGAACTGCGCCCACAACGACGCGCGCGCCGCTATCGCCTATGACTGCACCCGAGAAGGCACGCGTCGCGCAGTTCCCGGCAGTGGCGGCAGCTTCACCGGCGAGGCGTGCATCGTGCGTAGACGCACGTCCTTCCAAGAGAGTCCCTCATTGACGAGCGCCGGCGCGCCCATGATGACGGCGGTAGCGACCTCGACGGCCTGCAACACGATCCCGTAGGCAAGCGCGTCGGCAGTACCCACGTGGTAGGCACCGGCAAGCACCGCGACGCACGCGGCTTGGAACACACCTACGTTGGCGGGTGTGGCGGGGATGACCGCCGTGACGTTGACGGCGAAAAGCACAGCCGCAGCTGCGCCGAAGCCGACCTTGTTGTCGAGACCCAAGGCCATCAACAGCAGCCAGCAGGACAGCCACTGAAGCCCCCATGCCGACAGCTGCAGCGCAGTCGCCGCGGCAGCTTGGCGCGGCTTGCGAAAGACGCTCAGGCCGGCGCGCACGCGCAACAGTGAGACTCTCATGCTTGCAAGCACCCGCCCAAGCCGTTGCGAGCGCGAGACGGCTGCGCCGGGAACCAACAAGGGCGCCAGCAACAGCGCGATCAGCACGGCCAGCGGGGCAAGCCCTACAGCAAGCAACGCATCGGTGTGTTTGCCGGCGAAGCTGACGCTCGAGAACATCACGCCGCCAAGGATCACCAGCGCAAGCAGGTTGAGCAATGTCTGGGAGACCATCGTGCCCAGCACGACGGGCAACGTCTCGCGCGCACGCCCGATGCGGCGCGCCACGATCAGCGCACGCGAGGGCTCGCCGAGACGGGCAGGCAGCGTGGCGGACATCAGCACGCCGATGAACGTCCCCTGCAGCGCGTCGCGCCGGCGCGCTACGCGCCAAGTAGGTGCAGCCTTGAGGATCGCGTACCAGGCGACGCCGCGCACGACCATCGAGGCACACATCGCGCCCACGCCGGCGGCGACCAGTCCGGGGCTTGAAGCAACAAGACTCGCGGCGACATTCGTGACGCCGATCTTCTGCAGCGCAAGGTAGGCAAGCGCCACACCGATAAGTGAGGTGGCAAACAACGCGCCGCGCGAGAGCACGCGCAACGCGCGATGCCTGACTGGTGGAGCCGGCTCAAGGCTCGGCAAGCGGTGCGCACGCACCGGCGGGCGCAGGTCAGCGGGTGCAAGGCCGTGGCGCACCGCGATGCGCGAGGAGCGCGTCGCCGGTTGCCCCACGGCGATCGCCTGCTCGTAGACATCGACTATCTCCTCGGCGACGTGCGCCCAGGAAAAGCGCTCGGCATGCTGGCGTGCAGCCGCGGCCATGCTCACCCGGCGGCCCGGGTCGAGCGCGAGCGCGCGCAACGCCTCGGCAAGTGCCAGCGCATCGCCGGGCGGGACAAGCAGGCTGTCGCGACCGTCGCGCGCGACGTCCCTGTAGCCAGGAATATCCGATGCGACGACCGGCGTGCGTGCGGCAAACGCCTCGGTGAGCACCATGCCGAAGCTCTCCCCGCGCAGCGAAGGCGCGCACAGCACCTCAGCACGACGCAGCTCTTCTTTCTTTTGCTTCTCTGAGACCTTTCCGAGCGCGCGCACGCCGCGATCGTCGAGCAGCATCGGCGCGATCTCGGCAGCGCTTGCCCCGACGAGTGTGAGCGTTGCGGGAATCTGCTCTCGCAAGGCCTCAAATGCCCGCAACAACACGGGCAGGCCCTTGCGCTCTACCGCTTGACCGATGAACAGGAGGCGCAGAGGCTCGTTGCTCGCGTGCTCCACGAGACTTCCGTCCTTGACGGTTGGCAGGAGCACACCGTTGGGCACGATTCGGTAGCGCCCGCCATAGAAGCGCTTGGCCGTCCATGCCGCAGCCTCGGAGACGGCGATGCGCGCGTGCAGGCGGTTCATGCGCCGCCTGCCCCCCATCAAGACAGCACCGATCCCGTTGGAGATGGGGTTCGTGGAGTAAGTGTGGAACGTGCCGACGAGTGGCAGCTCGCCGGAGGACATGAGCGCGTCGAAGCCAATCAGCGGCACGATCGGCTCGTGGATGTGCGCGACGTCATAGCCACCGTTACGCAACGCGCCCCGGATGGCGAAGACCGAATGTGGCGTGCCCGTCAAGTTGGAGACCGCGCCGTTGGCGGGGATCCCGATCGTGCGGCCCAGCGGCACGAAGTTCTCCGGCGGATCCAAGCGCTGTGGGCGCGCCCCGCGGTGCAGGCGCCGCGAGAGCGCATCGTCAGGATCGAACGGCGCGAGAATGTCGGGCTCGTGCCCTTGCGCAGACAGCTCAGCCGACAGCGCCTCGATATGGCGCGTGACGCCGCCCGGATAGGTCCAGGAGTACGGCGAAACCAGAGCAATCCGCACAGGTGCACTGTATCGGGCGCAGTAGCGGCGTACATGGTCGGACGCTCAAACCGGTCGCTGCACGCCGGAGCGCGGGCCATATACTCGGCGTTGCCCACCAACATGGGTTTCTATGCCCGAGCGCCACTTCGTCAAGTACACCTTCCTCAAGCTCGATCCAGCTTGGCGTCGCCTGGATGACGAGGCGCGGGCGGAGCACAAGCGCGAGTTCATGGCTGCCTGCGAGGACTTCGCCGACGGCCACCTGTTGCAGTCCTTCTCGCTGGTCGGCACCCGCGGGGACGCCGAGCTGCTGCTGATCTCAGAAGCCGAGAACCTCGACCGCATTCATGAGTTCCATGTGGTGCTGGCCCAGAGCGGGCTGATGAAGTGGGCCGGGCAGCCCTACTCGTTCCTGGGAATGCGCAAGAGCTCTGAATACTCCGAAGACGAGCGCGTGCACCCGCGCGGCTTCAGAGGCAAGTACGTGTTCGTGTATCCGTTTGTGAAGTCGCGCGAGTGGTATGCGCTGCCGGCCGATGAGCGCTGGCGGATCATGCAGGGGCACATCACCGTGGGGCGCGAATACCCGGGCGTGGACAACCACACGACCTACTCCTTCGGTCTGGACGACCAGGAGTTCGTGGTGGCCTTCGACACCGACGACGTCGGCACGTTCCTCGATCTGGTGCAGCGTCTGCGCACGACCGAGGCATCGCGCTTCACAGTGCGTGACACACCGAGCTTCACCTGCATCGCCTGCTCGCTCGAGCGTGCGCTGAACGCGCTCGACGGCGAGCCGACCGCACTCGACACGCAGGCTTTGCGGGCAGGCTGAGCAGTGGCTCGCTCCCAGAAGGCGGCCGTCGAGGAGCTGCGTGCCGCCGACCCGATCATGGCCGGGCTGATCGACATGTGCGGCGTCATCTCAAGCCCTCCGCGCAAGAAGGCCGACCCGCAGGAGCACTACGGGGCCCTGCTTCACGCGGTCGTCAACCAGCAGCTGTCGGTCAAGGCGGGGGCCGCGATCTATGGCAGGCTGACCGAGCGCTTCGGCGGCCATACCCCCACACCTGAGGAGCTGTTGGCCGACGATCCCGAAGAGCTGCGCCTCGCCGTGGGCCTGTCGCGCTCGAAGGTGGGCTTCATGCGCTCCCTAGCCGAGCACATCCTCTCCGGAGAACTGGAGCTCGAGCGCCTTGACTCCCTATCGGACGACGAAGTCATGGCCGAGCTCGTCGCCGTCAAGGGCATCGGCGAGTGGACGGCGCACATGTTCCTGATGAGCCATCTGCACCGCCCCGACGTGATGGCTCCCGGAGACCTTGGCATCCGCCGCGCGATCGAACGCGCCTATTCGCTTGAAGAGCCCGACCGCGAGACGATCGAACGTCTTGCCGATCGCTGGCGCCCGCACCGCACACTCGCGTGTCGCTATTTGTGGCGCTCCCTGAACAACGAACCGGTAGCCCCTCCTACAGGGCACCCCGGCAAGAAGAGCGTCAGGGCTTCAGCGAAAAAGTGAGAGGAGGCGGCCTCTCAGGCCGTCAGACTGCTGAGACCTGCTCTTCCTCGGCCACCCTGAACGAAGAGCCACAGCCACAGGCCGCGACTACGTTGGGGTTCTCGACCTTGAAGCCGGCCCCTTGCAGGCCTTCCTGGTAGTCGATGACCGAGCCGCTCACGAACTGCAGACTCTCGTTGTCCACCAGCAGCTTCAAGCCGTGGTCTTCGAAGACGAGGTCGCTCTCGCGCTGCTCATCGAAGGCGAGCTGGTACTGGAAGCCCGAGCATCCTCCGCCCCGCACACCGACACGCAGCCCCGCAAGCGTCACATCGGCCTGCTGGGCATCGAGGAACTCACGAACCTTCTCTGCGCCCTTGTCGGTTATCGAGATCATCGCTTTCCAAAGTATAGCGACGGCCTTTCATGTTCTAACCTAGACCCAGATGCCCACCGCAGAGGAACTCAAGCAACGTATCGAGACTGCCATTCCCGGGACCCAGGCCGACGTCGAGGACTACACCGGCGGTGGCGACCACTTCCGCGCGACGGTCATCTCGCCGGCGTTCGTGGGCCGTAGCCGCATCGAGCAGCACAAGCTTGTGTATGGCGTGTTCGGCGATGAGATCGGCGGTCCGATCCATGCGCTGTCGCTGAAGACGCAAGCACCGCGGGAGCCGGGCGCCATCGCCGGCGGCGAGCAGCACGCCGCGGCGGCCACATAGGATCATCAAGCCAGGAGTAAAGCCATGTCTGACACCGAGTCAAACCCCATCCGTGACGCGATCGCCGAGGCGATCGCCGAGCACGACACGATCCTCTTCATGAAGGGCACGCCCGAGGCGCCGGCGTGCGGCTTCTCCGCACGCACCGTTGCGATGCTGCAGTCGCTCGAGGCGCCGTTTGCCGCGGTCGACATCCTGCCCGATCCTCGCATCCGTCAAGAGCTCTCGGCGATCTCCGGCTGGCCCACCATCCCCCAGCTGTTCGTCGGCGGCGAGCTTGTTGGCGGTTGCGACATCGTCACCGAGATGTACGAGTCCGGCGAGCTTGCCGAGACGCTCGGACTGGACGAGCGCGAGAGCAGCCCCACGGAGCCTGTTGCCAATGGGGTGCAGTCGTCCGGGCTCACCCAAATCGAGAACCGGCTCGGATAGTCACTTGAGCTCAGTTGGGGCTTCTGAAGGAGTCCTGAGGCCCGACCGGTGGTGCGGTAAGGTCCGCCGCGCCGCATGAGTCCCGTTACCGTCGTCACCGACACCACCAACTACCTCCCGCGCCAGCTGGCGGACAAGGAAGGTATCCACCAAGTCAGCTTGTACGTCGGCTGGCAGGACGATCAGCGGCGCGAGATCGAGCTCGACGGCTTTGACGCCTTTTATGAGCGGTTGCGCACCGACCCGGATCTGCCGACCACCTCGCAACCATCGATCGGTGACTTTCTCGCCGTGTGGGAGCCGCTGCTCCAAGCCGGCCAGGACATCGTCTCGATCCATCTTGCGGGCGGCATCTCTGGCACATGCGAGTCCGCCCGCCAGGCACAGAGCCTCCTGATCGAGCGCGGCTTGGGTGAGCGCATCGAGGTGATCGATGGGGAAACCGCTTGCGGCGGCCTGGGTATGGTGTTGCTGGCAGCCGCGGCGGCGGCGCACAGAGGTGCCGAGAAGGATGCCGTGGCCGCGCGAGCGCGGGAGGCACGCAAGGCGCTGAAAATCTGGTTCTGCGTCGACACGCTCGAGTACCTGCGCCGTGGCGGGCGCATCGGCAATGCCCAAGCGTGGATCGGCAGCACGCTCAAGATCAAGCCGATCCTCTCGCTCGACTACGAGATCACGCCTGTCGAGCGGGTGCGCACCGCCAAGCGCGCGTTCGAGCGCATGGTGCAGTACGCCCAGGAGCTGCACGACAGCGGCGCCGACCGCTGGGTAGTGCAGCACATCCAAGCCACTGAGCAGGCAGAGCGGCTGATGGACCGCTGCCGCGAGATCTTCGGCTCAGAGGCTCTATTCGCCTCCGAGGTGGGACCGGTAATTGGCACCTACACCGGTCCAGGCCTGCTCGGTGTAGGCGCCCTTCCAAACTCGCTGCTGTCCTGAGTTCTGACTCAGCCTCAGAGGGCTTGCCGAGACCAAGGACTTGCCGAGACTCAGGACTTGATCAGCGGACCGGCCTTGGCCAGAACCTGCGTCTTTGTCAATGGCAGGTCAAATCCCCCGTTGGGCGTGGGGCTCCTGTTGACCAATAGGTCTATCGCCGCCGCGTGGCGCGCCTCCACCTGCACGATGCTGCCGGCGACACCGAGCAGCTGCTTGCTTTTCAGGGACGGAGCGGCTCCGTTGTAGGCACCGACGCCCGTGTTCTCCAGAACCGATGCCAGAGCAAGAAAGCTCTTTTCGTTGGTTCCAGGAAAAACGAATGTGGGCAACTTGGCCGGCTGTGCACCCAGTTCCTTGATTGCGCCCATCAGCGCCGCAACGTGTTGCTCCTCCTCCATGCCAAATTCCTTGGCGTAGGTCTTGGCCTGACCGCTGAGTCCTACTTCTTTTCCCTTCATGGTGTAGAAGGCGGACTCCAGATACTCCAGGGTGAGCGCGAAATTGAGTATTTCCGCATCTCCACCGCCGGTTTGAGCAAGTGCCTGGGCGACAAATGGGCCCACCGCAGTGGTGCCATAGACTGCGCCGGCAGCTAGCGCGCCGCGCAACATGAAACTCGCACGAGTCATGCCGTGCACCTCAAATGCAGCCAGTTCCGGGTGAGCGGGTGTGTTCTCGACCATGATCTCAAAGCTCCTTTTCGCGTATATTCGGCTTTAGACGATGTACGGCTTTACGGCCGCTAGGACGGTTGACATGTCATCCGGAATGGCAAACGCTCCGTTTGGGGTCACCGGCTTCTTGACCAGCGTGCCGAGCGTCGAGGCGTGACGCGCCTCCACCGAGTGGATGGAAAGCGCAGTCGCCAGCACTTCGGGGCTTTGAATATTCGCGGCCTGTCCTAGATAGGCGGCTGCCCCGAGGTTCTCGACGCTATAGGCAAGTTGGGCCACCTGTTCTGCATTTGATATCGGAAACTTCGCTTCGGGCTTGGCTGCCGGAGTCCCGCCCATTTTTGCAACAGCGCCGTGGAGCGCCAAGACGTGCTCGTCCTCTTGACCACCGAAATTCGTCAAGAGCGCTCCCACTTTGCCACTGAATAGTTTGGCGGCAATCACCTTTTGGTAGAACTGGCTCTCCAGATACTCGAGCGTCAATGCGTAGTTGAGAATCGCGATATCGGTTGTGTTCGCACCGGAAGTACCCTGTGTGCTGGTAGCGACGGCCGCAGTCGTTGCCGTGGTCGAGCTTTTGCTGCTACCGCACGCGGCAAGCACGAACGTACCGAAGCTCGCCGCGCCCAATCCGCCGACAGCCTTCAGGAATCGCTTACGATCCACGTCGTCGCGCACAAGTCGCTCGACTATTCCCGCCGGTTGCACGACGGACTCCTGCTTCTCCGTGTCTTGCGACATGCTTGCCTCCTCGTTGGGGACTGAGACTTACCCCAACGATTCGCGCAGATCTGCGTGACGGATCAGTTGATACGCAAACGAGCGCGTCAGCGACGCAAGCAGTTCATCTAAACATCCGAAGCATGCCAGCTATTCAGAGAAGATTTATTACTAGCCGCGGCGACGTTTGCGCCGCCGGCGCCCGAGCAGCAGCACGCCAAACACCGCCGCACCGATCGCGATCTCGCGCTGGTGGCGCTCGAGCTGCCCGCGCCAGTCGGTGATGCGCGCGACTTCGCCGTGCAGATTGTTAAGCGACACAGCCAACTCAGCGCGGTTGGCCTCGATCGAATTACGGATCTCAGCTGTCGAGCGTTGTGCCATCGACTGTCCCCCTTCCAAGCCCACTATCGGTCGTCGTTCCAGATTTCTGGTCCGTGGAGCCGGCCGGCGCGTTCGATCCTGACCCGGCGGGCGCAGACTCGGCGGGTGGCGGCGGTGGACTCGCTGGCGCAGCGGCTGCGGCATGTGCAAAAGGCGTCGGCGGAGTAGACGGCCCAGAGGACGAGCTGACCGTCTCGCGGATCTTGCGAGCCTCCTCGATCGCCATGTCCGGGGTCGGAGGCGCGCCCGCTTTGACGGCCTTGTAGGCCAGTAGACCGGCGATCGCACCTAGCACTACAAGGATCAGCGCCATCGCGAAGAAGCCCCAGAAGTAGGTGAACTCGTTGCCGATCGGCAGCTCGAAGTAGAGCAACCATGCGCACCCGATCAGAACAAAGAAAAGTGCGGTGAAGAAGAACACACCGGCGACGATCGCCACGACCGCGCCCTTGGCAAGACGCGTCGTCTTCTCTGTGATCTCTGTCTTCGCGAGCTCGATCTCCTCGCGGATCAAGAGGCTCGCGCGCTCGGTTACCTCGGTTATCGCTGCGGCGATGCCCTGCTGTCGCCCGTCCTGGCCGGGGGGCGGGTAGGGGCCGTCGCTCACTCCGGGGGCTCCTCGTCGAACACGCGTCGCCACAACTGGGCGGCCGCCCGCTGGGTAATGATGCTTGCTAGCGCACCAACGGCGGTCAGCAGGCCGGACCACATCACACGCTTCATCAGCTCGTTCTCCATCCGCGGAAGTGTAGTGGGCCGCCGGACGGTCTGGCTGGCGGTCTCTACGTGCATAGACTGGAATACGTGCCAGAAGCCCCTGTCCAAGACTTTCCGCTGTTCCCGCTTGGGATCGTCGCGCTGCCGACGGAGAGCGTTCCGCTGCACATCTTCGAGGATCGCTATCGCGCGATGATCGAGGAGTGCATCGATGGCGAGAGCGAGTTCGGGATCGTGTGGCTCGCAGACGACGAGCTGAAGCCGGTCGGCTGCGCTTGTGAGATCGAGAGCGTGCTCGATCGCGAAGACGACGGCCGCTTCACGATCCTGGTGCGCGGCACGCGCGTCTTTCGCCTGCTCGAGCGCCAGGATGACCTTCCCTATCCGGCGGGAGTGATCGAGTTCGTCGCCGAGCGCGACGAGACTCTCGACCAGCAGGCTGCGCGCGAGGCCCATGAGCTTTACGGCGAGCTCGTGGAGCAGGCGACCGACCGCGTACTCGAACCGCGGGAGCTGGAAGCGATGAGCGCCTATGCGATGGCCGGCACCGTGGACTTCGGCACCGACGCCAAGCAGGAGCTGTTGGAGCTGCGCTCGGAGAACGCGCGCCTGCGCCTGCTCACGCTGCTGTTTCGCGCCGCCATCAAGCAGATGGAGCTGGTCGAGCGCGCGCAGCTGCGCGCGCGCTCCAATGGCAAGGTGCACTTCTGCTGAGCAGCCTCAAGCCCCCTGTTGGGGCAGCCCGCAAACGCTCTGGGCAACCGTCAGCACGAAGCCGGCGAGCTTGCGCATCGCCGTCGGCTGATGCGACGAGTTGTCGCTGAAGCGCACCGTACCGTTGGCGTCGCGCAAGTAGTAGCTCAGCACTGAGCCGGGCTCGGCGGGCAGCGACTCGTGCTTGGCCGCCGGTTCTTCCAGGTTTTCTTGGATCGTGCGCGCTTCGATTATCTGCGGGTCACTCAGATGGCGTGCAGGCCCGTCGTTGCAATGCACGACGCCTTCTTCGTTGACGAGCATCGTCAGCTTGGCTCCAGGTACGCTGCCGCTGCGATACACGATGAACAGGTCTGGCGAGAGCACGCCGCCGCAGCCGCCGACCAGCAGCGCGCCCCACAGGAAAAGACCTGCCAGCAGCACATGCCCCCTGCGCGCGCGGGGGGCATGCAGATCTGGAGAGCTCCCAACCCACCGGCGCGCACCCGGCCACAGCCCAAGCCAAACTCCCCCGCGCGCGCAGGGGAAGCGCCTTTTCGAGAAGATCACGCCACCACCGCCACGCCGCCCCGGCGCGGATCGCCTGCTCCGATCAGCTCCGAGCCTTGGCGCTGCACCGCTTGGACACCACCGAAGAACAGGTTGAGATCGTGGAAACACACGACCTCGCGCGAGCGGCCGCCAGCGCCGGGCGCGGGCTCGATCCCCGGCTCGTGGTAGACGATTCCCTCCTCGAAGTGGGCGCGCGGCGCACTTACCGCCTCGGGGGCACGCAGACCAAAATCGACAACCCCCACGATCGTCTGCAGCAGCGCCGAGCGGATTCTGTTGGAGCCGGCACTACCGAGCACCAGCTCGACCTCTCCCTCGCGCATCACAATCGTTGGCGCCATCATGCTCGGCATGCGTCGCCCGGCCGGATGGCTGTGGAAGCCGAGCGGGCTCGAGGTCCTCCTCGCCCATCACGTTGTTCAAGTGGATGCCCGTTCCCGGGACCACGACGCCCGATCCCTCGCCATTGGTGCACGTCACAGAGCAGGCACGCCCCTGCCTGTCCAGCACAGAGATATGGGTCGTGGACCCGAGTCGTGACGAGAGGAAGCGCGCCCCAAAATCCTCATCTGAAAGTCCCTGGACGAACTCGGCCGTTCGCTCGTCTTGGGCCGCTTCCATTGCGCCGATCACAGCCTCGAGCGCGGGCGGCGAATGGTGCGCGTCGAGCAGGCCCAGCGAATATGTGAGCAGCGTGCCGCCGGCCGATGGTGGTGGGTTGGTCAGCACCTCGCGGTCGCGATAGCGCATCGGCAGCGGCTCGCGCTCAATCGCCTTATAGGCACTTAGCTCTTTGGCTGTGAGCGAGCCGCCTCGCTCACCCAACCACTCGCATACCGCGTCGGCTATATCTCCGTTGTAGAAAGGCTTAGCGCCCTCCTGCCCCAGCCTGAGCAGCGCGTCGCCAAGCTCGGGGTTGCGCAGCAGCTCGCCCTCGCGCAGCACTCCACCGTGCGGCGCCCAAAGTGCTGCGCACTCTGGGGTCGAGCAGAGCAAGTCGCCGAGGATCTTTGCGATGTAGGCCTGGCCCTTGTTGAGCACCACCCCCTCGCGCGCGAGCATCGCCGGCGGTGCCACCAGCTCGGCGAGCTCGATCGTGCCCCAGCGCTTGATCGCCTCGCAGGCGCCCGCCGGTGCTCCATATATCCCACACGAGGCCGCGCCGATGTAGAACACCTGCACGGCGTCGCCAAAGGAGACGTCCACCGCCTCCAACTCGGCTGCGCTGCCGTCCGTGGCCCGCTCCGGCGCCTGCACGAAGAAGTCGAGCAGAGTCGGTTGCTGACCGCCGCCGGCCACCATCATGTATCCCCCGGCGCCGAGGCCGGTCAACAGCGGCTCGGCGGCAAATGAGGTGAGCATCGCCGCCACGGCCGCGTCGACGGCGTTGCCACCTTCGCGCAGCACCCGCGCTCCCGCCTCTGCGGTCAGCGGATGGCCCGCCGCCACAACCCCCTTCTCAGCTTCGCTCATACGTGAGCGATAGCACAGTGCTCAGAAGTTGGGGATGTACTCAGGAACGTCCATGTCACTGACGGACAGACCGCCGCGACGAGACTGCCTGTCACCGTGTGAAGAACGAGTGTCGCGGGCTGACGGGCCCGTGCGCTTTACACGCGGCTCGCCGTCGGGCTCGCGCATCTGCGGGCGCGAGTTCTTGACGCCGTAGCCGGTGGCGACGACGGTCACCCACACCTGGTCGTCGAGCTTTTCGTCGACCATCGCTCCGAAAATGATGTTCGCGTCCGGATGTGCCGCCTCGGAGACCGCCTTTGCCGCCTCGTTGACCTCCCACAGCGACAGGTCACGGCCGCCAGTGATCGACAAGAGGATCGAGCGGGCGCCCTCCATCGAGGTCTCAAGCAGCGGCGAGGCGACCGCCTGGGCTGCCGCCTCGGAGGCGCGGTTCTCGCCGAAGCCCATACCGATCCCCAGCAAAGCGTTGCCGGCATCAGACATGATCGTGCGCACGTCGGCGAAGTCAAGGTTGATCAGGCCAGGCAGCGTGACCAGATCGGAGATGCCCTGGACGCCCTGGCGTAGCACGTCGTCGGCGACGCGGAAGGCCTCGACCATCGCCGTCTGCTTGTCGAGCACGGTCAACAGGCGGTTGTTCGGCACGACGATCAGCGTGTTGACCTCCTCGGCCAGTGCCTCCACGCCATGGTCGGCCTGCTCGGCACGGCGCGAGCCCTCAAAGCCGAAGGGCTTTGTGACGATCGCGACGGTGAGCGCGCCGACTTCGCGTGCGATGCGGGCCACGATCGGCGCGGCGCCCGTGCCCGTGCCGCCGCCGGCGCCTGCCGTAATGAAGATCATGTCCGAGCCCTTCAAGAGAGCCTTGACGCGGTCGTAGTCGTCCATCGCCGCCTGCCTGCCGACGTTTGCGTCCGAGCCCGAGCCGAGGCCACGAGTCAGCTCGGCGCCAATGTGCAAAGTGATGTCGGCTGTGGACTGCTGCAGCGACTGCAAGTCTGTGTTGATGGCAAGGAACTCGACGCCCTCGACCTCGGCCTCGACCATGCGGTTGACCGCGTTCGTGCCGGCGCCGCCAACGCCTACCACGCGTATCACCGGCTGAGTCACCGGAATCGCGGCGCCAAACGGACGCGGCTGCTCTTGCGCCGGCGCCTCGTACGTATACGCGTTTCTGCCGTGTGGTGCATCACTTTCGGGGGCAACACCTGGGCGCTCCATCAGGTTCTCAGGGATCTCCGAGGAGAATGCGTGGCGCAGGCGCTCCTGCGGGCTCGGGATGTGTGCAGTCCCGTGGTCCTGCTCAATGCTGGGCCGCAACGACGGGTGCGGCACGCCGCTCTCGCGCGGATGCTGTGCTTGTGACTGAGAAGGACTCGTGGCAGACGCGGGCTCAGCTGCGCCGGCAGACGCAGCCGCCTCGGACGCTGGTTCGACGGCGCCTGCGGGCGTTGCGGCGTCAGCCGCCGGCTGCTCGACGGGCTCGTCCTTCTCCAGCTCCTCGGTCTTGCGGAACAGGGCCGCAAGCGGCCCTTCGCGCATCGATGCTCGCTTAGGGTTTGCCATTAGCCAAGACCTCCTGTGCCAGCTGCCGGTAGGACTGCGCAGCAACACCATCCGGCTCGTACTTGAGCACCGACATTCCCTTCACAGGGGCCTCGGCGAAGCGCACCGTCTTGCGGATGCGCGACGCGAATACGCGATCGCCGAAGTTCTCCTCGAGGATCTCGATGGCCTCCTTGGCATGAATCGTCCGCGAATCGACCAGCGTCGGGAGGATACCCTCGATATCGACGTCCGGATTGAGGTTCTCGCGAATCATTGCCAGGGTGTTTTGCAACTGGATGAGCCCACGCATCGATAGATACTCACACTGCACGGGCACAATAACCTTGTTGGCGGCGGTAAGGGCATTGATGGTCAAAAGTCCTAGGCTCGGCGGCGTGTCGATGCAGATGAAGTCGTAGTCCTCCATGATCGGCTCGAACGCCTTCTGCAGCGAGCGCTCGCGGCCGATCATCGTTGACATCGCAATCTCCGCGCCGGCGAGGTCGATCGAGGCGCACGCGACATCGATCTCGCGCTTGCGAATCACCTCTCTGATCGTGGCGCGCTGGGTGAGCACGTCATACATCGACAGCTCCAGCGTGTCCGGGTCGATGCCCTGGGACATCGTCAAGTTGCCCTGCGGGTCCATGTTGACGCACAGAACGCGATGTCCCTCCTCCGCGAACGCGGCGGCAAGGTTGAGTGTCGTCGTTGTCTTGGCCACCCCGCCCTTCTGATTGGCGAACGCGATGACCTTGGCCCGTGTGCTCACGGCAGGCTCCGATGGTCGAATTTGGAAAGCCGTCGAGCTTCGGTATTCGCACAGCGTTGCGCGATTCCTGCACTGTTGGATGGGGATTGTTGCGTGCCTGCCGGTGCTCGCTGGCACGACGCACGTCCGCTCGGCCGTGGGACACCTCGGTGCGTGCCCCTACGATCCCACCGGTGCCACCACGTCACATTCCACTGGAGAAGCGCTTGAAGGGGAAGCAGGTGTGCGTGTGCGTGGGCGCAGGTGGAGTCGGCAAGACCACCATCTCGGCCGCTCTGGGGCTGGGGCTGGCGATGCGCGGCAAGAAGGTGGTGGTCGTGAGCATCGACCCAGCCAAGCGACTTGCCGGAGCGCTGGGCTTGCGCGAGCTTCCGGGCGAGCCACACCGGATCGAGCCGCACACGCTCGCCGAGCACGGGGTGGAAGCGCGCGGCGAGCTGTGGGCGATGATGCTCGATTCCAAGCGCACGTTCGACGATTTGATCGCGCGCTTGGCGCCAGACGAGCGTACGCGCGATGAAGTCCTCTCAAACCGCATCTACCGCGAGCTCTCATCGGCCGTTGCCGGCTCGCAGGAGTTCACGGCTGTCGCGAAGCTGTTCGAGCTGCATCGCGGCGGCGCTTGGGATGTGATCGTGCTCGACACTCCTCCCTCGCGCGATGCGCTGGACTTCCTCGACGCGCCCGACCGGCTCACCCAATTCCTGGAGGGGCGCGCGCTGAAGGTGTTGCTCTCCCCCGGCGGCGTCACGCGCGGACTGCTCGGGCGTGGTGCTGCATTGATGTTCTCGGTGTTTGCCCGCGTGACGGGCGTCGATCTGCTCAGCGAGCTATCCGGGTTCTTCGGCTCGCTGGCCTCGCTCACCGACGGCTTTCGCGAGCGTGCACGTGGTGTAGAGCAGCTGTTGCGCGATCGAGTCACGGGCTTTTTGATCGTCACTTCACCCGAGCACGAGCCAGCGCAGGAGGCCATCTTCCT
This sequence comes from uncultured Solirubrobacterales bacterium, assembly GCA_963827045.1. Taxonomy (GTDB): domain Bacteria; phylum Actinomycetota; class Thermoleophilia; order Solirubrobacterales; family Solirubrobacteraceae; genus Palsa-744. The sequence goes on from CAWGZH010000002.1 coordinate 294,364, forward strand.
GCATGCTCAGCTGATGCGCAAGCAGATGGCGTTCAGCGGCTTGATCGTCAACCGCGTCCACGACCGCGGCCTCGACGGGCACACGCCAGAGCAGATCACGCAACTGCTCTCGGTCGAGCTTGGGGCTTCGCTTGCCGCGCGCGTGGCGGGGAACCTGGCCGACTTCGACGTGCTCGCCACGCGCGATCGTGCGAGCGTCGCTGAGCTTTCGCAGGGGCTTGATGAACCCGACCCGCTGCTCGTGACTCACCTAGACGGCGACGTGCAGGACCTCGGCGGCTTGAGCGTCGTCGCCGAGCGCCTGTTCTCCTGAGGATCCGACAATACGACCGGTACGCGGCTCGCTCGTGCTTGCCGATGCGATAGGCGCCTGCTGCTCTCCTAGCTCCTCGCCTTCCTCATTCCCTGTGAGCAGCAACTCGTCTGCGAGCGAGCCGAGATCGGCCGGCAGGTGTCCGCACACCACGTCGCGCAACAGTGCGCGCAGATGGTCTGAGAGCTCGCGCGCCAGGTTGATCGCGCTCATGCGCTCCTCTGCCACGCCAGAGATCGCTTGGCGCTCGAGTGCGATTGCCTTCAAGGTCCGCTCGGCAAGCACGGCGCGGTGCTCGGGCGTCGCACACAATGCCGCCAGCCGCGCGGCGAGCAAGCCGTCGGGCAGAGTGGCGGGCTCGAACTTAGACGGAGCGCCCAGCAATGCGCGCAGGGCAAGCAAGTGGTCGCTGATCGCCTCGTACTCTGAGGCCCGCTCGCAGCCCAGCTCGAAACGTCGTAGCGCCCACGCGATCTCGTTTGCGTGCGGAGCACGACGCGAAACCAGGTTGCAGAAGGCTCGCAGCTCGTCCTCTTGCTCGGCACTCACCACAAGCATGCCGTGCGGACGCCCGCCGCTGCCGAGCGCAAACGCGGCCCAAGGTGCCGAGCCGGTTCGTGCCCAGGCGAGCGCGCCCAGCGCGATGCGGCCGTCGCCGAACAAACGCAGCGCGCGCAACAGCTCGCGCAGCACCTCCTCACCCTGGGCGATCGCCCCGCGCGGATTGGCTGCTTGTGCGCTGAAGACGACGAGCAGATGGTCATCCTCGCCGCGGGGCCCGGCCTGTGCCTGCTCGGGCGCACCTTGTAGGGCGTCGGGGTGAGCGATCAAGAGGCCGCGCGCCAGCGCCAGCTCCGGCGAGGCGATCGTCAAGCCGTGCAGGGTCGCTACGAGCGTGACCTCACCCGCGGCGGCGAATGTCGAGTCCTCCAGGCGCTCGAGGGCGTGCTCGACGCGCTGCTCGTATTGACCGATCTTCGAGCGATCGAAGTCGGTTTGCTGGTCGAAGACCTCCTGCAGCAGCACGAGCAACGCGGCGTCTGCGCGGCTGCCGTCCGGGCGGTCGCTGCCGCGGTCTCGGTCACCACCGCGACCACCGCGACGACCATGACCACCGGCACGGCCGGGCTCCACACCGCTTGCGATCAAATAGCGGTCAAGCGCCTCGAAATCGTCGAGCAAACCCGCGGCTTGGGCATAAGCGTCGAGCCGGCGCAACTCTGGGAAGCGCTCGGCGATGAACGCGTCGGTGAGTGGGCGGTAGCAGTACAGAGAAGCTGCGCCACGCCCGCGACCGGACTGCGAGGCGAGCTCGAAGGGCACCTCTTGGCCGGCGGCGACGTCCACATGCAGGCTGTCGGCGGCCTCAGCGACGAACTCGGCGAGTGCGGCTTGCAATTGGAGAGAGCGCACGATTGGCTCACTTCGCCGCGCGTGCCAGGGCTCCTGCCGGCGCAGGGCGCTTTGCGTTCGCCCAAACCCCTCCGGCTTTGGCATAGACGATTTCGGTGTGCTCAGAACACACCCCCTTTTGCGAACACGTAGGTAAAGCTTAGGTACCAAAACAAGTCCCCCCAACCCACATAAAGGGGATGTTGACGCGCAGCCCACTTTGGGAGACATCAGCTCAGCACGGATCGCTCCGCCGAGCCGTGCGTCCAGAACGAGGAGATCTACTTACGCGACCGCGGCGATCAGCGCCGAGGCGACCGCCTCTTCGCAGCCGATACCGAGCCAACGCTCCCCGTAGGAGCGCATGTCCTCGATGATCGGCAGCAGCGCCAAGCCCTTTTCGGTCAGCGCGTACTCCACGCGCGGAGGGACCTCGGGAAAGGTGTGGCGCTCGACAATGCCCTCCTCCTCGAGTGCGCGTAGGCGCAGCGACAGCGTGCGCGGGCTGATGCCCGCAAGCGAGCGCTCCAGCTCACAGAAGCGAGTACGTCCCTCGGCCAAGTCGCGAACGAGCAGCAGCGTCCACTTACCGCACACCACCTCGGCGGTGCGACATACCGGGCAAGTGTCGTCAGCGGCCATTTCAACCGTTACTTTACCAAGTGAAGTAGCGGAGGCTCGGCTGCGCGACCGGTTCAGCCGACTGCTGCGGGGGCGCTTGGCGCAGGCGCAGCCGGCTGCGGAGGAATATGCGGTGCCGGCGCATCGGCCCCGTCGCGGCGGGCCTGAGCCTGAGCAACGTCCTCCATCGTGGTGCCCACGCGGCCATCGGCCTGCAATAGCAGCTTGAAGTCGTGTGGGCTGCTCGCGACCTTCAGGGCCTCCTCGGTCGTGACGCGACCCGCCTTGACGTGATGGAAGAGCGCCTGGTCGAAAGTCTGCATGCCGTAGTAGGCGCCGGCGGAGATCGCCTCGCCCAGCTGGCCCGTTTGGTTTGGGTCGACGATCATGTCGCGCACACGCCCGGTCATGCGCAGGATCTCGCAGACCGCCACGCGACCGCCCGTGGCACCGGAGACAAGCCGCTGAGAGATGACACCGCGAATCGTGCCGGCGATCATCGAGCGTGCCTGGTTGTGCTGGTGAGGCGGGAAGAAGTCGAGTAGGCGGTTGATCGACTCGGGGGCGTCAACGGTGTGCACAGTCGAGAGCACAAGGTGGCCGGTCTCTGCCGCTGAGAGCGCGGTGCGTACCGTCTCCTCGTCACGCATCTCCCCCACCAGGATCACATCGGGGTCCTGACGCAGCACACGGCGCAGAGCGCGCTCGAAGGACTTTGTGTCCATGCCGACTTCGCGCTGGTTGATGACCGAGCGCTTGTCGCTGTGCACGAACTCGATCGGGTCCTCGATCGTGACGATGTGCTTGCTCATGGTGACGTTGATGTGGTCGATCATCGCTGCGAGCGTCGTTGACTTGCCCGAGCCAGTGGTGCCCGTGAGCAGGATGATGCCGCGCTCTTCCTCGGCGAGGTCGCGCACGACAGAAGGCAGTGCAAGCTCGTCGATGCTTGAGATCTTGGCTGGGATGGCACGACAGGCAAGCGATGTGAGCCCGCGCTGGCGGAAGGCATTGACGCGGAAGCGCGCGATATCAGCGATTTCAAAGGAGAAATCCACCTCGTGCTCGTCGGTGAATTCCTTCAGCTTGACCTGATCGTTGAGTAGCTCGTGCAGAGCGTGTTCGGTGTCATCAGCACTAAGTGGCGGTGCATCCGGATCCGGCCCAAGCGTCCCTTGCACGCGATACAGCGGCGGCGAATCGACCTTCAAGTGCAGGTCGGAGCCCTTGCTGGCCACGAGCTTGCGCAGCGCTGCATGCACGTCGAACATGACTCTCTCATCGGCGCGGAGACGCGCCGACTTGATGCCTGGGACAGCGCCTGGACGAGGGCGCTAAGCCACATCGCGGAGCTTTTGGGCCTCCGCGAGAGATTGCAGCTTCTTCAAAGACTGGTTCTCGATCTGGCGAATGCGCTCACGCGTGACGTTGAACGTGCGTCCAACCTCATCGAGCGTGCGGGGGTGCTCGCCGCCGAGCCCGTAACGCAGCTCGAGCACGCGACGCTCGCGGTACGAGAGATTCTCCAGGGCCTCGCGTAGAGCCTCCTTCGTCAAGATCTCCGCGGCGCGCTCATACGGGGACTCGGCGCGCTCATCAGCGATGAACTGGCCGAACTCGGACTCCTCCTCGTCGCCGACCGGCTTCTCCAGCGACACCGGGGCTTGGGCGGAGCGCTTGATCGAGTCGACCTCTTCGGGGTCGATCCCGGTCACCTCGGCGATCTCATCGGCCGTGGGCTCGCGACCGAGCTCGGTTACGAGCTTACGCTCGGCGCGGCCGATCTTGTTGAGCTTCTCAACGACATGCACAGGGATACGGATCGTGCGGGCCTTGTCGGCCAGCGCACGGGCGATCGCTTGGCGGATCCACCAGGTGGCGTAGGTGGAGAACTTGAAGCCCTTGCGGTAGTCGAACTTCTCCGCGGCGCGCACCAAACCGAGCGTGCCCTCCTGGATCAGGTCGAGGAACGGAAGACCCTGGTTGCGGTAGTTCTTGGCGATCGAGACGACCAGGCGCAGGTTGGACTCGACCATCTTCTGCTTGGCGTCGAGGTCGCCGCGCTCGATGCGCTTGGCGAGATCGACCTCCTCCTGGGCGGTGAGCAGGCGCACCTTGCCGATGTCCTTGAGGAACAGCTGCAAGGAGTCGGTGGTCATGTCAGGCTTGAGGTCCAAGGCGGTCTTGGCCTTGCGCCGGCCGCGCTTGTCGGGCGCGCGTTCCACCTGTGAGCCGGCCGCAGTGGCCGGATCGATGTCCTCGACAAGCTCAATCTCGGATTTCTCGAGGTAGCCGTGCAGCTCCTCGACGTCGGACTCGTCCAGATCGAGGTCGGAGGTCGCCGTGGAGATCTCGGCAAACGTGAGCACTCCTACCTGCTGCCCCTTGGTCAACAGGTTCTTGACCTCTTCTAGCTCTTGCAGTTCCACCACTGACATGCTTTTCCCGTTTCCGTCGTAAGGCGCCCCGAGGGCGCAGGACCCGCCGGCGGGACCCCCTCGGAGTGCTGTTAGAGGACTACCTTAGCCGGGGTTGTGGCCGAAACCCGCCCGACAGTACAACTCAGATGTACGCGTCTATCGTAACGGCTTAACGCGGCGAAGCAGCCGAAAATCGCTCGTAGCTGCACGCGACTCTTAGGTGCGCGATGATTGCAGGACGATGAGTCCGAGCGAAAGCCGCAACGGACGCGAAGCCGACTCGATCCCTGAGGGCGGCATCCTCGCGTCGCTACCACGGGCCCGGCCCCAACGTGCGAGTGCACGTCGAGCCGCCGCCCGGACGAGTACGGCGACCAAGAAGGGCACAGCAGCGGCCAAGACGCTCACAACGACGAAGACAAAGAGCGCTCGGGCGGCTACGGCCAAGAAGCACGTCGCGAGAGAGAGCCCTGCAGTGGCCGAGCCAGTGGCAGCCAAGAAGCCGACGGCCAGGAAGCCTGTCGCCGCGAAGATGGCCGCATCGACCAAGAGGCGCGCGCGGAAGCCGATCGCCAAGTCGGCCGAGCCGCCTGCTCCCAAGCAGGGCTATGAGCCGGAGGAGGAGCTCGAGCTCGGCAAGAGCGTCAGTCCGCCGAGTGGGACCGAGGTCGTGGAGTCCGTGGCCGACATCATCGGCGAGCTCGCCAACTCCGGGCTCACCGCCGGCGGTCGTCTCCTCAAGGACGCCTTTTCGCTGCTGCGCCGTCCCTGAGCTTCTGTATAGTTACGCCGACGCCGAGTTCTCGTGACCCAGGTCGCGAGGAACGGGGGACCCAATGTGGTCCGCGTGCATCCCAAGTAGGGAGCAGGCGGTTCACGGGGGCGAATCGGCCTGATTCAGGCCGTAGCGCAGAAGTAGAGCGCGAGCCCGTCAGCTCACCCCGTAGGCGACGCGAAGAACATCGATATGAACCGCACGCTTGCGAAAACAACGCTGCTCGTCCTTGCCATCGCGCTTCTTTGCGAGGCGGCCGTCGAGCCCTGAGGCCCTAGCCGCCACGGGAGGCGCCAGCGCCCCTGGCACGACAACTGCAGGCACACCCGCCGCGCCCAGCACGAAGGCTCAGATCGCCACCTGGTTCGGGCCTGGCTTCTATGGTCAGAAGACCGCGTGCGGACAGACGATGAGTCCGGTGATCGTGGGAGTGGCATCGAGGACGCTGCCGTGCGGAACACTTGTGCTCGTCAACTACAAGGGCCACCGCCTGACTGTGCCCGTGATCGATCGCGGTCCGTATGGAAATGGCGCAACCTGGGATCTGACCTGGGGCGCTGCCAGCGCGCTGACAATCGCAGAGACGGTGCGGATCAAGACAAAGGTGGTGGGTCAGGCACCCAACACCCCCTTGTTGGGTGTGCCCGCCGAAGTGCAACCGACACCCGAAGAAGCTGCCAGCGGCGGCACCGCCGCCGTCTGAGCCAATTCAGCTGGCCGTAGGCGGATCGGTATGGGCGATCGAGCGTCCCGTGGCCCGCGCGGAGTAGACACCGAGATCGGCGCGAGCGGCAAGCGCGGGTGCCTCGGTGCCGTCGTCGGGACAGACGGCTATGCCGATCGCGACCTCCATCGGGACGTTGCGATGTGTGGCGGAGGTGCGCACCAGCCGCGCCAAGCGCTCCGCGAGCATCTGCGCGCCGGTGCCATTCGTCTCTGGGGCGACCAGCCAATAGCGGCCAAGCGTCTCGCGCGAGAGCCGATCCGTGGCACGCATACCGCGACCTAGCGCAGTCTCGACCTGAGCCACGAGGCCGTGCAGATCGTGCGGGGTCTCCGAGCGCTCCAGACGCGCGACGTCAACGATCTCGACCAGTAGGACCGCGAACGGCAGGCCATCCTCGGCATGGCGGACAAGCAGACGACCGACTGAGGAGACCCAAGCGGAGGGTCCCTCTTCACGACGGACGTCTCTGATCTCGATCTCGGGCTGAATCGGCTCCACTGACGCCAGCGGCTGCTGTGCAGCGGTCTGCTCCTGCTCGTCTACGAGCTTTGTGAACGTGTACTCGCCGGCGCTTGTAGGAATCGACTGCAACGCCGCGGGGGGCGAAGTCTCTGGCCGCGACGGGGCAGGCGGTTTGCGACGCTCGGCTTGGGGCTCCTCAGAGCCCCAAGCGCCTGGTGGCGAGCTAACTGGTGGCGCACCGGCTTGCGTCGATCTCCCGGTAGCGGTCCTCGCGCTGAGCGCTCCGCTGGAACCGAGAGCCTCAGGCTCGTTGCGGGTCCACTCACCATCCCCGGAATCAAGCTTTGAATCTGGGGCGTCCGAGCCCGTGGCCCTAGCTCCGGGCGCGGCGGCCAGCAGGGCAACCGTGGAGGACACCTCTACGAGCCGCTCGGAGAGCTCCCTGACTCGCTCGGCGTGGGGCCCTCTGCTCAGCTCCTCTTGCAATGTCTCCCAGAGAACGTCGCTGAGCTGCTGAGCGGCGCGTGCAGCGCGTACCAAGCGCTCGGCGACCGCTGAGGAGGAGATCGATTGGTTGGGCTGGTCTCTCACAGGAGGTTGATATCAGCAAGTAAGGACAAGACGCGCGCCGATCGGCAGCTTGCCGAACACTCTCGCCAGCCACGTCGCACTTCAAATCAACGGTCGAGTAGGCCCACTTCATCCGCGGATAGCCTTTGCGGTGTGAGGCGCATGCCGAAGCTTGCCCAGGTGTCGGAGCTAGTCGACCACACGACCGAAGACCGGACGAGCGGTGCGATGCGCTCGGTGCAGAGCGCCGATGTGACGCTCGGGCAAGGAGAGCTTCAGAAGCTGTGGACTCCGGGACACCTGGAGCGGCTGGCACGCACCTACTGGCGCTTCATCGCACGTGTGACGCTGGGACTGGTGCGGGTGGTCTACAGCGAGTCCGAGCGCTCGGTGGTGTTGCTGGAGCGTCACCTGAAGCTGCTGAGCTTCGATGCGCCCGAATACGAGATGGACGCTGAGCGCGGGATGGTGCGCTGGCGAATCAAGCGCGGGCTGCTCGTGGCGCGCAGCGGACACGGAGGCCTCGGTCATCTGCAAATCGACGTGCGCCGATTGCCGGCTCAGGCGGACGGCTGCGCGCGCTTGCACGTCGAGGTGGAAGTCGCCAACTTCCACCCAGCGATCGCGACGAGGCTCGGCAAGCATGTCTACAACGCCACACAGGCGAAGATCCACGTGTTCGTGACCAATGGCTTCCTGCGCTCGCTTGCGCGCCTCGACTTGGCGGAGTCGAGGGTGGGACAGTTCGAAGCTAGCCGCGCGCGCGAGCAGCGGCCCTGAGGCGACCTCTACCCGAAGCGCCCGTTTCCAGCCAGTGCACGTAGCTTTTCGCGGTCGTGCGTCGCTCGTACCCGGCGCACCGTGCCCGAGCGCGAGCGCGTGACGAGCGATTCGGTGGTGGCCCCGCCGGCGGAGGGATAGCGGACTCCCTGAAGGACGTCGCCGTCGGTGATGCCCGTGGCCGAGAAGAAGACATCGTCACCGACTACGAGATCGTCGCGATCCAGCACGCGCTCCAAGTCATAGCCCGCCTCCAGCGCAGCCGCGCGCTCTTGCTCGTCGCGTGGCCACAGCCGTCCAAGCATCTGACCGCCGAGGCACTTGATGGCGGCGGCGGAGATGACGCCCTCGGGCGTGCCGCCGATGCCCCACAGAAGATCGACCGGGGAGCGCTCGGTGACGGCCAACAGCGAGGCTGAAACGTCACCGTGAGGAATCAGGCGCACACGCGCGCCGGCCTCGCGAATCTCGCGGATGGCGGCCTCGTGCCGAGGCCGGTCGAGCACGACGACAATCACCTCCCCTACGGGACGGTCCTTGCGCTCGGCGATCAGCTTGACGGTCTCAGACAGTGGGCGGTCGAGGTCGAGCAGGTCGGCGATCTCAGGGCGACCGGCCATCTTTTCCATATAGACGCATGGGCCTGGGTCGAACATGGTGCCCTTGCTCGACAGCGCGATTACCGCCAAAGCGCTCGGCATGCCGTGGGCGGCAAGCGTGGTGCCCTCCAGCGGATCGACGGCAATATCTACCTCTGGCGGGGAACCGTCGCCGATGCGCTCGCCGTTGTAGAGCATCGGCGCCTCGTCCTTCTCGCCCTCGCCGATCACAACGGTGCCGTCCATCGCGACCGAGTGCAGCGCGTAGCGCATACCGTCAACAGCAGCCTGGTCAGCGGCCTCCTTGTCGCCCATGCCAACAAGCGGGGCGGCGGCGAGCGCGGCGAACTCGGTGACGCGCACCAGCTCGAGGGCGAGATTGCGGTCTGGGCGCGTGGGTGTGTTCATCGAGCGTGAGCCTCCTGGGTCGGGATGTTCAGTCTTGTTTCGCGCCCGATGAGCAATTTTTGGAGATGCTGGGGCGTTCCCGTGGCGCGAGGAAGCCGTGTCTTTGCAACGATACCTTGGGGTGTCATTCCGTAGCCGCTTGGCTGGGCGGTAGGATCGTGCGCAATGACCGAGATCGGATTCGTCGGGCTGGGCAAGATGGGCGGGAACATGGTTCATCGCATCCGACGCGACTCCGAGCACGAGGTGGTCGCGTTCGACTTCGACAAGAAGGCCGTGACCCAGGCTCAAAAGAACGGCGCGCGCGGCGCGAGCTCGCTGGCCGATCTCGTCAAAAAGCTCGAGGCACCAAGGATCGTGTGGATCATGGTGCCTGCCGGCGATCCGACTCAACAGACGGTTGACAAGCTTGCGAAGCTGCTTGATAAGGGCGACACGATCGTCAACGGCGGCAACTCCAAGTGGACGGACGACAAGCGCCGCGCAAAGGTTTTGACAAAACTCGGCATCCGTTATGTGGACGTGGGCGTTTCCGGCGGCGTGTGGGGGATCGACGTTGGCTACTGCATGATGGTTGGCGGCCCGCCGGCAGCGGTCAAAGGGCTGGCGCCGATCCTCGACGTACTGGCGCCGCCAACGAACGCGGACAGCGTGGCGGCGATCGGCAAGCGCGGCTGGATGCACTTCGGTTCCTCCGGCGCCGGGCACTACGTGAAGATGGTGCACAACGGCGTCGAGTACGGGCTGATGCAGGCTTATGCCGAGGGCTTCGACGTGTTCGACAAGTCCGAGTACAAGCTTGACAATGCCAAGATCGCGCACCTGTGGAACCAGGGCTCGGTGGTGCGCTCATGGCTTTGCGAACTTGCCGCGCGGGCATTCGAAGCCGACGGCAACAAGCTGCAGGCGATCGAGGGTTTCACCGAGGACTCGGGCGAGGGACGCTGGACGATCGAGGACGCCACCGCCAAAGACGTGCCGACGCCGGTGATCACCGCATCGCTGTACGAGCGCTTCTCCTCGCGCGGCAACGGCGACTTCGCCCACCGTGTGCTGGCGGCACTGCGCAACCAGTTCGGTGGTCACGCGGTGAAGAAGTCGCCCCGCCCGTGACAGCGGTCGCACTCGAGTCGGAGAACCCGCTCACCGCCGGGTTGGAGCGCCTTCCGGTTCCCCCCACGACGCTCGTGATCTTCGGCGCTACAGGCGACTTGGCACGACGCAAGCTGCTGCCGGCGCTGTACAACCTCGCGCACGACGGTGCGCTGCCCGAGCGCTTTCACCTCATCGGCGTGTCACGCCGCGAAAAGGAAAACGCCGATTATCGCGAGGAGTGCGAGCAAGCGATCCGTCAATTCTCGCGACGCACGCCCGATCCAGATGTGCTGGGGCGCCTATTGGAGCACGTGAAGTATGTGCCGGGAACCTTCGACGACGAGCGGGTGTACGCAAAACTCGAGAAGGTGCTCGACCGTTTCGAGGAGCGCGACGGCGAGCCCTTGAACAGAGCCTTCTACCTGTCGACAGCGCCCTCTTTCTTTCCTGTGATCGTGGAGGCGCTGGGCAAGCAGGGACTCGACCGCCACGAGCAGACCGACGTACGCGTAATCATCGAGAAGCCGTTTGGCACGTCCCTAGAGGAGGCCCGCGAGCTCAACCGGCGCGTGCTCGGAGTGTTCGAGGAGCAACAGGTGTTCCGCATCGATCACTACCTGGGCAAGGAGACGGTCCAGAACATGATGGCATTCCGTTTCGCCAACGGCATGTTCGAGCCGCTGTGGAACCGTAACTACATCGACCAGGTACAGATCACCGCGGCGGAGGACATCGGGATCGGCACGCGCGCCGGCTACTACGACCACGCTGGCGCGCTGCGTGACCTGATCCAGAACCACATGCTGCAGCTGCTCTGCCATGTGGCGATGGAGCCTCCGGTCAGCTTCACCGCGGACGAGGTACGCAACGAGAAGGTCAAGGTGCTGCAGTCGATTGCTGAGCCGCTCGAGGAGGAGATCGAGCAGATGGCGGTCAGGGCGCAGTACGGTAAAGGCCACGCGGGCGGTGAGGACGCGGAGGGCTACCTGGAAGAGCCGGGCATACCGCAGAGCTCGATCACCGAGACCTACGCGGCACTGCGCTTGGAGGTGGACAACTGGCGTTGGGCTGGGGTGCCTTTCTACCTGCGCACCGGCAAGCGACTGGCGCGCAAAGTGACCGAGATCGCTGTGACGCTCAAGCCGGTGCCCCACCTTGCCTTCAGCCAGGACGGCTCGCTTGGGGTGCTGCCCAACCAGCTGATCCTCACCCTGCAACCCAACGAGGGGGTCTCGCTGCGCCTTGGCGCAAAGATCCCGGGCTCACGCATGGTGATCAGGCCCGTGCACATGGAGTTCCTCTACGGGACCGCGTTTCTATCGCAGTCGCCTGAGGCCTACGAGCGTTTGATCACCGACGCCATGCGTGGCGACGCGACGCTGTTCACACGCGACGACGAGGTGGAGGCGCAGTGGCGCATCTGCGATCCGGTACTGCAAGCTTGGGAGCAGACGCCGGGGCCATTGCCACAGTACGAATCAGGCTCGCAGGGTCCCAGTGAGGCAGATGAGATCCTGCTGCCCGAGCACTCGTGGCGAGCGATTTGACCTCCGTCAGGGCGGCTCACGCATGGGAAAGCAGGAGTGTTGTATTCGGTTCTTACTCGCTAGCTAATAGTTGCTACATATCGTAGTCACTATCGTATTCGGCACAAAAAGTGCATATGTCCTCCTCCCCCTTGCCACCCTCAACTCCGCTGCCGGATGCGGTGTGGAGCGCGCAACGCACGACTCCCGACGCGATCGAAGCGGCACTACGCGAGTTGGTCAATCAGCGTCACAGCGAAAACGGCGTGCTGGTTCCAGCGCGAGCGCTGAACATGGTGACGTTCGTCGAGAGCAGCTACAGCGGCGAGATCGCAAACCGCCTGGCCGCAGTAGGTCGCTATCACGCATCGCGACTGGTCGTGCTCTCCTATGACCCCCACCGCACCACCCTCAACGCCCGCGCGGTCGTCTCCTCCGAGGGTGAACCTGGCAACGACGAGCTGGGACTGTTGCGAGAGACGGTCACGGTTGAGATCGGTGAGCGCCACCTCGACGACCTCGTGACGATCGTGGACCCGCTGGTCGTCACCGACCTGACAACTCTGCTGTGGTCGCCACACGGCCATCCCGAGGCCGTCGATGCGCTGCTCGAGCTCGCCCAGGCGGTGCTGGTGGACTCGCTCGACGATCCGTCCTGGCGCGACGCGATCGGACGCGCTTGTGAGTTGCGCAAACGCGCCTACGTAGTAGATCTTGCATGGCTACGCAGCACCCCTTGGCGCGAGCGCGTCGCGGCGGCGTTCGACTCGCGGAACATGCGGGCGGAGCTACAAAACATTGACACGGTCTCGGTTCGCCACCATCCCGACTCGACGGTCGCAGCGATGCTGCTGGTGGGCTGGCTGGCTTCGCGCTTGGGCTGGGAGGTGAGCCCGTTGCGATCCGGCGCGGGCGCGCTGACAGGCGTCGCCCAGGCAGCCGAGCAACCGGTCAAAGTTAGACTGGAGCGAGCCCCCGAGCTCGAGGTCAGGGGCCTCGACAGCGTGGCGATCGCGACCGCGACAGGTCGTCGCCTGGCACTCAGGCGTGGCACTGGCGGCCTGCGCGCTCGCAGTCGCGACTCGGATCGCCGCGAACACGAATGGACGATCCTCGGCGCTTCGCGCGGCGAGAGTGGAATCCTCGGCGAGGGCATCCGCCAGTCGCTGCTGCGCGACCCCACGTACGGCCCGGCACTGGCCGCCGCAGAGACGATGACGCCCTGAGCTCCGAAGGCCGAGGCCCCGAAGCCCGAGGCCAAACGCGCCACGCCTGATGAGAAAATGCCCACGATGATGGCCTGACCTTCTAGAGTTGGCGAGCGAAGCTATGGCTACGATCGCTCCCCGCGACCCCATCGCTCACCACCGCCAGCCCCCAGGGCCGGAGGAGGCGCTGGCGGCACTCAATAGCGTCAGAGAGCGCACGCTCGCGCTCGTCGCTCATCTGAGCGACGAGCAGCTCAGCCGGGTGCTCTCACCAATCATGAGTCCCCTGGTCTGGGATCTTGCGCACATCGCGGCGTATGAGGACCTGTGGCTGGCCCACCGCCACGGCGGCCTGGAGCTGCTGCGGCCCGACTTGGCCGAGCTCTACGACGCCTTCGAGACGCCCCGCTCGGTCCGAGGCGAGATCGAGCTGTTGGATCCCGCGCAGGCACGGGTCTATCTGAGCGAAGTGCGCCAGCTCAGCGCACTTGCGCTGTCGCGGCAAGGTGTCGGCGACGGCACCATCTATGAGCTGGTGCTGCGCCACGAGCTGCAGCACACCGAGACGATGCGCCAGACGATGGCTCTCGCCGGCTTGTTGGCGGCGGGCGAACCGAGTCTGGAAGCGCTCATGGGCGACGAGGAGATTGCAGGCGCCTCCAAAGCTGATCGGCAAGCAGAGGCCAGCGAATGGATCGACGTGCCGGCCGGCTCCTTCGAGATGGGCGCGGGTCCCGACGGCTTTGCCTACGACAACGAGCGTCCACGCCACACAGTCGAGCTAGCTGCCTTTCAAATCGCGCTTTTCCCGGTCACGAACGCAAGCTGGGGACAGTTCGGCGGACGGGCGCCAAACGGGCATCCCGACGCCCCGGTCTGCCACGTCAGCTGGTTCGAGGCCGAGGCATTTGCCAAAGCCTTCGGAGCGCGACTGCCCACCGAGGCCGAGTGGGAGAAGGCAGCCAGTCAGGGGGTGCTCGCGGGCATCGGCCGTGTGTGGGAGTGGACAAGCAGCCATTTCGACGGTTACCCAGGATTCGTGGCACACCCCTATCGCGAGTACTCGGAAGTGTTCTTCGGCGAGGACTACCGAGTGCTGCGCGGCAGCTCATGGGCGACCGACCCGCACGTCGCGAGTCTCACGTTTCGCAACTGGGATCTGCCGATCCGCAGCCAGATCTTCTCCGGGCTACGTCTTGCGCGGGACGTCGTTCGATGATGCGTCAGACGCGCTTGCCACGGAACAGCGAAAGGACGAAGTGATGGAGCCAATCACCGACCCGCCACGTGAAGCGCTCGATCTGGGCACGATCACGATCGACTCCTATCTGCAAGAGGGCGAAGAACGCTCGCTCGCGGACGACGTGCTCGATGGACTTACGCGCCCGTTCAAGGAGCTCCCGCCCAAGCACTTCTACGACGCGCGCGGAGCGGAGCTGTTCGACCGCATATGCGAGCTGCCCGAGTACTACCCCACGCGCACCGAGCGCTCGATCCTGCAGGCCACGGCCGCGGAGCTGGCGAGCACAACTGCGGCGGCAGAGCTCGTGGAGCTCGGCTCAGGCACCGCGGCCAAGACGCGAGTGCTGCTCGATGCGCTGCACAGTGCTGGCACACTGCAGCTGTACATACCGGTCGACGTGACCGAGAGCATGGTGCGCGACTGCGCGCAGGAGCTAACAAGCGAGTATCCGGGCCTGCGCGTGCATGGCGTGATCGGCGACTTCGAACGCCACCTCGACCGAGTGCCAGACGCGGTCGGCCCGCGCCTCGTCGTGTTTCTGGGCGGCACAATCGGCAACTTCCCTCCCGGGAGCCGCCGGCGCTTCCTACGCGAGATCGCGAAGCTGCTGGGACCCGATGACCATCTCCTGATGGGCACCGATCTCGTCAAGGACCCACAGGTGCTGACCCGCGCCTATGACGATTCCCAAGGGGTCACGGCCGAGTTCAACCGCAACTTGTTGCGCGTCTTGAATCGCGAGCTGCAGGCCGACTTCGACCCAGAGGACTTCGACCACGTTGCGCTGTTCAACCGCGAGCACGAGTGGATCGAGATGCGTCTGCGCGCACGCCGCGAGCACACCACGACAGTGCACGACCTCGGCCTCTCGGTGCACTTCGAGCAAGGGGAGGAGATGCGCACCGAGATCAGCGCCAAGTTCACCCGCGATCGCGTGCAAGACGACCTCGCCGCGGCGGGCCTGGAGATCGTCAGCTGGTTGACGGACCCAGACGAGCTGTTCGCTCTAACGCTCTCGCGCCCCGTCCGCCTGTAGGCTCCCAGCCATGCAAATCGACGGAAGCTCGGCGCTAGTGGTAGGCGGCGCCTCGGGACTCGGCGAGGCAACCGCGAGACGCCTGCACGAGCTGGGCGCGATCGTGACGATTGCCGATGTCAACGCGGATAAGGGCGTGGCCTTGGCTTCGGAGCTGGGCATCGAATTCGCCAAATGCGACGTGCGCGAGGAGGCTCAGGTGCAAGCGGCGGTCGAGCAGGCCGCCGCGGCAAGCGGTGGGTTGCGCATCGTCGTGTGCTGTGCCGGCATCGGTTGGGCACAGAAGCTGGCCGGCTCCAAGGGCCCGCATCCGCTGCTGCCGTTTGAGACGACGATCCAGATCAACTTGATCGGCACGTTCAACGTGCTGCGCTTTGCTGCCACCGCAATGATCGCTAGCGACCCGCTGGAGGACGGCGAAAGGGGCGTATGCGTGAACACCGCCTCGGTCGCGGCGTTCGACGGGCAGATCGGCCAGATTGCCTACTCGGCCTCCAAGGGAGGCATCGTTGCTATGACGCTGCCGGCCGCGCGCGACCTCGCCGGCCAGGGCATCCGCGTCAACACGATCGCTCCCGGTCTGTTCGACACACCGCTGCTGGCGGCGCTACCAGAGGAGGCGCGTCAAAAGCTTGGCGCCGGAGTGCCTTTCCCCCAGCGCTTGGGCGCCCCAGCCGAGTACGCCCAACTGGCCTGCCACATGGTGGAGAACCGGATGCTCAACGGCGAGGTCATCCGCCTCGACGGGGCTCTGCGCATGCCACCGCGCTGACTCAGCGGGCCGGAAGGGTGCCGGCGCGATGCCGGCGCGCACGTCCCGCTCAAGCCCGAGCCACTACCGGCAAGAAAGAAGCGTGGCTGAGCCGGTCGGGGGTCCGGCCCAGCCACGCTTCGGGACACGGCCTGAGAAGCGGGTGGAGAAGTTGCTTCTCAGGTGGGCATAGGCACTGCTTGGTGGGTCAGCAGCGTCCGTTCGACGCACAACCGCACAGAGGAGGGCTGTAAACGGTCAGAGAACGCCGAAACGGTCATTGCTCATAAAGCTTATCAAGAATATATGGAACTGCAAGCGGACGAACGAATTATTTTGGAGGCCCATCAAACGATCCGAGGCCTTGCAAGCCGAGCGTCTGCTTGCAGGAGCAAGATCCGGAATCGGAGCACCTCCAGCAGGAGCAAGGCCGGAGGACCAGGGCCGGCGCGCGGCGGTCGTGCGCCGGCCCCGTCACTCCACGGGAAGCCTGTCAGGCCACCCCCTGAAGGGCCGCTTGATTCCTCCTGTTACGACAGTCGTTCCACCAACATCGCCATGCCCATGCCACCGGCGGCGCACATCGACTCGATGCCGTATGTGCCGTCGAGTGTCTCCAAGTCGTTGAGCAGCGTGGTCATGATGCGCGCACCGGTCATCCCGAACGGATGGCCGAGGGCGATCGCGCCGCCGAACGGGTTCAGCTGCTCCTCGGTGATACCGAGCTCCTGCATGCAAGGCACGATCTGAGCCGCGAACGCCTCGTTGATCTCGACCACGTCGATATCCTCGATCTTCATGCCCGTGTTCTTCAGGAGCTCTTTGATCGCCGGGATCGGACCCAGGCCCATGACCTCGGGGCGAATTCCAGCGACGGTAGAGGCGATGATCCGCGCCCTCGGTTTGAGACCGAGCGCAGCTGCCTTCTCGTCGGACATGACGAGCACCGCTGCGGCGCCATCGTTGAGCGGACACGCGTTGCCGGCCGTGACCGTGCCGCCCTCCTTGAACACGGGCTTCAGCGACGCCAGCTTGTCAAGCGTCGTGCCCGGGCGCGGGCCATCGTCCTTTGTGACGACCGTCTCCGGGACGTCGATCTCTTTGCCTTCCTTGTCCACGTCTTTGTGGGCTGGCACCGTCACCGGGACGATTTCTTTGTCGAAGTGGCCCGACTCCTGTGCGGCCACGGCGCGGGTCTGGGAGATCAACGCCCACTCGTCCTGTGCCTCACGACTGATTTTGCGTTCCTCAGCGACATTCTCGGCGGTCATACCCATCGGGATGTAGACGTTGTAGTAGGAGCCCTCGGAGCCGTCCACGAGCGGGTGGAACTCGAACGAGGCGCTTCCGCGACCGGCCCTGGAAACAGCCTCGACGCCGGCCGAGAGGTAGGTGTCGCCCTCGCCGGTCTTGATCGCGTGGAAGGCCATGCGGATCGTCTGCAGCGAGGACGCACAGAAGCGATTGACCGTGGTGCCCGGCACATGGTAGTCAATGCCGGCGATCAGGCTGGCGATGCGCGCGATGTTGTAGCCCTGCTCTCCCTCCCCGTAGCCACAGCCCATCATCACGTCTACGATCGAGCTCTGCTCGAGGAGGGGATTGCGCTCCACGATCGCCTTCAGCGGGGTCGAGGCGAGGTCATCGGCGCGAACGGACTTGAGCGACCCCTTCACTGCCCGCCCGATGGGCGTGCGTACGGCGTCGACGATCACAGCTTCAGGCATGTAGGTTCTCCTTGGTTGGTCGTTGGCGGGGACGGACCCTCCACCCGCCCCGCGCGGCGCGGGAGCAGCGCGCATCTTATGCGAGATCGTGACGGGCCTAGAGATCCAAGCGACTCACGCCCAACTCGTCGAAACCAACGTGATGGGCAAGCTCGTGGCGGACCGTCTTTGTGACCTGTTCGCGCAACAGGTCTGGGTCGTGGCCGAAATCACGGCGAATGGTGTCGCGGAAGATCACGATGCGGTCATGGACGTCGTCGCGCGCCACCGTCGCGCCCTGGTAGAGGCCATAGGCACCGCGCGCTCGACCACCATCTGAGATCACGACCGCGACGTGCGCGAGCGCGTTGCGCAGCAGGTCGGGCAGGTCGTCGAGCGCATCGCGCACGAGCTCCGCGAAGTCGTCGTCGTTGAGCGGGTCGAGCTCCATGAACTCGGCTTCGTCAGGGTCGACCACGAGCCCTTCGCGCGCCAACTCCTCGGAGTGGCGTATCAGCTCGTCGAACTCGACCTCTGACTCGGGGTCATGCCAATTGGCAAGCCGCACAGCTACGAACGCGACCGCACCTGACAGCACAGCGACGACGAGCGCCACGATCGCGACCTCCTCGATCGCTCGCACGAAGCCAACCGAGCTGAGCCCCTGACCGAGGACGAGCACGACCAGACCGATCGAAAATGCGACGAGCGCCGCCACCGCGACGCGACGAGCGTGGCCGGAGGCGCTTGGCAACCTCGACACACGCATCCCATGCCTACTTCAACGTACGGGCGATAACGAGCCTCTGAATCTCGTTTGTGCCCTCGTAGATCTGGGTGATCTTGGCGTCTCGCATCATGCGCTCGACCGGATACTCCTTGACATAACCGTAGCCGCCCAGCACCTGAACCGCCTCGACGGTGACCGCCATCGCCGTATCCGAGCAGAAGACCTTGGCCATCGATGAGTACTTGGCACTCTGCGGATGGCCCTGATCGGCCATCGCGCACGCCTTGTAAAGCAGCTCGCGCGCGGCGGCGGTCCTCGTTTCCATGTCGGCGAGCTTGAACTGGATGCCCTGAAACTCGTTGATCGCTTTGCCGAACTGCCTGCGCTCACGCGCGTAGGCGACGGCATAGTCGGTGGCTCCCTGAGCGATGCCGACAGCTTGGGCGGCGGCGCCCAGGCGTGTGCGCTCCAGAGTGCCGAGCGCGACACGCAGCCCTCTCCCCACCTCCCCAATCACGTTCTCTTGGGGTACGCGCACGTCCTCGTAGATCGGCTGACCCGTCGGCGAGGCGCGGATGCCGAGCTTGTGCTCGAGCTTGCCCACACTGAAGCCGGGGCGGTCGGCCTCGACCACGAACGCGGTGATCCGTTTGCTCTCGCGGTCGGTGACGGCGAAGGTGATATAGAAGTCGGCCACGCCCAGGTTTGAGATCCAGTTCTTGGTGCCGTTGATGACCCATTCGCCCTCGCCCTCGCCTGGGGTACCGGACCCACCCGCCCCGTCCCAAACAGCGGTCGTCTGCATCCCCGCGGGGTCGGACCCGGCTTCGGGCTCGGACAGCGCGAACGCCGGCGACCACTCGCCGCTGGCGCACTTGGGCAGAAAGCGCGCCTTCAGCTCCTCAGAGCCAAACAGCTGGATCGGCAGCGTGCCGAGCTCCTGCACCATCAGGATCAGCGCGCACGCGGCATCCACCTTGGCGATCTCCTCGACGCCCATGTTGAGCATCAGGGTGCCGGTGCCGGTGCCGCCATACTCGGTGGGGAACGGCAACCCGAGGATGTCCTGCTCGGCGAGGACCTTGCGGATGTCCCACGGATACTCGGCCTGCTCGTCGATCTCCGCCGAGCGCGGCGCGATCTTCTCCTGGGCGATCTGTTTGATCGTGGCACAGAAGTCGAGGTGCTCCTGCGGGATGGTGTAGGTGTCGTTAAGCGTCACGTGCATTGTGTATTGATCCTAGTGCCCGCGCGTGCCCGGCGCGTAATGGCCAGGCAAACGGCGAGGCGCCCGTCTCGCCCCGCGAGCACGGGGCCGCTACCCTCCCCCTCATGGGCACGCCGGTGGACTCTAAGCAGACGGACATCGACCCCGAGCAGCTTGCCGAGTGGATGAGCGCCGAGCCTGACCTGCAGGTAATCGACGTGCGTGAGCCGTACGAGCGGGAGGCCGGCTACATCGAGGGATCGCGCCACATTCCGCTGGTGGAGTTGTCTGCAAGAGCCGCGGAGATCGAGCGCGAGCGTCCGGTGGTGTTCTACTGCCGCGTGGGCGCCCGCTCGGACATGGCCGCCCAGGCGTTCCGAGCAAACGGTGCGAATGCACTGTCGATGCGCGGCGGGCTCGTGCGCTGGGCAAGTGAGAAAAGACCACTTTCCCCCGAGGGTGGTGTAGTGGCAGATCACTGACATAGGCCGGTCCGCGCACCGCGGCATTCGCCGCGCTGCGCAATCGCTAAGCAATTCTCGATGAGACGTAAAGGAGATCCAAATGGAGGCATCCGAGTACCCCAAGGTGACCGTCGGCGAGGGCTACGCCGTGGCCGAGGACCTCGACGCGCTCGGCGAGGGCTACGGCTTTCGCAAGATGCGCAAGGGGCTGGGCGTAACCGCGTTCGGCGTCAACGTGATCACGATGCCCGCGGGCTATGCGACCGGAAGCCATTACCACGACGTCCAGGAGGAGCTCTACTTCGTGCACCGCGGCACGATCGAGATGGAGTTCGGTGACGGCAGCACACATCGCCTCCAAGAGGGAGGTTCGGCGCGCGTGGATGCAGCGACGCTGCGCAAGGTTCGCAACGTTGGCGAGGGTGACGCCACCTACTTGTGTGCCGGCGGCAAGGACGGCTACGTGGGACGCGACGGGCGCTTGCCTGACGGTGAGCAGCGCGTCAGCGGCCCTCCCGGCGCGGCCTGAGTTCAATTAGAAAAATGGCATGCCCCCCGCGCGCGCGGGGGGCATAGCCCTTTTGCGCAATGCTGCAAAGCTCCCCTTTGGGGAAATAGAGCATAAGCCTCGCCGCTAATACAGCACAGGCCTCGCCGCTTTGTGCCAGATGCTCAGCCGCGGCCCTGGCGAGCCGCGGCCTGCTCGACGATCGCCACGGCGTGTTGCGGGTCGTCGGCGATCTGCAGCAGGTCGATGTCGGCACTGGAGATCTTGCCTTCGACAAGCATCGTCTCGCGCAGCCAGTCGAACAGGCCGCTCCAGTAATGCCTGCCGAGCAGGACCACCGGAAAGTGCAGGATCTTGCCGGTCTGGATCAGCGTCAGCGCCTCAAACAGCTCGTCCATCGTGCCGTAGCCACCCGGCGATACAACGAAGGCGCTCGAATACCTCACGAACATGACCTTGCGCGTGAAGAAGTAGTGGAAGCGCAGAGCGATATCGACGTACGGGTTGAACCGCTGCTCGTAAGGGAGATGGATGTTCAACCCGATCGACTGGGCTCCCGCCTCGCGAGCGCCTTGATTGGCGCCCTGCATGATGCCGGGCCCGCCGCCGGTGATGATCGCGAAGCCCGCCGAGCCGAGCGCCAGGGCGGTCTCGCGCGCCAGCTCGTAGTCGCGGTGACCGACGGGGGTGCGCGCCGAACCGAACAATGAGGCTCCGCGGCTCACACCGGCAAGCGCGGCGAAGCCCTCGGCCATCTCCGCTCGCATACGATCAAGGCGCTCCTCGTCGCTGAAGCTGTTCTGCGTGATGGCGTGCTCGGCGCACAGCAACTCCTCGTCTGAGGTGCGCGGCGTGCGCAGCGGCGCAAGCCCGCTTGGTGACGGGGGCTCGTGCCCGTGCACCTCACTCTCATTCATGTCAGCTCGAGTCTCATCCATGTCCGGTACACAGCGGCGCGGCTCAATAGAGGAGTTCCTTGACGTAGCGCTGGTGCAAGCGCCCAAGCGCTGTCTTTTCCGGGTGGAAATCGATCGCGTTGAATACGTTTGCGTTGAGCGGAGCCCACGCCAGGATCATGTAGACGCCCATGAGCATGGCGGCGACGCGCAAGCGCCGCGAGCTCGACAGAGCCGCCAATGGCAGCACCCACAACACGTACCAAGGAAGTACCCAGCTGAGCGTGACGAGCAGCGCGATCGATGCCCAGCCGGCGGCTGTGAGCGACTCGCGCCGGCGATAGGCAAGCAGCGAGCAGGCGGCCACAGCCACGATGAGCACGCCGCTCAGCAGCACCCGCATGGTGGTGGTCTCCCCCCCGGCGCCGAGCGCCAGCCCAAACAGATTGGGAATGCTCGTCATCGTTACCAAGCGTCCCTGTGTGGCAAGATCGGGGAAATGGGGTCCAAATGCGATCACGCTGGCAAGGCCGAAGACGACGGCGCCCAACGCCATCCCCACGACGACCTGCAGCAGATCGCGGCGGCGGTGCAGCAGCGCGGCAAGCACGACTGGTAGCAGGATGCCGGCCGACGCCTTGATCGCCACGGCCGCGACAAATGCCGCACCGGCTCCCAGCAGAGCTGGAGACCACAGCCGGGCTTCGGCGCCCCTGACGTCAGAAACATCGCGTCTGAGGGCGCCTGCCCCGACATCGCCGAGCTCGCTGTCCACTCTTGTGGCATCGGCTTCGATCCCGTTCGAACCGGCATGCACTTGCACAGTGTTGCCGCGCCCGACTGCCCCCGGCATACAACCCGCGCGCAGCAGCAGATAGAAGCCGAGCACGACACAGAACATCATCAGGAAGTCGTTGTGGTCGCCGCCGAGGCCCCAGATGAGCACGACCGGGTTCAGGCCGACGAACACGATCGCTGCTAGAGGATCGCGACCAACCAGGCGCGCGGAGCGCCACACCAGAAACACTATGCCCAAGCTTGTGAGCATCAAGAGGCCCTTCAAAAGCCAGAACGACGCCGCCACACCCAGCGGGACCACCGCGAACGTGATCAGCGTGAACAACGGCCCATACGGGCTCAGCAGCTGATGCCAGTTGCTCGGGGCATAGCTCGGGTCGTTGTGCGGCTCAAGCACCGGGATCGTTGTGTAGGGGTTGAGGTTGTGGACAACCTCCATACGCCCATAGTTGATGTAGTTGAAGATGTCGGTGAGCGCCAGCGGCGGTGAGAGAAACATGATCGCGTGTACTCCTACGATCGCTGCGATCGCCCAGCGCGCGCGCAGCAGCGGTACGTAGCGCAGGCCGATCAGGTAGCACGCGTACATGAAAACGATCGGGCCGGTGAACAGCCACCTCAAGCCTGTGGTGCTGCGTGTCAGCGACGGCCACAAGCCACCGAGCGGGCCAGCCATCCAGTGCGGGAAGTAGTGGCCCGTGGTTGTGGCCGCCAGAAAGCTGGGACGGTCGGCCGACGCCACCACGACCAGCAGGCAGCACGCCAGGATCGCGATCAGGACACCTGCCCCAACCGCCGTCTCGACACGCCGGCGTCGCGCCTCGCGGTCCACAACGTCCGCGGGGCCCCGCAGGGCCCCGAAGACATGCTCGATACTGCTCTGGGCGTATCCCGTCATGGACGTCTGCCCCTGGCGGGATCAGCCCAAGTCAAATCTGTCAGCAGCTCTAAATGGTCGTGACGTTTACGGCCTTCGGGCCCTTGTCGCCCTGCTCCGCGTCGTAGGACACCTTCGTGCCCTCCTGAAGCGAGCGATAACCTTCGCCGTTGATCCCGGTGTGGTGAACGAACAAGTCCTTGTCGCCATCATCTGGGGTGATGAAGCCGAACCCCTTGTCATCGCTGAACCACTTCACTGTGCCGGTAGGCATGTGATTTCCTCCACGATATGTGCGTGCTGCTACGCGGAGGATGCTGCTAGAGCTTCGACCTGCGAGCGCTTGCACTGCTTTCGCCGGTCTTTGTGGCCGGCCAGACCGCACGACGGTAGCACGTAGGTCCGCCTATGTGTTAGCAAGTGGTATATGCCTAGCAATCCGGAGCCGCAAGCGAACGAACCCGCGTTGACGCTCAAACGCCTGCTTCCGGCGGCTAGCCCGGCCACCGTCGAGCAGTTCGTGGACGAGCTCCAACTGGTCGCAGCGGCTGAGGATGAGAAGCGCGAGCGGCCCTACCTGCTACTCAACATGATCGCCACCGCCGACGGTCGTGCAACCCTCGGCGGGCGCTCAGGACCGCTGGGCGGGCGCGCCGACAAAGAGCTTCTGTACGGCCTGCGCACCGCCGTGGACGCGGTCATGGCGGGCGCCGGCACCATTCGCGCCGAGCGCTACGGGCAACTGATCCGCGACGATCGCGGCCGACAGATACGGCGCGATCGCGGCCTTGCCGGAGAGCCCTTGGCGTGCATCGTCTCCGGGCGCCTTGCCCTGGACAGCGAGATTCCCCTGCTATCAGAAGTCGGGGCACGCATAGCGATCCTGACCTCCTCCAAGGCCAGCTTGTCGCAGGACTGCCGCGCCGAGATCTCCTACGTGCGCAGCACACGCGACGGGCTGCTCGACCTGCCCAGCGCGCTAGCCGAGCTACACGAGCGCCTAAAGGTGCGCACGTTGCTATGCGAGGGCGGACCCCACCTGAACGCCCAGCTACTGGCGCACGGGCTCGTCGACGAGCTGTTTCTGACCCTGTCGCCAAAGCTGGCGGGCGGGGACGCGGTGAGCGAGACATTGCGGATCGTGAGCGGACCCGAGTTCGACCCGCCACTCACGCTGGAGCTGGCGGGCGCGCTGGAGCACGACTCCCACCTGTTCCTGCGCTACTGGGTGTCGTCCTCGCCGGCGTGACTGCGGCCTCTGGCGAGCACCGCGACACTCAGCACTACGCTATTGGGCACCATGATTGGGCCCTCGCCGGTGGCGAAGGTCGTGTAGAGCAGGCCGAGCGTGCTGACCGTGCCATCGATCTGCCCGGCCAGTGGGCCCCCTTGCAGGCGCACACTGTCGCCGACGCGAAACGGCCTTGCGCTCAGGAGCACCGTGCCGGCGAACATGTTGCCGAGCGTCTGCTGGGCGGCCAAGCCGAGGATCACAGCTGTGAAGGCACCGCCGAGCGCGAGCGTGCGCGGTTCGATGCCGATGATGCCCAGTGCCACAATCACGGCCAGCGCCACCGTCGCGAGGCGGATGACAAAGCCGACGGTGCCGGCGGAGGCCGGGTCCATGCGCCTGAACAGCGCCGGCCCGAACGCCCGTCCGACGTCGCGCGCGATCGCCCAGCCAAGCATCACCAGGACGATCACCGTGACGAAGTCCAGCGGCGTTTCCAGCCAGGCGAGCTGTCCTTTGCCGTGCGCGTTCAAATCCAGCAGGGAGCGGCGGTTTTCATAGAGCACCACCACGCCGACGAACAGCGGCACGAGCAGCAGCGCCTCCCAGCGCGCGCGCCTGACCGCGCCCGGGCTCACCTGCGTCAGCAGACCCGGCTTCGTCCCAAGCCTGGCTGCGCGTCTCGAACATCTTCGCTGGGGTTCGCGGAGTGGGCATTCGAGCATCAATGATGGTGCACGCGGCGGAGACTCACCCCGATAGCAAGCCAATTCCCACCTGGAGCCAGGCTAATCCCAGGCATCCTGGGATTAGCCGTGGCGAGGCGACGCTCAAACCTGACCCATTGCGACCGGGCCAGACGGGCGCTCAAGCCAGCGTGTAGATGACCATTGCCCCGCCGAACAGGAGGCAGTAGATCGCAAACGGGATCAGCGTCCTGGTCTTGAACCAGCGCACCAGGAAGGCAACGGTGAAGAAGGCCGTGATGGCCGCCGTGATGCAGGCTACGAGCGCCTGGCCACGAACGCCGTTGCCGAGGTGGCCGAGCAGGTCGGGCAGCTTGACGAGACCGGCGGCGAGAATGATTGGAGTGGCGAGCAGGAAGGCGAAGCGGGCGGAATCGCTGTGGTCCAGCCCGCGCGCGAGGCCGGCGCCCATCGTCACACCATCGCGGCTGATGCCGGCAAACAGGGCCGTGGACTGCGCTACGCCGACGACGAGTGCCTCGCGATACTCGAGCGTGTCGAGCTCACGACCCCCCTCGGGGTTGAGCCCCTCGCGGACCGCCAGTTCGCGCACCGCGGTGCGACGGCGGAAGCGCTCGGCGGCGAACAGGATCAGGCCGTTGACCATCAGCAGCATCGCCGCGATTTCGGGCTTGGCGGTGAGCGTGCGCAGCTGATGCTCGAAGATCAGGCCGAAAAAGCCGGCGGGGATGCTCGCGACGATGATCAACCACGCCAGCCGCTCGGTGCTCGTCTCGGCACGACGCTTGCCGAGCGTCCGAAAGAATGCCTTGACGATCTGCACCCAGTCGCTCCAGTAATAGATCAGCAGCCCGATCGCGCTGCCGACGTGCAGCATGACGACGAAGGCAAGCCAGAAGGACTCCGATTCGGATTGCGCATCGACGAGCTTGTTCCAGCCGAATAGCGTTGGGAACAGCACTGTGTGGCCGAGACTCGAGATCGGGAACAGCTCGGTAACACCCTGCAACACACCGAGCACGATTGCCTGGAAGTAGCTGATGGCCGAGGCGAGCGGGGCCACAATCGGGACTAGGTCCATTGCCGCGAGAGGATATGCCAGAGCGAAGACGTGCGTGGCGCATTTGCCCACCCGACCCTGAGCGCGTATGCGCACGCTGGTTCCCAACCCACCCACGGTCGGGCTGGAGCAGCTGATCGACTGGCCGCCGATCGCGAACACGACCGCTAACCCAGATCGGTAGCGGGGAAGCTCACCTCGATCGCGAGTCCTCCCCGCGTTGGTGTGCGCGCGGTAAGCGTCGCGCCATGCGCGGCGGCGATCGCCCGCACGATCGAGAGCCCGAGGCCTTGCCCCTCGCCATGGCCGGCGCGCTCGGGCGCGAGGCGTTGGAAGGGCTCGAAGAGCCGCTGCAGCTCCGCCGACGGGATCGCCGGCCCCCCGTTGGCGACCGACAGGATGGCGCACCCGCCCGCGGCGGCGGTCGCGACCTCGAGCCGCCCGCCACTCACATTGTGGCGTAGCGCGTTGTCGAGCAGGTTCGCGACTAGGCGCTCTACCAGGCGCGGATCGCCCAGTGTCTGCGCTGGCTCGATCGCGGCCTCCAGCTCCAGCCCGCGACGCTCGATCTCCGCCCGACGAGCACGTAGTGCCTCGGCGGTCAGGGCGCCCAGGTCCAGGAGCTCGCGCCGCTCCAGACCGCGCTCGCTGCTGGCAAGCGTCAACAGCGCCTCGATCAGCCGCTCCTGCTCTTGGCCGCTCGCCAGCACACGCTCGCAGGTCGCGCGCAGCGAGGCGTAGTCGGCGTCGGGGTCGGCGAGCGCGACCTCCAGCAGCGCGCGCTCGACGGTCAACGGCGTACGCAGCTCGTGCGATGCGTTGGCGACGAACTGGCGCTGGGATTGGAAGGAGGCATCCAGGCGCTCGAGCAGGCCGTCGAAGGTGTCACCGAGTTCGGTCAGCTCGTCGTCGGGGCCTTCCAGCGCGAGGCGCTCGTGCAGGTTACTGGCCGAGATCGCGCGCGCGGCGCTCGTGATCTTGTGCAGCGGTCGCAGCACACGTCCGGCGATCAGCCAACCCAGGACCATCGACACGACTGCCATGATCGCGAGCGCGATCCCTGAATTGACCAAGAGCTGGTGCAGTTCGGCGCTGTGCTGCTGGGTGGCGAGCGTATGCAGCTGGCGCACCTGAGACTGCACCTGCTGTGGAGTGATCGGCGCTGGTGACGCGGCGCCCGCGCTTTCGGATGTGTGCCCCTGGGTGCGGGTGCTTTCGGACACGTGCACGGCCGCGCCATGGGTCTGGACGTGGATTTGAAAGATCTGCGCCCCTCCCGGCGAGATCCCCGGCACCTTCCCCACGATCGACCCCTGCGCACCGCCCCTCGAGAAGGTCACCTCCTCACTGCCCGATCCCTTCACCAGCAGATATGTGGTCGCCAGCAGCGCCGCGCCCGAGAGGAGAAACAGCGCGCCATACATCAGAGTGAGCCGCAGCCGCACGGTGCGCCGGGGCAGGCACGAACGAACCCAGCTCGCCGCCAGCGCCCGCGGGCCACGGGGCAGACGCACCCGCCGTCTTGACGACCGGGCGGCCGGCGGCGAGGCGATCTGATCGGGAGCGCTCATCGCGGTCCTAGATACGGTAGCCGGCCTGCTGCACCGTTTCGATCAGCGGCGGCTGCCCGAGCTTGGTGCGCAGGCGCCTGATCGTGACCTTGACGGTCGTGGTGAACGGATCGGCCGCCTCGTCCCACACCTTCTGCAAGAGCTCCTCCGAGGAGACGACCCGGCCCTGCGCGGCGAGCAGGTACTCCAGCAGCGCGAACTCCTTCGGGCTGAGCTGAAGGCGCCGGCCATCGCGCGTGGCGACGCGGTGGGCGGGATCGAGCCGCAGATCGCCGTGCACGAGCGTCGGCGGAAGCGGCGGGTGCGAGCGCCGGCCGAGCGCGCGGATACGGGCCACCAGCTCTGCAAACGCGAACGGCTTTGGCAGGTAGTCGTCGGCGCCGAGGCTGAGGCCGCCCACGCGATCCTCGATCGTGCTCGCCGCCGTGAGCATCAGGATGCGGGTGTCGCGTGCTTGCGCCACCAGCGAGCGACATACCTCGTCGCCGTGCACGCTGGGCAAGTCGCGGTCGAGCACAACCACGTCGTAGTCGATGATCGCCACATGCGTGAGCGCATCGCGCCCATCGCGCGCGATGTCCACAGCGACTCCCTCGCGGCGCAAGCCAGTCGCCACTGTGTCGGCCAGCTCGACATGGTCCTCGACCAGCAGCACCCGCATCGCCCAAGCGTGCCCGATTTGCGGTTACAGCGCGGTGACAGCGGCGCTCACCGTGGTGTAACTGCCACTTGCGTACAACCTCGCTGCACCCGCACGCACCAACAAAAGGAGCAGAACCACATGAAGACGCCGCGATCCGCAATCCCACTGGCCGTCCTGGGCGTGATCGCCGCGTGCCTGATCCTGGCGGCCTGTGGAGGGTCCTCCTCGCCTTCCTCGACGTCCTCTGCCGCCAAGGAACAGCAGGCCGAAGTAAAGAGTGCCGACTTCGCCAAATGTCTGCGCGAACACGGCATCGACGCCGAAGCTGCGACCGGGCCCGGCGGCGAAGGCCACGGGATCAGGGTCAGCGGCGCGGGCGGGCCCGCCAAGATGGAAGCTGCCCAGAAGGCCTGCAAGAAGTATCAGCCCGAACCGCAAAAGGTCAACCTCTCCCCGCAGGAAAAGGTGGCCCGTGCGGAAGCCGTCGAAAAGTTCGCCAAGTGCATGCGCGAACACGGCATCGAAGTGCACGCCTCGAGCACCGAAGGGCACGTCTCGATCCAGATTCACGCCAAACCCGGAAGCGGCCCCAACCCCGAAAGCCCCGCCTTCCAGAAATCGCAGCAGTCCTGCCAGGGGCTGCTCCCCTTCAAGGGCCCTCACGGCCATCCGCTGGCATCCGGCCCGCCGCCATCCGGCAAGCCGGGCGGCTCGGAAAGCCAAAGCGGCTTCTCGACCGGCGGCTGAGCCGTGGACCGATCGGGAGTCGAAGGGCCACCCGGCGGGGCGCCCGCGGCGGACGACGCCCTGGGCGCCTCCACGCTGCTCGACGGCGACCGTGGCGATGGCGCCAGCCGTACGGGCGAGGAGCGCTCCTCGCGACACAGGCGCCTACGCTGGCTGGCCGCCGGCGCGCTGGCGGTGGCCGTACTGGCCGTGCTGGCGGTCGTGCTGCTCGGCTCCGGCTCGGGCGGGCATCGCGCCTCGGACACCGGCGTGCCCGCCGGCGACACGACCGCGAGCGTGACCCGGCGCACGCTGTCGGAAAGCTCGACCGTCAACGGCACACTCGGCTACGGCACGACGCTTGAACTCTACGACCGGCTCGCCGGCACCTTCACCTGGCTGCCGTCCGTCGGCGCCGTGATCGGCCGCGGCGGGACGCTGTGGCGGATCGACGATCAGCCCGTCGTGCTGATGTACGGCTCGGTACCCGCTTACCGCACGCTCGAGCAGGGCGTGAGCGATGGCCCCGACGTGACTCAGCTGAGCCAGAACCTGATCGACCTCGGCTTCGACCCCTACGAGGCGATCGTCAACGACGAATCCTTCAACGCGGGCACCGCTGCGGCCGTGCGCCGCTGGCAACACGCCGAGGGCCTGACCGAAACGGGCGAGGTCGAACTGGGCCGCATCGTGTTTGCCCCCGGAGCGCGGCGCGTCACCGCCATGAAGGTCGCGCTGGGCCAGGACCCTCCCGGCGAGGAAGAGCCCGCCATCGAAGCCCCCATCTCAGACGGGAAACGCCCTCGAGAAGATGTAGTCGAAAGGCAGGTTCCCAAAACACCAGCAATTAACGGACATGAACCTAAAGATTTGGTACCAAAAGAACCAACCTCGAACCAAAAACGCCTAGAAAAACCGGCACCTACGAATTCAAGGTCCAACAACCCCCCCTCCAACAACCCCCCGCCCAAAAAGCCCTCCTCCAAAAAGCCCTCCTCCAACAAACCATCTTCCGACAAACCCGCCTCTGACAAACCCTCCTCCAACCCATCGAACTCCAAGACGCCGGTCTCAAACCCATCGGCGCCAAAAGACCCCACCGCCAAAGACGAACCGGAAGGCGGTGCCAACGCAGGCGAGATTGTGCTGAGCACCACCTCCACCCAGCAGATCGTCCAGCTCAAGGTGAAGCCTGAGGAGCAGCAGCTCGCTAGGCTGGGCGAGACCGTCACCGTGCAGCTGCCGGGCGGCGGCGAGGCTCACGGGCACATCACACAGGTGGGCACCGTGGCTAGCGAATCCAGCGACTCTGGCGACGAAGGAAAGGACAGTCCCAGCGGCGAAAGCGGCGAATCCACGATCCCCGTGACGATCGCGCTCGACCGCCACGTCGCCCACCTCGACGAGGCGCCTGTCAGCGTCGAACTGGTCAAGGGCATCCGCCGCGAAGTGCTGACCGTGCCGGCGACCGCCCTGATCGCCACCGCTGGCGGCGGCTACGCCGTCGAAGCGCTCGAGCAGGACCGCCGCGTGACGGTGCCCGTCACGCCGGGCATATTCGCCGACGGCTACGTCCAAGTCGAAGGCGCGGGCGTGCGCGAAGGCATGACCGTGATCGAGTCGCAGTGAGCGCTGTCCTTGAGCTCTGTGACGTCGTCAAGCGCTACGACGGCGGCGTGCAGGCGCTGCGGGGCGTCAACCTGACTGTGCAGGACGGCGAGTTGTGCGCGATCGTCGGGCCCTCGGGCTCGGGCAAGTCAACGCTGCTGCACATCATGGGAACCCTGGAAAGGGCCACCAGCGGGCTCGTGCGAATCGCCGGGGCGGATGTCGCGCGCGCCTCCGACCGCGACCTGGCGGCGCTCAGAGCGCGTCGCATCGGCTTCGTCTTCCAGCAGTTCCACCTGCTGGAGGCCGACAGCGCGCTCGAGAACGTGGCCAACGGCCTGCTCTACACCGCCACCCCCGCCCGCGAGCGCCGCCGTGCGGCGGCCGCGGCGCTCGACCGGGTCGGGCTCAGCCACCGCATGCGACAGACCTCCGCGCTGCTGTCCGGAGGCGAGCGCCAGCGCGTGGCGATCGCACGCGCGCTCGTCAGCTCGCCCGCGATCGTGCTCGCCGACGAGCCCACCGGCAACCTCGACACACGCAACGGGAACGAGATCCTCGAGCTGCTGCGAACGCTCAACGGGCAAGGCACGACCGTGCTCGTGATCACCCACGACCGCGAGATCGCCGCCACGCTGCCCAGGCGCGTCGAGCTGCGCGACGGGCTCCTGATCCACGACGAGGCACCTTCGCCGTGAGGGATGCCGGCTCAATACGCGCGCGCCGGCCGGCTCCGCCCGACCTGCCGCTCGCGCCGCACCTGCGGCCGCGGCGCCGCCGGCGCGACGGCAACCTCGACCTCGCGCCCAGCCGGCTGCTGCCCGCCGACGTTCTGCGGGTCGCCGGCGTCGGTCTGCGCACGCGCCGCCTGCGCGCGGCGCTGTCTGCGCTGGGTGTGGCGATCGGGATCGCCGCGATGGTCGCCGTGCTCGGCATCTCCGACTCCAGCAAGGCCGGGCTGGTGGCCGAGCTGAACGAACTGGGGACCAACCTGCTCACCGTCACCCCCGGCGAAACGTTTTCAGGCGAAGCCGCCAAGCTGCCCGAAGCCGCCGTCATGGACGTGCGCAACCTGCACAGCGTACGCTCCGCTGCCGCCGTGACGAGCGTGTCCGGGGCAACGGCGCGACGCAGCGCTTTCATCGAAGCCGCCGAAACCAACGGCATCAGCGTGCAGGCCGCCGACCCCCAGCTGCTCGACACGCTCGGGGGGAAGATGATCCTCGGGCGCTTCCTGGGCGCCGGCAACGAACGCTATCCCCTGGTCGTGCTCGGGCTCGTCGCGGCCGAGCGGCTGGGCGTAGAGCGCCTGTCCGCCGACGGCCGGTCGCTGCAGGTGCTGATCGATGACACCTGGTTCACCGTGGCCGGCGTGATCGGCTCGCTGCCGCTGGCGCCCGAAATCGAACGCGCCGCGCTGATCGGCTACCCCGTAGCAAAACGCCTGTTCGGCACCACCCGGCACGCGAGCATGCTGTACGTCCGCGCCGACCCCGAACGGGTGCCCGAAGCCGACTCGCTGCTCGGCGCCGCCGCCAACCCCCAGAACCCCGAACAGACCAAAGTCAGCAGGCCCTCCGACGCGCTACAGGCACGCGCCGACGCCCAGAGCACGCTTACGGCCGTGTTCCTTGCGCTCGGCGCTGTCGCGCTGCTCGTCGGCGGCGTGGGAATCGCCAACGTGATGGTGATATCCGTGCTCGAGCGCCGCCCCGAGATCGGGTTGCGCCGCGCGCTCGGAGCACGGGCCGTCCACATCGGCGTGCAGTTCCTCGGCGAGTCCGTCCTGCTGTCTGTCCTCGGTGGCTGCGCAGGGATCGCGCTCGGTGCCGCGGCAACCGCCGTCTACGCGCAGACCCAGGGTTGGATCGTGGTCGTACCCGTGCTGTCCCTGGCCGGCGCGATCGCGATCGCACTGTTGCTCGGCGCGCTTGCAGGCCTATATCCGGCGGTGCGCGCTGCCCGACTGGCGCCGGCGGCGGCGTTGCGGAGTGTGTAAATCGATCTGACGCGCTTGAGCAGCGTCACAGGTCCCCGCGACGCCGTGCCACCCATCCGGCGCCGAACACGAGCGCGACGACCATGATTCCCACGACCCGCAAGTCAACGAGCGTCGAGCCGCGCGCGTGAAATCCCACTGCAGCGACAATCACCACGACCAAGAAGGCGAGTCGGATGTAGAGAAGATTCCTGTTGCGACCGCGGCGGCCCATCGTAAGAGAGCTTGACTCTACTCGCTGAAGCGCCTACCCCGAGCGTAATCTCTTCACGCCTCTTTCACGCAATAGTTCCCGACTGGTTACAAAGTTGGCCATTTGCAGGGAGAACCTATCTGGTATGAGCACGCGAGTAGACATGCACTGTCACTCCACCGCCTCACAGGTATCAAAGCTTGGCGTGCAACGCGCGCTCGGGCTGCCGGAGTGCGCGACACCTCCCGAGGAGGTCTACGAGCTTGCCAAGCGTCGCGGCATGGATTTCGTGACGATCACCGACCACGACACGATCGACGGCGTGCTCGAGATCGCCAACCGACCCGACGTGTTCGTCTCCGAGGAGCTGACCGCCTGGTTTCGCGGCGAGCCGCAGGCCGTGCACGTGCTCTGCTACGGAATCACTGCCGCTGATCATGAATGGCTGCAGGCCAACAGCGGCGACGTCGAGCTTTGCGCTATGTACCTCTACGACCGGGAGATCGCGTGTGCGCTTGCCCATCCCTACTACGCCGTTGGAGCCCCGCTGACAGGACGCCACCGTCGCCGACTGGCCGAGCTGTTCGACATCTGGGAGACGCGCAACGGCGCACGGGCGCGCGAGCTCAACCGACCGGCAGCCATGTACGTGGCCACGCTCGACGGCACCGGCATCGGCGGCAGCGACGATCACGCCGGGATTGATATCGGCCGCACCTGGACAGAAGCGCCCGATGCTGGCTCGCCGACTGAGTTCCTCCAGCACATGCGCGCTGGGCGCGTCGCCGCACACGGCAAACAGGGCAGCGCTGCCAAGTGGGCGCACGCAGCGATTGCTTTGGCGGCACGCTCGCTCGGGCACGACGCGAGCGATGGCGTGCCCGCCACCCCGGACCCACAACGAGTGATGACGATGGTGCAGCGGCTGCTGAGCGAGGGCGACGCGCGCGAAGGGAGCACCGGCTCAGACGTGGCGCCCGCCGACGCACGCTGCCTGTTGCGCGCCTGGCTTGCCGCCGTGGGGCTCGACCACCTCGACGAGCGTGGGCTGATCGCATACATGCAAGAGGACGACTTCAGCCACTCAGACCTCTACCGCCGCGCCTGTCGGATGCACGAGCGCAAGCTGGCGAATGCGGTAGGGCACGCCATAGAGGCGATTGTGGGCGAGACCGCGGCCGGTCGTGGCAGCGGCTCCATAACAGGACACGGCACGAACCATCCCAACACATCAAGCGCTGTCGCAGGGCGGCTGTTTGAGAGCTGCCTCGCCGCGATTCCCTATGCACCCGCCACGGCATTTCTGGCAAACGAGCAGGCCAAGCTCGCGCGCACCGGCATGAGCTCAGACGGCGAGCCGCCGCGTGTCGCGATCCTCGCCGACGGTATCGGCTCGACCCATGGGGTCAGTCGCACGATCGAGGAGATTCGCCAGCGCGGCGTGCCCGGCTTTGAGATCGAGGTCGTGGCGACCGACCCCGAAGTCGACCGGCGCCTGTCGGCAGTTGCGGAGTTCGACGTTCCCTTCTATCCGGGTCTGCGCATCGGTGTGCCAAGTCTCTCGGCGGCGGTGCAGACACTGGCTGACGGGGCCTTCGACGCGATTCACGTCTGCTCGCCCGGCCCGACCGGCGTCGCCGGGGCACTACTCGGGCGTGCGCTCGGCTTGCCGCTGATCGGCAGCTACCACACCGAGCTGACCGCATATGCGCAACTGCGCTCTGGCCAACAGCATCTTGCTGAGGCGATGGAGATGGCCGTCGGCGCCTTCTACAACGCCTGCGATCTCGTGCTCTCCCCCAGCCCCGCCTCAGACGTTGCGCTTGCATCGATCGGCATGAGCGCGGAGAAGGTCTTGCGCTGGGACCGCGGCGTGGATACCTCGCGCTTCGATCCCTCGTTGCGCAGCGACGAGCTGCGCGAAAAATGGATGGAGGGGATGGCGTGC
Organism: uncultured Solirubrobacterales bacterium; assembly: GCA_963827045.1. Lineage (GTDB taxonomy): Bacteria > Actinomycetota > Thermoleophilia > Solirubrobacterales > Solirubrobacteraceae > Palsa-744. The sequence continues at coordinate 329,162 of CAWGZH010000002.1, forward strand.
CCGGGGTCCTCGACGGCACCGTACCGAGCAACTGATCCACTTCTGTCCCGGCGCGAATGCTCACGGGTGAACGTGCTCTATGCGGGCAGAATCACCCGCGAGAAGGGCGCGGAGCTGCTTGCCGAGGCGTTCCTGTGCGCGCGTGCACAGGACCCAAGCCTGCACCTCGTGCTCGCTGGCGGTGGACCAGAGCAGGAACGCCTACGCGAACGCGTGGGGAAGCATGCGACCTTCCTCGGCTGGCTGCGCGGAGATCAGCTCGCGCGTGCCTATGCGTCGGCTGACATCTTCTTCTTTCCAAGCGCTACCGACACCTTCGGTCAGGTGATCCTCGAGGCGCAGGCGTCCGGGTTGCCGGTGCTCGCGGTCGCCGCGGGCGGCCCGCTGGAGCTGATCGAGGATCGTGTCACCGGCCTATTGCGCGACGCCGACAGCGCTCAATTGGCGAGCGCGCTGGTCGATCTGGCCGGCGCGCCGCTGCTACGCGAGCGCTTGGCAAGCGCGGCTCTGGCCGCTGTTCGCGAACGCACTTGGGAGCGGGCGCTGGAGCGTCTGTCAACCGGCTATCGGCGTGCGCTCGCCGGCCAAACGCAAACGCTCGACGGCGATCGTCTAATCGCATGAGAGCCGCCAAACAGCCAAAGGTTTTCCGATGAGCGCGTCGCGCCGCACGATCGCCGTGGCCCTGCACGACATCGAGCCGGCGACGTTCGAGCGCTGCGCGCTGATCCGCGACTGGTTGGACGACCACGGCGTGGGCCAGGTGACGCTGCTGGTAATCCCGGCGCGCGACCTGCACCCGCTCGCGGAGCGCTCGCCGGAGATGGTCAGCTGGTTGATAGAGCGCGAGCGCGGCGGCGACGCGATCGCCCAGCACGGCTTCCAGCACCTGCGCTCCGGTGCTCGCGGGAACGGCCCCTACCGATCACTGCGCACACTCAACGCCGACCACGAAAGCGAGTTCTTGGGCCTCGACTCGAACGAGACGCGGCGAGCGGTGGACGCCGGCTGGCGCGTGATGAAGCTCGCGGGCATCGAGCCACGTGGCTTTGTCGCGCCCGGCTACGCCTATACGCCTGCGCTCAAGCGCACGCTCGGCGAGCGCTTCCACTGGTGGGCTGCGCTGCTCGGCCTGCACCGCACCCATCCCGCCAGCGCGGGGTCCTACCGTACCCATCCAGACGGGACGCACGTCGCCGCGGAAGCCGAGCGCGACCTGCTCGGACCGCCGATCGCGCTGTCGAGCGGCGGGCGGCTGCGCCGTGCGCTCTCCCCCGCGCTGTTGCGCGCCGGCGCGCTCATATCGGGCACGACGCTGCGCTTGGATCTGCATCCCTCAGACCTGGAGCATCCCAACCACATGCTCGCGCTTGAGTGGGTACTCAAGCGCTCGGCCTGCACGCGCGAAGCGGTTACTTACGAGCAGCTGGCGTCTGCGGCGACGCTATAAGGATCAGTCGACGCTAGCCGGCTCGGGAGCCGGTGATTCCGCAGTCTGCGAGATCTCGGGGTCGCGATCCTCGACAGCGCCCAGCTTCTGAGCCGGGCGTATGTAGAGGAGCCACACGGCCGCGCCCGCAAACAGCATCCCGCACAACAGCCAGCCCAGGGCGGTCGTGCCAACGCCCACGTACTTCAAACCTGACGCGGCGACCACGAAGGTGATCATCGGGCGGATGTAGCGGTCCGGGGCGCTTGAGGAGACAAGCGAGCCAACGAACACGGCCGGCACGCTGCCGAGGATCAGCGAGGCGGTGACACCGAACTCGACATGCCCGAACGCAAGCGCCCCCAGCGCGGCTGCCAGGGTCAGCGGGACCGCCTGGGCAAGGTCTGTGCCGACCAGCTGCTTGGCACCGATCATCGGATACAGAAACAACAGCATCACGATCAGCAGCGAGCCCGAGCCGACCGAGGTCATACCGACGATGATCCCGCCGATAGCCCCGATCGCGACCGTCGGGAGCGGACGGGGGACGATGTCGTGAACCAGCGCTGTGCGGCTCGTCCCTGTTCGCCGGTCGAGCACGTAGCGGACCACCATCGCCGTGGCCCCTATCAACAGTGCCGTTCCGAGCGCAACCTCGATGTTTTCCTGGGCGGCCTTGCTGTTGCCCATCACGTGCAACAGGTAGGCCCCGAGGAACGCCATCGGCACCGAGCCGAGCACCATCCAGCCGACCAGGCGCAGATTGACGGTGCCGCGCCTGAAGTGGACGCCTGCGCCGATCGGACGCATCACGACGGCCGCCACCAGGTCGCTGGAGATCGCCGCGGATGGCGTCACCCCGAACAGCAGGATCAGCATCGGCGTCATCAACGCGCCGCCACCCGCGCCGGTCATCCCGACCAGAAAGCCGATGATGGCGCTGCCGAGAACGATGTATGGATCGATGTGAATAACGGCTCCCCTACTCGCGACGAATCTTTTGTCCGCGACCGATCGTGTGGCCGAAGGCGAGCTAGGAAGCGTAGACGTACAGTCGCTGCAGAGACAGCCTCCTCGCACCCAAGCATGGGACTCTTGCGAACGCTTCAACTGCTGCGTGTAGCGCCTCTCGCCGCGCGCCTGATCGAGAGCGCCAGCAGCACGAGCACCGCCAGCGGCATGATCCACCACGCCGAGACGGAGGTTTCCGCCGCCAGGGCCGTGAGCCCCAGCGCGAACACGACACCTAGCGCGATACGCCAATCGTCGCCCACGACGAAGTCCCATACGCCCAAGAAGAAAGCCTGTATGCGACTCATACGTTCGCCCCCGTCAACTTGTCGCCTCGACCAGCACCCGGCTGCTCGACGGCGGCCAGCGACACCGTTCGGCGCAGCAACCACACGATCGCGTTCCCCGCGATCAGGACACCCGGGATCAGCGCCAGCAGCGCGGCGTCGCCGCCGGGCCAATTCGCCCCCGCACCCTCGGCGCCCCAGAACATGCCGAAGGAGCTGAGCATCACGCCCACGGCGAACTTCATCGTGTTCTCGGGCACCTTTGCGAGGGGCGCCCGCGCGGCCGCACCGGCCACGATCACCACGAGCACGGCAGCCAAGGCGGCCGCCGCCGCCAGTGGAACTCGGTGTTGGTTGGCGCCGAAGGTGAGCACTATAAACGCCACCTCCAAGCCCTCCAGCAGCACACCCTTGAATGAGATCGCGAAGGCGTAACCGTCGAAGCCGGCCGGCTTGCCGCCCAGCGCACAAGCTGCTTCGGCTTCCTCACGGAATATCTCCAGCTCGTCGTGCTTGGCCTTCAGGCCCGCCGAGCGCAGGATCGCCTTACGCAGCCACTGCAGACCGAAGATCAACAGCAGGCCGCCCACGACCACTCTCAAGACGCCGATCGGCAGCGAGGTCAGCGCCGGCCCCAGGGCCGCCACGATCGCAGCCAGCGCCAGCGTCGCGGCGCCAACGCCGCTCATCGCCGAGGACCAACTGCGCGTGGTGCCCACCGCGAGCACGATCGTCAGCGCCTCGACCGCCTCAACGGTGCAGGCGAGGAAAACGGAGACGGCCAGCCCGATCTCGGCGCCGCTCATGCTTGTGATGTCTCTGGTTGAAGGTTCACGGTGTAGCTCATACTTGTTGGTTATGACGATTGTGGCTGGCTCGGCCAAGTTTGCGGGATATGGTTAGATCGTCTATGTCCAGCAAGTTCACACTGCGGTTTCAACGCCGGGAAACACAAAAACCTCTTAACACGGAACTGGCCACTGAGGCGCCTCAGGGACCGGCCGAAATCGAAGCGCTACTTGGCGAACCGGTGAGACTTGGAGGCGATGGGACGAAGCTGATCCGTCAGGTCCGTAGCGCTCAGCTCAGCCATACGGATAGCTCCCTGAGGGCCTCTGGGATCACGTAGTAATAGGCCCACAGGCCCTGACGCTCGGAGTCGACGATCCCGGCGTCGCGCAGCTTCTTGAGGTGATGGGAGAGCGTTGGCTGGGCGATGTCGAACAGCGGCACCAGCTCACAGACGCAGACCTTGCCGGCGTGCTTGCGCAGCACGTCCACAAGCTGCAAACGAATCGGGTCGCCGAGCGCCTTTGCAACCTCGGCCATGCGCAGCGCCTGCTCGCGCTGCACGTCGGGGTAGACGACAGGCTCGCAACAGCGCTCGCCGGCGGCTCGCTTCTGCTTGGGGGCCAGCTCCAGATCGACGGACATCGATCTACTTATATCAATAACACTGACATATGTCGATGTAATACGATTGGGCCATGTTCACGCCTCGACTCCCGCAAGCCGATAGCAGCATGGGAAAGGTCGCCCACGAGGGCACCGTCGCGGTCATCACCGATATCCACGGCAACCTCCCGGCACTTGAGGCGGCGCTTGCACGGGTGGATGAGCTTGGCATCGAGCGCGTGTTCTGCGGCGGTGATCTCGTCGGTTACGGCCCGCACCCCAACGAGGTCTGCACCCTGATCGCGCAGCGCGAGATCCCAACGATCTATGGCAACTACGACTACGCCGTCGCACGAGACCTCGAGGACTGCGGCTGCGCATACATAACCCCGCACGATCGCGAGCTCGGTCAGCGCTCCGTGGACTGGACGCTCGCACACACAAGCCAGGAGTCGAAGGACTTCATGCGCGGTCTGCCATTCGATCTGCGCTTTCCGGTCGGCAGTGTCGATGTTCACTTGGTCCACGGCTCGCCCAGGAAGGTCAACGAGTACCTGTTCGAGGACAAGCCGGCCCGCCTCTACGAGCGGTTGGCCGCCGCCGAGAGCGACCCGGTACTCGTGTTCGGCCACACTCACAAGCCATGGGTGCACGAATACAGCGGAGTCTTGTTCGTCAACTGCGGCTCGGTCGGCAAGCCCAAGGACGGCGACCCGCGCAGCGCGTTCGCCGTTCTCGCACCGAGCGTCGGCAGCGTGGCCGTGAGCATCGAGCGCGTTGCCTACGACGCCGATAGGGTCGCCGCGGAAGTCCGCGAGGCGGGGCTTCCCGAAGAGTTCGCCGACAAGCTTCTGGTTGCGGCATGACCGATACGCCACCGCTCGCTCGCCGCCTGCTGGCCGAGCTTCTGGGCTCGGCGTTGCTCGCCGCGCTCGTGATCGGCTCGGGCATCGCGGCGCAGACGCTCTCACCAAACGACGTTGGTCTGGAGCTGTTCGAGAACGCCGCCGCCACCGCGGCAGGGCTGTTCACGATCATCCTCATGTTCGGCCCGGTGTCCGGCGGGCACTTCAACCCAGTTGTATCGCTCGCCGACGCGAGCTTCGGCGGTATCCGATGGCGCAACGCGCTTGCCTATATCCCCGTGCAGATAGCAGGCTGCATACTCGGCGCCTGCGTGGCAAATGGCATGTTCTCTCTAGCTGCGATCAGCATCTCCACCCATCATCGTGCCTCACCTGCACATCTGTTTTCCGAGGTGATCGCCACCGCCGGACTACTGCTCGTGATCTTCTCGCTCGCGCGCAGCAAACGCGCGAACACGATTCCCGCCGCGGTCGGCGCGTACATCGGCGCCGCCTACTTCTTCACCAGCTCCGCCAGCTTCGCTAACCCCGCGATCAGTATCGGGCGCATGTTCTCCAACACGTTCGCCGGGATCGCCCCGGCGTCAGTACCCGGATACATCGTGGCGCAGCTTGTCGGCGGGGCTTGCGCGATCCTACTTGTGAGGGTGCTCTATCCGGGCGTGACGCCGGTCGACGCGGAAGAGATCCTGCTGCCACATGGCGCTGAGCGCTCAGATCCCGACGACAAGAGAGCTGTGGCCGGCCTCGGCGCTGGAACCGCACCGGTCGCGCGCTCGCCGAAGGACATGCGTGTACCCCTGGCGGACGTATCCATTGTTCAAAATCGGTGAAGGAGCCGAAGGCCAGGTCGCCCCGGTACGGGCGTGCTGTGCGCGAAGGCCCAGATCTGGTTACCGGGGCAATGGCGTCCCTCGTGGCAGACGGGTGTGGGAGCAAAGTAGAAGCGCACACGACCCTCAGCCACTTGCGCCTTCAAGCTCTTGGTGCGTGTTAGCGATCCGTCGACGCTGTTGAGGACCAGCACCGGCTGGTTGTCGCGGGCGATCAGCCCGATCACGTCGTTGACGTTGGCGCTCGCCACCTCGTAATGGGTCCCGTCGCGGTGGGCGCGAAGATATCTACTGAGCGAGGGCGTGCTGAAGTCGGTCAAGAGCGAGTCGGTGCGCGCCCGGCCGACGATGTAAGAGTCCTTGCTCAGCGAGAGCACTAGTAGGCCGATGCCAAGACACGCGAGTGCGATGCGAGACGCAAACGCCATACCGCCCAGGCGAGCACCCCCGCCGAAATCGAGCGCCGCTCCGCTCGTCGACCACCCGTCACGCGAGCGGCGACCAAGACCAAGACTCCACAGCACGCTAAACGACAGCCCGAACAAGGCGCATACAGCCGGCGCGAATGCCTCCAGATAGCGCGGCTGCAGCCGTTCCATCGCACTGAAGGCAATCAGCCCGGTCGCAAACCAAACAAGTATCCCCACGACAAGTCGTCCTGCTGGTTCGTGTACCACCGCCCGCAGCCGCTCACGGTCTCCAGCGATGAGCACGACGAGCGCCACCAACCCCAACAGGCAGGTCGCAAGCAACGCGATGCCGATCAGGCTCCAATACTGCAAAGGGCCGGCACTTAGCAGACGCAGCGGGCCAGCTCCGCCTTCAGCCGTCCCGGTGGCGCCATTGCCAGACAAGCGGTTCAGGCCGTCGTAGACGAGCGTCACGTGCCAGATGCTTCCGTTGGACGAGCCGATCGGAAAGGGGCGCCCGCTTGTCGGTGTCAATGAGGCGATCGCCGTCCAGGACAGCGCCACGGCAAGAAATGTCGCAGCGCAAGCCAACAGTGCTCGCACACGTCTCCCTGGGGCGGCCGCCCACGCCCACAGCAAGGCCATCGCCGGCAGAGCGATCAGCATCTCCGCGAGCTTGACGTTGAAAGCCAAGCCCATCACCGCTGCCGCCGCCAGTGACCAGCGCACGCGTCCGCACTCCAGTGCCCGCCACGAAAGCCACAACGCCGCTACCTCCAATGCCGCGAGCACCGAATCCATCGTGTCGCTGCGCGCCGTCAGCACAGACACCGGCAAGACCGCGAGCGCAAGCGCCGCGGTCAGCGCAGCCACGAACCCGAACGGTCGCCGCAACGCACCGAAAAGTAGGCCGCAGGCCGCGATGCCGCCGAGCGCCTCGGGAACGTGCAGGCCCAGGCGCCCAAATCCCAATACCCCCGTGCTGGAGACCTGTAGCCACAGATCAACCGGCGGCTTGTCGATCGAGACGGTCCCTGAGGGCTCAAGCGCACCGAAGAAGAAATTGTGCCAGGACCTAGCCATGCTGCGCACGGCCGCGTCGTAGAAGACGTTTCCCGACACCTCCTGGATCTTCCACAGGCGCAGCACACACGCCAGCGCAAGCACCAAGCCGATAGCAAGCGATCCCCAGTGGCGTCTACCGCTCGACGAAGGAGGCGTAGCGCGTTGCTCGGACGGCCTAGCGGCGGGCGCAAAGCTGTACATCACGCACGCGCGATCGCACCGGCAAGGAGCATGTAGGCACGATCCAGCGCCCAGCTAAATCACGGGTCAGCTTGGCGTGAGAAACCGCTTAGCGATGCCGGGCGTGGATGTGCAGGGCGTCGCCTGGATATCCAATGCTCCGTGCGGGTACACACTTTGAGAGTGTCGTGTCCATTGCGCCAGGTTCTTAGTGGATTCTCACGAACCAGAGCGCAACCTGTGTTGGTCTCGTGGTGTCATAGCTGGCGATGAGCGCGCGCCGGATCACGCGCAGGTCGTTGCTGGTCGCCTCCGCCGGGGCGGTCGGTAGCGGAGTTCTGCGGCCCCGCACTGCGTTGGCGCTGCTTGGCGGTCCCCCATCTCCCACGCTCGCCCAACGCTGGCTTGGAACGCTGACAGCGACCGTCGCGACCGTCGAGCTTGCCTCTCCCGCGGATCTTGTGGGTGTCGAATGGCAAGGGTCCGCCCAGGAGAACATCTCGTTGCGTTTCCGTGGTCGTGACGGTCGCTGGAGTAGCTGGGTCGCAGCGGGAACGAACGGCCACGGACCGGACGTGCGCCCACAAACGGATCGGCAGGTGGGAGAGCCGATCTGGACCGGCGGCACAAACTCGGTACAGATTCGCGCCGCCGGCAGAGTGAGCGATGCGAAGTTGCACCTCGTCAATGTCAACGGCGACGCCAAAGCCGACCGAAGCGGGAGGACCGTCGCGCCGCTCGCGTTGACGGCAAACCTGCTTGCGACACCAGAGCTATCGGCCGGAGCCGGCCAGCCGCCAATCATCGCGCGCAAAGCCTGGGCTCGAGGGATGGCACCGCCCAAGGTGACGCCTGAATACGGAGCGGTGGAGATGGCCTTCGTTCATCACACCGAGAACCCCAACGGCTACGCGGCCGGTGCGGTCCCGGCGATGCTACGAGCGATTTACGTGTTTCACCGCTACGTCAACGGATGGAACGACATCGGCTACAACTTCGTCGTCGACCTGTACGGGCGGATCTTTGAGGCGCGCGCCGGAGGCATCGACGAGCCCGTCGTCGGAGCGCAGGCCGGCGGCTACAACCTCTTCTCCACCGGCATCGCGGTGCTCGGCACATTCAGTTCGGTACCGATCTCAAAAGCGGCTCGCGACACCCTGGAAAAGCTGCTCGCATGGAAGCTCTCACTGCACGGCGTTCCCGCACAGGGCCGCGTGACGGTGAGGGTGAACCCAGCCGGAGCCTCCTACAGTCGCTTTCCCGCCAACGCTCGCGTGTCACTGCCGCGCATCGCCGGTCATCGCGACGGCGACGCAACCGAATGTCCGGGCAACGTGCTCTACGGTGAGCTGCCCGAGATCCGTACAGGCGTGCAAAGACTGGCGCCAAATCCAACTAGAACCACCCTGGTGCTCAGCACGCTGGCAGTTCTTCCAGAAACGCAGTCCACACCAGAACCCGGCAGCGCGCCCGCGCCCGAAAACTCCCCGACCGGCCAGGCGCAAGTCCTCTCCGGTGTCATCGAGCTTCTCAACGGCACGCCGCTCAGTGGCACGCCCGTCTTGATCCAAGCACGAACGGTGACCCACAAGGGAGAAGTCGTCAACGAGCAAACACTCGGCGAAACCACAACCAACTCGGCCGGCCAATGGGAGCTCGACGCAACGCCGCTCAGCCCACCCGGCGCCGGGATATGGCTACGAGCCCTGTGTCCTGGCGGCCCCGGCTTCGGTGCCGCCGTATCGGATCCACTGCACCTCCCGGGAAACGTCTCACTCACCGCACCAGCAGCGAGTCCACCCGCCAGCTGACAGGCGCATGACCGACCGCCCTAAAAGAGTGAAGCGCTGAAGGGCTTCGCTTCCTCGCCCGCGGCGTACCCGAGCTTGCCCAGCCCGAATACTTCCTCGATCGTGGCCAGTAGCGAGAAGTGGTCATAGGTTTCCTGCACCAACCCCCCACCTTTCTTTACGAACGGCGACAGCATCAGCAATCCGACCTGACCGCCCCCAGACCCCGAGAGCTTGGCGACCCCCGTCGGCATCGGTAGATTGGGGAACTTCGGCTGCCCGCAACAGGAGCTCGAATCCGCATATTCGCCTGTTGCAGGCGCATCGTCAACGGTGATCGCTAGCAGCCCGTTTTGCTTATAGGCCTTGGAGGTAAGGATCTCGGGAACCACTTTTTGCAAGAACGCATCGGCCGCGAGCATTCCGTCGGCCTTGCCTGGGACGCACGGCATGGGGTTGCCGTCGTCGCATGGACCGGGGGCGATATAGGAGAAGCTTGCCGTACTCTTTTCACTTGCCAGATCGCTCTTCAAGGCGCTCATCCCAACATCCCTGGAAGCGCACGCCGATGATCCTGCCACCGAGCTGAAGTAGACGAACGGATTGCGCCAAGTCTGATAGCCCGGTGGCGCCCCCCCGGCTGCCGGCGCGGTGGCGCTCGGGTCCGCCGTGCCGCTGGCAGGATGCGCACAGGCGCTCGGTGTTCCCGGGCCTTCGTCGATCCCTTCGACGTACGCCTTCCAGGTGAGGTGTTTGGCACTGAGCTGACTCATCAGCGTCTGCGTCGAGGATGGATAGACACAGCCACTACCGAGCACCTGCCCGTCGCTGCCGCTGCTCGCAGAGGAGATTTCGCTGTACGTCGGACAATTGGCGGCTGTCGCTTCCGTCGGCCCTTGCCCGCTGAGCAGGGCGATTCCGTCGGCGAGGCCTTCGTGCGCAACGGCGTAATAGCGCAGCAGCAGCTCGCCCTGTTTCTCCAGGGTCCCAGTCAGGTATTTGGCCGGCGAGGCCGGCCCGAACGCTGTCGCGTAGGGCTCGTCGTCGAGCATCACGACGAACACGTGCTTGATCGCCGGCAGCTTGGCGGCGGCTTTAGAGGAGGAGCCTTCGCCGCCACCCGAGGATTCTTTCGAGCCGCTCGAGGATTTCGAGGAGGTCGAAGACGTGGAGGATGTTTTGCTCGGTGCAGTGGGCGTCGAGGATTTCGTCGGTTCGGCCGGCGCCTGCGACGGTTCCGGCGTTGTTTCTTCTGGGGCGGGCGGTGGCGTCGCGACAGGCGTCGAGCTGGGCGTGGCGGCAGGCCCACTCCCCTGCGCGACAAGCACCTTCAGCGGCGCGTGTGAGGACGCGAGCGCATCGGTCGCACTATGTCCAGCCGCCCGTCCCATCAGCACTCCGAAGCCGAGAAAGGCCGCAACGAGCACAGCCCAGATCAGAGGCGAGGGCAGTGGCAGCGCGCCGAAACGCTGCTCCCAGCGGCGCAGCGGGTCGAAGCTCACGAGTTGGTCTGGACAGGCCGGCCGAGATCCTCGGTCGGCTGGGTCTCTTCCCCGTTGCCAAGCGCAGGCTGAGTCTTACCCTCGGTGCTCCGCTCAATCGTTGGGTCACTGCCCGATCCCGCGGCTCCCGCGAGTAAATCGATCGGATGTGAGGCGACATGATGACCGTTCCCATCCTCAGTCGAGCGCTCCATCACCTGCGTGCCGCACTGCCAGCAGTAGACCGCGCCGCGACTGCGTACAGCGCCGCAACTCGGGCAATTGCCCACCGATCCACTTTCCTGCATGTGCAGCATGCGTTCGACCTCGGCCAATTCGGCGTCGCGCTCCTGCAGCATCGCGGCGCGACCGATCAGCACATCCAGGCGAAAGTGGTCGCGAATCGCCATCTCATACGTGAGCCCACCGAGGTTCCAGTGAAGCTCGGCCACCTCCTCGGCAAGCTGGTCGCGGCGGCGGCGCAGCTGCGAGTCTGGCTGTTGCGCGCCGGGACCGCTCATCCTGTTTCGACCACGTTCGGCAGGTTCTTGGATTTCTGCTCGTAGCTCGAGCCGCTCTGGTTTTTGGTCACGCTCTTCAACACGGTCGCCGGCGCCGGTTTTGTAATCGAGGAGCCACTGCTCGGGGAGGACGACGCTTTTGCTTTCGCTGCCTTCTTGGCAGAGGCGGCCGCGGGCGTTTCGGTGGTGGCCGTCGGCGTCGTGGCCGTCGTGGTGGCGCCGGCGGCCGAGCCGCCAACCGAGATCACCTGTGTCGCCGGCGCCTTGGGGGTGCTCACTCCCGCACGCCCGATCAGCACGCCCACGCCCATCGCCAGCAGCAGCACGCCGACCCCGGCGAGCAGCGCGAGCGTGTTGTTGCGGCTCGCCGACTGGGCGAGCGCCGGTTGAGCACCGGGACCACCCGGCGGGGCGCTTGGTGTCGGCGAATCGGGGGACCCGGCGGCAGGCGAGGACGGCTGCGGCGGCGGCCCGCCCGGCCGCCCGCCCGAGATCGGTCCGCTCACATGCGCGCGGGGTGCGCCACAGTGCAGGCAGTAGCGCTGGTCGGGCGCGAGCGCGGCGGCGCATTGCGCGCAGCTCTCGCTCGCCACGACCGGAATCGGTTGGGTCACGGCCGACGCGGACTCAGACGCAGGCTCACCTGCGACAGCGGGCTCGGTCACGCTCAGATCGTCCACCTCACCAACCCCTTACTCGTAACGATTCTGTGAAGACCATGAAAATATGATTCGTGCCTTGACTTGAACACTGGGCCGTCACCGTGGAAGCCTACCTGCGCCTACTGCGCGGCCTCATGCGGCCGCGTCGCCCCATCCGCGGGCGAGCAGCCGATGAGCCGGTCCGGGGCAACGTGTGCTCTGTCTCGTCCATCTCGCCTGGACCCCTAGGGCTACCGCAGCGCGATCGTACGCGTGACCGTCCCGAGGCCGTGGCCGCCCTGGGAGAGGCTGACCGTGACGGTGTAGCGGCCGGCGGACAGCGAGCCCAACAGTTCGGCAAGCGGCACGTTCACAGTCTGTCCCGGCACGATCGCCTTCGTCCTCGCGGTGGCGCGGAGCGAGTGCCCTTGCCCGCTGATCAGCGCCGTGCCGCCGATCGGGACGATCGTGTTGCCTGTGTTGCTCACAGCCAGCAACAGCGTGCCGTGCCGTGCGCTGCCCTGCTCGATCAGGCCGCCCGCGCGCGCGTGGAAGGACTGCGCACCTGTGGACGGGACCAGGCGCAGGCTCGAGACCAAGCGGTAGGCGAGCTTGATCCCTTTCACGGCGTGGCCGGGCGGCGTGCCCACGACTTCGATCGCGCCGTACTGGGAGCGGCCGGGAGGGGTGCGCGTCAGCGACACCCCGACCGTACGCGAGGAGCCGGCGCCCAGCGTGAAGGAGCTCGCGCTGAGGCGCACTTCGGACAGCGTGGCACCGCGGTTGGGCGACACTTCGCCGCTGCGCCCCTGCAGCCACGGCCGCAGCACGACGCTCACCGTCATCGACGTGCCGGTGGTGTTGGAGATCTTGATCGAGCCGACGCTCCCACGGCTGGCGACATGTTCGAAGATGCCGGGCGAGATCGACAGGCCGCCGCCCGCCGCGAGGCTTGCGCCGGCGGCGGTCAGCATCACGACCGCCGTGGCGAACATCGATCGCCTGATGTTGTGAAGTCTCATGATCGCTGCTTCCTCTCTCATGGTTGGGGAATGTCTGTGTCTATGGGGCTTCGCCGCGCCGCGCGTGTCACGGTCCCGCGGCTGTGACGGTCACCAGCAGGAGCTTGTGGTAGCCGCCGATGGGCGACTGGTGGGCGCCGCGCACCGCCTGGCGCAGCCGGATCGTGGCCCCTTCCAGCGAAACCGGTTCTTCCCACTGCTCGAGCACCGGGTCCACGCTCGCATCGAGCAAGCGGTAGCGGCCGCTACCAGCCGCGGCCCGCAGCGCGATCGCGAGGCTCGAGCGCCCCCGCACCAGGTGCCCACGGCGGGCGCCGGAGATCGCTTCGCCGTCAGCGAGGCTCAGTCCCACCGGCGCGTCGGTGGCGGTCACTTCCACGGGGATCGTAGCGTCGTAGACGCTCCGCTTGTGGCCGGCATGCACGCGCACAAACGAGCTCGGTTCGCCCAGCGAGAGGGCGAGCGTGCTTTCCACCGTGCCGCCCACGGTGGGTTCTTCCGCCTGCGCGACGTTCGCGCCGGCGAAAGTCGCCATGACCGCCACGGCGGCAAGCGCCCAGCGAGCCGGCCTGGGCACGCTCATCGCCCGCGCCTCCCGTGCCTCAGATGCGTGGGCGCGATCTGTGGGCGCGATCTCAATTTGGATCTCTTCACCCGCACGAGCTCACCATCGGCAGCACCGTAGCGGAAGACGATCGTGCGCGAGCTGGCATGCCCGCCGAGGCACCGGTCGTCGGCTCGTACGCGCCGATCATCGCCCCGACCCCGGCTTCTTCTTCGGATGCGGACGCCGCTTGCGATCCCCGTGCGCGATCTCGATCGGGATCTTGACCTGCGCGAATTCGCCGTCGCCCGGCTTGTAACGGAAGATGATCGTGCGCGAGCTGGAGTAGCCGAGGATCGCCCGCAGCCGGCCCCTGTACACGGTCACCGTGTCCTCGCCGGGGGTGTAGTAGGTGTGCCGCCCGATTTTGTACAGCACCCGCACGACGATCCCCGTCGGCGCGGACACGCGGCGTTTGTCCACCAGGCACGTGAGACGTCCCCTGAACACGTAGCGGCGCCGGGATCGCAGCACCGGCACGCGACGCTTGTCGATCTCCACCCAGCGCAGGGGCTTGGAGGCGAGCTTCATCGAAAGCTCGGGCAGCTGGCAGGGTACCGGCGTACCGCCCGGGGTGGAGCCCGAGGAAGATCCCGGCCCGCCGCCGCCGCTGCTGGGGTAGCCCTGGTTGCCGACCGTGATCGTGACGGTGCTCGGGCCGGGCTGCGGAGGGCCCTGCACTTCGATCGTCCGTTCCTCGAGCGTGGTCGTCGTGCCGGCGGCGTCAGTCACGCGCACCTTCAGACTGTGCGTGCCGACCCCGCCGACGGGGACCTGCAGCGCGACGTTCGAGACGTTGTTCGGACACCCGTCGTCGCCGAGCGGAAGGTCGATCGTGGCGCTCGAAGCTGGACGTTCGGGACAGGCGCCACTGCCAAGCCGCACGAACGCGACTTCGCGACCGTCGATCAGGACTTCGGCGTTCGCGAGCCCGAGACCGACGTCGCTCACGTCGTTCAGCGAGAGCTCCAGCGCTTCGCCGGGTTCGAGTGGGCTCCGCACCCCTTCGACCGAGCCGGAGGGCGAGCTTTCGTCGCGCACGCCCAGCGCGATCGAGGAGACCTCGACGCCCACGGTGCCGTTCGGGTCAGCGGCGCAGCGTTCGCCGCCGCCCAGCGCGCAGCTCACGCTCACGCTCACGTACCGTCGGCTGACCGAGGACGGCCCGGTGACCGACGGCGCGACCAGTTCCCCGCTGAGCGGAGCGTCGCTGGATTCGTCGAGCGCGGTGGACTCCACCACCCCGCTCGAGGTCGAAACTTCATATATCTGCGGGCTGTCGCTCACGGGTGTGCCGCCGAAGCCGGTCGTTTCACGTTTGATGCGCAGCGATTCGAGCGCCACGCCCGAGGGCACGTTCAGCTGCCACAGCGCAAGCGACCTGCCCGCGGGGTCGGGGTCGGAGAACGTGGCGGCCAGGCCGCCCGTATCGTCCCCCGCTTCGTTGCAGCCGTCGCCATACGTCGCCGTGCGTCCATCGCCACCGGCCGTGTATTCGAACGGCCCGGTCCCCAGCGCTTCTTCCTGCGGGCCGTGACAGGCCCACAGCTCCACGCTCGCGGCGCCCGCCGCGGCGGGAAGGCAGAAGACCGCCGCCGCGATCAAAACGATCGCGGCGGCGGTCCAGTTCCATCGTGCTTGTTGGATCGCGCAGATCAAGCATCCCTGCTTTTAATGAGCGACCTAGCCGTTACGGTGTCGTGGTTGACAGGGTCAGCGTTATCACCTTGCTGTACGTGCCCGTGTTCAGGCGTTCGTGTTCAAGGATGTACTGCCTGAACGTCACCGTCACCGGATCCAGGTTGATCGGATCCGCCCAGCTCAGCAGCGTGACCTTGCTGGTCAGCGGTGCGAACGGAGCACCCGTTCCGGGGCCAGGGAATACGTTGCCTGTTTCATGGTCGACCGCGTCTGCTTCAAGCGGTTCGTACAGGTAGAATTCCCTGTTTGCGGCATGGCTGTCGAGGTGGACGAGATGTCCCTCGTGATTGGTTGCCTTGTCTTCAGCCGTCAGCTGGCTTTCCGCGGCCGTGCTGGTGGCGACCACCGAGCATTCGCCTTCGTGCGTTTGCTTTCCTGCGATGCCCGCGTCGAACTGACCCAGGTTGATATGGCAATTGCTGGTCAACTTCTGTTCGAACGGCACTTCGCCGTGGGCTTCATCGTTCTCGCCCGCCGTCACGACCGCGGTGGGCGCCGATTCGGCTGGTGCTGACGCACCACTCACGTTGTGTGCAATGACAACGACGCGGATCGTGTGTTCGATGTCGGCGCCCGTCAGCGTGTATTCGGTGCCCGTTGCGCCTTCAATGCTCGTGCACGCTTCGCCTTTGGAGTTGCAGTCCTCCCACTGGTAGGTGTAAGAGGTCGGCGACGCGGTCCAACTGCCGGTGGTTGTTTTCAGCGTCTGGCCGCTGAACGGCGTGCCGCTGATGATCGGCGGTGCGGTGTTCACCGGCACCGAGCTGAAGGTGGCCGTGACCGCCTCGTTCGAGCTCATCGGATTGAACGAGCATGATCCGGTGCCCGAGCAGGCCCCGCTCCACAATACGGAATAGCCGGCTGCCGGCGTGGGCGTCAATTTGACTTCCACTTCTTCGAATTCGGCGCTGCATGATGTGTGACCCTGCCCGCATTCGATGCCCGCGGGTGTAGAGGTCACGGTGCCTTCGCCGGTGGCCGTCACGGTGAGAATGTGCTTCGGAGTGGTCACCTTCACGTTGAAGGACGCTTTCGCGGTGTTTTCATGGCCGTCCACGGCGGTGCATTCGACTTTGGTCGTGCCGTTTTTGAACGTTGAGCCCGATGCAGGCGCGCATTCCAATTTCTTGACCAGCGAGCCGGGGTCGGTCGCTTCGACGCTGTAGGTGACCACCGCTCCCGTACCCGTACTGGGTTGGACTATTTCCGCGGGCACTTTGATGGTGGGCGGCGTCGGGCTGTACTCGTCAGACCCGATGTCACACCCAGCAGGGCCCCCTGTGTAGGGACGCGGATAGCCGCGCTGATCGGTCGCCGGACATTTAGCCGCATCGCCCGCATTGATCGTCGGGCTGCCCGCCTTCTCCGAGAAGAGCGTCGTGGAACCGCCATCGTTGCCCAAGGCCGTCAGCAACGGTGTCTTGTTCTGCAACGCCGCTTCGCCACCACAACTGGCATCGGAGGAAAGGCTGTGATCGTTCGTGATATTCGTGATGGGGCTGATTCCACACTGCACGGAGCCTTTATTGAGAGCGACGATCGTGTTCGTCAGGCTCACCGTGCCTGTGCCGGCGATGCCGCTTTCTTTGTTGTCCACGACCGTCACGTTCTGCAGGCTCGCCGTGCCTTCATCGACAAGGCCAGCTGCGAGACCGTTGGCGAGTGTCGAGTTAGTCAGATTGGCAGTCGCGCCACTCTCAATAAAGATCTGGCTGCCGGTATTGCCGGAGATCGTCGAGTCTTCGACATTCACAGTCCCCAGATCATCGATCGCGGCGTTGCCTTCGTTAGAACCACCATTGGTGACAATGTCGTGCGTGAGCGTGACTTTCACGCCCGCGTTGATGATGATCAGTTCTTTTTCTGATACCGGTGGATTTGGTAGGACGGCGCTTCCGCTGAGAATGGCACTAGGCGTGTCTTCAGCGAGTTTGCCCGCCGGCCCCGCCAGCGTTTGCGTTCCGCTCGTGTCAGTGAAGACCAACGTTTTGGTCGGGCTGTAGGTGCCGGCCGTGAGTTCAATCGTGTTCGCTTCTTTGTTCCCGTTGGCCGTGGTGACCGCAGATTCCAGTTCCGCGGCGTTGTGAACGACAAGAGTTGCGGCGTTCGCCTGGCCGGCCAGCATCAAGAACGATGCCGTCGCGGCCAACGCCAGCGCAGCGGTATAGCGCCGCAAACGCCCAAGCCATGCATGACTCATCAAATTCCTCCAGTACAGGTCGTGACAGCTTATACGATCAGAAATCGCCGAGTGCGGCAGCCCAATCTGTTGCCAATCAAGGCACAACCGCTGCTCGCCGTAGAACGGGATCGAAATTAGCAAGCTCCCGCGGCGCAAAGCAAGGCCGTTTACGGCATGGTCACGACCGTTTACCGCATAGTCACGTTTGCCAGCGATGACATTCCGTTCACAAGTGTCCGCTCGGTATGACATTCTGTTAACATTTGGTCGGCAGCCATCCGATTTGGAGCTTCCCTGTATCGTGGATGGGTCGATTGAAATGGCTCGTGGCGGATGCGCTGTTGAGTATCGAGGGCCCCGCCGGGGGCCCCGCCGATCGCTGTCACGGTCAGCATCGCTCGTTCACAGGTCATTTACTTCTGGCACGTCTCGATGCTTGAGAATGCCCGAACCTCGGCGTGAAGGTCGCTGCCAAGCGCAGCGCCACGCCCGTGCCTTCTTTCCCAGCCATCTATTTTTAAGTCGGCCATGACGAGCTCGCGTACAAACACCTCTACAACTAGCGCAGCAGCCACGGCCTCCGCCTTTAAGAGGTCGCGTTTTGCTGGGCTGCGCCGCGGGGCCGCGGTCGTGTGGGGGGTGCTCACAGAGAGCCCGCTGCTGTCCGGCCTGGCGGCGACGGCGGTCCTGCTGGTGGTCCTCTTCTTCGTCGGCCTGTCGATCATCGGGCCGCACGCGGCCGGACAGCAGACCACGCTCACCAACGCCACCGAACTGATCTCCCGAGGACGCGTGACACAGGCGACACTGCTGGATCAGGACTCGCAGCTGGAACTGCGCACCAACAGCGGCCAATCGCTATGGGCGACGTACCCGCATTCGGACTCCTACACGGGCACGCTGATCGCTCTGCTTCAGCGCGAGCACGTGCCCACCACCGTCAACCCGCAGTCGGGCAAGGCGATCCTGCACGCGACCGTCCAGTTCCTGCTGCCGATCCTGATCCTCGTCACGCTGTTCGCTTTCTTCATGACGCTCGTGCGAGAGCAGGGTGCGGCCTTTGCGACGTTCTCGAAATGGACCGGGAGCGGGCAGAAGGCCGGTGAGGGCCGGACGACGTTTGCCGACGTGGCCGGCGCCCCCGAGGCGCTGGTCGAGCTGGGCGAGGTCTGCGACTACCTCGAGAACCCGGGACGCTACGCCCACCTCGGCGCCAAGGCGCCCAAGGGAGTGATCCTCACGGGACCCCCGGGCACGGGAAAGACGCTGCTCGCACGGGCCGTCGCCGGCGAGGCACAGGCCAACTTCTTCTCGCTCTCCGGCTCGGAGTTCGTCGAGTCGCTGGTCGGCGTGGGCGCCGCCCGCGTGCGCGACCTCTTCCGTCAGGCGCGCGAGGCGGCGCCGGCCATCATCTTCATCGACGAGCTCGACGCCATCGGCCGCCAGCGAGGCGCGGGCATGGGACAGGGCAACGACGAGCGCGAGCAGACGCTCAACCAGATCCTCGTCGAGATGGATGGGTTCGGGGCGGAGTCCGGCATCGTGATCATGGCCGCGACCAACCGGCCGGACATCCTCGACAACGCGCTGCTGCGACCAGGCCGCTTTGACCGGCAGGTCGTCGTCGACGTGCCAGACGTGCACGGGCGCGCTGAGATCCTGGGACTGCACGCCAGCAGGAGTCCGATCTCGCCCCATGCCGACCTGATGCGCATCGCCCAGCAAACGCCTGGCTTCACCGGCGCGGACCTCGCGAACATCATCAATGAGGCCGCGCTGCTCACGGTGCGTGCCGGCAAGCAGCTGATCGAGCAGGAAGAGCTGGAGGAGGCGATCGACCGGGTTCTGTCCGGGCCAGCCCGCAAGAGCCACGTGCTCTCACGGGACGAGGTCTGGCGAATCGCCGTGCACGAGTCCGGACATGCGATCGTGGCCCGCGCGATTGGCAACTCGGCGGCGCTGCAGAAGCTCTCGGTCGTGTCGCGCGCCCGCGGGCGCGGCGGCGCGACCGTTTACTCGAGCGAAGACAAGCTCATGCTGACGCACCTCGACCTGACCAGGAATCTGGTCACAACCATGGCCGGGGTGGCAGCCGAGGACTACGTCTTCGGCATGCTCTCCACCGGAGGGGAGAACGATCTCGACGAAGCGACGAAGACCGCCCATGCGATGGTCTCGGTCTGGGGCATGAGCGAGGCGATCGGACCCGTGACTGTGGGCGAGAAACCCGGCGAGATCTTCATCGCCCGCGACCTGGCGAAAACATCGAACGTCGCGGCGGCGACGCACGAACTGGTTGACAGCGAGACGCGGCGACTGACCCACGAGGCGGAGGACACCGCCAGGCAGATCATCGAGTTGAACAGGACGATCCTGGAGGAGCTTGCCAACACGCTGCTCGACGCCGAGACGTTGAGCGGACCGGCGCTGGATGCGTTCCTCGAGGCTGTGCTCCCGTGGCGAGCGCCGCTGGTGAAGGGCGTCAACGGCCACGTGTCACCGGTAGTCCTGCGAGAAGCTGTCGGCGTCGGCGATGTCAACGGTCCGTCCATGGGCGCCGACGACGCCGACTGATTGTGAACCGCCCCGCCTGCTACACGACCAACCGGGCGGCCCTGGCCATCGCGGGAGCCGCGGTCGCCCTCGCCGCCGGGGGGTGCGGCGGAGCGTCCGGCGCCGCAAAGCAGACGGTCTCCGCAAAAACAGCAGAGGCGCCTGCCCCGACGGCGTCTACCCCGACGGCGCCTGCCCCCAGCAACAAACTCCTCGCGACAGTCAGCACCACGGGCCAGGTGACCTTGACCGACTCGGGCGGTCACACCGTCACCCGCTTGCGCAGTGGCTGGTACTCGATATTCGTCACGGTCAACGCCGCGGGAGCGGACTTCCACCTCACCGGTCCGGGCGTGGACTCAGCCACTAAAGCGAGGGTTCCGGGCGTGGCCATATGGGGACTCCATTTCCCCAATGGCACATACCGCTACATGAACGATCGCGACGCGCGCGCCACTACGCACGTGCTCTCCGTCTACTGATCACTTCCTTCGGAGGAAATGATCAGGACAGCGCGGCGCGATTCGCGCGGCGCTGGTGCTCATTCCCTCGCGATCTCAGGGCGTGGCCTCGCCGTCTCAGGGCGTGGTGGCGAGAACCTGTTCGAAGTGGCCCGAGAAGTCCTTTTCCACAGACACAGGACCTATTGGATTGTGATCTGCGCCCGGCTGATAGCGACGTTCCGCCAGCGCTACTCCTTCAAGAGTGAGGCCCCGGGAAAGCGCCTGCTCGATTGCGTTTGGCCCGGCCGAGTGTGCTTGGTGCACGGCGGCCTCGAGCACCTGGATCGTTTCGAACCCGAGACCGGGAAAGCTGCCCACCGGTTCATTGCCGAACAGTTTCTTGTAGGTGGCGAGGAAGTGGTGTCCCGCCTGAGTTTCACGCGGAAAACCGTATGACGAGAAGACCGCACCGTCGAGCGCTCTCGCGTCGTCTTTGAGGATAAGTCCCGTATCCATGACCGACGCGCCCAGCACGCTTTGAGGTAGACCCTTTGCCTTCAGGCCGGCCGCCAGCTGGTTCACCAATGGCGGCGGAAGCGCGGTGAAGATGATCGAGGGTCGTGCGCCGGCAGCTTCGATGGCGTGCGTCACGCCCGAGAAATCGCTCGTTGTCATGGCGACCGAAGCGCTGCCGACTATCCGTATACCCTTGCGTTGCGCGGCGGTGCGGAAGTCTTCTGTAGCGAGCTGGACATAACGGCTGCCCGGAGCGGTGACGATGAAAGTGCTTCCGTAACCGGTCGTGCGCATAAAGCTCGCCAGCCCGGCCATTTCTTCGTTCGTGGACATCCCGATCGGCCAATACGTCGGATAGCGTTCCGCGGCCGTCGGGTCCAGGTTGCACGGCGCGAGCATGAGCGTTCCGTACCGGGCCGCACCCGCAGCGAGGCTTAGTTGCGAGTCCGTGTCGCACGGCAGGATCAGGGCAGCGGCGGCCTCGGAGCGCAGACGGCCCTCCACCGCGGCGGGAGATAGATCATCCAGGTCCTGATGCACGAGCTTGATCCGAATATGCCGGGCGAGTCCACCCGCCGCGTTGAGCTCGTCAACCGCGATGGCAGCTCCCTGCGCAATAGAGGCGTTCTGTTCCGCGAACACGCCTGATGGCGGTTGGTCGATCGCCACAACCATCGTTCCGTGCCGCAGCGACCGCGTCACGGCTGCATCCCCAGTGTGAGAAGGGACTACATTGACCGGCGAGGTGCTGCTCTGGCTGACCGGCGCCGAGCTGTGCGACCCATGGCTACTTTTCCCGGTCAGGACAACCACCAGCACCACCGCGGCGACCAGCACCACCGCCGCCGATGCCAGCCGCAAGGCCTCAGAGCGACTCTGCGGGCGCAGACTCGACATTTAGCGCGACCCCCGTCGTCGGCGGGGCCGCGAGCCTGCCCGGTTTCTACTCACCGGCGGGCGGAACGGTGTCCACGGTCGTGTCCGTGGGCGGGCCGGCTGGAGTGGCGAGAAGACTGTCGTCCAGGACGCGTACAGCCCAGCGAAGCCTCTATGCCACTGGCCGCTTGGCTCCAGGCCGTCGCGAGCTTTGCCGGAATCTTCGGTTTGGCCCTGTGCTGGTCGTTCTTGATCACGTTGACGAACTCTTCAAGGGCCTCACAGGCATCAGGCTGCATGACCTTTCGCCGATCGGCCTTCGCCGCTCGCGACGAAAGAAGCGCCGCGTCACATTTCAAATGCCCATAGCCACTCAGATGTCCAAGGCCGTGCAACGCATCGCTCAACAGACAGGCGAGCTCATTCTGAATGTGGTGCTGAATGTTTGACGACCTGACTTCCTGTAGAAGCTGGCGTATTGCGGCTTCTGGTGAGGTGGCTGCCGCGTTGACGGTTAGCGTCACGGCCGTGCTCGTGGTCTTGCCGTGAGCGTTCGTGAGAACAGCACGTAGTTGATCACCCGATTCGCTCGCGTGAGTCGGATTGATCGTGTACGACGCGCTCGTCGCACCCGTGATCGGGGTAAAGCTCGTACCACCGTTCGTGGAGAGTTCCCACTGGATGCTGGCGGCCGCACAGTTCGCGGGGACCGCACCCTCTTTCACATTGAAGCTGACACTCGCCGGTTCCGTGACTGTCTGGTTCGAGGATTGCGTACCAATCGCGGGGCTCGCCGCGCACGTCGCCACGTTGACGGTTAGCGTCGCCGCAGTGCTCGTGGTTTTACCGTGAGCGTTCGTGAGGACAGCACGCAACTCATCACCCGATTCACTCGCGTGAGTCGGATTGATCGTGTACGACGCGCTCGTCGCACCCGTGATCGGGGTAAAGCTCGTACCACCGTTCGTGGAGAGTTCCCATTGGATCGTGGCTGCCGCACAGTTCGCGGGGATCGCGCCTTCTGTGATTTTGACGCTAGCGCTCGCGGGTTCCGTGACCGTCACGTTCGATGGCTGCGTACCGATCGCTGGGCTAGCCGCACATGCCACCGCCTCGTTGACGGTCAGCGTCGCGGCCGTGCTTGTGGTTTTACCGTGAGCGTTCGTGAGAACAGCACGCAACTCGTCGCCCGATTCGCTCGTGTGAGTTGGGTTGATCGTATACGTAGCGGAGGTGGCGCCCGTGATAGGCATGAAGCTCGTACCACCGTTGGTGGAGAGTTCCCACTGGACTGTCGCTGCCGAACAGTTCGCGGGAACCGTACCCTCTTTCACGTTGAAACTAGCGCTGGCGGGTTCTGCGACGGTCTGGTCAGAAGGTTGCGTTTCGATCGTCGGGGATGCCGCACACGCTGCCGCGTTGACCGTGAGTGTCGCCGCAGTGCTCGTGGTTTTGCCATGAGCGTTCGTGAGAACCGCACGCAACTGATCGCCCGTTTCGCTCGCGTGCGTCGGATTGATCGTGTACGTGCCGCTCGTCGCACCAGTGATAGGCGCGAAGCTCGTACCACCATTAGTGGACAGTTCCCACTGGATCGTCGCGGCCGCACAGTTCGCGGGGATCGTGCCTTCTGTGACTTTGAATCCAGCGCTCGCGGGTTCCGTGACCGTCTGATCAGAGGGCTGCGTACCGATCGCTGGGCTCGCCGCACAAGCCGCCGCGTTGACCGTGAGCGTCGCTGCGGTACTCGTGGTTTTACCGTGAGCGTTCGTGAGGACAGCACGCAACTCATCACCCGATTCACTCGCGTGAGTCGGATCAATCGTGTACGTAGCGCTCGTCGCACCCGTGATCGGGGTAAAGCTCGTACCACCATTCGTGGAGAGTTCCCACTGAATCGTGGCAGCCGAACAGTTCGCGGGGATCGTGCCTTCAGTGACTTTGAAACCGGCGCTCGCGGGTTCCGTAACAGTCTGATCGGAGGGCTGCGTACCGATCGCTGGGCTCGCCGCACAAGCCGCTGCATTGACGGTCAGTGTCGCGGCCGTGCTTGTGGTTTTACCGTGAGCGTTCGTGAGGACAGCACGCAACTCATCACCCGATTCACTCGCGTGAGTCGGATCAATCGTGTACGTAGCGGAGGTGGCACCTGTGATCGGCGCGAAGCTCGTACCACCGTTAGTCGAGAGTTCCCACTGAATCGTGGCGGCTGAACAGTTCGCGGGAATGGTGCCCTCTGTGACTTTGAAACCAGCGCTCACGGGTTCCGTAACAGTCTGGTCAGACGGCTGCGTACCAATCGCTGGGTTCGCCGCACAAGCCGCCGAGTTGACTGTGACCTTGAAGGACGCTTTCGCGGTGTTTTCATGGCCGTCCACGGCCGTGCATTCGACTTCGGTCGTGCCGATCGGGAAGGTGGATCCCGATGCGGGCGCGCATTCCAGTTTCTTGACCAGCGAGCCGGGGTCGGTCGCTTCGACGCTATAGGTAACTTCCGCCCCTGACGAGCTCGTGGCGGGAGTGACTATTTCCGCGGGCACTTTGATGGTGGGCGGCGTCGGGCTGTACTCGTCAGACCCGATGTCACACCCAGCAGGGCCCCCTGTATAGGGACGCGGATAGCCGCGCTGATCGGTCGCCGGACATTTAGCCGCATCGCCCGCGTCGATCGTCGGGCTGCCGGCCTTCTCCGAGTAGAGCGTCGTGGAGCCGCCGTCGTTGCCCAACGCCGTCAGCAACGGTGTCTTGTTCTGCAACGTCGCTTCGCCACCACAACTGGCATCGTTGGCAAGACTGTGATCGTTCGTGATGTTCGTGATGGGGCTGATTCCGCACTGCGCGGAGCCTTTATTGAGAGCAACGATCGTGTTCGTCAGGCTCGCTGTGCCTGTGCCGGCGATGCCGCTTTCTTTGTTATCCACGACCGTCACGTTCTGCAGGCTCGCCGTGCCTTCATCGACAAGGCCGGCTGCGAGGCCGTTGGAGAGCGTCGAGTTGGTGAGATTAGCGGTCGCGCCACTTTCAACAAAGATCTGGCTGCCGGTGTTACCGGAGATCGTCGAGTCTTCGACATTCACAGTCCCCAGGTCATCGATCCCGGCGTTCCCTTCGTCAGAACCACTACTGGTGACAAGGACGTGCTTGAGCGTGACCGTCACGCCCGCCTTGACGATGATCAGTTCTTTTTCAGAGACCTCTGGCACTTCTTTGACGTCGCCTCCGTTGATCGTGACACCAGGTGTATCTTCACCGATTTTCCCCGCCGGCCCCGCCAGCGTCTGCGTGCCGGCCGTGTTGGTGAAGATCAACGTCTTGCTCGGCTGGTAAGTTTCGGCCAAGGCGCCGACTGTGAGTTCGATCGTGTTCGCTTCGCCGTTTGCGTTGGCTGAGACGACCGCCGTTTCGAGTTCCGCGGTTTTGTGAACGACAAAGGTTGCGGCGCTCGCGGCGCTCGCGGCGAGCATGCCAAGACACGTCACCGCGACCGCCAGCCTCAGGGCGCGGCGGCTGCAGCGCAACAGGTAGATGCTCATGCTCAGTCTCGTAGTCATAGTCACCGGCCCCTTTCTACCAGAGGGTTCCTCAAAAGGGAAGCCATCGCGGGAGAACGTTCACATTTTAGATACATAAGGTGCGCGTGGAGAAATGTTCAGCGTGGAGAAATGTTCAGCGTGGAGGAATGCTCAGCGTGGAGGAATGCTCATTCAGCGTGGAGCGATGTTCACATTTTAGATACATAGGGAAGGGGGAGCCGGCCAAGCCGGCTCCCCCCATTCTGCAGATCCATTGCTATGGATCGCTGCATATCCTCCTAGACGTCCGTGTCTAGAAGTTTTCCTGGAACCCCGCCGCGAGCTTTGGCAGCCAGCTCGCCGGCAGTGGTGCGTAGTGGATCTTTCCAGGGACTTCCTGCCCGGCCGAGGAGAGGATGAACGTGAAGAACGAGTACATCGTCCTCCGCTGGTCAGCCGTGAGCCTGCTGATGGCGCTCTTTCCTTCTCCGTTGTTGCTGTTCAGGCCCGTGTAGACCAGGTCGAACGTGAGTCCGCAGATCGGGTACTTGCTGCCCAGATCCGTGGCGTTCTCGTGGTTGGCGGGACTGCCTGTGTTCGTTTCGTTGTTGTTGCTCCAGTTATCTTCGAGGTTCAGCCCGACAGATTCCGCGGCGGTCGTGCCCGGAGGGGCCGGCAGCGCGGTGTACAGGCAGTTGGCCGGTCCGCCACCAATGGCCGGCGCTTCGAATTTGGTCCCCGTGGCGTTATCGACGCTCGCGAGCACAATCCCCGACTGGCCCACAGCTTCGGCGAGGTCGATGTAACCGACGCCGCCTTCGACCGTCTTGAGCTTTGCGAGCAATTCTCCGCCACCGCTCAAAGCCCCCGTGGTGATCGGGCTGCAGGTGCCTTCTTCACCGACTTTTTGCTTACCAGGCCATTCTGTGTTGGTCGTGAAGTACGCTTCCCACTTCTGGATGACGCTTGATATCACGCCGCAGGCCGAACCGGTCCGTTCGTTGTCCACGCGGATCAGGTACTGCTTCAGGATGTTCGTAGTCCCGGATGAGTCCTCGCGCACGACGCGCGTGACCGGGCCCGTGCAGCTCGACAGCGACGGGTTGGTCGCGACGAGTTCGGCGTCGTTCCAGTTCGTAACGTCACCACCGTAGAGACGCGAAACCTCCAGGGGGGTGAACTTCAGGGTCGTCGGCGCGGTACCAGTGCAGCTGGTTGTCCCGAGGTGCACCGCAACCGTCACAGCCGAGCCGCCGACCGGCAACGCCATGACTGGAGCCGCGATGTCGTTGCTGTTGGGGAACGGCGCCGTGTTGGGCGTGAACGGTGGTTCAAAGCCGGCAGGAAGGGTACATCCGCCGATGCCCGCCGCACCCGGACCTGCATCGAGTTCCGTCAGCTGTTTCTCGCTGTAGGGAGTATCCGAGCCCGCGAACGGGTCTGTGCGACAGTTCGCCGCCTTGATGCCGTTGCCCGAGCCAGTGAGGCTCGCTGAAACGGCCTTCGCGTAGTTATAGGCGACCATATTGTGTTCGGCCGGGTCTCCTGAGTATTGTTCCGCAACGTTGCCGCAGAACTCTTCGCCGTAGACTTTGGCGTATTCTTTCAGCAAGACATTCTGGTATGTAGAGCCGCGTCCGCTGATCTTGCCGTCGGAGGACTGGCAATCGATGCCTGCCGGCACAGCCGCGGAGCTCGTGTCCGCAAAGACCATGCAACAGACCGCGCTGAGCCCAAGCAGCAATGCGACAAGCGGGCCCAAGATGAATCGCTTACGAGCTGCGATGTCCATATATTTCTTCCCCTTGCTGGAGTCGAGGATAACGATGATCACTGGCCTGGTGGCTCCGAACTGGTACATGGTCGTCCGCCTCTCAGTGCAAGTGCACGACACCAGTGACGAGCAAGAGACGCTCGCCCTGGCTGCGAAGCTTCCCAGGCATAGGCCCAATTATTCAGTTGTAGCGAAGCCCGTTGTTGCCCCCCGGTAAAGATCCTTGTGTCTTATTGGTGAAGGTCGTTACGCCGCTGTGAAGCACGTGTCACCGCAGTGTGAACGTGAACCAAGAGATGGGTGTAACTATGATGTCCGTTGTGCAGAGGTGTATCTCGGCGTTTGCCGGTTTGGCATGCCGATCGTGAACTTCCTGTGAACGCTCGATGTCCAAGATCGGCCGTCCGGCTAGCATCGTCCGCTATGCTCCGCCACTTCGGACGGCTCGTCCTGCCGTCAAGCATCCTCATTCTCGTCTTGGCCGGGGCTCCCACGGCCAACGCCGCCGAAGGCGGATCGACGGTCGCCTGCACGCAGAGCGCGACCACGACGACGACCACCCCGGCGAGCGTCGAAGGCCCCCCCACCTCGCCTCCCGCCAACCCCTCGCCCGGCAACCCCCCGTGCTGGGTGGACGTCAACCCGTACCCCTTCGGCAGTGAAGGCATACCCGTAGAGACCTCCGCCCAGCCCGCCCAGACGTGCTCGCACGCCTTCAAAGGAGAACCACCGGGGAGCCAATGCGCCCTCACGGTGACCTCGATGGCCTTCAGGGCTTGGAACCGCGGGCTCGCGGCGACCGACACGGGCGAAGGATCGGTGGATGCGAACAATCCCTACGGAGTCTGGCTCTTCAACGGCGCCTCCTGGTACCCGAGTCCAGGCTTTCCGGGCTACAACGTCTGCCCGGGCCACACGGTCGTGTGGGCGGGCAAGCTCGACTACTGGCTCATAGGGGGCCCGTCCGACCTGAGCTGGAGCCGCCTCTGCCGCTTCGACGGCGCAACACTCGAATGGGAGTCGTTCGAACTGCCGGAAACAACGCTGGCAAGGGTCGTCGTCGAAAAAACCCGCAGGCCTGGAGGGATCACCTCGGCCTCCTGTTTGGCTTGGAACGACTGCTGGTTCTTCGGCACCTACGGCACCGTCGTGCACTGGAACGGGATACAGCTCGAAGATGCGTCTCCGCCCCCACCGCTGAGCTGGCTCCAGGGCGAATACACAGCCGCGGTCACCCGCGAAGATCTCCAGGGCAACCCATTCGGGGTAGCGGTCAGCGCCACCGCCGAACGCTACGCGCCCGTATCGGAAAGCGAAATCCTGCCGGAACACGACGAAGCGCCCCCACCCGAGATGCGGGTCTCGAGCGGAGGGGCTTTCTCGCCAGTCCCGTTCACGCCGCCGACGAGCCCACAGGCTGACGATCCCTACCGGACCGACCTCGTCGCGGTCGACTTCGACGCCGCGGGCCAGGGCTGGGTGGCCGGCAACCCAGCGGGCCTGCGCGTTTGGTCCAGAGCCGAATCCCGGCCCGCCTCTTCCAGCCACCCAGCGCCGCCCTCCCCGCTCGTGCCGGTATCGATCTCCGGGGCAAGCACAACCTGCGCGGGGCCGGCGGAACGCCGTTTCACCTACACACCCCTCACCTTCAAGGCCGCCGAACCTCCCAACTCCTTCCTGTGGTCCTCGATCGCGGTCATTCCGGGCACGGGCGAAGCGCTTGCGGGTGGCAGCCTGCTCCCCCGCAAGGAAGGACTGGAACAGGACCCAAATTCCAGACCGGTTGACGGTGAACCAGTCATCGCCCAGGCGGCCTGCGACGGGACCACGACCGTGACGCGTTTTCGCGTCGAAGACCCAACATACAAAGGCCCCCTGCCCAAGCCGCCGCTCGTGCCCGCCGACCGCGAAGGCTACGTGAGCGCGATCGCCGCGAGCGCCGCTAACGACGCCTGGGCAGCCACCACTCCGGGCTCGCTGGTCATAGACTCCGGCATAGTCTCGTCCTCCGAAGCTCAGCCACCCCACCTCTACCGGCTGACTGACGGCGCGAGACCCGAAGCGCCGGAAGGCAACGACCTCGAAGAACGGCCACTGGAACTCCAGATTGAAGCCCCGACCCTGATACTCGAACCGCCGCCGCCACCACCACCACCACCACCACCGGCTGTTGTCACCCAGACACACAGTGTAAAGCTGCCGTCCCCGATCTTCGACGTCAAGGCCCGCCTGCACAAGGGGCGTCATCTCAGCCTCTACCTGAGCTTTCGAGTTCGCCGCCCGGTCACGATCGGGGCGCAGGCCCTCCGGCACGGACACGTGGTGAGCGAGGCTCAACCGCGATACTTCGCGGGGCGCACGGGACTGCTGATCCTCGAGCTCAACCGCAAGCACTGGCCAACCAAGGTGCGTCTCGTCGCGTAGTAACTGCTTCTTCACCACAAGCTCGTCCGGGGACTTCAAAATGGCTGCTCTTCTGCGTGGCGCGATCCGCGAACGGCTCGTCATGCCAACAGCCATGGACCAGACACTCGTGAGATCTCAGATGACGACGGTACTCGCGTGAGGAGGTTGCTCCTTCCAGCGCTCGTCTTGGCAGGCATCATCGCCGCTGCCGCACCGCCCGATAGCGGCGCATGGACGATCGTCGCGACGGAATCCGGACAGGTCGTCTCCACGTCGACGCCAGGCGAAGGATCGACGCCCGCCGGCAACGAAGCCGGCGCCTCAACTTCGAGCTCAACCCCAACCGCGCCCTCCTCGCAGCCGCCAATCTCAACGACATCCCCCCCGCGGGTTGTCTCACAAAACCGGCAGCCCACCAGCCCGGCAGCGGGGTACCGACCGCCGACAGCGCGCGCCAAGACCACGCCTTCTCTTGCTGGAGAATCGGGCGGCACGGCATCGCAGACCGGGTCCTCATCGCTTCCCGCTCGAGCGCCGGCTCTCGCCCCCAACCCAAGCGCGTTCGAACCGTTCACACCCTCGCCCGCTCTGATGCTGCCGGGTACGAGCCCGCTGCTGGACTTCTTCATCGACACCTACCGCACGCCGCCCTTCCTGCTGCCGATCTACCTCGCCGCCGCCGAGCGCTACGCAGTCCCCTGGCAAGTGCTGGCCGCCATCAACGAAGTTGAGAGCGATTACGGCTACGACCTCGACGTCTCGAGCGCCGGCGCGGAGGGGTGGATGCAGTTCCTGCCGGAAGAGTGGTCCGCCTACGGCGTGGACGCAAACGGCGCCGGCTTGCGCGATCCCTACAACCCCGCCGACGCGATCTTTGCGGCCGCACGCTACCTTCAGGCCGCCGGCGCCGCCCACAATCTGCGCGGAGCGATCTACGGCTACAACCACTCCTCGGGCTACGTCGAATCGGTGCTGCTGCGCGCCCGGCTGCTCGGGAAGACTCCACTGTCGATCATCGGCGGCCTGGCGGCGATTGTCGACGGACGCATGCCGGTCCAGAGCGCAAGCGTCTACGCCGCGACGTCTGCGTGGACCACCACCCCGCGACGCGCGGTCGTCGGGGCAAACATCGAAGTCGCGCCGGGCACACCTGTGGTAGCCGTTCAGAACGCCGAGGTCATCCACATCGGGCGCAACGCAAAGCTGGGTCGCTTCATAGAGCTGCGCGACGCCTACGGCGACGTCTACACCTACGCCTGGCTCGGCCGGATCCTCAAGCGCTACAAGCTCCCACCGCAACCACGGTCCACCGGCTCGGCGATGGCGCCGAACGGGCGGGCGGCTAGGTCCACTGGTATGCGACTGGAGCGGCTGCGCGAGGGCACATGGGTCGCACCCGGAACCGTGCTCGGTAACGTGGCGGGGCGGGCGCCCGACAGGCGGGCACGCTTCCTCTTCGAGATCCGACCGGCGGGCGCCGGGCCGATCGACCCGCGCCCAGCGCTCGACGCCTGGCGACTGCTTGGCCAGGCGCAGGGCCACCCCCGGCAGGGCACTCAGCCGCTCTTCGGCCCGAGCGCCCACGATGCGCTGATCGAGGAGATCCAGTTGATGAGCAAGCCCCAGCTGAAGGCCCGTCTGCGATCCGAGCCGGCGCTGCGCAGGATGATCTCCGCGCTGGAGAGCGCTCAGGTCCGCGGCAACCACTCTCGAGGCCTGCGCGCCAAACTGGCGGCCGCCCCACTCGGCTCGAGCGCCGCGCAGTCCGGCCCGGTGCTGAGCGGCGCGCAGTGGCCAAGGCTGATCGCTCGCATATCGCGGCTGCCCCAACCACGGGTGCCGCGGCGAGCGACCAGCGCCGCTGTGGCTGACACCTCGAGCTCGCCCGCGCCAGCCGCCGCCTCGCCGCTCGCCTCACTGCCGCCGGGGCTGAGCAGCTCCGCGCCCGCGGGACAGGCTGGTGCGCCCGCGGGCCAGGCTGGTCCGGCGGCCGCATCGGGCACGCAGCCGAGCTCAAGCGGTGGCTCACCGGGGCTCAATTCTCCCCTCACCGGCCCGACCGTGCCATCGGCAGCGCTGCTTGCTCCGACATATTTGCAATCCAAGCCGGAAGTCGTCCTGCAAACGGAACCGGCGGGGCCTGACTTCATAAATGAATCCTTTGTCACCCTCAAGCTCAACACGACATTGGCCTCTGAGGCGATCGAATCGATCGTGTTCGAGATCCGGCCGGACGGCACCGCGACCTGGCAGGAAATCGAAAGCGCGAAGAGCCCGACCCAGCCGTATGCGTTTCTGCACCCGGAAGAAGAAATCGCACAGGACGGGCCGTATGAATTGCGCGTCCTCGTCACCGAAAAGACGACGCACACCCAATATGAATCGCCGACGATCGAACGGCTGATCGTCGTGGGCGAATCGCCTGTCGTGAAGCTCGCCGTCCCCGCGTCGCCGCTGCGCGGCGTGATCAAGCTCCAGGCCGAAGTCCCTCACGGCGCCGAAATCCAACCGATCCGCTTCGAATGGGCTCCCTCGGGCACCGATGCCTGGAAGCCGATACCCGAAGTGCCCAGCGACAGCGAACCAACGAGCTGTGCCGACACGGCGACCACGGCCTGCTTCGACACCGCAACCAGCGAAGCGCCGAACGGTCGCGACGACTTCCGCGTGGTGCCGGCCGGCGGGGAAGGTCTCAGCTTCGTCTCGCTGCCGGTGCGCGGCCGGCTGGTGGACAACACCCCGCCGGAAGTCGGAAAGGTCGAACTGGAACCGCTCGATACAACCTTGAGCGGCGACGTCACGCTCACGGCGACAGCCGTCGATCCCAACCTCCCCAATGGAGAACCGGGCTCGGGCGTGGCGTCTGTGATTTTCGAACGGGCCCGTGCCGGCAGCGCGGCATGGAAGCGGCTCCCCGGAGGCGAAGTGACGGTTCCATCCTCTACGAGCGCCGATACGTACACCCACCGGCTGCGCACCGAAATCCTGGCAAATGGCCGCTACATGCTCCGCGCGCGCTCTGTCGACGCCGCCGGCAACCAGGCGACCTCGCGGGAAACGGAAGTCGAAGTCGCCAACACGGTGTCGGCTCCCGCGATGACGGCGTCGATCACCGGCGTGGTGGCGCCAGCCGAAGACGTCACGATCCTCGGCGCCGTCTCCGCCGGCGCCAGCCCGCGGCACGAAGCGGAAACCTGGGCCTACGGCATCACCCGCGCTCCACCCGCGGCCGCGGGTGGAGAACAGCTCGAATACACCGCCGAAGGCCACCAGCTCGTGCTGCTGCGCTATACGGAAAAGGACGGCTGGCAGATCGCCGACGTGCCGCGCGAAGCCGGCGGCGCAAAGCCATTTCAGTTGGTGCCCGCCAATGAGCTCAACATCGACGCGGGCGGCGGGATCAAAGTGACCGGCGCAATGGCGCCCTCCGGCGAGGCGTGGTTGGGCCTGGTCGAGATCCAGCACGGGGGCGCCAAGACGATCGCCTTCTTCCACAGAAGTCCCGGCGGTCGCTTCGAATACGATAAGAGTGCCGCAGAAGCTGCGGCGCCTCTGTTGGAAACGGAAAAAGCGCAACTGCGCCTCGGCCAGAACTCCGAAGGGCACGTGTACGGCATGCTGACGGCGGGCACATCGGAATACGCGCTCCTGAAGGAAGGCGTGTGGACGCGCGAAACCGCGCAGCGACCCCCCGGCATCCCCGGCAGCGAACCGATGACTCTCCAAGTCGGCGATGTCGAGGGCCCGAGCGAAGCCTGGGGCGCGTTCTCGCTCGCCAATCCTCAAGGGCACGGGCTGATCCTGGGCCATCTCTACAACCGCGAATGGCACTTCCCGCCGAGCGGGCTCGGCCTCGATGCGCTCGACCTCACCGGCGCCCTGGCCGCTAAGAGCAATTACGTCAACCCGACGGCGCTGAAAGTCGAACCGGGCGGCGGCGCCGTCTGGATCGAAGCGAAGGTCTATCTCGACAACCACGAAAGCGGGCACGTGGTGGCGCGCTACGACGGCAACAGCGGCGAGGTCACCAACTCGTGGTGCACACTGCCGGTGGCCAACTCCTGCGAAGAACCGCTCGGCTCGGCGGCGGTGCCCGATGCGTTCTTCGCGACCGAAGACGGACCAGTCGCGCTCGCGTTGCAAAACGAAGCCGTCGACGTCTACGCCCGCGGTCGTTGGAGCAGCGTCCTGGCGCCCGGCCACGAACCGGGAAATAGAGCCGCGTTCACCGGACCCGACGAAGGCTGGCTTGGCGGCACGAAGGCGCTCGGGCAATGGTCTCCGCAGCAGAGCTCGAGCCTGCTCACACCGTGGCCGCTGCCAGACCGCGCGCCGTTGACAAGCGTCGCACTGCCGCCGGGCAGCGGCGCAGGGGCCGGCGAATCGGGCGCGCTGGCGGTCGGCCTGGACGGCGCGACGCTGCACTACGACGCGTTCAACCGGCTGGCAGGTCGAGCCCGCCACCCCACGCGCCCACCACCTCAACCTGCTCGGCGTCGCCTTCAACGGCCCCTCCAGCGCCTTCGCCGTCGGCCAGTTCGGAGTCATCCTGCACTGGAACGGCACGTCCTGGTCTGAAGATCCGCAGTCGATCTCGCTCACGCAGTCGCAGCTCGAGGGGGTGGCCTTCGGGCCCTCTGGAGAAGGCTGGGCGGTGGGAGCCAACGGGACGATCCTGCACTACGACGGGCAACACTGGAGCATCGAAGCTCCGCCGCCCGCCGAGTCCGGGCAGAACATCAGCTCGGTGGCCGTGGCCGGCTCAGAAGCCTTCGCGGTCGTGGGCGGCAACCTGATCGAGCGCCGGCCCGGCGGCGGTTGGGAAGCGCTCGAAGAATCGCTGCTGCCGAACAACCCAAAGCCCGCACCGGGCCAGTTGCGCCTGGTCGCGGGCCTGCCCGACGGGGGCGTGATCGCGGCAGGACACTCGATCATGCTCGTCCGTGAAGCGGCCGGGCGCGGCTTCGAGTACGCCGAACAGCCGCTGTCGGGCATCGCCGTTGCGCTCGCGCCGTTCCGCGAAGCCTCCGGCAAGCTGCGAGCCTACGTGTCGGTCGCGCCGCCGGTCAACCTGCTGAGCGATGAAGTGGGCGGCTTTCCCCCTGGCGACGGCGAGCTGCTGCGCCAGACCGAAAGCGGCTGGCAGGATCTGAGCCGCTCGCAGTACGCGGGGAACGCGATCCGTGGCGACGGGGCTGTCAAGAGCGATCCCGTGCTGGCGGTCGCCACCGACCAGAGTGGAGAGCACGCCTGGGTGGCCGGCGGCTATGACGGCACCGAAGACGCCGCCGGCCAGGGGACCACCGAGATCCTGGCCGCCCGCCCCGCCGGCTGGATGACCGCGTCGATCTGGCGCTATGACACGACAGGCAACGCACAGCCCTCCGGCCTGACCTCCGCGGCCCCGAGCCTCCCGGCCGTGCCGGGGGTCGTCTCCTTCGCCTTCTTCACGAGCCCCGAGTGCAAGGTGCAGTGCTCGGCGGTGCCAGGCGCCCAGCCCGACGTGAACCTGAGCGCGGCGGCCAAGCAGATCGCGACCTACGCCGCACAGCCGGGGGGTCCGGCGTTCGCCATGCTCGGCGGCAACACCGTCGGGCCGCTGGATCAGGAAACGGGCGCGGAACCGGCGGCTGACTTTGCCCGCTTGCCCGAACTGCTCGCGCCGCTCGGCGGCCTACCGGCGTTCGCGGCCATCGGCCGCGCCGACCAGCCGCATGAAACGCCCTTCTCGGAAGCGTTCGCGGAAGCCCCCGAGCCGTTCGGCACCGGGGCGCCGGCCACTGGGATCACGCCGGTCTCCGCGGGCTCACAGACGGCGAACGGAGACGTTCATCGCTATTACGCCTTCGACGCCAACCAGAATGGCGCGACGCTGCGGGTGATTGTGCTCGACGACGCCGAAGGCCAGCTCGAAGCCAGTGCGGCGACAACGGGACAGCAGCGCTGGCTTGAAGAACAGCTCGCCACCGCGAATGGGCAGAGGCTCCCGGTGGTGGTGATGGCGGCCACGCCGCTGCAAGACCTCAAGGAAGGTGAATCCGTCGCCGGACTGCTCGCGCGCTCGGGCGTGCTGGCGGTGTTCACGACCAGCGAACGGCGACTCGACGAACGCCGACTCATCCCCGAAAAACACGCACTGCAGATCCCCGAGTACGAAGGCGCCTCGCTCGGCTACCAGAAGCCCCAGAACGACGGCGTGAAGTGGTACTTCGTCTCTGCCGACACGCAGACTCGCGAAGTCGAAGTCAGCGCCGTGCCCGTGATCAACTCGCTCGCGCTCAAGCCACTGGACGGGCTCAGCGTGGCCCGGAGCCTGACGCTCCAATTCGAAGCGATCGCCCGCCGTCCACCCGGCACGCTCGCCACGATCGCCGGGCAATCCGAAGATTCAAGCGAACCGGGCGAACCGTTCCCGGGCTATGACAACTACGTCGAAATCCCCTCGCCGAGCTGCGGCAAGAGGCCTTGCGTGCCGCCCAGCTACACCTTCACGAGCTCAGAACCGACGATCGGCGCCTTCGTCGAACCCAGCGGCCCGGGCTCGCCGCTCCCCAAGCTTGACGCAAGCGGACATCCGATCCCGTCGTCCACTTCGAGCCTGTTCTGCGCGTACAACGCAGGCACGACCACGGTCTCGATCACAAGCGGTCTGTTGAGCTACTCGTTGCCGGTCACGGTCCAGGCCGGTGGCTTTGGCTCGCCCTGCGGCACGGTCTACCGACCCGGGGTCGGGGAAGTGATCAGAGTCCACACCGCCCAGACGCAGAGTCAGCTGGGATCGGCCGCCGCGCCCCCTCCCCCACCGCCGGCGCCACTTGCCGGCTCACTGCCGGCGGCGCTGGCGCCTCCGCCCGCGCCCGCGCCTCCACCCGCGCACGCGCCTCCGCCTCCACCGGCGGTGCCCAAACCGCCCGCGCCGGCGGTCAAGCCCGCGCCTGTGGAACCGCCCCTGCCGGCGCCAATCGAAAGTGTGGCCACACCGCCGGCGATCCTGCCGGCGGCCACTCCGCCGGTAGAGCCGATACCGCCTGGCGCCGGCGGCTACGCTCAGAGCCCGTCGGCGGCTGAGCGCAAGGAGAAGGCCCGCAAGCAGGCAAGCCAGTCGGCCTTCTCGACCCGACCCGCCGGTACAAGTGGCGAAGAATGGTTCTACGTGGCCGTCGGCTTCGCGACGCTGCTGGCCCTGCTGCTGAGCGCACGGGCGCTGCCGATGGGCCCTCGGCTGCACCCGGCGCTGCTGCTCGACCGCCGCGGCTCGGCCGATCGCGGACTCCCACCTACCCGCCGGAGAAGAGCGAGGGGTTGAGCGGCTTCACCGCGGAGAGGCCGGCGCAGCCGAGCCGCGACAGGCTCGCCTACGCTTCTTCGTTGGAGTTGGCCCCGGGCATCTCGTTGAACGCACAGCGGAAGTTCTGCGGTTCTGAGACCGGCTGGGAGCCGGCAAAGCCGCCCTTCGTGCCGTTGGAATATACGGTCACGTACTGCAGCGTCGAGGGCGCCGGCACAGCCGGCAGCGGCACCGGGTTCGGTTCGCCCGTGCGCGGATCGCCGGTCGAACCGACGCTCACACCCTCGGATCCCGCGGCGTCCGAGCCGGCGGCGGTCGTCACGAGCGTTGCGCTCATCTCGCGCTGGTCTTTCAGACCGACGCTCGGGTCGAGCGGGATCGTGGCGGTCAGCTGCGAGTCGTGGATCGTTCAACTCGAGCCTGACGCGATTGGCAGCCCCGATCAGCTGCGCCGCCGTGGGCAGATAGCCGCCCTCCTTGACACACGCCTGCGAGGCCCAGAAATAGTTGTTCTCACCCACCTCGGCGTTCGTGAGCGGGTAGGGCGAGTCCATCAAGCACCACGTGCCGAGGTTGACAGTCGCGGGCGGACAACTTGGTTCGATGTCGGTCAGCGTCTTGCCACCGATCTCGGAGGCGTCTTTGACCGTCGGGATCGCCGACGCGGCGAACTTCCTGTTTTTGCCGAGCAGCAGCAGGCCGCCGGCGTGCGGAGTGGTGCTGATCTGATGTCCATCGATCGTGCTGATGACGGCGCGGCGCGCGGCTTCCGCCAGCCCGGTGGCCGAGCCGACGAGCGCGAGGATCGAGATCGCCAGCGCGACATGACCGCTGTGGCGGGAAATACGCCCTCTCATGTTCGCCTCCTTGGGCGTTGGTTTGTGCTCTGTAGCGAAACTTGTGCCATCGCGGCGCGACGCGGGCGGCGCCTGTCGCGGCCGATGCAGGCGCCGGCGCCCGCCAGCAAAATCAGGACGCCGAGCGGTAGCCCATAGTCCGCGAGCCGCGCGGAGCCGCCACTGGAGGAACCGACGCTCGCGTACCCTCGTGCCGGCGCGGATGGCCGATAGCGCGCGAACGCCTGCGACTGCTCGGGCGCGGCCTCCTCTTCGCGTTTTTCTTCAAACACGCGCACGGTCGCGCCGCCGGGCGGGATCGGCCGCGCGAACGAGGCCGCCGGCGGCGGCGGTACCGCCGGGATCGGGCCGGTGGCGGGCAGCTGCACCACCGGCAGGAACACGAGCGGCAGCGCCACCTTCGGCGCCGGCTTTGGCACGACCTTCGCCGCTGGCACAGGGGCAAGCGGTGGCGGCGGCGGCGCGATCGGCGCGGGCGCCGGCGCGGGTGAGGGCGGGGGCGCCGCCGGAGTCGCGGGCGCCGAGGAAGCCTGCGCCTTGAAGTGGCTGGGGCTGAGTGGCACCGTGCCGCACGGCTGCTCGACGCTGCCGCCCTGCACGGTCACCGGGATCGAGTAGGACAGCCCGCCCGCGGAGATCGTGACGACCGTGGTGCCGGCGTTGAACGCGCACAGGATGCCCGAGCGCGGGTCGGGGATCGGGTGCCCTTCGGCGTTCTGCAGCGGCTTGCGCAGGTTGGTCGAGTTGGGATCCTGCTCGACGAAGTTGGCAATTTCAGGTTCGGAGGAGGTGAACGTGTATTCCGGCTCGATCGCGCTCGAGCAATCAGACTGGCGGCACAGCGCCGGCGGGAATTCGGCGTAGGGGTCCGACCCCGGCGGGTTCGGGTTGCCGCTCGATCCGGAGATCGGCCCCCAGCGGTCGCCTGCCAGCGGCCTGCGCCCGAGACCCTCGAACAGCGCCGGTGAGCTGCGTCGCAAGAGCGTCCCGTTCAACCGGGTCGAGCGACACTTCCTGCACGAGCGGGATCATCCGGGCGTTGACGGGCGCCACGTTCGTGGCCGGATTGCGCTTTGAGACTTCCACGCCTACGAGCAGGTAGCCAGTCGTGCCGAACAGCGCATCGGGATCGCCGGCGGTGAACGAGTCGGAGATCGCCGAGCGATAGCCAAGCGTGCCCGTGCCGTACTCGGGAATCGTGACCGAGCCGCCGGAGGGGATCTGGCTCGCGCGGCTTTCTTCGGGGCGTTCGTACAGATATGCCGACGCTCCGCCGGCCACCATGATCTGCGCCTCTTCGGCGGCGTCGGTGGCGACGTTAAGCGCCGGCGGCAGGTTGGGGTTCAGCTCGCGACTGCCGACCACGATCGCGGGGATGCCGCGCGCCTTGGCATCGGCGAGCATATCCTCAAGCCACGGCCCCTGCGGTTCGGCCGGGTTCTGATAGGGGTCGCTCGCGGCCAGCGAGCCGCGCGAGTTGTCGATCACAATCACGCGCACAGTGCCGGCCGGACCGGTGCTGTCGAAGGCGTAGTGGGTGCGCGCCCCGGGCCTCACCGCGCCGGTGGGCGGCGGAATGTTCGCCACACTGACCCCCGGCGGCGTGGCGCCTTCGCCAAACGGGGCGTTGAAGCCGGCGAACGCGGCGCCGAAGGAGGAATCTTCGCCGCCTTCGGAGTCGCCGGCCGACAGCACCGGATACACGGGCAGACTGCCGCCGCCGGACATCAACTGCGCGTAGCGATCGGCCTCCGCTGCAGACTCCTGGCCCTGCCCTGGGGTCTCGCGCCCACCCGTGTAGAGCAGCATGCGCGGACCATCGGATTGGGTGGAAAGCCCGCCGATCTCAGCGAGCGCGGCGTTCATGTTGCGGTCGGGC
Organism: uncultured Solirubrobacterales bacterium; assembly: GCA_963827045.1. Taxonomy (GTDB): domain Bacteria; phylum Actinomycetota; class Thermoleophilia; order Solirubrobacterales; family Solirubrobacteraceae; genus Palsa-744. The sequence continues at coordinate 368,684 of CAWGZH010000002.1, forward strand.
TCGATCCCCTCGTCGACGAGCGGGGCGCACGCTTCGATGCACTCGGCGTGCCCGCCGACGGCGAACGTCGCCGCGCTGCTCTGCATCGGGATCGGCGCGACCGTCTCGCCGCTCGGAGCGGTCGGATTGCCTTCCGCCGCGTAGCTGTAGATGCCGGCCGTCTGCACGTTTTCGCGGATCGTCTGCCCCGAGCCACCGCTGGCGTTGGTGCCGCGCCCGGCGTCGTCGGCCTCGCCGCTCCAGCCGCCGAGCGCCCAGCCGGCGCCTGCGGTGCCCACGTCGAGCGCCAGGATCGGATCGGCCCTCAGCGGCTTGTCCTGGCTGTCGCCGGCGTAGGCCGCGCGCTCCTCGTCCTGCCAGCCGCCGGCCGTTTCGCGCAGCAGGTAGCCGTCGCCCGGCAACGGATTGGGCGGGATCACAGGCGGCGGCGTGTCGGGTTCGACCGGTGGCAGCACGAGCAGCGGCGGGTACTGGAAGTCGGGCACGACCGACAGCAGCGCGTGCACTTTCGAGCCTTCCAGCAGCGGCGCGGCCGCTACCGCAGTGTCGCCGACGATCGGCTCTTCGGAGAAATGCCACGGCGCCCCCGCGCTGTCGCGCTCGAGCACGACGTCGCGCCCGGCGAGTACGGCGCCGCCGCCCGGCAGTCCCGCGACGACGTTCAAGCTCGGCGCTTCCGGCAGGCTTTCAAGCAGCGCGTGCACTTCGGGTTCGACCTTCCAGCCCGAGCCTTCGTTGACCAGCAAATCGCGTTCGGCCACCACCATCGCCTCCGATCCGGCGAACGCGACCGAGCGGAAGTTGGCTTCCGAGAAGCCACTCGGCAGTTCTTCTTCCTGGGTCCAGCTCTTGCCGTACTTGAGCAGCACGCCGCTTTGGCCGACTGCGTAGCCGAGTGCCGGGTCCGACGGGTCGAAGGCGATCCCGTCGAGGTTGCCCTGGAAACCGTCGAGCGGCGCCGCCGGGTCGGACTCCCACAGCCCGGTTTCCGCGCGCCAGATCCACATCGCGCCGAGGTTGCCGACGGCGAACGCGCGGTCCGGTTCGGGCCATGCCACGGCACGCAGTGTCGGCGAGCTGACCGCGCCGCTCGAGGTCTGTAGGAATTCGCGTTCCCACCCGTGCCCGGGGGTGTAGCGCGCAACCACACCGTCGGCGCCGACGGCCAGCGCCTGGGCGCCGAAATCGCCCGACGGGCTTCCGGGCGCGGGCGTGACGGCGGTGAACGGCGCGCGCGCGGACACTGGCCAGCCCACGAGCCGCTCGGGCTGCTGGGTCGTCGTTATCTGCACCGGACCTTCCAGCCAGCCGTCCGTCGGCGTGTAGAAGGCGCCGCCGGGCGCATTGTCGGCGCCGGCGCCCGGCATCCAAGTGAAGGTAGTGCCTTCGAAGCTCAGGTAGCTGCCCATGTTCGTCGAGTCCTCACCGCCGGACTGCAGCGGATTTGTCACGATCCGGGTGCCATAGCCGGGGCCTTCGAAGGCGAAGCTGCGGTAGCCCGCCTCGCGCCCGAAGCGAGCGCCGAAGGGGTGTTCGCAGATCGCCTCGCCGGAGGGGCCATGCGCGTCGCACCAGCTGCCGGTCACCTTGCCTTCAGCGGTGTCGTAGTAGAGCGTGAAGTCATAGCCGTCGCTGCCGCCCCCGCTCGCCTGCAGATTGCCGTCGATCCACACGCCTTTTTCGGTGACCGTCAGCGGCTGTGCCTGGCCCGTCAGGGGCGCGACGTCGCTGACGCCGCCGGCGGGGGTTTCGCTCTGCGCGAACAGCGACGATCCGAGCGACGCTGGTTCCCAGCGGAATTCGCCGGCCTTGGGTTCCTCGCGCTTGAATAGCAAGATCCCGAGGCCGCTGCTCGCTTCGGCCTCGCCCAGCAGCCACAGGTTCTTCGGGGAGGTGCCGGCGATCGCCACGATCGTGAAGCCGCCCGTGTAGCCGGCCGGCAATTCAACGGGCTCGCGCGTCCATTTTTCGCCATTCCAGCGCGCTACGCCGAGGTCGCGCGTGCGCCCTAGCGCACCAAAATAGGCTTCGGTATGGCCTTCGCTTTCGACCGCCGCGTCGGCGAGCGCGCCCGAGCCTTCCTCCTCGGCAAGCGCCTCGGCGCTCTTGTCACCGCTTTCCCCGCGTTCGTCGGGTTCGCCGGCCGCGAGCAGCACGCCGGCGGGCGGTTCGGACAGCACGTGGAAGCGCCCGCCAGGGTCGCGCGCAAGCACGACCGTCTGCTTGCCGCTTGCACGCGTCGAATCGTTGCCGAGGAGCAATCCACCCCCATGCGGGGTGATCCGCGCCGACATCCGATCGGGGTCCATATCGCGATAGAGGAGTCCTTCTTCGTTGAGCGGCGTTTCCGCGATCGTCCAGTCGGGGTCGGCGTCGGTCGCGCGCTCGAACACGAGCTGCCCCCGCGCGCTGGAGCTCGATTTGCCCGCGGGTGCGAACGCCACCTCCTCAGAGCCGCTCGACGGCGGCACGTCGAGTGGGAGCACCCTGTAGGCCCAAGCTTCGCCAGGCTGACCGGCGGTGGCGGCGCCCATCAAGACGGTGCTCGCGTCGGCAGTGCCCAGCACCGGCTGCGGCGTCGGGGCGACGTTGCCCGAGGCGACCGCGCGCGCGCCGTGGCCTGTGATCAGCGTGGCGCCGAGCGCCACCAGCGCCAGCGTGGCTACGATTGCGAGCGTGAGGCGCCGGCTACGGATCGTCGCCCGTCGCAAGGCATCACCCATGATGGTGCACGCTCGTGGTGACCGCGTTGGGACCGGTGCCCACCGAGCTTTCCGTGCTCGTCGCCGGCACGGGCTTGGGCTTGACCAGCTCCTTTGTCTTGAAGCTGAGCCCGTTCGGCCAGCGCTTGCGCTGCAAACGCAGCGAGAGCGAGTGCTTGCCCGCCTTCAGGCGCTCCTCGTGGGTGCGCGCGATCGCCTTGCCGTGCAGCTTGGCGACGAGCTGTACGTCAGCCAGACTGGTCAGATCGAATTTGACTGTGACGGTCAGCCCGTGGCGCGATACCTTCACGTCCTTCAGCAGTGCCGGGATCACCAGCGGCACGGGTTCTTCGGCCAGTTTTGTTTCAACCGCGACCGGCGGCGGGGCGAACAGTTCCGAGTCATCCGGCGGGGGCGCGATCGGGACGAACTGTTCGACCGACTCGTTCGGGCGCAAGGTGATCGTCCCGGCCCAGTTGGGGTCGGTGTCTTCGGGCAGGACCGTGCCGTTCGTGTAATGAAACAGCCACCCCGCCGAGGTCGCCATCCAGGCTTCTTCGGGTCCGGTGGCGGCTACGAGCTGGGCGCTGCCGCGCCCCGGACCCGATACCGGCAGCGTGTTGACGCTTGCGCCTCCGCCCGGTTCGACCAGCACGACCTTCGCCTTCGCGGTGGTGCTGCGACGATCCGAGTAGGGCTCGATCGGCGGCCCACGCAGTATCTGTGCCGGGCACTGGAGCGATGTCGACAAAACGGTCTTCGGAGCCGAACAGGGAGGGGTCGATCGCGTCCTGGATGAAGAACGGTTCGTCATAGTAGACGGCGATCGGCGGGCTCGGCGCCGAGCCTTCGTGCGGCGCGGCCGGACCGGAGGCGGCGCCACCCCCCGAGAACCACAGGCTCGTCGCGTCCGCTTTCGTGGACAGCAGCTCGACGCCTTCCGGCGGCACACCCTGGTAGGCGTATGGCAGGAAGCCCGTGTCGAGGAAGGTTTCGCCGACGAGCTTGTGTATCAACACGGGGCCGTCCGGCTCTGGAGTGCCGAGCGCGACGGGACCGCTCGGGTTGCCCGGCTCGGCACCGACGAACGTGCTCTCGTAGAACGTGCCGTCGAAGGACGCGAGCCCGCTGACGCCGCGGCCCTGCGGCTGGTAGGAGCCCGCCAGGCTGGTGCCGTTCCAGTGCAGGTGATACGCGCCGATGTGCTGGCCGGAGGGTTCCTCACTGCCGATCCCCGCAAACCAGCAGTCGTCGGGCCCGTCGCACGCCGCCGCGTCCATCGGACGGAAGGGCTCGGGCGACTGAAAGGAGGTCGAGTAGGAGCCGACGATCACACCGTCTTCGAAGTGGCACAGGCCCAGCCCCGCGCCCGAGCGCGGCTCGCTCGGTTCGGTTATGACCCAGAAGTCATCGGGGCCGGCCCACGCGATCCGCGAGGCTTCGCCGGCGGCGCCGCAGACCGTGGACAGCTGGTGCCAGTCGCGCCCGTTCCAGAAGAACAGCCCGGCCGGGACCGTGGCGTTGCCTTCGACGCTCAAAAGACCCTCGTTGGGCGCGTAGAACTGCATGTCGTCGGGCGTGCCGAGTGGCACCTTGAAGGCGGCTCCAGCGGGCGGCGGCGGCTGTTCCAGACGCCACGTGGCTTCGCCGCGGGCTATGCCCGGGCCGGCCGAGGCAATCGCCACGGCGACAGCGACCCCAGCCAGCAGAGTCCCGGTCGCCCGCGAGATCAAGGCCCGTGCCCCGGGTTCTGCTCGCCGGCGGGCCGGATGATGTCGCGCAACTCGCTCAGGTCGATCTCCTGCACGGTCGAGAGCACAGCGTCGAGCGCCACGCCCGACAGCGTCTCGTGCTCGATCAGCGCGTGCGCGGTCTCCTCGACCGCCTGCCAGTTGCGGTCGAGGATCACGGCGGCCTTCGCCTCGGCCTCGCCGACCAGCCGCTCGACTTCACGGTCGATCGTGTCGAGCGTCGAGGGACCGACCGAGCCGAGATCCTGCAACGAGGCGCCGAGGAACACCTCGCCGCCCTTCTCGCCGATCGTGACGGGCCCAAGCGCATCGGACATCCCGAACGAGGTGACCATCGTGCGCGCCAGGCTGGTGGCGGCGTGCAGGTCGTCGCTGACACCACTCGACAGGTGCCCGAAGGCCATCCGCTCGCCCGCGGTGCCGGATACGATCACCGTCAGCTGCGCTTGCAGGTCGGGCTCGGTCTGGATCAGCTGGTCGCGGTCGGTGAGCATGTGCGCGGCCGTGCCGAGCGTGCGCCCGCGCGCGACGATCGAGACCTTGCGGCTCACCGACGCCTGCCCCAGCGCCTCGGCGACGACCACGTGCGAGGCCTCGTGGATCGAGATCAGCCAGCGCTCCCGCTCGGTGAGGATGTGCTTCTTGGCGGGGCCGGCGACAACGCGGTCGATCGCCTCCTCGAGCGTCGCCTGCTCGATCAGCTCGTGGGAGTCGCGCACGGACAGGAGCGCGGCCTCGTTGATCACGTTGGCCAGCTCGGCGCCGCTGAAACCGGGCGTCAGACGCGCGATCTCCTCGAGCGACACGTCCGCTCCCATCGGTCGCTTGCCGCCGTGCAGGCGCAGGATCTCAAGGCGCCCGTGCACGTCGGGCACGTCGATCGTCACCTGACGGTCGAAACGCCCTGGACGCAGCAGCGCGGGGTCGAGGATGTCGGGGCGGTTGGTGGCGCCCATCACAACCAGCCCACCGTCGCCACCGAAGCCGTCCATCTCGACCAGCAGCGCGTTGAGCGTCTGCTCGCGCTCGTCGTTGCCCTGCCCGATGCCGGCGCCGCGCTTACGCCCGGCGGCGTCGAACTCGTCGATGAAGATGATCGCCGGCGCCGTCTTGCGCGCCTTGGCAAACAGATCGCGCACGCGCGCCGCGCCGACGCCGACCAGCGACTCCACGAAATCCGAGCCCGACAGCGAGAAGAAGGACGCGTCCGCCTCACCGGCGACGGCCTTCGCAAGCAGCGTCTTGCCCGTTCCAGGAGGCCCGACGAGCAGTACTCCCTTGGGGGCGGCAGCACCCACGGCGAGGTACTTGGACGGATCGGCCAGATAGTCGCGGATCTCGCGCAGCTCGGCCACCGCCTCGCCCGCACCCGCCACGTCGGCGAACGTGATCTGGTGCAGCGTGCCCTTGCCCTTGCGCTTGCCCTTGCCCGTGAACTTCGAGAAGCCGGCGATCCCACCGGCGCCGCCGTCGGCGCCGAAGCGCATGAACAGGGCGAACAGGCACACGAGCAGCACGATCGGGATCAGGAACTGCACGAGGATCGCGCGCTGAGCCTTGCCGGACTGCTGATCTACGGTGATGACGGCACCGGAATGCTCGAGTGCCTGTAGCAGCTGCTGGGTTTGCACCCCTGACGAGGGATAGGCGGCCCAGTATTCGAGTGCGGCCTGGCCGGAAAGGTTGCTCCTACCGGGAACATTGATACCGCCGGTTTGGGCAGCCGCTTGCTGGGCAGCCGCTTGCGAGTTGGCGCTTTCGGACGCCGGCATCCTCAAGGCCACCTCGACACGATTGTCGTGGTCGAGCAGGGTCGCCGTGGCGATCTGGCCATGGTTGGCCAACGACAGGACACGACTGATCGGCAGCTGTGATCCGTGACTTGAGGGGCCGATCGCACCGAGCAGTGAGAAGAATGCGATCACCAATCCCAGCGAAGCAAGTACCAGGAACAGTGCGATCTTGTCGCGGAAGATCACACGTCGCACGCCGCTGCCGAAGTCGCCGAGCGCCACAAGCGCCGGGTTGCGTTTGTGGGCGAGCCCTGAGCGCACCTGGCCGCCCTTGGGCGGTCGAACGGGGCTCGCTGGGCGGCTGTTGCCCTGTGAAGACTCGGGCGGGATTGTGTTTTCGTCGTCTGTCATGTCTCCTCAGGGAACTTCGTAGTGCACTCAGACCAAAGGCGGCGCCCGACATCGGGGGCAGATGCCGGACGCCGCCAGGGGCCCCGAGGGTTTGGGCTATTTGCCCGCTTATCTTATTTCTTCTTGCCTTTTTTGCTTGCTTTTTTATTGGGCGTCACCGCTGCCTGCGTGACGGTCAGCGTCTTGGTCTGGCTGGCCGCCGTACCGCCGGTCGGGGTGAATGTCACCGTGATCTTCACGGTGAGCTTGTGGCCCTTGGCTTTGGCGAGCTTGCTCAACGCGGCTTTCGAGATGGCAAGCGTCACCGTCCCTTTGCCGCCCGACGTACTGGCGCTCACGCTCCCGACGGTGACGCCACCGCCGGTCGCCTTGACCTGCAGCTTACCGGGATCTGGCAGCACGAGCGACAGGACGATGCTCTTGCCCTTGACCTTCTCGCTTGCGATCGAGAAGGCATTGGACGGGACCACCGGCGCGCCCACCGCCGGAGGCAGGATCTGATTATTCGTTGCTGGGGGGGGTTTGGGTTCTTCTTTGCTACCGCCGGAACCAACCGGGTTCCATTCGATCGCGGCCACACCTTTCTCGGCATCTTCGAGGAGTGGCGTCTTTGTCGTGTCGGGAAGCAAGCCGTAGTCGAATTCCGGCAGCTCGGTCTGACCAGGTTCGGATACAACCGAGCTCAGATACTCCTTGACTGTGCGTGCCTTTTCTTCTTCGGGTGCCTCACTACCGTAGACCGAAGCGTCGTTCTGAAACGCCAGGTCGTAGGTGATCGCGCACACTGGGTAGGAGCTGCCCCCTGTGGCGATCGCGTTCGCCCAGTTGCCAAGCGTGGCTTCTTTGTCGGGACTTTCGCCTGCCGATGGAATCCCGCGATAGTCAGCACCTTTGCAGTTGGCGCCCTTTTCAAGCACCGACGTCGTGTTGAAGTGCGCTTCCGGGTGAACCGTCGGCTCGTCGAACACCAGAGGATGTCCAATTCTTTTCGACGGTTCGGATTCGGCTGGGTTCACCGCTTGAAGCGGCAGCCAGTACAGGTAGTTGGGTTTGCCTGCTGTCAGCACGAAGCCTTCTTTGCGCGCCGTCGCGAGATCCAGGTAGCCGATCGACCCGTCGGTAGCCTTCACGGCTTCTGCCAACGATTTACCGCCTTCGGCGTTGGCTCGACATATCTGGTTGGGGCTGAGCGCGGTAGTGCATTCTTTGCTGGCGGGAACTTCGACGGGAATTTCGGGATTGCTGGCGTCTGCAATCGGCCACGCGATATTGGTGCTACCGACTTGACCTTCCTTCCACAGTTTGATGCCACCATCTTCTTTGTTCGACGGGAGCAGACTCAGGTACGCCTTGAAGTTGTAGGTCGTACCCGACGTGTCATTACGCGCTATCCGGAAAATGGGTTTCGTAGCGCAGTCCGATCCCGATACCGTTTCCGTCATGTAACTTGCGAGCGTAGAGCTACCTGTCGGTGTGGGGATTTCGCCCCACTTGGTGATCTTGTGCTCCCAGATTTCCTCGAGCGCCTGTGCAGGCAGGTGCAAACGCAGGGTGTTGCTCACTTCAGAGTCGCCCGTCGCTTCGTTCTTCGGATCATTCACGCCGCCGGTGCTCACGTCTTCGTTGATGGTGCCTTCACCGCTATCGGCTGTACCGGTGCCCGGACCCTCCAGTGTGCAGCCTTCGGGAAAGTGCACAACCACCGCGACCGCGGCCGAGGCGACCGGTATCACATGGATCTCGCCTTCTTGTTGACCCCCGGTTGGACCTTTGTCGACATTTGCCTCTTCTTCGGGATCGGGGGGAAAGTCGCTGGCCCCAATACGAACTGTTGTGTCGCGATAGCCCGGTTTGCCATACACACTTTCGGGATTCCCCGATAGAGTGCACCCCGAAGCCGGTATACCAGCACCCATTGCGTCGAGACCACAGCCGCTGCTCTTGGATTCATAGGTCACAGCTCCCCCCCGGACCCACATCCAAAGGCGCCGAGATTTTCAGAGAGATATATCTTGGGGGAATTCCAGAATTCGATCGCCGATTTCTGCAATGACGACCCCTGGATCCCGATCGGAGCGACATTGCCTGTGGGGGCGCCATTTTGACAGGCGCTGATCGCCGCCTTGGCGGACCCCGGCGAGCCGGCTGCGAAGATGACCAGAACAGCCATCGCGCAGAGCGCCGCCAGGACGGCGCGGGTGCGACCGCTTTCAGCGGTCAGGGGAAGGCTTACGCGCATGAGCGTGAGATGTCCTTTCAAAGAACGTAGATAGAGATTTTGGTGATCGGGAGAGTCTCACAGCGCTATCGTCCGCGCGCAATCCCCGTTTACAGAAGCGACACATCTTGGTCACAGCAGTGAAACATGTCCGTCAGTGTCCGTGGAGTAGGTTTCACGACTTAATCTCAGGTACGTAACAGTTCGGTAACAAGACCAGACGCGCAAACCTATAATGAGGGTCCGTCTCATCCCTTCTTCGCCTTGCCCTTCGCCTTTGAGGACCCTTTGGCCGATTTCTTTGTGCCAGCGAAGACGAAGATCGCGTTCGCTTCGACCGACAGCGCTTCGGCGGGCTGAGGTGGTGTGTAATCGACCGTGACGAGGGCCTTGAGCTTGCCGGCGCTCTTGAGGTCCTTGGCGTACTTGGACGCAAGCTTCAGGACAAGCGTCGCGGTGCCCTCGGTATGTGTGGAGCCCGAGGCACGCGCAAGCACCACTTTCTCCTTGTGCGTCTTCTTGCCGACCTTCCTCGCGATCGTGCCTACCGCCTGCGCCATCAGCTTTCCCGCAGCGGGCGTCTCGACCAGCAGGATCAGATCGCCGTCCGCCGCGCGCTTGACGCTGAGGCCCAGTTCGGGCGAGGCGACGCCGGTCAGCGAGAAGCCGCTCTGTGTCGTGTTGAAGCTGGAGGGCGGCGCAGCGGCGCCGGCCGGAGCCTGCAGCGTCGTGGTGAAGGCATCCGAGAAGCCATTGGAGTCGCCGAAGATCAGGTTGGACGCCCCGGATACGAACGCGACCGTTGACCCGTCTTCGGTGAGCGTCGGGTTGCTCGCGGTCGAGCCGTTTGGTTCTGCTCCTTCCAGACCGAGCACGGCTCGTTCCATCGTGTCGCTGGCAAGATCGACCAAGTAGAGTTCGGCCTGCTGAGCGGTAGCGCTCACACTGCCGACGAGTTGCGGCTCGGGCAATACGAAGACGTTGCGCTGCGAGACGAATGCGATGTGCGTGCCGTCGGAGGAGAACGCGAGGGAAGTGATCGAGGCGCTGCCGTCGCCCTGGACGTTTTTCACGGCCAGCGTGATCTCGCTCGTGCTGTCCTTGGGCGTAAGCGGCGGCTTCATGTCCGTCGTGAACAGATCGAGCGCATCGGGCTTGTTGTTATCCGGGCGCAGCTCGCTGCCGGCGAGAAAAGCGACCTCGTAGCCTTCGGCGCTGAGACCAGGCGCGGTCTCGTTGATCGAGGCGAGGTCGGACTCGGGGAACGACAGCGGCCCGTAGCACGGACCTTCGGCGGCAGGATTGAGTTCGATGTGTTCGACCGGTTTGCATTCCGGTTCGGCGACACCCGTCACACGCCGCGTTGGTGCGTTTGGTTCCTGCCAGCGCCGCCACAGGTAGTAGGGGATCGATTCGTCCAGATCCTCGCCTGGAAGGAACACGGTCTGCGACGGCGCGGCGTCGCCAACCCACGCGACGGTCGATCCGTCGGCGCTGAGCGTCGCCGGTCCTTCGGCGCCGCCGGCCGGTCCTCCAGCCATCTTACTAGTTACGAGCGTGGTCGTCTTGTTCTGCAGGTCGCGCACGAACAGCTGACCAGGCGGAGTGGTGGGCGTCGAGCCTTCCGGCAGGCTCGACGGCACTTCGTCCGTCCGGAACAGCACGTAGCGCCCGTTGGCGCTGATCGCCGTGTTGGGCCACAGCTGAGTGCCGGGATCGCCACCGGGGACCGGGGTGGGTATCGAGGAGTTGTCGAATGTGGGCGCTTCTTCGCTGCCGTTCTGCGCCGACACAAGCGTGTACGCGCCAGCCTGTCCCGGCGCCACATCCATGTCGCGCTCGTACACCTCGACGTTTTCGGTGTGATCCGGCTGCGAGCGCGGGATGAGTTCCTGCGCCGTGGAGAACGCAACATAGCGCCCTTCCGCACTGACCGAGGGGTTCTGAGCGCCGTGCACCAGCACCTTGCCCGCTTCCTTGCCTTCGCTGACGACGAGGTTGCCGCTGGCGACCAGTTCGAGCGCACCGGTTTCGCGGTCGTAGCGGAAGATGCCGCCTTCGCGCTCGGTGCCGGGAGGTTCGGCGGCTTCTTTTTCCTGGGGTGTTTCGCCGTCATTTTCGAAGAAGTTGGTGGCCTTCGTCTGGAACACGACGTACTGCCCGTTGGCCGAGATGTCGGCGTCGGTCGTCGGCGCGTTGGCCTGTTCGTCGGAGGCGTAGTTGACCGAGACGATGTTGGCCCCGGGCCCGCCCCCGACCGGCCCATAGATCGCATAAGCAGACGGTGCAAGGGCCAGCACCCCAAGCGCAACCAGCGACACGAGCAAGCCCCCCACGCGGCCGACGCTCCCAACACGACCCAAACCGCTCGTAAGAGCCAGGCGCCTCACGAGACCCGCACCTGCTTGCGCACGGTCGCCTTGTTCCCGGCGTTATCCGACGCGCTGACGACGATCGTGTAGGTGCCGGCGCGAGTGTAGGTGTGCCGCAAAGCCTTGCGACCACCCGCCGAATGGCCATCGCCAAAGCGCACTTTAACCGACCCCAATTCGACCCCCGACACTTCGCCCTTCGGCCCGTCGCTGACCCGCACCGTAACCGTGGTCCCGCGCACGCTGACGCGCACGCTCGGCGGCTTGCGGTCGACCTTCAGCGTGGCGGGCTCGGAGTCGACCACCTGTCCGAGCGAGTCGGTGGCCTCGACCTGCAGCGTGTGCACGCCTTCGCCCACCTGACTGGGACTTAGCGCGTATTCGCTCGAGGTGATGTTTTCGGCGACTTCGCGATCGTCGACGAGGATCGAGTAGGTGAGCTTGCCGGCGCCGGCAAGCGGAACTTCCCACTGCAGCGGGATGCGCGCCGTTTTGATCCACGAGAGCGGCGCGTCGGTGACGAACTCGCCCGGCGGGGCGCGCACGACGACGGCAGCTATCTGGGTGCCCGAGCCGCTGCCCTGGAGGAAGCCGAAGATCGCGTCGCCGCGGTGCGAGCCACCCATGTCGAGCTGCTGCACCGCACCGCCGTGGGGCGCGGCGACGATCGCGCGGTTGGGGGTGCCGTCGGCGCGGCGTTCGAGCACGGCGACGCCGCCCGCGCCGTGCACCTGCACCTTCCAGGCGGCGGCAAGCGCGCCGTTGACTGCACGCGTGAGCACTGGGTCGCCAGGAACTTCCGAGCCCTGGTCGAGCCTGACCGGCGAGCCGACGCCGTCTTCGGCGCCGCTCGTGTCAAAGCTCTCGTTACCCGCCGCGTAGCCCGCGTCGAAACCACCTTCGGCGTCGACCGCCATGCTGATCGGCCCGAGCGCTTCGCTTGGGCCTTCGCCGCTTGTGGACCCCGCGACGGGTCGGGCCGGCCCGAACGCGGCGCCCTTGGGGTTGAACGAGGAGGGCAGCTCGCTGACGAACACGCTCGCGCGTGAGAAGCCCGAGCCGGAGGAGGGCTCCTGGCGGTAGGCGACGGCGCCCTCGCCGAAGCCGGTGAAGTCGAGCGACAGCTCGTCAGCCGCTCCGTTGAGGGCGTGGCCGTCGTATGTGGAGGGGCTGACCTGCAGAACGTTGCCCGGCACCATCCCGAAGATGCGTCGCGCGTAGATGCGGTTGACAAACGATTCGTCGGGCTCCTGCCAGGCGAGCAGCCCTTCGCCTGACAGATCGATCCCGACCTGGGGAGAGTTGAGCGCCGTCGGCTGCGGTACGGCCTGGGCGACGTTGCGGTTGAGCGGCTGCCCGAACGAGGACCAGTACTGGCCGTTGTAGCGGGCCATGCGGATTTCATCGAGCACGTAGCCGGGCGGAATGCTCGGCGTGGAGGGACCGCTGACGGCGGTGATCACGCGGTAGGCGACGAGCGCCTGCCCAGAGTCGTTCATCGCGACTGACGGGTAGGTGCCCGTGGCCTGGCCGATGTCGAGGTCGACCGGCACGGGCGGCTGGAAGCCTGTTGAGCCGGGGTCCATCGTGGCGGAGAACAGCCCATCGGTGCTGGAGGAGTAGTGGTTGACCCATACCGCCACCAGCCGTCCGCCTTCCCCGGCGGCGATCGCGGGGAACGAGGATTCGAACTTCTCCCCCGTGTCGACCTGCCGCGGGGCGTTCCATTTGTCTTCGGCGTATTGCGCCACGAAGATGTGGGCGCGGCCTTCGACGCGCTTGCGGTAGACGATCCCGCCGGTGCCGTCGGCGGCCATCGCGGCGCTGCCCAGTTCGACGATTTCAGAGGACGGGCCGTCGATCGGCGTGACCGTCGAGATTTCCGCTTGGGCGAAGGGCGTGGGTGCGCACGCTAGCAACCCGGCGGCAAGAGCCAAGCACAGACAGATACCCGCGCGGGCGCGGGTATCTCGCGTCCGCGCCAAGGAGCACCGGACGAAGTTCGCGACATGCGCGCCAGACACGCCGTTAGGCTGACCGCCACCGAGACCCGACTTGTGAACGACCTGAGAAGTCCGCCCGCCGCACTCCTCGGTTGCGGCAATCTTCACCAATTCTTCTCAACTTGAAAACGTCCCGTTTACACAAGTGACGGTGCGGACCTTGACACTGGGACCGGGTAGACTGCGCCGCCGGCACCCTTGCTTGGTGGCTAGGAAACCGACCATATCGCCGCGCACCGCGCACGTCCACGTGGCGGTGAACATGATGTAAACCGCCGCAACATTGAGGCGCATGGCGGTATAGGACACCGCGACCGCCCCAACACACCAGCAAAAGGAGTCCCACGTGCGAGCACCCACACGCACCCTGACCGTATCGTTGATCGCCGCGCTCGCGTTGGCTGTGCCCGCCGTCGCCGGTGCGCGCGCCCTGCTGATCGACGGCTCGACCTCCGTTTTCCCGCTGATGACCCAGCTCGCCGCCGCCTTCCACAAAGCGACCAAAGAACCGACCCCCAAAGTCGGCCAGGGGACCTCCGACGTCGGCGTGTCCGACGTGGACGCCGGGCGCGTGGACATCGGCGACGTGTCGCGCAATCCCGAAGAAGGCGATCCCAAAGGGCTCGTGTTCACAAAGATCGCGCGCGACGGCGTGTGCATGATCACCAACCCGAAGAATCCGATCGCGAACCTCAACCAGCAGACGGTGCAGGCGATCTTCACCGGCAACGTGCGCGAATGGAGCGAAGTGCCGGGCGCGAAGATAAGCGGCCCGATCGACCTCGTCGATCGCATCGCCTCCTCCGGTACGCAGGCCGCCTTCCAGGACATCTTCCTCGGCGAAACGCTGAAGATATCCCCCAGCGCCGAGGCCGAGGAATCGAACGGACTGGTGCAGAACAAGGTCAAAACCGACGAAGACGCGATCGGCTTCGTGTCGTTCGCCTTCACAAGCAGCGTGCACGCGGTCGGATACCAGGGCATCCCGTGCACGCTGCAGAACGCCAAGTCGGGCCAGTACCAGGGCGTGCGTAACTTCTGGATGGTCACCAAGGGCTCCCCGAAAGGCGCCGCGGCGAAGTTCATCTCGTGGATCACCAGCTCAAAAAACGCTACGGCGCGCAAGATCATCAACTCCGAGTGGATCGCGATCCACTAGGGCCGCACGAAACCTCCTTCAAGCGGTCGATGCACGACCCGCACGTAACGACAAGCGCCGACCGGGTCGCCCGAGAGGGGGCCCGGTCGCGTGGGTAGCCGGGTGCTCGGAGGGGGCGCCGCCGCGGCTGAGCGGCGCACAGAGCTTTTGTTGCGCGCGCTCGCTGTCGGCGTGCTGGTCGTGATCGCGGGCATCGCGATCACCGTGCTCTCGAAAGCGTGGCCGTCCTTCCAGCACAACGGGCTCGCCTGGTTTGGCAGCGGCGGGGACGTGGACACGCAGTTCACCGCGATGATCCAGGGCCCGCGGGACCCGGCCAACTACGTGTACCACTTCAAAGCGTGGCCGCTGATCTGGGGCACGATCCTGACGTCGGGGCTCGCCGTGATCTTCGGCATGGTCATCTCGATCTTCGCGGCGGTGTTCGTGGTCGAGCTGGCGCCAGTCCCGATCAAGCGCGTGATCGACCCGACAATCCGGCTGTTGGCGGGCGTGCCTTCGGTCGTGTACGGGCTGATCGGGATCCTCGCGATCGCGCCATTGGTCGAACACGACCTTATCTCCCAACAGCGCAAGCGCTCGGTCGAGTACGTGGTGCAGCTCACCGGCGCCAACTTGAGCGTGGCGACGCTGATCCTGACAGTGATGATCGTGCCGATCATGGTCGCGATAGTCGCGAGCGCGCTGGAGGCGGTGCCGCGCTCGTGGACGGAGGGCTCAGCGGCGCTCGGGGTCAACCGCTGGCGCACAACCTGGCGCGTGTCGCTGCGCACGGTACGCCCCGCGATCGTGGCCGCTGCGGTGCTGGCGACCGCGCGTGCGCTAGGCGAGGCGATCATGCTCGCGATGGTGGCCGGCTCGCGCGGCTTCGCGCCCAACCCGCTCGACGGGGTCACGTTCTTCTTCGAGCCGGTGAGGCCGTTGGCGGCGACGATCATCCACTACGTCGACGATCTCAACGTTGTGCCGGTCGAAAAAACGCTGTATGCAATGGCGGCGGTGCTGCTGGTGTCCTGCGCGCTGCTGTCGCTGGCGGGATGGGCCGCAAAGCAACCGATGAAGCGTTATGGGATAGGAGCCTGATGGCGAGCGCACCCCACACCATGAGGCCACCGGCCGGCTCGATCCGCTCGACCGATCGGGGATCGGCCAGCACGCGCGACTCGGTCGGCAGCTGGCCCGTAGTGGATCGTCTCGCCTACCTGCTGTGCTGGATCGTGGGGGTCGGCCTGTGCCTGGTGGCGGTGGCGATCGTGCTGTTCATGCTCGTCAAGGGAATCTCCTACCTCAGCCTGAAACTGCTGCTGACCCATCCCAACGCCGAACCGAACCAGGCGCACTCGGGGGGCATCCTCGACCCGATCGAGGGGACGCTGCTGCTAACCGCCGTGGGCACCGCGATCGCGGCGCCGCTGGGGGTTGGGGTGGCGGTGTGGATGAGCGAGTACCAGCGCCCGGCGTGGCTGGCGCGGCTGGTGGAGTCGGGCGTGGAAATGATCGCGGGCGCGCCGAGCGTGCTGCTGGCGATGTTCGGACTCGTGCTGTTCGCCCGACCGGCGCTCGCCTTCCTCTCGCAGACTTCGGCGGGCGGGTCGGTGTTCGCCCGCTCGTTTTTGACGGCCGGCGCGATGATGTCGCTGATCGCGCTGCCGCTGGTGGTGGCGTCCACGCGCGAGGCGCTGACGCAGGTGCCGGCGCATATGCGCGAGGCGTCCTATGCGCTCGGCAAGACGAAGGCGACGACGATCCGCAGGGTGCTACTGCCGTCGGTGCGGCCGAGCATCGCCAATGGTGTGACGCTCGGCATCGGGCGGATCGTGAGCGACACGGCGATCGTGGTGATCCTGCTGGGCGCGTCGCTGCGCCTGGAAGGCGCGGGCGGGGCGCCAGTGCTCTCGACGCTGCGCGGCACCGGGGGGACGCTCACGAGCTATGTGCTGTTCAACTCGCCCGCCGGCGAAGGCAACGCGCACGAAAAGGCCTACGCGGCGGCGTTCGTGCTGATGCTGATGGTGCTTGCTCTGAACGTGCTGGTGATGCGGTTCAGCACGACGCGCAGCATGGAGGAGCCAAGCCGCTGGCGAACGCTCACTGGGAGCCTGCCATGGATCCGCTGATGCCTCCGCCGGTACGCAGGATCGTGCTCGACCGCAAGCCGAGCGTAATCGACGCCCCGCCCGCCGAGGTTCAGGAGCGGATGCGCATCGAAGGCGTGTGGCTCGCCTACGGAGACCGCTGGGTTGTGCGCGACGTGAGCCTGCCGGTGCGCCGGGGCGAGGTGCTCGGGCTGATCGGCGCCTCCGGGTCGGGCAAGACGACGCTTTTGCGCTCGCTCAACCGCCTCACCGAGATCACCGCCGGGGCGGCACGCGCCGGGAGCGTGACGCTCGACGGGCAGGAGATCGGCGAGATCGAGGTCAACTCGCTGCGCCGGCGCGTCTCGATGGTCTTCCAGCAGCCCAATCCGTTTCCGATGAGCATCTTCGAGAACGTGGCCTACGCGCTGCGCGAGGAGCACGGCGAGCGGGGCGCGCGCCGGCGCAAACGGCGCTCGCGCGAGGAGCTGATGCCGGCCGTGGTCGACGCGTTGCGACGCGCGGGCCTGTATGAGGAGGTGGCGGGCAACCTCGAGCACCCGGCGCTGCGGCTGTCCGGCGGCCAGCAGCAGCGGCTGTGCATCGCGCGCGCGCTTGCCGTCAACCCCGAGGTGCTGCTGCTCGACGAGCCCTGCTCGGCGCTCGACCCGATCTCCACGGCGACGATCGAGCAGCTGATCGTTGGCTTGCGCCAGAGCGTGGCGATCGTGATCGTCACACACAACCTGCAGCAGGCGATGCGCGTGGCCGACCATGTCGCCTTCATGCACCTCGGCGAGCTGGTCGAGTACGGCCCCAGCACACAGATATTCGACCACCCGCGCGAAGCGCGCACGCGCGAGTATGTCAGCGGGGCGTTCGGGTGAGAGACCGCGCCGGCGGGATGCACCCGCGGCTCGGGTGTACTCCTCGCTTGTCGTTTTGGGGATGGATTGGGCGTGCCCGCAGTGTCAGCGCGGTGTTCGGCGCTGTCGCGAACCGGCCTTTGCATGGCCCGTCGCGGGGCGGGCGTGCCCGCAGTATCGCCGCGGTGCTTGGCATTGGCCTGACGGCACTGGTGTTTTGCGGCTGTCAGAGCACACAGGAACGCAGCGCGGAACTGGCCCGCCAGGCAAAACACGAGGTGCTGGCCTCTCAGGGCGCGTCCGTGACGAAGGAGAGCCCGAACGTGAAGGTTCTACAGAGCACGGTCGTGCGCTCTAGCTCTGGGACGGCTGTCGTGGTGGCGCTGCGCAACAGCTCCACGCACACGCTCGAGAACGCGCCGATCGAGGTGACCGTGCACGACGCACACGGGAGCGTGCTCTACCAGAACAACGCCCCAGGCCTTGAGCCCTCGCTAACGACCGTCTCGCTGCTGTTGCCAGGCCAGGAAACGATCTGGGTCGACGACCAGGTGACCGCAAGCGGCACTCCCGCCACCGCCACCGCACTTGTCGGAGAAGGCACGCAGGCGTCAGGGAGCGTCCCCCAACAGAGCATCTCCGGCACACACCTGAGCGCCGAAGCAGCCCTCTCAGGGGGCGTGGCAAACCACTCGCAAACGGCTCAACAGAACCTCGTCGTATACGCCGTCGCACGCCGCGGGGTGAAGATCGTGGCGGCGGGACGCGCGGTACTGCCGGAAGTACCGACAACGGGCACGAACGTTGCATTCCAAATCTATTTCGTCGGCGATCCCAGCAACGCGCAGATCTCCACCAGCGCCCCGGCAACGACGTTCTGAAAACCGCATGCCTTTTCGCGCCTCAGACTCCCACGCCTCAGTGGCGTTTGCCGCGCTTGAGCATGATCCCCTCGATCACGTGGGCGACCGTCTCGCACGCATCCACCGCTGCCTCCAGCGACTCGAAGATGTCCTTCCAGCGGATCACGAACATCGGATCGGCCGCGCCACCGGCGAACAGCGAGGCCACGCCATCCCGCAACAGCCGATCACCCTCGTTCTCCAAGCGGTGAATCTCCACCAGATACGGCGCCGGCTCGCCGCCGGCGCAGAGCTGCTGCAGCGCCTTGACGATCTGCTCGTCGGCGCCGACGAGCACATCTGCCAGCTCGACGGCCTGCTCCATCGGCGCTTCCACCCCGTACAGCTGCAGCAGCGCCGCCGTCTGCTCGGTGTGGTCGATGATGTCGTCGAGCGCCGTGGCCAGCGCGTAGCCGTCGCCGGAGTCGAAGGGCAAGCGCAGACGCCGCCCGCCGCCATTGAGCCTATGGATGATGTCGTGGGTGATGCGGTCGCCCTCCTGCTCGAAGGACTTGACCTCCTCGGCCAGGCCGGAGCGCTCGGGCAACTCGGCCAGCAGCTCGCGCAACAGCACGCCGGAGCGCAAGATGTTGCTGGCGGCATTCTCGACGAGCGTGACGAGCGTCGGGTCGGCTGTGCGGCGCAAGATGGACATCCGACAAGGGTATGCACACGACCGTGCCGGCGTCATCCGCTTCACGAGTTCTTTACGAGTCGATCACGACTTTGCAACTCCTGAAAGAGTCGAGAGCGCCACCCTACGTGACGGTGGCCGTGCACCAGGACATCTCCAGCACCCTGTATGCAGGCGAGCTTGAGATCAGGCTCGGCGAGGGTCTGGTGCTCGCAAGCGGCCGTGCGCTGACGTTGTCGGTGCGCGAGTTCGAGCTGCTCGGGGCCCTGGCCGGTCGGGCCGGCGCGATCGTCACGCGCGAGGACCTGTTCGCAGCCGTGTGGGGGGGACAATTGCGCACCGGCGACCGCTCTGTCGATGTCTACGTGAGCAAGCTGAGAGGCAAGCTGGAGCAGGCGATGCCCGACCGACGCTTCATCCACACCCACCCGGGATTTGGCTATCGCTTCCAGCCCCAGCCGTGGGGGCATGCGCCCGAGCTTTCACGAGATGTTCACAACGGGGCACCCGCCGATTGAAGAGACTGCGTTTGAACTGAGCCGGCGCAGGGGCCTGTTGCCTGCTTGCCGTCCAAAAACCCAGTCATAGGAGACGTTGTGAACAAGAACAAGATCGGCGTGCTAGCAAGTTGCGCGCTGCTCGCAGTCACCGTCGCCGCGTGCGGTAAATCGAGCTCGAGCTCGACCAGCACCTCGGCGAGCTCCTCGTCCGCGACCATCTCCGGTGCCGGCTCGACGTTTGCCGCCCCGGTCTATCAGCAGTGGGGCTCGGGCATCTCGGGTCTGACCGTCAACTACAACCCGGTCGGCTCTGGCGCCGGTATCACGGCCCTGGAGGGCAAGACCGTTGACTTCGGCGCAAGCGATCCGCCGTTGAAGCCGGCTGACTTCGCCACGCTTGAAAAGGTCGGCCCCGTCCAGCAGATCCCGATGTTCCTGGGCGCGATCACCGTCTCCTACAACCTGCCGGGGGTCAAGAGCGGCCTCAAGCTCGACGGCCCGACGATCGCCGAAATCTTCCTCGGCAAGATCAAGACATGGAACGACGCCGCGATCAAGGCTCTGAACCCCGGCGTGACGCTGCCGAGCACGCCGATCACGGTGATCCACCGCTCGGACTCCTCGGGCACAACCTCCGGCTTCACCGGCTTCCTGGCCTCGGTGAGCCCGGAATGGAAGAGCAAGGTCGGCGAAGGCAAGACCGTACCGTGGCCTACGGGCACCGGTGCCAAGGGCAACGCGGGCGTCGCCGGCGCCGTGCAGCAGACGACCGGCTCTGTCGGCTACGTCGAGCAGTCCTACGCGCTGGAGCACAAATTCACCTACGCCAGTGTCAAGAACAAGGCGGGCAACTACATCGAACCGACGCTCGCCTCGACCAGCGCCGCGGCCGAAGGGGTCGAAGTGCCGGCCAACCTCGGCATCAAGATCAAAAACCCCGCCGCGCCGACGGCCTATCCGATCACCTCGCAGACATTCGTGGTGGTCTACAAGGACATGTGCAAGGCCGGCGTGCCCGGTGGCGAATCGGCCGCCAAGGGCGTCGTGAAGTTCCTGGAATACGGACTCGGCTCCGGCCAGAGCATCCTCAGCCAGGCCGACTACGCGGCGCTACCGGCAGCGATCCTGACCAAGTCCAAGGAAGCGGTCACCGCCCTGCAGTGCAACGGAGCCCCAATCGCGGGCTGAGATGGCTCATAGCCGCCGGCCAAATAGAGTCCCTCTCATCGTGGATGAGACGGTGACGATCGAGCCGGGCCACGCCGAGCGTAGCCCGATGGCCGGCGGCTAGAGCGTCTATATGGAGGCGGCATCTGTAGCCGGCGGCGGGAACTCGATTCTCGAGCGCTCGCCGCTGGCACGCCTTCCGGATCGAGCGCTGCGCTGGGGCCTGACGGCCCTGGCGGCGTCGATCCTCGCACTGATCGTTTACTTCTTCGTCAAGCTTGTTGGCGAAGCGGGCCCAGCGTTCTCGAAGTTCGGCGTACTCGGTTTTACGTTCGGCAATAACTGGGACGTCAGCACCAACCACTTCGGCGCCCTGGCGCTACTCGTCGGGACTTTGATCACCTCGGGTATCGCGCTGCTGATCGGCGTGCCGGTGGCCGTCGCGACCGCGCTATACGTGACCGAGCTGTGCCCGGTGCGCATCCGCGGCCCCGTCACGATCCTGATCGAGCTGCTGGCCGCCGTGCCCTCGGTCGTCTATGGCCTGTGGGGCATCTTCTTCCTCGCCCCAAAGTTGCTGCCGGCCGAGCAATGGGTCGCCGACCGCCTGTCCTTCGTGCCGTTCGTCGGCGGCGGCCTGGCGACGATCCCCAACTACTTCGTTACCGGGCTGGTGCTGGCGATCATGATCCTGCCGATCGTCAGCTCGCTCTCGCGCGAGGTGATGAG
This sequence comes from uncultured Solirubrobacterales bacterium, assembly GCA_963827045.1. Taxonomy (GTDB): domain Bacteria; phylum Actinomycetota; class Thermoleophilia; order Solirubrobacterales; family Solirubrobacteraceae; genus Palsa-744. Next base: position 389,906 of record CAWGZH010000002.1, read on the forward strand.
CACCGTCCCCGCCGACCACAAGGAGGCCGCACTCGGTCTCGGTGCCACGCGCTGGGAGATGATCCGCACCGCTGTACTGCCCTACTGCCGCAGCGGCATCTCCGGCGCGGCAATGCTCGGCCTCGGCCGCGCGATCGGCGAGACGATCGCCGTGACGATCCTCGTCGGCAACGATCCCAAGCTGGGAAGCCACCTGTTCGGCCAGGGCTACAGCCTCGCGGCGGCGATCGCCAATGAGTTCGGCGAAGCCCAGGAACTGCACCGCTCGGCACTGTTCGCCGCCGGCCTCGTGCTGTTTGTTTTGACGCTGCTAGTCAACGCGATCGCGCGCCTACTGGTATTGCGCGCAGCGCGCTCGACCAGGCCAAAGCGCACGGCGGCGGACTTTGCCCAGACGGGTCCGGCGGGAGCGGGAGCGGGCGTATGAGGTCGTGCACAGGACAGGCGCGCAGCCAAGCGAGTCCGGCCCACCCGCCAAGCGCGGCCCAATCGGCGAGCACGGTCCGGCCGACAAGCGCGGCCCACCCGGCGGCGAGGCCGACTCTATGAGCATTCCCCCACAAACCTTCGAGCGCTTCTCGCTGACCCCAAGCCGGCGACGCAAAGACCGCATCGCGCGCGGCGCCGTGGTGGCCGCCACCACCGTCGCGCTCGTGCCGCTCGTCTTGATCGTGTACTACCTGCTCAGCAAGGGGCTCGGCTCCTGGAGCATCAAATTCTTCACGACCGACCCGACAGGCAATACCTTCTTCGCGGCCTCCTCGATCGGCGGCATCAAGAGCGCGATCCTCGGCACGATCGAGATGGTGGCGCTTGCCTCGGTGATCGCCGTGCCGCTCGGCCTCGGTGTGGCTGTCTGGCTCGTCGAGTACGGCAAGTCCAGCCGCTTTGCGCACACGGTGCGCTTCTTCATCGATGTGCTCACCGGCGTGCCATCGATCATGTTCGGGCTGTTCATCTACATCGCGCTGATCGTGGGTACCGGCACTTCCTACGCCGCCTACAAGGGCGCCTTCGCGCTGTCGCTGCTGATGCTGCCGGTGGTCACGCGCGCGGCCGAGGTCGTGCTGCTGCTCGTGCCAGGCTCGCTGCGCGAGTCGGCGCTTGCGCTCGGCGCGCCGCGCTGGAAGGTGATCTTCAGGATCGTGCTGCCGACCGCGCTGCCAGGCCTGCTGACTGGCATTTTGCTGGCCATCGCGCGCGCGGCCGGCGAGACCGCGCCGCTGCTGTTCACGGCCGGGGCGACGATGAAGACGGGGTTCAACCTCAGCGGTTTCATGAACTCGCTGCCGATGCAGATATACACGGATGTCACATCTCCGACCACAGCAGTGGTAAACCGTGCTTGGGGAGCGGCCTTGACGCTTGTCGTCATGATCCTCCTACTCAACCTTTTCGCGCGACTGCTGGCGCGCAGGAGCAGCCTTCGATGAACGCCGATGAACCGACGATGAGCGTAGAGAAGCCCACGATCTCCCCGGGGGAGTCCACGATGAGCGCAGATGAGCCAAGTCCACCGTCTCCGACACGGAGGACTACGATGAGCCCCGACGACCAGCACACGCAGATGCTCGACCCCAGCCGAAGCCAACCTCCCAAGAGCCCGCAGACCACTCCGTCCACCCCTGCCCAAACACGCGCGAACCTCAGCGACGGGCTCGCCGTCAAGCTCGAGCAGCTGCGCGCCTTCTATGGCGACGTCGAGCAGGTCAAGGGCATCGACCTCGACTTTCACGCCAACGAGGTCACCGCGATCATCGGCCCATCCGGCTGTGGCAAGTCGACGATGGTGCGCTGCATCAACCGCATGCACGAGGAGGTGCCGGGCGCACGCGCCGAGGGCAAGGTGCTGCTCGACGGCTTTGACATCTATGACTCGAGTGTCGACGTCGTCGCTGTCCGGCGTGCGATCGGCATGGTCTTTCAGAAGCCCAACCCGTTCCCGACGATGTCGGTCTTCGACAACGTCGCCGCCGGGCTGCGGCTGGCCTCGCGCGGGCGCGGGGACCTGCACAACAAGGTCGAGACTGCTTTGCACGGCGCAGGCCTGTGGGACGAGGTCAAGGATCGCCTCTCAGAGGCAGGCGCCGGTCTCTCGGGTGGTCAGCAGCAGCGCCTGTGCATCGCACGCTCACTGGCGGTGGAACCCGAGGTGATCCTGATGGACGAGCCCTGCTCGGCGCTCGACCCGATCGCCACGCTGAAGATCGAGGAGCTGATCGACCAGCTCAAGAGCAAGGTGACGATCGTGATCGTCACGCACAACATGCAGCAGGCCGCCCGCGTGGCCGATCGCACCGCGTTCATGCTCAGCGGCGAGCTGGTCGAGGTCGGTCCGACACAGCAGATCTTCACCAACCCGCACGATTCGAGGACCGAGGAATATGTCACCGGAAAGTTCGGCTAGGCACGGACGCATGAACCAGACGCAACCGTGGCGCCCGATCCCCCCTACACCGAGCTCCCTCCCCAGCCGCGCGATCCGCGCCGCGGTTCGACCATGAGCTCTGAGGTGAACGCCGGGCAAACCGTACGGCTGAGCGCCCAGCAGGGCCGCCAGCACTTCCAGCAGCAGCTGCAGGAGCTGGAGAATCGGGCCCTGGGCGGACTAGACGTCGTGACCGAGCAGCTCGACCGCACGCTCGAGGCGCTCGCCCACCAGGACGTCGAGCTGGCCCAGATGGTGATCGCCGACGACGACCGCGTCGACGGGCGCTACCTGGAGGTCCACCAGGGCATCCTCTCGCTGCTTGCCACACAGGCGCCGGTTGCCGGCGACCTGCGCCTGGTCGCGGCTCTGTTGCACGTAATCGTGCACGTCGAGCGGATGGGCGACCAGTGCGTGAACATCGCGAAGCTGATCCCGCTGTCGGGCTATGAGCCGCCGGTGCGCCCGGAGGTACTGGAGCTGATCTTGAAGATGGGGGCCTATGCGCGCTCTGAGATCGTGCAGTGCAAGGCGGCCTTCTCCGGTCGCGACGTCGGGCTCGCCGAAGACCTCGCCCGCCAGGACCGCGAGATCAACCGCCTCAACCGCGAGATCTTCCGCACGGCCCTGGAGATCGGCGACGACGAAGACACGCGCGAGTGGGCGATGCACATGATCCTTGTGGCCAGGGCGCTTGAGCGCATCGGCGACAACGCGGTGGATGTCGGCGAGCAGGTCGCTTTCGTTGTGACCGGGCTGTTCCGCGAGTTCTCCGACCAGACGAACCCACTCGGCAACTGAGCCGCCCCCGCCGCAAACAGCGGTAACACGCCTGTGAAGATCCTGTGACTATCGTCTGCGCCTCTTGCCATTCGCGCGCAAAGCCCCTATACACTGCGCTTAGATGACGACGGGCATCCTCTCCACGGATGAAGGGGTCGCTTCGAGCGCAGGGGGCACGTCCTCGTTGCGCATCGCGGTGCTCGACCGCGACAGCGGCTTCATTCAGGTTCTCGGCAAGCGCATGGACCGTCTCGGTTGGGAGCATCGTGTGCTTGCCGAGCCCCGTGCCGACCGACGCGATCGCCTCGATGCGCCTCAGCGCGCTGGTCGTCGATCTTGCCGTGCTCGGACCGCCCGCCTGGGAATGGCTGGAGCGCCTTTGTGGCACACTGCCCGAGCTCGGGATCGTCGTCTGCACTGGACCCTCGACCGTCGCCCAGCGGGTTCGCGGGCTTCGCCTTGGAGCTGACGACTGGATCACCAAGCCCTGCCACCCCGAGGAGGTGATCGCACGCGTCCAGGGCCTGGTCAGGCGCCGCCGCCGCGCCACCGCGCGGACCGAGTCAAAGCCTGTGTCCGCCGGTGAGGTGCAGATCCGCTCCGACCGTTTCCAGGCGTTCGTCTCCGGGCGCAGCCTCGAGCTGACGCGGCGCGAGTTCGAGCTGATCGAGCTGCTTGCCGGCGGCGAAGGGCGCGTGCTCGAGCGCGAGGAGATCTACTCGCGCCTGTGGGGTTATGCGATGGTGCGCGGCGACCGCTCGGTTGACGTGTTCGTGCGAAAGCTGCGCCAGAAGCTCGAGAAGGCCTCACCGCAGTGGCGCTACATCCACACTCACTTCGGGATCGGCTATCGCTTCGCGGCCGAACGCCACGACGCGCAAGAAGAGGGCGCGGAACCTGCTGAGCAGACAAAAGCGAGCATCGACGAGCAGCTCACACGCATTGACAGCGGCGACGGCGTTGCCCCGAGCGGCTCGGTCGCCGGCGGAGAGCCGCACAGCCCGCGCGAGGCCGGCGGGCTAGATGCCGGCGGAGGCGACCTCGGCGATCAAAGCAAGCTCGGCGGGGCGCATCAGGAGTACGAGCTCAGCACCACCGGCGCTTAGCCTCACAACGGCGAGGCCACCCTTCTTCAGGTCGACACGACCGCCGGTGAGTTCGCCAACGATCCCTGAGAGATCGGGCTCATGAGCGACGAGCAGCACCGGACCATCCGCGCCGACGCCGGCCAGCAGCTCAAGCGCCTCGCGTGCGCGGATGCCGCCGGCGAGCAGCGGGTGCAGCTCAAGCAGCGCGCGCTCGCGCTCGCCCATCTGCTCCAGCGCCAGCTCGGCAGTTTCGCGTGCACGCGCCTTCGGGCTCGCGAGGATCGCGGCGAACTCCACTTCAGCTGCTGCCAGCGCAACACCGGCGCTGTAGGACTGGCCCTTGCCGCGATCGGTCAACTGCCGCTCTGCGTCGGGGCGCGTACCGTGGGGCTCTGCATCGGCGTGACGGAGCAACCAAAGCTGGCGGGCCATAGCCATAGGGTTCTGCGAGCATAGAAGAGTTGAGCGATGAGATGAGCGACGATTACCAACCCGACAAGCGCGAGAGTCCGCAAGCCGACCGCCGGCTGGAGGATCCCTCGCTGTACATAAACCGCGAGCTCTCATGGCTGGATTTCAACGAGCGCGTACTGCAGCTTGGCGAGGACGAGTCGATTCCGCTGCTCGAGCGCGTCAAGTTCTGCGCGATCTACACGACCAACCTCGACGAGTACTACATGGTGCGCGTGGCAGGGCTGCACGACCAGATCGACGCTGGCGTGGAGAACCCCAGCCAGGACGGACGCACACCCTCTGAGACGATCGCGCGGAATCCGCGAGCGCGTGCTGGAGCTCGGGGATCGCCTGAGCGACTGTTTCGAAGCCCGCTTGCGCCCTGCTCTCGCCGAGCACGGCGTGAGCGTCGTCGGTTTCGAGCAGCTCGATGACGAGCAGCGTGCCTAGCTTGGCGCAGCACTTCCGGCGCGTGATCTTTCCGGCGCTGACGCCGCTCGCCGTCGCACCGGGTCGGCCTTTCCCCTATATCTCGAACCTGTCGCTCAGCCTGGCGGTGCTCGTGCGCGATCCCGCCGGCGGCGAGACTGTGTTCGCGCGCGTGAAGGTGCCGACCGAGATCCTGCCGCGCTTCGTCGCGTGGGGGGGCGGCGCCGCCGGAGCAGGATCGCGCGCCGCCGCAGCATGCTCGTGCCGCTGGAGGACGTGATCGCCCACCACCTCGATGCTCTGTTCCCGGGCATGGAGATCGTCGACTACGACGTCTTCCGAGTCACCCGCGATGCCGACCTGGAGGTCTCTGACGACGCCGCCGACCTGCTGCAGGCCGTCGAGGACGAGCTGCGCCGGCGCCGCTTCGGCGAGATCGTGCGCGTCGAGCTCGGCACCAGCTGCTCTGAGCGTCTGCGCGAGGAGCTGATCGGCCTGCTCGGCGTGCGCGAGGACGAGGTCTATCCAGTCGACGGGCTACTCGATATGGGCGCGCTGTGGCAGATCGTGAAGCTTCCGGGTATGCCCGAGCTGCGCAATGCGCCGTATGCACCGGTCACCCACCCGCGCCTGTTGCGCCACGAGGGCGAGCGTCCAGACGTGTTTGCCGCGATGCGCGAGGGCGATGTGCTCGTCCACCATCCCTATGACTCCTTCGCCACCTCGGTCGAGCGCTTCGTCGAACAGGCGGTGGCCGACCCGAACGTACTTGCGATCAAGCAGACGGTGTATAGAACAAGCGACGACTCGCCGCTCGTGCCCGATCTGATCGCGGCGTCCGAGCGCGGCAAGCAGGCGGTCGCGCTCGTCGAGCTGACAGGCGCGCTTTGACGAGCGTATGAACATCCATTGGGCAAAGGCGCTGGAGGAGGCGGGCGTGCACGTCGTCTACGGGCAGCCGGCCCTGAAGACGCACGCCAAGTGCGTGCTCGTCGTACGCCGGGAGGGCGACGGCGTGCGCAACTACGTGCACGTCGGCACCGGCAACTACCACTCGGCTACCGCGCGCCTGTACACCGACTTCGGCCTGTTCACGATCGACGAGGAGATCGGCGCGGATGTCGCCGACATGTTCAACAACCTCACCGGCTACGGGCGCCCGCTGCGCAATCGCAAGGTTCTGATCGCCCCGGCGCATCTGCGCGAGGGACTGATCGCCGAGATCGACGCGACGATCGCCGCCCACTCGCCCGCCTCGCCCGGCGCGGATCGCGATGAAGATGAACGCACTGGTCGACGGCCGCTGCATCCGCGCGCTCTACCGCGCCTCGCGCGCCGGCGTGCAGCGTGGACCTCAACGTGCGCGGCATCTGCTGCCTGCGCCCGGGCGTCTCCGGCGTCTCGGAGAACATCCGCGTCGTGTCGGTCGTCGGGCGCCTGCTGGAGCACTCGCGCGTGTACACATTCGAGCGCGACGGAGAGCGCACCGTGTACATCGCCTCGGCCGATCTGATGCCGCGCAACCTCGACCACCGCGTCGAGCTCGCAGCGCCGATCGACTCGCCTGAGCTGCGCGCTGAGCTGATGGACACCCTGGAACGGGCCTTTGCCGACAACCAGAGCTCTTGGGAACTTCACGCCGACGGCGTCTGGCGCAGACAATCCCCCGGCCCGGGAGAGCGCCCGCGCAACATGCAGCTCGAGCTGATGGAGCTGCACGCGCGTCGTGCGGCCGAAGCGCGTCCGACCGAGCGCGAGGCTTCAGGCGTCTAGGGGCGCGTGCGCTCTCTCAGGCCAGGCTTCGGGCGCCTGGCGTATGACGTCTGGCCTCTCGCCTCTGGCGTCTGGCGTCTGGCGTGCGTGACTCTCTCAGGCCAAGCGCGAGGTTTCAGGCTTCTGGCGCGCGTGCAAGCTCTCCATAGCCTTGTCCGCAAAACGCTAGAAGATTTGCGAACGCCTATAAAGCTTTGGTACCAAAACATCCCCTCTAGCATCAAAAAAAGGGGTGCTTTTCGCGAACAGCCATTTTAAAGACCTCATCCCCGCCTCGGCGGCAAGAGCCAGCAGCCTCAGCCTGCGGAAGCCGGAAGCCGCTCGAGCGCTTCGCGCAACTCGTCCACCGTCTGATAGTCGAGCCCCAGACGGTGGTCATGGCGATCCCGCACCACTCCCTGCTCGTCGATCACGATCACCGCGCGCGCCGTCGAGCCGAGACCCGGCATCACAGCGCTGTAGGACTTCGCCACGGCCTTGTCCACGTCGGCGAGCAACGGCACGTTGAGGCCATGCTTGGTGGTGAACTGCTCGTGCGAGGCGAGGTCTTGAGAGGATATGCCCACGACTGTGGCCTGTAGCGAAGCAAAGTCCTCGGCGCGGTCGCGGTAGGAGCAAAACTGCTTTGTGCAGACCATTGTGTTGTCGCCCGGATAGAACAGCAGCACCACCCGCTCGCCACGATGATCTGAGAGCTTGAACGGGCCACTTGTGCCTTGAAGCTCGAAGTCCGGCGCCTGCTCTCCCACCTTCGGTGTCTTGGCCATGTCTAGCTCCTCGCCTTGGTTGCACGTCGCACGAGGATAACGGGGCGAGCGTCCGTAGAGCTTCGGCTATGCAAAAGGGTCCCGGGCCTCGATTCCGTCATAGCGACGGAAATCTCTGTCGCGCGTATAAATGACTGTGACCCCGTGCTCGCGCATCAAGGTCGCGAGCTGGGCATCGGGAACATGGTTACCGCGTGTGTCCTCCCCGGCCGTTTCCAGGTACAGGTCCCAAAAATTGGCGCCCTCGGCCGGCGTCCTGATGTTTGGGCGCTCCAACAACCCGGTAATCGCCGCGGTCGCTTGCTTGGCCGGGGTGGGATTGGGAAAGATCCCCGGATTCGTGGCGATACGTAGGAAACCCATGATCGTGGGCCAGAACAGGTACAGAAGCTCTGGACCGCGAGCGAGGCCATCGAGAAATTCACGAGCCGACCCGTGCAGGTCGTCATCGGTGTTGGCCGCATACAGGAGGATGCTGGTATCGACGGTGACACTCAAGACATCGGCGACCCGTCCGACCCTACCTCCAGAACCCTCCAGAGTGCGTCCTTGTCCTCGAGATCGACCTTTGGCTTGCCCATCGGCCGACTCGGCCAGAGAAGCGGCGTCGTCGCTTGGCTGGTGTCCTCTCGCAACGTGACCGCCAACCGCTCGGATACAAGCTGTCCCATGCTCTTGCGCTCGAGGCGTGCACGCGCTCGCAACTGCTCCAGCACCGATGAATCGAGATCGAGCGTGGTGCGTGTCATGATGCTTGATGCTAGCAAAGAACACATCTGATGCGGCACACTTGGAGAGCTCACCTCCCACCGGCGAGATGGAGTACTTTTTCGTGAATAATCGAGCCTCACGCGCCGAGCGTCGTAAGCTGGGCGAAAGCATCCCTCTGTCCCTGTCGCCGTATCCCCGCGGCGGCTCCCTCCCCACTAGGTTCTAACGATGCTCAAGTTCGCCCGCTGGTCCACAACGCACCGCCTGTACATCGCCATTGGCTGGGTGATCCTGCTGATCGGCGTCAACGTCATCTCCCAATCGAGCGGGGGAGCGGCCTACTCGAACAACTTCACGCTGCCCAACTCCGACGCGCAGCGCGCCTCGGACCTGCTGGCGCATAGCTTCCCAGCGCAGGCCGGCGACCGCGACACGATCGTCTTTAAGGTCGCGCACGGCAATGTGCGCGAACCGGCCGTGCAGAGTCACATGACCAAGCTGTTTGGTGAAGTAAGCCGCCTGCCGCACGTGACAGGCGTGATCAGCCCCTACGCGGCCAGCCAAGCCGGCAAGGCCATATCTGCCAACGGGCAGATTGCGTTCGCCACCGTCGTATTCAACGAGAAGGCCAACGAACTGCCCAAGAGCGCGGGCGAAGGCGTGATCAAAGCGGCCGATGCGGCGCGCACGCCGGGCCTGCAGATCGAGCTCGGCGGGCAGGCGATCGAGCAAACCGAGCAGGAAGGCTTCGGGATCACCACCGCGGTCGGGCTGATGGCCGCGATCGTCGTGCTGCTGATCACCTTCGGGTCGCTGATCGCGATGGGCCTGCCGATTATCACGGCGCTGCTCGGACTCGGCACCGGCCTGGGGTTGATCGCTCTGTTCACGCACGTGGTCGACACGCCGAATTTCTCCTCCGAGCTCGCGGCGATGATCGGTCTTGGCGTGGGGATCGACTACTCGCTGTTCATCGTGACGCGCTTCCGCGAGGCCTACGCGACGCCCGGCCCCAGCTTTGGCGACGTGCGCGAGTCCGTCGTGCAGGCAATGGACACTGCCGGGCGCGCGGTCCTGTTCGCCGGCTGCACGGTTGTGATCGCGCTGCTGGGCATGATGTTGCTCGGCGTCGACTTCCTCTACGGCGTTGCGATCTCCGCCTCGATCGGCGTACTGCTGGTGATGCTCGCCTCGCTGACGCTGCTGCCGGCACTGCTCACGATCGCGGGCAAGCGCGTGGTGCGACCCAGCCGCCGTGCGCGTCGCGCGGGCGTGCAGGCGACCGACGCACGCCAGGGCAAGACCTGGCTGCGCTGGAGCCATTTCGTGCAGGCCCACTCGTGGCCGATCGCGCTTGCCGCGACGCTGGTCCTGCTGGTGATCGCGGCGCCTGCCACGGCGCTGCGACTAGGCTCCAGCGACGCCAGCAACGACCCCGAGAGCTTTACGACATACAAGGCATATCAGCTGCTTGCCGAGGGGTTCGGACAAGGTTTCAACGGGCCGCTGCAGGTCGTGGCTCAGGTCCCTGCCACCGCCAATCCGGGCAAGGAAGCGGCCAAGCATGGAGTCCTGTTGACCGTGCCTGTCTCATCCGCCGGCAAGGCGGCAGTGGAAGATCTGCGCGTCGCGATGGCCAGTGTCAAGGGCGTGGCCTCGGTAGCACCGGCCAAGTTCAACCCCGCCGGAAACGTAGCGACGATCTCGGTGTATCCAAGCTCCTCCCCCCAGGCTTACGCCACCACCCAGCTCGTCTCCCAGCTGCGCAGCGAAACGATTCCGCCGGTGGAGGCCAGCACCGGCATGCACGTATACGTCGGCGGTGTCACCGCCGGGGCGGTCGACTTCGCGGCGGTGCTCGGCAAGAAGCTGCCGCTGTTCATCGGCGTGGTGGTGCTGCTCTCAGCGCTGCTCTTGATGATCGTCTTCCGTTCGCTGGTGATCCCGCTGCAGGCGGCGTTCATGAACCTGCTCAGCATCGGCGCCTCTCTGGGGGTGATCGTGGTCGTCTTCCAATGGGCCTGGTTCGACTCGATCATGGGCGTCAAACCCGGCCCGATCGAGTCGTTCGTGCCCGTGATGCTGTTCGCGATCGTGTTCGGACTGTCGATGGACTACGAGGTCTTCCTGATCTCGCGCATCCATGAGCAGTGGACTCGCGTCGGCGACAGCCGCCGCGCGGTCAGCGAAGGGCTCGCGCTCACCGGACGCGTGGTGACAGCCGCCGCAGCGATCATGATCTGCGTGTTCTTGTCGTTCATGCTCGGCGAAAGCAGGGTCATCAAGGAGTTCGGACTGGCCCTTGCCTCGGCCGTGTTCCTCGATGCGATCATCGTGCGCTGCTTGTTGCTGCCGGCGGTGCTCCACATCCTTGGGGACATCACTTGGAAGATCCCCGCTCGCATCGATCGACTGCTTCCCCGCCTGAACATCGAGGGCAGCACCTCAAGCCTCAGCGAGGCTGACGAAGCCGAGCTCGCAACGTTCGCCTCCGAGGAGAGGCCTGTACCGGCCGGCACACGTGGGGGGACAGAGGGCTGAGCAATATGCGCAGGGGGCTGTTCGCGGCCCTGCTGTGCATGGCGCCAGCAGGCTGGTGCTCAGCAGCCACGGCAGCCCAACAGCGCGATATCCGCGGGCCCGCCTCATCTGCACCGGCCGCTTCGGTGTTGAGAGCTCCGGGCCAGGCTGCCCCGAAGCAAGCCGTGCACACGGAGGCGAGCGTAGAGCCTTCGGTGCTCGTCGTGTTTCTTCCCCCCGGCCCGTCACGCCGGAGGGGCCAATCCGAAGACAACGCGATCGAGGCCGAGCTGAGCTCGATACCGACGCTCTCGATAGGCATCCTGAGTGCCACCCAAGGCACATACAACGCAGACCAGATGCTGCTCGACATGACTCAGGGCGCACGGGTCTCCTACTCGGCTTATAGCCCAGCTTATCCGCCGAGCCTATCCTCCCTAGACCTTTACCTGACTGCCGAGCATGGGCTCCCTGCCAGTGCGCATATCTCCTCGTGGCCAGCGGCCCTGCGACGCGCGCAGGGCGCTCCTCAACTACTAGAGCCAGGACTGCTCGCCACATCGATCCCCGGTGGGGCAGCGTATGCCGCTCCGTACTTCTCCAACTTGCCCAGCAGTGGCACCATAGAAATTGAAATCGCCAAGCCCGTAACCAGCCCCGCGACGGTCGACTGGCCCCTCGCGGCCAATCGTTCCGGGCGAATCGCCGCACTCTCCTTCGGATCTTCTGAGACGCTTCTCTCCCGCATTGGCAAGCTGCGCGCCACTCACAAACTGGTGGTTGCAGATTTGCCGCAGGGAGCAAGCGGCTACAGCGACCTGCGCTCGCTGACCGCAGGTCGCTCGCCCCGCGAGCTGCTCGTTGTCGTACAGAGCGCACCCAACCTCCCCGATCACGAACTGCTGTGGAGCGCCTTCGCCGGGCTCCCCCCATCGCGGGGGACAGGCAGCTCGGGCAGCGCGAACGGCGGCGGGCACACGCTTACCTCGCAGACCACCAACCAGCGCGGCATGATCGCCGCGATCGACATCGGCCCGACGATTCTCGAGCACCTTGGACTCCCGATACCCGCCGACATGCGCGGCAAGCCTGTACGACTCGACGGCGCCCTCGACGGCGCGAGCCTGCGCGCATTGAAGGCGCGGCTGGTTGTGATCGATTCGCGCAGGCTGCCCGCGCTGGCTTGGCTGGCGCTCACTTGGGCGTTTTTGCTCATAGTCGCGCGGATGCCCATCGGAGATACGAACCGCGGCCAGCGAACTGCATGGGCGATGCGAGTCGGAGCGATCGCGATGCTGTGGGCCCCGGTCGCGGTACTGCTACCCGCTGCCCTCGAGCCGAGTCGCACGGTCGAGTTCGCTCTGATCGTGGCGACTTGCTTTGCGCTCGGCGCCCTCACCGACCTGCTCGTGCCATGGCCGCGAGCGCCGCTTGTGCCTGCGGTAGTAGCAGTGATCGCTTTGACCGTCGATGCCCTCGCCGGAACACAGCTGTTGATGCGCTCGCTGCTCGGGCCCAGCCCGGCTTTTGGGGCGCGCTTCTATGGGATCGGCAACGAGCTGAAGTCGGGGCTTGCTGTGCTCGTCTTCACCGCAGTGGCGGCGGCACTCTATCCTTGCGTACGCAGTCGTCGCGCCGCAACGACGATGGCCTGCGCGGGCATCGTGCTCGCGATCGTCGAGGGCTCGGCGCGCATCGGCGCGGGCGTCGGCGGGGTGATCCTCGTCAGCGCCGGAACAGCCGTGGCCACTGTGATGCTGCTGCCTGGCACACTCAACCGCAGGCGCGTGCTGATGGTGATGGCAGCACCCGTCCTGGGGCTGGTGGCGCTCGCCGCGATCGACCTCGCCACAGCCCACGGCTCCGGGCACTTCACCGGCAGCGTGCTCGACGCGCGCTCACCGGGGGACATCCGCGACATCATCGTGCGCCGCTATTCGGCCGCGTGGGACGAGCTGAAGAACCACCTGATGCCAGTTGCCACCGCGCTAGCGCTGATCGCCTCGTTCATTGCGGTACGCCGCCGCGATCGAGTGCTCGCGCCGGTCGCCTCTGATCCAGTTTGGCTCGCCGCATTTGCCGGCGGGCTCACCTCGGGCGTGTTCGGAGCGCTCACCGAGGATTCCGGCCCAGTCCTGTTGGTGGTCGCCGTATTCGCGCTCGGCTGTGTGCTCAGTTACCTGTGGGGCAGTCCGACGCGCGCACGGGCGCTCAGCCCGAGCAGTCAGAGCACGAGCCCCGCAGAACGATCTCATGCTCTGAGACAGTCAGCGGCACCCTCCGGCTGAGACTCACGATCGCCTGCTCCAAAGCATCATCGGAGAAGGGCATCACCAGGCCACAGCCATCGCATACTAGATGGTGGTGGTGCTCCTCGTGCGTGCACACGCGCTCGTAGCGGACCATCGCTTGGCCGGTCTCCACGCGCTGCACCAACCGCAGTCCCTCGAGCTCGTCGAGGATGCGGTAGACGCTCGCACGACTCACGCGTCGCTCGGCCTTGCGCAGCTCGTCCTCGATCTCAACTGCCGTCAGCGCACACGTTTGGGCATCGAGCAACTCGAGCAGCGCGCGCCGCGCGCCGCCGCGCTTGTGACCGGCGTCGGCCAGCGCCTGCTCGGCGCGTCCGATCCAGTTGTAGCCCGGTGCGGAGACCGGCGTTTGCGCACGAGCGCTCATAGCACGATGGTAGAGGCAGCGCAGGCCCGCGCGCTCATGTGAGGATCGTGTGCCGTTCCGGCGCATGCGCCCCGGTCGCCGCGACGACAGCGGCCCCCCTCCCGCGGTGCCGCCATGCAGCCCATCCACGTCCCAGCGCATACCAAACAGCGCTGAGACTCCCGACGAAGAAGCCGACCGGGTAGTTGGTCGTATAGGACGCCGCGATCGCCACCCATACGGTTACCAGCGCGATCGCCACCGAGAACACCATCGCGCGTGGCGGGCTGGCCGTGAACGAGCGCGCCGCCGCCGGCGAGCCGATCATCAGGCTGAAGATCAGCAGCGTGCCCACCACCGGCACCGTCATCGTCGTCGCCAGAGCAACCACGCCGAGAAAGCACATCTCCATGCGCCAGCGGCCGACTCCGCGCGCCTCACCCACCTCGCCCAGCACCGAGGACAGCATCAGCGGCCTGTAGAGCAAGGCAATCGCGAGGACGCACACGACCGCCAGGCCCGCCGTCGGGGCGAGCTCGTTTGGGCTGATACCGAGGACCTCGCCAAAAAGCAACGAGTAGATCTGCGGGGCGTACTCGACACTGAAGCTCAAGAACAGCGCCCCCAGCCCCAACATCATCACCAGCGCCAGCGCCGTCACCGCGTCGTGGCGCCCGCGCCGCCCGAGCACGCCGATGCCCAGTGCCCCCAGCAGCGAGAACACACCCAGGCCGACGATCGTATTGATCCCCACCAGGCTCGCCCCCGCGGCGCCCGCGAACGCGCCGTTGGGCACCGCGTGGGCAACGAACGCCGAGCCCCTCAGCACCACGAAGAACCCCACGAGGCCCGCCACGACGGCGACGATACTCGCCACCGTCCACGCGTTGACCATGAAGCCCGAAAACACGATCAGCTCTCCCGCAATCCCGTTCGACTCGATTCCAAGCCCGCCTGCCCTGCGCGCGTCTGCGCGGTGATGGTTCCGCCATGCGGGCACACCCGACGCGATGTAGAACAGGAAGATCAGCGTCACCACGAAGAAACTCACCGGCCAGCCATGCCCCGCCGGCGGCCAGTAGTAGCTCTCATACGCAAGCGCCACTCCCAGCCACACAGCCGCGATTCCGATGGCCCCTGCCACCAGCATCGCGCGGCCCGGTCGCCTGGTCAGACGCAAGGCGCTTGCCGCTGGGCCGATCAACAGCGCCGTCGAGAGGATCGCGCCGATCGTCACCGCCGCCAGCGCAACGGTCATCGCCAGCGCCAGCAGATATGCGGCGCCCACCACACGCACCGGAACACCGCGCGCCGCCGCCATCTCGGCGCTGACCGTGCTCAGCAGGAGCGGGCGATACAAAGCCACCACGATGCCCAACGCCACGACGCTGAGAATCGCCACGAGCGGGAACGTCGAGCTCGAGATCGCGAACACCGAGCCGAACAGGATCGTGATCGTGGCGCCGGTCGTGTTGTGCAAGGTGGCATCCCAATACAAGAACAGCGCCGCCAGGCCAAGACCAGCGCCGAGCACGATCCCGGTCGCCAGGTCGCGCCCCCGCGGGCGCTGGATGCCGATCAGCTCCATCACCCCAGCCGCAGCGATCCCCATCGCCAAAAAACCCCACAGCGGGCCGATGCCCAGCAGGAATGCGCCCGAGCCGCCGGTCGCACCGAGGTCCCCCAGCGCCTCGCCCGCGAACGACTGGCCGCGCATCACCGTAAACACGCCGACCGCGCCGGCGACGATCGCCACCACCGTGCCCACGGCCAGCGCCACGCGCACCGCCTCATCGGCGAAGAAACCCGTCTGCGCCACGGCCAGCAGCTGACTCACAAGGCGACCTCGCTCGTCGCGGGGAACGCGACCTCGTGGCCGCCCAGATCCGAAGGCTCACCCGCGCCCGCCACGACCAGCAAACGCCCGTGCACGCGCAGCACGTCCACGTGATGGCCATACAGCGCGCTCAGCACGTCCGCGCGCACGACCTCCTCCGTCGTGCCACTCGCGGCACGGCCGCCGGCTAGATACACAATCCGGTCCATCGCGCTCACCAGCGGGTTCATCTCGTGCGCGGAGATCAACACCGCGATCCGCTCGCGCTGGGCGATCCCAGACAGCAGCGCGACGACTTCATCGGCGCCGCCGAGGTCGAGATTGGCCAGTGGCTCGTCCAGCAGCAGCAACCTCGGTTTGCCGATCAGCGCATGCGCGATCAACACGCGTTGCTGCTCCCCACCCGAGAGCGTCCCCACACGCGCATCGGCGTACCCGCCGGCCCCCACCGACTCGAGCGCCCGCTCCACCAGCTCCCGGCGAGCGCGTGAGGGGAGCGCGAACCCCAGCCGGTTGCCATCAAGGCCGAGCGCCACCAGGTCGCGCGCGCGCATCGGCATGTCAGGGTCCAGCAGGAACTTCTGCGGCACATAGCCGATGGGCTGGCCGATCTTCGATCGGTGTGATCGCCCCGCCACCAACAACGACCCGGCGCTCGGCGCCTGTAGCCCGAGGATCACTCGCAGCAGGGTCGTCTTGCCAGCGCCGTTGGAACCGATCAGCCCCGTGAACTCGCCCGGTGCGATCGCAAAGCTCACGTCATCGAGGATCTGACGACCCGACAGGCGCACGCCCACGGCCTGTACCGACAGGATCGGCTCAGACCCAGCCAGTTGCGAAGGCTCAGCGGCATCGCCCGCTCGCTCGATGCTCGCCTCAGCCATCACAGCTTCTGAGTGGACGCTTTGTCGGCAACCGCCCGTTCCAGCGCCCGCACCTCGGCCAGCATCCACGTCTGGTAGTCGTACCCGGGCGTCGGCATCGTCTCATACACGCCCACCACTGGCACGCCGTGTTGCCTGGCTTCCGCCAGGAACGACTCCGTCAGCGAATCGGTCACCTGCTGGTTGTACACGAACACCTTCACCATGCGACCTGCGAGCAACCCCTTCTGCAGAGTCACGCTCTGCGGCGCAGGATCGACTCCATTCATGATGTCCGCCTGCAACGCAAACGGAGTTTCGTTCTTCGTCCCGGCCGCTTCCAGCAGATAGTCGCCGACCGGCTCAGTCGTGGCGACCGGAGTGTCCGGGTAACGCGCCTTGAAACGCGCGATCGCGGCGTACCACGGCTGCAGCGACTGGTCGAAGCGGGCCGCATTGGCCTGGAAGTAGGTGGCGTGAGCAGGCTGCAGCTTCGACAGCGCCGTCACCAGTGCCCTCGCCACCGCCGGCATCGTCGCCGGCTTGTACCACAGGTGTGGGTTGGGGGTCGATTCCGCCAGACCCAGCAGCCTCTGCACGTCGATCACCTGACGTGAGCCGTTTTCGCTGGCAGACTCGATCTTGTTCATATACGTGTCGTAGCCAACGCCGTTCTGCACGATCAGCTTCGCCGCAGCTACCGTCTCGGCCACGCTTGGGCTCGCCTCGAAGGTGTGCGGGTCGGTGTTCGGGTTGCTCTCGATCGCGCTCACCTGCACGTAGCGCCCGCCGATCTGTTCGATCACGTTGGCGTACTCGTTCTCTGCCCCGACCGCGAGGATCCTGCCGTTCGAGGCTGTAGTGACCGAACCGCAGCCGGCGAGCGCGATCGCCCCGGCAGCGCAGATCGCGGCCAGCGGCGTGAGAGTGAACGCGGCCCGCGCACACGGACGCCCGGTCAAATGATGTCGCGTGATTGAGCGGAAGCTCACCCGTAAGCGTGGTCGATGCATGACGCGCCGCAACATACCACAATAAGACTGAGTCTTGTTCTCAGTCTCGGTGTGCGCTCATCCTCGCGGCGCGCGCACACCCGAGCGCAGCCAGTCGGCCTACGGCGCGGCGCTCTCCTCCGACCCCCGCGGGCCCTCCTCGGCGAGTGCTCTGCGCCTGCCAATCAACAGCACGATCAAAACTACGATGATCACCACGATCAGGATCCCGCCTGCGATGTAGCGAAGTTTGTGTTTGACAGGCGCGGTTTTTTTGACCTGGACGGCCGCGATCTGGACGCGCGCATGATCTGCTTGGGCTTGAGAGACGAGCTTGGCTTGTTCGGATTGCGCATACGCCACCGTGAAGTGCGTGCCATTATTCATCGAGACATGAAGGTGTCCAGTTGGCGTCCCTGGATGGAACGTCAACGCGTGCACTTCGCCTTTGTGCAGTTGCACTTCATAGGCCTGCACGCCCTCTTGCTGGAAGTGAATCACCGTCGCTGCCCCCGCCGGCACAGCGATCGCGGCCGCGACCAGCAGCGCGCATACGGCCACCAGCACTACGTTCAATCCTTTAGTCGATCTGTTCATGGCCCGCACCTTATATGCACGGCCCGTCGCGTGAGCAAGTAGGCCCTACACGCGCCCAGTGTCGCGACGGTAGGCGCGACGCGCCACCGCAGCCAAGACCACCGTCCAAACGACGATCACGACCCACCCCTTGGTGTTCAGCGGATGGCCACCAAGCGCGATGTGGCTGGCCTGCACCAGCCAATAGGAGGGCAGCAGCTGGCCGAAGTCATAGAGGAAGCCGTGAGTAATCGGAAACCAAGTACCCCCGAGGAATGCGAACAGCGCGACGCTGCCGCCCATTGCCGGGCCGATCGAGTCGGGCCATCAGCACCGGCCGATCTGCATATGCGTCGGCCTCCTCCAGGTAGTGGGTGGCAAACAAAATCGTCCTGCCGCGCGCCGCCTCGCTTCGCATCGTCGTCCAGAAGGAGCGTCGTCCCTCGACATCCATCGCGACCGTCGGCTCGTCGAGCACCAACAGCTTCGGGTTGCTGACAAGCGCCACAGCGAAACGCACACGCTGTGCCTGCCCGCCGGAGAGCTTCTGCGTGCGCTGCCCGGCGATCTCGCTCAAACCTGTCAGCTCGAGCGTCTCTCCCACATCCAGCGGCTCGGGGTATAGCGAGGCCACCATCGCGATCAGCTCCCCCACTGAGAGATCGCGGATCAAGGCACCTGTCTGCAGTGAGGGCCGCGGCAGAGCATGGTAGCCTTGGGCGTGCGAGGGACAGTCGCCGTCTTGACGTTTGGGCGTCATAGCTTTGCCGAAACCAGCTCCGAGCAGGTTTCGTGCTTAACGGTCCTCACCGACGCTGGCGTGCTGCCTTCAAGCGATCGGTCTTGCCAAGCGAGACCTTGCGCAGCCGCACCGTCTCCGGCGTGACCTCTACGCACTCGTCGTCGCGCACGAACTCCAAAGCCTGGTCGAGCGTGAGCTTGCGATGCGGTTGCAGACGCTCGTACACATCCGAGTTGGATGAACGAATGTTGGTCAGATGCTTCTCCTTGACCGGATTGACGTCGAGATCGTCGGCACGCGAGTTCTCGCCGACGATCATCCCCTCGTAAACCTCCTCACCGGGACCCACGAACAGTGTGCCGCGCTCGCCGAGGCTCATCAAGGAGTATGTGGCGGTAGTGCCAGCTCTGTCGGCGATCAGCACGCCCGTCGTGCGCGTGCGCAGCTCGCCTGCCCAGCGCTCCCAGCGCTCGAACACGTGGTGCATCAGGCCCGTGCCGCGCGTCTCGGTCAGGAACTCTGTGCGAAAGCCGATCAAGCCGCGGGCAGGCACGATGTACTCCATCCGTACCCAGCCGGTGCCGTGATTGGTCATGTGCTCCATGCGTCCCTTGCGCAAAGCGAGCATCTGTGTGACGACACCGACGTAGTCGTCGGGCACATCGATCGAAAGGCGCTCGAACGGCTCGTTACGGTGGCCGTCGATCTCGCGGATGAGCACATGTGGCTGTCCAACGGTCAGTTCGAAGCCTTCGCGGCGCATCATCTCCACCAACACCGCCAGCTGCAGCTCGCCGCGTCCCTGCACCTCCCACGCTTCTGGACGGTCTGTGTCAAGCACGCGCAAGGAGACATTTCCGACCAGCTCGCGCTCCAGCCGCTCGCGAACCTGACGCGCCGTGAGCTTCGAGCCCTCCTTGCCGGCCATCGGCGAGGTGTTGATGCCGATCGTGATCGAGAGCGAGGGCTCGTCAACCGTGATAACCGACAACGGACGCGGATCCTGCGGATCGGCGAGCGTCTCGCCGATCGTGATCTCGGGGATGCCCGCGACGGCAATGATCTCGCCCGGTCCGGCTTCGGGAGCATCGACGCGATCGAGCGCATCGGTGACGTACAGCTCGGAGACCTGGGCGCGCTCGATGCTGCCGTCGGCGCGACACCATGCGACCTGCTGGCCGCGCTTTATCGAGCCATTGCGCACGCGGCAGATTGCGAGGCGACCCACATATGGAGAGGCGTCGAGGTTCGTGACGAGCGCCTGCAGCGGGTGATCGGGTTCATACGTCGGCGCGGGGATGCGCTGCAGCAGCAGGTCTAGCAGCGGCGCGAGCGTGCCCTCCGTGGGGGTCGGCGCGGCGGCATCGTACTCGAGCGTGGCGATGCCGGCGCGAGCGTTGCAGTAGACGATCGGAAACTCGATCTGCTCCTCGTCGGCGTCGAGGTCGAGGAACAGCTCGTACACCTCGTCGATCACCTCAGCCACGCGTGCGTCGGGGCGGTCAACCTTGTTGACGACTAGGATCACAGGCAGGCGCGACTCCAAGGCCTTACGCAACACGAAGCGCGTCTGCGGCAGCGGACCCTCTGAAGCGTCGACAAGCAACAGCACACCGTCGACCATCGTCAGCCCGCGCTCGACCTCGCCGCCGAAATCGGCGTGCCCAGGGGTGTCCACGATGTTGAGCTTCACGCCCTCGTAGCGCAGCGAGGTGTTCTTTGCGAGGATCGTTATGCCCTTCTCGCGCTCGAGGTCCATGGAGTCGAGCACACGATCGGCAACGTCCTGGCCGGCACGAAACGCACCCGACTGCCACAGCATCGCGTCGACGAGCGTGGTCTTGCCGTGGTCCACGTGGGCCACGATCGCGACGTTGCGAATGTCATCTCTGGGAACGAGCACGGGCGGACAGGCTAGCGGCGCGCGGCGAATGCGCGCCGGCTCATGCTCATCGAGAAGCGCAGGAACGCGCTCGGGACCCGCTCGGCGCGCGCAACCACGTCCTCCAAAGCCGCGGCGAAACGACGGATCTCGTCCTCCCCGACGATGAGCGCCGGCAATGCCTTGACCACATTCATGCGATGTCCCGCCACCTGACAGAGGACGCGGTGCTCGTGAAACAGCGGGCCGACGATCAACTGCGAGAAGATGCCTGGCTGGGCGCGCTCGGCGGCATTCCAGATCGAGCGGCGCGCGCCGCCCTCGGGCGGGCCGAACTCGATCGCCCACATCAAGCCGAGTCCGCGTACGTCGGAGACGACCTCGTAGCGCTCAACCAGCGGCGATGTCAACTCCAGCAACAGCGACCCCATGCGCTCGGCACGGGCCACCAGGCCCTCCGTATCGAGCACACGCAAAGTCGCAAGCGCCGCGGCGGCCGCTAGGTCGTTGCCGCCAAAGGTGGAGCCGTGGCGCACGGCTCGCTCCATGCTGTCGAACACCACGTCGAAGGCAGTGCGCGAGACGAGCACCGCGCCGACCGGTACGAGCCCGCCTGAAAGAGCCTTGGACAAACAAATCAGATCCGGCTCGATCGCCCAGTGCTCCAGTGCAAGGAAGCGTCCCGTTCGACCGATGCCCGTCTGCACCTCGTCGCACACCAGCAGCGCACCCGCATCGCGGCACAGCCGCTGTGCGGCGGTCAGGTATCCATCCGGGGGCAGGTTGACGCCCTTACCTTGCACCGGCTCGACGACGAACGCCGCCACGTCGCCGCGTTCGAGCTCCCGCTCCAACTCATCGATATCGCCAAACCGGACCGCCGTGCAGCCTGGCAGCAACGGCCCAAAGTCATCGCGAAACTCGTCGTTGCCGTTGAGCGAGAGCGCCCCGAGCGTGAGCCCGTGGAAGGCATGCTCTGCAAACAGCACACGTGTACGCCCGGTGGCTGCGCGCGAGATCTTGATCGCGACCTCGACCGCCTCGGTACCGCTGTTTGCCGGCACCATCGCCGCGACCGAGCCCGGGGCACGCGCGAGCAACTGTTCGCCGAGCACACCACTGAGCAGCGTCACCCCGAGCTGAGGCAGGTTGGCTGTGTGCGCATCCATCGTGTCGCGGACGGCCGCGATCGCCTCGGGATGGTTGCGCCCGATCGCGAACACCCCGTAGCCTGAGAGCAGATCCAGGTAGCGAGTGCCCTCGGCGTCGATCAAGTGGGCGCCCTCGCCTGTGACCCACTGCTTGTCGAACCCAAGCGTGCGTACGATCCGCCCCAGCTGCGGGTTCAAATATGCATCGTTGAGCGCCATCTCCTCGCCACCCCTGTCCGCGAGGATCTCGCGGACAGGAGGGAGCAGATCGGCCATACCCGCAAGGGTACGCCGAGTCGGGCGAGAACCGCCTCGCTGGCTACGAACCGACTCGCGAGCGGGAGCGGCGCGAGTTGCGGTTGCGCGAGGGGCGTCCCGACGGACGCCCTTGATTACTCCGCGAATGCTCGCGCCCGCGTGTGGCGTCGCTCGGGAAGCCACCCAGCTCCAGCTCGCGCTGCAGCCCCAGCTCGCCGACCATGCCCGCAAACTCGCGTGCCTGGTCGTGCAATACGAACGTGACGCCGACGCCGGAGGCTCCGGCGCGGGCGGTGCGACCCACACGGTGGACGTAGTCCTCGCGCGTGGCGGGCATGTCGTAGTTGATCACGTGGGTGATGCCCGAGACGTCGATGCCGCGTGCTGCGACATCGGTGGCAACCAGCGTGTTGACGTGGCCAGACTCAAAGCGGGCAAGCGCCTTCTCGCGCTGGGACTGGGACTTGTCGCCGTGCATCGCGACCGCCGGCACGCTGCTTGCCGCAAGACGCTTGACGAGACGGTCGGCGCCGCGCTTGGTGCGCACGAACACGAGTGTCAAACCGCGCTCGGGCTCGGACAGCTCGGCGACGAGCCGATCTACCTTGCCCTCGTGGGAGACAGAGATGAAGCGATGCTCGACGTCGCCCTTGCGCTCCTCGGAATGTGCATGCTCGTGACGAGCAGGATTGCTCGTGTAGGCGGCAGCGATCTTGCCCACCTCGCCTTGCAGCGTGGCTGAGAAAAGCAACGTCTGGCGCTCGCGAGACGTCATCTTTACGATGCGGTCGACCACAGGCCTAAAGCCCATGTCGAGCATGCGATCGGCCTCATCGAGCACGAGCATGCGTACCTGCTTCAGCGACACGTCGCCGCGCTCGATCAGGTCCAGCAATCGCCCGGGGGTGGCGACGAGAACGTGCGCGCGCGCTGCGATGCGCGCCTGCTTGACGATTCCGGCGCCACCGTAGACGGCGGCGATCGAGAGCGCGCGGGCGTGAGCGATCAAGCGCAGGTCCTCGACGATCTGCAGGGCAAGCTCGCGCGTCGGCGCCAAGACGAGCGCGGATGGGCGTGGGTCGCTGTCGCGCAAACGTGAGACGAGCGGCACGCCGAAGGCGAGCGTCTTGCCTGAACCCGTGGGCGACTGGGCGAGCACGTCGCGGCCGGCGAGCACGTCTGGAATCACCATCTTCTGGACGGCAAAAGGCTGCTCGATGCCGCGCTTTGAAAGCTCGCGGGTGACGGCCTCGGACACGCCGAGGTCGGCGAAAGAATCGGACTTCATGTTGTGATGCTCCTTTTGGCAGCCCTGTGGCCGCGATGCGGAAGGGAGATTCGTACTGGCCCCATCCGCGCTCAAGAGCACCAACAAAGACAAGAACCTCGCGGACGACATTTGTCATCCGTGCGCCGCACGTTAGCAGCCCTGAGGACCGTCCAGCGGCGCCAGGCGGCGAGATTCAGGCAGCGAAGCTCTTTGTTGACCGGCGCTCGGGTGTGATGCGAACCACGTCCCAGGCGAGCCCCAAGCTCTCCATACCGCGGATCACGAGCGCTGAGATATCGAACTGACGCCAGGAGAAGCCGTGGAAGGCAGAAGTGGGAAAAGCGTGATGGTTGTTGTGCCATGCCTCGCCCAGCGAGAACGGGGCGAGCCATGCGAGGTTGCGTGAGTGGTCGCCGGTCTCATAACTGCGCTTGCCGAAGAAGTGGCAGAGCGAGTTGATCGAGTAGGTGACGTGATGGAGCACCAGCATGCGTACGGCACCGCCCCACAAAAGGCCGGTGAGGCCCGCCGTCCACGTCCCGCCGATCGCGTAGCCGAGCCAGAAGGCCGCGACCAGGCCACCGATCGCCCATACAAAGAAGGTCTTGTCGACGAACGAGACGACCGGGTCGGCGCACAGGTCCGGGGCGTAGCGTTCGCGATGGCCGCGCGCGGTGTGGATAAACAGCCAGCCGACGTGCGCATGGGCAAGCCCCTTCAAGGCTCCGCGCAGGCCGCTGCCGTGATCGACGTGCGGACTGTGCGGATCGCCCTCGCGATCGGAGAAGGCGTGATGCTTGCGATGGTCGGCTACCCAAGAGATCACTGGTCCCTCGATCGCGGCTGAGCCGAGCACGGCGAAGACGAAACGAAAGAAAGGGGATGTCTTAAAGGAGCGGTGGGTAAAAAGACGGTGAAAGCCGACCGTGACCCCGAGCGCCGTGGAGGTATACATGATCGCGAACACCACCAAGTCCGAGCCGTGAAGCAGGCCGTCCCACAGCTGCCAGCCGACGAAGCCGAGTGCGAGAATCGGACCGACGGTGATCAGGCCCGTCAGGAAGCGGTCCAGGTTTTCGAAGACGGGCGGCTGGACGTCGTCTGGGGTAGGGCCATCGAGCGCAGGACCGTCGAGGGCGTGACGCGGGATCGCGGCGTCGTCAGAACCCTGCCGGGCGGCCGCGGGGCGCTGGATAGAATCGGTGCTCATCGGTGTGCTCGTGACGGGACGCTAGCACGCCCAGACGACGTGAGAGACACCGCGCACTTCGTGAGATACCCCGTTAACACCAAGCTAAACACTGGCTGGAGGGCCAATGCCATTCGCTAATACCGAGCCGCTGCGTCGCGAGCTGGCCACCGCACTGCCCAGGCGTGGCTTCACCGTGCGCTTTTGGGACGGCACAGAACTGCCTGCTACGAGCACCAACGGCGCTAGCCCGACCAATGGCAACATCGACCCAGGTCCGATCTTCACGGTGCGCTCGCCCAAGGCAGTTGCCTACGTCGTGCGCGCTCCCGGCGAGCTCGGGCTCGGCCGAGCCTATGTCGCCGGCGAGTTGGAGGTCAACGACCTCGACCGCGTGATCGCTCTAATCGATGACTTCGAGGAGCCCGAGATCGACAAGACAACGCGTGCACGCCTCGCTGTCGCGGCGCTCAGAGCCTGCGGACTCACGATCCCCCCGCGCGCGCCCAAAGGCGAGCTGCGCTTGAAGGGCCGTAGCCACAGCAAGGAACGCGACGCCAAGGCGGTGCGCCACCACTACGACGTCTCCAACGAGTTCTTTGAATTGTTTCTCGACAAGTCGATGACCTACAGCTGCGCGATCTTCTCGCGTGGCGCCAAAACGCTTGAGGAGGCTCAGTTCGCAAAGCTCGATCTCGTCTGCAAGAAGCTCAAACTCAAAGATGGCGAGCGCGTGCTCGACGTCGGTTGCGGCTGGGGCGCGTTCGTGATCCACGCCGCGCGCGAGTACGGGGTGAAGGCCGTCGGCATCACGCTCTCTCCCCCCCAAGCCGAACTGGCGCGCCGGCGAATCGCCGAAGCTGGGTTGAGCGACAAGGTCGAGGTGCGCGTGGCCGATTACCGCGACCTGCACGGCGAGCGCTACGACGCGATCGCATCGATCGGCATGGTCGAGCACGTCGGCGAAGCAAACATCGACGTGTACGCGCAGAAACTGCGCAATCTGCTCGGGCCAGACGGGCGCCTGCTCAACCACGGCATCGCCCACCTGTACACCGATGTCGGCTACCACGGCGACTTCACCCAACGCTACGTATTCCCAGACGGAGACCCGGTACAGCTCTCGCGCATCCAGCTGGCGCTGGAGCGGGCTGGCTTCGTTACCGAGCACGTCGAGGAGTTCGGCCAAGACTACTACGACACGCTCAGCGAGTGGATCAAGCGCCTGGACGAAAACCTCGAGCGCGCCGAGCAAATCGCCGGCAAGGAGCGACTGCGCGTTTGGCGACTGTATCTGCGCTCGGCTCGCAACATCTTCAAGACCGAGTTCGTGTCGATCTACCAGACGCTGGCTCGACCGCGCCAGGACTGACACTCCAAAAAAAGTGGCATGCCCCCCGCGCGCGCGGGGGGCATCGCGCTATTCGAGCGAGGCCATCACGTGCTTGACAACCGTGTAGTCCTCAAGCGAATACACACTCAAGTCCTTGCCATAACCAGACTCCTTGAACCCCCCATGCGGCATCTCGGACACCAGCGGGATGTGGTCGTTGATCCACACGCAGCCGAAGCGCAGCGCCTTTGAGACACGCAATGCCCGGCCCACGTCGCGCGTCCACACCGACGAGGCCAAGCCGTAGCGAGTAGCGTTGGCCCACTCGATCGCCTGTGCCTCATCGCTGAAGCGCTGCACCGTTATCACCGGTCCGAAGATCTCGTCATGCACCAACTCGTCGCCCTGCTCCAAGCCGGCTACGACCGTCGGTTCCAGGTAGAAGCCCTCACGCTCAGGGGCCTGACCGCCCGTGACCACCTCAGAGTGATCTGGGCGGCGATCTAGAAAACCCTCTACACGGCCGCGCTGGCGCAACGAGTTGAGCGGGCCCAAGGTCGTGTCCGGAGCGAGCGTGTCGCCGATCACCAAGCCCTGAGCCTGCTCGGCCAGGCCGCCCACTACGTCGTCGTAGACCTTCGGCCCGGCTAGTACGCGCGTTGCCGCCGTGCAGTCCTGGCCGGCGTTGTAGTAACCGGTCGCGGCGATCGTCTCCATTGCACTGTCCATGGCGCAATCGTCGAACACGATCACCGGCGCCTTGCCGCCCAGCTCCAAGTGCACCCGCTTGAGTGTCTCTGCTGCGGTGCGCGCCACGTGCTTGCCCGTCCCGACCGAGCCGGTCAGCGAGACCATGTCCACATCGGGATGTTCCAACAGCGCCTGGCCGGTGGGGCGCCCTGGACCCATCACCACGTTGAGCACGCCCATCGGCAGGATGTCAGCCGCCAGTTCGGCGAAGCGCACCGTCGTCACCGGCGTCGTCTCGGCCGGCTTGAGCACGATCGTATTTCCCGCCGCCAGGGCGGGAGCGATCTTCCAAATGGCCATCATCAGCGGGTAGTTCCACGGCGTGATCTGGCCGATCACCCCGATCGCTTCGCGACGCGTAAATGAGGTGTAGCCCTGCATGTACTCGCCGGCGGCCCTGCCCTCCAGACAGCGCGCGGCACCGGCGAAGAAGCGCAGGTTGTCGGCCATCACCGGCAGCTCGTCACGTGAGACAGCCAAGATCGGCTTGCCCGCGTTGAGCGCCTCCAAGCGTGCTAGCTCCTCACCGTGCTGCTCGAGCATCGCGGCCAGCGCCAGCAGCGCCTGCGAGCGCTCAGCTGGTGTGCGCTGCGACCAGCCCTCGAAGGCGCGCCGCGCCGCCGCCACGGCGCGGTCCACGTCTTCGACCTCGGAGATCGGGGCATTCCACAGCTCCTGGCCGGTGGCCGGGTTGAGCACGGCCATGCGCTCCTCGCTGTCGCCGGCCGCTAGGTCTCCGTCGATCAAGTTGCGAAGCGGTTGTGACTCACCGGCCATCGCTGCCTCCTTGGGCGTCGGTTCTCAGGCGTTATTGGTTTTGGGGGATTGGAAATCTGTCCATCGATTGGGGACGTTCATCCCCAAGGTCAGCGAGCGTTGCCAATGCGTTCGCGACGGCCGGATGGACGATCTCGCCGCCACGCACGTTCACGCCTGAGCGCAGTTCCTCGCTGCCCGAGATCGCCTGCTCAACCCCGTCCGCCAGCTCGAGCGCGTATGGCAAGGTGGCATTGGTCAAGGCATACGTCGAGGTGATCGGCACGGCGCCCGGCATGTTCGTCACGCAGTAGTGGGTGATGCCATCGACCTCGAACGTCGGGTCTGAGTGGGTCGTCGGTCGCGAGGTCTCAAAGCAGCCGCCCTGGTCGATCGAGACATCCACCAGCACGGCGTTGCGCTTCATCTCTTTTAGCTGAACACGCGAGATCACGTGCGGGGCGCGACCGCCGTGGATCAGCACGGCGCCGATCACGAGGTCGGCCTGCGCCAGCATCTCCTCGATCGCGAGCGTCGAGGAGTAGACGGTCGAGGCACGTCCCCCGAATGCCACTTCCAGCTCGCGCAAGCGGTCGATCGAGCGGTCGAAGACGAACACGTCGGCTTGCATGCCGATCGCGATGAAGGCGGCGTTCATGCCAACCACGCCACCGCCGATCACGAGCACCGTCGCCGCCGCCACTCCCGGCACACCGCCAAGCAGGATGCCACGCCCGCCGAGCGGCTTCTCCAGCATAAAGGCTCCCGCCTGCGTGGCGATCTTGCCGGCCACCTCGCTCATCGGCGCCAGCAGCGGCAGGTGCCCCTCGCCGTCCTCCACCGTCTCATAGGCGATGCAGGTGGCACCAGAGCGACGCAGACCCTCGGCCAGTGCCGGCTCGGCCGCCAAGTGCAGGTAGGTAAACAGCGTCTGGCCCTCGCGCAGCAGCTCGACCTCGGAGGACTGCGGCTCCTTCACCTTCAAGATCAACTCGGCATCGGCAAAGACCGCTTGCGTGTCGGCCACGATCGTGGCGCCCTGCGCCTTGAATTGCTCGTCGCTCAACGCGCTGCCAAGTCCTGCTCCGGCCTGGACCAGAACCTTATGTCCACGCGTGCAGAGCTCGCGCACACCGGCTGGGGTGATCGCGACGCGATACTCATCCGGCTTTATCTCGGTGGGCACGCCCACGATCATGCTCGACGCCTCCTATCGACTGGGGAACGCCAAACCCCCAAAATCTCGGTGGGCACGCCTCCGATCATGCTCGGCGCCCCCTATCGACTCGGGAACGCCAAACCCCCCAAAAAACAAGCACGCTCATCGCGCAAGCTCCCTTCCCCGCAGCGCGAGCCAGAACTCGATGCGATCGCGCGCATGGGTGAAATCGCGCCCGGTCAGCTGCTCGACGCGCTTGATGCGGTAGCGCAGCGTGTGGCGATGGCAGTAGAGCGCCTGCGCGGCGCGCTCCCAGTGGCCGTTCTGTTCGATGAAGACATCCAGAGAGCGCAACAACTCGTCGCCATAGCCGCCCTCGTCGGACTCGACCGGGCCGAGCACGCTGTGACAATAGGAGGCCAGCGCGTCGTCGTCCTGCAGCGAGAGCAACAGCTGGAAGGCGCCGAGGTCCTTGTAAGAGGCTACTTCAGGGGCGTTGCCATTTGAGAGGCGCACCGCTTCGAGCGCACAGCGTGCCTCGTGGAAGCTGCGCCTCAGATTGTGCGTCGGTGCTACCCGCGAGGCGGCAGCACGCACTTCGCCGAAGCGACTTCGCAGCTCGCCGCGAATGCGCCCGGCCAGCTCGATCGGGTCCTCGGCCTCCTCACTGCAATCCACCACCCCACACAGCAGCCCGTTGCGCAAGGCCACCAGGCTGTGCTGGCCCGTGCGCTCCAGAATCGCTTCGAGTGTCGCGGCCGCCGCGCCCGGCTCACGCATGGCGAAGGCGAGCACAGCCGCGTTCTCGCCGATCCCAAAGGGGCGCAGCCGCGCTTGCAGCTCGTCGGGATATAGACGCCCGGTCAGCGCCTCGGCGAGCACGTCGCCGGCCATATTGCGCTGCAACAGTTCGTAGCGCTCGTTGAGCAGTTGCGCGAAGACGCGCTCGGTGATCGCGATGAACGGCAGCTCATAAGGCACCTCAAACAGCGGGAAGCCGAGCTTGCGCGCCGTGTTGAGCACAGCAGCAGGTAGCTTCTTGTGCACGAAGCCCGTGCCAAAGCCAAGCCCTGCTATCTCACGCTCGGCCAAGCGCTCGACGAACTCGCGCTGGGGCTTTGCGCCTGACAGCTGTAGTCCGGTCGTGAGCAAGAGCTCTCCCCCGCGCAGCCACGGCGTGGGATCGAGCAGCTCGCTCGAATGCACCCAGCGCACGTTCGCCCCGGCGTTCTCCTCGCCGGTGGCCAGCGTCAGATCGAGCTCGGCGACGAGGCTCTCGACGGTCAACATCGCTCTAGCGCTTGACCAGCCGCTCCCACGCCTCGCTGAGCACGGGGCGCAAGATGCCCTCGATCTCCTCGAACTGCTCGCGGTCGGCGATCAGCGGCGGTGAGAGCTGGATGACGGGGTCGCCGCGGTCGTCGGTGCGGCAGATCAAGCCCCGCTCGAACAGCGCTCCGGAGAGGAAGCCGCGCAACAGCTCCTCGGACTCGTGCGCGTCGAAGGTGAGCTTGGTGTCCTTGTTCTTGACGAGCTCGATCGCGTGGAAGAAGCCGGCGCCGCGCACGTCACCGACGATCGGCAGGTCGCGCAGGCCCTCGAGCATCGCGCGGAATTCGCCCTCGCGGCTGAGCACGTGCTCGTTTATCTGCTCGCGCTGCAGGATGTCGAGGTTGGCCATCGCCACGGCGCACGCCATCGGATGCCCGCCGAAGGTGAAGCCGTGGTTGAAGATCGCGTGCCCGTGCAGGAACGGCTCGGCCACGCGGTCGCTCGTGATCACCGCACCCATCGGCGCATAGGCCGAGGTCATGCCCTTGGCGCAGGTCATGATGTCCGGCTCGCAGCCGTAGCGCTCGCAGCCGAACCAGTGGCCCAGGCGGCCGAAGCCGCAGATCACCTCGTCTGAGATCAGTAGCACGTCGTGGCGGTCGCAGATCTCGCGCACCCGCTGGAAGTAGCCGTCCTGGGGCACCAAGCAGCCCCCGCCGTTCTGCACCGGCTCGAGGATCACTGCCGCGACCGTGTCGGGACCCTCGAACAGGATCGCCTCCTCGATCGCCTCAGCCGCCCAAAGCGGATCGCGCTCTTCGCTCCAGCGGTAGGAATTTGTGTTGGCCACATGCCTGCCGCCGGGCGTGAGCGGTTCGAAGGGCTCGCGCAGCGGCGGCAGGCCGGTGACCGTGAGCGCCCCCATCGAGGTGCCGTGGTAGGCAAGGTTGCGCGAGACGATCTTGTGCTTGCGCGGCTGGCCGCAGGCGGCGTGGTAGGCCTTGGCAAGCTTCCAAGCGGACTCGACCGCCTCCGAGCCGCCAGAGACGAAGAACACGCGGTTGAGATCGCCGGGCGTCAGCTCGGCGAGACGAGCGGCCAGTTCGATCGAAGGGGGATGGGCGTAGCTCCAGTTGGTGTAGAAACCGAGCTGCTTGGCCTGTTCAGCTGCGGCTTCGCCCAGCTCGGCGCGACCATGGCCGACGTTGACGCAGTACAGGGCCGAGAGCCCGTCGAGGTAGCGTCTGCCGTGACTGTCGTACACGTAGCAGCCCTCACCACGCTCGATGATCGGCACCTCGCCGCCATCCTCGTAGACGCCCATGCGCGTGAAGTGCATCCACAGGTGGCGCTTGGCGAGCGCCTGGAGGTTGGATGCCTCCATTGCTGTCCCGCCCCTCGATCGATCACCCGCAATAGCGGGCGAAACCACATTCCCCGGTTCACTAGACATAGACACCTCGAACAACGGTACTCCCAGCACATATACCTATCAATGCGCTACTCGTTCAACAAGATGTCTACCCGTTGTACGAAATGTATAAAAGCATTGCGACTTATTGGCGATTGCGCCCCTTGCGCATGCACCGATCCGGTTCTAGCCTGATCTCAGTTGCTTGTAACAATCCCAACTTGACCGTCGCGGGCGACCCGATACGGGGAGCGGCGACAGAGAGGGTTGCCACCATGGCCAGTATCGGGTCCGCCGCAGATGGACACCTCAGGGCGTCGGGGGAGGTGGTTGACAAGGGGCTAAAGAAAAACGCGATCGGCTACCTGTCCAACCTGGTGATTGGCGTCGCTTCGACCGCGCCTGCTTACTCGCTGGCGGCGACACTCGGCTTCATCGTGGCGGTCACCGGCGTGGGCGTGCACGCGCCCGCGGTGCTGCTTGTGTCATTCGTGCCGATGCTGCTGATCGCGGCGGCCTACAAGTACCTCAACCGCGCCGACCCCGACGCGGGCACAACCTTCGCGTGGACCACGCGCGCGCTCGGGCCTGGCACCGGCTGGGTCAACGGCTGGGCGATCTTCCTTTCCGACGTGCTCGTGATGGCCTCGCTGGCGGACATCGCCGGCATCTACACCTTCAAGTTGTTTGGCTTCACCGAACTCAGCGAATCGCTGCCCGCCATCATCATTGCCGCGGTCGTTTGGATCGCGCTGATGACTTGGATCTGCTATCGCGGCATCGAGCTATCCGCGCGCATCCAGCAGTTCCTGCTCGGCGCGGAGATCGCGATCTTGAGCGTGTTCGCGATCGTGACGTTCGTGAAGGTCTACGCCAATCACCCTGCCGGCTCGATCCAGCCGGCCCTCGATTGGTTCAACCCGTTCGCGCTCAGCTTCAAAGCGCTGATCGACGGCGTGCTGCTGGGCATCTTCATCTACTGGGGCTGGGACTCGGGCGTGGCAGTCAACGAGGAGTCAGAAGACGCCAACGAGGGACCCGGCAGGGCAGCAGTGATGTCCACGATCCTGCTGGTGCTGATCTACGTAATTGTGTCTGCAGCCGGCCAGGCCTACGGCGGCACTCACCTGCTGACCAATCCCGAAAACCAGAGCGACGTGCTGAGCGTACTCGGCTCAAGGGTCTTCGGCTTTCCTTGGGACAAGCTGTTGATCATCGCCGTGCTCACCTCCGCGTCGGCCTCGACACAGACGACGATCCTGCCAACGGCACGCACGACTTTGTCGATGGCCCACTGGAAATCGATCCCGGGGGCGTTCGGGAAAATCCACACGCGCTACTTCACCCCGGGCTTCTCCACGCTGATGATGGGCGGCGTCTCGATCCTGTGGACGCTTGTGATCCTCAACCTCTCAGAAAGCGCGCTCGAAGATTCGATCGTGGCGATCGGCTTCCCGATCTGCTTCTACTACGGCTTCACCGGGATCGCGTGCATCGTCTATTACCGCCACGAACTGACCAAAAGCGCGCGCGACTTCATCCTGCTCGGCGTCGCGCCACTGCTGGGCGCACTGATGCTGTTTGGCGTCGCCGGCTACGCAGCCGTGTACTACGGCCACGCCGAAAACGTCTCCTCCAAACCGATCCTCGGCATCACCCTGCCGCTGTGGATGGGGATCGGCGGGATGCTCGTCGGCGTGATCCTGATGCTCGTCTCGCGGCCGTTCTTCAGGGACTTCTTCTCGCGCAAGCTCGAAACCGCCGAGCCGGGGATACTCGAGGAGCAGGTCGAGCATGCCCCGGCTCGGTTCTAGCGCCGGGCGCTTGAGGCAGTTTCTGATCGCGAGGGTCTATCCCGTCAAAGTGAGCAAGTTGACCAGCCGCTGGTACTGAGCGCTGTCAGCCCCGAGCAGCTCGTCGATCCAGCGCAACACGACCGCATCGTCAACCTCCGTGCCCCAGCTGACGATCTCTTCGATATCCACCCAGTCCTTCGGCCGATCGAAGATCGCCTTGCACACGATCAAGTGCTCGGGGGACAGGATCGGTATAAGCACTGGGCCGAAGGCAACCTCTCGCGAGCTGACGGCCATCTCGCGATGCAGGTCGAGCGTGGCAAAGAAGACATCGAGATATGAACCGTCCCAGTCGAGGCGGGCCTGACCGTCACGCTCGATCGTGGCCCGGTCGGACTCCGAGATGCTCACCCCCAGGTGCGACAAAGCACCAACGACCGGCTCGGCCTCCGTCGGGGTAAGTGTTACGTTCAGATCGATGTCGGTAGTAGCGCGCGGGCTGCGATACCACGCCAGCGCTATCGCACCGCCGAATTGATGAGGCACTCGCATCGAGTCGAGCATCTCGTGTACCGAGACGATCCTCGCGCTGAGACCTTCGAGCCTGCGGGTACCGCTCACGTCCGTTGTGCGATCTCCGCGCTGGTGCCGTGCTCGGCAAGTCGTGCGAGAGCGGGGAACACGAGCGGCTCGAAGGGCCGCGACGGCTGAGCCGCCGCCACCATGTCCGCGAAGCCCAATAGCTCCCCAAGCGCCGTGCCGGCATCCACACGCGCGCTGCTCGGTATCGACTGTCCAAGAGTGCTCGCCATGCTCTTGGAGCCGACCAGGAATCGATCGCGCGCTCGGTCCGCGCCGGAAGTCGCGATCTGCACGCGTGCGCCTGCCCGCCGCGCGGAGCCGATCACCGTCTGCGCATCGAACGGCCGCTGCGCCCGCCGTTCAGCTGCCGCCAGGACGTCGTCACGCAAGACATCGAAACCCACAAGCGTGCGCGCGCGAGGCCCCTTTGGGGTGTGAAACGACTCACGAATCTCAAACCGCCGACCACGGCGGGCGACTACGTAAGCCATGCCCACTATGTTACCACTATCTACCCACTAGCTCATGGAGCTTTCTACGAACACGGGCATTGGCCTTACGGTCGAACGGACAACTCAGCGCTCGCCCGCGCCGTGATGCCACAACCACACGTACCACACCACCACCGCGATTAGGACGCCGAGCGGCAGCACGAGCGTGAGAATCGAGCCGCCTGTGAAGGAGGCGAGGACCGGTACCGCTGTCGAGGGCATAATGTTCTCCTCCTTGCTAGTGGCCGCTGACGAGGCTGGGAGCGATCGTTCTCGCCGATGCGAACTCGGACGCGAGCGCCGGCTCAGACGCGAGCGTAGGCGCCGGCGTCAGCCAACGATGCACATATACGAACAGCACGATCACGAACGTGATCGAACCTGGCACCCACATGATGCCAGCCGCGATCTGCTGGTCTGAGAGCGCCGAGATGCCGCCCGGCCTCGATGCCTGCTGGGCATAGGCCGCATAGAGCGGGTGCGGTGCGAGCGCCAGCACAACCGCCAGCAGCCACATCACGACCATCGCGCCGATCAAGTAGACCACACGCTGCAATTCGGAGAGGGTGGCGTGCAGCGGCGGCGAGTCGATCACCTGCTTCCAGAACATCAGCGCCGTCAGGAAGAAAAGTGTGTGCTCGAGCGCGTGCAGCGCCTCAGAGCGCAGCGTCGCGTCGAACATCACCGGCACGTGCCAGCCAAGCACGACCCCGCAGAACAGCACGAAGCTCGGCAGCGGCCGGCCGAGCGCGGCGCTGAGGCGCCGCAGCCACGTCAGCCGCCCAGAGGTGAGGTCGTGCCCAAGCGACTGGCGCGCCGATAGCGGCAGCGAGCGCCACAGCCGCACCCACGGGCGCGCCAAGACGATCAGTGGCGGCGCCACGACAAGCAGCAGGATGTGCTGGACCATGTGCACCCAGAAGAGCTGTGCGCTGAGGCGCTCGATCGGCGAGGCCAGCGCGATCGCTAGCACCGCCATGCCAGCATAGAAATAGGCGTGACGACGACGGCGCTGAGCGGCCGTGCGTGCCGATGCGTGCGTGCGTCTGTTGCCAAGCCAGTAGAGGATCGCAAGGTCGATCACGAGCACCAGCGGTGGGTCGAACGACCAGTCCCAGAAGCCCGGAGTGGCCGATCTCGCCGCGATCGCTAGACCAGGTACAAGCAGATCCACGTCACCACACCGATCCCGGCCAGATAGGACCAGAAGAACACGGCCGCATCCAGGCTGGGAGCGATCAGCCGGTCGGCCTCGGCGATGTCTCCGTGGTGCGCGGAGGCCGGTTCGCGTCGTGCGCGCAGCTCGGTGGCCATCTGCGTCTCGATCCAGTACATGGTCATGAGCACGGCGAGCGCATACAACCCCGTCCAACCGCAGAACACGCTCGCATAGCCGCCGTTCGTAGGCCCGAAGTGCTGGATGGTGTACTGGACGCACTGCGCCGCGACCGCTGCCA
Organism: uncultured Solirubrobacterales bacterium; assembly: GCA_963827045.1. GTDB lineage: Bacteria > Actinomycetota > Thermoleophilia > Solirubrobacterales > Solirubrobacteraceae > Palsa-744. The sequence continues at coordinate 425,283 of CAWGZH010000002.1, forward strand.
AGCCAAACGCAAGCGAACAGCCGGCGACCACCACCCAAGAACCGGATTGCCGCTTCATCTGGCGCCCCGCGAGAATCGCAAACAACGCGCTCACCACCACGCATGCCACAACGACGGCGCCAAGCGCCTGATCCGGTTTCACATTTGCCGGCTGCCACATATGATTCTCGTTCAGCGAGCGCAGATAGAAGAAGGCAAACAGGAACGCCAAGAAGAAGAATGTGGAGGCGCCGGCGAGCAGCCGACCGGCGATGTACATCGAGCGCGCGCCGATGTCGGGCGACTCGGGCGGGATCGCCACATCCTTGTTAACTCCGTGAGCACCTGGGTTCAAGGGAATTCCGGCACCGGCGCTCTCCATCTTCAGCCTCCCGCCCTGTCGATCTCAGCCATCGCCGTATTCATCTCAGCCTCCCGCCGGGAGCGGCTCGGCGCCGCCACGGCCGATCGGAGGAGTGCCGTATTCGTAGGGGTCTTTGTCGATCACCGGGATCGTCTCGAAGTTGTTGACAGGCACCGGCGTTGGCACCTGCCACTCCAGCCCCTTCGATCGCCACGGGTTGGCCTCGGCCGGCTTGCGCACGAGGATCAGCGAGTAGATCACGTTGAACAGGAACACGAGCATCGCGAGGCCAATCACGAACGCGGAGATCGACACCCAGTCGTTCAGCCCCTGCAGGCTCGGAGCGTACGTGGACACGCGCCGGGGCATGCCCTTCATGCCCAGCACGAACAGCGGCATGAAAGTCGAGTTGAACGAGATGAAGAGCGCCCAGAAGTGGATCTTCGAGAGACGCTCGTTGAGCTGCAGCCCAAACATCTTTGGCACCCAGTAGTAGATCGCGGCAAAGAACGTGAAGATCAACCCGCCCATGATCGTGTAGTGAAAATGGGCCATCACGAAGAAGCTGCCGTGCGTGTCAGTGTCGCTCGGCGTATCTGACAGGAACACGCCCGATAGTCCCCCGATCAGGAAGTTGAACGTCCAGCCCAGGCAGAACAACATCGGCACGCTGAAGCTAGTTCGCGCCTTCCACAGCGTGCCCATAACGCATAGGAAAATGAAGCCGGTGGGTATCGAGATAATCTCTGTGGAGAGCATGTAGAAGGGGCGCAGAGCCGCATCTATGCCGCTGACAAACAGGTGGTGCTGCCACACGAAGAAGCTGAGCAACGTCACGCCCAGCATCCCGGAGATGGCCAGGCGATAGCCCCACAGCGGCTTGCGTGTAAAGACGGGCAGCAACTCGAGCACGATGCCAAAGCCCGGCAGCGCCAGCACGTACACCTCTGGATGACCGAAGAACCAGAACAGGTTCTCGAACAGATATGGCGACCCGCCCGCGGCGACGGTGAAAAACGAGGTGTTGATCGTGCGGTCGAATGCCGCCATCAGAAGCACCCCGATCAGCATCGGCGCCGCAAGCACCATCAGCACCGCTGTGGCGATGACCGACCACACGAAGATTGGCAGCCGCGACCAAGTCATTCCTGGCGCGCGGTGGGCCACGATCGTGGCGATCATGTTCAGGCCGAGCAGCGCCATCGAGACGCCCACTAGCGCGAAGAAGCAGATGTAGGAGTCCATTCCCATCACGGCCTGTTCGTTGAGCGGCTCATAGCCCGTCCAGCCCGTGGGAAAGCCGCCGAAGAAGATCGTCGAGGTGAGGATGAAGCCGGCCGCCATCAGCAACCAGAAGGTGAGCGCCTCGATCCGTGGAAAAGCCATCCTTCGGGCCCCGATCATGATCGGCACGAAGTAGTTGCCGAACGGGCCGAGAATGCCCGAGGTCATCATTCCCATCATCATCGTCCCGTGCATCCCCACCAGCGATAGGTACTGGTTGGGGCCGATCGCCTCGGGAGTCGGGTTGAGCAGCTCGACGCGGATCAGCATCGCGTTGAGCCCGGCGATGAAGAAGAACAGGCCGATCCCGACGAGGTACTGGATGCCGACGACCTTGTGGTCTGTGCACAGACCGAAGTAGCGCCCGATCCCCTCGTGCTCCTTCTCACGAAGCGATGCCGGCCGGCCGAAAAAGCGTGAGACCGGGTAGTTGGCAAAGCCCAGCCCGATCAGGAAACCGACGACCCCGAAGAAGTAGCCAAGCAGGAGCGCGACGTCGTTTTCGTCCGTCGCCGCCTGGAATTCGAAGCTCGCACCTTTGATCTGGTGGCCTATGAACCAGCCGAGGTAGTAGCCGGCCACACCGAGGATTACGGCCGTGAGCAGATTGAAGCCGAGCAGCCGACGCCACAACGGGCGGCGGCTCGGCACCGGCGAGAATTGGGCCTCAGCGGTAGCGCTCATTCGCCTCTCCTCCTCTTATCTTCTGAACGCCCTGTCGTCGCGAAGCGGTGACAGGCTTCGAAACCCGGGCTCATTCGCCTCTCCTAAGCGGTTCGGGGATGTATTTGGTGGAGTACTTGGGCAGGTATTTCTGCACCGGCGCGAACTGCCGCTGCTGTTCTTTGATCCACACCTTGAATACGGCCGGCGTGACCACCCGTCCCGTGTCGGACATGTAGCCGTGCCAGATGCCGCACAGCTCGGCGCAGCGCACGCTGAAGTTCTCGAGCTTTGTCGGCCTGACGAACACAATGTTGTCCGTGTTGGGATTCGCGTCGGCCTTGACCCCGAGCTGGTAGGCCCAGAACGAGTGGATCACGTCGAGTGAGGTCACGTGCAGTTCGATCATCTGGTTGTTGGGCAGCACGAGATGAGGCGTCTCGACTCCGCCGTACGTTGGGTAGCGGTAGGTGAACATCCACTCCTGTGCGATCACCTGCACCGGCAGCTTTGGCCCGCTCGGGACCGATACGGGGTTTGGCCCGCCGCCCGCGCCGGCGCCGTCTTCGAGCAGACGCACGGTGCCATAGGTGGCAAGCGCCAGCACAAGCGTCGAAGTGATCACGATCCACGTGGTCTGCACCCGTGCGTTGCCATGAATCGCCGGACCTTCGAGCACCGCACCCTTTGCCTGGCGGAAGTTGATGATCGCGTAGATCAAGTAGGTGACCACCAGCAGCAATACCGGTGTGGCCATGCCGATCAACACCGTGTTGTCCGTGACGTGACCCGAGGCCTGTTCTGAGCCGTTGCCCGGCGGCATGATCGGACCGAGCAGCAGCACAACCAGCGGCGTGGCGATCAGCGAGGAGACGATCCAGATGAGCCCGAAGCGCAGCGCGTGGTTGGGTTCGCTCTTTGCGTGCTGGGGCTCGGTTGCCATCGCTACATGACTTCCGCGAGTGTTCTGGCAGAACGCATCTACACCACGTCCACGAAGCCGTCCATGTAGCCGAGCGTCTGCATCGGCCCGCCGTTGCCGAAGATGTAGCCCGCCGCGCAGGGGACGAAGCACTGCCAGCGATAGCGACCCTTCTTGCCGGTGCGGAAAGCGAAGGTGATCGTGTGATGCGCGTCAGCGGTGGAGCACGGCGCAAATTCGCACTGGTTCTTGGCTTCTTCGGAGACACCGGGGAACGGCACGAACACTCCGAGTTGGGGCACGGCAAACGTGTGCGAGGCTTCTTCCGGGTTGATGCCCCTGGTGAGCTTGCCGTCGATCATCTCCGTGCCACCGATCGTGCCCTGGACCTGTGAGAGGAACGGGTTGCGCAAGCCACTGTCGCCGTCGTACTGATAGACAGTGACGTGCACGAGTGAGTTGGCTGGTACTTCAAAGATCGTCGAGTGCACCCACCTGCCGTGATCGAGCACCAGATAGGAGACCCAGTCGGGGTGACTTGGGCTGTACTTGGGGCCGATCGCCGCGACCGTCTGGAGGGTGAGCTGGGTGCCGCTGACACCCGCCACCTTGCGCGTGCTCATCGCCGCCACTGGTTGCGGCAAGTTCGTCGCCCAGGTCGCTACATACAAGCCGATCAGAACGGCGACGACCACCACGCCGACACCGATCCCGATCAGCTTCTTGGCAAGGACGCTCACCCGACTCCCCTTTAGGCTGGCTTTATCCCAAAGGGTTTTGCCCGTTTGCCCCTCCTCTCAAACCGGCCCGGAGAGCGGTAGCTCCACCTGCCCGTGCGGGGACCCCAGCGCGGCCAGCCGCTCCAAGAACGGCTCCGGCGGGAAGGCCTCTGGGCCGAGCACGCCAGTGCCCCTCCACAGGCCCTCGTCGAGCAGCTCGAGCGCGACAACGGGGTTGACCGCCGTCTGCCAGACGACTGCCTGGCTGCCGTATTCGCGCATCGTGTGCTCGTTGTCAACGATGTGGTACAGGTAGGTCGAGCGCGGCGCACCTTCGGCACCGATGCCCGTGACCCAAGTGCCGGCGCAGGTGCGCCCCGTCATCCGCTCGCCGAGCGTCGCCGGATCGGGCAACGTCGCCGCGACCACGTCGCGCGGGGACACCTCCACGCCGCGCACCGCCACCGGCTCGGTCGAGTCGAGCCCGAGCTTGTGCAGGGTGCCCAGCACGTCGATGAACTCCTGGCCGAGCCCGTACTTGAACGTGACCCGCTCGCACTGCACCCAGCGCGGGATCAGCACCACCTCCTCGTGCTCTACGTTCACACACTCCACGCGCCCGATCCCCTCGGGGAAGTCGAACACCTCGGGCTCAGAGAAAGGGGGGGTCGTGTAGAAGCCGCGCTCGCGCTCCCAGATCAGCGGCGGGTTCAGGCACTCCTCAATCGTCGTCCAGATCGAGAACGTGGGCGCGAAGTCATAGCCCTCGACGACCAGGTCGGCGCCGTCGCGCACCCCCACTTCGTCGATGCTCGAGAACAGCTCATCAGCGGCATAGCGGGCGAACACGTCGGAGAGGCCCGGCTCCACACCGATCCCTACAAGCGCAAGCAAGCCGGCCTGCTCCCACTGCTCGCTGCGGGCCAGCTGCACGTCGCCGAGCATCACGCCCGGCAGCTCATGCGGACGCTGTGGGTGCGGATGAGAGAGCGTCATCGCCATATCCAGATAGGTTGTGCGTGCCTGGAAGGCGGCGTCGAAGATCGGCTCGTTGAAGCGCGGGTCGCAGGCGTTGAGCACGGCATCTGGGCGCAGCCGCTCGATCAGCTTCACGAGCGCCTCGCGGTCTGAGGCATCGACGCGCTCGGCCGAGAAGCGGTCGGCTTCGCCGAGCTTGGCAACCACGTCGTGGGCGCGAGTCGCAGAGACGTCGGCGAGTGAGACTCGCTCGAAGGCGGGACGATGTTGGGCGATCGACGCGAAGGCCGCCCCCACACCGCCGGCTCCCACAACGAGCACCCGCATCGTCTCAGTGTGACGCAAGACGAGGACTTTGAACAGATCCCATTTGCACATAGCCCACGGCCCTACCCGTACAAACCGTCCATCTCGCCGACAGCGGCTCAGTCTGCCGTGGAGGATCGGCTCAACCCCGCCATAGCGCGGGCGGCTCACGTATGCTGCCCCGATCCGAGCCGCACAGATACAGACGGCGCGAGCATGAGCGTGCCAAGCCTGCCGCGCACTACGCCAAAGCATTCACACACGAGCAGCGCTCCCGTGATCCCCGGGGAGGCAAGCGTGCCTCGTGCTGCCCGCTGGGCGCCCTCCCCTAGCATCACTCGCGGCGAGCTTTTGTGGGTGATCCTCGGCGCGATCGCGCTCGCGATCCTGACCACCTGGCCACTGGTTCTGCACCTGTCCAGCCGCATCGCGCCCGATCTCGGCGATCCCGTGCGCACCGCTTGGGAGATTGCTTGGGTGGGGCACGCGATGCTGCACGATCCCCTGCATCTGTTCGACTCCAACGCCTTCTATCCCCATCCGCTGAGTCTCGCCTTCTCGGACTCGCTGCTGGGCTACGGACCTGCCGGCTTCTTCGGCTCCGGCACGATCGCGGCGCTCGTCCGCTACAACCTGCTGTTCCTGTGGGCCTGGTCGCTGTGCTTCGTAGGAGCTTGGCTACTCGCGCGCGAGCTCGGCGCCGGGCGCATCGGTGCCACCGTCGCCGGAGCGGCGTTTGCCTACGCGCCCTACCGCGTGACCGAGGCCGGTCACCTGCACGTGATCTCAAGCGGCGGCATTCCCCTGGCGCTGTTCCTGCTGCTGCGCGGCTACCGTCGCTCCTCGCGCACGCTGGTGTTGGCGGGCTGGCTCGTCTCCGCATGGCAGATCAGCCTCGGCTTCACGCTCGGGCTGCAGTTCGCCTACCTGCTGGCCGTGCTGGCACTGATCGCCGTCGTGTGGTGGTGGCGGGCTCGGCCAAAGCCGAGGCGCGGCTCCCGCCCAGGCCTTCTCACAAGCCTGCGCAGCCTGCCGCGCCAGCTTGTCGTCGTGACTTGCGTCGGCATGGCACTCGTCGGCGTGGTGACCGTCTACCAGGCGCGCCCCTACCTGAAGGTTGCGGCCGACTACCCGACCGCCAAGCGCACGCTCGCCGAAGTCGAGAACTACTCCTCGGGCCCCTGGGCGCTGCTGTCGGCCTCCTCAGAGAATCGCGTCTGGGGCTCGATCACCGCCGGCGCCAGGACGCACGTGCACTCAAAGAACGAGGACGTGTTCTTCGGCGGCGGCCTGATCCTCGTGCTCGCGCTGATCGGGCTTGCCTCCTCGATTTACACACGCCGCTTTCGCATCGGGCTTGCCTGTGGGGTGGTTGTGTGCTGCGTGCTTGCTTTCGGCATGGGGCTGACCGGCGCCGGCTACCCCTACCGCCTGCTCTACGACTACGCCCCCGGCTGGGACGGGGTGCGCGTGCCCGGGCGCGTATTCACGCTGGCGACACTGTTCCTAGCGCTGCTTGCCGGGGCTGGCGCTTGGCAATTGACTGAGATCGCGCGTCGCTGGGCCCGCGGTTGGGGGCCAAAGACCGGGGGGCTCATCGTGGCCGCTGTCGGCGCGCTGCTGTTCGTTGGCGTGGTCGGCGAAGGTGCTGGGCACCTCGGCCACCCTGTCGTGCCGCAACCCGCCAAGGCCGAGATCGGGCTGCCAGGGCCGGTCATGGACCTGCCCACTGACGGCGCCGACGATCGCGTTTGGCAGTACTTCTCGACCGACGGCTTCTACAAGATCCCCATCGGCAACAGCACATTCGACATGCCCGAGGTCGACGACCTGCGCGGCGGAATGGGCGGCTTTCCCGACAAGGCCAGCATCGAGAAGCTGCGCTGGTACGGGATCAAGACAGTGGTGCTGCACTTGAAGCGAGCGAAACTGCCGGGGCTGCAGGCGCCTGAGGTGCCCGAGCCACCAGATCCCGTCGCGGCCGCGGCCAAGCCGGTCACAGGGCTCGGCGTTACCCGTCAACGCGTGGGCGACGTCGTGATCTACGAGATCGGGCCTGGGCCGAAGGCTCTACACGGAAGCGACTAGATCTCCATGACACGCCGATGAGCACAGTAAGCGTTCAGCCGCCCGGCGCCGGCGGACGGCCGGGCGCGCCTCGCGCCGGTCGCGGCCCGCTCACCAAGAAGCGACTCGCGCTCGCGGCGATCCTGCTCGTGGGGCTCTCCTACGCGACCATGATCCAGAGCTTTTCCTGGAATCAGACCTCCCACTACGACCTGATCCGCTCGCTGGACCAGGACAAGACGACGATCGACTCTTATGAGGTCAACACTGGCGACAAGGCGTTCTACCAGGGCCACTGGTACTCGGCCCGCGCTCCCGGCCTGGCCCTGTACTCGCTGCCCTTCTATGACTTTCTGAAGGCGACAGGCGCCGAATCGTGGACCGACAGGCACGTAGCGCCGCCCAATCATCCGGGCGACGAGATGATCTACCTCGTTGGGCTGTGGGCGAATGTCCTGCCCGGACTGTTGTTGCTATTGCTCGTCGGACACCTGGCCGAGCGGCTGCAGCCTGGCTACGGCGCCGCCACTGCCGTGATCCTCGGCCTCGGCACGCTCACGCTGCCGCTGTCGACGCTGCTGTTCAGCCACGTGTTCACGGCATTCCTCGGCTTCGCGGCGTTCGCGCTGATGTGGCACGAGCGCGAGGGGCCGCCGAATCCTTGGTACCTGTGGGTGGCAGGATTGGCGCTCGGCTATGCAGGCGCCTCGGAGTACCCCTTGTTCTTTGTCGCGCTGGTGCTCGGTCTGTATCTGCTCTCGCGCCGTGACTCGCTCACGCCGTCGGGCGTCTTCAAGCGTGCTGGGGCTTTCGTCCTCGGCGGGCTGATCGGGATCGTGCCGCTGCTGCTCTACAACCACTACGCCTTTCATTCGTGGACACACCTGGCCTACTCGAGCATTCCCCGCCAGCAGCAAGGCTTCTTCGGGATCGGGCTTCCTAGCCTCAGGGTGCTGGCCACTTTGCTCCTCGACTCGCGCGGGCTCTTGACGATCTCGCCCGTACTGGCGATGGGAGCCGTCGGTACCTGGCTGCTCTACAAGCGCGGGCGTCGCGCCGAGGCGCTGGCGATCACCGGCGTCTGCGTTTGCTATATGGGCTACAACTCCGGCTACTACCTGCCCTTCGGCGGCGGCTTCATGGGGCCGCGCTTTCTGATGACGATGCTGCCGTTCCTGGTGCTGCCGATTGGGATCGCGTTGAAGCGCTACCCAGGACCGACGATCGCGCTGGCCGGCGTATCGCTGACGACCACGATCATCGCCACCGTCACCCATCCACTGATCGGCTATGAGACCGAGGCGGTCACCTGGATGCGCTACGTGCGCGAGGGCTTCTTCCAGCCGACGATCGCAAGCGCCTACGGACTCGGCCGCGGCTGGGGCGGGATCTGGCCGTTCTTCCTGGCAGCCGGCGGGGCGGTGGTGCTTGCGACGCTTGCGACTGCACGCACGCGCATCTCGCGCGCCTCGCTGACCGCCGGCGTCCTCGCGCTCGCCGGCTGGTGCCTGTTTGCGCTGCTCGGGCCCAAGCTGCTCGGTATCGACCACCAGGGGTTGCTCGACATCGTCAAAGCCGGTGACAACACGGCGCTACACAAGGGCTTTGGCAACTACCCGCTGCGCGTGCTCGCCCCCGTCGCGGCCGGGGCCGGCCTGTTCGCGCTGGTATGCGCGCGCATCGTGGCGGGCGGCCCGGCCAAGCGCCGGCGCCGGCGCCGCCCGGCGACCCACCGTCCGGCGCGCCCGATTCCTGAGTCATATCAGGCCGGTTGAGCCGAGTCGCCCAAGTACTACAAAGCGCAAACCCATTTACAACTTAGAAGTTATAAATGCAAGTGTAAACCCCGTTTACAACCTAGAAGTTATAAACGGGATTCCTGCAGCCTTAACAACCACATCTGCAAACCCTCGACGGATCTCGGCAGGCAGCAGCCCGCGATAGGCGTCTTACTCTCAGTTTTTGGCGACCTTTACGTTGCAGTTAGCCGCGTGCAGCTGCTTGCACACCACCACGTAGCCAGGGCGCGGTTCGTACTTGGCGTTCATCAGCCCCGCGTCGAAGCGCGTCGAGGCGTAGCCGCCGGTCCAGTCATAGATGTACAGGCGCTTGATGCGCGAGGAGGAAGCCGCGATCTTGAACATGTAGGACAGCGCCTTGGCGGCGCGTGTCAGGCCCGAGCCTTTCTTGTTGGGGAAGTCGCTGCCGAACTGCACGATCCCACCCGTCTCCGTCAGCCACACCTGACCCGGCACGGCCGCCAGGATCGCTTTCGTGCGGGTGCTCTGCAGGCGATTGGTGTCGGAGTAGTTGTGTAGGCCCCAGACGCCTGGCATCACTGTTTTCAGGCGCGCGACGTCGTGCTTGAACTGGGCGATGTACTCGAGCGTCGGCGTGACTACCGGGGCGTCGAGGACGTCGAGCCCAACGACTGTGCAGCCCTTGCAGACCAATTTCAATGCCCGGTAGTACTGAGCGGACTGCAGCGCTGACGGGGAGACGAGCGCGATATGCCGTTTGCCTTTGACGATTTCGACGATCGTGCCGCGGTTGGCCTCGTTCCACGGCTGGTACTGGCGTACGTGCGGGAACAGCTTGATGAACTTTTCGACGTCGCGCTGGTAGACCGCCACGCTTGGCATTTTCGTCGGCGTGTACTCAGAGTGGTAGAAAGCCACCAGCACCTGCTGGTGGTCGGCTTCGGCGGATGTGATCCATTCCCTTGCCAGCTGCAGCGAGTAAGGGCGCACGGCCGCGTCGTACGGCGCGATGTAACGCGCGATTTTCGTGTGCAGCTGCGTCCACAAAGGGTTTGTGAACATCTCGGTCTGCTGGTCACCGATACCCGTGAGATATGAGGAGGCCGCATGAGCACTGGGCTTTGTGGCTCCCGCGGCGTAGCTTGAGGAGCCGGCGAGGACGCTTGTGAAGGCGAACAGCAAGGCGCCGCTACAGAGCAGCGCGAGCAGCAGTGTGCGTGGGCGGACGTGTATGGGCATGGTCATTGCAACAGCCTATGTGTCGCGACGTTGCGCTGCGCAGGCAATCTTTCGCGATTCTTAGCTTGGCCCCTACTCCGCATCTTCAAATGCCGCCCCGCGCAGCGTGGGGTCGGCCACGATGCGCACGTCAACTCCCGGGAGCCCCTCAAGCAGGCGCAACAAGAGCGGCTCGGACAACCGCTTGAAGCCACGGCGGGCCGCCGGTGCGCCCATCAGCACGTAGGTGCTGCCCAGCCGCTGGGCCGTCTCGATCGCCGTCGCGGCCACGTCTTCGCCCTCTTCGACGAGCAGGCGCGCGCCCAGCATCGAGCTCAAGCGCCGCAGTGCCTCCAGCTGCTCGCGGTCCTCGGCACTTGGGCTCCTGCCCGGCGGACGCACGACCAAAACATCCAGGCGCGCGCCCAGTCGCTCGGCCGAGCGGCTGGCGCGGCGTACGATCCGCTGCGAGTGCGGCGCCAGCGCGACCAGCGCCAGCAGCCGCTCGGCGATTGCCTGCGTGCCTGCGCCCGCCGCGCTTGGCGACGCGATGCCGTCTTCGCGACGAACGACGATCGGCGCCGGTGCGAGGCGCTTGATCTCGACTCCCTCGGCAACATGGCGCAAAGCCGTCTCGCGCAGCGCGGAGAGGTTCTCGATCTTGAAGAAGTTGTTCAGCGCCGCCGGCACACGCTCGCGCGGGTAGACCTTGCCGGCACGCAGGCGCTCGATCAAGGCCTCCGGAGTGAGGTCGATCAGCACCACCTCGTCGGCCGCAGCCAGGACTTCGTCGGGGATCGTCTCGCGCACGCGCGTTCCCGTCAGCTGGATCACCTGGTCGTTGAGGCTCTCCAGATGTTGCACGTTGACCGTGGAGTACACGTCGATGCCGGCCGCGAGCACGTCTTGGACATCTTCGTAGCGCTTCTCGTGCTCGGTGCCCGGGGCGTTGGTGTGGGCCAGCTCGTCGATCAGACACAGCTCGGGGTTGCGCGCCAGCGCCGCCGGCAGGTCCATCTCGGCCAGCGGCGTGCCGCGGTAGTCAACCATTCGCGGTGGGATCTCCTCCAGGCCTTCGGCCTGGGCTGTCGTCTCCTCGCGACCATGCGGCTCCAGGTAGCCGATCGCCACGTCGCGTCCGGTGTCGGACTCCGAGCGGCCCTCCTGCAGCATGCGGTAGGTCTTGCCGACCCCAGCCGCCATGCCAATGAAGACCTTCAAGCGGCCGCGCCGCGATTCGGTGGGGGCATCGGCCGGCATGGAAGCATTCTCTCCCACAGCCACCCGGAAGGTACATACCCCCTAGACCGGCCTTCTGGGCTCCACACTGGAGCCCCAGCCAGTCAGGCCCCGAGCAGGTTGTGCACGATCAGATCGATCAGCTTGATGCCGATGAACGGAGCGATGATTCCGCCAAGACCGTAGATCCACAAGTTGCGACGCAACAGGGCACTAGCGCCGATCGGGCGGTAGCGCACTCCCCGCAGCGATAGCGGGATCAGCAGCGGGATCACGATCGCGTTGAAGATGATCGCCGAGACGATCGCCGACTGAGGGGTGCCCAGGTTCATGATGTTGAGCACGTGCAGCGGGCCCTTGCCTCCCGCGGAAGTCGCATACGTCGTGACGAAGATCGCCGGCAGGATCGCGAAGTACTTAGCCACGTCGTTTGCGATCGAGAACGTCGTCAACGCTCCGCGCGTTATCAAGAGCTGCTTGCCGACCTCGACGATCTCGATCAGCTTCGTCGGGTTGGAGTCGAGGTCGACCATGTTGCCGGCCTCGCGGGCTGCCTGGGTGCCCGTGTTCATCGCCACGCCCACGTCTGCCTGGGCCAGCGCCGGGGCGTCGTTGGTGCCGTCTCCGGTCATCGCTACCAGCCTGCCGTCCTCCTGGTGCTCACGGATCAGCGCCAGCTTGGCCTCTGGCGTGGCTTCGGCCAGGAAGTCGTCGACGCCCGACTCCTCGGCGATCTTTGCCGCCGTCAAGCGGTTGTCGCCGGTGACCATCACCGTTCTGATGCCCATCGCTCGCAGCTGGTCGAAGCGCTCCTTCATGCCCTGCTTGATCGTGTCCTTGAGGTAGACGACGCCGAGAATCTGGTTGTCGCGCGCTACCGCCAGTGGTGTGCCCCCCTCGCGCCCGATGCGATCCAGGCACTCGCGCAACTCCGGCGGAGCCTGGCCGCCCTCTTCCTCGACGAACTGGATGATCGAATCGCCTGCGCCCTTGCGCAGGCGCCGGCCGTCGATGTCGACGCCGCTCATCCTGGTCTGGGCGGTAAAGGGCACGAACTCGGCGCCCAGCGTGTTCATGTCGTGCTCGCGGATGCCGTATGTCTTTGCCAGCACGACGATCGAGCGTCCCTCCGGGGTCTCGTCCGCCAGCGAGGAGAGCTGGGCCACCTCGGCCAGCTCTGACTCTGGCACGCCCGGCATCGGGATGAACTCCGAAGCTTGGCGGTTGCCCAGCGTGATCGTGCCGGTCTTGTCCAGCAGCAGCACGTCCACGTCGCCCGATGCCTCCACGGCGCGGCCGGAGAGCGCGAGCACGTTGCGGCGCACCAAACGGTCCATGCCGGCGATCCCGATCGCGCTCAGCAGCGCGCCGATCGTGGTCGGGATCAGCGCCACCAACAGCGCGATCAGCGTCGTCTCGGAGATCGAGGTGCCGGCGAACAGACCGAAGGGGCGCAGCGTGGCAACGACGATCATGAAGATCAGCGTCAGGGCGGCCAGCAGGATTCCCAGCGCAACCTCGTTTGGCGTCTTGCGTCGCTCTGCCCCCTCCACCAGCGCGATCATGCGGTCCAGAAACGACTTGCCCGGCTCTTGCGTTATTTCTACGACGATTCGATCGGAGGTGACGCGTGTGCCGCCGGTGACGGCGCTGCGATCGCCGCCAGACTCGCGGATGACCGGCGCTGACTCGCCCGTGATCGCCGACTCGTCAACGGTGGCTATGCCCTCGATCACGCTGCCGTCGCCCGGGATCAAGTCGCCGGCCACGACTACGACTATGTCGCCGCGGGTCAGCGCCGAGGCGGCCTTCATCGAGCCGTCGCGCATCGTCGCCACCGTCTCCTTGCGCATGTTGCGCAACGTGTCTGCCTGAGCGCGGCCGCGTCCCTCGGCGAACGCCTCGGCCATGTTGGCGAAGATCACCGTCAGCCACAGCCAGAAAGCGATCGTGAACGTGTACCAGGCCGGCTCGTGGCCACCGCCGAGCGGTTTGCCTCCAAACACCTGGATCAGCCACGTGACCGTTGTGATCACAGAGCCGATCTCCACGACGAACATGACCGGGTTGCGGACCTGCACACGCGGGTCGAGCTTCTTGACGCTGTCGATCAGGGCGCGCTTGACTATCTCGACCTGGAACAGCGAGACCGCTTGGCGCTCGTGGGTTGCGTTGACAGCGGACATCAGCTTGCTCCTGTGATGCGATCGAGGGCGAGGTTCACCTCAAGCACGTTCACGCCTTCCTCGCCGGAGAAGCCCAAGGCGCGGCTGGAGGTGTACTTGGCGATCAGGGCGTCCACCCTGGCTAGCGAGAGACGGCGCACAGACGCGACGCGATAAGCCTGTATCCAGGCATTGGCCGGTGAGATTTCGGGGTCAAGGCCCGAGGCGGAGCTGTTGACCGCGTCTACTGGGATTTTGGACACGGTCAGGCCGGGGTCGTATTCCTTCTTGGTCGTCGGGTTCACGTTCAGTTCGAGATAGGCCTTGATGTTTTCTTCGTTTGCTTCCTTGGTCTTGACGCTGTTAGGGCCGTGATTTGAGAAGGTGCTGGCCGCGGCGTTGTACGAACCCCCTTCGGTTGCCGACGGGCGCGACTGGAAGTAGCGCGGGTCCGCTTCGGTCACGACCGCGCCTTTGACTTCCTTGGGCTTGCCGTTCTTTTCGAGCACCGGCGTGCCGAAGTTCTGGCCGATCAGCTTCGAGCCCACCAGCTTGCCGCGCACGTGGATCTGCTGGCCGTTGGCGTCTCCAGGAAAAGCAACTTGGCTGATGCCGGTGATGACAAGCGGGTAGACGAGCCCGAGCAGGATCGTAAAGACGACAATGCCAATAATCGATGTCACGATGTCACGGCGCATGTCAGTAGAGGTGTCCGGTCAGGCCCTGCACGATCGGGCCCAGTAGCAAAGCCGGGAAGAAGGTGAGCGCGCCGACGAGGATGATCACGCCGATCAAGAGCACCACGAAAGTGGGGTTGTCGGTGCGCATCGTGCCGAGGCCCGCGGGTGTGACCCGCTTGCCCGCCAGAGCTCCCGCTACAGCCAGGGCGAACAGGATCGGCGCGTAGCGCGCGAAGATCATGTCGAAGCCGCCGAGCAGGTTGGCGAAGGTGATGCCGTGTGCTCCCAGGTTGCCGGCATTTGGCTGGATGAAGCCCGTGTAACCGGCGAAGGCGGAGCCGTTGTTGTTGGCCTGCGACAGGTAGGCGTAGAAGGTCTCGGAGAATGCCTGCGGGGTGTGAGTTCCCAGCGTGGCCGAGGTCGCGGCTTCGGAGATCGACTTGCGCCCAGCGCTGCTTGCGCTGGCAAGCGCCGTGCAGAACAGCGCCGCCAGCGGCGTGATCAAGATGCCGAGACCCGCGAGCTTTATCTCCCTGGCCTCGATCTTCTTGCCCAGCCACTCTGGGGTGCGTCCCACCATCAGGCCTCCGATGAACACCGCCAGCAGCACGTACAGGAGAATCGAGTACAAGCCAGTGCCAACCCCGCCGAATATCACCTCCGAGGCCGACAGGTTGGCAAACGGCACCGCGCCACCGATTCCCGTAAAGGACTCGATCGCACTGTTCACCGCGCCGCAAGAGGTAACGGTCGTGACGACGTCGAACAGTGCTGAGCCGGCGATGCCGAAGCGCTGCTCCTTGCCTTCCATGTTGCCACCCGTGGAGCCATGTATGACGCCTGTGTGCAGGCCGGCGGCGTGCTGAGCCGGCGAGCCGTGCGCCTCGGCAACGTACGCAACGCACACGGCACCCAGGAACATCAACATCATCGCCCCGTAGATCGCATAACCCTGACGACGATTGCCGATCATGCGACCGTACATAAAGACAAGCGCCGCCGGAATTAGGAGCACCAGCAGCATCTCGAAGAAATTGGTGAACTGCGTCGGATTCTCGAACGGGTGGGCGGAGTTTGTGTTGAAGAAACCGCCTCCGTTGGTGCCGAGCATCTTGATCGCCTCCTGCGAAGCGACCGGCCCCATTGCGATCGTCTGGGTGAGACCCGTGACCGTGTGAACCGTCAGGTAAGTGGAGAGGTTGGCGATCACTCCCTGAGACACGAGCACCAGCGCGGCGATCACGGAGAGCGGCGTCAGCAAATACAGGATCGTTCGCACCAGGTCCTGCCAGAAATTGCCGAGGCTCCCACCGCGGCCGACGATCCCGCGCACGAGCGCGACGGCCACCACTATCCCGATCCCCGCCGACAGCCAATTCTGCACCGTCAGTCCCAGCATCTGGCTGAAATAACTCATCGTCGTCTCGCCGCCGTAGAACTGCCAGTTGGTGTTCGTCATGAACGACGAGACCGTGTTGAACGTGACGTTCCACGGCGCCGAGTGGTAGCCAAGTGGGTTGAGCACGTGCGGGACCCACGGCGCGTCCTGTGTGCGCAGAATCAGGTACAGCAACAGCCATCCCGCCAACGAGAAGATGATCAAGCTCTTGGCGTATGCCTTCCAATCTTGCTCGCGCTTCGGATCGACACACAACAACTTGTAGAGAAACTTCTCCGGCCAGGCAAATATCGGCGAGAGGAAGACACGCCTGCCGCTGTAAACGGCAGCCATGTAGCTGCCCAGGGGAAATGCCAACGCGGTCAGGATGACCGCGAACAGGACAATAGTCAGCCAACCCGCCGCGGTCATCTCAGAACTTCTCCCCGCGGATCAACGCATAAAAGAGGTAGGCGATGATCAGTAGCGTGACGATCAGCCCAAAGACATCGGCTCCGCTCATGTGCGCTATCAGCGCGGCGGGTTGGAGCGAAATTCTCATATACGGTCAATTCCCTCGAGTATGAGCAGCAGCAAGCCGAACATGACGATCCCGAGAGCGATGGCGACGGCGTCCATGTCCACCACTATTAGGCAACGCCCATCACGCTCGCATGACGATTCCGCCACACGGCATAACGATTTCGTGACGGTCGACTACGCCGAGAAGCGGTAGCCGACGCCCGGATCGGTGACGATCACGCGCGCGGATTGCCCGTCGCCCTGTACCTTGGCACGCAGGCGGGCGATGTGTGTGCGCAGCGTTTGCACGTCGTCGCCGTACTCAGGGCCCCACACCTCGCCCAGCAGCGCGCGATGGGTCATCAATCTGCCCCGGTTGCGTACGAGTACGCGCAGCAGGTCGAACTCGATCGGGGTCAGGTGAACATCCTCTCCGCCTCGGCGCACGACACGTGCGGCGAGGTCGATCTCCAGGTCTCCCACCGTTATGCGCGGCTCCTCCTCCGAGCGGCCGCCGCGGCGCAGCGCGGCCTGCAGGCGCGCCACCAGCTCGCGCGAGCCAAACGGCTTTGTTATGTAGTCGTCGGCTCCCGCCTCGAGTGCCCGCACCTTCTGCTCCTCCTCGCCGACTGCCGAGAGCACGAGAATCGGCATCTCGCTCCACTCGCGCAAAAGGCTTGTGAGCTCGACTCCATCCATGTCGGGCAGCATCAGGTCGACGATCGCGGCCTGCGGCGGACGCACTGCCGCTCGATCCAAGGCCTCGCTCGCCGTTTCCGCTGGCACCACCTCAAAGCCGGCGTCGCGCAGCACCACGCGCAGCGCACGTAGGATCTGCGGCTCGTCGTCTACGACGAGGATCCGCTGTGTTGGCGCCGGCTTGTCTTGTGCAATCAACGCGCGTGCTCGGAGCTCGCCGCGACCTCGACAGCACCATCGAGCTCGTGCGACGGCTGTCGCGATGCGAGCGGCAGCTCGAACACGAACGTTGCTCCCTGCCCTGGGAGCGACTCGACATGCAGCCTGCCGCCGTTGGACTCGGTGAAACCGCGGGCGATCGCAAGCCCCAAGCCGGAGCCACGATGTCCTCCCTGCGGCGTGCCGGCGCGGTAGAAGGGTTCGAACACTCGCTCCAGCTGCGCTGGGGGTATGCCTGGGCCGCGGTCCACGACACGAACCACGAGCCTGTCGCCGGCTGAGCCGCCGCTTGGACCTTCCAGCGGAGCGAGACCGGTGTCGAACGCCGTGCCCGAGTGCTCCTCGTCCGCGACAAGCTCCGCCGGGGGCGCCTCGGCGGCACCGAGGCTGCGCACCGCGCGCGCCCTGACCGACACCGGATGGCCCCCCGAGTGCCGACGTGCATTCTCCAGCACGTTCACGAACGCGCGCTCCAACTGCACAGGATCGACGCTCACGGGCGGTAGGTCGCGATCGATCGAGAGACTGAAATCATCGGGCGCGGGCGAGAGCTCCGCGAGCGCGGCGCGGATCACCTCATCGACCGACGTGAGCGCTGCGTGTGGCTCGGCCGCTCCTGCTTCCAGGCGTGAGAGGTCGAGCAGGTTGTTGAACCAGACGCGAGAGGCGCTGCGTCTCCTGCTGGATCAGCGCGGCCATCTCGTGGCGCTCCTCCTCGGAGAGCGAGGGCGAGCCGACCGCGTCGGCTGCCGCGGAGATCGCCGTCAACGGCGAACGCAGATCGTGGGAGACGGCCCGCAGAAGAGCCGTCTTGACCACATCGGTACGCCGCAGCGCGGCCGTCTCGACCACGTCGGCAAGCAGCGAGTCGCGCTCCAAGGCTGCGCTCAGCAGCGACTCCAGCGCCGGCACGACGCGCTCCTGCAGACGACGCAGCGTTGCCTCCGGCGTGTCAGCGGGCACAAGCAGCGTGCCCAGCCGGCGCGGGCCCTCGCGCAGCGGGAAGGCCACGCGCCGCTCATCCCCCTCGACCGCCTCCAGCTCAATCGCCGCCGAGGGCAGAGCCAGCACCTGGGAGAGTCGCGCGGACGCGGTCGGCAAGTCCTCGGAGAGACGCCTGCCACCCAGCAATAGGCGCGCCATCTCGGCCGCCAGGTCTGCCTCGCGGCGCCGCTCAGCCGCCTCGCGCGAACGCGCGCGCGTTACCTCGGCCACCGAGCTTGCGAGCATCGAGACGATCACGAAAGCGATCAGCGCCACCCAGTTCTCGCCGTTTGAGATCGTCAGGTGCCCAACCGGTGGCAGGTGGAAGTAGTTGTACGCCAGCGCGCTCAGCAGCGATGTCGCTACTCCCAACCACACCCCCCAAGTGACCGACACGATCACCACCGCCAGCATGTAGACGACCCCCAGCGATACCACTGGAGCTGCCTGCTTGAGCGGATAGATGAGCAGCGTGCACAGTGCCACCAGCGCGAACGCAACCAGCGCGCCAACGCGCCGCGGCGGTGGTTCTGGGCTCATCAGGAAGCCAAATGTTCGGGCCACCTTTTCAGCGTAACGGGCTGCGCAGCGGAGTCCGAGCCCGAAGTGTTCGGGCCACCTTTTCAACGTAAGGAGCCACGCAGCGGAGGTGGAGCCCGAAGCGTCGGGCGGGGGTTACTTCTTCGCACCCCCCAGGCGCGCGCGGGCCAGGCGACTGGGTCGGCTCGCGCCTGTTCGCCTGACTCGAATGGTCTTGGCATGCCTGTGGATCTCGATGTAGTAGATCGTCTCTTTGAGCTCAGCGTTCGTGCCGCCGCCGGCTCCTCAAGGCGGAGGCCCGCCCGTGTAAAGCACCCTCGCTGGTTCTATAGGTTGCCACAATTCGCGGTTATTGATTTTCTGCGACGAAGCTGGTACGCTTCCACCCGCGCGAGGTCGAGGCTGGATTTCCCGCCGATCCCGGCGGCGCCCTCCAATTCGTGGGCGTTATGGGCTCAGAGGCTGGTTCTGGTTCCCTGACAACGCGCTGGCAAGGACGCATCTGTCGCCAGGAGGGCCATATGCCCAATCCCCGAGAGAGGAGTCCAATGGCTGGAGTAACAGAAGAGACGGTTGCCGTCCGTCAAATCCAGGGTTTGGCAGTTCTGCTTTCGTGCCTCCCGGCGAATGGCAAGTGCCGGGAGCTGTTCACGCTCGCGCTCGACTCACCGGAGCGCCCGACGCTGGACAGGATCGCCCCACCTGAGAACCCCGACAGCGCCGACGGGCTGAAGTCGTGGCTCGAGGGTCACTGGGGCGCGGACGGAGCGACTGCAGAGGAGCAGAAGATCCTCAAGTGGCAGGCCGACCCCGAGAACATGACGGCCGCAGTCGGCGAGCTGAAGGCCGTCGCCGACAAACTGCACACCACCTAGCACGTCGGCGCAAATCCGGTCGCGATCATCAACTCAACGAGAAAGAAAGGCAGGTAGACCTTCGTGTCAACCACTGTCATCGACACACGTCCAGACCTCGACGATGTCCTCTACCAGAGCGTCGTCGACGAGGAGTTCCGTGAGCTCCTCGCCGCCGATCCCGGATCGTTCGGCCTCAGCGCTCACGATCTCTCGCTCCCGACGCCGGTCGAGGGCCAGGACCACAGCCTGCTCGACCTCGTGTCGGGGGTGCAGTTCAGCGCGCAGTGCCGGTCAACGTGCACTGGGGGACCGTTCACGATCATCTGCGACGGCACGACGAAGTAGCCGCACACGCAAGCCTCCTCCGGCCGAGCCGAGCCGATCCGCTCGGCCGGAGGCAAGGCTGCGTATGGCCACCCAACTCTGCGGACGGGAAGATTCGAGGAAGGCTCGCGTGGGAAAAACCGTCGCATCGCCGCGGCGTCTCACCGATCGCGCATGGACCGAGATCGGTGTGCGTGCGTGCAACGCAGCTGAGCAGATCCTGCTCGGAGAACGACTCCGAGATGGTTGCGCAGACGTCTCCGGTCAGGCACTCGGGAGCTTGGACGAATTCAAGCTGCGCCGCGCTGCGAGCGGGCTCGCCTCCGGCTGGCCCGGCGACCCCCTCCTCACCGTACCGCGCCGGGAGCACGAGCTGCTCGAGGCGCTCGCGGGCCACCGCCGGCGGCTTCGCTCGCCGGACGTTCACAGCAGCGACTCGGCGAGCGCGGCGCTCGCCGAGCTGCACGCCGACTGGCTTGCGACCTACCTCGCCGCCCTCGACGGCCTCTGCCCAGTCCTCGCTTCGACGATCGCACCAGGCAGCGCGTCGCCTCGCCGCGAGCTGATCGCGCAGGCGGCGCGCCCGTTCTGCCAGCTGCTCGCCCGCGAGCTGACCGCTGCGATGCGCACAGCTGAGGCCGCGAGCGGACGCGAGCTGATCGGCGCCCACGTCATCGCCGCGATCGCAGAGCACCTGATCGATCGCTTCGAGCTCTCGCTCGCGTGGGCGGTCGAGACCGACGAGAATGTCGCATTCGCGCGGGCCAGGATCGCGCGCGCAAGCGCGACCTCGCGCGACCACGACGCGTACTTCGCGCGCGCCTTCGGCGACGCGACCGGCTACGACGCCTTCTATCTCCGCTTTCCGGTGCTCGCGCGGTGGCTTGCGCGCGTGACCCGGCTGCTCTGCGACGCAGGGTGCGAGCTGATCTGCCGCCTCTCGCAGGACGCACAGGAGATCGGCGAGACCCTGTTCGGCGAGCCGATCGTCGGTTTCACCCGCGTAGAACTCGGCGGCTCCGATTACCACGCGGGCGGGCGCAGCGTCGCGATCGTCAACGTCGAGCTCGAGTCTCGTCAGGCGTCGTTCGTCTACAAGCCCCGATGCCTCGCCGCCGAGCGCGCCACGCAGGAGCTGCTCGGGCGCCTCACCGACGACGGTGTGATCGGCTTTGCGCGACGCCACATCGTCTGCAAGGACGGGTACGGGTACGAGCAGCTCGTGCCGAGCGGCGCCACTGAGGTGCGAACGCTCGCGCAGGCGCGGCGGTTCTACGCAGAGCTGGGCGGACTGCTTGGCGTCTTCTACGTACTGGGCGGCAGCGATCTGCACCACGAGAATGTCATCGTCGCCGACGGCCATGCGTATGTGTGCGACTGCGAGACGGTGCTCGGCGTCTCAGTGCACGGGCGGGAAGAGGCGATCGGCACAGTGCTCGACTCCGTCTACAGGACCGGGCTGCTCGACTGGCCGATGCCGGCGAGCGCCGACATCGTCACGAAGCTGAGCGGCGTCACCGGCGGGGAGTCCTACGAGCTCCCCTACGCGGTCCCGCGCCTGCAGGCGGGCTCTCAGCTCGTCGTCAGATACGAGCGCGGCGTGCGCGTCGAGCAGACCGCGGCGAACCGCATCCGGCTCCACGGCGAGCTGCTCGAGCCGCACGACTTCGAGGAGGCGATAGTCGAGGGCTTCTGCGAGGTCCACGACTGGTTCCGGAGCACGCCGCGCGTCGGCGAGTACCTCACGAGCCTGTTTACCGGCACCGAGACACGGTTCGTCGCGCGGGGCACTCAGCTCTATTCGCAGCTGCTGATCGGCGCTCGCCACCCGATTTGCCTCAGCGAGCCGCTCGAGGTCAACCTCGTCTTCGCGCGCCTCGACGAGAGTCTCCTGCCCTGGGACGAGGACCGGCGCGCGGCGGCAGCGGAGGTCCGCGCGCTGTGGCAGCTCGACGTTCCGCGCTTCACCGCCGAGGCGACAGGCCGACGGCTGCGCGACGACGAGCGCCGAGCCGTGGGCTTGCCGCTCGAGCACTCGCCGCTCGAGGGAGCGCTCGAGCGAATCTCGTGGCTCACCCAGGAGGATCGCGAACGGCAGGTTGGCTACATCCGTGCGAGCCTCTCGCTCGCCGAGGTCCACAGTCCCGCCTTCGTCGCGACCGCGCTCGACTATGCGCGTCTCGTCGCCGAGGAGCTCTGCACCCTGCTCGACGGCAGTGAGCGGGCGGTTCGCTGGGCTTACCGCGAACATGGCCACGAGGCGCGCGACATCGGCGGCTCGCTCTACTATGGCAGCGCCGGGATAGCGCTGTTCCTTGCCTACCTCGACGCGATCGAACCGGACGCGAGGCTCCGGCGCGCAGCGCGCCTTGCGCTCTCCGATGCGCTCTCGCACCGCGCCGTGGGCCTCGGCGTCTTCGATGGCGTCACCGGGCTCGTGTACGTGCTCCTCCATCTGCACCGCCTATGGGGCGAGCCTCAGCTGCTCTCGCAGGCGATCGAGTGCAGGCGGAAGGTGGACGCGCTCGTCGAGGAGGACGAAGCATTCGACGTGCTCAGCGGAGTGGCAGGCGTAATCGCCGTGATGCTCGTGCTCGACGGCGCCGCCGGCGTCGGCCGCGACACGGCTCATCGCTGCGCCCACCACCTCCTGCGCCACGCCGAGCAGGTCGACGACGTGCTCAGCTGGCCTGGGCGCGACCCGGATGCGCCGAACCTGACCGGCTTCGCCCACGGCGCGGGCGGCATCGGCTGGGCGCTCAGCCTGCTCGGCGCCGCGAGCGGCGAGACTCAGTACCTCGACGCCGCTCGGCGCGCATTCGCCTACGAGCGCCTGCATTTCGACACGCGGCGCGGCGACTGGTACGACCTGCGCAGCAGCGTCGCGCGCCGGGACGGCGGCCGCCACTTCTCCAACGCGTGGTGCAACGGAGCGCCGGGCATCGGCCTCGGCCGGCTGGGGAGCTTGGCCGCCACCGGCGGCGAAGACGAAGAGCTGCTGCGCGAGGTCTATCTCGCGCTCTCAGCAACCGTGCGCAGCTTCGGCGCGGTCGGCAACGACACGCTCTGCCACGGCCGCTGCGGCAACGCCGAGTTGCTGCTGCGCTTCGCGCTCGAGCGCGACGAGCCGGCCTTCCAACTCGAGGCGAACATGCACGCCCAGGCGCACTGGCGCCGTCTCGCCGGTAACCCCAGCTGGCCTCGCGTCGAGGACGGCCGACAGCCGCTCACCGGGCTGATGGTCGGAATCGCCGGTGTCGGCATGCACTTCCTCCGGCTCGCCGCCCCGGATCGCGTTCCCTCGCCTCTGCTGCTCGATCCTCCGCAACCAGAACGATGAGGAAGGAGAACACGACGCGATGTCCGTCGAATCTTGCACAGCCTTTCTAGAGCATGCGCTCGCCGATCCGGATCTTGGCGAGCGCATGCGCGCCGTCACAGACACGCGCGAGCTCGTCGTGCTCGGCCGCCGCAGCGGCTACGCCTTTGAGATCGAGGATCTCCTCAAAGCGGCCTCGACGATGCCCGCCCAGGACGAGACCGCCCCGCTGCCGCAGGCGCCGCCCGCGCAGGAGAAGCTCGACGACGACACCGAGATCTATCACTTCGAGCTTGACCTGCTTGCCGTCCCAGAGCTCCGCCCCGCGCTCGACGAGCTGCCGAATCTCACGATCGTCCCGGCGAGCGTTGACCTCGAGCGCTTCGCCGGCGCTTTTCGTAGCGACGACCTCGAGTGGACCGAGATGTCGCCGGCGGCTCCCGGTTTCCTTGACCGTTATCAGGAGATCATGGCGCCGCACTGGGACGGCGGTCCCGCAGCCGCGCAGAGCCGGCGCGACTTCCACCTCGTCAACCTCGACCAGCACGTCGAAGACGCCGCCTACGAAGCCTACTTCGAGGCGAAGGTGCGCACGATCTGCCACCTCTCCGCCGTCTTCGACTGCGAGATCAAGTTCTCCGGCAGCATGTGGTACCCACCGTTCTCCTACCGACTCTGGCACACGAACGAGAGCCAGCCTGGATGGAGGATGTACCTCGTCGACCTCGACGAGCCGGTCGAACCAGACGACCTCCGCTCGGTCTTCCGCTACATGAACCCGAAGACGAAGGAGCTCGTCACCCAGCAGGACCGCCCGAAGCTGCTGCGTTTTTTCAAGGTCGAGCAGGGCGAGGGCCGGCTGTTTTGGCATTGCATCGTTAACGGCGCGCAACGCAACCGCTGGAGCTTCGGCTTCGCCATCCCCGACGACTGGATGGAGCGCCTGCGATCCGCCGTCTCGCTCGACGCAATCGAGATCTGACCCGAAGCAAGACCTGATCGAAACCTGACCCGAACCAAGACCTATAACAACCCCGAGGAGAGTCGAAGGAGAGACGATGGCCGAGAGCATTCCCACACCCGCGGTTCCGAGGTTCGGCCTCCGGCAGCAGCTGGAGTTTGCAGATCGGGCGCCAGGCCCGCAACGGGTCATGTTCGAAATCAAGTACCACGCGGCGATGACCGAGCAGGCATGTCCGGAAGATCCGACGATCAAGGACAACCTGTCTGTGATCGTCGCCGCGAATGTCGCGACCGACCTCGACCAGTTCGACAGCGCGCTGCACTTCGACAACTGCGCTTTCCCCCCAGGCGCGCAGCGCGTCGCCGACCTCTGGCAGCTGATCGAATCGAACTCGATCGAGCAGAACCCCTACGTCCTGTTCGGGACGATGACCCACACGGTCCAGGACTTCTATGCCCACTCGAACTGGGTCGAGCTACACGCGAACGAAGAGCCGATACCGATCTGGGACCTCTCCGTGCAGTCGTTGCCCACTCAGATCGTGAGCGGCACGTTCTTCCTCGACTGGCCGAAGATGTGCGGTCCCGGCGCGCCTACCCACGCCGAACTGAACAAGGACAGCCCCGAAAGCCAGGAGGGTGCGAAGCTGGTGAACAGCGGTCCGAACGCGGGCAAGACGTTGTTCGACCTCGCTTTCGCCGCCGCGCTGCAGGCGACGAAGATCCAGTTCGAACGGCTACGCAAAGTCGTCGGGTGAGTCCTCGGCGGGGCAGACGTTGATTCCGACCCGCCTGCAGAAGAGATCACGCGCGCGCGCGGCGCGGCCTCCGATAGGCGGCGACCAGCCTCCTCGATCAATGCATCATGAGCACACGCCCGCAGTCAGCGCGTGAGGGCGACGCGGGGCGACACGAATAGACCAAATCCATCAATAACTTCTACGAAGAAACAACCTCCCTGTCTGCCACTTGGACGCAGGCGCGCCGCGGAATACCCGCGCAAACGACCCGAAAATCCTATAAGCGGGCCAAATTCCTCAAGCAAGCTCCGGTTCGAGTCGATTGAGTGCCTATGTACGCGACGACCCAGCGGTGCTCGGCATGCTCGCCGGTGAGACGTCCGCGCGAAGCCGGCGAGCGCAAGTCGCGGGCAACTTCGCGAATGGGCGGCTTGCTCGTCGCACTTCTGTGTCTTTGCGTGATGCTGAGCGCCACAGGCGCCTCCCCCGCCGCCGCGGCCGGGCCACGCTCCGTCTGCGCTCCACAGCGCGATTGCACCCGCAATCCTGTGCTCGCCCACACGAGCGACAGCACAGCCGAAGAACCCGAAGAAGAACTGCAAGAAGGCGCGGAAGAAGCGGCCACGGCGGAAGCTGAAGCCGAAGAAGCCGAAGGCGACGAAGACGCATCGCCCACGACCGGCTCGGACAGTGCCAACTCGGTCGCGGTCTCCCACCTTGAGCTCACCGCGAGGGCGACTGCCGCTCTGGCCCGTCGCCTGCCCTCGGCATCGGCGATCGCCTTCTCGTTCACGCTCAGCGCCGCCACGAACGTGCGTGTCACAATCGTCAGGCAAACGAGCACCGGCGGACACAAGCACTGGGCCACGCTGCCCGATTCGCTGACGCTGTCGCTCACACAAGGCCACGTGGTCCGCTCTCTGAAAGGTCGCAACCACCTATCTCCGGGCCGCTACCGCTTGACAGTCAAGCCGACCGATGGCCGCTCGCGCTCGATCTATCTCAGCGTTCAACCCTGAGGTGGCGGCCAAAATTCGCTCGCGAGCTGCCAAGATGGGCTATGTGGAACATGCAGGCCATGGAGGCGCCGCCCGCTTTTGGCTACTCGCCGTTCTCTGCTTGACGCTCGTCCTGGGCGCGTCGTCGGTCGCGTCGGGGGCGGCGCTCTCGCCGTTGCCGGAATCCGACTACGCGACCCGTAACGCCTGCTCTGCGCCGGCTCCTGGATACGCCGGCTGCTTGGCCCTGGAGCTGATACCTCACACCAGCGCGGCAACTGCGCATAAGCATCCGTTGGGGATGACCAGGAGTAGCCCGATCTCATCGGTGAGTGCCGCGGAAGGCTCCTACGGCCTGCGCCCACAGGATCTGCGCAACGCCTACTTCCCCGCTGACACCGAACTGCCTGAAGCGCCAACGTCCCAGACGATCGCTCTGGTGGATGCCTACAACGATCCGAGTGCGCGCACCGACTTGGAAGCCTACGAAAGCGAGTTCGGACTGACCAAATGTCCCGCCGCATCGAACTCCTGCTTTGAACAGGTCAACCAACAGGGCGGGAACGCGCTGCCGTTCCCCGAAAACGAAGCAGCTAGAAGGACAGAACTGGCTACCTGCGAAAACCGCCACAAGCCCGTGCGAGAACGGGAAGCCGCGTGTGAGAACGTCGCGGAAGCAGAGGGCTGGGCGGTGGAGATATCGACCGACATCGAGGTCGCACGCGCCGTCTGCCAGAACTGCAAGATCTTGCTTGTCGAGGCTAGCGCACCCTCATATCGAGACCTCGAAGAAGGCGAGGAAACGGCCGTCAAACTCGGCGCCACAGAGATATCCAACTCATGGGGCGGTCCCCAGGAAGGATCCAACGGCGATGCCTTCGATCATCCCGGCACAGTCATCACTGCCGCCGCCGGCGACTACGGCTACCTCAACTGGACTGAGGCCGAAGCGGCGGAGGCGGCCAAACAAGCAAACGAACAGACGAACTACTTCGTGGGGGCCGACTACCCGGCAAGCTCACCCGACGTGGTAGCCGTCGGCGGTACCAAACTGACCCTAGAAGACGGCACTCGCAAGAGCGAGACCGTGTGGAACGAGGATCCCGATCTAGAAGACACGGATGCGGGCGCCGGCGGAGGCGGCTGCAGCGAAACGTTTACGGCGCCTTCCTGGCAACAGGCGGTGCCAGACTGGTCACAGGTGGGGTGCGGATCCAAACGTGCGGTGGCCGACGTCTCGGCCGACGCCGACCCCTATACAGGCGTTGCCGTCTACGACTCTGTTCCCAGCTTCCACGAAGTGGCGAACGGCGAAACTGTCAACACGCCGCTTGAATGGTGGCCAATCGGCGGCACGAGCGTCGCCTCGCCGATCATCGCCTCGATGTTCGCGCTTGCCGGTGGCGCGCATGCAGTCCCATACCCTGCCGCAACGCTCTACTCGCATCTCGAAACCACTGGGCTCTACAACATCACCGAAGGCGGCAACGGTAGATGCAGAGACATCTATGTCTCTTGCGCCGGCTCGCTTGAACCACTGTCACCCGAGTTCGCCTTTGACTGCGGTGAAGGCTCGCTGATCTGCAATGCCGCGCCGGGCTGCGGGGACCAGTACTACGACGGCCCTACCGGCGTCGGCGCGCCCGCCGGGATAGAGGCTTTCAAGCCCGGGCCCATACCCTTGATCGCCAAACCGGAATGTGTCACCAAAAGCGAACCCAGCAAAGAAAAGAGCAAGCCGGGAGAAGGCGGCTCAAGCGGTGGATCCGGAACGACCACCACCGGCAACGGCTCAGGCGGCGGACAGGAAGGATCAAACAGCAAAGTCAGCAAAACCGAACCCTCAGGCACGCAGACCACTACGGGTCCGGCACAGCAACCGCCCGGTGGCGCTACGCCTGGCGATTCAACGACGAAACCCGGCTCCTCGCCGACCGGCACCGCGACACAGACACCCAGGATCATCGTCCTGAAGCTGACAGCCAACGCGCGTGCCGCCTTGCACAGCGATCGAGTGCTTGTCGCGCAGGTCGCGTTCTCCTGCACACTGAGTCGGGCCGCAAACATGCACGTGACCCTTGCCATGCAGATCCGCTCGAGCGGCGGTGCGCATTGGCGCACGCTGCACAGCTCACTCACATTTGCCGCGATCCGAGGCGTCAACCGCCGCCGGCTGCACGGCTCGGGCACATTGCCGCCTGGTATCTACCGCCTAACACTCACACCTGTCGGCGGCGTGGCA
Organism: uncultured Solirubrobacterales bacterium; assembly: GCA_963827045.1. GTDB lineage: Bacteria > Actinomycetota > Thermoleophilia > Solirubrobacterales > Solirubrobacteraceae > Palsa-744. The sequence goes on from CAWGZH010000002.1 coordinate 453,412, forward strand.
CGCTCGCTCACGATTCGCGTTCCATAGGAACTTATCCTCAAAACCTGCGCACCCTGACGGAAGTACCGCAGGTTTTTAGATACGTTCTAGCTCTGCTCTACCGTCGGCGCCTACGCTCACCGCGAGCTCGACCGTCCTCCTCGCGGCGACCTGCGTCGTGCTCGCCGACGGGGCGCTGGCCGACTTCGCGCTCGAGCGCTTCACCTCGCTCGGTCAGCCACCACGAGTTGGGAGTGCCACGTGCTGCGCTCACGCCCCTGCGATTTGCCACCAAACCCTGATACTCCAGACGCGTAAGGATCTTCGATATCTGGCCCTGGTCGATGATGCCGGCGCGTTCGGCCACCTCGCGATTGCTCGCTGCTGGAAGCTCCGCTATCGCCCTGAGCACACGCACCGTGCGATAGGTCAGACGAGCCGCGGGTTCTTCCAGCCCGACGCGTCCAATCGGCCGCGCCTGCGTCTGCGTGGCGTTCCGCGGAGGCGACGGTACTGAACGGCCCAATTCCCTGGCGGCGACCGCCGCGCCCAGATAAGGGAGCACGATCAGATTCATCAGTTCGCCATGCAGCTCAAGCAGTGCCGGCTCGCTCTCAGTCAGTTCGCCGAAGCCGCCGGCCGCGCCCATGTCGCGTGCGAACAGACGCATGTAGAGCACTGCCATCACCGCTCCTACAACCCCTTCGGCAACAAGACGACCCGGGGGACGCGCACTCGAGGCCTCCGCGCGCCCACGGTCAACCGCTTCACATAGCTCGGCCATTGCCTGTGCGCGGCGCTCGAGCACGCGCCGGCCACCGCCAGCTGCATGTACCACGCAAAGCTGCGCCAGCAGCGGCTGCTGGTCGAAGAAACGCAACAACGCAGCCAGGCCGCTACGGATTTGCTCGCGCCAGCTTCGCTCAGCGTCGGCGGCCTCCACGACTGTGGCCCGCGCCTGGCCCACCCCCCAATCGAAGCTAGCCAGAAAGCAGTCCTCGATATCGGCGAACTGTTCGTAGAAAAGCCGGCGCGACACGCGAGCACGAGCGATCACGCGCGCAACCGTCAGCGACGACGCGCCGCGGATGGCTGCCTCTTCGGCCATCGCCGCGAGGATCCTTGATCGCTGAATCTCCTCCACGTTTGAGCGCGTCGCTCGGCCAGACCACCCGATCCCTTTCGAGCGGACTCCAGATGCTACGCGTGTGCTTGATATTACCCGTGCTCGGCATCTGTCTACTGTCCACCTGCGCTCGGCTGCCGGCGCACAGAAGATCGGCTCGACCGATCGGCCCGACACGGCGCAGGCAAGCCGATTCGCGCGCGTGCAAGTCCCCGTGCAGGCACCCCCACGGACTTGTGATCGGCGACCGGCGTGGCTAGCTTGGCCAGGGCAGCAACCGCCTGATGTGCGCCAGGTGCGCCACGTCGGGTGCTTGTAAACATCGAGATGAGCCACTTCAAACTCCCACCTGTCCGTCTGCGCTACGCGCTCGCGCTACTTGCCCTGCTCGCCGCCGCCGCCGCCGCCCCTGCTCTCGCCGGGCAGTCGCAAGGTGCTCTTGAAAGCGGTATCTCCTCCTCGACGTCCAAAACAAGTGCGCTTAGCGCGGAAATCCAAGCCGACTCCAAAAAGATCGACGGCTTTCAAGGCAGCATCGAAGACCTCAAAGCGCGGCTCGACGCACTGGAAAGCACTCTGGGCGTGGAGAAAGCTCTACTCGACAAGCTCAAGGCGCAGCTTGCCTCGGCGCGCTCGCACCTGGCATCGCTGAAAATCCAGCTCGCCCAGGACAGAGGGGTGCTTGTCGCCCAGGTGATCGCCGCCTACGAGGACCCGCCGCCGAGCATCGTGACGGTGATCCTCGAGGCGCACGGCTTCGGCGATCTGATCGAGCGTGTCGACGACCTCAAGGCGGTCGGCCAGGAGAACGCCACGGCGACGGTGCAGGTCGCCGACGCGCGCAAGGCCGTAGCCAAGGAAACACAGCACCTGACCGTGCTGACCGACAGCTCCCAGCGCGAGACGACGGCTGTGCTCGTCCAACGCGACGAGGTCGCCCACCTGCACCTTGCTTTGCTCGACCACCAACTCGAGTACATCGAGGCGCGAGACCGCAAGAGCGCACAGCTTGGCGAAATTCGCTCGCACCAACGCTCACTCGAAAAAGAACTGGTCGCGATCGCCGTCAGCGAGTACGCCTCCCAGAACCAGTCGTTCGCGACCGGCTACGCGGTCGAAGGCGGCGGCCCCTCAGGTGACTACGGGTTCTTCCAGGCGCCCGGCACCAACTACAGCGTCGGCGTCGAGCCGATCCTCGTGCAGCGCCTGAACACGCTCGGCAAGGCGCTGCACCTGCATCTGATCGGGATCTCCGGCTATCGGACCCCGCAGCACTCGATCGAGGTCGGCGGCTTCGCCAACGACCCGCACACGCGCGGGGAAGCATCGGACACACCGGGCGTCGAAGGCGTGCCGGAGTCGATCCTCGAGAAGTTCGGCCTCACGCGTCCTTTCCCCGGGCCGGCCGAGGCTGATCACATCCAGCTGCTCGGCAGTGCCCCCTGACCTGGGGACCTTTCAAAAAATGTCCTGTTCTAAAAAGCCCCCCCTTACGTGGAGCCGCGGGAGATATTTTGGTACCTAATCTTTATGTGTACCCCCAGTTTTTCCCAGACTTTTGCGAACACCCCATTTCAAGACAATCGACACGCACGGATCGCTCTCAGGCGCCCAGCACCGCCGGCGCCCCATAGGCCGCGAGTATGTCCGGCAGCGCCACACTGCCGTCCTCGCGCTGGCCGTTCTCCAGCAGCGCGATCAGCGTGCGGCCCACCGCCACGGCCGTGCCGTTGAGCGTGTGCAGCATCTGCGTGCGCTTCTCGCGACGCACGCGAATGTTCAGGCGCCGCGCCTGGTAGTCGGTCGTATTGGAGCATGAGGTCAGCTCGCGATAGCGCCCTTGGCTCGGTAGCCACGCCTCGCAGTCGTACTTCTTGGCGGCCGAGTTGCCCAGGTCGCCCACGGCGATGTTCACGACTCGATATGGCAGCTCCAGCTCACCCAGGATCTCCTCCTCGATCGCGAGGATTCGCTCGTGCTCTTCGCGCGAATGCTCGGGCTCGACGAAGCTGAACATCTCGACCTTGTCGAACTGGTGTACGCGAAAGATGCCGCGCGTGTCCTTGCCGGCTGCTCCAGCCTCGCGACGAAAGCAAGGCGAGAAGCCGGCATAGCGCAGCGGCAGGCGCGCGGCCTCAAGGATCTCGTCGTCGTGCAGCGACGCCAGCGCCACCTCGGAGGTGCCGACCAGGTAGAGATCGTCGCCTGAGAGCCGATAGATCTGCTGCTCGGTGTCGGGCAGGAAGCCGGTGCCATATAGCGCCCGCTCGCGCACCAACACTGGCGGTATCACCGGCTCGAACCCATAGCCGCGCAGCTTCTCCAAGACGAAGCGCACGAGCGCCAACTCGGTCATCACGAGGTCGCCCTTGAGATAGGCAAAGCGCGCCCCTGAGAGCTTGGTGGCGTGATCGATGTCGATCATGGAACCGGCCAGTTCCAGGTGGTCGCGCGCCCCATCCCCCTCAATACGAGGCTCCCCTATGACCTTGACGAGTTCGTCCTCGGGACCTGGCGCCGCGGTTGCGTCCGGCAGATTCGGCAATGGCGCGAGTGCCGCCTGCAGTCGCTCCTCGATCTCGGAAAGCTCGCGGCTCAGCTGCTTCTCACGTGCCCCCACCTCGCGCTGCGCGGCGATTGCCTCGCTCGCGTCCGCGCCCGCGCGCTTGGCCTGCGCGATCGCCTCGACTACTGCGTTGCGCTCGGCCCGCAACCCCTCCAGGCGCGGGATCAGTGCGCGCCGCTGCCCATCGAGCTCGAGCACAAGATCAAAACCCGTGGTCGCGTCCCCGCCGCGCCGAGCCAGCGCCGCGCGCACGCCCTCGGGATCTTCTCGGATCAGCTTGAGATCGAGCACGCCTGGGAGCCTACCCGCCCGCCGCCGCGCCTATGGTCCAGCTATGCACCGCCGAGGTGTGCGGCAGTCCAGCGCTATTTGGTGGACAGCGTGATGTTCACGGTTGGCACCTTCTGTGCCTGCAGCCCGGAATACTGAGCTAGGAACTTGGCAACTTCCTGAGCGCTGTCGCCGACGACAAGGTTCTCGGGCATGATCGCGCCTGAGAAACCACCGTTGCGAATCGCGTAGAGGACCTGTTCGACATTCTCCTTGCGGATGTTGAAGTTCGGCCCGTTCGTCTTGAGGCGGTCCTTGATCGACGTGGCCGAGCCCTGGGCGCCGACGACGGCAAGCGTGTGACAGCCGGAGCAGTGGTCGCGGAACAGCACCGCTCCCCGGTAGTAGGGGCTGGTCTTGGCCACGGAGATGCCCTGCGAGCCGCAGGCGGACATCCCAAGGGCTGCAACGAGCAAAGTCGTTGCGAGGGCGAGCATCTTCATCGGTGGCCTCATGCGCGCCGGAATATATCGGTTGCGCTCCGCGCCGGCTGCGGCAACAGGGCCCGACAAAATCGAGATGCGGACCCGACCCTCCAGAATTGGCGTGCCTAAGGCAGACGCACATGCAACCAAATGGTTGCATGACACTGGAGGCTAGGACTGTCCAAATTCGACCTCAACACCGAAGGCTCACCCAACACCCCACCCTAGAACCCAACACCCCACCCTAGAACCCGTGTGCTGTTTCGGCGGCTCGCAGCGCCAGAAACACAACGACGAGTGCCGACAGGCACATCACGCCCATCTCGCGACGCACGATCAGCGCCACGATCTGCTGCTGCTCGTCCTCGGGCAGCTCTCCTACCGCCTTGGCACTCGGGATCTCGCGTTGGTCGAGGATCGTCTGTGCGGAGGCCACGCGCAGCTGCTCGGCGACGAAGGCAATCGCAAGCGGCAGCAGCGCATACAGATAGAAGAGGTTTTCGCTCGATGAGTGCCCCGCAGCGGCAAGCACACCGACCGCGAGCGCGTAGATCACCGCCGCCCCTTGCGCGACGCGCAGCAGCACCCAGAAGCCGCGACTGCCTTCGTGGCGATACCAGCGCCAAGCGCCAAGCACCCCGGGCACGACGTTCAACGCCGCCAGCACGAACCCCCCCACACGACCGCCGTCGTCATCTAGCGGCCCTCAACGACATAGCTACCCGACCGCGGAGCGGCTCGCGCTCGACGTCAGCCAACACGCGCTCCGACCGCCAACGACACCCACCTGTCAGCGGCCTTCATCGAGGCAATCGTCACTATGTAACAGTCTGTCACAAGCGGTGATATAACAGCCTCCCGTGCTGCGCAGCTATCTCCCCGCGATCGTGTTCGTCCTCCTCGGCGGCGCCGTGGGCACCATCTTCGCGGTAATCAACTCAGTGCTCGGTCCGCGTCGGCGCGTCGAGCACAAGCAGGACCCCTACGAGTGCGGCCTTCCTTCGGAGGTCAAGCGCGGTATGCGCTTCGGGATCAGCTTCTACCTGATCGCGATGCTGTTCATCCTGTTCGACATCGAGGTCGTCTTCCTGTACCCGATCGCGGTGCAGCTAAAGGCCTACGGCGAATTCGCACTGGCCGAGACGGTCACGTTCATCCTGCTACTTGTCGTGGCCTTCGTATACGTTTGGCGTAGGGGGGCACTGGAGTGGAGATAAAACGAGAGAGGATCGACGCGCGCGCTTTGCGCGTCACCCGGGACGACTCGCAGGAGATGCTGCGCGGCGCGGAGCTGCTCGGCCGCAACGCCCCCGCCAGCCTGGAGGGCGAGGAGCTCGAACGCTACGTACACGAACGCGTGCTGATGACAACGCTCGAGAAGGCGGTCGCCTGGGGGCGCTCGAATGCCTTCTTTCCACTGGGCTTCGGGCTGGCCTGCTGCGCGATGGAGTTCTTCCAGACCGCCGGCCCGCGCATGGACATCGGGCGCTTCGGCTGGGAAGCGGTCCGCGCCTCCCCGCGCCAGGCCGACCTGATCATCCTCGCCGGGCGCGTGTCGATCAAGATGGCACCGATCATCAGGCGCCTGTACGACCAGATGCTCGAGCCCAAGTGGGCGATCTCGATGGGCGCCTGCTGCAGCTCGATGGGCGTCTTCAACAACTACGCCCTTGTCCCAGCCGACAAGTTCATGCCGATCGACGTGCACGTGCCAGGCTGCCCGCCGCGCCCGGAGGCGCTGATGCACGGCATCCTCAAGCTGCGCAAGATGGTGCAGGAGGACCCGGACGCCGGCTGGCGCGAGCGCTATGACGCCCAGGGCACCGAGGAGACCCCTCCCGGTGCCTGACGCCACGGGCCTGGAGCTGCTCGCCAAGGAGCTGCGCGAGAGCGAGGGCGCCGAGTCAATCCTCGGAACGCTGCACTTCCGTGGGCGGGCGACACTCGAAGTCGCCCCGCAGAGCATCCGCGCGGTCTTGGCCCAGCTGCGCAAGCGCGGCTACGCCTCGATGATGAGCGTGCACGGCGTCGACTACTACCCGCACGAGCCGCGCCTCGGCGTGCACTACGAGCTGCTCGACATGAGCAAGGTCGACCGTGTGACCATCGTCGTGCGCGTGTCGACCGATGCGCCCGAGCTCGACTCGGTCACACCCGACGGCGAGGACGGCAAGGGCTGGGCCACAGCCGACCATCAGGAGCGCGAGATCTACGACATGTTCGGGGTCGCCTTCCGCGGCCACCCAGACATGCGCCGAATCCTGATGCCAGAGGACTACGAGGGCCATCCGCAGCGACGCGACTTTCCGGTCGGCGGGGAACCGGTGATCTTCACGTACAGCGAACACGAGTCCGTCGGGGTGAGGAGATGAGGCGCACCTCCGCAAAGCCCCCTCCATCACGGGTAGCCCCAGGCATCTTCTCGATGCCACGGACGACCCTAAGCGTCGCCCATCCGCAGGAGCGATCGTGAGCTTTGCGGGGGTATCGCGATGACGGTCGCCGACCAGCAGATGTCGGAGTACCGACGCCGCGAGCAGAGCATCACGCTCTCTCAGGTGGAGCAGTCCTTCGAGGACACCCACGAAGAGCTGCTGACGCTCAATTTCGGCCCGCACCACCCGGCTACACACGGCGTGCTGCGCCTGCTCGTGACGTTGCAGGGCGAGGTCGTGCGCTCGATCAAGCCGGTCATCGGCTACGTGCACACCGGCATCGAGAAGACCGCCGAGGACAAGGCCTATTGGAAGGTGATCCCGGTGGTCGAGCGGATGGACTACCTGTCCTACTACTTCAACGCGATGGCCTACGTCGGGGCAGTGGAGACGCTGCTGGAGGTCGAGGTCCCCAAGCGCGCCCAGTACTTGCGCGTGATCCACCTCGAGCTCAACCGCATCGCCTCGCACCTGATCTGGCTCGGCACGAGCGCGCTGGACCTCGGCGCGGTTTCGATCTTCCTTTACTGCCTGCGCGAGCGCGAGCTGATTCTCGACCTGTTCGAGATGTCATCCGGGGCGCGAATGCACACGCGCTACTTCCAGGTCGGCGGCGTGATGGAGGACATTCCCGTCGGCTTCGTCGAGAAGGCACGCGAGTTCACGAAGGTGATGCCAAAGCGCGCCAACCAGTATGGAGCGATCCTCAACTCCAACCAGATCGTGCTGCAGCGCCTGCGCGACACCTGTCCGCTCGACGCTGAGACGCTCCTGAGCCTCGGCGTCACCGGTCCGCTGCTGCGCGCGGCCGGCAACCCGTGGGACCTGCGCAAGGCCGCCCCCTACAGCTCATACGAGGACTTCGACTTCAAGATTCCGGTCGGCACGGTTGGGGACAACTACGACCGCTTTGCCGTGCGCGTTGCCGAGATCTACGAGTCGGTGAAGATCATCGACCAGGCGCTCGACGGGCTCCCAGAGGGTCCGCACATCACGACCGACCGCAAGATCGCGCTGCCGCCACGCCACGAGCTGGCGACCTCGATGGAGGCGCTGATCCACCACTTCAAGCTCGTCACCGAGGGCTTCAGGGTGCCGCCAGGCGAGATCTACTATCCGATCGAGAGCCCACGCGGCGAGCTGGCGTGTTTCGTGCGCTCCGACGGATCTTCGAAGCCGGCCCGCGTGCACATGCGCGACCCCTCGTTCGTGAACCTGCAGGCCTTGTCGCACATGGCCGAGGGCTCCTACATCGCCGACATGATCGCCACTTTGGCGATGCTCGACCCGATCCTTGGGGGCATCGACCGGTGAGTTTGCTTGTGGCGAATCGCACGATATCCAGCGTGGGTCGAGACTTCGAAAATGGCTATGCCCCCCGCGCGCGCGGGGGGAGGCCCAAATGAGCAATACGACACCCCCTGTGTCCGTCCCCGCGGAACTGCGCGCCGACATCGAGGCGCACATGGCCCTCTACCCCGACAGCCGCTCGGCCGCGTTGCCGGCTTTGGAGGCGGCACAGCGCGTCCATGGCTGGTGCTCGCCCAAGGCGATCGAGCAGGTCGCGGAGGTCATGGGCGTGACGCCCGCCTACCTCGCGGCGGTGGCCACCTTCTACGACATGCTCGAGACCGAGCCGGTCGGCAAGCACAGCGTGTATGTCTGCACGAATATCTCCTGCTCACTACGCGGCGCAGATGATCTATATGCAGCCGTTTGCGAGGCCGCCGGGGACGATCCGCAGTTCAACGTGCGCTCGTTCGAGTGCCTCGGCGCTTGCGATATCGCGCCGATGGCCTCTGTCGACGGCGTGTTCGTGGGGCCGCTGACGCTCGAGGACGTACCGCGGTTGCTCGATGACATCCGTGCCGGGCGCCCCGTGCTGCCCGACAAGCAGCTCTCGACACGGCTTGTGGCCGACCCGAGGGCCAACTCGCGTGAGTTCCCGGCGCACCCGATCGAGGCGGGCTCGATGACGGACGCCTCCGGGGATGGCGTCTCGGCGACCGCCCAGACTCCACCCGCCGAGTCGATCGGAGGTGACAGCGCATGACTGAGGTGCTGCTCTTCAAGGACATCGACGAGCCGGGCCTGGCGACGCTCGACGTGTACTCCAAGCGCGGCGGCTACGAATCGCTGCGCAAGGCGTTTGCCACGACACCCGAGGACGTGCTCGCACAGCTCGAAGCCTCCGGCCTGCGCGGACGCGGCGGGGCGGGCTTTGCGATGGGCAAGAAGGTCTCGTTCCTGCCCAAAGGCTCGATCGACAAGTACCTCGTGTGCAACGCCGACGAGTCCGAGCCCGGCACGTTCAAGGACCGCGAACTGATGCAGAAGTCCCCGCACATGCTGATCGAGGGGATCGTGATCGCCTCCTACGCGGCGGGCGCGAGCCGCTCGTTCATCTACATCCGCGGCGAGTATGTGCACCAGGCCGACGTGCTCGACGCGGCACTCGCCGAAGCGAAGGCGGCGGGCTACATCGGTGAGGACATCCTTGGCTCGGGACACTCGCTTTCGCTGGTCGTACATCGCGGCGCCGGCGCCTACATCTGCGGCGAGGAGACCGGCCTGCTCGATTCGCTTGAAGGCAAGCGCGGCAACCCGCGCCTGAAGCCGCCGTTCCCGGCCAACCAGGGTCTCTATCAGGGGCCGACGCTGATCAACAACGTCGAGACGCTGGCGACCGTGCCGGCGATCGTCGCGATGGGCGGCGAGCAGTACGCAAAGCTCGGCACCGAGACCTCCAAAGGTACGAAGCTCGTGTCCGTCTCAGGGCACGTGCAGAAGCCGGGCAACTACGAGATCGAGCTTGGCACCCCATCGCGCGAGATCATCTACGGGCTCGCCGGCGGTCCGCCTGAGGGGCGCGAGGTCAAGTGCTGGTTCCCGGGCGGCTCCTCCTCGCCGGTGCTGAAGCAGGAGGACCTCGACCTTCCCTATGACTTCGAAGCGATGGCCAAGGCCGGCTCGATGCTCGGCTCCGGCGCGATCATCGTCGTGGACGACTCGACGCCGATCCTCGACGTCGCGCTGAAGGTCGCGAAGTTCTACAGACACGAGTCCTGCGGCAAGTGCACGCCCTGCCGCGAGGGCACCAACTGGACCGTGAAGATGCTCGAACGCATCGACGCGGGGACCGCGACGCCGATGGACATAGAGATCATGGCCTCCGTTCAGGAGCACATCATCGGCAACTGTCTGTGCGTGCTCGGCGACGCGATGGCGATGCCGATCGGCTCGATGATCGCGAAGTTCAGGGACGAGTTCGAAGAGCACATCGAGGCCGCGCGTGTCCGCAACGGTCTCGGCGCAGGAGCACCCGAGCCGGCCCATCCCCTCGAGGGGGCCCTTGCCGCAGGGGTGAACAGCTGATGCCCAGGCCTGAGGCGAAGACGATCACCTTCACGATCGACGGACGCGAGGTACGGGCACCGGAAAACGCGATGCTGGTCGACGCCGCCAAGCTCGGCGACGTCGAGATACCCGTCTTCTGTTACGAGCCGAAGCTCGGCAATCCCGTCGGCGCTTGCCGCATGTGCCTGGTTGAGATCGAGGGCATCCCCAAGCTGCAGACCGGCTGCTCGACGCCCGTCAAGGACGGGATGGTCGTGCACACGCAGTCCCAGCGCGTGAAAGTCGCTCAAGAATCGGTCGTCGAGTTCCTGCTCGTCAACCACCCGTTGGACTGTCCTGTGTGCGACAAGGGTGGCGAGTGTCCTTTGCAGGACATCACTTTCGGCTGGGGTCCCGGCAAGACGCGCTTCGTCGAGGAAAAGCGCCACTTCGTCAAGCCGCTTGCGCTGTCGGAGACGATCGCGATCGACCGTGAGCGCTGCATCCTCTGCTACCGCTGCGTGCGCTACAGCCAGGAGGTCGCCGAGGACTACCAGCTAGTGCTGCTCGAGCGCGGCGCACACTCCTACGTATCGACGTTCGACGGTAACCCCTACGTAGCGCCGTTCAGCGGCAACATCATCGAGCTTTGCCCGGTTGGCGCGCTGACCTCGCGCAACTACCGCTTCAGGGCGCGCCCTTGGGACATCGAGGATTCCGGCTCGGTTTGCACGCTGTGCGCGGCGCAGTGCAACGTGTCGCTGACGGTGCGCGACGAGCGCGTGCTGCGCGTGCTGGCGCGCGACCATCCCGAGGTGGACGACGGCTGGCTGTGCGACCGCGGGCGCTTTGCCTATCCATCGCTCGGCGAAGATCGCGTCACCCAGCCGATGATCCGCGACGGCGGCGAGCTGCGTGTCGTGTCGTGGGAGCGGGCGCTGGAGGAAGCCGCCACACGCCTGAAGCGCGCGGGGGGGCAAACGGGCGCAATCGTTGGGGGCGGCGCCACCAACGAGGAGGGCTTTCTGCTCGGACGACTGCTGCGTGAGGGTCTGGGCTCGGCGAACATCGACTCGCGCATCGCGGGCACGCTGCCGCTGGAGCTGCACCAGGCGCTGGGCGAGCCGAGCCTGCAGGCGAAGGTCTCAGATCTGGAGTTCGCCCACGCCGTGCTTGCACTGGAGTGCGACCTTGTCCCCGACGCGGCGATCCTCGACCTGCGCCTGCGCAAGGGCGTGCGCCGCCACGGCATGAAGCTTGTACGCGCGAGCGCAGCGGATCTACTTGGGGAACCCGATGAGCTAATCGCGAAGCTGAAAGAGGCCGATCCCGCGGACGGGACGAGCGCGGAGATCGTGGTGTTGTGGGGCGAGCGGCTCACAGCCGGCCCCGACGGCGTCCGCGCGGCACAGGCGCTGCTGGACTTGGCTGGTACGCTCGGCATCGCCGACACCGACAACGCCGGTCTGCTTGAAATCCCGGCGCAGAGCAACGGGCGCGGACTGCGCGAGGCTGGGGCGTTGCCCAACGCCGGGCCCGGCTTGAGCTCGGTGGACAAGGACGGTCTCGACGCCCGCGCAATGGCCCGCGCACTTAGCAAGGGTGAGCTGAGCTGCCTTTACCTGCTCGGCGCCGATCCTCTGACGGGAGCGGCCGACGAGCAGGACCGTGAGCTGTGGGCGGGGGCACTTGCAAGCGCGAGCACCGTTATAAGCCACGCGATGAACTTGTCCGACGCGATCCGCGAGCATGCCGACATCGTCTTCCCCGCCGAGGCTTACCCCGAGAAGGAGGGCACCGTCGTGCACCCTGACGGGCGCATCCAGCGCCTGCGCCCGGCCGTCGCAAAGCCTGGGGAGAACCGTGCCGAGTGGCAGGTGATCGCCGACGTCGCCGCGCGAGTCGGGCTCGACCTCGACGTGCTCACCGGCAGCATGGCCTCACAACAATTGTTCGACGCTGTACCGCAGTACGCCGGCCTCACGCTGGAGGAGATCGGCGGCAAGGGCGTGCGTCCACAAGAGCGCGCGACGGCGGTGGCTTCGTGATACCGACATTTGCGATCGTCGGCTTCTACGAAGCCTGGTGGATCCAGATCATCAAGGCGATCGTGATCTTCGCGGTCGGGCTGCAGTTGGTGCCTGTCGTGCTGATCGCCGAGCGCAAGATCCTCGGGCGCTTCCAGGCTCGCTACGGGCCCAACCGCGTCGGCCCTTACGGGGCGCTGCAGCCGCTGGCCGACATCGTGAAGCTCTTGACAAAGGAGCAGTTCCGGCCTAGCACCTCGACCGGCTTCCTGTTCGCTCTGGCTCCCTGCATCTCGATCGTGACGGCCGTCGCCGCCTTCGCGATCATCCCCTTCGGCAACGTGCAGCACATCTTCGGTACGCCTGTCGGGCTGTACGGCGTGGACGTCTCGATCGGGCCGCTGTACCTGTTTGCATTCGGCGCCGTGGCCTTCTACGGGATCATGCTCGGCGGCTGGTCTTCGGGCTCGAAGTACTCGTTCCTCGGCGCGATGCGCGGGGCCGCGCAGCTGATCTCCTACGAGGTCTCCCAAGGGCTTGCGCTGGTCGGCGTGATCTTCACCGCCGGCACGCTGTCGCTGACGGGCATTGTCGAAGCCCAGCAGGGCATGTGGTACGTCGTGCCACAGTTCTTCGGCTTCCTCGTGTTCCTGGTAGCCGGCTTTGCCGAGACCAACCGCGCGCCCTTCGACTTGACAGAGGCCGACGCCGAGCTGGTCGGCGGTTACAACACCGAGTACGGTGGCGGGCGCTTTGCCTCCTACTACTTCGCCGAGTACCTCAACGTGCTTGTCGTCTCCGGCATCGTCACGACCGTCTTCCTCGGCGGTTGGTTGCTGCCCTTCGGGATCCATCCGCCCGGCTGGGTCGATCCCTTCGTGGTGCTGTTCAAGATGGGGCTGATGACGTTCCTGTTCATCTGGGTGCGCGCCACCTTGCCGCGCCTGCGCTACGACCAGCTGATGAGCTTCGGCTGGAAGATCCTGCTGCCGCTGGCGACCCTGAACGCCCTCGTGACCGCCGTGCTCGTAGTGGTGACGCACTGATGACCTGGATTCCAGGCGACGACGTGCGTGCTCGAGGTCATGCGCACCCACGCCCGGGCCGCCGCGCGCAGCAGCTATCGCGTATTTGGCGAAACCCTGCGTGGCATGAAGACCACGTTCGGACGGATGCTCGAGAAACCCGTGACGCTCGAGTACCCCGAGGAGAAGACACCCGTCTATCCCCGCTTTCGTGGGCGCCACAAGCTGCACCGCTTCGAGGACACCGGCCTTGAGAAGTGTGTGGGCTGCTCGCTTTGCGCGGCAGCCTGCCCCTCCGATTGCATTCGCGTCGTCGCGGCAGAGAACACGCCCGAGCACCGCGTCTCCGCCGGCGAGCGCTATGCGGAGGTTTACGAGATCAATCTTTCCCGCTGCATCTTCTGCGGCTACTGCGAGGTTGCCTGTCCCTTCGACGCGATCACGATGGGGCACGACTACGAGATGTCCGACTACACGCGCAGCGATCTGATCTTCACCAAGGAGATGCTGCTCGCCGAGCCGCTCGAGCGCACGCCGCTACGCCGGGAGGGCGAGTGATGGCGATACGCGCGGTGCACCAGCTCACACGAACTTCTATCCCTAAAACCCACCCCCCAACCCTCCAGGCGCCGGCTGTGGCGCCTGGAGCCGGCGGAGCAAAGGGATAGACGTGTCGGCTGTCCTTTTCTTCATAGCGGCAATCGGCGTGATCGCCGGCGCCATCGGCGTTGTCACGTTCAGCAATCCCTTCTACAGCGTGCTCGCGCTCGTCGGACATCTGCTCTCGCTGGCCGTGCTGTTCCTGCTGCTGCGCGCTGAATTCGTCGCTGCCGCGCAGGTCGTCGTGTACGCCGGCGCGGTGATGGTCCTTTACGTGTTCGTCGTCGCCTATGTCGGCGATGAGGAGCAGTCGCTGGACGGCGTGCTCTCGCGTCGTCCTCGCTCGCGCGGAGCCGACGGGCGCAAGCCGACCGGTGCGCTGTTCGCCGGAGTGCTGCTCGTCGAGCTGTTGATCGCGCTGCTCGGCAGCGGGCTGAAGGCAGTGTCCGGCGACGGTGCGCCTTACGCTCCCGGGCCGCGCACCTTCGGCACGCCTGCCTACATCGGCAACTTGCTGCTGACGCGCTTTTTGCTTGTGTTCGAGGCCTCCTCGCTGCTGCTATTGATCGCGGCGGTCGGCGGCGTGGTGCTGGCCCGTAGGCGCGGCGGCCTCGAAGATGACGACGAGCGCGACCGGCTCACACCGCTTGACATCCTGCGTCCGCGCGGCACCGGCACGATGGTCGAGGGCGTCGAAGGGCTCGCGCTCGCGCACGCCCGCGGAGCAGGCAATTTCAACGACGAGCATTCCGACCCAGACGGAGGCGGCTGGTGAGCATCGGCTGGTATCTCGCCGTCTCGGCGATCGTCTTTTGCACGGGCGCGTTCGGCGTGATGACGCGTCGCAACCCCCTTGTCGTGCTGCTCTGCCTGGAGTTGATGCTCAACGGTGCCAACCTTTCGCTGATCGCCTTCTCGCGCATGTGGGGCAACGGCGACGGGCAGATCCTCGCGCTCATCGTGATGACCGTCGCCGCCTGCGAGGTCTGCATCGGGCTCGGCATGATCGTCGCGATCCACCGCCGGCGCCTGCCCATCGATGTGGATGAGCTAAGGGAGCTTCAGGGATGACCACCACCTACGGCTGGCTGGTGCTGGCGTTCCCGCTGTTGGGCACACTGATCATCGGCGCAGGTTTCAAAAGGCTGCCCGGCCGCACCGCCGGCTGGATCGGTACCGGCGCGATCTTCCTTGCCTTCCTGGCGGCGCTAGCCACGCTGATCTCGCTGCAAGGACATGCCGACCACGACCGTCAACTCGTGTCCTCGCTCTGGAACTACGCGAGCACCGTCGGCATCGACGCGCAGGTGTCGATCCTGGTGGACCCGCTGTCGGTCTTCATGATCCTGGTCGTCACGGGCGTCTCGACCACGATCCACCTGTACTCGGTGTCCTACATGGACGCGGACAAAGGCTTCGCGCGCTACTTCGCCTACCTGAACTTCTTCGTCTTCTCGATGCTGTTGCTCGTACTGGCGGGCAACTTCCTGCTGCTGATTGTGGGCTGGGCCTTCGTCGGTGCCGCCTCCTACCTGCTGATCTCCTTCTGGTACCGGCGCTCGACGGCGACCAAAGCCGGCATCAAGGCGTTCGTGATCAACGTCGTCGGCGACGTCGGGCTCGTGCTCGGCACGTACTTCCTCTTCAAGCACACCGGCACGCTCGATTTCCTGAAGGCGTTCAAGGCCGCGCCGAACGTCTTCACCAGTGGCGAAGGCGACGTCACCGCCGGCTGCCTGCTGCTGCTCGTCGGGGCGTTTGCCAAGTCGGCACAGATCCCGCTGCACACATGGCTTCCCGACGCGATGGAGGGCCCCACACCCGTCTCCGCCCTGATCCATGCCGCCACGATGGTGACCGCCGGCGTGTATCTGATCGCGCGCATGCACCCCTTCTTCGAACTGGCGCCCGCGGCGCAAGACGTCGGCGCGGTGATCGGCTGCGCGACGCTCGTGATCGCCGCCACGATCGCCGTCACCCAGACCGACATCAAGCGCGTGATCGCCTACTCGACGATGTCGCAGATCGGCTACATGATCATGGGCGTGTCCGTCGGCGCCTACGCCGCCGGCATGTTCCACTTGATGACCCACGCCTTCTTCAAGGCGCTGTTGTTCATGAGCGCCGGCTCGATCATCGGCGCGATGGGCGGCGAGCAGTCACTGGAGAAGATGAAAGGCTTCAAGAAGGCGATGCCGTTCACGTTCGCCTGCTTCGTCATCGGCGGCCTTGCCCTGTCGGGCATACCCCCCTTCTCCGGCTTCTTCTCCAAGGACGAGATCCTGCTCGTCACGGGCGAGCGCGGCGGCTGGCACTGGGCGCTGTACGTGTTCGGCTACATCGGCGCGTTCATGACCGCGATCTACACCTTCCGCATGATCTTCCGCGCCTTCTACGGCGATCCCGTGGAGCAGGCCTCTGAGCTCGAAGGCGGCCACCTCTACCACGCCCCCCAGCCGACCAATCCCGCCAACGACGAGGTCGAGGACACCGACGTCGGCTTCCCCGGCCCCACGCACGCGATCGCCGAGCGGGCGTTGCCGATGCGCGTGGCGATGGTGATCCTCGCGATCGGCGCGGTGGGCGCGGGGCTCGTGCAGATCCCCAACGTCAACTACGTGATCGACAAATTCCTCGAACCGAGCTTCTACGGGTCGTCGCTGTACACAGTGCACACGCGCGATGGCCTGCTGTGGTTCGGCCTGGCTCTCGGCACCGTGCTTGGGTTGAGCGGCATCGCGATCGCCTACCGCATCTGGGTTAAGCAGCCCTCGATCGCCGTGACCGCTCGCACCCGCTTCAAGCCCCTGTACACGCTGTTCGTCAACAAGTGGTACTTCGACGAGCTGATCGACGCTCTGATCGTACGACCGGGCGCCGCGGCCGGGCGCTTTGCCAGCACCACTTTCGAGCGCGTGTTCGTCAACGGGGCGATCGTCGGCGGCGCCACGGGACTCGTCAAGGCCGGCTCCACGTCTGTGCGTGCTGTGCAGACCGGCCTCTTGCGCTACTACGCCGCGCTGGTCGTGCTCGGCATCGCGGCGCTCGGCCTCTACTTCCTGCTGCAGGCATGAACATGGCCCCCACCATCCCCACCTTGACCACCGTCCTTTTCCTCATCTCCGACTGATGCCACCTCTTTCGATCCTCATCTGGCTACCGGCCGCCTGCGGGCTGCTCGGCGCACTCATTCCGGGCGGCACGCAAACCGCGCGCAAGTGGGGCCTGCCAGGCCTGCTCGCGCTGGCCGGGACGATCGTGGCACTCGGGCTGGCGATCGCCTACATCGTCCAGTACGGACCCGACTCGCACGGGCTCAAGGACGTGACCGACATCGTTTGGATCGCCGAACTTGGCATCCATTACAAGCTCGGCGTTAGCGGGCTGAATGTGCTGCTCGTCGGGCTTACGACACTGCTGTTCTTCGCCGCAGTGCTGGCACTGAACCTGCGCTCTACTACTAAGGACAAAGGCGACGCTGCCACGGGCGCCGGCCCCATCGACCGCCCAAGGCTCTTCTACTTCCAGTTCATGCTCGCCGAGTCGGCCGTGCTCGGCGCCTTCCTTGCCCAGGACCTCGCCCTGTTCGTCGCTTTCTTCGACCTGATGCTGATCCCTTTCTACTTCCTCATCGGGGCCTGGGGCGAAGGACCCGACCGTGTGAAAGCAACGATCAAGCTCGTCATCTACACGCTCGTCGGCTCACTACTGATGCTGGCCGCCGCGATCGCCACCGGCGTGCTTGCCGGCGAGCAGAACGGCGGACACATCACCTTCGTGCTCTCCCAGCTGCAGGGGCTGCCACTGAGCAAGGGCTCCCAAGAGTGGATCTTCTTGTTCTTCGCCGCCGCCTTCCTCGTGAAGATGCCTGCCTTTCCCCTGCACGGTTGGATGCCCGACGGCTACCGAGCGATGCCGATCGAGGTGCTGATGGTCTTCAGCGGCGTGCTCTCCAAGGTCGGCGCCTACGGCTTCCTGGCGATCGTGCTGCCGCTCTTTCCCCAGGGAGCTGCCCACTTCCAGACGCTGATGCTGATCATCGCGCTGTGCTCGATCATCTACGGGTCTGCGGTCGCCTTCACGCAAACCGACGCGCGCCTAATCGCCGGTTACTCCTCGGTGGCGCAGCTCGGTTTCATCACGCTTGGCATCTTCGCGCTGAATCCCCAAGGTGCTCAGGGTGCGCTCTTGCAGATGGTCAATCACGGTCTCGTGGTCGCGCCGATCTTCTTCATCATCGCGCTGCTTGCGCAGCGTAGCGGCGGCTCGCAGGACATCCGCCAAATGGGCGGCATCGCCTTCCGCGCGCCGGTGCTGGCCACGATCTTCCTGGTGGTTGCCCTCGCTACGCTGGCAATGCCTGGTTCGGCCAACTTCGTCGGCGAGTTCTTGATCCTGCTGGGTGTCTTCAAAGCCAAGCTCGCGATTGCCGTAATCGCGTTCAGCGGTGTTGTGATGGCCAGTGTCTATGCCCTGCGGGTGTTCATTCGCGCGATGCACAATCGCGTCGGCAAGGACGTGAAATCGCGTGACCTAACACGCACCGACGCGCTCGTGCTCGTTCCCCTGCTCGCCGTGATCGTCTTCCTTGCGCTCTATCCCCAGGGCGCGCTCAAGCGCTCTGAAAGCTCGGCCAGCGAATCTGTGGCCGCCGCCCACTCGGCTCTTACCACCGGCCCCTCGGCTCTGGCCTCGACAGAACCGTGATCGTGCTCGCGACCCTCAAAGGCCCGCACGTCAACTTCGCGGCGCTCTCGCCCCTGATCGCACTGTTCGGCGGAGCGATAGTCGTGCTGCTCGTCGGCTTGCTCGGCTCGCGCTGGATTCGCGAGCAGCTCGTACCCGCGCTTACGCTCGTCGCTCTCGGTGCCGCGCTCGGCCTCACCATCTGGCGTTGGAACTCGCCCGAGTCGATCGTCTCCGGTGCGCTGCGTATCGACCGTCTGTCGCTCACTTTGAACCTGATCCTCGCTGTCGGCGGGATGGCGACCGTGCTGCTTGCCTGGCGCTCGCGCGCCTCGCGCGAAGCGGCGCACGGCGAGCTGCACGCGATGCTGCTGACGACGATCGGCGGCATGGCATTGCTCGGCGCCGCCCAGAACACCGTTGCCCTGTTCCTTGGGCTCGAGCTTTTGTCGATCCCGCTCTACGTGCTTTGCGCGACCGAAATGCGCAACGAGCACTCGCTCGAGGCTGGGCTGAAGTATCTGATCGTGGGCTCAGTCGGCAGCGCGACACTGCTGTACGGAATCGCACTGCTCTACGGCGCCACGGGCGCGACCGACTTCAGCGGTATCGCAAGCGCGATCTCTGCCAGCAGCTTGACGAACAACGCGATGCTGCTCACGGGCATCGCGCTTTGCGTGGCCGGGCTCGCCTTCAAGGCCTCCGTCGCGCCCTTCCACCAGTGGACGCCCGATGTCTACGAGGGTGCGCCCACACCGATCACCGCCTTTATGGCGGTAGC
Organism: uncultured Solirubrobacterales bacterium; assembly: GCA_963827045.1. GTDB lineage: Bacteria > Actinomycetota > Thermoleophilia > Solirubrobacterales > Solirubrobacteraceae > Palsa-744. The sequence continues at coordinate 472,728 of CAWGZH010000002.1, forward strand.
CACCAAGGTTGCTGCACTCGGTGTGCTGCTGCGCCTGTTCGATGTGGCCCTAATCGAAGCCCATGGAAGTTGGGGCCCGGCGCTGGCCGCGCTGGCGACGATCACGATCCTTGTCGGCAACGTCGGCGCACTGGGACAGTCCTCGCTGAAGCGCATGCTCGCCTACTCTTCCGTCGCGCAGGCCGGCTACATCCTTGCCGGCGTGGTCGTCTCCACCCAGCTCGGAGCTCAAGCGCTTGTCTTCTACTTGGCGGTGTACCTGCCGATGAACATGGCCGCCTTCGCGGTGATCGTCGCCCGCGAGCGCGAAACTCGGGCGTTGGCTCAGGCCCGCAATCCGCAGGAGTGGCTGACCGAGGACGAGGACCCCGACGGCTGGGTCGGCGACTCCATCCAGACGCTCGCCGGCCTCGGCCGCGAACGCCCGCTACTAGCCTGGCCGATGACGATCTCGATGCTCGCCCTCGCCGGCATCCCGGCGACAGCGGGCTTCATCGGCAAGTTCTATTTGATTGACGCGGCGGTGGCCGGCGGCTACACCTGGCTTGGCGTGGTGATCGTGATCGGTTCGATGATTTCATTGGGCTACTACCTGCCGGTGATCGCCACGATGTGGATGAGCTCCTCGCCCGCCGCGGCCACGACGCCTCCACCGAGCGCGATTCCGGCGATCGCGGGAGGCTCGCCGGAGCTGGACGACGAGGCCGACGGCGAGGCTCTTGGCGACGGCTCAGGCGCAAGGCAGGCCGGCCCGACCGGCCAAAGTGGCTCCGGCACGCCCGCACTAGCCGGGGCTCACGCGCCCCTCGCGACCGGCGCCCCGCGCCTTCAGCCCGAGGTCGCCTTCGTAGCCGTCCTCGCCGGCGCCGCCACGATCTTCTTCGGGATCGTCCCGCAACCGCTGTTCAACCTCGTGAACGGGGTCGGCAGCGCGCTTGGGCTGCTCTGAACATTTTTCACGCTACTCGAACACTTGTCGGATCAGCCCGTGGGGGCTGAACGTAGGGCGTCCGTTGCCGATAGATGCCTTGGTGACCTCGATGCACCGACAAATACAACTAATTCGAGAGCTCATACGCGACTCGCAGTATGCGGTCGATGCTGAGGCGGTGGCCGACGCGATCCTCGCGCGTGCGACGGCGCGCCGCGCGGTGATCGGTACGACGTTCCGAAACGACGCACGCCCTATGGGTACCCAGGTGCGATCGTTCCGTCCTACACGCAAGGCGCGGTCCTTTCGTCCTTGCACGGGCGCCGAGGACGCGTTGATGGACGCTTGGCGGCGTAGGTAGCCTCTACACGCGCCCGGCGTCGCGCGCGGCCTCTTCAGCGGCCTGCAGCTGGCGCTCGACCAAGTCGAGGCCCGCATCCCAGAAGCCAGGATCGGCCAGATCTATGCCCACGATCTGGCCAAGCTCCCGCGGTGAGCGCGAGCCTCCGGCAGCGAGCAACTCCAGATAGCGCGGCACCAGCTCATCGCCCTGCTGCTCATAGCGCTGGTAGACCGACAGCGCCAACAACTGCCCGTAGGCATACGCATAAACGTAGCCCGGCGAGCCGATGAAGTGCGGAATGTAGGACCACCAGCTGCGATAGCCCTCGGTGATCTCGACCGAATCGCCGAACATCTCCTCCTGACTCTCGAACCACAGCTCGCCGAAGCGCTCGACCGACAGCTCCCCCTGCTCGCGACGGGCTGTGTGCACCAGCTCCTCGAAGCGGTTCATCGCCACCTGGCGGAAGACGGTGGCAAGCGCCCCCTCGATGTTCTCGGCCAGCAGCGCCAGGCGCGAGGACGGCGAGGAGTCCTCTTCGAGCAAGCGCCCGAAGACGATCGTCTCGCCGAACACCGACGCGGTCTCGGCCAGCGTCAGCGGCGTGCCCTGATGAAAGACGCCCTGCTTGGCTGCGAGCGCGAAGTGGACACCGTGACCCAACTCGTGGGCAAGCGTCAGGACGTCGCGACGGCGCGAGGTGTAGTTGAGCATCACATACGGGTGCACTGAGGGCACAGCTGAGGCACAAAAGGCTCCGCCTCGCTTGGCCGGCCGCACTGGCGCGTCTATGTAGTGCTCGTCGAAGAAGCCCTTAGCGACCTCGCCGAGCTTCCGGGAGAACGAGGAGTAACAGTCGAGCACCAGCTCGCGCGCATCGGCAAACGAGTAAGAGACTTCGTCCTCGGTGACAGCCGCCATGCGGTCGTAGTCGGCCAGCCGCTCGATGCCGAGCAGCTTCGCCTTCAGGCGGTACCAGCGCCGCGGCAACTCGTAGCGCGCACGAACCGCCTCGATCAGCGCGGCTACGGACTCGTCGCTTGCCTCGTTGGAGAGGTTACGAGCTGCCAGCCAGTTTGGGTAGCGGCGCAAGCGATCGTCGGTGGCCTTGTCAGCCAAGAGCGTGTTGAACAGGAAGGCGCGCGTGCGCAAGCCGGGGCCGAGTGCCTCGGTGACGGCCTGGGCGGTGGCCTGCCGCAGCTCACGCTCGGGCAGCACGAGACGACTGAGCGCGACGTCGAGCGCCACCGCATGCGCCGCTGCCATCGCATCCGCGACCAGCGGCTCGCCCCCTTCCGCGCTCTCCGGCGCGGCATCGCTCGCATCGCCCGGCAGGCGCACCTCGATCGCCGAGGTCAGCTCGTCGAACAAGCGCGACCAGGCGCTTGCGCCGGTGACCGCCTTCTCCGCGAGGATCTTCTCCTCCGCTTCTGAGAGCAGGTGGTCGCGGTAGCGGCGCACGTTGCGCAAGTGATGCGCGCAGAACGAAAGCCGCTCGTCAGCGAGCAAGCGCTCAGCCTGCTCGTCCTCCAGCGCGGCCCATTCCAGCTCGAAGAACAGCAGCGTCGTCTCGATCTCGGTGCCGCGCTCCTGCGCCTCCTGCATCAGCGCACCCGCTGTCGGATCGGCCGTGTCGACCGAGAAGCGCAGCCCAGCGTAGGTGCCGGCGCGACCGACCAGCTCCTGAATCTCGCCGAGCTCGCGCATCGCTTGCCCAAGGCCGGCGCTGTCAAGCTCGCCCAGCTTGCCCGCATAGCGAGCGGCGAATACTTGCGAGCGAGTGAGCGCCTCAGCTAGCTGTGCGCGTGCGCCATCCTGGCCTCGACCGTCGACGAGCGGTTCGAGATCCCAGGCTGTTTGCTCGAGCTCTGGGTCGGTCGGCATGGAGGTTGACGGGTTGCTTGACGGGCTCATCCGTGGCGGACGGTAGCATCGCCGACCCGTGCACGAGACGACGCCCAAGGTATTCCTGATCGCACGACCCTCGATCGAGGTCGAGGGAATGCGCGGCTACCTGAGCGACGTCGGCGGCGAGTCTTGGCTGGAGCGCCGCCTGGAGGAGTCGGATGGGGCGCCCAACGGTGGCGAGCTGATCGTGGAGTTCGGCGGTAGAGCCTGCTACCGCAGCTGGGAGCCCGGCCTCAACCCGAATGTGACCCGTGTGCGCACCGACCAGCGCGAATACTTCGCCAACATCCTGCGCAGCGCCCACGGCAGTGTGCTCGAGCACGCCAACTGGTCGTTTGCGCTTCGCAACGTGAGTCGCGTATTTACGCACGAGCTTGTTCGGCATCGCGCCGGCTCGGCCTTCAGCCAGGAGAGCCTGCGCTACGTGCGCCTGACCGACATCGGCTTCCGCGTACCGCCAGCGCTCGAGCCGGTGCGCGAGCAGGTGTTGAGCATCGTGGAGCAGCTCGAGGAGTTCCAGGTGAGCGCCGCCGAGCAGCTCGGTATCGAGAAGGACGGCGTGCCCTTCCACGTCAAGAAGGAGGTCACCTCGGCGCTGCGCCGCCTCGCGCCGATCGGCCTCTCGACCGACATCCTGTGGACCGCCAACGCCCGTACCTTGCGTCACGTGATCGAGATGCGCACAGCCGAAGGCGCCGAGGAGGAGCTGCGGCTCGTGTTCGACACGATCGCGCGCATCATGCAAGCCGAGGCACCCGGCCTGTTCCAGGACTTCACGCGCCAGGACGACGGCGCATGGGTGCCCGAGCATCGCAAGGTCTGAGCACAATCGGAGCTGACCTGACGCCTTACGCGTCCATCGTGCGCGTGCGCCAGGCACCGAGCGCGAGGAACACACCTAGCCATAGCACGAGGATGAGGATGGCAGTGGCGCCTGCCATCGTGATGTTCGCTCCCCTGTCTCCCACGCGGACGGGACTGAAGTGCACGAGCGCCTGACTCAAGATGAAGTCCCTGCTGCGGCCCAGATATGTGATGCTCGCGATCAGCGGGCTGGCCACTAGGTGCCACCCGATCAGAGCCGTGATCGTGGCGGCCTTGGAGTTCGTGAGCGACCCGAAGCCGACCGCGACGACGCAGATGACGCCATCGGCGAGCAGTACAAAGGCAAGGCCTTCCAGCAACAGCCCGGCGCTGGGGGTCGGCAGCGAGTCGGCGAACAGATAGGTGCCGGCAATCGTTATCAGGTAGCCGAGCAGCGTGATCGAGAGCATCACGAGCAACGCAGCTGGGACCCGAGAAGCGAACAACGCCACGCGTGAACGGCCAGTGGTTACAAGGTCGCGAAACACTCCTGCCGACTGATCGCCGGCACCCGCCTCCGCACCGATCAGGATCGCGGCGAGCGGACCGAAGATCAGGCCAAGCAGACGTATCGCTTGGGTGAACCCGTCGGTGCCTCCGGCCGGTCCGTGTTCGTTGGGGTTGGAAGAGTGCAGCAGCGCCCTGACGATGAAGAGCACCAGCAGCGGCGCGAGCGCCAGCACCAGCGACCAGATCAAGATCCCGCGTTTCTTACGCAGCTTGAGAACGTCGGCGCCCGTCATTTGCGCCGCGATCGTGGCGTTCATGCCGTCACTCCTTCGGCGGGGGTGTCGCTCAGTCTCGATGTGACCTCCAGGAAACGCTGCTCCAGGCTCTGGCGCACAGGCTCCAGCCGGAAGACGGCCAGGCCCGCCTCGACCAGCGCTGAGTTGATCGCGGCTGAGCACTCCGCGGCAGAACTTTCCGGTCCGACGTCCAGCACAACGTGGAGGTTGCCTTCCGTCGAGCGTGCTTGCTTTGCCTGCGGGCAAGCTTCGACCACCTGCAGCGCGCGCGCTAGGTCGTCGGCTCCCACGATCAACTCGTGCTGGGTGCTGCCCTCGGCCAGCTCGGCAATCGCCCCTTGAGTGATGATCTTGCCGCGATCGACGATCGCCGCGTGGTCGCAGATCTTCTCCACCTCATCCAGCAGGTGCGACGAGATGAAGACGGTGCGCCCCTCCTGCTCGACCATCGCGCGGATCATTTCGCGAAACTCCTGGATGCCGCCTGGGTCAAGGCCGTTGGTCGGCTCGTCAAGGATCAAGAGCAGCGGGTCGGCAAGCAGGCAGCGCGCCACGCCGAGACGCTGGCGCATACCGAGCGAATACTTCTTGACCTTCTCCTCAGCCCGATCTGAAAGGCCGACCCTCTGCAGGGCGGGGGCGATGCGCGCATGCGTCTCCGGGCCACGAACGGCGGCAATGATGCGCAGGTTCTCGCGGCCGGAGAGCTGCGGATGAAAGCGCGGCTCCTCGACGATCGCGCCGACCCTTGCCAGCGCCGCCGCGCGCTCTGAGGGCACGGGGTGCCCGAGCACGCTCATGCTGCCTGAACTCGCATGAGTCAGCCCGAGCAGCATGCGGATCATCGTGGTCTTACCGGCGCCGTTGGGACCGAGGAAACCGAAGGCGCTGCCGCGCGGCACCTGCAGATCGACGCTGTCGATCGCAGCGCGCTCGCCGAAGCGCTTGGTCAGGCCAGATGTCTGGATCGCGGTAGAGGTCGCGTCGGCGGAACTCGTCATCGCCGGTGAGACTAACTACTGATGCCCGCCGGTGCGCCGCCCCCGCTGGGCCGATCGCGGCGTTGGCGACTGGCGCCATAAGACCCTAGGAACGAACATCAAACCCAAACCCCTCCCAAGCAGCCAACAGCCCCACCCTAGGATTCCTGGGCCTGCAGCTCCTTCACGCGTCCCTCCAGCTCGCCCATAACGGCAGGGTCGCGTAGCGTCGTCACGTCGCCCAGCGCACGGCCCTCGGCGATATCGCGCAACAGGCGACGCATGATCTTGCCGGAGCGCGTCTTTGGTAGATCGTCGGCCCAGATGATGCGCTTGGGACGTGCGAACTTGCCGATCCGCTCGGCCACCGTCTCGCGGATACCGTCGATCGTGGCCTGATCTCCGTGAAGCTCGCCCTGGAGCGTTACGAACGCGACGATCGCCTGTCCAGTGTCCTCGTCGTGCTGTCCGATCACCGCGGCCTCGGCCACGTCGGGATGGGCGACGATCGCCGACTCGACCTCGGCTGTCGAGAGCCGGTGACCGGAGACGTTGACGACGTCGTCGATACGGCCGATCACCCAGATGTAGCCGTCGGAGTCCACACGCGCGGCGTCGCCGACCAGATACGTCTCCTTGCCGAAGCGCTCGAAGTAGGTGCTGATGAAGCGATCGTCCTCCTTGTAGAGCGTGCGCAGCATCGAGGGCCATGGGTGCGTCAGCACCAGCAGGCCCTGGCCCTCGCTCAGCGGCTCCCCCGTGGACTCACTCAACACCTGCGCCTGCACGCCCGGGAACGGCTGGGTCGCGGAGCCCGGCTTGGTGGCCGTGATGCCCGGCAGCGGCGTGATCATGATCGCACCCGTCTCGGTCTGCCACCAGGTGTCGACGATCGGGCAGCGTTCGCCGCCGATCACCTTGTGATACCAGAGCCAGGCCTTCGGGTTGATCGGCTCGCCCACCGATCCGAGCAGGCGCAGCGAGGAGAGATCGTGCTGCTCGGGCCATTGCGCGCCCCACTTGATGCACGCTCTGATTGCCGTCGGCGCGCAATACAGGATGCTGACTTTATAACGCTCGATCAGCTCCCACCAGACGCCCCTGTTGGGGTAGTCCGGAGCGCCCTCCCACATCACCGACGTCGCTCCATTAGCCAACGGCCCGTAGACGATGTATGAGTGGCCCGTGACCCAGCCGACGTCGGCCGCGCACCAGTACACGTCGCTGTCGGCTTTCAGATCGAACACGTAGCGGTGTGTCGCGCTGACACCGGTCAGGTAGCCGCCGGTCGTGTGCAGGATTCCCTTCGGCTTGGCGGTTGAGCCAGAGGTGTAGAGGATGTAAAGCGGATGCTCGGCGTCCAGCGGCTCTGCCGGACAATCGGATCCCCCCCGCCCCTCGGCGGCGGCCAGGATCTCGTCGTAGTAGACATCGCGACCCTCCCGCATCTGGCACGCAGTGCCCTTGCTGCGCACGACCACGATCCTCTCAAGCGTCGCCAGGTCGCCCATGACCTCGTCTACCCGGTCCTTGACCGGCGCGGTCTTGCCCTTGCGCGCGGCGCCGTCGACGGTGATCAGCACCTTGGCCTCAGAGAACTCCATGCGCTCGCGCACCGCCTCCGCGGAGAAGCCGCCGAAGACGACATTGTGTGGCGCTCCGATTCGTGCGCAGGCGAGCATCGCCACGACCACCTCGGGGATCATCGGCAGGTAGATGCCGACGACGTCGCCCTGTTTGACACCCTGACCCTTCAGCGCGCTGGCAAAGAGCTTTACCTCGGCCAGAAGCTGCGCGTAGGTGATATCGCGCTCTTGGCCATCCTCGCCGCGCCAGTGAAGCGCCACGCGCTCACCTCTGCCGGCCTGCACGTGGCGATCCAGACAGTTGTAGGAGGCGTTGATCTTGCCGCCGACGAACCACTTGTAGAAGGGCGGGTTCGAGTCATCGAGGACCTGATCCCAGGGCGTGAACCAGTCGAGTTCGCCTGCCTGCGCGGCCCACCATGCCTGTGGGTCGCGCGCGGCCTGCTCGTAGACCGCTGGATCGTTCAGGAGGGCGTGCTCGCGGAAGTCCTGCGGAGGCTCGAAGCGCTCCACCTCCAGCATCCGCGCCAGCTCAGAATCGAGCGCATCGGTATCGGTTGCCATGAGCTACACCTACCTCCGGATCCTCGTCATTGCACGCAACATCGCTCCTCCCATTTCCTTCACTGTCTGGAGTTGACTCTACTCGCCGAGTGGCATCACCGGCAGGACCGTTCGTTTGAATGTTGAGTTAGTTACCACGGCAAACGACGCATACCAAGCCGCGGCGGCGGTCGCGAGACCGAGGTAGCCACCCCAATGGGTGACGGTCGCATGCGGCCCGATAGCACCGATCGCCAGCAGGATGAAGGTGATCGTCAGCAACACGAACACGAGCAGCACAGCGCCACTCACCCGAAATGCGGCAACAGTCATGTACGCCGTGAAGATTGCCCACGCAACCAGGTACACGCCGACCGCGTGTCCCACGTTGCCTCCGATGCTCTTGGCGTAGAACACGTTGAGCGCCCAGAAGGAGATCCAGAAGGCGCCGAAGGAGCAGAACGCCACCGCGCCAAAGGTATTGCCCGTGCGGAACTCCCACATACCAGCGAGCAGTTGCACAATCCCGCCATAGGCAAGCGCCAGCCCCAACACGACGGGCGTTCCCTTTTCGTTGACGAGGTTGGCGTTGAACATCGACAGTACGAACGTGGTCATCGCGAATGCGGCAAGGCCAAGTGGCGCAGGGTTGGCCGGCGACCACGAACCGGCCACCGGTCGCTCGCCCGTGTCTGTCTGAGCCAGCGGCGGACTTGCCCCTTGCGCCGCACGCGGATGGATAGAAGCGGCCTCCATTGGACCCTCCCTTCACAGCCGCCCTTTTCGGACGGGCATTTGATGCTTGTCAAGACTCGCGATCGAGGTGACCAAAAGGCCAACCTGCGGTCTTCTCTATTTATTCCCGCTTTAGGGCGGAGCCAATCGTCAGTTGCGCTTGCGGCGCTTGCGGCGTGAGCCGCCGGCAACCGGCGTTGGCGGCGGAGCTAGCTCGGCCGCCGGCTCAGCTCCGCCCAAAGCGCCCCTGAGCCTCTGTCCCATGCCTGTCGGCGGGTCGTTCTTCGTCTCCCCATTCGCGCCGCGCCTTGACTGCGTTGGCCAGGGTATTGCCTCGCCGGCGGCCCAGGCTGGAGGGTCGCCGCTCGGCAAACGTTCCCACAACAGGAACGCTGTGGCGACCAGCCAGAACGCCGGGATGAACGCGGTCACGAAACTGGAGCCGAAGAGGGGCAGGAACAGCAGCCCGGCGAGCATGCCAATCACGCTGAGCCAACGTGGAAGCAGACCCGCGCGTTGTGTGCCGACCATCGTCGCGATCATTCCGACCGTCAGCCCGAGCGCCGCCAACAGTCCCAGCAGCGTCAGGAGGATGCCCAGCGAGCCGGAAGTGAGCAGCGCGTGTTCGACGGCTTTGCCGGAGAAGTCATGGCCGCCCGCGAATTTGTGCGCCTCGATCGCGAGGATCACCTCGTGGATCAGGTTGAGTACCGCGTAGCCAATCCCCCCGACCAGCACCAGCGGCCGCCCGAGAGGCCATGTCTGCGAACGGCGAAAGCGGGTGCAGTCCTGCAGAAACAGGAGCACGAGCGTGAGCGCGAGGATCCCGACGGCCATCAGAAAGTTGCCGGCGATCAGACCGAAAGCGTGATGGTCGATGTACTTGACCTCCGCGGCCCTTGGACTGATGGCGGGAGTGGCTTCGCCACGCAGCGCCGGTTCGAGGCCTTGGAGGAGACCGACGGTCGGCAGTTCCTTCAGTGCCGCGTTGAGGATGATGGCGCTCAGCAGGGCCAGCACGCCACCCGCCGCGGCGGGCACGGACAGGCGCGCGCGCCTGTCCGTCTCGAAGGCTACGCGCTGCTTGATCTCTGGGGCCAGGGCCATCGGCACGGCAGTGTATGAGTTGCGGCGCAGGCGGGGAGCCTGCCGCGCCGCGAACGCTAGGATGACGGTATGGAGAGTGGAGGCTTTGGCGACCTGTTCGGCGACCCGGACGAGCTTCAGCGGCGCATCGCGCAATTTGCCGAACAGATGCAGGGCCAACAGGCGCTGGCCTGGGCCGACAACGCAATCAAGCTTGCGGTCGACATGACGGTCGCGGCTGTCAACCGCGTGAACTTGCAAGGCGACGCCGAGGCTCAGGCACAGCAGATACGCCAGGTGATCGCAGTCGTGTTCCCCGAGGCCGTCACGCTTGTACGCGAGGCGCGCGAGGGATTGCAGTAGGACTGTCCGGAGTCGGTCAAGCTCGTGTGCGAAGCACGCGAGCGATTGCCTTAGGCGACTGCCCGGAGTCGGTCAAGCTCGTGCGCCGGGCGCGCGAGGGATCGCGGTAGGCGGCTCCGGTCCGCCGTCGCCGTGTTCTTCGGACTCACGCTCGGCCTCGCGTGAGGCACGCCCGGCCGCGATGACTTCTTTGAAGGAACGGAAGCGGAAGATGAAGACGACCGCGCCGAGTCCGACGATGGCGGTAAAGGTGGCGATCGCGATCTGCTGACCGACCGAGTAGGCGGCTACCACGGCAGTCGGGGCACTACCGGTAAAGACCTTCACGAGCAGCGCCTGCTGCACTCCGGCGCCGCCAGGAGTGAAAGGCACGGCGCCCGCCACCTGGCCGCATCCGAACACGAGCAGCACGTTGCCGACCGAGCCGCCCACGCGAAACGCGTCGAGCAAGAACCAGAAAGCGATGAAGCGGCATACCCAAGCCACCGCTTGCCAGGCAGCTACCTCACGTAGATAGCGGCGCCGATCGCTGAGGATCGTCAGTCCTTGACGAACACGGATCCAGAACGCCTTGACGCGCACTGACAGCAGCGCAAAGGCTAGGAGAGCCAGGACTGCCAACAGTGTGATCAGAAAGAGCGTGAAGCGGAAATGCTCGGCCAGATATGAGATGTCGAAGGAGTTCAGCTTGGAGAAGTCCGGCGGCTTGGGAAAGACGCCCTGGCTGAAGGCGAAGATGAGCACAAACACGCCCACGCTCACGTCGAAGACCGCCTCGACGAAGAAGGCTGCGGCGACCGTCGGGTAAGAGGAGCCCGGTATCGAACTCTTGGCCAGAAACAGCTTGATGATGTCCCCGCCGCGGGCCGGTACCACGTTGTTGAAGCCCACCGCCGCTACATAGGCGCCCCAGATGCGCCGCCACTGGAAACGCACCGCCGGATAGGCAGCGCGCAGACTGTGGAAGAACGCGCGCGAGCGCAGCGTCAGATTCAGGCCGAAGAACAACAGGCCGAGCGTCAGCGCGCCCCAGTGGACCGCCGCCAGGTCAGAGAAGAACTGGCCGGCGGCTTCAACGAACGAGTCGAGGCTGCTCGTGATCGAGGTTGACGCTATGGGCACAGACCAAGCCTACGGTCCTCCGCACCAGAAGCCGCTAGAAGTCGTCGTCGTCCTCGACCTGGAGGCCTTCCTCGTCGAGATCGCCGGTTGCTCGCATCAGCCCGTGGTGAATGTTTTGTCTTCGCCGTTGCTGGTGCCAGCGCTGTTGGTTGCGACGATGCGATAGTGGTAGACGGTGTTTGCTTCGAGGCCGGTGGGGCTCTGGCTGACGGGTACGCGGGTGCGGCCCGACCCGGCGCTTGCGCCCGCGGCTGGGATGTTGCTGCCGTAGCTGACGGTCTTTCCGTATTCGAAGTGGTATTTGGTTTCGATGCCCTTCGCGGCGACTGTGCCGCTCAGGCTGGCACTGCTGCTCGTCACGCCGCTTGCTTCGCCGGTCGCGACCGCCGGTGGCAGCGGTCCGGCCTTTGCGCCGGAGATGCTCAGGGTTCCTTCTGTGCTGGTCAGCAGCAGTACGCCTTCGAGTGTGCCTGTGCCGATCGCGCTGCCTGTGCATGTCAGGCCTGCCGATCTGGTTTCGAATTCGACTGGCACGCCTGTGCTTATGTTTTCGGTGCTGCCCGACGGTTCTCCGCTGCAGGTGTCGGTCAGCGTGCTGCCGAGTGCTTTGCAGCTGAGTTGCCAGCCGGCGGTGCTGGTGTTATAGATACGCTCTCTGGGTTCGTAGCCTGTTATTTCGCCTTTCGCGTTCTTGATCGGTTCGTCGCTCAGTCCCGTGCTCCAGGGCAGGCCCTGGGCTTGGACTTCGATGGTCGAGGCGCCGCACCAGCCCTGCTTTATCGTGTGGCAGGCGATTTTCGATTCGCCTTTGGCGCCGGTGAGCGTTTCTATGTTGTTTGTCAGCACCCCCGCGTGACCGGTTATGTCCACGATGCATTCCACCGCGGCGTCCAGTCCGTCGTCTTCGAGGATTATCGTTCCTTCCCCTTTTGTCTTTCTCGTTATCGCTTCTTCGCCATTGAGCAGCCACTTCGCGGGGTAGCCTGGGGTGAATGTACGGTCTTCACCGTAACTGGTCCCGGCGCCGTTCGTCCCCACGAGCCTGTAGTGGTAGAGCGTGCTCGTTTCAAGACCACTCAACGACTGGCTCACCCCGACACGCAACCGGCCAGACCCGATACTCGCGCTCGGTACCGGCACACTCGAACCATAAGCCGTCGTCTTCCCATATTCAAAATGGTATGTCGTTTCTAACGCCTTCGCCGCGACCGTCCCGTTCAACGTCGCGCCGGTGCTCGTCACACTCGACGCGCCCGTAACCACGTTTGGCGCGAGCGGACCCGTTTTCGCGCCGTACACACTCAACGTAGCGCCTTCGGCTGAGAGCACTACGGAGCCTTCCACCATCCCCGTGCCTTCTTTGCCCGCACAATCCAAACGCGGCGACTTCGCATCAAATTCGACCGGAACCCCAGCGGAGATATTTTCGACGTTCCCCGAGGTTTCGCCCACACACGACGTCGGCTGCCACACCCCACTGACCTTGCACTTGATGATCCAGCCCGGACTGGTCCCGTAAACCCGGTTGCGTACAGCGTCGCTCACGACTTCGCCACTTTCGTTCTTCACCGGTTCATCCACCAATTCCGTATTCCACGGCAGACCAGTCGCTTCTACCTCAAGCGTCGAGCCTTCACACCGCAAACCCTTCGTCACCGCCACACACGACACCACAGATTCCCCAGCAGTATTCGTAACACTTTCAATCTTATCGCCACCAGCAAGCGCGAAACGACCCGACACCTTCACAGCACATTCCGCTACCAACTGACCATACGAACCCGACCCTTCCACCAACAACGTCCCTTCACCCGACACTTTCTTCGCCAAAACCACTTCTTCACCATTCACAAGCCACTTCGCCGGATAACCAGTCGTAAACATTTTATCTTCACCATAGCTCGTGCCGGCACCGTTCGTCCCCACGAGCCTGTAATGGTAGAGCGTGCTCGTTTCAAGACCACTCAACGACTGGCTCACCCCAACACGCAACCGACCCGACCCTATACTCGCGCTCGGCACCGGCACACTCGAACCATAAGCCGTCGTCTTCCCATATTCAAAATGGTATGTCGTTTCTAACGCCTTCGCCGCGACCGTCCCGTTCAACGTCGCACCAGTACTCGTGACACTCGACGTGCCGGTAACCACATTTGGCGCGAGCGGACCCGTTTTCGCGCCGTACACACTAAGCGAAGCGCCTTCGGCTGAGAGCACTACGGAGCCTTCCACCATCCCCGTGCCTTCTTTGCCCGCACAATCCAAACGCGGCGACTTCGCATCAAATTCGACCGGAACCCCAGCGGAGATATTTTCGACGTTCCCCGAGGTTTCGCCCACACACGACGTCGGCTGCCACACCCCACTGACCTTGCACTTGATGATCCAGCCCGGACTGGTCCCGTAAACCCGGTTGCGTACAGCGTCGCTCACGACTTCGCCACTTTCGTTCTTCACCGGTTCATCCACCAATTCCGTATTCCACGGCAGACCAGTCGCTTCTACCTCAAGCGTCGAGCCTTCACACCGCAAACCCTTCGTCACCGCCACACACGACACCACAGATTCCCCAGCAGTATTCGTAACACTTTCAATCTTATCGCCACCAGCAAGCGCGAAACGACCCGACACCTTCACAGCACATTCCGCTACCAACTGACCATACGAACCCGACCCTTCCACCAACAACGTCCCTTCACCCGACACTTTCTTCGCCAAAACCACTTCTTCACCATTCACAAGCCACTTCGCCGGATAACCAGTCGTAAACATTTTATCTTCACCATAGCTCGTGCCGGCACCGTTCGTCCCCACGAGCCTGTAATGGTAGAGCGTGCTCGTTTCAAGACCACTCAACGATTGGCTCACCCCAACACGCAACCGACCCGACCCAATACTCCCACTCGGCACCGGTACGCTCGAACCATAAGCCGTCGTCTTCCCATATTCAAAATGGTAAGTCGTTTCTAACGCCTTCGCCGCGACCGTCCCGTTCAACGTCGCACCAGTACTCGTGACACTCGACGTGCCGGTAACCACGTTCGGCGCGAGCGGACCCGTTTTCGCGCCGTACACACTCAACGAAGCGCCTTCGGCTGAGAGCACTACGGAGCCTTCCACCATCCCCGTGCCTTCTTTACCCGCACAATCCAAACGCGGCGACTTCGCATCAAATTCGACCGGAACCCCAGCAGAAATATTTTCAACGTTCCCCGAGGTTTCGCCCACACACGACGTCGGCTGCCACACCCCACTAATCTTGCACTTCACGATCCAACCCGGACTGGTCCCGTAAACCCGGTTGCGTACAGCGTCGCCCACGACTTCGCCACTTTCGTTCTTCACCGGTTCATCCACCAATTCCGTATTCCACGGCAACCCCGTCGCTTCTACCTCAAGCGTCGAGCCTTCACACCGCAAACCCTTCGTCACCGCCACACACGACACCACAGATTCCCCAGCAGTATTCGTAACACTTTCAATCTTATCGCCACCAGCAAGCGCGAAACGACCCGACACCTTCACAGCACATTCCGCGACCAACGAACCATACGAACCCGACCCTTCCACCAACAACGTCCCTTCACCCGACACTTTCTTCGCCAAAACCACTTCTTCACCATTCACAAGCCACTTCGCCGGATAACCAGTCGTAAACATTTTATCTTCGCCGTAGCTGGTGCCGGCGCTGTTGGTTCCAACGAGTCTGTAATGGTACAGCGTGCTCGTTTCAAGACCACTCAACGATTGGCTCACCCCAACACGCAACCGACCCGACCCAATACTCCCACTCGGCACCGGTACGCTCGAACCATAAGCCGTCGTCTTCCCATATTCAAAATGGTAAGTCGTTTCTAACGCCTTCGCCGCGACCGTCCCGTTCAACGTCGCACCAGTACTCGTCACACTCGACGCACCGGTAACCACGTTCGGCGCGAGCGGACCCGTTTTCGCGCCATACGCGCTCAATACAGACCCTTCAGCCGAGAACACCAACGCGCCTTCCATCATGCCCGCAGCTTCTTTGCCCGCACAATCCAAACGCGGCGACTTCACATCGAATTCGACCGGAACCCCAGCAGAAATGTTTTCGACGTTCCCCGAAGTTTCGCCCACACACGACGTCGTATGTATTTCTTTACTGACATCGCACTTCAGCATCCAGCCCGCGCCGCTGCCATAGACGCGGTTGCGAACGCTGTAGCCGGTCACTTCACCTTTTGCGTTCTTCACTGGTTCATTGACGAGTTCTGTGCTCCACGGTAGCCCGACCGCTTGGACTTCGGCCGTCGTGCCTTCACACGACAAGCCTTTCTTCACGGCGACACAGGCTATCGACGGTTCGCCTTTCACGCCCGTCACTTTCGTGATTTCACCGGCGCCACCATCGACATTCCCTTCCTCCTTGACCGAGCATTCCGCCGTCGCGTTAACCAGCCCCCCTTCCCCTTCCACCAGGATCGCGCCTTCAGACTTCACCGGCGTCGCCGTCGTCACCAGTTTGCCGCCCATTTCCCAATCCTCGGGCGGCTTGAACGACCCCTCCGCGCTAGCCGTTTCGCCACTGACATTCTTCGCCACTACACGGAAATAATACGTCTGGTCTGGAATCAAATTGACGACCGCCTCGTTGACCGCCACAAAAGCGGCCCCCGATCCCAGCGACGCGGCCGGAGCCGGCACACTCGTACCGTGAGCCGCTTCCCCTTCCTTATATTCGCGCGTATCGTATTCGAAGTGATACGTCGTTTCCGCTTCCTGCGGATTCACTTCCCCGTCCAAAATCACGCTACCCGGCTTCAGTTCAGATGTCGCCACAGCTTGAACTAACGGCTTACACTTCGTCGTAAAATGTTCCGTATCCCCATCGATCACACCGCCTGGACTGTATTTTTTAGTGTATTCGTTTGACGCGACGATACGGAATTGATATTCGCTACAGGCTTCAAGTGAACCGTATGTCGCGTGGTCCGCGTGCCATCCGCTGGTGCTTGCTTCTTCTGGCGTCGTTTTTGCTTCAAAGGAACCCTCACCATATTCCAACCAATATTCGGTTTTTACCCCGACTGGATTGACTATACCTTCGATCACAGCGCTCGTACGTGTGATTTCCTTCGCTTCCTTGGTTATCACGAACGGCAGCTGTGGCGTCATAAACGACACGACGGAGCCTCTTTGCTTGCCGGCGGAGTTCGAGACTACGATCTCGTAATAATAGGTTTCTCCTTCTTTGAGCCCGGTAACAGTGGCTTCTACGGGCCCCGTGCCGGCGCTGATTTCCGGAGTCACATGGGAGAGTTCACATTCGCATTCGAGCGACTCCTCGTCAAACCCGTATACGAAATGGTACTTTGTTGTTCCTTCGCCTCCGGTGTTCACGATAGTTCCGTGCAGCGTGGCCTGATTTAGCTGTATCCCGGATACCGATTCGGTTTTCGCGACCGGCGGACCGCAATAGCCCGGACTTCCATGCTTGCACCAGCCGGGGCCACCGTATCTGAAGTTGCTGCCGGCGGGCCCGCCGTCGATGAATGTGCCGCCTTCGCCGAGGCTATAGGCCGCGGGTTCCCATCCATCGCCGGTTTCTACTTCTCCTTCTTCTGGATGAAATTTCACCCACCGAGGGGAGCCTTTTGAGATATCCTGTATCCCAGACCAGTAAGCAGACTGTTCGGAACTTGCCGGATAGCCATCGCCCATCGTGATCGAAGGGGTCGCACTCTTCCCCGACACCTCGCCACCAGCGAGCTCCTGTTTCAAGTAAATTAGGGGCCTTTTGGACCAGGCTGACGCTGGAAAATATCCAACTTCTTCACCGTCGAGTAATACTAACCATTCCCCGCTGGTGCCTTCCTCTAAAAGTTGATAATGGTGAACTTCACCGAGACTCAGTAGAGAAGCCGGACTCCGAATGGGATAGCCCGCGATATAGCCGAATAGATTTGATACTTGAACGTACCCGCATGCGTTGTATTTGGAACACACTTGACCATCGTCGATTCTAAACACAAACAGATCTGGCTCGGCTATATCATATGGCCCTGTTTCGTCCGTCCAACCGAACTCGATGTCGCTGTTATCGTATTCTTTGCTTATATGATTTTCTGCCCATAGCTGGGATATGCTATGCCCGCCTTCACCTACGTAATTATCCTGACTGGTCGTGTATCCTTCAAGCCCTGTCACTTCTTCGGTTTCTAAGACTTCGCTGCCCTCGTGTGCCCAATAATAGTCGTAGCCTTCGATTTCAGACGGGCTCGGCGGAATGGTGTTGCTAGGAGATCGTGGCTCAGGAACCTGGCCCGCCGGGCAGATGGTTCGCTCTGGAAACATAAAGTTGAGCGTGTCGGCAAAGCTTGGCGGTGACTGCGGACCTTGAACTTCTTGGGCGGGAGTTCGATCGGCGCAGTGATACGTTTCGCCTTCGATGACAACCGTGGTTGGCGGGTTTGCCGACGCTACGGATGTCACGACCAGAAACGACAGTGCGCACGCCCCAAAGGCGCGAGCCAGCATCAAGCTATCCGCTTCGCGCCATGCGTCTTGCTCTTAGGCCATCGCACCATCGCCGCTACGGTGCGGGTGACCGGCGCGCCGCCCAGCGCGGACTGAAACTCGAACGGTCCACCCGCGTACAGCGTGCGACCCGCCTTCAACGCCTCGATCGCCCTGGCGCCGGCATGCACCTTGACCTCGACCGTGCCCGCCGGGAAGCTCTTCGAACCGTTCGCCAGCGACATCGGCGCACGTACGCAGCGGCCCCCATACTTCAGATAACCCGCTTTGCAACGCCCATTCTTCCCCCCAAGCGCTTCGATGACCGCGCGATCGATACGCGTCAAATCATCACCTATCGCACCGCCAAACGCCGAGCTCAACGAATCTGCGATGCCGGCTTCGGCGCCCCTGAAGGCCAGACTCCAGCCCAACCTGCCCGCACCGGCAAGCTTGAAATAGAAATCAAGGTCGCCGGTCTTCGCGTCAAAACTCGGCGCCCTCACCAACGAGAAACCGCCAGCAGCCGACACGACACTCGGCCCAGACACAGGCCCAGGCACAGGCACAGGCAATGCATTGCTGGTAGCGCTATTCGAGCCCCCGCGATTCGTGACGGCGCAACCTTCGCCGTCGCCGGGCGACGTCTTGTTGGTGCAAACTTCGATGCCGGCGAGCGCTGCGCCACCCGAGGCCGCCGTCACGCTGCCTGCGATCACCCCACCAGGAGGCAATGCAGCGTCAACCCCCGCCGTCGTGCTGCCCGCGGTCACCGACACCTCCTCGGACTGCGGCAGGTAATTGCCGCCTTTGTAGGGATAGAATTTGACGTTGTAAGAACCACTGTGCAGGCCCACGATCGTGTATTCGCCAGCGGCGTTAGTGGTAGCGCAATCGAACCCTGAGAAATCGAAGAATGGCCACGATTGTCCGACGCAGACTTCGCTGTTGGCGAGCACAGCTCCACTGGAGGCGGCGGTCACCCTCCCAGTGACCACCCCAGCGGGAAACAATGCAGCGTCAACCCCCGCAGTCGTGCTCCCGGCAGTCACCGACACGTCTCTCCCGTACTGCGGCAGGTAATTGTCGCCTTCGAAGCCTCGTCGTATGAATGCGACCTCGTAAGAGCCACTCCCAAGACCCACAATCGTGTATTCGCCGCTGGCGTTGGTGACAGCGCAGGGACCACCTGGCGGCGCCGAAACGGGCAATTCGTAGGCGCAGACCCCCATGCCGGCAACCGCGCCGCCGCCAGCGGCGGCGGTCACCGTACCGCTGATCTGCCCGCCAGGCTGCATTTCAGCGTCGATCCCCAAGGCCGGCGAGCCCCCCGCAACCACCGCCACCGCTTCAGCTTCAGAAGACAAAGCCTTGCCGTTGTAGTACTGGGGCGCATAGTTGTCGCGGGAGTTGTAGCCGTTGCTTTCCCAACCTAGGGTGAACGCGACATTGTAGGAGCCCGTAAACAGGCCCGAGACCGTGTATTCGCCGCCGGGGTTCGTGGTCGTGCAGCTCCAGTACTCGACCGTTGTGCCGTGGGCACAGACTTCGATATCGGCAAGCGGCGCTCCATCCGCGGCGACGCTCACCCTCCCAGAAATCTGCGCACCAGGCTGCATCGCGGCATCAACCCCCGAAGTAGTGCTCCCCGCAGCTACCGATACTTCCTCAGACTGGGTCAGATAGTTCTGCGAAAGTTCTTGGCGGGAGAAGCCGACATTGTAGGAGCCCGCGGGCAAGTCCGCGATCGTGTATTCGCCGTTGGCGTTTGTGGTCGCCTGGCCGTCGGCCTGGCGATTGCCGGCAGAGACTGAGATGTCGGCCAGCGGCGCTCCGTCGGAGGCGCTCGTAACGGTGCCCTCGATCTGACCATCCTCCGGGTTGGGCACCGCTTCGCCTGGGCTGGACATCGCAGGTTCGCTCGTAGACATCGCAGCGTCGATCTGCAAAGTCGCGCCGCCCGCCGTGACCGCCACCGAAGTGGCTTCGGAGGAGGAAGCCTTGCCGCTGAAGTACTGAGGCAGGTAACCACCGGCTCCGTGAGAAGAGAACCAGACGTTGTAGGGGCCACTCGGCAGACCCACAATCGCGTATTCGCCACCAGCGCTACCGGCCACGACTTCACACGCAATCCAGTTGCCGACATCCGCGCTCTGCACAACATAAGTACTCGCCGACTGGCCCGCTATCGGGCTACCCTCGCGCAACCACCTATAGCTATAGCCCGTTGGTGTATTAGCCCAGACACCCTGCGAGCAAGAAAGCGTCTGTCCCACCGCCGGCATGCCCGTCAACCTAGGCGCTTCGACGCTGAACGGCTCAGGCTGCTGCGGCCCATCGTCGATCGCCAACGCCGGCGCCGGCCCAAAAAGGATGCCGAACATCGCCAACACAACACCGCTCAACACGAACCGCTCAACAGCTGACCCAACTGGCCTTAATGATCTTCTACATCCTGGGTGCATTGGGTCCGCCTTTCCCCCGATTCCTGCTCTGGTCATTGAGTCATTAAGTCAGATTCGCTAGGACGGCACAATTCGAGCTTACAGTGTTTTGTGCTTTTTGGGTAGCTGGGCAGGGATCGCGCCATGCGTCTTTCGCTTGGGCCATCGCACCACCACCGCTACGGTGCGGGTGACCGGTGCGCCCCCCAGCGCGGACTGGAACTCGAAGAGGCCGCCCGCGTACAGCGTGCGACCCGCCTTCAGCGCCTTAATCGCCTTGGCGCCGGCATGCACCTTGACCTCGACCGTGCCGGCCGCAAAACTCTTCGAACCGCTCGCCAGCGACATCAGCGCGCGTATGCAGCGGCCCCCATGCTTCAGAGAACCGGCGTTGCAACGCTTGTCCTTCCCCCCGAACGCTTCTGTAACCGCGCGATCGATGCGCGTCAAATCATCACCGATCGCCCCACCAAGCGCCGGGCCCAGCGAATCTGCGATGCCGGCTTCGGCGCCCCTGAAGGCAAGACTCCAGCGCAACGTGCCCGCACCGGCAAGCTTGAAATAGAAATCAAGGTCACCGGTCTTCGCGTCAAAGCTCGGCGCTCGGACCAGCGAGAAACCGACGGTCGCGGACACGACGCTCGACACAGACACAGGCACAGGCACAGCCAATGCATTGCTGGTAGCGCTGTTCGAGCCCTCGCCACTATTCGTGACGGCGCAACCTTTGCCGTAGCCGAGTTCGCTGTAGCCGAGAGATGTCTCGTTCGCGCAGACTTCGATGCCGACGAGCGCCGCACCACCCGAGCCCGCCGTCACCCGGCCCGCGATTACCCCACCGGTAGGCAATGCGGCGTCAACCCCCGCAGTCGTGCTCCCCGCAGTCACCGACACCCCAGCCTCGGACTGTCCCAGATAATTGTCGCCTTCGGGGTGATAGAACTTGACGTTGTAAGAACCGCTGGACAGACCCACAATCGTGTATTCACCAGCGGCGTTAGTAGTAGCGCAGCTGAACCTTGAGAAATTTTAAGGACGGCGGCTCTTCTCCGGCGCAGACCTCGCTGTTGGCGAGCGCGGCTTCACTGGAGGCGGCGATCACCCTCCCAGTGACCACCCCTGCGGGAGACAATGCGGCGTCGACCCCCGAAGTCGTGCTCCCGGCAGTCACTGACACGTCTCTCCCGTACTGCGGCAGGTAATCGTCGCCTTCGTAGCCTCGTCGTATGAATGCGACTTCGTAAGAGCCGCTCGCTAGGCCCACAATCGTGTATTCGCCACTGGCGTTGGTGACAGCGCAGAGTTCATCTGGCAGCGTCGAAACGGGCAGTTCGTAGGCGCAGACCCCGATACCGGCGACCGAGCCACCGGCGGCAGCGGCGGCAGCGGTCACCGTCCCGCTGATCTGCCCGCCGGGCTGCATTTCAGCGTCGATCCCCAAGGCCGGCGAGCCCCCCGCAACCACCGACACCGCTCCAGCTTCAGAGGACAAGGACTTGCCGTTGTAGTACTGGGGCGCATAGTTGCGAGGGTAGTCGCTTCCTTCGTAGAGGTAGAACGCGACACGGTAGGAGCCCGTGAGCAGGCCCGAGAGCGTGTATTTGCCAGCGGCGTTCGTGGTCGCGCAGCGCGAGTACCGGACGGTTGTGCCGTCGGCGCAGACCTGGATGTCGGCAAGCGGCGCTCCATCCGCGGCGGCGCTCACCCTCCCAGAAATCTGCGCACCGGGCTGCATCGCTGCATCGACCCTCGCGGTCGTGCTCCTTGCGTCCACCGACACTTTCTCAAACTGGCTCACATAGTTCTGTGAGGATTCGCCGTTTTCGTTGAAGCTGGAGAAGAGGACAATGTAGGAACCCGCGGGCAAGTCCGCGATCGTGTATTCGCCGTTGGCGTTTGTGGTTACCTGGCCGCTCTCGCCTTCCCCGCCGTAGGCAGAGACTGAGATGTCGGCCAGCGCCGCTCCATCGGAGGCGCTCGTAACGGTGCCCTCAATCTGACCATCCCCTCGGGTGGACACCGCGGGTTCGCTCGTAGACATCGCGGCGTCGATCTGCAAAGTCGTGCCGCCCGCCGTGACCGACACCGACGTGGCTTCGGAGAAGGAGGCTTTGCCACTGAAATATTGAGGCAGGTAACCACCGGCTTCGTTATAAGAGAACCAGACGTTGTAGGCACCACTCGGCAGACCCACAATCGCGTATTCGCCACCAGCGCTACCGGCGACGACTTCACACGCGATCGAGCTGCCAACATCGGCGCTCTGCACAACATAAGTACTCGCCGACTGACCCGCTATCGGGCTACCGTCTCGCAGCCACCTATAGGTGTAGCCCGTTGGCACATTAGCCCAGCTACCCTGCGAGCAGGAAAGCGTCTGAGCCACCGCCGGCATGCCGGTCAACCTAGGCGCTTCGACGTTAACCGGCTCAGGCTGCTGCGGCTCATCGTCGATCGCCAGCGCCGGCGCCGGCCCAAAAAGGATGCCAAGCATCGCCAACACAACACCGCTCAACACAAGCACCAACGCAACCCGCTCGACGACCGACCCAACCGGCCTTACCGATCTTCGACATCCTGGGTGCATTGGGTCCGCCTTTCCCCCGATTCCCGCTCTGGTCACTGAGTCATTAAGTCAGATTCGCCAGAACGGTATCATTCGATCTTACAGCGTGTCGGCTGCTCTGGGAGGCTGGGCGAATATACGAGTCGTCAATCCCCACAAACCCTGCGCAAACTCTTACAAGGCCAGGCAAACGCGGCGCGTTATCCTCGACGACCGTCGTTGGGCAAGTCGCGGCTACCGCTGCGACGGTCGCAGACCAAATCGCTCAGCGGCCACTGTCTACGGTGTGGCGCCCGCTGGAGCAGTCGTCGTCCCAGTGGACGGCTTGCTGGTCGTACCCGTCGTCGTTGTAGTGCTCGTCTGGGCGGGTGTCGTGACCGTCTTTGCCGGTGTCGTTACCGTCGTCGTGGGGGTCGTGACCGTCGTCTGCTGAGTTACCGTCGTCGGGTTGACCGTCGTCGAGTGGCCGACGCTGAGCGATTGGTTTGTGATCGTCGGGGTCGGTTTGGAGCTTTTGTTGGAGACAAGTACTACGACAACGACGACCAGCGCGATCACGATCGCGACTGCGACCGCGATCGCCCAGCCGTTGCCACCATCCTTGTTATCTACCGGAGGCGGATAGCTGCCTCCGGGCGGAGGCGGGCCGCCGGGACCGGACGTTGCGGACGGATAGCCAGTGCCCGGCGGAGCCGGTGGATATCCGGCTCCGGAAGTGGGATCGTCCGCGCCCGGGATCGGCGGCGGCAGTGGTGGAACGCCTTCGGGGCCGTCACTACCATCGTTCAAGGCTGACTCCCTTCCTGCAACAGGCCGATAGGCACCAGCTCGGTTTCGCGCGTTTGCCGCACTGAAGTCGGCGCTTGCGTCAGCGTCCGAACTCCACAGTCACCTTACCCGGGACCCACCGCGGCTACACAAGCGGCAGATTTGCAGCCTCCTGGCTAGAGCAGCTCGTAGAACAGTCGCTGCCCGCCCCGCTCGACAAAGCCTTCGCTGTCGGGATAGCGCGCGCGGCTTTGCTCGCCGTCGCGGACGAGGATCCGACTGGCCTCCTCGTCCACGACCGTCACGGTGCTCACGGCCGCGCCTCGAGCACCAGGTTGAAAGGCGTCTCAGCGGCGCGACGCACGCGGCTGAAGCCGCCTTCGCCCAAAACCTCGGTGAGGCGCTGCTCGCCGGCCTGGGCGCCTAGCGCCAAGCCGACCTCCTGGCTCAGCGAGGCGGGCGTGCAGAGCATCGTCGAGCCGCCGTAGAAAATGCGCCCGACTGGGTTGAGGTTCTCCTCGACCGCGTCGCCCGCCAGGGGCTCGACGACCATCCACGTGCCGTCAGGGGCGAGTTGCTCGCGCACGTGAGACGTCGCGCCCACCGGGTCGCCCATGTCGTGCAGCGCGTCGAACACGCACACCAGGTCGAGCGGCCCACCGCCGAAGTCCTTCGCGGATGCCACCTCGAAGCTCACGCGATCTGAGACTCCGGCACGCTCGGCGGCGGCGCGGGCCTCCTTCACCGAGCCCTCGTGGTAGTCCGATCCGACGAAACGAGAGGCCGGGAACGCCTTCGCCATCAGGATCGTCGAGGCGCCATGGCCGCAGCCGATGTCCGCGACGCGGGCGCCGGCCGAGAGCTTGTCGAGCACGCCATCGAGCGCCGGCAGCCAGGCGTCCACCAGGTTCGCCAGATAACCAGGCCTGAAGAACCGCTCGGTGCCTGCGAACAGGTCGTGATGGTGCTCGTGCCAGCCAAAGCCCTCGCCCGAGCGGAAGCGCTCGGCGATCTGCGACTCGTCCTTGATGGTGGCCGCCACCAGCTGAAAGGCGCCCGGGATGAACGCCGGGCTGTTTTCGTCGGCCAACGCCATCGCCTGCTCTGGCGGCAGTCTGAACGTGCCTGCGGTCGCGTCGTACTCGACGTAGCCGCTGGCCGCCTGCTGACACAGCCACTCGCGGATGTAGCGCTCGTGACAGTCGGTGCGCTCGGCCAACTCCTGCGAGGTGACCGGCTCGCTGTCTGCCATCGCCTTGTACAGGCCGAGCTTGTCGCCGATCAGGACCAGCGGCGTGGTGATCGCCGCGCCCAGGTCGCCCACGAACTGACCCATGAACTCTTCGAGCTTTGCTTCGTCTATTTCCACTGCGCTCATCGTGCTTTCCTCCGATTGGTCGATTGGGGAGATGTCTTGTTGTTGTTCCCGGTCTTGCGCTTCTCCAGCGAGCTGAGCCACGCGTCGATGGCGTAAGCAGAGCCTCGTGGCCGCGGCCGAAGGCGACTCGCCCACTGAACAGATCAGGCGACTGGGGTGCTAAATGACGGGCGGCGCCGCGAGATCCAGCGCCTCGAGCACAAGCGCGTCGTGCTCGGCCGGCTTGACCTTGCGCAGGACCTGAGCCACCTTTCCATCGGGGTCGATCACGAACGTCGTGCGCTCGTTGCCGAAATACGTTTTGCCATACATGGACTTCTCGACCCAGACGCCGTAAGCGTCGGCCACGCGATGGCCCTCGTCAGCCAGCAGGGCGAAGTTCAGCCCCTCCTTCTCGTGAAACTTCTTGACCTTGACGACAGGATCGGGAGAGATCCCCAGCACGACCGCGTTTGCCTGCTCGTAGTCAGCGCGATGGTCGCGCACGCCGCACGCCTGGGTAGTGCAGCCAGGCGTCGCTGCCTTCGGATAGAAGTACACGACCACCGGCCGCCCGCGAAAATCCGAGAGCTTGACCGTGCGTCCATCCTGGTCGGGCAGCTCGAAGTCAGGGGCATTCTTCCCTGGCTCGATCATGCTTGGATCATAGCCTCGCCCAGTCCAGCTTGACGATTACGCGCGAAAGAGGCCAGGCCGGCCGAACATTCGGCTATGAGTCCGCTGTTCGCCTATCGGCCTTGTATGTTGATCGCGATTTGACTCAGTGCCGCGCTCGGTCGGGCGCGGCACTCTTGGAACCCTGAACGGAGATCTGATGCGACACGCATACATCGTCGGTTTGAGCCTGGCCGCGACACTGATCGCGGCGATCGCGGGAAGCACCTCCGCATGGGGCTTTGATGGGCCTATCACCGAGTACCCGATACCGACTGGGGAAAGCAATCCGTCGGCGATAGCGCCCGGCCCGGACGGAGCGATGTGGTTCACCGAGGCGGCCGGCGACAAGATCGGGCGGATCGACTCCACCGGGAAAATAACCGAGTATCCGATCCCCACCGCCAACGCTCAGCCGAACGGGATCGTGACCGGGTCCGACGGAAACATCTGGTTCAGCGAGACCCACGCCGACAAGATCGGCAAGCTCGTGCCCTCGACGGGTGCGATCGCCGAATACGCCCTACCCACCGCGAACGCCGAACCGATGGGTGTCGCGCTCGGCAGCGAAGGCAACGTGTGGTTTGCCGAGTATGGATCCTCCAAGGTGGGATACATCACCCCTGCCGGCGCGATCACCGAGGACGGGACGCTGTTCGGCGACGACAACCCGCTGTACTTGACCGCCGGCACGGGCGAAGGCAGCTTCATGTGGTACAGCGGCGGCAGCGGCCATCACGTCGGCTATCAGACCGTCGCAGGGTACGCCGGAGAGACGACTTTGCCGAAATCCCAGGACGCGATGGGCATCGCCACCGGCTCGGACGGCGCGTTGTATTTCTCGGGCTTCGAACCGAACGGCACCGACGCGCTCGACCGGCTCCCGTTCTTTGCCGCGACGATCTCAGAAGTCACAATTCCTGGCTACGAGTTCAGCATCGGGCAGCTGCTGGGCGACTCCAACCTCGGATTCTGGTACGTGCACGACGTCGGCCAGGGCGCGACGCTCGTGCGGGTCACCTCTCAGGGGATCTTCACCGACGAAGCGAAAGCCCCGGTCCCCGCGCACAGTTCCTACTGCTACTTGGAAACCAACCTACGCGCGTGCCCGCAGAGCGGAGTCGCGTTCGGACCCGGTCAAGCTGTCTGGTTCACGGACTTCTCGACCAATTCGATCGGCGTCTACCCCACAAGCTACGCGCCCCCACCCGCGATTCGCGGACCTGTGGGTCCTGAAGGCAAAGCCGGCATGGAAGGCAAGACCGGTCCTGAAGGCAAAGCGGGCACAGAAGGCAAAGCCGGTCCTGAAGGCAAAGCAGGCTTGCCCGGAGCCGACGCCCCAACGACGATCGTGATCGTCCCCTTCCAGACGATCGTCGCGGCAAGCAGCGTGACCGTTCACTACGCCCTCACCGCCGCCGCGAAAGTAACCCTCAGCGTCACGACCGCAGCCGGCGCAAAAACAGCGGCTAAAGGGGCTTCACGTGACTCGGCCAGGAAGGCCGGCGCAACTAGCAAAGGACCAGTGATCGTCGCCACGAGCAACGGCAAGGTCGGCAGTGACACGATCACGTGGAACCGCAAGTTGAGCGGCAAGCAGGCAAAGGCGGGCACTTACACTCTGACACTCCAGGCAAGCGCGGGTACGGCACAGGCAAAGGCCGCGGAGAAAGTACGGCTGTCCTCGCGTTGAGTCACAGTAAGTGGCTGAGGCCCACACAAACATCCACGGCAGTCCAATCGGTCGAGACTTCGACACGCACTACCTCGGCGTCCGTTGCGACGTCGAACTCCACCATACGTACCTCGCCGCGCTGCATCACACGCCGCCGCCGACAACCGCGTCCCAGCCTCGGCACCCAAGCGCCTCAGTGTGCTTTGGGCGAAGCCGCGGCATCCCCCGCTGGCTGCCTCGGGCGGCCGATTCCTTCGCTTATTGCTTCGTTCTCCGGGCCCTGCGGACCTCCCTTGCTCGCGCAAAACCCCGATTCCGGCTGATTTTCGCCGTCGGCGCTCAGGTGGCCGTTCTCGGCCTGCCACAGCGGCGAGCGGGGACCAGCCACTTCGTAGTAGTCGTCGAGCGCGCGCTGAACGCTGTCCTCGTTGCGACTGGAGCCCTGGACCTCGCTCGGCGTGGCGACGCCGAAATGGCCCTTCCAGCACGCCCACGGTGTCCTTGCGATGTCCACCAGTGGCGTTGTGCTTGCCCGAAAGGCAAACCTGCCCGCGCCGCACACCAGCCAGTCGCTGACCAGGCCATCGAGCCCGTTTGCATAGCGCGGACGCGGACCACAGTAAGCCGGGTAGGTTGGGTGGCCTCCATAGGCGGCCTGCACGACCGGGTGGCCTTCGTCGAAGCTGAGCAGCGGACTGTTCCACGGCAGGTATTCGCCCTCGTTGCTGTGATGAGCCATATACAGCCATTGCGGTTGCTTGGTCTTCGGGTCTATCAGCACGGTCACGTGCTCCCAGTCGCCCTGGTGTAGATCGGTGTTGAGCACGTCCCCGGCGATCGGCGCCTGGTTCATGAGCTCGGGCGTCGCAAACGTTGGGTAGTAGTTGTATGGATAGAAGAACCAGTACTGCAACCCGACCAAGCCTGTCCCAATCGTGCGGTTGCGCGCCGGCCAATCTGCTGGGTCGGCTTTTCCCGCGTAGAAGAAGTAGACCTGAGCGGTCGACCAAGGGTCGAGCTTGCCAGGATCGGCTAGGCGTTCTTTGAGCGTTGGGACTGGAGTGTTGCGTCCCTGCTGTCCGCGCAGGAACGCTTCCAGCTGCGCTTCGGGACCCCGCGAAAGTGCTGGAGTGGCTGGATACTGCAGGTATTCGCCGGCGCTGCTCCCTTGCAAATGCAGATCGCTCAGCGTGGGATGAGTGATCGCGCAGCCGCTTACACCCTGACGATGCAGACACGTTCGACTGGCCTTTGTTGCCGATGTCTTCAAGCAATGCTCCCACCGACACAGGCCAGAACGGGTCGGTGTCGGACACCAGGACGGTCGGTTGAAAGCGCTTTGCCAGCTCGGCGATCTCGGGGGTCGTCTGCTCGATCGGCGGCTCGCCGTCGCGTGCGCGCCCGCCCGGCGGGGCTGGACCGGCGAACACCTCAGATCCCAGCTGCGAAGCTTCGTACCCAGTACTTGGGCTGGGCGGCGGCTGACCGGCGCACGGTGCGTGGCGTTCCCTCAGTTCTGGGCGGATCCAGGTCGGGGTGGCGGCGTCGACGCCGAACGCGTGCAGCGCGAGCGTCGGCAGCGATGGGCGGTAGCCCGAGTCGAGCGTGAACTGCGCACTGACGGTGCTGACAGACTTGACCGCATCGGCCGCGACGAATTCGACTCGATTGTCGATCGAGGTGGCGTTGGCCAGTGGCGTACAGGAAACGAGATACATACCCGATCCATTACGCGCAAGGTAGCCACCTTGGCGCGTTCCGCTCGTCGTCTGCACCGTTGTCCGCGAGAAGCTGACCGGGGGCATCGCCGAATATGCAAGCCCAACCAACGCATAGACCGTCAGCAGCAGCCACGGCAGTGGCGAACGCAGGAACTCGAACGCCGAGGAGGGCAGCGGTCGCTTGCCATACCAACGCCCGAACGTGGCGATCCCCATCCATGTGAGCAACAGCAGACCGAGCGGCGCCGAGCACAGCATCGAGACCACAGCAGTGAGCAGCCACAGGATCGTGTGCACCACGCGCCCGCCCCGCAACGGGTTGACGCGGCCCAGTACGGCCGCTGAGATGATCGAGAAGAGCGCCCACGGCACGAGCAGCGCCCACCAGTGGCCCGGCTGCCACTGATCGACCAGTGGCTTGACGAACCTGGCCCCCACCAAACCCAGCGCCACCGAGAGCACGCCGACGTTGAAGCCTGCGATCACGCGCACCAGGCCTTCCTCAGCCGTGCGCTGGTGGAGCGCCGGTGCCGGTCGTGGGGAGCGCCCCTGTAGGAACCTCTCGCGTGCGCTCGAGCGACTCGTTTCGAGGATGTCGCTCCACACATCCGCGTGCTCCTCCCAGCGACCCATGTGCACGGCATAGGCGACGGCGCACATGGCAGCGAACGCGATCGCCATCACGAGTACGGCACTGACGCCGGTGGCAAAGATGACCTTGTTGTCGATCGCCGGCAGCGACGCGGCAACGGGCAGGCGCGCCGCCGCTAGGTGCACCCATGTGACAAACCAGCCGATCGCGTAGACATAGGCCGCCAGCGCGACCAGCAGCCCGATCGCCTGCAGCACATCCGACAACGCCGTCCGCCGGTCGTCCATAGTCCGATTATTCGTCAATGCCCGGCGGAACGAACGCCGCGCACAAGCCATGCATCACTCACGGAACCGCGCCCGGGAGATCCCCACCCGCTTGCTGAAGGGACTGTCGAAGACGCCGCTAGCGCCCAGCTCGGCATGGACCTCCTGCCACTCGCGATAGCGCGGATACATCGAGGCCACGAGACCGTGGCTGCCGGTCAACGAGTTCACCTGACCCCAGTGCGGACGTCCGCCGAGCTCGTAGAGAGCGTTCTCGTGCTCGGTCAGCAGCTCCATCCCGCCGACGGTGTGGGTTGCCATGATCAGCTCGATCATCACCGTGTCACGTCCCTGCATCATCGACATGTACGCGTCGCTTGCCTTGACGAAGCGCAGTGAGATCGGCGAGCTGTGAAAGACGTTGCCCAATCGCCTGCGCTGGGCCGCGACTTCGACGATCCTCTCGACTGCCAGGTTCAGCGGGGGCTCATCGGCTGGCACGCCGATCTCACACGAGTAGGCCGGCAAATAGTTGGCCGCGCCGATATTGAACACGCGGTAGCTGATGTTCACGTAGTCGTCGTTGACGAGCGCCTTCAGCGCTTGGGCGATCAGGAACGGCGAGATCCGCGGGAACAGGCCGACGGCCAGGTTGATCAACAGCGGTGTGAGCGGGAAGCGCGCAACCAGTTCCATAAGCAGGCTGCGACTGCGGCGCCAGTCGTGGCGATATTCCGAGGGAGCTACCGGATTGCGGGTGGTGACGAGGCATTCGATCTCACCCCGCTCGTCCGGATAGGGGTTGAAGAGCAGCTCGTAGTGGACGTTCTGCGCCAGCACCTCGCCGAGCGCCAGTTCCTTGCGCACCTGCGACCACGTGCTCAGCGTGCGGACCTCACGCAGGTAGAACAGCGGTTGCACAGCGAGGGTTACCGAGTAGATCAAGCCCATGCAGCCCATGCCCACGACGGCCGCCTGAAACCAGTGGTCGTCCTGTCTGAGCTGATGCTCTGGGTATCGCGCGCGGTAGGCGTCCGGGTCGGTTGGGCCGTCAGCTGGCTCGATCCGGTAGACCACGCCGCCCGGCCCGACGATGTCGAGCGAGCGCACCAAGTCGGACATCGGCCCGTAGCCGATACCCGATCCGTGGGTCGATGTCGAGATCACACCCGCCACGGTCTGCCCGTCGAAGCCCCCCATGTTCGGCAACGCGAGCTTCAGAGCTCCTAGATGCGCGTTGAGCCTGGCGATCGTCATCCCCGCCTGGACACAAACGAGGGTGACGCCGTCGTTGCCATCATACGCGTCCGTGGTGCGCGCGCGCAATAGCTCTGCCTCCAAGTCCAACGGCTTGTTCAGCCCGCCGGGATGGACGAGGATGCCGTCGGTCAGCGCGACGTCCGACCAGGAATGCCCGGACCCCACGGCGCGCACAGTGCAACCATCGTGCTCGGCTTCGCGCACCACCGCACAGAGCTCCTCCAGCGTCGTCGGAGTCACCTCGCGCAATGGGTAGATGTGCTGGTTGCCGGTGTCGTTGCGCCAGGCTTTGCGCAGGGTTAGCGTCTCGCGTAGGCCCACTGCTCAGAAGCTCAGCTCGTCGGACGGCTCACGCGGGCCCATCGCTCAGGCGCCCCGCTCGATCAGCCGCTCGACACCGCGCTCGGCAAGGGCGGCGATCGTCTTTGACGGATTGACTCCCAGCGCGGTAGGCACGATCGATCCATCCAGTACGTAGAGACCCTCATAGCCGTGTACCTTGCCGGTGTCGTCGACGACACCCAGCTTCGGATCGTCGGCCATCGGAGCACCGCCCAGCGGATGCACGGTGATGTAGCCACTGAGCGGCCACGTGTCCAATGCGAAAAACGGTTTGGCTCCCACCCCACGAGCCAGCTCGTCGGTGACCTTCTCCATCGCCGCGAACAACCCATCGCTGCCTTGCCTGCTCCAGCGGATGTCGAAGCATTTCAGCAGTGGCGTCAGACGCATTTGCCCGTCGGCGGCGGCGCGACCGATCATCAGGAACACGAGCGAGTCGTCGATCGGACGCTTCGCGCGTGGACGCAGGTGGCGATATGTGATCGACTGGTCGCTCAGTCCCAAATGCGTTGCCAAGCGCTTGACTCGCAACAACAGACCGCGCCAGCCGTGGACCGCATCGTCCACCGCCCGCACGATCTCGAGCAAGCCTCCGAAGTTCGAGGGCAACCCACCGTCGGCCACCATGAAGCTGTGCTCGTCGAGATAGTCGAGCCTGCTCGTCATCGACGGCCCGAAGTCGGTGCGCGGACTTCCCGCATCGCTTGCACTCGGGTCGAACGCTGCGCCCAGCGCGTCACCGTTGCCGGTGAAATGGCTACCGAGGGCACCTGATAGCAGCGGCAACCGTGAGCGGTTCTTCAACAGCAGCCGACTCGATCCCAGGCAGCCGGCGGCGAGCACGACTAGCGGCGCATGCAACTCGGCCTCGCCGCCCTGCTCCAGGTCTCGCATCTTGACACGCCAGTGGCCCCCGTCATTGCGCGGTGGATCGAGGCGCACCACTTCGTGCAGGGGGCGCACCTCCGCGCCTGCTTGCTCAGCGCGGGCGACGTATGTGATGTCGATGGTGTTCTTTGCGTGGATCGGGCAGCCGATGTCGCAGCGGCCAAGGTTCTCACAGCGCTTTTGCGCCACGCCGCTGAACGGGTGCACCCGATCGCCTTCGAAATTGACCGCCAGCGGCAGGCGCTCCGCCTGCTTGCCAACCTGCTTGCCGGCGGCGGCGAAGGCCCGCATCTTCGGTAGCTCTTCTGGCACCTCCATCGGCAATAGCGCCGCCTCGGTGCGGTCGTAGTAAGGGTCGAGCGCTTGGCGATCGATCGCCTCCGGCCAGCCCTGTGCAAATACGTCTGCCGGTGCTCGCAGCTGCACGTTCGCGTAGACGAGCGAACCTCCGCCCACACCGGCAGCGGTCACGACCGACAGGTCTTTCATAAGTCGCAGGTCGAACAGGCCCCGCGGATTGAAGGTTGGATGCCACAACGCGGATGGGGCCTGCTCTGGGGTGGCCGGGAAGTCCTCGGGGGCGAAGCGCCGCCCCCGCTCGAGCACTACTACCCGCTGTCCCGCTTCAGCCAGACGACAAGCAGCGATCCCGCCGCCAAAGCCCGATCCGACCACAATCGCGTCGTAGCTGCCGTCCATGCTTGCGGATTATTACAAAGAACAGAAAATATGAATTCTCCTGTTCTTTGGAGATCCCGCCTAGGACGAGGGCAGCGTCGCCACGATGATCGGCGAGCTCGTCGGATGACTGCTGCCACCCAGCGGCTCGGCGGTGACCATCACCTGATGCACCCCGGCCAGGTTGCCGGGCACGTTCACCGAAGCGTTCCCAGAACGTGTCACCCCGAACAGGGCGCTCGTGGGCTGCGGCGCCGCACCGGAGCGGGCCAGCCACAGCTCGTAGATCTTGCCGCGCGGCGGCTGCGACACGCCCGAGACCACCAGTTCGGCGTGGTTGCCGGTCTGGCGCAAGACGGCTTTCGCCCCGAGCGGCAACGAAGTGAGCTGAGCAGATGTGACGTGCGTAGTCGGTGCTTGCGAGCCCGTATCGACTACCGCCACGCCGATCAACAGCCCTATGCCCGCCGCGACGACCGTACTCAGAAACTGTAAACGACGCATTCGCCGGCGAGAACGAACCGGCTCAGGACGGTCTGCGCCGGCGCCGGCCGCGTGCAGCAGCTCGGCCTCCGAGCGCACGCTTGCCATCACCCGCGAGCGCAACTCGTGCGAGGCGACCGCGTGCGGGACGCCGGTGGCCAGCGAATCGGCGACGGGCTGCAATCTCGCCACGTCCGCGCTGCACGCAGCGCAACCGTCGAGATGCTCGCGAAAGCGCTCGACCTCCTGCTCCTCAAGTGCTGCGAGCACATAGGCCGCGGCCTGACCGCGCTCGCCGCAGTCGCTGTCGAATCGGCTCACCTCAACACCTCCAGCGTGTCCAGCCGACCACGCATCTTCTCCAAGCCGAGGCGCATACGGCCCTTGACGGTTCCAATCGGCAGATCGAGCATCGCGGCGATCTCAGTATGGGTGAAGCCGCCGAAATATGCCAGCTCGATGACCTGGGTCTGCTCGGCCGGCAGCTCCCCCAGAGCGCTGCGCACCTCGCGGGCCTCGTCGCGACGGACTGCCTCGGCATCGGTGCGCTCCGGTGCCTCCAAGCGTTCACCGAGACCCTCGTCGCTGACGTTCTTGCTGGTGCGTACGCCGTCGCGACGCAGGGCATCGACCGCCCGATGGTGGGTGATCCCGAGTATCCAGTTGCGCACGCTCCCGCGCGAGCGGTCATAGCGAGCACCCGTGCGCCACAGCGACAGCAACGCCTCCTGCACCACATCCTCGGCGAGCGCGCACCGGCCGATCATCCGATAGGCGAGCGAGAAGGCGGCATCGACGTGGCGCTCCATCACCACCTCGAACGCGACAGCCTCGTTGCGACAGACAAGCTCCATCAGCTCCTCGTCGGCAAGCTTGCGCAGCTTCGACGGCGAGAGATCGATCCGGGGTTTGGCTCTTAGTGATTTGGGCATCTATCGGCGTTTGTTGAAATCGATATGGGTGATTCGCGGCCGACGCGCAAACGGATCAGCGAGAAGAGATCAACGAACGGGAAAGACCAGTCTCGCAGCGGCGGCAAGTGATCCAGGCAAGACCTAAGCGCGAAGACACCTTGACCGACAGCCAACAACCAGAGGAGTCGACAAACATGATGGGTCTCGACAATCCAATCCACATCGCATTTCTACTTATCGTTCTTTTGCTCGTATTCGGAGCCAAGCGGCTACCCGAGATGGGCCATTCGCTCGGCACCGGCTTGCGCGGCTTCAAGGACGCAATCGGCGGGGAGGCTACTCACCTACCCGTCCCCACCCCTGTCCAAGAGTCCGCTCAACCGGAGCCCGACCGAATCCGCGACGCGGCCTGAGAAACTGACATGGCTGTTGCCATCGGTAGCGTCGGTTATGAGGAGCGGCTCAGCCTCGTCGACCACCTGAGCGAGCTACGCACGCGGCTGATCGTCTCGATCGCCGCGATTGCGCTGGCCTTCGGGTTCTGCATGTGGCAGAACCATGCGCTGCTGAACATCATCAACGCGCCGCTGGCCCATCAGACCCAAAAGCAGGTGAGCGCCGGCGAGGGACCGCTGGGCGCTACCTACACGGTTCAGCAGAACACGCGTGACGTCGCCAACCAGCTTGCGATCGTGGTCGCGGCGCTTGAGCGACCGGGCAGCGGCGCGAGCGCCACCACGCGCTCGTCGATTCAGAGCGTGGGCCCGCACCTACGCAAGGACATCGCGAAGCTTTCAACGGCACCGAGCGGCAACAAGCCCGTGACGCTCGGAATCGGCGAGCCGTTCAACACGACGATCGGCGTGGCGCTGATGTTTGCGCTGATCTTGGCTTTGCCGATCATCCTCTACGAGCTGTACGGCTTCCTGTTGCCGGCCTTCAGCCCAGAGCAGCGCAAAATCGCGGCGCCGCTGATGCTCGCGATCCCCGTGTTGTTCGCGGCCGGTGTGACCTTCGGCTACTTCGTCGTGCTACCTGCGGCTGTGCGCTTCTTCCAGAATTTCAACAGCGGCCAGTTCAACGTGCTCGTGCAAGCCAGCCAGTACTACCACTTCGCCGCCGTCGTATTGCTCGCAATGGGGCTCATCTTCCAGGTCCCCGTTGGCGTGTTGGCAGCTACACGTGCTGGCATCGTGACACCGACGCAACTACGTCACAACCGCCGCTACGCTGTCCTCGCTTGCGCGGTCGTGGCTGCCTTCATACCTGGCGACGCGCTTACGCTGCTACTCGAGACTGTGCCTCTGTATCTGCTGTTCGAGGGCAGCGTGCTACTTGCAAGCATCGGCGAGCGGCGCTCACTTCAACAGGCGTGAAAGACGCCGGTCCTTCAACGTGCGTCCATCCGTCTGGCAGTTGGGGCAGTAGGCGATCGTGTAGTCCTCGAAGTGCACGGCCTCGAGCGTCCTCGCGCAGCGCGGGCAAGGCTCGCCCTCGTGGCGATGTACCTGTAGCGGCATCGGCAACTTGTCCGGGATCGGCAACTTGACTTTCTCCTCGTAGGAGTCGATCGCCATGCCGAGCGTGCCCACGATCGCCTGCTCAAGCGCAGCGGTCTCCTGCGCACTCAAGTCGCCGGCGCGCTTGAAAGGTGAGAGCTGTGCCTCCCACAGGATCTCATCTACCCACGAGCGGCCGATACCGGCAATGGCGTGCTGATCGCGCAACACCGCGTGAAGCGGCCGCGCTCCGTCGAGTAGCTCGGCAAGCGGCGGCGGCGCCGGCCACGCCTCCGGGCCCAGCGTCGCAAGCGACTCGTCCTGCTCCAGCTCCTCACCACGCAAGAGCTTGACCCAGGCGGCCTGCTTGGAGCCGAACTCGCGCAGGCGTAGCTCGTGCTCTAGCGCGGCGCCAGCGGCTGCCTCCTCATCGGAAGCACGCTCCTCCTCCCCCTCGTCCAAGAGCACACGCACGAGCAGGCGCGAAGTTCTGTCGCGCAGGCCGGCACGACGGTCGAACAGCTGCAAGCGTCCCGCCGACATCAGGTGGATCAGCAGCACCAGCGGGTGGGCAGGTCCATCAGTCTCGACGACGAAATGCTTGCCGCGCCGACCTACACGCTCGATGTGCTGCCCCTCAAGTGCCGACAGCGGCGGGTCGAACGTGCGCATCACCTTCACTCCAGGCGCAAGCACCGAGACAATCTCCGCGCCGCGCAGCGCCTCGTCAAGCCTGCGCGCGGTGATCTCGACCTCTGGTAGCTCCGGCATCGCCTCTCATCCTAGGGCGATGCCAGAGAGCTGAGGACCTCAATAAGCGCCTATGGGCGGGCCGTTATAGGCCACGCCCGCCGGGCTGCGCCAGCTCACGCGCCAGTGCGAGCCCTGCACCGAGGAGTTCAGCGACCAGTAGCCGAGCGAATTTGTGTGCACACTCGCAAGCGTTCGATAGCTTTTCGACCCCTTCGGCTCGACAAGCACCTTCAGCGTGGTGGCTCCGGTGCTCGGACGCACAAGGCCCCACAGCGAGAAGCCATGTCCGTGCTTTGAGACGACCAGCGGGATCGGGAAGCCGAAGTACAAAGGCTTGCGCGTCCCATTGACGGTCTCCAGGCCGGTCTGGAAGCCGACATAGCCGCCGTGCACGCTCGAGCCGGCTGGCCCCCCAAGCGGATCGTCGCGCAGCAAGTACTGCGAGAAGGCCGCCACACGCGGGTTTTCCCAGGCGATCTTCTCGGCGATCGCGTCGTATTCGGCCTGCTGGGGTAGCGACACCCCCAGTTCCCTATTTGGGTAGCTCTGAATGCCGAACTCCGTCAGGTAGATCGGGGTGTGCGCGGGGATCGCGTGCGCCCTTTCGGCCTTGTCGAGTGCGCTCGACAGCCGCGAGAGCACCCCGATCATGACGTTGTCCGCCCCGGCCGGTTTGTAGAAAGGCCCGGCGCCGGTCGTGTAGGCGTGATGCGCGTAGCCGTAAGCCGGCAGCATTTCGCAGGTGCCTGCCTTCTGATATTTCGAGTTCAGGCACAACGCTCCGCGGAGGAACGCGAGCGGCGCGACATCGTGTTCCAAGCCTTTTTCCTTGATTTCCCTGCGGGTCAGGCTATCTGCGCCGACCGGCGCCGTTTCCCCCATCAACACCCTCGGCTTGGCGATCCCGGAGGCCTTCAACCCTTCATAGCCGGCTTGGAACAGTCCGCGATAGATACGCGGCGACACAGGCTGGCCTTTCGAGTTGAACTGGGGCAGAAGGAAGGCGGGATGGTTGGGCTCGTTCCAGACCGCATAGAGCGAGACCAAGCCGGCGTAGTGCTTACCCACCGCCGTCATGAATTCCTTGAAGTCGGCGTCGTTGGGGCTTGTCAGGCCGCTCTTGTCTTTGTGATCGGCGGTCGCCCACTCCGGCACGGGCGAGGTCACGGTCAGGAGCACCTGCCATTTCAGGCGTGCGGCTTCGAACAGCAGCCCGTCGTAGGCGCCCCAGTTGTAGCTGGCGGGGTTGGTCGCTTCGAAGGATGGCTTTTTCGTGCTGTGCGCTCCCGGGGCGACATTGGCCCAGTACAGCTCGACACGCAACGCTTTGACGCCAAGCGACTGCAGCTGGGCAAGCGCCTTGGTGCGGGCGGCTGGGGTCACTTCGACCAGGTCGCGTGGGGCCTCGAAGTACAGCGTCTGCGTATGGGATGCGCTCGCTGTGGCCGGCGCCAGGGCACCGAAGACGGTTGCGGCGCAAGCGAGCAGGATCAGCGTATGCGTCTGGATTCTTTGGGGGATGAGTCTGTGAATGTTGGGCATTGGGGGCTTAAGACACGGTGGCCGGAGCAATGTTGCGGTCAGGCACGCTCCTTTTCCGGCCGTCGGGGTCTGCCCCGGCACTCGTCCGCCGAAACCGCGAGCGCGACTCGGGGCGACAGCGCAGGCTGTCCCGCTTTCGGTGTAGCGTGCGAGCCGATGAGTGCAGCAGTCGCACCGGACGACATTGTCGAGCGTCATGCGGACGTGGCGCTCAGCGCACGCCCGCCACTGCTCGTGCTGGAGCCCCTGCGCGCGTTCCTGGACGAGCACGATCTCGGCTCCGGCGAGATCAAGGCACAGCCGATCGGCGACGGGCACTCCAACGTGACCTATCTGATCGAGAGAGATTCGAATCCCACCCACCCCCAACTTGTCTTGCGCCGTCCCCCGCGCCCGCCTTTGCCGCCGAGCGCGCACGACGTGCTGCGCGAGGCGCGCCTGCTGCGGGCGCTGGAGCCAACGCCCGCGCGTGTGCCGCGCGTGCTCGCTGTGTGCGAGGACGAGACGCTGATCGGCTGCCCCTTCTATGTGATGGAGCGTGTGCAAGGCGAGGTGATCGTGTGGGAGACGCCCCCGGCGTTGGACACACCCGAGCAGCGCAAACGGATCGGTGAGCAGCTGATCGATGCGCTCGTGGAGATCCACGCCGTGGATTGGCGTGCGGCGGGCCTGGAGGGCTTTGGCAAGCCCAGCGGCTATCTCGACCGCCAGCTACGGCGCTTCGGCGGGCTGTGGGACCTGAACAAGACGCGCGAGATCCCCGCCGTTGAGCGCGTCGGGGAGTGGCTGGCCGAGCACAAGCCCGAGTCCGGCCCGGCGACGATCGTGCACGGCGACTACCGGTTGGGCAACACGATGTTTGCGCCGCAAGCACCCGCCGAGCTGGTTTCGGTGTTCGACTGGGAGATGGCCACGATCGGCGATCCGCTCGCCGACCTCGGCTATCTATGCATGTTCTGGACGGAGGCCTACGACCCGGAAGGAGGCTTGCGCGAGCATCTCGGCAAGGTCACCCGCGCCGAGGGCTTCTCCACGCGCGCGGAGCTGATCGCACGCTACGAAGAGGCCACGGGACGCTCTATGCAGGACTTGCGCTGGTACACAACCCTCGCAATTTGGAAGTCGATCGTGTTCATGGAGGGCAACTACAAGCGCGCCGTTGCCGGCACCACCGACGACCCTTACCTGAAGCAGTTCGGCGAGGGCGTGCTCGAGCTGGCCCGCCAGGCCGAGGCGGTGGCGCTCGGTGGCTGACTCCTCAAAAAGCACCTCCCCCCCACGCGCGCGGGGGGCATCGGCTTCCCAGAGCAACAACACCGCCGACGGGCACAGAGGGCTGCTGATCGACTGGGGCGGGGTGCTCACCACCAACCTGTTCACCTCCTTCCACGAGTACTGCGTGCGCGAAGAGATCGACCCGGCCGAGCTTGGCAAGCGCTTCAGCGCCGACCCCGAGTTCCGCGAGATGCTGATCTCTCTGGAGAAGGGCACGATGGACGAGCTTGCCTTCGAGCAGCGCTTTGCCGAGCTGCTCGGCGTCTCCTCAGACGGGCTGATCGACGGGTTGTTCGCCGGAGTGCAGCCCGACGTAGCGATGGTCGAGGCGGTCAGAGCCGCCCACGACGCGGGCATTCGCACAGCGCTCGTCTCCAACTCGTGGGGTGTGCACCGCTACCCGCACGACGTGTTGGCCGAGATCTTCGACGGACTCGTGATCTCAGGCGAGGAGGGCACGCGCAAGCCTGCCAAGCGCATGTACGAGCTGGGGGCAGAGCGCGCGGGCGTCGCCGCCGAGCAGTGCGTGTTCGTGGACGATCTTCCCTTCAACCTCACGCCCGCCCAAGAACTGGGCATGGCTACCGTCCATCACACGAGTGCTGAGACGACGATCCCAGAGCTGGAGGCGCTGCTGGGGGTCGATCTCAACTCACAGGGCTCCTGAACACGCCGCAAACGCGAAGCGTCCCCGCTCACCTAGTCCCGTTTGCCGCGGCCGTACAAGAACTTGAAGAACCGTGAGATGATGCGGGTGGTGCGGGGCTTGTAGGGGAACATGTGCACCTCGCGCTTGAGCGCGAGCTTCGGCGTGATGACGATCGCCTGCTGGGAGCAGTACTTGCGGATGCCGCCGGCGCCGTGGCGCGAGCCGATGCCCGAGGTCTTGGCGCCGCCCATCGGCAGCTCCAGGGCCGTGTAGTTGACGAGCGCGTCGTTGACGTTGGCCGCGCCGGCTTCCAGTCGCCGCGCGATCGCCTCGCCGCGCTCGGTGTCGCGCGTGAACACCGACGCGCCGAGCCCGTAGGGGGACTCGTTGGCTAGGCGCACGCCCTCCTCGGCGTCGGCGATCTTCATGATCGGCAAGGTCGGGCCGAAGGTCTCCTCGGTCATGATCTTCATCGTGTGGTCCACGTCCACGAGCAGCGTGGGCTCGTAGAAGCGCCCGCCGACGTTCTCCACCGCCTTGCCACCCACGAGCACGCGCGCACCCTTGTCGACCGCGTCTGAGACGTGCTCTGAGATCGTGTCGAGCTGCGGGGGGAAGGTGATCGCGCCCACGTCCACAGATCCAGGCCCGCCCGGCGCGCCCACGCGCAGCTTGCGCATCTTCTCCGTGACCTTGCCCACGAACTCGTCGTAGACCGGCGCCTCGACGTAGACGCGCTCGACCGAGATGCAGATCTGCCCGGCGTTCAGCATCGAGTAGTACACGGCGAGGTTCGCGGCCCGCTCGAGATCGGCGTCGGAGAGCACGATCATCGGGTCCTTGCCGCCCAGCTCCAACGAGCAGGGGATCAGCCGCTCGGCGGCGGCCGCGGCGACCTTGCGCCCGGTGCGGGTAGAGCCGGTGAACATGATCATGTCGACCTGCTCGATCAGCGCCGCGCCCGTGGGCCCGCGCCCGGTGGCGACCTGGAAAACGCCGTCGGGCAGCCCGCACTCGCGCAGACCCTCGGCGAGCAGCAGCGAGGTCAGCGGCGTGACCTCAGACGGCTTGAGGATCACGCTATTGCCGGCGGCGAGCGCGGGTATGCAGTCGCCGAAGGAGTTGGTGAGCGGGTAGTTCCACGGGCCGATCACGCCGACGAGCCCGAGCGGGCGGTAGCGCAGGATCAGCTTCTTGCCCTTGAGCATCACCGAAGCAGATTTGATGCGCTCGTCGGCAAGATACTCGGGGGCGTTCTTGGCCCAGAAGCCGAAGGCGTTGCCGGCATAGGCGATCTCGGCGAACTCGGCGTCCTCGTAGGTCTTCCCGGTCTCGGAGACGATCGTGGCGATCACCCGCTCTGCGTTCTCCATCAGCCACTTCTGGGCACGCAGGAGGATGCGCGCGCGGCCCTCGAAGCCAAATGCCTCCCACTGCGGCTGGGCCGCGCGGGCGCGCTTGGCCAGCTCCGCAACCGCGGCGGCGTCGAGATCGGGGACGGTGCCTGCGATCCCACCCGTCGCCGGGTTCTCGACGGAGATGTCCGCCCCGGAGGTGGGCGCTCCGTTCGACCCGTTGTGTGCGTGCGGTGCTTGCTGCTCGACGGTCGCCATTTCGATGTCTCCCTGCCTCGTTTCGCTCTTGACTTCGCCCTTAGCGAACAAGGCTACACCCGATTAGCTCCTCAGCCAGACTTTTTAGTCCGACAGCTCAACCGTGGCGATGCCGACCGGCTCGACCGGTTTATCGCCACCGTCGGTCGGCACACCCTCGAGCTTGTCGACCACATCCATGCCGCTCTGCACCTCGCCGAACACCGTGTGCTTGCCGTCAAGCCACGGGCACGCCTTGGCCGTGACAATGAAGAACTGCGAGCCGTTGGTGTTGGGACCGGCGTTGGCCATCGCAAGCGCGCCGCGCACGATCTTGTGCGAGTTGATCTCGTCCTCGAAGGTGTAGCCCGGGCCGCCGGTGCCGGTGCCCTGGGGGCAGCCGCCCTGGATCATGAAGTCGCTGATGATGCGATGGAAGTTGAGCCCGTCGTAGAAGCCCTCGGAGGCGAGTTTGCGAAAATTATCGACCGTCTTGGGCGCGTCCTCGTCGAACAGCTCGAAGACGATCGTGCCCTCTGTGGTCTGCATCGTTGCTTTCATGTGCCTATACACATCCTTTCGTGTTGATCTAGCAGGCTAATCCTCGTCGCGGCGCTTGCGGGGACGCCTTAACCGGCGGGCGTATCGAAGAGCTCGCGAAGGTGGTCATTGGTTGAACACCTTGAGTACGCGGTCACGCTGTGCCTCGTCCATAAGGTCGATCCGGTCGACGCGCCCGTCCTCGACGCGGACCATCTCGATGCGACCGAAGTCATCGGCATGTTTCGCCGCGTATCGCGCGAGCCCCTTCGCTCGATGCCAGGCGTCTTCAAACGTGAGCAGGTGCGGGTCCACGATGTCCACCACCAGGTGGCCGCGTACCTTGCGGACAACGAGAAAGTCTGGATAGCAACCCTTGTAGCCCTTGCCCATCTCGTACGGGACGCAGAGCGACCAAGGCTTGCGATCGAGATTGCGGAGCCATCCGACGATGTCCTTGCGCCGGAGCTCCTCTTCAAGCGTGGCGAGCTCCCAGGTCGTGGTCTTGAAGCGGAACTTCCCGTCGGGGTCAACGTAAAGGTGCTTATCGAAGACATCGTCACCCGCAGCCATTTCGACCTCAAGCGGATAAACGGGGTTGATTTGCTCCGGCTCCTGGGCGAGCCCGCGAACCTCGTTGAAGGCCTGCCGCCCACCGTCTGGGAGCTTCTTGATCGCCGCGGCATCCTTGGCAAAGAGCTGTTGGACGCGCGCTCGCGCTTTGCTTTCAAGGCCGCTGACGACTTCGTGCATTGTCGCCAGCGCGTAAGCCTCAAGCTTGGTGGTCATGTGGTTTTTGGCGCCAGCCGCGGCGCGTGCCTTCCAGTAGGCCTTATGGAGCCCCTCGCCAAACTTACGTCCAGACCACTCGAAAAGGTCGTTGACGTTCTCGTCGGAGATCGTCAGCTCGATCAACTCTTCGGGCAGGACATCTGGGTCGTAGCGCCACTGAACCGCGCGGACACTGAGCACCCCGCTGTCTTTCACGACTGCCTTGAAGGCAGGTGCGTTCTTGTGCTTGTTGCGCGCCGCGAGCAACACGCCGACGAGGAACTGGGACTCGCTGTCGGGCGCGTCTTCGTCGATGCCGTAGCGAGCGAGGAGCGACGCGAGCTTACCGAGGCGCCTCACTTGGCTTGTGATTTTGTTGCGAGGGATGATGTAGGACGGGAGGCTCGACAGCAAGTCGAAGGCACCGGCGCTGTTGTTGGCGCGCGATAGTCCGACCGTTTCGCGACCGTCGCGCACGTCGGTGGGCGGCATGTTTGTTGGGTCGTCGGCCTGCAACCGTCTGATGACCTTGTCGAGACCCTTGCGGTCGTAGTACGGCAGGTAGAGCGCGACCGTGTTGAGATGTTCATCAGTGGTGATACGGCGTGCCAATGGCGCCCGCACCATCCGCCCGACGAGCTGCGCGATCGATGTGTCGTCCTGCGCAGTGCGGAAAGACATCATCGTCTCCGCTCGCGGGCAATCCCATCCTGTGTTGAGGCTGGTCTTGAAAAAGACAACCTGCACATCGGGATCAGCGTCGATGGCGGATGGCGCGAGGTAGCGCACGGTGGTCGCGTCTACGTTGATCGGAGCGCCCTCTTGGAAGGCGTGTGCATAGGCATCGGCGGGGGGATGATCAAGCTCCTCCGAGAGCGCCGACAGAACCTCTGAGAGGTTGGTTGCACTAATCTGCTTGCCTCGGCCGTCCTGCACCTGCACGAGTAGAACCGGCCTAACAACGTGCTCTTGCTGTTGCTTGGCGTAGGCCGCCCAGCGGTCGCGAAACGTCTTCAACGCGCGCGCGGCCGCGCGCAGCATGGTCATGTCGGAGGGCTGCTTCTTCTCGGGATGAAAGAGATCGATCGCGTCCTTGAGCAACCCTGATTCGCGCACCTCGTCGATAGGCACCTCGACGGGCCGCTTCACACGCTTCGTGCGAGCAACCACCTGATCGAAGCGCTCGATCGTCGCGGAGATGGCGAAAATGATCGGGACTTCGGGAATCTCCTCAGATCCCAAAATGAACTTTTGGATGATCGTGTTTGCCTCTTCGCGTTCGCGTCCCTCTTGCATGCCGCGGTGCGCCTCATCGATAACGACGTAGAAGTTTGTTGGTCGCTCGGTGATCGTGTTCGCGATGATCTGCCAGAGAGTGAAAGTCCCCTTGTCCCCCGGGCGCACGAGGTTGCTGTTGCGCCCAAGCTTTT
Organism: uncultured Solirubrobacterales bacterium; assembly: GCA_963827045.1. Taxonomy (GTDB): domain Bacteria; phylum Actinomycetota; class Thermoleophilia; order Solirubrobacterales; family Solirubrobacteraceae; genus Palsa-744. Next base: position 517,110 of record CAWGZH010000002.1, read on the forward strand.
GCGTGTTAAGGAAGTAGACCTTGCCTGGCGCGAAGGTCGAGCGATTGCGGTCAAAACGGCCGTTGATAGTCTCAAGAAGTCTCGAGGTCAGCACTGAGGACGTGGCCAACATCTTGTTACGCGTCTGCTCATTGAGCTCGGGCTGATCAGTGATCCACAGAAAAGTTGCGTCGGAGTCAGCGGGATGGCTGTCATCGCCCCCTAGGATGCGCTCGATCACTGAAGTCGCGATCACGGTCTTTCCGCTGCCGGTCGGGGATGCAACGCTTATCGCCTGCGACTGGCTTTTCGATGCCTCATATCGAGCAGAGTTGAAATGTTCGATTAGCGTCTCTACCGCGTCGCTCTGAAAGTCCTTTAGCTCGATCTTCATGAGGCAATCGGCGTGTTGATCGCGAAGTGGCGCAGATAATCCCTGTAGAGCATCGAGACAATGTAGTCGCCAGAGAGAGCCGCTCGCATATCCGCGAATGCGCGCTCGCTATCGCAGACGAGCCAGACATGTGTAACGTCCGAGCGCTCGTCGAGCGCGCTCATGAATCGGCGAAGCGCGGACTCGCGCAAGAGCACGCCGAACGGCGACTTCTTCGGCAGCAGATACCCGTTGGTTGGCCGGCCGCTTGGTTGCGGACCGGCAGCACCGCTGGCGAGCCAGAGCGTGGGCAGAATGGCCGCGAACTTTCGTCCTAGCTCGACTTCGTCGGGATCGAGGTAGTCGACTCTCATGAAGACACAGTTCTCATGAAAGCCGTCGGAATAAGCGCCGCCTCCGTCTAGGTATTTGCCATCAACGGAGCGACCGTCGGCTCTGCGCCCGGTAAGTGCGGCTTCGCAGCGCGGCCTGCACACCGCCTCGAAGATTCCGTGCTTGTCGTACTCGGCGTCGCCGGAAAAGAGTTTCTGTTTGTTGAGTTTTTTGGCGAGCGTATCCTCCACCTCGTTATTCGTCACCAGGACGCAACGGCGACGTCCGCCGTCCTCTGCGTTGAGTAGTGCGGTGGCGTGCAGCGTCGTGCCCGATCCGGCGAAGAAGTCGAGTATCAGCGCATCGCGCTTTTGGCCGACGACTGCCGCGAGCGTGTCGCGAACGGAGTAGAGCGACTTTGGAAACGGGAAAAGCCGCGCGCCGAGAAAGTCGCCCAACAAATCGGCGCCGTACGCGCCGGCATCGTGTCGTGAGCGGTGCCAGACTGTCTTGAGACGTCGCGTCGGAGTGTTGACGTAGCGCATATCCACGACGTTACGGGTCTCATCATACCCGGTGATTTGGATGGCGCCACTCGCGACTTGCTGTTGTATGGAGCGATACGGATAGCTAAGCGCCCATGTCTTTCGCTTCGCATCGTGACCACCAAGCGAGACGTATCCTTTTGCCGCGTACTCGCGAAGCGTGTTGTGGCCGAGGTACCACCGCCCCCATGACTTGTCGGAGCGAATGGGCCAGACCGCGACGTGTCCATCAACGAGCGCGTCGAGATCTGGCTTCGGCCAAATGCGCTTCCCATTTCGATCGACTGGTAGGAGCGGCTCACCTGCGCCGACTACCGCACGTCTCTCAGGATCGATGAGGACCGGATAGAACATGTTCGGTCGGTCCTCGCGCCGCGCTCCGTCGCCAGAGTGAAGTAGACCCTGCCAGCGCACGCGACTGGGAGTCCCGCTGTTGCCTTCACCGTTCGCGTTTCCTTTGCCCGCTGACAAGAGGTCGTCGCCGCGAACCTCGAAGATGCGGCCCTCGGGATAGCAAAAGATCGCGTACTCCTCGACACGTGACAAGCCGCCTTGAGTTACGCCCTTTGGATTAATGACTATGGTCACCATCTGCCGATTGCGCGTCGGAAACACATCCTCCAGGAGCATCCCGAGGTGATGCACCTCGTGCTCATCGATGGTGACGATGAGTACGCCATCAGGCGCGAGCAGGTCGCGCGCCAGACGCAGTCGCTTGTCCATCATCGACAACCACTTAGAGTGTCGCCAGCGATCGTTGCGATCGACGAAGTCGTTATTGTACGTCCAATCGCGTGCGCCAGTGTTGTATGGCGGGTCGATGTAGATGCAATCGACTTGGTGTTCGCAGGTGAACTTGAGAAGTTGGAGGGCGTGGAAGTTTTCCGCGTCGATCACTGCGTGGTACGGCTTGTCCTTGCCACGCTCAACGACCCCTACAGGTCGCAGTGTTGGATATACGGGATCACCGAATCGCTTTAGGACGACGAGCTGGTCGATGGGTACGCGTTTTGGCTTGCCGTCGTGCGTGAGCACCGCGGCGCTCTTGCCGACGAGCTTCTCGACGAACATCGGCGACTTTCTGCTCGTGTCGGTGCGGAGGTAGACGGTGGCGCCGGGCTTGATCGGGAAGTCTCGGAGGAGCGTGAGCTCGGGGATGTGCTCCTCGAAGACCAACCCGAACGTCCTCCGGCCCTTGAGGTCCTCCGCGGCGGCTTGCAGCTCGGAGCGGAGCCGAACGTCGGCGACCTCTGCGATCAGGTCGTCTAGCTTCGCCATTGCTGCCGTAGTCTGCCACGTGGACTCCAGCTATGTCGTACGACGCTGGGGGCGCCCCTGAGGTCCGCCGGTTGAGACAGGCGTCGTGTCGTCCGTTTTTACGGGATCAACGCATTCGATCGGATAGCGCGGACGGAGGAACTCAGGAAGCCGGTTGATCCTCTGAGCTTGCGTCGCCCGCCAATTGCTGGTTCAGCTTCTCCAGTTGTGGGCGCAACACAGGCAGTTCGCGCTCAACGACATCCCGACGAAACACCAAATACGTGCCAACGCGGCCCCAGATGATGTGCGCCTCACCTGGCTGGAAACCGCAGACATCATTTGAACTGCGTATCTTGCAGTGTTACCATACGATACAGAATGTCTGCGGTACCAATCAGCATTCGCCTCCCCGAACAGACCGTCGGTCGGCTCGCTGATCGCGCCGACCGCTCGAACATGCCCTCGCGCACGCTCGCGCAGCGCTACGTCGAGGAGGGCCTGCGCATGGACGATCATCCACTGATCCGCTTCGCGGACGGCCCCTCGGGTCGCCGCGCGCGACTCCTCGGCGGCCCAGACGTATGGGAGGTCGTCGCCGTCGCACGCGACAACGACGGCGACCTCGCCGAGACAGCCTCGTATCTGGAGCTTTCGCTTGGTCTTGCGCAGGCTGCCGCCTCTTACTATGCGGCCTATCCACAAGAGGTTGACGAGCGTATCGAGCGCAATCGCCGCGAGGCTCGCGACGCCCACAGCGCGTTCCTCGCGGCCCGTGACGCTCTCGGCGGTTGAGACTGCTGCTCGATGAGATGCTCTCGCCCGCGATTGCGCGGGAGCTGCGCACACGTGGCCACGATGTCCAGGCGATCCAGGAGCACCCCGAGTGGTGTTCCTTTGATGACCGCCGTGTCGTTGACCTTGCACGCGATGAGCGTCGAGTGATCGTCACCGACAACCTCGTCGATATGCGGCCCTTGCATTACGAGGCGATCACGCCCGGCGGCCCAGGCGATCACGGCATGATCTTCATTCCTGGCGGCTACCCTCGCACCCGTGCCTCCACAGGCAAGATCGTCGCCGCTCTTGAGCAAAAGCTAGCGTCGCATCCCGGAGATGACGACCTGGCGAACGGCGAGGACTGGCTATAGAGACATCATCTCCAGGCCATGGCGCCGCTCGAGTCGATCTACGGCCTCAGCGAGATTGAGAGTGGTCGTCGCCTCGCTGCTCCTCAACAACTCCTGCCGTCAGGCCCCATGCATCTGCGTCGGAGGTATGCCAAGCTATCGAACATGCCGGGTAGGCGAAAGATTGACTGGAACAAACCGATCGTCGTAGCCCTCATATCAGCCTTGCTGGCTGGAGCATTCGCGGTTACGACGGCATTGATCCCGGTATTCGGCGGAAGCGACGGACATTCGTCCGGTGGCGCCGGACCTGGGACTGGTGGCAGCGAAGGCTCGGTGCTGGCGGATGTGACCGTGTCGTGGGTACCCCGCTCGGCGACCGAACTGGTGGCGATCGTCGAGGGGAGCGCACACAGCCTGCCAAGCGGTTACGACATCTACGCGATAGCAAGGCCAGACGGCAAGCTGCTTGTGGCCGACAAGCACGCAGGACCAAAGGCCGCCGGGGCGATAGCGCCGGCGGCAACCGTCGCGCGTCTCAGTGGGTGGCTTGTCTCGGAAGGCGTACTACCTGGCAAGACGGGAAGGTGGCGAGCGGAAATCATCGTCTCCAGCTTTTCAAAGACGTCGTTCACCGTCCAGGCGGTGGAGATGGCCTTGACCCCCGAAACGGAACTCGCCCATGTAACGGGACCGACCCATGTAAGCCGCGGAGAAGCACCCGGGCCAACGGAAGCCGAGCCTCCCAATGAACAGCGGGAATCGGAATCTGCCCACAGCAACAAAGAGTCGACACCGACAACGACCGCGCCCACATCCACATCCACATCCACATCCAGCACCGGAGCCTCTACTCAAACCGAGCCCCTCAACACGTCGGTGCCTGTCACGACCGGCAGCCGAGAAGCACTGGAAAAGACTGGTCCGAAAGCCGCCCAAGGCGCCGTGTCACCGGCGGTGACGGCGACGCCCCCGCCGCACTGAGCCACGCTCGCGGCTATGCCTTGACGCGCTCCAGCCGCAGCGTCTTGCCGCGTATTTCACGCCCCTCCAGCGCCTCGATCACGCGGTCGGCCTCAGCCGATGGGACCGACAGGAACGAGAAGCGCTCCAGGACGCTCACGTCGCGTACGGCCTCGCCGTCCAAGCCGGTCGCCGAGGTGACCGCGCCGACGATGTCGGCGACCTGCAGGCCCGCGGCGCGGCCGCCACCGAGCACCAGCTTGGCCGAAGGCTCGGTCGCGTCGCGAGAGATATGGGGCTTTGAGTGCCGGCGCGGACGCTCCTTTACGGGTGTGGGTGCCGCCTCGACGTCCTTTGACCAAGCCGCGATCTTGGTACCGATGTGGCGCTCGATCGCCTCCAGCTCGCGCGTCTGGCGCGACTCGACGAACGTGATCGCCCGTCCTGAGCGTCCCACGCGGCCGGTGCGCCCGATGCGGTGTACATAGGTATCCGGCGAGGTGGGCACGTCGTAGTTGACGACGTGCGTAACGGTCGAGATATCAAGCCCGCGAGCGGCCACGTCGGTGGCCACGAGGATCGGGACGCGCCCGCCCTTGAAGGCGAGCATCACGCCGTCACGCGAGCCCTGGGACATGTCGCCGTGCAGCGCGCGCACGTTCATGCCGCCGTCGCGCAAGGTGCGGAAAAGCTGGTCGCAGCGGACCTTGGTGCGCACGAACACAATTGCCTGCTCTGGCCGCTCGGCGCGCAGCACCTCGACCAGCTTGGCCGCCTTGTCGCGCGTCTCCACGGAGAGCTGGAACTGGGCGACCGTGTCGATCGTGAGCGTCGCGGCCTCGACCTGGATCACCTCCGGGTCGTACATGTACTTGTCGGCGAGCTTGCGGATTGGCGGGGGCATCGTCGCTGAGAAGAGCGCTGTCTGACGTCCCGAGGGTGTCATCGAGAGGATCTTCTCGACGTCTTCCAGGAAGCCGAGGTCGAGCATCTCATCCGCCTCGTCGAGCACAACGAAGCGGCAGTCGTGCAACACGATCGAATTGCGCGAGATCAGATCGAGCACGCGCCCGACGGTGCCCACGACGATGTGTCCCCCGGCGCGCAATTGCGCCTGCTGGGTGCGGATCGGCGCGCCGCCGAAGACCGCCACCACGTCCAGCCCGCTGTGCGCGCCATAGGTGCGCAGCGCCTGGGTGACCTGGATACACAGCTCGCGCGTCGGCGTCAGCACGAGCGCCTGCACCTCGTGCACCTCAGGATCGATGTACTGAACGATCGGCAGGCCGAAGGCAGCGGTCTTACCGGTGCCGGTCTGCGCCTGGCCGATCACATCGCGCCCTTCCAAGAGCGGCGGGATCGCCTGCTCCTGGATCGGCGAGGGCGACTCGTAGCCGACGTCGCGCAGGGCTTGCAGGGTCTGCTCGGAGAGGCCGAGCTCGGCGAAGGTCTTGGTCATGCGCGACAGCAGCTTACGTGCTCGGGCCCATAAGACCGCCGGTGACGGTTATAGCGAGGGATCGAGCAACAGCTTGCCGGTAGTGCGCCGCTCGCGCAGATCGATATGGGATTGGGGGGCGTTCTCCAGGGAATAGGTGGCCCCCACCACCGCTTGCAACTCACCGCGGGCAGCTCGCGCGAACAGGTCAGAGAGCGCGCCTGAGATCATCGCGGGGCGCTCCAGACAGTGAAATAGGTAGAAGCCGACGACCGCACGGGAGTGGCGCAGCAGCGAACCACTGCGGATCTCGTTGGCTTCCTGAGAGGCGATGCCGCACACGACGAGCCGTCCGAAGTGCGCGAGCGCGCGGTAGGAGCGCTCGAACGTCTCGCCCCCGGCCATCTCGAAGACGACGTCCACTTCGCGACCCCCGTTGGCCTCGATCAAGCGCTCGGTGAGCCCCTCGGGGTCGGAGTCGATCGCGACGTCGGCGCCGAGCTTGAGCGCGAGCCGGCGCTTCTCGGCGCTCGAGGCGACCGCGATCACGCGGCCGGCGCCGAGAGGGTGCCCGAGCTGGACCGCGAGCGAGCCGACGCCGCCGGCGGCGGCGTGCACGACGACGCTCTCACCCTCTGCCACGTGCCCCGCGGTCCGGTAGAGGTGCCAGGCAGTCAGACCCTGGATGAGAACGGCAAGCGCCATCTCGTCGTTCACGTCCTCGGGAATCGGGAATGTGTGCTCAACTGGGGCGAGCGCATACTCCGCGTAGCCGCCCAATCCGGTGAGCGCGATCACGCGTTGTCCCTCGCTCACGGCGCTGCCCTCGGGAGCCACGACGACAACGCCCGCGACCTCGCCCCCGGGAATGAGCGGGAGAGTGGCCTTGCGCACATAGGAATTGGTGCGCGTGTGCGTGTCGGCGAAGTTGACGCCGGCACGCGTGACCTCGATCAGAACTTCCCCGGATGCGGGCTCGGGTACAGGGGTCTCGACCAGCTTCAGGACCTCGGGCCCACCGAACTCGTTGATCTGGATAGCGCGCACAGGCCGTCAGGCTATAGGGTCCGCACCATGCCCATAACCGTTGTTGGATCGATCGCATATGACTCTGTAAAGACCCCCTTCGGCGAGCGCGAGCGCATGCTCGGCGGCGCCGCCGTGCACTTCGCCCTGGCCGCCTCGTTCTTCGAGCAGGTGCTGGTAGTCGGCCCGGTGGGCGAGGATTTCGGCGAGCCACAGCTCGAGGTGATGCGCCGCCGCGGCGTGGACGTCTCGGACATCGAGCAGGTGGCCGGTGGCAAGACGTTCTTCTGGCGCGGCGAGTACGGCTGGGACCTCAATTCGCGTGAGACGCTCGACACCCAGCTCGGCGTGTTCGAGGGCTTCCAGCCGAAGCTGTCTGAGCGTTCGCGTGCTAGCGACGTGCTGTTCCTGGCGAACATCGTGCCCGACCTGCAGATCGAGGTGCGCGAGCAATTGCCCGATGCTCGCTTTGTCGCGCTCGACTCGATGAACTTGTGGATCGACATCGCCAAGGACAAACTCGTGAGAGCGATCGAGAGCGTGGACTGTCTGATCCTCAACGACGCCGAGCTGCGCCAGCTGACGGGCAAGCCGAACCTCGTCTCGGCGGCACGCGAGATCCTTTCCTGGGGCGGGAGCGCCGCGAATCAGCCGGGCGACGACGAAGCCTCGCCTGAGGAGCCGTCCGTCCCGCGGCGCGGGCCAAGCGTGATTGTTGCCAAGCAAGGCGAGTACGGCGCGGCGCTCATCACGAACGAGAGCTTCTTCGCGCTGCCCGCCTATCCACTTGAGAACGTAATCGACCCGACCGGCGCCGGCGACACTTTCGCCGGCGGCTTCGTCGGCTACATCGCCGCCCATCCCGAGGAGGAGCTGTCGGACGAGCTGCTGCGTCGCGCGATGGCGCACGGTACCGCGCTTGCCTCCTTCAACGTGGAGGAGTTCGGCACCGAGCGCATCGAGCGACTGACGGGCGAGGAGATCTCCACTCGAGTGGAAAACCTACGCGAGTTCACCCAGTTCAGCGGCGCTCCCTTGAAGCTGCGCGGGTGAGAATCAGACGATGAAGCCGGTTTCCTTGACGGCCGCCAGCACCTTGCTCGCGGGAAGCGGCGTGTCGAACGGTCCGTTCGGCGCGATGTCTTCTCCGGCCGGTTCGTTGAGCAGACCGATCACGCTTGCGTGACGTGCCTCGATCGTGAGGATCGAGATCGCGGCCTTGACGTAGGCGGCTGTTTTGATGTTCAGTGCCTGCCCGGAGTAGGCATGCACGCCTGTGTTCTCGAGCACCTGTGCGGTCTTCATGAACGTTTCCACACTCGTGTTGGCGCCTTTGAATTCGAACTTGGGTTCCTTGGCGGCCTTCGCCCCCAGCGCTTTCTTGAGGAACGCCACGTGAGCGTTCTCATCCTTGGTCACGACCTTCAGAAAGGCCGCGGTCTGAGGCGTCAGCGACATGTTGGCGGCCGTTGCTCCGTTGTAGAAAGCCGCCTCCAAATACTCCAACGTGAGCGCATAGTTGAGGATGCCGATGTCGCCCTTGCCGAAGCTGGCGGGCGGACGGCCGCCACCGGAGCTTGCAAGCGCGCTCGGTGCGAGTGCTCCCAACACGGCTCCACCGCTCATCGCCACGCCGGCCGTAACGGCTGACTTGCGTAGGAAGCCAAGGCGGGTATCGCCCTCTTGCAGGCCCTCGATCGCATCAGCGTGAGCTTCGCGAACGGCGCCGTCGGCGTCTATGAGGTCGAGATTGATCGTGTGCGACATGGTCATCCTTCTCCTTCGGTCGTACGTCGGATGAGCGGATCCAAACGCCGAATTAGCTGATCCTGGGCGCGCCCGACTCGGTTTGGCTGTTCTTCGCAGTCGGGCGACGGGCGGATCAGCGCGCGCACCCCACGCCTGTGCTCGCGGCCAAGCGCATTCACGGCAACCCAACGCTTGTGTCGCCTTCAACGCTTGTGTCGCCTTCAACGCTTGTGTCGCCTTCAACGCTTGTGTCGCCTTCAACGCTTGTGTCGCCTTCAACGCTTGTGTCGCCTTCAACGCTTGTGCGCACCACAAAGGCTGGTAGACCCGCACCGCTTGTGCCAGCGGCGAGGCGGGTATAGGATCAAAGAGAGGTGGATGCCTGGACTTTCATCTGGCTGATGTTCATTCTGAAGATCCCGATTGTCGGGCTCTACCTGATTGTGCGCTGGGCTGTGCGCCAGACGCCCGAGGCCGCAGGCGAGGACGGCGGGATCGGCCCACGTCCAGACTCCTCGCACCCACACGATCCGCGCCATCCACGCACGCGACTGCCACGTTCTCCACGCCGCGGTCCACACGGAGACGCACCGTTCGCGCCTCCCGCGCGCGTACGCACGGTCGCGGCGCGCAGCCGGCTCAGCCAGCATTGATTGCTGTCCGGCACAGCAGCCCATCCGCCATTTACGGCTCAAACAAGCGACTTCACAGCTTGCGCACGGGTCGCCGAGCGATGTGTCGCATAATCGAGTAGACAGCAACTGCGACTGGAGGAAAGATGGGCACCGAGATACACACTCAGCATGCGACGACCAACGGTGCTCCCGCCACGGGGGGTAACCCCCAGGGCACACCCTCTGGGGCACAGACAGGCGGGCAGACAACGCAGACGCTGAGCGTCACCGACAACCGCACCGGCAAGACCTACGAGCTGCCCGTCACCGACGGCACGGTGCGCGCGATGGACCTGCGCCAGATCAAGACCGACGCGGACGACTTCGGCCTGATGGCCTATGACCCGGCGTATACCAACACGGCGTCCTGTCGCAGCGCAATCACCTACATCGACGGCGAGGCCGGCATCCTGCAGCACAGGGGCTATCCGATCGAGCAGCTGTGCGAGCACTCCACCTACCTGGAGGTCGCCTACCTGCTGATCAACGGCACGCTGCCGACACAGAAGCAGCTCGACGCTTGGGTGCACGAGATCACGATCCATACGTTCGTGCACGAGAACGTCAAGGACTTCATGCAGGGCTTCCGCTACGACGCGAACCCGATGGGGATGCTCGTCGCCTCCGTCGGCGCGCTCTCGACCTTCTACCCGGACGCCGGCCAGATCCACGACGAGCAGGTGCGCGCGATGCAGATCATCAGGCTGCTCGCGAAGATGCCGACGCTGGCCGCGTTCGCGTTCCGTCACAACATGGGCCAGCCCTACGTGTACCCCGACAACGATCTTGCCTACGCCGGCAACTTCCTCGGGATGATGTACAAGATGACCGAGCTGAAGTACCAGCCCGATCCCCGCTTGGAGAAGGCGCTCGACGTCCTCTTCATCCTGCACGCCGACCACGAACAGAACGCCTCCACGAGCGCCGTGCGCTCGGTCGGCTCCACGCAGGTGGACCCCTACTCAGCGGTGGCGGCCGGCGTGGCGGCGCTGTATGGGCCGCTGCACGGTGGAGCCAACGAGCAGGCGCTGCGGATGCTGCGCCGGATCGAGTCGCCGCGCAACATTCCCGACTTCCTGGAGAGCGTGAAGGCCGGCAACGAGCGCCTGATGGGCTTCGGCCACCGCGTGTACAAGAACTACGACCCGCGCGCACGCATCATCCGCAAGCACCTCGACGCAGTGTTCGAGGTACGCGGCACCAGCCCGCTCTTGGACATCGCGACCGAGCTCGAGAAGCGGGCGCTCGCCGACGAGTACTTCACCTCGCGCAAGCTCTACCCGAATGTGGACTTCTACTCCGGCCTGATCTACGAGGCGCTCGGCCTGCCGGTGGCGATGTTCCCGGTGATGTTCGCGATCGGGCGCACCAGCGGCTGGATCGCCCAGTGGCTTGAGATGGTCGAGGACTCCGAGCAGAAGATCGCGCGCCCACGCCAGATCTACACGGGCGAGCGCGACCAGGACTACGTGCCGATCGCGAAGCGGGGCTAGAGCACCAGCGTCGCCCCATACCGCCGCAGCCAATCGCGCTGCTCGCGCCAACCTGGGTAGCGGCTCTCGACAAGCGCCCAGAAGCGCGGCGAGTGGTCGCGAATCTCCAGGTGGCAGACCTCGTGCCACACCACATAGTCGAGCACAGCCTCCGGGGCCAGCAACAAGCGCCAATTGAAGCTCATGGCCCCCTTTGCCGAGCATGATGCCCAGCGCGTGCTTTGCGCGCGGATCGAGAGGCCGCTATAGGAGGCGCCTACCTGCCCCACAGCCCAATCCAGACGTCTGGCGACCTCGTCGCGCGCAAGCCGGCGGTACAGGCGCTCCACAGCCGGGCGATGATCGCCTACGGGCACGAACAGCTTTCCTCCACGACGGTGAGCCCGTATACGCCCAGGCTGCGGGACCAACTCGAGCGAGGTACCGAGGTAGGGGACAGTCCCGGCTCGCTCGGCTAGGAGTGCCAGCGCTCGGCGGCCCTCCGAAAGTCGCCGTTCGATCCACGGGGCGAGCTCGCGCACAGCCGCCGCGGCCGCCTTTTCTGGGGCGTGCGCTGGCAGGACGACCTCAACGTCGGTGTGGGCGCGCACGTTGACGCGCACTCTGCGTGCGCGCTTGGAGCGGCGCACCGTGTACTCGATCTCAGCCACGCCGAAGAGCGTAAGGCTCGCGCCGGGTAGATAATCGAGGCGATGCCGAGATCGATCGTGAAGCTGCCGGCCGCTGTGCGCGAGCCTTACGAGGTCTTCGTCAACGGCGTGCCTCAGCGCGAGGGCGCCGACTTTCAGGTGAAGGGACGCACCCTGATGTTCGACAGAGAGCTGCGCAAGGACCACATCTCAAAGCGCCGCTGGTTCCTTGGCGCCTGGGGTGTGGGGACCTACAAACAGGATGACTCGGTGGACGTGCGCTACGAGGCGGCGGACGGCTCGCCGCGCGTGGCCGAGGCACTGGATATCGACGTGGCGTAAATGGGGTGTGAAGGTCGAAGATCTGAGTAGATAAAGACGTCGGTGGAGATATAAATTTTGAGTTAACTACTTTAGTAGCTACGATATGTAGTCACTACAGTAACTTTCCAAAAAGGAATGTACTCTTCCGCCTCAATCGTCCCAAGGTCGCACAAGCTTCAAAGCGCCGAGGATCGCGCGCGTCGCCGGGGAGCGGTTGAGCGTGTAGAAGTGGATGCCCGGCGCCCCGGCGGCCAACAGCTCGGCGCACTGCAATGTGGCGTAAGCGACGCCGAAGTCGATCACAGCCTCGGGAGAATCCTCCCGGGCGCGCAGCTCATGGCGCAGGCCATCGGGGATCGAGGCGCCGCACATGCTGGTCATGCGCTCCAGCTGCCCGATCTGGGTGATCGGCAGGATCCCAGGGATGATCGGCACTTCGATCCCGGCGGCGCGCGCACGCGCGACGAAGTCGAAGTAGAGCGCGTTGTCAAAGAACAGCTGCGTGATCAGGAAGTCGACGCCGGCGGCGACCTTCTCGGTCAGATATGCGATGTCGGCCTCGGGGCTTGCGGCGTGGATGTGCGTCTCGGGGAAGCAGGCGGCGCCGATCGCGAACTGGTAGTCATCTCTGATCAGCGCCACCAGCTCGCACGAGTACTCCAGGCCCCCCTCAGTCTTGATCCAGTCCTGCTCGCCGGCTGGAGGATCGCCGCGCAGCGCGAGCACGTTGTCGATGCCGGCGGCTTGCATCTCCTCCAGCGTGGCTCGCAGCTCTGGCACGGTCGCGGCGACGCAGGTGAAGTGGGCCATCGCCTCCAAGCCGTACTGCTCCTTGATGCGCTTGACGATCGCGATCGTCTTCTCGCGCGTCGAGCCGCCCGCCCCATAGGTGACCGACACGAACGCGGGCTCGAGCGTTTGCAGCTCAGCAAGCGCCGCGTACAGGTTCCGCTCGCCCTGCTCAGTCTTGGGGGGAAAGAACTCGAAGGAGAAGACTGGCTCCTCCCGAGCGAGCAGCTGATCGATCCGCATCGGCAAAGCCTAACACGAGCGTGTCAAGGTTTGGGAGAGCGGGGTTGGGACGGGATCGGGATTGGGATTGGCTACGGCCCTGCGGGCCTGCGCTGTGGCGTGCGTAGTCGCACTCCAACGCTTGGGTCTAGGTTTGGGATTGGCTGCGGCCCGGCGGGCTTACGCCGCGAATCGCGTAGTCGCACTCCAGCGCTTGGGGTCGTCCCCCACGCACTCGGCCTGGCCCACCACCTGCAGATGCGTAAGCATTGCGAGCGTCTCTGAGAGCAACCATGGGCCACCGTGCGTAGCCAGCTCGTCGCTGAAGATGCGCGGCACGATCTCAAAGGCCGTGAGCGGCTCGGCCATGATCGCGCCGCGCACCTTCTCCAACCGCTCGGCAACCAACTCGCGGTTGCCGTCGATGTGCGCGCGCACGTCGGTGAACGTGCGCCCGTGGCCGGGCAGGCACAGGCGCGCGCCGAGGCGTTCGACCACACCCAGCGACGCCACGAATTCGCCGACCGGGTCCGGTGAGTAGCCGAAGTCGAAGAACAGTGAGATGCGCCCAAGCAGGTGATCGCCGGAGATCAACAGACGCCGCTCGGGTTGGAACAGACACACATGCGACGGTGCATGGCCGGGCGTCTCGTACACACTCCAGGGGCCAAGGTCGGTGTTGACAACGACACCGGGAAGCAGCTCGCGGTCCGGCGCGATCACCGCTGAGATGCCAGATTCGTGGTGCTCGCGCTCCTCGGCGAAGCGCCGTAGGGGCTCCTCGGGAACGCCCGACTGGCGCGCGACTTCGATGCGCCTGGCAAGTGTCGCCTGTGGGTCCTGCTCGCCGATCGACATGTGCTCGTATTTGGGGTGCATCCACAGCTCGCAACCGGTGCGCTCGACGATCGCCGCCGCTTGGCCATAGTGGTCGGAGTGAGCATGCGTGCAGACCACAAGGCGGACGTCCTCGACGGCGAGCCCGCACATCGCAAGCGCCCGTTCGAGCTGCGCCATCGAACCGGGCTCGCCCGGACCCGGCGGCGTGTAGTAGCCAGTGTCGAGGAGCACGACACCATCGCCGGCCCTGACCGCCCACGCGTTGCCGTGCGGCACGCCCGGCCAGGGCAGAGGCAGGCGCAGGCGAAAGACGCCCGGCAAGACGCGCTCGCCCCTTCCAAGCTCGCGTTTACGGGCCGGCTCACTCACCGCCGCGGAGACTACTAGCGGGGCTCGCGTTTGGCGGTGGGCGCCCTAGACTCTTGATCATGCCGGCGTCCGCTGCAGGGCGCTGACTCCGGCCGTGAGCGGGCGGTCGGCCAGGATGGTGCGGGCAAAGGAGACGAGATGGTTGACGACGAGACCGAGATACCCTCAGGGGCACGAGAGAGCAAGGCGGCGGCGAAGGTGCAGGAGGCGGCCGCCCACATCCACAAGGCAAGTGCCGCCAGGACCCCCACCGCCAACGGGGCGGGCGCTGGCGGCGCCGAGGCGGTGGCACGCCGTTACTTCGACGCGATCGGCGCGCGCGATGTCGAGGCGGCTGTGGCGCTTTGGGCTCGACGGCGGGCGCGAGCACGTGCGCGGTCAGGTGGACGTGCTGGCTCCCGAGGGTGTGCGTGAGTTCATCGGCGGGCTGATCGAAGCGATGCCGGACATGAAGATGGAGGTCGTCGAGACCACCACTGAGGGCGAGCGCTGCGCGGTACGCTGGACGATCACAGGGACGTTTGCCGGGCCGGGAGCGTTGAACGGCGTGCAGGCCACCGGCAGCCCGCTGAAACTCGAAGGCGTCGACGTCCTGACCGTGCGCGACGGGAAGGTACAGGCCAACGACGCCTTCTCCGACGGCTTGACCGTTGCGCGTCAGATCGGACTGATGCCCCCGCAGGAATCGAGCGCCGAGCAGCGCCTGATGGGCGCGTTCAACGTGAAGACAAAGCTCACCGGCATGGCCGCGCGCGATGCCGAGCTGGTCGCCGAGGGCGTGTGGGTCGTGCAGGGCCAGCCCGGGCGCTGCAACGTGTACCTGATCGAGGACGAGAGCGTCGGCGGCGTCACCATGTACGACGCGGGCGCGCGCACGATGGTGCGGGCCGTGGCCAGCGCCGGAGCCAAGCTCGGCGGGATCAAGCGAATCGTGCTGGGCCACGGGCACACCGACCACCGCGGCACCGCACCCGCGCTTGGCGTGCCCGTACTCTGCCACCCCGACGAGGTCCAGGACGCCGAAGGCAGCGGCGGCTTTCGCTACTGGCCGGAGAACCTCGTCGGTCTGCCGACGCCACAACGCCAGATCCACAGGGTGCTGCACCGACTCGCTTGGGACGGCGGGCCGGTGAAGATCTCGGACACCCTCCAGGAGGGCGACGAGATTGCGGGCTTCGAGGTGATCGACCTGTCCGGTCACGCGCCGGGCCAGATCGGCCTGTGGCGCGAGTCCGATCGCCTGGCGCTCGTCAGCGACACCTTTTACACGCTCGAAATGTGGGGTCGTAGCTGCCCGCCACACGTGGCAGAGCGAATGTTCAACTACGACACCGGACAGGCCAAGGCCTCCATCCGCAAGCTTGCGGAGATGGAGCCGGCGGCGGCCTGGCCTGGGCACGCCAAGCCCGTCACCGGCGACGTGCGCACGCAGCTGCTCAAGGCCGCGGAGACGATGTAGAGCATGGCCAAGCGCAGGCGTGCGCGTGAGCCGAAGCTGAGCGCGCCCACCAGCGACTACAGCGACGCGCAGGGCAACGTGCTGACGCTGCGCGGGTCGTTCACCGCGGGCGCCCGGCGTGAGTACGCCGACACGCTGACAGGCATGAGCGCACGGGCTGCTTCCACACAAGAGGACTCATGGCAGCGCGCAGTGGAGCTGCTATTTGAGCGCCTCGCGGTGCGTTGGACGATCGCCGGCGCCCCGATCGAGCGCCAGAAGGAGTTGCTCGCGCGCCTGCGCATTGCCAGCACCGAAGAGCGCGCTTGGGTGCGGGACACCCTGCGCGAGCACTGCGCCGAGTGGTTCCCGGATGTGCAGGCACCTTAGAGCGTTAGCAGGGCCCGCCGCGCGTTAGCCGGACTCGCCGGGCAACTCCAAGCGCGGCCCGTGGGCGTTGCCGGCCGAGACGAAGCGCGCGTTGGCTGGGCTCAAAACGAACTCGTAGGACTCGCCGTCCTCACCCTGGACACTCAAGCGAGTGCCGTCATCGTGGACGGCGACGACCGTGCCCTGCTCAAAGCCCCCGCCGAAGTGCTTGATGCGCGCAGACGCTCCCACGCGTGGGAGCGGTCTTGTCGGGCCGAGCGTCATGGCTGAGGCATAACACAAACGTCACACCCGAGCACCGCGCACGCCCGCCGCGACCGCTACCGTGGCGAGACAATGCGCCGCACAAAGATCGTCGCCACCATCGGCCCTGCCTCGCGCGAGCCCGAGACGCTGCTCGCGATGGTGCGTGCCGGTATGGACGTGGCACGGCTGAACTACTCCCACGGCACTCTTGCCGAGCACGAGGAGACCGTCAGACGCGTGCGCGACGCCGCCGGACGCGCCGGGCGACCTGTGGCGATCCTGCAGGACCTGCCGGGCCCAAAGCTGCGCATCGGGCCGCTGCGCGAGGACATCGTCGAGCTGAAGCCCGGGGACATGGTCACGTTCAGCTGCGGCGCTGAGCAGATCGGCGACGCCAGCCACATGTCGATCAGCTGGCCCGGCCTGGCCGAGGCGCTCACCCCCGAGGAGATCATCTACCTGGCCGACGGCTCGGTGCGCCTGCGCGTGCGCGCCGTGCGCGCCGAACAGGGCGAGGTCGACGCCGAGGTCGAGGTCGGCGGCGCCGTGGCATCGCGCCAAGGGCTCAACATTCCCGGACCTGCCCACACGCTGCCTTCGGTACCCGAGGAGGACCTGGAGCTGCTGCGCCACGGCGAATCGATCGGCGTCGACATGGTGGCGCTGTCCTTCGTGCGTTTTCCATCCGATGTGGAAACCGTGCGCGAGCACACGCGCCTGCCCTTGATCGCGAAGATGGAGAAGCCCCAGGCGGTCGAACACGCCGAGGAGATAATCCGCGCCGCCGACTGCGTGATGGTCGCGCGCGGCGACCTCGGCATCGAGATGCCGATCGAGCAGGTGCCGGCTGTGCAGAAGGAACTGCTCAAGCAAGCCGGCTATCTCGCCCGCCCCTCGATCACCGCGACGCAAATGCTCGACTCGATGGTCGCCTCCTCGCGCCCCACGCGCGCCGAGGTGGCAGACGTGGCCAACGCGATCCTCGACGGCACCGATGCGGTGATGCTCTCCCAGGAGACGGCGATCGGCGCCTACCCGGTGGGGGCAGTGGAAATGATGGCCTCCGTAGCCGTCCAGGCTGAGGCAATCGCCCCCTATGAGGAGTGGAACGCCAGCCGCGTGCGCCGCGCCAAAGCCGACCCGGCCCACACCGTCGCCCACAGCCTATGCCTGGCCGCACGCGAACTTCACCTCGACGCCCTGATCGTGCCCACGCTCTCCGGGCGTTCGGCGAGATTGGTGTCCGCGCACCGACCCACGGTCCCAATCTATGCGCTCTCCCCCGGGCGCGAGACCGTGCGCCGCTGCGGGCTGATGTGGGGCGTGCAGGCCTCCTCGATCCGCCGCCATGAGACGACCGAGGAGCTGATCGCCGACTCCGCAAAGCGCGTGGTCGAGCTCGGCTGGTGCGAGAAGGGCCAGCGCGTCGGCATCACCGCGGGCTTGCCGAGCGGGCGACCTGGGACAACAAGCTTGATGCAGATACAGGTGCTTTAGATCAGCACTGTCCGATTACGAGGCCCGCCGTTGCAACCGGCCTCGATGGACCTGTTCGACGCACCGGCGAATCTTGTTTCCCAAAAAATGCCCTACGCCGCGCCCACACCCGTATGTTCGTAGAACTCAGCCTCCTCGCGCCCCAACTCTGTCACGGGCGCGTCGCCGTACATCCACTCCCGCGCGATCCTGTGCCAGTTGTTGTGTGCCCGCAGCTGTGAGAGCACCGCAAGCGTCAGCATCTCCATGCGCCGCCCGAAGAGGTGCTCGGGCTGGATCGTTTGATGGCGCATCTCGCGGAAATGGGAGGAGCGCGGGTCCGAGCTCTCGATCATCACCTCCGTCGCGATCTCCGGCTTGAGCTGGACCACTTCGTCCGCGGTTGTGTACCACCAGATCGCATCCTCGATGAAGGCAAGTAGGTGATCGGGGTCCACGCGCTCGGGTTCGGGCAGGAAGCGCGACTCGGCCAGCAGCGTGTGCAACCTCGGCGCATCGCCCTCCACCACAGCCCGCTGGCAGGCAAGCTCTAGCTCGACCGGCTCTCGATCGAGGCGCTTGAACAAGCCGAAGTCGAGGAACGCGACGCGACCGTCCTGCAGCAGCATGAAGTTGCCGGGATGGGGATCGCCCGAGAACTGACGGTGGCGGTACAGGCAGCCGAGAAAGAAGCGAAACACGATCTCCCCGATGCGGTCGCGCTCGGCCTGCGGATACTCCTTCAGCCGCTCGAAGCCAACCCCGGATACGAAGTCGGTGACCAGCACGTGCTCGCGTGAGAGCTCGCTGACGACCTCGGGCACCACGATGAAGGGATGGCCCTTGAAGATGCGCGCCAGCGAGCGCTGGTTCTGCGCCTCGAGCTCGTAGTCGAGCTCCTCGGCGATACGGTCGCGGATCTCCGCCGTTACGCCCTTCACGTCGAGGCTCGGCGTCATACGCTTGAGCAACCGCATGATCATGCCCAGGTTCTGCATGTCCGCGCGAACCGCGGCCGCAACCCCCGGATACTGCACCTTGACGGCGACCTCACGGCCGCCACCCGGACGCCCGCGATGGGAGCTGTCACCAAGGCCGTCATCGCGCAACCTAGCCCTGTATACCTGGCCGATCGACGCCGCCGCGATCGGCTGCTCGTCGAACTCGACGAACACATCTGCGATCTTCTCTTCGAGATCGTCCTCGATCACGCGCTTCATCTGCTTGAAGGACACCGTTGGCGCCGCGTCGCGCAGCTTGGACAGCTCGCGTTGGAACTCCTCACGGTGCTCCTCCGGCACGAGCCCAACGTCCAGGAACGACATCACCTGACCCAACTTCATCGCCGCGCCCTTCATCGTCCCCAGCGCCGCCACGATCTGCTTGGCCGTCTCCAGCTGACGACGGGCACTCGCCTCCTGAGCCCCGTGCTCGCTGCGCCCGACGTTTGCCGCCTTGGTGCCGAGACGCTTGACGGTCTCGCCGGCAGCAAGCCTGCCCACAGTGGCGGTGCGACGCACCCTCGATGTTGGGATCTTCTCCTGCGCCACCCTTTGAGTTTACGGTCGTCGCGACGGTGTGCGCAGGGTGAGCCGCGACGGAGTCGGCTACCTCGCAAAGTGGCGATGCCCCCCGCGTGCGCGGGGGGCGAGCCGCTTACGAAGACACCTCGATGCGGCTACCGGGGACGATGTCGTCCTTGCCGTCCGGCCAGCGCACCCACGCCTTCTTGCCACCGTCGTAGTCATCCCCGAGCAGGATCAGCGTCGCCGGCTCGCCGAGCGCCGTACAGGGCTCAGAGCCTTCGGGGTCGAGGCCGCGCCACACCCGGATGAATGCGTTGTGCTCCCACTCCGTGGCGATAGTCGTGGCGTCGGTGTGGCCCGGATACACGATCGTCTCGCGCGGCAGCTCCATCAGCGTGCCCATGATCGAGTCTCTGAGATCCGTATAGGTGGTGTGGCCCGGCGCCCTCACGCCGCCCACGCTGCCCTTGAACAGCGTGTCGCCAGTGAACACAACCGCGTCGCCCCCTTGAAAGCCGCCCGGGCCCGGGCCGGCGCCGGAACGGGCGCCGCGGATGGGCGGGTCCGATTGGGCCACAAGAAACGACAGCATCCCCGCGGTATGCCCAGGCGTTTTCAGCGGCCGCACCTCTAGGCGCCCGAACCGTGGCATCTCCCCCGCCTCGATCGTGCCGATCTCCACGCCCCTGCCAAGCACTTCGCCCATGGCCATCAGGGGCTCGCGCTCCAACGGATCGATCAGCAGCTGGAGCTTCGGCCAGTGCTTACGCAGCGCCCCAACTTCGCTCACATGATCGAAGTGATGATGGGTCAGCAGTACGTGCGTCGGCTCTATCCGCAAACGCTTCGCCGCATCCACGAGCGGCGCCACCGGGCCGCCCGCGTCGACGAAGAAGCCAGGCCCGCCCTCGCCATCGGCGACCAAATAAGTGTTCGACAGGAACCGCTCGTGAAGCGCTCGCTCGACAATCATCGGAGGATCCTCCCACGTTGCCCCCCTCGCCGTCCCATGGGCGACGCGCGCGCCCCGGCAGACGATCGATCCGACTGCGCGAATATGAGCCCGGCATACACACCGGCGTACTACTCCAGCCAGCTTCGCTCTCCCCTTCAATGGAGCGACGTTCTGCCCGTGCGCGCCTTGACATACACACTCCCGTATGGTTTTGTGGCGCCCTTAGTCCTATCAAGACTTGAACACATAATCGGGGGAGGCTGCAAGGATCATGGTGGACCACTGGAGGCGGCACCGAAGCACACGCGTCCCACGCCGGACGCGCTTGACGGCGACATTCGGACTTCTACTCGCGTGCGCGCTGCTCGCCGCGCTCCCGACCGCGGCCTTTGCCAGCGCGCCGGAAATGCGAGGCGAATGGGAAGTCGTCCTGAAATCCGGCCCGAATACCTTCAAGGGCACGACCATCATCAGCAATGAAGCAAACGCCAAAGGTGAATTTGCCAGCAACACAGTCCAATTCGAAGACACGATCACCGGGACGTTCTCGGGCAAACTCGAAGGCAGCACAGCTTCCGTGAAGATCACAACCAACCCAATCGGGCCTGCGCCGGCGAGCGAATTCCTCAGCACCGAAATCGGCGTCGAATCCGGTGTTGGCTCGCTGTCGCTCAAAGGGAAAGGAAGCTTCACCGTCGGTGCCCAGACGGGCGAAGGCACGCTGGTCGCGACAAGGATCAGGACCTACAAGCAGATAGAAGAACAGGCAGCGCGAGAACAGCGGGAACTGGAAGCCAGGGAAAACGTTCTGGGCGAATGGTCCCTGGTCGTCAAAGCCGGCTCACAAACTTCAACCGGAACGGTGCTCATCACAACAGAGGCCAACACCGAAAACAAATTCGCCAGCAGCAGTGGCCTGTTTGAAGGCGCCGTGGCGGGGACCTTCTCGGGCACTCTCGAAGAAAGCAAAGCTTCGGTCGAAGTCACAGCCGAAGCTTATGGGCCAATTCCGGCGACCAAGTTCACCAGCACAACGATGACGATCGAATCCAACGGCGGCTCCCTGTCGATGTCTGGGTCCGGAACCCTTACCGCCGGCACGACACAGATACCCGGCGCCACGCTCCTCGCCACAAGAATCAAAACGTACAAAGAAGTAACAGAACGCGAAGCCAAAGAAAAGACAGAACGCGAAGCCAAAGAAAAGGTCGAACGGGAAGCGAAAGAAAAGGCCGAACGGGAAGCCAAAGAAAAGACAGAACGCGAAGCCAAAGAAAAGGTCGAACGGGAAGCGAAGGAAAAGGCCGAACGCGAAGCGAAAGAAAAGACCGAACGCGAAGCACGGGAAGCGGCGGAAAAAGGCAAAGCCGCGACAAACAACAATGGCAACGGCAAAACCCCAGCGCTCGTGTCGGTGCAGCTGGCCGGCAATACCTTCACCGTCGGCGCTTCTGAGCTGCTCTCGCTGCAGATCACAAACCCAAACCCATACGCAATCGCCGGACGCGTCACGCTGCACATGGCGCAGTCCGGCCGAGCCGCGGGCAAAAAAGCCGTATCGCTTGGAACCGCCTCCTTCGGGATCGCCCCCAACGGAAAGCAGATCGTGAAGCTGAAGCTCTCCCAGAAAGGACGCGTCGAACTGGCGCACCACCGGGGAGCGCTTCACGCGGTTGCCACGATCACGACAAAGGCCAGCGGCCAAACAACCACGACCAAGACGTTCGATCTCACGCTTCGCGCCGCAAAACTGGCGAGAAGCGCGCGCTGAGCCATGGCGTTGGTGGCGGACAGCCCCTGGTAGCTGGGCCTGTCCGCCACCCGTGCCGGGCCTCTCGGGCGGGCGGCGAGCGACTCGGTCTCCACGGCGCGACCTCGAGCGCGCATCGCCGCCTACACTGCGAGCATGCCCCTGATCCACACCTGTTACCGCATCACCGACATCGACCGCTCGATTGCCTTCTACAACGCGCTCGGCTTCGAGGAGGTCGGGCGCATCGCGCTCGGCGAGGATGCCGTCAACGTCTTCATGAACCAGCCCGGCGACGGCGCCATGCCGCGCCTGGAGCTGACCTACAACTTCGGCGTGGACTCATATGAGATCGGCAACGGTTACGGGCACATCGCGATCACAGCCCCCGACCTGGACTCCATGCTTGCGCGTCTTGCCGAGCAGGGCATCGAGCCGGAGAAGCGGCCCTACAGCGTGCGCGAGGGCGGCTCGCGACTGTGCTTCGTCAAAGATCCCGACGGGTACCGCGTCGAGATCATCGAGCAGCACTGAGCAGCGCGCGGGGCACGCAGGGCTATCGGGGCCCCCACGACCCAACCCACAGACGAGACACAACCCGCCCCGCTCGTATAGTGCGTGACTCGTGGAGCTAGGTCTCGCCACCTTCGCCGATGTCGCACCGGGAGCGTCGCCCGCACGGGTGGCTCAGCGCCTGAAGGAGCTGCTCGAGGAGATCCAGCTCGCCGACAGCCTCGGGCTCGACGTGTTTGGCGTGGGCGAGCACCACCGGCGCGACTATTCGGTGTCCGCGCCCACGTTGGCGCTCGCCGCGGCAGCGGCCCGCACGGAGACGATCCGCCTGACGAGCGCCGTCACGGTGCTCAGCTCGGCCGACCCGGTGACCGTGTTCGAGGAGTTCTCCACGCTCGACCTGCTGTCCGGGGGCCGCGCCGAGATCATGGCGGGGCGTGGGTCGTTCACCGAGTCGTTCCCCCTGTTCGGCTACGCCCTCGACGACTACGACGAGCTGTTCGCAGAGAAACTGGAGCTGCTGCTCGCGTTGCGAGACTCCGAGAGCGTCAACTGGTCCGGGCGCCACCGCGCCGCACTGCACGACGCCGCCGTCTACCCCCGCCCGCTGCAGCAGCCGCTGCCCGTGTGGATCGCGGTCGGGGGCACACCCGCATCGGTGGCACGCGCCGGCATGCTCGGCCTGCCTCTGATGATCGCCATCATCGGTGGCGCCCCCGCGCGCTTCGCGCCGCTTGTCGAGCTGTATCGCGAGGCGGCGCGACGCGCCGAGACCGATCCCTCGCGACTCGCGGTGGGCATCAACTCGCACATGTACATCGCAGACAGCGCCCAGCGTGCGGCCGACGAGTTCTTTGGCCCCTACTCACAGATGATGAACCGCATCGGGCGCGAGCGGGGCTGGCCGCCAATGAGCCGCGCGCAGTTCGACGCCGGCTGCGCGCCCGAAGGCCACCTGCTCGTCGGCACCCCCCAGCAAGTGGCCGAGAAGATTCTCGCCCACCACGACCTGTTCGATCACGATCGCTTCCTCGGTCACATCAGCGTCGGCGTGCTGCCACACGAGAAGGCGCTACGCGCCACCGAGCTGTTCGCGAAGGAGGTAGCCCCGCGCGTGCGCGCCGCGCTCAGTGTGAGCGACCCGGCAAGCGACACCGGCACGAGCCCAGCGAGCAACGGCCCACCTGCCGGCTCCACAGGCGACACCGGCGCTACCCTTCCTGCCAGTGATGGCTGACACGGGCAAGATCGCCAAGAACCTGGAGCGCTTCGTGCAGGCCGTGGCGGCCCACGACCGCGAGAACCCGACGCACACCGCCTACGGGATCGGCCTCGCGCACTTCGACATGGAGCGTCTCGGTCTCGAGGAGGGCGAGGAGATCTTGCCGGGGATCACGATCCATGCCGACGGCGGCCAGAGCGCGAACTTCCGCGTGCTGTGCGACGGACAGCATGACGAGGGCGCGGTAGAGAGCGAGGAAGAGGTCATCGAGGCGGTCTCGACTCAGGCGTTGCCGATGATCTCGCCGGGCGTCTCTCCGCGCGAGCTCTGAGCCACGACGTCAGCTCAAGAGACGCTCGGTGAGGCGATGACGGCGCGTGCGGCGACCATCGCGACAAGCCGCTCGATCGTCGGACACTCGATCCCATGCCGCGCGGCCGCGCGCAGCACCGAGCCTGGAATCGCGTCGAGCTCGGGTGGGCGCCCCGCGGCGATATCGCGCTGCATCGAGCTGCCGAGCGTGTCATGGGCCGCGGTCAGCTCGCCCAACGGATCACCGGTCGCAATCGCGGCACCCTCCGCCTGAGCCACCGCGCAGCCCTCCTCGATCGCCCCAACCAAGTCGGCCCGCAGCTCCGGTGTCGAGCGGATCCCTCCGAGCAGCTTGTCGTATGCGCTAGTGGTGCAGGCCAAAGCATTGAGCCGCACGAGCTTGGACCACATTACCTGTGCCTCCCCCCCATCAGTCAGAGCCACCCCCCGCTCCGCGGGCAGTGTGTTGGGTTGTCGGGTTGTGGAAGCCGCCCGCTCCTTCAGCGATGTGGCGGGGTCGATGGGTGGATAGACGCGCGTTGGAATGCCGGCCTCTGAGAGCGTGCTCGCCAAGCGCTCCATCGCTGCGCGCGCCGACGGGTAGCGAGAGGCCATATCGACGCGCAGAAACTTGCTTGTGTGGACCACAACACCCGGCTCGGGGCGGTCGGCCTCGACGCGGATCGTGCCTGCCACGACCGTCTCCGGGGCGAAACGCTCGCGCAACACGGCTACGTGGTCAAGCCCGTTGAGCAGCGGCAGCACAAGCTTCGGCGCTACCCCGATCCGCTCGAGCGCCTCCTGCAGACCCGCAGCCTTGGTGGCCACGATCAAGGCATCGACCGACTGCTCCAGCCGCGCCGTGGCCGGTGGGTGGGCGAGGAAGTCCCCGAGCAGCGCGCTGCTGACGCTGAGGCCCTTCTCGGAGATCGTCTCGGCCGTTGCAGCTCGCGCCACGACGGTCACGGGCGTCTGCGCACGGTCAAGCGCGCCGGCAACCAAGCCCCCAACACCCCCTGGGCCAAGTACGGCGACCTTCACGGCAAGCACCCGGCGACGCGAGCGCCCGGCGACACGTAGTCCACGGCGACCTTCACGGCAGCGGATCGACGAGCACGCCGGGGTTCATGACAGCTTGCGGATCGACGGCGGCCTTGGCGCCGCGCAACGCGGCGGCGAACGGGTCGGGACGCTGACGGTCATACCAAGGCCGATGGTCGCGCCCTACTGCGTGGTGGTGTGTGATGGTGGCGCCCTCGGCGACGATCACCTCGGAGACCGCCGCCTTGATCGCCGCCCACTGCTCGCACTCCTCGCCGCGCTGGGCGGGTGCGAGCACCGTGTAATACGGAGCGGGGCCGTCAGGGTAGACATGGGTGAAGCGGCAGGAGACGTGCGCCGCACCGCTCCTGTCCTCGGCTGCGGCACGCGCTGCGGCCATGACACGCTCGTGGAAACCGGGAAAGCGATCCCAAGTGGTCGCGGTCTCAAACGTCTCGGAGAGGACGCCCATCGCGACGAAGATGTCGCGCACGTAAGGGGCACGCAGGAACGCTTCGCGCCACGCCCCCACGCCGCCACCAGCATTGCCCGCCTCAGCTGTGCCCGCGCGCGCGCGCGGGGCATCGCCCTTTTTCGTACTACCGATCCCCGCACCACCGGCCCCCGCACCAACACCACCGTGCGATCCATCTCTGTCCTCGGAGGAGGAGTCACGCCTTTCTCCGGCTAGGCCACCCTGCTCAGCACAGATGGCAAGCGCCCGGTCCATCGACAGTCCGACCGGGTGATCGCAGGACTCGAAGCCGAGCACGAGCAAGGCGAAAGTGCCGTCGCCTGACATCGTGAAGCGCGCCTCGGCCGGGTCGATCAGCCGGCAGTTGCTCGGGTGAAGGCCGGACTGGGAAAGCGCCCGCACGCACTCTGCGCCGATTGCGAACGTTGGAAAGCGCACTCCCACCGAGGCGCGGTGGGTGGGACGCGGCTGGACTCGCACCCATGCCTCGGTGATGACCCCAAGCGTGCCCTCCGAGCCGACGAGCAGTCGGTCGGGGCTCGGGCCGGCGCCTGAGCCTGGCAGCCGTCGCGACTCCCATGTGCCCGTCGGTGCGATCGCGCGGACGGACTCGACGAAGTCCTCGATGTGCGTCCACACGGTGGCGAAGTGCCCTGCGGCGCGCGTGGCGATCCAACCGCCGAGTGTGGAGAGCTCGAACGACTGCGGAAAATGGCGCAGCGTGAGGCCGTGGCGGGCCAGCTGGGCCTCCAGGTCCGGCCCGCTGGCACCGCCCTGGATGCGTGCGGCGCGCGAGACCTCGTCCACCTCGACCACTTGGCGCAGTCCCGCGAGGTCGATCGAGATCGCTCCGTTGTAGCTGGAACCCACATCGGGCTGCACCCCACCGACAACACTCGTGCCACCCCCGTAGGGGATCGCCGCGACGCGCTCGGCTGCGCACCACTCCAGCAGCCGCTCGACGTCGCGCTCATCACGCGGAGAAGCGACAAAGTCCGGTGGATGCTCGAAATGGCCGCGGAAGCCGAGCACGACGTCCGAGTAGGACTTGCCCAGCGCATGGGAGGCGCGCGCATGCGCGTCGGCAGCGCAGATGTCGGCTAGAGCCGCAGGCGCCACGACACGGGGTGAGCGCAAACGTACGGCGTCCAGGCCCACCGGGTCCTCGACCTCGACGGACGGGAAGCCCAGGTGGGTGGCGAGCCCGCCGGCGGCGGCGCGGACCTGCTCGGGAGAAGGCTGCTCGTCCTCGAAGCCCCAACCCCAGTGCTTGCGTCTACGGATGCTCACCGTGGAAGAGCTTAGGGGTAGAGGTCCTCTAAAAACGGCATGCCCCCCGCGCTCGCGGGGGGCACCGGCGATTTAGAGACAAACCCAGCAAGGCAAGCCGGAAGCTACACAGCCAACTCCACCCTCACCTTCCCGTCTCACGCGAGCAGATCTTTACGCGCCGCTGCCTCTCCAATAGCTAGCCTTGTGCATGTGGCGAGCAGAGCAGAACCTACGACGAACGAGCTGCCGCAGCTGTTGGCGCGCGGACCCTGGGAGCTGAACCAGGTCAAGACGCGCTGGCGCAGCGAGCACTTCGAACCCTCGCCCGAGCACACCAAGGTCGCGGACGCTGAGATTGCCAGCTTGCAACAGCGCGGTTCGCCCAGCCACGATGGTCTCGCGGGACGACTGGTCGACTTCAAGCAGGGGCCACACGGCATAGAGCTCGAGATGCAGCCGCTGCGTTGGGCGCTGCGGCTGGTTGGCGCCGATGCCTCAGACAGCGTTGCCGGACTGTGTGTGACGCGTGCCGCTGATGGGCGCTGGCTGGCGGGTAGGCGCGCAGCGTGGCTTTCCACCTGGGCTGGGCGCTGGGCGCTGGGCGCGGGTGGCGCTGTGGACCTCGGCGAGAGCCCAGCCGACACGCTAGTCAGAGAGTTGAACGAGGAGTGGTCGGTCTCGCCTGCGCGCGTGCGCGGAGAGGCCCTGATCCGCTTGCCCCACCAACTCGTGATGTTCGTCGGACAAGCCTGGCTCCAGGAGGGCGCCGAGGTTACCCCCGACCACGAGCACGACGAGTACGCGTGGTGGCCGAGCGACATCGAGGAGTGGCCGCCCGAGGCCGAGGAGAGCCTGCGCAGGATGGCGCGCTGGCTGTCGGAGTGAGCCAACCGGCCAGCATCTCCAAAACGGTCGAGACTCCAAGCGAGACTCGTCCCTCGAGGACCGGGGCTCGTCCGCCGATCGCCTTCACGCGCCTGAAGTGGACCTCCTTCTTTCACTCGTGCGTATATACGTCACTGCTGATCTGCGCCTTTGCGCTTGGCAAACCGCAGCCGGAGACGCTGGTGCTTGGGTGGACGCACGGGCTGCTGTGGATCGGCATGTCGCTTGCCTGCATCACCGCGGCGCGCATGAGAATCGTCTCACTACGCCTCGCTGTGGCGGTAGCTGTGCTGGGCGGGATCGGACCTTTCTTTGGCAGCGCCGAGTTCGTACGTGAACAACGTCGCCTGGCAACTGTTAGGCAACGTGAAGAGACGCGGGCTCCGCTCGCCCTGGATTAATTCCGGCGGCCTGGCACGCTAGAGTTACAGTAGATGGCGTCCGGCACTACGATCAATCAAATGATCGACGTCGTGACCCCTGCCGCCGGCGAGTCGGTCACCGAGGGAACAATCCTCGAATGGCATGTCAAGGTCGGCGACTTCATCAAGGTCGACGACACGATAGTTGAGATCTCCACCGACAAGGTGGACGTCGAGCTGCCCTCGCCGGCCAGCGGAACGGTTGTCGAGATCCTGGCCGAGGAGGGCGACACGGTCGGCGTCGGGCAGGTGATCGCGCGACTGACGAGCGGTGAGGGCGGCGAGGCTCAAGCCTCCGGAGAGACAAATGGACCGTCAACTGACGAGCGTCCCGCGGCGAGCAGCACCACGCAGGTCCCCGAGGGGGCACGGGTGTCTCCAGTGGCGGCTCGAGTGGCGGCTGCCGAGGGAGTCAACCTCGAGACACTTGCCGGCAGCGGCCCGGGAGGGCGAATCGTAAAGGCCGACGTGCTTGGCGCGACGGCCAGCGCAAACGGCGTTCAGACCAACGGCGCGACCCCGGCGGGCGAGCACCAGCTGAAGGGCGGCGCGGCGATCCTCGCTCGCTACATGGACGAGTCGCGCTCAATCCCAACCGCCACCAGCTTTAGGACACAGACCGTAACGGCCCTGGATGGGCGCCGCCGCGAGCTGAAGGGCGCCGGGCGCAAGGTGTCCTTTACTCATCTGATCGCCTACGCGATCGTGCAGGCCGCCGTCGAGATGCCGAGCATGGTTCACCACTTCGCCGAGATCGAGGGCAAGCCCTACCGCATCGAGGACGGCTCGGTCAACCTTGGCTTGGCTGTCAACGTCGAGAAGAAGGACGGCACGCGCACGTTGATGGTTCCGGTCATTCGCGGCGCGGATCGGCTGAGCTTTGAGGAGTTCTTGGCCGCCTACGATGCGCTCGTCGAGAAGGCTCGCACCAACACGCTCACTGCCGACGACCTGACCGGGGCCAACATCACGCTGACAAATCCAGGCGGCCTCGGCACGATCGCTTCGGTGCCGCGGCTGATGAACGGACAGGGGACGATTGTCGCCACCGGCTCGATCGCCTATCCCGTCGGGCTCGGCAACGTCGGCGAGCAAATCGGCGCCGAGAAGGTCATGACGATGACCTCCACTTATGACCACCGGGTGATCCAGGGCGCGGAGTCTGGTCGCTTCCTCGGGCTGATCGAGCAGCGCCTGCAGGGAGAGCACGACTTCTACGAGGGCGTGTTCTCCTCGCTTGGGGTCGAGCTCGGACCCGCGCCCACCACGCCCAAGCCAACTGGACTCGCACCATCTGGAGCGCCTACGGCGCCACTGCAGGCGAGCGCGCCCGACGAGCAGATGCTGCAAGCCGTTCAGGCTGCCAGCACGCTTTTGCATCGCTTCCGCAGCCACGGGCACCTCGCGGCACGGCTGGATCCGCTCGGCTCAGAGCCCGAGGGCGAGCCGCAGCTCGATCCGGAGACCGCCGGCTTGACTCCGCAGGTGATGGCGCAGATTCCGGCGAGGATCCTGCGCATGTACGTGCCGGGCGAGACGCTGGCGGAGGCGCTGCCGAATCTACGCCAGACCTATTGCGGCACGATCGCCTACGAGATCGAGCACATCTCCTCGCACCGCCAGCGTGTGTGGCTGCGCGAGCAGATCGAGTCGGGCACCTACCGCCAGCCGCTGGGCGTCGAGGAGCGCAAGGCGCTGCTGAAGCGATTGATCGAGGTCGATGCGCTCGAGCGCTTCATGCACAAGGCCTACCTCGGCCAGCACCAGTTCTCGATCGAGGGGCTGGACATGACAGTGCCGATGCTCGACGAGATGATCCGGCTGGCGGCCGGCATCGGCGGCCAGGAGGTCGTTGTCGGGATGGCTCACCGCGGCCGGTTGAATGTGCTGGCGCACAACCTCGGGCGACCCTACGACACGATCTTCGCCGAGTTCGAGGGGGCTTCGACGCTCGAGGCGGTCACCACGATTCCCCAGGGCGGCACCGGCGACGTCAAGTACCACCACGGCTCGCAAGGCTCCTACGAGCTGCCCGACGGCGGCACGATCCGTGTCAACCTGGAGTCCAACCCCAGCCACCTCGAGTACGTCTCACCAGTCGTCGAGGGGGCTACGCGCGCCGCCCAGACCACTCGTACCGGACCCCGCGCCCACCAGGACACCAACGCCGCGGTGCCGATCGTGATCCACGGCGATGCCGCCTTCCCCGCCCAGGGGGTCGTGGCCGAGACGCTCAATCTGCAGGCGCTCGACGGCTATCAGGTCGGCGGCAGCCTGCACCTGATCATGAACAACCAGGTCGGCTTCACCACCGACCCCGACGACGCGCGCTCGACGCGCTGGGCCTCGGATCTGGCGAAGGGCTTTGACGTGCCGATCATCCACGTCAACGCCGACGACGTGGCAGCCTGCATGAGCGCCGTCAGACTCGCCTTTGCCTTCCGCCAGGAGTTCGGGCACGACGTGCTGATCGACCTGATCGGCTACAGGCGCTTCGGCCACAACGAGTCCGATGAGCCGGCCTATACCCAGCCTGAGATGTACGCAAAGATCAAGACGAAGAAGCGCGTGTACGAACTTTGGGCCGAGCAATTGGTGGTCAACGGCGTCGTCAGCCGCGAGGATGTCGAGCGCACCGGGCAGGAGGTTTGGGACAACCTGACGATCCTGCACCAACGCTTGAAGGCCAAGATCGCGACCGCGGCCGAACACGGGAACGTCAATCAGAGCACCGGCGAGTACCAGCTCGATCGCTCCCCGAGCCCAGAGGTCGATACCGCCGTGGCGGCGGCGCGCGTGCGTGAGCTTGGGCTCGAGCTGCTGCACACGCCCGAGGACTTCACCGTGCACCCGAAGCTCGTCAAGCAGCTGGAGCGCCGCCGCGCCGCGCTCGTCCAAGATGGCGCCTCGAACGGTGGCGACGCTGGCGACGCGAGCACGGAGAAGGCACCCGCGCGTCTCGACTGGGCCCACGCCGAGGCGCTGGCGTTCGCTTCGCTTTTGACCGAGGGGACGCCCGTGCGACTCACCGGGCAGGACACCGAGCGCGGCACGTTCAGCCAGCGCCACCTCGTGCTACACGACGCTAAGACTGGGCGTGCTTTCTGCCCGATCCAAAGTCTGCCCGAGGCGCTGGCCCCGATGGAGCTGCACAACAGTCCCCTGTCCGAGCTTGCCTGCATGGGCTTCGAGTACGGCTACAGCCAGGAGGCGCCCGAGACGCTTGTGCTTTGGGAGGCGCAGTTCGGCGACTTCGTCAACTCGGCCCAGGTGATCATTGACCAGTTCATCGCCTCTGGGCTTGCCAAGTGGGGGCAGACCTCGCGGCTGACGCTGCTGCTGCCGCACGGCTATGAGGGCTCGGGGCCCGAGCACTCCTCAGCACGCCTGGAGCGCTTCCTGGCGCTTGCCGCCGAGGGGAACATGCGCGTGGCGAACCTGACCACGCCGGCTCAGTACTTCCACCTGCTGCGCCGTCAAGCCATGATCGCCAAGCAGCGTCCACTTGTGATCATGACGCCGAAGTCCCTGCTGCGTCTTCCGCAGGCCACCAATACCGTCGAGGATCTCGCTGAGGGCTCACGTTTCGAGCCCGTGCTGGCCGAGCCCGGTATCGCCGACGATGCAGCCGTGACGCGGCTTGTCCTTTGCACCGGCAAGATCTACTACGACCTCGCCGGGCATCCCGATCGACAGGGCAACAACAGCGTGGCGATCGGTCGCGTCGAGCTGCTCTACCCGTTCCCCGAGCGCAACATCAGAGAGTTGATGGGGCGCTATCCCCACCTCAAGGAGATCCTGTGGGTGCAGGAGGAGCCGCGCAACGTCGGGGCGCGGGCGCACATGTTCCCGCGCCTGATGCAGATCATGCCCGAGGACATCCACTTCGGCTTCGTCGGGCGGCCCGAGCGGGCCAGCCCTGGCGAGGGCTATCCCGCCGCGCACATCGCCGAGCAGAGTCGCATCGTCAAGACTGCGCTCGACCTCGGCATTCCCGTCTCGCAGTATCCGAAAAAGGCGCCAGGCGAGCGTTAGATGCTCTGGCGACGCTTCATGGCGATCTGGCGCCAGCGCAAACGCAAGCGTAAAGCTCGGGTCTAGCGACCCCGCCACACCGGCGGGCGCTTCTCCGCAAACGCTGTTGCTCCCTCGCGAGCATCCTCTGAGGTGAAGACTGGGTCGGAGATCGCGCTCTGCGCTTCCCACATCTCGGCCGAGGACCAGTCCCACTGTTCCTGCAGGATGCGCTTGGACGCCGTCAGCGCCAGCGGGGCATTGGCGGCTATCTCTCTTGCCAGCCCAAGCGCCACCCCTACCGCGGCGCCTGGCTCAGCCAGACGGTTGACCAGGCCCAGCTCACATGCGCGCTCGGCGAGCATCGGCTCGCCCGTCAGCGCCAACTCCATCGCGACGTTGTAGGGCAAGGAGCGCGGCAGGCGCAACAAAGCGCCGCCCGCGGCCACCAAAGAGCGCTTGACCTCGGGTATTCCCAGCTTGGCTCCACTGGCCGCCACGATCAGGTCGCAAGCGAGCGCCACCTCCAGGCCACCCGCCACAGCGAAGCCCTCGATCGCCGCGATCAGCGGCTTTGCCGACGCCTGTCGCACTATTCCAGCAAAGCCTCGATCACCCACCCACGGGCGCTCTCCCGTGACGAACGCCTTCAGGTCCATGCCGGCACAGAAGCCCTTGCCGGCGCCCGTCAGGACACCAACGCTGAGCGACTGCTCGCCGTCGAGCTCGTCCAGCGCCGCGGCTATGCCTTCAGCCAGCGGCAGATTCACCGCGTTGCGAGCCTCGGGGCGGTTGAGCGTGATCAGCAGCACGCCGTCGCGGCGCTCGGTCAGCACAGGGGCCTCGTTGGGTACCTCGGCATCAGTCATATGCCGGAGCCTACCCGGCTATGCGCCGGTCGGCGGGCTGGCTGAGCCGGCCTCCTCCCGGAAACCTTGGCGCTCGCTATGCCGCAAACAGGCGCAGCTCGGGCTCGCGGTTGCCGCGCAGCACCTCTAGGTCAACCTCCACACACGCGATACCCCGCGACTCGGCCAGCACCCTTGCCTGCGGCTTGATGTGCTTGGCGACAAGCACTCCGCGGCAACTCGCCATCGCCGGGTCCACACGAATCCGCTCCAGATAGCGGGTTAGCTGCTCGACAGAGTCGAGTGTGGCGATGCGCTTGATCTCGACGGCGACCCATTCGTCTTGAAGGTCTCGGCACATCAGGTCAACTGGGCCGATGTCGGTCGGCCACTCGCGCCGCACCAAGCGGAAGCCCTCGCCGCACCAGTTGGGGGCGTCGGCTAGCAGCTCTTGCAGTTCGCGCTCGACGCCCTCCTTCTCCAGAGTGGCGCTCACGTCAAGCTCGTGCTCGACGTCGGTGAAGACCTCGGCGATCACGATCTCCAGGCGCTCGTCCTCGCGTTGCTTGCGTACCATCAGGCCGCTCAGCATGCCGTTCGCATCCCGCTGCTCGCTGAGTACCGTCGGCGGGGTCATCCAGTTGAGCGGCTTGACGTTTGGCCCGCCACCATCGGCCCAGACCATGAACGTGCCGTCGCCCTTACACATCAGCAGCAGGATGGCCTCTGGCAGGGCTGTGGTGGTACGGCCGATGTAAGTGACCTCACAGCGAGCGACGATCAAACGCACCGGCGCACGGTATCCGCTCGGGCGGACTAGAACCTACTTGTCCTCGTCGTGCGCGTCCAGGTTGATCGACTCGCGGAACTCGCGCATACCCTTGCCGAGCGCGCGCGCGACTTCGGGGAGACGCTTGGGACCGAGCACGATCAGCGCTACGGCGCCCAGGAACAACAAATGGACGGGACTATCGATTCCCATTACCCATCAGGCTAGCGCGTGTCTCGCCGCCGATCCTGCTTTTAGTCTTGGCGCGTGGCAGCAGAAACATCGCGCCCGCCCGGGCGTCCCTATCCGCCGCCCGCCGAGAGCGAGCCGTTCTGGCCGGCCCAGCTGACCATTCTCGCCGCGATCGGTCTACAAGTTGCATTGCCAGCGCGACTGGTGGCGGGGCCGGCCTGGTTGATTCCGGCGCTCGAGGGCGTGCTGTTCATCGGCATGTTCCTGGCCACTCCGCGTCAGCTCGAGCACGAGCACAAGCGTCGGCGGCGGGCTGCGCTCGGCCTGACGGCGTTCGTGGGCGCCGCCAACATCTATTCGCTTGCCGCCCTGACGCACTTCCTGCTGCACCACGGCACCCCCAACGGCCGCGAGCTGATCGTCTCAGGGGTGCTGATTTGGATGACGAACTTTTTGATTTTTGCGCTCTGGTACTGGGAGATGGACCGCGGCGGCGCCGGCAAGCGGGCGGCCGGGCACGACGGGCCACCCGATCTCTTGTTTCCACAGATGTCAGATGACCGCATCGAGCCAAGGGATTGGCGGCCGAAGTTCGTCGACTACCTGTACGTGTCGCTGACGAACGCGACGGCGTTCTCGCCGACCGACACAATGCCGCTGACGCCGATCGCGAAGATGACGATGGGGGTGCAGTCGCTTGTGTCGCTGGTCACCATCGGCCTGATTGTCTCCCGGGCCGTCAATATCCTGGCCTAGGGACGGCACAGCCATCCCCCTTGCGGCCTATCGTCCATAGGTCATGACCTTTCTCCAGGCGACGCTTGAGCAGGGCGAGGCGGTGTTGCGCTTTCCCTATGACGACGTGCTGCGCAAGCTGTTGCGTGCGATCCCTGGGCGCCGCTGGGATCCCGCCGAGCGCGCTTGGATCGTGCCGCTGGATCCAGAGCGAGCGCAGGCGGTCGCGCTACTGCTGGAGAGCCTGCCGCGCCCTGCCCTCGTCAGCGAGCCACTCTCCCGCACGCTTACGCGCCAGCGCATGCGCCGCAGCCACGACGAGTGCGTGCTCGATCTGGCGCGACCCGACGAGAGCTGGTGGCTGACGTTCGCCACCGATCGCGCGCTCGGGATCGTCGAGGCCTTGCTCGGACACGACGAGGCGCACGAGCTGCCGACGATCGGGCGTGCTTTGATCCCGCTGGATGAGCAGGCTGCCCGACTCGTGGACACGCTGCCCGCCGAGGCCGGCCGCCTGCGCCTCAGCGAAGACGCTGCCCACGCCCTGACCGAGGTCTCCCAGCGGCCGGCCGCCCGGCCCGGTGCGATGCGCTACGACGTGGAGCTCAAGCGCGACCGGCGTAAGCAGCACTGGGTGTTGATCGCGGCCGATCATGCTGCGCTCGCCCGCGCGCTTGCCGCTCGTAGCGACCTGCGCTCGCTCGAAGGGCCCGAGGGGACTTTTGCGCTGGCGGCCGTCGAGCGCGACGCGCATCTGATCGTGGAGCTGCTCGAGCAGCTCGAGCCGGCCGGCATCGATCCCCGCGTGCAAGGCTGGCTTGCACGGGCGACCACCTGGCGTGGAACGATCGACGTCGCCGGCGAGCCCGATGAGCCCGTGTTCCTTTTGCTTGGCGATCCCATCGGCCTGCCCCGCGAGCTGCGTGAACGTGCGCTCAGCGCGCCCGGCGGCGTGACGATTCCCCTGACGCTCGAGTCTTGGCAAGCCATCGAGCAGAACATGCGCGGCTTCACAAGCGCCGCTGCTCGCCGCTGTGTGGCCGCGCTCAAGGAAGGGCGTCCGGCGCCGCCCGCGGTGCTGGAGCTGTCCTCGGCCCACGACGATCCTACGTTCGTGCTGGCTCCCGGCCACGACGCCTCGCAGCTCGACGCGTTCGGCCTGCTGAGCGGCGCCTCGCCGCACCGACCGGCCGCCGCTACACGCGCGCCGCTCTCGCGCCGGCGCGACCACGGCCAGCTACCCTCGATCCGCGCCGATCCGTTCTGCGTCGAGGAACTCGACCGCTTCCTGGCCGAGCGCGACGTCTGGATCGAGCCCGAGGCGCTCGTGCTGTTGCAGGAGATCCGAGAGCTTCACGCCCGGGCTGCCGGCCTCGTGGCGCTCTCCAGCGCCACCGATGCGGAGCTCGACGTACCCGGTCTCGGTGGCGAGTTGAAGCCGTTTCAGCGCGCCGGCGTTGCTTATCTGCTGGAGCAGCGGCGCGCCTTCCTGGCCGACGAGCAAGGACTTGGCAAGACGATCGAGGCGCTGGCGACGCTCGAGGCGGATGGCGCCTACCCGGCGATCGTCGTCTGCCCGGCCAGCCTGAAGCTCAACTGGATGCGCGAGATCGAGCGCTGGCTGCCGGGGCGCGGGGCCCAGGCGCTCACTGGTATGGGCGGCAACAACTCTCCTATCCCTACCGCCGACATCACCGTCGTCAACTATGACATTCTCGCCGCGCGCGCACAGGCGCTTGGCGCGATGGCGCCGCGCGCGCTCGTGCTCGACGAGTCGCACTACTGCAAGAACGCTGCCGCCAAGCGCACTCAGGCCGTTGGCCGCCTTGCCTCAAGCGTGCCGAGCGACGGGCTGGTGCTGGCACTGACTGGCACACCCGTGATGAACCGGCCGCCCGAGCTGATCGCCCAGTTGCGCATCCTCGGACGCCTCGCCGACTTCGGCTCAGGGGCACAGTTCGGTCGGCGCTTCAAGGGGGCCGACGCGCACGTGCGCTTGCACTGGCATCTGCGCTCGCGCTGCTTCGTGCGCCGTCTGAAGGTCGATGTGCTGCCCCAGCTTCCCGCCAAGACTCGCACCGTGGTGCCGGTCGAGCTCGACAACGAAAGCGAGTACCGGCTTGCCGAGACCGACGTGATCGCTTGGCTACGCTCGCGTCCCCTGGACTTGAGCGAGCTCGACGCCAAGGTCGCCGCGGCCCTGCGTGCTGAGCGGCTGGTAAGACTGAATGCCCTGAAGATGCTCGCGGCGCGCGGCAAGCTGCACGCCGCGCTCGCTTGGATCCACGATTTCTGCTCCTCAGGCGAGCGGTTGGTCGTGTTCGCGCGCCACCGCGAGATTCAGCGGGCTGTGGTCGAACGCTTTCCCCACGCGCTGCATATCCTCGGCGAGGATGCGCACGCCGCGCGAGACGCCTCGCTCGAAGCATTCCAGGCGGCCGACAAAGCCGACAACCAGCTGATCGTGTGCTCGATCGAGGTGGCTGGGCAAGGGCTGACGCTTACCCAGGCATCCAACGTCGCCTTCCTCGAGCTCGACTGGACGCCCGCCAAGCACGACCAGGCTGAGGATCGCTGTCACCGCATCGGCCAACAGGACGCCGTCAACGCATGGTATCTGCTGGCCGCCGGCACGATCGACGAAACGATGGCCACGTTGCTGGAGCGCAAGCGCGCGATCATTGGCGCGGTCACCGACGGCCGCGAGGAAAGCGACGAGGGCATCGTCGACGCGCTTGCTCGCGAGCTGGCCGGCGAGCCCTACAGGCACCTGCGCGCTGTGGCCTGATCAGGCCGTCTGCGTCATACGCGGCTCTAGTGCCAGCGCCTGCACTACGAGGTCGTGCACGGCGCCGCCCGCTCCCAGGTTGAGCGCTCGGTCGAACGCCTGCAGGGCGCCCTCGCGATCGACTAGCTGCAGCCGCAGACGCCCCAGGCGCTCCCATGCGCCCGCATCGGTCGGCCCGCGCTCGGCCGCGCGCTCGGCTGCCTCCTCGGCCAGGTCGAGCGCGCCCATGTCCTCGTAGATGCGCGCGGCGAAACGGTGCGGCGCGGGTCGCTCGCCGTCCACGCGCGCCCAGTCACGGACTGAGCGGGCTGCCGCATCTAGATTGCCGGCCTGCCAGAAGGCCAAGGTCATCAGCCGCAGTACGCCCACGTTGCGCGGTTCGGCGTCGCGTGCATAGACCAGGCGCTGTGCCGCAAGCACGTACTCGCCTTCGGCCATCGCCCGCTGCGCGGCCGTCATGAAACGCTCGACACGATCCTCGGCCGGGTCTGGCTTTGAGAAGTCGACGAACTTCATGCTCCCCGCCGGCACAGTCCTGACGCCGTGGGCGAACTTCACGCGCGCCCACTGCTGACCTCCCCCTCCCGGGACCGAGCCCTCCTCGTCCTCGGCGGCGTCTGTGAAGTAGATGCCTTCGACCGTACCCACCCCCCACTCCGGGTAGGACTGGCAGCGCGCGTAGCGGTGCACCACCGAGTGATCGGGCACGCGACTGCCGAACGGGTCGTTACGTTCGCGGTCAACCGCCTGCTCGCGCGCACGCTGCTCGGCTTCGTATGCGCGCCTGCCGGCCTCTTCGCGCGCCTGGCGCGCAGCCGCTGCGCTGACCTTCACCGCGCTGCGCGAGACCTTGCCCCCGCGCGAGGTTTCGGCCAGGCGCATCAGGTGGTCGGCGGCCTCGTTGATCGCCTTGAGGTGGCGCTCGTGCTCGAACTGCTTGCCCGCCGGGGCGATGTCGGGATGCCAGCGCTTGGCCATGCGCCGGCGTGCAAGCTGCACGTCGCGCTTGTCAAACGGCGGCTCTATCTCCAGCAAGAGCATCTGTTGCTCGATGTCGAGGATCACTCCGGGCATGAGCACAACACGTTACCGAGCCGCCCGCGCGGCCGGAAGCGGTCTGTCGGTCAGACAGCGCAGCGCAGCGGCCCACACCACGCCAAGGTGTGCGGGGTCGTGGCGCGGCGCGTCAACCTCATATCCTGCGCTTGCATGTCCTCGCAATACATCTTCACGATGCACCGCCTGTCCAAGCTGCATCCGCCCGACAAGACGGTGCTCAACGACATCACGCTTGCCTTCTATCCCGGCGCGAAGATCGGCGTGCTCGGCTACAACGGCGCGGGCAAGTCCACGTTGCTGCGGATCATGGCCGGCGTCGATCAGGATTACCGCGGCGATGCGATGCTCGCTCCTGGGGCGAGCGTCGGGATGCTCGAGCAGGAGCCGCACCTGGACGAGTCCAAGGACGTCAAGGGCAACGTCGAAGAGGCAGTCGCGCCTACCCGGGCGCTGCTTGACCGTTTCAACGAGCTGGCGGCCAACTACTCCGATGAGACCGCCGAGGAGTTCGGCCAGCTCCAGGCGAAGATCGAAGCAGCCGACGCTTGGAACCTCGACACGCAACTTGAGTACGCGATGGATGCGTTGCGCCTGCCACCACCCGACGCCGACGTGAGCGCGCTCTCCGGCGGCGAGCGTCGCCGCGTGGCACTGTGCCGGCTGCTGCTGAGCGCGCCGGACCTGCTGTTGCTGGACGAGCCCACCAACCACCTCGACGCCGAGTCGGTGAACTGGCTGGAGCACCATCTCTCCGAGTACAAGGGCGCGATCGTCGCCGTCACCCACGATCGCTACTTCCTCGACAACGTCGCCGGCTGGATCCTCGAGCTCGACCGCGGCAAGGGCATCCCCTACGAGGGCAACTACTCCAGCTGGCTGGAGCAGAAGCAGAAGCGCCTAGCCCAGGAAGAGCGCAGCGAAAAGGGGCGCGAGCGGACGATCGCCGCGGAGCTCGAGTGGGTGCGCACCAATCCCAAGGGGCGGCGCACGAAGTCCAAGGCGCGCTTGGCCCGCTACGAGGAGCTGGTCGCCGAGGAGCGCAACGTGAAGCTCGACGAGGTCCAGATCCACATTCCGCCTGGGCCACGTCTTGGGACGAAGGTGCTGGTCGCCCAAGACTTGCGCAAGGGCTTTGGCGAGCGCCTGTTGATCGAGTCGTTGTCATTCGACCTGCCGCGCTCCGGCATCGTCGGCGTGATCGGGCCCAACGGCGCCGGCAAGACGACGCTGTTTCGGATGATCACCGGCGAGGAGACACCCGACGCGGGCAAGCTCGAACTCGGCGACACCGTGCAGCTCGCGTACGTCGATCAGTCACGCGACTCGCTCGACCCCAACAAGACCGTGTGGGAGGAGATCTCCGACGGGCTCGACCACCTGAAGGTGGGCGATCGCGTCGTCAACTCGCGCCAGTACACCGCCGGCTTCAACTTCAAGGGCTCCGACCAGCAGGCGCGCATCGGCAAGCTTTCCGGTGGCGAGCGCAACCGCGTGCACCTCGCCAAGCTGTTGCGCTCCGGCGGCAACCTGCTGCTGCTCGACGAGCCTACGAACGACCTCGACGTGGACACGCTGCGCGCGCTCGAGGAAGCTTTGCTTGCTTTCCCTGGCTGCGCCGTGGTCATCTCCCACGATCGTTGGTTCCTGGACCGTATCGCCACGCATGTGCTGGCGTTCGAGGGGGATTCTCAGGTGACGTGGTTCGAGGGCAACTTCGAGGCCTACGAGGAAGCCCGCCGCGAGCGCCTTGGTGCCGCGGCAGACCGCCCACACCGCATCAGCTACAAGCGCCTCGTACGCGGCTGACTGGCTAGTCAGCCAGTCCTGTATGCTCGCCGTGCATGGACACGGTGTTTGACCGCGACACCGCCGTCAGGCGCGTAGAAGGCGGCGCCGACGACGGAACGCTGGCTACGGGCGAGGCGCTCTTCGCCGCCGATATCGCCTCTGGATGGCGCGCGGGGCGCGGCCCGCACGGCGGTTATCTGGCGGCGATGCTGCTGCGTGCGCTCAGCGCCGCCGTAGACGATCCCGAGCGCACACCGCGTTCGCTCACCATCCACTACACACGTGCGCCGGATCCAGGCCCGATCGAAATCCGCACGGTCCTCGAGCGCGAGGGGCGCTCACTCAGCACGCTCTCGGCGCGCATGGAACAAGCCGGCCGCACTACCGCTCTGGCACTGGCAGCCTTTTCGGTACCGTGGCGCGCACCCGAGGCCAACGAACTGTCGATGCCGGAGCTGGGCCCCCCAGACGAGGAGCGGATCTCCACCCCGAAGCTGTTCAAGGGCGCGCCTGAGTTCACCAGCAACCTTGTGATGCAGCCGCGCGTCGGCGCGGTCCCGTTTGCCGGCAGCGGTGCGCCGATGCGGATCGGGGGCTGGATCGGACTGCCGGAGGAGCGCCCCGTCGACTCCCTGTCGCTTGCCCTGTTCTGTGACGCGTGGTTTCCGCCGGCGTTCATCGCTTTGGACTCACCGGCGATCAGCCCTACCATCGATCTCACGATTCACTTTCGCCAGTCGATGTCGGCGTGCGACTGCGACCCTGCTGCTTTGTGCCTGAGCGTGTTCGACACGCGGCTGTTGTACGACGGCCTGTTCGAGGAGGACGGCGTCATCTGGGCGCCAGACGGCACGGTCTTGGCCCAGTCGCGTCAGCTCGGGATCATCATGCCGACCGACAAACCGGTCTTGCAGCCGGCGGGGCTCGCCCGTGAGGACCAAGACGCGAGCTGAGACCAATAAGCACGCCACATCCATCCAAAAAACCACCCCCAGGACAGGAGCAGCAGATGAGCGACTACACAGCAAAGAACATCAAAGACATGGAGGCGGCCTTCGGCGGCGGCTTCGTCAAGGCACGTGCCGAGCTCGGCGTCACCTCGTTTGGCATGCAGGTGATTCAAATGCCGGCCGACTACAAGGATTATCCGCTGCACGACCACGCCGAGAGCGGCCAGGAGGAGGTCTTCCTCGCGCTGCAGGGCTCAGGCTGGATCGAGATCGACGGCGAGCGCGTGGAGCTCGAGCCCGACGTGTTCGTGCGCGTCGGACCCGAGCCCAAGCGCAAGGTGTTCGCCGGCCCCCAGGGCATACGCATGCTCGCGCTCGGCGCCGCGCCGGGGACGGCCTATGAGATCAACCCGATGACTGAGCTGGAGGGCGCGAACCCGCCGCTTGCCGCGCTGGACGGCACGAGTAACTAGCTGTCCTGCCCACGTAGGTTGTGAACGCGGCTGATGGGTGGCTGGTTGCCGATCCCTGAGTGTGGTCTGCGCGTGTTGTAGTGCTTGAGCCAGTGTGGCAGGGCTTGGTTGCGGTGGTGGTGTGAGCGGTAGCTGAGGCCGTAAGCCCACTCTCTGCCCATGGTCTGGTGGAAGCGCTCCACCTTTCCATTGGTCTGAGGCCGGTAGGGCTTGGTGCGTAGATGCTTGACCTCGCGGGCGGCGAGGAGCTCACGCAGGGAGCGGTTGTGGGTGTAACTCCAGGCGTTGTCGCTCATCAGCCGCTTCGGGGTGATGCCCTGTGCCTCGAACCACTCCAGTGCCCTGGCGACGAACCCCGTGACGGTCTGAGCGCGCTCGTCGCTGTGCAGCTCGACGTAGGCCAAGCGCGTGTGATCATCGACGACCGCATGCGCGAAGTCATAACCCACCCTTGTGCCCTGATCCATCCAGTTGCGGTTGCGCTGCGAACGGTCTCCCGTGACGCGATGCCCTGGCCGCTCAAAGCGCGCATAGCGGGCCGTGTCTATGTGCAACAGATCACCGGGGCACGGCCACTCGTATCGGCGAGCGAGATCCCGTGGCTGACCCGGACGGCGTGAGAGACCATGACGGTGGAGCACCTTCCAAACCGTCGAGTGTGCAATCCCCGTCTCGCCGGCGATCAGGCGCGGACCCCAGCCAGTGCGCTCTCGCGCGTCACAGATCCGTTCCTGGCTGGCCGCGTCGAGCAGACCGGGAGAGCGATGAGGACGGCTCGATCGATCGGCTGCCCACGCCAATGAATGTCGCTTCTGCGCAGAAGCGACACGGTATCGATGCCACCACCGATGCGCGGTAGCTGGCGAGACATTCAGCAGCGCCGCGGCCTGCCTAAACGTCATCCCGCCCTCAACTGCCTCGCATAGCGCCAAGCGTCCTGCCGGTCCGAGCTTCGCTCTACCGTGGATCTGCATCCGGGTCCTCCCAGTCTCGTGAGTTCTCGCAGACCCACAGCCTGGGATGAGGCCCGGATGCCTCCTCAACCGTTCACAACGTACATGGGCACGTCAACTAGCGCGCGAACGTAGTCTCGGCGTCGAGCGCGAGCGCAGCCGCGGCGATCAAAGCTGCGGCTGCGTGCACGTCCTCCAGTTGCACCAGCTCGACGGGCGAGTGCATGTAGCGCAGCGGGATCGACACGAGTGCGGTCGGCACGCCACCGCGGCTGAGATGCACGGCGTCTGCGTCAGTGCCCGTGTTGCGCCCGATCGCCTCCACGGTGAAGGCGATTTTCTCTTTCTCCGCCGTGTCGTAGAGCAGCTCTGACAGGCGCGGGTTGAGCGTCGAGCCTCTGCTCAGCACCGGGCCTGAGCCCAGCTCGTGCTTGCCGGACTCCTTCACGTCGATCCCGGGTGCGTCGGTGGCGTGCGTCACATCGACCACGATCGCCGCGTCGGGCTCCAGCGAGAAGGCGCTGGTGCGCGAGCCACCGAACGTCGTCTCCTCCTGAGCGGCCGCCACCGCCACGATCTCCCAGCCGTTCGCGCCTCCGGCCTCGGCCACCAGCCGCGCTGCCTCCAGCGCGACGAACGAGCCGAGCCTGTTGTCGAGCGCCCGCGAGGCGATGCGCCCGTTGGGCAGCTCCAGCGGATCGCCGTCGATCACCGCCACATCGCCGATGCGCACCAGCTCATGTGCTTGCGTGCCGTCCTTGGCGCCGATGTCGATGTGCAACTCGCGCACCTCGGCCACTTTTTTGCGCTCCTCATCGCGTAGCAAGTGGATTGGCTTCTTGCCGATCACGCCCGCGATCTCCCCGTCGCGCGTGGCGAGTACGACGCGCTGGCCGACGAGGATCTGTGCGTCCCAGCCGCCAACCTCGCGGAACCACAGGTAGCCCTCGTCGTCGATGTGGGTCACGATCAAGCCGATCTCATCGATGTGGCCCATCACGACCAGCCGCCGCTGAGCCCCGTCGTCCGACCCGGTAGCGGCAGGCGGAGCCTCCTCGGAGGACGGAGCGTCGGCAGGCGTGCTGTCGGCATTCCCATTTGGGCGATGCCCCGCGCGCACGCGGGGGGCAACCCGTGCGGAGGGTGTGCCAACTACGTCCGTCTGCACCTGCGCTCCGAACACCTGCGCCGCCGCGCTCCACACTGCCGCCGGCGCCGTCTCATAGCCCGACGGGCCGCGCGCGGCCAAGAGGTCGCGCAGCGTCTGCGTGAAGCTGCTCACGAAGACGTCCGCCGGGTCGCGTCTGAGTCGCTCACGCTGCGAGCAGCTGTCGCAGCACGTACTGGAGGATGCCGCCGTGGCGGAAGTAGTCGGCCTCCTTAGGTGTATCGATGCGCACCGTCGCCTCGAACTCCACATCGCCCACGCGCACCGTGCACGTCTTCGGCAGCTCACCCACGTTCAGCGGCTCAGCAAACCCACCGATGCTGAACTGCTCGCGGGCGTCGATCCCCAGCGACGTCGCCGTCTGCCCTGCGGGGAACTGCAACGGCAGCACGCCCATGCCGATCAGGTTGGAGCGGTGGATGCGCTCGAAGCTCTCGGCAATCACAGCGCGCACGCCGAGCAACTTTGTGCCCTTGGCGGCCCAGTCGCGCGAGGACCCGGAACCGTACTCCTTGCCGCCGAGCACCACCAGCGGCGCCCCTTCCTCGGCGTAGCGCATCGAGGCATCGTAGATCGACATCTGCTCGCCGTCGGGGAGATGCAGCGTGACGCCCCCCTCAGGAATAGGACCCCCCCACCCGCCAGCTGGTTGCGCAAGCGGATGTTGGCGAACGTGCCGCGCATCATCACCTCGTGGTTGCCGCGTCGCGAGCCGTAGGA
Organism: uncultured Solirubrobacterales bacterium; assembly: GCA_963827045.1. Taxonomy (GTDB): domain Bacteria; phylum Actinomycetota; class Thermoleophilia; order Solirubrobacterales; family Solirubrobacteraceae; genus Palsa-744. Next base: position 561,623 of record CAWGZH010000002.1, read on the forward strand.
ATTGAAGTCGCGCGGCGCGACTCCGTGCTGCTGCAGGTAGTCCCCAGCGGGGCCGTCGCGCTTGATCGAGCCGGCGGGCGAGATGTGGTCTGTGGTGACGCTGTCGCCGAGCAGCGCAAGCACGCGCGCACCCTCGATGTCTGTGAGGGGCTCGGGCTGCGCGGGCATTCCCTCGAAATAGGGCGGCAAGCGCACGTAGGTGGAGTCCGGCTCCCAGGCGAAACGGTCTCCCTCAGGCACCTGCAAAGAGTTCCAGCGCTCATCGCCGGCGAACACCTCGCCGTAGCTTGAGCGGAACATGTCGGAGTGGATCGCCTGCTCGATCGTCTGCGCCACCTCGTGCTCAGACGGCCAGATGTCGCGCAGATACACGTCCTGTCCCTGCGCATCCTGTCCGAGCGGCTCGCCGACGATGTCGATGTCCATCGTGCCGGTCAGCGCGTAGGCCACAACCAGCGGCGGCGAGGCGAGGTAGTTCATCTTCACGTCCGGGTTGATGCGCCCCTCGAAGTTGCGGTTGCCCGAGAGCACCGACACGACCGCCAGGTCGCCGTCGTTCACAGCCTTGGACACCTCCTCTGGCAGCGGGCCCGAGTTGCCGATGCAGGTTGTGCAGCCGTAGCCGACGAGGTCGAAGCCAAGCTGCTCGAGCGACTCGGTCAGACCCGCCTTGTCGAGGTATTCGGTGACTACCTTCGAGCCCGGGGCAAGCGAGGTCTTCACCCACGGCTTGCTCTGCAACCCACGCGCCAGTGCGTTGCGGGCAAGGATGCCGGCGCCGACCATCACCGACGGGTTGGACGTGTTGGTGCAGCTCGTGATCGCGGCGATCACGACGTGGCCGTGATCGAGGCTCGTCTCCCGGCCATCGGCCAGCTTCAACGAAACGGCACTACTCCCGCGCGCGCGGGGAGCAGTCGCTGCTGCGACACCGCCGGCGCTACTCGCAACACTGCCCGCCTCGCCTGCTGCGGCCTGCGCGCCCGCGATGCCGGCATGCGCCTCGGCGTGCGTGGCGCGCGCGCCATCGCCGTTGGCAGGCTCCTGTGAGGCCGTGGGGTCACTTGCCGGGAATGTCCCCCCCAGCGCGTCGTCATCGCCGTCTGACTCTGGCAGCAACCCTTGCAGAGCCTCGCCGAAGGCATGCTTGGCGTCGGTCAGCGAGACGCGGTCCTGCGGGCGCTTGGGGCCGGCGATGCTGGGCACGACTTCTCCGAGGTCCAGCTCGATCAGATCGGAGTACGTCGGCTCCTCGGAGTGCTCGTCGTGCCACATGCCCTGCTCGCGCGCATAGGCCTCGACCAGCTCGATCCGCTCCGACGGCCGCCCCGACAGCTCCAGGTAGCGCAAAGTCTCCGCGTCGATCGGGAAGATCGCGCAGGTCGAGCCGAACTCGGGGCTCATGTTGCCGATCGTGGCCCTGTCGGCAAGCGGCAGCGTGGCGAGGCCCGCCCCGTAGAACTCGACGAACATGCCCACCACGCCGCGCGCGCGCAGCATCTCGGTGACGGTCAGCACGAGATCGGTAGCGGTCGCGCCCTCTGGCAGCGAGCCGTGCAGCTTGAAGCCGAGCACGCGCGGTATCAGCATCGACATCGGCTGGCCGAGCATCGCGGCCTCGGCCTCGATACCGCCCACGCCCCAGCCGAGTACGCCCAGCCCGTTGACCATCGTCGTGTGCGAATCGGTGCCGACGAGTGTGTCGGGGTAGGCCTGCAGCGGGGCATCCTCAAATGTACGATGCCCCCCGCGCGCGCGGGGGGCATCGCCAAATTGAGCACCACCCTCCCCTGCCTGCGTGCTCGCGCCGCCCGGCTCAGTCGAGAACACGACGCGCGCCAGGTACTCGAGGTTGACCTGGTGCACGATGCCGGTGTCCGGTGGCACGACCGCGAAGTCGTCAAATGCGCCCTGACCCCAGCGCAGGAACGAGTAGCGCTCCTGGTTGCGCTCGAACTCGCGCTCGGCGTTGAAGCGGAAAGCGTCGCGTGTGCCGAAGGCGTCCACCTGCACGGAGTGGTCGATCACCAGCTCTGCCGGCACGAGCGGATTGATCTTGGCGGGGTCGCCGCCCATCTGCGCCATCGCGTCGCGCATCGCGGCTAGGTTGACGACGGCCGGCACACCGGTGAAGTCCTGCATCAGGACACGGGCCGGCGTGAAGGCGATCTCCTTGCTCGGCTGCGCCTTGGCATCCCAGGACGCCAGCGCCTCGATGTCGGTGGCCGACACCGAGCCATTGCCCTCGGTACGCAGCAGGTTCTCCAGCAATACCTTCAGCGAGAATGGCAGGCGGGCCACATCGAAGCGCTGTTGCAGCGCGTCGAGGCGAAAGATCTCGTACTCGCGGCCTGCGGCCTTGAGCATGGCGCGGGAGCCAAAGCTATTCTCGGGCGCCGAGCTCAACGGACAGCCGAGCCGGGTTCGCTCGGCGCACATGAGATTGCGCCCGTGACGCTGCCCTTGCCATCGCGCTTGCCCTGCAGGAGCGCCGCATCGCATACCTCCAGCAGCTCCGCCTCGGTCATCGGCGCGCGCCATTGGGCCACGCCCATCGAGGCGGACACGCCGCGCGAGCCGTCGGGGAACAGCACCCTGCGCATCCGCGCCAAGGCACGCCCGGCGGCGGCCACGGCGCTGTCGAGGTCCGCGTTGGGCAGGATCACAACAAACTCGTCACCGCCGTAGCGCGCGACGCGGTCGAACGCACGGAACTCGCCCGTCAGCGCCTGGGCAACCTGGCGCAGGATCGAATCGCCCGTCTGATGGCCGTAGCGGTCGTTGACGAGCTTGAAGTCGTCGAGATCGACAATCACACACGACAGTCGGCCGCCTGAGCGCTGAACGCGACCGATCTCCTCATGCAGACGACGGCGCATCGCGCGGTGGTTGAGGCAACCGGCGACCGAGTCGGTACCGGCCTCCGCGCGGGCGCGCACGAGCGCGAGCACGGTCGCGGCTTGGTTGACGAGCGTTGCCGCCTCCTCGATCGAGCTTGCCTGGAAGGGCTCCGCCTCGCGTCTGACGAGCACAATGACCGCCTCGACCTGGCCGCCGAGCGTAAGTGGGGCGAGCAATGCGCAGCCGGCGGCATCTGCGTTCGGTGGCGCGGTAACCGACAGGCGCGGAACGCTGGCGGTGAGCTCACGCGGGCCAACCGCCAGGAAGCTGCGTCCTGTGGTCGCCACCCAGCTGACCCCAGGCGGGCGCTCGGCTTGCGGCTGCATATAACTGAGCTGCCCGTCGCCGTCGAGCAGGTAGACGACGACCAGCTCGTCCTCTCCAGACGGGGCGAGATGGTGGACGTGGACCTCCTCGGCGCCCAGCGTCGCGATCAGCTCGCGAGCCAGACCGGTAAAGACCACGTCTGCGTCCTCGGCCCCATCGGCCAGCGACGTGAGCCGGCGCATACCGGCTAGTACGGGCGCCAACTCGCCGTCGGCGTTGCCGTTGACTGGTGCGATTGCCATGCCCTCAAATCTAGCGCTCTAACGCGACGGTTTGTGTACGACTGGGTGTCGAGCATGCCTACGTCGCCTGTGCTTGTGGTGGCGCTTGTGCTTGCGCGGACAGCTCCCGACCGCGACCTTGGTGCGCTGTTTGATCACCTTGCCGTTCTGGGCGGTGATCGTGGTAGGCATGATCAACGGACGCTTGCAGAGGTTGCCGATCGCCGAGAGCACGGAGTCTTTGCCAGTGGGCAGCCTCACTTCGAAGCTCGACACCGGCACGTCGGGGATCGCGGCGTAGTTGGACGTCGTCACCCCTTTGGAGATGTTGGTGTTGCCGATCAGGATCACAGTGACACCGTCGCCCTGCAATACGAGGTCGAGATCGGGGAAGGCAGCGCCGCCGTGCGATACGAAGATCGCGGTGCCGTTCAACTTGTCGGGCAGCACCGGTGTCGCCACCTTGGCGGTGCCGACCTTCGAGAGCGGGGGGCAGTCCGCCGGGTTGACATTGAATGTCGCCTCAGGACACGCGTTGTTGAGGGTGCTGGTACGTGCTTTGAGCAGTCGCGGCAAAGTCACGAGCACCGACTTGATGTTCGCTTGGGGGCCGGCCGGATAGGCGACTTTGACAACGAGGATCGCGCCGTTCGCGCGCGAGGTCTTGGCGTTGCTCGAGGCCGTCAGCTTTGGCACAAACGCGAGCGCACTGCAAGCCGTCGCCTGGAATGGCGTGGAGAGGGTTTGGTTCGTGCCGAAAGTCGAAGTGAGCGTCGTTTCGGTGTTCAATGCCGCACAACTGGTGGGGTTGATCGCGAAGTTTGGGCGATTTACGTTCACGTCGAGCGAGCGCAGGCGCAGCGGCACGCCGCCGACGATCGTTGGCAGCTGGCTTGAGATGACGATGCGCGAAGTGAACGGTTCGACGCTGATCGCGGCCCGCGTGACGATCTTGCCGTAGTTGAACGGGCCGACTTTTTCAGCCGGCACGACGACCGACAGGCCATACGGGGCGTTGCCGTAAGGGCCGGTCAGGTAGGCGTTCCCCGGCAAGCTCAGCAGCGGGGAGCCCGAGCCGAGCGAGACACTGACCGTGCCGATCTGGCTCGCGGCTGTGCATTCGCCCCGCTGTGCTTGCGGTTCAGCGCAGAGAGTGACTGCTGGGATCTTGCCGAGCAGGCCCGGGGGCAGGACGGTTGTCAGCTTCGAGAGGTATTGCTGGCCTTCGCCGCGGGCGAGACTGAAGTTGAAGCTGGTGGTTGCGCCACCGGTCGTTGGACTGGTGGTCGCGCTTTGGCTGAGCGCAAACGGCAACGGCGAGGGGCAAGCCACGCCTTTGCCGTCGAAGTCGATCGGGAACGACATGAACGGTTCGGCGGCAGGGTTGCCGCTGTATGGGGTGAGGCTGGAATTGGTGGTGGCCAAGCCACACATCAGCGGGTTGGCCAGCGGCGTGTGCGGGCCGCCCAGCGTCACGATGAAGTCGCTGAATGGGACCTGCGGTGCTTCGAGCACGGCGGTCGTCAGTCTGCCGGTGTTCGCGTTGGCGCTGACGTGGCCTTCCAGGCGCACCGACACGCCGTAGGCTGGGGCCTCGGCGTCGATGAAGATGCGGTACTCGCTACCCGATTCCGGATTTGTGCTTTCAGGCAGGCCGACGTAGACGTTGCCGCTCAGCGAGCCTGGCGGCAGGTCTGGCGTTTCGATCGTTGTGGTGCCGATTTGCGAACCTGCGGGACATTTGACTTCAGCAGTTGTGCCCTTGCCGAACTGGGCATTGGAGCACGCTTCGAGCCCATTGGCGACGGCCGGGTTGAGCGTCATGCCTTCTGGCAGTGAGACATATGCGTCCTTGAGCATCGAGGAATCGGGTTCTTCGGCGTTTGTGCTCTGGGGGACTTCCACTTTGACTGTGACCGCGTCGGGCGCGTCTGACTTGGTCGCGCCCGCGGCAGGTTCGGTCTTCACCGTTGGCGTGAATGGGACCTTGACGCAACCGCTGGCGCCCACAGGCGTGGTGAACGATTTGGTTTCTTTTTGGCCCTCATAGGATTCGACTTCCAGCTGGGTCGTCTGCGGGCCGAGGCAGGTGCTTGGCATCGTGATGAAAGGCAGCGTGCCTCCCGCTCCAAGCGTCTTGCCGAAGAAGATCAGCCGCGACTCGACCAGTTCGGGGCTCTTGGGGATTTCATCGATCGTGAAGAACTCGTGGTAGTCGCCGCTCCAGTCGATGCCGCCGACGATGTGCACGATCGAGTTGAAGATGGGCACCTTGAAGTCCGCTTCCAGAGGGGTACCGGACGGCGCTTCCATGTTATAGACGGCTGCATTCGTGAGAGGTGGGCCAATGGTTGTGCCCACCGGCTGCCCCAGGAGTTCGATCAGGTTCAGGTGGGCTGTGAGTTGGACTTCACCAACCTTGCTTTCCGCCGGGCAACCGGACCCTTCCAGTTCGGAGAGCTTGCAGCTGCGAGTCGCGAAAGGATTGACGCTCAGTCCGGCCGGCAAATCGACACGAACCCGCCGGACGTTGCCTTCGGGTGCTTCAGAGCCCGAAGCTCCTGTTGTCTTGAAGCGGAAGTCGGTGATCCCATAGTTTGGATGACCTGCCGCCTGCGTGAAGTACTTGCTCGTGGTTTCCGCGTTGCAGGGAGTTGCTTCGCTGTTTTCGTTGCACGTCCCGGCTTCCCACTTGGTGACTCCGAAGGCTCCCGCCGCCGGTGCCGACAATGCTGCCGTCGCGCATATGAGCGCAGCGATGATGCAGGTAGGTGCGGTGAGCCTCATGGGTCCCCTCCAGTGATCGAGCTTCCTCGACCCGACACCTACCCGCTGCCATGCGCCCTAACCGTGGACACCCCCCACCCAGGTCGGCTCGGTGCCTGTCGAGCCGACCTGGGGCCCTACTTATTTGAGCAGGACTGTCACGAATGCCGTCGAGGTTTTCTTGCCTTTGGCCTTTGGTGTGAAGCCAACACGCACCTTCACCGAGAGCGGCCTGCGCGAGCTGGTGACCGGCACTTCGAGCGTCACGTTCTGTTGTTTACTCGGGTACTTGTAGACAGTTTTCAGGTTCGAGCCGCCGCCGCTTACGCGACCCGCTTCCGGTGCCCTGACGACGACGACCGCCTTGCCGTTCTTGGCGGCATGCGAGACGACCGTCACCGGGCAAGCCGTGACATTGATTTTCGTGTTCTGCTTGAACACCTTTCCGTTCTGAGCGGTGATCGTTGTCGGCATCACCAGCGACTGCTTGCACAGGTTGCCGTTGGCGGCCACCGCCGAGTTTGGACCCGTGGGCAGGTTCAGTTCGAAGCCCGTGAACGGGACATCCGGCGTGTTCGCGAAGTTCGTCGTCGTGACGCCTTTGCTGATGTTCGTGTTACCGACCAGGATCACGGTCACGTTGTCTGCCTTGAGGACGAGGTCGAGATCCGGGAACGCCGCGCCGCCATGCGATACGAAGTAGGCAGGGCCGCTCAACTGATCCGGCAGCACCGGTGTTTTGATCCTTGCCGTGCCCACCTTCGAGTTTGCCGGGCACAGGCTTGGGTTGGAGTTGAACGTTGCTTCCAGGCACGCGTTTTTCAACGTTGACAGTCGCGACGGGAGCTGCTTCGGGACGGTGACGAGCACCGACTTGAAGTTGGCTCCGCCGGCCGGAACGTTGACGTTCGTGACGAGCGAAGCTCCGTTCGCACGCGAGGTTTTCGCGCCCGAGGAGGCCCCGAATTTAGGCGCGAACGCCAATGAGCTGCAGCCCGTCGCCTGGAAGGGCGTCGAGAGCGACTGGCTCGCCCCGCCGCTCGACGTCAATGTCGTGGCCGTGGTCTGCGCGGCGCAGTTGGTCGGGTTGACCAGGAAACCCTGGCCGTTGATCGCCAGGCTTAGCGTTTTCATGCGCAGCGGAATGCCCTTGAAGATCGTTGGGACTTCGCTTGAGACCGTGACCTGGCTCGTGTACGGGTTGACTTCGATCTTGCTGCGCACGATCACGTTGCCGAGGCTGAACGGGCCGATCGCGGCGTTGACGACCGTCACCATCCCGTATGGGGCACCGGCGTACGGGCCGGTCAGGTAGACCGGGCCCGAGAACTGCACCGGTGCGCTGCCCGCGCCGACTGTAGTCGTCGCCGTCCCGATCCGGCTTTCAGCCGAGCAACTACCTTGCGATGCTTGCGGTTCTGGGCACTGGGTAACCGCCGGGATCTTGCCGACGAGGCCTAGCGGCAGTGTTGTGCTCACGTGCGACAAGTACTGCTGGCCGTCCGCGCGGCCCAGGTTGAATGTGAAGCTGGTCGGGGCGCCGCCGGTGGTGGGCAGCGATTCCGTGCTCTGGGAGAGTACGAAGGGCAGCGGCGAGGCGCAGGCTCCGCCCGTGCCGTTGCTGTCCACCGTGAACGATTCGACCATCGGCGAGAGCGCTGCCGGGTTGCCTGTGTAGGGGGCAAAGCTGGCGTTCGTCGTCGCGGTGCCGCATGTAAGCGGATTTGCGATCGGCGCCAGCGCACCGCCTTTGAACTTCAGCTTGATATTGCTGAACGGCTGTTCAGGGTTGTTGTTGAATTCCGTCGTCACCCGGCCCGTCGTCGGGTTGGGCTTGACGGTGCCCTGCAGACGAACCAAGACACCGTAGCGGCTGGATTCCGCGGTGACGTAGATCGTGTATTCAGGCTGCGCAGGGTTCGATCCACCCGTGATCGGTTCGGTTCCACCCAGATAGATGTGACCCGTCAACAACCCCGATTCAGTTTCGGGGAGATCCGGAACGTTCAGGCTGACCGTGCCCAGCCTCGATTCGGACGGGCAGGTGACGGGGTTCCTGGTCCCAATGCCGATCTGCGCCGGCGTGCAGGACTTCAGGCCCGTGGCGGCCGACGGGTTGAGCGTCATGCCTTCGGGCAGAACGATGGTCGCGTTCTTCAACTGCGAAGAGTCGATGCCGCTGGGGCTGGGGTCGTGCGGCAGAGCTAGATCGGCCGTGACACCCGTTGGCTTGTCCGATTGCGTGGTTTCAGGCGTTACCGAGAACGTCGGCGCGAACGGAACCACTTCAAACGGCGGAAGACCGTTGCAGCCTTCAGTGCCGATCGGGGGGGTGTAGCTTCGTGCGACCTTTTCGCCTGCAGTCGATTCAAGTGTGACCGTGTTGGTCGTCGATCCACCACAATTGCTTGGGTTCGTGATGAATCCACCGTGCCCGGTATTGCCAATGTTGCCGAATAGGTTGAGCCTGGAGGAGATCAGGGGAAGCGCAGGAGAGACGTTGATTTCGTAGTAATCGTGATAGTCGCTCCCCCATTCCACGTCGCCTTCGATCAAGGTATGAGCGTAGTACTGCGCCGTTTCGGCGGGTGTACCTTTCAGAGGAGTCCCGCTGATGATCTCGGCGGTTATCGGTATCGGGAGCGGTAGCGCAACACCAAAGTCCGCAGCGCGGCCAACGGGCAGTTCGAGGTTATAGACCTTGCCCGTGAGCGGTAGATCTCCACCTTCGGGAGATGGCTTCGTGCCGATATAGACAACAACCTTGTTTTCGCCAATTTCGGTTCCGGAACTGCATTTTGGTTCTTCGAAGAAACCGGTGCCTGGGATTGCTTCTTTACCAAAATCTTCAAAAGAGCATTGCTTTACAGCCTCGGGATTCGTGCTGACACCAGGGGCGACGTCGGTGCGTACGTGGGTTACTACACCTGTAGGCGCCGCGTTGGGGAATTTTTCGCCGATGGTGTTGATCTTGAAGCTGGTGACTCCCCAGGCCGGGTGCCCCGCGGCCTGCGTATAGCCCGCTTCCCTCGCTTCACTTGGGCTCGGTTCCGTGGGGAATGTGGTGATGGGTTCTTCGCCACAGTTCTTGTGGCTCGTGATGCAGTTCGCCGCAACGAACTTTTCGACCCCGAAGGCAGCCTGCGCCGCCGGCGCAGCCAACGCCATCGCCACATACGCGACCGTAAACGCACAAGCAACCGTCCCAAAGAGCAAGCTCCGAACCCTCGACGTCATCCCGTCCTCCTCTAAATGCCGGACTCATTCCAGCCTCTATGTAGCAAGCAGTGTCTATGTAGACAACTCTCATCTACCCGGATCGATGCGGTCTCAGTACCAACCCGTCCGCGGACGGAACGGATCGGTGCCGCTGGCCTGGGCGCGAGAATGAAGACGATGAGCTTCGGGACGCTTGCTTTGATCGGCCTTTGCGGCTTTGCCGGGCCGCTGCTTGGGACCGCCTGGCGAGGCGCCGTGCCGGTCGTCGTCGGCGAGCTGCTGGCCGGCATATTCCTCGGCAAGACCGGCATAAACGCGATCGATCCCGGCAATTCCACGCTTTCCTTCATGGCCGAAATCGGCTTTGCGATGCTGATGTTCGCGGTCGGCATGAACGTGCCCCTGCGCAATCCAGAGATGCGGGGCTCGCTCGGCAAAGGGGCGACCAGTGCGCTGCTCGTGGCCGTGATCGCGGTTGGGGGCGGCCTGCTCGTCGCGCGGATCGACGGGGTCGGGCACGCACCGGTGTACGCGGTGCTGATTGCTTCTGGCTCAGCGGCCGTTGTGCTGCCGATCCTTCAGGAGCGAAGTTTGGTTGGGCCAGTGGCGCTTGCAGTGATGGCGCAGGTGACCGTGGCCGACATTGGCGCCACAGTTGCTGTGCCGCTTGTGCTCGCACCCGGGAAGGCTGGGCGCATCGTTGCCGGCAGCGCGATCGTCGCCGTCTGCGTTATCGCGGCGTTCTTTGCCACGCGTCACCTGCGCGGGCGCAGCCACGTGCAGGCGCTACGCCAGCTCGGCAAGCGGCGTAACTGGGCGGTGGACCTGCGCCTTGCTTTGATCTTGCTGTTCGGTCTTGCCTGGCTGACTGAGCGCAGCGGGGCCAGCCTCTTGATCGCCGGCTTCGGCGCTGGCCTGATGGTGGCGGCCGTCGGCGGACCGAAACGGCTCTCCGATGAGGTGCTTGGCATTGCTGGGGGCTTCTTTATTCCACTTTTCTTTGTCGTGCTCGGCGCTCGCCTGAACCTGCGCGGGCTGTTCAGCGATCCCTCGCTGATCGAGCTTGCCGGAGGGCTGGCGGCGCTGAACGTGCTCGTGCACCTGCTCGCTGCCCGGCTCTCGCGCCAGCCGGGCGCGGCCGGGCTCGTTGCCTCAGCGCAGCTCGGCGTGCCTTCGGCGATCGTCGCGCTTGGGCTTTCCGAGCACGTGCTCACCGCCTCCCAGGCCGGGGCGATCATGTTGGCTGCCCTGCTCAGCATTTCGGCCTGCTCGGTTGGTGCTTTGAGGTTGGAAAGCGAGCGTAGTCGTCCGACGTGAGGCTCGAATCCTGGCTCGCAGCGTCCGGCGTCGATTCCAAGCTATGACATCTGTCGCCCCTGCCGGCCGCAAATCCATAAGGTAGCCGTGTGCGCTGGCTTGTGGACGGCATGAACGTGATCGGGACCCGCCCGGACGGCTGGTGGGAGGACCGCCACGGCGCGATGGTGAAGCTCGTGCACCAGCTGGAGCGCTGGGCCGCCTACGGCGGCGAGGACGTGACAGTCGTCTTCGAGCAACCGCCACGACCGCCGATCCGCTCGAGCGTGATCGTCGTCGCGCATGCTCCCCGCCCACGACGCGACTCGGCCGACGATGAGATCGTGCGGCTGCTCAAGCTGGAGGAGGAGCCTGGGCTTGTTCGCGTCGTGACCTCGGATCACTGGCTCAGCGACCGCGTGCACGCGGAGGGGGCTAGCGTCGAGGGCTCGGAGTGGTTTCGGGTGCAGATCGAAGCGGAGTGAGGCCACGCCGGTTCGCGTGCTCGAAACCTGCGCTGACTCGCGCCGCGTCTGCAGCGCAAGCTTTGCGCTCACGAGGACCGCTCAGATAACCGGCGGCGGATCGCCTTCGGCGCCTGCCGGCAGCTCCCGGTCCATTCACACGACCGGCGGCGGATCGCCTTCGGCGCCGGCCAGCAGCTCCGGATCCCACTCGCATACCAGGCAGGCATGGCGGAAGGCCGAGCGAGCGAACTCCAGCGCGAATGCGTGCGGGTCTGCTGCTGCACAGACGTCCTCCCAGTCGAGCACGTACTCGCCCAGAGCTCCATCCCAACGAGCCGCCGCCGGCGACAGCTCGGCCTCGGCAAAATCCGCCGGAGCCGGGTGCGCGTAGGCGTAAAAAGCCGGCTTCTCATAGCGCGCGTCTCCCGGCCACCAACCCACCGCCACCTCCTGGGCGTTCATCGCGTTGCGCATGATGAAGTCCTGCGACGGCGGGTCGGCCGGGCTGCCCGAGAAGAGGTTGACGGCCAAGTCGAACGAGCCCCACCAGGCGTTGACCGGCGTCGAGCGGCCGCGATACGGGGCGCGGAACGCCGCCAGCACCAATGCTGCTTGCGTCGCAGCGGCGAAATAGCGCTCCACCTGTTGCGGGTCGTAGCTTCGGTGCTCCTCGTCCTCGTCCAGCGGGGCGCTCCAGGAGACCTCCTGTGGTGTCGGGTCGATCTCAACCGGTCCCGCCAACTTGGCCACCGCGGCCAACAGCTCGCGCGTGACCTCGCCGACAGGGCGGTCTGGCGCCAGCGCCACTCGCAATGCACGCCCGTCGCTGTGCTCGGCCAGCGCCTCGTGGCTGTGCAGGTCCAGTGCGACCACCAGCGCTCCCGAACCGTCGGTGGCCGGCAGCGGCAGCGTCTCCCAGCCGCGCGCGCTCAGTCGCAATGCGGCATGTTGCAGCTGCGGCTCAGGTGCGGCCAGCGTCGCCGCGAGCTTGCCGAGGACTTGGGTGTGCGCGTGCAGCGTGTCGCAGGTGTCCTGCCAGTCGGCGAAAGGTAGAGCAGGCCACTTGGGGGACATGGTTAGAAGCTACACGTGCGCGCAAGTCGAGGCCAATGTCGGCGACTCTCCACCCGATCCCGGTGCAGCCAGATTGGCAATAGCCTCACCTCGACGATGCCTGCAGACGGCCTACGACACCAACGATCCATAGGACGCCGTCAATTCACCGCCTCCGTTGAGAGTGATCGTGTTTTCTCCTTCGAACACGCCGGTTTCTTCTTTGCTTTGTGAGCACAACGCTAATGTGCCTTTGGCTAATTCAGTGAACGCCAGCGAGAGCTTCCCTAACAGGGTGGTGCCTTCTAATGCGAGTTCGGCGACGCCTTCGGGCGCCTTGCATTCGTCTGAGACGGACGTACCCAGCACTAAGCATTCCATGTACCATCCAGGGTTGCTGCCGCCAGAGTGCGGTAACGATAAGAGCGCAAAGAAATTGCTTGCGTCTTCCATGAGCTTCGCTTCGGTTTCCCAACCGAGGCCGATGGGCCAAACCTTGGGAGCGCTGCCCGATTCACAACCTGCCTCCGCCGTGCATTCGAGCGCTAACCCGGATAACGGGGTGGAGCTTATCGCTTCGCCCGCTAAATTTAACACTTCATTGACCCGACCTGATCCGCTCGGGCCTACCCATCCGTCGAGAATAAAGCCACATAACACCTTGGCTTTGCCGATGATCGGTGCTTTGCTGTCTTCCAGCGACAATTCGCCAGACGTCTGGGTGGATAATTCGGTAGCCACAGCGACACCGCCGACTAACCATTCTGCTAATAAGGATTCAAGGGCGGCCACGAATGGCCACGCCGCGCCGAAGTATTCATTGTCGTACTCCCCACCGATGAACGCGGTTTCTCCTTCGGAATCAAGTGCTACGTCAGAACCAAAAGACCCCTTGCCGATCTCTTCGCTGCCGCCCGTGAGCTTTTCGCCCTGCTGAGTCCATTTGCTTCCCGAGTACTTGAACTCCCACGCGGCGCCCGCATATTCGTTGTCGCCCACCCCGCCGACCAGCAGAGTCTTCCCATCGTGCGTAAGCGCCACGCTGAAGCCAAAAGCCCCTTCGCCGGTCTCTTCAGTGCCCCCCGTGAGCTTTTCGCCCCGAGTCCATATGCCTTCCGAACGAGTGAATACCCACACCGCACCGGCACCGACCGCACCGGCACCGACATTGTCACTAAAAGCGCCCACCGCCGCAGTGTTCCCTTCGTACGAGAGCGCCACGCTGTAGCCGAAATTACCTTTGCCGACCTCTCCTTCGCCGGCCGTGAGCTTTTTGCGCTGAGTTCCTTCGTTTCCCGAAATAGTGAACACCCAAGCCGCACCGACATGATTTTTTTCAACATGACCGCCGATCAGCGCAGTTTTCCCATCACCAGAAATCGCCACGCTGAAACCGAAGTACCCTTCGCCGAGTTCCTCTTCACCTTCACCTGAGAGCTTTTCGCCGTGTTCCCATTTTTTGTTTGACGACGAGTAAGTCAACACCCAAGCCGCACCTAAGCAACTAGTGTCGCCGAAAGCGCCGATCAGCGCCGTTTTTCCATCGGCCGAAAGCGCCACTCCGTGGCCAAAATTACCTGTGCCGACCTCTCCGCTTTCGATCTTGAGCTTTTCGCTCGGTTCCCATTTGCCTGACGAATAAGTATACGCCCAAGCCGCACCGACGCTGCTATTGTCAAGCGGCGCGCCGATCAGCGCCGTTTTCCCATTGGCAGAAAGCGCCACGCCGATGCCGAACCACCCTTTGGGGCCTTCATATCCTGGGCCGGGCGTCAGCTTTTTCTGCAGGGTCCATTTGACTCCCGAACGAGTGAACACCCACGCCGCGCCTTCGCCGCTATTTTCTTCATAGCCGCCGACCAGCGCGGTGTTCCCACCTTCGGAGGAGAGCGCCACGCTGTAGCCGGTGAACGCTTTGCCGGTCTCTTCTGCGCCGGCCGTGAGCTTTTCGCCCTGCCGTACCAGTGGGTCGATCAGCAGCGGGTAGCGAGCCCCGCGGGCGTTGACATGCAGCAACACCCGTCCACCGTGTAGCGTGATCCAGCTGTGCAGCGTTCGTCCCCGCGCGTCGGTCGCCAGGAGGTCGTCGTAGCGCAACGACGAGTCACCAGGAGCAGCGAGCGCAATGCCCCGTCCACCCGCGTCCACCGACGCGCGCACGTCGCCAGAGAGCGCCAGCGACAGGGTCAACGGCTTCCCAGTGTCACCCGTTGGCGCGCGCGTGAGCGTAAAGCCCTGCTCGAGCCCGAGCGGTCCGTTCGCGTACCATTCGCTCAGCCCTCCACGCGCGTACATCACACGATTGCCATGCGCCCGGGGCACGACCGGCGCGATGCTCGTCAGCGATGCGCCGTAGCCCACGGCGCTCAGACGCAAACCCAGCCGCGCTTGGCCCGACTGCACACGCACGCCCGCACGGTCAAACCGGACACGCAGACCCTGCGCTGGATTGACCGCCTGATATTCGGGCCCCGACCTGCTGACGTGGTAGGCGCCATTGGCGCTTCCAAGCGTTGCCGAGACCACGCCCTGAGCCGCCAAGGGCAGGCTCGAAAGACCTTTGCTCGGCGCGGTCACAGCATCGGTGGCGTGAGCAGGACGCGCGGCGCGCGAGGCCATCGGATGCTCGCTCGCCAAGCCAGCCCACAGCGCAGCCCCAGCCGCCGCCAGCAGCAGCGCCGCCACGACGCGCTTCGGCCATGCCGGTCTGAGCCGCAGGGGCCTCAGCTCAGCCGCGGGAGATCGATGACCGCCCGCAGAGAACCGGCCAAGCGGGGCATCGGCATATCCAACGGTCGCGGTCAACCTTCCACCAGCCACACGACCTGGCTCTCGAACCTTGCCGCCATATCGACGCCCACCGTCTCCCAACAGCAACATTTGGCCACCGTAGCGCTGGCTTCCAATCGCTGCACGTCTTCGAGCAATAATCCCGGGCTAATGTTTCTGACAATGAATGATGGCGGGCACGCCATGCGCACAGCCGCGACCAGCAGCGCCCACGCGCCTGCAGGAATCATCGTCTGCCGGTGACTGGTCACGCGGCAGGACGCACACCCCTAATCAGCCGCGTCGGCACTTGCAATCATGCCTCGAGGAGCGAACGCGCCCGTGGAGACTTTGGTCAAACTTGGCTCTGCCAAGGCGAAAGTAGACATTTCGGCATGGGAGGAGTTCTTTGGCGAGCTGGTTGAGCCCATTGGGCGGTCCCGCCGGGCGAAGGCCGCAGGCGATCTGAGCCGGGGAGCCTTCGGCAAACCCAGAACGCTGGCTTCGGTCGCCATACCCACCCACCGGCCGGGTTGGGTGTTGGCGGCGGTCACGGACGTGTTGAAGGCTGCGAAAGAGCCGATGCAGGCCCGGACAATATATGTAACTGTCGTAGAGCTGCTTGGCGAGCCGGTGTCCTGGTCATCGGTCAGGAACTGCTTGGCCTCGGACGTAAGTGGGAGTTCGCCTCGGTTTGCGCGCGTTGGGCATGGGCGGTATCGAACAGCAACGCCGCCGGTTTGAGTCCCATCGTCGCCTCACTGAGCCGCTTGGCCCACGAGCCCTCCGTCAACGTGAACCGCCCTGCACATAGCCTCGAAATGCAGTCGATCGACTGTCTTGATGAATTCCAGAACGATGCCTAGCATCTCGACCGACTCAGGGCGCGCACTAGATGCTGTGGTGTCGGCAGACTCATTATGCGAGTAGGCATGGACGAACCGCAGTACTCGCGAGCGCATCGCCTCGCTAACGGAGTCATCGCCGATCTCCATGATTTGGTCGTGAAGGTTCCCAAGAAGGTCGGGGTACTTGAACCCAAGAAAGCCCTCCAGCAGTCTCCGACAGGCGTTAGGGAGGATAGTCGCAGCCTCGACGTCTCGCTCGGGCGACGGATCGGCGTTGCATTCGCTCCAAGCAGTGCTGACTCGCCAAAAAAGGTAGTGGTACTCTGATCGCAACCGTGTGCGGACCTTCTTATCGTTTGGCCAAGGCAGAAGAATCGGGACTCGCCGATAGGTATCGTCGGTCGCCTTGCGCACTGTACAGCGCATCTCGTAAATGCGGTATTCAAGCTTAGTGTCGCGTCGCTGCGGATAACGGTCAAGTTGCGAAGTCCACATCCGGAATAGCTCGAAATTATGCGTCAAGAGAAATAGCTGCCGACACTTCGATTTGCCCACGAGCCGAGTCCACAGGTGGGTTGAGGCGCCGACAATCGCATTGTCATCTAGGCTAGAAACCGGATCGTCGATCACAACCAAGCAATCGGCCAAGTGCGTGTCGTGCGATTCAAGGCTACGGAGAAAATAGAGTAGGGAGATCGCATTTCTCTCGCCCTCACTTAGATGTTGCGCTGGTGCCCCGTTTCTGGTGATGCCATAACCCCGTCCTTCCACACGAAACTTCAAGTCCTCTCTGCCAAGGAGTTGCGCAAGGTCACGATTAAGCTGCTTTGCGATTGGCTGAGCGTCTAGATCTCGACTGCTGAGGGAAGCGCGTCTGTCCCGTAGCCCGCCCTCCTCCTTTACCACCCCCTCGATCGCCTTTTCGCGGTCAGTAATGCTGTTTGTGAGATCACGATACTTATCCGCCACTTCGTCAACACGCACTTCCTCAATCCGCTTGGCAGCGGCGAGACGATTGCTATCGAACTCTTTTGTCGTGGTGTTGTGGCGCGTCATCACGTCACATATATCCCGTAGGGTCAGCTCCTCCGCGTCGAGTTCGAGTGGTTCGGCAAGAACGGAGAACAGGGAGTCGCGCTTAGAGCGAAGCAGTGCGCCGATTCTTTCGGCAGAAAGAATGAATAGAGAGAGCTGAGCCTCTACATCGACCCTGGCCTTGCGATACGCCTCCATCTCCGACTGGAGAATATCGGATGCGCTCGGGAGGGAATTAACAGCGGCCTCGCAGTCCGTCCTAACAGCGGTTAGTCTTTTCTCCAGTTCAGTGATCCGAGCCTCCAAGTTCCGGAGGCTTTCGTCAAAGTGGGATGCCAGAGCGTGACGCCTTTCCTCGGTGAGCGGACCTTCACAGAAAATGCAGGTATCACGATGCTCGTGAAGCGACAAACCACTCTGAACCCATCGGGCATGGTCAGGGTTATCAACTAGACTAGTAATTGCCGTAGAAACAGCGCTCTCGACAAGTACGGCGCGGGTCGCATCGGCGATATCCACTAGGGAAAACGCGACAACCGGCGGAATGCTCACAGGCTGCTTTGAGTCCGACTGAACGAGCAAAAGATCATCGTTCACCTTTGTCGTATCCGTAGGCTCTCGTTTGGAGGGAGCGCTGTTAAGCACCTGCTTTACTGTGGCTGCGTTATAGCTCCTTGGGGCGTATCGTCCGCCCAGCGATCCGAGCTCTTGGCCTACCAATCGGGCGGTGTCAGTTGCGAGTAAGTCACGCGCGGACTTATCCTTCTTTAGCTGCTCGCGCGACTTGGGTAGTTCGTCGGCGATTGCATCGAGGCGTCGTTGCGTCTGGGCCAGTTCCTCCTCTTGTTCGACGCGCTGCTGGCCAAGAACTAGCAACGGAGCAGCGGAGCTACCAGATTGCTCGTCGAACTTGAGATTGGTATCGATGTAATCGCGATTGAACACACGAATGTTCTGCCAAATTGGATCGGTCGCCGCAGCGGCCTTGCGTTGCCTGCCGTCGTTATCGGTGATGCTTACATCTAGTCCCGTTTGCCATGCCTCATCAGAGATGGTGCCGCGCAACAATGATGCAAGTGTGGACTTGCCTGTGCCGTTGATGCCATAGATGAGATTGACCGCTGAGAAGTCAGGGACATCGTGTGTCCACGTCCATCTTTGAAAGACGCGATATTCACGAACTTGATTTATTCTTGTAATCATCCTTGCCCCAGTGCTGCGCAGTAGTACTTCGAGCTTATGGAAAAAGTCCGCTCAAAGCAACAGGAGGATACATTCTGGCGGTCAAGCGCGCCCTCCCGCTAGGCTGAGACGCGTGTCGCACAAGCGGCTTGTCTGGCGGCGGGTCCGGGTTCGTGGGTCGATGAGCACCCCTGTGCCGCCGGATTCGGAGTCCACGCTTTGATTCTTGCCTACTTCAAATGATCGCCGCCAGGAAGCGCAGCAACTAGGCCATCGATGGCGCCGCCAAACGTCTTTCCAAAGTACCTCAACCGCCCATCGATGGCGGCGTCCAGGTCACGATACTCCGCAGATTGGCCACCTACAAACCAAACTGCACATTTCGACGCAATGATCGGGTTCCAGATGTGCGCATCAGACACAAGCGGACGCACTCCAATGGCGATAATGGTCGCGCAGGACTCAACCCACGAGTTCCAAAGACGTCTGGTTTCTTCAACGAAGTCACGAGCGACCGGAGTATGCTTACCGGGCGCATAGAGACTCATTGCAGCAGGCAAGGCAAAGCCCGCATCGTATTTCGCCTTCGCCTCCCACGGGCTCATTGGCCGGAGCGGTCCTCCAAAATAGCCTGCATTACCGCCAGGTACGACCAGCGAAAGATTGTACATCTCAGCTTGAGGGAGCAAGTTACAGGCCCCGTGTGGCTTATAGACGAGCAGATTGCCGGGTGGCGGTGAATCTGCGAGATATGTGAGCTTTAGTCCCAGCGATGCGGCCACTAGGTCAAGTACGCACTCATAGTTCAGAGTTGCAAACGCACAACGATCGATGAGCTTGCGTGCGATGAGCGCCTTCACCAACCGCGTGTAATTATCGCTGTGATCGCTCGGTGGCGCGAACTGTAGAAAAAAGCGGGTCATATCCACTAGCAAAGCTGACGACATTGCGTCGTTCCATAGGGCGTCCATCCCTTCCTCGAATGAGCCAGCGAACAACTTATCCATGTTGCTCGGAAGCTGTCCCCAACTATGAGGATAGGCAGTTACCAGCGCACCGTACAAGTCGCTTCCAAGCGGCGGGGGTGATGGCCATATCACACCCGCGCCAAAACTGGCGCCGGCCCCCAATACAATTCCTATGCGTTCCATATGGCTATCATATGTCCTCCAGGTACCCCGATACAAGGTGCGCAGCGGGGGCGGAAGATCAACGGATACGCCAGCTACCCGATTGATGCACGTACGATATTTGCGTCGCGCTCATACAGGTGCCTGTCGCACAATCGGCGTTGCATGACGGAGTGGCTAAGGCGCGCCGGGCACCACCCGCACATCGTGTCCGCAGAACCGACAAATGACGGCTGCGGATTTGATGGTCTCGGCACACCAGGGGCAGGTGCGCTCTTCCGGCTCAGGCTGAGGTAGAGCCGTGTAGATGTTGCCTTCGTCGGGCGGATTCTGTATCAGACGGTTGGTTTCCTCTACGCCTTCGATGAACTCACTCGCCCCGGCTCCGTAGTTCGCGCGCAAGATCCACTTCGCGCTCGCGATTTCATCGTACCGGTCATCATCAAATATGAGAGCGAGGGTCATCTCTGCCTGGTCCCCATCCCTGGCTGCGGCAATGAACCTCGCCGCGGTATCGCTGGCGCCGGCGCAGGTCTCTTGGAATGTGCCGTAAAGCGGAACAAACTCTGCTTCCGCTGCCTCTGCCCAGCTAGTGAAGTTCCGAATTGCGATCGGCGTGCCAGGCAGACCGTCATTCTGATGCTCGGCGATCTTCCGCCGAGCCCCGACTGCCCGGTTGGCTACCTCGAGACACGCGTCGGCCGCAGCGAACACCTCTGTGCACTTTCTAGCGTATAGCTGCGCCCAGTCCTGAACGGTGGCCGGCTCTGACATTCGCTTCCCTTCGGTGGGATTCCAGATTGCGAGTGAATCCTAACGAACGAGCTTGCCCTGTGTGGTCGAGCAATCAAGGCAGCCGAAGCGAGGTCGCACAAGTGCTAGAAGGCGACGCAGGCGGACACGAGTGCCGTGTCCGCCTGCTCGTCGTGTCTACATGTCGAGGTTGTCCAGGCGGGTTGCGGCGCGGGTGGCGAATACGAAGCCGTCGCTGGTGCGGTGGATGAGGCCGACGCCGTGGAGGCTGGCGATGGCGTTGTGGACGTCGTTTGGTCTGCCGATTTCACGGATTAGTTCGTCGGTGGACCAGGGGCGTTGGTCGTCGTGGATGAGTAGCAGGGTCATGACGGTGGACTCGGTGATGACCTGGGTCTCGGCGGGCATCAGGGTAGGCTCAGAATTGGGCATGGGGAGGTTCACGCTCCTTGTGTCTATGGTCTCGGCGCGGGGCTCAATCCCGTGCCGAGACCGCTCTTGTTTATAGGCTCGCGCGACTGTAGGCGCGAGCACTCTGAGCGGTCAAGCTGTGGCCGGGCACCTCAACGGCCCCGGAGCGTGGCCGAAGCCGAGCGGTGCTGCTACCGAGCGCTGGCGTTGAGCGCCGCAAGTCCGCTGGCCTCGATCCGCTCCGCATGGCTCAGCAGTTCGGAAGCGGTGAGGTCAAGCCCTGCGGCCAGGCGTCTGAGGCTGGCGTAGCTGGGGTTGCGCTTGCCGGTCTCGACGTTGGAGATCCAACGTTGATGTATGCCCGTGTTGTTCGCCATCTGCTCTTGCGTGAGCCCGAGCTGTTCGCGACGGGCTTTGACGGCCAGCCCGAGGGCGGCTTGGAAGGCGGGGGAGGCGGACATATCCCTGCCAGCCTCATGGGAACACCATCCCTACGCAATGACATCGGGGTAGACATGGGTGCGGACGATCCGCTACGGTGCCCTATGACATTCCAGTAGATGCCATTTGCGGGCATGGCGGCGACCCCTCTCGCTGCCATGCCCGCGAGGTGTCTCTGACGATTTCTGCGCTCGGAAAGGAGCCCTACTCGTGCAAGCAGATAGGACACTGGCGATGCTGGGAACCTGCCTCGTGGTCGGATTGGTGGGGCTCGTTCCGTCTGCCGGCTCCGCCCGCGCCACGGCCATCGGTTCCACCTGCGCCCATCCCTGGCAGGCTAGCTTTCAGGTGGGTGGGCCTAACGGCCACTTTGACGGCGACCTGACGCTTATCCGTATGGGCTCCGCTCTTGGCCCGATCCCCAGGTCGGTTGATTGGTCGGTGCGAGCGGGATATGTCATCTGTAGTGCCCGTATCCAGCTTGCTGATGGGCATTGGGTGGGACCGACCCGCGTGAACCCGTACCCCACGCCAACACCCATCGGCGGGGAATACACAGCACCACAGGGGCCACACTCGCCCTTGCGAACCGTCATCGTCACCGCTGCCCGCTCGCCGGTGCCGCCGGGTGCGAACTGCAACTACCCGCTGTTCAGCGGGTTCGCGGTCGATGGTGCTACCAGTCAGAAAAGTGACACCAAAGATTTCACTGTCAAGCACAAGCTGGACAGTGAAAACCAACCCAGGGAAGCCGGTGAAGGCAACTCCACCGTCGAACCGCGATCAAAGGGACAAAAGAACAACATAGGAGACGAGAAACATCGGCCGCTTGCTCGTTCAGCGGCACGCGCATCCACGCCAGCCGCGCTCGCGACGCTTACCACAGGACACGAAACAAACACGCCTACAGCGGGACGGAAAGCCCCCGCGCGTCGGGTCGTCGGGCCACGGGTCCGCAAGGACTCCGTGGCCCGATCGACCTGATCCGTCCCACAGCAGCAAACACACCACCAAACACCAACAACAAAGCACCAGCCATCAACACAACACTCGACCATCACTCTCAACCATCAACATCCCTACCGGTTCAACACCACAACACACACCAACCCATCCACATGCCATGCCAGCCACCCCACCACAACCTTCCTTCAGGTGCTTGACCACCCGCACTCGAAGTTGGGTCAAGCACCGACCCCGCCCAACCCCACTTTTGGGTGGCTGGCCTTAAACCGCACAGCCACGCCACATCCACAGCGAGGTACGGGACCACAACCTGTACCCAACCTGTCGCGCCCCGCGACGACATTCACGACACGGATACGACACCCCCAAGGCACGCAGTTGCCCTGCTCTCTCCGCGCACAGTCCCCCACAAGATCGACATAGACCCTGTCTATCGGAACCGCTATCCGTTGACCGTGACGTCAACCCCTGGCATCCGACCGCTCCGCTGCCACTACGCGCTCTTCTTGCCCGAACGCCTGCGCTGCTACTTGTGTGCGACGGCGGCCTGACGCTCTGCGGCATCGAGCATCGCTTTGGCGCGCTTGGCGCCTTGAGAGAGCAGCATGCCTTTGAGCGCAAGTTCTCTCGCTGTGTTCTCGTCCCAGGGCCGGATGCCTTTGCCATCGGCTACACAAAGCCCCTCAGGCAGATCCAAGTCTCGATAGCGGATCTTCTTCACGTCTCGATGGTAGCGCTTGTGGGCGTTCACGACATCAACTCGACGATCAGCCGCACAAGTGGGTCAATTGTTTGCTGAGCATCACTTCGCATCGCCCAACCCAGGCACTCGTCGTGGCGCTCGAGCATCGACCGAAAGTCGATCGCTGGCAGTCCGAGAGAAGCGAGACCGACGGTAAGCGCCACGTATGCGGCGCGAAGATTGCCGTCAACAAACGGGTGGATCTTGAGAATGGCGGCGTAGAGCGCAGCTGCCGGCTCGACGCCCTCGGCCATCTCGACTGTCCGCTCATATTCACGCAGAGCAGTCGCAGTCACATTGAACGCTTCGCACGCGAAACGCAGCTCGCGCATGATCGCTGAGCGACCGAGCGTGCCTCGGATCAGTGAGTCACGCAGCTCGTCGCCTATCTGCACGGGTACGCTGAAATCGACCGGCTCGTCATCCCCACGCACTCTGCCGGCGTCGCGCTCAAAAGTCGTCAGGAAGATCGCACGGTGCCAAGTACAAATACGCTCAGGGGTGATCGCACCAGCCCGATGTTGAGCCTCTCTGGCCACAGAACGCAAAACCCGTTCCAGGCGGCGGGTTGCGTCCGCCCACGTGGCCTCCGCGGACATTGCCCCCGCCCGATAGAAAGGCGCTTCCGGAGAGTCCCGGAAACCCTCGAAGCTATTCATACGTCCTGCGGCAAGCCCACACTGAAGGCATCCTCCACCCGAAAGGCCTCCGCCACGAGCCGCGCATCCTCGTCGCGCGGCGCATAGTGCAGGTAGCGCATCGTTGTCTGAATATCGGCGTGGCCCATCCACTCCTGCACGCGCCGTATATCGGCCTTGGCGATCATGCGAGTGCCGAACGTGTGCCGCAGATCGTGGAAGCGGAGCTGGCGCAATCCTGCGCGCTTGAGCGCTGCCGTATAGCGGCGCCGGAGCGCCGATCCATCCAGGTAGTCGCCAAGCTCGCCGGGAAAGACGAGATCGTCCCCGTCTGCGAAGAATTCACGCCGAGAAAGCTGCGCCAGCGCCTGGGCTACCTCCGGGGCGAGCGGAACCGAGCGCACCTTGCCTGACTTTGGGGCAGTGAGTGCGCCTCCTGCATAGCTCGCGCGCACGCGCAAGACGGAGCCGGCAAAATCGATGTCACGCCACCGCACAGCAATCAGCTCGCCCCGCCTCAACCCTGTAAACGCCGCCGTCAGGAAGATCGCGCCGTCCTGCTCGGATGTGGCGGCGCGGACGAGCGCCCAGACCTCCTCGGGACTGAAGACGTCTATGTCGCCCGAAATTCGTACCGGGTGGTGCTCAACGCTCGCAACGGGATTGGCAGGGAGACCATGGACCTTGCAGGCTCGCGCGAATACGCCGTGTAGCAAGGTCACGATCCGGTTCTTCGAGTTATTGGCGAGCGGGCGAGGGTCGTGCTGCTCGGGATCGTCTTGGAACCGCGCACTCGAAAGCTGCCTGCGCCACGCTTCAATATCAGCGCTCGTGATCTCCTCGAGCGCCCGGTCGCCGAACGCGGGCAGCAGGTAGGCGTTCAGGATCGACCGGTAGCCGCGCAACGTCGAAGGCTTCAGCGCCCGGTAGTGCTCAGCGTAGCGGAGGAACTCGGTGGCCGCGTCTGCGAACGTAGCACCTGTACGCACAAGTCCCGGCAGCGTGCCGCGGCGGGCTTGGTCGAGCAGGTCGCGCAACCAGTCCTCGGCCAGGCGCTTCGTGAAATAGCCGGTCGGCGGGCGCCCACGCTCGGTCCACGCGGGCCCGAGCTTCTTCTGCAGCTGGCGTCCATCAGGCAGCCGGTACTTCGCGTACCAGACAGGTCCGCGCTTGCGCTCGACCCGAAAGACGTGACCGGTTGGAGGCCGAGCCAGCCGATGCGAGACGGACGACGGTGTCCCAAACGCTGTGTTCTGACCCCAAGCTTGACGCGACATGCGCACATTCTACTACTTCTCGGGACATATTCGGGACATATCTGACGTCCACGTAAGATCGGCGTATCCACAAAAGTGCTTGTTTGCGGGGATTTTCTACGCGCCCTGAGAGATTCGAACTCCCGACCTTCGGTTCCGTAGACCGACGCTCTATCCAGCTGAGCTAAGGGCGCAGAGCCGCTTAGTGTAGTGGCCTAGCGACTAACGCACGGATGATCGCGTCAGCATCCCGCTGTAGACAATCTCACCGACGACAGTCACCGACCCGCTGAGCAAGCTCGGCTCTGAGGTGATGCCGCTGTAGCCGGCGCCAGTTCGAGATGGCACTGGTTACGCCTGAGGCATTCGGCTTGCCTGCCCCTGCATACCTGCCAGCGGTCGAGCTCGCGCTCGCGAATGCCATGCAAGTGGTCGTTCGGCTGTGCTGAGTTGGGTGCGCACGGCGTAGTGCGCTTTGCGCTACGCTGGATGGGAGATGGCGTCGGCTCCTCAACCAATGTCGCTGCGTCTCGGTCGCGACGGACTGAATGCGCTGGACGAAATCGCCCGGCGGCGCGGTTTGAGTCGTGCTGAGGCCGCACGCCAGGCGATCGCCGAGACGGCTGAACGTGAGCGTCAACGCGGTGGGCTGGCAGCCGAGGCGCGGCGCCTCATGGAGAACGAGGACTACGTGCGAGAAGCACAAGAGGTCGCCGGTTTGCTGGAGCATCTACGTGATCCGGGGTGATGTCCATCGCATCAAGCTTCCCGGCAAGCGCGGCCACGTACAGCAAGGGCGCCGCTATGCGGTGATCGTCCAAGCCGACGATCTGCTCGCCCTCTCCACAGTCGTCATCTGTCCCACATCACGTTCCGCGTTTCCGGCCTCTTTCCACCCCGAGGTCACGATCGCCGACCAGCACACACAAGTTCTTTGCGAGATGGTCGGCGCCGTCAACGCCCGCGTACTGGGTGAGCGCATCGGGCACCTCGCACATGAGGAACTGCGCGCGGTCGACGAGGCTCTGCTGCTGGTCCTGGACCTGGCGTGACGCTAGAGCACCAGCAAAGACGAAACGGGGAGCGAGGGACGACTCTCGAAACATAACCCCACGTGGCAGCGCATCCATGAGCTGCACGCCCAACGCTTCGGATGAAGCACAATCGCCCAAGTGCGGCAGAGGCGATCTGCGATGCACGTTGTTGACCGGCTCAATCCCGGAGCGGCTGAGCCGCGTCGAGATCATCCAAATCGACAAGGTCCCGCGGGCGCCCAGCGGCCCGCTTCATGCTCCGCAGGTGCTCGAGTGCACATATTGCGATCGTTACACCCGCCATCTCGACGTCGATGGCCCTTGCTCGAAGCTCATCGTACGGCAGGACGCCCTCAAGACCTTGGACGACATCCAAATCCCCGAGTTGTGTCGCGATCAATACTCGTTCGCCGCTGTGTAGCAGCGCCGCGATGGAGCGCTCAGAACCGAGCAGCGACTCTCCCAGCTGAACGCGGCCGCCGAGTTCGGTCACCACCTGGGCAAGCCTGTCGAGGTTCTCCGGTGCCGGATCGGGCACGATGTCGCAGTCCTTCGTTCCACGGACTACACCCCACGAACCCAGCGCCAAGCCTCCAATAACGACGAAGCGAACATCGGCCTGAACGACGCGGACGAGAAGCTGGTCGAACGACGGCGCACTCAACGGGCACGCCGTGCGGAATCGCGCAACTCAAACAGCTTGCGAGTCAACGAGATCGTCTCCCTGAGGTTTACGACAAGCGGTCGCTGCCCATCCGCTCGCAACCTCAGCCGACGCACCCGCTCTCCCTCGGAGTCTCGCGACTGTTGTGTGAGGGGCACCGGCATTGACCCAAACATTACCGAGCCCATGGTCGGAGAACGAGTAAGGCATGCATCAACGGCCATTAGTCAGCATATGACAAGGCGGGAACCGAAGACACGTTCGAACCTGACCTTGTCCGGCTGCGCACCCAACGCTTGCTCATAGCTACCTTTGGCTCACCACGGACGTACAGCATGGTAAAGCAGACCATCGCGTCCCCTGACGGCAGTATCAAGGATCCGGTCCGTCTCGCTAAGCGACTCCATGGGCACAAGCAGACCGTTGTCGATAAGCCATACCACGATTCCTCGGATATTGTTGCGTTGAATTGTTGGGCATCCCAGCTTGATTGCGAGCCAGACAAGAATACGCTCTAGGCGGTTGGACGTTTCATAGACCTCACGGACAATGGCGGGAGCCTGGTGGGGCTCTATGCTGATGTCGTAGATGATCGAGACGGTTCCTAAACCGCCTATCACTAAGAGATGGCGCATAATCGTCAGCACTACCCGAGTCTGATGGTTGGGCGACCATAGTCCTTCCTTGTAACCATCATTGGCTACTACGCCGCCCGTGAAACCCAGAGGCACCAAGTGTTCAAATACCTGGCGCATACGGGATCTGCCGGCCAGGCGAGGCATGCCTCTAACCACGAGACCGATCGCCACTATGAGCGATTGCACACCCTCGTCTCCTGCATCCCGCAAGTGATCGATCCACTCATCGAATTGGTCGTTCCGCTCATCTCTCGGCAGGGCGATGAGCGCACTCCGCATGAGACCGCGTGCCATTCGGGGTCCAAGACGATCCAGATGAGAACCAAGCAGATGTACGAGCAAGGCGACAACTATCTCCGCCCCTCGGCTTTGTGGAAGAAATGCCACGACGATAATAGAGAGCGCTGTGACGAGGAGGACGGTGCTCACCCTGACTCCTCCGCGTCTACCACTGCGATTGGTAGAAGGTGGCACAAGATCCCTTGGACGTACAGCATCATGCCGTTGCCCATCCCGGGATGAGCAAGCGGAGAGCGGCAGCTTGCGCCGCGACAGTGTCCTGCGCATAGCGAAGACCATCATCGGTGAGTCGGTAGTAGCGACGACGCCGACGTCCTTCTCGAGACTCGTCGATCGTCTCCCAGCGTGAGACGATCCACCCCCTGTCCTCCAAGCGTCTCAGGATCGGGTATATGGAGCCAGAGGGTAGCCCGGTTGCCTGAGCCAGCGCAAAGCCGTACGTCTCCCGCGGCCCATCGAGGAAGGCGAGCAGGACGCATCGGGTCTCGGTCAACAGTCTCCTCATCCAGAGTAGAAGTCTACACTGGGTAGATCGAGGAGGTCGAGACCTTGACAAAGCTTCGAGCGACCCCCGGCATTCGGGCAGGGCTCCGGATCGCTACAGACGTCGTACCCTGGCGAAAACGGAGAGGGAGGGATTCGAACCCTCGAACGAGGTCAACCCCCGTTACGCGATTTCCAGTCGCGCCCATTCAACCGCTCTGGCACCTCTCCATCGCTCAGCCTGTTGCGGCGTATGTACTTGGAAGGCTACGACACGTCGCGCTTCGCCGCTGGCAAGCTCAAGGACTCTCGACCTCTCTGGCCGGCACTTCCGGGGTTCTCGACACAGGCCACGAACGGTTACCTTGCCTCCCACTGGGGCCACGACACCCAGTCCTTGTCCATTGGTAGGCTCTCTCAGGACGCCGCGCGCACACGCACGGGGCATCCGCCAAAACAAAAGAACCCAAACCCAAACTCTCGCCAACGACCCGGAGATCGAAGATGCTTCTCGCCTCAAGCGAAGCCGTCAGCAAGGACATCGGCCTGATCGTCACCTTCATCGGGATCGGGATCCTCGTCAACGTGATCATCGTGCTGATCGCGATCCAGGTGCGCGGCGAGCGCCAGCAGAACCAACAGCACCTGCAGAACCCGCGCCGGAGCTAGCCTCCACGCGATGCTCGCCGTCCAGATAAGCGAGCTCAGCGGGCCCGACGGCGTTCGCGTCGTTGACGTGCCCGAGCCTGAGCCCGTCCACATGCTCACTCCCGGCGAGGGTGTCCTGGTCGATGTCGCCGCGGCCGGGGTGTCCTTTCCTGAGGTGCTGCAGACGCGCGGCCTCTACCAGCTCAAACCCGACCTTCCCTTCATTCCTGGGGCGGAGGTAGGCGGCACAGTCATCTCGGCGCCCGCCTCCAGCGGCCTGCAAGCAGGCGATCGCGTGATGGCCTTCACCGGCCTCGGCGGCATGGCTGAGCGAGCAGTCGCTCCCGCCTACATGACCTTCCCCCTACCCGACTCGCTCGACTTTCCTCAAGGTGCGTCGGTCATCCTCAACTACCACACCGTCTACTTCGCGCTGAAGCTGCGCGGGCAGTTGCAGGCCGGTGAGAGCGTGCTCGTGCACGGCGCCGCCGGCGGCGTCGGCACCGCTGCCCTGCAAGTTGCCAAGGCGCTCGGCGCCTCCACGATCGCGGTCGTCTCCACGGACGAGAAGGAGCGCATCGCGCGCGAGGCAGGGGCAGACCACGTCGTGCGCTCAGACGGGTCCTGGCGCGAGCAGGCCGTCGAGCTCAGCGGCGGCGGTGTCGATGTCGTGCTCGATCCCGTCGGCGGCGATCGCTTCACCGACTCGCTGCGCTCGCTCAAAGAGGAGGGACGCGTTGTCGTCGTCGGCTTCACTGAAGGGTCGATCCCCGAGGTCAAGGTCAATCGCCTACTGCTGCGCAACGTGTCGGTCGTTGGGGCTGGCTGGGGAGCATTCGCGCTGCTGAACCCGGAACGCAATCGCGCCGCCGGCGAGGCCGTGCGCAAGATGATCGACGACGGGTTTGTTAAGCCAATTATTGGGGCGTGCCTGCCCTTGCAACAAGCCGACGAGGCGCTGCGCATCATTGACGAGCGCCGCGCCGTCGGCAAGGTGGTGCTTGGTATCTCCTGAGGCGTTTCAGGTGATGAAAAGGTCGTGCTCAGTCTTTGTCAGGCGCCCCGGGTGTAACGATCGCAAAGACCGGGTCCCCCTCGTCTAGGAGTCCGAGGAACTCGCCCAGCTTTGCCCCGTCGCCCTCCACGGCGATCGCGCCGCTGGCGAACAGTTGCGGCCCGTCTCCCTCACCCAGCAGGACTGCGTCGAGGGCCGCACGGGTGAGCGTCACCTTTGCGTGCCGGTCCTCGTCTATGCGATCCCTGACTGCACTGAGCGCCCCGTTTTCGACGGTGACGCTCCAGCGCTCGCCCACGTCTGTGAAGTCCCACGCGAGCTTGATCGTCGTGTCCCACGCTCGCGGGCCATCCAGGCGCGCGCCCATCGCATCCCACAGCTGCTCGATCGACAGCGCTCGTGCCACATCCGCGCTGGCAACCCGTCTGTCTTTTGGCGCTGGGGGTGGACCGTCGCGCAGCTCGTGGGCACCCACGAGATACAGGTTGCGCCATACGGCGCTCTCCGCTTGGTAGCCAAGCTGCTCCAGCGCACACGCCTGAAGCTCGCGCGCCTCTGCGTTCTCCGGCTCGGCGAAGACGGCATGCGAGCACAGCTCGGCCGCCCAGCGGTAGTCGCCCTCTTTGAAGGCGATGTGGGCTTGAGCGAGCAGCTCGTCGATGCCACCAGCCAGTTCCACATAGCGCCAAGCCGCCTCAGCGGGCGGATGCGGGTCCAGATGGGCCGGGTTGCCGTCGAAGAAACCCAGGTAGCGCTGGTAGACGGCGCGCACGTTGTGACTGACGGTGCCGTAGTAGCCGCGACACGACCACGTTTGCTCGAGGCTTGGCGGCAGGCGCACCTCGGCCGCGATCTCTGTGGGCGTGAGGCCCCTGTTGGCCAGGCGCAGCGTTTGGTCGTGCAGGTAGCGGTACATGTCGCGGTGACGCGCCAAATGCTCGATCACACGCTCTTTGCCCCAGCGTGGCCAGTGGTGTTGGGCGAACATGACATCTGCTCGCGCGCCGAACAGCTCGATCGCCTCTCCCAAGTACTTGGACCAGGCGAGGGAATCGCGTACCGGCGCGCCCCGCGGGGTCAGTACGTTGTGCATACAGTGGACGGCGTTCTCGGCCACACACAGCACGCCCAAATCCTTAAAAGAAGTTCATCTCCGCAGGGGCCTCGCTGTCGGGGACGAGTTGGAAGACGATGGGAACGCCGTCGATTTCCGTCTCTTGGCCGGTGTGCTTAGCCTCGTGGGTCGGCGGTATCAAAGTGATGCTGCCGGTCGAGGTCGTCTTGCCGATGCCCGCGTCGATCTGACCCCGCGGGCCCCGCTCCAGGGCTGGCGCGAACATGTAACTCGCGCGCCGCGCCATCGCCCCGCCGGCCAGCACATTCTCCGAGACGGCGTGCTCCAGGAAGCCCGCCGGCGCCCACACTGGCACCTCGCCGGCTTGCACTTGCTCGGCGCTCACGACGCCCTTGACGCCACCGAAATGGTCCACGTGACTATGCGTGTAGATGACCGCGCTGACCTTGCGCTCGCCGCGATGCTTTCGATACAACGCCAAGGCGGCCGCGGCGCACTCAGTCGAGATCAGCGGATCGATCACGATCACGCCTGCATTCCCCTCGACCAGCGTCATGTTCGAGAGGTCATAGCCGCGCACCTGGTAGATGCCGGGGACCACCTCGAACAGACCGTGGATCCCGTTTAGCTGCGCCATGCGCCACAGGCTCGGGTGGACGGTGTCGGGCGCCTGGCCAACCTTCCCCTCAGCGCCCTCGTCCTCGTGCGCGCTTACGAAGCCGTAGCTGTCCATGTCCCACACGACGCGCCCGCGCTCATCGCGCAAGACGAGGCTCGGAGCTGTCGCGATCAGGCCACGCCGCGCGTCCTCGAAGTCCTCGCGGTCCTCGAATGGGAGGTCCTTCGAGGCATCGGCATGAGCCGCGCGTGTGTCCGCGCTCGCCGGACAGGGGTCACTCACGACGCTGCTCCACGCACGCGTCTCGCCGCACGCATGTGTCGGAAGCTGGGAGGAATCGGCTGATCAGAGAGGGCAAGTATTGTGCGGGCGACTATGGCAAACATTGGCGTCGCAAAGCCAAAACGCCTCACGAAGAGAGTGGACGAAGAGATCGGGACGGTTTGCAAACCGTCCGCCCAGCTTGAGACTTTGGTTTGGTTTCTGCTGGAGCCTGCTGGCCGACAAGCCCGGCGGCTGGCGGCGGAGGCGATCCGCCCAGCAACTGACCGCTCGTCAACTGACTAGCGATGCAGCTATTAGGACGTAGAGGACGACTAATGGCTGGAGTTAGCGCGTGCTGGACTTCGTACGACAACCGTGTCGGCGATCTTTCCGGTCCGGTCCCTGATGCGAACCTCACCCCCGCCCTCTCGGCGAGCCAGCGTGCGCGCCTGAGCGACTGCTTGCTTCTGCGTAGCGGCGTGGGGTGAGAACTTTGGATGGCAGTACGAGGGTAGAGCGGAAACAATCCACAAAGGGCTCGTAGTGCCCTCCATAACCCATTGCCCAGTAGACGAGCAAGTCGTACGAGATCGTAAACACCCACTCGAACTTCCCGAGCACGCCCCGAATCGCTTCGAGGGTCGCGTCCGGAATCTGGGATCTCTGCAGGTGGACCTCCCGGATTGCATGACCGAGAGCCAGCTGGATGCTGCGATACCTGGCATAGAGTCGGGACGTCTCGATGCCTACGACATCGCATGTCCTAATCGCTACGTTGAGATCCGCGAGTACGCGCTCGAAGTTCGGGGTCGCCTGAAACAAGGCGCGATCCTCGACCGTGAGACCGCCGCCGTCCTGCGCGTGATCGAAGAGGGAGTCGTAGACGAAGTTCGGCCATACGTTGACGCTCAAGCCATTGCCGAGCAAGAGGCACTGCCATTCCTCGGCATCAGCGACCTCCTCCCAGCTGGACGCGAGCCGGATCGGCCAATCTTGCCGGCTCCCCGTCCTAGCTGAACCAACTAGCGGTCAACGTAGTCCGGATTCAGGCGATGAAGGATCGAGTCGAGAACTCGGTCAATCTCAGCTGGTGCCTGCTCGGCCTTGACGCCCTGGCGGACCTCTATACCCGCGAACGCCAGGTCGCGACTGATCCGAACCAATAGCTGCCGGGTACCACTTTGCTTCATGTATTTCGAGACTCTCAATTGCTCTTCCTCCGCGCGCCAGCGCACAATCAAGCGCAGAGCCCCCAGTAGCTGCGGCCAGTCGCGATGAACAGGGAGCGCTGCAGGGTCGCGCTGGAGGAGGGCCGCCCAGATCTCGTCATTGATTTCGTAACGCTGCTCTCCATCGATCGGAAACGACATGAGAACCTGCGCCGAGGCCAGCCCGCCAAGTGCATCGTGCACGTTTCGCTTGGAGTAGCCGACGGCACGCGCCAGCATCTGTGAGGTAGCTGGAGACGGATGGCTGGTCAACATCACACGTACGAGTTCGGCGCGGATGCCCACACCGAGGATCGCACGCAGGCGAAATGCGAAGTTGATCGACGTCTCAAGGTCGGGTGCGGTCGACTTCCCAGACGGTAGGAGTACGGATCGCAATAGCCCAGCAGCCGCAAAGTCGGGGTCAGCGTCACCGAATGGTCCGCCTCCGAAGAAAAGTGGTTCGAGATCCGTAAGTCCTGGTGCCTGATCCTCGCGCCGAGGTTTTAGCCGTGCTCGTGGTCCTTGACGTGCAAGCCAGCCGATCGTTCCTGCCACTAGCTTCCGATCGTCCTGGTCGATGCACATAGCACGTAGTCGGCGTACGCTGAACAGCGTCTCGTTGGCGAGCATCCAGTCGAGCACCTCATCGAACAACCGTGGGTCTCGACGGCCGATCTCAAGCGTGAAGACGATCAACGCCTCAGGATCCTGTGCCCACGGACTGACGCAGTTAGGGGCCGTGAATACGCCCATCTGGGCCCACTCGTCCCATGCGAATGAGACGAGCTGCTCCGTAAGCAGCTCTGTACTCCTAAGCCGGCTCACGTCTGACTCCAAAATGAGCAAGGACTTCTTCGAGAACTTCGCGGTACCCAGCCGATGTGTCATGGGTTTCGCTCCACTCAGCCGCCTCGAGCAGCTCCGCTTCCGTAGGCGACAAAGCCTGTAGGTCATCCAAGTGCCTGCCGCCGCCTCGGTCTACGACTGCGTAGAGCTTGAAGTGGATTTGGTCGAGCCGCGAGGCGAAGACCACGTCAAGGGCTGTGCCATAGGCGTGCCTTTCCCCACGAGCGAGGAATCCCAGAGGCAGCCCGAAGTCGAGGAGCGAAGTGGGTCCGGAATTCAGCCAGCTTTCGCGGAGGCCGAAGTCATCCGCTACGAGCTTGACGGCTGCTAGCAGCCCGTCGGGCAGCGGCTCCGCCGAGACGAGCTCCTCATCCTGCAGCAGTGCGACCACATCTACGTCTCTAGTCGTTCGAGACACGAACCCAAGCGCAATAAGAGCCGAGCCCCCGACGACGACGATCGTGTGCGCCTCGCCGCGAGCAGCGAGCTGCTCCGAAAGCGCAACAAAGAGTTGCTCCGCATGTTTAGCATCCCTAATCGAGACCTCAGACATCACAGATCAAGATGTTAGACATCCCAGCAGCGTCCGGCTGATAGCCACTACCGGCGGCACTTCGCGCTGCTGCGGCGAGCGCACCTGCCTCCTAGGAACGCCGGCAAAAACGGGGCTAACGGGACGACTCTCGAAACATGACCCCGTCTGGGGGCGCATACGCGAGTTGCATGCCAGGCGCTTCGCCAAACAGTTCCTGTTGACGAAACTGTGGGTGGTTTGCGATGATGGCGCTCGTGGGCGCGAGGATCAGAGTCGGTCCAGTGAGCGTGACCTCGCGCGGTCGAGTCGGGGTCAAAGCAGGTCCGGTCTACGTGTCCGGCGGCGGACGAAGGCGGAAGTCGGGAAGCTCGAGCGGGATGGGCGCTTTGTTGGCGGTCATCATCGCTGTCGGCATCGTCATCTTTGCGGTGATGTGGCCGCTATCGCTATGGGGCCACGCTATCGAGCTAACTCCGTCGTGGCATCAGCTCATGCACCGCAACCATACTTGGATGCACGAGCATTACCCGCTCGTCGGACTGCGATATGTCGGTGCTGCGGTCTTGCTCATCCTTACGCTGGCCGTTCTCTCGATGCCGTTGCTTGCGAGCGCCAAGAAGCGGGCCGCCGAGCAGCAGCGACTCGCGAGCGAACAGGCCGCGGAGCGAGGGGAGCAAGCCCGTGAACAGGCCGCCGAGCAGGCGCATCAAGCCCGCATCGTCCATGAACAATGGCTCGCTGACCCACCACCACCGTTGCAGCTACCCGGGCGGTTCACGCAAACTTGGATCACGCAGCATGCGCCCCACTTGCACCCAGGACAGGTCCCAGTGCTTATTGCGGAGCTACGACGCCGGGGGTGGACAGACCCGGATATCGACCAGCGCGTCATGCCCTACATGCCCGGCTGAACGTCACCACCCGAACGTCCGTGCGTCGGAACCGACCCTCAGCGCGAACCTGCCGGTGGTGGTACGACCAGTTGCCGACAGATCTTACGCGCCAGTCCATAGTCGATCTCGCGATGGCGCAGCATAACTGAGCGCGCGCCCTCGGGACCTACCCACCGAGAGTGGTTACCGCCCTCGTCCACTTGGTGGCAGCCGTGGGCCGTGAGATGACGCTCCAGATCGCGTCGCTTCATGCAGCGATCGTCAAATGCAGTGCCTCGCGCTCACGCCGATCACCGGCGTCGCTGGGCTCTGGCGAGAGCATCAGGCGCAGCGCATCGATGACGTTCGTGCGTGCCTCCTCCCGCGTGTGTCCTTGGCTGAATACGCCAGCCACCTCAGGGATCGACGCGATGATCCAGCCCTCCTCGCCAGGCTCATACACGATCGTCAGATCAAGCTGCTCAGGCATGGGCTACAGGATACCGTCACAGGGCCACCAGAGGTGGTGGACGGGGAGATCGGGACGGTTTGCAAACCATCGAGCCAAGCTCGACGCCTTGGTCATGCTGCTCATGGAACCCGCCGGTCGCCAGGCGCGCTCGCGAGCAGCCGCGGCGGTCAGGCGAACTTGACGGCCAGGCATCCGATGTATTTCTGTGTACGTCAGTCGGAGCGCTGCGCGCGGCTGGCGAGATGCGCACCGACGCGCATCGCCCGCGGCATCCGGCGCGCCAATAAGACCGCAAGCCTGTCTGAGCGGCGCATGTATCCGGTTGCCCCGTCGAGCAGGGCTCGTGGTGTGCGCTCATGCCCCAGCGCATAGAGGCGCCACGTGCCTGGGACTCCCTTGAGCTCGTGCTCGCCGCGATCGGCGAACTGCATACCCGAGCCGATCACGAGCTCCTTGACGGTGGATGACACGACGATTTCGCCCGCCCGGGCGAGCGCCCCGACACGAGAGCCGATATGGACCGCGAGACCGCCGAGATCCTCACCGATCGCCTCACACTCGCCGGTGTGGACACCCGCGCGCAGCTCGATCCCCAACTCCCCGACGAGCTCGAGGAGAGCCTCGGCGCAGCGAATCGCCCTGGCGGGCCCATCGAAAGATGAGAGGGAGCCATCTCCGATGTGCTTGACGAGCCGCCCGCCGTTCTCTGAGACGAGACGATCCACAAGGGAGTCGTGGCGCTCGAGCAGCTCACGCCAAGCGCGGTCGCCCAGCTCCGCGGCGAACCTGGTGGAG
Source organism: uncultured Solirubrobacterales bacterium (assembly GCA_963827045.1). Classification (GTDB taxonomy): domain Bacteria; phylum Actinomycetota; class Thermoleophilia; order Solirubrobacterales; family Solirubrobacteraceae; genus Palsa-744. Next base: position 597,515 of record CAWGZH010000002.1, read on the forward strand.
TCGACTATGTCGGTGAACAGGACTGTGGTGAGGACGCGGTCGTGCTGGCGAGGCTGGACGGCTCCGGTGACGAAACGCTCTACCTCGTTGAGGATTGCCTCGCAGACCTCTCGGTCCCCTACGTGGAAAGCGTGATCGCGACTGGAAAAGCTGAGGAAGCGGGCATCGGGGATCCCGGCCGCGAGCAGTTCGCCGGCCTCGATGGGGATCACCCGATCTTCCTCGACGTGCAAGACCAGCGTGGGCAGATGCACCGATGAGAGAATCTCCCGCACGTCGATCTCCAAGACGATGTCAACTAGGGCCCTCGCCATCCGTGGACTTGCGGCGGCTCGAGCGAACATTCCGTAGAAGCGCCGCTCGAGCTCGCCGAGGCTGGGGGCGAAAAGGTCCGCGAGGCGGCTGCCGTCACCCCAGTGCTCGAGCAGATCTTCGAACTCGTGCAACTCGGTTCGCGTGCGGACGGAGGTGGTGGGGGAATAGGAGTCCGGGTGGGCAAGTATGTCTGCCAGGGTGGCGAACCCGCCGTAGAGCACCAGCGAGGAGATGCGCTCCGGATGGGTCGCCGCCAGCATGACCAGACACGGAGCGCTTTCGGAGATCCCAAACAGCACAGCCCGCTCGGAGCCGGCGGCGTCCAACACGGCCTCGATGTCGGCAGAGCGCTCCTCCAGTGTGGGCAGGTGGGGAACCGGGTCGGACAGTCCCGTGCCGGGCTTGTCGTACAGGATCAGTCGTGCGAAAGAAGCCAGCCTCGTCAGGAAGCCGGCGAATCGGGGCTCGGTCCACTGCAGATCGAGGTGGGTGACAAAACCATGAGCAAGCAGCAGGTCAACAGGACCCTCGCCGACCACCTGGTAGGCAATCGAGACTCCGTCGCGCTCCACATAGCGGGTCGAGGGAGGCTGCACAAGACAAAGTCTGACAGCCCCCCGCTGGTCGCACATTTTGGGACACAGCGCCCCGAGCCAGCGAGCGCCCGGCAAAAACGGAGGGGGAAGCACGGAGGGGGAGGACGGAGAGGGAGGGATTCGAACCCTCGATGGAGTTTAACCCCCATACTCGCTTAGCAGGCGAGTGCCTTCAGCCACTCGGCCACCTCTCCCGGGACTGCGGGAGCCCAGTCTAGAGCCTGTCGGCGCCTGCCGTGATCCGCTCCGCTTGCCACGTCCATGCCTGGCTGACCACGCTCCTCGCGCTTCCCGGACGGAAGTCCAGTCGGCAGCGTTTCCAGCTCACGACCTTACCGACGAACGCTCAGTGTTTGTGCTGACGGCGCTTGTGCTTTTTGGACTTGGCGGTGCGGACGATCGTGATCGACGTCGTACTCGTGTTGTTGCGCTCGTCGAAAGCCTTGGCGGTCAGGGTGTGCTTCCCAGGGCGGAGCAGGCGCGCGCCGTACCAGACCATGTGACCGCTCAGCGTGGTCATGCCACCGTGCACGTAGAAGCTGCGGATAATGTGGCCTTCGTCGTACAACGAGATTTGGTAGACCTTCGTGCTGTCGCTGGCGGTCACCGAGATCGGCAGGGTGTTGCTGTAGTGCACCCCTGTCTTCGGGCTCGTCAGCTTGACTGTCGGGCCCTGTTGACCTCCGCACTGTTCGCTGAGGCGATCGCCGTTGCGGTCGTATTCGGCCAGCGCCGCGTAGGCCGGCTTGGGTTGCAGGCTCGGGTCGAGCAACCCGTAGCTGTTACGTGGACTGCCAAACGGTTCAGTGTCCTGTAGCCCGAACCAGATGCCAACCTGCACGTATGAGTCCTGGGCGAGGCAGTGGTAGGCCTGCAGCAGGAACGTCGCCTGCTGCTGCGGACTCACGCCGGCTGGCTTCTGGCCTGCCCACGCACCTGAGTTGCACACTGAGGTATCTGTACTCCAGCCAAGCTCGGTCATCCAGATCGGACTCCCGTCACCGTGGGCGAGCATCACTTCGTGCACCGTGCGGTAGCCCAAGAACGACCAGCGGCTGATGCGCGGGTCGGTCTGGCCGTTGCGCAAGATTTCGTATGGCGACTCGACGTCGCAAATCGTGTCGGTGTGCACCGCCACCGCATTGAAAAAACCCTTCGCCCCGTCTGCATACAGTTGGGAGAGGAATTCGTAGTCATTGCCGGTCAGCCCGCCGAGCACCACAGTTGCGCTCGGGTCCCCTGCTTTGATGGCAGGGTAGGCCGCCTTCAAGAGCGCAGTGTAGGCGGCAGGGTCGGGCCCACTTGCCCACCACAACGAAGCGTCCTCCTCGTTCCAGATCTCCCACGCGGCCACGCGACCAGCAAAGCGTTTGGCCATAGCGCCGGCGAAGCGAGCGTAGTCGGCCGGATTGCTCGGCGGCATTGCGGGATTGCTCGAGCCGGTCTCCCACTGGGGCGTGTTGACCACGTCGACGATCACCTTCGTGCCTTTGGGAAGCGCCGCCAAGCCCTCTTCCAAGGTGGCGATCTCCGGTTCGTTGAGGTGGCCGCGATTCGGTTCGAAGATGTTCCACGCAGCAAAAACCCGCACCCAGCCGACGCCGAGGCCGGCGACCTGGTGGACGCTTTGCATCGATAGCCCTTCAGGACCGTTGATGACCACACCAGTTTCTACGGCTTGCGCAGAAGTACCGGCCAGCGCGAGCATCAGCGCCACGACGGCGCTTGGAATGGCAATCAAGCGAAACAACCTCACACCACACCAGTCGGCCAGATATCGATCGCCCTCGACAGACAAGCGTCACAATCGACCGTTTGTCGAATGTCCCCTAGCATTTGCGCTGAGAACACCCCCGGAGGGGTGGCAGAGCGGTTGAATGCACTGGTCTTGAAATCCAGACGGTGGGCTTTCGGCGCCTTCCGCGCGGCGCCGGTTTTTTGGCTTAGTTGAGCCGTTTTCCGCATGGTTTAGCCAGATTCGGCGCCCGCCGACGCTGGTCGCGCGCGGCTCGTTAACCGCCTGAAACCGCCCGAATCCGCACGTTCCGCGCATGGACTGGCGCGAGTTTGGCGCGACTGTTTCCGAGCCGTCGGGCGCCACCGCGGCCTGACGGCGCAGGGTTGAGGCGGCTGCTGATACACGCCCGCGCCGGCCGATACGCTCCGCGCGGATGGGCACAGTGGTCGACTTCCGTGATTTGCAGGTGCCGATTGTTCAGGCCGGGATTGGCGCTATGGCTAGGCACGAGCTCGCCGCCGCCGTGTCGGAGGCCGGCGGGCTCGGGACGATCGGGGGCGCCCGCGGGCGCATCGCCGACGAGCTGACCGCCGCCCGGAAGCTCACCGGCCAACCGATCGCGGTGAATCTTGTGCTGCCGCTGCTTCGCCCTGGCGATGTGCAGGCAGCGGCAGACGCAGACGTGATCGTCACCTTTTGGGGAGAGCCGCGCCGCCTTGCCGGCGGCACCTGGGTCCACCAATGCGGCTCGATCAAGGAGGCAAGAGCGGCGGAGGCGGCGGGAGCCGATGCGGTGATAGCCCAAGGCGTCGAGGCCGGCGGGCACGTTCGCGGCACGACGCCGCTGCTCGACTTGATCGAGAGCGTGCGGGCCGCGGTCAAGGTCCCGGTGCTCGCGGCCGGCGGCATCGTTGACCCGCCAGGTGTGCGCGAGGCACTCGATGCCGGCGCGGTCGCTGCCGTCCTAGGCACGCGCTTCCTGCTCACCGAGGAGAGCCGCGCGCACCCCGATTACAAGCTGCGCTGCCTACAAGCCGACCGCACCGTGCTGACCGAGCTGTTCGGCTTCGGGTGGGCTGAAGCGCCACAGCGGGTGGTGCCGAACGCTGCGACCCGCCGGTGGCTCGGCTCCGATCCTCGCGGGCCGGGCTGGATCAGGTCCGCCCACAGGCTTACCGCGCCGCTGGTCATGCGCGTGCCGGAAGCGCTGCAGGATCGCGCGCTCGCGTTCCAGAGACCATCGTTCCCCTTCCTCGGCTCGGTGATGGCACTGGACGACGGGCCGCCAAGCCTTCTGGACTCGGGGCCGCTGTACGCGGGCGCGAACGTGACTCGAATCTCGGAGATCCTTCCCGCCGCGCAAGTAATCAACGACCTGACCCCGTAGCTAACGCCCGCATACCGCCGCGCCTACCTTCCCAACGACCGTCGAAACCGGGATAGAGTCCCCCGCTGAAGGCAAGCACGGCGGCCACGGCGAATCAAGTGGGTCGAACAGCAAACGAGCGAGGAGGAGCGGGACATGGCAGATGGCTTGGCGTGGGACGATCTCCCAACCGACCTGGAGGCACCCGAAGCAGCAATCAAGCGGAAGGACTTCGACGGTCTCGCGATGTGCCTCATCAGAATGCAAGCTGGTGGGAAGACCGACGAGCTTTTTGCGGGATGCCCGACGATCGATGCCAATGCGCGCATTGGGGCTACATCGTCTCCGGCACCATTCGGGTAAACAGCGCCGACGGCGCCCGTGACTACACGGCCGGTGAGACCTACTATTGGGCGCCTGGCCACAACCTCGAGGTCGTCACGGACGTTGAATATTTCGAGATCTCAAAGGTCGAGGACTACGACGTCCTGATGGAGCACTGCAGGCGAGGGCTCGCGGCAGCGGCCGAGGCGGCGGAGTAGGACGAGGGCGTCGCGATGACTTCGGCTGGCGTTCACGGCGCCCAAGCTACAGCAGACCCTGAGTACGCTCTCAGCTCCTCCGCGGAGGACGAGCACGACCGGCTCAGCCGCCAATCCGAGCTTCACCAGCCTTTCACGCGCCGCCTGCTCCAGCGCGCGGGAATCGGGCCGGGAATGCGAGTCCTGGACGTCGGCTGCGGGCCGGGCGACGTTAGCTTCCTCGTGTGCGAGCTGGTGGGCGCGGAGGGCTCGGTGGTCGGGGTCGAGCGTGACGAGCAGGCAGTCGCGACCGCCCGCCGACGGGCCGCCAACTCCGGGATCGGCAACGTCGAGTTTGTGTGCGGCGACTTCCGCGAGGTAGAGATCGACGGCGGGCCGTTCGACGCTTTGGTCGGGCGCTTCGTGCTCATGTACCAGGCAGACCCCACAGAGGCGGTCAGAAGCGCCGCGCGGCATGTCCGCCCCGGCGGTGTGGTCGCGTTCGCCGAGGCCAACATGCCGATCGGCTCAGCGGTGCCGGAGAGGGCCTTCGCGGACTGGCCGCCAACGCCCGCGTCTGAACAGGTCAACAAGTGGATATACGAGGCGTTCGGCAGGCTCGGGACACAGCCGAACATGGGCCTGCGTCTGCTTGAAACCTTCGCCCAAGCCGGCCTCGAGCCCAGCCCCGACTTGGAAACCGAGTTCGCGGTAGTCCTCGGCGAGGAAGCGATCAGCCACACAGTCAACTTCACTCGCAGCCTCCTGCCAGCGATCCTTGACGCCGGGATCGCCACCGAGGAGGAGGTCGAGATCGACACTCTCGCCGAGCGTCTGCGTGCTGGCACCAGCTCGGCCGGGCGGATCAGAGGCTGGCCCCCCCGCCATCGGTGCATTCGCGACCAAGCCGCGGGTAGCTTGAACCTCGCCAACGGCGATAATCTCGAACCCGAGAGCGTCGCTGCCCTGTATGACGTTGCGCCGCTCGTCAGGGGTCAGGCGACGTGCCTGTTAGCAGGGTCTCCGAGGCATCGCCGCCGAAGACCTGCAACCAGCCGCCGCGCGTGTCCATGTACTCGCGAATCGCGATAACCCGGCCGTCGGCGACCTCGTAGGCGAAGCAGTAGTCGTTGACGTATGGGCGACCGTTGGGAAGCGTCGCCGACATCCTGTGCTCGGCCAGCACCACGTCCCCCTCGCCAACCATCGAGCGGGGCTCGAACGCCACGTTTGCGAAGAACCGCGGGTAGTCATGGGCCATGAATGCCACGATCGCATCACGGTCAAGGTCGTTGAGGCCCCGTGGCGGTCCTGCGTCATCGGCGCTTCCCAGCCCGAGCGCGACCTGTGTGGCATTGCCTGCCGGAGCCACCCAGATGACATCGGGATGCAGCAACGCCGCGATGCGATCCGGGTCTCCCGTGGCGTAGGCCGCGTAGAGCGCTTGCACTGTCTCCTTCGCGGTCATCGCCTCAACCTACTCCAACGAGACGCAAATGACTCGCGGGATTCGGACAACTACATTCACCGGATCAGCGGTCGGGTTCTTCTAGACCGCAACTGTGGCCCTCTGCCCACAGGCAGGGCTATCCCCAGCGCTTGCGTTTTCTTAGACTGAGCGAGCGTCAACGCCCGAGCCGCGCACACGACCGGACCGGACGAGGACCAGATCAGGGATGCGGCAAGGCGAGCACTTCCGCACCGCTCGGGCGGGCGGGCGGGCGGATCAGAGGCTGGCCCACCACCATCGGTGCATTCGCGACCATGCCATCGGGTGCGCACAACGCCAGCGGCGCGGGCGCCCGCAGGCTGTCGGCGAATTCAGAAATCCAGGGACGGGGTTCTCGGTGCCTTTCGTGGCGCGCCGCTTTTTGGCTTAGTTGAGCCGTTTTCCCCAGGTCGCACACGGCTCGTTAACCGCCCGTTCCGCGCATGGGCTGGCGCGAGTTTGGCGCGAGCGCGGCCATGTGGGTTTGAGGGTTTCAGTGGGGCTTGCAGGCAGCTTGCGCCGCCACCGTGGCCCGCCGAGAGACCATCGGCCCCTGCTACGTCTCAGTGGTGAGGGTTTGGGCCGCCCAAACCAGCAGCGGGCCACACACGTCGAGCTTGACTTCCAATCCTGGGGACAGTCCTGTGTCTCCAAGCGTTCGCACGAGCAAGGGCTCTGCGGTTTCCTGGTTGATTTGCACGTGCAGGACAGCATCGTGTCCGTGGTAACTGCAGCGCACGACCTGTCCTCTGTGGCCCCTCGCACCATCCCCCTCGCTAGGGGACCGCAGCTGGATTTGCTCGGGGCGGATCAGCACGTTCACCGCGCAGGGGCCCGGCAACGGCTCGCCGTGCCAGTGAGCGGGGAGCTTGCCTAGCGGTGTGTCGACGAGCGCGCCGTCGATCCTCCCGCCGAGGATGTTGGCGTCCCCGACGAAGCACGCGAGATCGCCATCTACCGGCCGGGCGTAGAGCTCTTGTGGGGTGGTGTGCTGGACGATTTTGCCGTTGCGTAGTACGGCGACTTGGTCGGCGAGGGAGAGCGCCTCATCCTGGTCGTGCGTGACCAGCAGTGTCGTAGTCGAGGACTCGCGCAGGATGCCGCAGACCTGTTCCCGGACACTCGCGCGAAGGTTCGCGTCCAGTGACGCGAACGGCTCGTCCAGCAGCACGATCTCGGGTTTGATCGCGAGTGCGCGCGCCAAGGCGACGCGTTGTTGCTGGCCGCCTGAGAGCTGGTGGGGATAGCGACGCTCCAGGCCGGTGAGCCCGACCATGTCGAGCAACTCGCCCACGCCATGCCGGCGCTTCGCCCGCGGGAGCCCGAAGGCGACGTTCGCCTGCACCGTCAGATGGGGAAACAGTCCGCCCTCCTGTGGGACGTAGCCGATCTTGCGCTGCTCAGGGTTGGCGTGGGCGCCCTCTGCGTCGACCACTCTCGCGCCGATCGTGACGGTCCCCCGGTCGGGTGTCTCAAAGCCAGCGAGCAGCCGCAGCAGCGTGGTCTTGCCGCTACCGGAAGACCCGAGGATGGCTGTGAGTGACCCGGCTGGCACCTCGAGATCCAGGCCGGTGAGCACCGGGTTGGTCGCGAAGCTCTTGTGCAGATCGCTGATTTGAAGTCCGCTCATGTCGCGATCGCTCCCCTGGATGGGAGCCGGTCGAAGAAGCGCCCGAGGACATAGCTGGGTGCAGCGGCGATGAGGATAATCGCCAGCGCAAACGGGGCGGCCTGCCCGTAGGCGAGGTTCTGTTGATAGGCCCAGAACTGGGTGGCGAGCGTCTGCACCCCGGTCGGGATCAAGATCAGCGTGGCGGTGAGCTCGGTCACCGCGGAGAGGAACACAAGGCAGAACGCCGCCGCCAGTCCCGGCCCGATCAGCGGGAGCGTCACCCTTGCCAGTACCGCGAGGCGGTGCTGGCCGAGCGAGCGGGCGACCTCCTCCAAAGCGGGGGGTGCCTGCATCACCGAAGCGCGGACGCAGACCAAGGCGAGCGGGAAGAACAGGATCGCGTAGGCGAAGATCAAAAGCGGCGCACTCTGGTAGAGAACCCCGTTGGCGTAGCGCTCGCAGAAGTAGGAGAGCGCAAACGCGATCACCAGGCCGGGCATCGCGAGCACCAGATATGTGCCGCGCTCCAGCAGCTGGTAGACCCTGCCACGGTGGCGGATCGCCAACAAAGCGACGGGCAGCGCCATCACGCTCGCCGACAGGGCTGCGACGCCGCTATAGAGAGCGGTGTGCCACGCCGCGTCCAGGAGCGACACCCCGGTGAGGTAGCCGCGCCCGGACTCAAGAATCCAGTAGACGCTCGCACCCACCGGCACCCCGAGCGCCAGAGCTACGAGCAGAGCGAAGCCGGCGAGGACCACCGGCTTGGAGCGTCCCAGCCGCCGCGGCACGGTCACCCTTTGGGCGAGCGGTCCCGAACGGCTGACCCGGCCTCGACCGCGTGCCAGCCCCTCACCTGAGAGCACAGCCAGGCTCAGGAGTACGAGCACGAGTGAGAGCGCCGAGGCCGTTGGCACGTTGAATGAGACGTTGAACTCGGTGAAGATCTCGGTCGTGAATGTTTGATAGCCGAGGATCTCAAACGCGCCGTACTCGGCGAGGATGACGAGCGCGACGAGCAGGCAGCCACCGAGGATCGCCGCGCGGGCCTGTCCGATCGTGATCCGCCAGAACGTGCTCAAGCGTCCGGCGCCGAGGCTGCGCGCCACCTCCTCCTGGCCAGGGTCGGCACCCCGGAAGCTCGCCGCGACCGGCAGATACACCAGCGGATAGATCGCGAGCGTCATCACGAGCACCGCTCCGCGGAACCCCTGCACCCATATAGACAGGGATGCCCAGCCGAAGCTGACGACGAAGTCGGGGATCGCCAGTGGCACAACGACCAACACGGCCCATACCCTTCTGCCCGGCAGGTCGGTTCGCTCGATGAACCACGCCGCCGCCGTCCCGATCACCGCGCAGAGCACGGTCACCACCACGGTCAGCCTGACCGTGTTCCACAACAGGCTCGCCGTCAATGACCGGAAGATCAGGTTCACGACCGTCGAGGTCCCCGCGCCGTGAGCCTCGATCAACAGGAAGCACAGCGGCAACACCAGCACGACCGTCACAGCCACACTGAGCGCCAGCAGCCCCCACGGCCGGGGGGCCGCCCGCGCCGGCACCAGCCCGCCCCGATCGCCCGTCGCCGGCGCTTGAACTTCGGGGCCGGCGGGCGCCAGCGTAGAGGTCATCTCAGCAGCACAGTCGAGCGTGGCATGCTCGCCGCGGGCTCACAGCAGTCCGGCCTTGCGCAGCAGCGCGATCGCGGTCGACCCGTCACCGAGCTCAGGGATTGTGATCGCGTTCGGTTGGAGTTGATCGAATGGGGTCTCCGGTGCGGTGGTCTGCACCCCGTCGTCGATCGGGTACTCGAAGCTGATCGAGTGCGCGATGATTTCCTGGCCCTGCTTTGAGACGAGGAACGCGAGGAACTTCTGCGCGTCCGCGTTGTGCTTGGAGGACTTCAGGACCCCGGCGCTCGATATGTCCAGCACATAGCCGGGGTCGTGGGGGGCGAAGTAGGTGATCTTCGACGGCACATTCGAGGCGCCGAGCTCGGCGCGCATCCTGTACCAGTAGTACTGGTTGACGACACCGAACGCGACAGCGCCACGGTTCACCTCATCGGCGATCGTCTCGTTATCCGGGTAAATGTGGCTCCCCGCGTTTGCCTTGATCGCTTCCAACCACTTCAACGTGGCCGCTTCGCCATAAGTACGGGCGTAGGAGGTAACAACCGGCTGGAAATCGGTCTCGCCGGCCGCGAACGCCAGCTTGCCGCTGTACTTCGGATCAGCCAGTTCGGTCACATGGGCCGGCAGTTCGCTCGCCTTGATGAGGCTCGGGTTATAGATCAGCACACTCACCCTTGCTGAGACGCCGAGCCAGTCGCCTTGTGGCGAGTTGTACTTGCTCGGGGTGTGCGCGAGCGTCGACGGTTCGACCGGCGCGAGCAGACCCTTGCCCTGCAGATACTCCAGCGCGGGCGAGTTCTCCGTATAGACGACATCGGCAGGTGAGTGCGGGCCCTCGGTGACGATCTCATCCGCGAGGGTGTCCTCGTCGTCATTGCGGACGTTGACCTTGATCCCGGTCTGCTTTTCGAAGCCTTCGACCAGCGAGTCGGTCGTCTGCTCGTGCTGGCCGTTATACAAAGTGATCGACCCCCGCGACCCGGACGAGGACGAGGAGCTTCCGCAGCCGGCTAGCAGGGCGGCGGTCAGTGCGAGCGCGGCCACGATGCTGGCGAGGTGACGTGTTCTGATCATGGATCTCCTCATTGGGTCAGCCTTTCCAAGCCGGGATGCCGCGGCGTGATCGCCGGGGCCGCGCACGGCGGACTCATCGGTGGTGTGGTCATCGACGGTGCTCACGATTCGATCCCCGGGCAGAGATGTTCGATCGTCTTGCTCGCTGCGTTCACGGCGCTGTTGGCGGAGTTCGAGCCGTTGCTGGTGGAGAACGCCTGGTATGCGGAGGCGAGACTGTCGATCGCTTGATGCAGCGTGCCGTCAGTAGTGTGGATCTCGCGCAGCGGCATGATCTGCGCCTGGGCGTGACCGACCGGGTCGGCTTCCGGGTCAGGGCCATCGCTGAGCGCCGCTTCGATCTGCTTGCAGGTCTGCTTCTTGACCTGCGCGCTGGACAGCGCGGGCTTGGGGGAGGAGCCGCACGCGGCGAGTAGCAGCGCCAGCAGCAGCGCGAGCGGTAGGGCACCGGCTCGACGCCACGACGCGGGACTCAACGGATGGTCTGCGCTCGGAGGCGGGATAGAGGACGGGTCGGGTTGCATGTCTTCGCGGTGCTCCTTGTGTCAGGGATGTTCTCGGGGTGGTTTAGGCAAACAACTGCTGGCCGATCCAGCTGCCAGGGCGCGGCGCGCCGGGCGGGACAGCGACGATCGCGCTGGCGGTGTGGGTGCTGAACTGGTTGAGCGCGTCGTTGGTCGCGAGGCTCTTGAAGATGCGGATGAAACCTGTGCGCGGGTCGCGCTGGTAGGCGCAGAACAAAAGCCCGATGTCGTACTCAAGGCCCTGCCGCCACGGCGGCCAGCGCTCGGTGAACTGGTCAACCCCGTTGTTGTAGTTGTAAACACGACGCAGGATCCGCACCCCGCCGTTGTTCTGCGGCGCCGCCAACCTGACATGCGCGTCTTCGGGAATCACAGGTTCGCCTTCACGATTCCTGGCGTGCAGGTCGATCGGGTCAAACTCGCTCTTCGCCCCCAACGGTGCGCCGCTCAGCTTGTGACGGCCGATAATGTTTTCCTGCTGGACCGTTGTCAGCGTGTCCCACCGCTCGATCGTGGTGCGCACCCGTCGGAACACCATGTAGCTGCCGCCGCGCATCCAGCCGGGCCCCTCGCTACCAACCCAGATGTAGTCCTTCATCTGGCGGGGATCGCGGATGCTGGGGTTAGCGGTCCCGTCCTTGAAGCCGAGCAGGTTCCGCGGAGTGCCCTTCGTCATCGACGCCGTCTGAAAACCCGCCTGCGCCCAGCGCAGCTTCGCCACCCCATCCGCGTTGCGCGCCAACTGGCGGACAGCGTGGAATGCGACCTGTGGGTCTTCTGAGCACGCCTGGACGGTGATATCCCCGCCGCTCTCTTCCGCGTTGATCTCATCGCCCTGAAACGTCGGGAGTTCCACCAATGCCGCGGGACGCTTGGACGCGAGGCCGTAGCGGTCCTCGCCTTCCTTGCTGAACAGCGATGGTGAGAACCCGAACGTGATCGTCAAACGCCCAGGACTAAGACCGATTGCCTCACCCGTATCCGTCACCACCTTGTGCGGGTTACCGAGCGGCGCGGCCGTCTCACCCGCGCACAGCCGGGCGCTCACCTCGCTCCAATGGCGCAACAGTTCGACCACCTCCGAGCGACGCTCGGCGAGCAGATCAAACGACGCGAGGTAGGTTTGGTCCTGCACCGGGGTGATCACTCCGCCCTGGTGGATGCCGTAGAACGGCAGCACCCCGTTTGTAGACCCGTCGGGTAGGCCCGCCGCGAGCGCCTGCCCGACGGTGGGGCTAACGCCCGCGAGACCGGGCACGCTGCTGGCGAGCAGCGCGCCGCCGAGCGCACTGCCGCCAGCCAAAAAGCCGCGCCTGCTCACCACCGGGCCCTGGCCACCCGTGCTCTCTCCTGCTGGCGGTCGTGCAGACGCGGGCGTGGGTTGGTCGTCTTCGTGCCCGTCCTCCGTGCGCCGTGGTGCGCCTCGCGGCGGGATGGGTCTCGTCTCGATACGTCGTCTCATGATGCTCGCCCTCCGTTCTGTTTAGTGGAGGAGGTCGAGGGTGTTGTTGTCGTCGCGGACGAAGTAGATGCCCTTGCCGCCGGGCTCGCTCGTCACACCGAACAGGTCCCCGCTGCCCGGCGGTGACTGTGCCTCGTCCTTGTCGAGCCAGCGGCTCGCGAGCTGCTTACCGCTGGTGGAGATTTCCACGAGCTTGCCGTTTTCGGCGTTTACGATCAGCAGGTCACCGTTCGGCGCGGTCGTCATCCCGAGCGGCTTCTCCAGGAAGTGGCCCGACGTCAGGACCGTGGCGGCGCTGTCACTTTCCGTTCTGGTGGTGGCGTCGGGGATCGACTCGATGCGGTTGTTCACACGGTCCGCGACATACAGCGTGCCGGTCGGCTCCAGCACCAGGCCCGTCGGGCCGATCACGAACGCCCCGGCGCTTGCTTCCTCGCTCAGGCCACTGGCGATCACCGTTTCCGAGGTGACAGTCGGCATCCCCGATGCAGGGACACTCAAACCGATCCGCAGGACCGTGCCCTTGTTGACCTTGCCCTGACCGGGCGCACCGACGCCGAACATGACGTTGTCCACGTAGAGTGTCGCTGTGCCGGCGGCTTCGGTGGTGGTCATGTCCCACGGCCCGTCGATGTTCGGCCCAGCGATCGTGCCCAACACCGTGCCTTCGGGGCTCAGCACGACCAGGCACCCCGCACCGGCCGTCTTGGTGGTGCCGTCCGTGCTCGGCGTGCTCCCGACGATCACGTCCCCATTGGCAAGGACGGTCATCGCGGTCGTCAGTCCGACACCGCCGGGACACCCGGCAAGGGTCCTGGAGATTTCCGTGAACAGCGACACCTTCCCCTGCGGGGTGACCTGCACGATCGTGGAGCCGGTGCCCTGGTCGTTGCCCTTGTCGTTGAAGTTGTCAACCAGCAGATCGCCCTTGACAATCTTCCCCGCCGAGACCGGCGCGACGAGCAGCGCGTAGGGGTTCACGTCACCGTTGGCGGGGATCGTGGAGGCGACCGTCTTGATCTTGTTGAGCCGCTCGATGAACGCCGTCGGCTTCCGGTGAGCCTTCGAGGTGGCATGAGCGCCATCGGCCGCGACAGCCGCGCAACCATAAGCCGTAAGACCGGCGGCGAGCACGGCCGCTACAGCCGCTCGGGTCGATCGCGGGCCGTTCAACCGGGACGGGATTCGGTGGACATCGGGCATGGATGAAACCTCCAGAAGACGAAATCCGACGGACGTACTCGGGTATTGCGGCGCGCACCATACCACAACTTAGGCAACCCTAATTAGGTGCCCCTAATACATGTATGTTCCGCCAGCACAACACAAGCCCAAAGCCACATCGGAGACCGCAAAAGATGGCCCACAATCCAGTCCAAGCCACAGCACGATCAGCCACCTCCGACGAGCCGAGCCTCACACCGGAAGGACTGTGGCTCGCCTCAGAGCTCCTACGCTCACCCTCGCTCGAAGTCTCAAGCGCCTTGATCTCCATCGCCACAGCACTCGTAGGCTGCGACACAAGGCGAGTACTGGACACCCTCGACAACGCCGCCATTGATCTCTTCGGCGCCCAGCCGCTGCCACTCCAAGCGCAGGCACAACGCCTCGGCTACGCCCTAGCAAACACGCTGGCGCTCACGCCTGGCAGCACCGATCACCGCGGACTGCTCATCGACCAGGCACTCAGCCGACGCCAGGCCCACCCCGTGCTGATCGCCGCTATCGGCCACGAGCTCGCGCGTCGCGCCGGGCTACGCAGCCAACTATGCGTCACGGCGGAGGGCTGGTGGACTGCCCTGATCGACCAGGACAGGGTGATCCTCGTCGGATCCGGCGATCGTGATCTTCCCGCAAGCACGTCGAACGTTCGCTACGCCTGCCCACACCAGCTCGCCGGTGTCATCCTCAGCCAACTCGCACGCCACCGAGGCCAACCCTGGAGCGACCGCGCGTCCCAGCTCGAACGCTCACTGCCACTCTGCCACCCACACAACCCCCAGACCTGACCGTCTGAAACTCAGCGCTCTCGGCGGGCCGCCTGCGCAGGATGCCGTGCCCGCCACGCGAGGAGCCCTGGGGCCAGACCGTAGCCAGGCTACAGGCACCAGAGGGCGCGATCGTCGGTGTCTCCTACACGCCGGTGCTCCACGATTAGGACTGACGGGAGGGAGGTTCCGCGGGCGGCGGCCGGCAGGCACGCGTCTAGGGTAGGCGTTCCAGTTCGGCGACGAGCATCGGCTGCCCTTCCCGTGGCGGTATCGCCAGCACGGTCTCTGTGCCGGCCGCCACTTGGGTGTAGCCGGCGTCCCGGATAACGACGCAGTCAACCTCCGCCTTCAGGCGCTCCCACATACGGTCATCTGCCAGCCGCACCTCGCCGGGCATCCCCTGTGCCCGCCAGCGTTGAAGCTCCGCGTGGTGGGTCGTGGCCATCTCGTCGGCGAGTGCGAGCGCTGCGTGCCCGGCTTGGGCTATGGCCTTGCCCATGCTCTTGATGACACCGGGGCGGATGATGTACACGAGTGCGCCGAGAGTGGCGGCGGGCCGCTCGGGTGGCAGCTTGGCGTCGGTGAAAGGGGCAAGCTCGGTCAGCTCGGGCTCGCGTTCTGACCTGCGTCGGGGCGGTAGACATAGGGCGATCGGGTCGGCCTCGGCAGGGACGGGCGTCGCGTCGATCTCGGCGAGCACGGTGAGCTGATCCGCTCTGGCGCGCAGCGCGACCTTGGGGTACTCAGCGGCCTGCCAGGCGGTGAAGTTTGGTGCCCAGCGCGGGCTGTCGCGGAAACGATCGGCGCAAGCGACCGCGCCGGCTCCCCCGAGGGCCATCGCCTGAGCGAAGCTGAGGCGGCGGTCGCTGCGCACGATGTAGTACATCGCCCACGGATCGTCGTCTCGGGCGCCAGCGGATGCCGAGTCATGAGTCGTCGGCACTCGATTCATTCCCCGAAGCACAGGACAGTCTTTTGTCCGGCCTGGTGTACGTGGATCTCGTCCATCGCCAGGTCGAGCGTCGCGCGTTCGAAGCGGCGGCGGGAGAATTCGATGAAGGCGCAGTCGTCCAGCCTCAGATTCAGTCGCCAGTCGCCGATGTCGTGTTCGCGTTCCTGCTCGATGAAGTCGATCTCTCCGACGGCGGTGATCGGGGATACCGGCGGCCACGTTGTCTTTGGCGGGTCGGTCGAGATGAGCACATCGCGGCCGACGCTCCTCCCGAGCAGCGCGACTAGCTCGCCGAACGTCACGCGTTGCTGGCCGCGCGGCGGGGACAGGGCGGGCGTCGCTGGCGCCCGCAGGCTGTCGGCGAACTCAAACAGCGCTTCGGCTCGCCTGATCGCGTCGAGCGCTCGAAGCCGGCGCTGTCGCGCGTTCTGTCGAAGCAGCGCGAGGCGCCGCCGGTCAATCTCTTTTACCCCGGCCGGTGTCGGATACCACCGTGCCGGTGTCGCTCCGATAGGGCGCACGAGTCCGGCCTGTCGCAGCCACCGCAGGCGCGACGCTATCACGTTAGGCCGACCGTGATCCGCTGCTAGCGCGCCTGGCCAGTTGACGACGGCGCTCAGGACGTTGACGCAG
Organism: uncultured Solirubrobacterales bacterium; assembly: GCA_963827045.1. Taxonomy (GTDB): domain Bacteria; phylum Actinomycetota; class Thermoleophilia; order Solirubrobacterales; family Solirubrobacteraceae; genus Palsa-744. The sequence continues at coordinate 613,425 of CAWGZH010000002.1, forward strand.
TGCTCGTTGGGGATCGATCTCGGCCGCTCGGTCATGGGGAAGTGGTCGGTGCAGCGTTGAGGATCGCGTCGGTACTCGCGGCAATCTCGTGGAACAACGCTCCGTCGTTCGGCTTGCTGCCAAGGTGCCACGCGGCCACAGCGACGTGCAACCACGCGGCCCTCAGCGCCCTGACCATCTCGGGGGCGTTGATTGCCTCCGCGGAATCGAGCGGCCTCGCGCTGAGGAGGGCCTGTTCGATGAGTCGGTCCTGCTCGGCTGCTCGACGCGCGAGCGCCGCGGTGAGTTCCTGCAGCGTTCGGTAGCGGCGCGGGTCCTTCGGGCGCAGAAGCTCATCGAGTTCCTCCGGCTGAAGCAGGGTTCGCATTGGGGCCGGGTGCGCGAGCGCGAGCCGCAGATACTCCCGGCCAGCGGCCCTGACGTGATCCAACGGTGCTCCCGGCTCGGCCATGCCGAGTTCCGCCCACAGCGCCGGGAGCCGGATCGTGGCCATAGCGTCAGTGGCCCAGCGGAGGCCGCCCTTGCGACCGAACTGCTGGAAGAGCGTCTCCAGGGCGAGGTCGGCTCGCGTGACAATCTGGGGATTCGTAAAGTGCCCGTCGGGGCTCTCTCGCCGGAGATGTTCGTACGCCTCGATCAGTCGGCTGGCGGTGTCCCGGCGGCTACGCGCGTGCGGGCCGTCCTCCCGGTACTCGCGGCGGCGATGGCGCCGCTGCGCTGCCGGCGCAGCGAGGCCCCCACGAGCGGCAGGGGCTACGGCGGCGGGTCGAGGGGTTGAGCAGATCACGGACGGAGGTTCCAGGCAATCGCGGGCAGCGGCGAGGACCGTGCAGCCGACCTGATCCCAGTCCTCGGGCGTTGACGCTTCGATGACATCCATGAACGCGACTCGCAGCGCATGGCCCAGCTCGGCGGGCGGCTCGCCGTTGGCATCGAGCGCGTCAAAGATGTATTCGTGGACGAAGTCGGCGAGCGCGTCGTGGCGAACGGCTGTCTTGATGAAGTCTCGGACGACGCTGGTCGGGATCGGTGATCCCCAGGGGCTCGTGCGAATATCAATCGTGCTGGGCATGCTCGTCTCCTGGGCTCGCAAGCATCGGTGCGCGGAACGCCATTTCAGGGAGCAGCCGCGCCTGCGCGAGCACGGCGCCGCAGGTGCGTGACACGAACCCGGCGAACAGCCACACGCCGAGTGCCATCAGCACGCCGCTCGCCGCAAGGCTCACCACGCTGCTCACGACTCACCACCACCCGTCGCGAGGGTCAAGCCGAGGCGCCCGGCGAGGTCGACCATCTCCTCGTAGTCGAAGAACGCGCGGCCATTCGCGGCGATCGTGCCCACCCCGATCTGCCTCATGATCTCTTCCAGCGTCTCGCGACGCCGCTTCGCGTCGGCGACCTTCCCCGCATGCTTCGCTATGTGCCGCTCGGTGTGCTCGCCCCACTGCCAGCAGTGGCGGGATAGCACCTTGCACTCGCCCTGCTCCGCTGCCTGCGGGTGCTCTTCGTTGTAACGCCAGCCCAGCCCGTTCAGGCACATCGGGCGCCCGAAGTGGCTCTCGATCACGCGCACATGCAGCCAGCCGCCGCCCATGTTGGCGATTACCTCGACCTTTGCCACGGAGTTGCCCGTGATGGCGCCCTGGTGTTCTTCGCGGACGCTCAGGATCGTGCCCGGTGGTGCGTGAGCGGCACGCATCTACCGCCTCCCCTCGCCGAGTGCCGCGTCGAAGGTCATCCTGCGACCGGCGCCGGCTGAGCCGCGGCGCGACGATGCTTCCACAGCTCGCGGCGTGCGCGATCGCCTGACTGCGATTCGCGGGCTCGAACCCGCACCGCTCGCAGAAGGCTTCCTTCAGGCCGCGCCGCAACGCCTGCGCTGCCGTCAGTCTCCGTGGGACGCTCATATCGGTGAAAGCGACGGTGGGCATGGCGCTTACGCTCCGGCTGAGGCGGTGGCGTCGCGTAGCGCTTGCTGCTTGTCGGCGTATTCCTCGCCGTGGTTGAAGGTGTCCAGCAGCCAGAGGTACTCGCGCTCGGAGGTGATGGCGTCGCGCAGGACGTTGCCGGTCTCGACTTCCTTTATGCGCCACAGCTCGTCACCGTATTTTTCGCCGACAGCGATCTCGGCCTCTTGCTCCTCGCTTTGCTCGGTTGTCATTTGCCTGCTCCTTGATTCGCGTTTGTGGGTTGGGTGAACACGTCTAGCTCGACTCGCCAGCACAGTCAAGTTCGCGGCGCAGGGTTGCGCCGAGGCCGCCGCTGACGTGCTCGGCCGAGCTGCGCGTGAGGGCGCGTGAGCCGCCGGTAAGGCCCTCAGTCGCCTCGAATCTTTGTTCTGGCCGTGTCCCGCACGGGTGCTAGCCACCCGCGCGAGCAGTCCGAGATTGTGCTCGCGAAGGACTTGAACTTCCTCTGGAGTCGAGCTACACGTCCACGTCCCTCGCCTCAACCGAGGCGACCGACAAAGGAGAATCACGATGAGCAAGACCAAGACACCGCCCGCCAAGCAGGCGATCCTCGAAGTACTGAAAGTCGAGCCGCAGGCGACCGTCGCGCAGATCGCGGTGAGCGCGGACGTCGGCCGCTCGACGGCGGGCAAGATGCTCTCCCAGCTAGAGAACGACGGCGAGGTGCGCCGCACCGAGGGCGGGCGAGACGGCAACCGCCGGCTACCCGACCGCTGGACCCTCGCCTCCGCGCAGCCCGCACCCGACGCCGCGCCCAAGAAGGACGCAGCGCCCGCCACGAGCGCTGCGCCCGCGTCCAACGGGGAGCGCCTGAAGCCCGGACAACTGGAGGGGCTGATCCTCACCTACATGCAGGAGCACCTCGCCAAGCCCCTCGGGCCGGGCGACGTGGCCAAGGCCCTGCAACGCTCGTCAGGAGCCGTCGGGAACGGTCTCGCCCGCCTCACGCGCGCCAAGAAGGTCCGCCAAGTCAACGACAAGCCCCGCCGCTACCAAATCGCGGCCTGAGCACCCAAACGCCGTGCGAGCCCCCGCGCCTCCCGTTCCCGCCAATAACAGGGGCGCAGGGCCGCACCGCGCTACACACACGAGAAGCGAACCCTCCTCGCCCCCGGCTCAAAAGGGGGGCGAGGAGTCAACATTCACGATGCCCCATCTGGAGAATGACGACCTGATGCTTGCGGGCACCGCTAAAATCCCAGGGCATGAGCGCATCCGCTACCACTACCGTTGAGGTCGAACTCCACGCTGCTGGGGCGTCTGCACGAGCGTAGCCCCGAGAAGAGCGACCGCGAGCTGCTCGAGAGCGTCGCCCGTGTCCAGCTCGGGCTAGAGGCAAGCGATCGAGCGAGGGATCGCTTCGCGGGCGTCCCCTCGCAGGAGATACAGGACGAGGCCGTGAGCGCCGTGCGTGAAGTACGCCACGAGCGGTCAGCCGGGCGACGGCCCGCGCATTGAGACGCTTCGTAGTCAACGCCAGCACCCTGGTGTCTGGATGCGTCAACCCGCACGGTGAGAGTCCCCCGTGCTTGATCTACCGCAACCTGTCGGGGTCGCGGTTTGAGTCGATCGTCTGCCCCGAGCTACTCGGCGAGGTCGCCGATGCCCTGCACAAGCCCTACTTCCTACAGCGCATCGACGACGCGGACATCAACGACATCATCGCCGGCATAGCCGAGGCCAGCACCATCCTGGACGATCCCACCGAGGTGCTACGCGACCCAAATGACGACTACCTCGTGACGCTCGCGCGCACCGCCCAAGCCGAGGCGATCATCACCGGCGACCGCGACCTACTCGACCACCACGGGCTGCGGCCACCAGCGATCGACGCGCGCACCGCCTGCGAGCTGATCGGGCTGACCGCACCCGATCGGCAAGCATGACCGCTCTCAGGCGCGCGGTGCCTCTACCGTCGTTACCCGCACCTGCCCAGCGCCGCCGCAGCAACGCCGCCCAACAGCCCCAACCACACCACGCGGGATGGCCCTCACTACGCCTGCGCCCTGCGGGCTCCGGCTCCGTGAGGGCCATCCACACCCACACAACAAGAGGCATTCAGGACGAGGGGAATAACCCAGCTCCGCCAGTTGAGCGGCTACGCGAGGCGAAAAAGGTGAAGCGGGTCACGGACAAGCCCCGCCGCTACAGCCTGCCCGCGTGACAGCGCCCCGAACCGTGCAAACGCCTCCTCGCTCTCACGACTTGCTGTGGCCGAGCGAGGAGGCGTGCCGGGCAGCGACCTGCTCGTCCGTCACGCGCGTGCTCATTGCCCGGTCGATGCCCGATCTTCAATGCTGGTCCCAGCCGGGGTTTGCGCCGACGGGGCGCCGCTGGCCAACAGGACGAGTGCCACACTCAACGCCGCGTTCATGCCCGCCGCTTCATCCTTCTCGGATAGCCGCCACCGCCCGTCCAGGTTCATAGGTATTCCGGCACGCGCGATCAATGCCGCGGCGACGATCGAGTTGACAGTAACGGTCACCGACTCCTCGCTTGGGGGCTGAGACGCACACCGCGCGAAGCTCGCGAGCACGCTTCCGTGGCCGGGCACAGTCGCCGAGTCCTCGCTCAGCGCCTTCAACGCGCCGCGCGCAAAACCATTTGCGAGCACGTTCTCGCGGCGAGGCACCAGTTCAAGTTTCCATCCGGGGCGCTCTCCTAGTAAGCGGGAGACACGTTCGCGAAGGGGTTGGAGTGGCCGGCTGCGGCCCCGATCGGGCCTGGCTGTCCCCTCACAGTCGGTCCTGAAGACGACACTCCTCAGACGCGCCGTGTCTGCGACCTCCATCGCCAACAGCACCGCCAACAGCTCGGCCTCGCTGCTGCTCGCGCACGGCACAAGCTGCCGATGGCGGCCGAGCCCGTTGGTGTCATATGCAATGCCCGCCCAGCCGTCCCGATAGGACGCGTCGGTGTTGAAGTAGATCATCGACGCCGGCCCCTACAGTCCCATCCGCGGATCGATGCGGGCGGCCTCGGCGTAGCGGCCCTGCATGAGCAGTCGGCGTGCTCGCCGACACCGCGCCATGCGGTTTTCCACGGCCTCGAAGTCGCTGCGATTCGTGGGTCGCCCCAGCCAACTCTCCAGCGCCGCAACGCCGCGCGGCTGAGGGTGCAGCTCGCCATAGATCGCGTCGTAGTAGCCAACCTCGACACAGCCCTCCGGAATCGCGACGCGGCGTCCCTCTCGCAGCGCTTGGGCGCACAACTCGCCGAACTGCGCCCCGCCTGACGACACCAAGCCGTACCCGGTGCGGTCAACTTCGAGTAGCGCCGCACCGCGCGGGATCGCGTCAGTCGGCTCTGCTGGCACCAGCACGCGATAGCGCATCGCTAGTGCCCGCCTCCGGTCGTGAGGATCGCGGCCGGAATGTGTAGCGCCCGAAGCATCAACTCTGTCCTCGGCCACGCTGGACGGTCATGGCGGGCTGGCGCTCGGCGATAGCTGGCAGAAGCACCGCCTGTGGGCGGGCGTATCCCCTCCGGCAGCCCGCCTCCCACGGGAACCTGGACTCGGGGTCGCAGATAATGATCTGCTTCGCGCTCACTGGCCTGCCGTCGTGATGTTCCTTGCGCCACCAGCGAGCGGCGGCCAGTCGAGCCCCGACAACGTCGTGCGGCAACTCTGCGATCCACAGAGGCAGCCCATCCTCTCCGGCGAGGCGCACTCGTCCGTCGAGCGCCGGGCTCGATCGCAACTGCGCCACCACGGCCTTGACGATCGCGAGCCCGAAGTGTGGCGAGGTCCCGCAGACAACTAGCTCTGGATGCCCGATGTAAGCGGGCAGGCCCAGCGTATAGGCGTAGGGTTCCGCGCTGATGATCTGCTGGAACGCGTAACCGTGCTCCGCGATCCGGGTCAGCATCAACTGGCGGCTACGCTCGGTCCAATCATCGCTCACGGGTGACTCCATCGCGAGACGGCGATTCCGACTGCCGGCTCGTGTGTCGGCGAGGTCGTGCCGCAGGGCGATGGGAGGCTCCGTAAGTCACGGAACGGGGGTACGCTCCCATCGCCCTGCGGCACGATCTTGCTGGCCTCGCGGCGGCCTCTAGCCTCACACTGCACCGAGCGGGCTTGGCTTGTAGGGCGGCGGTCAGCCCGGTTCGGCTACGGGAGCAGGCTTTGCCGACCGCCCTACAAGATCTGTGAGCCACGGCGCTCACCAGTCCGTCAGCGCGACGGCGGTCGTCGTCATCGACGCTCTCCGGCTTGAAGCTCACGCTGGTGCTCACCGTCGCACTCCGGGCGGGATGTTCGGCACGCCCCATCCCCGCGTGGGATCGAGCTGCGCCGGCAGCACGGTCAGGAATATGCGCCTAGCGAGCGGCGAGCGGTAGTAGTGATGGCGCAGCGCCCAAAGCCAGTGTCCCGCGAGCCACAGCACCGCGCCGATGAGCGCGGCGAGAGCCATACGAGCCGAGCCGGTGGACGCGGTGAGGACTAGCCCGCCGATCCCGAGCAGCCCGCCTCCCAGGCGCAGCAGCGCGCCCCCGAGGCGCCAGGCGATGAGCGCCGCGAGGACCGCGCATGCTGAGAGGCTCAGGATGCCGGCCACGGCCTCGCTCCGGCGGCTTCGTCGCGCCTGGCCTCTTGGAGGTCGGCGTAGTCACAGTCGTGATTCATGCAATCGAGCAACCACTGATAGTCGCTGTCAGAGGCGATGCCATCGCGGGCTATCTCGCCGGTCGCGATCTCCTTGATTCGCCAGACCTCGTTGCCGGCGTCGTCGCGGTAAAGCTCCCCCGCATATCGGTCTGCGATCTTGTTGGTATCGGTGGCGGTGGCGGTCATTCGGGGGACTCCTGGGATTGCGGGCTTACTGGTTGCTGAACACACGTCTAGCTCGACCGGCGGGAAAGGTCAAGTCCTTCGGCAAGGCGGTCGAGCGCGGGGGTTATACAGAGTGTTCTGTGGTTTACTCGATCGGACTAAACTCTGTATAGGTCGGTATACTTCGGCGATCGATCCGATCGGCAACCCCTATACCCCTGGTGCTGGTTCCCGTCCTCCTGCGCTGACGGGCCGCGATGAGGAGATCGAGGCGTTCCGGGTGCTGCTTGGTCGTTTGCGTGCTGGGCGTCCGGAGAAGAGCATGCTCGTCACGGGGCTGCGGGGCGTCGGCAAGACGGTGTTGTTGAACACCTTTGAGGCGATCGCTGAGGAGGCTGGCTTTCGCAGCGCCAAGAGCGAGATCACCCACGAGACGGAGTTTCGTCCGCTGATCGCACGGCTGGCGCGTCGCGCGCTGCTTTCGATTAGCCCCGCGAGCCGGATGCGGGAGCGTGCCCGCCAGGCGGCTGGCGTGTTCAAGGCGTTTACCTTGCGCACCCCGGAGGGGTTTGAGATCGGTGTGGACGTCGAGGCGCTGGTCGGGCGTGGGGACTCCGGTGATCTAGGCGAGGATCTCGCCGACCTTTTCGTAGCCTTGGGCGAGGCCGCCGTAGAGCATGAGACGGGGGTGGTGTTCTTGCTCGATGAGGTGCAGTTCCTCGCGCGTGGGGAGCTTGAGGCGCTGATCGCCGCGCTGCATCAGGTCTCCCAGCGCGAGCTACCGTTGACGCTTGCGGGTGCCGGTCTGCCTCAGTTGCCGGCGCTGACCGGTGCCGCAAAGTCCTACTCGGAGCGGCTGTTTCGCTTTCCCGCCATCGAGCGCCTTCCCGCCCAGGCAGCGCGCGATGCGCTGGAGCTGCCGGCCCGAGCGGCGGGCGTGGAGTACCAGCGGCCAGCGACGGACAGGATCCTCGACCTGACCGATGGCTACCCCTACTTCTTGCAGGAGTACGGCAAGCATGTCTGGAACGTGGCGGCGGGTCCGGCGATCACGCTCACGGATGTCAAGCGCGCGCACGACCTCGTTCAACTGGAGCTTGACGAGAGTTTCTTTCAGGTGCGGATCGGTAGGGCGACCCAGACCGAGCTTGATTATCTCTCCGCGATGGCGGACCTTGGCGACGGCCCTTATCGCTCGGGTGAGATTGCCGCGAAGCTTGGCCGTCCCGCGGCGGCGAGCGTCGCACCGACCCGTGGGCGCCTGATTGAGAAGGGCCTGATCTACAGCCCGTCCTACGGTCTGAGCGAGTTCGCGGTCCCCCACTTCCAAGGGTTCATCCGACGGCGCTTCCCGCTCAGGGATACGACCTGACCACTCTCGGGATCGGTATGGGTGACTCGACCGTTGGGGAGAAGTCAAGTCCCTCGCCCAAGACCTCGCAGCTCGCTCGCCGCGAGGGTGGCCAGCGCCTTTGCCGATGCTGCCCGAGAGCCGAGATTTTTCTGCTCGGCTTCTTCGGGCGCGTGTAGGAGATGCGCGCGATTCGAGCGGCTAGTCCGAGGCGGATGTTCGGTTCCCGAGACGCGCGGATAGTTCCCGCGTTATGGTGAGAAGCGCATCCTGCGCGGTGCCCACAAGCGTCTCAAGCGAGGCGTTCTGGGCTGAGGCACTGAGCGAGACTGCGGCGACCGTCTCACCCCACTCGTCTCGCACGGGGGCGGCGAGTGAAATGAGTCCTTGGTGGCACTCCTGGTCATCGCGACCGATGCCTCGTTCGCCGACGCGAGCGAGTTCTTCTCGCAGCTCGCCGTCGTGGGTGATGGTGTTGCTGGTGCGGGGTGGGAGCACAAGGTCGCCGAGGCGCTCGTCTCGCACATAGTGCGGGAGGTGGGCCAACAGCACCTTGCCCGGGGCGGTGCAGTAGGCGGGCAGGCGCCGTCCCTGGGCCAGCAATCGGCCGAGCATCGTTTTACCGGCCCCTGTGGCGAGGATTGTGCGCTGCATGACGATCTCCTCCCCGTCGAGGATCGCGATGCTCGCGGTGTATGACGTCCGTTGCGCAAGCTCCTCCAAGAATGGCTGGGCGTCTTGCGGCAAACCGATCGAGCTGAGTGTCGCGAGGCCAAGGTCGACGACCTTGACTGTGATTCGGTCGCGGCGTGTTGGTGTCGCTTCGAGGTAGCCAAGGGCGCGAAGGGTCGCGATCCGGCGATGCACCCTTGCGCGTCCTACTCCGAGGATGGCGCCGATCTCAGCGGAGCCGAGTTCCGGCTGCGCCGCTGTGAAACATCCGAGGACGTCGAGGCCGACCTTCAGTGAAAGTGATTGGCGGGGATTGGGCTCGTCGCGATCCGGGTCGGTGTCTTCCCGGTTGCCGTCTTGATCTGAGGGCTCTGTCATAGCCAGTCATCGAGGTGTGCCTCGGCGATTCGATACAGCGCTCGCCGGCCGCGTTGGAGGTAGCCGAGCCTCAGCAGGTACTCGGCGTCGTCGGTGACAGTGGACTCGCTGACTGCGGTCATCGCCGCTATCTCGCGTGCCGTCAACGCCGGGCGCCTCTCGGAGAAGCACCCCATTACCGCGAGTCGTCGCATGATCCCGGCGTCCTCGCCGGTCTTCGCGAGTGCGGCCATGTCAATTTGGTCCGCCTTCCCCGGAGCCTCCGGATTTGGGGGCTCCGGCAAGGCGGCGCTCTTTCATGTGTCAGACGGCTTGCTCGTCGTCTCGGCGGTAGCCCAGCCGCGCGGAGATGTTGTCGGCGGTCGCGACGAGGTGCGGGCCAAGTGCGTTGACAAGCTCCTCTAGGGAGATCATCGAGTTGTGCGCGGCGATATTCACGGCCGCGACCACCTCGCGGGACTCGGTACGAACAGGCGCGGAGATCGAGACGAGGCCTTGAGCGAGCTCTTCGTCGTTTACCGCCATGCCCTCCTCGAGCACATGCTCCAGTTCGGTGCGCAACGCCTTCTTGCTCGTTATCGAGTTGGGTCCGCGACGGGTCAGCGTCATGCCCACGAGCACTTCATCCAGCTCGGCCTCGGGCAGGTTTGCGAGCAGCACCTTCCCCATCGAGGTGCAGTAGGCCGGCAGGCGCGAGCCCGGTCGCAAGTTGAGATCGATTTGGCTCTGCCCGCGCCGGAAGCTGCGAGCACGATCGACGTAGAGGATTTCCGGGCCGTCAAGCACAGAAAGGTTCACGGTGTAGGAGGTGCGGTGGCGCAACTCTTCCAGGTAGGGTCGGGAATGCTCGCGCAGACCGGTCGAGTTCAGCGCGGACATTCCCAGGTCGGTCACACGCAGGCCGAGACGATACTTGCGCGACGCGCCCTGCTCAAGAAAACCAAGGGCGACGAGCGTGATCACGTAGCGATGTGTCGTGGAGCGACTCATGCCGAGATCGTCGGCTATGTCGGCGATTCCGAGGACGGGACGCTCGGGTGTGAAACATCCGAGGATCGCGAGTCCGCGCTCTAGTGATTGCGAGTAGCGTGGCTCGCGAAGGCTCGGTATCGACCACTCGCCTGAATCGGCGCCGGTTAACTGTGTTACGCGTGGCATTGTCTCCTCCTGTTGGTTGGTTCTCCCTCGTTGGCTTTCCAGCGAGCAAGTCAGATGCGACCCCTAAGCAGCGCGACCACTTGGCTAGCGCACCGCGACCCGTTCTCAATTGGGTAAAAGACGCGTTGGATGTTCCCGTTTTGTGTGAGAAGGACGATGCGGCAGTAACGGGTGATCCCGTTGCTATCGACTTCGGTAGGCAAGGCGAGCGCGGCACCGACACGCATGTCGGTATCACTGAGGAGGTCGTGTGGAATCCGTCCGGCGGTCCTCCGCTCATCTTGGAGGTCGTGCGGCTCGTTGCTCACTCCAAGCGCACGTACCCGCAGCGCCGAGAGGTCTTCGTGCTGGTGGCAGAATCCCGCTTGAAGCGCGGCGTCCTCCGCTGAGCTTGAGCGCTCCTCGGGGGAGCCCGAGTAGAAATACACGACCCACCAACCATGCGCGAAGCGGTCAAGCGTCACCGGGTAGCCACCGGCTGCGGTCAGCTCGACCGCCGGCAGATCACACCCGACGAGGCTTGCTTGCTCCGAGGCGTTCGTGAGTTCGCCGGAACTCATCAGACCGCGCCGGCGCTTGGGTCATGTGGCGCACGGCGGCGGGCCGGGAGCTCCCCATTGCTCCCGACCCGCCGAGGGAGGGACCCGCCAGCCGACCACCGCCCCGAGAAGTTCGTGCGACTGCCTCGGAGCGTGCGTGGCTGGTTCAGGTCCCAGTGCGCCATGCGGCCATGCATCGTGACGCGCGCACATGACTAGCGCAAGCGAGTTTGTAGTCCCAAATACAAAAAGTGTGTTTGATTAAACAGAAACACGTTTCGGAACACAAAACCGTGTTCTCAAACACAAAAGTGGGCGGATTACCTTTTACTTGGCTATCCGTCTCGTGCATACTCGCCCGCTGTGGGCGAGCTTGTGCTGAGGGACCTAGTCAAGCACTACGCGGGCGAGGGCGAGGTCGTCCGCGCGGTCAACGGCGTCTCGTTGACGGTAGCGGCGGGGCAGCTCGTCGGGCTCTACGGGCCAAGCGGCTCCGGTAAGACGACGCTCCTGATGATGGTCGGGTCGCTGCTCTCGCCCGACAGCGGGACGATCACGTTCGACGGCCGTGACATCACACGGATGTCAGCCAAGGAAGCGGCGCTCTACCGTCGCATCGAGGTCGGCTTCGTGCTGCAGTCCTTCACGCTGAACCTCGCGACATCGGCGTTGAACAACGCCGCGGGCGCGCTGCCCGCTCGTGGCATGACGCCTCGTCAGGCGCGGCGCACTGTCGCCCCGTGGTTCGATCAGCTCGGGATCGGCGACCGACTAAAGCAGCGTGCTGGTTCGCTGTCGGGCGGTGAGCGTCAACGAGTCGCGATCATCCGCGCGCTCGCTGGGAAACCGAAACTGCTGTTGGCTGATGAGCCGACGGCGAGCCTCGACAGCACCCGCTCGCAGGAACTACGCCAGCTTCTCGCGGGCATCTGCCACGAGGAGAGGATTCCGGGGATCATCGTCACGCATGACCTGGCCGCACGGGAGCACGTCAACAAGGTTTATTCCTTGCACGACGGACATCTCACTGAGGGGCTGCAATCAGACGTGGGCGCGGCCTCGGACCCTGGATGACCACGCGTTTGCTAGCCGGCCTTCGACCGAGCGTCCCGTTCTCGCTGTACGCGCAGCAGGTGGGCAAGCGAAAGGGTCAGGAGCTTCTCGCCGGTGTCGGAATCGCTGTCGGTGTCGCTCTCGTGTTCGGCGTACTTCTCGCAAGCACGAGCGTCACGCGCTCCGCCAGCGAAACGGTTCGCGGTGTCAGCGGCGGCGCCACGTTGCAGCTCGCGGCACGGTCGCCGACTGGCTTCGACGCGCGGCTCGTTCCCGCCGTGGAACAGCTTGCCGGTGTGCAGCGCTCGGGCGCCGTGTTGCGGGAGAACACCACGATCGTTGGTCCCACTGGCCGGACCCCGGCGCAGCTGGTGGGCTTCACGGTAGGTGTGATCGGCCTCGGCGGGTCGAGCACCCGCGCCCTCGCGCAAGGCGCGGTTTCCGAAGCGGGCGGCCTCGTGTTGTCGAGTTCGCTCGCGCGGAGGATCGGGGCGAGGAGCGGGCAGAGCGTGACGGTCCTCGCGGCCGGTGCCGCCCACAAGATCAGGGTCGTCGAGCTCTTGAGCGAATCGAGATTCGGTGCGCTGGCGGCGAGCCTGGTCGCTGTCGCTCAAATGTCTGTGGCGCAGACACTCACGGGTCGCGGCGGGCGGGTCACGCAGATCCTCGTAAAGCCGAGCCCAGGCGCAAACGCGGCCGTCTCCAGAGAGCTTGAGAGGCTCGCAGGCCGCCGCCTTGAAGTGCTCCCCGCGAACAACGAGATCGCGTTGCTGGACGAGGCGTTCAGGCCCAGCGAACAGTCAACCGACCTGTTCGCGCTGATAAGCGCGATGGTCGGTTTCCTCCTCGCTTTCAACGCGGTGCTGCTGACAGTCCCAGAGCGTCGTCGCTCAGCCGCCGAACTGATGATCCTCGGATACGACGCCACTCAGGTCGCGGTGATCGTGATTGTCCAAGCGTTGATCTTGGGGGTCCTCAGCTCGTTCGTTGGGCTCGCAGTCGGCTATCTCCTCGCGCACACCCTCTTTGGCCAGGCACCTACCTATCTCGCGTTCGCGTTCCCGATCGGTGAACACAAGTCCGCGAGCTTGCTCATCCTCGTGTTGTCTTTTGCCTGTGGCCTCGGCGCCGCCGTCCTCGCAACGCTCCCGGTCCTCGAACTGTGGCGCAAACGAGCACCCGAGGAGATCCTGCGCGAGCGCGGCGAGCACGGGCAAAGCATCCGGCCAAGGGTGGTGCTTGTGCTCGCCATCGTCGGCGGCGTGCTGAGTGGGATCGTCGCGCTGCTCGCGCTCGCCTCCGCGAGCACAACCGTTGCTTGCGGCGTGCTCCTCGCAATCGCGGCGGGCTGCGTGACCCCGATGATTTACCGGCTGGCGATGCGGTCGCTCAGCCCTATCGGCGAACGCCGGAAAGGGATGCTCGGCCTCTCGCTCATCGAGCTTGAAACGACGGCTACCCGGTCGATCGCGCTTGCGGCCGTAGGTGCGCTCATCGTCTATGGCAGCGTCGCGATCGGCGGCGCGCGAGTGGACGTGACACGCGGCCTGGAACACACGATCACCCAATACGAGAGCACAGCGGACGTGTGGGTGAGCACCGGAAACAACGTGTTCGACACCGACGCGTTCAGGGCGCCCGGTCTCGTGCCGGCACTCACACAGCTCCCAGGGGTCGCTTCCGTGCGCGCCTACCAAGGCGGGCTGCTCGACGTTGGGAAGCGGCGCCTGTTGATCCGTGCTCACGACCCGCATGTCGGTGTGATGCTCCAGTCGCTCGCGATCGTGCGCGGGAATCTCGCTCAAGCGAACAAGCGCCTCAGAGAAGGCGGGTGGGCGACAGTCTCGGAAGGTTTCGCCGGGGAACACCACCTCGCTATCGGCGACACTCTTGTGCTTCCAACGCCATCCGGCCACTTGCGCCTACGTGTCGCGGCCACGACAACGAACCTCGGGTGGCCGCCAGGATTGATCACCCTCTCGAGCACCGACTATCGTCGGGGTTGGCTCACGAGCGATCCCTCCGCCCTTGAAGTGACGCTCAAGCCCGGCGTCGCCGCATCGAAGGGCAGCCGCGCCGTCCAACACGCGCTTGGGCGGTTCCCTGGGCTGCAGGCCAGAACAGCCGCACAAGCGAGCGCGGAAGGGATCAGCACCGCGAGGCAGGGCCTGAACAGCCTCGCGCAGATATCGACGCTGCTGTTGATCGTCGGGGCGGCTGCAATCGCGGCGTCACTCAGCGCCGCGATCTGGCAAGGACGGCTCAGGCTCGCCTCGATGCGGGTCGAGGGCTACGACCGCGTTCAGCTTTGGTGCTCGGTTCTGTGGGAGAGCGCGATCCTTCTCACGATCGGGGGCGCGGTCGGTGCGGCGTTTGGACTGTATGGGCACGCGCTCGCGTCGAGATACCTGCGGGTAACGACAGGCTTCCCCGCCCCGTTCACGGTCGGGGGTAGGCAGTTGCTGCTCACACTGCTCCTGCTCGGCGGAACCTCACTCGCTGTCGTGGCGCTGCCAGGTATCCGCGCAGTTCAGGTCCCGCTGACGACCGCCTTCGAGGACTAGAAGGGGCCAGGCGGCACGGTGCAATGCCCGACCCGAACTCATGACCGCTGACCTCGACCGCGACGACTCCCGCGAGGGACCAGTTTCGATTCGGGGAGAAGGGCGCGCTCGCCTAGAAAGCGCTGTGACGGACTGTTTCGGCGAGTCTGGTCACCTCACAATTAGCGGCGTCTGTGGCAAGGCTGGCGCAAGCATCGGGACCATGTACCACCACTTCCCGAATGGCCTCGATGAAATGCTCTCGGGGGTGTATCTCGACCTCAGAATCGAGTCTGATGAACGCGTGCTTGACGAGCTAACCCGCCACGACTCGTTTGAGCAAGGGATCAATGCTGCGATTCGGGCGCACCTTTCATGGCTGGCTGCCAACCCCTCGCGGGCGCTCTTCCGGCTGTGCTTTAACCCTCTGTGGCTGACGGTTGACGATCGCGAGGCTCTGGCCTGCGCAGCTGAGCGTGTTGAGCAGACGGCTGATGCCTGGTACGACACTCACGTCAAGAACGGTGAGGCACGGCCGATGCCGCACACCACCTATTGGGCGCTGCTGTTGGGGCCGGCTCAATTGCACGTCAAGATGCTGCTCGCAGACGGTGATCGTCCCGGTGTTCGCGCCGCCATCCGGCAAGCTGAGCCCCCACTCATGCTTGCCGGATCGCGCGCACTATTGGCTGACCCGCGGCTTTAGTATCACCCTTGAGCCTGCATGTGGTGTGACAAGCGCGCTGCGCCAGCTAACCCGCTCGATTGTCAGGCTCGCTCGCTCTATGCGTCGGTTCCTTACGAGGGTCTGTAGCACTGTGCGGAGCTCAAGCTGGGCGAGGTGGCGGCCTGGGCATATCTTCCGTCCACCGCCCCAGGGAAGCCAAGTCGGGGAGGCGCCGCCGCCGAGGAATCGCTCCGGCTGGAACTGCTGTGGGTTGGTGAATAGCTCCGGCTCGTGGTGCATCAGATAGGTACAGCCGAGAAGATGCACGGGCGGCTCGTAGGTCCATCCGTTGATTTCGATGGGTTGTGCAACGGCGCGCGGCGCGGTGAAAAGGAACACTGGGCGATGGCGTAGAACCTCGCTGATCGTGGCTGTCAAATACTCGTTGTTGCCGCTGGCGATCTCTGAAGCGAGGCGGTCTTGCACGGCCGGGTTGTGTGCCAGGAGCTGCACCGCCCACGCGAGGGTGGAGGCGGTCGTCTCGTGTCCGGCGATGAGGACCGACACGAGGTTGTCGCGAAGTTCTTGATCGGACATCGGCTGCCCGTCTGGTCGGTGCGCGTCGAGCAGCATTTCGAGCATGTCAGGGTGCTGGCCGCTGTCGTGTCGGCGCTCGCGTATTAGGGTCGCTATCAGCGCGTCAACTTCCTCGCGATGGCCGATGAATGTGCGCCATGTGTGACACCAGCCCGGGAGAAAGCGCAATCGAGGTTGCTGCAAGACGGGGCTTGCCGCGACTGAGAGCATTCTGAACATCGCACCGTGCAGAGAGCGCACGGTCGAAGTCCTCTCGCCGAACACACTTTTCAGGATCACTCTCAGCGTGATCGCGGCGAACCTGGGGTAGGTCGCGATCACCGTGTCCGTCGGCCAGTGTGACATCTCGCGCTCGGCGAGCTGCGCCACCAGGGCGGTGTGCTCGTCTACCAGTCGGCGATGGAATGCGGGGGTGATCGCGTTGCGGACCTGTAGGTACTCCTCGCCCTCTTTCAGCAGGAAGGATGTCTTCCCGAAAAGGGGGGCGGTTATCGCGGCGCCGCGGCCCGCGTGCAGCACTGTCAAAGGGGCGGTGATGACAGTGCGTATGTCTTTCGCGTCCGCGAGAAAGATGAGCGGAGGCATCCCTATCGGGCGGACGGTGAAGCGCCGCCCGATGTGGGCTCGGCACCATTCGAGGTACTCGAGCGGACGGACACGACAAGCGAGTGTCTGTAGCGCGGAAGGGATCGGTGCTGTCGGGGGAAGGGTGGGTGGGTGAACGTGTCGCATTTTGTCTCCTCATGGGGTTTAGGTTGAGCGCTGGGCGTAGGCGATCCGCCACACGCGCAGGATGGGAAGTAGAAGCCGGGAGAGCGATCCCCCGTGGGCGAGTAGGAGGCGCGTGCTGTCTCGCAAGGCGGGTGACCACGCGCTGTCCTTTGACAAATACATGGCGGCCATGCAGGCAACGATGAGAACGTGCCGCTCGCTGTCTGCCAGCTCGTGTGCCTCTTGCATGGAGCGGCTCAGGAGCGCCGCTGTGCGTCGGGTCGCGAACTCCACCGTCGGGTAATGCGCGACGTAGCTGTGATCGCCGTTGATCTCATCCTCGGCCTGATCGACGTAGCTGTCGAGCATCGTCGTGGCCCCCGAAATCCACGGGAAGTACGCCCGGTGAACACGAGTGATCTCCGTGTCGGCGAGGGAGGACTTCGTGGCGAGCGCGAAAAGCGCATGGACGGTCAGCGACGCGCTTGCCGCGCCGGTCAGCTCGAACCACATCGCCTCGTGGCCACCGGGGAACTCCTGGCGTGCCCACCCCCGCAAGGTGGCGTCACGACGCTCGCCGTCAAGGTCGTGGTTGATCGCGAGGACTTGGGCTCGGGTGGCCTCCTGGATCAGCAGCGGCTGCACAGCCGCAAAGGACGGCAGCCGCCGGCACGCCGAGCGGCACTCCCTGACAAGACTGTCGAGGTAGCCGCCGTCGTTGCTCCACGGGTGATACCGGTAATAGTCAGAGAGCGGTGTATCCGGTTCCAGCGCGTCGATGAGAGCTAAGTGCAACTGGCGGCCGTTTACCACACCCCTCTCGGCGCCGTGCTCATTGACACTGTCCAAAAAGTCCCACATGATCTCGTAGGCAACGAGAAGGCGCAGGAGGTTCGTGTCGCGCGCCCTCGGCAGGATGCAGAACAGGGCGGCGCCGTCGGTGTGACCCCTCTTGCGGGCGAGAGAGCTGAGCGCGTCCTGCCGGATCGCGGCGGCCGGTATAGCTGTCGCGCGGGCTCTCCAGTAGTGAACCTCGCGTGCGACTGCCGGGAGAGCCCAAGCCAGCTCTCGCGTCGCCGCTTGCGCGAGGACGCGCAATTGCCGTGTTTTTAGTGAAGCAGGCTGCGGGTGCCGTGTCCGCCGGGACTCAGCTTGCGGTGCGGGTTTTGGCTGTGGGCACACGCACGATGAGGTATCCCGGTAGGGCTATTAGTATGAGAGCGGTTGCGGTGAGAAATATGAACGTGGTCAGGGCGGTGACTGGTTCGATGTTGAGGCTTGTGGGGAATCCCGTGACGGTTTGCAGCGCGTGGCTGAGTAGGAGCTGCCCGTAGATCCCGAACACCGCACCGGTGAGGCAACCGACCGTAAGCAGTATCGCCGTTTCCCAAAGCAGCCAGCGCCAGATGACACCCTTCGGGATGCCTTGCCCTCTCAAGTCCTCCATCAACTTTCGGTGTTCTGAGATGAGTGAGCCGAGTGCGGCGAGCATTGCGATGATTGCGGCGATGAGGACGAGTACCCGGATTTGTGTGAGGCGGGAGAGTCCTTGGGCGGCGAGCTTGTAGTGCAGTCGCTCTCGTTCGCTAGCGGTTTGGACTGTGAGGCCGGTGTTGGGGCCGAGGGCGGCTTGTGCCTCGCGGCGGACTGTGCCAGGGGCCACGCCTGGGGTGGTGTGGATCTCGTATGCGCTTGGGTCTGTTGAGGCCCAGGCTGTGGCGTAGTCTTGGCTGTTGAGGACGATCGCTCCTGGTGGCCATCCGAGGTTCGTTGTCAGCGCCGCGACACGGAACGTCTCAGGTCGTGGTGAGGGGAGCGTGAACGCCTCCCCGACACGCAAATGATTTTCGTCGGCGAGGGCTTGGGAGAGCGCCACCCATCCGTGTTCTTTCAACCGGCGTGTAGCCACGGTCAGGTTGCCACCGGTGATCTCGCTCGCCGGGATCGGCGCACTGCTTTCCGCTGGTGGGGCGAGGACCCACACCCTGCGCGGGCCCCAATCAAGAAAGCTCCCGCGGTAAACACCGACCCCATTCACACCGGGCAGAGCCGCGAGCCGGTGGGCGGCCGTAGGGTCGGTGAAGGGTGTCGTCGCGAACGCGTTCGTTTCACCACGCGTACTGACCCAAACATCAGCCGTCGAGTCAATGTCATGTGCTGAACTGTCAAGGCCGTGCTGAAGATTGCGCTGCGCACCACTACTCGCCACGACCGCGAACACAGCCACACCCCCGATCGCCACAACCGCAAGCGAGAGCACACGGGTCTTGGGGCTACGCAAAATTGTGGCCGCTATGTCAGGAGACGCACGATTGAGAACGGGCTGCAGGAGCTCAAACGCGTTGACCGCCGCGCTGAATACAAACGGCAGCCCACACAGAAGGGCGATCACCAAAGTGAAGCTGCCCAGCGTTGATGCTGCGGGCGCGAGAAACAAGATGACAGTTGTGGCCGCGAGGCTCACGATTCCCGCGATGAGCCGGGCGGCGGTCCAAGAGCTTTGAGGCGCTCGGCGTTGGCGGTCGGTCCTGAACACGTCACGCAACGGCCAGAGGACTCCGACAAACGCGGCGATTGTCCCGGCCAGGACAGCGACCACAACGCTCTGCCAATCGATAATCCTGGCATCGCCGACCGGAAACGCGAAGGACAGATAGCCGGGCGTGGAGTGAAGGACCGCGACGGACACGATGTCGCCGAGCACCAGGCCGATCGCGCACGCAAGGACGCTCAATACCACTGCGTCGAAGGAGAGGCTTTGCAGCAGCATCTTTGAATTCGCGGACTCTAGTTGCAGGATCGCGAGTACCCGTCGTCGTCGTGGGACGGTGATGAGGATGGCGCAGAGGGCGAGCATGAAGCCGACGATTGCGCTGATGACGGAGAACAGTGTCTCGCTCTGGTTCTCCGGTGACTCCGCGACAGCGAACAGGCGGGCGTCGAAGCTCGCTGGCTCCAAGTTCACATTCCACACCCGTGCCTGCTCGCGGAGCCCTTCAAGCACTTGATGCGTATGTCCTGGCTCGGCTTGAACGAACACGCGGGTCACACGGTGGCGCATGCTGGTGAGCTGTTGGGCGTAGAGGATGGGTGCGATCAGCACCGGGCTGTTCACGAGGCTCCCGATATCACGCCTGGCGAGCACGGTCCCGAACAGGGTGGGGATGATCCTCGCCCCGACCTGCACGCTCACAGTTTCAAGGGGTCCCGCCCCGATCCCTGCTGCTACGGGTTCGGGGAGCGCGATCGTTTCGAACTTCGCGAGCGTTGAGGGCTTGAACCTTTTCAACGACGGGCTGCTGAAATGCTCAAACCTTGGGTCCACACCAACAAGATCAACAGCACGCCTCCGCCCCGTAGGACCGATCACTGCTGCCGGGTACTCCAAGATCGGCAACGCCACCCTCACACCCCGAACACGCCGCGCATCGAGCAGCAGGTCTTCGCTGACACCATTCGGGCCGCGCGCCATCAACTGAAACTGAGCACGCCCCACGACCTGGCTACTCAACGCCCGCACCGACCCCGACAGGCTCGTGCTCGCTACCTGGGAGGCGAACAACAAACCCACCCCAATCGCAATCCCAGCCACCGCAAACAAATCCAACAACACCACACGCCGCGACCCAAACCGCAAACGAAACAACCCCAACACACCACCCACACCCAGCGACCACGACCGGCGACGCTGTGTCATGCGTGCTGCCTGTCGGTGTCTGCGATGGGGACGAGGGAGTAGCGGGGTTGATACTCCTGAAGTCGTCCGTCACACAGTTCGTGGATGCGATCGGCAAAGCTCGCGACCATTAGATCGTGCGTGGTGAGCAGCACTGTCACGCCTCGCTCCGCGCAGCTCTCGCGGAGCATTTGGAGAACTTCGACAGTGCGGTCGGTGTCAAGGCTCCCCGTCGGCTCGTCCGCCAGCACGAGTCGCGGTTCGGTTGATAGAGCGCGCGCGATCATGACCCGTTGCCGCTCGCCCATTGAGAGCTCCTCGGTGCGATGGTCGAGGCGGTCCCCGAGACCGAGTTGGATCATCAGCGGTTCGATCGTGGCGCTCGCCTCCCGCGCTTTGCTGAGCAGCAGTCGGATCGAGGCGGTCTTGATCGCCTTTATGCCTGGGAGCATCATCTCGGGCGACGCGACGACACCGATCTGCTTTAGCCGGTATTCGTCCAGGTCTCCTCCGGAGAGCCCGCCGATGTCCTGTCCGTTCACGAGCACCGTGCCGCTGTCAGCCCGTTCCTTCGCGGCGATGATTTCGGTGAGTGTCGTCTTGCCGGAGCCGCTTGGCCCATACAACGCGACGAACTCGCCGTCGGCGACGGTCATCGACACGCCGTCGAGCGCGCGGATCGGGTCGCCCTTCCCGACTTGGTAGTGCTTGACAAGGTTTCGCAGCTCGAGCACGGTTATCCGTGCCCACGTCTAGCGTGGAGGCGAGTCTCGTTCAGTCGAAGGACGGTTTTGTCTTTGGGGGTGATGGTGGCTGCGTCGAGGGAGAGGACGCGGTTGGCGATGAGGAGTGCGTCGTGCTCGGAGGAGGCAGCGAGGACGGCTGAGCCGCACTCCTCCGCCAGTTCAAGCAGCAGCTCTCCGGCGTGGCGTGTGCCTGTCGGTCCGAGCCTGTCGAGTAGGTCATCGACGATCATCAGGCGCGGGCGGCGGACGAATCCTTTCGCGTAGGCGACCAACACCTGCTCCCAGTCGGAGAGCTGCCCCCATTGCTGTTTTGCGCAGTGGGCGATACCGACGCGCTCCAGCGCTTCGACCGCGAGATCGGTCGCCTCGCGCATCCCGCGACCCGCCGACACCGGGAGCGCCACATATTTCGCGACTTCGAACTCCTCCACCCCGCCACGGTGCATCCAAGCGACGCGGTCTTTGCGCAAGTCCACACGCTGATCGCCCGAAAGCGACGCGAGGCTCTGACCCTCGATGAACACTTGCCCCTCAGCAGGCTCAAGCAATCCCGCCGCGACTTCCAACAACGTCGTCTTACCGGTGCCCGGCGCGGCGTGCACGCCGACGACCTCACCGGGCGCGACCGTCAACCCGACATCCTCCAACACCCGCCAACGGCGTTTGCCACGCCGAACAAACACCCCAACACCGTCCAACACTAGGGACGGTTCAACGTGCATCCGGCTCCTCAGGCTCCTCAAGCAGCAGCCCGGGGCCGCGTTTTTCGAGCATCTGCCTCGTCTTTTTGAGTTCGTCCACGCGGGCGCTTCTCGACGCCACAGCCTGCCTGTGGACGACGTAGCGCATGAGACCACGGAACTCCGAGCTGTCGGCCGAACCGAACGCGCCGCGTCTTCGTTCCTTGTTGAGTTTCTGCCGCGCGGCGTCTCGTGCCTCGCAGGCGTCCTCCTCCTTCTCTTTGAGCACTTCAAGGATCTTCGGGATTTCGCTCTCGTCCGCGTGTTCAATCCAGAGCAGCATTCCGTCGCGATCCGGTGGGGGCTCACGGGCGATTTCCTCGGCCCAGCGACGAAGCTCAACCAGGCCCGCGTCGGTCAGCTCATAGATGTCTTCGGATTTCTGGGAGCCCTCCTCGATGAGATGAATCAGGCCCTGCCGGGCGAGGCGGACTGTGTTTTTGTAGGCCACCGACCGCGACCATTCTTCCTCCGGGTGCTCGACCTCGAGGCGGGCCCTGATGTGCACGGGGCTCCCCGGTCGATCGACCAATAGCCTGAGAACCGCCAGGTCTGCGTGTGGTCTTCGCTTAGCCATCCGAGCCGTCGATCGTAGCCCAAAACGGGGCGATTGTACGCCCATACAGAATTGTTCGTTCTGCCCGACAGGCGAGTGCTGACGGGCGCAACCGCGCGCCACCAAGCAGCACCAGTCAGAAACACCGGCCACGAACCTCACGCCCAAGCAAGCGGAGAAGCCCCATGCCAACACACGCCCCAGGTTGGGCAGGCGCCCCGGTGAGCCCACTCAAGCCGAAGCGGAGAAGCTCACCACTTTCCTTGCCTTCGGGGTGATGGTGCCCGCGTCGAGAGAGAGGACGCGGTTGGCGATGAGGAGTGCGTCGTGCTCGGATGAGGCAGCGAGGACGGCTGAGCCGCACTCCTCCGCCAACTCAAGCAGCAGCTCCCCGGCTAGGCGTGTGCCTGTCGGCCCGAGCCTGTCCAGCAGATCATCGACCACCATCAAGCTGGGGCGGCGGACAAAGCCTTTCGCGAACGCGACCAACACCCGCTCCCAATCTGAGAGCTGCCCCCACTGCTGTTTTGCGCAATGGGCGATACCCACACGCTCCAACGCCTCGACCGCGAGATCGGTCGCCTCCCGCATCCCCCGACCCGCCGACACCGGGAGCGCCACAAACCTCGCGACTTCGAACTCCTCCACCCCACCACGATGCATCCAAGCGACGCGATCTTTGCGCAAGTCCACACGCTGATCCCCCGACAGCGACGCGAGACTCTGACCCTCGATGAACACTTGCCCCTCAGCAGGCTCAAGCAATCCCGCCGCGACTTCCAACAACGTCGTCTTACCGGTGCCCGGCGCGGCGTGCACGCCGACGACCTCACCGGGCGCGACCGTCAACCCGACATCCTCCAACACCCGCCAACGGCGTTTGCCACGCCGAACAAACACCCCAACACCGTCCAACACCAACACGGGTTCACCCACCACAAACCTCCGATATGGATAGGCACAGCTATACCGCATACCGGTTAGAGAGCGACGGCTCGGGTTTGTGTAAATCCCGATGCTGCTGGTTATAGGTTGCTTATCTGTGCGCGGGAGGCCGCGCGATCCTGCTTACTTCGCAGCCGGTGCTGGTGCCTTTGGATGCCAGCCACGGCCTCGCTTGACCACCGAGCCTGCCTCCACCAACACGGGGAGCACCCTGTAGAAGTAGGTGGGCTTGATCCCCAATCGCGGAGCCATCTCGGGGATCGTGATGCCCGGCTTCTCGGTGATGAGAGCAAGCGTTTCAGCGGCACGCTTACCGCTGCCCTTCGGCCGTCCCGTCCGACCCTTGCGCGCGGCCTTCGCCGGCCTGCCGGGCTTCGCGGTCGCTGTCCGCTTAGCCGAAGACTTCCCACCTCGCGGACGGCCCGGCCCGCGGCGAGCTGGCGCAGGCGAAGAAGCGGTAGCGGCTGCGCCGTTGGCTGACGGGATACCGGCCAGCGCCTTCGCAGCGGCTTGCAGATAGCTGTACTCATCGACAAGCGGCTTCAGCTCGGCAAGCCTCTTGGCGATCTCGTCGCGCTTGGTCTCTAGGAAATCGGGCACGGTGTTCGCTCCCTTCCGCGTTCGGGTGTAGCGCGAGCCTATACAGGATGCGCGAACCCGTCCACTGCCTACGCCGCTACCCGTCGGTGAGCGCGCAACCGCTCGTATTCGGCCGGGCTGACAAGCACCGCGAGGGCCTCGCATTTGGCGTCGAAGGCTAGATGTCTGGACACGGATGATCCACAACGCGCTGCTCGTCAACCCGCTCGTCACGCGCAACGGACCGACACGCACCGGCAGACGACGCTCGAGCGGCGCGAGACAGGGCTAGTGGTCTGGGCTTCTGCGATTGATGAGCGAAGCAGGAGCATGGCGCGTGCGTTGGGATCGTGTTTGGACGCCTTTGTGGCTTTCTGCATCGGTGTAGACTTGCTGGACGACATGCGATGGTCGGCCTTGTTCGGAGGGAACATGTGGGGGGCTGCAGCGGTGGCCGTCGTGCTCGCGGCCGGCGTGCCGATGGCGTTCGGAGAGGCCCCGGCCTCGGCCGCGGGAACCGGCACGGTCGTGGCCTGGGGCTTGAACTACGATGGCGAGCTGGGCAACGGCACCACGACAAAGAGCGACGTGCCGGTGGCAGTGAGTGGACTGAGTGGGGTTACGGCGATCTCAGCCGGCGAGGAAGACAGCCTGGCCTTGCTGAGCAACAGCACGGTCATGGCCTGGGGCGATAACCAACAAGGGGAACTTGGTATCGGCACGACGACCGACAGCGATGTGCCGCTGGCGGTTTGCGCGGAGGCAGCGACGCCGCCTTGCTCAGAAGGCACAGGGAACGTGTTGAAAGAAGTCACGGCAATCTCAGCCAACGGGTCCCACGGTCTGGCCTTGCTGAAAGACGGCACGGTCGTGGCTTGGGGTACGGACGGGTACGGAGAGCTGGGCGACGGCGACACGACCAACAGCGACGTGCCAGTGGCGGTCAGCCTGCCGCTCGGGGTCAAGGCCACCGCCGTCTCAGCCGGCGTGGAGTACAGCATGGCTCTCGTGGAAAACGAAACAACCAGAGAAAAAACGGTCATGACCTGGGGCGATAACCAACATGGGCAGTTGGGCAACGACACGATGACCAACAGCGACGTGCCGGTTGAGGTGAGCGGACTGAGCGGCGTCACAGCAATCTCAGCCGGTGGGTCCCACGGCCTGGCGCTACTTGAAAACGGCACGGTCATGGCCTGGGGCGAAAACTACGAAGGCCAGCTGGGCAACGCCACCGACACCGAAAGCGACGTGCCGGAAGCGGTTTGTGCGTTGGGGGCAACAGTTCCGTGCGCTCAACATCTGAGTGGCGGGACGGGCGTCGCAGCCGGCTTGTTCCACAGCCTAGCCCTACTTGAACACGGCACGGTCATGGCCTGGGGCGAAAACAGTCACGGGGAGTTGGGTGATGCCACCGTCAGTGGTCCTGAAAGATGTTTCTTTGGTCCCTGCAGCGAGACGCCGGTGGCGGTTGGCGGACTGAGCGGGGTCACGGCGCTCTCGGCGGGCAACGCTCACAGCCTGGCGCTGCTTGAAAACGAAACGGTCGTCGCCTGGGGCGACGCCCCAGGCGACGGCAGCGAAAGCCCGAGCGACGTGCCCGTAGCCGTTTGTGCGGTGGGGGAAACAGCCCCGTGCGCTCAGCGTCTTGGTGGGGTCTCGGCTGTCTCGGCCGGCGCGTCCCACAGCCTGGCTCTGGTGAGCGGCGCAGCGCCCACGGTGACGTGCAGCGCGGCCGGCTCGACGCTTTCAATCGCGACTAAGGGTTCGGCTACCCCCACTGAACCCGTGATTGTGACGGCGAGTGAGGGCAACTATGTAGTGTCTCTCGGTGGCGTCGCGCAGTGCACGGGCACGTCTTATTCCGTAAGCACCTACACGACCGTCGATGGCCCGAGCAGCGGGTCGGTGACCTTCGAGCCTGGTACGGTCACCGGGTTGACGTTCACGGGCGCGAGCGGCGCCGCGAACACGCTTGATCTGGTGGGCGCACCGACGGGACTATCTGTGGTTGCGATGAACGGTGACACGTCCGGGAGCCCGGGGCAGCTCACGATCACGCCCGCCGGCGGCTCGCCGGGCAGTGACGGTTTCTCCAATATCACGATCGTCGATGGAGCGCCCAGCGGCTCGACGACCTTCGAGCCTGGGGCTGCGCCCGGGGTTGCCTTCAACGGCTCAGAGGGCGTCGCAAACTTGGTTGATTTGAGGGGTGAGCCCTCGGGTATGTTTACGGTTTCGGTGAACGGCGACACGCCCGGTAGCCCGGGAGACCTGACGATTACGCCCGCTGGCGGCTCACCCGGCACCGATAGCTTCTCCAACGTCACGATCGTCGATGGCGCATCCAACGGGCCGACGACCTTCCAGTCCGGTACTGCGCCCGCGGTCCTCTTCAACGGCTCAGATGGTGTCGCGAACACGCTCGACCTGACGGGCGAGCCGCCAGGTTCGTTTATGATTTCGGTGAACAGCGACACGCCCGGGAGTCCGGGGGATCTAACGATCACGCCCAACGGTGGGTCGCCAAGCGACGATAGCTTCGTCAACATCACGGCTATTGACGGCCCGAGTAGCGGGACGGCGACCTTTCAGCCAGGAGCCGCGTCCGGGTTGACCTTCATCGGCGGGGCTGGCGCCACGAACTTGGTTGATTTGAGGGGTGAGCCCTCGGGTATGTTTACGGTTTCGGTGAACGGCGACACGCCCGGTAGCCCGGGAGACCTGACGATTACGCCCGCTGGCGGCTCACCCGGCACCGATAGCTTCTCCAACGTCACGATCGTCGATGGCGCATCCAACGGGCCGACGACCTTCCAGCCGGACCCGAACCTGCTGCCGAGTTCGCTGGTGGGTGCACCGTCACCGTTGGTGTTGTTCGTCGGCAACGACCCGGCCAGCGGCGGCAGCGTCATCGACCTCGGGTCGTTCGCAAGCCCCGACTCGATGGATGAGCAGGTAACGGGGCTGACCGTTGCGCTCAACGGCGACAACGTTGGGGGTCCGGGACAGGTGCAGGCCGACGTCATGGGAACCCCAGTCAGCTTCGCCGACTTCTCTGGTGTCAATACGGTTATCGGGTCGAGCTCGCTGCCGACCACCTTGCAGCCCGGGAGCGCTACCGGTGTCACGCTGATCAACGTCACACCCGCGGGGCAGGCGATCACGTTTACCTCGACGCCGCCCTCACCGGCGGCGGTCGGCGGCAGCTACGCGGTGTCGGCGACCGGCGGCGGTTCGGGTAACTTGGTGATGTTCAGCATCGACACCTCGAAGACCACCGCGGGGGCGTGCTCAAGCTCGGGCGCCAACATCTCCTTCACCGGGGCGGGCACATGCGTGATCGACGCCAACCAGGCTGGAAGCAGCGAGTACCAGCCAGCACCACAAGTACAGCAGACGATCACAGTCACCAACCCATTGCAGGGCACCCTGCCTTCGGCTCCCACGATCACGAGCGTTACCTCGGGTGGTGGCAGTTCCAGTACCGGGAGCACCGCGAGCGTCCTCACGCCGGCCCAGATCGCGGCGCTAACGAAGCTAATTGAGGGCGAGATCACACCGTCTGGCAAGAATGTGACGATTACGGTGCTGCTAAAAGGCGGCGTGGTCTCGATCACCTTCAGGGCACTCCAGGCCGGAACCGCTGTGATCGACTGGTATGAGATTCCGCCCGGAGCGCATCTTGCGAAGAAGACGAAGCCCAAACCGGTGCTCGTCGCGTCCGGTCAGCAGAGCTTCTCGACAGCCGGAACAGCGACAATCAAGATCAAACTGACCGCCACCGGCAAACGGCAGCTCAAGCACTCCAAGCGACTCAAGCTGACGGCCAAGGGCACCTTCACCCCCACCGGCGAGACGCCGGTCAGCGCCACGAAGGCATTCGTCCTCGAGCGATAGACGCGCTCTTCGTTACCGTAGTCCTGATCCCGCCCGACGCCGGCAAGAGCGGCACCTCGCCGCGGTGCACGAAACGCGCCGCCCGCCGGCAAGAGCGCGCGATCGTGCCGCGGTTCTCGGTACCGAGCCTCCGGCACACCTCAAGCGACTCGGATGGTACGGGTCGGTCGCCTTCAGCTCGATGTTTCTCTGTGGCAGCGACCTGCACATCCTCAAGGGCGACATACCCGAGACGACGCCAGGCACGGTGCTCGGGCACGAGGCCGTCGGCACCGTGCAGGAGATCGGCTCCAGCGTTAGCACCCTGGCGGTCGGCGACCGCGTGCTGATGTCCTGCATAAGCTCCTGCGGGCGCTGCCGCTACTGCAAGGAAGCCCGCAGTGTTCGTACAGCCACACATTGCTTCTCCGAGGATAGTCAGTGGATCACAACAGACCACCTCAGCTGCATGGGGTCAACCGGAGCGCATGGTTGTACGCTGCGTTCGATGAAGCGCGCGGCCGTTCTCGTGATCTTCGTGGTGTTGGTCCTCCTCCCCGCATGTGGGAACGCCAGCGCATCGCCGCACGGCGCTCGCATTGACGGGTCGATCCGCCTTTGCGGCGGTCCCGCTCCCGGCCGCTGCTTCTCCCAGGAAGGCACCGTGGCGCTCTACGACGCCCAGCACCATCTTCTATCGACCCAGCACACCAGGCACGGTGGACGCTTCTCCTTCGCCGTAAGCCCAGGCACCTACACGCTCCAGGCAGGCATTGCCGGCGCGGCCCGTGTTGGTAAGCAGACTGTCGTCGCCCGCGCTCACAAGACGACCAAAATGAACGTCGTCATCCCCATCCCGTAGTTGTGCGACGAGGCTGGCTGACAGTTGGAGCCCTCGGCACGCTCGCATTCCTGGCCTCTGCCGTGCCCGCGAGCGGCTACACACCCCCGGAACTGCCGTGGGCGAACTGTAGCGGCGCTATCGGTGCAAACAGCACCGTGATCGAAGCCCGAGACCTCCCAGAAGAAGGCGCTTCGGTTATGGCCGGCACTCAGGTCACGTTCTCTACCGCGTCGGTCGCTCCCGTTACGTTCTCCGTCGCGTCCTCGCCCGCGCTGCTCGCGACGCCCGACATCGACCGGGGGCTCGCGCAGCCTCGGCCAGAAGAAGGCATCCACATGCAGGCGTTCACCTCATCGAGAGCTGCCTTGACGCCTGGGACCGTCTACTGGCAAGCCTCGTTCTCAGCCGAAGAAGTTCCAGGATGTGCTGGAGTCCTCTCGGGTTTCATCACAAGCCCGGTTCGCACTCTGACAGTAGAGCCTGCGCCGCAGCTGCCACCGCCCCCTCCCGTAGAAGCCCCTCCGGCACCGGCGTTCAGTGCCGCGATTAGCTCGGCTTCTATGGATCGTCCACAGATCGCGTTCAAGGTTCACTGCAACACGAGCTGCGTCGGGACGGCCGCCTACGTTGTGACCGTCACGCATCGCCACAGGAAGAGCCCAGAGCCCGCCTTGGATCGCGGTCCGTGGACGGTCGCCATAGACAGTTCGTCAGGCGGGGTCCAGCAATTCACTCATCGCTATACGGGAGCTTCGCTGCGGAAGCTCAAGCACCTGATCCACGACGGCGATGCCGTAGAAGTACATATCGCTTCGACCGTCAGAGACCCCGGCGGGAACACGGTAGTCGCGCATACCACGGCGCGACTGGACTGATACGCGGTGCTGGCTGTAGGTGAAGTGCCCGAGGACGAGATCCTGACTTTTACCCGT
The DNA here is from genome assembly GCA_963827045.1 of uncultured Solirubrobacterales bacterium. Taxonomy (GTDB): domain Bacteria; phylum Actinomycetota; class Thermoleophilia; order Solirubrobacterales; family Solirubrobacteraceae; genus Palsa-744. Next base: position 642,738 of record CAWGZH010000002.1, read on the forward strand.
CGGTGAGCTCTGTGTCGATAAAGCTGGTGGGCGTTAGGATGGGGATACCTTCTACGGTGTCGAGGTCAAGGAGATGACGGTCCCCGGACACTATGTAGTGGGCGTTGCCCTCTACCGCGGCCTCTAGGATCCGATTGTCGGTCTCATCGTCAACGAGAGCGAATACGCGGCTCGGCATAACGACAAGACTGCTGTCTTGGAGGAGATCAACTAGCTGCTCCGCATCGTGGATCACCTTCGCGAGCTTGGGATAGCGAAGGACTCGACGCAACTCCGCGAGGAGCGGTGGGCTAGTCACAAGCACGAGACGACCATCCAGGGCCGCGTCGATGATCGTCGTCGGTGGGCCATGCCAGCCGAGTCCAGACACGATGACGTTCGTGTCGAGAACCGCCCGCGGAGTCACCCAGCTATCCGTGCGGCTGAGATCGCCTCATCCACCACGGACACGTCAAGACCAGCGTCCGCGACGGTCTCACGGATCTTGGCAAGCCGAGTCCGCAACTCCTCCTGGGCTACTCGACGTTGAGACTCGCGTAGCCGCTCGTATTCGGCCGGGCTGACAAGCACCGCGAGGGCCTCGCCCCGGCGCGTGAGGACCACCGCGTCGTCATCCGCTGCGATCTCCTCGGCGATCTGACCGAGCCTGCTCCTCGCCTTATCTACTCCAATCGTGCGCTCCACAAGATACTCCTTACCGTAAACCTTACTGACAACCTTACGGCATACAGCACGGCTCGTCAACGGCGACGTGGCTGCTCTTAGCTGATACTTGCTCCCGCGCCCTGTCCCGCCTAAAGCGGCCCACCGTCCCCACGATTGCTCCACGGAAAGAGGCGGGCAAGATGGCCAGGCACGAACGGCACCTAGCGGCGTATATCGGTGCTTCAGCTCGGGCCTTCTGAGAGACGGACGTTGTTCACTGCCTGGCTCGCGAGGGCGTCGGAAAGTCGTGTCTCACGGTTGGCCATTCCGGCTCGTCCGCAGCTGGGTTGATGTTTCAGCTCATGTGCTCTGAGCTTCCCCGGCGAGCGTGAGCGAGTTGCAGGGCGAGCGGGCCGCCCTCGCTCTCTACGCTCACGTCGCTGAAAGCTGCCTGGATGAGCATGGTGTGCATTTGCTCGTCGGTGTGGACGTTCAGAGCTGGTCCCATCGGCGGGTAGAGCCACCAATTGCGAAGCGACGGGCGCGGGAGCGGGCCGGCGATGCTAGCGATCACCAGCCGGCCACCTGGGACCAGGATGCGGTGAAGCTCCTTGAGCACCGCCATCGGGTCGGTGAGGAAGAAGAACATATTGGCCGAGATCGCGGCGGTGAAGCTCTCATCGGGCCAGGGAATCTGCGCGGCGTCCCCGAGCTTGAGCCGCAACGCATCGTTGGCGATCGCGTCTTGGTTGCGGGCCATGCACAGCGCGAGCATGTCGGCGCTGTGATCTAGGCCGGCCGCGGCCGTGGCGCTGTCGAGCACGCGCTGGAGCAGCACTCCGGGGCCGCAGCCGATCTCGAGCACGCGCTCGTCCTGCAGCGAGCCGAACGCGTCGAGGACGGCCTGAAAGGACGGCTCGTGTGCCTTGGGTCCGTCGCGGTAGGCCCGCCGGCCGATCACGCCTGTCGGTCGTCGTGCGATCACGTCGACGAGCCGTTGCCCAAGGTGTCCGTTCAACAGTGAGACGGGAGTGCGTTGTGGGGTCATGGCAGTAGACCAACACAGTTAGCGTACACGTACGCAAATATACACGGTCCTGGTCTAGGAGTCTCCCAGCAGACCGTCGAGAATTCTTGCCATGCGCGCCTGGTAGCCCTTACGAGTACGAGCCTTCGGCCAGTAGTCCGCTAGCGCCGCGAGCATCGGCAGCTCCCCCGACTGCACGGCCGCGAGCAACTCGAGCTGGAACGGACGACGATCAAGCTCGGCGCTCTGCCGTGCCGTCGAATGACTCACGATCAATTCCCCGACCGTGAATCGCCAGGCCGTCAGGTACGCGTCCGCTGCCTGCTCGGCGGTCTGCCCGGCGGCGACGAACGCGGCCAGGATCTCCTCGATCAGCCACAACACCGACGGCGCCATCAGATCACCACGCACCAACACCTGCACAACCCAGGGGCTCTGATCCAACCCCTCATACAGCACCCTGAACAACACGAGCAGCCGCTTGCGGGGGTCTCGCGGCAACCGCGGGCGCGGCATCTCGGCGGCGAGGCGATCGAGCAACGCCACCAGCAGCTCATCCCGATCGTGCACATGTCTGTAGAGCGCCATCGGGGAGCAGCCAAGCTCCCTCGCCACCCGGCGCATACTCAGCGCATCGACACCCTCAAGGCTGACGACCCGCTCAGCGGCATCCACTACCGCCTCACGCGAGAACCGCGCCGGGCGGCCCGCACCTCGCGGCGACTTATTCTCAGACACCACGAAAGTGTCGCGCGCCACGGTCGAGCATGTCCTCGGAGAAGTCAAGACCCACGCCAACGATCCCAGGGCGATCGCGTTGGCGCGGGAGCCGGTCCGCCCGGTCGAGATAGCGCAGGACACGCTCAGGGGTCATCCACGCGTTGGCGGGCACACTTGGATTATCGGCTATCGTCGGCAATCAGCAGCCTGGCGCCGAGGTGCCCGGACGGCGTGGCATACCCATCCCTTCGGGCAGACGATCTATGTCACCGAAGGCATCGGGTTCTGCCAGCGCCAAGGCGGCTCGATCGAGGTCATCCGTGCTGGAGACCGTGTGTTCTTCGAGCCCGCAGAGAATCACTGGCACGGCGCCGCACCCGACCGCTTCATGACGCACCTCGCGATACAGCAAGTCGATGAGGAGGGCAACGCCGTCACATGGGGCGAGCATGTCACCGAGGCCGAATACACGAAAGGATAGATGCATAGTGCAATAATCGCACTATGCATCAGACGTCCGCGAGCGGGAAGACCCTTGAACAGCCCGAGGATCGCGACGAGCTCGTGGACGCGGTGTTGGGCGCTAGCCGCGCACTGGTGGCGGTCGCCGCGCGTTCATTGGCGGATCTGGCGGAGGATGTGACGCTGGCTCAGTACCGCGCGCTTGTAGAACTGGCGGCCCGTGGCCCGCAGCGCGTGGCTGATCTGGCGAGCGCACTGGGGGTGGATCGATCGACGGCCACACGGATGTGTGACCGCCTCGTGCGCAAGCAGCTCGTGCAGCGGCGGAGGATCAACGAGGACCGACGCGGGGTGCGCGTCTCGCTGACCCCTGCGGGGCGTGCCCTGGTGCAGGAGGTGACCCGTCGTCGCCGGGCCGAGATCGCAAAGATCCTGCGACGGATGCCCAGCCCTGACCGAGCCTCGGCGCTCAGGGCGTTGCGGGTCTTCGCCGATGCCGCCGGCGAGGTCCCCGAGCAGGACTGGTCGCTGGGCTGGGGCCAGGACCAATGATGCGAGGGCGCACGGTATCGGCGTGGCTCGGCGGCTCGCGGCTGGGGCTGGTCGTGATGGCGCTACTGGTCGGTGGGGGAGCGGGCTTGGGGGCGGTCGTCTTTCGAGAGCTCGTGTATGCCGTGACGTGGATTGTGACCGGGCACGAGCAGTTTGGGCAGCAAGGCCGCGAGGCGAGCCTGCACCTGGCGTGGCTTGGTATCGGTTTCTTCCTGGTGATCCCGGTGCTCGGCGGTCTGCTCTACGGGCCGCTGATCCAGCGCTTCGCTCGCGAGGCTCGCGGCCACGGGGTGCCGGAGGTGATGCTCTCGGTCGCCGAGAACGGCGGGCGGATTCGCCCGCAGGTGACGGTCGTAAAGGCGCTCGCCTCGGCACTCTGCATCGGCACGGGCGGCTCGGTGGGCCGCGAGGGGCCGATCGTCCAGATCGGTTCGGCGTTCGCCTCGACGGTCGGCCAGCGCGTGCGTATGTCCGAGCGCAACCTGCGGATCATCGTCGCGTGCGGCGCCGCAGGTGGGATCGCGGGCACGTTCAACGCGCCGCTCACGGGCCTGTTCTTCGGGTTTGAGATCGTGCTGCGCGAATTCTCACTAGACGCACTGTTTGCCACAGCTCTCTCGGCGGTCACCGCCGACTTGATCGGCCGTGCGTTCTTCGGCTCCGCGCCGTTCTTCTCCAGTTTCCCGCACAACCTGCTCGCGCCGCCAGACGCCACCTACCTGCTGATCGCCGCTCTCGGGCTCACCGCCGGCCTGATCGGCGTGGGCTTCAAGACAGTGCTTTACGGGATGGAGGACTATCTCGATCGTCTGTGGAAGGGTCGCCCGGAGTGGGCACGCCCCGCAGTGGGCGGCATCGTGCTCGGCGTGCTGCTGCTCGCGCTGCCACAGATGTACGGCGTCGGCTACCCGGTTATGGACAACATCGTCGCCGGCCACGAAGCGCTCTGGCTGATCGTGATCCTGATGGTCGGCAAGGTGGTCGCCTCGAGCCTCACCCTCTCGATCGGCGGCTCCGGTGGCGTGTTCGCGCCATCGCTGTTCACCGGAGCAGCCGGTGGCATGGCCTTCGGTGTCGTCGCCCGTCACATCTTCGGAGCAGACATCGGCCCGGCGGCGATGTACGCCGTGATCGCAATGGGAGGCGTCTTCGCAGGCGCCACCCAAGCACCGCTGACCGCAATCGCGAGCGTGCTTGAGATGACCGGCAACTTCACTCTGACGCTCCCCGTGATGCTCGCCTGCGGGATCGCCGCAGCGGTCTCCAAGCGGCTCACCTACGGCTCCATCTACACCACCAAGCTGCTACGCCGCGGCATCGACATCGAGCAACCCAAGCCCACCAGCGCACTGACGGCACTCACCATCGCCGAAGTGATGCAGCCCATCACAAAAGACGACGGGCGAACTCGCCTGCTCGCGCCGCGAGAACTGAATGCAGAGTCCGCTACGGTCTCGCGCGAGCTGTGGGCCAGGCTCGCCGGTCCCGTTAACGAGATACGCGATCCGCAGGTACTTTTCGGCGAGGAGGATCTGGAGCACGCTCTGCGCCAGCTCGTGCTCTACGGCCACGACGGGCTGCCCGTCCTCTCCCACGACGAGCACACCCTGCAGGGATGGGTCACACGCGAGGACGTCATGCACGCGCTCATAGGACGCGTTCAAGCATCAGCGCGTGAGATCGAGCTAGGCGCCGAAGCCGCCGAGTTCGCCGTCAACGAACCACACAAGCAAGTTCACATCCCCACAATGCCACTTGACGGCTACGAGATCCTCGACATCACGATCAGCCCACAGGCGACCGCCTGCGGACGCCGCCTCGGCGAGATGCACTGGCCAGCAGGCACCAACGTGCTCGCCACCAGCGAAGGAAACAAACTCATCGCGCCCCGCGCAGACATCCAGCTACGCCCCGGCCAGCGACTCGTACTGCTCGCCCCCGCCGCAGCCTCACCGGACAATGCGCAGCAGACAACGGTTGTGACGCCGATCTAAATCCCATCCGGGCAGCGCGGGATGCTGGACGTGATCGTTCCCGCCGGGTTGTATGAGAAGTACAAGCTGCTGATCCGAGGGAGCCGTGCGTGGTTGACTGGTTATAGGGCAGGATGATCGGCCTGAGCCCGCAGCGGCTCAGTCGAACCGGCGGTGGTCTCCCGGCCCAGGGCCGTAATGTCATACCCGCGCTTCTTCGCTGCCGCCACGAGCACGTCGTGCGCCGTGAGGAACCCGCGCGCCGCATCGAAGATGGCACCAGATCGAGACTCAAACAGCGCCGCACGTTCCCGGATCGCCCTCGGCTTCCCATCCAACGACACCCACGAACCGCTTATCGGTGTCCCTCTCGGTGTAGAACGCCTCTAGCGCCTCACGTTCTTGGAAAGCCCCTGCCGCCTTATATAGGTCGCGACGAGGAGGCTCAATCGCCGGGTCGCTGAAGCAGTGCTCCCGGTCGCCGTAGCGCTCGATGAACTCCGACACCGGATCAAGCATTGTCAACGGCCAGGCGTGTGTGAAATCGTGAGCCCTGGATGCGTCGCATGGCTTGGCGTGACAGGAGCCCGAGAACTTCGTCAAGGAGCTGCTGGTCGGCGTCGGTTACACGGCGCCGTTGACGGAGGAGTGCTACGACCAGGCCCGCAATCACGAGCGACTCCCCGACAAACTAGTCGAAGCTACCTGGGAGGCGAACAACAACCCCACCCCAATCGCAATCCCAGCCACCGCAAACAAATCCAACAACACCACACGCCGCGACCCAAACCGCAAACGAAACAACCCCAACACACCACCCACACCCATGAGCCGCATCGAGAGCCGCCGAGTCACGATAGGACGCCTCGCGAGCAGGCTGCCGCCGCTGACCGATTGAATCGGGACTGTGCGCGAGCCGCGGGCACCTTGCCCAGAGCGTACGGCCTACGCCCCGGGGGAGCCGGCGCGGAGCCTCGCGCACGCTGATCGGTTGCCGCGCCACCCATCACGAGCTTCGGACGAGGACGACCCCCTTTGGTGCGCGTGTAAGTCTCGTTCAGAGAGAAAAGGGGTTAGTTCAACCCTCTCTTGCGCGAGCCGCGAAGTCACCGGATGTGGCTCCGACCGTCGGATGGCGCCACGCCAACTGACCTGATCTGCGCTCTACTTGACCATCTGCGGTCAGGCGACAGCGGCTTCGAGGCACCGGCCCATGTAACGCTCCACAAAGTCGCTGTAGCCAGGTGACTCGGCCCCTAGCCCCTCACGCATGGCGGCAGCGTCGGCGCGAGCCTGTAGCTCCTCAGCGATACTCGGCGTGAAAGACACGGAAACCATCGTGAGAGGCTCGGTGTCGCTCGCATCGGACGGCGGGTCCTCCTCGTGTGCCCGATACCCAGCCTCGAGCATCGCACTGAAGTGATCGCTCGCAAAGAACCCGTACTTGAGATCCCTTGCGGTAAACCCCGCGGCTTGAGCCGCCCGAGCGGCCTCTGTGCGGAGACGATCGTGTGTCGCCGTGCTCACCACCACCACAAGTGGCGTCCTGTCCGGCTGTATCATCGCGATGCAAAATAACGGCACGTTCGGCTGGCACGGCGGATTCGCGCCTGTCAACTCAGCGCAGCCTGTGACGAGTTCACTGTACGACCGCTTGGGAGCGGGGGCTCAGGTGTGCGGCGAGGCGAGTATCCGATTCATTGCAGCCTCACCGCCGATGATCGGGGCCAGGACAAGGTAGGCGGCATGGTGGGCAAGTTGAGGTAGCTGCTGTGTGGCATTACGGGCGACGTACTGATGTGCGACGTGCCATACGGCGCCGACGATCGCTTCGGCGACGATCTCGGGCGGGCGAGCGTCGCTGGGTACGCGGCTCATCAGGAGTGCAGCGAACTTGTCCATGAGTCGCGACCGGCGCTCGATGCCGATGCATCCGGCCGCGAAGACCTCAATGAAGGCGCAGCGTGCGAACACTGGATCGTGGCCGACCCGGCTCATAAGTGCTGTCACTCCGCGCTGGATGGAGTCGATCCAGTCCGTACCTTCGAGCGCGGCCTCGGCTGCGGTAGCCACAACTTCTGCGCCCATCAGATCGTAGCTGTCCATGAAGCATTGCTCTCTCGACTCGTACAGGGCGAAGAATGCGTTGTCGGGGACCTTCGCTATTTGGACGATCCGGCTGATTGTCAGACTGGGATATCCAGAAGTGGCGGCGATCCATGCGGCGCTTTGGAGAATCCGAGACGAGTCTGGGTGCCCATCGGGGCTGGGGGCAGGTGGAAGCTGCTGCGATGTCGGTGTGGGCGGGTGCGGTAGCGCGAGCGCGTCTGCGCAATGGTATGACAGTGCCCAGTTGACCAGGATCGCCGCGAGGGCGGGGAGCTCGTTCTCGCGTCGTTCGAGGAGAAGCTGGCGTGTGACGCGGGATATCCCGCCGACGATCCCTCGTGCGACGAGCGGCGGAAGTGTTACGCCGTCTGGTGCTTTGATGAAGCTCGATTCGATCAAGCTCTCGAACGCTCGGCTGACGCGTTCCATCGGCTCGAGCATCGTCGGTCCTGCGCCAAGGGCCTCGACTGTGGCGAGTCGGGCCGCCTTGGGCTCGTGGACGACCAACTGGGCGAAGGCGTCGAAGGCGCTGCGTAGTTGTGCTGTGCGGTCCTGCTCGGCGCGGTAGGCGCGGCTCACAGTGACAATCGCGAGACGCGCGATGAATTCGTAGGTCGCGGCGAAGTACGCGTCCTTGGTCGGAAACTCGCGATAAATGGCTTCGCTTGAGACGTGCGCCGACTTGCGTAACGCGAGCATCGTGGTCCCTGAATAGCCGCGCTCGGCCACTACGTCGGTCATCGCCGCGAACATCCGGGCTCGCTGATGATGAATTATCTCCTGCCTTGTGAGTGCGGTGCCCTTTGGAGTCAACTTGCGGTAGGTAGTCGATTTCACACTCGCCGTCATACAGCGACCTTCCATGTGTTATCGACCGTCGACCCGCTCATGGCATTTCTCCGTCAGTGTAAGGAACTGTCTCTAATAACTCAAGTCGGAGAGAGGCACCATTTCGACCCCTAGCCCTCATTAGGCATGACCCCGCGCCCCATGACGCCCACACAAATCATCGACTATCAGGAATAATTGATAGCAGATATCAGAGATAATGGCTAGCCGTCGCACAATTAACCGCTAATACAGGGGAATTAGCAGCTTTACTGGCTAGCGCGCGGGTCCTCCGTACTCAAGGGTTCGGGGCGCATGGAAATAAGCCCAAATCCGCAGGTCGCGATCGGCCGCGCCGTCCGCACGCGTCGCGAAGAAATCGGCATGTCCCAAACGGCGCTCGGACTCGAGGTCGATTTGAAGCAATCGTGGATATCTCATATTGAGTTAGGCCGAGGAAACCCCTCCTACGGCACCCTTGATCGAATTGCTCGCGCTCTCGGCTGGTCTATGCCGCAGCTGTCTGCGCTTGCGGATGAGTTGGAGACCCAAGAGAGGCGACCAACCAACAAGCCGCTCCCGAAGCCAGCCGCCCGCAGCTGATCGACCTAGCTCATGCGTTGTAATCTCCCGCGCCCTCTCGTTGACGGTCTCGACAATGCCTTCATATCTCGGCTTTGCAGCCTGGCAGCGCTACCAACTCTGCCGCAACCTCGTTTCTTTAAAGTGTTGCGACGGTGGTCGTTCAACCACTTGCGTGCGGCTCGCTGACGCGGGCGCCGCCAACCGCGCGAGGACAGCCGCAAGCTGCGGGCTCCCAAGAGCATCCGCCCAGGCGAGCTATCGTGGATTCCGATAGCTGGACACCCGCGCCAGTCGCTCCGACGGCGCGCGAAGACCCCGCAGCCAGCGAAAGGAGCAAAGCCAGGAGCGATGGTCCCAAGGCCCCAGCACGTCGCGCACGCAACCCTCGACCTCCTTGTCGAGGACTGGACCGTGCCCATCCTGCGGGCGTTGATGGTGGCGCCACGACGCCCCAGCGAGCTTGAGTCGCGCCTGCCAGGGGTAACCCACTCGGCCCTCATGCGACGCCTTGGCGAGCTCGTGAGCAAGAGACTCGCGAGCCGGAGCCGGGCATCGGTCCTAAACCCGACCGTCGTGTACGCGCTGACGAGCCCCGGTCGTTTGATCCTTGACGTCATGGGCGCTGCCGAGCGCTGGGAGCGCCGCTGGACCGACGAAACCACGGACGGCATCTCGGCACTCCACCTGATCGCCGACGAACCCACCCGCGAAATCCTGCTGGCGCTCGCTGAGGGGCCTCTCGCGCCCGCCCAGCTCGGGCGGCAGATATCCCTCTCCCGATCACCGCTCCGCAGGCGGCTCGCCGGCCTCACAGCTCGCGACGTCCTCGAGCGGCGCGGGTCAGGGGGACATATCAGCTACGCCCTCACCGAGAGCGCCCGAGATCTCATGCTCGTGTCAATTGCCGCCGCCCGCTGGCAGTGGGAGGTCGAAGCGCCGGACCATCCGCCGCCAGCACTGAACGTCGTCCACATGGTGCAGATGTTCGCCGAGCGAGCCGAGCTGCCCGCCGACCTCGAAGGCGTCTGCCATCTGCACGTCGAAGACGGCGCTGAGAAGCCAGTGGTGCTCCTTGCCGCCCAAGGGCGCCGCCTCACCGCGCTTCCCGCGCACACCGGCACACCACACGCTGTCTGCCACGCAACGCCCCACGAATGGTGCGACGCCCTCCTCCTACGCCGATGGGGCAGCATCACAACCACCTATGGCGACCGTGCCCTGATGGCGGCGCTCATCGCCTGCATCAGTTCATCGCTTCTGACGTGAGGCGTGGGCACTACGCGAGACATTTGCGTTAAGACTTCCTAAACATTTCGGATGGCAACTGGGCACCACATAGGTGACTTAATGGAGTCCTGATTCTTGGACTTTCGGCACCTGCTGGGCCAACGGACCAGCGCCTTCCGCTATGTGGCGCGGTCCCACCCAGGCGTCCCAACCACTAGCGCCTAAGCACTTTCACACAAACGGCGATTCTGTGCTAGACCATTCTCTCGTCCCGTTGTCGGGGCCAACCAACCCCGCACCGGGATCGCCCATGAAGTCGATCCAGGGAGGTGCGAATCGAGATCAGGTCACTACTCGGGCAGACCTGCGACGACCAACGTCGCTTGTCCCGCAGCTGACCCGGCTGACTGCTTGCCAAACCACGGAGCAGCCGAAGTAAAGGGTACTAGTAGAAGTCAGCCCCGAGGCGGCGTCGCCTATCAACGAGAGCCGCCACGGAGCCAACCACTACAAGAAGGAGTATAGCCATGCGTAGGAATCTCCTACTCAGCCTGGTGTCGGCGCTCGTGCTCGGTGCAATGGGCACCGCCGCACCCGCGTTTGCAAACTGGACCCCGAACGAAACCAAGGTGACGTTTGCCAGCAGCAATGTCGCGTTCGAAATCGAAAACGAAGGAAAAACCATCACTACACTGGGCTGCGCGGGAACGTCGGCGTTCGGCGAAACCGGCAAAAACACGGCGTCGTTCACATTCATGCCGGAATTCGCGAATTGTACGTTTACCGCCACGGCCACCGCTGGTTGGAAAGCCATCGCGGTAACCGCGACCGAAGCCAACATCGAAATACCGATAAAAGGCGCCACTATCACCGACGGTGCCTGCAAAATCGAACTGGCGCCAACGAAAGCGGAAACGATCAAAGGAACATACAAAGCCGGAAAACCCTCCACGTGGACCTTCGCACCGACAAGCATAGGAATAGCGGAAAACGCCATCAATTGCTTCAACAAAATAACCGCACAGACCAAAGCCACGATCAAAGCGACGATCATTGTGATCGGCGCAGGCGGCGCCATGATTGAACCTTGACGCCTGACGACGGCGTGCTAAGGACTGTGCCGACAGCCGAATGAAGCAATTACCGCGCCCGGGGCCTCGACCGTCCCGGGCGCACGGCGTTACCGGTATTACCCCATGCTGGCGCCTCACGGCACGCACCCGCACGGCCGAAGAGCGACGCGCCTCGACTGAGCGACCGAGGCCGAGCGAGTTCAGCTCTAGCCCCGCGCGCTGAAGAAGCGTCTTAGTGACCGCGCGCCCGATTGCATCCGAGTCCTCTCACGATCACGGCCAGCGAGCTTCAGGCTGCCGTCATCCTCCATCTCCAAGGCGCGATACCTCGGCTTGCTCGGGCGACAAGCTGATCACCGCTGGGCGAGCGCCTTTAAGAAACGTCGTTGATCCCGAGACTAGCAAACGTCATCGTGGCTGAATCGAGGGAGATCCCTCTTGTGCCCGAACTCGAGAGAGTCGGGTAGGGACGAGGACCAAGGGAGCACCAAATGGGGTCAGCAGGAGTAACTGCCCGCGATTGCGGCGCTGGTTGGGCTAGCGGTGGGCGCTTCGCGAGAGAAGGCGACACGCAGCAGCACGAGCCCATCGGGCGCAGGCTCCGGCGATTTTTCCTGGTAGTGATGGCAGTGTCCCTCGTGGGACCAAACGCTGCGATGGCGTCTAATCCCCTAGTTCTCGCGGCGAGATTTGGCGACGACGTCAATGAAACGACCCACGGCACGATCTGTACCGCGTCGGAAGTCGAAAGTGAAGGCGTGACATGCGGGCTGGGCATCGAAGGGTCAGAGGGCGGGGACTTCAAGGAACCTGGGCATGTCGCGGTAGACGAAACGTCTGGAAATGTATTCATCGCGGACGAAAGCAACAATCGCGTACAGGAGTTCACACCCAACGGGGTGTTTGTCTTGACCTTCGGGCTCGAAGTTAACGAGACCAAGGACGACACTGCCGGCGCTGCCGGCGCCGAAAGGGATATCTGCACGGCGGCTTCGGGCAACACATGCACAAGTGGCGCTGCCGGATCAGGGCTGGGCGAGTTCGATCGGCCTACGGGTGTCGCCGTAGACAACTCATCAGGGCCGTTGGCGGGCTCTGTCTACGTGACGGACTTCAACAATAATCGAGTTCAGGTGTTCTCGACGGCCGGGGCGTACATCGGCCAATTCGCGGGTACGAACGCCCCGAAAGCGTTCCAAGGACCCAGAGCGATCGCGGTGAGTTCGGCGACGGGCGATGTCTACGTAGCCGATCAGGGCAACGAAGTGGTGGATAGTTTCGAACCGAAGTCGAGCGCCGGGAGCCCCGAATGGTCGTATCTGGCGCAGATTGCGTCGAGTCACATTGAACAGCCGACGAGTGTCGCGGTTGACAGTGCGGGCACCGTGTATGTCGATAACCGTCGCACGACGGTCTTTGCGTTTAGCGCCAGCGGCGCGTACGAAGGCGAACTTGCCGTGGGAAGCAACGCGCGGGACGTCGCGGTGAACAGCGCAGGGCAGATCTTTGTACTTGCCCAGCAAGGCAGCGCTGGTGCCAAGATCCTCCAGGAGTACGCCGAGTCCGGCGCGGTCGTAGCCGAAAGCGGCGCAGCGGCCATTCAAGCGCCTGAAGGGGAAGAATTTTGGCTGGCAGTCAACTCCGCTACCGAAGCCGTGTATGTGGTCGAAGGCTACGGCGGAAATGCGGTGGACATATTCGCGCCCCAGAACACGGAACCAAGCCCTGGCGTGGTGAGCGGAGCAGCGACCGGCGTGACGGAAGTTGCTGCGACGCTCAACGGCGAAGTGGAACCGCGTGGCACGAGCGTGATGGACTACTTCGAATACGGAACCAGCCCTTGCGGCCCCGCGGCGTGCGGAGGCGCAACAGATGCAACGGGGCCGCTGACCGGCGACACCGTCCAACACGTCTCGGCGACGCTCGGTGGCCTCACGCCCGGGACTACGTATCACTATTGGCTTATAGCACGGAACGGGCAAGGTGCTGTGCACGGTGAACCGCGGGAATTCACGAGTGCAGTGCCCGCACCTAGGGTGACGACGACCCAGGCAACGAGCGTGACTCAGGGTTCGGCCACGCTTGGCGGCAACGTCGATCCTCGCGGATCCGCGACGACCTACCGCTTCACCTATGCGAGTGCCTCCGACTGCATGGGAGGCCCTGGTCAGTACGGAGGGCTGCAATGCACGGTGACCACTGTGCCGGGCTCCACCGCGAGCGCCGAAGCTGGGAGCGCTGGCTCGGCGGTGAGTATCCCCTTGACGGGACTCGCTCCGCATACGACTTACTACTACGACATCACGGCTACGAGTAGCGGTGGGACGGTGCAAGGTGTGCCGGCGACGTTCACGACGTTGCCTCTCCCTCCTGAAGCGCAGACGCTAGGTACCGGCGACCCGGACGGCACCATGCGGGCAATTTACGGCGCGGTGGACCCGAACGGCTCTGAGACGAAGTACACCTTTCAATACGGCCTAACGACGATGTACGGCAACGAAGCGCCCACGCCCGACGGTGATGCAGGGTCGGGAAGCACCGTCGAGGATGTCCAGGCCGAGGCCGTCGATCTCACGCCAGGTACCACTTACCACTACAGAATCGTCGCCACCAACATTGCTGCAGGAATACCACAAACCGCCTACGGGGCAGACGAGACGTTTGCGGCCACGACGAGCGAACCGTACGCTGCGATGCCGGGGGCCAGCACAGGAGCCGTGACAGGTATGTCACAAACGCAGGCCACCTTGACGGGCACAGTCACTCCCGGCGGGTTTCCGACGAGCTACTTCTTCGATTACGGGAAGACTCTCTACTACGGGAATGAGGCGCCACTCGGCGGTAGAACCGCGGGGGTCGGGTCCGAGGTGGTTGTTTCGGAAGCTGTGGCAGGGCTGGAGCCTGGTACGACCTACCACTACCGGCTCGTTGTTAGTAGTCCCGGTGGGACCGCGTACGGCGAAGACGAGACCTTCACCACGCCCCCGGCTCCGGTAGTCAGCCACCTCAGCACCGCGTCTGCAGGGTCGTCATCGCCGCCGCCGAAGAAAGCGAGGCCCGTGACACGCGCCCAGAAGCTCGCCAAAGCCCTGGCGACGTGCCACAAGCTGAAGGGAAGCACACGCGAGGCGTGCGAAGCGGGCGCTCGCAAGCGCTACGGCGCCAAGCCCAAGCCGAAAGCGAAGAAGCCCACCAAGACCACGACAACGACCAAGGGGAGCAGGTAAGCATGGAAGCCTCACACAAACGCCCCCCTCGGACCACCCTAACTACGTTCAAGTGGCTCTGGAGACCGGCATCCAGCCTCCACGCCTTTCGCGGCTCTGTTCCCGTCCTAACCGTCTCGCGCGGAGCGCTCACTCCATCATTCGGTCACGACACCGAGGGAACGACGCCGTGTGAGGCAGCTAGCACGGGCCTCCGTCCAGTAGGCCCAGTTAGGTGTGGGCACCTGGAGTCCATAGTTTCAGCACCTGCGCGTCACCCGCTCCCCTCTACCGCCTCTGAGGCGTGCTGGATGAAGCGCCGTGGTAGCAGCGTGACAGCGCGTAGTGAGCGCGCGAGGTTGAAGTCATCAACCCCTTCTGTATCTTCCGCGACCCGGATGGTCGCGCCCCATGTGACTGCCTGCGATGCCGTAGGTGTCGGCCTGCCGCAAAGCGAGAGCGGTACTTATCGCAGTCTCCTGTTCCATCCACTCCGAGTTGTGATGTATCTGCGCGACACGACATCGTTCTCGTGGCCTCGTCTTCGAGGAATGGAGCGAGCGCCTCGCGCGAGGCGGTCTCAAAGAGAACAGAGTCGTGGAGCGGCTAGAGGGAGGCACTGCCTCCCGGTCTCAATATCAATGGTGGCTCTCATCCTCGCTCTCGCCCTACCGGCTTCCGCCCTCGCCGCCTTCGGCGTCACATCGTTTACTGCCGAAGCGATCAACCAGAACGGCACCCTCGATACCCAAGCTGGATCGCATCCCTTTGAGGCCACGACATCGTTCATATTCAATCAGGCAGCCGGCGCTAAGTACGACGGCGACGGCGCCGGGAACGTAAAGGATGTCGAATTGGAATTGCCTCCAGGCTTTATCGGAAATCCGGACGCTACCCCACAATGTTCTGAGAGCCAGCTCATGAGCGAGAACTGCCCCGCCGATACACAGGTCGGGGTCGTAACGGTGACCTTCGGCGGGCACCTCGCCGGTCCTGATCGGCAACCCGTATACAACCTCGTGCCGCCGAGCGGGCACCCGGCGGCGTTCGGGTTCCGAGCCGCGCCAACAGGCGCGGTCGCGTCGCAGCTGCTGGCTAGCGTGAACCCAGCCACCGGAGACCGCCTCGTAGTACGGGCGAGCGATATTCCGACTGGCACGGGCAACGACGGCGTCCTCCCCACCGTGGCCGTTAACTTCACGTTTTGGGGTATGCCAGCTGACCCGGCGCACAACGCCGAACGCGGGCGGCAATGCGATGAAGAGGCAACCGTTGGGTACGAACCAGGCTGCGAAGCTGGCAACTCCGGCAGCGACGCGCCGCTGACACCCTTCTTGACCAATCCCACAAGCTGTGCGTCGGGTCCACTGACCACGACGCTCCGCGTCGATTCCTGGCAGAACCCGGGCCGGTACCTGACCTATGCCGCCGAATCGCCGCAGCCGACTGGTTGTGGCGCGCTGTCGTTTCACCCGAGTCTCGTGGTCGAACCCGACGCGACGCAGGCCGACACGCCAACGGGTATGACCTTCCGGGTCAAGGTGCCGCAGGACCCGAACGTTTATGGTCTTGGCACGTCGGCACTCGAGGCCGCTTTGGTCACCCTTCCTCGCGGGGTCTCTATTGATCCGAGCGCCGCGAGCGGTCTTGCGGGCTGCACCAACGAAGAGATCGGCATAGGTACTGAACAGCCAGTGACCTGCCCGGCCGCTTCGAAGCTCGGCACAGTGGAAGTCTTCACTCCGCTGCTGGCAAATGAACCTGACGGCTCGGCGCCCCTGAAGGGCTCGATCTATCTGGGCACACCTATCCCAGGCGAGGAGTACCGTATTTTTCTCGCGATTGAAGGGCACGGCGTTTCGATCCGCCTGGACGGACGCGTGTCCGCCGACCCGACGACAGGGCAGCTTGCCGCGACGTTCGCGGAAAATCCGCCGCTGCCGTTCAGCGAACTTGTCCTGCGGTTCTTTAGTGGCGCTCGCGCGGCGCTCGCTAGCCCTGTCTCCTGCGGCCCCGCGACAACGACGAGTGACCTGACGCCTTATGGTGCGCCGGAAATCCCCGACGCGACTCCTGCCAGTTCGTTCTCTCCGACGGGGTGCGCGAGCCCGGCGCCGTTCAGTCCGAATATGTCGGCGGGCACGACCAGCAGGCAAGCAGGCTCCTACAGCAGCTTCACGCTCCAGCTGAGCCGTAGCGACGGCCAGCAATACCTCTCGCAGCTCGCGCCGGTGTCGCTTCCGCCCGGTCTCGTCGGCAACATCTCATCGGCCCCGCTCTGCGGGGCCGGAGAAGCAGCAGCCGACACCTGCGGTCCCCTCAGTGAGATCGGAACCGTCACCGTGGGGGCAGGGCCAGGACCGGAACCCTTCTATCTCGGCGGGCGCGTGTACCTCACCGAAGGCTATGACGGAGACCCCTTTGGGCTCTCGATAGTCGTGCCCGCGATCGCGGGGCCCTACAACCTCGGCACGGTTGTCGTGCGCGCTGGCGTCAAGGTGAACAACAACGGCTCGGTGACGGTCCACGCAGATCCGGTTCCGACGATCCTAGAAGGCATCCCGCTACGCCTGCGCTACATCGGGGTCACGCTCGACCGGCCGAGCTTCATGGTCAACCCCACTAACTGCGGTCAGCAGACAATCACCGCCACGGCGCTCGCCCAGCAAGGAGCAAGCGCGAGCTTGACGAGCGGCTACTTCGCCACCGGCTGCGCCCGACTGCCCTTCAATCCCGTTCTCCTTGCCACCACCGAGGGCAACGCAAGCGCAGCAGAGAACGGCCACGGAGCGTCCCTGGCGGTGCGGATCATGCAGAGCTCGGGTGAAGCGGACATACGCGCTGTTCACGTTGACCTGCCAAAGGCTCTGCCAGCCCGGCTCAAGACGCTCAATAAGGCATGCACCGAAGCACAGTTCGCCAGCGATCCCGCCGGTTGCCCGGCCGCGTCGAAGGTAGGCACCGCAGTCGCTCATACACCGTTTCTCCCCGTGCCGCTGCAAGGGCCCGCGATCTTTGTGTCACACGGAGGCGCCGCGTTCCCTGACCTCGTTCTTGTTCTCCAGGGCGACGGGGTGACGATCAATCTGACGGGGGAGACGTTCATCGCAGAGAAGACCGGCATAACGTCCTCAACGTTCAAGTCGGTCCCCGACGTGCCGATCGGGGGCTTTGAACTTGACCTGCCGGAGGCGAGTAACTCTGCATTGGCTGCGGCGCACGGGAGCCTCTGCGACTCGCGGCTGAACATGCCGACCACCATCGAAGCGCAGAACGGCAGGCTCATCAAGCAAACCACGAACATCGACGTGACGGGCTGCAAAGCCAAGCCGCCGTCGCGCCCGCAAAAACTCGCCTCAGCCGTTAAGGCGTGCAAGAAAAACGAGACGGGTGACAGGCGATCCGCCTGCGACGCAGGCGAAGAAGAACTACGGAACGAAAGCCAATGCCACCAGGAACAGGAGGGGCAACTGATCATGCGGACTGCACAGAAATTTGTCCGCCCCTTCGCGGGCTGGACGAAGCGCGATGCTGACAGCCTGAGGTGGCGGAGCGGTCACAAGTTGTACTCAGGAGCGGAGCTGCGGAAGGCTCGGAGGCTGGACGCCGGTCTCCGTGGCGTGAAGTTCACCGTCGGCCTCGCGCTCGGTGTAGCGATGCTCGGTTGGGCTCGGGCGAACCCAGCCCTAGGCATGCAAGCGCCCGCCTGTCCCAACGAACAAGTACGCCATGAAAGCAGCATCAACCCTGCAACAGGTCAGCCATATTCAACTGAACTACCGGAATGCCGCGCTTATGAGCTGGTGACTCCAGGTAGCCACAACGCCCAAGGCAACACTTTGGGCCTAACTGGGCAAGCGGTAGCGCCGGACGGCAGTGTTGCCGTCATTCAGTCCATGACCGAGCTGCCTGGGTCTCCCGTCGGGGGCGAGGGCTGGGATATCGCGACACGCGGACCCGATGGATGGGAAATGACACCCCTCGAGCCTCCAACTGACGATCCAGACAATGTCCGCACGCAGGCCACGGGTGCCGTGGGCGAAGGCTTTGCGACCGTTTTTCTTGGCGACGATAACGACCTGCTGGCAGGTGACGCCGACGCGAACATTGACGATGTGTTCGCCGTGAGCACCGGAGGACTACAAGCCTGGATATCGCAGGGGCCGAGTGGTGGCGTCGGCGTAGCGCCGGCCCCAAATGTCGGCAACAACGAAGAGTTGGTGGATATCGTTGGTGGAGCCACGCCGGGCCTAAGCCGAGTTGTGTTCCAGACACCCTTCGGGGCGCTGATCCCTAGGGACACTCACGCTTACGGCGGGGAGATTTACGACCGGCTTGGCGAGAACCGCACCGAACTGGTCGGGATCCTGCCAGACGAATCGGTGCCGATGTGTGGTGCATCGTTGGGAGAGCAGACGAACGGGGGCGTCGGCTACGGCGGCTCGGTCTCGCAAGCCGGCACTACCGTGTTCTTCGAGAGTCCCGACCCAATCTCGAAGACAACGAGCGTCCAGCGCCCCGGGCTGGAAGCCTGCCCAGTTGGCGCGTGGATGCCACCGCAACTCTACGCGCGGGTGAACGACACGGAAACAGTGAAGGCGTCGGCCCCCGCGGCTGGCGTCGCCGACCCAAACGGAGAACAGGAATCCCGTTACCAGGCCGCGACACCAGAAGGCGGTGACGTGCTGTTCACCAGTAAGGGCGAGTTGACGCAGAACGCGAATACCGACGGCGACACCGCCGAAGACTTGTACGAGTACGAAGTCGGTACACACCGTTTGACCGACGTGTCTTCCGAGGGCCTGACTGACTCACACGGATCGGCGGTGCAGGGTGTTCTTGGCGCCTCGGAAAACGGACGCGTGGTCTATTTCGTAGCCCAAGGCAAGCTAACCACTGACGCCACTAGCGGGAACGACAACGTGTACGTATCGGATGCTGGTCAGCTCTCCTACATCGCCGACCTGAGTTCATCCGATCGTGCCGATTGGGAAGGCGTCAGTCAGGGCCGCACCACTCGGCTCACGCCCGACGGATCGGACCTGCTGTTCTCATCGACCGAGAGCCTTACTGGATACGACAACGCCGGTAGGGCCGAGCTCTTTGTCTACGCACTGGGCGTCCCAGGCCTCGCCTGCGTGTCCTGTGGTGCCCCGGGCACCGCAGCGACCGGCGCCGCCACACTCGGCGGCGCCGGTAACCCTGCCTTTGCGCCTTCCGCAAACATCACTCCGGATGGCAGTTTCGTCCTCTTCGATTCCGAAGACGCACTCACCCCAGACACTACGGCCGGGGTCGACGCCGTATACGAGTGGCAAGACGGCATACTTTCCCTCATTGCCCCAGGTGGCCCAACGGGTGCGAGCCTGGTAGGAGCGAGCACCGACGGCAGTAACGTTTTTTTCAAGACGAGCCAAGCGCTCACGGCACAAGACCAAACTGGAGGCGAAGTCGAGATATATGACGCGAGAGTCAACGGTGGCTTCCCATCTCCTCCCACCCCCCCAAAGCAATGTGAATCAATCGCAGAATGCAGAAGTGAAACTACTACCCTTTCTGCTCCGACGATCGCCTCGCTGACGCCAGGCGCAGTCGGCAACGTGGCGCCGCCTAAGGCGGCGCCACCTGACGCCAAGGTGGCGATCACAAAGCACACCACGAAGTCGGTTTCTGTAAAAGTGAGCGGAAAGGGTATGGTGAGCCTGGCGGGAGCGGGATTGCGAGCCGTCAGGTTGTCGGTGCGAACAGCCGGCACCTACAACCTCAAACTGTCTCTGACCGCTCACGAGAAGGCGTTGTTGATAAAGCGGAAGCGTGTGGCAATACGCGTTCGGGTGGAGTTCGTACCGGCCTCTGGGAAGTCCGCCGTCGCGTCGGTCGCCTTCACTTTGGAGGGCCCTTAGCGTGAGGGCGTAATGCCGCTAAACCGCAGGCTCATCGGGGCGTTGCTTGCTGCGATGTAGCGGCGCTGTGACTCGGGTTCGCGCGGTAGTACGTGCTCGAGTACCGGGGCGCCACGGCCACTGACCCCGCCGTGGCGCCCCCATTCAGCTTGAGCGTCGCCCTCAACCTCTCCGGTGACGCTCAGGGTTGGGTGCAGGTGAAGGTCGTCGTGATTCTCGCCTGTTCCCGAATGGGTGCCGTGGCTCGACACCCTCGGCCACGGCACCCAGCTTTGCCCCCACCAACACCTTCAGCCAGCGCTATGAGCCACAGGAGAGCCGACCGTCCCGCTGGAGACCGTCAAGAGCCGTCTGTGACGGAGGTCATCCAGTTGGTTGTGTACTACTGGGATATCTCCGATTGGGAGATGCTGGAGATGTCCGCGTGGCTCCTGTGGTCGCTTGCGGATCGCGAACTCAGGCGCTCGCGTGAGAAACACGCCTGAAACGCGGTGCGACGGCCGATACGTTCGGTGCGTCAGGAGGAAGGGTCTCCAGAGGCCCCGGGATAGTAGTTCCGGGGCCTCGCTTTTTAGCCCGCAGCGACGTGCACCGCCTAGCACCCTGATAGTGGGTGGCTGGCACAACTAACGCGCGTTAGGCGACACCAACGCCACACGAGCGCGAGGGCGGGATCACAGACCACTAGGCTGCGGGAATTCGACCGCCACTGACCGTTGCCGTTGCTCAGCCACGATGCCGACCGAAAGACGTGGCCTCAAACGCGCGAGCGCACGCGAGCCTGATCCGCTCGGTACGCGCGCGTGTGATCGTGTTCCCAGAGCTGTCGTTGACCGGTTACGAGCTTGACGCTGAGCCCGTCTCGCCGGGCGAGCAGGCGCTGATGAGCGTCGTCGAGGCGTGCGCCGAGGCAAACAGCGTCGCGCTCGTCGGCGCCCCAGTGGCGGGCATCGACGGCCGCCTCCACATCGGCACGCTGCAGATCGGGCCGGACGGCATCGACGTCGCGTACCGCAAGTGCTACCTCGGTGGCGAGGAGCCGGTCCGCTTCGCGCCCGGCGACGAGCCGGTCACGTTCGAGCTCGACGGCTGGCGCATTGGACTGGGAATCTGCAAGGACACCGGCGTCGAGGAGCACATTCTCGCCACCGCAGACCTGGACATTGACCTCTACGCTGCCGGTCTCGTCCACCTTCCAAGCGAGCTCGACATGCAAGAGAGGCGTGCTATTCGGATCGCACGCGCGTGCGCTGCATACGTGGCCTTTGCGAGCTTCGCCGGCCCCACCGGCGGTGGCTTCGATCACACGGCCGGCGTCTCATCGATCTGGTCGCCTCACGGAGCCGCGATCACGCGAGCCGGTTCCCAGCCCGGGGAGATGGTCCGCGCGACCCTCAGCTAGATCGGTTGCCGCAGCACGGACAGTCCGGGCAAGCAACTGACGAGAACGGCGTCCTCGACGTTGTTGTACTCCGAGGTAGCGGCGGATAGGCTCACGGTAGTGACGAACAGGGGGCTCTCGGAGTAGTGGCGACAGCATCTGCTTATGACCGCATCGGAGTTGGCTACCACGGAACGCGATGCACCGATCCTGAGCTTGCGAGGGCGATCTGGACCGCGCTCGGTGATGTGCGAACCGTTCTGAATGTAGGCGCGGGCTCCGGCTCCTACGAGCCGCAGGACGGGCGATGGGTGCTGGCGGTCGAGCCCTCCCAGGTGATGATCGCCCAACGACCAGCCAGTGCCGCACCCGTCATTCAAGCGTCGGTCGAGAGCCTGCCGCTTGCCGACCAAAGTGTCAACGCCGCGATGGCGATCCTCACCGTCCAGCACTGGAGTGATCTCGAGGCCGGAGTGCGGGAACTGGTCAGAGTCGTGCGGGACCGGATCGTGATCGTGACGATGGATGTCGGGGTCATCGCGCAACTATGGATCGTGCGCGACTACCTACCAGAGCTGCTCGGCCAGCATGCCAGTTTCCCATCGATTAACCGTCTGCGGCAACTGCTGCCCAACCTGAGATCCGAGGTGCTGCCTGTCCCGCGCGACTGCGAGGACGGCTTCATGGCAGCCTTCTGGGCTCGTCCCGAGGCGTACCTTGACCCGGCCGTGCGAGCTGCAACCTCTCCCTGGCATGACCTGCCCACGGCGATTATCGATCGTGCCATGACCCGATTGCGCGCAGACCTCGACAGCGGCGAGTGGTCACGCCGCTACAGCAGCATCCTGGCAAAGGACGAGTTGGACGTAGGGCTGCGTCTGATCACCGCAACCTCCTAGCGTCGTCCTCGGCCGAAGCTCGTGACAGCGGGCGCGGCGGTCTTGAAGTCCTCGGGTCGCTGCTGGCGTTGGTGATCGGCTCAAGGTGCCCAACCGCGTCTCACCCCGTTCGTTTCGCATCATCGAGCAACAGCAGTCCATAAGCTGCAACTGAGGGCGCATCCTTCACCTGGCCAGCGCGAAGCATCGCCTCCCAGTCGTCCCTGCTGACTCTTCGCACTTGCATGTCCTGCTCTTCGACTTGGCGTTGAATCGGCGTCTGTTCGAGGTTGGTGGCTAGCCATATGTCAAAGCCCTGGGTGCTGTATCCGTAAGCCTCGTACAGGTGCCCGATATGGCGTAGTGATCCGGCACTAAGCCCGGTCTCCTCTTGCAACTCTCCGCGGGCTAGTGTCGCGGCGTCGGCGTCCGGTTGTTGCTCCCATGATCCCTGAGGAAACTCCAGGTAGCGCCGCGAGACCGGGTAACGGTACTGCTTCACCAACCACAGACTGCCGTCGGTATCGCGGGGAACGATCAGCGCAAAATCCTCCTTCTCGACGACCCCAAAGACGCCCTTGCTGCCATCGGCACGCTCGATCGCGTCCTCACGGACACGCATCCACCTGTTTTCGTAGACGAGCCGGCTAGAGACCTGACGAATGCTCATGTCGTCCTCAGATGATCGAGGGTTAGACAAGAGAACCTTCTGGACGCATCGCCATAACCTAACGCCCAAGGGTCAGTGCCACGCCACGGCTGTTCCCTCAGCACGGGCAGTCCAGGCCAGCCGATCAAAGCTGATCGTCGTCCTCGTCCGAAGCTCGTGATGGGTGGCGCGGCAACCGATCAGCGTGCGCGAGGCTCCGCGCCGGCTCCCCCGGGGCGTAGGCCGTACGCTCTGGGCAAGGTGCCCGCGGCTCGCGCACAGTCCCGATTCAATCGGTCAGCGGCGGCAGCCTGCTCGCGAGGCGTCCTATCGTGACTCGGCGGACCTCGATGCGGCTCATGGGTGTGGGTGGTGTGTTGGGGTTGTTTCGTTTGCGGTTTGGGTCGCGGCGTGTGGTGTTGTTGGATTTGTTTGCGGTGGCTGGGATTGCGATTGGGGTGGGGTTGTTGTTCGCCTCCCAGGTAGCGAGCACGAGCCTGTCGGGGTCGGTGCGGGCGTTGAGTAGCCAGGTCGTGGGGCGTGCTCAGTATCAGTTGATGGCGCGCGGCCCGAATGGTGTCAGCGAAGACCTGCTGCTCGATGCGCGGCGTGTTCGGGGTGTGAGGGTGGCGTTGCCGATCTTGGAGTACCCGGCAGCGGTGATCGGTCCTACGGGGCGGAGGCGTGCTGTTGATCTTGTTGGTGTGGACCCAAGGTTTGAGCATTTCAGTAGCCCGTCGTTGAAAAGGTTCAAGCCCTCGACGCTCGCGAAGTTCGAAACGATCGCGCTCCCCGAACCCGTAGCAGCCGGGATCGGGGCGGGACCCCTTGAAACTGTGAGCGTGCAGGTCGGGGCGAGGATCATCCCCACCCTGTTCGGGACCGTGCTCGCCAGGCGGGATATCGGGAGCCTCGTGAACAGTCCGGTGCTGATCGCACCCATCCTCTACGCCCAACAGCTCACCAGCATGAAGAACCGTGTGACACGAGTGTTCGTTCAGGCCGACCCCGGCCATGAGCATGAAGTGCTTGAAGGGCTCCGCGAGCAGGCACGGGTGTGGAATGTGAACTTGGAGCCCGCGAGCTTCGACGCGCGCCTGTTCGCGACCGCGGAGTCACCGGAGAACCAGAGCGAGACACTGTTCTCCGTCATCAGCGCAATCGTCGGCTTCATGCTCGCCCTCTGCGCCATCCTCATCACCGTCCCACGACGACGACGGGTACTGAAGATCATCGAGCTGGATGGTCTGAACCCGGCGATGCTGTTTGAGGGTCTCGTTTTCGATGCGTTGGTGTTGAGTCTCCTTGCGTGTGTCATTGGGATTGTGCTCGGTGACGTGCTGTCGATCGCTGTGCTTCGTTCCACGCCTGGGTATCTGGCGTTTGCGTTTCCTGTTGGAGATGCACGGATCATTCACTGGCAGAGCGCGGCGCTTGCGGTGAGCGCCGGAACACTTGCCGCCTTCGTGGGTGTCCTCTGGCCATTGCGCGACGTGTTCCGCACGACTGGCGAGCGTCATGCACCCCTGCGCTCGTGGAGTGGTCTGCGGATCGTCGCCGGGGCCGTGTGCCTGACAGTCACGACGGCGGTCCTGTTCTTTGCGCCGGCAGCGTCACAGCTTGGGAGTTTCACTTTGGTGATCGCGCTGTTGTGCGTCTTGCCGTTCGTGCTTAACGTCGCCGTGGATCTTTTCACGACGGTCCAACGCATTCTGAATCGTGCGTCTCCTGATATTGCGGCGACGTTTTTGCGTAGTCCGAAGACTCGCGTGTTGTCGCTTGCGGTTGTGGCGATCGGGGGTGTGGCTGTGTTCGCGGTCGTGGCAAGTAGCGGTGCGCAGCGCAATCTTCAGCACGGCCTGGACAGCTCAGCACATGACATCGACTCGACGGCTGATGTGTGGGTCAGCACGCGAGGTGAAACAAATGCGTTCGCGACGACACCCTTCACCGACCCTACGGCCGCCCACCGGCTCGCGGCTCTGCCGGGCGTGAGCGGGGTTGGTGTTTATCGGGGGAGCTTTCTTGATTGGGGCTCGCGCAGGGTGTGGGTCCTTGCCCCACCAGCGGAAAGCAGTGCGCCGATCCCGGCGAGCGAGATCACCGGTGGCAACCTGGCCGTGGCGACCCGTCGGTTGAAAGAACACGGTTGGGTGGCGCTCTCCCAAGCCCTCGCCGACGAAAATCATTTGCGTGTCGGGGAGGCGTTCACGCTCCCCTCACCACAACCTGAGACGTTCCGTGTCGCGGCGCTGACAACGAACCTCGGATGGCCACCAGGCGCGATCGTCCTCAACAGCCAAGACTACGCCACAGCCTGGGCCTCAACAGACCCAAGCGCATACGAGATCCACACCACCCCCGGAACCTCACCACAAGCAGTGCGGCATGAGGCACAACAACTTCTCGGCCCCAACACCGGCCTCACAGTCCAAACCGCTAGCGAACGAGAGCGGCTGCATTACAAGCTCGCCGCACAAGGACTCTCCCGCCTCACACAAATACGGGTACTCGTCCTCATCGCCGCAGTCATCGCAATGCTCGCCGCACTCGGCTCACTCATCTCCCAGCACCGAAACGACATACGAGAGTTCAGGGGTGAAGGGATACCCAAGGGCGTGTTGTGGCGTTGGCTCTTGTGGGAAACGACAATCCTGCTCACCGTCGGTTGCCTCACCGGTGCGGTGTTCGGGATCTACGGGCAATTGTTGCTCAGCCACGCACTACAAACCGTCACAGGCTTCCCCACAAGCCTCAACATCGAACCCGTCACAGCACTGACCACGTTCATACTCCTCACCGCGATTGCGCTCGCGGTAATTGCCCTACCCGGTTACCTCTCGGTACGGGCGCCGCACGCCAAAGTCCGCACCGCCAACTGACCGGGGCTCCGGTTGCCTGTCCTCGCTGGCTAGCGGCGCTGCCGCGCCCACGGGAATCGACGGTTGAGCGTCGCTTGGTGTTGGCGGGCTCTGGGGGGCGGTGCTCACTCGGTTGCGGCCTCGCTGCTTGGCGTCGTAGAGAGCGCGGTCTGCCGCCTCGAGAACGTGTGTGAAGCGGACGGCCTTGCCAGGGTCCGAGGCGGCTACTCCGAAGCTCATCGTGACGCGCTCCCCGCTATCCAGGGGCTCGCCTGCAACGGCGAGCCGGAGGCTCTCGGCAACGGCTGCGGCGTCGCCGAGTCCGCCTCCGAGAACGAGCACGATCTCCTCGCCGCCGTATCGGTAGAGGTGGTCAAGCGCCCGCACCTGGCCGCGCAGGCGCGCGGCGATCTGTCTGAGCGCCGCGTCTCCTCCCTGGTGTCCGATCCGTTCGTTGAGCTCCCCGAAGTGGTCGATGTCGCCGAACACGATCGCGAGTGGCCCGCCTGTGGCTTCGGCTTGCTCGGCGAGCCCGTCAACCTGGATGTCGAAAGCGCGACGGTTGAGCAGCCCCGTGAGGCCGTCGATCACGGTCGCCCCTCGGTGCTCTAGGTCGGACTGCATCAGTGGGGTTGAGAGCTTCGCTGTCGCGAGGATGAGAGCGGCGGGCGCGACGAAGAGCGGCGGCTCGGCGAGTACCGCGTGAAAGTCGGTGGCGAAGCACACGGCCGCAAGGAGCAGGAGCGAGATCCCCGAGCCGACTGCGACGACTCGCCCGTTGAACCGGGCCGCGAGCGTGACGATCGGCAGGGCGAGCCATGTGATCGTCGCGACGCGCGGCCCGCCGGTGAGTGCCACGCAGAAGGCGATGATCGTCTCGGCGCTGAGCCATGCGCCAAGGAGAACGTATTCACGGTGTTTGGATGTGCGGGCGCGGATGTGCGCGATCCGGAACGTCACCATCGCGAGCGCGAGCGGGGGGAGCGTCCACGGTCCAAGCCACGGCACGCAGATCAGCAGCGCGACCGCGAGAATGCCCATCGCCTGCCGCGAGACTGATTGGAGCCGCTCGTCCATGTCGAGCAGTCGCGCCGTGTCGAGATCCCCGAACAGCCATTGATGCACGCGCGATCTCATTGCTCTGCAATCGGCATGACGCGCTCGGCTCATTACTCGAATGGGCGCGACGTGGGCCGAACGTCTGGGCGGCGTTGCCGCTCGTCACGCCAGCCGGAATTGCGGCCTGGTTTCGTGTCGGCGGCTCTCCGCTCGTCACGCCTATCGGAACCTGCGCCCCGTATTTTGCAGGGTGCGTTGCGTTGCCTCGACGGGCCTGCGGAGGGCACCGGTTGGACCTAGAGTTCCCGGCGCTGAGAACGGCTCGGGCCACCGACCAAAAGTGGCGGCGGTGGCCCAAGATCCGGACTCGGTGATCAAAGCAAAGAGGCATCCATCAAGTACAACTGTGCCTCGCCGCCTGTAGTTCCAGTTCGTAGTGCGGGGACCCGGAGGTATCGACTTCGGGTCCCCTTTCTTCTCGGCACCTCGGCGGGCTCGCTTTAGCCGCAAACGTTTCTGACCACCTCTTAGTGTTGCTCGTCGCGCCAGTCCGAACTCGCGCCCCGGTTGGTCACGGCAATCGGAATTATGGGCGGTCGGGTGTTCGCTGTTCGGACTGTGCGAGCGGTTCACCTCACTTGGTGATGGCGGCCCGCGCGGAGCTGGTGCACGGCTTGTGGGGCGGGGCTACGCTGATTTCACGGCTTGGACTTCGCTCGCCTCCGGGGTTGGCAGGATGAAGGCGACGGGCGGCGTCCGAGCGCGCAACGGAGCCGCGGCGTCCCTCGTTTTGAGCTGTGGCTGCGAGTGAGGACCCGGAGCAATCCCCATTGTCCGGGTCCTCATTTTTTGACATTTACTAGACACTCAAGCGGTTTGGAGATAACCGCTATGCGGGATACGGGGAGAATCTGGACTTGTATGCTGGACCGGCAGGACGAGCGAGAGCTGCGCCGGTTGAGCGTTCGATCTCGCTGGAGCATCACCGCGAATGGGCACCAATCGAACACAAAGACACGCCGGCCTAAGGACTCCCGGCGTGCACGAATGGGCATCTCGTGAATGGGAGGGCATATGACACGCAGCTCGGGGGCAAAGACGCGCAGCCTGACTCTCTTGGTCTGTCTCGCCGTGACACTCGGCGCGGCGATCGCAGTGGCCGCGCAGGCATCCGGCAGCACACGCGACCCGGTGGCGAGGGCCGCCAAACGCGTGCACTTCGTTGAGGTCGCGAAGCTGAAATACAGCCACGAAAAAGGCACGGCGATCGTGGAGACCGGCAACGCGACCGGCACCTACGATGCGCCGCTCATCTGCGAATTCATTCTGCACGCCTCCTCGGTGTCAGCGGTCGTCACGATCTCCCCGAAGGGGGGCACGATCACGGGTACCGCGACCGCGAAATTCAAGGACGTGGGTCACCTGGACTACTTCGGCGGCGAATTCAGGTTCGGTCACGGCACCGGCAAGTTCCGGCACATCTCCCTCGTCAACGGGAAGCCGCTCGGATTCAGCGGCGTCCTGAACCACGAAACGGACGCAGGGGAAGTCAAAACCAGCGGGGAAGCAAACGACTAGCCGCCATCGTCAAGACGGACACTTCGGTGCTCCTTCCCAGGGCGATGGTGGCGGCGTTGATCGGCTGCTTCTGCTTCGCCTCCACAGCAACCGCAGCCGACACGACGAAGCTGAACATCTCCTTCGTCCCTGACCGCGCGGGCGCACGCACAACGATCGACCTTGCGCTGCGGGTCATCGGGCCACACGGCACGCCACCGCAACCTGTCACCTCGTTTGATCTGCGGCTGCCCGCGAGCATGGGTCTCGCCAGCACCTCTCTAGGGGAGGCGAACTGCGAGCCGGCCGCGCTGTTCAGCGGCGGCTTGACGGGCTGCTCCCCAAACGCCCGGCTTGGCTTCGGCACCGCCACGGCGGTTGTGCCAGTCGGCGCTCAGACGATCACCGAGCACGCGACCCTAGACGCCCTGCTCGGGCAACCGGGCGAAGACCGAATCGAAGTGCTGTTCTACATCCAGGCTGGCGATCCCGTCTTCGCTCAACTGGTCCTTCCGAGCATCGTCGAAGAAGCCGCACCCCCCTATGGCGAACAGCTCGCCACGTCCGTTCCACTGGTCGAAGCGTGGCCCGAAGGACCCGACCTCGCCCTTGAGACTTTCGTGTCGTCCATCGGTCCTCGCGGCCTGACCTACTACCGGCACATCAACGGACGCACGGTCGCGCACAAGCCGCGCGGATTCAGGATCCCCAAGAGCTGCCCGGCGGGCGGCTACCCGTTCGAGGTCGAGCTGACATTCGCCGACGGCACGCAAAGCGCCGCCACCCACCGAGTCCCGTGCCCGCCCCGATAGCCCCAGAAGCCGGGGTACGCCCGCCGCGCATCATCCGCGTGCGTCTTGCCCGTGCGGCAGACCCTCGCCGCGTGCCTGCTCTGCCTGGCGGTTGGCGCGGCTCCCGCCGCCGCCAGCGAAGCACCGTTTGCTGTCTCGGCGTTCACGACGCAGGCGACCGAAGTGCCCCCGAGCGGCGGAAGCGAACCCGTGCCCTTCGATCAGGCAGGCGGACATCCCTTCGCGCTCACAACAACCGTCAACTTCGCGGCTGGCGATGACCCCAAGGATCTTCGGATCGAGTTGCCGCCCGGTCTGCTCGCGAACCCGCGAGCGGTCGCTCAGTGCTCGCCCCAGGCCGCACAGTGCCCCACCGACTCGCAGGTCGGCGTCTTCTCGCTGCACTTCACAGGCGACGAACAGCAGCTCGAAGTCGAGGGCTCGATCTACAACCTCACCCCCTACACAGGTGTCCCCGCAGAGCTCGGCCTCGAAGTGCCGATCCTTGACCGGATCATCCTCACCGCCCACCTCATCAGAAGCCCCGCCGGGTACACCCTCGCGCTCGTGGGGAGCGGCCTGCCGACCCTGAACCTCGGCGAACTGCTGAGCGGAGCGCCGCCGCTTCACCTGTCGGGCATGGAAACAACCCTGTGGGGTGTCCCGGCCGCCGCCGCACACGACGCGCAGCGAGGCATCTCATGCTTCGGCGGGATCGTCGCCGGGCTCGGCTGCCAAGGCGGCGGCCTGTCTGACGGCGAACCGGCCGTGCCGTTCATCACGATGCCAAGCGGCTGCTCCACAACACCCGTGAGCACCGTGTGGGCCGACTCGTGGCAGGAACCGGGACGCTACGTCCAAGCACAATACGCGCTGCCCACGATGTCCTCCTGCGACCGCTCAGTGTTCTGGCCAGAACTGTCTTTGCGCCCTGAAACGCTTCGACCGGAAGCGGCTGACGGGGTCAGCCTCGCGATCAACGTCCACGAGTTTGAAGGCAGCACGGTCGCGGCCCCGGAGCTGCGAGCCGCGAGGGTCACCCTCCCGCAGGGCATGGCAATCAACCCGGCTGTAGCGGACGGCCTCAAGGCTTGCCCGGCGAGCGGACCAGAAGGCGTCAACATCCCCACCGGTGTGAACTCGAGCGGCGAACCGCTGGCACCCGGGGAACCTGGACCCGGCGAAGAAATCCCGCCAGAGGGCCTCGGCCCACAGGAACCCGAACTCTCACCTGGCCACTGCCCCAACGCCTCGATCCTCGGGACAGCCGAAGCGATCACGCCGCTGCTTGCGCATCCGATCGAAGGGCGCGTCTACATCGCGACGCCCGGATGCGGCGGCGACGGCGAACCGGCGTGCACCGAGGAGGACGCCGCCGACGGCAACCTCTACAAGCTGTGGATCGAACTCGGGGCCGGCCCGAACACGAAACGAAACGAAGGGGTGTTGCTGAAGCTGGCCGCGAGCGTGGAGGCGAACCCGGCCACCGGGCAGCTCACCGTCCATCTCACGGAAAGCCCTCAACTCCCCTTGAGCGAACTGACCCTTCACTTGTTCGGCGGCGAACGAGCATTGCTTGTGAACCCGTCGAGCTGCGGGGCGGCAACCACCACCTCCGACCTTCAGTCGTGGAGCGCCCCGTTCGCCGCTGACGCCTCACCCTCCTCGTACTTCAACGTGACTGGCTGCACCAGCCGCCCCCTCGCCCCACGATTCCTCGCCGGTGTCGTGAACCCGGACGCGGCGGCGTCAAGCCCTTTCATCCTCACACTCAGTCGCGGCGCTGGCGAACCGTATCTCTCCGCCCTACAGGCCCAAACGCCGCCCGGCGTCTCGGCGATGCTCTCAAGCGTGCCGCCCTGCACCGAACCGCAGGCCAGCAGCGGCGGCTGCCCCGAAGCCTCTCGTGTCGGGAGCGCCGAAGTATCAGCAGGCGGCGGATCCCTGCCGTTGCGACTGCCGGGAGCGATCTACCTCACCACCGGCTTTCACGGCGCCCCGTTCGGCCTGTCGATCGTCACCAACGCCGACGCTGGACCCTTGCACCTCGGAGCGATCGTGACCCGCGCCACCGTCACCATCGACCCTGTCACGGCGGCGCTCACGATCACGACCAACCCGCTGCCGCAGATCGTGCTCGGCGTCCCCCTGCGGGTGCAGCGCGTGAGCCTGAACATCGACCGGCCAGGCTTCATCCTCAACCCAACCGACTGCCACGCAGAGCACGTCACAGCGACGATCGCGAGCACGGAAGGCGCAAGCACGAACGTGTCTGACCCCTTCGCGGTCGGAGATTGCGCGAGCCTGCCGTTCAAACCGAAGCTGACCGCGTCAACGAGCGCACACAACACCTTCGCGAGCGGCGCGAGCCTCGACATGCGGCTCACCTTCCCACCCGCCACGGCCGGAGCGCCCGCGAACATCAAGCGCATTCGAGTCGCGCTGCCCATCCATCTCCCCTCCCGCCTCACAACCCTCCAGGGCGCTTGCCCGGCAGCTACCTTCGCTCACAACCCCGCGGCTTGCCCTCCCTCCTCGACGGTCGGGATCGCGACAGCCCACACCCCGCTCCTGTCCGGCGCCCTGACCGGACCCGTCGTGTTCGTCACCCGTGGCCGCGATCAAGTTCCGGCACCCAGCGTGATCCTCCAAGGCAACGATGTGACGCTCATCCTCCAGGGCTCAACCGCGATCAACACCCAAGGCGTCGCGACAGTCGCTTTCAACTCGATCCCCGACGTGCCTTTGCAGAGCCTCGAGCTGTACCTCCCACAGGGCGCGCACTCGCTCGTGACCGCCAACACGAACCTGTGCGCACTCACCCGAACAGTGCTCGTGACCCGCCACGTCAAGGTCCGCGAGCACGGCCGCACAGTGCGCCGCTCGAAGCGCGTGCGCAAGCGACTGCCCGCCACCCTGCGAATGCCAACAGAACTCGCCGGCCAGAACGGGGCGGTCATCCACGACACGACGCCGGTCACGGTGAGCGGCTGCGCCCAGGGCCAACTTGGGGGCCGTCCCCCGCACACGGGCACACAGGCCCAGAAGACCCAAAAAGACGTAGCACTCGACCTGCGAAAGGGCGCCCGGTCGCTGGCAGCCGGCCACCCATTGACTTAGGCCGGAAGTCCAACCTGCCGAAAAGGACTAAATAGACAAGGGGACGTCTATGGAGCCTTTACACCTGGACACAGATCAGCCAGATAGTGCCGCGCCGATTGCGGAGCGCGGGCCGGCGGCTTGGGAAATTAGCTGTCTCCCAGAGGGCGCTGCTCGCATAAACCGATTGATGGCGAGTTCAGCCGAAACGATCCCAAAGCCCCGACCGATGGGGCCGCCCTTGGTCTCGCGCACGAGCACGCGATGGATCGTGCGGGCACCTGGGCGCGGCGGGTCGCTTTCCCCAGACGAGTCCGCCCGCGCCCTCCAAGCCCGTCGCGTCGAGCTGCGCACGGCGGTCGACCGGCGCAAGGACGTTCGCTTCCTGAGCGCAGGAGTACGCGATGAAGTCGTGGACGAAGCGATCGCGGTCGTGGTGATGTCCCACAAGCCGATCCAGAACGAAGAGCACCTCCAGGGCGCTTTCTGGACCTCCGTCGGGTATCTCGTAGCTGAGCGCAGGGCTGGCCGACACGACCTTCGCGTCGGCTCGCAGCGACGGGTCGCATACGAGCCCCTGGAGGGCGAGCTTGCCGGGGAGGACGACCCATCGTTTGACTTCGTAGAAGCTCGCGATCGTGTCCTGCGCGCCCTGGATTTGATCTCCCAACTGGACCCACTGGAGCGCCAGGTACTCGCAATCATGGGCGGCTACGGCGTCGGCGTCAAGCGCGCCGCGAAGGCGCTCGAGCTGCCAGTGAAGAAGGTGCTCGCGGCGTCGCGCAGCGCAAACCGCAAGCTCGACCAAGTCACCGCGATCGTCGCCGCCGGACGGATGTGCGAGTACCGCTCCGACGCACTCCGGGCACTCGCCCACGGCACGGCGCTCGAGGAAGAGGCCAAGATCGCGCACGCGCACCTGGACGCCTGCAGCGCGTGCCGGACCGAGCACGTCCTGCTAGCCCGAGAAATGGCCAGCGCTCAATACAAGCGCGCCGCCAGCGCCGCACTATTGCCCGCGCCCGCCGCCTCGCCGCACGCTCACAGTTGGCTGGAGCGGCTGCTCAGCCTCGCGCACATCCGTATGCCAGGCGGTAGCGGCGCCAGCGCCGAGCGGGCCGGACTGATGCTCGGAGGCGGCGCAGGCACAAAGGTCGCCGTCGCGGCCGGTGTCGGCCTGGTCGCCGCCGCTGGTGCCGGCGTCAGCGCCATCCACTCCCTTCAAAGCTCAGCCCCAACCACCCCTCACCACCACGCTTCACAGCCGCGCGCGCATACCAATGTCCCGACCGCCTCCAGCATCGCGCCAAGGACCGAGCTAGGAGCAATGTCCACGATTCACATCGCCAACGCGACACCGACGCCGAAGGCCGCCCGGAAACCGGGTCGGCCACTGCACCCGCCGGCCCCGCCAAGCCGGGCGGATCGATATCTCGCGATTGGTGACTCGCCCACTACCACGACCCCGGCGGCGACCGCAACAACGGCCAGAACAGGCACAGGCCGCGACTCGGCGCCGGGCGAAGGCCAATCCCCGACGCCGACACCAACCGGAGGCGCGAGCAGCCTCAAATACTTCGGCCGCTGAGATCCAGCGGACCACCGGATTTGGAAAGGAATCCACGACTATGACCACCCAACCCCCTCCTTCGTTCCCTACGCCCCGGCGTGCTCGGCTCGCTGCCGCGTCGCTCTTGGCGAGCGTCTTGTCCTTGGTGGGCTTGGCGCTGCTCGCGCCAATCTCGACGGCGAACGCGGGCGAGTTGGTGCAGCGCTCGTGCTCCTTCGGCGGCACCGAATACATCGCCCCCGAAGACTGGGAAGCGGAAGCGAATGGCGGCTACGTCGGGCTGCCCCCCGACAACTGCGAAAGGTATTACAACGGCGGCGGGCTCGCCGCGTATGCAGCCGGGTGGAACGGCACCAAACCGGACTCGGGCACAACATGGCGATACAAGGCGCCGACCTGGGCGACGATCGCGGGCGGCGACTTGGCCGTCACGATGACCGCCCGTGACGGCGGTGCGGTGGTCGGAGCCAGGGTCAAAGAACAGCCGGTCACGCTCGCCGTCTGTGACAACCCAGGCTGCCACGGCTACGAAAAAATCTTGCCGATCACAGCCAGCGGGGCAAGCGAACTGTGGGAGACGGCATACTGCTCCGCCAACACCGAAGGCATCTGCCCCGCCGAAAACTTCAACGAACACGAAGGCAACGGTCACGAGGCCGCCGAAGTCAACATCACAAGCGCGCAGATCGTGCTCTCCACCAGCGCCAACCCGGCGGGCTCCGGCTTCGACGGGACGCT
The DNA here is from genome assembly GCA_963827045.1 of uncultured Solirubrobacterales bacterium. Classification (GTDB taxonomy): domain Bacteria; phylum Actinomycetota; class Thermoleophilia; order Solirubrobacterales; family Solirubrobacteraceae; genus Palsa-744. The sequence continues at coordinate 677,631 of CAWGZH010000002.1, forward strand.
GCTCGGCGGGCCCCTCACCGGCACAGGCACGCTCAATTTCAAGGCCACCGACCCCGGACCGGGCGTCTATCAGGCGCGCGCGAAGATCGACGGTCAGCAGTTGTGGGCAGCGACCCCGAACCTGTACGAAGGAAAGTGCGTCTCAACCGGCAGCCTCGAAGGCGTCCGTGCGTTCAACTATGCGCAGCCGTGCCCATCCGAAACGGCCGTCCATGCGGAAATCAACACCGCTGCCCTGCCTGACGGCACGCACGCGCTCACAGTCGAAGTCGAAGACGCCGCTGGAGACGTTACGAAGGTTTACTCGGGCACCCTGACCACCCTCAACCACGCCACCGTGTTCACGCCCACGCCCACGCCCACGCCTGCGCCGGTGGAACGCGGGCCGTGTAGCGGGACGCCGTGCGTCGAAGCCGCGAAGCTCACCGCAACGCCAGGCGAGGCGCGATCGTTCACCAAAGCGCTGAAGCACTCGACCGTCACGCTCACCGGCCGGCTGACCACCACCTCCGGCGCCCCGATCAAAGACGCGCAGGTCAAGCTCCTGCAGCAGATCGTCGGCTCCGCCTCTGTGACTCCGGTGGCGACGGCGACCACCACGGCCGACGGGTCATGGTCGCTGAAGGCGCCCGCCGGACCCTCCCGCCTCCTGCGAGCAGCGTTCTACTCGCACACCCTCGACGCGGTGCCAGCGGCGACTGTCGACTTCCACGAGAACGTCCCGGCGATCGTGTCAATCCACGCCCCCCGGCACGTCAACCTCGGCCAGTTCTTCATGTTCTCCGGCCAGCTCACCGGCGGCTACATCCCGCCTGGTGGAGAGGAAGTCCAAGTCCAGATCAAGTACGGCGGCAAATGGCGCGAGCTTCAGCTCGTGGATGCCAACAGCCACGGCAGGTGGAAGTACCGCTACGCATTCACCCTGGAACCAGGCACCAAGTGGGCGTTCCGGGCGATCGCCGTGCGCAATGGCAGCTACCCCTTCACAAGCCACGAAAGCGCGACCATCCACGTCGCCGTGCGCCGCTGAGCACGCCGACTTGTTGCCGCTCAGTCTAGTTTCCAGTATGAAGCCTAGTTTCCAGTCGTAGTTTCCAGTGTGCAGGGTAGTTTCCAGTTGGAGGGTAGAACCCCGAGAATGCGGGGCGGAACGGACGCTCGGCGGGTGTCTCATCCGATTCCTTGGAGGACGGGAGGCGAGCCGGGCTTGGGTCGATGTGCTGAGCACCTGCCGGGAAAGCCCGTGGCTACGGCGATTGGAAACTACACGTCGCACTGGAAAGTAGCGTGAGCGGCAACACGACTGTTGCCGCTCAAGCTAGTTGTCAGTTTGACGGCCAGTTGACAGTGGCAGTTGTCAGTGTGCGGGGTAGTTGTCAGCGGATGTCGAGGTGCGCAGCGAGGATGAAGCAAAGAGCTTCGCTGATGTCGTGTTTGGGTTCCGGGGAATCGCTGGGTGTCTCGATTAGCTGCCTTCTGACCGGGTTTGGACTGGAGTGGGGACGTGGTCGAGGTCGGCCGTGGTGTACTCAGTGTCGGCGTGCCAGCTTGAGAGGAGGTCGAGTTGTTGTTGTGCTCGGCTTGCTGGAGGGGCTGTGTAGGCGATCAGGGTCAGCCCGTCGCCTGTCAGCTCGAGAGCGTCGCCTGTCAGCTCGATCTCCCCGACGAGCGTGTTGTTCAGGCGCTTGGTTGCGGTTTGGTGAAGGCGAACGTCGTGGCGTGCCCAGCGGGCCGAGAACGTCGTGCTGTTGGTCGCTAGTTCCCCGACGAGCTGGTTGAGCGCTGCGTCCTGCGGGTTCTTTCCTGCTTGGATGCGCAGTGCCGATGTGAAGTCGTCGGCGATGCTGTCCCACTGAACGAAGAACTCGGCCGCGCGCGGGTCGAGAAACACGAAGCGGGCGATGTTCAGCGGCAACGTGTCCGGGGCGAGCACTCCTTGGTAGAGCGCGAAGCAGAGCTTGTTCGCGGCGAGGATGTCCATACTGGCGTTGCGGACGTATGCGGGTGTCGCGGTCATCGAGTCCAGTAGGCGGCGGATGCTCGAACGGACCTCGGCGCGGCTTCGCCCTGTGGCTGGCCGCCCTGGAGTGGGACCGGATGGTGGTGTGGCGGCGCGGGCGAGGTCGAAGAGGTGGATGCGCTCTGCCTCATCGAGTTGGAGGGCGCGGGCGAGCGCGTTCAGGACGGACTCGGAGGCGCCTCGGAGGTTGCCGCGCTCAAGGCGGGCGTAGTACTCGTTGCTGATCCCGGCGAGGATCGCTACCTCCTCGCGCTTGAGGCCCGCGACTCGGCGCCCGCGCCCGTACTCGGTTATGCCCGCCTGTGCGGGCGTGAGCCGCGCCCGGCGACTCATCAGGAACTCACGGATACCGGCTGCGTCGGCCACGGACGCCACGTTACGCCTTCTGTCCTGGCTGAGCCACGTACTGGCAGTACACGTTCTGACAGGTCCTTTCGCGCGGACACGTTCCGCGCTGAGATTGATCGCACGCCAGATCCAGACCGAAAGGGAAGCCATGCAATACGTGACTCTCAACAACGATGTCCAGATGCCCGCGCTCGGCTTCGGCGTCTTTCAGGTAGCCGACCCCCCTGAGTGCGAGCGGGCCGTCGCACAAGCACTCCAGACCGGCTACCGGCTGATCGACACAGCGGCCTCATACGCGAACGAGGAGGCAGTCGGACGCGCGTTCGCGACAAGCGGCGTCCCGCGCGAGGAGCTTTTCGTCACGACCAAGCTCTGGGTCGCCGACGCCGGATACGACCGCACCAAGCAAGCGTTCGCCCGCTCCCTGGAGAAGCTCGGACTCGACTACCTCGACCTGTACCTGATCCACCAGCCCTACGGCGACTACTACGGCGCCTGGCGAGCGATGGAAGACCTGTACGCCGAAGGCGCGATCCGCGCGATCGGCGTGAGCAACTTTCACTCCGACAGGCTCATCGACCTGATCCTCAACAACAAGATCACGCCCGCCGTGAACCAGATCGAGACGCACGTATTCAACCAGCGGACCGCCGATCAGACACTAGCGAGCGAGCACAACGTCCAGATCGAGGCATGGGGACCGTTCGCCGAGGGCCAAAACGGATTCTTCACCAACCCGACGCTGACCAAGATCGCCGAGAACCACAACAAGACCGTCGCGCAGATCGCGCTTCACTGGCTGATCCAGCGCGGCATCGTCGCGATCCCGAAGTCAGTCCGCGCCGACCGGATGGGCGAGAACTTCGACATCTTCGACCTCGACCTCTCCGACGAGGAGATGCGCCAGATCGCGGTCCTCGACACACACGAGAGCCTGTTCTTCGACCACCGCGACCCCGAGGCAGTGATCCGACTGGCCTCACGCCCCACGCCATGAGACCGAGACCCTGCAGTGCACCGCAACACGACTCGGCCGACACAGGCCCACCCTTGTTTGCAGGGCACTGTCAACTGGCCGTCAAACTGACAACTAGCGTGAGCGGCGACACCGACGCTGTCGCCGCTCAGTCTAGTTTCCAGTATGAAGCCTAGTTTCCAGTCGTAGTTTCCAATGTGAAGCTTGTTTCCAGTGGCGGGCGTGTCCGGTTCGGCTCATATTGTGTGTATGACGGTTGTGGGCTCACCTGCGCGGATGGGTCGTTTGTCGAGGCTTTGGCTACTCGACGTCGAGGAGTGATTAGGTCGGAGTGGAGAATCGTCAGTGGTTGGGGATCGGTGCGTGCATGAGGAGAGCATGGGCAGCCTTCGATGAGTGAGCGCCGGAAGGACTCGACCGCTGAACCTCAGCGGCGGGGGCCTGGCTCGTGGTCTGTTCGCTACCACCCACAGGCGCGAGCAGAGGCGGATGCACTCCCAGTACGGGGGCAGAAAGCCATCGACAGCGCGGTGGATAAGCTCGCCTCGCTTGGGCCGCTGCTCCCGTCCCGCACTCGAGCAAGGTCATGGGTGTGATCCCGGTGGCTCGCTTCGTGAGCTGCGTCCGCGCGCCGGGCGAAGTGTGTGGCGGTGCATCTACGAACGCATCGGCGATGTGTTCGTGATTGGTGCTGTTGGTCCCGAGGCACAGAAGGACAAGGCGGGATTCGACAGGGCCGTCAGCGCCGCCGTGGGGAGGCTCGCCGAGATCGAGCGCCGATGACCGCCATTACAAGTTTGATATAGTAGGTGCCGTGAAGCTCGCCGATCTGCCAACCCACGACGATGTGCTCGCTGGGCACCTCAACGCCGATCCCGAGTATCGACGCGAGTGGGAGCGCATGGCACTCGCGCGTGCCGTTGCCGTGAAGGTGATCGCCTACCGTGCCGAGAATGGGCTTAGCCAGACCGCGCTAGGCAAGCGGCTCGGGATGAGCCAGCCGGCGGTGGCACGTCTGGAGAGCGGAGAGCACAACCCCACCTTCCCCACGCTGCTGCGGCTTTCCGACACACTCGATATCGAGCTCGCGATCGACATCGCTCCCCTCGGGCGCGAGCCGCAGCTCATAGGCAGTCGCGCACGCGGCAAGGCCCTTGAGTCCTTCCAGGGCAACGGCTGCGCGGTCCTCGTCGCCGCCATGTGAGCTAGGGCCGTTCGGGCTACGCCAGCCCGATAACGCTCCACTCATCGACTGCGACAACAGTTGGACCATCCAGTTCCCCCTAGCGCTGGAAACTAGCTTCACATTGGAAACTAGCGTGAGCGGCAACAGACGCGCAAATTGGCTGTCTCGCGCGGGCCCTACCCCGCAGTCCTCCATAGGGCCCGACTTTTCGCGGCCCCGAAAGTCACCGAACGGAGGACCAGATGAACACCAACCAAGTACCCAAACGTCGTGGCCGGCGCGAGCTCGCTGCCGTGGCGATCTCTGTGGTCGTAGCGCTCATCGTGCCCGCGGCCGGCTGGGCGGACTCGATGACGCTCACAGTCCCCGCCATGCCAGTGCAGGAAATCGGCGGGCAAGTCAGCTGGAGCGCCGACAGCGAAGAGCCCACCCTCGCGGTCGTTGCGGCGAACAACCCAGGAGTGCCCTGCGCATCCTCGCCAGCAGCCGATGACGGAACCACGCTGACGCCCAGCCACATCTTCGAAGGCGGGGACGTCGGCGCCTGGAGTGGCTCGACCAACTTCACCCCACCCACCGCAGGCGCCTACATCCTCTGCGGCTGGCTCGAGGAACCGGCCGGCCTCATCGAAACCGACGGTGGCCCGGTTACGGCAACGACGACGTTGCAGGTGCAGGTCCGCGCCCCGGTGATCGCGCTGAAGTTCAGCTTTCCCAGGCTGCCGCAGCCGGGCCGGCCCTTCGTGCTGGACCTCACGGCCACAAGCGAAGTGCAGCGCCACATGGTCGTTGAGGGCATGACCGCGACCCGCCGCGGATGCCCGATCAACTACGCGATCGAAAACGACCCGCACATAATCGACCAGGACGTGACCGGCGGGCCGTGGCGGCTGTCCAGCAACGTCGATCCGCTGCGCCGAGGCACCTACATCTTCTGCGCTTGGGCAGACCCGACGGAAGATTCGGGGCTGGAGCCACAGGCTTCGACCTCGCTGACCGTTCACGTCGGCACCCTGCCGATGCGCCCACACCACCGCAAACCGCGCCACCTCCGTCGTCATGCGTAGCCGGTTGCCAGCTCGCGCACGCGGTGCTGTGCGCATTGCCGACGCGGCGGTCCCGCTGGTGGGGTCCTCGGCGGCGCACGGACCCTGGTGTCGGGCATCCGGGTCCGTGTAGCGCCCGCGGGCTCGGCAACTCTCTGTCTCTCCGAGATCCTGGGTCACATTCACTTTTATGGACCTGAATACCCGGCCATCACCGCGCGAGGATGCGTCTGACGACGAGCCTTCAACGGTCACGGTCACCTTCGATGAGGTGCAGAGTCCTTACCGACGGCGCCGGATCCGCACCGGAGGCGTGCTTCTTGCGTCCTTGCTCGCGTTCGGGGTGATCCTGATTCTCGGGTCGTCCTTTCGCCCTGCGCGGGGCCGACCTGCGGTGCGCGGCCACACGACCCACCGCCACAGGGGGGCGAGCAGACCCCGACCCCCAGCTCCCCAGACGCGCAAATTAGCGCCCAAGGCAGCCAGGCCACTCGCGAAGAAGCATCAGGTCACGAGCGCGAAACTGCCAAGTCCGAGCGGTATGCGTCCCACTGCCAATTACTCCGTCGGACCAGTCCGTCCCACTATTGAGCCTCCGGTCGGACATATGGGGCAGACGCAGTTCCAATATCTAGGACGATAGGGGAGGGTCACGATGACCGGGACTTGGACAGAACCCGTTGTGGATCTTGTAACGAGTCGTCTCGCGCTGCTCGCCGACCCCACCCGGGTGCATCTGCTTACGCTCCTAGAGCGCGGCGAGACTCCCGTACAGGAGATCTGTGACCAAATGCCGAGCACCCCCCAAAACGTCTCCCGCCATCTGTGCATCCTTCACAGAGCCGGGCTCGTCGCCCGCCGCCGTGACGGTAATTCCGTGCTCTATTCACTTGCTGACTATTCTGCGTGTCGTCTGCTCGAGCAGACCCTCGCAAGCATTCGTGGCCAAATTGATGAGCTGGCCGATCTTGTAGGAGTCGCCGCATGACACAACACCTCTGACCTTGACGACCGCGTCAGAAAGCCCCCCTTTGCCTTCGGGCATGGGGGGGCTTTTTTGCGTTAAGGGGCCGTTCCGGCACATAGGTCTAAAGCCGACGCTTTAAACGTTTCCGTACTCGTTAACGCACTAGCTGTCCTGCCCACGTAGGTTGTGAACGCGGCTGATGGGTGGCTGGTTGCCGATCCCTGAGTGTGGTCTGCGCGTGTTGTAGTGCTTGAGCCAGTGTGGCAGGGCTTGGTTGCGGTGGTGGTGTGAGCGGTAGCTGAGGCCGTAAGCCCACTCTCTGCCCATGGTCTGGTGGAAGCGCTCCACCTTTCCATTGGTCTGAGGCCGGTAGGGCTTGGTGCGTAGATGCTTGACCTCGCGGGCGGCGAGGAGCTCACGCAGGGAGCGGTTGTGGGTGTAACTCCAGGCGTTGTCGCTCATCAGCCGCTTCGGGGTGATGCCCTGTGCCTCGAACCACTCCAGTGCCCTGGCGACGAACCCCGTGACGGTCTGAGCGCGCTCGTCGCTGTGCAGCTCGACGTAGGCCAAGCGCGTGTGATCATCGACGACCGCATGCGCGAAGTCATAACCCACCCTTGTGCCCTGATCCATCCAGTTGCGGTTGCGCTGCGAACGGTCTCCCGTGACGCGATGCCCTGGCCGCTCAAAGCGCGCATAGCGGGCCGTGTCTATGTGCAACAGATCACCGGGGCACGGCCACTCGTATCGGCGAGCGAGATCCCGTGGCTGACCCGGACGGCGTGAGAGACCATGACGGTGGAGCACCTTCCAAACCGTCGAGTGTGCAATCCCCGTCTCGCCGGCGATCAGGCGCGGACCCCAGCCAGTGCGCTCTCGCGCGTCACAGATCCGTTCCTGGCTGGCCGCGTCGAGCAGACCGGGAGAGCGATGAGGACGGCTCGATCGATCGGCTGCCCACGCCAATGAATGTCGCTTCTGCGCAGAAGCGACACGGTATCGATGCCACCACCGATGCGCGGTAGCTGGCGAGACATTCAGCAGCGCCGCGGCCTGCCTAAACGTCATCCCGCCCTCAACTGCCTCGCATAGCGCCAAGCGTCCTGCCGGTCCGAGCTTCGCTCTACCGTGGATCTGCATCCGGGTCCTCCCAGTCTCGTGAGTTCTCGCAGACCCACAGCCTGGGATGAGGCCCGGATGCCTCCTCAACCGTTCACAACGTACATGGGCACGTCACCTAGCTATCCAGGAAGGACGCGCGACCTCGATTCGCAAGCCGTCGTAGCCCACGCATCAAGCCCCTCCGCGCGGCGGGAACTCGTGACTGAGTCCCGCCCGCGGAGGGCCCTACGTCTTCCTTTCCAGCGAAGGAACAACGCCAACTTGAAAACCAGGAAGCGAGCTAACAGTGAGCCGAGATTCGATCCCAGCAACGGACAGGACAGTAGGTCGGGTCGCGCATCCGCGGGTGCGTGCTCGTCGTGGCGCACCGGGCACCTCTCCCGCGACGAGCGGTTCCGCCGCGCGTAAGAGCGTGAGCCGGGCCCGAGGGCTGCCGCTGGCGATATGGCCTTGCGCGCAGCGGACGAGCCAGTGGCAGCGCCAGGGCCGTTACGTGTCCGAGTCCAACCGGCACCCTGCGAAGATGCTGCCCGAGATCGCCCGGCGCGCGATCTCCGCCTATAGCGAGCCGGGCGAGCTGGTGCTCGACCCGATGTGCGGGATCGCGACGACGCTGGTCGAGGCGATACATCAAGGTCGCGGCGCGGTCGGTGTGGAGCTGGAGGCCCGGTGGGCGGCTCTCGCTGTTGAGAATGTGCAGAAGGCGCGAGAGCACGGCGCAGCGGGCGAGGCATCGATCGTCCAGGGCGATGCGCGGCACCTCGGCCGTGGTGTGCTTGATGACTTCGCTGGCCGTCTGTCGCTGATCTTGACCTCGCCTCCCTATGGCAACGCGACGCTCGGCGACCCGCGTGGCGGGAAGGGAATGCAGCGGGCACGGGAATGCGAAGGTCGCCCGCTCACATCTGCTGACCGACTGCGCGCTGCCAGCGCTCCGAATAACTGCCGGTACGGCGACAGTGTTGGCAGCGTCGCGTCTCTTCGCTACGGCTCGCCCGATGACCACTCCGTCCTCGGGGGGGGGGGGGGGGTGAGCCTGAGAGCTATCTCGCTGCGATGGCTTCCGTTTACGCGGCGTGCGCGCGGATGCTTCGGCCAGGGGGCTATGCAGTGCTCGTCACGAAGAACCTCCGGGCGCAAGGCTCGCTGCGAAATCTTGCTGGGGACACGGTCAGTCTCTGCTTGCGAGCTGGCTTGTTGTTTCAGCAGCACATCGTGGCGCTGCTCGCAGCCGTCCGTGACGAGGAGCTTGTCCCGCGGCCCTCCTACTTCCAGCTGATGCACATACGCAATGCGCGGGCGCGGGGCGAGCGCATGCATCTTGTCTGTCACGAGGACGTCCTCGTGTTCCAGAAGCCCCCGGCCTGATCCAGACCCAAGCCAGCGTAACCCACCACTCCGACAAGAAGGTGAGAAATGCCGACCCGACCGCGAACATGGCGAGTGATACAAGGCGACTGCTTTTCGGCGCTTCCAAAGCTCGACGACGACACCGTCGATGCAGTGATAACCGACCCGCCGTACGGGATCGGGGTGAACGGCATGGAATGGGACCGGCCGGGCAAGCTCGACCCCCACCGACCTGTTGGGCAGCGCCGTGCGCCGCACACCAATCCGATCGAGTCCTTCCAGGTCTTCTCGCGGGAGTGGGCGACGCAGTGCATTCGAGTGCTGAAGCCCGGCGGGCACTTGGCCGCGTTCGCGGCACCCAGGACCGCGCATCGTCTGACCTGTGGCCTCGAAGAAGCCGGGTTTGAGGTTCGCGACGTCCTGATGTGGCTCCAAGGCCAGGGATACCCCGCGACTCGTGTGCTACCCGGCGGCCTCGGCACCGGACTGAAGCCGGCGTGGGAGCCGATCGTCCTCGCCCGCCGACCGATAGCGGGGACTCTCGACGCCACGCTCGCCGAGTACGGGACCGGGGCGATGAACATAGACGCCTGCCGGATCGCGCTCACCGAGGAGGACCGCCCGACCGACGCGCGTTGTCATGGCCGGCGCATCACCGCCAACCAGCGAGGCCGGTGGCCAGCCAACCTCGTGCTCTCACACGGACGCGAGTGCATCTCCGAGTGTTGCGAAGCCGACTGCCCGATCGCGCTGCTCGGTGACCGCCACCGCTTCTTCTACGCGGCGAAGGCATCGCGCCGCGAGCGAGACGCCGGCTGCGAGAAGCTGCCGAGGCAGGTCGTGCAGACCTTCAAGATCGGCGCTCACAACGAGCAGTTGTGCGAGCAACACCTCGTTGGGAATCTGCATCCGACGGTGAAGCCGCTCGAGCTGATGCGCTGGCTCGTGCGACTGCTCACCCCAACAGGCGGCCTTGTACTCGACCCGTTCACTGGGAGTGGCAGCACGGGCGCCGCTGCCGTGCTCGAGGGCGCACGCTTCGTCGGGATCGAGCGTGAGCCAACGTACGCCCCGGTCGCGCGCGCGCGAATCAAGCACTGGTCGCAGCCCCCCAAGCGCCGGCCCGCTTCGCGTCGTCGGGGTACCTGCGAGAGGGCGTCTCGGCAGCAGGCGAGCGCGAGCAAGTAGCCGCAGGCGCATGCCCGATCCGAATCCGATCCTCGTCTCGAAGGAGTTGGCCGCAAAGCTCCTGTCGATCTCGGTCCACACGTTCGAACGCACAGTGATGCCCGACGTGCGGAACGTGCGAATCGGGCGGCGAGTGCTGTTTCCCGTCGGCGAGCTCGGCGCGTGGGTGGAGGAGCACGCAGCGGTGCCGTTGGTGTCCGAATTGCCGCAGCACGCCTGCGAAACCAGGGCTCATCGACGGCGCCTCACGGCCTCGCTTCAGCGGCGCGGTGGAGCTATCGTTGACCGCACTAAAAACTAGTCGGGGCGGCGCGGGATTAGGCCCCCGCGCCGCGCCCTTGACAGAGAACCTGGAGGTACCCAGGCCCATGCCCACTGCTCAGATTACCGAGCGCCCCAAAGCGCTCACCCAGCCCGGCGACGACGAAGCTCCCGAGCTAGTCGGCGCACAAGTCCTGCAGTTCCCCGCACCGTGGGACGAGACCGATCCGGCGGCGGCTCTCGCCCGGATCGTAGGCACGCTGACCAAGCGGCAATCCGCACTACTCAGCAAAGAGATAGTCGCGCTCAGCGCCGCAGTAGCCGCAGAGCCGCTGCCGGCATCGGACAAGGAGTACCCCGAAGGCATACGGCCCCGACATTCCGAGCGCTGCGCGACGAAGCGCGACCGCGGAGATTGCGACTGCGACCCGCCGTTCGAGGCATCGGTGTGGTCGACATTCGACAAGAAGAAGATCCGCAAAACCCTCCCGACACTTCAGGCGGCGATCAAATGGAGGCGCCGGCACCTTGGAATCGCCGAGAGCGGCAAGCTCCGCTCGCCGGTGAAGATCACCCTCGCCGAGGCTGCCTACACCTGGCTCGAAAAGGCGGAAGCGGGAGAAATCCTCAACCGTTCAGGCGAGCAATACAAGCCGAGCGCGCTGCGGACGCTTGAGTCGGACTTCCGACTCAGGCTGATCCCCCAGCTCGGGCGGAGATTCATGAGCGACATCGAACAGCCCGACCTGCAGGACGTCGTGATCGCCGTGCAACGCGAGCGCAGCCCAAGCAAGGTTCACGCCTGCGTCAACGCCGCGCGCGTTCTCTGGCGTGACTTCGACCTGATCACCGGGCACGCCAAGCTACCGACCAACCCAACAAAGGGCCTACGACTCCCCGCCGTACCGCTCACACGCGACCGCATCGCGACCCCCGAGGAAGCACAACGACTGATCGCAGCGCTCGAAGAGCGCGACCAGGCATTGTGGGCGACGGCGATGTACGCCGGCCTCCGCTGCGGCGAGCTGCGAGCGCTGCGAGCCGACAAGATCGAATTCCACCTCAAGCGGATCCGGGTCACCGCAGGCTGGGACGCCTTCGAGGGCGAAATCGAACCGAAGACCGAAAAGGGGCGACGCACCACCATCATCGTGGACCTCCTCGAAGAGATACTCCGCAAGCACCTTGAGCGGACCGGCCGCAGCGGCAACGACCTCGTCTTCGGCAGGAAGGCCGACGAGCCGTTCTGTCCAAGCTCAATCCACAAACGCGCCAAGAAGCTGTGGAAGGAAGCACGGGAGCGCGAGGACGCCGAGGGCATCATTCCCGAGCACGACCGCATCAAGCCGATCGGCCTTCATGACTCGCGCCACACCGCCGTCTCGCATTGGCTCGACGCGGGCATCCCAATCGACAAGGTGAGCAAGTACATGGGCCACGCTTCTATCACGATCACCATCGACCGCTACGCGCACCTGCTTCCCGGCGGCGAGGCGGAAGCCGCAGAAATCCTTAAGGACTACTACGCCCGCCGACGCGAACGCCGCCGAGCAACTGCTGCCACCGTAGTCGGGGAGCCCGACGATTCAGGCTCGGTGAGCCAGGCATCAGGTATGCGGCAACAGGCTCAAGTCCCGCGTCTGCGAGAGCCAGTTGCCAGCGGGCCGCTATCTGGGGAGTGAGATTCGGATCGGCGAGCTGTGTCATCGCGAGTCCATTATGGGCGACGGGCCGGCTAGGCTTCTGCGCGCGATGAGCGACGAAGAACTAGACGAGCTAATCCTTAGCCGCCTCAGAAATCGTCGCGAGCAGTTCGGGCGCAACGAGCTGACCGACGCAACGCAGAGTACGACGGACCTGGCCGCTTCGTTCAACGAGCCGGAGCCCCGCGTGGAGGCCCGAGTGCTCCAACTGGCCGCCGAACATCGAATCGAGGAGTCTCCGGCGCTGCCCGGTCGCTGGATGCTCGCGTAGCGAAGCGGGCTCTCCATTGCCCGCCGGCCGGCGGTCGACTAGCCTTCATGGCCCGCGCTGGGGAAGGGTGGCAGAGCGGTTGAATGCACCGGTCTTGAAAACCGGCAAGCGGGTAACCCCCGCTTCGGGGGTTCGAATCCCCCCCCCTTCCGTCCGTTTCCCGAAGGACTGGCGCGAGTTGTGGCGCGAGCAGCCAGTTTTTGGCTCAACAGAGCCAAAAACGCCTGGTCTTGAAAACCAGCAGGCGGTAACCCCGTCTCGGGAGTTCGAATCTCCCCCCCTCCGCTGCCGCACACCACATTGCGATCATCCTCAGCCACGCGACGCGTGCGAGACTTTGGGCGTGGCACCGGAGACCCTCACCTATTCAGTCGCGGACCGCATAGCCCGCATCACGCTCAACCGGCCCGAGCGCGGCAACGGGATCACGCGCCTGCTGGTCACCGAGCTTGAGCGATGCGTGGAGCAAGCCGACCTCGACCCAGCGGTGCACGTGATCCTGCTCTCCGGCAAAGGCAAGGGCTTCTGCGGCGGATATGACCTCGTGGAAAGCGCTGAGGGCCAGGGACCTCGTGCGCGCAGGCACATTGGTAGCACTGAGACCCGTTCTCCCGAGCAGGACCCGACGCCGGAGTCTCGCTCCTCGCACGCGACTGAAACACCGCCCCCTGGCTCGCCACTGGACCCGAACGTGATGGCCGCGAATCACGATCCTGCGGGTACCTGGGACGCGATGGTCGACTACGCGATGATGAGCCGCAACGTGCGCGCGTTCATGTCGCTGTTTCATTGCGGCAAGCCAGTCGTGTGCAAGGTCCACGGCTTTTGTGTCGCCGGTGGTACCGACATGGCCCTGTGCTCGGATCTGCTTCTGATCTCAAGCGACGCGAAGATCGGCTACCCGCCTGCCCGCGTTTGGGGGTCGCCGACGACCTCGATGTGGATGCACAGGCTTGGCCCTCAGCGTGCCAAGCGACTGCTGTTTACGGGCGACTCGCTCTCGGGTGCGGAGGCGCTGGAGTGGGGGCTTGCGATCGAGGCACCTTCGCCCGAGCAACTCGACGAGCGCACCGAGATCCTGCTCGAGCGCATCGCTCGCGTGCCGATCAATCAGCTTCGCATGATGAAGCTGCTCGTCAATCAGTCCCTCTACGCCCAGGGCTTGCATACGACACAGGCGCTTGGGACGCTGCTGGACGGCGTCGCCCGCCACACAACCGAGGGCTATAAATTCCAACGTCAGGCTATGCACGACGGCTTCCGCGAGGCGGTCCGCGAACGCGATGAGCCGTTTGGCGATCACGGCTCCTCGACGTTCAAGGGATAGCCAAAACCCGGTCCCAGGGTAGGACATTCTGGAGTCACGCGTTCGGACTTCTTGTCTGAATCGCACAACTCGTTTTACGCAAAATAGTCCCTATTCTGCGGTAAGCTCACTGGCCCAGAAGTCAGGTGCAGGGGTCGCAGGAATACATAGAGGGGCGTGAGCAGTGGCCGGCCGTAGGACATTGCGCAGACCGTCGATCAGGTCGTCGAGAACAGGTCATATGACACCGAGCCGTCTAGCGAGCAAACCGCCAAGCGAGCTTGGCCTTGTGTCGTTGCTCGAACCACACTCCCCTGTCGGGTGTTCCTATGGTTCGCGCTCGTTGCTGGACCAGACTCGCCACCTGCGGGTTGACCTGGCTCGCGAATCGCCGATGAACCGGGCTCGCTGATTATGGATCGCGCCTCCCAAGGGGTGCTCGACATCGCCCGTAGCGTACTCGCCGAGCTCGACCTCGAGGTGGTGCTCAACCGCGTGCTCGACTCCGCCCGTGAACTGACCGGTGCTCGCTACGCCGCGCTGGGCGTGCTCGGGGACTCGCGCACCGAACTGGAGCGTTTCCTGACGATCGGCATCGACGAGTCAGAACGCGAGCGCATCGGCACGCTGCCACGCGGACGTGGCGTGCTCGGAGAGCTGATCGACCATCCTGAGGCGCTGCGGCTCACTGACATCAGCGAACACGCGCGCTCCTATGGCTTTCCCCACGGCCATCCGCCGATGAGCAGCTTCCTCGGAGTGCCGATCATGATCGATGGCATTCCCTTCGGCAACCTCTACTTGACAGAGAAGGGACAAGGCGAGCAGTTCACTGAGGGCGATGAAGAGGCTGTGGCAATGCTCTCCGAGCTCGCCGGCTTCGCGATCGACCACGCGCGCCGCTATACCGGCACCAAGGAGCACCGCGACGAGCTGCAACGGACCGTGGCTGCGCTCAATGCCACCACTCAAATCGCGCGAGCCGTCGGCGCGGAGACAGACCTCGAGGTGATCCTCGGGCTCGTCGCCAAGCGCGGGCGCGCGCTCGTGGACGCACGCATCCTCGTGATCGAGCTCGTGCAACGCGGTCGCCTGCTGGTGTCGGCAGGCGCCGGCGAGCTGCCGGAGGGGCTGCTCGGACAGCAGGTGCCGCTTGGCGATTCGGCCGCCAGCGCCGCGCTGCGCACACGCCATGCCCAGCGCTTGCAGGAACCGCTGACACGCGCGCGCTTTAACGAACACGGCCTTGGCACGCTCGGCGTAGACGCACACGGCGGTCTGCTGGTGCCACTTGTCTTCCAAAACCACGCCTATGGCGTGCTCGTCGCAATCGACCGTCTGCACGACGGCCCCGAGTTCACGACCGACGACGAGCGCCTGCTGGAGGCGTTCGCGGCCAGCGCGGCCACCGCCGTGGCCACTGCCCAGTCGGTCGCCTCTGAGCGCCAGCGCCAGCGCTTGGCCGCGGCCGAGGCCGAACGCCAGCGCTGGGCGCGTGAGCTACACGACGACACCCTGCAGAGCTTGAGCGCCCTGCGCGTCGGTCTCTCCACGGCCCGGCGCTCGGGCAAGCCTGAGGCGCTTGAGAAGGCCGTCAGCAGCGCTATCGACCACCTGGAGGAAGGGATCACCAACCTACGTGCGCTGATCACCGACCTGCGCCCCGCCTCTCTGGACGAGCTCGGTGCTGCGGCCGCGATCCAGGCGCTCGGCGAACGTTCCGAGCGTCACGGCATAGACGTGGACATGAGCATCGAGCTCTCAGAAGACAGGACACGCCACAGCCCGGAGGTCGAGACCGCCATGTACAGGATCGTGCAGGAGGCGCTTACCAATGCCGCCAAGCACGGCAATGCGAAGAGAGCGATCGTCGAGGTTCACGAGGACGACACCGACATTCGCCTGCGCGTGCGTGACGACGGCGAGGGTTTCGACCCCTCGGCGCACTCAGACGGCTTTGGTCTGCTGGGGATGCAGGAGCGCGTACAGCTGCTCGACGGAACGTTCGAAATTGACTCCTCGCCCGGCCAGGGAACGACGATCAAGGCACGTTTCCCGGTCCGACGCCAACCCGCAGTTGAGGCTCAGTTGCGGTCTCTGGCCATATAGAGCCAGCTTCGGAGCGCTCGGCCCAAGAGCGGCCACTCGGCACGACGGCGAACCGGCCGCAATCGCCGACCACTCCACCCAGAACTACAGCAAGCCAGTCGGCCCCAGGCACCAACCGACCCGCCGAGGACCTCAGCCGAAGAACACCTCGGCCGTCTCGAACAAGGCCGGGTCGAGCAGCTTCGGCTCGGCCAGCGCCTGCGCCAGGCCCACCTCGACTATTTGAGCACCTTGCAGAGCTACCATTTCTCCGAAGCGCCCGGCCGCGGCCACATCCATCGCGGCTACGCCGAAGCGCGTTGCGAGCACTCGGTCATAGGCGGTCGGGGTGCCTCCGCGTTGCACGTGGCCGAGAATCGTGGCGCGCGTCTCATAGCCTGTGGCCGACTCGATCTCATGCGCCAACTCCACGCCGATCCCGCCAAGGCGCGCGTGCCCGAACTCGTCCGTCGGCTGTTCAGCCGCGAGCGTCATGGCGGTCCCTTCGCGAGGAGACGCCCCCTCGGAGACGACAACGATCGAGAAGGTGACGCCCCGTGCGTGGCGACGGCGCAAACGTGTGCACACCTCCTCAATGTCAAACGGGCGCTCAGGCACGAGGATCGCATCGGCGCCTCCGGCGATCCCCGCGTAAGTGGCGATCCAGCCGGCGTGGCGACCCATCACCTCGACCACCATCACACGGTTGTGCGACTCCGCGGTGGTGTGCAACCGGTCAATCGCATCGGTAGCTATCTGCACAGCGGTCTGGAAGCCGAAAGTGAAATCGGTGGCGCCAATGTCGTTGTCGATCGTCTTGGGCACACCAACGAGCGGCAACCCCTCTTCGCTCAGGCGCAGCGCCACACCAAGCGTGTCCTCGCCGCCGATCGGGATCAGCCCATCCAGACGCTCGCCTTCGAAGGTCTCTTTGATCCGCTCCAGCGCACCCATGCGACCGTCGAAGGGATTAGTGCGAGAGGTGCCGAGGATCGTGCCGCCGCGCGGCAGTATTCCCGCAGTGCTGTCGCGCGTCAGCTGGGTCGTGTCCTGCTCGAGCACGCCCGCCCAGCCGTGGCGAAAGCCGACGAAGCTCGTCTGGCCTAACCCGACCCCGCGACGCACGATGCCGCGGATCACCGCGTTCAGGCCCGGGCAGTCGCCACCCCCGGTGAGGATGCCTATGCGCAACGCGACTCGCGCTTCACCGAGTAGAAAGCGAACTTGGGTCGATTGACACGACGCGAGCTTAGCTGACGCGCCGTCAGTGCTTTGCCGCGAGCCAAGTGAGGATTTGCCCGGTCGTCGCGGGCCTCACGACCCTCTAGCGTTTTCTCATGCTTCAGTTTTTCCGCCTTGCGCCAGTCCCAGACTCGGAGCCTCGCGCCAACCTCACGGGGTCGATCAGGATTATTCTGGCCGACGATCACGCTGCGATGCGCCAGAGTTTGCGCCTGTTGCTCGACGGCGAAGCGGAC
Source organism: uncultured Solirubrobacterales bacterium (assembly GCA_963827045.1). GTDB lineage: Bacteria > Actinomycetota > Thermoleophilia > Solirubrobacterales > Solirubrobacteraceae > Palsa-744. The sequence continues at coordinate 694,941 of CAWGZH010000002.1, forward strand.
ATCGACGTGATCGCTGAGACGGACAGCTTGAGTGCAGTCATTGCCCATGTGCATGCACGTAAGCCCGACGTGCTCGTGCTCGACTTGGGCGTGTCAAGCCGCGGCTCTGGGATCGCGGCGCTCGACAAGCTGAGCCGCGAGATGCGCGACATGAGCATCGTCGTGCTCACTATGAACGACGACCCGACTTTCGCGCGGCGCGTACTTGACAACGGCGCTTTGGGTCTCGTGCTCAAGGAGATGGCCGACTCTGACCTGCCGGCGGCGGTCCGCGAGGCCTCGCGCGGCGAGCGCTACGTCAGTCCCCTACTTGCAGCCAAGCTCAACGGAGGCAAGCAAAACGACAGCGACACGTTGACTCCCCGCGAGCGCGAGGTGCTGCGCCTGATCGCGCTCGGCCACACGAGCGTAGAGATCGCCAACAAGCTCGGGCTCTCACCGCGCACGATCGAGACGCACCGCGCCCGTATCCATCGCAAGCTGAATCTGGCCACACGCGCGCAGCTCGTTCGCTACGCCATGCAGCACGAGCTGATGGAGCTGTGAGCGAGCTTGTGAACAACGAGCCCGCTCAGTCTCCCGAGATCAGCTTGGCAGCGCGCTTGAGGCGTGGGCCGACTCGCTTGCGCAGTTGCTCAACCGTGTAGGCGAAGGAGGGAACGGTCACCTCGATCGCGGCGGGGTGCTCGCTACGTGGGCGCGGAACAAGCGCGGCGATCGAGCGCGAACCGGCGAACAGCTCTTCGTCGCTGACCACAACTCCCCGGGTGCTGATGCGGTCGAGCTCCGCGGCCAGCTCGTCGCGCTCCTCGATCGTGTTTGGACCGTGCGACTTTAGCTTGATGGTCGTGAGCAGTTCACGGCGCTCGGCGTCGGAGATGCTCGCAAGCAAGACCTTGCCGAGCGCCGAGCAATAGGCGGGAATGCCGGCGCCGACGCCGAGATCGTGGTCGGCGGAATACTGCCCGACGCCGTGGGCGAGCAGGCGGTGGACATAGATGACGCGAGCTCCGTTGAGCACTCCCATGCTGACCGTGTGACCTGTCTGCTCACGCAACTCTTCGAGCACCTCGCGTGCTGCCAGCTCTCGTCGGATAGCGCCGATCGCCGCGCCTCCCGGGTCCGCGGCGTGCTGTGCGAGCCGGTACTTGCGTTTGGAGTTCTGCTCGAGGTAGCCGAGCGCGACAAGCGTCATCGCGTAGCGGTGAGTCGTGGAGCGACTGACGCTGACGATGTCGGCGATGTCCGCGATCCCGAGCGTCTGGCGCCCACCCGAGAACGATTCGAGGATCGCCACGCCGTATTCCAGCGAGCGCGACAGACGCGGGTCGGCGTCCGGCCTGATCCGCCGCGCGCCGGACTTCTCGGCCGAGGCATCCGCTGCGGTGGTCCTTTTGCCCGCCTTGTTCGCGGCGGCCTTTGCACCGACGGACTTGCCGGCGGAGGCCTTCGCCCGAGCCTTACCCGCAGAGGCGTCCGCACCAGTGGAGCTCTTTGATGTGGAACCGGCGCTGGCCTTGCCACCACTACGCTTGCGCGTCCCGCGGCGGGGGGCAGGCGGGCGCCGCTTGGGCTTGGGGGGCTGCTTGTCCTCGTCGTCCTTATCCATAGCGATCACCTCGTAGGTCGAGTCGTACTGTCACCCGTGCCTGCGATACCCGCATTACGCAGAATTGGACAATGGCCGGCCCGGGTCGGAAGAGTACAATCGTCATCTGTTGTATAAACGCTACATCATCGAGCGGTTGGAACTCTTCGTCCAGCCGGCCTAGACGGCAAAGCGTGCATCGAGAACGCCTATATACGGCGCGCTCGGCGACTCCGAAAGAGCTCGAGCGGAAGGCCGCTCAGGAGAAGGCGACTACGCGGGCGACGATCGCCTCGACCAGCTCGGCGAAGCTCATTCCCGCCGCCTCGGCCGCGGCAGTGGTGATGCCGGTCTCGGTCAGGCCAGGGATCGTGTTGATCTCGAGCACCTGCGGGATCTCGTGCTCGTCGAGGATCAGATCGACTCTGGCAAAGTCACGACAGCCCATCAAGGCGTAGCTCTCGAGCGCCACCTGCTCCACTCCCGCGCGCACCTGCTCTGAGAGCTGTGCCGGCACCTCCATGCGCAGCTGTCCGATCGTGTAGTGGGCTTCGTAGCTGTAGAAGCTCTCGGGCGTGAACAGCTCGACGACCGGCAACGCACGCGGACCGTCCTCGCCAGCCGGCGAGTCGATCACGGTGACGGCCAGCTCGCGTCCGCGCACGCGCTGCTCGACGAGCACGCGGTCGCCGTAGCCGAACGCGCCGAGGATCGCGCTGGGAAGCTGCTCGGCGCTGGTAACGAACTTGATCCCGATGGCTGAGCCCTGCGCTACGGGCTTGACTACAGCGGGGAGCGAGAGCTCCTCCAGCAGCTTGGGGAACGTGCGCGCGCCGCCCAGCTCGCGAAAGGCGGTCTCGTTGAAGCTATGGAACCTCGGCGTTGGGATGTCGTGCAGGCGCAGCAAGCGCTTGAACAGCATCTTGTCCATGCACAGGGCGCTTGCCAGCGGGTCGGAGCCCGTGTAGGGCACCGCCAGCGTCTCCAGCAAGTCCTGCAGCGTGCCGTCCTCACCGCCGCGTCCATGCATCGCTACAAACACAAATTGCGGGCGCTCGGCCAGAACGCGGTCGATGAAATCGCCATCGACGTCGAGCGCTTGGACCGAGTAGCCGAGCGTGCGCAGAGCCCGCTCGACGCGATGGCCGCTGCGCAGCGAGATCTCGCGCTCCAGCGAACGTCCGCCCATCGCGACGATTGCCCGGGCTTGGCTCATGCTCGCTCACCGGCATGCCCCCCGCGCGCGCGGGGGGCATGCCACTTTGGAGAGCAAACACTCGCCCTGCTCATGCCTTCTCCCCCGCCTTCCCACCAGAGGCGCGCTCGGCCAGCAAGTTTGTGGCGAACACTGTCGTCGTGCGTAGCTTCTCTTGCCGCTCGGCCAAGGCGAAGTCGATCAGGCCGTCCATCAGATCGGCGAACGGCAGACCCGCCGGCTCCCACAAGTAGAAGGAGAAAGAGCCAGGGATCGTGTTCAGCTCGTTGATGTAGACCTGCTGCTGCGCGTCGATCAGGAAGTCCACGCGCGTGACGCCGGCGCAGCCGAAGGCGGTGAAAGCGCGCTTTGCCAGGTCCTGCACCTGGGCTGTCAGCTCGTCTGGCAGCGGTGCTGGGATCAGCCGCTGGGCGCCCTTCATGCCCTCAGCCTTTGCCCCGGACATGTACTTGTCCTCGAAGGACAGGAAGTCCTCGGCGGCGACCGGCTGCTCGCAGACCGACGCGCGTGGGGCTACGCCTGGGCGGCCGATGACCGCACAGTTGACCTCGATGCCTCCCTCCACAGAAGGTTCGAGCAGGCAGGTGCGGTCGAGCTCGAAACACAGCTCCAAAGCGTCGATCAGCTCGGCCTCATCGGTGCAGCGGCGCACGCCCACGCTCGAACCCAGCGACGCCGGCTTTGCGTACATCGGAAAGGCGAATGCCCCCGCGCGCGCGGGGGGCATCGCCCTTTTTCGAGATCCCACTCCTCACGCCGCAGCGCCACATGACCCAGTGCCGGCAAGCCCGCCTGCGCCAAAACAGCCTTGGTCGTGACCTTGTCCATCGCGGCAGCAGCCGCCCCAACAGGGGGGCCGACATAGGGCAGCTGAGCCAGCTCCAGTGCGCCCTGCAGGCAGCCGTCCTCACCCTGAGTGCCGTGCGTCGCCAGCACCACCACGTCCAGCTCGATTGATTGGCTGCCCCGCCCACCCGCGCGACGCCCACGCCCCAACAGCGATCCTCCCCCACTCGCCGCGCGCAACAAGCGCCCGTTGTGCAGGTCGAAGTTGACCTCCTCAGCCTCCGGGTCACCGCCGTCCTGCTGATAGACCGACAGCTCGCGCAATGCCTCGCCCGTGTACCAGCGTCCGCTGCGAGCTATGTAGATCGGCACAGGCGCGTGACGATCCTCGAGCACGCCCAAGGCCTGCAGCCCCGTGATGATCGAGACATCGTGCTCCACGGAGCGCCCGCCAAAGGCGACGCCCACCCTCAGTCCGCTTGGTGGCATATCGGCCCTAGCTTATGGGCCGAGGCGACGGTACACCACGAAGCACGCCCCGCGGGACCACGAACGGCCAGGAACATGGACGAGGCGGAGGATCATCAACCGGCGCGCCCTCCAATCCAAAAACTCAAGCGTTCGCGAGAACCGGAGCCTCTGGTTCGGCGTAGGTGTCTGGCAGATCGTTCTCGAACAGGACGACGTCGCCGGCGCGCGTAAGGGTCCCCAGTAGCGTCGTGGCCTCGGCGATGTCGCGCACTACGTAGATGCTCTCGGAGTCCATGCCCGCCGCCGCCAAGCCCTTGCGGATCGGCTCGGTGCGCAGCGGCCCTACGAGGATCGCGATGTCGCACACCGAGCCCGCCTGCTCGCCAAAAGCGCGGTTGAGCTCGGTCTCCAGCTCGCCCAGCTCGACCATTCCCGGCGTCACGAGCAGGCGACGCTTGGCCGGGTGCTCGCGCAGGACCTCGAGCGCCGCCGCCGCTCCGTCCGGGTTGGAATTGTAGGCGTCGTCGATCACCACGATGCCGGCGCGGCGGTTGTGGATCGGCTGCAGGCGGTGCGGCGGCGCCTCCACCTGAGCGAGACCATTGGCGATGCGCGCGGGGTCGATGCCGAGCACATGCCCGACCGCGGCCGCCGCGAGCAGGTTCGAGACGTTGTGGCGCCCGAGCAGTCCCGCGCTCACAGAGATGATCGGACTGTCGGGACCGTCGAGCTGCAGGTTGAACTCCGTGCGACCGTCCGCCAAGCGGATGTCCCGTGCGATGACCTGCACCTCTGGTGTGTTTTTTGGGGATAGGTTGGGCGTGCCATCTGCTGCACGAGCGGCTGCCTGCGCCGCTGCGTCGCGTGCTTCAGGTGAACTGTCGGGCGTGCCTGCCGACATAAGGACGCCATGGCCCGCGTCCGATGAATCTTGGACCCCAAACAACGTCACCGGCACGGTCGCGCGCGCTGCCAGCTCCAGGCAACGGGGATCGTCGGCGTTGGTGACGAAATGACCATCGGCCGGCAGCGCGTCCAGCAACTCGCCCTTGGCGGCAGCGATCTGCTCGATCGAACCGAGCCGCTCCAGGTGCATCGGCCCGATCGCCGTGATCACACCGATCTTGGGATGCACGAGCTCGCACAGCTCGGCGATGTCGCCACGGCGGAACATGCCCATCTCCACGACGAACGCGCGGTGGCGCCATTCGAGCTGCTCGTTGATCGTGCGGATCACACCGAGGAAGCTGTTGTAGCTGTCTGGGGTCACGAGCGTGGGCCGGTCGGTTTCAAGCACTGCCCCGACGCAGAACTTGGTCGTCGTCTTGCCGTAGCTGCCGGTGATGCCGATCGTTAGCGGCTCCCAGTCCGCAAGCAGATGGCAAGCTTGTCGCTCGTAGTGACGATTGATCGCGTTTTGCACCGGGCGCAGCGCGAGATTAGCGCCCAGCAGCGTCCAAGGCGCAAAAGCAAGCAGCGCGAAGGCAGCGGCGAGTAGGACGATCAGACCGGCAAGCGTCAGCCCGGCCCCAACAAGCGAGATCGCAACGAGCAAAAGCAAGAGCAGCGGCAGCAGCGCCGCCACGAGCAGGCGCTGGGCACGGTCGGTGAAGACGAGCGGCTTGACGGCAGGCCGGCGCCAGTCGCTCACTCCGAGTGCCGCGATCGGCGTGGTGAGCAGCAGCAGCCCAGCGGACACCCAGCCCGAGCTTGAGCCGCCAAGCGCAGCTAGGGCTCGTGGCGGCGGCGTACAACGCGGCGACCGGCACGAGCTCGCGGGGCGCAAACATCTCGTTACGACGACGCAACCACAACATCAGCCTGGACGACTCATAGTGCTCCAGCTGGAGCAGGTGCAGCAGACGGTGCTGGCGCCCGCCCAGACGAACGCCGAGCGCCAGCACTGCCAGGACCGTCACGATGCCCAAGAACGTGTTCATCATTGTCCCGTCCTGCTGGGTGTGGTGTGTTCAAAGACGCGATGCCCCCCGCGCGCGTGGGGGGCATCGCGTCTGTAGAGACTCACGACCCGCCCCGCTCGGCATTGCTGGATACGTCGGTGTCGCGCGAATCGCCCGCCACTTGCGCGCGCGGGGGAACATCCCCTCTGCCGGTTCCGGTCGGCGCGATGAAGTGCGAGACGATCCTTGCGAAGCGAGCGGCCTGGTCGATGTAGCTGTAGTGGCCGGCGCCCTCGAGCACGACAAGGCCGGCATCGGGGATCAGCTGCTCCATCAGGCGACCGTCGGCGACCGGCGTGTCGGTGTCATCGGCTCCCCACACGAGCAAGGTAGGCACGGAGATACGCGGCAAGTACTCGCGCAGGTCGCTGTTGACGAGCCGCACAAGCGTCGGGCGCATCTCCCCGGCCGCCGCGTAGTCGGTCGAGGCGACACGCCCAACGATCCGCGCCCGCAAACGCTCTCCCGGCTTGCCCAGATAGCGAGCAGCGTACTTGCCGACCTTGGCCATGCCCACACGACGGTAGTAGCGCAATGTGCGTTTTGGGCGGATGCCGGCTGAGTCGACAAGCACGAGCCGCGCGGCGCGCGGCGGTTCGGTGGCAGCCATGCGGATCGCGATGCGGCCCCCGTTGGAATGTCCGACGATCGCGGGACGCTCGATTTCCAGCTGGTCCATAAAGGCGACCACAAACGCCTGGTACTCCTGCACCCCCCAAGGCTCTGGTGGCAATGCGCTCTGCCCGTGCCCGGGCAGGTCGAGCGCATACACGGTGGCCACGGGCGCAAGACCCGTCACGATCGGATAGACGGCCTCGATCGACGCTCCCCAGCCATGCAGTACAAGCACAGGCGGGCCAGATCCCCGCACCAGATAGCGCGTGCGCAGGCCGAGCACGGTTGTGAGCTGGGTGGGAAGGGCGGAAGCAGCCATGCTTGGGGGCGACCAGCGGCTATGGAGGCCGACGGACTCGCGCCATAACGGTATTGCCTGTGGCCCACGGACCCCGCGCCTCGCTGAGCCTGCGGCCGGCATCCCCACACATTTCTCAGCCATATGCTATTCTTCATAAATCTGATCGAGAATCTGGAGATTGCTCATGAAGACCGACCTACACCAACACCTCTGGACCCAACCGCTCGTCGAGGCACTAGCCCGGCGCAGCGAGCATCCCTTCGTGCGCGACGAACACGGATTGACTGTCTTGTTCCTCGCCGGCGAGCGGCCCTATGTGATCGACCTCGACAGCGAAGAGGCTTCGCGCCGGGCCGAGCTTGCGCGACGCGACGGACTCGACCGCGCGCTCGTGTGCCTGTCGAGCCCGCTCGGCATCGAGTCGCTCCCCCGCGAGGACGCGACGAAGCTGATAGACGCCTACCACGACGGCGCGCTAGCGCTGGGCGAGCCCTTCGGCGTATGGGGCGCGCTAGCGCTCGAGCACCTCGACCCCGACGACGTGGACCGGGCGCTCGAGCGTGGCTGCATCGGCATCTCGCTGCCGGCGGGAGCGCTCGGCAGCATCGACATGCTCACGCGTCTGTCCCCAGTGCTCAGCCGCATCCAGGAGCACGGCACACCGCTGTTCGTCCACCCGGGGCCGGGAACCCGTCTGCCGACGCACGAAGCGACGCTTGGCGATCCGCTGTGGTGGCCTGCCCTGACGCGCTATGTGGCCGAGGTGCATGCCGCCTGGTTCGTGTTCGTCACCGCCGCTCGTCGGCAGTTCCCAGAGCTGCGCGTGGTGTTTGCGATGCTCGCCGGGCTCGCCCCCTTGCACACCGAGCGGCTGCTTGCCCGCGGCGGGCCGGCGATCGGCATCGAGGATCCCCTGATCTTCTACGACACCTCATCCAACGGCCCCCAAGCCATCTCCCTGATGGAGCGTCTCGTGGGGAGCGAGCAGCTGCTCTACGGCTCCGATCGCCCAGTCGTCGATCCCGACTGCCACGGCATTCGCGAAGCGCTCGACTGGGAGCGCCTCGCGAGCAACGCCGACCGGCTGTTCGCAAACAGGCCACAACGGACCCAGCGCTCGCGAGACCCGGAGCTACAGGCGAAGCGTGCGCGGCGCCAGATCGAGCATTCGCCGCGACGACGGACCGAGCCCCGTCCGTCGGTCGGCGCCCAGCGCAGCGAGCCGGCCGCGGATCCACGGCCCAAGCGCGTGGCCGTGCTCGGGAGGGCAGTTCGATGAGTGGCGGCCTCTCCTATGTCCGCCTGCCCCAAGGACGCAATCTGTGCGGGGCGGAGCTTGAGACATTCGTGGGCGACCTCGCCAACTGCCCAGAGCTATGGATCGACCTGGTCAAGCACGACCAAACCCAGCGCCACTACGAGGAGATCTTCAGCAACGAATACGTGACGGCTTGGCTGATCTGCTGGATGGAAGACCACGACACCGGCTTTCACGACCACGACATCTCCTGCGGGGCCGTCTCAGTTGTGAGCGGCTGCGTGCGCGAGGAGCGTCTTGCGCTCGACGACTCCGGCAACGACAGATTGGTGCGGGCAGGCGAGAGCTTCCACTTCTCCGCATCGGACATCCACCGCGTGCGCCACGCCGGCAGCGACCCAGCGGTGACCTTGCACGTCTATTCGCCACCATTGCTCAGCATGGGCGCGTATGCCGTTGACGAGAACGGCCGGCTGCAACGCCAGACGATTCCCGCCAGCGAGGAGCTGCGGCCTTTGAAGGCTGTCGCGTAGGCCAGGATTGCTTTTAGCCGATTGGGGCGGCTGCTTAGCCGAGGGTACATTCAGCCGATTGGGGCGGCTGCATAGCCCGAGGGTACATTCAGCCGTACTCCAAGATCGTCTTTCAGCAGCACCCGACTCTCGTAACTATGCTTTCTTATGCATAGGAAATTATTAGGAGAGCGAACGGGGGAAGACGATGGTTGCCGAGCACGGGGACGCAGGACGAGACACAACCAGGTGTGCGAACGCGGGCAGAGGTCCTCGCAGACTCCGCCGACTTGCGCTCACGCTCTGCCTTGGCATCGCCACACTGGCAGTGCCTAGCACCGCGCTCGCGGCACCGCTGGTGACCGTCAAAGCGAAGATCGTGCCGATCCCGATCGAACCGAGCAAGCCCAACAGCCCCGCCTACCCTGGCACTGGCAACATCCTCGGCGCCGGCGCTGCGCTCGAAGCCACGCTCACGATCAGCGGCACGGAATACGGGGGCTTCCCCTCGCCGGTCACCCAGGTCGTGGTCGAGCTCCCCTCCGGCACCAAGCTGCACCAGTCCGGTTTTGCGACCTGCCCGACGGCGGTGCTCGAAAGCCACGAAGTCCAACTGTGCCCTAAGAAGTCATATGCCGGCCCGGCGGGAGAAGTTCTCGGAGTTGTCAGCTTCGGCGGGACACGCGTCCAAGAGAAAGCCACGATCCAGGCGTTCTTCGCTCCCGAAAACAAGATTGCGTTCTATACCGAAGGTAGAGAACCCGCCGTGCTGGAAGTACTCGCGACCGGCAGCTTCTCCACCGCGCTCCCCCCATTCGGCCCAAAGTTCACGGTGCCCGTGCCGCTCGTGCTGACCGTTCCCGGTGCTCCCTACGCATCGGTGCTGTCGATCAAGGGCAAGCTCGGCGCAGCCTACAAGCAGGGCAAAAAGCTGATCTCCTACGGCACGGTGCCAAAGACATGTCCGAAAGGCGGCTTCACCGGCAGGGTCGAATTGACGTTCCTGAGCGGCGAAAAAGTCACGATCGACCCCACCGTTCCCTGCCCGAAGCGGTAAAGCCAGACTGCCTTGGCGGCCTCGAGCGAGACTCGTGGCCGCCACGCGCGATCGAGCCCACCAGATCAAGGAAGCAACTCGCACAGCACCTCATTGGACCGTGAGAGCCGACGCGGGGACTCGAACCCCGGACCCCTTCATTACGAGTGAAGTGCTCTACCAGCTGAGCTACGTCGGCGCGGCTATTGGATGCTAGCGACGTCGGCAGGTATCGGTTCTCCGCGGCGCATGCGACGGCGAGTGGCCGTGGAGCTCACTCATAGCTCCGCGAGCACCTGCAGCAAAGACTCGCCATGGCGCTCGCAGAACGCCGGTCCAATCCCCTTGACCTCGATCAGCTCCTCGAGGGTCGCCGGCTTCGCGCGTAGCGCCCCTTCCAGTGCCGTGTTGGCGGCCACCGTGAAGGCGGGCTTGCCTTCGCTGCGCCCTATACGCCATGCCTTGAGCTTCTCGAACGCGCTTTCGTCCACCGGATCGAGCTCGATCTCCTCCGCTGCGTCGTGGCCTTTTGCGGATCCGCCAGCGCTCGCCCCATTGCCACGGGAGTGTGCTCCGCTCACGCCCCCCGTCGCGCGTATGCGACGACTGCCGCGTCCCACCGGCGCCAATGACGCCTCCACCAGCATCGCGTCGGGTTCGCAGACGTCGCAGCAGCGAACTTCGGCCGTGCACGGCTCCCTGTCGCCGAAATGGTCGAGGATCTGACGGCGACGACAGGTCTCGGCGCTGGAGATGAAGCGCTCGATCGAGCGATAGGCCTCCCAGCCGCGGTCTTTGGCCGCCTTGATCGCCGCGTAGGCCTTGCGCGGCGATCCTTCGCCGGTGAGCCTCACCAGCAGTCCGTCGGGGCCGCCGGGCTGCAACTCCACCGCGTCGGCCCGCTCGGCGATCGAAAGCAGCACGCGTTCGCGCTCGCCCGCACCCCCAAGCTCGCCGTGACCGATCGTGGCGATCCCGTCGAACGGCACGCGTGTGCAGACCGCCGACGTAGCGCTTGACGTCCTCCACCGTGGTCTCGCGCTCGTTGATGAACCTGATCAGACGCCCGAGATCCATGCGCGACGCGAGCAGCAACGCATGTCCAGGTTGTCCGTCACGACCGCCGCGGCCCGCCTCCTGGTAGTAGGCCTCAAGGCTCGTGGGAACCGCCCAGTGCACGACGGTGCGCACGTCAGCCTTGTCGACGCCCATGCCAAACGCGTTGGTGGCGACCACAACCTCGGCACCCCCGCTCATGAACGCCTTTTGGCTAGAGCGACGCGCATCGGGAGACATGCCAGCGTGGTAGGAGACGGCGTCGAGCCCGTGCTCGCGCAGTAGCGCGGTGACCTCGTTGGTGTCCTTACGTGTGCCGCAGTACACGATCGCCGGTCGCGCATCCTCGAGCCCGAGCGCATACAGCAGCGTGGCTCGCTTGCGCGCCACGGCCCCCTTGCCCTCGAGCGCCACCACGTCGAATGTCAAGTTAGGACGGTCAAAGCCGGAGCGCACCGCCAGCCAGTCGCGCAGGCCAAGGCGGGCGGCGATCTCCTCCGCCACGCGTGGGGTGGCGGTTGCAGTGGTAGCCATCACCGCCGGACGACCGAGTGCCTCGATGGCGTCGTGCAAGCGCAGGTAGTCGGGCCTGAAGTCGTGCCCCCACTCGGCCACGCAGTGGGCCTCATCGACGACGAACAGCCCCACCTCGCGCGTGGTGAGCGTCTCACGAAAAGCGCGTGAGGCAAAGCGCTCGGGTGCAGCCAGCACGAGCTGCGCCTCACCTGAGGAGATCGAACGCAGCGCCTGTGCATTGTGTCCCTCGGCCATTCCCGAGGCCAACATCGCCGCGTTGACACCGGCTTGCTGTAGACGCCCAAGCTGATCTGCCATCAGCGCGATCAGCGGGCTCACAACCACCACGAGCGCCTCGCCAGCAAGCGCAGGCAGCTGATAGCAGAGCGACTTGCCGCCACCAGTGGGCATCACAACGAGGCTGTCGCGCCCCTCGAGCGCCGCCTGCACCGCCTCGCGCTGGCCGGGCCTGAAGGACTCAAGGCCAAAGCGCTCGAGCAATTGCTCGGGGGTTGGCCACACCTTGGAAGAGGACGCATCTATGAGGCTCGATTGGAGCACCCCACAAAGCTACCCCTCGCTGCGGGCGGTACTCGGCGCAGGCACCCAACACGGCGCACATGGCTTGTAGATGCGCGATGTTTGACCTTCAAAATGCGCGATGCCCCCTGCGCGCGCGGGGGACATAGCGAAAAAAGAGTTAGCGACGACGCCAGGCCACGCGCGCACCGCCGGCGGGCACGAGCGTGATCGCGCGCCGCTGGCTCCACTCGCCGCGACGCCACAGCCTGCCGCCGCGTGCAGGCAGGCTCGGAGCCAGCTCGCTCAGCATCGTCTGGAGGATCAGCTTCATCTCCAAAGTCGCGAACGATGCGCCGATGCAGCGGCGGATGCCGCCGCCGAAAGGGATCCAAGAGTAAGGATTGATGTCCCGCCCACCCGCGAGCTCCAAAAAGCGCTCGGGACGGAACTCCTCAGGCGAGTCATAGACGCTCGGATTGCGGTTGGTGAGGTAGATGGAGGGCACCACGCGAGTGCCAGCCGGCAGCTCACGAGCACCGACGCGCAAAGGCTTCTGCAGCACGCGCACCACAAGCGGCACCACGGGCCGCACGCGCAGTGTCTCTGAGATCACAGCCTGCATGTACTCGTCGCCCTCACCCGCGTCAATCTCTGCGACGAGACGAGCGAGCTTGTCGGGGTGGCGCACGAGCCGCTCTATCGCCCAGGCAACAGAGGTGGCTGTGGTCTCGTGGCCTGCGAGCAAAAGCGTGACGAGCTCGTCGCGCAACTCTTGGTCGGTCATCGCCTGACCATCTTCGTCGCGCGCGAGCAACAGCAACGAGAGGATGTCGGCGCGCTCGCCAAGATCCTCCTGAGCACGGCGCCTTGAGATCTCGGCGTAGATGACCTCGTCAAGATGGTCGAGCGCACGCCCGATCGAGCCGCCGGGCCGATCGAGGCTCGGGCCGCGCAGCGCGAACAGCAGCAGCGCCGGGAACTGTGTCGGTGTGATCAGCCCTCCGATCGCGTCGCGCAGCGTGTCCATGCGCGAGGCCTCCACGCCAAAGACGGCGCGCAGAATCACCTCGAGCGTGATCGAACGCGTGCGCTCGCTCAGTTTCATCGGCTCGTCGAGCGGCCACTCGGTCATGCTGCGACGCGTGGCCTGCACGATGACGTCGGCGTACTCGCGCATACGCTCGCCGTGGAAGGGCGGCAACAGCAGCTTGCGCTGGCGCATGTGCTCGGGGCCGATCAGCGTGATCACCGAGCTCGGCCCCATGATCGAGGCGATCGGCGAGGCGCCCGCCGCCGAGGGCGCCACCTCGGGCGGAGCGGTGAAGACTGCCTTGACCGCCTCAGGATCGCTGACCATCACCAGTTTGCGCCCGCTCGGGAAAAACGTGAGCGTGAAACTGTCGCCAAGGCGCCGCACGCACTGGTCCATCACCCAGCCGGGCGCAAGCGACCAGATCAGCGTCAGCACGAACGGGGACAGGCGCGGCCCGCGCGGAAGCGCCTCGGCGGGGGGTTCGGCGAGGGGCTCTGCAGGCTCTACGAGCGGCTGCGCGACGGCGGTGGCCACCCGAGAAGCCTATCGGGCTCGAGACTCGCTCTCCGCAAGAGCAGCCACAATGCGAGCGTGAGCCTGCTCGACCTGCTCGGGCGTGAGCGTCTCTGTGTGGCGCTTGAGATAGGCGAGCAGCATGCGCGCCGGGACGATGCGCACACCGCGACGACGGGCCAACGGTTTGTCTACCCAGGCACGGCTGAAGACGACCAACGGCTCAACCTGCTCGCCGGTTACGCGCTCGAGCGTTTCGCGCTGCTCCTGGGCCTGGCGCAGAATCCCACCGTGGATGGTGCGCACGCGGACATCCCCTTGGCGGCTCTTGGTCTCGACCGTGAACACACCCTGAGCTCCGAGCACGATGTGATCGACGTTACCGTAGTCGAAGCTGGCGTCGTGAATGACACGCCAGCCGTCCTGCGAGAGCTCGTCGAGCAGGCCGCCGACGTGCTCCTCGCCGGCGGCGCCACGGTCATGGCGCTCGACTAGCGGCAGCACATAGCGCGAGACGACGAACATCGTGATCAACAAGGCCAGCTCGGAGCCGATGAACAAAGGACTGTGCAAGCCAAAGGACTTCCCGAAGACGGTCGTGAGAACGGCCAGGACGCCAAGCGTCACAAGCGTACGCAAGCGCAGCCGCAGGAACGTCGCGCGCGCGTGTTGGCCGGGTAGGCGCGCCGCGGGATCGGGGCGTTTGGGTAGACGCAGGGTGTGGCCGTGAACGGTCGGCATCTCTACCTCAAGCATCGGCCCACGGCAGGGAGCATCTTTAGGAGACGGAGCTGCTTGGCACAAGCTCGTCCAAGCGTCACGCTTGGACGGGTTACGGGATCGGCAAGAGTTGGCCGAGTGTTTGAGCATCGGCCCTGACAAAAGGAGGCTGTGGAGAAAAACGTGGAATGTGCGGTCATCCTCCTAAAGCCGAACCTGACCCGAGTCGAAGGCATGGATAGGCCAGATCCCCGATACGGCCCATACGCTTATGTCAAGATCATCCGATTCTTTCCTACCATCAGATATTCGCCTGCTGCTGCGCGCGGACGCCGAGCAGCACTGGCTACACCGTGAGGTGATCCCCGTACTGCGCCATCTGGAGGCACCTAAGCGGCTCCCTGAGGAGGAAGTCGGAGCGGCGCTGGCATACCTGGAGGCGATGTGGGACGAGGCGATGGCCCGCGCTCTGGAGACCGATGCCGTACACGGCTGCCTGTGTGCGCGCTCAGAGCAGGGCGAAACGCTGGCGGGCCCAGCCGGGCGCTACCACGCCGCGGTGCGCGCTCTGCGAAGGGTCGTTGCCGAGCGGGTCAGGCCATTCGTGGACGGGGCGCTTGCTGTGAGAAAGCCAGGGGACGAGCGCTTCGACGACGGCCTGCACCGGGCCGATACGCCCGGCTGCGACATGCGCGTGACCGACGCACGGCCCGATGGCTGCCCGCGCGCGGCTTAGAACGTGTTTCAAAACGCACTTATAACTTGCAGGTTATAATCGGGTTTCCGCATTGCTGAAGCCGCAACCCTGCTCCGAAAGGCGCGCTACGTAGCACGCCTCAAGCAAGCGGCGCTGGTTTATTGCGAGCTGCTTCGCACAAACACCAGTCGCCGCTCAGCGAGGACGCTGCGCGCGGCAATCGCATAGTCTGCGGCCGTGTCCGACACACCGACCCCCCCGCGCTTTGACCTGCAGTCGCACTCCACGCGCTCCGACGGCGTGCTCGAGCCGGCCGAGGTCGTAGCGAGGGCCGCGCAGGCCGGAGTGCAGCTGCTTGCGCTGAGCGATCACGACACGGTTGCGGGTGTGGACGAGGCACTTGCCGCCGGTGCCGAGCACGGCGTCACAGTCGTGCCGGCGATCGAGATCTCCGCGATCGATGACGGCGGCGAGCATGGTGTGGCGCGCGAACTGCACATCCTCGGCTATCTGATCGACCACAGAGATCCCCAGCTCACAAGAGCGCTTTCCGGCTTTCTCACCGACCGCGAGCAGCGCACGCTGCGCATGGCCGACAACCTGCGCGCACTAGGCATCGAGCTCGACCAGCAGGCGATCGACGCGCGCGTGAAGGCCGGCGAACCGATCGGTCGACCCCACCTTGCCGAAGCGGCGCTAGGCCATCCCGCCAATGCCGAGCGCCTGCGCGAGGAGCAGATCGACGACATCGGCTCGTTCATCAAAGCCTATTTGATCGAGGGCCGCCCAGCCTTCGCTCTGCGCGTCACGCCGACCGTGCAAGAGGCGGTAGACGCGATCCACGCTGCCGGCGGAGTCGCGATCTGGGCGCACCCTTTCTGGGACGTCGAGGACTCAAATGAAGCGCTGGCGATGGTCGAGCGCTTCCGCGGGCTCGGCATCGACGGGATCGAGGCCTTCTACGTAACGCACACGCAAGAGCAGACCGAACTGCTGACCAAGCGCTGCACCGAGCTCGACCTGCTGAGCACCGGCTCGGCCGACTTCCACGGCCCCGAGAACCGGCTGTTCTCGCGCTTCATGGCGTTTGGGACTTACGAGCTGACGCCGAACCTCGGAGCAATTGGCGCGCTAGTCCAAGCCGGCTGAGGGGCCTGCGAGCAAGCTCGCCAGACGGTAGGCGAGCGCTTCCAGGGCGAGCTCCTCGGAGACGTTCAAATCCAGACGCAGGCGCGTGTCGCGCACGAGCTCGACGCCACGCTGTAGCGACGGCGCGTCACGGCCGGCGGCGTCGGCCGCCAGCTCGGCCGCGCGGTCGCAGGCATAAGCAAGCTCTGGAGCGCCGACCAGCAGGCACCAGACGTCGCGCAGCCACAGCTCGGCCAGGCGCAAGCCCAGCTCAAGCGTCGCGGTGCGCTCGCGGCGCTCGGCGCGGCGCACGACATCGGCGCCTTCGCGCTCGTACTTGCGTTGCTCCTTGCTCGGCAGGAACCCAGCCTGTTCGTGCAGGCGCTCGCTGACCGCCGCCCCGGCAACCGCGCCGGCCGCCTTGGCAGCCTCGAGCAGCCCCATCCAGCGTCGCTGCTCGACGTTGCCTTGCAGCGCTGAGCGCACGAACTGCTCGGCGCACTCGCGCAGGGCGATACCGCGCTCGCCGGCCAGCAGCTCCGCGAGCTGTCCGTCGCCGGCGGCCAGGCGCGCGCAGGCGGCGGCGCGCTCGGGCGCGATCGGGGCGCCGCCTGCGCTCTGCAGGCGCTCGGCGAGCAGCTCGTCGGAGAGCGGGTCGAAGCGCACCTGCTGGCAGCGCGAGGCGATCGTGGGCAGCACGTCCTCACGGTGCTCGGCCAGCAGGATCAGATGGGCAAACGGAGGGGGCTCCTCCAGCGTCTTGAGCAAACGGTTGGCGGCCTGGTCGTTCATGCTGCCGGCCGCCTCGATCACGAACACGCGACGGCTGGACTCGAAGGGCGTGTGCGCCGCAGCTGCCACCACCGGCTCGTCGATGTCGCTGACGAGCACTTCGCTCGCCCCGCTTGGCGTCACCCAGGTCAGATCGGGATGGGCGCCGCGCTGCACCCGCGCGAGGACCGTCTGCGGCTGCTGCGCACCGTCGGCAAGCAAGGCGGCCGCGAACGCACGCGCAACCGTGCGCTTGCCGGTGCCCGACGGACCATGAAAGAGATAAGCGTGCGAAGGGCTGCCGGTCGGGGGCAGCGCCGGTAGCAGCACAGCACGTGCGTGCGGATGTGGCTCGATGCCGGCGAGCGTTACTTCGACGGCAACCGGCTCGGCGGACATTGGCGACATTGAGGCCATCCTAGAGGTGACCCGACACGGAAAACCACGATGGGCAGGCAGCGAAACGTTCAAAAAGCACGATGCCCCCCGCGCGCGCGGGGGGCATCGCTTGTTTTGGAGCATTTGTCCCCGGTTCGCAGAGAGGCAAACCCACGGGCTGTTTGAATGCGTCCGTCATTGTCCACAGAGGTGATCACCCCTCACGCGGGGGGGCATGCCGCAAACGCATGTACCTTGCACACGTGAGCAAGGGCAAGCTGATCACGATCGAGGGCCTGGACGGCGCGGGCAAGTCGACGCTCGCGGCAGCGCTGGCGCAGGCGATCGAAGAGCGAGGCGTAAGGGTCGAGCTGTTGCGCGAGCCCGGCGGAGTCGTTCTGTCGGAGCGGATCAGGGAGCTGGTGAAGGACCCGGCGCTACAGATCGGTGCACGAGCCGAGGCGCTGCTGTACGCGGCCGCCCGCGCCGAGCTGGTGCACGAGCGGGTAGGGCCGCTGCTCGAAGACGGCAGCTGGGTGCTGCTCGACCGCTTCGTGGACTCCTCGCTCGCCTATCAAGGCGCCGGGCGCGATCTCGGCGTCGAGCAGGTGCGCGCCATCAACCTGTTCGCCAGCGGCGGGCTCGCCCCCGACCGCACGCTGCTGCTTGAGATCAGCCCGGCCACCGGGCGCGGCCGGCAACAGACGCGCGGTGCCGAACCCGACCGGCTGGAGCGCGAGGACGAATCTTTCTTCCAGGCGATCGCCGCCGCTTACGAGCAGCTCGCGCACGCCGAACCACAGCGCATGCGTCCGATCGACGGCGAGCAACCCACCGCGCACGTGCTCGAGCAGGCGCTCTCGGAGATAGAGGACCTGCTGCCAGCGCCCAGCGCATGAGCGGCGCGGCGCGCGTTCTCAGAGCTTGTCGATCTGGGGAGAGGCGCGCTTACGCGCGCCGATGTTCGTGCCAGCACTGGCAAGCCGGCCCTACCCCGAGTAAGAGAGCTGCCGTTAGCATGGCGAAAGCGATGACTGCCAAACTAAAAGGACGGGGCGCCGCATTCAGCCTTGGGGCAGTGTGCGCGCTTGCCGCGTTGCTCCCGGCCGCCGCACAAGCAGCTGGTGCCACGACCGACAAGGCTCTGGGCATCACTATCCCAGCGTCGGTCAAAGTCCACATCGCCACCACGACTAAGACCCCGACCACGTCGGTCCCGGCGAGCACGACGCCGACCTCAGCGACGACGAGAACCTCCGCTCCTACAGGCGCGGCTCAACCTGGCACCGTGGCGCCCCCCACAACCACGCCCGCAGGCACCGCGACGCAGACGGCGAGCACCCCGACCTCGGCTGTACCAACTACGACGCCAGGCTCTACGACCGTGATCGTGGCGCACAGGCAGAAACCAAGCGCCAAAGGACTGTCCGCCGGAGCCCTGGCGCTGGCGATCCTCGGTGCGCTGCTAGTGCTCGGCTGCATCGTGTGGGCGCTGGGGCGCTGGTTTGCGCTGGAACCGCGCTGGACAATCTCGCTGACGCACTCGCTGCGCGAGGCGGCATACCGCGCCTCGGAGACCTGGGCGGAGTTCAGCGACTGGGCGCGACTCGGTCACTAGACAGGCGTCCAAAACCGCTCGAAGCACTCCGGTAAACGCCGAAAAGCCCTCTAAAATTCAAGGTTCTCGGTGTCTGTCCGGGGGGCGCGAGAGGATTCTCGACCCCCAAGAGAACAGAGTCGAGTGGGCGTCGCACAACACGGCGCAGAGGAGGTAAGGCCGATGGATTTCACCCAGCACCCCACGATTGCAGAGGACACGAGCGCCGGCGAGGCGCTATCGGTCAAGCGCCTGTTCACCTCCCCTGGGACGCACCCATTCGAGACGGTCGAGTGGGAGCTGCGCGACGCGCGCATCGGCCACGGCGACCGCGTCGCCTTCGAGCAGGAGAACGTCGAGTTTCCCAAGAGCTGGAGCCAAAACGCGACCAACATCGTGGCCCAGAAGTACTTCAGGGGCCAGATCGGCCACCCCGAGCGCGAGCGTTCTGTCAAGCAGATGATCGGACGTGTGGCAGGCACGATCGCCGCGTGGGGTCGCGAGCGCGCCTACTTCGCGAGCGAGGAGGATGCCGAGTCCTTCGAGGCCGAGCTGACCCACATCCTCCTGCACCAGCTAGCAGCGTTCAACTCGCCGGTCTGGTTCAACGTCGGCTTCGAGGAGAGCCCTCAATGCAGTGCGTGTTTCATACTGTCAGTCGAGGACACTATGGAGTCGATCCTCGAATGGAACACCAAGGAGGGCAACATCTTCCGCGGTGGCTCCGGCTCGGGCATCAACCTGTCGAACATCCGCGGCTCGATGGAGCCGCTGGCCAAGGGCGGCACCGCCTCGGGCCCGGTCTCCTTCATGCGCGGCGCCGACTCGTGGGCCGGCACGATCAAGTCCGGCGGCAAGACACGCCGCGCGGCCAAGATGGTCGTGCTCGACGTCGACCATCCCGACATCAGAGAGTTCATCTGGTGCAAGGCCAAGGAGGAGGACAAGGCCGAAGCTTTGCGCGACGCGGGCTTTGACATGTCGATCGACGGCGACGGCTTCAAGTCGATCCAGTACCAGAACGCCAACAACTCGGTGCGTATCACCGACGAGTTCATGCGCGCCGTCGAGGCAGACGAGGATTGGCACCTGAACGCGCGCGCGACGGGCAAGCCCGTCGGCGAGCCGATTCGCGCACGCGAGCTGATGCGCGAAATCGCCGAGGCCGCGTGGCGCTGCGCGGACCCCGGAGTGCAGTACGACACGACCATCAACCAATGGCACACGAGCCCGAAAAGTGGCCGCATCAACGCGTCGAACCCGTGCTCTGAGTACATGCACGTCGACGACTCGGCCTGCAACCTGGCCTCGCTGAACCTGATGAAGTTCCGCCGCCCAGACAGCACTTTCGACGTGCGTTCCTTCGAGCACACGGTGGACATCATGCTGCTGGCTCAGGAGATCGTCGTCGGCCCCTCGAGCTACCCGACCGAGCAGATCGGCGTCAACGCGCGCGCCTTCCGCCAGCTCGGCCTCGGCTACGCCAACCTCGGCGCCTACCTGATGAGCAACGGCATGCCGTATGACTCCGACGCCGGCAGGGGTACGGCGGCGGCGATCACGGCGCTGATGAAAGGACGCGCTTACCGCGAGTCCGCGCGCGTCGCTGCCGCACTCGGCCCGTACGAGCACTACGAGGAGAACCGCGCGGAGCACAACGCAGTGATGCAGATGCACCGCGACTCCTCCTACGCGATCCCCGACACGATCTGCCAGGACACGGAGCTGCTGGAGGCCGCGCGCCGCTCATGGGACGAGGCGGTGGAGCTGGGCGAGCGGTTCGGCTACCGCAACGCCCAAGCGACGGTGCTGGCTCCGACAGGCACGATCTCCTTCCTGATGGACTGCGACACGACGGGTGTGGAGCCAGACTTCTCGCTCGTCAAGTTCAAGGAGCTTGTCGGCGGCGGCCAGATGACGATCGTCAACCGCACTGTGCCCTTGGCCCTGCAGACGCTCGGCTACTCCGAGCAGCAGGTCGAGCAGATCGAGGCACATCTGGCCGAGCACGGCACGATCATCGGCGCGCCGGGCCTGGCGGCGGAGCACCTGCCGGTGTTCGACGTGGCCGTCGGTGAGCGCGCGATCAGCCACATGGGCCACCTGAAGATGATGGGCGCCGTGCAGCCGTTCATCTCCGGCGCGATCTCAAAGACCGTAAACATGCCGCAGACGGCGACGGTGGAGGACATCGCCGACGCCTACACCCAGGCCTGGCGCCTGGGCATCAAGGCTTTGGCGATCTACCGCGACGGCTCGAAGACGGCGCAAGCTCTGCGCACCGACGCGCAGAAGGACGCGCCGGCTCCGGCCGACGTCGACGCGATCGTGGAGCAAGCGGTCAGCAAGGCGCTGGCCGAGGCGGGCCCACGACGCAAGCGCATGCCGCGCGAGCGTCAGTCGATCACGCACAAGTTCTCGATCGGCGGCCACGAGGGCTACATCACCGCCGGCATGTACGAGGACGGCACGGTAGGCGAGATCTTCCTGACCGACATCGGCAAGGAGGGCTCGACGATCAAAGGCATGATGAACTCGTTCGCCACGGCCATCTCGATCGCCCTCCAATACGGGGTCCCGCTCGAGACGCTCGTGGAGAAGTTCAGCTACATGCGCTTCGAGCCGGAGGGAATCACCGGCAACCCGGAGATCCCGTTCGCCAAGTCGATGCCCGACTACATCCTGCGCTGGGTGGCCAGCCGCTTCCTGGACACCGATGCCCAGGAGGAACTGGGCATCCTCACGCCGGCGGTGCGAGCCCGCAAGCTGGCCGAGGAGGCAGCCCAGTCGGTGGCTTCCTCCGACACGGCCGGCCCAGAGGCAAGCGCGGGCGGCGCCGACAGCGTTCCAGCGGCGGCGGCGTTGACAGACTCCCCCCCAGTCGTCCCGGCCCGCATGCAGGGCCTGGACCTCGGCCCGGCCTGCAACCAGTGCGGAGGCATGATGCAGCGCACGGGCTCTTGCTACACGTGCTCGAGCTGCGGTAACAACACGGGCTGTGGTTGAGAATTACGCTGTAATTCGTGTGATACAATAGAAGTCGATGTCGACTAAGTCCGCTCCGTTCAGCATGCGCCTCTCAGAGAGAATGGAGGCCTTGGTTCAATCGGAGGCACAGCGCACAGGTCGCAGCAAGGGGGCCATAGTCGAAGGGCTCGCCGAGGAGGCGATGCGGATGAGGCTTTTCCCAGGCGTCTCCTTCCGGGGCGCAGACTGGGAACGGCGAGCTTGGGTTATCGGTACGGCCTTCGATGTCTGGCAGATTGTCGATGCCTACCGTGACATAGCCTCCATCGAGAGCATGGTGGACGGTGGCTCGGCCAGCGAGCGCCACATTCGGCTGGCCCTTGACTACTACAAGCGGTTCCCAGAGGAGATAGACGCGGCCATAGCCGAAAACCGGCGTCCGATCGAGCAACTCGAAGAGGAATTCCCCTTCATCGAGGTCAGCCGGATAGACATCTGAGCTGAGCGCACGCTCCGTGAAGCTTTTTCTCGACGCTCATATCTCGAGACGACGAGTTGCCATCCAACTTCGCGATCGAGGCCACGACGTCAGATCCGCTGATGAAGAGCGCGAACTCGACGGATCGAGCGACGAACAACTGCTATCTCTTGCCGCGGAGGAAGAACGGATATTCGTCACGTTCGACGTCAAGGACTTCCCGCTCATCGCACGGCGCTGGGCCGAGGCTGGTCGGCATCACACAGGATGCGCAATCGTGGTCGGCATAGATCATGGCGAGTTCAGCATGATCGTCAGCGCGATCGAACGCGAGCTTCAGGCTCGACCCGATCCCGCAGACTGGATTGACCGGACGCTCTTCGTCGCACGAGTTAGATGAGGAATGGTAATCCGCGAGTAGTGCTAGCCAGCAAGACTCGCGCTTCGGCGGACCTTAGTGCCCTGCAGCGGCCTGCTCAGCCACCGCTACACGTGAGTCGTCGCGGCTGAGCATGCTGATGAAGACCGCGGCGAAGGCGATGCCGAAGACGAGGAACTCGACGAAGCACATGCCTGCGCCCGCAATCTGCTGATCGGCGATCGCGGAGATGCCAAAGGCGCGTGGCGCGTCGGCGTAGAGCGGGTACTGCGTGGTCGTGATCCAGGTCAGGGGAAGGCAGACCGCGGCGGAGGCGATGCGACTGAAGCCGAGCAGCGCCAGGCGCTGGCCGT
The DNA here is from genome assembly GCA_963827045.1 of uncultured Solirubrobacterales bacterium. GTDB lineage: Bacteria > Actinomycetota > Thermoleophilia > Solirubrobacterales > Solirubrobacteraceae > Palsa-744. The sequence goes on from CAWGZH010000002.1 coordinate 717,793, forward strand.
CTGGACGCGGCCGCACGCGCGGCATCGGATCGATGATCAGCCACCAAAGAGCGAGCCCCGTGTAGAAGAGGGTTGCATGCTCGAAGGCATGCACGACTGTGTGTTGAGCGGCGAAGTCGAAGACCGGCGGAATCGCCCATACCCAGGTGGCGAGCGCCCAAAGCGGAATCGCAACCCAAGGAGACGTGAGCAGCGCCAGCGTACGGCCCCAGCGCCCACCGGGGGCGACAGCACGCAGCGCGGGACGGGCAAGGCCGAGCGAAAGAACCGGCGAGCGCAGCCCGAGCACCAGCAGCGCCGGAGCGATGTCGGACAGCAGCACGTGCTGGGCCATATGCGCGGAGAGCAACCAACGGTCGCCGATCGCATCCAGCGGCGAGAGCAAAGCGATCGCGAGCGCGATCAAACCGCCGGCGTAGGGGATCCAGTGGCCGGCACCGACGGCTTTTGAGCGCGAGGCGGCACGCCGGTACATACGCACGTACAGGACCGCCGCGGCAAGCAGCGCAAGAATCGCAAGGGGATCGAGGCTCCATGAGCCCCAGCCGGGCACGGTGTTCATCGGCGGAATCTTATCGATCCGCCCCTCGGATGTGTCCTGTGCTCATTCGCTGCCCCCATATGACGCGGGCGGGGCCGGATTCGAGCGGATCGCGGCCAGCTCGGCGAGCAGCTCCTCAGGGCTCGTGCCGCCCAGCACACGCAGGCGCGGCAGGCGATAAGGGTCATCGCTTGGCGAGGCCCAGGCGGGCACGACAGTGGTGGAGCCCACATATCCCGCAGCCTTGACCGCGTTTATAACCGTTAGGTTGTAATGCCCGGAGGGGTAGCAGAACCAGTTGACCGGCACGTGGTAGCGGCGCTGCACCTGTGCGCGTGCGACAGCGACCTGTTCGTGCAGGGCCGCCGGTCCGAGCGTGATCAGGTCCGCATGGCTGATCCCCTGCGTGTCGAGCTCCCAGCCGGCGGCCACCAGGCCTTCGATCTGCGCTTGGCTCAAGCCGCCCTGCGAAGGCGGCAGCCCCGTCAGCTGCATGTTCTCGACACCCACCCAGCCGAGCTTGCGCAGCACCGGTAGCGCCTGGGTGTATTGGGACTGGTAGCCGTTGTCGAAGCTCAGCACGATCGGCTTGCCGGCGGGAAGGGGCGTGCCGCGGGTCCAGTTGGCGCGCATCTGATCCATCGTCACCGCATGAAAGCCGGCGGCGGCAAGCGCGTGCATCTGAGCAGAGAATTCTTCTGGCGATACGTACAGCCCAGGGAATTTCGCGCCCGAAGGCGGCGGGTTTATGACGTGGTACATCAAGATCGGCACGGACTCGTGGCCGGCAGGGCCAGTCGCTGTGCCGGCCGTACCGGCGCTAGAGGGGCGGCCGGTGGAGGCAACGATCGCGCCGGAGCCACCGCTCTTACTGCCGGCGCCATTCGCGGCACCGGAGCCCTGCCGGCCGGTCTGGTTGGCGCCGCCGCCGCCGCCGCCCGAAGCGCTGGCACCAGCGCCAGCAGAACTCACGGAGGCGCCATGCGAGCCGCCTTTGGAGGAGCCGCCGCCCGAGCCGAGCGCCACGACAGCCACGATCGCAAGGACGACGATCAATGCTGCAGCGGCGAGCCCTCGCGTACGTCTGCGCGTACCCTCGCGCCGACGTGCCTCACGAAGGGCTCGCCGCTGCTCGACGTCCATCTGCTCCGTTGATCGAGCGGGTGGGTACTAGTTCAAACGCTTCTTCAGCGCGCTCGCCGCTGAGAATTTCGCGGCCTTGCTTGCCGCGATGTTGATCGTCTCCCCCGTCGAGGGATTGCGTCCCTGCCGGGCCGCGCGGTTGCTGACGCTGAACTTGCCGAAACCGGCGAGAGCAACCTCGCCGCCGCCAGCCAGCTCGTCGGAGATCAAGTCGATCGTCGCCTCCAGCGCCTGTCGTGCCTGCGTTCCCGCCAAGCCCGTCCGCTGTGCGACCCCATCAGCCAGCTCGTTCTTTGTCATGGCAGTCCCTTCTCGAGTTTCGTTACTGCGGCCCAGGCTAACGGTTGGCAAGGACGTCCGCGCGCCCAGACACCGCCTGCGAGCCCATTTCGGGCCCCAATTTACGGGGAATATGCCGAGAACGGGCCCGCGAGCGCCTGAGCGAGCCCACCGGTTGACACTTACGGCGCTAAGCGGACACGCGAGCGCGGGAGGCCGCTCGCGGCTCGCTCACGCCCACAGCACGCGGCTGCAGGCGACCGGCGGCGCAGGCGGTCCACAGCACGGAAAGCCAAGTAAGCGAAGCGAGGCTGACGTGCACCCATACGAGCTCGGTCGGCAGGTGCGTCTCATACTGGTCGAGCCCAACGCCCCCTTGCAAAGCGATCAGTACGCATGTGACGGTCGAGAAGCGGCGCACCAACGGATCGGCGGGGCCAGCGGGACCGGATCGGCGCGCAAGCCACCAGACGAGCAACGCCACGAGCCCGAACACAAGCGCGATCTCGCCGTGCCGGTGGATCACGAAGTCCATCGTGCCCTTGCCGTCGAAGTCCAGGCGATTGATCTTCTGGCCAGGCGAGCCGCCGGCGTGCGGACCGGCGGCCGTGGCGGCGGTGCCGGCAAAGATCGTCAGAGCGCCCAGCGCCACGGCAGCGCGCGCCCAGAAGGCAAGCGTTCTGTCTGTGGAGAGCGCGCGCACGCCGGGCTCGTAGGTGGCGCGCCAGGCGAGCGCAACGGCCGCGACGAGCACAAGCATCGAGAGCGCGAAGTGAGCCATGACCCAGCCGTAGTCGAGCGCTCCGCGCACCGTCAAGCCGCCGAGCACGGCTTGGGCGAGTACTCCGAGGGGCAGGAGCGCGCTGAGGCGCATCAGATCGCGCCGGTAGGGCCGGCGGCGGAAGGCCAGCACGAAGGCAGCAATAGCCGCGATCGAGACGGGGACGGTGATCATCCGGTTTGAGAACTCGATCACCGCGTGAGTTTCAAGCGGCGGGTAGATCTTGCCGTAGCAGCGCGGCCACGTCGGGCAACCGAGCCCAGAGCCGGTGAGCCGCACGGCGGCTCCGCTCATTACGATCACGGTGAGCGCGGCGAGCGCGACATATGCCACCAGCGCATATCGCTCGGGCGTAAGCGTGAACTCGCCGACACGACGGCGCAGGAGACTGAGACGGCGGGACATCGGGCATAAGCATTGCATCCGCGGCCCATCAGGGGTTGCAGGAGATTCTATTCCGGCGCGGAAACGTTCGCTTACTTCTTATGAGCCATACCCACGAACACAACGGGGGCACCCACGAGCAGGTTGCGCATGAGCATCCGGCCCTGCGACTGGCGGACCCGCGGATTGTCAGACAGATCCACGAAGCGCTCGGCGATGCCCGCTCGGTCGCAAATGTCGGCGCCGGCGCGGCGGAGTACGAGCCGGTCGACCGTTGGGTGCTCGCGATCGAGCCGACCGAGCACAGGATCGCTCGGCGCACCCAAGGGCTGACGACGACCCCGATCAGAGGGCATGCCGAAAGCCTGCCGATCCCATCCTCAAGCGTGGACGCCGCGATGGCCTGCTTGACGCTTCACCAGTGGGCCGACTGGCGCATCGGAGTACAAGAGCTGCGCAGGGTCGCACGCAAGCGCGTGGTGATCTTTACCTACGACCCAATCTATGCCGATCGTTTTTGGCTGCTGAGCGACTACCTGCCCGAGCTCGGATATTTGCACAGCCGTCGCTTTCCGCCGCTCGAGCAACAGCGCGTGGCCACCGGCGACGAGGTGCAAGTAGAGACGGTTGTCGTCCCCCACGATTGCGAGAACGGCTTGCTGGCAGCCCATTGGCGCCGTCCGCGGGCTTATCTAGAGGAGCAGGTGCGCGCGGGCATACCGACTTTTCAGCTGCCAGGCGCCGCGCAGCGGTTGGGCGGCCTCCAGGAGCTTGCGGAGGACCTCGGGACGGGCCGCTGGAGCGAGCGCAATCGCGAGCTTTTGTCGCTCGAGCAACTAGACCTCGGCTATCGACTGCTCGTGACCGAGCTGTAGAGAGCTCAGGCCGAGTACTCGAACGGCAGCTCTGGTGCTAGATCGCGCAAGAGGGGAGCTGAGCTGTCGCGCGCGGAGACGATCAACTCGTCCAGGGGCAGCGGCCAGTCGATCGCTACATCGGGGTCGTTCCAAGCGATGCCTCGCTCGATCGCGGGGTCGTAGTAAGCGCTCTGCTTGTAGTTGACGTCGGCGACGTCGCTGAGCACGCAGAAGCCGTGGGCGAAGCCGACGGGCACGTAAAGGACGCGCATGGTCTCGTCGTCAAGCTCGAAGCCCTCCCACTCGCCGTAAGTGGGCGAGCCGCGGCGCAGGTCGACGATCACATCGAGGATCTTGCCGCGCGCACAGCGCACAAGCTTGGTCACACCACTGCCGACGTGGAAGTGCATGCCGCGCACGACACCTCTGCTGGAGCGGGAATGGTTGTCCTGAATGAACTGCTCATCCTCGGGGATGCCGGCCTCGGAGTGCCATTGCTGGCGGTATGTCTCGACAAAGAAGCCGCGCTCGTCGCCAAAGACAGAAGGCGCGATCAAGGCGGGGCCTGGGATGCGGGCTGGGAGTATCTCCATGGGGGTGATCCTAGGTTTAGATGACATGCAACCAACTGGTTGCATGTCAGTGCTTTGTAGGCACAGGCAGGGGGAGCACACTATCGCGAGCGCTTCTGCGGCAGCCGGCGAACAAAGCCTTCGCGAGGTGGGCGCACCCGAGACAACGAGACAATGGCGAGGTGGCACGTGAGACCCAGCCAGCTCAAATGAACGACAGGCCCGCCCACATGCGCGCATACTCAACGCTTGTGGGCAGGCCGGCCAGCCCCCCTTGGGGGCACGGGACCGAATGGGCATCGGCTCGTGACTCCATCATCGTGCTCCGTCGCAGGCGCGTTGGATAGAGGAAAGTCAGGTAGTTGATTTTAGGGGTGCCGACAACAGCCGAGGAGACCCGCGAGCCGCTTACGCCAATACAGTAGGCCTCGCTTGGGAGGGTATTTTGCGCAGAGCGCTCAAGGAGAGCATCGCCCGCGGAGGAGATCGGCTCAGGGATACTCGAGCGCGCTCACGACCTGCTCGCCGTGTGGGGTGAGCCACCATGCGTTTGGTAAGCCAGCGCCACCGGCTTGCTTTCTGAGTAGGCCGACCCTGTTCAAACGCGAAAGGGCTGTGGAGGTTTGACCCAGGTGGGACAAGTCGATCCCGGAGGCGATCGCTTGGTTGCTCACGCCGGGGTTCTCGGCGATGTAGGCCAGGCATAAGCGCAGACGGTCGGCTCTTGCGTGGCGAACCTCCTTGGGGATCGAAACGCGGTCTCGGCTCGGCCCGGGAGAGGGCTGTTGAAGGAGCTCGCCCGCACGAAGATTGCCTCGCTCGATCTCCCTCCTGGCCGCCACCACTCCGAGATAGGGAGCCACAACCATTCCCGCCAACTCGCCCAGCAATGAAACGAACGGCGGCGCGCTGCCGGCCACGAGCTGAGCGTGCAGGATTCCCGCTACGGAGGCGATCGTGGCCCCGGCGGTCATCGCTGAAGGCTGTTGATCTGCACTCAACAGGTCGCGGCCCCGGTCAACCAGAGGATCCAGCTGTTCGAGCATACTTGCGCGCAAAAGCAAAGCCGAGGGTGGGCCGGCGAGGGACTCCACCAGGCATACCCTTGCCGATGCGGGCTCAGTGTCAAGGAATACGAGCAAAGCCTCCAGGGCTGCCAAGACACCGTCCTGCCAAACTGGTTCACGCTCGAAAGCTTCGACCATCAAAGCGGTGGAGCGCGTCATGACCTGCTTCAGCACGTCCAGGAAACAGTCGTCCAGGCTCGCGAACACCGCTCGAAACGAGGACGACGAGATGCCGGCGCGCCCAGTCACGAGCTTCACGCTCGCGCCGCGCAATCCCCGCTCCGCCACCACCTGGGACATTGCGTCGAGCAGGCGCGCCCGCTGCAACGTATAAACCCGCTCGCGCGCCCCCACACGACTCCCTGCTGGAGGCGCCCCATCGTCAGTCGGCAAAGCTCGACTCCCCCCAACGACGGTCGATGACACAGCCCGGCTCGACGCCACCGCCGGCGGCCGCCCGGGTATTAGAAACATGTTGACCAATCGCCATCGGGCGACAGTCAACAGCACACAAGGGCATACGTCAAGCCCTGCGGTGGAAAGCGTGGTAAGCCTTGGCGGCGGCGAGCGAAAACGCCGTTGAGGTTGCTCGACTACTGTTCTTCAACAGGATAATGACGACGGATGAACGCAGCGCAGTGCGGGACCGTGAAGTCCACGAGGCCTCGTCTTGGGGCATAGATAACAGCGCTGCGCATCAAACCGTCGCGCACCGGCGACAACGAGGTTGGCTTACGCCCAAGCAGCTTGGCAACCGCGGCTCCTGCTTGTGGCCCATCTCCAAGCTCGGCTATAGCGCTCACGTAGGCGGTCTCGGAGTGTGTGAGTCGCCCGATGCGCCCCTCGAAGAAACTTTCGTCGAGATCCGCCTCGACTAGCACCTTGGCGTTTTTGGTGTCTTGCGAAGTGATGCGATCTCCGGTCTTTAGAGCCCAGGCACGTCGCCCGTACTCCTGAATGAAATAAGGGTAGCCCTCGGTGTAAGCGAGGACCTCGTTAACGGCGTCTTCTGCCCACGAGACACCCTGCTGCTTTGCGGGGAGAACAAGGGCTTCACTTGCAGGCTTATCTGAGAGCTCTCCGATGGACGGGTAGACGAACATGCGCTCAGCATAGGACTTGGCCTCGACCGTCAAGGACGGGATCAGAGGCAAACCGGCGCCGACGAAAGCGACGGGCAAGCGCCGCTGCTTTGCTCTGTGGAGCGCCATGATAAGAGCCTCGTAGTCGTTGCGGCTCAAATTCTGGATCTCGTCCAGGATCAGCGCGAAACCAAGCCCGGACTCTTGAGCGGCCTGTCCAACCGCCACGAACAGATCACGCATATCTTCAGTAAGGTCACCCGAGTCCGCGACACCTACGGCAGCTGCCACATCGAGCTTGAAAGACACCTCGCCGGTAGTCACCTCAAACGCCTTTAGCACGCCAAGGGCACGTCGGAGCATGTCTCCCGCTCGCTTCTTGGCGCTCATCTGCAGAAGCGCCTTGCGAGTCGTTCGTCCTACGAGGGTCGCGATGGAAGTGGCACGTCCAACCTCCTTGGTCTCCCCAGGCCAGCCGGCTTCTTGGCACATCATCTCGAACTCATTGAGAAGCACGGTCTTTCCTACACCCCGAAGGCCGGTAATGAGCACATGCCGCTCGGTGCCGCCTGCCGCGAGTTGTGCGACGACGCTGAAGAGATGGACAAGCTCGGTGTCGCGACCGCTCAGCGCTTGAGGTCGGACCCCGGAATCGGGAGTGTAAGGGTTGAAAGTGCCTGCGCTTCGCTGCATCGTGTCAATACATTCTAATCATTTATAGGCCTGTATAGTATAATCTGCTATACATGAATATATTGATCTATGCACCCCGCGCTCTGGTCTCAGCTTGGGCGTCTGTGTCCGCTTCGCCGTTCGCTATCTCCTGTGCGTGTCGTGCGACGATTCTCTGAACACCGGACCTGATCTGCTCGAGCTCGGGGAGCTGGCCGCGCAGCTCATCGGGTACCCGCTCTAGCAGTAGGCTCAAGCGTACGCGAGAAGTTCGTGAGCGCTTTGCCCTCACGCTCGTAGCGGCGAGTGGCTATGTGGTGTTCGAGCAGCTTGCGCGACCAGGCGTGCTCGACAGCGCTCTCGGAAAAACCAGGAATGTTGCCCATTGTCCGCATATTAGCGAAGGAGTGGGACGGTACTCGCCATCGTCGCGGGCGTCAGCGATCGGCGGTGAGGCCATGCTCGCCTATTGGAATCCTACGCAACTTTAGTCACCTGATCCGGTTGAAGTGCGCATGATGACCATGGCGCAACCTGTACGACACAAGTTCGGGGCCATCCTTACGATGGTCTTGGCGAGCATGACAATCTGGATCGGCGCGCCGTCGGCAGAGGCGAGCCGGTTGCCAGCTGTGATCGCGTCGGTGAGCGCCGATGTGCCGATCTCGGCAGGCGACGGCTGGCTCGTCTGGAGCGTTCCCGTCGAAGGAGGCTGGGGACTCGATGCCTATCACGATGGTGCTATCACAGCGCTTCCTGTGGCCTCACGTCCGCAACCGTTTGATGCCAACGTGGGCACCAACGCTCAGCAGGTGCCGGTCGTGGCGTTCTCGCGTTGCACTAAGACACCCCAGATGGAGAACATCGGTTCTGGGGTTACTGGCGGATCGATGCTTGTACCTCGTACAGGGGCCGGTTGCCGACTCCGCGTCCTCGATCTCATGAGCGACCGCGAAAACTCGCCGCCGATTCCCCATCCCGCCGGCGCCTCCGACACCACACCTTCGATGTGGCACGGCAACGTCGCCTTCGCGCGCATGACATCCGGCCACGGCGCCATCTCGCACGTCATGTTCTGGTCGCCGCGCCATCCAGATACCTTGCGAGTCCTCGCCCATGGGCAGATCCCGCCGCGCTGCGCACGCAAAAAGCGGTGCGGGGGATCGCTCGTCTACGGTGAAGTGCAGGCGCTCGATCTCGACGCCCACGTCGTCGCTTTTACGTGGGCGATCGACGGGGCCGGGGTGCTCGGCCATGGAGGCTGGGAAGCGCGCGTCAACGACCTGTCGAACGCTCGCGGCGGCCTCGCTGATTCGGGATTCGTCAGCGAAGCTTGCATCAGCGGCGGGATTGAACTCGAACGCCTTGAGGCACCTGTAGCGGTCGGCGATGGCATGCTCGTCTCTGAGCTCATACGTTCAGGCTGCTATCGGACGTTCGCCTCTCGGCTGTACGACTACCGGGCCGGCGGCGCGCGTCCGAGCTCCGGCGCGCTACCCGACATGACACTCGGACTCGCGAAGGACGGCGACGCGCTCTACGCTCTTGCGGCGCCCGCGCCAGAAAGCCAGACCGATCCAGGTTGCTCGCCCAGCGCACCGTGCACGCTCGAGCAGATCGCCAAGCCCGTACTGACCCCAACGAGGTTCAGGCCACAGCCACCGTTGGTCTGAAAGGGGAACCAAGGACAGGTAGCACAGCGGCATACCCTCCCGCTTGTCACCCGGCCGCAAGCAGCACTGTTGCGTAGCCAGTGACGTAGGACGCGACAGCGTCGCGGGCTTGGGCACGCTTGTTGATGAACTTCGGCTCTCGCGCACAAGGGGCTCGCCTGCTGCCGTCCTCCCAGGCACAAACCTCTTTCCACGGCGATTACCGATCGATGAGTGGAATGTGTTGGTTTGGGCGAGCCTGATGCCTCCCTGCCCACACCCAGACACCGCCCCCAACCCCAAACGGCACCACGCGTCACCGCACCACGCGGGGTACACCTCTACCGACGCTGAAACAGTAATCAGCGCGATTTAGCACACTGGCAACACAAGCCCGCGCTAGTCGCGCGGCTTGCGCCTGCGCCTGAACCAACGCCAGCCGCGCTCGTTACGCTCCTTGATGATCCCCGTAGGGCTGACATGGGGTACCCCGGACGGAGGGTATGGAGGCAACGGCGGACGCGTCGGTATCAGAGGCTCTCGCATGGGGGGCGACGACGCGCCTTGAACTTTCATGCTCACCACTCTAGCTCACTAAGAAAATCCTATAAATCCGGCGGATATAGGCAGACCGATGACGAGAATCACCACGGCGACCCGTAGGGAGCGCTCCTTCGCCTGCAGGCGATAGGCATTGTTGGAGAAGGCTCTACCGAGATCGGACAACAGCAGCTCGCGGGTCGCCGATAGCGGCTCTGTTCTGAAGGCCCGATAGAAGGTGTCGGCAATCGGGCCAAGGTCCGTGCCGCGGCCGAGACTAACGCCAAGCCCGAGTGTCAACCCAAGACAGCAGAACGCCGCAGTGCCCGACACCAGCAGTGGCATCCACCAGAACGCACCGAGCAGACTCCTTGCGGCAAGACAGGCGGCCAATAGCGCGCCACTGAACCCGAGCGTGCCCATCATACGGCCGTCAACGCTTGTCTCGTCCGCGAGCTGTCCGACTAGCTGTGTCCGGGCAAGCGAGAGCGCGGCGTCCAGCAGGCTGGCCGAAGAGCTGACTTCATCGTCCGCGTTGGTGACATGAATCGACATCGCCAAAACGATAGGTCGCACTTGGGACGGTACTCGGCGCAGGCACCCAGGAGATAGGCGACGCGTAACGGCGCTCGCTGCCATGTTCCATGGCGCAACATTCTCGCCGGGCGGCTACCGGCCAATGACCTGGATGCATGAGTTGGGCGAACCTAATGGCCCACCTACATCAACGCCCAGACACCGCCCCAACCACAACGGCACCACGCGTCACCGCACCACGCGGGGTACACCTCGCCCGCTGCCAGTCGGTGCCTACCCGCCCGTGGCCGAGTCGATCAGTTCGGCTCCGTCGATAACCCCAAGCCGCAACGTGCTGGCTTCGGCCGGAGCGAAGCTGTCGCTACCGGGCGAGCGCGTTGCCTGGCTAAGGCTGAACTGCTCCTCCCATTCTGATACTTCCCATTGCAGCACGGTCCCGCCGCCTGGCGCATTACTCAACGTGAGGTTGCTGCTTTCCGGGGCCAGTTCTTGAACAGGTTGAAAGTGTCCGCTGGGATCGACAACAGCGACACGCACCGGAGCGCTGCCGCGCTTTTCCGAGGACCATGCGACCGTCGTGAACCCATCAGCGTCGATGTGGGCCGTTACGTCCTGCTTGCCGACCGAGTAAAGGCCGGGGAGCTCCAGTGACCCCGAATCGAGCAGATGAGCGACACCAAAGCGAGTGCCCGCTCCCGCCCTGACTGACGCAAACACTTTCCACGACGACTCCGGTTCGATGGTGTTCTGCTGAGTGCCCCAGGCAACAACAGCGCGGCCATCTGGCACAGTAGCGACAGTCAGATCTATGTTCCCTCTCCCATCGACCGCACCGAGCGCTTGAGGACGTGAAAGCCCGTGGCCCGGACGCCACGTCTGCACCATGACCAGACGGTTTACTGCATAGGCCACAAGCAATTCGTGATGCCCTGTCCACGCGAGCCGCACGTTTGTGAAAAAGGGATACCTCACGCGCGGCCCGACACCATCCACACCAAACACCATCGGACGGCTCATCGATCCGGAGGTGCTACCGATTGCGAGGTGCAGCAGGTCGGTCGGTTCGGGAATGCCAATCCCCAGGCGCCCATGTGGGGCGAGCCATGCCACCGCGAGATCCCCGCTGGGGCTTGCCGCGATCGCGGTTAACTGCTCCTCCGCGGTCGAGCTCAGCACAGTGGTCGTAGTCGGCCGTCAACCCAGGGCGCCGCTGAGCAGTTGCAGTCGCTCCAGCGATCCGGTGAAGGGCAGAATGCTGTGTTGCTTGCAATTGACCGTGAAGACGACAACCGCCTCGCGACCACCCCCGATGACCGGCGGCGTCGTGAGCGCGGGCAGTCGGTCAAGCAGGCGCAGCGGGCCGTTCAGGGGACGAAAGCCGAGGTAACCGTTACCGGCCGAGCGCAGGCATTGACCATTGAACAAGCCCTCATCGTTGTTGAAGCCAAAGAGCTCGTCCCCGCCTGGCGCGGTGGTGACGGTTTGCGTGAGCAAAGAAGATGCTCCCCTCTTACTGGCCCGCTTCAAACCAAGCTGTTCGCCTGCAGAAGGTTCGGCCCCGTTCGCTTCCCAAGAAGTCGCACCTGCAGTCGCGGCAAAGCCCAAAAGCAAAGCCGCCGCGCAAATCACCGCTACGGCAGCGCCTCCAACCAATCCCCGGCCCCTCAAATCAGTCTCGCGCATGCCCAAGATCGCCTGGTCGCTTTCATCGTATGCGCATCAACAGCCATCTACGACGATAGTTGCGAACGAAGGCAGTAGTTGGGATTATGGCTGCCGCGCGACAGCGTCGGGGACCGATTGGATCGTGCGGCCCGAGCGGCGGGGGCGACGGAAGGGGTCTCAGATGGGCTCATGGCTTTATCTTCGAGCTTGTCGAGAAGGCAACGAATATGACCCCAGGGCAATTGGCCCACAGCCTGTGGGCCAATATGGCCATCCGGCCAATAAGAGGCGAACTGGCGCATGTACTTCAGGTTCGTGTACGAGAAGCCCTTCACCTCCGGAAATGCCTCGCGAAGATCGCTCGCAAGCCGCTCGACAACTCTCCCGCCCCAGCCCTCACGTTCCTGGCGGACCAGTATCTCCCGGCCGATCCGCCAGTAAAGCCCGATTAGCTCTTGGTTGACGGCAAGCGCCGCCCGTATGCGCGCCGAACCGATCTCCCGCTTGAGGAGTTCCAGCAGCTCAGGGTAGCTGTCGGGAAGAACAGGAATGTTGCTCATTGTCCGCAGCGTAGCGAAGGGGTGGGACGGTACTCGGCGCAGGCACCCACGAGATAGGCCACGCGCCAGCGGCGACTGCCGTCCTCATAGCTACTGCCGCGTAGACCGAGCAGACGCGGGTCCAGGCTGCTCGGTCTGAGAGACGCCTATGCGGCGGGCTGTAGTGCCTGGGCGAGGTCGTCCTGGCTGACGTGGTCGGCCGGGAGGGTCACAGTGACCTCTCCATCTCGATCCAGCAGCCACGCGACATTCGTGAGGGTCATGCCGACGACGCGGCCGGTCTCGTCGTACTCGATGTTGTGGCCCTCGGGTGTTGAGAGCGCACGGTTTGGCGGGCCTTCGTATTGCTCGACGCTGAGGTACAGCACGTCGCCACGCTGGTCGTGGTGGTGATGCTCGAAGGTTGTGCCGGCGATTGTGATGCTCATGGGACTCGTGGCCGGGGGTCGTCGTCCTGGATAAGGACCGTCACTACCCAGCCGGGGATATCGTTGAAGTCTACGAACACCCTTATCCATCGCTCCGGTTCAAGCACGTTCTGGCGATAGAACCGCTCGCGTCCTGGTCGTGGATCGTCTTCCAGGTAGTCGGGCTGCGCGATGGTGGCAACATTCCGCTTCGGCCTGTCCGAGACCGCGATTGTCACTATCGCAATCACTCGGTTGCTGCCGGGTGGGCGTATCTGTGGGTCGCTACGAGGCGTAGCAGCAGCAGGGGACTCACTCACGACTATGCAACCGCAGCGTCGCGGCCGGCTCGATCGTCCGCCAATTGACGGCCGGAGACGATGCAATCCCATTCAGCGGCGTCATCGGACACCGCGAACTCATGGCTGGCTCCTACTTCGCCACGGTCACGGCACACAACACCAACGGGCGCTCAAGATCAGTCACTCTTCGGTTCAACGTGCGCCGTAGCGCGTGACACACGGACTGCGGGCGAGTGGCCTCTCCTCACGGCGCTCGCGGTGCCACCCTCGGACAGAGAACACGCCTATCCCCGGAGCTAATAGCTATCGTCGCCATCTTGACGCTCGCGTTTACGATTGTTGCGTCATAGCGAGACGATCTTCGCGAAACGTCTACCCCTTCTTTTTCTGGCTGTTTTTGGAAGGCAGACTGCTATTGTGTCGGCCATGACTAAGAGCGAGCATCGACAGCTTGTGGCCAGCTTCGTGACGCTAGACGATGCGATTACGCGCGCCAGCAGCGCCCTCTCCAGTGGTGATGTGGCGGTCGCTGAGCATGCTCTCGAGCGGGCGAAGCGGGCTGTCTACACGGATGCTCCGGCATTGACGGTGCCCGAGGTGGCAGACGAGTTGGGCGTGAGCCGTCCGACCGCGCGCAGTTGGATCGCCAAGGGGCTGCTCGACGTGGTTGCGGACACCTCGCCACGTCGTGTGACGTTCGCGAGCATTCAACGGCTCAAGGAGCGTCTGGCCAAGCTGCGTGTCATAGCCAAGGATGAGCGTCGCTACTCTCAATTGCTGAGCGAAGCCGCCGATCAGCGGGCGCTTGCTCAGCCCGGTGCACAGGAAGGTCTGGAAGACGCTCTGGCCGGCGACACGGTAAATCTCTGATCAGCGCGGCGACCAGCTCCCCGCCTTGCCATGGCATCACGGTTCAGCGTTAGCGTCGCTCGTCGCTGCGAGTTCCGCGTCAGGGGACTCCGCGGTGAGGTAAAGAAGAAGTTCGATAGCGTGGTCGATGAGCTTCGGCAACGCGGCTGCGAGGCAGGCGACGTCGTCGATCGTGACTATGGGGAGTTCTACCAATTACCGTTGGACCCGAGCCCGGATCATGGGCGCCTTCTCAAGAGAGTTGGCACGCGGCTGTGGGCCGTGACCCACCGCTGTACGTCAATATCGATCCATCCCAGAATCTCGAGCAGAACATTGTGTATTCCCGCGATATCCAGGCCAGTCTTGCCAATCGTGGAGCCATGTATCGGCTCGTGGTGAGCAACACGATTACGCACCGTGTTCAGTCGATCCAAGCGATGGTAAACAGCGGATCTGTCGTTTGGCCGCTGGAGCGGATAGGCGTGCCGCAGGCACGGTGTCCATAGCGTGGCCTCGTATATCTTGCTATGCAACAAACGCCAGAATCCGAACATCAACTCCGATATCACTCGACCCTCGGTTCCCGGCTTACCGCCTTGGGCAACACGCTGGCGGGCCCTGCCGATGTCCTGCATACCGCCCGGCGTTAGTACTGGGTGGTGGTACCACGGACTGCTGTTACCTTGTGCGGCATTCCAGATCCGCAGCTCGCGATGGCAGGCGTTGCGCAGCACCACCTCAAGCACACTGAAGTCCTCAAAGAGAGCAGCGCTGACGGCAGCATTCCAGCCGTAGAGGTCGACCGCACGCGCCCCATTACCACCAACTGCCGTGTCGTATGCGGCCAGTCGATCCGCGCTAACGGCGACACGTAGAGCAGTGAGCTGGGCAGGCTGGAGACCGATTGAGGAGAAAGACATGAGGGCAGTATTCGCGGCGCGGAGATACGCTACAATTCCCTACGAAGACCCCGGATGTGCCTCTGCGCTTTGCGCATGTCGCCGGGGTTTTGCTTTGCCATCGCCGCTCGAGCGACCGAGTACACGCCTGCGGTGATTGTCGTGGCCGTATCGATGACGGCATCAAACTCGCGCACGGTGCCGGGGAATCGATCTGTTGCTTCTTTTCGTTGAGTCGTGCAGCGTGTCGTGCAGATCATTGTCTGCAGCATAAGCCACGGCTGCGACGGAATTTCGCCCGCGGTGCAGCAAAACGATCACACGACAGGGCCACCCGCCGTTGCGGAATCGATCACTACGGCCCGCACTGAACTACCAGGCTTGCGCAGCTTGCCTATGGGGTCTGGGAGTTGGTGGGCCATATACGTCGCGCACCTTGCAGGGCCAGGTGCGCGACGACAAGGGGCTCGCCTGCTGCCGTCCTCCCAGGCGCAAACCTCTTTCCACGGCGATTACCGATCGATGAGCGGAGTGTGTTGGCACCGAGCAGACTCCTTGCAGCAAGGCAGGCGGCCAATAGCGCGCCACTGAACCCGAGCGTGCCCATCATACGGCCATCAACGCTCGTCTCGTCCGCGAGCTGTCCGGCTAGCTGCGTCCGGGCAAGCGAGAGCGCGGCATCCAGCAGACTGGCCGAAGAGATCGGCTCATCGTGCGCGTTAGTGGCATGAATCGACATCGCCCAAACGATAGGTCGCACTTGCGACGGTATTCGGCGCAGGGACTAAAAGGCGACGCCGAGAGCTTGCGCCTGCCTCCGTTCTCTCGGGCGCATAACCGTTCTGCCGCAATTACTGATCGGTGGGTGGAATGTGTTGGTTTGGGCGAGCCTGATGCCTAACCTCATCAACGCTCAGACGCCGCCCCCAGCCTCAAGCGACACTATGCGTCACCGCACCACGCGGGGTACACCTCTCCCGCCGCTGAAAGCATCCACGCTGCTCAGCGTCACGGTGTAGTCGCCTGGAGCCGCATATGTGTGAGCGACGCTCTGCCCGCTCTCACCCCTGCCGTCTCCGAAGCTCCACGTCGTTTCCCCAAGCGTCGACCACACTCCCATCGGAGAAGCCGCAAAGGAAAGCGGCTGCCCGACTGTGCCGGTGCTTGGGATCGACTGTCCATTGAGTAGCGGACCCGCGTCATAGCCGGCGGCCTGGACGGTACCAAGGCTGCCTTCGTCCTGTTCCCACACGGCGACCGCGTTGCCTCGGGAATCGAGCTTGATCTTGGGGTCGCTGGCCTGCGAGGCTGTTTCGGACAGATCGACCGGCGTCTGCCAGCTTTCCGTTGCATTCGATCTCCGAGCGGCTTGGATGACTCCATTCCCACCGACATCGGCTTCCCATACCGCTACCGCGTTACCTTCCCGGTCAACGGCCACATCCGATTCGATTTGGTTGCTCGCCTTCTCGCTCGTCTCCGCGATATCCGACGGCACTTGCCAGGCGCCACCCGCAGGCTTGACAACCGCTTGGATCACAGCATCGCCACCACCTTCAGATGCGCTCCACACCACGGTCGCATCGCCCTGAGGGTCGAGGCCAACGTGTGGGGCCGCCGCGTTGAAGTTCGCCCCGGAGAGTTCCGCCGGCGCCTGCCATTGACAGGGTGATCTTCCCACACCGCCACGGCATTGCCGCGTGAGTCGATGGCGATCTAAGGTGGGCGGCCTCCGAGTTGTGCCGACAGGTGCGGCTCATCTTGCCTTCATCTTTTGGGCACGGTAGACGATGTCTGCGGGGATGCGTCCTTGTGTGAGGCGTCCGTGGTGGACCCGGTCGGTGTTGTAGTAGCGCAGGTAGGTGTCGAGCTCTCTTTTCAGTCCGGTGTAGCGGGGGTAGATGTAGCGCGCGAACGCTGGTCGCCAGCACTCGTCGAGGATCGTCTTGTGCAGCGCCTCGACGTTGCCGTTGGTTTGTGGCCGGCCTGCGTGGATGCGGCTGTGACGGGCACCCAGCTTCTGCAGGGTGTTGGTGAAATCGCTGCCGCGGAACTCGTTGCCGTTATCGCTGAGCATCCGCTGCAGCTGCCAGCCCGCGGCCTTCAACTCCCGTGCGACGCGCTCGGCCAGCTTGCTTGTCTGCCGGGCGGTGGGATTGCCTTGCTTGCAGATCACGAGCTCCGCCCAGGCGTAGGAGGAGGCGATGTCGATCGCGGTGAGCTGCCAGATCGCGCCCTCGGTGCCCTTCAGTCGGCCGACGTAGAAGCAGTCGATCCCGATCAGCTCACCGGGCCGCTCGACGTCGATGTGCTGCTCTGGGGCTGGATCTCTGGGTGGCTCATAGGGCGCTGCGTAGCCGGCGATCAGCCCCAGGCGCTTGGCTCGGGTGTTCAGCCCGTGACGGCAGAGAACCTTCCACACCCCGTTCGGCGAGACGACGATCCCGCCCCACTTCTCCCGGGCAAGCTCTGAGGCGACGCGTCTGGGCCCGAGGCCGGGGTGAGCGATCGAGAACGACACGATCCGCTCCTCAATCATCTTCGGCAGCGCGTTGGGCATCTGTGGCCGCCGGCGCTCCCTTGGTCTGAGCATCTCAAGGCCGTGCCGGTCGACCTGGCGCTTCCAGTGGTAGTAGGTCGAGCGGTGCACCCCGAACGTCCGGCACGCTGCCGAGACACTCGTCCTCGCGGCCTCCGCGAACAACTGCTGGCGGTAGCCGAACAGCACGTCATCCTTCGTCATATGGCTCTGCTCCTCTTCACTTTGGCGGTGAAGGAGGCAGCCTGAGCCACGGTCCAGACGGGTCCCGCCAACCAGCGGGACCCGTCTGACCTCAAAGACCTATAGAACCCCCAACTGTCGGGAGCACCCGGAGACAGCCCAATCTAAGGGGCCACCCCCAGGTTCGCCGATATCGGCGAGCGTCACCGGAGCCGACCAGCTGCCGGCATGCGACTTGACGGCAGCCTGGATGGTGCGACTGCTGGCCGGCGGAACGTCTCCCACACAGCGGCCGCATCGCCTTCGGGGTCAACAACGATCTGGGGCACCGCCGGCGTCGTATCCCGCTTCCGAGAGGGTGACCGCCGCCTGCCAAGAGCCGCCCGCCGGCCGATAAGCGGTTTGAGTCTCGTAGTTTATGCCATTGGAGCGACTCCAAATGGACGTTATGTCTCCCTGCTGATCGATCGCGACTTGGGGGCCTCCCGCCATCGGCCCTGCTCCTGAGAGGTTGACGGACGAAAGCCAGGCCGGCGCCGCACCCGCTGGTTGAGCGGTGAGCAGCATCAGGATCAAGCAAGACAGCGCAGTTCCAATGCCATACTGTAGGGATAGTCTTGACATGACGTCCAATCGTATTCGCTTGCAATTCAAGTGTGGAACCTGCCACCTACCGGGAAGTTTGCGGCTCTCGCGGGCCAGAGCGAAATCGGGAGCTTGAAGTCGAATAGGCCCGTGGTTGGCCAGGCTAGACACGCTGGTGGCGAGACGCCTACCCCGAGCGATCAACTCGCGGTAGGCGGCCGATACGCTCGACCACTGCGCTTCTGCGAAACGCCCCGGAGTCATGTACTTGCGCGCCTCCGGCGGTCTGATTCACATTAGATGACTGGATTCCTCCCAATTCAACGTCCATGCTTCGTTGTTAGCATTCCACAGCCAGAAAAATGGCTCCCCATTTGTACCTCCAAAGTAGACATACTGACTACCATTTGAGGTCAACACCGCCGTGGGTTCGCCAGCCATCGGATGAGCCGACGATTCCTCCCAATTCAACGTCCACGTTTCTTTACTCGCATTCCACAACCAAAAGTACAACTGGTTATTAGTGCCGCGATAATAAACGTACTGGTTACCGTCAGGATACAGAACGGCCGTCGGTTCGCCAGCCATCGGATGAGCCGACGATTCCTCCCAATTCAACGTCCACGTTTCTTTACTCGCATTCCACAACCAAAAGTACAACTGGTTATTAGTGCCGCGATAATAAACGTACTGGTTACCGTCAGGATACAGAACGGCCGTCGGTTCGCCAGCCATCGGATGAGCCGACGATTCCTCCCAATTCAACGTCCACGTTTCTTTACTCGCATTCCACAACCAAAAGTACAACTGGTTATTAGTGCCGCGATAATAAACGTACTGGTTACCGTCAGGATACAGAACGGCCGTCGGTTCGCCAGCCATCGGATGAGCCGACGATTCCTCCCAATTCAACGTCCACGTTTCTTTACTCGCATTCCACAACCAAAAGTACAACTGGTTATTAGTGCCGCGATAATAAACGTACTGGTTACCGTCAGGATACAGAACGGCCGTCGGATTGCCAGCCATCGGATGAGCCGACGATTCCTCCCAATTCAACGTCCACGTTTCTTTACTCGCATTCCACAACCAAAAGTACAACTGGTTATTAGTCGAACGATAATAGACGTACTGGTTACCGTCAGGATACAGAACGGCCGTCGGATTGCCAGCCATCGGATGAGCCGACGATTCCTCCCAATTCAACGTCCACGTTTCTTTACTCGCATTCCACAACCAAAAGTACAACTGGTTATTAGTCGAACGATAATAGACGTACTGATTACCATTTGGATACAGAACGGCGCTAGGCCTCGTGGTCAATTCAGTCGTAAACTGTTCATCGGTCCCGGGATGCGTCCCCGCCCAACTAGATGCGATAACACGGTAGTGATAAGTCGTCCCAGCAAGCAGGCCTGTGATGGTGGCGCTTACTTCCAAAGGCGTCGACCCGGATCCGGCATCATTTCCAGGCCGCGCAGGTGCAATACTCCCGTAGGAGGTCGACGTTCCATATTCAAAATAGTAATGGGTATCAGCGCCGTTTGGGTTAATAGTGGCACTTAGAGTGCTCTGAAACTGTTGAATATTCGTCGCCTTACCGGTCGTAGCGGACGGTTCGCTGGGGGTGGTTAGCGTGCGATCCACCCCTTCACGCAAACCTTCTGTATTCCATGCGATTATCCGATAGTGATAAGTTGTGGCTGGCGCGAGACCTCCGACGGGAAGACTCACCGCAGCTCCACCGGATCCGGAACCAGCATTACCTTTACTTGAATAGTCACCATATGATATTGTAGTACCATATTCAAAATAATATTCTGCGTTCAGCAAGCCACCTGGATAAATACTTGCCGTAAGAACAGCAGTCGGTTCTGTGGTGCTGACAGTCGCCGCCCCGGTGTATCCCCACGGGACTCCAAAATCATCGAAAATAAAGGCAGCAGCGGGCCTAGGGGCATCTGGCGCATTCGGATCGCTGCTCGGCACGTAGAGCGCATCGTCGGTTTCCGAGCATGAAGGCTGTTGACGGTTCTTGAGCAGAAACTCCCAATAGAAGACATGTTCCGGTTCTGCGGACCGCATCAGCGTTTGCACGAGCCATTTTGCCCGTTCCGCTTGTCCGATTTCCCCATTTTCGTTGGTTCCGGTACATCTGCGAGCAGCCACCTCAGTGAACCAGACATGATCGCCAGTGCCTTTGTTCGGGAGACCTTCCAAAAAATATTTGTAATACTTTAGTTCTCTATGTTCAACCGATTGATAGGGATGCACTCCCCAGTCTATCGGCGTGAAGTTCAGGTTTTCTTGATATGTTATCAAGTATTTTGTAGCGGAGGAAATATCTTCTACATTCCCTGCGATGACAGTACATTTAGGACTTTCTTTGCATACTACATTGCCTTCGTTCGCAAAGTGCGCTGCGGGGACTTCCGTCTCTTTGCCCTGGCCATTTGGCTCGTTCCAAGGCTCCAGATAGCTAATTGGATGACCCTGGGCGTTAGCTTGGTTGAGGATTTCTTTTAGGCGGCTCTTGTATTCCGACGAAGATGACGGATAGGGAGTACCCGGATACTCGGTCACTGCTATCTCTAGTATGAGGCCCATGCCCGCGGCATCATTTACCCATTCCTCGAACTGCTGCCGGTAATGGACATATGGTTCTTCGTTATACGGTTTTTCGGTTGGTTTGTACATGACGTTCCATTGCACGACGTAGCGTGCGTACGCGATATGCGGAGGCGGATTTACCCAGGTGCTATCGAAAAAGCTGGCAAAGTAGTTACCGGAGAACCCTCCATCCCAGGACGGCATACTCTGATCCGAGATTCCGTCAACGTATCCCGTGCTCGCCTGGGCTGAAGTGCCGGCAGCCAACGAGCATAGGCACACCGCGAGACAGGCACCCAGAGAGCGCACAGATCGGCGAACACGTCGGCTGCTCCTAACACGTGCTGCCCACAGGCTCATGTTGTCTGCCCCATGCCGCATCCCATCCTCCTGTTCGCCGATCGACAAGCTTTTAACCCGTTTGTGAAGCTGAAGGCCATACTCGACCCGGACATAGCGTTAATCCAGTATCCAGGCCCCACTTCTTGCGGAGGCTCGGCTACGAACTGACCCTATCCGCAACGTTGTGGCGAATACAAGATTGCGTCCAAAAAGTCAGACCGACTCCATGAGTGAGTTACGCAAAAGACCACTGGAGGCGCATAGCGTGCATTGGGGTGAACTGCTGATAAATCCACGCCCCGACGCTGGCGAGCGGCGACTATGCACAACGTGCAGAGAAGCGACTTGGTGCTCCGTGGGACCGAAGCGGGTTTAGATCAGCGGCAATCGAGCGTGCGTGCGACCTTGCAAAGACTCCACACGCTACCTGCGCTTCGCAAGCGGCCTCGCTCGCACCTCAACCAGGCACACACCCAGGCCCGACGCCGCTCGGCATCCAGGAACATGAGCAATGTCTTCAGGCCAGCGAGCACCCGTCCTCCCATGATGTCTAGCGCTCGAACGTTTCGACCATCAAGGCGATCGAACGCGTGTGCACTCGATCGAACAGCGCGAGAAAGGAGTCGTCGAGGCACACAAACAGCTTGCGGAACGCAGAAGGCGAGACTTCCTCACGCGCGCATAGGAGCGCAACGTTTTGCCACGCAGTCCTTGCTTTATTCCTCCCCCAGCCAGCGCGACGGGGTCTCAAGGCGACGGCGCAGTTGATGCCAACGATGCCTACTGCAACAATTGTCCCACTCAATCGTTGCCGTGGTCACAAGCTTGCTGGTCCATTGCTCCAGCTTAGACCCAAGGCTCGTCCGCGAAAGTCGGGTCACGCAACTATTGAGAATCATACGTGTTGGCAAAGGCATGGCTGATACAGCTTCTACGACGACCATGCGTCGTATCGCTAGTGCGACCAGTATTCGACATCTTGGCATGTGTCGCTCATCTTGGCTCACTACGTATCTTGCATGTGCGGCGTGGTGCTTCGGCCGTATTACGATCCTCTGGCAGCGCATGTACAGTTCCAAGCTACTCGTCACGAGTGGCTATGCGGGGCACCCACTCCGTTCGGCGCTGCCCCTTTGGACCCGTGGGCCGCACATTTCTGAATCTGAACCGCGCCTCGTCGTGACTCCCGATAATCAAGCCATCGCAATATGGACTGTGCGCCCCGAAACGTCGAAGTCAGCGATCATGGCCGCCACGAGCAACGACGGCCGGCACTTTACCAAACCCCAACAGATTTCGGTTGCGGGATCCAACATTCACGGGTGCAAAGCCCCCAAATTCCTGGAGTTGACCGCGCCGGTGGTGCTCTTGCGGGCTGGTTGTGCTCCTACCATCGGCATGGTGCGATCAACGAGTACTCACATTACGTGCATCGCGGCAGGAGCTGACCGCATTTGCTCTTGAGTTGGCATGCGTTTACCCGGACTCGGCCGATCTCGGATCTGCTCGATGAGTCGTGATCGGGACAAACCCATAGGCTGGTTGAGACGGCAACGACGGGACTTTCAGTGGATGTGGGGACTGCGATGGCTAAGTCCGCAGGTTCTGCGGTTTCACTGGCGCGCGCGACGGTTAGCGTGGCGCATGGGTGACCTGTTCAGCATCACCTCCGTCACGCGCCCACCGGACACGCGGGTTCTGCTCGATTTGGCCAAGCACCGCAACCGAATAGTTGAGCTTGGCACGGCGACAGCGTGGACGGCGATTACGCTCGCGCTCGATGACGCGGAGCGCCACGTCATAACCTACGATCCGTTCGATCGCCCCGAGCCGGAGTGCTACCTGAGCCTCGTCAGGCGTGACGTCAGGGACCGAATCGAAATGGTGATCGCGCCCGGCTCGACGGGACCCGGGGACCGAGAACCGGTTGATCTGTTGTATATCGACTCCTCACACGAGCGTGAACAGACGATCGAAGAGGTACGTGCATGGCAGCCCCATCTGCGTCCCGGGGCGCTAATCATCTTTGATGACTACACACACCCAGATTTTCCTGGCATCAGAGAGGCAGTCGAAGATCTAGCCCTAGAGGGCGAACAGCGCGGCAAGCTGTTCATTCACCGACATCATCGCTAAAAAGTCGCGCCTAGCCAAGCTGCGTGTCATCGTCAAGGATAAGCGTCGCTCCTCTCACCCGCTGAGCGAAGTTGCTGATCGGCGAGCGGTCACTCGAGCCCAGTGCGAGGGAAGGCCCAAACCAGGCTCCAGTCACCCTTGGGCGCTCTGCCAGGCGCCAGCGGGGAGCGATGTTGGCAACCCTCTCGGGATGTGTGATCTACCCAGGCTGGTCGAGGAGCTACTGCCCAATGCCGATCGTGTAGATCCTGTGTGAATCCAGAAACTCTGCCGCCAAGCGCAGGATCAGAGCTTCGTTCGGGGCAGCGGTGAACCATCGCCGCCCAAATGCACAACTCGCTGATGCTGCATAAGTTCGACTGTGACAAAATCGGGAAGCACCCAGCGACCGGCGACCATCAACGCGGCCAGTGGTCGGACATCCTCCAAGCTACGCCGCACTTAAGCCGGACCGCTCATCCTCCTCGGCGTCTACCGTCAAACCTCGGCGAGAATCCGCTCGACCTCCTCGCGGATCGCCTCGTGCGTGCGGGTCGTCAACTGTGCTGCGTTCGCGCACATTCGTTAGCGCCGAGGCGCCTTCCACGACCTCCAATGCCTCGGTGCGGTTGGCGATGAGGGGAATAACGGCCACATCTGGGCCTGCAAGCCGGGCTCACCCACTTCAAATACCACCCTGCCGTGGATCGACGCTAAGCTTACGCAACTGCAATGCTAAAGGAGCAGCGAGCACACGAGCCGGGATCTTGCCGCGCAGAGGCCTCACCGAAGTGCTTCATGCACATCCCAAAGAGCGCCGGTTCGAGCATGCACGCTGCGCTGGAGACAGCGCTACCGCCAGGGTCTTTGGCGCCGCAGCGATTTGACCGGTCGGTCTTCTGCGCTTTCGACGCCTTTGATCGTCTAAGCACCGAGATACGCTCAAGAATCGCCGCAAACTCGTCGGAGATCGACGCGCTGAATGGATACGATGCGGTCAGCGGGCACTTCGCACTGCCCACGCTCCTGCGGATCACAGACGCTTGGTCGATCGCCACTGTTCTGCGCGAGCCGCGAGCCCGGCTGTTGTCGCTGTACACGTACTGGCGCAATCCCGACATCTCCAGCCTGTGGGCCCCTTACAGTGCCAACCTGCACGCCTTTCGACCGATGTGGGAATTCCTTTCCGAGCCGTCGGTCGCTCCGATGACCGATAATCAGCTGTGCCGGATGCTGTTGTACGGCGATCCACGACTGCCCGACTCCGACTTCATCGCACAGGCCGACATCGACTCGATCGCCGCCAATGCGATCGAGCGGCTCGACTCGCTGGGCTTCGTCGGTGTACTAGAACTTGGCGATTGCGTATGGGATGGCGTTGGAGCGCTGTTCGATGTAACACTCACGCCCACCACGACAAATGTGACCCAAGCCGTACCGCGCCCAACCGGCACACTGGGTGATCACCCTCTCGCCCATGGAGCGATTGAGCTGATCGAGCAGCGCAATGCCGCCGACCTACTCGTCTATGACCACGCCTTGGCGCTCGCCGGTCTGAGAACTGACGAGCGCAATGCACTCCGCGAACGAGCCTTCTTTCACCAGTTGGTGAAGCTGGGCGATCTAGCCGGTCGATCTGCCGCGCGAGCCCACGAGCACGCGCAGGGGTGGCACACCGAAGGCATCGACTATCAGGCGTGGCGGCAGGAAGCAACGGCCACATACGAAGCGACCATGCGCGAACACCACGAGACAATTTGTGGACTTGAAGCTGACTTGGCGCATCGCGACGACGATATCGAGCGGCTGCGGAGATGCTTGACTGCCACGCACGCTTCAGTCAGTTGGCGCATGACGAGCCCTCTAAGAGCCGCCAAGCGCATGACCCAGCACATCCTTACCGCTTTTCACGATACCTCAATCGGGGCCCCGGAGCAATCACTTCTTGCCGAGTGGTCGGTCAATCAGGTTTGGGCATTTGCGCTAATGCTCTGCGTGATCATCGCCGCCACTGATGCGATCCTCAGCCATGTGGTCCTCATCGCCGTGCTCACCGCAGGGCCATCCTGTAGCGCTCTCACGGGGCGCTGGCTACGCACCGCCGTCGTCGGTATTTGGGCGTTCACACTCGCGATCCCACTCGGCGTCGCCGACAGTGTTTGGGACACCCGCACTCAGCTCGTCAACCTCACCGCCGTTGCCACAGTCGCGCTATTGAGTACTTTGGCGGCGACCTTTGCCGAACGACGCTACGGGCACGGCGCCGGTCGCTGAGGATCGACAACCGTCTGACGCCTATTCAGCTTCGCGTACCCGATGAGGGCACAAATGCTTGCACGTTCCACGTGCCACACTGGCTACGCGGCACCCACCCTCGGAGGTCAAGCTGGCTGTGTGCTCTGGATGAGCGCGCTAAGCCAGATGCCACCGACGATGTGCCACGGAATCGAGATCTATAGGATACCTCCAGCGCTATGAGCTTCTTGAGCAGACCGTCGCGGACAGCCGCAGACCCAAAGACGGGGATCGACCCAGTGCTCAGGGACGAGATTGAGCAGCCGCCAGCGTGGATGTATCCATGGCAGCTCGGAGAAGGGATCACGACGCCCGTCCTTGGTCCGGAGTTGCCCGATGTTCATCGCACGAGGCTTGAGCTGATGGAGGAGCCGGTTCGCCAAGCGCTTGCGGCGGCCGGGCCTCACGCTAGGGTCATCGACCTCGCCTGCAATGAGGGTTGGTTCTCTCATCGCGTCCTCGATTGGGGAGCGTCATATGTGATGGCTGTGGACATTCGACCTCAAGTCATCCATCGGGCCGAATTGATTCGTGCCCACTTTGGGATTCCACAGGATCGCCTTGAGTTGCTGTGTGCCAACGTATTTGACCTCAATACTTCGGAGCTAGGCACCTTCGATGTCGTCCTCTGCCTTGGGCTTATCTATCACCTTGAGAATCCAGTTGGAGCGCTGCGTATCGCCAGAGCGCTCACCAAAAACATATGCGTCATCGAGGCTCAGTTGACTAGACAGAATGAGCCGATCATGCTCGGAAACGGCCAGAGCGATATTTACGAAGACAGCCCCGCCAGTTATGCAGCGCGTGTCGAGACTGACTGGGAGACCAACATGCTCGCTTCATCGGGTGGAGTGATATCTCTGACTCCCAATCGCGCGGCTTTGTCGCAGGCGGCTGGCGCCGCAGGCTTTGCAAAGCTCGAAGTGGCTCAAACCTCGCCAGGGCAGAATCGTCAGTACTTGCTGGGAGATCGTGCAGTTCTGCTCGCATGGGCCGACTTAAATACCGACTCATAGCAAGCTCGACTTTCGTGGTTTCAGGCGGTGGCTGATTTCGGTCGTGTATGGGGATGCGTGAGTTTTGCGGTTGATGGTCGTTGGGGGTGTTTGTGCCCCAAAAGTCTTGACGGACGAATTTGCGTAGCGGCGGCAAGGTGTCTGTGTAGCTGATGGTGTGCTTTTGGCGGTACCATAGGCAACTTGACGGCGGCGCGCCGCACGAAGTAGTCTAATCGCGTTATGGACACAAACGACACATCCTGCTCCGACGCTGGGCCTGGAACGGCGACGCGCACGGCTGCGTCCGAGGAAGCGGCGGGGGACGCTCACCGTGGCTCGTCCAGGTCGGCGGGTGACCCTCACAGGGCAGTGAGCCCCCACGTCACGCCTCCGCGGCTAATCGAGGCCGTCGTGGTCCTACTCGGATATATCGCGGTGGCCAGCCTGCTGTATCAGACCCCGCTGTTTAGCCACGCGACCAGTCTGGGCGCTGGCCTTGGACTGCCGGATAATAATGCCTACGTCTGGATGCTCGCCTGGCCAGCTCACGCCATCGCCGACGGCCTCAGCCTGTTTCACCCGAACATCATATTCGTGCCTGAAGGTTATAACCTCGCTCGTGCGACACCGATGTTTACCTTCGGAATACTTCTGGCTCCGTTGACCGCTCTCTCCGGACCAATCGTAACTTATAACGTGGTCATGCTCCTAGTGCCAGCGCTAAACGGAAGTACCGCATACGCGCTATGTCGCAGGCTTGGGGCGTCGCCAGGCCCAGCCGCCTTGGGCGGATTTGTATTCGCCACGTCAGGGATCGTGTCATTTGCGGAGCTTGGCGCGCCATCCACCGCCTGTGGGGCCTTCATTGCACTTGCGGTACTGCTTATCCTCAATCTCCTCGGCGGCCACCAACCGCGATGGCGCACGGCGGTATGGCTAGGGCTTGACCTTATAGCTCAACTGTACTGTTCGGCCGAACTACTAGTGACCTTTTTGCTGTTTGGCGTGCTGGCGCTCATAATCACGTGGACGCTAGCTGCGCGGCAACGGGATAAGATGCGACGCGCGCTACCTAAGCTCGCGGGTGCAGGAGCGATCCTAACGGTTGGTGGCCTACCCTACATGTGGTCGTTTGCCCTCGACCAAGGCATTGCTCTCACTCACGTCAACCCTGCCCTCTACCCGAACGACCTGCTTGGCTTTGTAGTGCCGTCGCCTCTCTTCCGGTTCGGACGCTCCTATTTCTCGTCGCTGAGCGCCACCTTTATCGGTGAGGCATCCGAGGCATATGTAGGGATCGGCCTCCTGGTAATCACGGTGTGGTATTTCGCTGAACGTTGGAGGACAGAGGTCGGAGCCCGCATCCTCGGGGTGACAATGGTCGTGTTGACCGTTTGCTCGCTCGGTACGAATTTGACAATCGCTGGCCACAAGACAATCCCGATGCCGTGGGACATTCTCGTCCACGCACCGCTGCTGCGATACGCACTCCCAAGTCGCCTGTCGCTACTTCTGACGCTTGGGGTTGCCGTCGTCGTCGCGATGTGGCTCAGCCGAAGAAGCGGTGTGCTGCGATGGATAGTCGCGCTAGGATCCTGTGCGTTGCTGATACCCAATTCCTCCGTATCCTGGTCCTCATCATTTCACACACCTAGATTCTTTGTCTCAGGAGCCGCCACGCGCCTGTTTACCAGCCACGATCACGTGCTGGTAGTGCCTTTTGCCGGCCCGGATGAGGAGGCCCAAGCAGAGTCAGGCTTTGCTTTCTCGCTTGTAGGTGGCTATCTCGGGCAGTATCCGCCGTCGTATGGGAACTACCCGGCTGTCACCGATCTAATCGAGCGCGCGTCACCGCCTGGCGCGCCAGCTCAAGTGACCCAGTTCGTCCGGGACAAGCATGTCAACGCCGTTGTCGTTAACGAAGACGCACCCGGACCGTGGACCCAGCTGTTCAGCGGGCTCGGCGTTCAACCAGTGACCCGAGAAGGAGTTCTGATTTATATGCTCGCGCCACGATGAGGCTTTGGTTGAGTTTGGAGCTGGCCCCTCGAGCGAACCGTGCAATCTCGCCATCTCCAGACAGTTTACGAAGGACTGTGTCCGCATACTGTAGTACCTTGTTCCTCACTATGGAGCATACGATAGTATTAGTGGATGCGCCACGCTTATTCTCCACGGGAATTGTTTTCTGCAGACTCCCCACGTATCTGCTGGCCTTCCGCTGGTCGGACAGGCAAGGGCCTGCTGAATCTAAACCATACAAAGAGCACCACGCTCAATGTCGGAGGTTCTCATGACCAGCCCAAATGGTGATAGTTACAGCGCTAAGGTCAGCGAGGAGCTTGAGCTCTACGCTGGACAGGAAGAGGTGCACGATCTGCCTGCGATCTACCATTTCTGGTCCGCCCGATACTGCACTCCACTGCTGCAGGAAGTCGGCTTCAATGGCTTGGACGAGTTCCTCGACCAGCATGTCGCCGAGCAGTGCGCACGACGAGCTCCGGAGCGTGCTCGCCTTGTCAGCCTCGGAGCCGGCAACGGCGACACCGAGATAGGAATAGCCAGCCGACTCCGAGATCGAGGGATCGAGAATTTGGAGCTCACCCTGCTTGAGCTAAACCCGCAGATGCTTGAGCGCGCGGTGGCCGACGCCAACAAACTCGGGCTAGCCGATCGCGTCATAGCCAAGCAGACCGACTTGAACTCCTGGAAGGCAGACGGCAACGCAGATATCTACCTGGCGAACCACTCTCTTCATCATGTAGTCAACTTGGAGGGCCTATTCACTGAGGTAAAGACAAGCCTAGACGCCGAGGGCGTTCTGCTTGTCAACGACATGATCGGCCGCAACGGTCATGTCCGTTGGCCAGAGGCCGTAGATCTCGTACGCCGCATATGGAACGTAGCGCCAGAGGACTACCGCTGGAACCCGTTTCTGCGCGGAGTCGAGGATGTCTATCCGGACATTGACTGCAGCACGTCGGGCTTCGAGGGAATTCGTGCTCAGGACATACTGCCGCTTCTTCTCGAACGGTTTCACCCTGACGTCTACATCTGTTTTTTGAATGTGGCGGATCCATTTATAGACAGGGTGTACGGGCCAAACTTCGATGTCAACAGCCCAGAGGATCGAGCATTCATCGACGCACTCGGACGCTTTGACGACGCAGCAATCGATCTACAGCTCGTGACCCCGACACACTTGATCGGCTCGTTCAGAATGCAACCAGTTCAATGTCGCTACCCCCGCCTCCGCTCACCGGCACGCACCATGCATTCGGTTGAACGAGAGTCGTGTGCCTTTTGCCACTGTAGACGCGGTCCGGAGCTCAACAGATCAACCGGACACGAACGAACATACGGCGCGGGAGGCCTTGGTCGCCGAACTAGAACTCAGCCTTGATGAGTCACGGACTCGTTACGAGCACCTTCGCCACCGCAAGGCAGTGCGTGTTGCCCTCAAGCTCGCTGCGGCGCGCCATTGGCGGCCAGCGAGGACCTCAACCCGAGAAGCTCACTGAGCTGCTTGGAGACCACCTCTCGTGAGCAGTGCTCGGCTATGAAAGTCTGACCACCACGGGAGAGGCACCGCCAGAGCTCGTCATCACCATAAGCTCGGATAACGTGCGCAGCGAGCGCCTGACTATCCTCCGCGATCAGAATACACTCGTCGGAGCTCTCGATACCCTCAGCACCAATCGGAGTTGTGACCACCGGCAACCCGACAGCGAGGGCCTGCGTGACCTTGCCCTTCAAGCCTGCGCCATAGCTGAGTGGAGCCACCATCAACCTGGCGCTATCCAGCAGCGGCTTCAGATCCTCAATCCAACCCGTCACCTCGACCAGCGACCCCTGGAGCGCCTGTACCTCAGCTGGTGGATTAGGTCCAACGATCGTCACATGCACGTCACCGAGCTCACGCCACACAACCGGCATTACCTCCTTGACCAGCCGGAGTGCGGCGCCAGCGTTTGGCGGATGCTCGAAGCCCCCGACGAAGAGAATGCCCGAGCGATCCTCCGGAGGGACTACAAACGGCTCGATTGCGTGCACGTTGGGCACTACAAGCACATTGGCGCCCGGCACATCTCGTTCGACCTGAGCCTGCTCTGACGCACTTACGACTAGTGTGGTATCCGTGGCCCGGATCATCGCCAGCTCGATCTGGCGCAATGCCTCGGCCTTTGGACCGATTGAGTCGAAGCTCCCGTTTGTGGCTGGGATCCCCACAAATGTACTCTCGCGCTCGCTGCGCCTAGTCTCACGCAGCCAATGCAGATCGACCGTATCGTAGGCAACCGTGGCCGACGGCGCAAACTCTCGTACGGAGTCAAGCCAGCGACTTGCGACATGAGGCCGCGAGAGGATCGCCAGACTCAACTTGGGGCCGATCGTGGCTAGCTCCGCATTGACGTCGAGTGCACCGTAGAGCACCTCGATCCCCATCCGTTGAAGAACACTTGTGTATGGCTGCATAGGGGAGAAATTGTCGGGCATCAGCGTAACGCGCGCTCCCATTCCTATGAGCGTCTGCACGATGCTCAGCATCCGCAGCGAGCCGGAATCGTGATTCCACGTGGGAACACGAAAGTCGATCACCAGTACATGCGGCCCGCGATGGCGATTGGCAGCTATCCGCAAGTTGGTCGGTGCCGACCGCAGCTGCTCAGGCTCAAGCCTGTGACGCCACTTGGCGACGAACTTAGAGCGGTTCTGCTCCTGATGGCGCTTGTACCCTGACGCCGGGTCGTTGCCGGCTGTTGCGCCCTCGATGTGGACCACCACGGCCTCAGGCTCATACAACACGCGCAACCCGCGCTCGCGTGCCTCGAAGCACAGATCGGTGTCCTCGTAGTACATCGGCAGATAGCGCTCGTCGAACCCACCTGTCGCCTTCCACAAATCCGCATTGACCATCAGCGCCGCCGCCGATCCGTAGTCTGTCTCGCGCCGGTATTCGTATTGAAAGAGATCAGGCGCGTCGCCGCGTCCGTAGTTCGCACCGGTGCCGTCGCGCCAGATGATTCCACCGGCCTCGTTGAGACTCCCGTCTGGATAGATGTACTTCGGAGTAACCACACCCACATCTTCGGCTGACTCCGCACAAGCAAGCATCGTCGACAACCAGCCGTACGTAACTTCGGTGTCGTTGTTGAAGAGCACGAGCCACTTAGCTCGGGCGAAGCTCGCACCCTTGTTCATGCTGCGGATGTAGCCGAGATTCTCCTCGTTGTGGATGATCCTCGCTCCACGCACTCCCTCAAGCAAAAGCTTGGTCGCCTCGTCTGCCGCGTCATCGACCAAGATGACCTCGTAGCTAACCCGAGTGGTGTTATCGCAGATAGATTCCAGACATGCCCGTGTCAAGTCAGCATGCGCGTATAGGGGGATAATCAGCGAGACTTTAGGGTCCTCATATTCGGGTAGCGAGATCGTCGGCGGGGCAGCCGTCTCACTTGCTCCGACGCCCTCGTCTTCGACCACCTCGGAGGAGGTCGGACTCGGCTTGGGTCGTTTGATGAGGAGTCTGCCCGCCAGCCGCAGCGAGAAATGCAGCACGCGAGCCAGCAGCGAGGTTTCTCCTATCGCACCATAGAGCCGGCCCCGGGCACGTTGAAATGCCTGCCATGTCACAGACTCCTCTGTGCGGCGGTTTAGATTTCTGGCGACAACGAGCTCGGCATCGAGCGACTCAAGCACTGCATTGCGGGATGCAAGCTCGAACACAAGCTCGGCCTCGCGTGCGCCAAGCTCGGCACGCAACTGGGCCACGCGGTCCCGCCCGAACGCGATGTCCTGGTCGCGCTGCTTGAGCTCTTCGTTCAGTAGCACCTCCCGCTCACGCAATATTTGATCGTGCCTCGCCCGTTCCCGCTCTAATGCAGCAAACCATTCGTCCTTCAGGCGGATCGCCGCGTCTCGCTCCGCCAGCGCCGCGTCTCGTTCGCCGATCGCGTGTTCGGTGTCCAGTTCCTTCGTGCGCACCAACTCAATGCCGCAGTCAGCGAGTGTCGAAGTGTCAGCCGTCTCGGGCAGTGGCGCCTTCGACGCCAGCGCAACTATGTAGAGCGCGGCCGGGTCGCCAGCCTCGCGCCACTCGTCACCTGAGCGCTCGATGTAAAAATCGGACTGGTCGTTTGTGCCAGGGTCCCGGAGTGGGCCGTCGAGAGCGTGCAGATGGGAGCCGGTAATTGTCCGCTGGCCCCAACAGGTCACATATGGGAAATGCACAGCCAGCAGCTTCTGGAACTCCTCGAGCGCCAGCTCCCGCATGTGGAATGGGTTGTGTTGGCCTGTTGCCTCGCTGTAGAGCCGGCGATCGGGTGTGGAAACTATGAGCAGACCGTCGTCCGCGAGAAGTCGTGCCACTTCATCAAGCACCTGCTCCTGATCTTGCACGTGCTCGATAATCTCGAATGCCACAACGGCACCAAAGGAAGCATCGTCAAAGGACGACAGATCGAGCGCCGTGCCTAGGCGAAATTCGAGATTCGAACCGCCATAGTTGAGCTGGCTGTGCTCAACCGTCCGCTCGTCAACATCCACACCGACCACACGTGCAGCCGATCCGGAGAGAATGGCGGCGCCAAATCCCTCGCCGCTGCCTAGATCGAGAACGTTGCGCCCCTCGACCACGCGCGCCGCCCACATGTAGCGGTGGAAGTGCTCATAGACGACCTGCACGTCCGGTGCCCAAGGAACGCATCGCTCGCCCGTCCACTCGATCAGCCGTGGAGCTCCAGCCCGGCGTCGCAAGCTCATACCTGCGCTCCGTCGCCGGATCGCCCGTGGCGTTGGTCGTGGCGGATTAGCGTGAACATTGATTGGTTGCCGGCACCGTAGATCTCAAGCGGCGGTCGAAACGGCACGATATCGCAGCGTTCCGGCGTATCGCACCGTTCGGCGATTGTCGATCGACCTCAGCGAGACATCTTCTGCCGGGTACAAGGAGCGAGATGCCTGGTAGCTTCACGCCGATGACCACACTCAGCAGCTGGCAACGATTGCGTGCGCTGATCGGGCAGCGGACGAACGCTGCGTCTGCCAGTCGCAGTCCGATGCCTGGCGAGGCTTCCGCCCAGAGCGCCGCGACTGGCGACGGTTGCCCTCCACCCGATGAGCCGTTCGTCGCCCCGACCAGCTTCATACGCGGCGAGATGGCGCCAGGACAGCTCGGCGTCGAGCTGGCGACGGCAACCAACCTCCTCTATGAACGTCTCAGCGATACGGATGTAGCCGAGGTCGAGCGGCTCATCAAGAACACTCCAGGCGCCTGGGAGCATTATGCCAAGGCCCCTGACGAGACATCCAAACGGCACGTGTTGCTCGCATTGGGCGCCTGGGTAGGCGCCCAATGTCTGTTTGAGCAGACCGGCCTCACTGGTGTCCAGCCGCCCGATGATGTGCATGCCATGGCTCGCGACCCGCTCTCGGCCGCGGGTGGACTCTATGACGCCGATCTGGTCCTTGATGCACTTGGAAGCGCGGGGGTGACCATTGCCGACATACACAGCGCCCTGGACTTCGGCTGCTCCTCCGGGCGCGTAGTCCGAGTCCTAGCGGCCGCCTACCCCGACATCGATTGGCACGGCTGTGACCCCAACGCCCCCGCGATCTCCTGGGCAAACGAACACCTGCCCGGCATCGACTTCTTCGTAAGCGGCGACACCCCACCACTCCCGCTCCCCGACGCCGCACTCGACCTCGCCTACGCGATCTCGATCTGGTCGCACTTCGCGCCTGAGCTGGGCCTGCGCTGGTTTGAGGAGATGCACCGCATCATCCGCCCAGGCGGCCACTTGGTCTGCACAACTCACGGCCTCACCTCAGTCGCCCACTACGCCCTGGGAGGAATGCGCAGCCCCGAGCAGTCCCTGGAGATCCGCGACACCCTCTACCGCAACGGCGCCTGGTACGCGCCAGAGTTCGGCAAGAAGGGAGACTGGGGCGTCGTCAACCCAGACTGGGGCACAGCCTTCCTGACCCCAGAGTGGATGCTCACAAAGCTCTGCCCCACCTGGCGCATACTCGAGTTCGCCCCCGGACGCAACCAAGAGAACCAAGACGTATATGTACTGCAGCGAGTCTGAACACCCGCGATCGCCGACGGACGATCTGTTGGACCGCTTGAGCAACAGCTCCCTACGGCAGACAGCCGAGCTCCGCTCCACCTGGCCCACGCGCGTGTTCGGCCGTTGAGCCCAAACCCAAGATAGGGCGCGTAACACCTTGGAGGTGCTGGTAAGCGATCTGCCACGCCGTGAGCTTCGGCTTGTGCTGGCCTGGGCCGAGATGCATGCAGCGGAGCTTGATGAGAACTGGCGTCGAGCGCGCGAAGGTGCGACACACTACAAGAGATCGAGCCATTGCGATGATCGGGCTTACTCCGGACATAACCCAGGCGAGCGTTCCGCGGCACGGTGTCTTGCGACTCACATTCGCCGACGGCGTGACCGGCGAGCTCTACGTGCTGGACCGTATGCGCGGCCCGGTATTCGAGCGGGCCGTGACTTCGGATGGCTTTGCCGAGGTCAGCGTCGATTCCGAGAGCGGCACGGTCTGCTGGCCGGGCGGGGCCGACCTCGCACCAGACACGCTGTACGAGCGAGTACGAACTGGCGTCTGGCCTGGCCAGAGTCAAGCCGCATAACTACCTACCCAGGCTCCTGGCTCAGCAAGACCGGCGGCGAAGGGAAGACCGTTGCAGTTGCTCGCTTGTATACATATCCTGCCTGTAGGCGATTAGCGATGCACTAAGTTCTGCTCAGCAGCACCGGCAACATGATCGACTCCTACGAGGAGGAGCCGGCCGCACGTGCCTCTCTACAACGCATCGTCGAGGCTGAGCCCGAGGCAGCCGGGGATGTCGCTCTTATGACCTATGGCGCCGACGGCCTGCCCACCGGCGAGCCAGAGTTCGCCAAGGCGCCGACCGTTACGCGATAGACCAAACGGCCGTGAACGACAGCGACTACAGCGGACCGACCGGGCTTCTACATCGCCACTGGCGAGAAGATGCTGCCGCTCAACACGCCCGAGGCGCTTGCTGATCGAATCCGTGGCGCACGGCCAGCTCAACTTCGCGCCGTCCGGCCTCCGCGAGCACTTGCGCGAGCACGCGGCAATCGAACACATCACCCCTCGAGTAACAGCTCCCTAGATGTAGGCGCTGTTTGTGGCGTCGGCGCCCAGTGTGTGGGTGGCAGCGCTATCGTTCGAAGGAGATATGAGCGCAGAACGCGAGTTCGACGTGTCGATCGTGGCCGAGCCGGAAGGCGGCTACAGCGTGTTCGTGCCCGAGCTGCCGAGCGTCGCCACGCAGGGCGAGACGATCGAGGAAGCGCGAGCTAACGCCCAAGAGGCGATCGAGGGCTATCTCGAAGTGATGCACGAGGATGGCCTCCCCATCCCCACGGTGCACCGCGACCGCGTAGCGGTCCACGCCGCGTGAGCCAGACCCCCGCCGTCACGGGCAAGCAACTCGTCAAGGTTCTCGAAGGCCAGGGCTGGTACGTGAAGCGCATCCGTGGCAGCCATCACATCCTGCGCCACCCGAGCATCCCCGACGCGATCCCCGTCCCGGTGCACGGCAATCAGCCGATCAAGAAGGGCACTCTCGGCAACATCCTGCGCACGGCCGGCATCGGCCGCGAGCAGTTCAACGGGCTGCTCTGACAGAGCCCGCTCCTCGCTGAACGCCGGAGGATTCCAGAAACACAACTCCGCCCCTGCCTCACGGCCCCCCGACGCCTCGTAGCCCGCCTCGGTGGACTCTCAACTCGATCGTCTCGAGTAGGACTCGATCATCTCAACCACAGTCTCTTCGGCCTGGGAACAGCTGAGCTGCATGTCGAGTGAACAACCGACTTTAGCTAAGTGGCGGTTTGCTCCAATAGCGCTAGGCTGCAACCAATGGATTCAGAGCGCGCACGCCAGCTGCTCGCACAAGAGCGTATGCGGATCGAGCGAGCCATCGCTGAGCTGCGCGGGCAGGACGAGCAGGCGGCTGCCGAGCAAGGTGAACCTGGCGAACGGGACTCTGAGGAGCTCTATGAAAAGGAGCTCGACACAGGTCTCGCTGAGGATCTCGCAGAACAGCTCGCCGCGGTCGAGCGCGCCGAGGCGAGGCTCGCCGCAGGCACCTATGGCATCTCGCTCGACAGCGGAGAGCCGATTCCCGACGAGCGTCTCCAAGCGCTGCCGACGGCCGAGCGCACAGTCGAGGAGCAGCGCTCGCAGGGGTCTACATAGCCACCATCATGCGTCGCAGGCCGCAGCCCGGCGCTAGGGGTCACAAACTACTGAACTCTCGCGTTCGCCTCAGCCTGAGGCCGTCGCGGTAGAACTCGAGCGAGCGCTCGAGATCGCTCACAGCGAGCGTGATCAGGTCGATGTGCGGCTCCATCTCCTGCCTTTCCGCCGGCGCCCGATGAGTCTCGCCTTGGGCGGCGGTCTAATCTTCTGGACTAGCGAACATGGAGGATGACATGCCAGCGATCGATCGTGTGCGCATCGTGCGCGAGACCTACGGCGCCTTCGGCTGGAACCTCGACTGAGCCCATGACGAAGCTGATCTACTCGGCGATCACGCTTTCACGATTACCCACATGTGAGCAATAGGGTGGCGCCACCACGCATCCGTCTCACTCGCCACGATATAGCCGTCAGGGGCAGGTTGATTAACGTGCCAGCACACACCCATCGAACGTCGGTTGCCTTCGGGTAGTCCCGACTCGGGATATGCTATAAGAGGCGATTCTGACTGCTCGGATATTCCGATCAGTACAAAATTGTCCTGGTTAGATGTCATATGGCCAGACGAGCGTCGAGGGGGGAGCACCATGAGCGACGATACGCGCGCGCAAGGCCGAACCGCCCGGTCCAAGGCTTCTCTTGAAGCCAACAATCAGTCACGTAAGTCGCAGAAGGGACCCAACGGCAACCTCGAAAAGCTTGCGGACATGCTTATCGCCAGGCACGTACGCATCGCCATACCGGACGGCCCGGTACGGGACTGCCTCGCCGATGAGTTGCGCACAGATGTCCGCGAGTTCGATCTGGTGGAGCGAGACATGCATTGCATCGCGGTGGTGGGCGCGGGCGCAAGCAGCCCACTGATGCAGCGCGGCGGCGAACTGGCGGACGAGCTCGAGGCGCGCTTCGAACGAGATAAGGTCGAGCTCGATCGACTGAAACTTGTCTACAACTTGGATCCAAAAGAATTTGAGACACGGTTGATCGCACTGAGCAAGAACCCGGACGCAGCGCGTGAGGTGCGAAGAACGATTTCCGACAAGTACAACGTCCAACATCCAACGCTGTTGGGATATGAGCTGCTTGCCCATCTGCTCAAGCACAGGTTCCTGGATGCGATCGTTAGTTTCAACTTCGACGAGCTGCTTGATCGCTCGCTCGATGACGAGCTCGATGCCAGCGAGTTCGAACGTGTTGTATCTGAGCGAAACTGCCACGGGCTCCAAACCGACCCCAGCGCGGCGGACTATGTTCCGCTTTACGTA
This sequence comes from uncultured Solirubrobacterales bacterium, assembly GCA_963827045.1. Classification (GTDB taxonomy): domain Bacteria; phylum Actinomycetota; class Thermoleophilia; order Solirubrobacterales; family Solirubrobacteraceae; genus Palsa-744. The sequence goes on from CAWGZH010000002.1 coordinate 755,771, forward strand.
AAGCTGCACGGAACCGCCAGCGAGCCCGATAGCCTGCGGTTCACAGCAGATTCCTACTATACGATTCCGCAACGAATATCGGGCGTCGTGCAAGATCTGCTGCGCGCAGAGCATTGTGTCGTCGTCAATATCGGGTCGGGTCTGGCGACCTTTGACCTCCAGCACCTGTTGCGCATACCGCAATCGCTGGACGTCTTCAACCTCAGCGCCACGCCAGTCGAGCATTCAGTGATCAAGGAGATTCGCAAAGTACGAGAAGGCAAGTCCACACGAGAAGGCAAACCCACAGCTGATCACGACTGGCTACACGAATGCAACGAATCCAGCGGCGGACGAAGGCTGAAAATCGCTGAGCCCAGCAATGCATGTGGAGAATTGCTCAAGCGGTTGATCGGCGTCTTGACAGAGAGGATAGAGCACCCAGATGAGTCGGACCCAACTAACCCGACGAACCCAAGTATCTTGCAGTTCAGGTCCGTACAGAGGCATGAAACTGTCGCGGAGCTGCTCGGACCAGACACAGTTCATCGCGAGTGGACCGCGACGCCTGGATGGCCGGAGCGGGAGCTGACAGAGTACGCTCGACGTCGTACCATTCTCGAGCTTGCGCTCACCGCCGCAAAGGCGCGAGGTTTGCTGTCGCTCGTTCCACTTGTCTTCGACCGTCCAGCGCGCTACTACGACGACTACCGACGACGCGCCAAAGACAGGGCAGAAGACTGGTCTGCGCTGTGCTCAGCGGCGGGATTGGTGGAGAGCGAGGACATCCCCGACATCCTGCTGAGCCACAAGGATCTGCGGATGCAGGAGCAGGAGCAGGTCCAGAAATCGGCCGCGAGCGGCAACGAGGAGCAGCCGGAGATCGAGACGTCGGAGACGCGGACTCTCCATAAGTTCGACCCGAGCAAGCTTGCAGCCCACGTCTTGGCGCGAGTCAGGAATCCGCCTCCAAGCGATGACGCCGTGCTCAGCCTCGCAAAAACCTTTGAGGATCTCCAGGATAAGTCCGAAGTCGAGCATCACATGCGCGACGACCGCGTGTGCTCGAAGGCGTTCAGGCGGCCTACCACACTGCCGACGGCAACCTCGCTCGAGGCATACACCAGACTGGTTCTCAAAGATGTGGGACCCGATCATAATATTCACGTCAGTTCCGAGACGGGTGAATGGCTGTTACGCAAGCCATTTCTGGAGGGACTGAAGAATGCCGGGAAAATTCAGGTTCTGGTCGCGTTTGACATCAATATGAGAGAGCTCAAAGAAGCGTATCCTGACACAGAGGTAGAATACGCAAGGATCGATCCGTGGCGCCACAACCGCCACATGACCATCGTCTGCAAGGAGGACAGCCCGATCTGCGCCATCTACTTCGCGCGACGCCTGCGCAACCCGGTTATCACAGCTGTCCATCTCCACGAGATTCGAGATGTCCAGCTGCTGAAGCAGATGTACGATCAGCGATGGAAAGAGGCGATAGAAGAGGAAGAGCGCAAGCGCGAGAAAGCGAAGCTCAAAAAGGGAAAATAAATCCAGTATCTAACCCCCTGGGCCTGGGTTGCCGTGCCTGGCGCGGTCGATGAGCAGGTTGTACTAGCGACGGTCCTCCGTCAACCGCGACGGGTGGGGAGGACGGCCGCGCCGGGGCATGGGCCCCGCTTGTTGAGGCATCCGGCCCGCGTCGTCGAGAGCCCGCCGCAGCAGCATCTCGATGTGGGCGTTGAGACTGCGGAACTCCTCCGCGGCCCACCGGGCCAGAGCATCGTGGACCGCCGGGTCGATGCGCAGCAGTACTTGCTTGCGTTCATTGCTCACGTATAGAGCGTCCCGGTGTTGACGACCGGGGATGCCGGTTGGTCACCGCAAAGAACGACGAGCAGGTTGCTCACCATCGCCGCCTTGCGCTCTTCGTCGAGCTCGACGATGCCGCGCTCATTTAGCCCGGTGAGGGCAAGCTCAACCATCCCCACCGCGCCCTCGACGATGCGAGAGCGCGCCGCGACGACGGGGATGCTAGCGGCGATGCCTGCCAGGACGACCAACACGCCGGCCCAGCCACTAATCGCCCACGCGGGGCGCTCCTGGATTTCGACGCGGGCCCCGGAGTGCCCGACCGGAGTCGCCTCGGGCTCGGCGGTACGGCTGATCGGACCGGTTCATGATCCCTCCCGGTGGAGTCGTGACTGACAAAAATCGATATCTATATGATATCACTTTTCGCGAGTCCGGTCAACACGGCGGGCAGCGTACCCGCCTCGGGGGATCTGGCATCGCACGGTCTGTTCCCACGGTCCGGCGCTGGTCATATTGTTCGATCGTGGCGCGTACCCGGCTGTACCGCGAGGGAAAGCTTGACGCCGGCCGAGCAGGATCTCCTGCTCGCAAGCGCCCGCTGCCCTTACCCCCCACTGCGGGCGGCCGACTTGCGCGCCACGTCCGAGAAGACCTCCGGCAACATCAACGTCTTGCTCGGCCGACTTGTCGAAGCCGGCGCTCTCTACCGTGTCCGCACGGGCCAATATGCCTACACCGCCCCCCGGTTCCGCGACCATCTATACAGGCGAGACGTGAACAGCCACACGACGTGGACGGCGTGATCGAGGTGCTGATCACGCAGCTCCAAGGCGGCTATGCCTCAGGCCCAAAGCCCGCTGATCGGAACGGCGCTGGCTGCGCTCGGCACGACAACCGGCCACCGATCGCGCCGCCATAGCAACTCTTCCCACTCCGAGGCGTTCTGTACTTCCGTCCAGCCCAATCGCCCGCCTACATGCGCCTGTTCGGGCGGCCCAAGCCAATCGTCGGGTCCTCCGCCGTGGAGACGGTTGCTAGCGTTCACATGCCCTTGCCCACGACAGCAACCACCGACCCACCGTCCTCCCCTCAAGCGGTGTCCGTCCCGCCGGGGCGCCCATCCGCGATCTCGATCGAGAACGTCAGCAAGACCTTCCGCCTGCCCCACCAGCAGTACTCGACGCTCAAGGAGCGCGCACTGCATCCGTTTCGCTCGACCGAGTACGACGAGCTGAAAGCCGTCCAAGACATATCCCTCGAGATCGCCGAGGGCGAATTCTTCGGGATCGTCGGGCGCAACGGCAGCGGCAAGAGCACGCTCTTGAAGTGCATCGCCGGCATCTACCGGGTCGACGTCGGACGCATCTCGGTCGCTGGCCGGCTTTCCCCGTTCATAGAGCTAGGCGTCGGCTTCAACCCCGACCTCAACGCGCGCGACAACGTCGTCATCAACGCGATCATGCTCGGGCTAAGCCGCAAACAGGCGATGGAGCGCTTCGAACACGTCGTCGCCTTTGCCGAGCTGGAGGGCTTCATGGACCTGCGCCTGAAGAACTACTCATCGGGCATGCTCGTGCGCTTGGCGTTCGCCACCGCGATCCAAGTTGACGCCGAGATCCTGCTGATCGACGAGGTGCTGGCGGTCGGTGACGCCGCCTTCCAGCAGAAGTGCTTCGAGGAGTTCTTCCGCCTCAAGCGCGAAGGCAAGACAATCGTGTTCGTCTCCCACGACATGTATTCCGTGGAGCGCTTCTGCAACCGCGCGATGCTGATGGAGCACGGCAAGATGACCAAGATCGGCGACCCGCGCGAGGTGGGACGCGCCTACCACGAGCTCAACTTCGGCCAGCTCGCCCACGACGCCCCCGAGGAGAGCCATTCGAGCTCAGGCACCTCGATCGCCGACGCCTGGTTCGAGAACGAGCACGGCGAGCGCATCACCAGTGCAAGCCAGGAAGACCACCTTTGTATGTGCTTTGAGACCCGCATCGCCGAGGCGCTCGAGAACCCAGTATTCGCCGTCACCTTGCGCACCGATCTCGGGCACACGATCATCGTCGCGCGCTCCGACCGGCACGCCCACGCAAGTGGCTCGTTCAAGGCGGGCGAATCGGTCGTCGCGCGTTTTGCGATCCCTAACTGGTTGACCCCCTCTCGCTACCTGATGACCCCCTCGCTGGCGCGCGAGGGCACTGGCGAGAGCGCGCTCGCGCTCGTCGAGGACATGAGCTCGATCATGGTCCACGGCACCGGCAGCGGCGGCATCCTCGAGCTGCCGGTCGAAGCAAAGCTGGAGCGACTTTGAGCCGGCACGAGTCTCGCCTACCTGCGGCGTGGGGACGAAGCCTTCGTCGAGCCCCCGACCAGCAAGCGCAGGGAACTCTATGAGCACGATGCCAGAGGTCGGCCTGCCCGCACCCCCGCAAGCCCCTGCAAGCCACCGCGTATACGGGCCCTCGGCCCTCGGCGGCGGCGCCCAGCGCTTCTGGTCGCTGACGTTCATGCTCGCCCGCACCGAATTCAAGCTGCGCTTCTTCGGCTCGATACTCGGCTACGCGTGGACGCTGGTCCGCCCGCTGCTGTTCTTCGGGGTCACGCTGTTCGTGTTCACCGTGATCCTCGAAGTCAACAAGGGCAACCCCGTCCCCAACTACGCCGAGTACCTGCTCGAGTCGATCATCCTGTTCACCTACTTTCAGGAAGCCACCTCCGGCGCGGTGCCGAGCCTCGTCGGACGCGAGAACCTGCTGCGCAGGGTCCGCTTCCCGCGCCTGGTCGTGCCGCTGTCGGTGGCGCTGTTCTGCTTCTTCAACCTCTGCATGAACCTGATCGTCGTGTTCATCTTCATCCTCGCCGCCGGCATCGAGCCGAGCATCAGCTGGCTGGAGCTGATCCCGCTCGTGGCGCTGCTCGTGACCTTCGCGGTCGGCGTGGGCATGCTGCTGAGCGCGCTGTATGTGCGCTTTCGCGACGTGCAGCCGATCTGGGAAGTGTTCGCGCAGCTGCTCTACTACGCCTCGCCGATCCTCTACACCGTCCAGTCGGCCAAGGATCACCACTTCCTCGGCATCCCCTTCTCCCGCATCCTGGTGATCAACCCGATCGGGGCGATCCTCACACAGACGCGCAACGCGCTGCTGCACTCCGGCCCCACGGCCGCCCAAGCGCTTGGCGGCGTCCCGCGCCTGGCGATCCCGCTGGGTATCATCGCCGTCCTATTCGCCCTGGGCCTGTGGTACTTCAACCGCGAGGCCCCACTCATTTCAGAGAAGCTGTAGCGATGACTGCCGCCGAGACATCCAACGGACAGCAACTGCAAGTCGAAAACGAGCTTCTGCGCGCGCGCGTCGCCGCCTTGGAATCCGAGCTCGTGGAAGTTCAAGCCAGCACAAACGACGCGATCGGCCAGTGGCAAGAGCGCGCCTACTGGCTTGACCGCCTGCATCTCGACCTCAACAAGCTGATGGAGCGCCCCGGCGCCAATGAGGTGCGCCTGGCGCTACGAGCGATCAGAGGCCTGCTCTGGCGGATCAAGCGAATCAAGCGTCGTCTGCCGGGCTCGTGAAGACGGTCTCCGTGGTGATCCCTGTCAAGGACGGGGAGCGCTATCTAGAGGAGCTGCTTGACGCACTCGCCCGCGAGGGAGCCACAGAGACCCTCGTTATCGACTCAGGTTCGAGCGACCGCTCACTGGACATCACTCGTGCCGCGGGCGTCGAGCTGCTTGAGATCGAGCCGCAAGAGTTTGGCCACGGCAAGACCCGTAACTTGGGCGCTCAGCACATCTCGGGGGAGCTGATCTGCTTCCTGACACAAGACGCCACCCCCTGCCCAGGCTGGCTGGCGGCCTACCTGGAGGCATTCGCGCTCGACGGCAGCATCGGAGCCGCCTACGGCCCCCACCTGCCACGACCTGACACCAGCCCGATGATCGCGCGCGAGCTGTGCGAGTTCTTCGCCGGCTTCCAGGCCGGCGAGAGCTCCGGACGCCAGCCGGTGGTGCAGTCCGCCGGGGCGCCAACATTCCTCTCTAACGTCAACGCCTGCTATGCACGCGGCTGCTGGGAGGAGATCCGCTTCCGCGAGGTCGCCTACTCCGAGGACCAGGCATTCGGTAGCGACCTGCTGAAGGCGGGCTGGTCGAAGGTCTACCACCCCGGCGCGGCGGTCCTGCATGCTCATGACTACGGCACGATGGAGTTCATGCGCCGCTACTTCGACGAGTATCGCGGCCTGCGCGAGACAAAGGGCCACGTCGAGCCGTTCCATCCCCTCGCCGCAGCCCGCCATGTGGCCCACGAGGTGGCGGCGGACCGCCGCTGGATGGCCGAACGGGGCATCGACGCAGGCACACAGGCCCGCTGGACGGGGCGCGCGATCGCCCACCATGGCGGCCGGCGCGTCTTCTCGGCACTCGGCTCGCGCTCTGGACGGATTCCCGCGCCTCTACGACGCAGGCTCTCGCTGGAGGGACGCGACGAAGCGGCCGGCGAGCACCCTGCGACTGTGAACGCCTCCGCAAATGGGCACACGCAGAGCGGGGCCATCCAGCAGGGGGACACCCTATCCGTCGCTATTCAACCGCCCACACTCCCACCGGCCGAGCACGTCGACCAGATGCTCGAGCGCGACGACTACGACGTGGTCGCACGCGTCTGGCAAGACGGCCCCGCACCGCTGCTGGACCCGCTGCCTGGCATGGCCGAGCGCAAGCGCCTACGCCTGGCTCTGGTGATCCCACCTTTCAGCCGTGGCAGCGGCGGGCACAACACGCTGTTTCAGATCTTCTCCCGCCTGGAGCAGCGCGGGCATGCCTGTAGCGTGTGGCTGGCCGACTACCATGGCCACGCTCGCGACCTGTGGCCGGCGGTGCTGCGCCACGACATCAACGAGTTCTTCGCCACATTCCAGGGCCCCGTCTACAAGGGCTTTGACTCCTGGCAAGGAGCGGATGTTGCGATCGCTACGGGCTGGCAGACCGTGCACGCAACACTCGGCCTTGGGGGCACTCGCGCGCGCGCCTACATCGTCAACGACCACGAGCCAGAGTTCTATGCGGCCTCCACCGAGCACGTACTAGCTGAGGACACATACCGCCACGGTCTGCACTGCATCGCCGCCAGCCCCTGGCTGCGCGATCTGCTGATTGAAAGCTACGGGGCAAGCGCTGACGCTTTTCAACTGGGCGTGGATGGCGACACCTATCGTCCGTTGCCGGTCGAGCGCAGGCGTGACACGATCGTCTACTACGCGCGCCACTCCACCCCCAGGCGAGCAGTACCGATCGGCTTGATGGCGCTCGCGGAGCTTCACCGCCGCCGCCCGGATGCGCGCATCGTGTTGTTCGGCACCGACAAAGCCCTGCATGCCGCGTTCCCCTATCAGCATCTGGGTGTGCTCAGCACGCCGCAACTCGCCCGGCTCTACTCCGAGGCAACCGCCGGCCTGTGCCTGTCGCTGACGAACTTTTCGCTGATGCCGAAGGAGATGCTCGCCTGCGGGCTTCCGTGTGTCGAGCTGGCTGGCGTCAGCGCCGAGTCGATCTTTGGCGAGGACGGACCGCTCGATCTCGCTCCACTGCAGCCACAGTCGATCGCCGACGCGCTCGAACGTCTACTCTCAGACCGCGAGCGTTGGGAGCGCCGCTCCAGCGAAGGAATCGAGTTCGTCGCCTCGCATACTTGGGAGCACGCCACTGACGAGGTCGAAGCAGGTCTGCGCCACGCCCTACGCGAGCGCGAACTCGCTCAGCTGGACGTGAGCTGAGCGCCGCCCGCGGCTCAGGCGATCTCGATCCAGTTCAGCCAGCGTCCGCAGAGTGAGTGCCACGCGCTCGGTGCAACGCGTCTCACCGTCTCGTGTTCGGCTTCCAGCGGCTCCAGGATGCCCCCGTCGATCACGGCCGAGGCCCTGTCGCCAGGCTGCAAAGTCCCGCCGCCCCTGAGCATCGTGAGCTTGTGCTTTCCGGCGCTCAGGCTGACGATAGCCACCGGATACTTGTTCTCGTCGCCGCCGAATTGCTCACGCGGCACCCCCACCAGGCGCCCGTCGATCGAGACGTGCAGGGGACGATCCATGTTGCCGCCCAACCACAGCCGGTAGTGCCCTGCCTTTATCACCCGGAAGCTCAATTCGATACGCGCGGGAAGCTCCACCGCAAGCTCCGGCTGACCCTCCAAGTCGGAGAGGAGCGTCGTGTTGGGCGAACGCACGGCTTCAGCCATGTTCAACAGGATGTTGGGAGGACGTTCGGCGACCACCAGTCGCCTGCCGTCGCGCTGGGCGACTCGCGCCAGCGAGCGGACCTTCCCACATTGCGGGATAGCCGCCGGCTGTGCGCCTTCGCCCACCGCCACATGAACCGCCGGCGCCGGCCCAACACGGCGCCACACCTGCCATGAAGGCCCGCTCCAAACCTCGCTGTAGTTGCTCGGCGGACGGCTCCAGATGGGCGAGCGGCGCATCACCAGCAGCGGATACTGCTGCAACGTCGCCTGGGATATCTGATCGACGTCGTAGCTGTGGCCATACTGCGGGTTGGCTCCGTTGTCCAAAGTCATCACACCGTGATAGGCGTAGCCGGGCGAGTTGACCTGCACCTCGCGCAACAGGAACAGCCCGTATTCGTCGAAATCGGTCAGCAACGTCGGCCCTTGACCGGAGAAGTGCTCCCCGATCGCGCTCAGTTCGGTGTAGCGCTGAGTCGGCGCCAGCCCAGTCGCGTGATAGGCAAGCGCATCAGAGCCGAATATGCCGAGCGCGATCACCCCGGCCACCAGCGCACCCTCGATACTACGTCCACCCCTGATGCTGAACGCTCCAATCAGCGCGACCAGCATCACCACGGGCGAGAGCAGCATCAACACCTTCGCGTCGGTCCACTCGGTTCCATGACGGCGCAGGAACTCCCACACCAAGAGAAAGATCAGCGCAAACGCAAGCACCCCAAAAGCCCGCCTGCGCAGGAGCCACAGCACGCCGAGGATCGCGCACACCGCGACGACGCCGATCACCAGGTAGGTCTGATTGAGAAAGCGCGGTTCGATGCGGTGCGATTCGCCAAGCCAGATGCCGAATGCCTGGGCGATGCGCAGTGGGCGCAGCAGATTCCCAGGGTCAGACGCCGCCTGTGCGTCCGTGTTCGAGACGTTCTTGGCCAGCGCCAAAGTGGTCGACAGGGGCCCGAGCGTCGGCAGCGCCAGTACAGCCGTCATCCCACCCGTAACCACAGCGCTCAGGGCCAATGCCCTGGCGCGGTGGCGCCTGAACATCACCACCGGAGCCGCGAACGCTAGAACGGCAAGCAAGAGCAACCCCACCCAAGGCGACGCGGCGATGCCGATCGCGCCGAGGGACGCGGCACCGGCAATGGCAAAGGGCAATGCACCGCGCACCCCTGCGCGGGCAAGCCGCGGGGCGAGCACGACGCAGGCCCCCATCAAGAGCAGCATCGGCAGCACCGTGATCTCCTTGATCGAGCCCATCAGCGCGTAGGAGTAGACGAGCGCGGGAATGGCCGCCAGCCAGCCGGTGATCGCCGCCGCCGGGCGCGACAGACCCGCGCTCCGAGCGAGGAACGCCAGCACCAGTGCAGCGAGCGCAAGCTCGGCCGCTTGGAAGGGCGCGTACAGCCACAACAGGTTCTGCCCAGAAAGCCAGCCCACCGATCCAAGCACGCCGTGGCCACCGGAGGGATAGCCATTGCCGAAGTACGCGACAAGGGTTGCGCCATAGCCTGGGAATCCGGTCGTAAATTCACGTCCGTGGTGCAGCAGCCGCTCGGCGCCCATTATCTGGATCGACCCGGTTGTGTCTAGCAGGTAGCCCGGGAAAGTCAGGCGTCCAGCGGCGATGATCGGGGCGCTCACAGTCAGGTAGACACCAAGCGCGGCACCGGGCGCCAGCCACCAGCCGCTCCCACGGCCCTTCCAGCGCTCGACCAGGCCGTTCCGCCAAGCAAGCAGGAATCCCAGCAGTGCCAGCGCCAGCAAGATCCACGGAGTCAATGGAGCAAGGGTCGTGGATGGCGGCCACGTCGTGAACTGAGAGACAACGATCAGCGCGCCGAATCCAAGCGGCGCCAGCAATATGAACGGCAGCCTGATGCCAACGATCCGCTCGACCAGCAGGCCGGCGCCAAGCGCGAGCACCGCCAGCAGCAGCGGAAACCCGACCACAACCATCAGGAAGCTCATCGTTGGGCGACTACCGCGCTACCGGACCGAGTCAGAGCGACGCAAACCGAGGATCGACAGAAGGAACGATGAGAAGAAAATCTGGATGCCGACGATGATCAGCGTCGCGGCCACGACTGCCATGTGTTCGTCGGCGAGCGTGCCAAGCCCGTGCGAGATCCACGTACCGACGATGATGCCACCGAGGATAAGCCCCAGGAGCAATACCAAGCCGCCAAGCGCCAGTCCGTGCTCGAGCCTAAAGCGCGCACGCATCTTGTCGAACCAGGGGTCGCGCTCACCCATGTAGTACGTGCCATAGGCGTGCGCACACAGACCGAGCGCGAGCACCTGCGTCCCGACCACCATCAGCAGGGCTCCTCCGATCAGCGCGTGAATACCCCAGGAACGCCCAAAAAAATCCAACCCTCCCCCGACAAGCGCCACGATCAAGGTGCCGATGCCGGCAAGCGCCGTGCCCGGCACGATGAACAGGTGCGTGGGCGAGTGCACGAGCAAGAAGCGCAAGTGGCGCCAGCCATCGCTGAAGCTCGACAGCTTCGACTCGCCGCCGCGCGGGTGGTATTCAATCGGAAACTCGGCGATCTTCAGTTTCTCCTTGGAGGCTCTGATCACCATCTCCGAGGCGAACTCCATGCCGGTCGTGCGCAGGTCGAGCCGCGGCAGCACGTCGGTGCGCAAGGCGCGCATGCCGCAGTGGGCATCCTTGACGCCAGTACGGAAGAACAGGTTGAGCAGTCCCGTCAGGATCGGATTGCCGATGTAGCGGTGCAGCCAGGGCATCGCTCCAGGCTGGATGTTGTCCATGCGGTCGCCCATCACCAGCTCCGCGCCGCCGTCGAGCTCGGCGACAAAGCGGGGGATCTCGTTGAAGTCATAGGTCAAGTCGGCGTCGGCCATCACGATGTAGCGCCCGCGCGCGGCGGCAAAGCCGGCGAGATAGGCGCTGCCATAGCCACGACGCGGTTCTGAGACCACGCGCGCCCCAGCAGCGGCGGCAAGCGCGGCCGAGTTGTCCTCAGAGGCGTTGTCGACAACCAGCACTTCACCGTCGATCCCCTTCTGCTCGAGCACTGCGAGCGCCGTGCGCACGCACTCCTCGATGTTCTCCTCCTCGTTCAGGCAGGGGATCACAACCGACAGAAGCGTCAACGCGTTTTCCTCGGCGGCCTCGGCAAGCGAGGACCTACTCTTCTGTGCGGTGCTCATGGTCTAGTTCGTCCAGCGCCCACTCTTTGCAGGTTCCGCTATCGCGGTGATAACCCTCCGCGGCCCGAAAAGCAGCGCACCGAGATCTCAAAACGGCACTCTTTTCGCTCCCTGATCCTACCGGACACCGCGGAGGGTCAATGACCGCCGCGCTCGCACGCCGGGAGAGCCGGTTATTCTGGCGGCGGCCCGCATGCGCATCTGCCTGATCTACGACTGTCTATTCCCCTACACGGTGGGCGGAGCCGAGCGCTGGTATCGCAATCTGGCCGAGCGCCTGGTCGCAGAGGGGCATGAGGTTACCTATCTCACGCTGCGCCAGTGGCCGCGTGGGGAGCCTTTGGACATCGACCCACGCATCCGCGTCGTCGTCGCGGGACCGCGCATGGCTCTGTACACCGGCCCGCGCCGGCGCATCCTGCCGCCGCTGGTGTTCGGCGCCGGCGTGCTCTGGCACCTATTGCGCCACGGCCGCGACTACGACGTCGTGCACATATGCGCCTTCCCCTATTTCTCGCTGCTGGCCGCGGCGCTGATGCGCCCACTCGGACGCTACGGCCTCGTCGTCAACTGGTTTGAGGTGTGGTCTCGCCAATATTGGCGAGGCTACCTGGGAGGTGTCGGCGGGCGTCTGGGCGAGTTCGTGCAATGGATGTGCGCGCGGGTCCCGCAAAGCGCTTTTTGCTTCTCGCAGCTGCACGCGAAGCGCCTGCGTGAGCTGGGCTTGGGCGGCCCGATCACGGTGCTGCGGGGCCTCTATGCAGGTCGCCAAAAAGCACGATGCCCCCCGCGCGCGCGGGGGGCATCGTCATTTGAAGAAGACCCAACAGAGACCCCTGCCCCCCTCAATTCAAGCGCGACAGAACCCTTTGTGCTGTTCGCCGGACGCCTGATCCCCGAGAAGCGGGTCACCGTCGGCGTGGCAGCAGTCGCACGAGCCGCACAGCGAATCGAGGGCCTGCGCGGCGTCTTCTACGGCGACGGCCCCGACCGCGACGCGCTCACAGCCGCCATCGCCGAACACGACGCCGGCGCCTTCATCTCGGCGCCCGGCTTCGGCGAGAGCGAGCAGGTGAACGCCGACATGGGCCGCGCCCTGTGCGTCCTGTTGCCCTCCGAGCGCGAGGGCTACGGCATGGTGGTGGTCGAGGCGTCAGCGCACGCTACACCGGCGGTGGTGGTCGCCGCGCCCGACAACGCGGCCGTCGAGCTCGTAGAGGACGGAGTCAACGGTGTCGTCGCCTCGAACGCCGACCCCGAGGCAATCGCAGAGGCGATCGTGCGTGTGCACGAGGCGGGGATGGCGATGCGCAACAGCACGGCACAGTGGTTTGCGCAGAACGCCGAACTGTTGTCGCTGGAGGACTCGTTGCGAGTGGTTCTGGAGCATTATTCCAATGCTGTTTGAGCCATTGACTTACATCGTGTTACACTGTCTTACATGACTTCGTCACGTTCTTTTTCGGCTCGTCTGAACGTGTCCGTGGCCGACCGTTTGGAGCGACGCGGAACACGGTCCGGCCTAAGCAAGTCGCGACTGGCCGAGCGCTACATCGATGAGGGACTCCGCATGGAAGACCACCCGGGCATCATCTTTCGAGATGGGCCCACAGGACGACGCGCCAGTCTCGCCGGAGGCCCCGACATCTGGGAGGTGATCGCGACAGTGCGGGCAAACGGACTCGACGGCGAAAGCGCTCTGGCCGCCGCCGCGGAGTGGGGCAACCTCTCGCTCTCCCAGGTGAGAGCGGCCGTGCGCTATTACGCCGAGTACGCCCAAGAGGTTGACGAGCGCATTGCGCGCAATATCGAAGAGGCGGACGCGGCCGAAGCACAGTGGCGCCGTGAGCAGCACGCGCTCGCGTGAGGCTGTTGCTCGACGAGATGCTCTCGGGACGCATAGCCGAGGAGCTACGGCAACACGACCACGACACCCTTGCGGTCGAGGAGATGGCCAACTTGCGCGGACTCTCCGACCCGGACCTATTCGCCCACGCGCAAGAGCTAGAGCGCGCGGTCGTCACCTACAACCGCGAGGACTTCCTTGCCCTGGACCGCGAATATCAAAGTCGTGAGCGCCCCCACCATGGCATCGTGATCCTGCATCCGCGACGCTTCCCACAAGGCGAAGCCTCTACGGGAAAGCTCGTCGCCACGCTTTCGCGCTTTATCGACGCGGGAGAGCCGTATCCGAGCTTCATCCATTGGCTTCAGTAGCCAGAACCTCCATATAGCGCCCCCAATATCCGGGCCGACAACGCGCGTTCAGCGACCCAACGCCCGCCCATAGCTCTCAAGCGTCAGCCGCGCCGTGCGCTCCCAGGTGAACTCACGCGCACGCTCCAACCCACGCGCACGCAAACGCTCGACCTCCGCGCGGTCCTGATCGCTCTCTGAGAGCAGGCGCTCCAGCGCGGCGGCGATCGCGCGCTCGTCGTGGGGATCGAACAGCAGCGCCGCCTCGCCCGCGACCTCCGGCAGCGAGGACGCATTCGAGCAGGCGACCCCTACGCCGCGAGCCATCGCCTCCAGCACCGGCAAGCCAAAGCCCTCGTACAGCGACGGATAGACAAACGCCTGCGCTACCTGCCACAGCCCCTCGAACTCCTCGCCGCTCAGCCAATCCAAGAAGCGGACGTCTTGCTCCACTCCGGCTGTGCGCGCTCGCTCCCGCAGCGACGCCTCGTGCTCGGTCGGGTAGCCCGGCAACACCAGCAGCGGTCGGCGCTCCGCCGGGATCAGTGCGAGCGCGCCGATCAACGCAAGCAGGTTCTTGTGCGGGCGCTTGGCCGACAGGCTGAGCGCGACCGGCCGCTCATCTAGGCCGAGCCGCTCGCGCAACTCGCGCTCGGGCAGGGGCTCACTGCGCGCCACCGTACCGATCCCCAGAGGGACGACGTCGATTCGCTCAGCGGAAGTCCCCAACAGCTCGACCAGGTCACGCTGCGTGCTGTGCGAGTCGACGATCACGCGATCGGAGCGGCGCACCGCCAGCGGCACGAGCACGCGCATGCCCAGGTCGCGAATGCCCGCGTGCGCCTCGGGGAAGCGCGCGTAGATCAGATCATGGACGGTGACCACACGGCGAAAGCGCCCGCGCGCAGGCGCGGTGCTCGCGAGGCTGTGCAGGATGTCCACACCGGCGCGGGCGGCCAAGCGCGGCAACAGCAACTGCTCACCGCGCACCCACTGCACCCGGTTGCGCGCGTTGACTGGCACTGTCACTGCCGGCAGCAACTCTCCCCAGGGACCATCTTTGGCGGCGGCGGCCTCGCGGTTGACAAACGCCGTGAAGCGCATGTCGCGCGGGGCGGCCTCGATCAAAGCGGGGATCAGCTCGCGCGCCGCGACCTCCATGCCGCCGGTCTCGCCGGGCACGAGGAAGATCAGGTTCAGGCCGACGTGCATCAGTTACGCCTTCTTGAAGATCTCGTGCGTGCCAACACGGCGCCAGCGCACCGCCAGATTGCCGTCGATGGTTACCCATTCCCAGGTAGCACGGCCATCGGGATCGCGCCAGCTCCAGGTCATCTCCCAGATATCCCCGCCGCCCTGAACTCGCTTTACGCGTAGCGAAGCGTGCCATGGGTTAGCCTCGCCTTCGGCAGCTCGAGTCGCACAATCGTGGAAGAGCGGAAATGCCCTGCCGCGAAACTTCTCTTTGTGTCGCCCCGAGAGCCCCTTGAAGTCGCGATCGAACGCCGCGGTCGTCTGGAACCTCAGTTCGAATTTCCCAGCGTGTCGAGGTGCGCGAGGAACTCATCGGCCGACTCGTGAGTCTGCACCCTGCCGGCCACGACATCCTCGTCAGCCTCGCGCTCCATTGCCTGCCAGCGCTCAGTCCAAAACCACTGCTGCTCGGCCGGGTGAGGAAGCTGTGGACGCAGCTCGATCACGCCGTCAGGGCGCTCCACCAGCTCAACCTGCGCGCCTGGCTCATCCAGGTGGTGGCGCTTGCGAATATCGGCCGGGATCGCGATCACACCGCGCTTCTGCAGGGCGACGAACGTGGGCTTGTCACTCGCAGGGCCGGTCGTCGCAATTTTGTAGGCATCAGACATTGCTCATGGCAAGATAGCAGCAAAGCTGCAAAGCAGTAGCAGCTAGCCAGCCGCGGGCGTCCACGCTGGGCCTAGAGCTAGCCTCCCGTGGACATGAGCACACGGTCCTGCCACACGATCGGTATCGACGCACGCGCCGCAAGCGAGGTGCCCGCGGGACGCGGACGCGTCGTGCGCGAGCTGCTGCGCGCGCTCGCGACACGCGAGCAAGACGACCACCGCTACGTTCTCTACGCGCGTGACGCCTGGCGCGAGCAGTCCCTTGACGAGCGCTTCTCATGGCAGCTGATCGACTCACGCGACCCTTGGTGGCACGTGCGCGCCGCGCGCGCCGCCAACCGCGAATGCGACGTGTTCCTTTCATCCAACTCCTACCTGACCACAGCCTTCACCCGCATTCCAACGGTGCCGATCGTCTATGACATGGTCACCTTCGAACCCTCGATGCGCCCCAACCGTCGCTCGACCGTCATCGAGCGCTTGACGCTGGGTGCTGCTGTGCGCCGCTCAACTTCGCTGGTGGCTATCTCTCAAGCCACTGCCGACGCCCTTGGCGCCCGCTTCCCAATGGCTGTCGGTCGCACGGTCGTGGCGCCGCTCGGCGTCACTCCCGCGCTCGCGGACGCGCTCGACGCCGAGGAGGCCGAGACGCTGCCGGCGGCCGGCTTCGTACTCGCGGTCGGCACGCTGGAGCCACGCAAGAACCTGCCGCGGCTGGTGGAGGCATACCGTCGGCTGGACCGACACTTGCAGGACGAGCATCCGCTCGTGGTGGTGGGCGCGCTTGGCTGGGAGACCGGCGCGACACTCGACGCGCTGCACTCGCTCGGCAGCCGTTGCACGATGCTCGGCCACGTATCCGACGCGGCGCTCGCCGAGCTGTATCGCCGTTGCGCGGTCTTCTGCTACCCCTCGCTCGGCGAGGGCTTCGGCCTGCCGGTGCTCGAGGCGATGGCGGCGGGCGCGGCGGTGCTCACGTCGAATCTCTCCTCGCTGCCCGAGGTGGGTGGAGACGCGGTCGACTATGTCGACCCGCGTGATACGGCCTCGATCGCCGCTGGCTTGCGCAGCGTGCTGGAAGATGAGCCACACCGTGCCGAGCTTGGCCGCAGCGCGCGTGCGCGCTCGAACGAGTTCTCCTGGAACCGGTTCGCGGAGACTGTGCTCGGCGCTCTCGACCTGGCGGCCCGGCCATGAGCACCGCTGACATGGGTGCGATGGGTGCGGACGCCTCGCGCGAGCAGTCCGTGTACGACTCACCGCCGCCCGAGCCCTCTGCGGACGCACCGCTCGACGACGCGTCGCCTCCGGACAGGCCGCTCGTGAGTATCGGCATCCCCACCTATTCTCGCGCCGAGAAGCTCGAGCGCGCGGTCGGCTCGGTGTTGGGCCAGACCTACGCCAACCTCGAAGTGGTGATCTCCGACAACGCCTCCGACGACGGCACCGAGGCCTTCTGCAGAGCGCTCTGCGAGCGCGAGCCGCGAGTGCGGTATCTGCGCTCGCAGGTCAACCTCGGCCCGACCGCGAACTTCAATACGGTCATCGACGAGCTGCGCGGCGACTACGCGATGCTGCTCTCAGACGACGACTGGCTCGACCCCGACTATGTCGCGACCTGCCTTGCCGAGCTGCGCCGAGCGCCTGGCCTCGTCCTTGCCTGCGGGATCGGGCGCTACCTGCGCGACGACGAAGTACTCCGCGGTGGCGTCGAGATGCGGCTTGAGCAAAGCTCTGCACCCGCACGGGTGGTCGCCTATGTACGCGACGTGGACGAGAACGGCCTCTTCTACGGGCTAATGGCGCGTTCTGTGATGCACCGCGCCGCGCCGCTGCGCAACGTGCTTGGCAACGACTGGCTACTCGCGGCCGCAATCGCCGCGCAGGGCAAGGCAACGACCCTGACCGGGACCTCGATCAACCGCGAGTTGGACGGCACGAGCGCGGACTTCGCCAAGCTGTGCGCAACCCTTGGCCTGCCGGGCTGGCAGGCGCGTATACCCCACCTCGTGATCGCTTCGCAGCTGATCGCCGACATCGGCTGGCGCGCTCCTGCCTACCGCGATCTCGGGCCGCTCGCGCGCGCTCGTCTCGCCTGTGAGGCCGCCTGGGCTGCCATCCGCTGGCGCTCGCTGATCTGGCACATGACGACGCCGAGCTTCGCCGCACTGCGACGGCGACGCGGTGGGCGCCAGCTGTGGAGCCTCTATCTGTGGCTCGCGCGGCGAGCTGGGGGCAGTTTATAACCTCAAGGTTATAAACCGGGATCCCGGTAGGGAAGACCCCCCAGACAGGACCCATGACCCCCGTAGGGAAGACCCCCCAGACAGGGGCCCAGGCATGATCTACGCGGGACCCCAGGCCATCCGCTCGAGCGTGTTCTTGAAGGCCGCGTCCGCCTCCTCATATTGAAGCGTGCGGTTGTCTGAGATCAGCAGATTGTGCTGATCGCCACTGCGGAAGGTGGCGCTCTCGCGCCAGCGCTCGGATGGATATGCCACGCCGTCGCGACCGACTACACGCACGTCGAGCCCTCGCTCCCATACCTGGCGCGAGATCGAGCGCTTGCCGCTCTCCAGTGCCAGCGCTTCTAGCTTTGACCGCTGCAGGGGCCAGTCGAGGTCCAGCATCAGCTCGCGGTCGAGCATGAAGCCATTCGTGCGCAAGTGCGGATTGGGGAAGGGCGGGAACTCGCGTCTACGCCTCAGGCGCAGCCAGAATGGAGCGGCGCTGTAGGCGCTCTCGAGCGAGCCCCCGCAACCCACGAGGCCAACACTGGTGTCCGACAAGCCCCTGGCGAGTAGTGCGAGCCAGTCGGCGACAAGCGGCCTGCTGTAGGAGTTCAACACGCACAGCGCTCGCGCCTCGATTTCAGGTGCTGCTTCGCGATAGGCCGTGAGGTCAACGACCGGGGCCGACAGCACGATCGCCTGATGGGCAACCCCGTCGAGCACGCGCTCCACCGCGACGCGTCGTGGATCGGACTTGCCGTCAAAGCCGTTGAGGATCACGACCAGGCGATGCTCGGCTCCGGGGGCGAAACGGTTGTACGCGGCGAGAAAGCCCTTGAGCGCCTCGACGCCCTGCGGCGCCCACACGAGATGGACGACCGCGATCTCGGAGTTGCCTGGAGAAACTGCGCTCGAGGTTCGACTGATCCCTGGCGAAATTGCGCTCAAAGCTCCACCCCCTCCGATCAGACTCTCGCTGAGCTTCTGCCCCGCAAACCGTCGATCAGCTCCTCGGGGACCGCTCCCAACAGCAGCAGCATCCCGGCATAGAGAGCCGTCGCCACCACCACCAGGACAAGTGTCGGGATTCCAGGGATCAGCGCGGGCGCGGCGGCGACGAGGCCCGCGAGCAGAATTCGGGGCAGCCGCCGCAGCGACGGGCGCAGGTGGGCGTGGCCGCGACTCAACACCAGCAGCCCCACGATCGCCAGACCGATCTCCATGATCGCCGTGGCGGACGCGGCGCCGTTGGGTCCGTAAAGCGCCGTCAATGTTGCCACCAGCACGCTGCCCACCGTGAGCGCGCCGAGATTGATCAGCATCAGCGCGTGCTGCTTGTGCAGACTGAGCAACGCGAAGGTCCAGACCGCTCCGATGAACGTCCCGAACAACGCGAAGGACTGAATCCGCAGGACCTCGATGGTTGGGTCGAATTCGGCACCGCCGACGACGGCGACCACGATCGGCGCGCCGAGTGCCAGCAGCAGCACGAACAGTACGCCGACGATGGCCGCCACCTCGAACACGCGCTCGATGCCATAGGCGAAGCGTGTGTGGTCGCCGTGCGCCGCGCGCGCGAAGATCGGGAAGGCGGCGCTCACCATCAGCAGCGGGATCTGGGTCAGAACTTCGATCACCCGAAAAGACGCGCCGAAATAGCTGAGTTCGTGCGCGTTGGCCAGCAGCGAGACGATCACGACCGAGAGTCTGAAATAAAGCACGCCCGTCGCCACGGCGATCGAGAGGGGGAGCAGCTCGCGCAGCAACGGCATCCACTGCGCGCGCTCGAACGAGGGCGCCAGCGGCGTGTGGCCGCGCAGCAGGACGACGGTCGCCACCAGCGCCGCCAGCGCAACCGGTATCGACGCGCCGAGGATCACGACGAGACCGGCGCCGCTGAGGGCCAGCGCGATCACGAGCAGCGCCAGCCCGAGCTGACGACCGACTTCGAAGATCGTCACCCAGCCGAGGCGCAGGTTGCGCATCAGGTCGATCGAGAGCGTCGTCTGCAAGTTCTGGAACAGCAAGCCGATCCCAGCGAGCGCGACGCCGGCGACCACCGCCGAGCTGTAGTCGGCCACGGCAGCGAAGGCCACCGCGACCCCGACGCCGAGCACCGTCACGAACAGCCTCAGCCCGAGCAGCGTGCGCATCAGCGCATCCCGTCCCGAGGCGTCGCGGACCGCCAGTTCGCGCAAGCCGAGCGTGGTCATGCCGAGGTCGGAGACGCCTGCGACGATCGCGACGATCGAGCTGGCGAGCACATACAAGCCCGTCAGTTCGGTGTGCAAATGCCTGAACAGGACCGCCGCCGAGAGCGCGCCGGCGACCGCGCTCACCAGGTATCCGCCAACCCGCAGCGTGCCGCCGCGCACCGCCGCACCACCGGCGGCAGAGCTCTCCAGGAGATCGCTCTCGGTGCTGTCCATCAGCCCTCCTCGCGCAGCCGGGCAACTGTCTCGGCCAGACCCTCGCGCAGGCCGATCGTTAGGGTGAAGCCGACCGCTCCTCGCAGACGCTCGACGTCGGCGACGATCCTCTCTGGCTCGCCGGCTCGCCGCTCGAGCGCCCCGAAGCGCACCCGCTCCAGACCGCCTGCCTGCTCAGCGATCAGAGTCACGATCTCCCGGATCGGGGCGGCCTGGCCAGAGGCTATGTTGACCGGCCCGCTCAGATCTCCACTCAGCAGCTCCACGAACGCCGATGCCACGTCGCGCACGTGCATGAAATCGCGTCGTTGCTCGCCGTCGGTCGTCGGGACCTGCTCACCGGCCAGCAAGCTCCGCGCCACTTGGCAGACCAGCCGTGCGCTGTCTTCGCCGGGTCCGTACAAGAAGAAGATTCGCCCCCACGCAAACGACACGCCGAGCTGCCGCGCGACGGCTGCAGCGGCGATGTGTGTGGCGTGCTTGCACGCTCCGTAGAGAGTCACCGGCTCGAGCGCGGTGGCCGGCCCGTCGGGGCTGTCCCGCTCGCGCAACGGTTCCTCGCCCCCCCACGCGTACTCGGCGCAGGTCCCGGCCATAACCGCCCGCCGCCCGCCACCCTCGCCGAAAGCCCGCAGCAAACGCAAGCTCGCGTTGACCCACTGCTCGTTCTCCGCCGCGTTCCAGAAGCTTCCCGGTTGCACATACCAAGCCAGATGCAACAGATGGCTCGCCTGTGCTTCCTCCACCAATCGCTCGGCAGCGTCCGGGCTCAGCAGGTCACACTCATACCAAGCGACACCCTCCCGCGCAGGGCCTGGAGAACGTGACACCGCGCAAACCTCATGACCCTGCCCGACCAATGCCTCGAGGGCATATCCTCCGATGAAACCACTCGCGCCGGTGAGCAATACCCTCACGGCGCGAAGTCCGCGTAGGCGGCGTCGCGCTCGGACACAATCCGCTTCCGCGGCTCAGGCCACTCGATCGCGAACGCCGGGTCGTCGAAGCGCACTCCGCGGGCGGCCTCGGGCACGTAAGGATGGCCCATCTGATAGAGCACATCGCTGTTGTCGCAGAGCGTTTGAAAACCGTGGGCAAGCCCCGCGGAGATATAGAGGGCGTGTCCGTTCTCGGCGCTCAACTCGACGCCGTGCCAGGCCAGATAGGTGGATGAGTCGCGGCGCAGATCTAGTGCAACGTCGAAGATCGCGCCGCTCACGCAGCGCACAAGCTTTGACTCGCCGTGGGGCTCTGCTTGATAGTGCATCCCGCGTAGTGTGTCCCGCTGGGCATTGTGCGACGCGTTGCACTGCGCTACGTCGGGGTTCAAGTCGCGGGCCCTGAACTCGTCGCGATCGAACGTGCGCGCGAACCAACCGCGCTCGTCGCCGAGCAGCTCGGGCTCGATCAACCAAACCCCAGGAATGGGCGTCTCATGGAAGATCACCCTTCCCTACCACTCGCCAGGCGGCGACTCGGAGCGGGACGGCGGCTCACGAGAGCAGCGTCAGCTCCGGCGTGCGTGCAGCGAAGCGTCCGCCCCACTCGCCGATGAAGCTGAGCTGCTCGACGATCTCGTCCTTCAGGTTCCACGGCAGGATCAGCACCACATCTGGCCTGTCCTCGCGCAGAGCGTCCGGCGAGCGGATCGGAATGTGGGAGCCCGGCAGGAAGTGACCCTGCTTGTGCGGGTTCAAGTCACACGTGTAGTCGATGAAATCACAGCCGATGCCACAGTAGTTGAGCAATGTGTTGCCCTTTGCCGGAGCGCCGTAGCCGGCGATGCGCAGGCCCTGGCGCTTGAGCTCGATCAGAAAGCTGAGGATCTGGCGCTTGTCCTGCTCAACGCGGCTGTTGTAGGCCAGGTATGTGTCGATCTGCTCGTAGCCGGCCTCACGCTCACGCTCACGCAACTCGGCGGCAGCGGCGCTTTCTGGCTTCTCGGCGTCACCTGTGTGGCAGCCGTAGATGCGCAGAGAACCGCCGTGCGTGGGCAACTCTTCCACGTCGAACAGGCGCAGGCCATGCGCCTCGAACACACGAGAAACCGTCAGAAACGAGAAATAGGAGAAGTGCTCGTGGTAGATCGTGTCCCACTGGTTTTCGTTCATCAGGCTCATCAAGTGCGGGAACTCCATCGTGATGAGCCCATCCGGCTTCAGTAGGATCTGCATACCGGCCACGAAGTCGTTGAGGTCCGGTACGTGCGCGAGCACGTTGTTGCCAAGCAGCAAGTCGGCGGAGGACTCGCCGGCGAGCGAAGTGGCGGTGTTCTCTCCAAAGAACTCGACGAGCGTGGGGATCCCCTTCTGCAGGGCCACCTTCGCGACGTTGGCGGCGGGCTCGATTCCCAGCACCGAGATGCGTCGCTCATGGAAATACTGCAACAGGTAGCCGTCGTTGGAGGCGATCTCGACGACATGGCTGGAGCCGTTCAAGCCGAAGCGCTCGATCATCAGCTCGGAATAGTTCTTCGAGTGCTCGAGCCAGCTGGAGGAGTAGGAAGAGAAGTAGGCGTAGTCGGAGAAGATGTGCTCGGGCGTCTCGAACTCCTCTAGCTGAACGAGGAAGCACTTGCCGCAGACCAGGGCGCGCAGAGGGTAGAACGGCTCCATCGCGTTGGCGCGCTCCGGCGGCAGGTAGGAATTGGCAAGCGGCGACATGCCGAGGTCGGCGAAAACCGCCTCGACGGGGGCGCCACAGAATCGACAGGCGGTCTCGGTCACGTCGAGGGAGGGTATTCGAACGCGCGGATCTGCTCGCACGTGACCACCCGCATGTCGCCGCCTTCGCGCAGGTCCAGGTACCAGTCGACGACCGCCTCCAAACCGTCGGCCAGATCCCATGTCGGGCGCCAGTCGAGGTGAGCACGGGCACGCGAGGAGTCAAGCTTGAGATAGCGCGCCTCATGTGGGTGGGGGCCTGGGTCTTCGCTGACGTGCAAATCGCCCACCCACAGCTCAGACAGGCGCGAGACGATCCACGCGACCGGTCGGGCATCCTCATCGGCTGGGCCGAAGTTCCAGGCCGACGCGTAGTCGGGGCTCTCCCACAAGGCCTGCGCCAACCGCAGATAGCCGCTCAGCGGGTTGAGCACGTGCTGCCAGGGGCGGATCGCCTCGGGGTTGCGCACGCGCAGCGGCTCGCCGCTGAGAGCGGCGCGCATCAGGTCCGGCACGAGCCGGTCCTCGGCCCAGTCGCCGCCTCCGATCACGTTGCCGGCGCGTGCGGAAGCCACGCGCGTGCCATCGGGGTCGCCGAAGAACGAGCGGCGGTAGGCGTCGGTTACCAGCTCGGCGCAACCCTTGGAGTTGGAGTAAGGGTCGTGGCCGCCCATCGGCTCTGACTCGCGGTAGCCCCACTCCCACTCGCGGTTGTCGTAGCACTTGTCGGAGGTGACGTTGACGAGCACGCGCACGCCCGCGCCTCGGCGCACCGCGTCGAGCAGGTTGACGGTGCCCATCACGTTCGTCTCATAGGTCTCGCGCGGGTCCTCGAAGGAGCGCCTCACCAGCGACTGGGCCGCCATGTGGATCACGATCTCGGGCTTGCTGGCTGCCAGCGCATCGACGATCGCGGCGGGATCACGGATGTCGCCGCGAACGCTCTGCATGTCCTCGCCCACGCGCGCCAGCTCGTAGAGCGAAGGCTCGGTGGGAACACCGTTCGCGAAGCCGCATACCTGCGCGCCGAGCGATTGCAGCCACAGCGCCAGCCACGCGCCCTTGAAGCCTGTGTGGCCCGTCAGCAGCACGCGCCGGTCCTGCCAGAAGGAAGGCTCGACTCGGCCTGCTGTCCGCTCGGTTGCGCCGGTGTCGGCGCTTACGGTTTCGGCGCTTGCGACGTCGGTGCTCATGGGGTCATTCGTGCTCACAGGGTCACTCCCATACTCGCCACGGGGTCTCGCCCGAGGCCCATAGCTCTTCGAGCAGGTTGCGCTCGCGCAGCGTGTCCATCGCCTGCCAGAAGCCGCGGTGTTGGTAGCAAGCCAGCTGACCGTCACCGGCCAGCTGGCTCATCGGCCGGTCCTCCCATACCGTGGTGTCGTCCTGCAGGTAGGACGCGACCTCGGGGGAGAGCACGAAGAAGCCGCCGTTCGTCCAACTGCCATCGCCGCGCGGCTTCTCCTCGAAACTGCGCACCCGCTCGCCCTCCACGTCGAGCGCGCCGAAGCGGCCGGGGGGCTGGACTGCCGTGACGGTCGCAAGCGTGCCCTGACTGCGGTGGAACGCCAGCAGAGCGGTGATGTCGATGTCGGCTACACCGTCGCCGTAGGTGAAGCAGAAATCCTCCTCGCCCAGGTATGGGAGCACGCGCCGTAGGCGGCCTCCGGTCATCGTGCGCTCGCCCGTGTCCACTAGCGTCACTCGCCATGGCTCGGTGGCCGAGCGGTGGACCTCCATGTCGCCGTTTTGTAGGTCGAAGGAGACGTCGCACGTGTGCAGGTAGTAGTTGGCGAAGAACTCCTTGATCAGATAGCCCTTGTAGCCGAGACAGATCACGAACTCCTCGATGCCGTGGGCGGCGTAGATCTTCATGATGTGCCACAGGATCGGCTTGCCGCCGATCTCGACCATCGGCTTGGGGCGCACGGTCGTCTCCTCGCTGAGCCGCGAGCCGAGACCTCCCGCCAGGATCACCGCCTTCACACGCCGAGTCTATAGTCCGTCTTTCTTCCGCACCGCCTGCCGAGGCCTTGGGCGCCTCCACGAACCGGGATCGCGATATGTAGACTCCGCCGCAGATGGTGACCGCCGCGATTGATCGGCTTCGGGGTGTCCTCGCACTTGCTCGAAGCTACGTAAAGGAGCTTTCACGCCCTCGGAGCGAGAAGTTCGTCACGACCGCTCCCAGTGCACAAACAGCGATCGATGCGGCGTCCGACGAATGGTTCTCAAAGCTTCCACCGCCACACGAGCGGGTACGTGCCGGACAGGCCGAGCAGTTCGATGATCCGCGGGTTCGCTGGGGGTTCGAGTCGCTTGGTGGCGTGACGGGAACGCGGGTCATCGACCTCGGACCGTTCGAGGGCGGATTTAGCTATATGGCCCAGCAAGCCGGCGCAGCGCACGTTGTCGGAGTCGAGGCAAACCGAATCGCGTTTCTGAAGTGTCTGGTAACGAAGGAGCTGTTCGATCTAGACCGCTGCTCGTTCCTGTGTGGCGATGTCAACGAGTATCTCGCGACGGAAGCCGAGCCCTTTGATGTCTGCATCGCTTGCGGGATTCTCTACCACATGACTGATCCCATGCGCCTGCTCGATCTCATTTCTCAGCGGGCGTCGCGCCTGATCATGTGGACACATGTCTATTCCGACGAGGCACTACAGAACAGGCAACTGGCGGGACGGCTGGGCAGTGAAGTCAAGAAAATCTACAATGGCTTCGACTATCGGGTATATCCGCATACGTACGCGCTTGACTGGCGGCTGCCAACGTTCTGCGGTGGCATCGCGCCACACAGCAACTGGATGCATCGCGACGACCTGTTCCGAGCCCTCGATCATCTTGGCTGGCGAGTGCTAGAGGTCGCTTTTGACGAGCCGCTCGGCCTGAACGGTCCATCCGTCGCTCTCGTTGCTGAAAGAGGTTTGCGCTGAACTCCGTGGCGTGTTCCGAGCCACAGTCATACGGTCAGTTTGGAGAGGATCGCATCCTGGAAGAGATCTTCAGCGACCGTACCGATGGGTATTGCGTCGAAATCGGCGCCAACGATGGTCGCACCGGGAGCGCGACCTATTTGTTCGAGCAGCGTGGATGGCACTGCCTCTTGGTCGAGCCGATTCCGGAGTTCGTCGAAGAGATTCGCAGGCACCGCACCTGCACCGTGGTCAACTGTGCAGTGAGCAATCGAGAGGGTGAAGCGACCTTCGGCGTCGCCGAGGGTGTCGAGGAGATGTCGACGTTCGATCTCAGTCCAGCTCATGTCGCTTGGATCGAGCGGGTCGGCGGTACGGTCAAGGAGATATCGGTCCGAACGGCCACGCTGGACACGCTGCTCGCCGAGGTAGGCTTTCCCGAAATCCAGTTCATCACGATCGACGTCGAGGGCCATGAGATGGCGGTGCTCGAAGGATTTACGCTCGAGACGCACAAGCCGCGAATCGTGATCATCGAGGACAACTCGATCAGTGGCAATCCGCGCGTGGCGAGATACATGGCCGACCGCGGGTACGTGCATTTTCGTCGTACCGGCGTCAACGAGTGGTACGCCCACGAATCCGATGTTGAGCTCGTTCAGCCGGGTGAGGTCAGGCGATTCGAGCGGGCAAAGATGTGGCAACGATGGGAGCGCAGACGCAAGCACGTCGTCAACCGCGTGGCGACGGCGGTTGGACGCTACCTGCCGACGGGCGCGAAGCGACGCTTGAGAGGCGTGTTTGACCTCCTGCGGTCCTCGACCGCGCGAATCCTGCGGTCCTCGGTCCTGCGAAAGTAGGCTCGCGTGCGATGCGACTGTCCATCTGCATTCCTACCTACAACTTTGGCGCCTTCATCGGGGAGACGCTGGAGAGCATCCTGCCGCAAGTAGAGGACGGCGTGGAGGTCGTCGTCCTCGACGGCGGCTCCAGCGACGACACGACCGCCATCGTCGAATCCTTTCAACAGCGTTATCCCAGCTTGCGCTACAAGCGACGCGACGAGCGTGGCGGCATCGATCGAGACATTCCCCGAACGGTCGATATGGCCAGCGGCGAGTATTGCTGGCTGTTCGGCGCTGACGACGTGATGAAGCCCGGTGCGATCAGACAGATGTTGAAGAATCTGGACAGCGGCTGTGACGTCTACCTCAGTGGTCTTACGCTTTGCGCCTTTGACATGCAAGCCTTGGGCGATCACCGCGTCTCGCGGATCAAGACCGAGTCGCAGTTCGATCTGGGTCAGTCGCGCGAGCGCATTGACTACTTTCGGGCTGCGCATACGACACCGGCGTTCTTTAGCTTTCTCGGCTCGCTGACGTTTAAGAAGTCCCGCTGGGATGCGGTCGGCCTGGACGAGGAGTTCGTCGGCAGCCTCTGGGCGCATGTCGCACGTCTCTTTCAGATGATTCCCGGCGGACTGCGGCTGCACTACCTACCCGCGTCCTATGTGCTCAAGCGCATCGACAACGACTCGTTCATGGATCAAGGGCTCGTCCACCGCTACGCGATCGCGATCGACGGATACGACCGGCTGGCCCGTAGCTGCTTCCCGGATGGGAGCCCGGAGGCGCGCCACGTCCGCCGCGCGGTAAGGAACGAGTTTCCCCCCTGGCTGATGCTTGGGCTGAAGTTCGCCAGCAAGCGCGAACGTCCTGAGGAGGTGCCTGCCGTGGATCGCCTGGCAGCCAAGGTCTATAGCGATCGAACACCGCGGAACCTTCTCTATCGCCTGACCTACCGATACTCACCCGAGCCGGCCTTCCGAGCCGCCCAGGCCACCAACCGCGTCGCGCGATCGTTCGCCGCCTTGATCAGGTAGCGCCCACCACTCGGACCTCCGGCAGCGGCACGATGAACTTGCCGCCGCTTGCCAGAAACTCCTGCTCGCGTTCGAGGAACTCGTCGAGGAAGTGCCACGGCAGCGCGAGGTAGTAGTCCGGTTTCATCGCGCGTGAGTCCTCCTCGCTGATGATCGGGATCTTGGTGGCGATCGTCTCCGAGCCCCACTTGTCGGGGTTGCGGTCGGCCGCGGCCTCGATCAGGGCGCTGTCGATGCCGGCGTACTGGAGGATCGTGTTGCCCTTCGTCGAGGCGCCGTAGATGTGGATTCTCTTGCCTTCGCCGTGGAATTGCTTGCACATCGCCACCAGCTCGTCGCGGACCCGCTCGGCGCCGAGCCGGAACGCCTCGTAGGGCTCAGGGGCGTCCAAGGCCAGCTCGAACTCCTTGACGCGCAGCGCGGTGAGCGCCTCAAGCTGCTCAGGGGTGCGTGCGTGCTGGCCTGCGTGTCCGATGAACAGGCGGATCGAGCCGCCGTTCATGTCGTTGGTCTCGGCCGAGACGACTTCGAGGCCCTCCTCACCGACCAAGCGCTCGATGACTGCCAGCGAGTAGTACTCGAGGTGCTCGTGCACGATCGCATCGAAGGCGTTGGCTTCGAGCATCATCGGCAAGTAGTGCAGCTCCATCACCCAAATGCCGCGCTCTGCCAGTGAAGCGGCGATATCGGCTACGAACGTTCGCGGGTACTCCAGGTCGTAGAACATCGCGATGCTCGTGATCGCCTTGGCCCTCTGGTCTGGGCGGCGCCTGGCGAGCGCCTCTCCGGAGAAGAAGTCGTTGACGACGTCGTAGCCCTTGGCGATCGCGTAGCGCGCGACATCGGAAGGGTCGAAGCCGAGGTGACGCAAGCCCTGCGTCTGGTAGCCGTCGAGCAAAGTGCCGTCGTTACAGCCGATGTCGACGACGAGGTCGCCAGACTCCAGTGGCACGATCGCTTCGACGCCGCGGGCAATACCGTGGAGGTTGTCGGTCATTGTCCGGTTGACGCCGCTGCGATACCAGTAAGAGCTGTAGAGGATCGAGCCGGGGACCGTGTGCTTTGTTTGGATCAGGCCGCACGCCTCCTGATCTTGTGTCATGTCGCAGCGCACCAGCTCCAGCGGGATCGGACGCTCGACGGGCTGGGCTCCATCGGGATCCGCGAAAGCGCCCGCGATCCGTTGGTCGCCGAGTGACAGCACTGGGGTCAGGTGCTTGCTGCCGCAGATGCGGCAGGTGGTGCGCGTGGTTAGGCTCGTGCGTGGGGCGGGTTTGGCTGTTGTCACTCGGTCCTTCCTCGCGGCTTGAGCGGCACCTTGCGATGGTCCCTCAAGCCAACTTTTGGCCCAGCGGGGTCGCGAAAGAGTACACGCCACCGAAGCGCATCGCCCTCGCAGCGCACGGGGGCGCATAGCTCAGAACCACCTCGGCCGCAGTCAGCGTCAAGCACCTCCGCTCACCGACCAGTCAGGTGAGCTGGTCACCGCTCGTGCACTCGCACCACATTCGATGCACCCGTGGCATACGGGAAGTCGGCCTCGTGCATGGAGACTGCTCGGAACTGGTAGTCGATCGGGCCCGCTAGGCGAAAACGGTAGGACGCGCGGTAGCTGCCCTTCAGCCCGGTCGAGAGCGTTTGGAACTGGCGCCACTGGCCCGACAGCGTGCGCGCCTCCAGCACCAACTGCTTGCCACCCGGCGGCAGTGGGGCGCCTCTTAGCTTGCCGCTGAAGACGATCCTGCCGCCCCTCTGCGTCGTGCGCGGGGCTATTTTCAAGCTGAGACTGGCCGGAATCCTCAGCTGCAGCGAGGCCGTGACACTCGGAGCTGGGGCGCCCAGCTCTGTGCTGTAGGCGAACGTGAGGCTCGCAGACGGCATGCTCGCCGGGGTGCGGAAGCTGAAACTGCCGTTCGCGGCCGTTCTCGCCGTGCCCAATGCGCGCGTTGGGGCCCGCTCGTAAAGCGGCGTATCGAACACCTGGACAGCCGCTCCCCCGATCGGGGTGCCCGCCGGCGTCGTCAACCGTCCCGAGACACCCTGTGCGCGACCGTAAACACCCGCCAAGCTTGACCTCGCCGTGGCGCTCCAACGCACCCGCAAACCTGCCTGCGGCGTGGCGTTCGTGCCGTTGTTCTGCGGCTGTACCGTCGTCACCAGAGCCGTGGCCGTCACTTTGGGGGTTATTTGGATGGGTTGGGCGTGCTGTTCGGTGTTCTGCGGTCCTTGGCCTTCGGGCGAAAGGCCGGTCGGCTGATCCACTCCTTTAGTGTCGTTTTGGACGGTTACGGTGCGATCCAAGGCGACCGTCGAGTTTCCTGCCGCGTTGGTCACTGAGACGACCAAGTGATGGCTACCGTCGGTTAGCGTTGTCGTGTCGAAAGGGACATCGGCCCGCAGGCTCGCTGGACACGGGCGCAGATATAGGAACGCTGGCAGACCGTCTGTCGTCTGAGCCACGTTCTGGCAGTGGCCGCCGTTGCTTGCCAGCACCGTTGCGCCCACTTCTTTGCCGTCGACCGCAAAGACCGCTCTATAGACGCCCGAGCCTTCGTCTTCGGCGTGGAAAGAGAGGTCGTCCGTGCCAGATAGCGTTGCTGCTGTCGCTAGTTCGCCTTCGACTTCGCTGATCTTGGGTTGGCTTGTCTGTTCTAGGACGAGATCGGCCGCGTAGAGGTAGACGACGGCGGCGTAGCCGTTGGCGTCGCCTTTGCTGTTCGGACATTTGTAGCTTTCTAGACCTCCACATGAGGCATTCACATAGATGTGTTCACCTAGGTTGGCCGCCGGCACCGAGAGGAGATTCGATCCAGAAAGCGGTTCTTCTGATTCCCCCAACGTTTTCATGCAGCCGGACACATAGACGCACGAATCAAAAGCTTCGGTCGGAGTCGGCCCGGCGAGCCAGAACTCGTATGTCGCGTTCGCAACCGCACCACCTTCGGCATCTCCAGCTCGCCATAGGGTCGCTTTGCTGACCGTCTCCCCGTCAGGAGCACTGAATGTCCAAGTGGCGATGTCCGCCCCAACAGGATGACTAACGCCACCGCCGAGCGCGGCCATCAGCGCGCCACCTTTCGCGCACTTGTCTTCGGCAACCGCTGCCACGCCAGTCGCGCTATGACTCCACCCATCCGTAGGCGCCACTTCGCCATTTGGCATCCGGCAGCTGTACACGTGGTACTCCCCAGCACGAGCGCTGGGCACGAGCGCAAACACGCAAAGTCCCACTAGCGCCGCCGCCACGACCGCCTTCCTCGCTGGATCCCCCGCCCTCGTCGCTAGA
This sequence comes from uncultured Solirubrobacterales bacterium, assembly GCA_963827045.1. Classification (GTDB taxonomy): domain Bacteria; phylum Actinomycetota; class Thermoleophilia; order Solirubrobacterales; family Solirubrobacteraceae; genus Palsa-744. The sequence continues at coordinate 786,433 of CAWGZH010000002.1, forward strand.
TTCGCTGCCTTTGTGACCATCCTCACCACCGCTAGCACCGCCCCCGCCGATCCCACCGCCGCCGAAGACTTCGCCCCCGGCCTGCTGCTGCTCATCCAAAGCATCCTCAGATTCCTTTCCATCGGTGTCGAAAAGCGGCCGGTCATGCAGCCACATAGCTGCATGTCGATGGGCGGCGGCTTCTCACCCCCCTGTCAATTGACGACCGGCGCGTCTTTATCGGACCACCATGCGAGTGAACCGTAGCTTTCGGTCCATCCAAATCGACAGATGTTCGGGTCGATTCGGTTGGGCCGTCGTTTAGCGATCGCCCGTCCGCGGCTCACCGACGCCTGTCGAGCGCTCGGGGTTCGCCGGCCTGACGGAGGCTACCTACCCGAAGCGGATCGGCAGCTCGGCCAGACCGTAGATGCCGAGGATGCTCTCGAACACAGGCTCCCCGTCGAGCGCAAGCCGAGGCATCTCGCGCGCAAGAAAGCCAAGCCCCTCTTCCAGCTCCAGCCGAGCAAGGTTGGCGCCAAGGCAGTAGTGCACGCCGGCTCCGAAGGTAAGCGCCCGGGCTTTGGGCCGCACAGCGGTGATGTCGAAGCGATCGGGCTCGGCGCCAACGCCGTCGCGGTTGCCGGTGAACGCGCAGACCATCACGATCGTGTCGGGCGGAAAGGTCACGTCGCGGTAGGTCAGCTCCTCGGTAGTGATCCGGGCCGTGAAGGGAGTGATCGGCTCGTAGCGCAGTGCCTCCTCAACCGCGGCCCCGGCAAGTGAGGGATCGGCGACGAGCGCATCCCACTGCGAAGGATGTTCGGCCAGCAGCCGAACCGCGTGAGCAAGCTGGCTCTGAGTCGTGTCCACCCCGCCGATCAGCACGTTCAGCACGAGGTTGACGCACTCCTCCTCGCTGAGCTTTTCGGCAAGCCGACCGCCACCGCGGGCGGCGGCTGAGCGACTGCCACCGAAAGCGGCGTCTGAGCGGCCGTCACCGTCATCGAGCGTGTCGTCGTCGGCCTGAGGACGGTAGGTGGCCGCCAGCAGCGTCGAGATCAAATCGTCGCCCGGGTCCTCGCGCCGCGCGGCCAACAGAGCGCGCGCGTACTCGTAGAACTCCTCCACCGCCTGCTCGATCCCAGCACGCTCGTTCATCATCGAGGCGGCGTCGAATTGGCGCTGGATCCAATTGGACCAGTGATGCAAACGAGGAGCGTCTGAGATCGGCGCCCCCATCACGGTCGCGATCGTCCGCGAGGGATAGGGCTTGGCAAACGCCCCAACGAACTCACACGTGCCGGCGTCAACTACGGGAACGAACAACTCATCCAAAAAACTCCGCATCGCGGGACGCCAACGCTCCACGGCACGCGCCGTCAACGCCGGGTTCACAAGGCTGCGCAAGCGCGTGTGATCGGACCCGTTGACGTGCAGGATGTTGCGCTTCATCTCCTCCCAAAGCGGGCCGTCTTTGACGTCGAACAGCTCGGCGATCTTCATACCCGGGAAGATCGCCGAGCGTGTCCGTAGGAAGAACTCGCCCGCCTCGCGGTCGAGCACCACGTACCCGTACGGCCCAGCCGCCAGCCACCCCTCGGCTGCCAGCTCGTTCATGGCCGTGTGAAAGCGCTCCCCCTTCAACTCGGGGTCGGTGTAGTCGAAGCTAGAAAGCTCCAGCTCTCCGACGAGCGTCATGTCGGGATCGTTTACTTCTTCGGGTGCACCGTCTGCTTGAGGCTTGCTCCGGGGGTGAACTTCGGGGCCTTGGACGCCTTGATCTTTACCTTCTCGCCCGTGCGCGGGTTGACGCCCTGACGGGCTGCGCGCTTGACCACGGAGAACTTGCCGAAGCCCGTGATTACGACCTCGTCGCCTTTCTTCAGCGTCTTGCCGACGGTGGTCAAGAACGACTCGACCGCACGCCCAGCATCCGCCTTGGAGAGACCGCTGTCGCCGGCGATCGCCTCGACAAGCTGGCTCTTGTTCATGGAGTGCTCCCTTTCGATTGTGTGACTGGCAGTGGCGCAGACTAGCGCGCCAGCCCACGAACTGGCTTGAGCATGCGGCGCAGCTGCTCGCGCGTCAGCTGCAAGCCGCGCTCAGGAGCCACGCTAAGCGAGCCAATCGCGGCGCTCGCCTTCTCCTCTGAGAGGGCCGTGTTCGACGGTAGCTCAAGCTCCGGATCCTCACCACAGGCCCGCAGAAACGCCTCGACCGTGCCCTCCTGCACGAGCCGGGGCTCGCAGTCAAACGCGCCAGCCAGCAAAGCCAGCCACTCAAGACGTCCCAACGGTACGGCCCCACCCATGTTGTAGACGCCTTCACACCCTTGCGCAATGAGCTCGCAAGCGCGCTGCGCAAAGTCCCAAGCGTATGTGGGCGAGCGCCAAAGCCCAAGCGGCGCCGGCAGCTCAGTGTGCTCGCGTAGCCGCTTGACGAACCTCAACGCCTGCCCCGAGCGCTCCCACACATCCGACTCTTGCGCGCCCTCCCACAGGCCCGCCGACCATATGCCCTGCTCCTCCATGCCCCGCTCCCACGCGCCCTGTTGCTGAGGGGCCTTGCGCAGTGGCCGCGACAGGTTCACGCCGTACACGTCCGCGGGCCGCAGAATCAGCCAGGGCAGATTCGCGCGCATGGCAGCCTGCTCGCAAGCAAGCTTGGAGCGTCCGTAGGCATTGACGGGAGCGGGAGCGTCGCTCTCAGCAAAGCGCGAGCCGGCGGGTCGGTAGCCGCTATAGACCCAGTCACACGACACAAGCACATAGCGCGCCCGCACCGCCCGCGCTGCGGCGATCGTGTGCTCGGTGGCGAGATAGTCGAGCTCGGCAAGCCGCGGCTCGAGCTCGAAGCGACTGAGCGCCACCCCGCCGGCGGCATGCACGATTACGTCAGGATCGAGCTCCATCGCCGCGGCAACGCACTGGTTGCGCTCCGCGAGGTCGACCGCGATCGCCTGCACCCCCTCCAGCTCGACAGCTTGCCCGTGATAGCAGCCGATCGCCTCCCAATTCTGCTGAGCCACCGCGGCAGCAACATTCGATCCAATCAGGCCACCGACACCTGTCACCAACACCCGCATTTGATACGCACCGTCTCTTGGCTATCAAATGACGGTAGCACCCCGGGGGTCGGCCGCTCCCGTCTACGGCAGGAACGCGTTCGTGCCGTAGCGCGCCGGGGCGACCGGCGCATGGATCAGGCCGGCGCCGAGCATCCATTTCGACATTGCCGCAACGTTGGCCGGCTGCAGAGTCCCGAAGGCGACGGTATGCCCCGCGGCGAAAAGCGACAGGTAGACCTTCAGCGACGCCGCGGTCAGCGCGTGCGGAAGCGTCGGGTTTGCCGCCTCCAGCTCTGCCAGGCTGCGAGCGGGGTCGGCGAGCGTGTCTTCGTAGCCGTGCACCGTCGCCGCCACGAAGTCACGTACGAGCTGTGGATCGGATGCGATCAGATGGCGCGTCGTGAACGCGACCAGGCCGGGATAGGCGGGCCCGCCGTACTGAGCCAAGCCAAACGCGCTCACCGGATGTCCGCTCGCGCCAAGCGTCACGCCTTCGTCGGGGATGAAGCCGGTGAAGGCCGCGATCCGCCCGGCCAGCAGCGCCTGGGGACCGTTGAAGCCGACCGTGACGACGTGCACGCGACTGGGACTCACGCCGGAGTAGCGCAGCTCGGTGTCGAGCACCGCGAGATCCGAGGGCACGCCGGTGATGCCAACCGTCTTGCCAGCCAAGCTCGCGGGTGAGCGCAGATGCTCGGAAGCCAGCGCGATCAGCCCGCCGAGCGGCCGCTGCACGAGCGCCATCACCGCCTGCGCATCGCCACCACCCGCGATCAGCGAGGCCACGTCGCTGCCGTCGGCGAGCCCGAACTGCGCCTTGCCGGCGTCGATCAGCTTCAGCGTTTCCTGTGTGGAGGTCGGTTCGACCACGCGCAGATCGATCCCCTCGCGCTTGTAGTAGCCGGCGGCCAGCGCCCGGTAGATGCCGGCATGGACGGCATTGGGCGTGAAGTCGAGGATCAGCGTCACCTGCGTCGGGTGCTCAAGCGGCGCTGGAACGACATGAACAGAGACGTTCGCGGTGCTGCTCGTGCTCGAAGAGCCGCACGCGCACAGGCCAATCGCCAACCCACAGGCCAACGCGGCAATCACCAGACGGTATCGTCCAATCACTTGAAGGGATCCTCCTCACAGGCACAGGTCGGCGGGCAAGAGGCCCGCACGCTATCGGGCGAGCCGGTCCGCGAGCTCTACACGCCCGAGGACCTGCCAGCCGGCATCGGCGATCCCGAGCGCGACCCGATCGGCCGCTCCGGCTCCTACCCGTTCACACGCGGCATCTACGAGTCGATGTACCGCGGACGCCTGTGGACGATGCGCCAGTTCGCCGGCTTCGGCACAAGCGAGGAGACCAACGAGCGCTTCCACTACCTGCTCGCCCACGGCCAGACGGGCCTGTCGACCGCATTCGACATGCCTTCTCTCATGGGTCACGACTCCGACGACAGCCGCTCCTTTGGCGAGGTTGGCCGCGAGGGCGTTGCGATCGACACGACCGAGGACATGCGCACGCTGTTCGCCGGCATCGACGTGGGCGAGGTGTCGGTGTCGATGACGATCAACGCGCCGGCGGCGATCATGCTCGCCTACTTCGTCGTCGCCGCCGAGGAACCGGACCCCACCCACCCCGGAGCGGGTGGTGCGGTCCCTCTGGAGTCCCTCTCGGGCACGATCCAGGCGGACATCCTCAAGGAGTACATCGCCCAGAAGGAGTGGTGCTTTCCGATCGACCCGGCGATGCGCCTGTGCGGCGACATGATCGAATGGTGCACGCGCCACATGCCGCGCTGGCACCCGATCTCGATCTCCGGTTACCACATCCGTGAGGCCGGCTCCACCGCTCAGCAGGAGCTCGCGTTCACGCTCAAGGATGGTCTCACTTACGTCGAGCAGGCGATCGAGCGCGGCCTCGACGTCGACGACTTCGCGCCGCGCCTCTCCTTCTTCTTCAACGCTCAGATCGACTTCTTCGAGGAGATCGCCAAGTACCGCGCCGCGCGGCGCATCTGGGCACGCGAGCTGCGCGAGACATTTGGCGCCAAGAACGAGCGCTCGTGGTTAATGCGCTTCCACACGCAGACCGCAGGCGTGTCCCTGACCGCCCAGCAGCCGCTCAACAACATCGTGCGCACCACGATCGAGGCGCTGGCGGGCGTGCTCGGCGGAACGCAGTCGCTGCATACAAACTCCTATGACGAGGCTTTGGCGCTGCCGACCGAGGAGGCCGTGCGAATCGCGCTACGCACCCAGCAGGTGATCGCACACGAGTCCGGCGTTGCCAACACGGCAGACCCGCTGGGCGGTTCCTATTTCGTCGAGGCGCTGACCGACGAGATGGAGGCACGCTGCTACGAGTACTTCTCGAAGATCGACGAGCTCGGCGGAATGGTTGAGGCGGTCAAGCGCAACTACCCCCAGCGCGAGATCGCCGACGCGGCCTTCACGCTGCAGCAGGACATCGACGCCGGCGAGCGCGTGGTAGTGGGCGTCAACCGCTTCCGCGAGGGCGACGAGCAGGAGCCTGAGATCCTGCGCATCGACCCGGCGCTGGAGCGCAAGCAGATCGACCGCCTGCAGTCCGCGCGTGCGCGGCGCAGCGGCGCCGAGACGGAGCGCACACTCGCCGAGCTGCGCGCGGCGGCAGGCGGCGAGGCCAACCTGATGGACCCGCTGATCGAGTGCGCCCGTGCCGGCGCCAGCGAGGGCGAGATCATCGAGTCGCTACAGCAGGTCTTCGGCCGCTACACGGAGTCGCCGGTGTTCTGAGCTGTGTCGCGCCAACCCTTCAAACGCCCTGTTCGCAAACACCCCCCCTTTGCCGACACGCCCCTTTCGCAAACATCCGCGCTCGCAACCGCCGGCCTCAAGCCTTTCTCAAAACGCCCTGTTCGCAAACACCCCTACTTTGCCGACACGCCCTTTGCCGACACCCGCATCCGCCGACCCCGTTCCGACCGCTCGATTTCATAAGTTCTTACGCTCTTTCCTCGCAACTTCTTAGGTTCGGCCAGGGTTTGCCGCGGTAGGGTCGTACAAGTCCAGGGGAGAGACATACCCGCGCCCGCAGGAGACGCCCGTAATCGCATGCCGCGCCGGCCATTCGCACATAACACGATCAAAACGCACCTGCTGGGCAGGGCGCTGGTGCTGCTCGGAGTCGCGATCGCAACTGGCTCGGTCGCGGCCCTGGCCTTCGGGGCAAAGCGAATCGCCGCCGAGAACGCCGCTTATAAAGGTCCGTCGGCGCCCCAGTGCGTGCCCTCGCAGCTGAACCGCTCAGACCTGCTGCCGGGCACGCAAATGGCGGTCTCGCCGCTGCCGGACTCACTCGACGCCTCCGACGACACCCAGATCAGCCTGCTCGGATACCCGGTGAGCGCGCTCTCCGGAGTCTCGGTCAGCGGCTCGCGCAGCGGCAATCACTCCGGACGACTCGAGGCTTACTCGCAGGGCGACGGCGCCAGCTTCGTCCCCACCAAGAGCTTCGACGCCGGTGAGCTCGTGACCGTGCGCGGCAAGCTCGCGAGCGCCGGCAAGCGCTATCCCTTCCAGTTCCACTTCACCACCTCGGTGCCCGACCCGCTCGGACACCCGGCGTCGAGTCCCAACCCGGCCGCCAAGACCGGCGAACTGAACGTGTTCCATTCGCGCCCCGAACTGCAGGTCCCGGTGATGACCGTCACCTCCTCCGCGGCAGGGCAGCAACCCGGCGACATCTTCACCGCCCCGTATTCCGGCGCCGGCCAGGACGGACCGGCGATCTACGACGGCGCCGGCAATCTCGTGTGGTTCGACCCGATGCCGCCGGGCACCGAGGCAACCAACCTGCAGGTGCAGTCCTACGAAGGTAACCCGGTGCTCACCTGGTGGCAGGGCTACATCCCGCCACAGGGCTTCGGCCAAGGCGAAGAGGTGATTGCCAACGTCAATTACCAAGTGATCAAGAAATTCCCGGCGGGCAACGGGCTACCGGCTGACCTGCACGAATTCCGCATCACCGCACAGGACACGGCGCTATTGACCTCCTTCGACCCGATCCGCTGCAACCTCTCGAGTGTCGGCGGCCCTAACAACGCCGCCGTGACCGACAGCCTCTTCCAGGAAATCGACCTGAAGACGCACCTCGTCAGGCGCGAGTGGCATCCGCTGGACCACGTCGCCCTCTCGCAGTCCTATGCGAGCCCGGCTGGCTCCACCACGGAATGGCCTTTCGACTACTTCCACATCAACTCGATCGACCCCAACTCCGACGGCTCAACGTTGATCTCCTCGCGCAACACCTCGGCGCTCTATGAGCTGAACACGAGCACCGGGCAGGTCAGCGCACAGGTCGGCGGCAAGCACCCAACCTTGACGCTCGGCGCGGGCGCCGCCACCGCCTACCAGCACGACGCTCAGGAACTACCCAACGGCGAGATCACGGTGTTCGACAACGGCGGCGTGCCAAGGGTTCATCCTCAGTCGCGTGGTGTGGTCCTGGCACTCAACCCCAGCGCCAAAACCGACACGCTGGTAGGCGAGTACGAGCATCCCACGCCGCTTGCGGCAGGCAGCCAGGGCAATGTGCAGGCGCTCGAAGGCGGCAACATGTTCATCGGCTGGGGATCAGAACCGTACTTCTCGGAATACACCTCCAGCGGGACGCTCGTGTTCGACGCGCACATGCCCAAAGGCGCCGAGTCCTATCGCGGCTACCGCTTCCAGTGGACCGGCTACCCGACAGGCGCACCGTCGATCGCGGCGGCGGCTGGGAGCGGTGGCACGACAACCGTCTACGCCAGCTGGAACGGCGCGACCCAGATCGCCAGCTGGCAAGTACTGGCTGGCAGCAGTCCAAGCGAACTGACGGTCGCCGCCAGCGCGCCCAGGAGCGGCTTTGAGACATCGATCCCCACCCCTGGCCACCAGGCATACGTCGCGGTGCAGGCGCTCAGCGCCGAAGGCACCCTGCTCGGGACTTCGCACGCGATCAAGGGGTAGAGGACGCCGCTCCGGCCCGATCGCGGGCACCGCCGGCGCTCTGCACGCCGCATATCGATCGCCTCTCCGGCGACGCCGCCAAAAGCCTGCGGAGGAGTGTTATTAACTTTTTACTCGATTCACTTTAGTGATTACCATTTGTAGCTACTAACGTGAATCGAGTAAAAAAGGAATACCTACACCCCCGACATCATCGCCCGCTCGAGGTAAGGGGCGAGCAGCGCGGCGGCCGCGGCGGCAGTCGCGGCAGGGGAGTCGCGCGGCATCGTCACGTAACTGATCGCAAGCCGCACGAACGAGTCAGCGAGCAGCTCGACGTCCTCGTCGTTCGCGTGCGGCCAGCCGGCACGCATAGCCTCACCGAGACGCGTCGAGGCCCACACGAGCACCGGGCGGCTCTGTGTGGTGATCAGCGGCAGCATGCCGCCGGTGCCGTCGTCTGCGAGCAGCAGGGCGACCAGCGGATCTTCGGCGGCGGCACTCAAAAAGACCTCTAGGCCGGCGGCCACTGCGGCGCTCGGATCGTCCAGATGCAGCTCGATCGCCCGCTCGACCGCGTCGAGGAAGCGTGCACCCTCGCGGATCACGAATGCCTGCGCGAACTCGTCGCGCGAGCCGAACTCCTTGTAGAGCGTCTGGCGACTTACCCCGGCCGCACGCGCCACCTCGGCCATGGAGATCTGCGCCCACGGCCGGTCTCCCAACAATTCCCGTGCGGCGTCGAGCAGCGTGTCGCGCAGCAGCTCGCGCGCGGCGACGCGGTAAGGCTTGGCTGGAGCCTGCTTTGCGGGCGGCACACCCATCATTGTGCCGCCCGGCACCTCGACGCGGAGGCGCGCCGCCGCCGCCAGCCTCACGAGCTCGCCGCGGGCTCCCCGTAGCGTGCCAGCACCCGCCGGCGCGTGCGCGGGTGAATGTTCATCTGCGAGAAGTCGCCGTCGTAGTGCTCGATCAGGCGCCGGTCCATGATCCGTCGCCATAGCGGTGGGATCGCGGCGGCCACGATCATTCCGGCATAGCCCGTGGGTAGCTGCGGCGCCTCGTCGAAGTGGCGCAGCGACTGGTAGCGACGCAACGGATTGGCGTGATGATCGGAGTGGCGCTGCAGGTGATAGAGCAATACGTTGGAGGCGACGTTGTTGCTGTTCCAGCTGTGCTCAGGCTGTGTGCGCTCGTAGCGACCGTCCTCACGCCTCTGGCGCAACAGGCCGTAATGCTCGAGGTAGTTGACGACCTCCAGCAGCGAAAAGCCGATCACCGCCTGGATCAGCAGGTAGGGCAGCACGACCGGCCCGAAGACGATCGCCAGCCCGCCAAATAGTGCGATCGACATCAGCCAGGCGTTGAAGATGTCGTTGCGAATGCTCCAAAAGTGGTGGCCGTCGCGCTTCAGGTGCTCGCGTTCGATCTCAAGCGCCGAGCGCAGGCTGCCGACCACGGTGCGCGGCAAGAACTCATAGAAGCTCTCGCCCATGCGCGAGCTGGCTGGATCATCGGGTGTGGCGACACGCACGTGATGGCCGCGGTTGTGCTCGACGAAGAAGTGCCCGTAGCCGGTCTGCGCAAGCGCCACCTTGGAGAGCCAGCGCTCGGAGCTGGCGCGCTTGTGACCGAGCTCGTGCGCGGTGTTGATCGCGACGCCCGCGACCATCGCCACCGTCAGCGCGAGGCCGACCGATTCAAGTATCGAGAGACCGCCACGCGACCACATCCAGCAGGCGAAGACCAAGCCCGCGTATTGCAGCGGCAGGAACAGGTAGGTGCACCAGCGGTAGTAGCGATCCTGCTCCAGCCACTTGATCACGCTGTCGGGCGGGTTGGAGGCGTCAAGCCCGACAAGCAGGTCGAGCAGCGGGAACACGCCGAAGATCAGCACGGGGCCGTAGAACCAGAAGACGCCGAGGCCGGTCGCTTCGACCAGACCCCAGGAGATGAACGGCAAGAGCGGCACGATCAGGCCGAGCAGCCAGGCATAGCGCTTGCGGTCGCGCCAGCGTGTGCCAGCCTGCACGCCCTGCCCTGGCGCGTGAGCGTGCGCCGGCGCTGCTTCTACGGAGCTCATCTTGCCGTACCTCCATCGAGTCGGAACATCACGGGATATCGGGTTTACAAGATTAGCATATCTGTAAAGAGAAGGTACGCCAAATCCATATACGTCCTAAAAACGGTCGTCCAGCAGCGATCTGTCCCTCGACCGCCTGGTCTTACTGAACCTTCAACACCAGCTTCCCCATGTTCTCCCCCCGGAACAGCTTTTGCAGAGCGTGAGGGAAACTCTCGAAGCCCTCGACCACGTCCTCGCGCGCGATGAGCTTGCCCTCGGCGATCCAACCGGCCATCTCGCGCGTCGCCTCGGGGGCGCGACCCATGTAGTCGATCACCACAAAGCCCTCCATGCGCGCGCGGTTGACCAGTAGCGACATGTAGTTGGACGGACCGCTCATCGAGGTCATTTTGTTGTACTGGGAGATCGCCCCGCAGAGCACCACACGCGCGCCGCGCGCCAAGCGCGCCAAGGCAGCGTCGAGTATGTCTCCGCCGACGTTGTCGAAGTACACGTCGATCCCCTCCGGGCAGTGCTTGCGCAGCGCCTCGCCGACGTCCTCGCCCTTGTAGTCGATCGCGGCGTCGAAGCCGAGCTCGTCGATGATCCACGCGCACTTCTCCGCACCGCCAGCGATACCGACAACGCGACAGCCCTTGATTTTGGCAATCTGCCCGACCACGCTGCCCACGGCACCCGCAGCGCCCGAGACGACGACCGTCTCGCCCTCTTTGGCGGCACCCACGTCGAGCAAACCGAAGTAGGCGGTCACGCCTGGCATGCCCAGCGCTCCCAGGAACGTGGTCAACGGGATCTCTCCGGCATCGACTTTGAAGACCGCGTTCTCGTCACACACCGCGTACTCCTGCACGCCGAGCCAGCCGGTGACCTGATCGCCGACGGCCAACTTCTGGCCCTTGGATTCGACGACCTCGCCAACCGTCCCGGCGCGCATGACTTCGCCGATCTGCACAGGGGGGATATAGGAGCGCCCCTCGGCCATCCAACCGCGCATCGCCGGGTCGAGCGATATGTAAGCGTTCTTGACGAGCACCTGACCATCGGCCAGCTCGGGGAGCGGCTCCTCGAGGTAATCGAAGTGCTCAGGCCCGACCATCCCGTCCGGGCGCGCGGCTAGGCGAAACTGGTGGTTGACGGCATCCATTGGCAACTCTCCCTCGTTGACTTGACTGCGCTCAGTGTGTCAGGCATCCACTACCAGGCGGAGGCAAGTGTTTTTTTGGGATATTGGGGCGTGCTTGTCGGCAAGACGCGCCCTGCCCATTTAACGAGGAGAGACCAGCCGTGGATTTCGAGCACTCGCAACGAACGCAGGAGCTGCTGGAGCGCCTGACCGCCTTCCAGGAGCGTGAGGTGTCGCCGCGCGAGGAGCCCTACATGCGCGAGTTGCTCTCGCGCGAGGATCCGTGGGTCGTGCTGCCGGCGATCGAGGAGCTCAAGGAGATCGCCAAGCACGAAGGGCTTTGGAACCTGTTCCTGCCTGACGATGAGCTGGGGGCCGGGCTCTCGAACGTCGAGTACGCGCCGCTTGCCGAGCGCATGGGACGCTCGCTGATAACCGCCGAGGTGTGCAACTGCAACGCGCCGGATACGGGCAACATGGAGGTGCTGTGGCACTTCGGCTCCGATGAGCAGAAGCAACGCTGGCTTGAGCCACTGCTGGACGGTCGCATCCGCTCGGCCTTCTGCATGACCGAGCCCGAGGTGGCCTCCTCAGACGCGACCAACATGCAGGCGACAGCCGTGCTCGACGGCGACGAGGTCGTGGTCAACGGCACCAAGTGGTGGAGCACAGGCGTGGGTCATCCCAACTGCCAAGCATTGATCTTCATGGGGCTGAGCGACCCCGCGGCCGACCGTTACCACCAGCACTCGATGGTGCTCGTGCCGATGCAGACACCCGGTGTGAAAGTGGAGCGGATGCTCGAGGCGATGGGCTTCCTCGACGCCCCGGGTGGTCATGGCGAAGTCTCTTTCACCGATGTGCGCCTACCCGCAAGCGCGATCATCGGTGGCGCCGGTCAAGCGTTTGCGATCGCCCAGGCTCGGCTCGGCCCAGGACGCATCCACCACTGCATGCGCCTGATCGGGCTGGCCGAGCTGGCGATCGAGCTGGCCTGTACCCGCGCGAGCGAGCGCACGGCCTTCGGCAAGCCGCTTGCCAACCTCGGCGGCAACCGCGAGCGCATCGCGGACGCGCGCATCGCGATCGACCGGGCGCGCTTGCACGTGCTGCACGCAGCCTGGCTCGTAGATCAAAAAGCGCCCGAGGCGATCGGCGCGGTGTCGCAGATCAAGGTCGCGACTCCGAACATGGCACAGAGCGTCGTGGACATGGCAATTCAATTGCACGGCGGCGGCGGGCTCTCCAACGACTTCCCGCTTGCCGGCGCTTGGACTGCCGCGCGCGCATTGCGTCTGGCTGACGGGCCCGACGAAGTGCACCGCGGCGTGGTCGCTCGTCTCGAGCTGGCGCGCTACGGCAGGGGGAAGTGGTCGGGGTAATCGCGGCGAGAGCAGTGGATGCGATGCATCGACCGGTCCAGACGATGCGCTGCCGCTGGCGACACCGCTAGGCTCGATGAGCGATGGACGAACACGAGCAGGGTAACTTCGCGTCAAGCTCGCCCCCATCAGAACAGCCGGACCTTCCTTCGAGCGCCGGCGACGCGGAAAGCTCCAAGGCCCCCGAGCATCCGCGCGCGGTGCTCGGCGCGCTGATCGCGGTGGCGGCCGTCGCCAACCTCAACCTGTCGGTAGCCAACGTGGCGCTGCCCGACATCGGCAAGGCGTTCGACGCCTCGCAGACCGGGCTCGACCTGATCGCCGTGGGCTTCTCGCTCGGGCTGGCCGCCTCGGTGCTCTACCTCGGCGCGCTCGGCGACCGCTACGGGCGCAAGCTGATGCTGATGCTCGGCACGACGCTTGCGATCCCCGCCGCGCTGCTGGCAGCTTTGGCGCCGTCGATCACGGTTCTGTTCTTCGCGCGCCTGATGGGCGGCCTGGCCGCGGGCATGGCCTTCCCCACCACGCTCGCGCTGATCACGGCGCTGTGGTCGGGCCCGGCGCGCACGCGCTCGATCGCTCTGTGGTCCGGCCTCGGCGGCGCGATCTCGGCCTTGGGACCGCTGCTCGCGGGCGCCCTGCTGACACAATTCCACTGGGGTTCGGTGTTCTTCATCACGTTGCCGCTCGCGTTCGTGGCCCTTTACGGAGCATGGCGTTATGTCCCAGCGCACATCAACGAGACGACCGGCCCAGTGGACAACCTCGGCGGGGTCCTCTCGGTGATCGGCATCGCGGCCCTGATCCTGGCGATCAACTTCGCCCCCGTGCCGGGGGAGAAAACGATCATCCTCGCCACGTCGATCGTGGCGGTGATCGCAGGGGCGGCGTTCGTGTTGCGCCAGCGGCGAGCCCAGGCCCCTCTCTACGACCTGAAAGTGGCCAGCCGCAAGGTCTTCTGGGTCGCCGCGCTCGCGGGGATCATCGTGTTCGGCTCGCTCGTGGGGGCGATGTTCATAGGCCAGCAATTCCTACAGGACGTGCTCGGGTATTCGACGCTCGACGCGGGCCTGTCGATCCTGCCGGCAGCCGTGTTCATGGTCTTGATCGCGCCGCGCTCGGCCAAGCTGGTGGACGCCAAGGGCGCGCGCTTCACGCTGCTCGTCGGCTACGGCTTCTGCATGCTCGGCTTCCTGACGATGCTGCTGCTGTGGAAGCAGGGCATCGCCTACTGGAAGGTGGGGCTCGGCTACGCCTTCATCGGCGCCGGCGTCGGCTTCGCGGGCACGCCGGCCTCGCATTCGCTGACCGGCTCGGTGCCAGTCTCACGCGCCGGCATGGCCTCCGGCACCGCCGACCTGCAGCGCGATCTCGGCGGAGCGATCATGCAGTCGATCTTCGGAGCCCTGCTCACCGCCGGCTACGCCGCGGCCGTGGCAACCGCGATCGCGAGCTCGCCCGACAGGGCACGTGTGACGAGCAGCGTCGAAGGCGAACTGGAGAAGTCGTTCTCGAGCGCCGCCGACACCGCCTCGCGCTACCCGCAGTACGCCAAAGCGATCGCCGCCGGCGCCAGGGAATCGTTTGTAAAAGGCGACCAGTGGGCCTATACCGCCGGCATCATCGCGATCGCACTCGGCGCCACGCTCGTGTTCTTCATGTTCCCGCGCATGCGGCGCGAGCAGGAGCTGCTTGCCGAGTACCACTCGCTAGACACCGCATCAGCCGCGGCCGATTGAGCACCGCAAAAAAGATTTGCTGCGCCCAAACGTTTCTTTGGGGTGGATATGCACGCCTGGGGGCGATCTAGCGAAAGCGACCATATGAGTCCGTCGCTGCACAACCACCTGCGCGGCGCCCGCGGCGCCTGGTGGATGGCGCTGCTTGCCCTGTGCCTGATTGCCGCGCTATGGGTCGGACGAGACTCGCTCGGGATCGCCAGGGCGGGGACCATCGTCCCCGCGTTCGTACAGGCCACCAGCGCTCACTCCAGTTCCGTCACCAGCCTGACGGCCACACCAACATCGAACGTTACGGCCGGCAACACGATGGTGGTCGAGGTCGGCGTGTGGAGCGAAAAATCGGCTACCACGGCCAGCGTCACCGATTCTGCCGGCAACAGCTATGTGGAGCTGCTGCACTTCACCGCCTCGGACAAAACCGAGATGAGCATCTGGGCGGCGCCGATCAGCGCCGGCGGCGGGACCAAGCCGACGATCACGGTCAAGCCTTCGGCCAAGGCCGACACCGGCCTCGTGGCGCTCGAATACTCGGGCGTGGCGATCGCCCAGGGGGCGACCGTCCTCGACCGCTCTGCCTTTAACACGGGCACGACCAAAACAGCCGGGACCGTCTCATCCGGAGCAACGCAGCCGACGACCGGCGCCGAGGACCTGGCGATCGGCTTCTACCTGGACTCGGGCTTCGGCGACAAACTCGCCGGCGGCTCGGGCTACACCACGCGCGCCAACGTCTCACCTGAGGAAAACATCGAGCTGCTCGCGCAGGACGCTGTCGTAACCGCCGGCTCGACACCCAATCCGACGTTCAGCACAGGCGCCTCCACGATCTGGCTCGCCTCAACTATCACTTTGCAAGGGGGTGAATCTGGGCCGGCAGGCGAAACTGGGCCGGCCACCGAAGGCGAATTCACCCCGCTTGCCAGCTGGCCGTTCGTGGCGATCCACCTGATCCAACTCGCCAACGGGAACGTGCTCGCCTTCGACGGGTGGCAGCAGCCTGAGCCCACCTACGTGTGGAGTCCGACGACGCAGGCATTCACCTCCACGAACGCCCCGGACAGCATCTTCTGCTCGGGCATGGCTCAGCTTCCAAACGGGGAGGTGATGACCGTCGGCGGCTACGGCGGGCTCACCACCGGGAAGATCGGCATTGTCGACACCGCGGTCTTCAACCCGGCCACCGGTACCTGGTCGCGCGTGGCCGACATGCACACACCGCGCTGGTACCCGGACGTCACCGAGCTCGCCAACGGCGACTACGTGGCGATCAGCGGCAACTCGACCAACGCCAACACCTGGGCCAACACGCCGGAAGTCTATGACCCGACCACAAACACCTGGACCGAACTGACAAAAATCTCCACTTCGCAGATCAAAGAGGAGGAGTATCCATTCTCCTATCTCTTGCCGAGCGGAGAAGTCTTCACGATCGGCCCCTCCGAGGATCTGTCCTTCGAGCTCAACGTCGCCAACCAGACCTGGACGCAGGTCGGCGGAGCCAGCGGCATCACCAACGGCTCCTCGGTCATGTACCGCCCGGGCAAGATCCTCTACAGCGGCGGCGCACCGAGCGTCATCAACACGACCAACTCCGTCGCCAACACAGCGGTCATCGACCTGACGGCCGCGACACCCAAATGGCAACAGATCGCTCCGATGCACAATAACCGCGTCTACCACACGCTGACAATGCTCGCCAACGGCGAAGTGCTGGCCGTCGGCGGCGAGGCCACCAGCGACCAGGAAATCGTCACAAGCGGTGTGCTGCCAACGGAAATCTGGAATCCCGCGACTGAAAAGTGGACCGCCGCGGCGCCGATCGCTGCCGCGCGCAACTACCATTCCACAGCGATGCTGATGGCCAACGGCAAGGTGCTGATCGCCGGCGGCGGGCATCCCAACGGACTTGGCGATCCCGGCGAGTTCTCCGCGCAGACCTATTCGCCGCCCTATCTGTTCGACGGCACCCAGCCGACGATCACCTCGGCGCCCGCGGCCTCGACCTACAACACGAGCATCACCGTCACAACGCCCGAAGCCGCCTCGATCGGCTCGGTCAACCTTGTCTCACTCGGCACCGACACTCACCAGAGCGACATGGCCCAGCACTTCGTGCCGCTGTCCTTCACTGCCAACTCGGGTTCATTGACGGTACAGACGCCGGCCAACTCGGCCCTTGCGCCCTACGGCAACTACATGCTTTTTATTGTGAATAAAAAGGGCGTGCCATCGATCTCTACCCCGCTCAGCCTAAGTCCTACGCCTACGGCACCGGCGGCCCCAACAGGTGTGAGTGCGACAGGCGGTGAAGGCAGCGCCACCGTAACGTGGACGGCACCTTCGCCTGGGACGAGCCCGATCACCAGCTACACCGTCACGCCCTACATCGGCAGCACCGCCCAGTCCAGCACCGTTGTCAACGGCTCGCCACCGGCGACCAGCGCCACGATCACCGGACTGAAAAATGGCACCACGTACACATTCACGGTGACGGCGACAAATGCCGTCGGCAGTGGGCCCGCCTCGGAAAAGTCAAACGCCGTTACGCCATCGGCTCCCACTGCGCCGGCAGCACCGGCCGCGCCAACGGCCACTCCCGGCAACGCAAGCGCGACCGTCACCTGGAGTGCGCCCGCCAATAACGGCAGCCCGATCACCAGCTATACCGTGACGCCCTATCTCGGGAGCACAGCCGAGCCCGCCACCAAGATCAGCGGCTCGCCACCCGCGACCAGCGCCACAATCACCGGGCTCACCAACGGCGCCACCTATACGTTCACCGTGACGGCGACCAACGCCATCGGCAGCGGGCCCCCCTCGCCCGCATCGAACGCCGTTACGCCCTCTGGCACGGCCTCACCACAGTTCGTACAGCAGGCCTCAGGGCACGCCCACAACGTCACGAGCTTGGCCGTGACTCCAGGGGCAAGCCTTGTGAGCGGCAATCGCCTGGTCGTCGAGGTCGGCGTCTGGAGCAGTGCCAGTGCGACAACTTCGAGCGTCAAGGACTCCGCCGGCGACAGCTTCACCGAGCTACTGCACTTCAAGGCCTCCGACGGAACGGAAATGAGCATCTGGAGCGCACCCGTGACGGCCGGTGGCGGAAAGATTCCCACGATCACAGCCACGCCCAGCGCCAAGGCCGACGTTGGCGTCGCCGTGCTCGAATACGCAGGCCTCTCCACCGAAGCGGGGACCGCGGTAGTCGACCAAAGCGCCGATGCGACCGGCACTACCAAAGCGGCGGCCGTTGTCTCTACACCGGCCACCGCCGCGACCACAGCACCGGGCGAGCTTGTCGTCGGCTTCTACGCAGATTCCGGCTTCGACGACAACCTGATGGCGCGCATGGGCTTCAACGGTCGTGTGAACGTCTCGCCGGATGAAGAAATGGAGTTCGTCGCCGAGGATGCTCTGACCGGGGCAACCGGGGCTACACCGAGTGCGAGCGTGCAGACCGGCGCCTCCACCACCTGGCTGATGGCCGCAATCGTGTTCAAGTCCGCGGCTGCGAGCGAACCGCAGGCGGCGCCGCTGGCCGCGCCGGCCCGCTTGGTCGCCACGCCCGCCAACGGCGGTGCGATCGTCACATGGACGGCACCGCGCAACGGGGGCAGCCCGATCACCACGTACACGGTCACGCCATACCATGGACGACACGAGCTGCCCTCGACGACCGTCTCGGGCACCAGTGCCGCGATCGGCAGTCTAAAGAACGGCGTCAGCTACCGCTTCAGAGTGGTAACTCACAACCGGCTCGGCGCAGGGCCGAAGTCTCGACTGACACGCGCGATCAGGCCTTCGCGGTCTGCCATGTGGGCGTTTTGGTGCACGCCGTTCTCGATGGCACCGAACGTCTCAGGCTCGATCCTCTCGAGCTTGACCTCGGGCAAGCTCGTACTGCCGAACGGCCAGGCGGTGATCTGGTCAGGCGCGCATCTGCGGTAAGGAGAACGTGGCGCGAGTTACCAGCGTGAGCGCCGCGAGAGCCAAAGCCCGAACCTCTCTGCGGCTGGACAGGCCACTGCCAGGGTAAGCAGGAAGCATCTCGGACGTTGCGATCAACCGGCGCGTGCTGGTCACCGGAGCCACCGGCTTCGTCGGTGGGCGCTTGGCGCGCGCACTGGTCAACTCGGGCGCCGAGGTTCGCTGCCTCGCGCGAAACACAATTCGCGCTGAAGACCTGCGGACCGCCGGCTGCGAGGTGGTCCAGGGCGATGTTGGAGAAAGCTCCAGCTTGGTTGGGGTCGGCCATGAGATCGAGGTCGCCTACTACCTGATCCATGCGATGGCCGGCGGCGAGAACTTCCAAGAACGCGAGCAGCAAGGTGCTTGCAATTTCGCGCAGATGGCCGCGCGCGAAGGGATCGAGCGCGTTATCTATCTCGGCGGGCTGGGCGATCAGAGCGTCTCAAAGCACCTGCTCAGCCGTCACGAGACGGCGCTCACGCTGGCGCGCCACGGGCCGGCGCTGACCTACTTCCGGGCCGCGATGGTGGTCGGCGCCGACAGCGAGTCCTACCGCACGCTTCGCTACCTCGTGCAGAGGCTGCCCGTGATGATCGCGCCCGCGTGGCTACGCACGAAGACGCAACCGATCGGGATCGATGACGTGATCGAGTACCTCAGCCGCGCTCCCGAGGTTCCTGAGTCGATCGGTCGTGAAGTGCAGATCGGCGGGCCCGACGTGCTCTCCTACGGCGAGATGCTCGAACGGATGGCTCGCGCCATGGGACGGCGTCCGCGCCCGATGGTTCCCGTGCCACTGATCACTCCCTGGCTGTCCTCGCTGTGGATCGGGCTCGTGACACCGGTTGACGCGAACGTCGCTCGGCCGCTCGTCGAGGGCTTGAAGACGGCCACGGTCGTAGACGACCCAAGCGGCGCCGAGCCGTTCGGGATCACGCCCGCACGGTTTGACGAGGCACTTAGACGAGCGCTTGCCGAGGAGGGCTCAACGCCCTGAAGCCCTCCTGCGCGAGAGCCCTAATCCTCGGGGACCTACGCACTGAGGAGTGAATCCGAGTCAACGTCATCAATCGATGCGTCTCGGTCCAAGCGCGCATCGGCCTGAGTCCACACGATCGTGGCCACCACGGCCGAGACGAGCAGCACCGACGGCCACGCGCCTATTAGAAGCCCGAGTAGGTGCGAGAGCACAAAAGCACCGAAGCCCACGCACCCAAGGATCACGGCTGTGCGCCTGCCGTGACGGCGTGCCCACACCCGGATGCACCACAGGCCGCCAATCGCCAGAACGACTCCGCCAAGCGGCCGCGAGCCGGTGCTCACCGCGACCGCGAAGCCGGCGATCAAAGAGGCCGCCGCGACCGGGGCTGTGGGTATGGGACGCATTTGTCCGAGCCTAGCGCGCCACCGATGCGAGTAGATGGTCTGTCTGGCGGTCGTGACCCACTACCGTCTTTAGGTGGGGAAGTTACGAGCACGAGGGAAGGGGATCGGATGCACGCACCACCGCTGTTTCGGGATCGGCCCCGACCAATCCAAATAGTCCTCGGCGGCTTTGTGCCGTTCGCGTTCGGAGCGGTCGTCGGGGTCGTCCTTGGCATCTCCGCAGGCGCTTACTGGGGGCTGTCGGTGCTCGCCGGGCTCGGCGCGATCGTGGCTGGCTTCGAGCACCAGGACGGGTGGGGCGGCGCCGATCGCGGGCTGGTCGGCGGCGCTCTGTTCGGAGCAGGCATATTGATCGCCCACGCAATCGCGGGGACGGATGCGAAGGTCTCGCTAGGGAGCTTTCCGCCGCTGCTCGTGGTGATCGACGCGATCGCCGGGATGCTGCTCAGTGCCATCGGAGGACGTCTCCGACGGGCCTTGTGGGCAGACCCGCATGGCGGAGATCCACCGCCGTCCGAGAGCGGGACATCGGAGATCTAGGTCCCAACCAGAAGGATCGGATTCCCCGAAGGATCGTGGACGAGCGCACCTTCTCTCGGCGTGCGCCGGCACACCGGCGGCAGTGACCTCCTCGGGATCGCGCGGGGTCGTGCTCATCGGACTCCACGATACGCATGTTCAGAAACACCCCCCCTTTGCGTGCACTGCGTTTTGGACTTATGTCCTAGTGACCTTGGCATCGCGGACCTTGGCATCGCGAGTTACGAGCAGCTATAGATGCGGCATACCCCCGCCCAACCGACCGGCAGGGCACACTGTGAGCGATGGACTCGCTCTTCGACCCCGCCGACACAGGGGCCAGCACACCCTCGGCTTCCGACACGGCGCCGCTCGCCGCTCGCATGCGTCCCTCCACACTCGACGAATTCGTCGGCCAGGAGCACCTGCTGAGTCCGGGGTCGGCGCTGCGCACCGCGATCGAGCAGGGCCGGCCACATTCGATGATCTTGCACGGGCCGCCCGGCAGCGGCAAGACCACGCTCGCGCGCATCATCGCCGCTAGCGCCAGCGCTGCCTTCGAGGAGCTGAGCGCCGTCGAGGCCGGTCGCGCCGAGGTGCGGGCGGTGCTGGCAAGGGCGCGCGAACGCAAGCTCGGCGAGCGCGAGACGATCTTCTTCCTCGACGAGATTCATCGCTTCAACAAGGGCCAGCAGGACGCGCTCTTGCCTGCTGTCGAGGAAGGGCTTGTGACCCTGATCGGAGCGACGACCGAGAACCCGTCGTTCGAGGTTAACCGTGCGCTGCTCTCGCGTACGCGTCTTTACGAGCTGGCAGAGCTCACGGAGGAGAACGTGCTCACGCTGCTGCGCAGGGCGCTCGAGCACGGTGAATGCGGCGACGCGCAGGTTGACGCGCAGGCGATCGAAATGCTCGCGGCGCGCGCGGGCGGCGATGCGCGCACGGCGCTGAGCGCGCTTGAGCTCGCATGCGAGACCGCGATCGACAGCGTCACCGTCGAGCACGCCGAAGATGCGCTGCAACGGCGGATCGTGCATTACGACAAGGCCGCCGACAGCCACTACGACACGATCTCCGCCTGGATCAAGGCGACGCGCGGCTCTGACCCCGACGCTTCGCTCTACTACCTGGCGGTGATGCTCGAGGGCGGCGAGGATCCCCGCTTCATTGCTCGGCGGATGGTGATCCTCGCCAGCGAGGACGTCGGCAATGCAGACCCCAATGCCCTCACGGTGGCCACTGGCGCAGCGGCAGCCGTCGAGCATGCGGGCCTGCCCGAGTGCCAATTCGCGCTCGCCCAGGCCGCCATCTACCTGTCGCTCGCGCCCAAGTCCGACGCCGCCAAGCTAGCGATCGGCGCCGCGCGTGACTTCGTGCGCGAGCACGGCGCCGCCCCACCACCGGTCCAGCTGCGCTCAGGCGGGCGTGGGCAGGGCTATGACTATCCGCACTCCCACCCCGGCCACATCTCAGACCAAGAGCTCGCGCCCAACGAGGCAATCGGCGAGCGCTTCTACAGGCCCGACGACGCCGAGAGCGAGCTGGCGGCACGACTTGCGGAGATCCGTCGCGCCCGCGGTCGCGAGCACTGAGCGAGCGTAGATAGGCGCGTCGAGTTGCTCATTCATTTGCTGTTCCGGGTCGTACATGTACGACCCGGCCGGACGGCACATGTGCCGTCCGGGGGCAGGCCACATGTGGCCTGCCCTTCCTGATTTTTGAATTTGAAGATGTCAAGCGCTCTGTTCGTGCTCCTGCGCCATCTCCAGCAGCCTGGTCGTCGTCTTCCAGTTCCTTGCCGTCGCCACCACGCCCAAGCGCTTGTCAGACAGCATTCGCGCCAGGCGCGAGTTGTGGATGCCCTGCGGGTGCCAAGCGTAGATCTCGCGGCCCACATGCACGAAGCGCTCGGGCGCGAAGTCCTCCTGCGCGATCTTCGCCACCACTTGCGGATCGGGTTCCGCCGAGAGGAAGCTCACCTGGTAGAGCTTGTGCTCCGCGGCCACATCGCCCAGAGGATCGAGCGCGACCACCGCGGCCAGCTCCGCATGCGTGCGCACCACAACCGGTGTCTGCACACCAAACCGCTCGGCGATCGCTCCTTCGAGCTCGCCCGGAGGCAGCTCGGCGCTGAGCACGATGTTGCCGCTCTGCACGAGCGTCCGCGCGTCGGGGTAGCCGAGCTCGGCAAGCAGCGTACGCAACTCCGCCATCGGAATCCGGTTGTGCGCGCCAACGTTGATCCCACGTAGAAGGGCAATCTGTGCCGTCATCGGTCTCACCGTAGTGTCGCCGCGCTAAGAATGTCTTTCAAAATAGGTCGTGCATCTCAACACCCCCCTTGCTTGGACCCAAATGATTTATTTAGGTACCTAACCTTTATCTACGTGTTCGCAAGAAGGGGGTGTTCAGTGGATCACCCAAACGATCCACAACCTTCCAGCGTTCACAAGCCATCGACATCCCGCCGGACAGCCAATCTTGAATCGTGTCCTGAATGGGGAGCGGGCGCGAGTGTGTGACACTGCCGCCGTGCAAGCCAACCCCAAAGTCGCCGTCGTAGGCCACGTGGAGTGGGTCACGTTCGCGCGCGTGCCGCACATACCGACCGCGGGCGAGATCGTGCATGCGGAGGAACCCTTCGAGGAGCCGGCCGGCGGCGGTGCGGTGGCGGCGGTACAGCTGGCCCGCTTGGCCGGCAAGGCCGCACTTGTCACGGCGCTTGGCGAAGACGAGCACGGGCGCCGCTCGGTCGAGCGCCTGGGAGAGTTGGGTGTCGAGGTATGGGCCGCACGGCGCCCGCAGCCGACGCGCACCGCGATGACGCTGGTGGACAGGAAACGCGAGCGCACGATCACCACATTTGGAGAGCGGCTGGAGCCGGTGCTCGACGATAGCGAGATCCCTTGGAGCGAGCTGGCACAGATGGACGCCGTCTACTTCACTGCCGGAGACGCCGCGGCGATGCAAGCCGCACGGAGCGCCGGTGTGCTCGTGAGCAGCCCGCGCGCTCTGCATGCGCTCGGCCACGGCATTCCGTTGGACGCACTCGTGCTGAGTGCTGACGATGCGGAGGAGCGCCAAGAGGCGACCCGAGCCGAGCAGGACGCCAAGCTCGTCGTCTTCACCGATGGGGGCCACGGCGGCTCCTACCGCGGACATGACGGCGAGTCGGGTACGTGGCCGGCGGCCGCGCTTCCGGGCGAGCCGCGTGACTCCTACGGCTGCGGGGACTCCTTCGCCGCCGGGCTCACCTACGGTCTTGGCATGGGTCTCACAGTCCCCGACGCACTCGCACTGGCGGCCCGCTGCGGTGCCGTTTGCCTCACCGGCCGCGGCCCCTACGAGCGCCAGCTGACCGCGCGCGATCTGGATCAGTAGTCACCTTCGACCACATTCACAAGTGGCTCGCCGCGCACGTAGCGGCGCACCTGCTCGCCGACAAGCGCGAACGCGCGCCGCTGCGCACCCTGCGTGTCCCCGGCGAAGTGTGGCGTGATCAGCAGCCCCGGCGCATCCCACAATTGGTGCTCGGCAGGCAACGGCTCGGGCTCTGTCACATCGAGAGCCGCGCGGATACGTCCGGCCCGCAAGAGATCGAGCAGTGCCTCGGTGTCGACGATCGACCCGCGTGCCGCGTTGACCAGCAGTGCACCCTCGCGCATGCACCCAAGCATCTCCCGGTCGAGCAATCCCTCTGTTGCTGACGTCAGCGCCGTCAACACGACCACGATGTCGGCCAAGCCGAGTAGCGATGCCAACTCGTTGACAGCGTGCACGCCTGGGCGGGCACGGCGGGCAACGCGGATCACCTCAGCCTCAGATGCCGCCAGAAGCCGCTCGACTCTCAGTCCAATCGACCCATAGCCCAAGATCATCACCGTCTTGCCTGCCAGTTCATCTGGCTCGCACCACTGCCAGTCGTGTGCCCGCTGTGAATCGCGCGCCTCGCCGAGGTGCTTCAGCGATGCCAGGATCGCGCCGAGCACCCATTCGGCCACCGGCCCATCGCGAGTTCCGCGCGCGTCGCACAACGTCACGCCCGGTGGCACAGACGGCAGCAGCCAGTCGACCCCGGCCGAGAGCGTCTGGACCACGCGCAGCCTTCCCATGCGTCCGAGCGCCTCGATCACGAAAGGTTCGTCAGACCCGGGCACCAGGAATTCGGCTTCCAGCAGGGCGTCTGAGAGACCCTCCTTGGGGATCAGATGCAGCTCGACACCCTCGGGCAGCTCGCCGACTGCTTTGCAATCGGTCCGATCGGGTATCCACAGCTTCACAATGTCGGCGAGTGTATTGCGAGCATGTCGAGGAAGATCGTGAGTCGAGCGGTATCCCACCATAGGAAAGGCGCCCATGAGCACAGCTGCACAGCCCCGGCCTGCGAGCACACCGGCCACAAACGGCTACACCCAGACAGCCGACGTCCTCGTCGTGTTCGGCATCAGCGGCGACCTCGCCAAGGTGATGACCTTCCACTCGCTCTACCGGCTCGAGCTGCGCGGTCTGCTCGATTGCCCGATCCTTGGCGTCGCCGCTGACGATTGGACCGTCGAGGATCTGCGCAAGCGTGCTCACAGCTCGATCGAAGAGTGCGGGGAGCAGATCGACGAGCGCGTGTTCAAGCGCTTCGCTGAGCGACTGAGCTACGTCTCCGGCGACTTCGCCGACGAAGGCACCTACGGGCGCGTAGCGGACGCGCTTGGGGACGCCCAGTCTCCTGTCTTCTACCTGGAGATCCCGCCATTCCTGTTCGGGACGGTCATCAGAGGCCTCGCCGCCAGTGGCGCCACCAAGAACGCGCGGGTGGTGGTGGAGAAGCCCTTTGGCCACGATCTCCAGTCCGCACGTGCGCTCGCCGCGGAAATCCTCCAGTACATCGAGGAGCCACAGCTCTACCGGATCGACCACTTCCTCGGCAAGATGGGCACCGACGAGTTCCTGTACCTGCGCTTCGGCAACACGATGATCGAGCCGATCTGGAACCGCAACCACATCGCCTGCGTGCAGATCACGATGGCCGAGAGCTTCGGCGTCGAGGACCGCGGACATTTCTACGATCCCGTGGGCGCGGTGCGCGACGTGGTCGTCAACCACCTTATGCAGTTGGTGGCCGTTGCTGCGATGGAGGCGCCCGCCGGCAACGATGCCGAAACGCTCAAGGATGCCAAGTTCGCCGTCTTCCGCTCCACCGAGGCGGCCAACCCCAAGCACTATGTGCGCGGCCAATACGACGGCTATCTGAGCATCGACGGCGTAGCCAAGGAATCAACCACCGAGACCTATGCTGCCCTGCGTCTCGATATCGACAACTGGCGCTGGTCAGGCGTGCCGTGGTTCATCCGCACCGGCAAGAAGCTGCCGGTCACCCAGACCGAGCTGCGCGTCGTCTTCCGTCACCCCCCGCGCCTGGGCTTCATGGAGGACGGACACCGCCGGCCGGAGCCCAACCAGCTCGTGATCAAGCTCGACCCTACGACTGGCGCGAGGATGGTCCTCGACGCCCATCGAGCCGACGAGGGCGGCCCGCGGGCGATCACGCTCGACATGGAGTTCGCCGAGCAGGGCGGTGAGGCCCCGACCCCATACGAGGTGCTGCTACTGGACGCGATGCGCGGCGACAGCGCGCGCTTCACCCGCCAGGACAGCGTCGAGCAGACCTGGAGGATCTTCGAACCGCTGCTCAAAGATCCCCCGCCCGTGCATGCCTACGCACCGGGAACGTGGGGTCCGCCGGAGGCGGACAAGCTGGTGGCTCACTACGGCGGCTGGCACGGACCGTGGGTGGCATCGTGAGCCCGGCCAAGGGTAAGGCGAAAACGGCTGCCCCGCACGCGCCGGCCAAGGCAAGCGCAGTGTCGGGTGGGACTAACAAAAAGGCCGATGCCCCCCGCGCGCGCGGGGGGACTGCTGTTTCCAAGACACCCAACACCAAGTCCCAAGACGCTCCCCAGAGCGCGGCGATGCCCTCGCCCTTTCCTCCGATCGCCGACTATGCGTTTCTGTCGGACTGCCACACCGGCGCACTGGTCGCACCCGATGGGACGATCGACTGGCTGTGCGTGCCGCGCTTCGACGCATCCAGCGTGTTCGGTTCGCTGCTGGACCGCCAGGCCGGCGGCTTCCGCTTCGGCCCGTTCGGGATCAACGTGCCGACGGCGCGCTGCTACGAGCCCGGGACCAACATCCTGCTCACAACCTGGAAGACCACGAGCGGTTGGGCGATCGTGCGCGAGGCGCTGATCCTCGGGCCGCGTCGCGGCGAGGATCTCGTCACGCCGCACACCCGCCCCCCAGCCGACCAGGACGCCGACCACCTGCTCGTGCGCCTCGCGATGTGCCTGGAGGGGGAGGTCGAGATGGAGCTGACGTGCGAACCGGTCTTCGATTACGGGCGGGTGCCCGCCGACTGGGTAGTTACCGACGGCGGTCACCGAGCCGACGCCAGCCCCGAGGGCGCCACCCGAAAAGAGGGCCAGGCAGGCGACGTAGGGCAGACGATCAGGCTGCAGACGGATATGGCAGTCGGCGTGGAGGGCGACTGGGTAAGAGCCCGTCACGTGCTCAGGCAAGGACAGCAGATCTACTGCTCGCTCTCTTGGGCCGAGGAGCTCGCGGCGCCCGAAGACGTCAACGACGCCAATGCACGGCTGGCCTGCACCGCCAGCTTCTGGCGCGGCTGGCTGGGCCGTGCGCGCATGCCGGATCACCGCTGGCGCGACCCGATCCAGCGCTCTGCGCTCACTATCAAGGGCCTTACATACATGCCGACCGGCGCGACGGTGGCAGCACTCACGACGTCGCTACCCGAGACACCCGGGGGCGAGCGCAACTGGGACTACCGCTACACCTGGCTGCGCGACTCGACCTTCACGCTGCAAGCGCTGCACTACCTCAACCTCGACTGGGAGGCGGAGGAGTTCATGCAGTTCATCGCCGACCTGGAGCCCAACGGGGATGGGGCGCTGCAGATTATGTACGGGATCGACGGACGGCGCGACCTGACCGAGACCACACGTGACGATCTCTCCGGCTACGCGGGGGCAGCGCCCGTGCGGATCGGCAACGGTGCCTTCGACCAGCGCCAGAACGACGTGTTCGGCGCGGCGCTCGACTCGATCCTGCTGCACACGCGCCGCTCCGAACGGCTGCCGCGCAGGCTGTGGCCGATCGTGCAGGCGCAGGCAGAGTGCGCAACCAAAGTCTGGCGCCAGCCAGACCAAGGTATCTGGGAGGCGAGGGGCAAGCCCCAGCACTATGTGTCCTCAAAGCTGATGTGCTGGGTGGCGATGGACCGCGCGGCGAAGCTCGCCGCGATGCGCGGCGACGGCAAGCGGCAGGCCACGTGGCATGCCACCGCCGAGGAAATTAGGGCAGACATCCTCGCCCATGGGCTCACCAAGGACGGGGTGATGCGCCAGCACTACGAAACCGACGCGCTGGATGCCTCCAACCTGCTGGCCGCGATCTTCGGCTTCCTGCCAGGCGACGACGAGCGCCTGCGCGCGAGCGTGCTTGCGATCGCCGAAGAGTTGACCGAGAACGGTTTTGTGCTGCGCTATCGCACGGATGAGACCGACGACGGCATGTCAGGTAAGGAGGGGAGCTTCCTGATCTGCTCCTTCTGGCTTGTGTCCGGGCTCGCGGTCGTCGGCGAGCAGCAGCGTGCCCGCGACCTGATGGAAAAGCTGTTGAGCGTCGCCTCGCCGCTCGGGCTGTACGCCGAGGAGTTCGACACCTCCACCGGGCGCCACCTCGGGAACTTTCCCCAGGCTTTCTCCCACCTCGCGCTGATCGAGGCCGCGGCGCGCATCATCCTTGTCGAGCGCCTGGCCGAGATCTCGTGATGGACGGTCACAACATCGACCTCGCCTACAGCATCGATCCCGCTCAGGGAGCGGGCGCCCGGGACACCGACAGCAATCAAACCGCCGTACGCGCGACAAGGGGTGTGTGATGGACCACTACGACGTCATCATCATCGGCAGCGGCGCGGGCGGGGGCACACTTGCCCGCCACCTGGCCCCCTCGGGCAAGCGCATATTGCTGCTGGAGCGCGGCGACTGGCTGCCGCGCGAGCCGCAGAACTGGTCCGCCGCGGACGTGTTCGTGGACAATCGCTACGTCTCCCCCGACACCTGGTACGACAGCGAGGGCAAGGCCTTCCAGCCGCAGGTGCACTACTGCGTGGGCGGTGCCACCAAGATGTATGGCGCCGCGCTCTACCGCATGCGGGCTGAGGACTTCGGCGAGCTGAAGCACCACGGCGGCATCTCTCCCGCCTGGCCGATCCCCTATGAGGCGATGGAGCCCTATTACACGAAGGCCGAGCAGCTCTACCAAGTGCACGGTGCGCGCGGCGAGGATCCCACCGAACCGTTCGCCTCCGCCCCCTATGACCATCCGGCGGTCTCGCACGAGCCGCGCATCGCCCAGCTCTCAGAGGCATTCGCTGCGGCCGGGTTGCACCCCTTCCATGCACCCTGCGGGGTGATGCTCAACGAGGGCAACATGCCCTACAGCAATTGCGTGCGCTGCTCCACCTGCGACGGCTTTCCCTGCCTGGTGCACGCCAAGTCCGACGCCGAGGTGCTTGGGGTGCGACCGGCGCTCGAGCACGACAACGTCACGTTGCGGACGGGGGCCAAGGTCGTGGCGCTGAAGACCAACCCCGCCGGCACCGCCGTCACAGAAGTCGTGGTGGAGCGTGCGGACGAGGGCGGTGGCACGGGCGGGAGCGCCGTCGCGGGCACGGGCGGGAGCGCCGTCGCGGGCACAGGCGGGAGCGCCGTCACGGGCACGGGCGGAGGCGATGGCAAGGGCGAGCGCGAGACCTACACGGCCGACATCGTGGTCGTGTCTTGCGGCGCGGCCAACACAGCCAAGCTGCTGCTCAGCTCCGCCACCGACAAGCACCCGAACGGCCTCGCCAACGGCTCCGACCAGGTGGGGCGCAACTACATGTTCCACAACAGCCAAGCGGTGCTCGCGATCTCCAAGGAGCCCAACCCGACCGTCTTCCAGAAGACGCTTGGCGTCAACGACTACTACTTCGCCAGTGACGCGTGGGAATTCCCGATGGGCAACATTCAGATGGTGGGCAAGTCTGTGGCGGACATGTATCGCGGCGAGAAGCCGCTGATGACCAGGCTCGCGCCCACCTTCTCGCTGGCGGACGTGGCGGAGCACGCTGTTGACTTCTGGCTGTCGACCGAGGACATCCCACAGGCGGAGAACCGGGTGACGGTCGACCGCGACGGCAACCTGACGCTGGCCTACCGCGCCAGCAACGACACCGCTCGCGACCGGCTGTTTGAGCAGCTGCGTTCTCTGCTTGGCCATCTTGGCATGCATGAGCATCACCTGATTCCACGCTGGGCCTACCTGGAGAACAAGATTCCCGTCGCAGGTGTCGCCCACCAGGCCGGCACCTGCCGCTTCGGCGCCGATCCCGCCTCCTCGGCGCTTGACATCCACTGCAAGGCGCATGAGCTGGACAACCTTTACGTGGTCGACACCAGCTTCTTTCCCAGTATCTCGGCCGTGAATCCGGCACTCACAGCGATGGCCAACGCTCTGCGCGTCGGCGACCACCTGCTGCAGCGCCTCGGCGCCAATGGCGGCTAAGCAATCCCAAAGCGACGATGCCCCCCGCGCGCGCGCGGGGCATAGCCCGACGAGCAAACACCGCCGCCACATCGTCATCGTCGGTGGCGGCTTCGGCGGGCTGGCCGCCGCGCACGAGCTGAGGCACGCAGACGTGGACGTGACGCTCGTGGACCGCACCCACCACCATCTGTTCCAGCCGCTGCTCTACCAGGTGGCCGGCGGCGGGCTTGCGGCGGGCGAGTGTGCCACGCCGATCCGCACGGCGCTCAGGCGTAACTCGAACATCACCGTCCTGATGGGCGAGGCGAGCGGTCTCGACGCGGAGCGCCGCCAGCTTGTCCTCGACCGCGGTGAGCGACTCGACTACGACAGCCTGATCGTCGCCTGCGGAGCGGAGACGTCTTACTTCGGCAAAGACGAGTGGCGCGAGGTGTCCTGCGGGCTGAAGACGCTTGCCGATGCGCTCGACCTGCGCAATCGGATCTACGGCGCATTCGAGGAGGCCGAGCGTGCAAGCGATCCCGTCGAGCAGCGCGCGTGGATGACATTCGTTGTGATCGGCGGCGGTCCCACCGGCGTCGAGCTTGCCGGCGAGCTGCGGATCATCGCCCAGCACGGGATGAAGCGCGGCTTTAGAAAAATCGATCCCCGCAACGCGCAGGTGATCTTGCTCGACGCCGGCGAGCGCGTGACCGCCGCCTTCAGCGAGCGGCTTTCCGGCAAGGTCGCCAAGGAGCTTTCCTCACTTGGGGTCACGGTGCGCGAGGGTGCGCGCGTCACCGCTATCGACGCGCAAGGTGTGACCGCTTCGGTCAACGGCGCGGACGAGCGCATCGACGGGCGGACGGTGATCTGGGCTGCCGGCGTGCAGGCCGTCGGCTTCTCCCGCGTGCTGGCCGAGGCGACTGGGGCCTCCACCGACCGGGCAGGGCGTGTGCAGATCGAACCCGACCTGACGATTGCCGGCCATCCTGAGATATCGACGATCGGCGATACCTCTGTGCTCGAAGGACCTGGTGGCAAGCCGTTCCCGGGACTGGCGACAGTCGCGATCCAGCAGGCGCGCCATGCGGCGAAGGCGATCCGCAAGGGAGCGCCGGGCGCTTCGACACCGTTTCACTACCTGGACAAGGGTGCGCTGGCGGTCGTCGGGCGCGGCAAGGCGGTGTGTGAAATCCGCGGTCACGAAATCTCTGGGCGGCTGGCGTTCTTCACCTACCTGACCGTGCACATGTACTACCTCGGCGGCGTCCGCGGCGGGCGCCTGAAGGTGTTGATCGACTGGATCAGCGCGCGTCTTGGCAATCCCCAGAACCAGGTGATGGAGGGCTCGCTGGCCAGCGTCGAGCGAGCTCACGTTGGAGCGGATGACGGCGGGTCGGCTCGAAGTCTGTGAGAGCGCTCGATCCTCGATTGCTGCAGTACGCGCGCGCTACACGCATCTTTCTTTTTCTTTCGGTTGCCTTGGGCAGCCTGCGCGCGCTGCTGATCGTAGGACAGGCATGGCTGCTTGTGGACGTCGTCGTCGGCGCGTTCTCGCATGGTGAAGATCTCGCGCAGCTGAAAGGGCCGCTGATTGCCCTGCTGTTCGTAGTCATGGCGCGGGCCCTGGTCGCATGGGCGGCCGAGCTTGTGGCTGGGCGTAGCTCCGCTCAGGCAAAGTCGCAGCTGCGCAGGGCGCTACTGGAGCGCGTCTCGGTGCTCGGCCTGGACAGCTCGCGCACGCAGAATACCGGCGAGCTGACGGTGCTCGCCACACGCGGGCTAGACGCGCTCGACGGCTATTTCTCTCTGTACTTGCCACAGCTTTTGCTGGCCGCGATCGTACCGTTTGTCGTGCTCGTCGCCGTCGTCTCGCAAGACTGGATCTCAGCCGCGATCATCGCCTTCACCCTTCCCCTGATCCCGTTGTTCATGGCGCTTGTCGGCGCCGCGACACGCGAGAAGATGGATCGCCAAGTGCGCACCCTGCAGCGGCTCGCCGGGCACTTCCTCGACGTGGTCGCCGGGCTGCCGACCCTGAAGGTATTCGGCCGCGCCAAGGCGCAAGTCGCAAGCATTCGCTCGATCTCCGAGCGCTATCGCGAGACCGCGCTCTCCAACCTGCGTGTGACGTTTTTGTCCTCACTGATTCTCGAGCTGGTCGCCACGCTCTCCGTGGCGCTTGTGGCCGTGGCGATCGGGTTGCGCCTGATGGGCGGCGAGATGTCCCTGCGCGCCGGGCTGTTCGCTCTGGTGCTCGCGCCCGAGGCTTATCTACCTCTGCGCCAGCTGGGGGCCAACTATCACGCCAGCGCCGAAGGGGTGGCCGCCGCCGAGCAAGTATTCGCGGTGCTCGCCGACGCGGACCCGACCCAAGCTGAGCGGACCCTTGCGAAGCCGACCCAAGCTGAGCCGACCCGTGCAGAGCCTCGCCACCCCAAGCCCATCCGTGCGGAACTCTCCAATAGCGGGGTCCTAGAAAACCCGCACATGCAACCAAACGGTTGCATGACGGAGGAAACTAGGGTGCAAGTCGCTGATCACCTTGCGAAGGGCACCCGGGAGCAGGCCGCTGATCGCTCCGATAACGGGGTCCTAGAAAACCCGCACATGCAACCAAATGGTTGCATGACACTGAAAACCGGGGAGCGGGTTTTTGAAATACCCGCCACCCCTCGCGGCGCCCGCCCGGACATGCCCGATATGGCAGCGCCGGGCATGGTCGCGACGGGCATGGTCGCGACGGGCATGGTTGACATGGCAGCGACGGATATCGCCGTAGAAGCATTGACCGTCTCATATCCGGGCCGCTCGCAGCCCGCGCTCGACGACGTGTCGCTACACGTCGAAGCCGGCGAAGTTCTGGCGCTTGCCGGCCCCAGCGGCTGCGGCAAGTCAACGCTGCTGGGGGTGTTGCTCGGCTTCGTCGCGCCCGAGCGTGGAGCGGTGCGCGTCGGCGGTGTCGCCCTCGCCGAGCTCAACGCCGGCGCGTGGCGAGCGCAGCTTGCCTGGGTACCGCAACGACCGCACCTGTTCGCGCGCTCGATCGCCGAGAACGTGCGGCTCGGCCGTCGCGACGCCTCTGACGAAGAGCTGACAACCGCGGTAGCCGCCGCCGGCCTGAGCGACGTCGTAAGCCGGTTGCCTGACGGCCTGGACACCGTGCTTGGCGAGCACGGCGCTGGCTTGTCGGCCGGCGAGCGCCAACGTGTCGCCCTGGCCCGGGCATTCCTGCGCGACGCGCCGCTGCTGCTACTCGACGAGCCGACAGCCAACCTCGACGGACAGACCGAGCAGCAGGTACTCGAAGCAGTGCAACGCCTCTCGACCGGGCGCACGGTGATCCTCGTTGCGCACCGACCCGCCCTGCTGGAGATGGCCGACCGCGTCGTCGATCTGGCGGCGATGGAGGCGCCGGTGTGAGTCCTCCTCCCCAGGAAGCCTCACTCAGGCAAACACTCGCGATCGCTCGGCCGGTGGCCGGACGCCTGATGCTCGCGACGTTGCTGGGCGCCGGCTCGGTGGCTGCCGCGATCGGGCTGATCGCCACCTCGGCCTGGCTGATCTCACGCTCCTCGCAGCGCCCACCGGAGTCGGCCGTTGCGGTGGCGATCGTCGGAGTGCAGTTCTTTGCGCTCTCTAGAGGGCTGTGCCGCTACTTCGAGCGTCTTGTCGGCCACGACGCGGCCTTCCGCGTGCTGTCGAGCCTGCGGGTGAGCGTCTACGAACACTTGGAGCGCCTGGCACCGCTCGGCCTACCGGCATTTCGCTCCGGCGAGCTGCTTTCTCGTCTTGTCCAGGACGTCGATTCGCTCCAGGATTTGCTGTTGCGCGTGGTGCCGCCGTTTGCGATCGCGCTGCTCGTCGGCGCAGGCAGCGTGGTGCTCGTGTGGACGATGCTGCCCGCCGCCGCGCTGATCCTGCTGGTAGCGCTACTGCTCGCGGGGGTGCTCGTGCCGTGGCTCACCGGCACGCTCGCCGCGCACAGCGAGGCACTGCAAGCCCAGGCGCGCGGCGAGCTGAGCGCCTCGGTTCTCGACCTGATCGAGGGCGCGCCGGAGCTTGTGGCCTACGGAGCCGCGCCAGAGCAACTGAGGCGCACCCTGGCGGCCGACGCCGAGCTGACCCGCATCGCCCGTGCAGGCGCGCGCACCGCCGGCATCGGCCAGGGTCTAACCACGCTGTGCTCGGGCCTGGCGATGTGGGGCGCGCTGCTCGTCGGCGTCAGCGCCGTGCGCGCTGGCCATATGGACGGCGTGCTGCTGGCCGGCATCGCCCTGATCCCGCTCGTAGCGTTCGAGCTGGTGAGCGGCCTTCCGGCGGCGACGCAAACCCTGCAGCGCGTACGCCGGGCCGCGGCCCGTGTACAGGAGGTGCTCGAGACGCCGCCGCCGGTCGTGGAGCCCGAGCGTCCGCAAATCGATACGCACGAACAGCTATCCCACACACTCACGGCACGTAACCTCAGCTGCTCCTATCCGGGGGCAAGCCGCCCGGCGCTCGAGGAGATCGACCTCGACCTGAGCTCTGGCAGGCGCGTAGCGCTCGTCGGCCCCAGCGGTGCGGGCAAGTCGACGCTCGCCGCCGTGCTGTTGCGCTTCCTCCCCTATGAAGGTTCGGTGGCTCTGAACGGCGTGGAGATCGACGCGCTCGACGGCGATGCGGTTCGGCACGTGGTGGGGCTAGTCAGCCAGGACGTGCACATCTTCGACAGCACGCTCGAGCAAAACCTGCGCCTGGCTAAGCGCGACGCAAGCGAGGACGAGTTGCGCGACGCGCTGGCGCAAGCGCGACTGCTCGACTGGGTGGACTCGCTACCTCGGGGACTCGCGACCGAGCTCGGCGAGCGCGGCGCACGCATGTCCGGCGGCCAGCGCCAACGCCTCGCGCTGGCTCGCGCCATGCTTGCCGATTTCCCGATCCTGATCCTCGACGAGCCGGGCGAGCACCTCGACACGGCCACAGCCGACGCGCTCGTGGCCGACCTGCTCGACGTGACGCGTGCGCGAACGACGCTACTGATCACACATCGCCTGGTTGGCTTGGAGCAGGTTGACGAGATATTGGCGATCGAGCAGGGCAAGATCGTCGAACGTGGCACGCACGCGCAATTGACAGCACGCGGCGGGCGGTATGCCGCATCGTGGCAGCGCGAGCTTCACTCACCGGGCGACCGCGACGACGACGACACCTCATTGGACGGGCGCGACAACGCCGCCTCATTGGACGGGCGCGACAACGCCACCGCCTCATTGGACGGGCGCGATGTCGCCTCGCCATCAGACGGGCGCGACGCAGCATGGTTCCGCCGCGCCATGGGTAATGGTGATGGAGGATGACCAACGACCTGGCGCGCTGGCAGTTCGCCACG
The DNA here is from genome assembly GCA_963827045.1 of uncultured Solirubrobacterales bacterium. Lineage (GTDB taxonomy): Bacteria > Actinomycetota > Thermoleophilia > Solirubrobacterales > Solirubrobacteraceae > Palsa-744. The sequence continues at coordinate 821,610 of CAWGZH010000002.1, forward strand.
ACGAGCATCTACCATTTCCTGTTCGTGCCGGTCACGATCGGGCTGGCGTTTCTGGTGGCGCTTCTGCAAACCGCGTGGCACCGCAACGAAAAGCCAGAGTACAAGCGCATAACGCGTTTCTTCGGCACCCTGCTCTTGATCAACGTCGCCGTGGGCGTCGTCACCGGCCTGGTGCAGGAGTTCGAGTTCGGGATGAACTGGTCCAGCTACTCCCGCTTCGTCGGCGACGTGTTTGGCGGTCCACTCGCGATGGAGGGCCTGGCGGCGTTCTTCCTGGAGTCCACTTTTCTCGGCCTGTGGATCTTCGGCTGGGATCGGCTACCTAAGCGTGTGCATCTGGCATGCATCTGGATGGTGGTGGCCGGCTCGATGCTCTCGGCGATGTTCATATTGGTCGCCAACTCGTGGATGCAGCATCCCGTCGGCTACGCGCTGAACAGTCACGGCCAACCGGTGCTGAACAACGTGTGGGCGCTGTTCACCAATCCAACTTTCCTGTGGGGATATGTCCATGTGATCCTGGCCTCGCTGGTGACGGGCTCACTTGTGATGCTCGCCATCTCGGCCTGGTATCTGCGCAAGGGGCGCGAAGTCGAGGCCTTCCATCACACCGCACGGCTGTCGGTGCTCGTGCTGCTGCCGGCGATCCTCCTGCAGATGTTCGTGGGCAACAAGCTCGGCGAGATCGAGGCCACCTACCAACCGGCCAAGATCGCCGCCGCCGAGGCGCAGTGGAGCAACTGTCAGCCGTGCTCGTTCTCGGCCTTTCAGATCGGCGGCGGCAACAACGACCAGACCCCGACCCAGGTGATCGCGATCCCGCACCTGCTCTCGATCCTCGCTACCGGGACCTGGGGCGGCGCGGTCGAGGGGCTGAACCAGATTCAGAAGGAAGATGTCGCCAGGTACGGGCCCGGCAACTACATACCCGACGTGTTCATCCAGTACTGGTCGATGCGTGTGATGGCCTATCTCGGCTCGCTGATCGCGCTGCTGGCGCTGTGGGGGACGTGGCTGATCCACAAGGGCAGACTCGACCGCTCCAAGTGGTTCTTGCGCGCGGGCCTGGTGGCTGTAGTGAGCCCGTTCGTCATGAACACCGCCGGCTGGCTGTTGACCGAGAGCGGACGCCAGCCTTGGATCGTGCAGGGACTGATGAAGACGGTCAATGCCAACTCTCCCTCGGTCAGCTCGCTCGACATCTGGATCAGCCTGACCGCGTTCGTGCTGGTCTACATCGCACTTGGCGCGGCCGACCTGATCCTGATGCTGCGCTATTCGCGCAAGGGCCTCGACCCCGACGACGACCCCGAGGGAACAGGCTCGGCCACGCAGGCCCCCACCCCGGTCATGAGCTACTGATGCAACTTCACACGATCTGGTTTGTCATCCTCGCGATCTTCTGGGTCGGTTTCTTCGTGCTCGAGGGTTTTGACTTCGGCGTCGGCATGCTGCACACGATCGTCGGGCGCACAGACGAGGAGCGCAAACGCGCGCTGAGCACGATTGGCCCGTGGTGGGACGGCAACGAGGTGTGGCTGATCGTCGCCGGCGCCGGCACGTTCGCGGCATTCCCCGGCTGGTACGCGACGATGTTCTCCGCGCTCTATCTGGCTTTGCTGCTCGTGCTGATCGCGCTGATGGCGCGCGGCGTGTCGTTCGAGTTCCGCGAGAAGAGCGAGAGCCCACGCTGGCGCACAACCTGGCGCTGGGCGATGACGCTCGGCTGCCTGCTGATCCCCCTGCTGCTCGGCGTGGGACTCGGCGATCTGTTGAACGGTCTGCCGATCGACTCCAGCCACGAGTACACGGGTAACTTCTTCGGCCTGCTCACGCCCTATGGCCTGTGGACGGGCGTGACGTTGGTGGCGCTGTGCCTGTTGCACGGAGCCACATTCATCAAGCTCAGGACCACGGATGAGGTGCGCGAGCGTGCCCGCGCACTCGCGCGACCTCTGGGTTGGGCGGCGATTGCACTGGTGATCGGCTGGGTGATCTGGACGCGCAGCGTCGCGGGCGGCCCCGATGTGCCCCAGCCCGTGGAGATCCTCGCGGTGATCGCGGTGGCCTTCGCCGCGCGACTTGCGATGACAGACCACGACGGCCTCTCGTTTGCTTCCTCGGCGGTCGCGATCGCGGCAACCGTCGGCTCGATCTTCATCGACCTGTACCCCAACGTCATGGTCTCGAGCACCAACGCCGCCTACAACCTGACCGTCAACAATTCGGCCTCTGGTCACTACGCACTTGTCGTGATGACGGTGGTGGCGGTGATCTTCTTCCCGCTGGTCCTGATCTACCAGGGCTGGTCGTTTCACGTGTTCCGCGCCCGGCTGCAGGCGCCAGAGGAGTCGAGCGCGGTCGAGCCTCCGCTCACACCTCCCGAGCCACCCACTGGCCCAAGCCCCGCCGCACCACAGATCGGTTAGGCCCGACCGATGTCGCGGCGCCCACGGTCAGGCGATTGCCACCTCTCTCCTGAGACCCGGCTCGCACGGCAGCGCGGGTCACCAGGTATCGATGTTGGGCCGTCGCTTAGCAGAGCGACAGCGCCAATCGCTTGGCGGCGGATCGAACAGCGTCGCGATCCAGCGTCGCGAGTCGGCCGGATCGATCACGTCGTCGATCTCGCCGTGCGCCGCCATGTTGAGCCCCTCGCCGTGTGCGTAGGCCGCGGCGACCGTGGCCTGGAAGACACGCTCGCGCTCCTGCGGATCCTCGATCGCGTCGAGCTCGCGACGCATGCCGAGGCGCACGGCACCCTCCAGGCCCATCCCCCCAAACTCCGACGTCGGCCAGCCGACGCAGAACAATGGCGCCTTGAACGAGCCGCCCGCCATCGCCTGTGCGCCGAGCCCGTAGCCCTTGCGCAGCACGATAGTGCCGAAAGGTATCTCTAGGTTGGCGCCGATCACGAACAGGCGTGAGAAGTGGCGCACGGTCGCCGTACGCTCGGCATCCGGACCGACCATGAAGCCTGGTGTGTCGCACAAGAACAGGACGGGCAGGCCAAACGCATCGCACAGCTGCAGGAAGCGTGCCGCCTTGTCGGCCGCGTCGGCGTCGATCGCACCGCCAAGATGCGATGGGTCATTGGCAACGACGCCGAGCGGCTTGCCTTCGATCCGTGCAAGCGCGGTAACCATCCCCGCCCCGAAGCCATCGCGCAACTCGAGCACCGAATCCTCGTCGCAGAGACCGTGCAGGACCTTGCGCACCTCATAAGCGCGCTTGCGCTGCTCGGGCACGATCTCTCGCAGCAGACTTTGGTCGGGCGCTGACCAGCCGCGCGCGGACTGGCCGGGCGCGGACTCGTCGGGCGCGGACTCGTCGGGCGCGGACTCGTCGGGCGCGGCGAGCTGCACCGCCGGCCCGTGGAAGTACGAGAGGTAGCGCTTGGCGGCAGCCACCGCTGCCTGGTCGTCGGCGACACGCAGATCGACCACGCCGCTGGCATGCTGCACATCGATCGGGCCGACTTCGCCCGGCTCGTAGACGCCGAGGCCGCCGCCCTCGATCATCGCGGGGCCGCCCATGCCGATGCTCGAATCCTCGGTGGCGATCACCACATCGCAGCAACCGAGCAGTGCCGCGTTTCCAGCGAAGCAATAGCCCGAGGCGATCCCCACAAGCGGCACCAACCCGCTGAGGCGACCAAACAGATGAAAAGCCCGACAGTCCAGGCCGGCCACGATCGGGAAGTCCACATCGCCGGGACGCCCGCCACCACCCTCGGCGAACAACACGACTGGCAAGCGCCGACGCTCGGCTATCTCAAAGAGCCGGTCCTTCTTGAAGTGCCCGCGCATCCCCTGCGTGCCGGCGAGCACGGTGTAGTCGTAGGACATGGCCACACAGGGGTTGCCGTCGATTTCCGCCACACCGGCGATCAGCCCGTCTGCAGGCGTCTTCTCGATCAGCTCCTGCTTCGGACGACGCCGCTCCTGGGCGGCGAACAGCAAGGGCCCGTACTCGACGTAGCTACCGTCGTCAACAAGATCTTCCAGGTTCTCGCGCGCCGTGCGCCGCCGGCGCTCGCGGCGACGCTCCACGGCTTCGGGTCGCGCCGCGTCCAAACCAAGCTCGTGCCGTGCGCGCACCGCCGCCAGGTCGGCCCGCACCACCGCGTCACTCTCGACATCCGCACGAGGCTCGCTGTTGTGCGCAGTCTCAAACTCGCCGTCCACAAAAGCCCCCCCTTTACGTGCACCCCCAAATTCAGGATCCACACGAGACCCGTCGGCGACTCTCAGCACCACAAGTAGCGCTCCCGCCTCAATCGCATCACCCATGGCGACCTCAACCCGCTGCACGATCCCATCGCTCTCGGCGAGCACCTCGTGCTCCATCTTCATCGCCTCCAGCACGACAAGCACCGCCCCGGCTTGCACCGAGGCGTCGGCAGCGTGCTCGATTGTCACGACCACACCGGCAAACGGAGCGCTGATCTCTAGCTCGACGGGCGACGGCATCGCGCAATCATGGCGCACACGTGGCAGTCCCGTTAGGGTTGGTCCAACGATGTCCGATCAAGATGCGCCATCCTCACAGAGCCAACGCTCACGATCGCACTCATTGCTGGGTCCAGCGCGCGACGTTCGCGCGCTCTACTACAAGCATTTCGGAGACTGCCGCAAGGAGCGCCAGCTGTTCGCGACCGGCTCCTTCTTCCTGACGTTCGCAAGCGTTCGAGGGATCACACACGCGATCCGCGCCGAACGAGGCCCGTTCAAGAACATCACTCCCGGAGGACGCCACATCCACCACATGACCTTTGGGATCGCGGGGCTGCTGACGGTCGGCTACCTGTGGATGCTCGAGATCGGGATCTCCGAAGAGCGCCGCTCCTCGCGCATCACCGCGGCCGCGTACGGCACCGGCGCGGCGCTCACGCTCGACGAGTTCGCATTGTGGCTCAACCTCGAAGACCTCTACTGGGCAAAGCAGGGTCGCGAGAGCATCGACGCCGTGGCCCTGTTCGGATCGCTGCTCGTCCTCAGCGTGCTCAGCAAGGGCTTCGTCAAGGAGCTGCCGCAGACGCTGCCCACGCCGGGGACGAGCCCGAGCGCCGGACCGGCTCGGGCCTAGCCAGATCCGGCCTCGCGAAACCGGCGCCTCACTGGCCACGAGCATCGCTCTCCGAGCCCACGACCAGACGAAGCTAAGGTGAGGCGCATGGCCGCCGGCTGGGATGAGACCACCAGGGAGCGTACCCACCCCAACCTGATCCTTGCCGTGCTCGCGCTCGGCGGGCTTGCCTACGCGATGCTCAGCTCGGCCGTGCTGCCGGCGCTGCCGACCTTCCAGCACGCCCTGCATACGAGCGAGACGGGAGTCACCTGGCTGCTGACCGCCTATCTGCTCGCCGCCTCGGTCGGCACCGCGATCCTTGGTCGGCTTGGCGACATGTACGGCAAGGAGAAGATGCTCCTGTGGACGCTTGTGATCCTCGCGGCAGGGACGCTCTTGTCGGCCGTATCGAGCTCGCTGGCCGTGATCGTCGTCGGGCGCTTCATCCAAGGCGCCGCCGGCGGCATCTTTCCCCTTGCCTTCGGGATCGTGCGCGACGAGTTCCCGCGCGAGAAGGTGGCCGGCAGCATCGGCCTGCTTTCGGCGATCCTCGGCGTGGGCGGTGGCGCAGGGATCGTGCTGGCGGGCGTGATCATCGAGCACCTCAACTACCACTGGCTGTTCTGGCTTCCCTTGATCCCGACGGTGCTCGCGGCGCTCGCCACATGGCGCTTCATCCCGGAGTCCCCGGTGCGGGTTCCCGGACGCGTCAACTGGCTTGCCGCAACCTTGATGACGATCGGCATGTCGATCGTGCTGATCTCGATCAGCCAGACCACCAGCTGGGGCTGGGGGTCCCCCAAGACGCTTGGCCTGCTCTCAGTCGGCATCGCCGTCTCGGTCACCTGGATCGCCGTCGAGGTGCGCAGCAAGAACCCCCTGATCGACATGACGATGATGCGCATTCGCGGCGTCTGGACGACCAACGCCGCCGCCTTCCTGCTCGGCGCTGGCATGTACGCGTCGTTCATCGTGATTCCCCAGATCGCCCAGCTGTCGAAGAGCACCGGCTTTGGCTTCGGCGCCTCCGTCGTTGTCTCAGGGCTCTACCTGCTGCCGCTGACGATCGGGATGACGATCCTGGGCCTGTCGGCCGGACGGATCTCGGGTCGCTACGGCTCGCGCAGCGCGCTACTGGTGGGAACTGCCTTCACCACCGCGTCCTTCGCCTTGCTCGCGCTCGCTCACAGCCATCCCTACGACCTGCTGATCGCCGCTGGACTGCTCGGTGTGGGGGTCGGCCTCGCCTTCGCGGCACTCGGCAACCTGATCGTGCAAGCCGTCTCGCCCGAGCAGACCGGTGTGGCCAGCGGTATGAACACCGTCATGCGCACGCTCGGCGGCGCACTCGGCGGGCAGCTGTCCGCGACCTTCATCGCCGCCAACACGGCCAAAGGGCTGCCAACGGTCACCGGCTTCACCGATACGTTCTTGATGGCAACCGGTTTCCTGCTCATCTGCCTGGTGGCGGGCTTTCTCGTCCCCAAGCAACTGGGCCAACGGACAGGAGCGGACTTCACTCACGAAGAGGCAACCGCCGGCGCCCCCGCGGCGGAGGGCGCCACCGGCTGATCCGGCTACTCCGCGTCAGGCCAGTTCGCGCTGCCCATCACGCCGTCGCCGTCCTCGGGCTTGGGACCGCCGATCGCAACGATGTCCAACCCATCCGGGCCGGCCTCGAACGCACGCACGACCTCCGGTGCCACGCGAACCACGTCCCACTGACCCAGCTCCAAGATCTCGTCATCGAGCAGCACGCGGCCGGAGCCCGCCACGACGACATAGGCCTCCTCCTGCTCGCGATGACTGTGAGCCATCGGGCTGCGCAGGTTCGCGCCGTAGCGAAAGTGGCTCACACCGAGGTCGCGCGAGTCGAGGTGTTTGCGCCCGAAGCGGCCCTCGATGCCCGGCGCCCGCTCGCCGATAGAGTCCTCGATCTCCAACAGGTTCACAGTGGCGTAACGAGACATTTTCTCTCCTTGGTCGGATGGGATGGCGAGCTTCAGCTCCACCATAGCTCTCGCGCGCGGGGTGCCGCGGTAGCCCCTCCACCCTCGCACGGGGTGCACCCGCTACTCGTTGGCGACGGCCGTCTGCTTCGGACAGCCGGAGCCAAAGGAGCACGAAAGGCTCACGATGTCCTGGCTGGGATTGTTGACGGGACGCTTGGAGTGCTCACAGGTCTGCTCGCCCATGTTGCCCGACGGGCACAGCCAGCCGCCGTACAGCGTGTAGGAGTTATATGAGTAGCCGTTGTTCACATACTTCCCCTTGCCGTCGGCAATCGCCTTCAAAACTTCCTTGGCGACGCTGCACTTGACATGCCCCTTGCCGATGTAGACGCCGTACTCAGTCCCTTTGCCGCGAAACGTCGCGCAGCGGCTCGATAGGTGCGTGTCCGAGGCTCCTGCCGACTGCGTCGCGGTCAGGCAGCAGGCCGCGAGACAAGCGCCGCCGAGGACCGACAGGGTGGCTAGATGCCAACGACGAAGTGCGGCGAGACGCAGCATTGACACGAATAATGACTCATCCTTGCCGCCATAGCCAGCGGTCCCTCGGACTGCGCGCGCAAGAGTGCGAGGGGTCGATGTTTGGGGCTCCGCTCACCCACCAGGACGCACACCCCCAGGAGCGGATCTCGCGCAGCCGAGTAGCCGGCGCGAGAAAAGCTCAGACCAGCGCGCCGGCCGGCAAAACGAAGCGCAGCGGGGCTTTTGACTCCGCCTCGCTGCCGTCGCCCAAACGCGAGCCGTGCAGTCCGCGTCTCGGCGCCTTTGCCACTGCGGCCTCTGGAATGCCGGCGTGGTCGGTGATCCAGGCGATCACCGCCGCCGAGTCGGCGCCCGCAGCCATGATCGCGGCACGCTCGATCACCTCTCCTCCAGAGCGGTGAGGACGGCTGAGCCGGATCACCAAAGCGCGGATCGCATCGTCCTCGCTGCCCTCGGTCTCCGTGCCCTCGGCGTCTATGAGAACTCCGTTACCGAGTACACAGGACGACCGACCCGCACCGCGCGGCCGACGGCCTCGCTGCCGTCGTCATTGCCGTCCGTGTGAACGACAAACGCCTCCTCGCGGCCGTGGTCGAGGATCGCCGACACAACGTCGCTCCCGCTTGAGAGTCGCCTACCGACCTCGATCTCTGTGTCGCTTCCGTCGAAGCGACAGCTGAGCTTGAAGATCCTTCGCGACCTTGCGGGGCAGCCGACGACTGCCTGTGAGCGAGCACGCAGCTCGCTGTAGGCGGCCTCCTGCTTACCCTGGCCGTCCACGCCGGCGACGAAGAAGGTAGTCATTTGCGACGACCGCGGGACGGCCGTGGCGGTCGCTCCGGATAGCGTTCGCGCTCGGCCGGCGTCATCTTACGGATCGTCAACGAGCCGTCCTGGACCTGCGAGCGAATCTCCTCCAGCTTCGCGCGGCGACGCTCAGCCGCACGATCTGCCTGCGTGAGCATCTCTCTACGTTAGCGGGTTGGCGCCTGCTCGACGGTTAGCGCATCGTCAGCGTCTAGTGCGCGCACGCGTCCGATGGACCTTGACAGGCACACCGGAAAGCGACGGCAGTCAGCCATCTTGCGGGACATGTGCGTCTCCTCTCATAATGGGTTACGTCCATGGTTGCGCTCCGGCGCTCCAACGTCAAACGGAACCTCGGTGGACCATTCCTACCAAATGCTCGGCAGAACCGACCTCAAAAACATGTAGGCAATGCTCGGAGCAGAAGTAAAAGGTCTCGGTGGCGAAATCCTTACGGATCGCCTTGGCCTTATCGACCTTCATGCCACATACCGGGTCGGTGGCGCCGCGCCGGGCGGTCAGCCGGAAGAGCGCAGCAAAGACCACGAACCCGAGGACGTTGAGCAGGAGCTTGTAGTTCACGGCGATCGTGCCGAAGATGTCACCGCGCGAAGGCCGCGGCCCGGTTGGGATCAGGCCACCGGCGCTGAACAATCCATCGACTATCAACGCGGCGGCGACCATCGTGACGAACATCAGCGCAACGATCCGAAGTGTGAAGCTCCTGCCGTAATACTTGCGGTAGATGGCGATGATCGGCAGCACAATCAGGTCGGCGAAGATGAACGCCATCACTCCGGCGAAGGAGATGCCGCCCGACCACAGCACCGCCGCGAGCGGCACGTTGCCGACCGAGCAGACGAAGCTCAGCACGGCGATCACTGGCCCGATGACCGCGCCCCACACGGCTTGCACAAGCGCCGGAGAACCCTTGAGGAAAAGATCGTTGAAGAAGCCGTTGCCGAGTTGCGCGATGAACCCGGCGAGCAGGAAGCCAACGGTGATCTCCTTGTAGAGCATCTGCCAGTCCCCACGGAAGTTGTGAGCAACATCCGACCAAGCCGAGGTCGAGGTCAGCCGCTCGCGCCAGCTCATTTGCTCGCCGGCCATGTGGTGCTGGTGACCTGTATCGGCCTGCTGTGCGTGCTCACGCGCTTGCGCCTCCAAGCGGGGCGAGACGAATGCTCTCAGCAGCACCGCCATCAAGGCAATCATCACGAGCCCTCCGATGTACTCCGCGAGCGTAAACTGCCAGCCGATCAGCACCCACAGCACTAGCCCCAGCTCCCACACGAGGTTCGTGGAGGCGAACTGGAAGGCCAGTGCGGTGGTCGCCGAGGCACCCTTCTGAAACAGGCTCTTGGCAATCGCGATTGCCGCGTAGGAGCACGAGCTCGATGCCGCTCCAAGGCCGGTAGCCAGCGCGACGGGTCGCGGCCCCGATCCTGACAGCGCGGACTCGATCCGCTCGCGTGGCACCCATGCCTGTACGACGCCGGAGATCGCAAAGCCAAACACCAGCGCCCACCACACCTCCCACGCCATCAGGAACGAGTCCCGAAGGCCATGCCAGATGACTTCGAGCACCTCCATCACACGGCCGAGGCTAGCGACTAACGAGCGCCCTCATCCTCGCCAGAGCGCAGCGCGACGTGCCCGATGCCGCACGGCACCTCGACCTCCGCGTCGGTGTGCCCCGGGTGTAGGTCAAGCAGCGTGCTCAGCAGCAACAATGGGGTTCCCGCGGCCCATGCCTGGGGACGCGAGGCCGTCGGGAACGCGACGGGGACCGACGTCACCGACGCGGGATAGCCGGCAAAGACCTCGGGCAGGCGATGCTCGAAGTACGGCGCCGCGCGCAGCATCGCAACAGCAATGGTGCTTGCCGCCTCGTTGTGGCCATAGCGTGCGAGACCGGCAGCGATCAGCGAGTTCTCGTGGGGCCAGACGGTCCCTGTGTGGTAGCCGAGTGGGTTGTAGCCCGCCTCGCGGGTACCGAGGGTCCGCACTCCCCAGCCGGAGTAGAGCTGCTCGTCGAGCAGCCGCTCGGCGGTCGTGGCAGCCTCGCTATCGTCCAGCATTCCCGACCACAGCAGATGGCCGATGTTGGAGGTCAGACTGTCAACCTGGCGCTTCTCGCCGTCCAGCGCCAGTGCATGACAGCCGCGCTCCGGCATCCAGAAGTCGCGGCGGAAGCATTCGCGTAGGTCGGCGGCTTGACGCTCCAGGCCCCCTGCGAGCGCCTCGTCGCCCCACACCTCACGGGCCAGGCGGGCGGAGCGGCGCCTTGCGTCGTACACGTAGCCCTGGATCTCGCAGGTCGCGATCGGCCCTCGGGCCAGCGTGCCGTCGGCGAACTGGATCGCGTCCCAGCTGTCCTTCCAACACTGGTTGGCCAGTCCAGTGGCCGGGTTGCGGCGCGCGTACTCGACGTATCCGTCGCCATCGGCGTCCCCGCTGTCATCGATCCAGTCGAGCGCGGCACGAGCATGGGGCTCGAGCGCACGGACGAGCTCATCGTCACCCGACCAACGGTGGTACTCATCGAGGAGAATCAGGAACAGCGGCGTCGCGTCGGCGCTCCCGTAGTACGGGGAGTGCGGGCGTTCACCGCGGGCGGTGAGCTCGCCGAAGCGCAGCTCGTGCAGGATCTTGCCGGGCTCCTGTTCGTGGAAGTCGTCGCGCACCTGCGCCTGGCGAGCCGCGAGCACGTGCAGGGTGGTGGCGGCCAGCTCTGGCAGGTAAGGCAGCGCCTGGAAGCTCGTGATCAGGCTGTCGCGACCGAAGAGCGCCATGAACCACGGCAGACCCGGCCGCCGGGAGGGTGGCGCCCTGCAGGAGATCGGGATGCAGTCGCAGCGCGCCTAGATCGCTGAGGCTGGCGCGGTACGTGTGTGCCAGTGACGTGTCCTGTGTCCGCAACACCGGCGCCCGGGCCAGCCACTGCTCGAGCTCGGCCGACTTGGAGGCACTCAATTGCGTCATCGCGCCCCGCGGCTCGCGCTGCGCAAACGCGACCCCCGGCTGTGCGGCGTGAGGAGTAATGGTGAAGGTGGTCAACCACAGCTCGCCGGGGGCGAGCAGCAACGAGTAAGCAAAGCCCTCGCGGGTCACCACCGCAGGGCTGCTGGCAGAGATCGTGATCGAGCGCCGGAAGCCGGCACGCTCATATGTAAGTGTGAGAGTGCGATCGTCGTGGTGACAGATCACCTCCCGCTTAGCAACCGTGCCGTCCTTGACCTCGAACAGATCCGCGAAATCGGTGTCAACCTCGAGTACCACCCGCATCTCACTGTTCTCATGACGGTGATTGGTCACTGAGATCTCCTCCATCCACACGTGGTCGATGAGTCGCCGGCGCATGATCGAGCACGGCGCCTCCTCGTCCGGCCCCACGCGCGGAGTCAGGAAGAACTGAGCGGAGAAGTGTGCACCCTGGTCGAGGCCCAAGAGCTCCAATGGCACCTCGCCCGTGCGCAAGACCCAACGCGAGAGGAAGCGGGTGTCCTCGCAGTAGAAACCATGCTCGCGACCAGCCTCCTCACGCACGTCGCCGAGGCGGTCACCGACGACGAAGGTGCTGCCGTCCAACACGCTCAGAGTGCGCTCAGACAAGCTCGAGGGTCTCTGACGGCCGATGCATCTCAGACGGTTGGCGCATCTCAGACGGCCGGTGCATCTCTGACGGCTGGCGCATCGCCGATCGGTAGGCAGACTCGTAGGCAGCGGCAACCACATCGACATCACAGTGTGCGGCGACCCAGGCACGACAGTCCCGCGCGGCGATCCGGGGAAGCTGGGCGACCGCCGCGCCCATCGCCTGCTCGTCCTCGACAAGAAAACCGGTCTGCCCGTCGAGGACGAGCTCGCGGGCGGCACCCTCGGGGAAGGCGATCACCGGGGTTCCGCAAGCCAGCGCCTCCACCATCACCATCCCGAAGGGCTCCTCCCAACGGATCGGCATGAGCAGCGCGCGGGCACCAGCGAAGAGCGAGTGCTTGACCGAGCCACCAACCTCCCCCACGAAGCGAACACGCTCGCCATCGACGTGGGGCGCTATCTCGCGGTCGAAGAACGCCTGTTGGCCGGGCTGGATGACCCCCGCCAGGACGAGCGGCACACCGGCGACGCGAGCGGCGGCGATCGCGCGATGGGGCCCCTTCTCGACAGTCATGCGCCCGATCCACAGCAGGTAGTCATCCTTGTGCTCGCGCAACGGCCACGCCCGCACGTCGATGGGGTTCGGAATCGCGCCGATTGAGCGAAGCCCCGTCGGCGCCGAGTCGAGTTGCGCCCGGCTGATACCCACGAGCGCCGCCTTATGACCGTGGCGAGCATAGAAGGCTGCGGTGCTGGCGGTGAACTGTCCGTGAAGGGTGTGCACGATCGGCGTGTCGATGCGATCGGCCATCGCCAGGGCCGTGAAACCGCAGTGATCGTGAACCACATCAAAGCGGCGATCGTAGGAGGCGAGGTCGATCTCCTCGAACGCCCGCGCGACGTGATCGACCTCGTAGAGCGAGCGCTCGATCTCATCGGGGTGGGCCTCCCCGAGCAGAGTCACAACACGCGCGCTCGACACAGAGCCCGGGGCGCAGAACAGCGTGACCGAGTTCCCTCGCCGGACAAGCGCCTCCGTAAGTGCGTCAACCACCGACTCCACACCCCCGTATCCCGGTGGAGGAACTGAGATCCAAGGTGGAGCAAGCATCGCGACGTGCAGTGGTACCCCGGCTGGTCGGGACGACCTCGCAGCTTCGGAACATTTCGGCGGGCTCCCCGAGGACCAACGAGGGGACGTCCGGTCAGACCCTGCAGCCACGGCATTCACAGACGCTCCTCACGAGCCTCTCAAGGGCCGCGATCGCGAGGCAGAGAGGTCAGGAAGGACCCGGCGAGCGCACGATCGCAGCCTGATCGGCACGCGACGGACCTGTCCACCGTACCAGTGGCGGGCGGCACGCCACTATGGAGTGCACACAGGAGTAGCCAGACCCAGACCCCGGGCGCTCATGAGAACTCGGTGTCTGCATTGCCGAGAATCCTCCTACCGGGCCAGGTGGAATGGAACCGTGGTGATGACGATGCCCTCGTAGGCGATCAGAGAAGCGCGCAGGCGTGTGGCGATGCGGTTGTGCAGGATCCGCTGCCAGCGCTTGGCAACGACGATCTCAGGCACGACGAGTGTGAGGATCACGTCGGGGCGTTGGCGGTGCAGCGCTGCGATGTAGTTAGCCAGCGGCGCGACGGTGGAGCGGTATGGGGACACGACAACCTCGAGCGGCAAATGCTCGCCCCATGCATGCCAAGCGCGGTGGAAGCGCTCGGCCTCCTCCTCGGTGGGGCTGACGTGCAGCGCGAGCACCGGCTGGGCGAGCGAGACGGCGTAGGCGAGAGCGTGCAGCGCCGCAAGGTCGAGTACCGCGACGGGGACGACGGCAAAGCTGTGCACCTCGGACGGGTCATCCTGCGTCTCGGCAAGCTGCTTGGAGACCTCCGGGCGCAGCCGGGGCGGTGTCACGCGTGTCGTCCGCCTGTGCCCGCCCATCTCCGGTCGTGGTGCATCGGGTCGTGGCGTGAGCGCATCGCGGGCGCTCACGTAGTGCGCGTGCACGCGCCCGCACGCCAACACGATTAGCGGAACCAGCACCACCACGACCCAGGCGCCCTCCGTGAGCTTGGTGACCATGGCGATCAGCACGACCAGCGCCGAGAGGATTGCGCCGAGAAGGTTGGTGGCCAGCGCTGAGCCCCACCTCGGCCCGCGGTGGCGCCACCAGTACGCGACCATCCCGCTCTGGGCGAGCGTGAAGGCCAGAAACACACCGATCGCGAACAGTGGGATCAGCGGGGCTGTCCGACCGCCGAAGGCCGCGTAGATCAAGGCCGCGGGGACGGCGAGCACCAGGATGCCATTGCTGAACGCAAGGCGATCGCCCATGCGCAGGAACAGCCGCGGGACGTAGCCGTCGCGGGCCATGAAGTACAAAAGCCGCGGAAAGCCGTTGAACGCCGAGTTGGCAGCGACCAGCAGCACTAGTGTCGTTGCCAGCTGCACGAAGCCGTAGGGGATGCCACCGCCGACACTGTCATGCGCGATCTGGGAGAGCACCGTCTGGCTCCCACTCGGCGCGGCGCCGTCGAAATGAGCGACGAGCACAACGCCGATGAACATCGAGATTAGAAGTCCCATCATTACCGTGAGCGTCTGTCGGGCGTGCCTGGCTTGTGGAGGGCGGAAGACAGGGACCGCGTTTGAGATCACCTCGATCCCGGTCATCGCCGTCGCCCCGGAGGCGAACGCGCGCAGCAGAAGCAGCACGCCGAGCGCCTCGGTGGCGCGGTGCGGTGCTGCGGCGGCAGGGTGAAAGCCGTGAGAGCCCGCCTTGAGAAGACCGGCGATCACGACCAGTGCGATTGCGACCACGAACAGGTAGGTGGGGGCGGCGAAGGCGGCGCCCGCGTCGCGCACGCCGCGCAGGTTGCCGGCTACCAACAGCACGATCACGACCAGACCGATCACGACCCTCGCCGAGTCGAGCGAGGGTATCGCCGAGGTGACGGCTTCCACCCCGGAGGCGACCGACACGGCGACCGTGAGGATGTAATCGACGATCAGTCCGGCGCCCGCGAGCAGACCCCACTGGCGCCCCAGGCTGTCGCTCGCGACGATGTAGGAGCCCCCGCCGTGCGGGTAGGCCCGGATCACCTGGCGGTAGCCGAGGCCGACAGACAGCATCAATACCGCGAGGGCGGCTCCGATCGGCAGCGAGAGCTTCAGCTCGCCCGAGCCGGCCAGCACGAGGATCGCCATCATCGCTTCCGGCCCGTAGGCCACCGAGGAGAGCGCGTCAGGCGAGAGTACGGCGAGGGCGAGCAGGCGTCCCATGCGCTCCTCCGCGATCGCCGTGCTACGCAGGGCCGGGCCGATTAGGACCCGCCGCACCGCGTGGGCGACACGGCCCGAGCTCGAGTCGGTCTCCCCACCCTCAGCCGTTGCTTCGAGCTCGTCGTCGTCCGCGTCGCGTCGCGCGCTGCGAATATGCACGAAACGTCCGCTACGCGATTGCTGCGGATCGGTGAAATCGAGATGGCGATCGACGGGTAGCGCACGCTCCCAGACCTGCCGGGGCGGCATGCACCCCGCCCAGCTGCGTCCCACCTCACCCAGCGCAGCAAGCGCACGCTCATCGAGCTCGGGCAGCTGTGCGTTTGCCGTGACCGTTGAATCGGACCCGCCCACCCCGTCCTCTCCCTTTGGCGGTCCAGACACGCGGCCTAGTCTAAGGTCGGATCATTCGGCCCCACTGGAGCCGCTCCGTCAAGCGCCGGAAAGGAGAGCCTCGTGAAGATGCGCGCCGCTGTGCTCGAGCAGTTTGGCCAACCTCTGGTGGTTCAGGAGGTCGATCTTGCCGATCCCCGTCGCGGAGAGGTCCTTGTGCGCCTGGTGGCTTGTGGCGTCTGTCATACCGACATGTACACCGCCTCGGGTGTCGATCCGTCCGGGTATGCGCCGACGGTGCTCGGTCATGAGGGTGCAGGCATCGTCGAAACGGTTGGTGAAGGAGTGACCTCGGTAAAGCCTGGTGACCACGTGGTCACCCTCTTTTCCCCGCAATGCCGTGAGTGCGAGCATTGCCTCAGCCCCAAGACCAATCTCTGCCTGGCGATCCGCGAGCAGCAGAACAAGGGTTACCTGCCCGACAACACGGTGCGTCTCTCGCGCGCGGGCGAGCCGATCCGCCATTTCATGGGTACCTCTACCTTTGCCGAGTACGCGATTCTGCCTGAGATCGCGCTCGCGTGTGTGAACCGGGAGGCGCCACTCGATCGAGCGTGCTTGTTTGCTTGCGGCTTGACTACCGGGCTCGGCGCCGCGATGTACACGGCCGTTGTGGAGCCCAGCTCGACATGTGTCGTCTTCGGAGCAGGGATGGTCGGCCTTGGGGCAGTTGCAGGATGCAGGCTCCAGGGTGCTGAGCGGATCGTGTGCGTGGACCTCTCACCCGAGCGCCTGGACCTGGCACGAGGGCAGGGGGCGACCGATTGCTGGCAGGCCGACGCACACACAGTGGAACGGGTCTTGGAGATGACGAGAGGCTTTGGCGCCGATTACACCTTCGAGGCGACCGGGCTGGTCTCGGTGATGCGCCAAGCCGTGGAAACGGCGCGAATGGGCTGGGGCTTGTGCACGGTGGCTGGTGTTGCAGGAAAGGGTGAGACGCTCGACATCGTGCCTCGGATGTTGATCACTGGAAGACGGGTGTGCGGCTCCTCCTTCGGTGGGGTAAAGGGCCGCGACCAGGTACCTCAACTGGTCGATCGCTACCTGCAGGGCGACATCGACGTCGACCCGTTCATCTCCCATCGCATGGGCCTTAATGAAGTCAACCGTGCGTTTGAGTTGATGGAGCGCCAGGACGGGATTCGCTCGGTGTTGGAGTTCGATCGCTGAGCGTCGGTAAGTCCGCTGGCTCCGACAGCGATTGCCAAAGCCAGGAAGTTCGTCTGCGAGGGGCAGGTGCTCACCCTCGCCCCTCAAACGCGAAGCAGCTGCTAGTAGGCTCATGGGTGCGTGGCCGATATACCCAGACCTATTACAGGCCGCTGCCTGTGCGGTGGCGTGACCTACAGCGTCAACGCTGAGCCAGTCTGGCAAGGGGTTTGCTACTGCTCGAACTGTCAGCGCCAGACCGCTACGGCGTTCTCGACCATCGTAGGCGTACCGAGCAAGGCACTCACGGTCGAGGGCGACACACTCGCCTCGTTCAAGACTGCCAGCGAGGACTACCAGAGCACAACGGAGCGGCGGTTCTGCTCGACCTGCGGGTCGCCGATATTTAGCACGATCGAGTCGATGCCGGAAGTTGCCTTCTTGAAGGCAGGAACGATCGACGATACATCTTGGTTCGAACCGACGGCCGAGATCTGGACACGATCGGCGCAGCCGTGGGCACCACACTTTGAGAACGTCACACAGTACGAGCGCACCCCGAACTAGCTGCAACCGTTGCTTCCCTAGCGAAGGAGGCGTCCCGGACTACCGTCGTCACTACCGTCTAGGACAAAAGCGAAAGGATCTTTCGTCCGACAATCGAGCGATTTCCGAAAGACCCTCGGAAACCGCTCGCTGCTGCGGGGTCACAAACAGCTACGAGACGCGCCATTGTTCGCGTCCCGGCCGTGAGACCTAGAATAGTCGCCTATGGCTATGGACTACGAGCAAATCATGACCGAGACAAGCGACGGCATACTCACGATCACGCTCAACCGTCCCGAGCGGCTGAACGCGTGGACGGCGCAGATGGGCTGGGAGCTGCGGAGCGCCTTCGACTACGCCGATGCCGATGACGATGTGCGAGCAATCATCGTCACCGGCGCAGGCCGCGGCTTCTGCGCAGGGGCAGACCTCGCGAGCGGAGGTGACACCTTCGATTACCGGAAGCACACGAGCGCCGGCCCAGCGCGCGACAACGGCGGCGAGTTCACGCTGCGGGTCTTCGAATCGACCAAGCCGACGATCGCGGCGATCAACGGGCCCGCCGTCGGCGTCGGCGCGACGATGACGCTGCCGATGGACGTGCGCCTCGCCGCGCAGGACGCCCGCATCGGCTTCGTGTTCGCGCGGCGCGGCATCATTCCCGAGGCGTGTTCGAGCTGGTTTTTGCCGCGCGTCGTCGGCATCAGCCGCGCGATGGAATGGGTCGCGACCGGTCGTGTGTTCTCTGCGCAAGAGGCGCTCGACGGCGGGCTCGTGCGCAGCCTGCACCCTAAGGACGAGTTGCTCGACGCCGCCCGCGCGCTCGCGCGCGAGATCGCCGAGAACACCGCCCCCGTCTCTGTCGCGCTCGCCCGCCAGCTCATGTGGAGGATGCTCGGCGCCGAGCACCCCATGCTCGCCCACCGCGCCGACTCGCGCGGGATGGTCGCGCGAGGCCAATCCGCGGACGCCGTCGAGGGCATCACTGCGTTCCTGGAGAAGCGCTCCGCGAGCTTCCCCGACCGTGTCAGCGATGGGTTGCCCGACGTCATGCCCGGCTGGAACGCGCCGGAGTTCGAGTAACGGCTGGGCGGAGAGCGGGGCCCGGCAAGAAGGGCAGAGCCTGGCATACCAGGCCCATGCGAACTGAGAGGCGATCCAGGGATACCGATACCATTTCATTCGTCCATGCCCGACCGCCTCTACTTCACCGACTCCGACGAGGCGAACGCGCTGATCGCGACCGATCCGATGGCGCTGCTGGTTGGCTTCGCCCTGGATCAGCAGGTCACCGTGCAGAAGGCGTTTGCCGGACCGCTCGCGCTACGCGAACGACTCGGCGCGATCGATCCCGCGACGCTGGCGTCGGCCGACCTCGAGCCCGTCTTCCGCGAGAAGCCCGCGATCCACCGCTTTCCTGGCTCGATGGCCAAGCGGGTGCATGAGCTCGCCAGGCACATTTGTGATGACTACGACGGCGACGCCGCGCGCGTGTGGATCGACGCGCCCGACGCGAGGACCCTGCGCGCGAACCTCGCCGCGCTGCCGGGCTTCGGCCAGATGAAGGTCAAGTCGCTCGGCGCTGTTCTCGCCAACCGTTTCGGCGTGGCTGAGGCCGCGGATCTCGTGCCAACACATCCAACGCTCGGAGACGTTGACTCCCCGCAGGCACTCATCGACTATCAAGCGGCCAAGCGCGTGCATAAGGCGGAGTGGTCGAAGGCGCCGAGCTGACCAAACGCAGGGATGCTCGCCGGGGAGCCGCGCGGCATCTAGTGCGCTAGCGTATTCCGCGATGGAGCCATCCTCAGTCATAGATCGTTCCGTCGACGCGCCGTTCGACCGCTCCTCCTACACTGGGCAGGCACCAGCCTCACCGGCCGGCCCCGTAGAGGACACGGAGCCACTGCAGGCACCGCCGGGCGTGCGGCTACCTCGGGCCGTGCAGACCTTGCGCTTCACCAAGCGACAGATCCAGTTCGTATTCGCCGCGCGACGCGAGCTCGGTGACGTGTTCGAGGTTCGCTTCGTGGTTATCCCCGGCGGGGTCGTCATAACCAGTCACCCCGACCATGTCCGCTCCCTGTTTACCGCCAAACCCGAGCTGGTGCCCTCGCTGACCGCTGAGTCGCCGCTGCGCCCGATCGTGGGGCCAAACTCGGTGTTGACCGCGAACGGGCCAGATCATCTGCGCCAGCGCAAGCTGCTGCTGCCTCCTTTCCACGGCGAGGCGATCGAGGGTTACGCGCAAATGATTCGCGACGTCACCGAACGGGAACTGGACCGCTGGCCCGTTGGCCGCCCGTTCGCTCTTGCCCCGAAGATGCAGGCCATCACCCTTGACGTGATCATGTCGGGGATCTTCGGCATCGAGGGCGCTCCCGCACCGGGGACCACCGAGCATCGGCTGAGGGTCACGATCAAGCAGCTGGCGGCGGCCTCGACCTCCCCGCTGGCGCTGCTTGGCGAACTCTCAAACCTGGGACGCGAGAAGCCCGTCGGTCTCACGCGGGCCGCAGTGGCCCTGTTGGATCGCGCTACTTATCCCGTGATCGAAGAGCGTCGTCGCGCGGCCGACCTGGATGAGCGGGGAGACATCCTCTCGCTGCTGTTGCGCGCCACGAGCGAGGATGGCGAGCGGATGACCGATCACGAGCTGCGCGACGAGCTGCTCACGCTCGTACTAGCCGGCTTTGAGACGACTGCCAACTCGCTGGCCTGGACTTGGGAGCGCCTGGTTCGCACCCCGGCAGCGTATGAGCGCTTGCGCGACGCGGTGCGCTCAGACACTCAAGCCGCGGAGCACGTCGAGGCGGCCATCATCGAGGGGATGCGCTCACGTCCCGTGATCCCGATCATCGGGCGCCGAGTCGCCGTGCCTTGGCGCCTCGGCGAGTACGTGGTACCGGCGGGACAGGGTGTCAGCATCAGCATCCTGCTTGTTCATCATCGCGAGGACCTCTACCCCGACCCATTCGCCTATCGCCCCGAGCGCTGGCTGGATCATAGGGGTGGGCGGGCACCCCAAACATATGAGTGGCTGCCTTTCGGCGGCGGCACCCGTCGCTGCCTCGGTGCGGCGCTGGCGATGGCCGAGCAGCGTGTGGTGCTCGAGGCCATGGTCCGCCGCCTGGATCTGGAGGCCGACCGGCCCGAGCCCGAGCACGCCCACCATCGCAATGTCACCATGATCCCGGGGCGCGGCGCGCGGGTGATACTGCGATCGCGCGTCGCCGGGTGAGCAGCACACATTCGCCGCTTTCATATTGATAAGCAGCAAGATCGGAGATCTCATGGGTCGCAAGCGGGTCGGCCCAGCGTGCGTTGAACTCAGAGTCCGATTCGGCGGAAGGGATCTGAGAACATGACCACCATGACTTCTCAAGCAGACTGGGCCGCGCAGCGCCCTGTGCTGCGGCGCATCGCCGCAATCCTCGCGCTCATCACGCCCGCCGCAATGGCCGTGGTGGCCGCCGTCGCGCTGGCGGGTGACGTCCCCGTCGCGGTCCTCGAGGTCGGGCTCGTCCTGTTGGCGAACGCTGCCATCTGGTTCGCCTTGACAGAGCACGGCGCGCTGCGCGCCCTCGGCGCGGTGGTCGCGGTCCTTGCTGGAGCCGGTCTGATTGTGGTGCTTGCGATCCACTGGCAGGGGCTGCTGGTGCTGGCCGCGTTGCTCCTGTTGCTCGCTCTGTTCGGATTGGCCGCGCGCTACGCACTGGGACGAGATCGGGAGGCGGCGCTCGGAGGGATGGCCGCAGCGGTTGTGCCGGTGGGTGCCACCGGTGCAGGGGCGCTGATCATCAACCTGAAGTCAGGTGGCGGAAAGGCGGAGCGCTTCGATCTCGCTGGAGAGGCTCGGCGACGAGGCATCGAGCCGATCATCCTCGAACCGGGAGATGATCTGCTCGAGCTCGCCGAGAGCGCCATCGCACGGGGTGCGGAGGTAATCGGAATGGCTGGAGGTGACGGGTCGCAGGCGCTCGTAGCAACGGTCGCCGCACGACACGACATTGCCCACGTCTGCATCCCGGCGGGAACGCGAAACCACTTCGCGCTTGACCTCGGCCTGGACCGGGACGACGTCGTGGGTGCGCTGGACGCGTTCACCGATGGCGCCGAGCGGCGCATTGACCTAGCGCGCGTGAACGACCGCGTGTTTGTCAACAATGCGTCGCTCGGTGTCTACGCGAAGGTCGTGCAGTCCGAGGCCTATCGCGATGCCAAGCTCGGGACGTGGACGGACATGCTGCCGGACCTGCTCGGCCCAGACGCTGAGGCGATCGACCTCGAGTTCACCACCCCGGACGGGGCCGACTGCGACGATGCCTCGCTCGTGCTGGTGTCGAATAACCCGTACGAGCTCACGCACCTCTCGGGCGCCGGCACACGCAAGCGGATCGACACGGGCCTACTCGGCATCGTGGCCGCCCGGGTGCGGGGTACCGACGTGTCAAAGCTCGTGGCGCTCGAGATGGTTGGCCAGGCGGGGCGCTACCCCGGCCTACTGTCCTGGTCCGCACGGGAGTTCGATGTCCACTCCAGCGGCCCCGTCGAGATCGGTCTCGATGGCGAGGCGCTGGTACTGGACCCACCATTGCATTTCGCATCGCTGCCCGGCGCGCTGCGCGTACGACTGCCCCACGGCGCAAGCCTGTCGCCGGCAGCACGCTCGGTGACACTCACTACGGAGAACCTGAGCGCGCTGGTCCGGGTAGCCACGGACCGACGAGCGTGAGGTTCAATGACGATGTGGCCTCGCGTTCAGCACCTGGACCGCCGACTGATGAAGCGCTCGTTTGAGACTCGCTCACCCGTACTGGATCGCACCCTCATCGCCATCACGCGAGCAGCGAACTACTCGCGACTATGGCTTGTGATCGCCGGCATTCTCGCTATGTTTGGCAGAGGGCAAGGGCGGAGGGCCGCAGGACGGGGCCTGATTGCCATCGCGATCGCGGCTGGGGTGGCCAACGGTCCGGCAAAGCTGCTTGCGCGTCGGCGTCGGCCCTCCTCACGGTTACGCCCGGCACTTATTCGTACGCCGCGGTCAACGTCGTTCCCGTCAGGCCACAGCGCGGCAGCATTCGCGTTTGTCACCGGCGCCTGCGCTGAGCTGCCAGTGCTGGCGCCGGCCCTGGTGCCGTTGGCGGGGACTGTTGCCTATTCGCGCGTGCACACCGGCGTTCACTACCCAAGCGACGTCGCAGCCGGCGTGGGAATCGGGATCGGATCAGGCCTACTGGCCGCGCACTGGCCGTGGCCATGTTCACACGCCTTGGGCTGACTGGTGTAACTGTGGTTCGATGTCTCCCGGATGCTTGGCTAGATGAGATTGGGTTACCCTGGTTGAACGCCTCCGGCGCTCAACCAGGTGCGGCGCGCAAGGCATCCAATATCCCGGGGCGGTTCAAATGTGGA
Source organism: uncultured Solirubrobacterales bacterium (assembly GCA_963827045.1). Classification (GTDB taxonomy): domain Bacteria; phylum Actinomycetota; class Thermoleophilia; order Solirubrobacterales; family Solirubrobacteraceae; genus Palsa-744. Next base: position 844,377 of record CAWGZH010000002.1, read on the forward strand.
TCCCCTGATACAGACTCGTTATCGGCCGTTGCCAAGCGGCCACGGAACGCTTGGGCTACAGCGGCGGGACCTGGTTGTTGACCTGGGTCCCATGGTAGAGGTGATCCTGGTCCTTGCAGGCAGCGGGGAAGAAGAACTGGACGCTGTCGCTGCGGACGCCGTTGTAGCTCGCAAACAGAGTCGCGTGCCCGACGGTTCCGACTTCGCATCGCGGATCGTCGCTCGTACGCACGCGGACGACGATCTTCATGACGTTTCCGGGGTAGCCCCACATCGTCGCGTAGTGCGAGTGATACACGAGGTGGTGCTCCACCGACATGATGATCACACCAGCTCGATCCTGTTGGCAGATGACCCCCGAGACCGTGTTGGCTTCGAGGTTGATGTTTCCGTGGCCCTTGGCGAAGCTACTCCCCCCCGTATATGAGCCCGTGTGAAAGCCCCACGGGGGAATCCCGTAAACGGTCGGTATCTCAGAACAGGACGTGGCTGCGCTGGCCGAGCCGGCCATGCTGGTCAGCGCCAGCAGAGCCGTCAGCACCAAAACTACGAGTCCGATGCGCTGCATGATTTGGTCTCTTTGCATTCTCGCAGCGACTATATCCTGACGATCCCGACAGCGCGGCCACCGCTACAACAGCTCGCTCCCAGCCGACCGGCCGGCGCGAGATGAGCCGCTAGCTCATCTCGTAGCTGCTGGCGCAGCCCGGCGGCATCACTCTGTCCCGTCACACAAAGCATCCTGTCAGCTCAGGCGTGGATGCTATGAGGCGCCACTGTTCAGCAAATTCGGACGATGAGACGATCAGGACGAAGGTGTGGGCGGGTCGGACCTCGTCCGGGCTACTATCCTGAAGGCATGGCCGAGCAGGCTCACGTTCAGCTCAGCGGCGATATCAGTGGCCGCTATGTCGTCACCGAGAGACGCCCCGGGGGTGAGTTGACGCTCGCGCCCGACACGTCCTGGTCGGCTATCGTGGAGCGCTCGGGCGGCCGAGAGCTAACTCCGGAGGAGTCCGCGGAGTTCCGAAACGAGTACGCCTCGCTCATGCTCCCGCCTGACGGCGAGCCGTAGGACGTGACGGACACCGCCGCGCGCGGCTTCCCCGCGCACTTCGATCCAGATGGCTGGGAGGAAGACCTGGCGCGAACCACTCCCGCTGGGCGCGAGGCCGCTGAAGCCGCCCGGCGAGCCTATGAGCAAAGCGGGATTCCGTTCGAGCACCTGCGCCGCGTGGAGCAGGAGGGACGCGACGGCACCGTGCTGCCCGACTGCGCAAAGGTCTACCTGCCCCAACCGGCTGGACAATTTGGCATGGTCTTCCGGGCGATCAAGATCGGTGGCCGTCTGCACCTTGCCTACCTCGCTTTCGGGGTGCGACACCCACCCAAGGACTCGCGTCGCCCTACCGTCTATCAGCTCGCACACCAGCGCATACACGGTCAGCCGCCGTCCCGTCCACAGTCCTAGGTTGTGGCCGTGCGCGCTGGAGGCGACTCTCGGCGACCAAGCTCATGCAGCCAACGCCGTCTCCTCAGCCCCAGCGCCGCGCCCCAAGGTCCTCCGCCCGCCCAAGCACCCCTCCGAAGCCGGACAGCCTCTCTGCGGCCCTACCTGGTCAAGGCGCAAGCCCTGGAGGCACAGCTCATCGACTGGGTGCACACCTTCCAACCCGACGAACAACTGCACAAGCTGATGCTCGGACACCCTCCGCGCGGAGACGGACGGCCAGCCCGGCCAGGACCCCAATCGCCGCGCCGAGCTACTGATCCAGCTGGAGCCAAACACCCCAAAGCAGACCGGAAAAGCGGGGTGACAAAAGCGGGAGCGACGGGGGTTCGGTCCTGTGTTTGCCCCCCGGCGACGGTCAGGAGATCGAAGTGTGGCGTGAGATGCCCAAGGACGCGCGGCCCGGTGTGTAGTTAGCAAAAGTAGCTGCTACTATCGCTAGCGATGATGTTGAGTGGACGCCCCCTCCTGGCTACCGCCGCCGACCGGCGCTATCTCGTCGAGCGTCCCGAGGCCGACGTCGTGCTCGGGCATGTGCGCGCGGGGATGAACACGTTGGTCTTGGCCGAGCGTGGGATGGGCAAGACCACTTTCCTACGCCATCTCGAGCGGCGGCTGGAGGATGAGGCGAGTATCAGCACCGTCTATCTCGATGGGCACAGGTTGACAGACGCGGCAATGATCCTGCTCGCTGTCCGCGATCGGCTTACGGGACCGCGTACCCCTATCGGCGAGAGCCTGCGTATGGCGGCGATGCCGTTCACAGCAAACCCGGTTGAGGCCCGCAATGAAGAGGCACTACGGCTCGTCCGAGAGCTCGCCGCCGAGGTTCAGAAGCGCAAGGTGTACGTGTTGCTCGATGACCCCAACCCCGAGATTGCCCACCGGCTATTCGGAAGGTTGCGCGATGAGCTGTGGCAGACCGGCCTCATCTGGGTCGTGGCAGGAGACCGGGCGCGTCAACAGCAGTACCTCACCCCACCCGCCGATGCCTTCTTCGAGCGAATTGTCGAGCTCACGCCGCTGACCGACACACAGCAGCGTGAGCTGATCCGCCGACGCATGAGTCGTCAGGACAACAGAGAAGTACTGGATGTGCGCGTCGACAGCGGCCACCCACGTGCGTTGCTCACCGCGTTGCGCGACGCCGCCAGCAGTACCGATGACGTCCACGCGCTCCTCGCGCGCCGTGCCGAGCGCCAGACACGCGTCGCCGACAAGCTCGGCCGACTGGAAAGCATGATGCTGGCCGAGATCGAAGACGGCGCCACCGCAAGCGCCTCGGACCCCGACTGGACGGGACGCTTCGGCATCAGCCGCCAGCGGGCGCAGCAGGCACTCGCTGCCCTGGAGCGTGAGCAGCTCGTCCGCGCCGAGCGCCTGCCGGGGCCGAGCGGGCGCCCGCGCAAGGTCTACAGGAGAGTGGAGGCCGTGTGACACGCGCGCAACTCGAATCGCTGCGAACCATGAACGCGCTGCCACACACGCTGCGCTACGACCAGCTCTCGCCCTACCACGTTCCCTTCGACGAGCTGTGCGGCGGCACGGCCGTGGAGGGTGAGCTCGCGCACTGGCTCGCACACCGCGGGCGGGTCTCGCTGATCGGACCGAGTGGCTCAGGAAAGTCAAGCGTGCTCGCCTGGGTGCTCGCCCACCACGCACCGGAGAACCTTGCAATCCTGCGCATACCAGTCGCGCTCGCCGACGACGACACCGTCAAGACGACCGCCGGATTCGCTCGCCATCTCATTCGTCGGGTGATCGCCACAGCCCGTCTCGGGGATAGCGAGACAGGCAACCTGCGGAATCGGGCGGCCGACACGATCCGTCGCAGCAGTGGCGAACGACGACGCTCACACAGCTTCGGCCTGAACGCCTGGGTACTCAAAGGGGAGATTGCGCGTGAGCTGACACGCTCAGGCGACGAGTTCGAAGAGCAGATCGGTGCTGGAGAGGTCGTCGAGGGACTCCAGCGGCTGGTCGAGCTGTTCCGCGCCCGGGACACCGACCCCGTGCTCGTGCTCGACGACACCGACACCTGGATCGCCCGCCCACACGACCAACAGCCCGCCCAGCTCGCCGATGCGTTCTTCGCCCGCAACGTGCGCATGCTCACCGGCGAGATCGACTGTGGCTTCATCCTCGCAGTGCATACCACCTACCTCGACCTGCCCGCCTACCGCGAGATCGCCCCCCGGCTCGAGCGCATCCGCGTCCCGCAGCTCGGACGGCCCGAGGCCGATCTCACACGCATACTGACTCACCGACTCGAGGTCGCCGGTCTTGACATCCCCCTCGATCAAGTGTTCGAGCCCGCCGCGCTCGCGGTGCTCGCCAGCACCTACGAAGACCTGCCCGACGTCAGGCGGACGATCGCGACCGCTGCCACCGCCATCCGGCTCACCATTGAGGAGCCAAGTTTCGACCGTGTCCCATCCGGCGCGGTACGCGCCGCGGCGGCCGAAAGCGCAGATGACGTTGGCCGCGCCTGAGTCAGGCGGCCTCGGTGGCGATAACATCGCCCGGCAGTCTGCGTACGCTTGGCGGAATACCTCGCGGGCCGCAGGCAACCTCCACGGAGGCGATCGACTACGACGGTTGCTCGTCCGGCTCTCCGGCTCCGTTCAACTCGTTAAGTGCCGCTCTGGCTGAGACGACGGCATTCTCGATACCTGACGCGGCAGCAGTCTGAAATGCTTCCTTAGCGCCTTCGCAATCACCGGCGTCCAGCAGGACAAGCCCGAGATTATACGCGCCATGCGCCGCACATTCGGGGTGGCCAAACACCATCGCTTCGCGATACCGCTCGGCCGCACCCTCATTGTCCTCTTGGTGTCGCAGCAGGTTGCCTAGGCTGATGCAGGCGAGCGGCGCCTGCTCTGGGTGTCCAGAGTTGATCGCTAGCCGGTATGCACGGCTGGCGCGCTCAGCCTCGTGTGCATCGCTGAGCAGGTTCCCTAGTAGGACGGCAGCGGATGGGCTGAGGTCGGGATGGTTGGACGCGATGACGGATTCGAAGGCCTCGGCTGCTTCTCGGATGCCCTCGGTGCGTAGCGCGATTCCCAGGTTGATGGTCGCCATTGGGACCTGCTCGATATCTCCGAAGCCGATTGCTCGACGGTAGGCGCTCTTGGCGCCGGCGCCATCGCCTTCGCTCCACAGAAGGTTGCCGAGGTTGACGGCTGCCCGTGGTGCATTGCGGGGGTGTCCGGACTCGATCGCGATCTTGTAGGCCGCCTTTGCCGCTGCGGGATCATTGTTCTCGAGCAAGATGCCGAGATTGAACGCGGCCTTCGGCAAGATGTGCGTGTCCGCCGAGTCGATCGCCTGCTGATAGGCAGTTTGGGCGCCCGCAGCGTCACCTTCATCGCGAAGATGGTTCCCGAGGTTGTAGAGCGCGGCGGGAGTTGTCATCTCGCTCTCTTCGGACTTGGGTGCTGTCTGCTCGGAGTCGGGCTCGCTCTGGCCACCGCTTTCTCGCGGGGGATTGCGCGCCATCGCGTCTGGCCCCGATGGTGAGACGCCGCCTCGGTAGTAGGGCGGATCGTCGCGCGGAGGGAACGCGAGCGACATCCGCGTCACTGACTCGTCGGTAAGGGGCGGATAGGCGGCGAACAAGGCTACGCCTTCGAGCTCGTCTCTCTCGTTGTAGCGCAGTGAGCCGGCAGGGCTTGAGATCGTGAAGCCGGAGCCTTGATCGCCAAGCCGCATTGGCACTGTCCAAGCATCCACGCCCACGAATCCGGTGACCCATGCCTCGCCGGGACCGATGCACACCGCCAGCTCCAGGATCGCACCCGAGGGATGTCTGATCCAGATGACAGGCCTGCCCTCCTGCATGCGGATGAATCTTCGCCAGCGAGCCGGGAGGTAGAAGAACTCGATGATCAAGCCGTTGTCGATAGGAGCTGCGAAGAGCTCGCTCTCGCGAAAGATGATGTCCCCAGCGCGCACCGGACCGGCAGGCGAGAACTGTGTCGCGTCCATGATCGACACGCCACACGCGGGGCCGGCCGTGGGCATTGAGAGCGGGAACGATCGAATACCCAGCCCCTTGGGTGTGCCATCGGGGTTGCCCCCTGAGAGGATGCCCTCGCCGGAGAATTGGACAAAGCCATCAGGATGGTGGCTAAGCTTTAGCCGGTGCTCATCGTCCTCCAGCACGGCGAGCTCCAGATCGGGCTCGTCAGCGACCGCGGGAAGGTTGGGGTAGTTCAGCTTGCGCTTGGAAAGTGAGACCCGCTCGCTGACGTGATATGGGACCGTGACATGGTAGGAACCATCTGTGGTAAGCAAGAGACGGCATAGCTTGTATCGCTGCCTCGATTCGGCCTCGTAGACAACCGTGTAGCGACTCGTCGGCATGATGGCTACATGATTGTCCAGCCAGCGCACGCGCGGTGTCCAGCCGACGCAGCCTGGCCGTGGATCGTGGTCGTGGGTCCCGGCGGGATCGGGGCCGGGGTTGGCCCCCCAAAGAGGAGATCGAGGTCTGGGCAGAGCCGTCGCAGGCACCGGGTTCCTAGCAGGCTGCGCTCCGGCGAGACGCCGGCACCGCACCCCTACCGATGCTTTTCTTGCGATGCGGTCGCGCGACTCATCGGGATGTCGCGCTGGTGCTATTGGTCCTTAGCAGGCGTCTCGCCGTGAGTGACGCGGGCCAGCCCGCCGCAAATACCGTCAGTTAGCACGCTCGCGGTGGAGCATTGGTTGGCGGGCGCCGCATATCCCAGGAGCCGGAGCGCGCTGATCACGGTTGACGTGAGTGTTGCAGTACCCGCTCCAATGGTTGTTGATGTCATCGAGACGTCCAGGACTACGTGTGCGCATATCGCCGACAAGCAGATCGCAATGGTCTTCACGATGATCCCGACAGCTCCAGGGAGGTGCTCTCGTAGGCCCTCGGTCAGACCATCTGTTAGGGCACTACACAACTGATCCAATCCCCTCGACCTGCTGGCTGGGCAGTCACTGCGATGGTCGCTCGCACTCTGCATAACAGGACTATCGAACGCCACTACGAAGACTATGCCGATCCAGCCTGAAACTTACATGAAATTTTCAGGATAATCATGTAAGGTTCTCGGGGTACTGCACATAGAGCTGTTCGGAGAAATGCGCATCACGGTTGAGAGCATCCCCCAACCGGCCCCCAAAAGCCAAAAGGCCCGACTCTTGCTGGCACGTCTGTCAGAGGCAGGCGGCAACATTGCTCGCGACGCACTGGCAGAAAGCCTCTGGGACACCACGCCTGCGAGTGCTCGAGTTAGCCTCAGCACCGAGCTTAAGAACTTGCGGAGGTGCTTCGGATCGTGTGCTGGGCTACTAACGAGCACCAGGATCTACGTCGGGCTTCCCGAGTGCGGGGATCTCCGGATTGATGTCCGCGAGTTTGCGGAGCATTTTCGTCGGGAGGAGTATCAGCAAGCCGTCGTGCTGCGTCGCGGAGATTTCTTGCAGGACACCGATGGCGGCGGCGAATGGACGGACGAACGCCGCGACCGTTACCGACGCATGGCTGCGAGCAGCTTCGAGAGGCTTGCAGAGCAGGCCGAGGGTTCTGGAGACCTCGCCGCCGCGGCTCGCTTTGCTCGCAGCCAGCGAGACATACTGCCCAACGAGCTGAGCGGATGGAAGCGATTGATCCGCTTGCTCAACGAGATGGGCGAGCCACTTGCTGCAGAAGCCGAGCGCAACGCGATAGTCAATCGCTATGTAAGTCGGGGGCACATAGTGCCCCCCGAGGTAATTGGCCTAATCGGGACAATATCTCCGCAACCTCAGGTTCCTAAGCGAGCAAGCAAGAGCCTAGAGAGACCCCCTGCTAGCAACGAGACCAGCAAGAGCGCTCTCAAGGGTAAAGATGAACAGCACACACGCCCACAAGTACGTGAGATTCAAGAGGCTGACGGACTCATCCTGATGCACCAGTCTCGACCGCCACTGTATTCGGGATTCCTAGACCTTGACCGACTACTGGGCACTTTGCCTGAGCCAGGATTGACAATAATCGCTGGAAGACCAGGGATGGGGGTCACAACGCTTACGCTGACAATCGGCATGAAAGCGAGCGTAGATTTTGGGATTCCCACAGCATTCTTCTCCGCCGAGTCCTCGGAGACTCAGGTAGCCCAGCGGTTTGTGGCTATGCGTGGCCGAATCTCCAGCGCAGAGCTACGGCGTGGCGATATAGCCGAGCAGAGATGGCCCAAGATCCTCAAGGCATCACAGATGCTTGCTGCTGCACCACTGTACGTCAACGACTCAGTTCAACTCGACGTTGAAAGTATTTTCGCCAAGCTCCAACAACTTCGTGAGCAGAGCGCGACACGATTGGTAATCATCGACTCGATCCATGATCTTACAGTTGACGGCGGGCTAGCTCTTGATTCGCACTCTATCGCCGGCCTGCTAATGAAGCTTCGACAGATAGCGCGGCAACTCGATCTCTCAATGATCGTGACGATGGAGGTGTTTGGTGATTGCGAGAAGCGCCTCGACAAGCGACCACAACTGCAGGACCTACCAGGCCATTTCGAGCTTGCGGCCCGCCGAGACCTCGTGTTGTTGCTCTACCGCGATGACTACTACTACGCTGACAGCGAACGAACGTGCGAACTCGATGTAATCGTTGCGGAGAACCGTCACGGGCCCGTCGGTCAAGTGTCACTCATATTCGATGCCCGCATACCGCAACTATTGAATATCCCCCAAGAGACAGACACCTCCGCGTCGGATTTCTATGGCAGCACCATCAAGGGCAGGGCTTGAGAGACGGCCGCATTACGCCGTTGACTTCAGCTTGATTTGAGCCATCGAACCTTGGATTACTTGGCACTCCTCGTCACTGACTAGGACTGCGCCTCAGCTCGCGTTTTCCTCATTGCCAGTCGCTGGTACCTGGGCCTCAATCTGTCCTCGAGCCCACTCCATAGTGGCCGTCGCCAGCACCAACGCCGTCTCGCGACCGACGGCCCCCGGCTGGTCGTCGTCGTATCGCAGACCAGCTGCATATGGCGTTAGCCCATCAATGCCCTCCAACTCGTCCGGCAGACCCGCTCCCGTCTCTTTGCACAGGTCGGCAAGACCCCCAACGTCGTGAATGAACGGGAACTCCACGTCCCGCGCCGCGAGCACGGCCTTGAGCGACTTCTCGACCGCTTGCTGAGCGTGGAAGCCCACGATCGCGTTCGTGACCGACTCAAGCGGCAGCATCGCTCGCGCCGCCGCCTCGTCATCGGCCGCCCTGCGCAGTAGCTGCTCTGCCAGGTCACGGCCGGTCGCCATCAGGCAGCCAGCTCTCGGCCCTCGGCGAGCGCCGCGTGGATCAGGCTCCCTTTGACATCGCGCCAGTCGCTGACTCTCTGCTCGCTGGCCACGATCACGTCGGCCGCGAATAGAAGACCGCGCAATGTCCTCCGCAATCGTACGGACTCCTCGGCCGCGTTCTCCACCTCGGGCTCGATCACCAGGAAGTCCAGGTCGCTGTGCTTACCGGCCTCGCCTCTAGCGTGTGAGCCGAAAAGGATGACGCGGGTGCCCGGCGGGGAAGCACCGGCCAGCCGTCGTCCTGCCTCGTCGATTGTCGCCTCGTCAAGCACGCGCTCACGGTAGCGCGATGCGATGCCGGGACGCAACTGCGCAAGGGCGTTGCCAAGCAGGACCCGCGAGCGCCTCCACGGTGCTGATTCCCGCTCGACTTGCTTTACGCATCGTTTCGAGCTAGACGTTCAACCGTCCAAAACCAAATCGTGGTCGGACGGGTGCGTCAACACCCGCCCGACCTGCAGCACCGAAGACGAAGCCTTCGATGCCACCGGATCACCGTATCTATCTACGGAGACGGTCCACCCGTGCTCGCTGTGCGCGCGTCTTTCGGTGCCCGAAAGGAGAGACGCGATGCCTTCAGCAGGCAGAAAGCAAGCGACGAAACCCGGCAAGCGCGAACCCGACAGCGGGGCGCCGCCACCATGCGAGCTGCGCCCGTTCGCGCACCCGGTCACCGACGCGCTGGTGCTCGCGGCGGCCGAGCGCGCCGAACGCCATCAGGCCAGGAGCGAGCCGGGAGTCATGCCGCGCGAGGTCTTCGAGCACATGGGCTTCGTCTACAACGCGGCGGCAACTCGTCAGCTACGCCCACGGCTCGATGGGCTCATGGAAGCCGGCCTACTGGAGCACGCCCGCCGCAGCAGCGTGCGGCTATGGGTGCTGACGAGCGCTGGACGCCTCACCCTTGCGCAAGCCCGACACGAGGACGAGGCGGTGGCGCTACCCGAGTCCCCGCAGCACCGCAAGTGGCGCCACTCACACGCGAAGGCCGCCGAACGGATCGAGAGATATCGCGAGGAGCTGCGCGCATTGCTCGGCGAGGCCGAGACTCTGCTCGCTGCAGACACGCGCGCCCACTCCGACATGTGGTTCTGCCTCGCCAATCGCCTGCCTGGTCCGGCCACGAGCATCGGCGCGGCGATCTACTGCCTGACGGAGTGGCCTGAGCCGAGCGACACGCAGCCCGACATAGAGGACTACAGCGACCCACGGGACGACAGCCTCAAACCCGAGGAGCGTCAACGTCGGCGTTCACTGCGTACAGGCCGTCGCCACGTCCTCCGGGGGGAGATCGTATGAGCCGCTCCAAGCCACACGTCGCGCCCACCCCAGACCCAAGACGCTCGCAGTCGTTGGAATACGGCGTCGCGATCCTCAAGTCCTTCACGGCAGAGCGGCCCGCACTGCGCATCAGCGAGCTGGCAGACATGGTCGGCATCAGCCGCTCCACAACCCACCGCTATGCCAGCACGCTCGTCGCACTCGGCCACCTCGAGCAGGACAGCAAGCGCCGGTACCGTCTCACGCGCCACGCCGCAGGACCGGGAATCACGCTCATTGAGACGGTACGGCGGGAGTACCCGTCTCGCGCAATCCTCGAAGAGCTACGCGACAAGACTGGGCACACCGTCAGCATGGGTCTGCTCGAGGGGGCGCAAGCCGTCTACGTTCACCAGCTTCATGCTCATGGCGCCGGGCAGTTTCAAGCCGACGGGGATCTCGGGGTCGGCGCGCATGTCCCGGCTCACCGAACGGCGGTCGGCAAGGCGCTGCTCTCATGCCTACTCGACAGCGAGCTTCGCGGCCTGCTCCCCTATTTCGGTTTGCCGGACGGTGAGCCTGAAGCATGGCCGTCATTTACCGGGGAGATCGAGCGCGTCAGGCGGGAGGGAATCGCCACAAGCGATGAGCAGCCCGCGAACGGTGCGCGCTCGATCGCGGCCCCTCTCACGCGCTGCCGATCCTTGCCGTGGGGCTCACCGTGCCTGCTGGCTCCGGCACTGCAGAGGAGTTGATCGCTCGCTTCGGTCAGCCGGTAAAGCACGCGGCGAAACTGCTCTCGGTGTAGCGCGGGCATAGTGCCTGCCGCACGAGTGCCGCTCAGAGAAGTGTGTCCATCGCGTTAAGGACCCGAACGTGGACTGGACTTCACCGCGAGATGGAGCTACACCGTCCAACCCGCTCGATGCTCTCGTCTCTATCCGACACCCACACTGAGCCCTGCTCGCCTGGCTTTCGTCGTCGTTGGTTTGCCATCCGGTCGTTCCCGAACGGCAAGACGGATGCCGGGGTTTACGGTTTGATAGCGGGGGATTCGGAATATTCGCGCGCGCCCGACTCTCTACACCTATGTTGCTTGAGCTGTGCTCGTTGTTGTCTCTCTACCGGGAGGTCTTCTCTTGAGTTCGTCTTCTCGTCCTGCTTCTGCTGACCGGGCTCGTGTCGTCCGGCGTCGTCGTCCTGATCCCAATTGCGCCGCGCTGGCCGATGTCAACCGTCGCGTTCTCGCTGTCCTGTGCGAGCACCGTGTGGTGCGCCAGGACCAGCTTCAGCGCCTGTTCCCCGATATCCCGTCGCGCACGCTGCGCTACCGCACGCGTCGCCTGCACGATCTCGGCTTGGTTGGCCGCAGCCGCCCATATCGCGAGCTCGGCTCAGCGCCAAACCACCACTGGCCCACCCGTCGTGCGGACTGCATGATGAATGGCGACCCGATCCCGCGTGGCGGTGAGCGCAACCAGCCCAACCCGTTGTTCCTTGCGCACGCCGCCGCGCTGACCGAGCTGTACGTCACGCTCGCCGTCGGAGGCCCAAGCGTTGGTCTCTCGTTGCTCGACTACCGGCGGGAGGGAGACGCGCGCGAGCCGTTTGCCCACCTCAACAAGGAGCGTGCGCTCGCACCGGACGCGCTGGTGATCCTCACCGACGAGCAAGAACACAAGCTCGGCGCGTTCGTTGAGCTTGACCTCGGCACGATGTCCCACGCTCGACTGCGCCAGAAGGCCGACCTCTACGCGGTCTACACCGCTGCGAACGTGTGGCAGGACCGGCACCTATTCCTGCCGGCGCTCCTATTCCTAACCACCACCGACACCCGAGCACAGCGCTTCCTGACTGCGCTCCAAAGCGCACGAGCCGATAACCGTCGGAGCTATAGCCACCACAAGCTCGTGGCCGGCGCAGGCGCGCTCGCCCTCCACCCAAGTCTGTTGCTGGGTGCAGCGTGCCTGGTCAACTTCGACGGCGAGGAGCTGGTGACCCTGCGGGACGTACTCGAGTCGGCGCGCGCACCATACGAGCAGATACAGCGCGCCAACCAGAAGCGCCAGGAAACACTGGATCGCAAGCGCGTCAAGCTGCACGCGAACTCGACAGCCGCGCGTGAGGCGCTTCGCCGTTTCCAGGACTCGCGCGACTCATACCTGGAAGAACTCGGACCTGCCGCCCAGCGGGCGACAGAGATCCTGATCGCATCGACCGACATCCCGCTGCCGAGAGAGCAAGCGGTCCTCCGGACGCTCTTGCAGGACCTCGAGGACGTGCTCGTCCAACCCGGCTTCCTTCGGCCCCCGCCCCCGAGCGCCGACGCCATGCGGGAGACGGCTCTGCTCGCGGACGTCTACCGCGAGCGTCAGCAGCGGATGGTCGAAGAACTTGCAGCGCGCTATGGCGACAGACCCAGCCTCCGCCATGCGCGGGAGACACTCCGCGACGGCGAGCTGCTCGACCGCCTCAAAGTGGAGCGGCTGCCCGGCGCGGCAAAGAGCGACGCGGACGCCCGCGATGAGCAGCATCGCCTGCGGCTCGCCTACCTCGAATGGCGCGACGCGGCGGCGCGACAGATGGTCCGCAACAGCGGCCCACTCGGCCGACTCACACGCTCGCGCGAGGAGTTCTTTCCGCAGCTCGACCGCGAACGCCTGCACGTTTGCGGCGCCTGCCGGGAGATCGTGTTCCCAGCGTCTGACAAAAACTCAACGGACCAAATGCCCACGCCCTGTCATTTCTGCCGCAAACGGGAGCGGCTTACGCCCTATGACCAAAACAAGACCAGCCGAACGGGGGCGCAGTATGAGTGACCGACACAGTGATCCCGGCAGGCGGCCCGCACGTAGCTGTCCAACATCCAGCAGACAGCGGCCCGGCAGCACGCACCGGCCCAGACAACCACAGCGCCAAGTGAGAAGTGCGTGCTCACAGTGCCGTCGTCTCTCCGACCCCGATCACGAGGCGTTCGTGGAGTGGTTCGTTGCCTATTGGCGTCGCCGTGGCTCCGACCTGTTCGCCGAGCAATCCGCCACCAAGGAGGCCAGCACCAATGCCTGAGCAATCCGAGCCGAGGAAGCGCGCGGTCGCATACGTCCGCGAGTCAACCGAGGAGCAGGGCCGCGGCTACTCACCCGACGGGCAGCGCCAGGCGATCGCGCGCTATGCGACCGACCACGGGATGCGGCTCACCGAGGAGTACCTCGACTTCGAGACCGGCCGCGAAGCCGACAAGCGCCCCGACTTCCAGCGCCTGATCGAGGACGCAATGGAGCACCGCTTCGACGTCGTGCTCGTGTTCCATACCTCGCGGTTCGCGCGCAACACCGTCGAGGCGAAGCGCTACAAGAAGCTACTGCGCTCAGAGCTTGGGATCGACGTGATCTCCGTCACCCAACCGCTCGGCGCGGACACCGACGATCCCGCCGCCTTTCTCTCGGAGTCGGTGCATGAGATCTTCGACGAGTACTACTCCGTGTCGCTCTCCTTCTGGACGAAGATGGGATTGCGCGAGAAGGCACGCCAAGGGCTACTCACCGGCTCGCTGCCCTGGGGCTACGTGAAGGGCGAGGACGGCATCGCGATACCCGATCCCGTGAAGGCGCCGTTCGTGAGACAGCTGTTTGAGATGTACGCCACCGGGCAGCACACCGACCGCACGCTCACGGCGTGGCTGAACGTAAGCGGACAGCGCACAGCCCGCGACCGTGCGTTCGGAATCGACACCGTGCGCGAGATGCTCTGCAACGCCGCCTACGCTGGCTACGTCTCCGGGCGCCGCGACAAGAGCAAGACGATCAAGGGCCTGCACGAGCCCATCGTGGAGGAGGCCCTCTACGACCGCGTGCAACTGATGCGCCGCCAGCGCGCCCGCACCCTGAACCCCGGACGCCCCTCGCCCAACTACCTGTTGCGCGGGCTCGCGCGCTGCCGGCGCTGCAACGCGCGCATGCAGGGCAGCACAGGCGGACGCGCCAACAAGCCGCGCTACTACTGTGCCAGCCGCCGCGCCAACCACTCCTGCGACCAGCCGATCATCCCCGCCGAGCAGGTCGAGCAACAGCTCGCCGCGTTCCTCACAGGCTTCGCCCCCAACCCCGCGATCCGCAAGGAGATCCTCACCCGCCTTGCCACCAACACACCCGAGAGCAGCGACACCGCCGCACGCCGCGCCGCGCTGGAACAACGCCTCACCCGCGCCCGCGACCTGTACGAGCTGGGCGACCTCGACCGCCCCGAGTACATCGCGCGCCGCGACGCGATCCACGCCGAGCTTGACGCGCTCGCGCCCGAGCCGACCGCGAACCTCGACCAAGCCTCCAAGGTGCTCGAGGACTTCGCGGTGTTCTGGGCCACCGAGACCGACCCCGCCGCCAAGCGCCAGTTCCTCAGCCTCGTCTTCGGCGGCGTGTGGCTCGACCAAGACCGCGTGGTGGCGGTCCAGCCCAAGCCCTCGTTCCTGGCGTTCTTCCAGCAACAGCGCCGCGAATCGGCGGGGGTAAATGACGGGAGCGACGGGACTCGAACCCGCGACCTCTGCCGTGACAGGGCAGCGCTCTAACCAACTGAGCTACGCCCCCGTGCTTGCTGCACGGGATACCGCTACGTGCGTAGCGCAGAGTATCGCAGCGAGCGTGCCAACAGCTCCTGCCGACCAGAGACCCGCCGCGCGGCATGCGCTAGCGGCTGTGTCCGCCAAACGCTATGCCCCCCGCGCGCGCACGCGCGGCGCAGGAACAGGCTTAGTGTTATTAGAAGGTCCCCGCGCGCACGCGCGGGGCATGCCAATTCGAAGAACCCCAGCCCACCCTCGCGACCAGCACACCGCGTAGCGCCGCAATCCGAAGAACGACCAGCAGCCGCCCAAGCCCCCAAAACTGGCCGGCCAGCCAAAACGCTGCCCGGTCCTCTACGCTTACGCCATGCCGATCCTCGAGCCGCCACGCCTGCGCCACGAAAACCCGTTTCGGATCCTCACGCAGGACCTCGCCGACGAACGAGCCGCGACTGTCCCCTACCCGCCTGGCGACACCGGCCTCTCACTGGCAAGAACGAAGCGCTTCATCGAGGAGCCGCTTCCCCTGCTACTGGAAAGGTACGAGCGCTACGGGCCGATCTTTACGATGCGCGTGCTGCATAGCAATGTCGTTTTCATGCTCGGCCCAGCCGCCAACCACTACATCACCGTCTCTCACGCCAACAACTTCGTCTGGCGCGAATCGCACTTTCGCGACTTGATCAGCGTCCTCGGCGATGGGATGCTGACAACGGACGACCCCTACCACAAGCGCTCGCGCCAGATCATGCTGCCGGCGTTTCATCGCGAGCGGATCGCGGCCTCGCTCGAGGTCATGACCACAGAGACCGAACGGGCACTCGAGCAGTGGCATGACGGCCAGCAGATCGACCTGTATGCCTGGACGCGAAAACTGGCGACACGTATCGCGATGCGTGCCTTGTTCGGGATCGAGCCAGACGGTCCCGCGGCGCGCGAGATCGATGCCGCGGCAATGTTCGAGCAGGCACTTGGCTTCTTCTCATCCGGCCCCGAGTTCCGCTTCATCCGCACGCCAGGCACACCTTGGGCGCGGCTGCAGGACGCAACGCGCAAGCTCAACAAAATGCTCTACAGCGAGATCAAAGCGAAGCGGGCGAGCGGGGAGCGCGGCGAGGACGTGCTCAGTCTCTTGCTCGACGCTCAAAGCGAGGACGGCCAGCAGCTCTCGGACGGACAGATCCGCGACGAGATGATGACTTTGCTGTTTGCCGGACACGATACGACTACCTCGACTATCGCTTTCATGTTCTACGAGCTGGCCAAGGCACCACACTTCGCCGAGCAGCTCAGGACCGAGCAAGCCAGCATGCTCAGCGACGGCACGCCCAACGCAACACAGCTCATGAGCGGCGAGCTGGCCGAGCTGGAGATGATCTTGGAGGAGACCCTGCGCAAGTACCCACCCGCTTGGATCGGCCCGCGCAAGTCGGTCGAGGCCTTCGAGTTCGAAGGGCATACCGTGCCGGCTAACGCGTATGTCGACTACAGCTCCTGGGCCTCGCACCACCTGCCCGACGTGTGGCCAGAGCCCGAGGCATTCCGGCCCGAGCGCTTTGCGCCTGAGGCCAAGGCACAGATCCCCAAGGGGGCCTACATCCCCTTCGGCGGCGGCTCACGCACCTGCATCGGGATGCGCTTCGGCCAGCTGGAGGTGCGCACGATCGCCACCTTGATCGCGCGCGACTTCACGCTCGAGCTGCCCAGCGACTTCAAACTGTCCTACCGTCAGATGCCGACGATTAGCCCGCGTGAGGGCATGCCGATGACTGTGCACTCAAACTAGCGTGGCGGCCAAGGACAGGCCGTAAGTTAGCGGCTTGGTTTGCAGCACTCGCATGCCAACTGAGTCCACCTTCAAACGGCTGTCGCTGAAGAGCGTCACGGTCCCAAGGCTTGCCAGTGGAAACCCTTGCGGTTCGGCCACCAAGCGCCCTTCCACGGGCTTGACGAGCGTCGTTATCGAGGCCTGTACGCCGAACAGGCCGCCGGACGCGCGAGCCTCGACCTGGCCGCCGCCGCTAGCCGTGGGTTCGACATGAAAGCCACTTGGCAAAGCTTCGCTGAGCTGCTGCTGGGTCAAGGTCGCGCTTGCTTTGATCGCCGAGCCGTGCTTTTCCATGCGCAGGTCGTTGACCGTCAAGCCGTCGGGCAAGTCAGGCACTGCCTTCAGCGTTGCCGCCTCGGCGGTGACGGTCATCGAGCTTGCCTCACGCGCTTCCCACAAGAGCGCGGCGATTTGCGAGAACTGCACCGACAAGGAGCCGGCGCTGACGTTGACCGTGTCGGCTTTGCCCCACAGCAGCTTGACGGCCGGGAAGGCGCTGACGCTGACGCTGCGCACCGTCCCGTAGCGAGCCACACGGTCGCGCACACGCCTGGCGGCAAGCGTCGGCAGGAAGACTTGCGCCAGCACGACGAGCAGCAACGGGAGCACCACGACGCACGCCCCGAGGTACACCACTCGACGTCGCTGCACCTCAACCCCCATCTCTACAGCTTCGCACGCAACAAATCCCTAATGTTAAGCTTACCCTGAAGACCTCATCCCGAGGATCACGGGGGCGCGTAGCTCAGTTGGCTAGAGCACCTCGTTTACACCGAGGGGGTCGCCCGTTCGAGTCGGGCCGTGCCCATAACCGCGGAGCCATGATCCGCGGAGCGGAGCGTGAGCCGGCTGGCGCTGGCCCAGGACCCAGCCGATGAAATGATTGGGTGAGCGCGCCACAGCCGCTAGAACATCTCCATGACCCACATTCGCACAGCAGTCATCGGCTCTGGGCCTGCCGGCTTCTACACCGCTGGGCACCTGCTCAAGGACGGGCCTGAGAACCTCGAGGTCAACATGATCGAGCGGCTGCCCACGCCCTGGGGGCTTGTGCGCTCCGGGGTCGCGCCCGACCATCCGAAGATCAAGTCGGTCACGCGCATCTACGAGAAGACCGCTGCGCATCCTCGCTTTCGCTTCTTCGGCAACGTCGAGCTGGGTCGCGACGTCTCGCGCGCGGAGCTGATCGAGCACTACCACTGCCTTGTCTACGCGACCGGCTCGCCGGCCGACCGGCCGCTCGGCATCCCCGGCGAGGACTTGGAAGGTAGCCATCCCGCAACCGATTTCGTCGGCTGGTACAACGGCCATCCCGACTACTGCGACCACGACTTCGACCTGTCGGCTACTCGCGCGGTGGTGATCGGCAACGGCAACGTTGCCCTCGACGTGGCGCGCATGCTGACGCTCACGCACGACGAGCTGGCCGTGACCGATATCGCCGACCACGCGCTCGAAGTCCTCGACGCGAGCAACGTGCGCGAGATCGTCGTCGTCGGCCGCCGCGGACCCGCCCAGGCCGCCTTCACGAACCCGGAGCTGCTGGAGCTGGGCGAGCTCGCCGACGCCGACGTGATCGTCGATGCCGAGGAGCTTGAGCGGGCGCTGGCCGTCGAGGACCCCAACATGGACCCCACCTCTGTGCGCAACGTCTCCGTCTTGCGCGACTACGCCGGGCGTACCCCTACGGGGAAGAGCAAGCGCGTCATCCTGCGCTTTCTGCTCTCCCCGACGGAATTGATTGGGGATGGAAATGGCGTGCGTACAGTCGTAATGGCGCACAACTCACTTCAGGCCGGCAAGGACGGCCGGCTCAAGGCCGAGCCAACCGGTGAGACCGAGGACATCGACGCTGGCCTGGTGATGAGGGCGATCGGCTACCGCGGTATCGCGCTGCCTGGCGTGCCTTTCGATGAACGCAGCGCGACGATCCCCAACGAGGGGGGCCGTGTTGTGGCCTTCAACTGGCCGCCTGCCGGCACCCGGGAGGCCGCGTCCTCCCGGGTGCTCCCCGGCGAGTACGCCGTCGGCTGGATCAAGCGCGGGCCCTCGGGCGTGATCGGCACGAACAAGAAGGATGCGCAGCAGACGGTTGACGTGCTGCTTGAGGACCTGGCCGCAGACAAGCACCTTGATCCCGCCGAGCCTGATCCCGACGCGATCGAGCGGCTGCTGGCCGAGCGCGTACCGGCGCTTGTCACCTACGAGGGCTGGTCGGAGATAGACCGCCACGAGCAATCCCTGGGCGAGCCCCACGGCCGCCCGCGTGTGAAGCTGACACGCATCGAGCAGCTGCTGCGCGTGGCCGCCGGCGAGACTCCGGAGGCCGAGCCGCTGGACACGCTCGGCCTGCGCTGACACAGCGCGCACCCATCTGGCACACTGACTAGCTCGCGCGCCGTTAGCTCATCGGGTAGAGCTCCGGACTTTTAATCCGGCGGGGCGGGTTCGAGTCCCGCACGGCGCACTGCCAATCCCGCACAACCAAGCGGTTTGCGACCACCCTCAAGCGCCTTCCGACAAACTTGGTACCCAATTGGTACCCGAGATTTGCGGCTAGGAGGGCGTCAACGTCCTGGGCACAACCCCAGCCCAAGCCGTTGATCAGGGCCGTGCAGCGGGTGACCGGGCAAGAAAAGCTCCTCAATACCCGCCATGCAGAGACGCGAGCCGGCGCTGTTGATACTCGGCCGGCGCGCTTGGCTAAACCTCTTCGAGCCGATCCCAGCGAGTACGCCTGGTCTGTCCTTAAGAGCGTTTCCCGGCCAACTTCAACGCAAACAAGCCAGATCCAGGCCCCAGGCCTTGATCGCTGAACCAACCCGCCGATAACCTCAACACAACCATCAAAACGTCATTGGCCCCGCGCGCGCAAACGCCGGGGCCGTGGCCTGGAAAGGAGCTGAACCCTTCCCATGCATAGCCAAAATATCGACTCAGAGCCGCGCTCGTGCAAAGACGCACCGGAGGATGACCAGGACCACGGCCGCACCGAAGCAGCCGTCCTTGTGTTGCTGCTGAGCAGCGACCACCACGGAGTCTGGTCGCGCGAGGAGCTGATCCGCGAGCTGAGTGCGTCGCGCCTGCACGCGACCGACGCGCTCGCTGGGCTCGCTGCCTCAGGGCTGATCCACGAGCTTGTGGGCGACTTCATCGCGGCCACCAGAGCCGCCCAACGCATGGACGACCTCGAGCTATAGCCGAGCCACACGACCGTAGACGCCGCAAGCGCGTCTCAAGAGCTGGCAGTAAGCGCAGAAGGCTCATGCCGCGCGTGATAACGGGGACAGGCGACCGGTCCGGCCTACGGGTCGATCCTCCTCCGGTCTCCTGAACTCATCACGCGCGCGCATGGGTTCAACACGGATTTGGGGTGCGCCCGCCTGGCCGATTTTGCTGCGCAAGCGCCAGCCGCGCTTGCGCATACACACCCCTCAAACCGTCGCAAAGGAGCAAGGGTCTGGGTGTCATCTGCACGCAGCACAGGCAATGAATCCCGTGGCCGCTCGCACGCGACCACGCACGCTCGCTGCGGATCAGCCAGCGAACAACCCTTCGCCGATGAATCCACCGGGCGAGTCCACGCCGGGTGGGATCGCGAAGATCGCGCTCGAGGTGTGCAGGGTGTGATGGTTGAGGGCATCGGAGGAGGCGAGCCGGCGCTGCAGCAGGATGAACTGGCGTGTGGGACTTCGCTGGAAGGCGATGAAGAACAGGCCGGCGTCGATCTCACCCGATTCCGGTTCGACGCCTTCGGAATAGGAGTAACCACGTCTCAGGATGCGCTGCCCATTGTTATTGGCGGGGTTGGCGAGACGAATATGGGCGTTGGCAGGGATCACCTGTTCGCCGTTGCTCATCGCGTTCAGGTCAACCGGGTCGTACTCGCTGCGCTCCCCGAGCGGTGCACCGGTGAGCTTGTCGCGGCCGATCACCCGCTGTTGGCCTTCGAGGGTCGTGGCGTCCCAGACGTCGAAGATGATCCTGATGCGCCGCGCGATCAGATAGCTGCCGTCCACCATCCACGACGGACCGTCCTTCTCCTGCACCCAGACGTAGTCTCGCATCGCGTCGGTCTGCTCGGCGCGAATGTTGTCGGTGCCGTCCTTGAAACCCATCAGGTTACGAGGTGTCGTCTGCGCGGTACTCGTGCTCGACGTGCGCCCGAACCCCGGTTGAGCCCAACGCAGGACCGCCGTGCCGTTGGCGATGCGCGAAAGCACATGGATCGCGTGAAACGCGACCTGCGGGTCCTCTGCGCAGGCCTGCACGCACAGGTCCCCTTCCGAGCGAGCTGCTTCGAGGTTGTCGCCCTGGAACGCGGGCAACGGCGCAAGCTCTTGCGGGCGGCGGCCCGCAAGACCAAGGCGAGCGGAGCTGAACAAGCTTGGGCCGAACCCGAATGTCAACGTCAACCGTGAAGGACCAAGCCCAACCGCCTCGCCGGTCTCTATCGGAGCCTGCCCAGGTTCCGGGCGGGTGGCCGACTGATACGGCTCACCCGCAGTAAGCGAAGCCGCCGCCGCCGTCCACTCTTGGAGCAACGAGCGCAACGCTTCCGGTGCGCCACTCGTGACATCGAAAGCCGCGAAGTGCAGATACTCCTGTGCGGGCGTGGCGATCCCAGCCTGGTGGGCACCGTAGAACGGCACCCAACTCTCATTGGCTTCCGACGACAAGGACTTTGAGGACGGCCGGCCGCCAAAGCCCCCCAACAGCCGATCCGCGCCGGCACCCAAGCCAACCAGGGCAGCGCCGGACAGGACCCGCCTGCGAGTCACACCCGTGTGTTCTGTTCGATTTTGCTCGTCCATTGGGCTTTAGCTATCCGTCTAGCGATCCGATAAGTCCAGCATGCGAAACACAATCCTAGGAGCCGTCCTCGCGATATGGGGGGCCGCCATCCTCGCCATCAACCTACTAGGCAACAAAGCAACCCACGGCGGGTCATACGGAGCCGGCCAAACCGCAGCACTCGTCTTCGCCGTGATCATGATCGTGGTGGGAGTACGAGCGGTGCGCAAGGGTCTACGGACGTAAACGGAACTAGCCGAACATGCCCGGAGTCCACTCATCCTCTCGAAACCAGTTCTGCCAGCGTGAGTCTTGCGTCTGCTCATTCGGATCATAGAGAGCAACCGTCAGCTCCTTAGCGCGACCGTCATCACTCTCAATGTGGCAGTGCCACTCAGACGTACCGTTCTCCTGAAAATGTGTAGCTAGGTGATTCAGCAGCGCGCGAGCCTCACCTTCCGTTAGGTATACCCAAACCCTATTCAACGGGTGATTACCCTCATCGTCTAGTAGTCGCATCTCAACTCCCTCTCGCCGAATCGTTCACCCGCCGCCTAGTCGTCGCCTTGCACCATCGAGTGCGGCTGCCTCCTGAGCGCCATTATCCTGCGCGAGCAGAGAGTTACTGGCCTTGACGAAGAAGTCTTGCGATCCAGTCGTCCGGTTTCACATCGTCAGTGTCAAACGTCATCCGCTGTTCTGTGACGGCCAGCTCGTCGCCCTTCAGCCAAGAAGGCATGGACTCGACCACCTGCAAATCACGAAACTTCTCGTGGATCTCATCCACAGATCGTGCCCAAACGAATGCCCAGACACCACCCTGCCCATAATCGTAGACAACGAGAAATCGACTCTTTTCGGCATTCTCTGGCATATCTAGAACGGGTTGAACGAGCTTCCCGAGGGCAATGATACAGGACCCGGAACCGGCACCTCGGTGCCCGCACCACCCACAACCGGCGTCGGGCCCGGCGCCCCCGCAGGCGCCGGCACCTCGAAGTAGCCCGTGGGAGTTTTGGAAAGGTTAAGCCCGGCTTGGGCACTCGGGCCATCCCTGTACCGATCCGGCGTTAGGTACGTATTACCGTCCAGGCTTGGCTTAATCGTACCTGTAGCCTGAATCCCCGCCGCGCCCTCATCGTCGGTGTAGTGACGAAGAACGGTGGACGTATCCTCTCCGGCGTCTAGTGCTGCTGCCTCCTCGTCTCCTACTACTCAGCCACGAAGCCAAACGCCTCGCCGCATAAACAGCAGGCGCCACAACAAACGCGACCTCGACCTACCGCGCGATCAACGCGCGCAACGCCACAACATCCCCCGCGACATCACGCCGCTCCTCATCATTAAGGTCTGAACGTCCCTGATTGAGCATGAGCGCGTAGACGATCTCAAGCCCGCCCCACGATCGACGCAACTCAGCAACCCAATCCGCGTCCGACACGTTCGCTAGCTCGTCGATGGCTGACTCGACACGACGCACGAGCCGCCCAAGATCAGACCGACCTTCCTCGTATCCAACGAGCGCCTCCTCGATCACACCAACAAGAAACTGCTCCTGCTCACCCGAATCGGTCACGTAATCAGCCTCACCAAGTCGTTTCCACAGTACCGTCGCCACCTACGACAGCGGTCACGCCATTCTCCCCGGAGTGCACTGTGGCGCCAGAACCTCCAGGACGTGCCTCGCCATTAGCAATCGCATCCTCAACCGCACTCGGTGGAATGCCCCTCCCTTGCATCCGGTCGAACGCGTGACCGGAATACGGACGACCATTAATCTCACCCGGCTCGTTGGTTCCCGGCTCAACTTCAAGCGGACTTCCACGTTGACCAACCGGCGTACTTGCATCAACTGCATCCTGGGCGATCCTCTCGCCCTCGTCTAGTGCTGCTGGGGTCTGTCAGATCGTTTGTGTAAATGGCTTTGTTGGTGATGGGTCTTGTTGGCTATTGCGTGGTGGTGAGTCTGTCGCTGTAGTGGATGGTCAGGATGTTTAGCGCGTGCTTCCAGTTGCTGATTTTGCCGGTCAGGTTCTCACGGTTCTTGCGGCGTGATGTCGCGACGAGGTAGAGGACCTTCATCGCGGCTTGCTCGTTGGGGAAATGGCCTCTGTGGCGGACGGCCCTGCGGAATCTGGCGTTTAGCGACTCGATCGCGTTGGTTGTATATACGATCCTTCGTAGCTCGGCGGGGAACTCGAGGAACGGCACGAACTCCTCCCAGGCATTCTCCCAGGATGCGATCATCGCTGGGTAGAGCGCGGCCTCCACTCATCGGCGAACTCCGCGAAGCGTGCTTCGGCGGCCTCGACGGTCGGTGCGGTGTAGATCTCTCGCAAGCTCCTGGCGATCTTTGCCCAGTACTTCTTTGAGGCGTAGCGCAAACTGTTGCGCACCAGGTGAACAACACACGTCTGGACCGTCGCGTTTGGCCATGTCACACGGATCGCGTCCGGGAGGCCCTTCAGGCCGTCACAACAGACGATCAGGGCGTCTGCGACCCCTCGGTTGCGCAGCTCGGTGAGCATGCTCATCCATTGCTTGGCTCCCTCGCCACCGGACGGGCCGAGCCATAGGCCGAGGACGTCGCGCTCACCGTCGAGGTTCACGCCGATCGCGACATAGACCGGCCGGTTAGCGACCTGGCTGTCGCGTACCTTCACCACGATCGCATCAATCAGCAGGACCGGGTAGACGCGATCGAGTGGTCTGCTCTGCCATGCCACCATGTCTGGGAGGACTTGGTCGGTGATCTTTGAGATCGTCTCCCGTGAGACCTCGGTGTCGTAGATCTCAGCCAAATGGGCTTGGATCTCTCCCGTGGTCAGTCCCTTCGCGTAGAGGCTGATCACGTTCGCGCCCAACCCGTCGAGGCGACGCACGTGCTTGGGCACCGTGACCGGCTCAAAGGTGCCTTGGCGGTCCCGTGGCATCCGCAGCTCCACCGGTCCGACGTCGGTCCTGACCGTCTTGGGATAGGCGCCGTTGCGACTGTTCCCCGAACCACGCCCGATCGACTCGTAGGGCTCGTAGCCGAGATGGTCGGCCATCTCGACATCCAGGCCGGTCTGCAGCACCTCTCGGACCATCGAGGTCAACAGACCGTCCTCGCCGGTCAGCGCGACGCCCTCAGTTCGAGCACGGTCGACGAGGGCCTCCGCCCACGCCCGCATCCCTCCATCGGTCTCAGCCGGCACCGCCAGCGGCGCCCCCGTCGTCTCGTTATCGCCCTCGTCAACAGACGCGGCACTCGTTGCATTGCTCATCGGCACGATCCTCCTTCACGGCCCGCCCACGGCAGACCTACAGATCACGCCAAACACACAAAGATCCGGACAGACCCGAGCGAGAGCCAGACACGCTAATTGGCGCTCGCGTTCCGTCCACAATGTGTCCTAAAATCTACAGACAAACGAATTGGCGACGCGCCGCTGGAACCGGCCGCCGCCCGGCAACAGGAAGGAAGTCCTGATGCACCACCACCCTACCGAGACGCGGATCACCGGGCACGTGCTGTTGCGCGAGGGCAAGCGCAAGTCCGTGTACTACCTCAAATACCGGCTGGCAGACGGTCGTCAGGTAAAGCGGCGTCTCGGCTTCGCTTGGACTGAGCGCGGGCGCGCGCCTGCTGGGTACTTCACACGCCGCATGGCCGAGGAACAGCTGCAGGCAATCCTTACCGACGCACGGCGCGGGACGCTTGAGGGCATGCGGACCACTGGCGCCAAGTTCGCCGACGCCTCAGCGGAGTGGCTGCGCTACGTCGAGCACGACCGCGATGTGAAGCCGAGCACCCTCTCCGACTACAGGCACATGGTCAAGCGCCTGGACAGGACATTCGGCGAGATGCCGCTCGAGCGTGTCGGACCTGACGCGATCGAACACTGGCGCGCGGGCCTGTCGTGCTGTAACCGCACCAGCCAGAAGTACCTGATCGTGATGAACGGGATATTCAAGCGCGCGATGAAGGTCTACAAGCTGCCCTCGAACCCGATGAGCCTGGTCGAGCGCCCGCGCGTGCGTCACGCCAGCGAGATCGACGTGCTTTCCGCCACAGAGGTGCGCGCACTCGTGCGGGCGGCACCGAACGAGCTCTACGCAACCCTGTTCCTGACAGCTGCATTCACCGGGCTGCGCATGGGCGAGCTGCTGGCACTGCGCTGGGGCGAGGTGGACTTCGCAGCCGAGACGATACGCGTCGTGCGTAGCTTCACACTTGGCGGTGAGAGCAGCCCGAAGTCGGGCAAGGGACGCTCTGTTCCCATGGTCGCCGATGTAGCGACCGCGCTTGCGCGCCTCGGCCAACGCGAGCACTTCACAGGCGATGGCGACCTCGTGTTCGCCGGTGTCATAGGCGGACACCTCGACTCCAACGAGATCCGCAACGTCTACCGCAAGGCGCTCGACCACGCGGGCCTACGTCGGCTGCGCTTCCACGACCTGCGCCACACCTTCGGCACAAGAGCCGTCGAGAAGGCCGACTCGATCATCGAGCTGAAGGAGTGGATGGGCCACGCAAACGTACAGACCACGATGCGCTATCTGCACTACAAGTCCAAGGCCGACGCCGCCCGACGACTCTCGGAGGCCTTCGCCGAGGAGACAACCCCGGAGCAACTGCAACCCCGACCAGACCCAATCACGATCGATAGGTACCGTTAGAATTATGCTTGTGACCACTAAGGAACACCTACACAAGCTGGTAGACGAACTCTCAGAGGCAGACGCCGACGCGACACTTGAGTTCGTTGCCTCGCGCGGCGGACATGGCGAGTCCGAAGGAGAGCCCGAGATGCTGCCGCTACCACCGGCCTGGCAGCTGCTGCCCTCCGGGCGGCAAGCACCGAACTGGGTGGCAGGACTTGACGAAGTGCGCCGCGGGCGCTGATGCTGGTCATCGACGCGAACGTCGCCGTGGCGGCGTGCGCCAAGGAGGAAGGGTTCGCCGAACTTGGCGACGAGCTGGCGGCACCACCGCTGATGTGGTCCGAGGCACGCGCGAACCTCCATCTCGAGCTGTTCAAGCAAGCGATCACCGCCGAAGACGCGGCGATCATGCACGAGCGCCTGGAGACGTGTCCTGTCACGCGCCAAGATCCGCCTGAGCTTGGTCGGACAGCTTGGAATCTCGCCGAGCGCTTCGGCTGGGGGCGTACCTACGACGCCGAATACGTCGCGCTCGCGCAGATCCTTGACTGCCGCCTGGTGACGATCGACGCTCGCCTACGCCGAGGAACCGAGCAACTGGGCATTGTGATCGGGGTTCACGAGCTCGAGCAGCAAACGCCCGTAACGCAATCTGCGCCTGAGACCGATTCTGAGTCCCAGGCCAATCCGCCGCCCCAACGCTGAGCCAACCCCGCACAGGCCACAAACTTGGTACCGAACTTGGTACCGAAACGAGCATTTCTGACCCCACCTGAGCACACCTAAAGCCCCATATCCAGGGCTCACAGACCTCAGATAACGCCCCAGGGAGCCACTTTTAATCCGGCGGGGCGCTTGCCCGCTTGCGTGGGATATCCACCGCTTGGTACGAGCAGCACATCACACTTCAGGGAAACGGACGTCTGTCTCTCCCGCTCGTGCCCGGCACCGGCGTCTCCGCGCAGGCGGCGGCCAGGGTCGAGCGCGTTCAGCCAGACCAGTACGAGCATGCGATCGAGCGGCTGCTCGACAAGGTCGTCCACAAGCTCGAGCGGGAAGGCGCCACCGACATCGATACCGGGGCCAGTCCGATCACCGAAGGCAGCTGGTTCTACTTTTCACCGACGCCTGCGCTTCGGTATAGCTAGCTGTCCTGCCCACGTAGGTTGTGAACGCGGCTGATGGGTGGCTGGTTGCCGATCCCTGAGTGTGGTCTGCGCGTGTTGTAGTGCTTGAGCCAGTGTGGCAGGGCTTGGTTGCGGTGGTGGTGTGAGCGGTAGCTGAGGCCGTAAGCCCACTCTCTGCCCATGGTCTGGTGGAAGCGCTCCACCTTTCCATTGGTCTGAGGCCGGTAGGGCTTGGTGCGTAGATGCTTGACCTCGCGGGCGGCGAGGAGCTCACGCAGGGAGCGGTTGTGGGTGTAACTCCAGGCGTTGTCGCTCATCAGCCGCTTCGGGGTGATGCCCTGTGCCTCGAACCACTCCAGTGCCCTGGCGACGAACCCCGTGACGGTCTGAGCGCGCTCGTCGCTGTGCAGCTCGACGTAGGCCAAGCGCGTGTGATCATCGACGACCGCATGCGCGAAGTCATAACCCACCCTTGTGCCCTGATCCATCCAGTTGCGGTTGCGCTGCGAACGGTCTCCCGTGACGCGATGCCCTGGCCGCTCAAAGCGCGCATAGCGGGCCGTGTCTATGTGCAACAGATCACCGGGGCACGGCCACTCGTATCGGCGAGCGAGATCCCGTGGCTGACCCGGACGGCGTGAGAGACCATGACGGTGGAGCACCTTCCAAACCGTCGAGTGTGCAATCCCCGTCTCGCCGGCGATCAGGCGCGGACCCCAGCCAGTGCGCTCTCGCGCGTCACAGATCCGTTCCTGGCTGGCCGCGTCGAGCAGACCGGGAGAGCGATGAGGACGGCTCGATCGATCGGCTGCCCACGCCAATGAATGTCGCTTCTGCGCAGAAGCGACACGGTATCGATGCCACCACCGATGCGCGGTAGCTGGCGAGACATTCAGCAGCGCCGCGGCCTGCCTAAACGTCATCCCGCCCTCAACTGCCTCGCATAGCGCCAAGCGTCCTGCCGGTCCGAGCTTCGCTCTACCGTGGATCTGCATCCGGGTCCTCCCAGTCTCGTGAGTTCTCGCAGACCCACAGCCTGGGATGAGGCCCGGATGCCTCCTCAACCGTTCACAACGTACATGGGCACGTCAACTAGCGCCGAGGGCAACCCCTACGTCCGGGCCTTGGTGCTCATCGACCGACCAGCCGTCGAGGATTACAGCCTTCTCCCTGGCCTGCTCATGTTCGGCTCGCCCGAGCATCTTCGCTCGCCCTACCGCTCTGAGAGGCTCAACAAAAGCCCTGGTAGCCGCTCAGGCTCCAGTACCGGCACGCTTTTCTGCTGGCTCCAGGCTGCCCACGAGTCGCTGGAAGCCAACCCGCAAGCGGATCTCAACGCCGGGCTCGACGGCTACGAGTGCGAGCTGGACGGGATCGGTCGGGTCGTAGGGGAACTCCTCGGGCGAGAACTCGCCGACTCCGACGTGTTGAGCACCGAGTTCGACGAGCACACGTGCAAGCCGCTCCAGGTTCTCCGGCGAGGGAGCCGGCACGATGTCGAGATCCTTGGTCGCGCGCACGAAGCCGTGCACACCGACGGCAACCCCTCCGATGACGACAAACTCAACCCTGTGCGCCCGTCAGGGCAAACAGCAGGTCATCGGGCTCGAACATCGTCGGGCACGCCCTGCCTGAGTTCGCTTACGAATCGGCTGACGCGCAGCGTCTCCTCCAGGCGCTGCTCCGGAGTCTGCTCTCGCTCGCGCCGGGCCCGCACCTGGTTGGCCCGCTCATTGCGAGCGATCTCCTCGCGTGTCCACGGCCCTCTAGGCTTGACTTTCGGCTCCGCCGCCATCCCCCGCATTGTAGGTCGGGCGTCGGCCGCCCGCGTACGCGTCTCAGGGTCCAGGCCCGCGGCGAGCGGCAGGCGTGCGGCGAGGCTGTGCTCGAGGCCGAGAAAGCCCGCCGTCTGGCCGGTCAGCATCGTAGGGAACGGTGGGCGCAGGGCGTCGATGCGGTTCACGAGCCGCTTAGCGGCGGGGCTGAGCGCGGTCGTGGCCGGCGTGACTTCCAGCAGCTGCAAGCTGCTCGACAGGCGTCTGGGCGGCGCGAGCGCGGCTAGCCCCTCGTCCTCGCGCGCCACATCGACGACTTCATCGCACGGCTCCCCGCCTGACGGCGGGGCCGCTGGGAGCCGAGGTCAGACCTCATCCCCCGGATCGACGATCGCAAGCCCCGTGAAGTGGCCGCGGTAGAACCCTCGATCGCGGGTGAGCAGCCGCTCAGCCTGTGCCGCGGCGTGGGCCCCGATCAGGAAGTCGGCAATCACCCGCTCGCGCGTGCCTCCAGCCTTGCGGTATGCCTTCCAGGCACTGCCGGCCGCGAGCGCCGTAGAGTCCTCGAGCGGGGAGTAGCCGACTCGCAGCGTGCTGAGCGCGCTGTCGGCCGCTTGCGTGTCGGGGAACCACGCCGCGGTCTCGGCCCACACGACCTCGCAGGCGATCAGGCTGCCCTCGGCTATGCAGCGCCTGAGCGCACCTGCCGAGCGCGGGCCGAACTCGGCGTCCTGCCCGAACACGTCGAGCAGCACGCTCGTGTCAACGGCGGTGATCACTCGCGATGCGGCTCGCCACGCAGCGCGCGGATCGCCTCGTCGCTGCTCACGCCGAGGCTCAGGATCCCGTAGACCGCCGCGACGGGATCGCCCTCGCCGGGGAGCGTCTTCGTCGCGATCAGCCGCCCTGCGTCCTCGACCAGCTCGAGCCGGTCCCCCGGATGGATGCCCAACCGTTCGCGCAGGCGCTTGGGAACCGTGATCTGCCCCTTCTCGGAGACCGTGCTCAACACACTCGGATCCTCTTGGTAGGAATGACTACCAAGGGATCTTACCAAACTCGGGCTCGTCCTCGGCGGGGTCGCGTGCGGCTCAAGCCCCCCGGCCAAGCCGTCGTCGTCTCATGCGCCCTACACTAGATCATAAGTTACAAGCGCAATACGGTGTTGTCAGCTCGGGTTTGTTTTGGGATTTGGAAGGGGCGTGCGATGTCGTTTGATCATGCCCTGAGCACGTCCTACGCGCGTCTCGCGTCTATTCGCCGAGACGATGCCGAGCGGCATATTCCGTCGATCGGACGGCCTATGTTCCGTCGATCAGACGGCATATATTCATCCCGCCTCGCCCAACGTCGCCCGCAGCGAGCCCACGAGCTCCGCCGTGCTCGGCATCCGCTGAGGATCGAGGAGCCACTGGATCAGCAACCCGTCAACCTGCGCGATCACGAGTGTGGCGATCGCGATCGCCACACGTCCGGGCTCCCCAGGCTCGCCGAGCGCACTCTGCACATGGACCGCGACGGCGCGGCGCGAGAGCTCGTAGCCCGAGGCCATCTGCGCGCGCAGCTCTGGCGAGCGCTCCGCCTGCGCGAGCGCCTCGACGAACGCGACGCACAGGTGACGCTGGGACTCGATCGTCTCGAGCATCTCGCGCACCGCTTGCTGGAGCGCCTGCCACAGCCCAATGCCGGGAATGACCGCGACCGTGGCGATCTGCTCCAGCCACTGCTCGTACCCGCGGTAGAGCGCCTCGTTGAGCAATCGCTCCTTGGAGCCGAAGTGGTAGCCGATCGCCCCCAGGTTCGTGCCCGAGGCGTCCACGAGATCGCGTGCGGTCGTGCGCGCGTAGCCCTTCTCGCGCAGGCACACGGCGGCGGCGTCGAGCAGGGCGTCCCGGTTGCTCATCCGATCACCCAATATAGTATATTTGTCTGAGACGCTCGTACCACGGATCTCCCTGTCGAACAGGAAGGAGCCAGGATATGCCCGAGCACACTCCGACCACGTGCCGCGCGACACCCGAGGACGTGCCCGCGCTCGCGCGCATGCTCTCACGCGCGTTCCTCGACGACCCCGTGGCGATCTGGTCGTGCAAGCCCGACGATCTGCGACCCAAGCTGCTGGAGCGCTTTCACGCCGCGCGCCTGCGCCAGCTGCTGGGCGAGCGCGAGGTGTGGACCAACCCCGAGCTCTCGAGCGTCGCGCTGTGGGCACCGCCGGGACGCTGGAAGACGACCCCACGCGAGGATCTCAGCCTCGCGCGCCCCGGCCTTCACCCCCGCCTGCTCGCGCGCGCCCCACTCGTGATCGCGGGCCTGCTCGGACTGGAGCGCCGCCACCCGCGCGACCCACCGCACTGGTACCTGGCGATGCTCGCGACCGACCCCGACGCCCAGGGACAGGGTCACGGCTCAGCCGTATTGAGCCCCATCCTCAAACAGTGCGACACCGACGGAGTCGCGGCGTTCCTCGAGTCCTCAAAGGAGCGCAACATCGACTTCTACGCCCGCCACGGCTTCCGCGTCACACACGAGCTGCGTATGCCGCGCGGCCCCAAGCTGTGGGCCATGTGGCGCGACCCGCGACCGTAGACCATTTACTTGCCCTCCTGGAGCACCGTGATCCCCGCCGCCGCGGAGTCCCGCACGATCACGGTCTTGGTCTGAAGCCGCGCGTAGGCCGCGGGAGCGTCCTCCCAATCAACGATCTCACCCGTGACGGGTCGCGGGTCAAAGCGCCCGTCGGCGAGCAGCGCAAGCACCTCGGGCAGCAGTGGCCGGGCCTGGCACGGTCCGGTGTGGTAGTGAACACAAGACAGGTACATCTCATACAGCGGTAGCGGCTGCTCCTCGAAGTAGATGCCACTGCTCGTGCAGTGCCCGCCGGGCGCGGTCGAGCGCAGCGCGCAGCGCAAGCCGGACGCTGTGGCGCTCGCGTCGAGCACGATCTCAAACGGCCCAAGACGCTCGGGCGGAATGCGCGCCTCGATCGCATCCGCGCCGTACCCCTCGGCGATCCGTAGGCGCTCGGGGTCGCGGTCGAGATAGGCGACCCGTCCCGCGCCGAGCGCCTTGGCGATCCCCGCCGCGTAGAGCCCGGTGGCGCGCGTGCCGCCACCCACGATCAGCACGCTCGCGCCGGGCCACTGCGCCAGCCACGGCGCGACCGAGCGCCACGCGTCGGGAAGGTTGTCGCCAGCGGAGGCGAGCGCCGATACGGGGACCTCCGACGGGAGTGCCACCAGCATGTGCTCGGCATATGGGACCCGTACCCGCTCGGACAGGGCGCTGCCCCAGTCGCCGCCGATTGGCAGGCCGTACATCGCTAGCGGCGGGACGCTCGAGCAACCCGAGTCGATCCCGTGGCGGCAGCACTCGCACTCCCCGCAGGAGATCTTCCACGGCACGATCGCGACATCGCCCGCCGCGAAACTCGTGACGTCCTCTCCAACTTCCACCACCTCCGCGATGAACTCGTGGCCGATCGCGAACGGGCCCGGTAGCGGCGCGTCGCCGCGCACGATCGCGGTGTCAAGGTCGCAGTTGGACGCCACGATCGGGCGCACGATCGCCTCGCCCGGACCCTCCAGTTGCGGCTCGGGCGCCTCCTCCCACTCCAACCGTCCCGGTTCGATGAAGATCAATCGTCGCACCGGCACTCACACCCAGAAGTCGCGTGCAAGCGCACGCCGCTGCTGCCACAGGGCGCCCTTGAGCGCGAAGTCGCGGATGCCATCGCCGGCGTCGCAGTCCTCGATCTGCCACTCGCCGCTGACTGCTGCGCCCATCCCGGCCGAGAGCAGCTCGAACCCCTGCGCCATATGCAGGTCGCCGTCGGCGCCCTTGTCGATGATCAGCTTCAGCTGGCGCAACGCCTGCTGGTTCTTGGAGCACAACAGTTCACACAACCGGCGGACCTCCTCCTCCAGCCGCTCATCCTCGACCACGCGGTTCCAAAGCCCAAGCTCCACAGCGCGACGGGCCGGGTGCAGCGCCCCGATCAGGTTGATCTCCTTGCTCGCACGCCGCCCGATCAACCGCGTGAGCCTGGTCGTGCCGCCCCATCCCGGCGTAATGCCCGAGTCGATCTCGGGCATGCCCCAGCGCGCGCGCTCGGTCGCGACCACGAAGTCGCACGCCATCGTGATCTCCAGGCCCCCGCCGACGGCGTACCCGTCCACCGCGGCGATCGTGGCCTTGTCGAGCGCTTCCAGCTCGTCGGCCATCCGCTGATATGAGCGCACACGCCGCACCACCTGATTCGCGTCGCCCCAGTCGGGCATCTCGGTGATGTCGTCCCCGGCGCAAAAAGTTTCGCCCGCACCGTCGATGATGAGAACCCGCACGGACTGCGACCCGCGCACCAGCTCGATCGCCTCATACAGCTCCTGCGAAAGCCGCATCGAAAGGGCGTTGTGCACCTCCGGGCGCGACAGCGTGATTCGCGCCACCGGGCCGTCCTCGCGGTAGGTGAGCACGCTGAACGGGCCGCTGCTCTGCGGACTGAGGGTCCCCGCGCCACGGCCCTCCAGGCTGCGGGTCTCCGCGCTGCGGATCTCGGTCGATGTGGTCGTGGTGGCGTCGTCTGTCATGGCCATCCCCTAAAGTGTGGTCGCAAATGAATACCAGTATCGAATCAATACCAGATATGAACGCGCACCGCTTCCACGCCTGCTCGGTAGCGCGCGCGCTCGACGTGCTCGGCGACCGCTGGACGTTTCTGCTGATGCGCGAGAGCTTCTTCGGCGTGCGCCGCTACAGCGAGCTGGCGCGCAACCTTGGCTGCTCGCGCACGATCCTCAGCGACCGCCTGCACCGCCTCCTTGACGCCGGCGTGATGCGCCGCCACCGCTACCGCACCGACCCCGACCACTACGAATACCTGCTCACCGACACAGGGGTAGAGCTGTACCCCGCGATCCTCGCGCTGATGCACTGGGGCGACGAGCACCTCGCCGGCAACGAGGGCCCACCCCTACTGCTGCGCCACCGACCCTGCGGCGCCGACACAACCCCGATCCTCGTCTGCTCAACCTGCCGAGAACCCATCCACGCCCGCGACATCGAACCGCACCCCGGCCCCGGCGCCCGGGCGGGAAGGCATCCCCAATGACGGGCGCCCTGCACCTCGCCGACGACACC
Source organism: uncultured Solirubrobacterales bacterium (assembly GCA_963827045.1). Classification (GTDB taxonomy): domain Bacteria; phylum Actinomycetota; class Thermoleophilia; order Solirubrobacterales; family Solirubrobacteraceae; genus Palsa-744. Next base: position 878,347 of record CAWGZH010000002.1, read on the forward strand.
AAGGCGGTGCTCGTTGCAGCAGCCGTGATGTTCCTTTTCGCGCTGCTGTTCGGGGTCTGGAAGTACCACCAGATCATGACCTCGGAGAGCTTCAAAGCTCATCTCTACGTGGACATCGCCCACCGGGCTGCGCTGCTCTACAGTTTTGCTCTGCTGTTGGTCGCGACGTTCGTGGCTCTCAGCGGCTTCAGCTCGCTCGTGAACCTGCTGGCAGCAGGGGCGCTGACGTTCTACTTCTTTGCGGCGGTCGCCGGCTATGCGTTCCACGGCTGGCACCGTGACACCGACAACCAGTTCCGTGATCGCCTTCCTGGGACCAGCACTCTAATGATCACACTGATCGTCGCCGAGATCGGCGGATGGCTGGTCCTGGTAGCCGGATTCCTCGACAAGCAGATCTTCTGAGCGCCGGCCGAGAATCAGACCGTGGGGAGCCAGCTCACGAGCAATGTCTTGCTCAGCCGCGTCGGCTGCGCGGAGCTGACCATACGCTCGTATTGTATACTCTGCGCATGTATGAATGAGGCGACCTCAGACCTCACCGGGCTCGCGCGGATTCGCAACGCCGCCCTGGACCGGTTCGCCCAGGACGGTGTGGCCGCCGCCTCGATCCGCGACGTGGCCAAGCACGCCGGGGTCTCGCCCGGCCTAGTGCAGCACTACTTCCCAAGCAAGGCCGCGCTCGTTGAAGCCGTCAACGCGCACGTCATCGCGCTCGCCACAAACGCGTTCAGCGGACCCATCGAAGACGGCTCGTCGCTCGCCGCCCTGCAGGAGCTTGGCGACCGCCTCACCGAGTTCGTGGCCAAGCATCCCACGGCGCTGTCCTACGTCGCGCGCTCAGCCGCCGACGGCGAGACCGGCGCTCTTGGGATCTTCGACGCGTTCCTCCAGATCGCACGCCAGCAGTGGCAACGCCTGGCCGACCGCGACCTGCTGCGCGCCGACATCGACCTGGAATGGTCGGCGCTGCACATCGTCGTGCTCGTGCTCGGCACGATCCTGCTCAAAGACGCGATCGACCGCCACCTGCCCGAACCCTTCTTCACTACCGCCCAGCTCGAGCGCTGGAACGCCGCCGGCAGCGCGCTGTTTCGCGAAGGCACCTACCGCACGAACCCAGACCTCTGAGATGCCGACTTACTATTGGAGCTATGCAAGACATTCCCAGTGATCTTCCCGGTCGCGAGCTTGTGAGTAGCGGGCTCAGCGACCTGGCCGCCGGGCGCGAAAGCGAAGCTTCGCTGCTGGTCCAGATGGCAGCGCCACGATTGCGCCGGCTCCCCGCCTGACGGTTAGGCGGTTGCTGCGCCGCTTCGAGCGCGAAGCCGCGACGACGGCTAGCTCCCCACTACACACGTAGAGTATACGATACGATCGTATGATCAGTCCTGCGGTCAACTCCCCAACCGGCGCGTCGCCCAACTCGCCAGCTGGTTCCCCCATCGGTTCTCCGACTGGCTCCCCGCTCCTCTCCCGCATCACACGATTCGTGCTGCGCCATACCCGCCTCATCCTGCTCGCGACGTTCGCCATCGCCGCCATCGCCGCGGTCCTTGGCGCGGGCGTCGCCAAGCGCCTGGACCCCTACGAAGCCGCCGGCGCGGACACCCCGAGCGCCACAGCGGCCCACACGATCGAACACGCCACCGGCCTTGAGCTGGGCGCCGGCGTGCTCGTGCTCGTGCACACGCCCACCGGCGTCTACAGCTCCGCCGGCAGAACGCGAGTGCAGCGGATCGAGCAGACCATCAGGGCCGACCCCGAAGTCGCGCGCGTGCAGAGCTACCTCGACGGCAACGCCAGCAACAGGGCCAGCGAGCGTCGCGCACTGCTCGTCTCCCGCGACGCGCGCGCGACCTACCTAACCGTCCAATTCCGCGCGGGCTCGCCCAAGCACCACCAGGACGCCGCACAACGCCTGTCCACCCGCCTGAAAAACTTTCCCGGCGTGACGCTCGGCGGGCTCGATCTCTCCTTCGTGTGGGGCAACGAAACCGTCTCGCGCGACCTGCGCCGCTCGCAGCTGATCGCGGCGCCGATCCTGCTCGTGCTGCTGCTGCTGTTCTTCCGCGGCGCGGTCGCGGGCATGCTGCCGCTGCTCCTCGGCGGTCTCTCGATCCTGCTCTGCGAGCTGGCGCTGCGAATCGCCAGCGGCCTGACCTCGATCTCGATCTTCACGCTCAGCCTCGTCAGCGCGCTCGGACTCGGCCTGGCGATCGACTACAGCCTGCTGATCGTCTCCCGCTACCGCGAAGAGCTCGCCGCCGCACCCGACGATCCTCCCGCCGCGCTGCACCGCACCATGACAAGCGCCGGTCGCACCGTGTGCTTCAGCGCCTGCACCGTCGCCGCCGCGCTCGCCTCGCTGCTCGTCTTCCCCCAGCCCTACTTCTTCTCGATGGGGCTCGCCGGCTCGATTGTCGTGCTCTTGACCTGCGCCTCGGCGCTGCTCGTGCTGCCCGCGCTGCTGGCGCTGCTCGGCCACCGCGTCAACGCGCTCGCGCCCGCCTGGCTGCAGGTCTCCGCTCACAACAGGCCCGCGGCCGAAGACCGGGGGCGCTGGTATCGCCTGGCGCAGACCGTGATGCGCCATCCGATCCCGATCGCGCTCGCCGCCACCATCCTCCTGCTCGCAATCGCGTCCCCCGCCCTGAACATCAAACTGACGACCGCGAGCGCAGGGACGCTGCCACACAGCGCAAGTCCCCGCCAGCTCAGCGACATGCTGAAACGCGACTTCCGCACAGACCCCTCGCAGGACATCGCGATCCTGACCACCGGCGCGCGCGCTCAAGCGCTACAGCACTACGAGGCGCAGCTCGCAGGGCTCCCCGACCTCGCCATCCTCGCCCCGCCCCGGCGCCTGTCGCCCACGCTCGACCTGCTGGAACTCACGCCCGCCGCGACCGCGCTCACCCCCGCCACCAAGCAGCTCGTGCACCGTATCGAAGCCCTGCGCCCACCTTTTTCCACGACGCTGACCGGGCAGACCGCTGGCTTTCTCGACCTCGAGCACAGCCTCGCCGCTCGCCTGCCGCTCGCGATCGGCATCGTCATCGCCGTGACCATGATCGCGATCTTCCTGATGACCGGCTCGGCGATCCTGCCCATCAAGACGCTGCTGATGAACGCGCTGACCGTCGGCGCAGCCTACGGCATCATGGTGTTCCTCTTCCAGGACGGGCGCCTGCAAGGCTTGCTCGGCTACGAAAGCGCGCACGCAATCGACATCACCCAACCGCTGGTGATGCTCGCCGTCGTGCTCGGCCTCACGACCGACTACGGCGTGTTCCTGCTCGACCGCATCCGCGAGCTGCACGACACCGGGCTACCAAACCAAAAGGCCGTCGCCCTCGGCCTGCAACGCACCGGGCGCGTAATCACAAGCGCCGCGCTGCTGCTGTGCGTAGCGATCGGCAGCATCGCCACCTCCCAGCTCGTCGAAGTCAAGGAGGTAGCCGTCGGCATCGCCGCCGCCATCCTGATCGACGCCACGATCGTGCGCAGCCTGCTCGTACCAGCCCTCATGCGCCTGCTGGGCGAGTGGAACTGGTGGCGCCCCACCCTAACCCGCCACTGACCCGCACTCGACCGTCCCGGCCTCAGACCGCGCCCGCACTCACCGCCTGCCTACGGGCACCGAGTACCCGTACCCGCGCGCCGCCGTGCGGCGCGAGCGTGACACCGCGCGGCACCGGACGCGCGATCGCATCCGCCACCGGCGCGAGCTCAAACCGCGCGAGGATCTCGCGCAGCACGATCTTGATCTCGAGCAGCGCGAGCGCCGCGCCGAGGCAGCGGTGCGCACCGCCACCGAACGGCAGGAACGAATAACCGTCCGGCGGGCTCTCCAGGAACCGCTCGGGACGAAACACCTCCGGCTGCGCATACACCTCTGGGTCGTGGTGCACACCATGAACGTCCACATGAATTCCGACCCCCTCGGGGATCGTCCACTGGCCGATCTGAAACGGTTCCAGCACATAGCGGCCTCCGCCGATCGGGACGGGCGAGCGAATCCGCAAGACCTCCTTCGCCAGCGCATCGAGATAAGCCTCGTCCCCCGCGCGCGCGTCGGCCATCACGCCCGGATTGTGCACGAGCAGCTCAACCCCCCAGGCGATTGCCGTCGCCGTCGTCTCGTGGCCCGCCACGATCAGCGTGATCAGCTCGTCGCGCAACTGCTCGTCGCTCAGGCCCTCACCCTGCTCGTCGCGCGCCAGGACCATCATCGCCAAAATGTCCTCGCGCTCGGCAAGGCCCGGATCGCTCCTCGTGCTGGCTATCCGCTCGAACAGCAGCGCGTCCAGCTCGTCCTTCAAACGCCAGAACAAGCGCTCCGCGAGCACGTTCCAGCGCGAACGCCGCGCCAGGCGCGGCACGAACAGCACGAAATTGCTCAGCGGCGTGATCATCGCGTCGAAGATCCGCCGCAACCGCTGACGCGTCGCGACATCGCGCACGCCCAGCACCGCCTCCAGGATCACATCCAGCGTCAGCGCTTGCGCGATCGGCTGCACCGCCACCACATCCCCCGCTTGCAAACGGTCCAGCTCGGCTTGGGCCAGACGCTCCATCAAGCGCGCATACCCCTGGACGCGCTCGCCGTGAAACGGCGGCAACAGCAGCCTGCGCCGCGCCAGGTGCTCAGCCGGCTCCAGCACCAGCAGCGACTGCTCGCCGACGATCGGGCGCAGCAGGTCGTTGCCATGACGCTTGACCAGCGGGTCGCCCGTGAACAGGCGCCGAATCACATCGCGATCCTGCGTCAGCACACCCCGCGGCACGCCGCCCACGCGAATCGTGAACGTGTCCCCATAGCGCGCGTGGCCCCGCTCGCTGAACTGCGCAAACCGCCACACCCGCATATACGCCTGCACCGCCGCCGGCATCCGCGGGCCCGGCGGCAACGAGCCGCTAGAGGGGGCGTTGGCGCCGAGCGTCGCTGACATGATCCCAACCACTCTACCCGCCTGTCTGAGCATCCACGGCATGTCTTCTGCGCGTGAGGATCACGCGCGCGCCCTTCGCGGGATAGGTGCTGAGACGGCGGGTGTGCACCGCCCGCTCGGACTTCTGAGTGAGTGCGCGCAGCTCGACCTGCAAAAGCGGCGTGCGCGCAACCACGGCAACCGCGACCCGATACGACCCTCGGCAAACCGCGGATGGTTCGTCTCGGTCATGTAGGCGAGCATGCTCGCTTGCGCCACGAGCGGTAGCAGCGAGCGCAACCGCTCCATCCGATCAGGATCGCGCACACCGATCACCGCGCGCAGGATCACTCCACCGCGATCGCCTGCATCCTGGGATGGATCGCAAACGCCTCGCCGACAGGCCACCGTCGCACCTCGGCCGCCGCCAGCTCGCCGATCGTGTCTTGGTATTTGCGTACCGAATCGCCGTGAAACGGGGGCAACATCGCGCGCCGCATCCGCACGTGGCGCTCCCCGTCCAGCACCAGCAGCGAGCTCCTCATCACGCCAGCGCTTGACGTTCACCCTGACAACCCGTCCGCAGACAGTGACGCAAGGAACCCATCGATCTCCCCAGCCAGCACGAGCGGCTGATCTTCGGGAACGTAGGTATAGGAGTCGGCAATCGCAACCAACCGAGCATCCGGCAGAATCTCGGCAAGCGCTTCCCCGTGCCGGTAGGGAAACACCCGGTCCTCGCTCGCCCACGCGATCAGGGTCGGCCGCTCGAACCCCGCAAGCGCGGCATCGGCTTCGATCGTGTAGCGCCGACGGATCGCGCGCAGCACCTTTGCGCTGTCGCGCCGCACGCCCCTGCTCCTCTGCCCCGCGGCTAGGTAGCTGTCGTAAGCTAACTTCTCAAGCGGTCGCTTGGTAAGCCAACCGAAGGCGATCGGCAAGCGGCGAACCGCGGTGAAGCGCATCGACTGCGACAACGGCCAGGTCGCCCCCGGGACGTGTGCGACGACCTGCAGATAACGATAGATCGGGGGCAGGAAGTTCTCAAAGCACTCGCAGGGCGTGAGCACGAGCGCACGGACCCGCTCGGGATGGCGCACGGCGAGCAGCTTGGCGATCGCGCCGCCGGTGTCGTTGCCGACGACCACCGCCTGCTTGATATCCAGCGCGTCGAGCAGCTCCACAACAAGGTCGGCGATCGCGGGCGGCGAGAGATCGGCGTCAGCGCGCATCGGGATCGTGTGCGCGCCGAGCGGCAGGTCGGGCACGATCGCACGAACCGGTTGGGTGAGCGCGGGCACCACGCGCCGCCAGAACCCGCTGTGCAACACGAGCCCGGCGAGGAACACGACCGGCACACCCCTGCCGCGATCGCGATAGCGCAATGGCCCCGCTGAGAGCTGGACCGTGCGCAGCGGGCCAAGCGCCAGCGCAAACGGGTCGCAGTCCTTCGGGTCGCTCACCATCAGCGCTCAGCGATCCTCGGTCGGACCTCTCCGATACGTGCCTTCCCTGTCCTCCAGGCGCCGCCACACCATTCCGGGCGAACCCTTCCAAGGCGACATTGCGAATCCGCGCCAGCCCCGGCAGATCGGATACTACACCCGGCATACATACAGTGGAGTATAGAATACGATCGTATGGTCAGCTCTGTGCTGAGATCCCGACCGCGGGCTCGGCACCGACGATCTCTACGCCGAGTTCGAGACAGAAGCCCTCCAGGGCATCCTCGACGGCGTACCGGTGCGCGTTTGTGGGCTCGACCACCTGCGCGCGATGAAGCAGGCGGCGGATCGCCCGCAGGATCTGGAAGACCTGAAGCGGCTCGGCACGAGCTGAGACCGGAAGGTAAGCGAGACCAGCGCCTGGGATCCGCACACGTATATTTGTCTCAGACGTACGTACCACAACACCGGATCTCCCTATCGAATGGGGAAGGAGCCAGAATATGCCCGAGCAAGCGCTTTCACGCCGCGCGGCTGCGCCAGCTGCTGGGCGAGCACAGCCGCCGGCATCCGCGGCCCCGGCGGCAACGAGCCGCTAGAGGGAGCGTTGGCGCCGAGCGTCGCTGACATTACCCAGCCATCCTACACCGCCGTCACGCCTGCGTCGGTGCTCATTTTCGTTTCTTTGTGTGCTTGCTCTTCTTTGTGCTTTTGGCTTTCGCGGCCTTTGGGCAGTTGCTGACTGTGATTGGTGTGTTTTGTTTGATGATGTCGCCGTCTTGTGCGACGAACAGGGTCGGCATCTCTAGTGTTCCGGGGGTCGTCTGCGTGACCTTGCGCGTGACGGTCTGCTTGTGTCCTTTGACGCGGATGGTCTCCTTCTTCTTGACGGTGACCGTGTTCGTGGGCGAGCAGAGGTTGCCGTTCGCGGCGAGCGCCGAATCGGGTCCCTCGGGCAGTGTCAGTTCGAAGCTGCCGACTGGGGCGTCGGGGATCGTATGGAACGTACTGCTGGTGATCCCGGCTTTACTGATGAACGTTTCGCCGTGCAACTGGAGTGTCACGCCGTAGCCTTGCAAGACGATGATCAGTTCGGGGAACTTCGCCCCACCATGCGACACAAAATACGCGGGTCCTGTCAGGGGGACGGGCAGGATCGGTGTGTTAGCGGTCGCGTGTCCCACGATCGAGTCTGGCGGGCACCCGGCGGGGTTCGCTTCGAACTGTGCGTCGGTGCATGCCTTTTGTAGTGTCGTCAGGCGGGATGGGAGTTGTTTGGGTAGGTTGACCTTGACTTCCTTGATGTTCGCCTGGGTACCCTGTGGGGCGTTTGGATAGGTCAGGCGCACGGTCAGGTTCGCTCCGTCGGCGCGTGATGTTTTCCCGCTGGTTGTGACTTTGAATCCGGGTTTGAATTGTAGGTTTTGGCAGTCGGCTGCTTGGAAGGGGTTTGAGACGGTTACGGGGTCCTCATCGGCGATATCGGTCGGGTTTGCTCCTCCTCCGATGACTGTTGCCGAGAAGCTCGTGGGGTCGCAGTTGGTTGGGTTGATCGTGAAATCAGGGCGTTCGATGAAGACCCGGATGTCGCGGACGTGGATCACGATCCCACGGATGATGTGCGGGATCTGATCGGCCGCACCCGCGGGGATACTGACCGCCGCAGTAATCGGATTGATTAGTAGGGGTAGGTGCACCACCACGGTCCCCAGGTCGAATGGGCCGACCTTCGCGCTTGTGATAGCTACGATCGAGAACGGTGCACCGTCATACGGACCGGCCATATAGATCGCTCCAGGCGCATACGCCAAGACCTCGCCGACACCCGCTCCTACGAGCGTCCGTCCGATCTGGCTCGCAGCGGGACACGCTGGTTCTGTTTCCTCCTGCGCCCCTGTCTTCGTACGTGCTAGCGCGATGTCCGCTTCCGAGCAGAACGGCACACCGGTAAGGCTTGCGATCAGTCCCAACGGTAGTTGTGAGGCGAACCCTGTGATCTCTTGTTCGCCGTCACCGCGGGTGATACGGATCTCAAACGGACTATAGGCGCCAGCACTGTTATCGAGTGTGCCGGCGGATACTTCGGGTTTGAACGGCGGGATCCCACCGCTTGGGCATGCTCCGCCGCTGAAGCTGCTCGTGATTTCAAACGGCGAACTCAGATCCGTCAAAGTCTGTGTTGGTTCTGACCAGGGGACCAGTTCGGCCTTGACCTGAAAGCTCCCACACGCAGGCGGACTAACAAGCGGTGAGGTCTCCCCCTGATGGAACTGGAACGTAAACGTGCTAAACGGCACAGGCGGCAACCCTTCAAGCGAGGGTTCTCCGTCCAGCGACGGCACCGCTTCGAACGCCGTCACCAGCCGTCCTGTGATCGGGTCGGCGCTGACCTTCCCCGCTACCTTGACCGTCACACCACGCACAGGGAATCGTGCAACCACATACAGAGCCAGCAGCGACCCGTCAGGATGGCCTTCTTCGCTGAACGGGTTCGCATACGGTGTCGCTAGATACACAGAACCCGATCCTTCTTCATTGAGCGCCGGCGTTTTGATATGGACCGTGCCGAGCTTCGACTCGATCGGACAACCCTCACCAACGGGGGTTTCCAGTGTTTCAGCTTCGTACTCGCTACGCGTACACGCACCCAAACCAACACCCGCAGAGGGGTTGACCGTGACTCCTTCCGGCAGCGTAACCACAGCCTTCTTCAATGCTGACGCGGAGAGTCCTTCGGGGTTTTCGTTGGTCTGGTGCACCCCCAGTTCAACGTTCAAACCTGTTGGAGCATAAGCACTCGTGGTCGTCGGTACCGCCGTGAACGTCAACTCAAGACCCAAACGATCACAATCATTCAATGGCGCCAACAACGCTTCGGCCTGAGCCGGTTTCGCATCCGGTTCCTGCCAGGAGATGCTTTCAAACTTCGTCGGGAGCGCTTCTTCACCCGAACAGGAGGTAGGACTCGCCAAATAAGGTACCCGCGCATTGGTAGAAGACACGCCGAAGTGAGCGCTGTTCCCACCGTTTTCCTGGGTCCAGCGCCAGTCGTCGTGTGAGGCTTCCGCCGGTACACCCCAGATCGTGACCGACACAAGATTCTGTTTGACGAGCGCGTCGATATTGTGGAAAGTCGTCTTTAGCTGGTAGGTACCGGGCAGCACCGTGATATCGGCCTGCACGCCTATGCCGGGGACAGGATTCCACCCGATCTTAGCGACGTCGCCCGGCTCGGGCTGGAGGTTGTACACCGGTTTGGTCTCCACTTTCGCGCCCAGGGGACCTTCGAAGAACACGCTCGCGAGACCGATCTGCGTCCCGACCGGGCATTCTTCATGAGAGAACTTCGCGATCGAGCACTGTGGCGTTTCGACCAAATCCCCGCCGAAACCGGGGGGTAGCACGACCGATGCTTCCTTCTGGTCGCCCGCGTCCTTGCCTTCGCCAGTGACCGTGTTATAGCCGATCGTGGTCGTCAAATCGGCGTGCGCACCGGCCTGACTGTCAGACAGCGAGACCGTCGTTGAACCCGGCGGGATACCGTAACCCGCAGGCGTCGAGCTGACCAGCGTCGAGGCCCGCATGAACGCGTCCGGTGCACCACCACCAAAGACGTGCACGACGTTCGTGAGCGCGTGTTCGCCCGTCAAGTCAACGTCGATCGGGATCCTCACGATCAGCATCCCCTGCGGGACTACCGACCCCGAGAACGTACACGAGACGCCTTTACAACTGAGCGGCGTGCCCAGTTCTTTGTCTTCTTTCAGTTCAAAGCCCTGCGCTCCGGCCTCGTCAAGCGTGATGCCTTCGGGCAGCGTGTCGGTGATCGTGACCGGGCCGCTGGAGGCTTCCCCACCGCTGTTGGTCACCATGATATTGAAGAACTGGTCGCCCGTCTCATCGCCCGGCACGAGGTTCGTCGGGGCCGACACCGCCGTGACCGTCCACTGCGGAGCACCCGTCACGGCAAGCGCCGGGGAAGCACCCACTAGAACACCACACACAAGAGCAAGGACTGCGAGCGCCAAACGCGTAGGGATCCTCATCGTCCTGCCCTCCGCTCGTTGCGGGCTCTGATTGCTCGCGTCGCCTTCTTTGCCTTCTTTGCTTTCTGCTTTGGCTTTAGACACTTGCCGTGACTGAGACGCTTGGGCTTTACGCACTTGCTCGCTGCCTTCTTTCTCACCGTGCTCGTGGAGGTCTGCGGTTCGCTAGAGAGATCGCCGGCGCCAGTGAAGCTCAGCGACGTCGGCGTCTGATAAACCGGCGCGGGCGAAGGGTTCTGGCACGCGTCGCCTTCACAGGGGCCCGCACCCAACGGGGCGGGGAAACCACCTTCGATACGCGCATCATACAAATTGCCCTGATTATCCCGATCGGCCGGCACGAGCTGCGCGTGGGTACCAAAGAATACGTCCTTGCCATCCGGGCTCGAATCCAGGAAGAACGAGTCGCTCGTGTCCTGGCCCGTGGTGATCAGGCTGACCGTCCCTTCGTGGGAGGCCGGATTTTCGTGCCACTCATACACATCGACCTTGCCGTTCGTATCCGCCGGCAACAGCGATTCCTGGGTATCGAAGAACACGTACTGTCCGTTTTCTGAGATCGGACGCGGCGCTGTGCCCTCCGGATTATCCAGATCCACCGCCGAGCGCGTGAACGTAGCGCCATACGATGGCAGCGACCCGTTCGGGTTGCACGACATGCACACGATCGAGCCCCCAGACGGGGATTCCGGTTCGTAATCGTAACGGTAGATCTCCGGCTTGCCGGCCGAGTCATAGCCAGTGAGGTTTGCCGAGGAGTCAAACGCGAGAAACTCGCCATTACCAGTCACGTAATAGTTCGCACGAACGTCAAGGCCAGCGTAGGGCTGGAGCACACCGCCAGTCCCCAGAATCTTTGTGTACCAAGTTTGACTAATTATTCCCCCGCCTTTGGCATCCTGTGGCGCTGGATAGCCGGGGTTCGGCGCTACGTATGAGATCGTGTGCGTGAGCGTGTCATACCGGTACAGGCCACCGCCACCACCAGCGTGATGCACCAGTTCCCCGGTCGCGTTAAAGTACACAGCCGAACCGTCGCTTGAGACCGCCGGAACGTCTTCCACGCCGGCCGGCACACCGGATTCCCCATGCGAGACACGCACGAGCCGCTCTTCGCCTTCAGCCGGAGCACTGTTGTACTCATACAGCTCGACATCGTGCAACCCCAACACTTCGGCTTCCTTGGTCAGCTCTGTCTTCGTCAGGAAAAACACCTTCGAGCCGTCCTTCGAGGCACCGACAAAGATCGCCGGTTCGGCAGGGTTTGCCGGGTTGGCCGGAGCCTCCTTGACACCTTCTTCCGGGACGGACACCTGGACTGTCTGCGTCCCGTTCTCGCGCACGTACAGCTGCGGCGGATTTACGCTTTCACCATTCCAGCAGCCGCTGCCGGCGTTCAACGCGTGCGGGTCGGGCGCGGTGAAGAAGACCTTCGAGCCATCGTCTGACACCGCACCATGGGTTCCACCGAAGGCACCGTCGTCGGTATCGCCCGCTAGACCGAGCACCGCACCGCACTTCAACAGTTCCCCCTTGGGATTCAGATTCACCAGCCGCAAGCCTTCCGCGGCACTCCATCCATACAGAGAATTAGTCCCAGGATCTTGCTTGGAGTCTGCCTTCCTTTCCTGTTCACTTGACGCCAGTTCATGATCGGGGCCTTCCAGCACAACATGGCTCAAGTCCGGCGACCCGCCAACGATCAGAGCTTCCGTCGGCCCGCCGATATTACCCGAATGGATCGTCGTGTACGGGCCACCAGTCGGACCAACCAGTTGCATACTCAAGCCAGACCCAAGCGCAACACCACCTTCCACGAGAGCATCGTTGAGGCCAACCGCCGAAAAATCGATCGGGTCATAGACCAGGCTCGCGATCGATTGAACACCCAAACTCGGCGAAGCCGTCAACTGAAACGACCAGCCATCCACGCCACGCGAGAAAACATAGGAATCCTCACCGGAAGCGGGAAAGGGCCCGAACGCCGCCGTCGTCAACAGCAGGAAATGTTCACCATCTTCAGAGGAATAACCCAGATCGTAGTTCTTCGCGCCACCGAGACCTTCGTCTCTGCGCTCACCGCTTTCGATATCTTCTGGGCCGCCGAACATGTCTTCGGCGTCTTCCTTGTTCGGCGGGGTCAACATCTCATATGCGCGACCATCGGACAGACCCGGCACGGCGGCCGGCGAGGTCGAGAACACCACGCGCTGGCTATCCGCGGTGCCTTCGTCGTTTGACGCGACCAAGCGATACTCGTATGTCGTGCTCGCCGCCAGCCCACCGGCCTGCACGTTCACGCTCACACCCGTGTCGCCTGAACCGATATCGCCAGCTGGTATTGGAGCGCTCGCCGCGGGATCCGGACCCGTCCACGAATCCCCGTCCGCCGCGAACGCAGCCTCAGACATGTATTCGAAATGGTAGGTCGCATCCTCGCCCTGCGGGTCGAGGACTCCATGGAAATCGGCCCACGAGGAAGACACATCATCAACCGATACGTCTTCCACTACCGGTTTGGCCGGTGCGGCAAACGATTCGACATCGCCGTCCAATGCACCGCCGTGTTCGCTCAGGTTGGTTCCCGCGTTTAGGCGATAGTCATAGACCGTCCCGGCGGATAGGCCTTTGATTTCCGCGCTCACCGGCTGATTGCCTTCCTTTGCGATCTTGCTCGCTTGCACAGCGCACGCGGGAGCACCAGCGAGATGCGCCCACCCATTGCCGCCTTCACGCGTGTTCGTGACCGTCGCAGTCGCGCCTGCTGGGGTCAGGCCCGAGGAGTCTGCGCTCAGCTGCGGGATGTCGGTGTGGGCGCGAGCGCCCTCGAATTCAATCGTGAACGGACCACCGGCAGAGCCCGTGACCGAGACATTGTGAGAGCCGATCGCGGGCAGGCTTTCAAGCGCCGCAGAGACCTGGGCGGCGCTTGGGTGATAGGGGATCGCCGATGATAGAGCCACATGACTGCCTTCGGCGGTGATCTCAGAGGAGAGCGTGAGCGTACCGGCGACCCTGTCCAGCGCAATGATCGTAGTGCCCGCTGGGATACCTGGGCCCGAGACTTCCTGACCCTCGACAAACAAGCCCGACGTCGTGGCGAGTCCCGTGATTTCATCCGAACCGGCTTTCAACGCCACAACACCCGAGGCTTCGGCCTCGGAGGAGAGGACGATCGTCCCAGCGTGAACAGACTGGATCGTGGTGCCCGCTGGGATGCCCGCGCCTGAGATCTGATCGCCAGCGAGGAATGTGCCGGAGGTTGTGTTCAGGCCGGTGATGTCGTTGACGCCCGCGATAGATTCACCGCTCCCTTCAGCGGGACCAGTCAGATCGCCGGTTCCTTGAGCAGCGGTGCTCTGAGCATCCAAAGAGAGTGAGAAACCACCACCACTTGCGCCTGAGAGGCTCAGCGTCTGCAGCGCGTTGATGTCGTTAGCCTTCAACGCCGTTTCAGAGACATATTCAAACCGGCACACTTCCAGACCCGTGGCCTTCGCCGTCCACGACACCGTTCAGCGTCACAGTTTCTGGATGAGCACCGCTCACCGCACCGGTCACTACACGAGGATAGAAAGCACCTTTACCAAACCGATCGACCACCTCACCGCTATTCACATACATATCGCCTTCCCCACCAACACTGATACCATCACCGGCAAACTGAAAGTTGCCAGTCTTCGAGACGCCCGTGATCTTGCCAAGGAATTCACCTGATTCGCTGAACTCGTCGATGGCATCGTTTCCAGAGCTATCCAATGCCTCGATCAGGACATCGCCATCCGTAGGATCAACCGCCACGCCCCCGACCCCCCGGCTAAAGGCATCACCTCCGTTAGGGATCTTTTCGGGCACCATCGCCCCTGTGAACTCCCGCAAGAAACACCCTTCCGAGGTGAACTCATCAACGTGGGACGGGAACGTGCCGCTGCCCCCGTTTTTGATTGCGACATAGATATCGCCTGCGGACGCGACATTTCCATTACCCGAGTCGGCGGCGATACCCACCATCGACGAAAGACCGGGACTCCCATATTCTCCCCACATTTCGCCCGGTTTGCCAGTCAATTCACCCGTTCCATTGATATATTGCGGCGTTTTACCGTTTTCCAAACAGGCGAAGGGAACGGGTGCCCCGCTTATGTTCACCCGGCGCACCGCGCCGGCGTCATAATCGACTCCTCCTCCCGTAGCAATGGGAAAAGCGAAGTAGACGTCGCCGCGTGCTTTGTCAGCTGGGCTAGTCGAATCATCGACAGCCACAGAATCTGATTCCCTCGAGGGCCCGCCGCCGCCTTCGAGCTTCCCATCTTCATCGTCGAAAGCCAGGCTGCCCGAAGATAGCCCCGTGAGCTGCTCGATAAATTCATCCGAAGGATTGAACTCGTAGGCAAAGCCGGCGCTAGCAAACCCAACATATACGTTGCCGCTGAGTGGATCGACCGTAAGGCCCCCGAGCCCAAAGCCGAGTTCTCCAAAGGGAACCTGTACGCCGTTGGACCCCGTCGGAGCGCTGGTGATCTGTGAGATGTACGGGCGCGAGAATTCTGCCAGCGCCGGCGCGCTCACGCACAACAGTCCGGTCACGCAGGCCGCGAGCGCGAGCAGGACCGCCGCGACACGCGCCTGGATGCGGCGATATGTGTGTGACCTGGGCCTGTTGTGCATAATGGTTGCTCCTTCTCGGTACGGTCTTTAGGAGAATCGGGTCCCTGGGCGCCCCCAAGAGAGGGTTGAGCGGCGCCCAGGGAAATCGACGCGACGGCACGGGACCTCGGTCCCTATGCCCTAGCTCTGCGTCTCGATCCACTCGCTATCGTTGTTGTGTCGTTTACGCTTCCGCCGGTGCCGTCACGGCCCATGTGCCAAAAATCTCCTGGCCCGAGTCGCCTGCATTCATCAACATCACCGTTCCGGCTGTTCCCGTTTCCACGGTGCTCGGATATTCATTCGCGGGGTTCTCGAATGGATATTTCACCAATTCAAATGGAATGGAGGTTTTCCCGCTATACACGCAGAGATTTCCAGGTGCAGCCGTGGGTGCTTCGACGGAGCCCAGGCATTGTGTAGATTCCTGCGTTTCTTCTGTTGGTCCGGTGAAGATCAGCCCATGGGCCGGTTCAGGGAAGATCACTTCCTTCCCATCTTGGTTGATGTAGTGGACTTGGGTTTCAGTGAGTTTCGCGCTCAACGGAATGGTGAATGAGATCGGTATCGCCACAGCACTATCAGCGGACGAGAACCAGCTCCACGTACCCGTCTCGGTCTTGCCGGGCGGGAGCGTTTCGGTGAAACCGGTCGTGCCGTTCGTGCCGGCTTTACCTTCTTTACCAGGTTCGCCCGCTTTGCCTTCTTTGCCTTCCGGACCCTGCGGCCCCTGAGGACCCTGAGCCCCTTTTTCGCCCGGGGCACCGCTCGCGCCGTTGATGCCATTCGTCCCGTTCTTACCAGCCGGCCCGGCCTTGCCGACCAGCGACTTGAGCACCTTCGGGCTGATCTGTTTGGTCGAGGTGATCAGGTATTTACCAGCGGCATACGCCCCGCCGCTCATCGCGAACACGAGCGCGAGCGTCATCGCGACGTTTGCGTACGTGAGTCGTTTGCTTATCGTCGAGAACATCTGGATTCCTCTCATTCCTATGTAAAGTCGGTTTAGGCGCCTCATGCGACCTGCCCCCCGTCATCCGCATGAGCGCGGATCTCCTGTTTGATCTGAAAGCCCTTCCAGCGCGAACGCCGCGATTGCCTGCGCACGAGCGCTCTCATATCCCCACGCCGCTCCCGCCCATGCCCACGACCCGCACAACCTGCTCGCCCTCGGGCGTCAACTGCCAGGCGTTGGCCGCGCCCCTGTGAAACGGGGCCGTGGTCTTCAACAGCCCGAGCCCCTGCAGCCGCGCCAGCAGCTTGGAGAGCTGGCCCTGGTCGGGGATGCCGGCGGCGTTGCCCACGCCGCGGTTGGACATGCCCGGCGTGGCCGCGACCGCTTCGAGCACACACGCTGTGCGGTAGGTGAAGCGCATCGAGACGCCGTGCAGCGGGTCGCGCTCGGCGCCGACGATCGCACCGCTTGCGATGCTGCCGTTGCTGCCCCCATTAGCGTCGGGAACGGCAAGGGCCGCGGGCGCGGGCCGCCTGCGCTCGGCGCGGGCGGCCGCGGCGCCGAGGTAGGGCGCGACGATCATCGCCATCAGCTCGCCCTGCAGATCCCTCAGCGGCGCGGGCTCGCCGCGCACCAGGCGCGTGTGCAGGATCGAGGCGACGGCGCCGACCAGCCCCTCGGCGGTCAGCTCCGGGCTGTCGGCGGCGCGCACGCCGGCGGCGCGGCCCTCGTCGATGGCAGCGGCCAATTCGGCAAACAGTCGCTCGCGCAGCTCGATGATCTGCGGACCGCCGCGCGCCGACTGCACCACGCCGGCGCGCGCCAGCACCGGCTCGGCGTCGAGGAAGCAGAGGATCGCCCACAGGCCGCCGCGCACCCGCTCGCGCCAGGCCGGCCCGTCGAGCTCGGCAGCGGCCAGCTGCGCGCGCGCACGATCGAGGATCTCCTCGAACATCCTCAGCAGGCACTCTTCGCTGCCGCTGAACAACTCGTAGAACGTGCGCCGCGAGACGTGCGCGAGCGCCGTGATCTCGCTGACGGTGGAGTGCGCGTAGCCGTACTTGTCCACGGCGCGCACCGCGCCTGCCAGCAGGCGCGCCCGCTGCACGCTGGCGACATGCGCGCCCTGACGCTCCGTGGCGACCTCGAACTGGGAGCGCGAGACCGAGCGGGAGCGTCTTGGCTTGGCCGCGCGAGCGGCACGCGTTGAGCCGGCGGCGCTCACGACCGCGCCGCCCCTGGCTCCGCGTCATGCACTGCGCCGATCCTGAGACCGGTGTTCGCGACGCTGCTCATCCTCCTGCTGCTCCCCTCCAAATCGACTTCGGACCCGCCGGCGGCTCCTAGACCGCCTGCCCCCTGAGTGGACACAATTGCCCTGCTCCAATAAAAACAGATTTTTACGAGCTTGTCAAGAGGGAGTCGTACGCAGCCGCGAAATCGGTGCCCGCGGCTGGGTCTGCGACGGTGTCTGCCCCTTGCTCTCGCGCGTGGCGAGCGCTGCCCCAAGATCCGTCAGCGGCCGCTCCAGCTCGCGCTGGGCCGCCTCGGGGCCCAGGTAGACGTGCGCGATCATGCTCATCAGCGACGGCGCCAGCCCGACGAGCGGAGCGCCACTCTCGGCCTGCAGGCGCTTGTGGATCAAGGAAAGCGAAGCGCCCACGAGGTTCTCCGCCGTGGTCTCGGGCAGCGGCCCAGGCGGCTCGACCTCGCCGCGCGCCCGCTCTGCGTCGCTTCGCGACCATTCTGGCTCGCGCCGCGCCGACTCGCCCTCGCCGCGCGACGGCTCTGCCTCGCGCCGCGGCCGCTCGACCTCGCGCCGCGGCCGGTCGTCCAGCGCCGCGGCGAGCGCTTCGAGCACGTCGCCGCGGCGCTCCAGCACATCCGGCCCCCACGCGATCGAGTCGACAACGAGCACGCGAGCCATCTCGGGCCGCTCGTCGAGCGCGCGCAGCAGCGCCAGCAGCCCTGCCCGCGCGCGCTCCAGCCAACCGTCCGCAGTCCGATACGCCGGCACCACCTACCTCATCGCGGCAGCTGCCTCTGAGCGCGAAGCAGGAGCCCTGCACTAACGGTAGCGAAGGCTAATACCGGCGAGCGTCTGCATACCGATATCCGAGGCGCGCGGAGATGTCGTCGGCGGCGGCCAGGAGGTGCGGCAGGAACTGGTCGACCATGTCCTCCGAGGAGATCATGGACGTGTGGGCAGCCAGGTTGATCGCGGCGATGACCTCGCGACTATCGTTGCGTACCGGGCAGGCAATCGATACCAGGCCCTTTGCCAGCTCTTCGTTGTTGACCGCGATGCCCTCGTCAAGTACGAGTTCCAACTCGATGAGCAGAGCCTTCTTGCTGGCGATCGAGTTTGGGCCACGACGCTTGAGCGTCATTGCCGCGATCAGACCATGCTGCTCCGGCTCGGGCAGGTTGGCAAGTAGAACCTTGCCCATCGAGGTGCAGTAAGCAGGCAGGCGCGAGCCGGGACGCACGTTCAGGTCGATCTTGTACTGCCCCCGCCGGAAGCTTCTAGCGCGTTCGACGTACAAGATCTCCGGACCGTCGAGCACCGACAGGTTCGCGGTATAGGAAGTACGCTGGCGCAGATTCTCCAAGTAAGGTCGTGAGGACTCACGCAAACCCGTTGAGCTCAACACAGACATACCCAGATCGGTGACACGCAACCCCAAGCGATACTTACGCGACGCACCCTGCTCCAGAAACCCGAGCGCGACGAGCGTGATCACATACCGGTGAGTGGTCGAGCGGCTCATCCCAAGATCATCGGCGATCTCAGCAATCCCGAGCACAGACCGCTGCGGCGTGAAGCAACTAAGGATCGCCAGGCCGCGCTCCAATGATTGCGAATACTGGGGTTCACGTAGAGTCGGCAGCTGCCCTGACTTGGGCGGCCACTGCTTGGGTACAGTCATCCCGGTTCTGGTGGTGTCGCTATCCCCGGAACCGTCTCCTTGACTAACGGTGGCGTCTCGGCGGGTCGAACGTCAGGCCCCACGAAAGCCTCCCTGACGCTCAACCCGCCGCAGGACACGAACAACAAGCGAGAAGGGCACGGCGCCAACCCGCCGCCGACCTACCCCTCCTCTCTGCGGGTGCGTGGACGGGTCGCACCCGTCGCGGACCCGGGTGGCGGCAAGCGGCCCCCGCTCACCGCCTACGCCACCCGTGGTCGCAAAGCCCAGCCAACAAAGGCTCCCTGAGCCCTCGACCGCCGCTCCCCATTGCGTATCCATAGACGCCACAACCGGCATGATCGGACCCTTCGTCCAGTTTAGCTAGGCATCGTTTTAGGGTCCAAAGTTTGGAACACCCAAACGCCCCAGAAAATAGGGCCTTTCTGCCAGCCCGAACTTCCAGTAATCTACACAGTTCGATGGCTAAGGCATCATCAAGAAGGAGTCCCGGTCGGGCGATGGCCTCGGTCGTCTATTGGGCGGTCCTTGGTCTGGTCATCGAACGTCCCAGCTACGGCCTAGAGCTATACAACCGATACCAGCGCCTGTACGCGGATCTGCTCCCCGTTAGCGGTAGTTCGCATGTCTACACAGCACTCGACGAACTGGAAAACCGAGGGTTCATCGAGACCATCCCTGAAGTCGGGGCCGGCCGCCAACCCAAGCCGCACTACCGAGTCACCCTCCTTGGGGCCAGCAGCTTTGAGGACTGGTACGTGGAGCAGATGGACGCACAGCGCCGCAGCCTGGAGCTATGGGCTAGGCAGCTAGCGATCTTTGCTCACAACCCGGTGACAGCCATCGATCTAATCGGTCGTTTCCGACTCGAGTACCTGGAAAAGGTAGGCCAGATCGGACGCGAACCAGAGGACTCTGTTGGTGGCTCTCGCGGCGCATTGATCGACGAGCTCGTCGCTGAGCAGCAACGTATCGCGGCTGGAGGAATGCTTTCGTGGCTGCGGTTCGCCAACGCCCGATTCGAGGACCGCGCAAGGAGCGTCACTAACGATGGCCCTCTTTGAACTCGAGCGCGTAGGCAAGCGCTACAAGCGCGGGGCCCGCGTCGCCCTCAACGACGTGTCGATGGAGATCCACGCGGGCGAAATGATCGTCGTTTGGGGCGAGCGCCAATCCGGCCGATCCACATTGCTGCGGATCGCCGCCGGGATCGAAACGCCAGACACAGGCACAGTCCGGTTTGAAGGCGGCGATCTCACCACGCGGGATCGGAAGA
This sequence comes from uncultured Solirubrobacterales bacterium, assembly GCA_963827045.1. Taxonomy (GTDB): domain Bacteria; phylum Actinomycetota; class Thermoleophilia; order Solirubrobacterales; family Solirubrobacteraceae; genus Palsa-744. The sequence continues at coordinate 898,580 of CAWGZH010000002.1, forward strand.
AGCTCGGCCAGGGCCTCGGCTACTGCCGACGGGAGTTTCATCGCCGGCAAGGACCAACCGTCCTCGATCAGCTGATTGCGGGCCAACTTGGCCGCAGGGTTCCACAACCCGTAGCGCTTGCTCATGCCTGGAGAACGTTGGAGCGCGTACAGGCCAGCTCGTGTGCCGAACTCCCGGCGACTGAACTGAAGACCGATGAAACGGTACGTGTAGCGATCGCTCGCGCGCTTACCTGCAGTCCGCGTCTGCTCGTTATCGATGAGCCAACGCTTGGCGTCGAGCCGCTCGATCGAGACGGCATCCTCAAGCTGTTGCGTTCGCTCGCCGACGACGGCATGGCGATCCTCTCCAGCACGGGCGAAGGCACCGGCTTCTTGGGAGCCGACCGCGTACTCGCGCTCGACAAAGGCAAGCTAGAGGGCGATCTGACACCGGACCTCGCGCCCGTGTCGGACCTCACCCGCCACCGCCAGGCGCGAGGATAGCCGCAGACAGGCGCGGCAGCCGATGCTGGAACTCGAAGGTGTAGCCAAGCATTACCAAGGGGCAGAGGAGAAGGTGCGCGCTGTCGATGGCGTGAGCTTCAGGATCTCCCCCGGAGAAATGCTCGCCCTACTCGGCCCCAGCGGCTCCGGCAAGACAACCCTATTGTTGCTGATCGCGGCGCTCTTGAAACCGGACGCGGGCACGATCCGCTACAAGGGGCGCCACATTGCTTCGTTCTCTGAGCGTGAGGCAAGCGAATACCTGTTGCGGGATGTCGGGTTCATTTTCCAGAACTTCCGTCTGATGCCCCGTGTCTCGGCCTTGGAGAACGCGGCCCGCAAGCTGCTCATCAGCGGCGTCGGGGTGCACCAGTCTCAGGCCCGTGCGCTCCCTTGGCTTGAGCGAGTCGGGCTCGCCAGCCGCTTGCAGCACGCCCCCGAGAAGTTGTCCGGCGGCGAGCGCCAGCGCGTCGCGATCGCGCGCGCACTCGCACCCGAACCAGGCCTAATCCTTGCCGATGAGCCCACAGGGAACCTCGACAGCGCACGCAGCCTAGAAATCGTGGAGCTATTGAGATCGGTCGCGCGCGAGCGCGACGCGTGCGTGCTACTCGTCACTCACGACACCGAAGTCGCTGGCATCGCCGACCGTCGCTACACGCTGCATGACGGCAAGCTCATCGAGGGCGATCACATCGGTGACACGGGCGTGCCCCCGGACGCACGGGCACGATCTGCCTCCGCTCAAGGGTGAACGGCCTTGGGACACCTTGAGTCCACGGAGTGGAACGGTCTCATGCGGACGCGTGCTCTCGTCTACTTCTACGGCCGACGGCTACGAGTACATGCAATGCAAGAGCTGCTTGCTGGTGTAGGGGTAGCCATTGCGGTGGCGCTCGTTTTCGCGGTCACGGTCGCCAGCAACAGCGTCACGAGCTCCGCAAGCAATGTGGTGCGTGCGGTGATCGGCTCAGCGAATCTGCAGCTGCGCGCGCGTGGACCGAATGGCTTTGACGAACATCTGATCACCCAGGTAGAACATCTCCCCGGCGTCGAGCATGCCGGACTATTCCTTGAACAGGCAGCTACCATCGTCGGCCCGGACGGTCGTCGAGTAGCTGTCACTGTCGCGGGTGCCAGCGTCCGCCTCGCAGTGATGGACGGCCTCTCCCACACCCTACCTAGCGGCGTCCTCTCAGAAGGCATCAGCCTCAGCGAGGCGAGCGCCGGCGCACTGGGGATCACCAGGCCGTCTGCCGTGACGATGGATCTCCGCGGACGAGCAATTCGGCTGGACGTATCTGCGATTCTGGGACGCGAAACCGCAGGAGCACTGTCCACCGCCAAGGTCGCGATCACGCCGCTCTTCCGTCTGCAGGAGTTCGCTGGTCTACCTCACCGCGTCAGCCGCATCCTCATCCAGAGCCAGCCCGGACACGAGGCTGCCGTGCGCGGCGAGTTGGACAGACTTGCTGGCGGCGACCTAACTGTCGCTGCAGCCGACCAGGACGTCTCGCTGCTGCGCGAGGCGCTACGTCCAAGTAACCAGGCAAGCGGGCTGTTCGCCGGTCTAAGCGCCCTCCTGGGCTTCCTGTTCGCGTTCAACGCGATGCTGCTCACGGTACCCGAGCGCCGCGAAGCGATCGCCGATCTACGCCTCGACGGTACCCCACGTACCGCGATCGTTCAGATGGTCCTCTTTGAAGCACTGTGCTTGGGGCTTGCTGCCTGTCTGTTCGGGCTGCTCGGCGGCTATGCCCTGTCGATAGGGCTCTTCCACCCGTCGGTGGCGTATCTCGCACAGACTTTCACACTCGGAACGAGCACGAAGATAGGGGCTCAGCCTGTCGTGCTCTCGGTTGCGGGAGGAGTGCTGGCGACATGCCTTGCCTCGCTCGTGCTGTTGCAGGATCTGCGCCGCGGTCGCCCCCTGGATGCCGTCTTCGCCGAAGGCGATGACGCGGGCGGGCCGTCCGCAAATACCAGACGGTGGTTGGCGATGACTACGGCGGGTCTTGTGGTGCTCGCCAGCGGCCTGTTTGTCTTGGTACCGGGCGCGGCACTGATCGCGTGTGTCGTACTCGCGTTGGCGACCATGCTCGCAGTTCCCGTGGTGTTTGGGATCGTCCTGCGGGTATCTGATGCCCTTGCGTCCAGCAATCCGCGATTTACAGTTCTACCGCTGGCGCTCTCGTCGCTAAAAGGCACAACACTACGGTCGCTGGCTCTTGCCGCGACGGGAGCAGTCGCACTTTTTGGCAGCATCGCGCTCGGCGGCGCCCGCGATGATCTACTTCGTGGACTGCATAGCTTTGCGAGTGCCGATGCGGCCGATGCTGCTATCTGGGTCACGAATCCAGGGGACACAGCTGCAGCCCACAATTTTCGGCCCGGCTATTACCCATCCCGCATCAGCAGGATATCGGGGGTCGCCAGCGTCCATGTCTTTCAAAGTGAGTTCATGACAATTGGCCGTCGGCGCGTATGGATCATCGCGAGGCCCGCCAGCGCAAGTATCGGATTGCTAAACAGCCAGATAGTCGAAGGCGATGCTGCCATTGCTGCCCAGCGTCTGCGTCAAGGAAGCTGGATCACGGTGTCTAAGCAGCTTGCGGAAGAACACCATGTCGGGCTCGGGGGAGTCTTGGACCTTCCGACTCCAACAGGGATCACTAAGTTCAAGCTGGCCGCCACAACGACCAACCTTGGTTGGACTTCTGGGGTAGTGCTGATGAACGTCAACGATTACACCCGATTCTGGGCGACTTCGGAGCCTTCAGCCCTTGGGATCAATCTAACTCAGGGCACACCTATCGGACTCGCGCTGCGCGAGATCGGCATTGCACTCGGCTCAAAGAGCGGCCTGGAAGCCGTCACTGCGCATACTCGGGCAGACCGATTCGACGCCATCGCCGGCGAAGGACTCCAGCAACTTGACGAGATATCGACTCTACTGGTGGCGACGGCGATTCTCGCTATGGCTGCGGCACTCGGATCGAGCATCTGGCAGAGACGGCAGTCGCTCGCCGAACTCCGGCTTGAAGGCGCCCCGCGCCTTCAACTTCAGCTTGTGCTTCTCGTTGAATCGACGCTGATGCTCAGCGCAGGATGCTTGAGTGGTGCGGTAGCCGGCATCTATGGTCAGGTGGTGATCGACGGCTACCTAAAGCATGTGACTGGTTTCCCGGTCGCGGGCGTAGCCACAGGTCAGCGTCCGATCGAAATATTCGCACTTGTCATCACTGCTGCTCTCTTGATCGTGTCTCTACCCGGCTGGTTCGCTTCCCGCGTACCTGCAACGCTCGCCTTCAATGAGTAAAGGGGCGCATGCACCTTCTCGGCAGGGCGCCGCGCGAACTCAAGCACCAATGGGCGCTTGATTCGAGCCCCAAATGTCTGCATTTGGTGATCGCCGACTCCTGATCCGAGCCGGCGTAGCGCTAGTGATTGCGAACGCCCGCTTCTGGCCTTCCGTCGCCCCAGTGGTTGGCGAACAGCTCAGGCGATGGGAGTTGCGCGCCCGCGCCATCAAGGACCCGGCACTCCGGACATTGGCGCTCGAGAAGCTACTTGAGGAGCGGTTCAACGCTGAGGTCGCCGCTACGCTCGCCACGCTCGCGCCGCGAGAGCACCGCCAGTCCGTTATCGAAGCGATTGTGGCCTACGAGGTCATGTACGACTATCTCGACGGGCTGACCGAGCAACCCACAGTTGACCCGCTCGGCGACGGACGCAATCTGTACCAAGCCTTCACCGACGCAATCACACTCCACACGGAGCCCACCTGCGACTACTACTCCTCCCGGACCGCGAACGACAGCGGCTACCTAGAAGAGTTGGTTGATGTGGTGCGGAGATCGCTGGCAGGGTTGCCCTCCGCGACCACAGTCGTTCACACAGCTCGACGGGCTGCGGAGCGCTGTACCGAGGCACAGATACGGGCCCACGCTGTCCCACAACTCGGGGAGGGCCAGCTTGAACAGTGGGCCAGAGCGCAGGCCCAAGGAACACCACTCGGATGGCGGGAATTCCTCGCGGGCGCAGCCTCTTCGGTACTTACCATCCACGCACTGATCGCCACTGCCGCGGATGCACGCATCACACCCGAGCAGGCCGCAGCGATCGACACCGTATACCTCTCCATCGCCGTGCTGAGCACGATGCTCGACAGCCTCGTCAACCATGAACGCGACATGCAGACAGGCCAGGTCGGCTACCTCCGCTACTACCCCGACCATGGCCTCCTCGCCAGAGACCTCTCCAGTGCAGCGCGACGCGTCGTCGAATATGCCTCACCTTTGCCTAATGACGCACATCATCTAATGACTCTCGTCGGTGTCGCCGCCTACTACATCTCTGCACCAACAGCCAACGGCGACTTCGCGCGGCCCGTTACCCGCCAAATTCGCCAGGAGCTCAAACCACTTATCACCCCCACCCTTGGAGTCCTGCGCACATGGCGGGCTGCAAAGCGGGCGCGCCAGGCAATCGGGCGTGAAAGCGATCGCTGATGCGCGCCGCTGTATCGGAGACAGACGATGATCCCTATCGAGCCCGCTACGTCGCGATTATCGCCGACGGCAACGGCCGCTGGGCACAAGCGCGCGGACTACCCATACACGACGGCCACAAGGCAGGGGCCGATACGCTGAAGGCCAGGCTCCGCGACGCGGTAGAACTCGGCATCGAAGAGCTGACCGTGTACTCATTCTCCACCGAGAACTGGGCGCGACCCGCAGATGAGGTACAGGGCCTGATTGCGATGCTCGCCCAGCGCATCGCCCAAGAGACCCCCGAGCTTCACCGCCAAGGAGTCCGTATGCGCTTCCTTGGACGCCGAGAGGGAGTCCCAAGCGAGCTCGTCGAGCAGATGCACAGAACAGAAGCACTCACCGCGAGCAACAAGCGCCTCGTCTTGTTCATCGCCTTCAACTACGGCGGACGTGCCGAGATCCTCGACGCCGCCAAGCGATTCACCGGCGGCAGCGAAGGAGAGTTCCGCGCCTGCCTATACGCGCCGGAGATGCACGACCCCGACATCATCATCCGCACCGGCAACGAGCGGCGACTCTCGAACTATCTGCTGTGGCAAGCCGCCTACTCGGAGCTCATGTTCCGTAATGAGCCGTGGCCGGACTTCACAAGACAATCCCTCCTCGATTGTCTGACCGAGTTCGACAAGCGTCGCCGACGCTTCGGCGGACGGTGATCTCGGTTTCTGTGCGCACGGCCAGAGCCGCCAGTGTAAGAACTCCAGAGCAAGCCAGAAGATGGGTCGGGTAGCCTCAGGCGGCGTGAACGCCTCGCCCATATCGATCCCGGAGAACCGCTCGTGGCCACGGCGCCACCGGCGTTCGCTGCTGGTTGCAAGTCTGCTGCTGATACTCGTCCTGCTCGCAGCCGGAGCCGCGGCCAGCTGGTACTTCTCCTCCAAGGTCGTGGTGCCCGAACATCCGCCCTGGCCCACGAACGCGACCGTGAAGGCGCTGTCCCCCGGCCAGGTGGTGCTGTCGCGTTCGAAAGACACACTGCGGCCCGGCGTCTACGGCCTGGAATGGCCGACCGGGCACGCGATCGTCGAAGGAGTGCTGAGCAGTGACGCCAATGCTGTTACGCGCCGACTCAGAACACTGCAAGGTCACCTGGCACCCGGGACGAAAGTTGACTTCGACCCCAACGTTTACCGGGGCAACCCCGAACAAGCCCTGGGACTGGCCTTCGCGAACGTAAAGATTCCCGACGAACTAGGGGCGATGCCCGCTTGGCTGATCCCCGGGCGTTCGCGCACCTGGGCGATCGTCGTGCACGGCATCAATGGCAACCGCGAAGACGACCTGCGGATTGCGCCGATACTGCACCGCGCTGGGCTGCCCAGCTTGCTGATCACCTACCGCCAGGACCTCGGCGCGCCGCCAAGCCCGGACGACCATCACCACATGGGTCAGACCGAGTGGCGCGACCTGCAGAGCGCTGCCCGCTATGCGCTGGCCCACGGAGCAAAGCGCCTGGTCTTGGTCGGCTATTCGATGGGCGGTGCGATCGTCTCCCAGTTCATGGAGAGCTCTTCGCTTGCGCACGATGTCGCTGGCCTGATCCTCGACGCGCCGGCGCTCGACTGGAAGGCGATCCTCTCCTTCAACGCCAAAGAGATGGGCCTGCCCTCATCCGCCGCGGATCCTGTCGAGTGGGCAATCGACCTGCGCATCCATCCCAACTGGAACAGCCTCGACGCGCTCGATCATCCCGGCGACTTTCACCTGCCGATCCTGTTGTTCCACGGCACCGACGACGAAGTCGTGCCGATCTTAAGCAGCGACGCGTTTGCCAAAGAGCTCTCCGGCTGGGTCAGCTACTACCGCGTGCCATATGCAGGACACATCGAGTCCTGGAATGTCGATCCGGCGCTCTACGCACAGCGGGTCAGCGCATTCCTGAGTACCAGGCTGCGACCTCTCCCAAAGTAGGCGGCAACACCTGGCACTCCACCAAGCGTCACGGCCAGCAAACCCGCCAAACGCACCCGACAGGGCGACGATGTCGAGCACTCCCTCCAGCCCGGCGAAGTCCTCGACCGCCGGTTAAGAGGGTGTCCGCTCGGGTTTGGTTTTGGGATTGGATGGGCGTGCGATGCGGTGTGATCGCGCCCTGCGCTCATAACGTTCTTATTTTGCCAGCGGGCAGGGCACGCTCTCGTTGACGATGACGGTTTCGCCGCTGAGGAATTTCATTTCCATCTTCACCGGGAAGCCGCCCTTTGGGCACTTCTTTGGTTGTGTGAAATAGGAGACGGTTTTCTTGCCGTGTTTGTAGGCCGCGCCGACCTTGACGGTGAACGACTGGATCGATGCGTCGTTGCCTCCCGGGTCGGTTTCGACCAGGGGGACTTCGACGAGTACCTCTTGTCCGTAGGGTGGGCTCGTGTTGATCCAGTGCGCCTTTTCGAGGACTTGGAAATAGGAGGGGGTGGTGCCTTCCACGAGGAACGTCAGCCCTCCGGCGGGGGCGAAGAACGATTCGATCGTGACTTTCTCAGGGACGGGCACGCCACCGAAGGTCACGACGCCGAGGCCGACGCCGACCGGTCCGGCGCGCGAGCGCTGCGGACAGCCTTTCCCCCCGGCATTTTCGAGCACGGAGTTCGCACATGTCACGAATCCTGTCGGCGTGATCTTCGACCCAGCTGGCGAGTAGAGGTTGAGCTCTGTCAGGGGGGAGGGGTAGCCGCCGTATTCGGTTCCGCTGATCGTGGACTGCACTTCGACCTCGGCACCTGCCCCCAGCACGTTGCCCGTCCCAGGGAACCCTGAGATCGGTAGCGCTTTGACCTTCAAAGTGACCACAGGAGCCGCCACAGCGCCGTTTGCGAGCACGAGCGTCGCGAATATGGCCGAGGCCAGGGCGACGAATCCCCGGCGTATCGGCGACACTCTGCGGCGATGCCGCGACGGCCTCCCGGTCCTCCCTGCTCTCTGTGACCCCTCCGACGCCATAGTCCGTAACATACCATCCGAAATAGACTGTTGTCAAGGCTTACGCGCATGACCGACGAGATCGAGCTCACACCCACCTCCTACATCGTCCTTGGCCTGCTCTCGATGTTCGTCGGAGAGGCGACCCCATACGACCTCAAGCGGATGGCATCGGTCTCGGTGGGACAATTCTGGACGCTGCCGCATTCCCAGCTCTACTCCGAGCCCGTACGTCTCGCCCACGGCGGCTACCTGACCGAGAACCGGGAAGACGGCGGCCGCCGTCGCAAGCTCTACAGCCTCACCGATATCGGCCGCAAGGCGCTCAACAGCTGGCTACACGTCTTCACCCCCGAGCCCTACGTACTGCGCGACCTCGCGCTACTCAAGCTGTTCTTCGGCGCAAACGCCCACAACCTCGCCGAGGGGCAACTGGCCACCCACCGCCAGAAGCTTGCCGAATACGAAGCCTACGCCGCCAACGACCCCGGCACGGGTCGCCGCGGACCATGGCAAGCACTCGACCTCGGCATCAGACACGAGCGCGAGACAATCCAATTCTGGGAAGACGCAGCCGCAGAAAATGCTAGAGGAGGCTAGACGGCGCTAGAAGAGCGAGTTGCCCGTAGCCGCGAAACCGCAGGTTGCAGCGGCGTCTGCCCTTCGCTCCTATGCGTGGCAACCTCTACCCCAAGCCCCGTCAACGGCCGCTCGAGCTCTCGCTGAGCCGGCTCTGCACCGAGATAGGCGTGCACGATCATGCTCATCAGCGACGACGCCAGCTCCATGAGCGGCCCGCTTTCGTCCTGCAGCCGCGTGTGGATCCACGACAGCGACGCACCAACTAGGTTCTCGCCCGTGGTCTCGGGCAGTGGCTCCACCGGGTCGAGCTTGCCGCGCGGATCGTCGAGGGCCTCTGCCAGCGCTTCGAGCAGCTCGCCGCGGCGCTCGAGTACCTCCGGCCCCCACGCGATCGAGTCGTTCACAAGGATTCGGGCGGTCTCGGGGCGCTCGTCGAGCGCGCCCAGCAGCGCGAGCAGCCCCGCTCGCGTGCGCTCCAGCCAGCCGTCGGCCTGACGGTGGGCGGGCAGCACGCGCGACGCGATCTGCTCGACGGCCGCGTCGAATGCGGCCAGGCGCTCGTCCCGGCGCTCCCCCCTGAGCCGATCGTCGTCGTGCTCTTGCCCGTCGGGCTCCCGATTCGGGAGCGAGTCTCCTGCCTGCAGCATCTGATCACCTCTTGGTCCTTGCGGACGTTTGGTAGACATACATAAAAACAGATTTTTATGCCTGTGTCTAGTGTTGCCCACTGACTCCTGGAGATAACCTCGGGCTCGCACTCGCGGCCGACGAGAAGAGCGTGCGCGCCTACGTACGCCTGCTCGAGTTGCTTCATCTGGTTGTGAGCGTCACAGCCACCAGACCACCCCGCTCGCCCGTGGCGTCTGGGCTGTTCCGCTCGACGCCTATGGCATTGAACCGCTAGCGCCGCAAACCGACGCGACCGGGCGCAAACGTGTGCGCCCCGACGTCCCCGACCAACGTGCCGAGCGATGCTGCGGAACCGGTGAGCGCGGCCGCCTCAGACCCGCCCAGCAGCGGCGTGAGCACGATGTAGGCAAGCTCGCCCTGCAGCGCAGGCAGCCGCTCCACCCGCCGGCCCAGCACGTGTTCGTGCAGCACCTCGAGGATCGCCCCGACGAGCATGTCGGCGCTTGCCTCGCCGAACGCTGAGTGCGCGTTCAAGCCTGGGCGCAAAAGCTGCCTCAGTGCCCGCGCGCGGCGCTCCAAGAACTTGCGCCCGGGCTCGCCCAGGCTGAGCGAGTCGAGCACCATCACGCGCGTCGCCTCAGGATCGCGCGCGGCCTCGGCCAGGTAGGCACCCAAGCCGTCGCGCACGCCCGTAGGCCAGTCCGTCGCGGCGGCCGACGCCCTGCGCGCCGCTGCGATCAGGCGCTCGTGGATCGCCTCGCATGCCGCCAGCTGCGCCTCCTGACGGCTTGAGAAATGCTTGTAGAAAGTGTCGTGCGAAACGCCCGCGGCGGCGGCGATCTTGGGGTAGGTGCAGTCCTCGCCGTCGCTGCTCGCGGCCAGGGAGACGACCGCGCGCAGGATGCGCTCACGTGGCTCCTCCCCGGGGAAATCGTGGGCACCAGGGACCTCGCCCTGTGCCTCACGCGCCGCGTCCTTCGCCGCGTCAAGCGACGCGTCGTCATCCTCGGCGGACCGCTCGCCGCTTGCCTCCCCCTCGCCGCCGGCCGGGCTACCGCTCTGCCCCGCCAGGCCGGCGTCGCCGTAGGAGCAGATCCACTCGTACAGTTCCTCGCCAAGCCGTGGCAGCTTGCGTCGCGGGCGCTTGCGCAGGTGCACGTAACTGGCCCAGCGCACGCCACCGAGCACGGCGCTCGCAAGCAACGGGGCGCGCTCTGCGTGTGGGCCAGCTGAGCCCAAGGCATCGTCGAGCAGCGCACGCACACCGGCCAGCTCCTGCTCGCGCGCCTCCAGCGTCCCGTGGGCGACAGTCAGCACGTCAACCGCGCATACGCGCGCACCGGCGGGCCACTCGCGCGCGAACTCGCTCAGCGCGGCAAGCGCCGTCCGGGCGTGCTCGCCCTCCTCCAACTCGGGCGCGTTGAACGCGGAGACGATCTGCCCCGCACCCCAGGCGAAGTGACTGTTGTAGGCGCTCTGAAAGCAGACCTCCATGCTGCCGTAATGCCTATAGAAGGCGTCGCGCGGCACATGCGCCTGGGCGATCAGGTCGGCAAGGCTTGTGCCGGCAAACCCCTGAGCATCGACCAGCACCAGCATCGCGCTGGTAAGGCGCTCGCGCTGGCTCTCGGCGACCAGCTCACGTGAGAGACGCATGCCCGGAGCGAGCTTGCCGGGAGGCGCGCCGCCTGCGTCAGGGGTGGGCTTGCGGGGTGGCATTAGCTCTCCAACTCTATTTGAGAATACCATTGATATTGGTAAGGATTCGTACTTACTACCATTCTACGCGCCCGAGCGCGTTGCCGCGAGGATCGGCCCCAGGCAGGCAAGCGCGCAGCTCAGCCGCTCGTCGCCCGGGTCGTGTGCGCGCTCGGCGTGGCGATCGGCATGGGGTTCGTGCCAGGCACGGCGTTCGGCCAGCGGATCCGGGTGGACAGGCCCGCTCGCGCAGGAGAACACCTGCGCGTGCGCGCGTATCGCCAGCGAGTGCAGCGCCGCCAGCAGACACTCCTCGGCCGTGCCGAAATGTTCGTGAAAGCACGCCTCAGACAGGCCAGCGCGCGCCGCGACGGCCTCGACGGTTGTGTCGAGATAACCGTGCGCGCGGGCCTCGGCGAGGATCGCCGCGAACAGCCGCTCGCGCTCGAGCAGCCCGCTCAACGAGCCCGGCGAGTCCCTAAGGACCGGACTCCGCATAAGAACTAATTCTTAGCATGCGCGGACCTTATTGTCAATGGTAATAGAGACCGCGTAAAAACTACTGAGGCGGAGTGCGGCCCAGTCGCGATGACAGCACGCTACGCCATAGTCAAGCTCGTTAGCCTACAACGGGCCATGCGTCCCCCCCTTATATGCGGGGGACGGCGACTTGCCCCCAATCGATAAGGACGGTCCTGATGATTGCTGCAGCAAGTTACCCGTTCCTGGAAGTTTTCTGGACGATGTTGATCTTCTTTGCCTTCGTGGTCTGGCTGTGGATTCTGTTCACGGTGATCGCCGACCTGTTCCGCCGCCACGACACCTCCGGCTTCATGAAGGTGCTGTGGATGATCTTCATCATCGTGCTGCCCTATTTCGGCGTGTTCGTCTACCTGATCGTCGAGCACAACGGCATGACCGAGCGCGCGATCGCGGCGCAGAAGAACGCGCAATCGCAGTTCGACGACTACGTGCAGTCGGTCGCCGCCAAGGGCGACCCGACCGAGCAGATCCACAAGGCCAAGAGCCTGCTCGACAGCGGCTCGATCACGCAGGCAGAGTTCGATCGTCTCAAGGCGAACGCCCTGGGCACCGCATAAGGCGTAGGGTTTGCGGGCGATGGCCCGCGACCAGACTCCGTACGACGTAAGCGGCCGCACCGTATTCATCACCGGCGCGGCGCGCGGCATCGGTGCTGAGACCGCGCGGCGCCTGCACCGCAAGGGCGCCAACGTCGCGCTTGTCGGCCTGGAGCCCGAGCGCCTGGAAGCACTCGCGACCGAGCTCGGCGGTGACCGCGCCGCCGCGTTCGAAGCCGATGTCAGCGACTACGAAGCGCTGCAACGCGCCGTCAGCGCCACTGTCGAGCGCTTCGGAGCGATCGACGTGGGCATCGCCAACGCCGGCATCGCCTTCACCGGGCCGCTCGCCACGGCGCCGATCGAGCAGGTCGAGCGTACGCTTGCCGTCAACTTCCTCGGCGTGTGGCGCACCGACCGCGCGCTGATCTCCCAGATCACAGAACGCAAGGGCTACCTGCTCAACATCTCCTCGCTGTCGGCCGTCGCGCACGCGCCGATGATGGCGCCCTACACATCCGCCAAGGCAGGGGTTGAGGCTTTGAGCGACGCGCTGCGTATGGAGACCGCGCCGAGTGGAGCGAAGGTCGGCTGCGCCTACTTCGGTTTCATCGACACCGACCTCGTACGCGCCAGTTTCGTCGCAGCCCTCGGCGGAGCGGATCCGCCGCAACTCGCCCTCCTTCCTTACCAAGCCCGCCCCCGTCTCCAAGGCGGTCAACGCGATCGAGCAGGGCATCGAACGGCGTGCTGCACGCCTTTGGTCGCCGCGCTGGATCGGCGCGATGATCGCCATGCGCGGGCTGATCCAGCCGCTCACCGAACGCCGGCTGCTCCGCGACCAGGACGGCCTGCGCGAGAGCATCCGCGCTGCGGAAACCTCACAGGAGACAAGCAAGCAGGACCCGCTACTCGGCGTGGCGATGCAAGCGGTGGCGGAGCAAGCCAAAACGTAAAGCCCCCCGGCGCGCGCGCGGGCATCCCCGTTTTGGAATATGCCAGCCGGGACTCAGCGCGACCGACATCTCTTACTCCACTGCCGAGAACTCCGCGATCGCGATCGCCAGCATCACCAGGCCGATGATCGCGACCATCGCCGCCTCGAGCAGGCCCGGCACATGCCATCCCCACCAGGTCACGCCCGGGGCGAGCGCGTGGCGTACCAAAGGGGAGATGTTCAGGTGGGCGAACACGGCTCGGCGCATCGGGTCGACCGCATAGGTGAGTGGATCGAGGCGGTTGAGCACTGCCAGCCAGGTCGGCAAGTTGTTGACCGGGAACATCGCTCCCGAGAGGAAGAACATCGGCATGATCGCCATCTGCATCAGCGCCATGAACGACTGCATCTGCGTGACTCGCGCGGCGGCCATCATGCCGAAGGCAGTGATCGAAAAGGCCAGCAGCAGCTGCAAAGCGAACACCTCAAGCGCCAGTCCAAGCGTGTAGTGGACGCCGACGAGCGGTCCGATTGCCATCACGATCACGCCCTGGAAAGCGGCCACGGTGGCACCGCCGGCACACTTGCCGAGCACGATCGAGGAGCGCCGCACGGGCGCGACCATCATCTCGCGCAGGAAGCCGAACTCGCGGTCCCACACGATCGATGCTGCGCTGAACATCGCCGTGAACATCACCGCCATGCACAGCACGCCCGGGTAAATAAATGTGCGGAAGTTGACGCCGTGCGTGCTGCTCGATACGAGCGAGGACAAGCCCGTCCCCAGCACGAACAGGAACAGGAACGGCTGGATCAGCGAAGTGAGGATGCGCAGGCGGTCGCGCGAGAAGCGGATCAGCTCACGCCGCCAGACCGCCCTGATCGCGCGCAACTCTGAGCGGAGGCTGCGCGCGGGCACGTGTGGGCGCGCCAGTGCAGGCGCGGAGCCGGGCTGCGCGGGGATCGTGGTACGGGTCCGGGTCGCCACTAGCACGCCCCCAGACGGCAAGGATCAGCGCCGGCGCGGGTTGTGGGGCGGCGGGCGAGCATCGATGGCACGCCATCTCGGCCGTGTGAGGGGCAACGGGCGGCCATCAGCGACTCATCATCCTTGCCATGTTGCGCATCATGTCGTTGGAGCCGGCCTCCGCGTCGCGAATCGTGGAGCCGGTGTAGGACATGAAGACGTCGTCCAAGGACGGGCGCGCGACGCTGACCGAACGGATGGGCAGACCCAGCTCGCTGAACAGTCGTGGCACGAACTTCTCTCCCGACTCAACCCCAAACGTGACCTCGCCTTCGGCGATCTGCGCCTCGATCCCGAAACGCTCGCCCAACGCGGCAATCACCGCCGCGTCGTCGTCGGTCGTGATCTGCACGCGGTCCTTGCCGACGCTTGCCTTCAAGGCCTCGGGCGTGTCGAGCGCGACGATCTTGCCGCGGTCGATGATCGCGATGCGGTCGCAGTACTCCGCCTCGTCCATGTAGTGCGTCGTCAGGAAGATCGTGACGTCCTGCTCGTCTTCGAGTTTCGTGATGTAGGACCAGATCGAGCTGCGCGTCTGCGGGTCGAGGCCGATCGTCGGCTCGTCGAGGAACAGCACACGCGGCGAGTGCAACAGGCCGCGCGCGATCTCGAGCCGCCGCTTCATGCCGCCGGAGAACGTGCCGACCAGGCTCTCACGGCGCTCCCACAGCTGCAGCATCTCGAGCACCGTCTGCATGCGCGGGGCGATCGACTCGCGCGGCATCCCGTACAGCTCGGCGTGCAAGCGCAGGTTTTGCTCGGCCGACAAATAGTTGTCGAGCGTCGTGTCCTGGAAGACCAAGCCGATGCTGCGCCTGACGCTGTCGCGCTCGGAGACCACATCCATGCCGGCCACGCGCGCCGAGCCGCCCGTCGGACGCGCCAGCGTGCACAGCATCGAGATCGTCGTCGACTTGCCGGCGCCGTTGGGGCCGAGAAAGCCGAACGTTTCCCCGCGCGCGACCTCGAAGTCGATCCCGCGCACCGCTTCGATCTCGTCGTAGGTCTTGGTCAGGTCTCGCACGGAGATCGCAGGTACGCTCCCGTCGGACGCGGCGCCAGTCGTTGTCGCGCCGTTGGGCGTCGCGCCGGTTGGCGTCGCGGCGTTAGACGTCGCCCCGGTCGGCGTCGCGGCACCGTTGCTCGCTGGATCGGCTTGACTCACTCGCTAGTCCTTCCCAGGGGTCTCGGGATCTCCATCAGCGAGGATACGGTAGAGGTCGCGCCGCGCCGCCGTAAGCAGCTTGCGGGCCTCCGCGATCTGGGTGTCGCTGCCGCTGCGCATCACCTGCACAAAGGCCGAGGCGACCTCGCGCATCGTCCCCGCCAGCTCGCGCGCCTGGTCTGAGACGTCGCCACTCATCTGCTCCCAGGGGGCGGGAGCGTCGGCGTCGCGCTGCTCCACGTTGGCACGCCCGGCGTCGGTCAGCTCGAACACCTTGCCGGTGCCGCCGCCGCCCTCGCTCGAGCGGATCAAGCCCTCATCCTCCAGCTGCTGCAGCGCCGGGTAGACCGAGCCCGGGCTCGGACGCCAAGCGCCGTCGCTGCGCTCCTGCACCTCCTGCATGATCTGGTAGCCGTTGCGCGGCTCCTCGTTCAGCAGCAGCAGCGCGGCGGTGCGGATGTCGCCGCGTCGCGCTTTGCGCCCGCGACCGTAGCGCCCGCCGCCGCCGGGGCCGAAGCCGCCAAGGGCACCGAAGCCAAACCCCTCGAAGCCCCCGCGGCCCCCGGGGCCGAAATCGCGCGGGCCGGGCCCGCGGTGGTGTTGCTGGTGGTGGTGTCGCTGTACTTGACCAAACATATCTAACTCCTATCGTGATACATATAAGTAAGGTCACGATATATCGCTATGCCAGGGTTGTCAAGGGCGCGCGAAGCCGCCGGAATACCATTCCCGTGGTACCCTCATACCATGCACGTGTCAATCGACCGGGCCGGGCGTGTCGTGATACCCAAGCCGCTGCGCGACCAGCTTGGATTCTCGCCGGAGACAGGGTTGGAGGCCGAGGTCGTTGACGGCCGCCTGGAGCTGTCGGCGCAACACGAGCCGGCGCGACTGGTGGCCGGCCCCCATGGGCCTTCGTTCGCCGCGACCGGCACACCGATCTCCGACGAGGACGTGCGCGGCGCGCTCGAAGCGGTACGCGAGCGCCGGTGAGTCCTAGGGCTGCGGCTGACACGAGTATCACGATCGCCGCGCTGCTGGCCGACCACCCGGCGCATGAGGCCTCGGCGGAGGCGCTGGCCGCCTGCCAGACCACGATCGCCCACGTCGCGGCGGAGACCTACAGCGTCCTAACGCGATTGCCCGCGCCGCACCGGGCTCGACGCCGCCACAGCCGCAGAGGCGCTCGGAGAGCGGCTGCCGCGCGCGCACGTCACGCTGCGGGCGCGCGATCACGCCAGCGCACCCAGGCGCCTCGCGGGCGCCGGGATCAGCGGTGGCGCCACCTACGACGGGCTGATCGCGCTGACGGCCATCGAGCACGATCTCGAACTCGTCTCGCGCGACCACCGCGCCGCGCGCACCTACCGAGCGCTCGGCGCGCGCTTTCAGTTGCTGGCCTAGTCGCGGCGCTGCTCGCGGACGTCACGGGCTGATCGGCTCTATCTCTCCGAACCGGGAGGACCCACAATGGACTGGCCTCACGAGCGCACACGCCGCAGATCGACCAGCTCGACGATCGGACCGATCGCAAGCATCTCCGGGTCGCCCGTGAAGAGCACCGCGCGGTGGCGGATCGCCGTGGCCACGCAGAATGCGTCCGCATAGGACAGGCGACCGGAGACCTTGACGCGCGCGGCCAGCGAGACAAGCTCCCAGTCCGGGTCCTCGACGGCCGTGACCGAGCGAAGCTTGTCCACCAAGCGCGTCGCCTGTGGGCGCCCGTGGTCGCGCTCCAACTGGTAGAGCACCTCGCCGAGGTTGACAGACGACATCAGCGCTTGACCGTCCTGGATCGCCCGCGCCACACGTCCCGCGCACGGATGATCCTCATACAGGGCCAGCACGGCCCAGGCGTCAAGGACGATCGCCAGCTTGCAAACCCTCGCGTGCCCGCTCATCGCGTGCACATTCAGACCGGCGGTCGCGCTCCAGCGCTGCCGTCAACGGCTGCCCTCCGCCGAGCGCTCCGCGCAGCGAGGCCACGATCGCCTCACGCTCCGCCGGCCCTGGAAGCGCCTTGCGAATCTGCACGACGCCGCCCTTCTCGGCGACCGTCACCTTGTCGCCCGGATTGATCCCGACGCGTTCCCGGACGGCCTTCGGCAACACCACCTGCCCCTTGACGCCGACCCTGTAAGTCATACCAGCAGTATAACCGAGGCGGATACCATTCCCGTACACCCGGCCGGTGTCCCGTTGAGCCGCCCCCGTCGGATAAGTGCGCATGGCCCCCTTTGCGCTACCGCCACAGCCCGGGTAAGATGTGCGCATGGCCACTGCTGCGGGCACAGACCTGCCGATCCACCGGCTCGACGTCGACGCCTACGACCGCATGGTCGCCTCGGGAGCGCTGGAGGGTGCGCCCGTCGAACTCCTCGACGGGTTGCTGGTCGGCGTGAGCCCGCAGTCGCCGGCGCACGCGGCGGTGATCGAAGCGCTGACGGAGCACTTCGCCGGCTCCGGCCTGTGCGTGCGCGTCCAGTTGCCGCTGCGTATACAGCCCAACTGCGAGCCGGAGCCGGATCTGGCGCTGCTCGCACAGCGGCCGCCGGCTGGAGCGCACCCGAGCACCGCGCTGCTGACCGTCGAGGTAGCCGTGAGCTCCCAGATGATCGACCGCAACGTGAAGGCCGACCGCTACGCCGCCGCCGACATCCCCAACTACTGGCTCGTGGACGTGCCCGGCCGCGCCGTCGAGGTGCGCACGCGACCCGGCCCGCACGGCTACGAGCACTGCACGATCTACCACGAGGGCAGCGTCGTGCCCTCACCGCTCGACGGCGTGGACGACCTCGATATCACCGTGTTGCTCGCGGACGTTATGGGCTGAGCGGGGCCGGCCGCGGGACGCTGGCCCGTAGGAGCTGAAGTTCGGTCGTCTCCGCGGATGACGCTCAGAGCTGTGCAGCGATCGTGCGCTGGACCTCGGCGCCCCTGGCTGTGAGTGCCCACGCGTTGGCGGCGCCCTTCGCCAGCGGCAGAGTCGTGTTCTCGATCAGGCCGATGCGCTGCAGGCGCGCGAGCAACTTGGAGATCTGGCCCGGGTCCTCCATGCCCGCGGTGCGTCCGACCTGGCGGTTGGAGGCGCCCGGGTGCTCGACGATCGCCTGCAGCACGCGGATCGTCCTGTATGTGAGGCGCATGTCCAGGCGGGCGAGCGACGCCGGCGGCGGCGCGACCGGCGCGGGCGCGGGCGCGGGGCGTTCCAGCTCTTCGCAGGCGGCGGCAGCGCCAAGGTAGGGCAGCACGATCGTGCCCATCAACGGGTTCACCAGCTCCCCCATGCGCGGAGTCGCGGGCGCCGGGCGTCCGTCGTCCGCGACCATGCGGCTGTGCAGCACCGCCAGCACGCCGCCGGCGACCCCCTCCGCGGCCAGCGGCGGCGGCTGCACACCCTTTCTGGCAGCCTGGCGGCCCTCGTCGATGGCCGCCACGATCCGCGCGACGGCGCGCGCGCGGCGCTCGAGCGCGCGCGGCCCCGCGGCGAGCGACTCGACGACCAGCAGCCGTCCCATCTCGGGCTGCTCCTCGAGGAAGCGCACGAGCGCGGTCAGCGACGAGCGCATCCGCGCGCGCCACGGCGCGCGCCGGTCGTACGTTGCGAGCACCCGCTCTGTCGCGAGGGCGATCGCGTGATCCAGCGCGGCCAGCAGGCAGTCCTCGCAGTCCTCGAACAGCTCGTAGAACGTGCGCCGCGACATGCCGGCGCGGCCGACGATCTCTGCGACCGACAGCCCCGCGGCGCCGTGCTCGGCGCACGCCTCGACCGTGGCGACGACGATCCGCGAGCGCTGCACGCCCGCGAGCTGGCTGCGCTTCAGGCTCTCCTCGACCGCGGTCGCCATCTCACCCTCCACGCCACCCCGGCCGTGCCCACACTCTCGCGCGCGCTCAGCCGACGTTCACGCTCACGCCGGCCGTGAGCTTGTGCCCGTGCGCCGGCGTGAATAGCAGTTTGACGGCGACCTTCAGCTTGCGCCCGGGGTGAGCTTTCAGCAGCGCCCGGTCGTGTGCGGACAATTTCAGCGTGAGCGTCAGCGTGCCTGCCTTGCGGGTGCTCTTGACGGCGCGCGAGAGTCCGAACCCGCTCGCCACCACCTTGCCGGCCGCGGGCACGCTCGCGACGATCGTGACGGTGGCTCCCTTGACGCTGTGGCGCACGACACTGACGGCGGGCTTGCAGCCGGTCACTCCGATCGGCGTTGACTGGTGGATTGCCATGCCGTTCTGCGCGACGAACGCGGTGGGCATCGTGAGCTGCGACGTGCAGAGGTTGCCGTTGGCGGCGAGCGCGGAGTCTGGGCCCTCGGGCAGTGTTAGTTCGAAGCTGCCGACTGGGGCGTCGGGGATCGCGTGGAAGGTGCTGCTGGTGATCCCGGCTTTGCTGATGAACGTTTCGCCGTGTAGTTGGAGTGTCACGCCGTAGCCTTGCAGAACGATGACTAGTTCGGGGAACTTCGCTCCTCCGTGGGATACGAAATATGCTGGCCCTGTCAGCGGGACGGGCAGGATGGGTGTGTTAGCGGTCGCGTGTCCCACGATCGAGTCTGACGGGCACCCGGCGGGGTTCGCTTCGAACTGTGCGTCGGTGCATGCCTTTTGTAGTGTCGTCAGGCGGGATGGGAGTTGTTTTGGCAGGTTGACCTTGACTTCCTTGATGTTCGCCTGGGTACCCTGCGGCGCGTTTGGATAGGTCAGCTTCACGGCGATGTTCGCCCCGTCGGCCCGTGATGTTTTCCCTGACGTTGTGACTTTGAATCCGGGTTTGAATTGTAGGCTTTGGCAGTCGGCTGCTTGGAAGGGGTTTGAGACTGTTACGGGGTCCTCATCGGCGATATCGGTCGGGTTCATACCGCCGCCGATAACGGTTGCTGAGAAGCTCGCGGGGTCGCAGTTGGTTGGGTTGATCGTGAAATCAGGGCGTTCGATAAAGACGCGGATGTCACGGACGTGGATCACGATCCCACGGATGATGTGCGGGATCTGATCGGCCGCACCCGCGGGGATACTGACCGCCGCGGTGATCGGATTGATCAGTAGGGGCAAGTGCACGACTACGGTCCCCAAGTCGAATGGGCCGACCTTCGCACTCGTGATCGCCACGACCGAGAACGGTGCGCCGTCGAACGGACCGGCCATGTAGATCGCTCCGGGAGCGTCGGCCAAGACCTCGCCGACGCCCGCGCCTACGAGCGTCCGTCCGATCTGACTCGCAGCGGGGCATGCGGGTTCTGCTTCCTCCTGCGCCCCTGTCTTCGTACGTGCTAGCGCGATGTCCGCTTCCGAGCAGAACGGGACACCCGTGAGGCTTGCGATCAGTCCCAGCGGTAGTTGTGAGGCGAACCCTGTGATCTCTTGTTCGCCGTCACCACGAGTGATACGGATCTCAAACGGACTATAAGAACCGGCGTCGTTGTCGAGTGTGCCGGCGGACACTTCTGGTTTGAACGGCGGAACCCCGCCGCTTGGGCATGCTCCGCCGCTGAAGCTGCTCGTGATTTCAAAGGGGGAGCTGAGATCGGTCAGGGTCTCTGCGGGTTCTGACCAGGGGATCAGTTCGGCCCGCACATTATAGTCCCCGCACGCCGGTGGACTAACCAATGGCGAGGTCTCACCCTGGTGAAACTGGAACGTAAAAGTACTGAACGGCACGGGCGGCAAACCTTCCAATGAGGGTTCGCCATCCAGCGAGGGGACCCCTTCAAAGGCCGTCACCAACCTGCCTGTGATCGGGTCAGTAGTGACCTTCCCCGCGACCTTGACTGTCACACCACGCACAGGGAACCGTGCGACCACGTACAACGCGAGCAGCGACCCGTCGGGATGGCCTTCTTCGCTAAACGGGTTCGCATACGGTGTCGCCAAATACACAGAACCCGTGCCTTCTTCGTTGAGCGCCGGGGTCTCGATATGGACCGTACCGAGCTTGGACTCGATCGGACAACCCTCACCAACAGGCGTTTCCAACCTTTCGGCTTCGTACTCGCTGCGTGTGCACGCACCCAACCCCACACCCGCAGAGGGGTTGACCGTCATCCCTTCCGGCAACGTAACCACGGCCTTCTTCAACGCCGAGGCAGCGAGCCCTTCGGGGTTTTCGTTGGTCTGACGAACCCCCAATTCAACATTGAGTCCCGTTGGGGCATAAGCGCTGGTGGTCGTCGGTACCGCCGTGAACGTGGACTCCAACCCCAACCGGTCACAATCGTCAAGCGGCGCCAACAACGGTTCGGCTTCGGCCGGCTTAGCGTCAGGTTCCTGCCAAGAAACACTTTGGAACTTCGTCGGCTGTGCTTCACCCGTACACGACGTAGGGCTCGCTAGATACGGGACCCGCGCGTTACTCGAGGACGCACCAAACTTCCCACTTGGTCCTCCTCCGTTCCAGCGCCAATCGTCGTGTGAGGCTTCGGTCGGTACACCCCAGATCGTGACCGACACCAGATTCTGTTTGACAAGCGCATTGATGTTATGGAAAGTCGTCTTGAGCTGGTAGGTGCCGGGCAGTACCGTGATATCGGCCTGCACATGCGCGAGCCCACCGGCGATGGGGAACCCGATCTTCGCCACATCCGCCGGCTCTGCCGCCAGGTTGTACACCGGCACCGTATTCGCTTCGTGACCGAGTAGGCCCGCGAAGAGCACCGTCGCTACGCCGATCTGCGTCCCGATCGGGCATTCTTCATGGGAGAACTTCGCGACCGAACACGTCGGCGTTTCGACCAGATCCCCCCCGAAACCAGGCGGCAACACGACCGACGCTTCCTTCTGATCGCCCGCGTCCACGCCTTCACCAGTGACCGTGTTATAGCCGATCGTGTTCGTCAGATCGGCGTGCGCTCCCGCCTGACTATCAGACAATGAGACCGTCGTTGAGCCCGGCGAGATACCATAACCCGCCGGGGTATGACTGACCAGCGTCGGGGTACGCACAAACACATCCGCGGCGTCACCACCCGAAACATGCACGACATTCGTGACCGTCTGCTCGCCCGTCAAGTTGACATCGACCGGGATCCTTACCAACAACATCGCCTCCGGCACGACCGACTCCGAGAACGTACACGACACACCATCGCAACTGGACCGCGTACCCAGTTCGTCGAACTCAGTAACTTCGTTGACCAGTTCAAAGCCCTCCGCGCCGGCCTCATCAAGCGTTATGCCTTCCGGGAGCGTGTCGGTAATCGTTACCGGACCACTGCTAGGTTCACCACCCGTGTTCGCGACCGTCACATTGTAATACTGGTCGCCCGACTCATCGCCCGGCACGAGGTTCGTCGGGGCAGACACCGCCGTAACAGTCCACTGCGGACCACCCGTCACAGCAAGCGCCGGAGAAGCACTCGCCAGAGCACCGCCACACACAAGCGCAAGGGCCGCTAGCTTCAAACGCATAGGGATACTCATCGTCCCGCCCTCCGCTCGCCGCGTGCTCTGCTCGCGCGCGTCGCCTTCTTTGCTTTCTTCTTTGGCTTCACGCACTTGCCGTGACTGAGACGCTTGGGCTTTACACACTTGCTCGCTGCCTTCTTTCCCGTGGTCGTGGAGTGCTGCGGTTCGCTTGAGAGATCGCCGGCGCCACTGAAACTCAGCGACGTCGGCGTCTGATAAACCGGCCCGGGCAAGGGGTTCTGACACGCATCGCCTTCACACGGACCCGCACCCAACGGGGCAGGGAAACCGCCTTCGATACGCGCATCGTACAAATTACCCTGATTGTCCTGATCGGCCGGCACAAGCCGCGAATGCGTACCAAAGAACACGTTCTTGCCATCCGGGCTCGAATCCAGGAAAAACGAGTCGTTTGTATCCTGGCCCGTGGTGATCAAACCGATCGCGCCTTCGTGGGAGACCGGGCTTTCATGCCACTCATACACATCGACCCTGCCATTGGTATCCGCCGGCAACAGCGATTCCTGCGTGTCGAAGAACACGTACTGTCCGTTTTCTGAGATCGGACGCGGCGCGGTACCCGCGGGGTTATCCCCATCCACCGCCGAGCGCGTGAACGTCGCGCCATAGGACGGCAGCGACCCGTTCGGGTTGCACGACACGCACACGATACTGCCACCGGAGGGCGATTCCGGTTCATAGCGGTAACGGTAGAGCTCCGGCTTGCCGCCCGAGTCATAGCCCGTGAGGTTTGCCGGGGAGTCAAACGCAAGGAACTCGCCGTTACCAGTCGAGTAATAGCTCGCGCGAACGTCCAGACCGGCATACTGCTGGGACGCACCTCCGCCGCCCAGGACACTTGCGTACCACGTCGCCTCCGCCGTGCCCTCGCTTTTGTATAGCGGGGCCAGATAGCCGGGGTTCGACGCGACGTAGACGGTCGTGTGTGTGAGCGTGTCATAGCGATACAGGCCACCGCCACCACCCGCGTGACGTGCCAGTTCCCCAGCCGCGGCGAAATACACGGCCGACCCGTCGCTTGAGACCGCCGGCACGTCTTCCACGCCACCCGGCACACCCGCTTCCCCGCGCGAGACGCGCACGAGCGACGCTTCGCCCGCGGCCGGATCGCTGTTGTACTCATACAACTCCATATCGTGCAACCCCAACACTTCGGCTTCCTTGGTCAACTCAGTCTTTGTCAAGAAGAACACCTTCGAGCCATCCTTTGAGGCGCCCACATAGATCGCCGGTTCAGCTGGGTTCGCGGGGTTCGCCGGAGCCTCCTTGACGCCCGCTTCCGCAGCGGACACCTCGACCGTCCGCGTACCGTCCTCGCGCATATAAAGCTGCGGCGGGTTCACGCTGCCACCATCCCAGCAGCCGCTGCCCGCGTTCAGCGTGTGCGGGTCGGGCGCGGTGAAGAAGACCTCAGAGCCATCGCTTGACACCGCGTCATGGGTCCCGCCCTCGGCGTCCGCGTCGTTCTGGCCCGCGATGCCAAGCACCGCCCCGCACTTCAACAATTCTCCCTTGGGATTCAGGTTTACGAGCCGCAGACCCTTCCGCGGCGCTCCATTCATACAGAGCCGCGGTCCCGAGATCCTGCTTGGAGTCCGTTTTCCTTTCTCCTTCGCTTGACGCGAGTTCGTGATCGGGGCTTTCAAGAGCCACACGACTCAAATCCGCCGAGCCGCCAACGATCACAGCTTCCGTCGGGGTATTGCTATTGCCCGACTGGATCGTCGCGTACGGGCCACCGACAGGACCAACCAGCTGCACCTCGGGCGGCTGAAAAGCGCCGGTCGAGAGCTCATCGTTGGCGCCTATTACAGAGAAGTTCAGGGGATCGCTGACCGCGGCATACCCGCTCTGAACCCCTAGGCTCGGCGAAGCGAAAGACTGGAAGGACCAGCCGCCGGCGCCGCGCGAGAACACATAGGAATCCTCACCCGAAGATGGGAACTGCCCGAACGCCGCCGTCGACAACAACAGGAAATGTTCCCCATCTTCAGAGGAATAACCCAGATCGTAGTTCGTCGCGCCACCGAGGCCTTCTTCTTTACGCTCGTCGCCAAAGGTATCCGTCGGGCCGCCGAACGTGTCTTCGGAGTCTTCCTTGTTCGGCGGGGTCAACATCTCATACGCGCGACCGTCGAGCAACCCCGCCACCATCGCCGGTGAGGTCGAGAACACCCCGTTTGCGCTATCCGTGGCGCCTTCGCCGTTTGACGCGACCAAGCGATACTTATAGGTCGTGCTCGCCGACAGGCCGCCGGCCTGCACGTTCACACTCACAGCCCTATCGCCCGAACCGATATCCCCAGCAGGTATCGGAGTACTCGCGGCAGGATCCGGACCAACGAAGGAGTCCCCGTCGGCGGCGAACGCCGCGGCGGAGACGTATTCGAAATGATAGGTCGTGTCCTCGCCCACCGGATCGAGCACCCCATGGAAATCGGCCCACGAGGAGGACACGTCATCGACCGATGAGTCTTCCACCAGCGGTTTGGCCGGCGCGGCAAACGATTCTGTGTCGCCGTCCAGGCTGGCGCCGTGTTCGCTGAGGCTGGTCGCAGCGTCCAGGCGATAGTCATAGACCGTCCCGGCGGACAGGCCTTTGATTTCCGCATGGACCGGCTGGTTGCCTTCCTTTGCGAGTTTGCTCGCTTCAGGAGCACAAGCCGGGGATCCCGCTGGGTGTGCCCATCCGTCGCCGCCTTCACGCGTACTTGTGACCGTGACGCTCGCGCCGGCCGGGGTCAAGCCCGAAGAGTCAGCGCTCAACTGCGGGATATCGGCGTGAGCGCGAGCGCCCGTGAATTCGATCGTGAACGGGCCACCGGCAGAGCCCGTGACCGACAGGTTGTGAGAGCCGATCGCGGGTAGGCTTTCAAGGGCCGCCGAGACCTGCGCGGCGCTCGGGTCATAAGGGATCGCCGAAGATAGAGCCACACCAGTCCCGCTGGCGGTGATCTCCGCGGAGAGCGTGAGGGTCCCGGCGACCCTGTTCAGCGCCGTGATCGTCGTGCCCGCCGGGATACCCGCGCCTGAGATTTCCTGGCCATCGACAAACGAGCCTGAGCTCGTGACCAGACCCGTAATTTCATTTGAGGCCGCATTCAACGCCACAGCGCTGCCAGAGGCTTCTGCGTCGGCTGAGAGGATGATCACGCCGGGGCGGACAGTTTGGATCGTGGTGTGGGCGGGAATGCCCGCGCCTGAGATTTCCTCGCCCACGATGAACGTGCCAGAGCTCGTCGTCAAGCCCGTGATGGCGTTGGCGCCTTCGATCAGATCGCCGCTGCCTTCAGCGGGCCCGACCAGATCGCCGGTCCCCTGAGCGGCGGTGCTATGACCGTCCAAAGAGAGCGAGAAGCCACCACCGCTCGCGCCTGAGACGCTCAATGCCTGCAGCGCATTGACATCGTTGGCCTTAAACGCAGCTTCAGAGACGTATTCAAACCTGCACACTTCCAACCCACGACCTTCGCCATCCACAACACCATTCAACGTCACAGTCCCCGAGTGCGCACCGCTCACCGCACCGGTCACTACACGGGGATAAAAAGCGCCTTTACCAAACCTATCTATCACGGGCTTGATGACTGGCCCTCCCGGCCCATATTCGCCTGTAAGTTCACGATCTATTAGATAGAGATCGCCTTCAGCGTTGACACTGATGCCACTGGACTCAAAACCACCACTTTCAGCAAGACCAACACCAGCGCTGAAGTTGTCGGTCTTTGAGATGCCAGTAATCTTGCCGAGGAATTCACCGGATTCGGTGAGCTCATCGACCGCTTCGTTCCCAGAACTGTCCGGGGCCTGGATCAAGACATCGCCGTTGGTGGGATCCACCGCCACACCCCTGATCCCGCTCCCACTGCCAAAAACACCACCCCCATAGGGAAGCTTTTCGGGCACCATTGCCTGCGTGAACTCCCGCACGAAACACCCTTCCGGGGTGAACTCGTCTATGTGGGGGGCAAGAACCGGGTTTTCATAGGCCGAATTTTTGATGTCGACGTAGATATCGCCGGCGGACGTAACGGTGGCGCCGCCGGAATCGACGGCGACACCGCTCATCAGTTCAATAGTACCGTATTCCCCCCAGGTTTCGCCGGGTTTGCCGGTCAATTCACCCGCTCCATTGATATATTCCGGCGTCCCACCGTTTTCCAAACAAGTAAAGGGCGCTGGAGCCCCGCCGCTATCGACGCGACGTACAAACCCGAGTTGTCCATGCGGGTCGGCTTCGGCAGTTGTTATATAGATGTCGCCCCGGGCTTTGTCGGTCGGGCTGGTCGAGTTATCGACAGCCGCATAGTTTTCTCTTCCGTTGGCCGTGCTTTCAAGCTTGCCGCTTTCATCGTCGAAAGCCAACCTGGTCGCAGACAGGCCCGTGAGCCGTTCGACGAATTCACCAGACGAGTCGAACTCGTCGGCGAAATTATCGCCACGACCGCCGGCAATGCCCGCGTACAGGTTGCCGCTGCGCGGATCGAGCGTGAGGCTTTCTGTATTCGATTCCGCGAAGGTAACCTGTACGCCGTTGGGCCCGGTCGGAGCGCCCGTGATCTGTGAGATGTACGGGCGCGAGAATTCGGCCAGCGCCGGTGCGCTCGCGCACAACAGCCCGGTCACGCAGGCCGCCAACGCGAGCAGCACCGCCGCGACGCGCGACGAGATGCGCCGGGATGTGTGTGACCTGGACGTGTTGTGCATAACGGTTACTCCTTCTCGGTACGGTCATTACGAGATCGGGGTTTCCCTGGGCGGCCCCGCGAGGAGGTCCGCCTGGGGAAATCTTCCCCGACGGGCATGGGACCGCAGTCCCATGCCCTAGCCCTGCGTCTCGATCCGCTCGCTGTCGTGTCCTGTCCTTTATCCTGCCGCCGGCTCCGTTACAGCCCATGTGCCGTAAGCATCCGAGTTTGCTGATACAGACATCCACATCACCGTTCCGGCTGTTCCCGTTTCCACGGTGCTCGGGAATGGCGTCGCGGGATTCTGAAATAGATGGTTCAGCAATTCAAATCCGCTGTTTTCCCCGGTATATACGCAGAGGTTCCCAGGTGCAGCCGTGGGTTCTTCGACGGACCCCAAGCATTGTGTTGATTTCTGCTTTTCTTCTGTTGGTCCGGTAAATATCAGCCCTTTAGTGGCTTCAGGGAAGATCACTTCTTCGTTGGACCTGTTGATGTAGTGAACCTGGGTTTCAGCGAGCTTCGCGCTCAGCGGTATCGTCAAGGAGATCGGTATCGCAACAGCACCTTGGACGGGTGAGAACCAGCTCCAAGTGCCTGTCTCGGTTTCCCCGGGGGGCAACGTCTTTGTGAAACCGGTCGTGCCGTTCGCGCCGGCTTTGCCTTCTTTACCCGGTTCGCCCGCTTTGCCTTCTTTGCCTTCGACACCCTGCGGTCCCTGCGGCCCCTGCGCGCCTTTTTCGCCCGGCGCGCCATTCACGCCGTTGGCACCGTTCGCCCCGTTCTTACCCGCCGGCCCGGTCTTGCCGACCAGCGACTTGAGCACCTTCGGACTGATCTGCTTGGTCGAGGTGATCAGGTATTTACCGGCGGCATAGGCGCCGCCGCTCATCGCGAACACGAGCGCGAGCGTCATCGCGACGTTGGCGTAGGTGACGCGCTTGCGAATGATCGAGAACATCTATCCATCCCCTCCTAGAAGTCAGTGGAAACCGGCAGACGACTCCCTGGGCCGCTGCTTGACAGTAGCGAGAAGGCATGGGACCCTCACGACACCTGTGCGAGACAGATCATGCACGTACCGCGCCGGCAAGACAAGCCAGTACCTAGAAGCTTCTAGGTTGTGAATAGCTAACACAGTCGTTCCTGTTTGCGCTAGTCTCTGCTCATGGGAGCGGTTGGGGTTGTCAATGAGAAAGGTGGGACGGCACTGCGCTCACCTGTCAGTTGGGCGCTTCTGGCGCTCGTGATCCAGCGCCCGAGCTATGGCTACGAGCTTGTCCAGCGCTTCGAACGCACGTACGGGCACGTGCTCGAACTGTCAAGCCCTTCGCAGATCTACACCGCGCTCGACGCGCTCGAGCGCCGTGAGCTGATCGAGAAGCTGCCGCCCGGCGAGGCGCCGGAGATCTCGCGCCAACCCAAGCCGCACTACCGCCCAACCCCCCTGGGGGACGACAGCTACGCCGACTGGCTGATCGAGCAGGCCCACGACGAGCGACGCCGCTCGCACTTGTTTGCTTTGCAATTGGCGGTGCTGGGCCCACAGGGGGCGCTTGCGATCCTCGAGCGCTACGAGCAGACGTGCTTGCGGGACGCCAGCGAGGCAAGCTCGGAGCATGCTCACAAGGATGGGAGCCGTGGGGCCGGAGCAGCCTCAGCCGACGCCGATACCCGCGTGGGGGAGGGCGGTCAAGTAGGCGAGCTGGCAGCGCGACTGTTGCGCGAGGAGCAGCGCCTGTCGGTGCAAGCGCGCCTTGCCTGGATCGGCTACGCGCGGCGCGAGCTGAGCGTGCTGGCGGCGGGACGGGCGGCCAAGCGATGAGCCTACTCGCGCTCGAGCACATCGGCCGTCGCCACCGCCACGGCGCGCACGAGCGCACGATCCTGCGCGACGTGACGCTCGAGCTCGATTCGGGCGAACTGGTCGCGATCTGGGGCCTGCGCCGCTGCGGGCGCTCGACGCTGCTGCGTATCGCCGCCGGGATCGAGCCAGCCGACGCTGGGCGCGTGCGCTTCGCTGAGCATGAGCTGAACGGCGCGGGCGGGATCGCGCTGGGCGGCGGAATCGGCTACTGCGCGCGAGCTTCGCTGGACGCGCCGAGCGTGCTCGACGAGCTGCTGCTGGGTCAGCTCGGGCGCGGTGTGCGAAGAGCACTCGCGCGGGCACGCGCCTACACGGCTCTGGCACGCGTCGGCGCCGCCGACTGCGCGCCACGCGCCTTGCACGAGCTCGACGGCGCCGAGCAACTGCGCGTCGCGCTCGCCCGCGCGCTCGCGCTCGAGCCGTCGCTGCTTGTGATCGACGACCCGGTCAGGGGTGTGGATCTGTTGCAGCGCGACTCGATCCTGAGCTTGCTGCGCTCGCTCGCCGACGAGGGCATCGCCGTGCTGATCAGCACCGACGAGGCGACCGCGCTGGCCGGCGCCGACCGCGCGCTGTCGCTGTCCGACGGCGTCCTGCGCGGGGCCAGCGCACCCGAGCTGGCCGAGGTTCTGCCCTTGCGCCGCCAGGCGAGCGCGTGATGCAGCAGGCGGTTGGAAACGCCCTACAGTAGGGGCGCCGTGGCGATGCTCGAACTCGAGCGCGTGGTCAAGCGCTACCGCCGCGGCTCGGAGCAGGTCAGCGCTGTCGACGGCGCCAGCCTAACGCTCCAGGCAGGCGAGATGCTTGCGCTACACGGACCGAGCGGCTCAGGCAAGACGACGCTATTGCTGCTCGTCGCGGCGCTGCTGTCGCCTGACGAGGGCGAGATCCGCTTCGACGGGCGCTCGATCTCCGCGCTGTCCGAGCGCGAGGCCTGCGACTACCTGCAGCGCGACGTCGGCTTCGTTTACCAGTCGCCACAGCTGATGGGGCGCGTCTCGGCGCTTGAGAACGTTGCGCTGAAGCTCGTGCTCGCCGGCACACCCGCGCGCGCGGCACGGGCTCAGGCGCAGCCATGGCTACAGCGCGTCGGCATCGCCGCGCAGGCCGAGCAAACACCTGAGACTCTGTCCGGCGGCGAGCTGCAGCGTGTCGCGATCGCGCGCGCGCTCGTCGGCGAGCCGCGCCTGATCCTCGCCGACGAGCCGACCGGCAACCTCGACAGCGTGCGCAGCCGCGAGATCGTCGAACTGCTGCGCGAAGTCGCGCGCGAGCGCGGCGCGGGCGTACTGCTCGTGACGCACGACCTCGAGGCGGCCGGCCTCGCCGACCGTCATGTGACACTGCGCGACGGGAAGCTGACACAACTTACGCAAGCACGAGAGCCGAGCCTGCCCTCTGCCGAATCGAGGAGTGCGAGCGTTGCCGCGGGCTGAATCGAGCACAAGCGTTCCGCCTCCCGGCCGGGACGGGTTCACGCCCTCGCCTGCCAAGCCACCGCGCGCTCGGCCGCTTATGCGTATCGGCGCGCTCGTCTACCTCTATCGCCGCCGTCTGCGCGTGCACGGCGTGCAGGAGCTGTTGGCCGGGCTCGGCATCGCAAGCAGCGTCGCGCTTGTGTTCGCCACGCTCGTAGCCAGCGGCAGCGTCAGCGGCTCCTCAGCGCAGCTCGTGCACGAGGTGATCGGCCCAGCCACATTGCAGCTGCGCTCGCGCGGCGCCGACGGCTTCGGCGAAAGCATGCTGGTGCGCGTCGAACGGTTGCCAGGCGTCAAGCAGGCCGCGCCGCTCTTGGAGCAGACGGCCACGATCGAAGCGGCCGACGGGCGACGCTTGACCGTCTCACTGGCCGGTGCCGACACCGCACTGACGGTACTCGACGGACTCGCGCATACGCTGCCACGGGAAACGCTCGCTTCGGGTGCCATCGGCCTCAGCCAGGCCAGCGCTCAGGCGCTCGGCCTTCCCACGAGCGCGAGCAGGCAGAGCGGCATCTCGCTTGCGCGCGACACCCCTGGCGCACCCGCACCGGCAAATGCGCTCGCCTCCGGCGAACTGTCCGCCTCAAGGAGTTCCGTCACACTTTTGCTGCGCGGACAGGCGCCGCGCTTGCGCGTCTCCGACGTGCTCGGCGCCGCCACGATCGGCCCGCTCTCCGCGGCCGACGTGGCGGTCATGCCGCTCGAAGACCTGCAGCGACTCGCCGGCCTACCCGGCCGCATCACGCGCGTGCTCGTGCTCGCCCAGCCAGAGCGCGAAGCGCAGGTCCGCCGCGAGCTCGGGGCGCTCACCGACGGGCGCATCGAAGTCGCCGCCGCCAATCAGGATGTAGGGCTGCTGCGCCAGGCCTTGCGACCCTCAGACCAGGCGAGCTCGCTGTTTGCCACGATCAGCGTGCTGCTCGGCGTGCTGTTCGCCTTCGCCGCGCTGCTCTTGACCGTGCCCGAGCGCCGCCGCGCGATCGCCGACCTGCGCCTGCTCGGGACACGGCGCAGCGCGATCGTGCAGATGCTGCTGTTCCAGGCGCTGTGCCTGGGAGCGGCCGCCTCGCTCGCCGGGCTGCTGGGCGGCTATGTGCTCGCGCACTCCGTGCTCGATCAATCCAGCGGCTATCTCGACGAGGGGTTCACGCTGGGCTCGCGCACGCTCGTGACCGCGCGGCCGGCGCTGGAGGCGGCGCTTGCCGGTGTGCTCGCCACCTGCGTGGCTTCAGCTGTGCCTTTGCTCGACCTGCGCCACAGCGCTTCGCTCGACGCCGTGTACCGCGCCGAAGGGAGCTTGGGTGCAACCCTCTCGCGATCCTCACAGCGCTGGCTGGCGCTGGCAGCCATGCTGCCACTGGCAGGGGCGACGTTCCTGTTCGCAACCTCCCCCGCCAGCGCGCTGCTTGCCTGCGAGCTGCTGGCGCTTGCCACCGTGCTCGCTGTGCCGTTGACGTTCGCGGCCGTGCTGCGCGGCGGACGGGCGCTGGTCGAGCGCCGCCAGCGCCTGACCGTGCTACCGGTCGCGCTCGCTTCGCTGCAAGGCACAAAGCTACGCTCGCTCGCGCTAGCCGGTACCGGCGCACTGGCGCTGTTCGGCGCCGTAGCGCTCGGCGGCGCGCGCGCCGACCTGCTGCGCGGGGTGCAGCGCTTCGCCCACAGCTACGCCGACGAGGCCGACGTCTGGGTGGGGGCGCCCGGCGATAACCAGGCGACCGTCGACTTCCGCGCGCGCGGCCTGACTACGCGTATCGTCCACATCCAGGGCGTCGCCAGCGTGCAGGCGTTCCAGGGGGGCTTCGTGCAGCTCGATACCCAAAAGGGCACACCCTCAGCGGCGCAGGCAGGCGGCCGCCGCGCCTGGCTGCTGGCGCGGCCCGCGAGAGCCGAGCGGGAACTGCTCAATGGACAAGTGGTGGCAGGCAATGCGACGAGCGCCGCACAACATCTGAGCGAAGCTGGCTGGGTCACCGTATCCGCGCAGATCGCCCAGGCAGCGCACGTCGGCGTCGGCGGCACGCTGCTGTTGCCGACACCGAGCGGCAGCGTCCCGATGCGAGTCGCTGCGACGACGACCAACCTCGCCTGGAGCCCAGGCGCGATCCTCATGAACCAAGCCGACTACAGCCGCCTGTGGGCGAGCACCTCGCCGACCGCGCTCGATGTGCGCCTGCAACCTGGGGCCGACGCGGCACGCGTGCTCGTACAGGTGCGCGCTGCGCTCGGGCCGGCAAGTGGTCTGCTGGCGACGAGCGCGCGGGCGCGCGAAGCGAGCATCGACGCGCTGATCGGCGAAGGGCTCAGCCGCCTGCAGGAGATCTCGACGCTGCTGCTACTCGCCGCGACGATCGCGATGGCGGCGGCGCTGAGTTCGGCGATCTGGCAGCGGCGCGTGTCGCTGGCGACGCTGCGCCTTTCCGGCGTGCGACCGGCGCGGATTCGGATGATCCTGGTGGTCGAGTCGGCGCTGATGCTCGGCGCCGGCTGCATCACCGGTGTGCTCGCCGGCATCTACGGCCAGCTCGTGATCGACGCCTACCTGCGCCACGTGACCGGGTTCCCGGTGGCGAGCCTCGTCGCTAGCCCACGTCCGGTGGAGATCCTGGCGCTCGTGATCGCGGCCGTGCTCGCGATCGTGGCGCTGCCCGCCTGGCTTGCCTCGCGCGTATCCCCGACCCTGGCGCTCAATGAGTAAGCCCGCAGCGATCGTTGCCACACTGTGCGCGACAGTCGGGCTCTCGACATACGCTGCGGCAAGCGACGCAAGCCGCAGCCGGCTTGCTCCACCCGCGCGGGCCCATCTGGCGCACGCGCTCAAAGCCAGCGACACCGCCCACCTGCGCTACCTGTCAGCCTCCGGTTCGCTGCTGATCGAGGAAGGCCAGGCGAGCGGCACTTTGCCAGGCAAAATGCGCGCGCATGTGGACATCGGCTCCACCTTCACGGGCAGCTTCGTCACCTACACCCGCTACGGCACGATCGTCGGCCACGGCACTGCCACGCCGCACGGCTCGGGCACGTACGAAAGCTTCTCAGGCAAGCTTGTCGTAACCGGCGGCAGCGGCCGCTACGCGCACGCACACGGAACGGCCGGGCTGTACGGCACCTTCGACCGCGACAACTATGCCTTCGTCGTGCAGACGACCGGCACGCTGCTGTACTGAGACCGACCCCATGAAGTCGAGCGTCGCCCTGCGCAGAGCCCCCGCCCTACTACTGGTCGCACTCAGCCTGGGTCTATCCGCGGCGGCGCAAGCGAGCACGACCGCTACGCTCAGCGCCGCCTTCACTCCCGAGAAGCTTGGGGATCGCACGACCTTGCACTTCGGCTTCTCCTTCTCCGCCCCACCCGGCCAGGTGCCGCCACCGTTGACACAGATCGAGCTGCGCTACCCCAACAACCTCGGCATCGCACTCAGCGGCCTGGGGCTTGCGAGTTGCGCTCCCGCCACGCTGGACGAACTTGGGCCGAGCGGCTGTCCGCCCAACTCGATCATGGGCCGCGGCGAAGCGTTCACCGGGATCGTGCTCGGCGTCACTCCGATCAGGGAGAACGCACCGATCGCGATCGTACGCGCGCCCGACCAGGAAGGGCACCTGTCGGTGCTCTTCTACTCCGAAGGCTCGACGCCGGTCAACACGCACATCGAGTTCCCCGGCATCCTGCTGCCGGCCAACTCGCCCTTCGGCGGCGTCGTCTCGATCGGCATTCCGCTTGTGCCGACACTGCCCGGCGCGCCCTACATCTCGGTCATCCACCTGCACGCCACGCTCGGCCCGGTCGGCGTCACCTACTACGAACACGTCGGCGGCGTGACGCTGGCCTACACACCCAAGGGCATCCTGCTGCCGAGCAGCTGCCCCAGAGGCGGCTTCCCGTTCGCGGCCACATTCAGCTTCCTCGACGGCAGCGAAGCGAAGGCCGGCACGGCGATACCGTGCCCCGACCCCCGCAAGAAGAAGCGCCACTGAGAGCGCGAGCACTGCTGAAGCTCGCCTGGACAGAGCCACATATGAGCCGTTGTCCACACACAGAGACGCGACTGCCCCCCATGGGTCACGGCGAGAGCTGGCGCTCAAAATCGTCGATCAAACTCAGCAGCGCTTCGCATTCCCACAAGCGTCCCCACTTCTTTTCGTTGAGTCAACGCAAGACACCGACCGTCTCGAGCGCGCTCAAGGCGTTCCCGACCGCTACATGAGACTTTCCGCTCAGTTGCTGTCCCGCCGGCACGTCGATGACCGGCTGGGCGGGCAAGGCAGCGATCAGTTCGCGCACAGCCGAGTCCCTGCGCGGATTGCCGAGCCGCTCGATCCAGGTCTGCTGCAGAAGCTCGATCCGACGCGATAGCTCTCCTGCTTCTTCGGCAGCGCGGCGAGTCGCTGAGGCAAACAGCGCGCACCAGTCGCTGACCCTCCCAGACCTATAGTCCTCGAGTCCACTGATGTACGCCTTTGGCTCGGCTGCGAGCACGAGGCTGATCGGTGGGATGTAGCGCGGAATCTCATCGCGACGCCGCAGGATCGTGTAGATGAGCGCGCGTCCTACACGTCCGTTGCCGTCGGCGAAGGGATGGATCGTCTCGAACTGCGCATGAGCGATCGCGGCTTGAGCGACGGGGGCGACGTCTTCGCGACGGGCGAAATCGCAGAGATCCTCGAGCGCCGGCTTGACAAGCTCGGGCGGAGGTGGCACAAAAGTCGCATCCAAGGGGTGATAATCGCTGCCGCCGATCCAGTTCTGGCTCGTGCGAAGCACTCCAGCGATGTCATCGAAAGTGAAGCGCAACAAAGTGCGATGAATCTCCTCTATGTCCGCGACTCGGAGGGGATTCACACTCCCGCCTAGTGCAATGGCGTCTTCCATGGCCTGCACGTTGGCAAGCACCTCCGCGGCGCGGCGATCGCCGCTTGCGCGCCCGTCAGGACGATAGGCCGCTCTGGCAAGTCGCTTCTGCGACAGGACAAGGCCCTCGATACGTGAGGACGCCACCGCCTCGGAGCGTAGGAGGTTGCGCGCCAGCGACTCCAACGAAGCCAGTCGCGGCGGGGAACTGTTGAGCTCGCTCAGGGCCTTTGCGGCGCCGGACAGCGCTGCTACGGCCTGATCGTCCAACTGAAACGAATGGCTCGCAATCGGCGCCGGGATGAAAGTTTCGTAGAACCCGCCACGCCGATGCTTACGAGTGGGAGCACCGAGGTTGGCCTGCCATTGGCGTCGCTCGTAGTGCCCCAGCGGAGCTGCGCCGGATGACAAGCGCGACGAGCGTCGCGAGCCAGGGGGTGGGACTGACGGGATGGCTTGTCTTCCTTTCAGAGTTAGACGACCTTTGTAAGGTTAGCGCTTTAAACTTACAAAGCTCGTCCGCCCTTGGAGGGTTGCGGCCTACCTGCCTACCGACTGGAGCTTCAGTGGCGGAAGTGACGGATGCTCGTCGCTACCATCGCCACGCCCGCGGCATCCGCGGCGGCGACGACCTCCTCGTCGCGCACCGAGCCGCCCGGCTGGATGATCGCGGTGACGCCCGCGTCGATCGCAAGCTGGGGGCCGTCGGCGAAGGGAAAGAAGGCGTCCGATGCCAGAGAGGCGCCAGCCAGTCGATTCGCTCCGCCTGCCCCTGAGCCGCCCAGTTCGCCTGCATCATCCTCGCCTGCTTGGGCCTTCTCGATCGCGATGTGCACGGCGTCAACACGACTCATCTGCCCTGCCCCGATCCCTATTGTGGCGCCGTCGCGCGCGATTACGATCGCGTTGGAGCGTACATGGCGGCAGACCTGCCAGGCGAAGCGCATGTCCTGCCACTCCGCGTCGCTCGGCTGCTTGGCGGTCATGACGCTCATCTGATCGGCGGTCTCTGCGACCTCGTCGCGGTCCTGCACGAGCAGGCCGCCGATGACGGGCTTTGCCTCCAGGCCACCGGCTGGCTCAGGCCAGTCGGGCAGCTCCAGCAGGCGCACGTTCTTCTTCTGTGTCAAGACCGCCAACGCCTCGGGCTCGAATGCGGGGGCCAGCAGGACCTCGATGAACTGTTTCGAGAGAGCCTGCGCGCAGGCCTCGTCAACTGGGCGGTTGAGCGCGATCACACCCCCGTAGGCGCTGACCGGGTCACTGGCGAAAGCGCGTTCGTATGCATCTTGCGCGGTCTTGCCCAAGGCGCAGCCGCAGGGATTGTTGTGCTTGACGATCGCGCAGGCCGGCTCGACCCAGTCCTCGACCAGCTCGCGTGCGGCGCTCAGGTCGAGCAGGTTGTTGAACGACAGCTCCTTGCCATGCAATTGTTTGACACCGGCGAGCAGGTGCGTGGGCGCGCCCACCTCGGCGTAGTAGGCGGCGCGCTGGTGCGGGTTCTCGCCGTAGCGCAACTCGGCCACCTTCTCGTAGGCAAGCGTGCGCAGCTGCGGAAAATCATCGTCTTCGCGCTGGGCAAACCAGGAGGAGATCGCGGCGTCGTAGCGCGCCGTGGTGGCGAAGGCAACCGCGGCAAGCCGCTGCCTAGTAGACAGTGATATGCAACCGGATGGTTGCATTAGCTCATTTACTAGGACCTGGTAATCGGAAGGGTCAACCACCACTACCGCGAACGCGCTGTTCTTGGCCGCCGCGCGGATCATCGTCGGGCCGCCGATGTCGATGTTCTCGACAATTTCCTCAGGCGTCGCGTCGCCGCGCGCGACCGTCTGCTCGAAGGGATAAAGGTTCACGCACACAAGGTCCACCGGCTCGATCGAATGCTCGGCCGCCGCCTGTAGGTGCTCGTCGTTGTCGCGCACCGCCAGCAGCCCGGCGTACAGGCGCGGGTGCAAGGTCTTGACGCGGCCGTCCATCATCTCCGGGAAGCCGGTGAAGTCCTCGATCGCACGCACCGGCACATCCGCCTCGGCCAACGCGCGAGCCGTGCCGCCGGTCGAGACGATCTCGACGCCCAGCTCGACCAGGCCACGGGCGAAGTCGACGATGCCGGTCTTATCCGAGACCGAAAGCAGCGCCCTGCGCACTCGCACCGCACCGGGCTCGGCGCGCTCGATGCCTGTCTGGGTGGGCTCAGCGCTCATCCGCTCGCAGATTATCCGGGTGGAGCGAAGGCCGCGTGCACACTCACGGCGCCTCGGCCGGGGACTGTGTCGGCGCTGGGACGATCGTCACGCGGCGAGGGTTCTCCGGGTCGAGGCCCAACGCGCCGCGGGCAAACAGGCGCACCGCCTCGGGCAAGAGCGAATGCTCGATCGGGCGCAGCGCCGCCAGCACCTCCTCAGGATCGCGCGCGTCCGGCAACTCCAGCGCCCGCTGGGAGATCACGGCGCCGCTGTCCACGCCCGCGTCAACGAAGTGGACCGTCACCCCGAATACCTTCACGCCGTAGGAAAGCGCCTGCTCGATCGCGTGCAGGCCGGGGAAGGCCGGCAACAGCGACGGGTGCACGTTGATGACCGCGCTCGGGAAGCGCTCGAGGAAGACGAAGGTCAACAGCTCCATGTAGCCGGCGAGCACGACCAGCCGTGCGCCACGCTCAAGCAGCCAGTCAGCCATCTCCCCATCGCGCGTCTCGCGATCGGCGTAGGCCGAGCGCTCGAACACTGCCGTCGGCACGCCGCGCGCTGCTGCGCGCTCCAGGGCCAGCGCGCCCGGCGCGCCGGAGGCGACCGCGACCACCTGCGCCTCATGGCCGTGGACGGTGTCCAGCAGCGCCTGCAGGTTGGTACCGGTGCCCGATACAAGCACGGCGATCGGCAATGGCTCACTCATGCCCGCGCCACCCTAGCGGGCGCACGTGACAGGCACGTCCGACTAAGCGCCGGCAACCTCAAGGGCGTACTTGCCCTGGGCACCATCGCTGCCCTTGACCGGGTACTCGCCAGTGAAGCAGGCGTCGCAGTGCGTGGCACGTGTAGCGCCGACGGCCTCGTACACGCCGTCGAGCGACAGGTAGGCAAGCGAGTCGCAACCCAGCTCGGCCGCGATCTCCTCGACGGAGCGCTCGTGGGCGATCATCTCCTCACGCGTTGACATGTCGATGCCGTAGTGGCACGGGTGCTTGATCGGGGGAGCGGAGATGCGCATGTGCACCTCGGTGGCGCCGGCGTCGCGCAGCATCTGCACGATCTGGCGCGTCGTATTGCCGCGCACGATCGAGTCGTCAACGACAACCAGGCGCTTACCGCCGACGATCTCCGGCAGCGGGTTGAACTTGAGGCGTAGACCGTGCTTACGCAGCTCCTGGCCGGGCTGGATGAACGTGCGTGCGACATAGCGATTCTTGACAAAGCCATCATCCTGGGGCAGGCCGCTGGCGCGTGCGAAGCCGCGGGCGGCTGCGTTGCCTGAATCGGGGACGGGGATCACAAGGTCCGCCTCGACCGGCGACTCTCGCGCGAGAATCTCGCCCATGCGCCCGCGCGCTACCTGAAGCACCTGGCCGTTCATGCGCGAGTCGGGGCGCGCGAAGTAGATGTACTCGAACACGCAGAAGGCCTTGCGCTCGTCAGGCATGACACGTCGGCTCTGGAGGCCGTGCTCGCCAAGCGTGACGATCTCGCCCGGTTCGACGTCGCGCAGCAGCTTGGCGCCGATGATGTCAAACGCACACGACTCGCTGGCGACGCAGTAGCGGGGAACCTCGGTGTCCGCTACTGCGCCCGCCAACTGGCCACCGTCCGCCCTCTCGCCCGCTGACCCGCGACCGTCCAGCCGCTCGCCGCTCGCACCACCCGCCGGGCCGCCGTCCCGTGCATCGACCGCGGCCGGGAGCACGCCCAATGCGAGCGGGCGCAGGCCGTGCGGGTCGCGGAAGGCGACGACTCGGTCCTTAGTCATCACGACGATCGAGAAAGCGCCGTTCAAGCGTGGCAGGACGTCGGCGATCGCGTCCTCGATCTGCTCAGCCGGGTGCGTGGCGAGCAGCGCCGCGACGATCTCCGAATCCGAGGTCGAGCTGAAGGTGACGCCGCGCTCGGAGAGCTCCTCGTGCAGCTCCAGGGCGTTGATCAGGTTGCCGTTGTGCGCCAGCGCCAGCTCACGGCGCGAGCCGTTCATACCCTCCGAGCGCTGCACGGGCTGCGAGTTCTCCCAGGCGTTGGAGCCGGTCGTCGAGTAGCGCACGTGCCCGATCGCAAGCTCGCCGCGCAGCGTACGCAGGTCGTTCTCGCTGAATACCTGACTGACGAGGCCGAGCTCGCGGCGGGTCATGATGTTGCCACCGCGGTCCGCCGCCGCGATGCCGGCCGACTCTTGACCTCGGTGCTGCAGTGCGTACAGCGCGAAGTACGACAGACGCGAGACCTCATGCCCGGGCGCGTATATGCCAAACACACCGCACTCGTCGCGCGGTCCGTCGCGGTCCTCGGGACAAGGGCTAGCCGCCCTTCCAAAAGGCATTGCTCGACTCACGCTAGCAGTCATGCGAATAGCTCGGTCAATGCGCCGTGTGCCTCGGCCAGCTCGGGCAAGGTCAAATCTATTTGGCTACCTATGCTCAACGACTGACCTTCGACTACTCCGATAGTCGTGACGGTCGTCTGCTCGGACATGGCCCGGAATGTTTGCTCGTTGCCGCTGACGATGAAGCCACCGGAGCACTCACCAAACAGATACTCGAGGTCGTCGTCCAGCAACACCCTTGCCCCTAGGCTGCCACCCAGGCAGCACTCCGCCAGCGCGACCGCGAGGCCGCCCTCGGCTATGTCGTGGGCGCTTGCGAACGTGCCGGCTCGCACCGCCTCGCGGACAGCCGCCTGCGCCGCGGCCACGGCGTCGATGTCGATCGCCGGCAGCTCCTCGGGTAGATCCCAACCCCACAGCTTGGCCAGCTCGCTTGCCTCAAGCGACGGCACGAACGGGCCCACGAGCGCGATCGCATCGCCCGCGCGCGCGAAGCCCGACCGGCCCGCGGCACGCACGTCCGGCAGCTCACCGACCATGCCGATCACCGGCGTCGGGTAGATCGGCCCGGCGGAGGCGCCCTCGTTATAGAGCGACACGTTGCCGCCCACGATCGGCGCCTGCAGCGCCCGGCAGGCATCGCCAAGGCCGCGTACCGCCTCGGTCAGCTGCCAGGCGATGTGCGGCTTCTCGGGATTGCCGAAGTTGAGGTTGTTGGTCGTCCCAAGCGGCCTCGCGCCGACGCAAGCGAGGTTCGAGGCGCACTCGAGCACCGCGGCGACTGTGCCGGTGTAGGGGTCGGCCGCGACGCGCCGCCCGTTGCAGTCGATCGACACCGCGATCCCCGCCACCGGACCGTCCGTGTCATGAACACCGTCGGCGGACATCGTCGTCCCGTGCGGGGCGATCGCCAACACCGCCGCGTCAGCCTGCTCGGGGCGACGCACCGTGCGCGATTGCACAACCGCGTCGTACTGCTCGAACAGCGGGCGACGCGAAGCGATGTTGGCCGAGGAGAGCAAAGCCAAGAGCAACTCACCCCCAGTCCAACCGTCCGCGGCGTCCCCGTCGCGGACGCCCACCGCGTCCCCTCTGGGGCTTTTTTGGGATAGCAGCGCCTTCGGCGCTGGGAAGGGCGTGCCTTGTGGCTTCACGGGCTTCAAGTCATAGAGCGGGCAATCGTCCACCAGCGCCCGCACTGGCATGCACCCAACCAGCAGCCCAGCCTTGAAGATGCGCATCTGGCCCGTGTCGGTGACCGCGCCGATCGGAGCCCCGCCGACCTCCCACTTCTCGCACAGCTCCAGCACCGCCGCAACGTTTGCGGGCTCGACCACGCACAACATGCGCTCTTGGGACTCGGAGACCATGACCTCAAACGGCTCCATGCCGGGCTCGCGCAGGGGCACGTTGGCCACGTCGATGTCGATCCCGACCTCGCCCTTGGAGGCCATCTCCGCGGCCGAGGAAGTCAAGCCGGCCGCGCCCAGATCTTGAAGGGAGACGAGTAGGCCGCGCTCTAGCAGCTCAAGCGTACACTCCATCAGCTTCTTCTCCTCGAAGGGATCGCCAACCTGGACGGTAGGCCGCTTGTCGTCGTCTTCGCCCAACTCGGCGGAGGCGAGCACCGACGCCCCACCGATCCCGTCGCGGCCGGTCGAAGCACCGAACAGCAGCACGACATTGCCAATCCCGACAGCGGCGCTCGTCACGAGCTGCTCGCGCTTGGCGATGCCGAGCGCCATCGCGTTGACGAGGCAATTCTGCTCGTAGGGCGCCTCGAAGTAGACCTCGCCGCCAATCGTCGGCACGCCGATCGAGTTGCCGTAGTGGCCGATGCCGGCGACCGCGCGGTCGAGCAGGTAGCGGGAGCGTGCCCCTTCCCCTTTCTCTCCCTCATCCTCCCCAACTTCGTTGGTGGAATGGGGGTTTTTCAGATGAGGCTCGCCGAACCTGAGCGAGTCGAGCACCGCGATCGGGCGCGCGCCGATCGCGAAGATGTCACGCAATATCCCCCCCACGCCGGTCGCGGCGCCCTGAAAGGGCTCGACCGCACTCGGATGGTTGTGCGACTCGACCTTGAACGCGCAAACCAGACCATTGCCAACGTCAACGGCGCCCGCGTTCTCGCCGGGCCCCATGACCACGCTCGGGCCTTCCGTCGGCAGCGTGCGCAACAGCTTCTTGGAGTGCTTGTAAGCGCAGTGCTCGCTCCAAAGCAGCGAGTACATCGCGAGCTCTACTTGATTAGGTGCCCGCCCACCCGGCCCACCTTGCTTCTCGCAGATCAGCTCGTACTCGGCCTCTGTCAGCCCAAGCGCGAGCGCGTCCTCCAAGCTGGGCAGCGTCGCGGCCTCAGACACGGGCACCCTCTACAGCCATCCGCATCGAGGTAAAGATGCACAGGCCGTCGGTGGAGCCCGTCAGCTCGTCAACGGCGTGCTCGGGGTGGGGCATCAGGCCAAAGACGTTGCCCTGCTCGTTGCGAACCCCAGCGATGTCGTTCAGCGAGCCGTTGAAGTTTTCACCCGACCCATAGCGCAGCACGACCTGACCGTGCTCTTGCATCGAGGCTAGCGTTGGCCCATCGGCGTAATAGCGGCCCCAAGAGTGCTTGGCGGGGATGCTCAAGCGCCCGCTATCGCAGGCGCATGTGAACGCCGTATCGGCCTCCACCACATCGAGATCGACCTGCCGGAAGGTGAAGCGCAGGTTGGCGTTCGCCAGCAGCGCCCCCGGCAAGAGGTGCGCCTCGCACAGGACTTGAAACCCGTTGCATATCCCGAGCACAACCCCGCCGTCTTGTGCGAAGGCGATGACCGACTCCATCGCCGGCGAAAAGCGCGCTATCGCACCGGCCCTCAAGTAGTCGCCGTAGGAGAAGCCGCCGGGCACAACAATTGCATCGGCGCCTTTCAGATCACGCGCGCCGTGCCACAGCAGCTCGGCGTCGCCCACGCGGCGCGCAGCGTACAGCGCGTCCAGCTCATCGCAGCTGCCGGGAAATTGAAGGACGCCGAACTTCATCGCAGCGTTGCGAGTGCGTCCACATCGGCCGGGTCAATACGCTCCAGGCCCGCGACGTCGTCAAACGCTCGGTCCGGGCTTAGGATCGCGTCGATGTCGCGATTGAGCGCCTGCGCGGCGAAAATGGCGTCGCGCATGTCGAGCCGCTCGTGCTCGCGCCATAGCTCCAGCGCACGCTGCATGTCGCTCGGCACGACCACGTGCAACCGGCACGAGCGCCCGATCCTCAGCGCCCAATGAGCAGCGTCGGCACGAGCTCGCACCCGCCTTTGGCGGACATACGCGAACTCGTGTATCAGCTCGACGCTCGCCTCTCCCGCGAGACGCCCATCCTGCATTTCACGCAGGATGGCACGGCACGGCTCGCGGTAGCGGTGCTGAGCACCGAGGGCATAGACGAACACTCCAGTGTCGTACAGAAAGCGCCGCACCGGGCGATTCAATCGAAGCTATCCGCGTACATGTCGTCGATGAGCTCCCGCTTCATCACGGGCCAGTCATCGACAGGCATGGGATCGGCCGCGAGCAGTTCGTCGATCGCCTTCGCCCGATCCTCGTGGACACGCGAAAGCTTTTCGTCGATCGCCTCGCGAATCAGCGCCCCGAGCGAGATCCCCCGCTGCGCGGCGGTTTCGCGCAGACGGCGGTGCAGGTCGTCGTCAAGCAGAAGTTGAGTACGACGTGTCAGGGAAGGCATATGCACACCATATCATGCACATGCACATGTTTCATTCGAGGATCACCTCATAGTCCTCGACGAGCGGATTGGCAAGCAGCTTCTCGCACATCGGTTCGAGCTGGCTGGCGTCCTCCACGTCCAGCTCCACCAGCCGGCCGACGTGGACGTTCGCGACTCCGTCGAAGCCAAGCGCAGGCAGCGCACGCTGCACCGCCTCGCCCTGCGGATCGAGGATGCCCGCCTTCGGACGGATCAGCACACGAGCCCTCATGCCGTCCTGTCCAGCCACGCCTGAAAGGGCTCACCCGTGATCAGTGCATACGCCTCGACGTAGCGTGCTCGCGTGCCCGCGACCACGTCCTCGGGAATCGCGGGCGCCGGCGGCTTCTTGTCCCAGCCGCTTGCCGAGGCCCAGTCGCGCACGTACTGCTTGTCGAAGCTCGGCTGCCCCCTACCCACTTCGTAGCCGTCAACCGGCCAGTAGCGGGAGGAGTCGGGTGTCAGCACCTCGTCGCCCACGACCAGCTCGCTGTCCTCGTCGAGGCCCAGCTCGAACTTGGTGTCCGCCAGGATCACGCCACGCTCGCGTGCGTGAGAGGCCGCGAAGGAGTACAGGTCGATCGAGATGTCCCGTACGCGTTCCATCAGAGTCCTGTCGCCCACGAGCTCAGCCGCGCGCTCGAAGTCGATCGCCTCGTCGTGACCGACCTCGGCCTTGGTGCTCGGTGTGAAGATCGGCTCGGGCAGTTGCTCGGACTCGCGCAGGCCTATCGGCAACTCGATGCCAGAGACAGCCCCTGTTGCCTGGTAGTCCTTCCAGCCAGAGCCGGTGATGTAGCCGCGCACGACGCACTCCACCGGCAACATCTTCAGCTTGCGCACGACCAGCGCCCGCCCGCGAGCCTCTTGCGGAACGCCTTCGGTCGCCGAGATCAGGTGGTTGGCGACGATCCCCTTCGTCTGCTCGAACCAGAAGTCCGACAGGCCCGTGAGGACCTTGCCCTTGTCGGGGATCGGCGTGGGGTGGACCGCGTCGTAGGTGGAGATGCGGTCGCTGGCGACCATCAACAAGCGGTCGGGATGGGCGGGAGCCAATTCGTACAGCTCGCGGACCTTGCCGCTGGAAAGGAGGGGCAGGTCGGCAAGAGCAGCAGTCACTTTTCGCGATGCTACCAACGGCTCAGGCGATCTCGTCGAGACGCCCGACAATCTCGTGTGCATAGCGCGTGTAGTGGCCGTAATCGAAGATCGCGTCCAGGTCGAGTCCGACGGCGCGCTCATCGGCTGCGAGCAGGTCTCGCAGCGGCATGCCTTCGTCCCACGCCCGCTGAGCCAGCTCCTGGGCGATGCGATAGGCATTGTCGCGTACCA
The DNA here is from genome assembly GCA_963827045.1 of uncultured Solirubrobacterales bacterium. Lineage (GTDB taxonomy): Bacteria > Actinomycetota > Thermoleophilia > Solirubrobacterales > Solirubrobacteraceae > Palsa-744. The sequence goes on from CAWGZH010000002.1 coordinate 943,560, forward strand.
TCGGCGCACGACCGTGCTCTGCGTCACCCTCAACGAGCGCCAGCAGCACGCGCTGGGAAAACAGCGCGCCGTGCGTCAGCTCGAGGTTGGCAAGCATCCGCTGCTCGTTGACCACAAGCCCATTCACGAGCTTGGTGGCGCTGTGCTGCAGGTAGTCGATCAGGATCGTTGAGTCCGGCAGGATCACGCGCTCGACCGAGGAGTGGGAGATGTCGCGCTCGTGCCACAAGGCCACGTTCTCTGTTGCTGCCTGTGCGTTGCCGCGCAGCACGCGTGCGAGCCCAGAGAGCTGCTCGCTCTTGATCGGGTTGCGCTTGTGCGGCATCGCCGAGCTGCCCTTCTGGCCGGCCCGGAATGGCTCTTGCGCCTCGCGCACCTCCGTGCGCTGGAGGTGGCGAATCTCGGTCGCCAGCCGCTCGAGGCCCGCGCCAGCGAGCGCGATCGCTTGCAACAGCTCGGCGTGACGGTCGCGCGCGACGACCTGCGTGGAGACGTCCTCACGCTGGAGTCCGAGCCGCTCCAGCACGCGCCGCTCAAACTCGGGGCTGGTCGCCGCGTACGTGCCTACCGCGCCCGAGATCGCGCCAACAGCTACCTGCTCAAAAGCGCTCTTCAGCCGCAGAGCATTGCGATGCGCCTCGAAGGCAAAGCCGGCGAGCTTGACGCCGAACGTCGTCGGCTCGGCGTGGACCCCATGCGTGCGCCCAACGCACAGGGTGTCCACATGCTCACGAGCGCGTTTGGCAAGCGCCTGCACCAGTGCCTGCGCTCTCGGCACAATCACTTCTCCGGCCGCATGCAGCTGTAGCGCCAGCGCCGTGTCGAGCACGTCCGAGGAGGTCAGGCCGAAATGGATCCAACGTCCTGCCTCGCCGGCGCTCGCGGAGAGCACGTCCACGAACGCGGCCACATCGTGGTCGGTGGTGCGCTCACGCTCGTTGACTGCCTCGACCGTGAACGAGGCGGCGCGGATCGCCTCCAGCTCGGCCGATGTCGGGCCGTCACCATCACCGCCTGCCCGGGCCCCGTCACGGGGCGTGCCCGTGCGGGTGAGCAGAGCCGGCAGCTCCTCGCAGGCGGCCACCTCGACGCGACGCCATGTCTCCATGCGGGCCTCGTCGGTCCAGAGGGTGCCCAGCTCGGGGCGTGTGTAGCGGGGAATCACTTCTGGGATTATCGCGGTTGCTTGGGACGGTACTTTGCGCAGACGGGTTTGCGCAGACGGGCGATGCCCCCCGCGCGCGCGGGGGGCATCGTGGATTTGGAGAACCCCTCCACCGGCAGGCCCGCCGCCCGTCGATCCTGTACAACGAGAGTGAGCGCGCCGCTCGGCGCGAGAGCCGCGAGGAGAAGAGGAGCCATGCCCACGTACATCATGCTCTCGACCTTGACCCCTGAGGGTGTGCAGACCGTCAAGAACAATCCGGAGCGCATCCGCGAGGTCAACAAGGAGGTCGAGCAGCTTGGCGCCACCGTCAAGGCGCAGTGGGCGACGCTCGGCGCAGTGGACTTTATCTCGGTCGTGGAGGCACCAGACGAGAAGACGATGGCGCGCGTATCTCTGGAGCTGGGCTCACGCGGGACGGGTCGCTACGAGACGCTGGCGGCGATACCGGTGGACGAGTTCATCGCGTCCCTGTAGGCGCTTGACGATGCAGGCTGGGTAAAAGGCCGACTCCGTGAAGGTTCTTGTCGTGGGAAGCGGTGGTCGCGAGCACGCGCTGGTGCGGGCGCTCGCCCGTTCACCGCAGAAACCGGATTTGCTGTGCGCACCGGGGAACACTGGAATCGCGCAGGACGCGCGTCTATTGGACGTCGCTGCTGACGACATGCGCGGGCTGATCCACGCAGTGGAAGCAGAGCAAGTCGATCTCGTCGTCGTCGGCCCGGAGGTGCCGCTTGTTGGGGGACTGGTAGACGGTCTCGCCACAGTAAATGTCGCCGCATTTGGTCCCACGGCCGCCGCAGCCAAGCTAGAGGGCTCCAAGGCCTATGCCAAGGAGGTCATGCTCGCAGCGAATATTCCGACTGCCGGCTTCGAACTTGTGGACAACGTCGAGGACGGAATGGCCGCTATCGATCGCTACCCGGTTGTACTCAAGGCAGACGGTTTGGCGGCGGGGAAGGGCGTCGTCATCGCCGAAGATGAGCAAACTGCCCGCGAAACATTGGAAGAGTTCCTTGTTGGCCACCGCTTCGATACCCGTATGGTGGTAGTGGAAGAGTTTCTGGCCGGAGAGGAGCTGTCGTTGCTCGCGCTATGCGATGGCGTGCATGCAGTGCCTATGGCGCCGGCGCGTGACTTCAAGCGCATTTTTGACGACGATGCAGGACCGAACACTGGGGGGATGGGCTCCTTCTCGCCGGTGGCAGGGATCGACGCTCGAAAGGCAGCCGAACTTGCCGCCATCGTGCATCAGCCGGTTGTGGACCTCATGCGCAAGCGCGGCACGCCCTTCCATGGCGTGCTCTATGCGGGCTTGATGCTCACCGCTGACGGCCCGCGCGTGCTCGAGTTCAATGTGCGCTTCGGCGATCCAGAGACCCAAGCTGTGCTGCCGCGCCTGCGCTCAGACCTACTGGAGCTACTGCTGGCTGCCACGCAGACCGGCGGGCTGGAGGGCGTCCCTTTGCTGTGGACAGATGAATGGGCGGTCACGCTGGTGCTGGCAAGCGCCCGTTATCCGGCTTCGTCGTCTAGCGGCGATGTGATCCACGGCCTGGAGCAGGTGCCGGCGGGCATCGAGATCACGCATGCTGGTACGGCCTCCCAAGCTGGCGCTGTCGTCACCGCCGGCGGTCGCGTGCTGAACATCACCGCGCTCGGGCCGAGCGCTCAATCGGCCCGAACGGCGGCGTATGCTGCCGCTCAGAAGATCTCCTTCGATGGAATGCAACTGCGGCGTGACATCGCCGCCAACGCCGAACGCGAGGCCACAACGACCACATGAGCGACTCAGCCCCCACACCAATACGAGGCGACCTAGCCCAAGCCGAGGTGCAAGCACAGTTGGAGGAGTTCGACGTCGCGGGACCGGTGATCGGCATCGTGATGGGTTCTGAGAGCGACATGGAGGCGATGGAGAAGGCGGCCAAGGAGCTAAGCGCACGCGGCATCCCACACGAGATACAGGTGATGTCCGCCCATCGCGAAGCAGACACCGTCGCCGAGTATGCCAAGAGCGCCAAGTCGCGGGGCCTACGAGTGCTCATCGCGGGCGCCGGCATCTCCGCGGCGCTGCCCGGCGCGGTGGCGGCGCACACTGACCTGCCTGTGATCGGCGTGCCGCTGTCCGGGCGTCTAACGGCGGCAGGCGGCCTGGACGCGATCCTATCGATCGTGCAGATGCCGCCGGGTGTGCCGGTGGCATGCGTCGGCTTGGACAACGCACGCAACGCGGCGATCCTGGCCGCACAGATCATCGCGGCGTAGATCCGACGATTACCTCAGCAGCGAAAGCCAGTGCTCCGCGCTCGCGATCCCATCTGGATAAGCGCGCATCAAACTCTCGACGGCGTCAGCCAACGCACCCGTCGCATCTCGATCGCGGCGGCTACGGGCCGAGAGGAAAATGAGCCCCGCATGGCCCCGACCGTCAACGAGGCGCTCTGCGGCTATTGGGCGGAAATCCTTGATGTCGTTGGTCACGACCGCTCGTTGCTCGCGTGTCGCCGCGTCGAGCACATCGCCATCGGAAGCCTCAACCAGGTCCGACCGCTCGCACACCGCTTCGACATCGAGTCCACGCTTACGCAAGACGCGCGCGATCTCCTGAGATAGCTGCTCATCGAGCAGCGCCTTCACGAGGCAAGCGCTTGCTTGCCGGCCTCCCAGGCGGCATAGCCGCGCTCCCATTCGGCCTGGTTGAGTGCGATCTCCGCGTCGATCTCGTCGCGATAGTCGCCGTAGTAGGCGATCGCCGCGTGAACGAGACCGACAGGAATTTCCAGATAGGCGGCCCCGCCCTCTGGATCGTTGTCGTTGTCGCGAACGACCTGTATCACCTGCCAGACATCGAGTCCACGACCGGCCAGCGCCGCCCTTCGGCCACTCGGGCCGTCGGCGAAGCGGATCAACGGGTGATCCTCGTGGCGCAGGCTCTCGTCAACGTAGCGCTGGGCGAGGGTCCGCGGAGCAAGTCCTGCCCGCTGGGCTTGCTCCGCAAGTCGCTCGCTGACACCAGGGCGAAGCCGTAGCGTAAAATGGTCGCTCATTTCAGGGAGTGTACCACCGCGTGTCACGGAGTGGCACAACGCTCTCGACTACCGGCCCAGGCCGCCGTCCGATTAGTCGGCGTCTTCGCTTCCCGCCGAACGCATGACGCGTCCGGCGGGAACCGCACTGCTAACGCCTTTTTTTGCCGTGCCCTTTGCCTTTGGCGGCTTTCTTGCTCAGGTGCACGGTCGCTGACTCCTGTTTGGCGACCGCCGGGCCGCCGAACACCGACTGGAAGATGAACGTCCCGCTGATGTGCAACGTGCGGCCCGCTTTCAGCGCTTTGATCGCCTTCGAGCTGGCGTGCACCTTGACCTCCACGCTGCCCGCGGCCACGCTCTGTGAGCCCGCGCCAAACGACACCAGTACGTGCACGCACTTGCCGTGGTGCTTGATCGTGCCTTTCTTGCAACCCTTGCTCTTGTGTTTCTTGGCCGCTTCGGCGATTGCCTGGGTCGAGGCGGTGTCGGCGGCGACGCCGTTTGCCTGCAGTGACAACCCGAGCGAGTCGGCGAAACCGACGTCGGCGTTCTTGAAGAACAGACCCCATGTCAGCTTGCCGGCGGTCGGGAAGGTGAAGAAGAAGTCGAGATCGTTTGATTTCGAGTCGAAGCTCACCTTCTTTAGGGTGAAGCCGCCGCCCGGGATCGTAAGGGCGTTGCTGGCGGCGCTGGCGGAAGCCGCGCCGGTGCTCGTATAGGCGCATTTCGAGTAACTCGACGAGTAGGCGCACACGTCGATCTTGGCGATGCCGGCATGTGAGGGCGTGGCGTCCGTAACGACCCCACTGATCTGACCGCCAACTTCCAGTTCCGCGTTGACGTTGGGAGTCGTGCTACCCACAGCCACGGATACGCCCGGATTCGCCTTCGATAGATAAACAGTTTCGCCCTCGGGGAAGAAATCGACACTGTAAGTGTTACTCGGCAGTGCCGAAATCGTGTATTCGCCATTGGCGTTGCTGAACCCGCAGCGACCCTCAATGGATTCACCGACCTCGGCGCACACCTCAGCTTCCGCCACAGCCGCATGCCCCGGAGCGCCTGTGACCCTTCCCGTGACCTGTCCGCCGACAGGCAGCTTTATGTCGCCCTGGTGGGTCGTTTCAGTAGCTTTGACCGCCACTTTTTCAACCGTCTGGCCCAGATAGTCGCCCTCGTATGTGTTTGCCTCGACCGTGTAGGAAGTTTCGGTGGGCAGACCTTCGACCTTGTAGTGGCCGCCGGCTTCCGTCTCCCCACAGGCCTCGTAGGTCGAGCCGTCAAAGACGCATACCTCGACATCCGTTAGCGGCGGTTCGCCGGAGCCTTCGCCGACCACGCTCCCTTCCAGCCGCCCGCCCTCTTCCATTTCGGCGTCGATCGGGGGGGTGGTCGCATTCGCGATCACCATCACAGGCGTAGCTTCTGTGTACAGGGCCTTACCGTCGTAATACTGGGATATGTAGTTCTGCGTGGTGCAAGGCGTGGATTCACAATCTTCGGCATAGAACGAAACCACGACAGGCCCTTCGTGCAGACCCGAGATCGTGTATTCGCCACTGGAGTTCGTGTAAGCGCAGTTGCCGAAATACGTGTATTCGCTCTCGGCGCAAACGTGAATCCGCATCAACGGCGTTTTGCCGACCTTGGTCGTTACGACTCCAGTTATCTCCCCGTTCTGGTTGGCGGACTGAAGTTCGGCGTTGATGCCGGAAACGGTCGTCCCCGCGGTCACGCCGACGGGTTCTGCTTCGGCGGCCGAAGACTTCCCGCTGTAGTACTGGCTCAGATAATTGGTTTCAAAGTCATAAGAATAGAATTGAACGATGTAGGAGCCGGTCGCCAGGCCGGTGATCGTGTATTCGCCGTTGGAGTTGGTTTCCGCACATCCCTCATATTTTTCACCTTCATAGGCGCACGTCTCGGTGTCCCCAAGCGGTGCGTGAGTGACCGCGGAGGTCACCCGACCGCTGATCGCGCCCCCCGCGTGCAGTTCGGCGTTGACTCCCTCGGTCGCGGCCGGCACCGTCACGGCCACTGGAGTCGCTTCGGCTTCAGTGCCCTTGCCGTTGTAGAACTGGTCGAGGTAGTTGGTGCCGCCTTCTTGCTCTGAATAGAAGGCGACCTTGTACGAGCCGGTCGCCAGACCCGTGATCGTGTAGCTGCCGCCGCCGTTGCCGGCGGTTACCTGACAGGAGATCGTGTGGCCCTGGTCGGCGGCCTGGACGACATATTTGCTGGCAGTCTGCCCGGCAATCGGCACACCGCTACGCAGCCACGTATAGGAGAAGCTCGTCGGGTTGTTGGCCCAGGTGCCGGTCGAGCAGGTGAGCGTCTGACCAAGCGCAGGCGTGCCGGTGAGCGTGGGCGCCGCGGTGTTGACAGGCGCTTGCGCTTTCGGCGGGGTGATCGGTCCGCCCTCCGAGATGCCCAATGCCAGCGCCGGCACCAGCATCAAACCGAAAAGTGCGATCGTGACCAGCATCGCTCCACGTACGCCCTCGCGCGTTGAAATGCCGCGCCTGCCTATATGCCGCATCGGGTCTCGTCTCCTGAGGTAGGGTGCGCGCGCATCCTACCTGGTCGGCCCGCGGGCTGTTCAGGATGCGGGAACTTCCGCCCGCTCACGCGCCACCTGGCCATCGGCCGCGTCGGCGACGACCGCGTGCTGCGCGCGTGCCGCCGCCTCCACGATCTCCTCGTTGGGAGCTATCTCGGCATCGACCTCATCTCGGTAGTCGCCGTAGTAGGAGATGGCGGTGGTGCTTGGAGTTGCCCTGAGGAGTATTGGTCGATGCCATGTAGACATGCCTTGACGACGACCAGTAGGGTACAGTCGCCGGCCGCCCGGCCGGGCGATGATGCCGCGCGGTGTCGTCAACATCGACGCCCAGGGAGACCCAATGCAGACTTTGACTAAGTGTCGTCGCGCGGTGCTCGGATTGGTGACAGCTGCCGTGCTGCTGCTCGTTGCCGGCACCGGCAGCGCCTATGCGATATCGGCGCGGGATTTCCGCCTTCCGGTAACGATCGTAAGAACCCATCAAGGCCACACGTCCAAGTCGAAAGCGAAAGCGAAGAAAAAACCGTCCAATGTCGGTCCACGCGGACCGGCTGGTCCGGCGGGTCCGGCGGGCGCGGCTGGTCCGGCTGGTCCGGCTGGTCCGGCGGGCGCGGCCGGCGCCACCGGAGCGACGGGGGCGGCAGGGCCTGGAGCGACCAAAGTGAACTTCTTCGAGGTCCCGAGCCCCGGCGACGGTATCCACTCAGTACTGAGCGTCGGCCCCCTCCAATTCGGGATCAACTGCAAAGGCGCCGCGACCGGCACCGAAGAAATCAAGATGGGGACGTTCCTCACGATCCCGGGCCCGCAGACGCTGCTCTCGGAAGTCCCGAAAGAATCGTCGAAATCGTCGGCGTATGAGCTGATCACGGGATCGATCGCAGGCATCGGCAGCGAACAGCCGGTGCCCGCCAAAGAAGGGATGACCGCCTCCGGCTCCTTCATCGTCGCCGGCGCGAACGGCGTGCCCTACTGGCTGTGGATCACATATGGGGCAGACACCACAGAAGAAAGCTCGTCGTCCAGCGGCCTAACCGTCACGCACCCACGTGGCTGCTGGTTCCTGGCAGAGGAGGTCTAGCCCGTTTGTCTTGTGGGGCGGCCAGATGGTCGCCCCACATTTCTTGGCTGTTGTGCAGCAGGACCCGGGTGCGCCGATCAAGCGGTGGCGCCCGCCAGCTCTAGCGCCACCCCGCCCTCGTGCGCGTCGGCAAGGACGCTCTCCCCGGTGTGAAAGCGCCCCTCAAGCAGCGCAAGCGCGAGCTTGTCCACCAACTGCTTCTGAATAACGCGGCGTAGAGGCCGCGCCCCGTAGACCGGGTCATAGCCCATGTTGCCAAGCAGCTCACGCGCGGCGGGAGTGATCTCCAGCTGCACGCCGCGCTCGGCCACACGCTCGATCACGTGTTGCAATTGCAGGTCAACTATCTCTCCGATCTGCTCGCGAGAGAGCGAGTCGAAGCGCACGATATCGTCGAGGCGGTTGATGAACTCGGGCTTGAAGTATTGGGTCAGCTCGGAGCGCATGTCATCGCCGGTGGCTGACACCGGAATGTTCGAAGTCATAATGAGCACGGTGTTCTTGAAGTCCACGGTGCGCCCTTGGCCATCGGTCAGGCGGCCGTCGTCCATCACCTGCAGCAGCGTGTTGAACACGTCGGGATGGGCCTTCTCTATCTCGTCGAGCAGCACCACGCTGTAGGGACGGCGACGCACGGCCTCGGTCAGCTGGCCGCCCTCTTCGTAGCCGACATACCCAGGAGGGGCACCGACAAGGCGAGACACGGAATGCTTCTCCATGTACTCGCTCATGTCCATCCGGATCATCGCGTCCTGTGAGTCGAACATGAACTCGGCAAGCGCACGGGCGAGCTCGGTCTTGCCGACGCCGGTCGGGCCCAGGAACAAAAAGGTGCCGATCGGGCGGTTGGGATCCTGCAGGCCGGCGCGCGAGCGGCGCAAAGCCGTGGCGACGGCCTCGACCGCCTCGCCCTGGCCGACGACGCGTTCGTGCAGGCGCTCCTCCATGTGAATCAACTTCTCCACTTCGCCCTCCAACAGACGCGCGACGGGAATGCCGGTCCAACGGCCGACGACCTCGGCAACGTCCTCGGCGTCAACCTCCTCCTTGAGGAAAATCGGCCCGCCTTCCCCGGTCCCGCCGTCATCCGCTCCACCGTCGCCCGCGTCTCGTGCACGCTCGGCAGCCTCAAGTTCTGAAAGCTCCAATTCGAGCTTCGGGATCTCCCCATGGACGAGTTGCGCGGCGCGATCGAGATTGGCTTCGCGCTGGGCACGCTCCGCTTCCACACGCGCCTGCTCAAGCTTTTCCTTGGTCTCACGCACGCCTTGCAGCGCCTGCTTCTCCTTCTCCCATTGCGCCCGCATCTCATCCGAGCGCGCGCGCAGCTCCGAGAGCTCGCCTTCGATCGTCTCTCGACGCTCGCGCGAGGCCTCGTCCTTCTCCTTGCGCAAAGACGTAAGCTCGATCTCCAGCTGCATCACGCGCCGATCGACCTCGTCGATCTCGGTCGGCACGGAGTCGATCTCGATGCGCAGCCGGGAGGCGGCCTCGTCGATCAGGTCGATCGCCTTGTCGGGCAGGAAACGATCGGCGATGTAGCGGTGTGAAAGCGTGGCGGCAGCGATCAGCGCCGAGTCCTGGATGCGCACGCCGTGGTGAGTCTCATAGCGCTCCTTGAGCCCGCGCAGAATCGCAATCGTGTCCTGCACGCTGGGCTCACCCACCATCACGGGCTGAAAGCGGCGCTCAAGCGCAGCGTCCTTCTCGATGTACTTGCGGTACTCGTCAAGCGTGGTGGCGCCAACACAGCGCAGCTCGCCGCGAGCGAGCATCGGCTTGAGCAGGTTGGCGGCATCGACCGCCCCCTGAGCCGCGCCAGCACCGACGATCGTGTGCAACTCGTCCAGGAACAAAATGATCGTGCCTTGAGCGTCTGAGACTTCCTTCAGCACGCCCTTGAGCCGCTCCTCGAACTCGCCGCGATAAACGGCCCCGGCGATCAGCGCCCCCATGTCCAGTGCGATCACACGTCGCTCGCGAAGCGACTCGGGCACGTCTCCGGAGACCACGCGCTGGGCCAGCCCCTCGACGATCGCTGTCTTGCCAACGCCGGGCTCGCCGATCAGGACGGGATTATTCTTCGTGCGCCGCGAGAGCACTTGGATGACGCGCCGAATCTCCTCATCGCGCCCGATCACCGGATCGAGCTTGCCCTGCTCGGCGAGCTCGGTCAGGTCGCGCCCGAAGCGCTCGAGCGGCGTCTGCTCGTCCTGCGCGCCAGGGGATTGCATACCGGCCGCACCGGGCGCCTGTCCGTCCGGCGGGCTCATCGCTCATTCCTCCAGAGTGGCCGGCGCGCATCCGCCGCGCGCACGAGTTCGCGCCCGGCGCCTCTGTAGGGCACAAGCTCGGCCCGGAACGAGCTCCGCACCCGCTCGAGCTCCTCGGCCAGTTCGACCTGAGCATGTAGGGCCTTGACTTCAAGCTCTTCGATGCGCTGGTGCATCCCTTGTACCTCAGACTCCAAGTCCAGCACGCGCTGCACACCGGCAAGGTTGAGCCCGAGATCGACGGTCATCTCGTGGATGCGCCTCAGCTTCTCGACATCCTCCTGGGAGTACAGCCGAGTCCCCTTGGGAGAGCGCTTGGGCTCCACCAGCCCGCGCGACTCGTACATGCGCAAAGTCTGGGGGTGCATGCTGGCCAGCTCGGCGGCCACCGAGATCATAAACACGCCACGGTCGGTCTCGACCTCGACACGCGTGACGCGCGTCGGCGCACTGCCGGGCTGATGAATGTCTGCGCCCCTTCCAACGTGCGGCGTCGTCATCGACTGTCACCAGCCTCAGCTGATTGCCCTGTGCCGGCAAACAGCTTGGCGCGCGGATTGCCGTTCATGACCTTCGACAGCTCGCCGACGGCCGTGCGCTGCTCGTCGCTCAACTGCTCCGGCACGTCGAGCGTGAAGCGATAGTGAATGTCCCCGCGACTCTTGCTACCAAGCTTTGGGGGGCCCTCGCCGCGCAGCCGCTGCACAGCACCGTGCTGGGTGCCGGGCTTCACACGCAATGTCTTGGATCCGTCAAGCGTCGGCACGCGCACCTCTGCTCCGAGCAGCGCCTCGGGGATCGTCAACGGAACCTCGACCTCGAGATTGTCCCCCTTGCGCTTGAAGGCAGGCGAGGGATCGACGTGTGTAACAACATAGAGATCGCCGGCCGGCCCACCGCGGGGGCCGTCCTCGCCCTTGCCGGCCACACGAATACGTGAACCCTCCTTCACCCCAGCGGGAATGTTCACACGGAATTTCTTGACCGTACGTATCGCCCCAGAGCCGTGACAGGTGGGACAGGGATCCTCAATCACAGTGCCAGAGCCGCCGCACAGCGAGCAGGGCTGGGTGATAGAGAACATCCCCTGCCCTTGGCTCTCGATCCCGCGCCCTTCACAGCGAGGACAAACCTTCGGCGTCGTGCCGGGCTTGGCGCCGGTGCCATGGCAGGTATTGCAGATACTGCTGGTGGGCACCGAAAGCGGAACCTGGGCGCCGGAGATCGACTGGTCGAAGGAGATGCGCACCTCGGTCTCCAGGTCGCGTCCACGCTGCGGACGATTGCGCGCACGCCGACCGCCGGCACCAGCACCGCCAGGCGCCGATCCGGGGCGGGCGGGACCTGATCCCCCGAACAGATTGGAAAGGATGTCGCCCATCGAGGAGGCGTCGAAGTCGAAGTTGCCAAAGCCCCCGAAACCAGGCCCGCCGGACGCGCCGCCGGCGAAGGGCCCAGTGCCATTGTCGTACTGCTTGCGCTTCTCCGGATCGCCAAGCACGTCGTGGGCTTGGGAAATCTCCTTGAAGCGCTCCTCGGCCTGCTTGTCGTCGGGGTTGCGATCGGGGTGGTACTTACGCGCAAGCTTGCGGTAAGCCTTCTTGATGTCATCGGCGCTCGCCTTTTTGTCTACTCCGAGCGTCTTGTAGTAGTCGGGACGGGTTGCCATACGGGTATGTGCCTCTAGGCGGCCACGAGCACGCGGGCCGGTCGAATGATCGTCTCGCCCATGCGGTAGCCGTTCTGGAAGACCTCGGCGACGGCCCCGCTGGTAGCACCCTCCACCGGCTGCTGGGCGACCGCCTCGTGGAGATTGGGATCGAATACCTCGCCAAGCGACACAAACGCCTCGATGCCTAGGCGCGCAAGCGCAGCACCGAGCTCCGAGCGCACTAGCCGCACGCCCGCGAGCAAGGGATCCTCATCCTCGGCGGCCTCGATCGCGCGATCGAGGTTATCCAGCGCCGGCAGCAGCTCCTTGGCGAGCTTGGCCACCCCGCGCTCCTGCGCGGCGGCGGCGTCGCGGGCAACGCGCTTGCGGTAGTTCTCGAAGTCGGCCTGCGTCCGCTGCGCGAGCGCCAGGTACTTGTCGCGCTCGGCAGAGGTCTTGACGAGCTCATCGAGGTCCCCCTTGACCTCGACGGCATCATCGTCCTCTATCTGCTCGGCCTCGACGACCTCCTCGATCTCCTGCTCTACCTCCTCCATCAGCTCTTGCCCTCGTCGACCACCTCAGCGTCCACGACGTCCTCCTCGGCGGAGGCGCCGTTGTCGGCGCCCTCAGGGTGGGTGGGATCCGATCCCCCATCGGCTGAAGCGGCCGCGTCGGCCTGAGCCTTCTGGTACATCGCCTCGGAGACCGCGTGGAACGCTGTCTGCAGGGCTTCGGTGCGAGCGTTGATCGCGGCCGGGTCCTCAGCCTCCAGTGACTCGCGCACCTCCTTGATCGCCTCTTCGATGCGACCTTTGGAGTCGGCGTCGACCTGGTCGCCCAAGTCGACGAGCTGGCGCTCGGCCTGGTAGGCCGCGTTCTCGCCATTGTTACGAGCCTCGGCGAGCTCACGCGCCTTGCGGTCCTCCTCTGCGTGAGACTCGGCGTCGGTCACCATCCGCTTGATCTCGTCCTCGGAGAGCCCGGAGCCGGCCTTGATCTCGATCTTCTGCTCCTTGCCCGTGCCGAGATCCTTGGCTGAGACGTTGAGGATGCCGTTGGCGTCGATGTCAAAGGCGACTTCGATCTGCGGGATGCCGCGCGGCGCCGGCGGGATGCCGGTGAGCTGGAACTTGCCCAAGGACTTGTTGTATTGGGCCATCTCGCGCTCGCCCTGCAGCACATGGATCTCAACCGAGGGCTGATTGTCCTCGGCGGTCGAGAACACCTCGCCCTTGCGCGTCGGGATCGTGGTGTTGCGCTCGATCAGCTTGGTCATCACGCCACCCTTGGTCTCAATCCCGAGCGTGAGCGGTGTGACGTCGAGCAAGAGCACGTCCTTCACGTCGCCAGCAAGCACGCCCGCCTGGATCGCGGCACCGACGGCCACGACCTCATCTGGGTTGACGCCACGGTGCGGGTCCTTGCCCGTGAGCTCCTTGACCTTCTCCTGCACGGCCGGCATACGCGTCATGCCGCCGACGAGCACGATGTGGTCGATCTCCTTGACGCCCTTGTCCTTGGCGTCGTCGATCGCCTGGCGCACAGGCGCGACGACGCGATCCAGCAGCGCCGAGGTCAGCTCGGCCAGCTTGGCGCGCGTCAGGCGCGTGTCGAGGTGCTTGGGACCTGAGGCGTCGGCCGTGATGAACGGCAGGTTGATCTGCGTCTCCTGGGTGGTGGAGAGCTCGATCTTGGCCTTCTCGGCGGCCTCGTAGAGGCGCTGCAGGGCCATCGGATCGGCGCTCAGGTCGATGCCCTGGTCGCGCTTGAAGTCGGCCACGAGCCAGTCGACGATCGCCTTGTCGAAGTTGTCGCCGCCGAGGTGGTTGTCGCCGGCGGTGGACTTGACCTCGAAGACGCCGTCGCCGATCTCGAGCACCGACACGTCGAACGTGCCGCCGCCGAGGTCGAACACGAGGATCGTCTGGTCTGACTCCTTGTCCAGGCCGTAGGCGAGCGACGCGGCGGTGGGCTCGTTGATGATGCGCTTGACCTCGAGGTTGGCGATCTTGCCGGCGTCCTTGGTGGCCTGGCGCTGGTCGTCGTTGAAGTAGGCGGGGACCGTGATCACGGCCGAGTCGACCGTTTCGCCCAAGTACGCTTCGGCGTCGGTCTTAAGCTTCTGCAGGATCATCGCGCTGATCTCCGGCGGCGAGTACTGCTCGCCTGGGGAGGAGGGTGGGGCCTTTACTTCTACGCGAGCGTCGCCGTTGGGGCCGGAGACGACCTTGTAGGGGACGATCGACTCCTCCTCGCGGACCTCGCCCTCCTTGCGGCCCATGAAGCGCTTGATCGAGAAGACGGTGTTCTGGGGATTGGTGACGGCCTGGCGCTTAGCGACAGTGCCGACGAGCCGCTCACCGGAGGCGGTGAAGGCGACTACGGAGGGAGTGGTACGGCCGCCCTCGGCGTTCTCGATGACGGTGGGCTCGCCACCCTCGAGCACGGCCATGCACGAGTTCGTGGTGCCGAGGTCGATGCCTATGGTCTTGGGCATGGGTTGATGCTCCTTGCGTTAGCGTGGTTCAAAAATCTAAGTGGGAGAGTAGCAGATTATCTATTCGTCCACAAGCTGTCCTAGGGCGCTACCGTTTGGTGTGTGAAGCCAAAGCTGCGTGGTGTCTCACATCAGTACGCGTTCTTCATATCGCTGGGCTGCGGGGTCGCACTCATCTTGGGCGCCTCCGACGGAAAGACACGCCTCGCGGCGAGCATCTACGCGGTGGCAGTATCGGCCTTGCTCGGTACCAGCGCGCTCTATCACCGGGTCACTTGGCGACCAAACGCACGACGCTGGATGCGACGCTTGGATCACTCGATGATCTTCGTGCTGATAGCGGGGACCTACACACCCGTAGCCCTACTTGCCCTAAAAGGGTCTCTGGCAAGCACGATCTTGATCGTGCTGTGGGCCGGTGCGCTCGGCGGAGTCGTGTTCAAGCTGTTGTGGATCGACGCACCGAAGTGGCTGTTCGCCGGCGTGTATGTCGCGTTGGGCCTGGTAACGGCGGCCGTCTTCGGCGAGCTGCCGGCGGCTATCGGCTGGCTCGGCGTGGCAGGCTTGGCGACAGGCGGGCTGCTGTACGTGCTCGGCGCGATCGTGTACGCAAGCGGGCGCCCCAACCCATGGCCAAAGGTGTTCGGCTACCACGAGATCTTCCACGCGCTCGTGGTCGCCGCGGCAGCTTTGCAGTACGCCGTGATCGCCTTTGCGGTGTTGCCTCACGGCTGACGACTGGGGCACATCCTTGCCAGCGCGCATTCGCGGCAAGCTGGATTACGAGCATGACATGTGCGCCGTCCGTGGCGCAGCAAGTTGACGTGGAACTCGAGCTCTTGCCCCGCCGGCGTGAGCGCGAGCATCTGGTCGTGCAGCTCCTCGAAGGGAGCGCCGGGCCTGAACAGGCCGAGTCGCGTGCCGACACGAGAGACATGCGTGTCGACCGGAATATCCGGCAGCCCATAGGAGAACAACAACACACAGGCCGCAGTCTTGCGCCCGACACCGGGGAGCGAACACAGGTAGTCCCGGCTCGTCTCGACCGGAGCTTCGCGCATCCACTCAAGAGACAAGGGATCATCCTCAACGGAATCGGCGATCGCTGCAAGTATCGCCTGGATGCGAGCTGACTTGACCTTGGAGATGCCGCCCGGGCGGATTGCCTCCTCTACCTCTACAACGGGCGCCGCGAGCACGGCCGTGTAGTCAATCGGTCAACCTGCCTTGGCAAAGCGCTCGCGCAAACGCAGGAAGGCGACATCGCGGTTGCGGTCGTTGGTGCTCTGCGAGAGCACTGTCAAGATCAGCTCGTCGAGCGGGCGCCCGTGAGGCGCCATGCGCGGAATGCCGTACAGCTCGCGCAGCCGATCGCGAATGCGCGCAACACGAGCCGGCGGCGGCGGTTCCCAGTCGTTCTTTGACACGGGAACACGAGCCGACGGCGGAGGTTTCCAGCCGTTCTTTGACACGGAGCTACGGTAGCCGCAAGAACCGAGGCCACCGGCCTCGACATGCCCCATGCCACAGCACAGGCATTCAGGGTCTGGCCGCCAACGCTACGTGCACTTCTTCGCCCTGCTTGGTAAGCACCCATGCGTTTGGTGCGCCGGTGCCGGGCACCCTGCTCTTGTTGATAACGAGCCCGAGCTTCTCCAGACGCGCCAGCAACTTGGAGATCTGTCCCTGGTCACCTATCCCAGCACGTGCCGCGATGCCGCGGTTGGAGTCGCCCGGCTCCCCGGCAATAGCCAAAAGCACGCGCACTGTGCGATAGGTAAGCCGCATATCCAGCTGACTGAGGGGATCGCGCTCGCCGCGATTGGGTTTTGCCGGAGCCTTAGGGATGGGCCTGGAGAGCTCCTTGCGGGCAGCCGCCGATCCGAAGTAGGGGAGCACGATCATGCTCGCCAGCGGACCCCTGAGCTCGAGGAAGGAGCCGGGCGCATCTCCCAGCAGGCGCGAGTGCAAGATCGAGAGCGCTCCGCCGACAACGCCCTCCGCGGTCAGCGAGGGGGTCCGCTTGTCAGCCTTGAGCTCCGCGTTAGCCTCGCCCACGAACGCGATCATCCGCTCAACCGCTGCTCGACGGCGCGACAGCGCACTGTCTCCCGCCGCAAGCGACTCCACGATCAGAAGCCGGCCGGTGGCGTGCTCGGCGTCCAAAAACGCAAGCAGCGCGGTGAGGACGCCGCGCATGCGATCAATCCATCTCCCCGTCTCCTCGTAGCCGTCGAGCGCGTAACGGGCAGCACGAGCGATGCCCTCGTCGAAGGCCTCGAGGAAGCACTCTTCGCGGTCTGAATAGATCTCGTAGAACGTGCGACGCGACACACCCGCCCGCTCGACCACGTGCGCAACGGTCACCTCAGCCACACCGTGCTCGGCGCAGACGTCGATCATCGCGGCGAGCAAGCGCGCGCGCTGGATCTCGGTTACGCGCTCGCGTCCAAGCTCGCGTACCGCCCCATCTCCGACCGAGCGAACTATCGCGTCGCGCGCCGGTGTGGAGGTACTTGACAGCGTCCGTCGTCTGCCGGCCATCTCATCCTCTTCTTTACATTGGCCTTGGCTTTGGATGTGGGACAGTCGCTGAGGTCTATCCGTGGTTACGACACGGAGACGTCGCCTGAACGACGCCGTTTCCGCTCACACGCAACGACCCTCATCCCTCGCGTGCGAGCACATTGAAGACGCGCGCCAATCTAAACCACAACTGGCAGATTGTCAAGTCCCTGTTCATAAAGGTCGCTTGTCTTCCAGGCTCCGCTGCTGCACCCGTCGGACTACACGGTGCCAGCAGAACCCAGCGCCGCTATATCCTCGCGAGGTGCCCGCGGCCAGCGATAACAACGCCGAGATCGACGGCCTGCCCGTGTTCTGGCGCAGCGCGCCGGCAGATAACCCGGACGTAGCGCCGATGCTCTACCTACACGGAGTGCCGAGCAGCTCCGAGGACTGGATCGCGCCTCGCGCGCATCATGAGAGCCGACCGCGTTGGAGGCGCTGGTGGAGGCACAAGCGTAGCGAGGATGATTGGGTGCGAGCACCGTTGTACGACAGGGGATTCCTCGAACGCACAGGCGGGCTGGCTCCAGATCTACCCGGCTTCGGACGCTCCGGTAAGCCCGGTTACCTGCAGTACACGATCGAGGAGTACGCGGGCTTCATCGAGCGTTTCCTTGACATGCTTGGCGTCGAGCGTGTGCGCATGCTCGTGCACGACTGGGGCGCGGTAGGACTCGCGTTCGCCCAGGCTCATCCCGAGCGCGTCGAGCGGCTGGTCGTGTGCAACGCGGTGCCGTTGCTAGCCGGATATGAGTGGCACCGCACCGCGCGTATGTGGCGCACACCGCTGCTAGGAGAGATCGCGATGGGCGCGACCATACGACTGGTGCTCAAGCGCTCGACGCGTGAGGCAAACGTAACGCCCGGCCCCTTGCCCGACGCATGGATCGACTCAGTCATGGAGCACTTCGACCAAGGCACCCAGCGCGCGATCCTGCGGTTGTATCGCAGCTCTCCGAGCCAGGAGCTTGCGCGAGCCGGCGAGCGCCTGAAATCGCTGCGGATGCCCTCGCTCGTGCTGTGGGGCATGCAAGATCCCTACATACCCGAGCGCTTCGCCCGCGCCTATGCGCAAGCGCTACCCGAGAGCCAACTGGTCGAGCTCGCGGACGCCGGGCACTGGTGGTGGCTGGATCGCCCCGACGCGATAGAGCGGGTCGTCGAGTTCATGAACGCCGCCTGAGAGCGGCCGAGAACGGCCCGAGCGGAGAACAGCCTAAGCAGAGAACCAGCCAAGCAGAGAGAACCAAAGCAATGACAACACCTAGCGCAGCGGCCATTCAACAGGAGCTTCGCGGGCGCCATGAGCAGACAACGCGCCTGTCGGCTGCTCCCTTGACGCTTGCGCTGGGTGTGGCCATCCCGCTCGCACTGGCCTACTTGATCCTGGCACCGCCCGCGGGTGACTTGGCCGCGGCCACGTACCGCAGCGACCTGTTTGCGCGCGTGGGGCTTACCACTTGGGACACCGGCTGGTATGCGGCGCACGGCTACTGGCTGCCGGGCTATTCGTTGCTCTCGCCGGCCCTTGGAGCGCTGCTGGGAGTACGTCTGCTGCTCGCGCTATCGGCGGTCGCCGCCTGCACCCTATTCGCGCTGATCGCCCAGCGCGTATTCGCTACGGCGGCAGCGCGCCTTGCCGCTGCGTGGTTCGCGCTTGGCTTCTGCGTGGGATTGCTCTCTGGGCGCGTACCGTATGACCTCGGCTTCGCGATTGGGCTCGCATCGGTACTCGCACTGATGCGCGAGGCGCTACCGGCGGCATTGGTGCTTGCGGTCCTCACAAGCGTGGCCAGTCCGGTGGCCGGAGCGTTCCTCGGCCTCGCGGGGTTGGCCATCGCGCTAGCCGATCTCCGCGGTGGGCGTGTGTTGGAAAACGCCGTGCCCCCCGCGCGCGCGGGGGGCATCGTCTCATTTTTCAGACACACCACGGACAGCAAGACGCGACGGGATGAGCGCGGGCCAGACGAACGCAGACGCCATGGACACAGGGAAATACAGGCGCAAGCAGACCTACGTCGTGGCTTGGCCCTGTGCGCCGCTGCCCTGCTCCCGGTCCTGGCACTCGGCATCGCCTATCCCAACGGTGGTTACGAGCCGTTTGCCGTGTCTGCCTTCTGGCCAGCGCTTGCCGGTGTGCTGCTGATCGCGCTGCTGTTGCCACAAGGACCGCTGACCCCGCGAGGTCGGCGCATGCTGCGAGTCGCGGCCGCCCTGTACGCGCTCGCGCTGATCGGCGCGTACGCGATCCACACGCCAGTGGGCGGCAACGCCGCCCGGCTCGGGCCGCTGCTCGCAGCGCCTCTGCTCGCGGGAGTGCTTTGGGAGAAGCAGCGCGCAATGCTGCTAGCGCTCGCCCCGCTACTGCTCTACTGGCAGCTGGCAACGCCAATCCGCGATTACAGCTCGATCGCTGGCGACCCGTCGGTGCATGCCTCCTACTACACCCCCGTGCTCACAGAGCTGCACAGGCTGGACCATGGGAGACCGACCATCGTAGAGGTACCGATGACAGCGGCACACTGGGAATCCGCCTATCTAGCTGGCCACGACGGCGTCGAGCTTGCGCGCGGATGGGAGCGCCAGCTGGACACCCGCTACGCGGCTATCTTCTACCGCAAGACACTCAGTCCGGATGCCTATCGCTCGTGGCTTTCGGAAAACCGGGTGGTGTATGTGGCCCTGCCAGACGCTCCACTTGACAAAGCAGGCAGCTTGGAGGGCGAGCTGGTCGCCCACGGACTGCCGTATTTGCGCGAGCTATGGCACTCTGAGCACTGGCGTCTCTACCGGGCGATGGGCTAGGCTTCTCCGATGTTCGCTCGGCTGAGGATGTGTCCGTGAGCAGCCCGCTGATCGACGATCGGACGGCGAGGCGCGGCGCGGGAGAGGTCTCGAAGATCTCGCGAGTCCCCGTCGAGTCGCAAGTCCCGGGCACATCGCGATCCTCTGGGCCATTGCAAATTTCCTGGCGGAATCTGCAGGCACGGGTGATGCCTAACGGCTGGCTGGACTTGCTGCGCCAAATCGCGCTGGTCGGTTTGGCCTACGGCGCGTACAGCCTCGTACGCGGGCTCGTCTCCGGAGACACCACAAGCGCTTTCCAGCACGCACGCGACTTGATCGGGGTGGAGCGCTCGTTGCATGTGTTCGTCGAGCCGAGCATCCAGGCCTGGGCGTCCAGCAGCCACCTGCTGATGGACTTCTCCAGCTGGCTGTACGTGAACGCGCAGACATCGATCACGCTGGCGGCCCTGATCTACCTGTATGTGCGCCATAACCGCTCGTTCTACTTCGTGCGCAACATGTTCGCGATCGCCATGCTGATCGCTTTGGTCGGGTATGCGGTCTTCCCAACCGCGCCACCGCGCTTCTTGCCCGAGTGGGGCTTCATCGACTCGGTGTCGGATCTAACCGGCGTGCACGTCTCGCATGCGAGCGCCTCGATGAACGCGCTGTTCAATCCCTATGCGGCCGTGCCGTCGATGCACGTAGCGTTTGCGCTAATGATCGGTTGGCCGCTGGCCTCGCTGTCGCGCACACGCGTTGCGTCAGTGCTGTGGCGGCTGTATCCGCTGCTGATCGCCTTTGTGATCATCGCCACCGCCAACCACTTCATCATCGACGCACTACTCGGGGCGCTGACAGCGGGCGTCTCGGCACTCGGGGCGCGACGCCTGGCACGGATGAGGCCGGCGGCGTGGCGCTTTGGCCCGGAGCCGGCGGGAGCCGGGTAGGGTGCACGCCGTAGTCCATGTCCAAGTCGTTCATGACATGCAACCATTTGGTTGCATGTCGCCCCGTCTAGGCGTTTCGCTTTTCCTTGATACCGCTCCCCCTCCGCATAGGCCTCTCACTTTTCTAGATGTCGTTATTCCCTCCACATAGGCCCTCATTCGTATAGGCGTCTCACTTTCTAAATGCCGTCATTCCCTTCACATAGGCCCCTCACTTTTCTAGATGTCGCCATCCCCTCCCTCGCATAGGCAACCAACGCTACGCCGGCGTGGACGCGCCGGCAGCAGCGGTCGCACGCGCCGCAGCGGACGCGCGCCGCTGACCGGGCCCCAGCGACGAGAGATGGTGCGCGAGCGGCTGATCGAGTCGCGGCTGACGCCCAACGCCATCTCGCTGACCGGTTTGGCGTTGAACGTGGTGGCGGCCGTGCTCGTTTGGGAGCGGCTGTACTTCCTCGGCGGGATCGCGTTCATCGTCGGCTCGGTGATGGACACGCTCGACGGGCGCTACTCGCGCATGTCGGGCAAGGGCACGCCCTTCGGGGCGTTTCTGGACTCCACGCTCGACCGCATCGAGGAGGGGATCGTGCTGACGGCCGTGGCGGCAGACTTCGCGCGCGAAGGACGCTCTGGGGCCGCCGCCGCGGTGGTCGTGGCGGTGCTGGCCTCGCTGATGGTCTCCTACACCCGCGCCCGGGCGGAGGCGCTTGGAGTGGAGTGCAAGGTCGGGATCGCCACGCGGCCCGTACGAGTCGTGATCCTCTCGATCGGGCTGATCTTCGGGAAGGGCGCCTCACTCGGGCACTTCAGCCTGCTGGCCCCCGCCGTCTACGTGTTGGCTGCCCTGAGCGTGATCACCGTCGCCCAGCGCGTGTGGCACGTCAAGCGCGCGTTGTCTGTCACCTAAAACCCGTACCGGGGTAGTCTCCCCCGACCTCCACAAAGGACTGAGCAACTAGATGAGCATTCTACAGAGTAACGGTGCTGCCTCCACAAACGGCAAGGCGCGCTACCAGCAGGACAAGGTACGTGTGGCGATCATCGGCGTCGGCAACTGCGCCTCGGCATTTGTGCAGGGCGTGCATTACTACAAAGACGCCGACCCGAACCAGCTCGTGCCCGGACTGATGCACGTGGATCTCGGCGGCTACCACATCAGCGACATCGAATTTACGGCCGCCTTCGACATCGACGCCACCAAGGTCGGCAAGGATCTCGGGCAAGCCATCTGGGCGGGCCAGAACAACACGATGAAGTTCGCCAAGGTGCCGAAGAAGCTCGGCGTGCCCGTCTATCGCGGCATGACCCACGACGGCCTTGGCAAGTACCTCAAGCAGAAGATCAAAAAGGCCCCCGGCGAGACCGCCGACATCGTGAAGATCCTTAAAGACACCCACACCGATGTGGTCGTGTCCTACCTGCCCGTCGGCTCCGAGGACGCCACCAAGTGGTACGTCGAGCAGATCCTCGAGGCTGGCTGCGGCTTCGTCAACTGCATACCCGTATTCATCGCACGCGAGGACTACTGGAACAAGCGCTTCGTCAAGGCCAAACTGCC
This sequence comes from uncultured Solirubrobacterales bacterium, assembly GCA_963827045.1. Classification (GTDB taxonomy): domain Bacteria; phylum Actinomycetota; class Thermoleophilia; order Solirubrobacterales; family Solirubrobacteraceae; genus Palsa-744. The sequence continues at coordinate 965,688 of CAWGZH010000002.1, forward strand.
GATCGTCGGCGACGACATCAAGTCCCAGGTGGGCGCGACGATCGTGCACCGCACACTCGCGCGCCTGTTTGCCGACCGTGGCGTGAAGATGCTGCGCACCTCTCAGCTGAACGTCGGCGGCAACATGGACTTCTACAACATGCTCGAGCGCGAGCGGCTGGAGTCCAAGAAGATCTCAAAGACCAACGCGGTCACCTCGATCATGGACGAGAAGCTGCCAGCCGAGGACGTGTACATCGGCCCGAGTGACTACGTGCCGTGGCTGACCGACCGCAAGTGGGCCCACATCCGCGTCGAGGGCCAGGCCTTCGGCGATGTGCCTCTGAACGTCGAGATGAAGCTCGAGGTGTGGGACTCACCCAACTCGGCGGGGATCGTGATCGACGCGGTGCGTTGCTGCAAGCTTGCGCTGAACAACGGCGTCGGCGGCCAGCTCGACGGTCCCTCTAGCTACCTGATGAAGAGCCCGCACAACCAAAGGCCGGACAACCTGGCGCGTGAGGAGACCGAGAAGTTCATCGCCAAGCACACGCGGCAAGCGATCACCAGGCCGAAGGGCCGCACCGCACCACGCAAGTCCGCCGCACCGCGCAGGACCGCCGCCAAGTCCTGATCCCGCACCGTGCCCGTCCTGCGCCGTCACCATACCCGTCCTGCGCAGGACGGGTATGGAAGGCCAGGGGGGCGAGCATAATGGTGGGGTGAGTGTCCCTCCCACGTTCTCGATAGCTCATGTCTCCCCGTATCCCTGGGAGGCACAAGAGAACGAGGTCAACGCCCACATTCTGCGCCTTGCGGGCGAGCTATCCAAGCACGGCCACAGCGTGCTGATCCTCGCGCCCTCGCGCTCACCTGAGCTGGTGCGCGAGTCGCGCCGCGAGCTGCGCGCCGCGAAGTCAAGGCCGGAGAGCCTGTTGCAGGAGACGAACAAAGGGACACCGCGCGTGTTGGCCATTGGCGAGGTACTGGATGTGCCCAGCTCCACGGGTCGGCGCACACGCGCACTGCCGGTCGATGTGGCGCGCACCTTGGAGGAATTGCTTGGCAGGATCCCGCTCGACTTCGTGCACGTGCACGAGCCGTTTGCGCCTAGCGCTTCGAGCACCGCCTTGCGCTACTCCCGCGCTCTCAACGTCGGCTCGTTTCACGCTCCCACAGAGCGGCTTCTGTCCACGACGATTGCGCGCCGCTTCGTGGAGGGCTTCTTCGGGCGCCTGGATGCTCGCATCGCGAGTCGCAGGGATACCGCCGACTTGATGGCGCGCTATTTCCCGGCCGACTATCGAATCATCGCTGACAGCTCAATCGAGGCTGAGGACGATGGGGATGGAGGGGCGTTCCCGCACGATGACCTGGCTGGTCTCGTCACGAACGTGGAGTCGATCTATCGCGAGCTGGCCGCTCGTCGTCATGACCCAGGCGGCGACCCAGTCCTGCGCCGGCGCCTGGCGCGGCGCCGGCTTATCGACGTGGATTTGCACATGCACACCGACCACTCCGGCGACTGCGAAACGCCTGTCGAGGTGTTGCTCGCAACAGCCAAAGAAGTGGGCCTGGGGGCGATCGCGGTCACCGACCACAACGAGATCTCCGGCGCCCTGGAGGCACGCGAGAAGGCCAACGAATCGAATGCCCGGGGCGGGCGGGACCGAATCAAGGTGATCGTCGGCGAGGAGGTAAAGACCGCCGAGCAAGGCGAGGTGATCGGGCTGTTCATCGAGGAGAAGATTCCCCGCGGGCTGAGTATGGCCGAGACGGTCGCCGAGATCAAGCGCCAGGGCGGGCTTGTGTATGTGCCGCATCCCTTCGACCGCATGCACGCGGTACCAGACTACGAGCACCTACCCGAAATCCTCGACGACATCGACGCAATCGAGGTCTTCAACCCACGCGTGGCGATCGGCGCGTTCAACGAGGAGGCGGTCCGCTTCGCCGCCAAGTACAGGATCGTTGCCGGGGCCGGCTCGGACTCACATGTGGCTCAAGGTCTTGGGTCGGTGCGCATAAGAATGCGCGACTTCGATGGTCCGCAGGAGTTCTTGCAATCGTTGCGGGACGCTGAGATCACGACCAAGCCTTCAAGCCTCATTTACGTGCAGGCGCTGAAGTTCCTGCAGACGAAGGCGACCCCCGCGGCCGCCAGGCGAGCGAGCCGCGACCGGCGCGTGCGACGGGCCACGCGGGGCAGCGGAGGCGCGACGTGACCCCAGCGGCCGCCACACAAGCCAGCCGCGACCGGCGCGTGCGCCGTGCCCACACGAGGCAGAGGAGGTGCGACGTGAGCTTTCAGAGACAGGTAGATGCTTGTTTATCGTGGTCTACACGGCCGAGGGTCGAGCCTGGCCAGGAATGGAGTCCCACCCACCCGCGCGAAGTGTGCTTCGCACACGAGCGACTGAGGACGCCGCCAGGCGAAGCGCCCTCGGCCGCGTAGGCCGCGGCGCAAGTAGCGATGCACGCGCAAGGACAACACGGGCCGCCGTCTAATCCTTCCGCGTCGATGCCCGCTACAGATGACGAGATCCGCGAGAAGTACCTCGAGCGGGCGATCAGGGAGCTCAACGCACTGACGCGCGAGCTGCAGAGCTGCCCGCACTGCCCGCGTGGCCAGCTGATGCCCGTGCTCGGCTCCGGCCATCCACAGGCGGACATCATGCTGCTGAAGCACGCACCGCTGCCCTCAGAGATCGAGGAGGGCGTCGCCTTCTACGGACGCTCGGGCAGTGCGCTGATGAAGTCCTTCAAGCGGCTGTCGATCGATCCGCTGGCTGTTTACGGGACGCTGTGCGTGAAGTGCCCGCTGGCCGACGCCTCAATGGCTGACCCGGAGTGCATCGCCCGCGTGGTACAGGAGATCGCGATCGTGCAACCGCGGATCGTCGTGGTCATGGGGCCCGAGGCATTGGCGGCGCTGAACGAACTGGACATACCGCTTGCTCGCCCACTCGAGCCACGCATGGGCGAGATTCAGGAGCTCACCGCTACAACCGACGCACTGTACGTGCCGAACATCGACGAGTCGCTCGACGAGCAGGACTCCAAGCACGCGTTCTGGGCCGCCTTCCGCGCGCTCGGTGAGTGGTACGCAGCGCGACCCCCTTACTGAGGGTTCGACACATATATAAATTTTGGTCGATTCACAATGATGACTACCATATGTAGTCACTATGGTGAATTGCGCAAAAAGTATGTGACTCCACAGATCGTAACTCCCGATCTGACTCCATCCGTCAAATGATGAGCACGATCTTGCCGAGCTTGCCTCCGGCGGCGAAATGATCGTAGGCAGCCGAGACGTCCCCGAGCGGGAAAGTCTCGGCGATGGGGACGAACAGCGCCGGTTTCCAGGCACCGCCCGCCGCCGGCTTCACAAGGCCGGCCGCGTCGTTCACTTCAAACAGAGGGAGCGCTTCTCGCTCCAAAAGACGGGCAGCCAGCGCCTTCTCCTCTAGCGAGCGAGCGCGCAATGTGGAGCCGTGGATGCGGGCACGCTTGCCCATCAGCGCGAGCAGGTTCAGCTCGGCCTTGGCGCCCGCTGAGACGCCGATCACGCAAATACGCCCGCCGGTGGCAAGCGCCTTCATGTTCTCGGCCAGGTTCGGCGCTCCCACAAGCTCGAGGATCACATCGAATGGACCGTGCTCGGCAAAGTCCTCAGGCGCGATTGCCTCGGCGCCCAGCGCCGCCACCGCTTCGCGCGACTCGGCGCGGCGCACGGTCGCCGTGACGCGTGCGCCCGTAGCTTTGGCGAGCTGGATCGCGGCCGTGCCGACACCGCCAGCGCCGCCATGCACGAGCAGGCGCTCGCCGGGGCGCAATCCAGCCTGGGTGAAGAGGGCGTCGTGGGCGGTCGTGAACGTCTCCGGCAGGCCACCGGCCGCGGGCCAATCGAGCGCGCCCGGCACTGGCATCAGCTGACGTTCGTGCACGACCGCCAGCTCGGCCTGCCCGCCGCCGCCGACGATCGCCATCACACGATCCCCAACCTCAAAGCGCGGAGACGCACTCGGGCCGAGCGCCTGCACCTCGCCGGCTAGCTCCATGCCGGGAATGTCCTGCGGCGAACCTGGGGGCGCCGGATATAGACCGCGCCGCTGCATCATGTCGGCTCCGTTGAGCCCGGCTGCGCGAACACGCACCAGCACCTCACCGGCACCTGGCTCAGGGTCGGGGTGCTCCTCGAGGAGGATCTCTCCATCGCGAATAGTTGCCGCGCGCATGCGGCGCGAACCCTACCGCGTGGTCAAGGCTGGACGGAGCATGAGCCGTCTTCAAGCGTTGGATGTCCTGCGTGGTCCCCTGGCGTAGCTCAAGATCGACCTGCATGCGCGAAACACTACTGCGCCTGAAGAGAATCATTCATAAGCCAGACTTGGCCTATCTCCGGGTCTATACGCTTGGCGACTCGCCGTCCTATCCGCGCTCGAGCAACGCCACGCACTCGATGTGCGGGGTCTGCGGGAACATGTCCACCGGGCGCACCTTCACCAAGCGCCAGCCCGCCTCAACAAGCTGGGCGGCATTGGGGGCCAGCGTCGTCGGGTTGCAGGAGACGTAGACGATGCGCTTGGGCGAAGCTTCGATTATGCGGCGCACCACCTTCTGCGAGAGGCCGGCGCGCGGCGGGTCAACGACCACGACATCGGGCTTACCGGCGCGCTCGATCAGCTCGGGCAATGCCAGACGTGCGTCGCCGGCGAAGAAGTGGGCGTTCGTGATGTCGTTGCGTTTAGCGGCGGCAATCGCGTCGGCGACCGCCTGCTCGATTATCTCGATCCCCCACAGCTCGCCGGCGCGCGGGGCGAGCGTGAGCGCAATCGTGCCGATCCCACAGTAGAGGTCGTATACGCGCTCCCAGCCCTCCAGCGCCGCGTACTCGGCGACGATCCCGTACAGAACCTCGGCCATCTCAGTGTTGGTCTGAAAGAACGCTTCCGAGGAGATGCGCAGGTCGAGCTCGCCCAGGCGCTCGGGCAGCTCAGCGTCGCCCCAGACAAGCTCGGTCTCGCCGCCCATCGTCGTCTCCGCGAGCGAAGAGGAACGCGTCCACAGCACGCCGCTGATTCTCCCCTTGCTCCTGCCGGTATCTGAGCCATTCCCGCCGCCAGGATTACCCTCGGCATCGGGCCCATTTGCAGCATCCAGCCCATCCCCGGCGCCGGGGCCCAACTCGGCGACCAACGCAGCGGCGAGCGAGGGGGCATCCAGCTCGCCGTCGGTGCTGACCAAGCGGATCTGCAGCTTGCCGCTGCGGCGGCCTTCGCGTACGACGAGGTTGCGCAACAGCGGTACCGGCGAGTCGAGGCTCTCGCGGCGGCGATCCCAGGCGCGCAGACCCTGGGATCGCGCCCAAGCCAGCGCCACCTCCCGTGCCTTATTGCCAAGCTCTGAGGCAAGCAGGCAATCCTCGATCGGATCGACTCGCTTCCAACCGCCAGGGGCGTGGAAACCACACACCAAAACCTCTGTCCCAGATTCCCCAGCAATTTCTGATGTGGTGGGGGATATTTTGGTACCGAAATAATGACCTGTACCCCAGGAATACTCAAGCTTATTGCGATAGCGCCATTGCGATAGCGCACCCACAACTCCCTCCAGCTCGAACCCGTCGAGCTTGCCGATGCGCCGCAGGGCATCCTCGACCTGTTCCTGCTTGATCTGCAGTTGCCGCTCATAGGGCAGCACCTGCCAAGCCACACCGGGATGATCCGCCGTCGGCGCGATGCGCTCGGGGCTCTCCCGCAAAACCTCCACCATGCGCGCGTGCGCATAGCTGCGCTTGCGCTTGACAACGACCGCGCGCACCCGATCGCCTGGAAGAGCGCCCGAGACGAACACGACGTAACCGCCGTCGCCGCTTCCCTGCCCCCCGGCATGGGGGGTACCGGGAAGGGTGAGTCGCCCGACGCCCTCGCCCCCGTGAGCGAGCGAATCGATCTGAAGCTCGATCTCCTCGTCCCGCTCGGGGCGCTTGAACGACACCTGCGAGTCGCCCGTGGCAGGTGGACGCGCGTCAAGACCGTTGACAACCAGCTTGGAGCCCACTTGAGCGGTCGTGCCGTCCGCTTGGGAGATCGTGTCGCCCACCTCGGCGCTCACACCGTCCGCTTGGGGGACCGCGTCGCCCACCTCGGCGCTCACACCGTCCGCTTGGGGGACCGCGTCGCCCACATCGGCGCTCACACCGTCCGCTTGAGAACTTGCGCTCATGCGTGGCGCTCACGCGTAGCCGTCGCGCTCATAGCGACGGGGGCTCGACCAAAAGCTCGAGCAACGCCTTCTGCGCATGGCGGCGGTTCTCGGCCTGATCCCAGATGCGCTGACGCGCGCCGTAGAGCACCTCGGCGCTGATCTCCTCGCCCGGGTGTGCCGGCAGGCAGTGCAGGGCGATCACGTCGGCGGCGGCGAGGTCCAGCAGGGCGTCGTCGATGCGATAAGGAGCGAGCGCGCCGCGGCGTTGCTTAGCGCTGTGCTCGTCGTCGCTCATGCTGACCCATACGTCGGTGTACACCACGTGAGCTCCATTTGCCGCCTCACGGGGATCGCGGTACAGCGTCAGCGAACCCTCCGCGCCGGGCGGCAGCGACAGATCCTCCTCGAGCGAGTAGCCGGCGGGAGACGCGACCGCGACGTCCATGCCCGCCAACGTGCCGAGGATCGCCAGCGAACGGGCGACGTTGGTGCCGTCGCCCACGTAAGCCATGCGCAGCCCTGCGAGCGCGCCGAATGCCTCGCGCGCGGTCATCAGGTCGGCCAGAGCCTGGCATGGGTGGTGCAGGGCGGTGAGCATGTTGAAAACGGGGACGTCCGCATACTCGGCGAGCTCCTCCAACAGCGTGTCGGGTCCGGTGCGCATGCCCACCGCCGCCACCTGGCGCGCGAGCACGAGGGCGGTGTCGCGCAGCGACTCGCCGCGCGCGAGCTGCATCTCTTCTGAGCGCAGCACGACCGCGTGACCGCCCAGCTCGTGCACGCCCATCTCGAAAGAGACTCGTGTGCGCGTCGAAGGCTTCTCGAAGATCAGCGCCACGCCGCGCCCGGCCAGCGCGCGCGAGGACAGCGGGGCGCTCTTCAGCTCGATCGCGCGGTCCAGCAACGCGTCGAGCTCGGGCGCGCTAAGCTCGGCGCCTGTGAGGAAGTGGGGAGGCACAGTCCGTCAGTTTATGGGGCCGGTCGCGATCGTCTGCGTCACGGCGCTGCTTGTGGCCGGCTGCGGCTCGAGCGAATCGAAAGGCACGACCGCCACAACCGCCGCGACGACCTCCAAAAGCGCGACGGCCAAGGGGGGGCTGACGGTGCCCGGCAAGATCAACTACGCAAGCCCGCCGGCGAACGCACCCGTACAGAACGGCGTCATCACGATCACCTACCACGAATTCGCGATCGAACCCGACACGCTCAAGGCGAAGGTTGGCAGCACGCTCAAGTGGATCAACAACAACACGGAAAAGTGCAACGTCAAGAGCGAGGGCGGTGCCTACACGTTCGACTCGGGCGAGCTTGCGGCCGAAGGCGGCACGTTCGAACTGAAACTCGACAAGCCCGGCACGATCCACTACGAGTGCACGTCCTACCCGACCACGATGAACGGCTCGATCGAAGTCGTGGAATAGCGAAAAACACGCGATGCCCGCACGCGCGCGGGGCATCGCCATATTTAGAGCACCTTTCAAAACGAGCTGTGCGCCTCGATACCCCTTGCGTGGAGCGACAGATTTATTTAGGTACCAAACCTTCATCTAAGTGTCCGAAAAAGGGGGGTGTTCTTGGGACCAACCAAACGAGCCACACAACCTCAGCGTTCACGACGATCCGCAAAACATCCCGCCACACGAGCTCACGCACAAGCTCATTTCGAAAGACGCGCTCAGAGCCGGCACCCCGACCGCTCAGTCCGGCGAAAGGAACTCCGCAATCCCCGCTTGCGGGCTCGACGCTGTCGCATAGGTACGCCGCGGAATCCGCCCCGCCCCATGCGCCAGTCGCCCGGCGTCAACCGCGTGGCGCATCGCGGCCGCCATCGCCACGGGATCCTGGGCGCGCGAGACGGCGCTCGCCACCATCACCGCGTCGCAGCCCAGCTCCATCGCGAGCGCAGCATCCGAGGCGGTGCCGACGCCGGCGTCGAGCACGACCGGCACGCCGACGGCTTCACGAATCAAGCTGATGTTGTATGGGTTGCGGATGCCCATGCCGCTGCCGATCGGGGCGCCCAGGGGCATCACCGCCGCGCAGCCGACGTCGACGAGACGCCGTGCCAGCACTGGGTCGTCGGTCGTGTAGGGGAGCACCACGAAGCCGTCGTCCACGAGCAGCTCCGCGGCCTTGAGCAGCTCTGGAGCGTCGGGCAGCAGCGTGTCCTCGTCGCCGATCACCTCCAGCTTGATCCAGTCGGTCGCAAACGCCTCGCGCGCCAGCTTGGCGGTCAGCACCGCATCGCGGACGGTGAAGCAGCCAGCGGTGTTCGGCAGCAGCTCGACACCCTCGCGCTCGAGCACGTCGAGCAGCGTGCCCTGATCGGGATTGTGATTCCCACCCGCCTCAATCCTGCGCAGAGCCACTGTGACCAGCTCCGAGCCGCTGACGCGGATCGACTCGGCAAGCAGCTCCAGCGAGGGAAAGCCGCCTGTGCCAAGCAGCAGCCGCGAATGCAGCGTGCGTCCGGCGATCGTGAACGGATCGGATTGGCGCGTCGTGGAATCGGCCATGCTCAGATCATCCTCCCTGCATCGCGGTCAAGACCTCGACGCGTGCCCCATCCGGTATCGCAACACTGCTCCAATCCGCTCGCGGCACGACCTCGCCGTCGACGGCCACCGCGACACCGCGCGCATCCGGCTCGAGGTCGAGTACTCGCAACAGACCGGCAACGGTCTGCTCACCAGTGTCATCGTGCGGATTACCGTTGAGGTAGATCATGAAGAGGAAATGGGTTCGTGCCTGGTCTCGTTGCCCAGCAACAACCGAGTCACAAGCTCCGCGGTCAGGGGAGCGAGCAGGATGCCGTTGCGGTAGTGGCCCGTCGCCCAGGTCAACCCCTCAAGCGTGCCAGGCCCGATCACAGGGGCGTTGTCTGGCGTGCCTGGACGGTAGCCCACGCCCAGCTCCTCGATCCGCAGCTCACTTATACCCGGCACCAGCTCGTGCGCGTCGCGCAACAGCTCATATACCCCTCCCGCCGTCGCCTGAGGCTCGAACCCGCGCTCTTCCATCGTCGCACCCAGCACGTAGTGACCGTCGCCGCGCGGGACGAGATAGCCACCTTCGAAGCGCACGACTCGCTGCAAGAGACCCGGCCCGGCGGGATCGCGCAGGCGCATGATCTGACCCTTCACGGGGCGCACGGGTACGCCGGCGCCCTCGGGCAAACCGCCCAAGCCGCCGCTCCAAGCGCCCATGGCCACCACCACATCGCGCGCGTAGATCGATTCGCACGCCCCATCCTCCAAAACCTCCCCGTCGGCAACGCCACCAGGCTCCACATCGCCCGCCCACTGCCGCGACACCCGAACCCCAACGACACGCTTGGCATCGGTGTCCAGCTCCAGAGCGTGGACGTGCCTGTGCTCACAAACAAGCACGCCCTCAAGCTCGCAAGCACGACGCAGCGCGGCCACAACAAGACGCGGATCGACACTGTGGTCATCGGGTGCTTCGAGCGCCAGGCGCACCGTCGGCGCGAGCGCGAGCTCGCGCTCGCGCGCCTCGCTTGCGCGCAGGCGCAGAGCGCTCAGTCCCAACGACTCGCGAAAGGCAAGCTGGCGCTCCAGCTCGCGCGCCTCGTCGTCGTCGCGCGCCACGACCAGCGTGCCGGTACGGCGCAGCCCAACGTCGATCCCCGAGACTTGCTCGAGCTCCGCGGCGAAGTCGGGCCACATGCCGGCCGAGCGCACGCCAAGCTCGAGCACCCGCCGGCCGGCCTCGCCGAACTCCACCTCGGCCACCGGCGCCAACATTCCGGCCGCCACATGCGTCGCGCCGCTGCCGAGCTCGTCGCGCTCCAGCAGCACAACAGACATGCCGCTCAGGCGAGCCCGCCAGGCCACCGACAATCCCACGATGCCGCCGCCGAGGACCGCCAAATCGACCTTGGAAGCATTGCTCGCGCTCATGGGTTTGATGCTAGACGGCGCCTGCCCGCAACGCCCGTCCCGGGGAGGTGAGGGCGCAGCGGCGACAGGCAGCCCGCCTCGACACGAGTAACGCCAAACTGGCAACCCTTTACACGCATCTGACCGGCAAGAGCGGCCACAGGTGTCAGACTGGCGTGCGATGGCCCATCTGCGGCCCGTGCCCGACCCCGATGGCGAACAGCGCCGAGCGCGCCTGGCCGCCGCGCGCCTGTACCTCGTATGCGACTGCATGCCGGGCGATCGTGACCTGAGCGAATTCCTGACCGAGGCGGTGGCGGGCGGCGTCGATGTAGTGCAGCTGCGCGAGAAGCACCTGGAGGACGAGTTCCTTGCCGAAGCAGCGAGCGTGGCGGCGGATGCCTGCGATGCAGCAGGCGCCCTGTTCATCCTCAACGACCGCCCAGACATCGCCGCGATGGTACGAGCCGACGGCGTACACATCGGCCAGCAGGACATGACGGTCGCCGAGGCCCGCAGGGTCGTCGGCCCTGACATGCTCGTTGGCCTCTCAACGCATGCCCCAAGCGAGATCGACGACGCCGTACCGCTGACGCCCGAGAGGACACCATACGTCAACTACATAGGCGTCGGCCCTGTCCACGCCACACCAACCAAGCTGGGCCGCCCGCCGGTCGGCGTAGAGCTCGTCAGCTATGCCTCCGCCCACGCCCAGGTCCCATTCTTCGCGATCGGCGGCATCGATAGCGAGAACATCGTCACGGTGCTCGACGCCGGCGCGGGCCGCGTGTGCGTCCTGCGGGCGATCTGCGACGCACGCGACCCAGAGCAGGCAGCCCTCACGCTGCGCGGCGCCCTTGAGCTGCGACCGCTGTTGAACGGCAATGGACGACGCTAACGAGGGTTTGCAGATGGAGTCGCCCGATTGTGCCGTCGCGGCCGAGTCCGGGGGGGAGAGCAGGCCGGCGGAGTCTCGCGAAAACGCGATGCCCCCCGCACGTGCGGGGGGCATCGGCGTGTTGGACGTATCCGACGCCCTGCAACCGCTCGGCGAGCACGAGCGGCCCACGCCGCTGCTCGTCGCCGTCGTGGTGGCAACGGCGTTGGCGATCGGGGTGTGCATAAGCGTGGCCACCGTCCACGACCTCGCAAGCCACGGCGGCTCGCTACCGGGTGGCCTGTTTCTCGCCGGCGCGCTGTTTTTGCTCGCCTGGGGTATGTACCAACGGCGCTACTGGGCGGTGCTCGGCTTCGAGGCGCTACTCGCCTTCCAGATCATCGTCACCTCGCTGGCTTTGATCGTGGCCGAGACGCTGTTGGCGGCCGGACTGTGTGTGCTCAGCATCGGCCTGGCGGGCTGGCTGTTCTGGAAGTTGGTCAGGGTGATGAGTAGGATCCAGGCCGGCGAGCGCGGCACGGAAGAGGTGCTTGGATAACTCGTGACGTGACGGCTGAGCGAACCGGCCGACAAGGCGCCGCGACGGCTCCGCGGTGTCCAACGTCCGGTTTGAGAGCTGTCGTGCGATAGGCTCGCGCCGGAATGGCTGAGACCTCATATGACGTGATCGTGATCGGCTCCGGCCCCGGCGGCTACGTCGCGGCGATCCGCGCCGCCCAGCTCGGCAAGAAGACCGCCGTGATCGAGAAGGACAAGGTCGGGGGACGCTGTCTCAACTACGCCTGCATCCCAGCCAAGGCGGTCTTGCGCTCGGCCGACCTGCTCTCGGAGATCCGTGAGGCCGGCGACTACGGCCTGAACGTCAGCGGCGTCGAGGTGGACTATGGGGCAGTGCAAGACCGTCGCGAGAAGGTGGTCTCCACGCTCACCGGTGGCGTGGCCGGCCTGTTCAAGAAGAACGGCATCGACCTGATCGAGGGCGAAGCGTCGCTGCTGCGCCCCCCCACCGGAGACCGCGACGCCTCCTCGACCGGGGACGGAGTTGGGGGCCAAGCGGGTGGGGATGCGCAAATAGGCGCTGCCCCACGCGTGCGCGTAGGTGACCGCGAATTGACAGCCACGACGGTGATCCTCGCCTCCGGCTCGGTCAAGCGCTCGATCCCCGGCGTCGAGTTCGGCGGCGGCGTGATCGGCACCGAGGAAGCATGGGCGCTGCCAGAGCTGCCCGGGCGCCTAACGGTCGTCGGAGCGGGCGCCTCAGGCGCCGAGATCGCCTCGGGCTTTGCGCGCCTGGGTAGCGAGGTGAAGCTGTTCGAGGTCCTGGACCGCCTGCTCCCGACCGAGGATGCCGACATCTCGCGGCTGGTCGAACGCGGCCTCAAGCGCCAAGGCATCGAGATCCACACGGGCACTCCGGTGGAGGGCGTAAGCGTCGGTGAGGGTGGCGTCAGCTTCAGCTACGGCTCTGAGTCGGCCGAGGTCAACTACCTCGTGATCTGCGCCGGCCGTGGCCCAGACGTGGACGCACTCGGCTTGAAGGGCGCGGGCGTCGAGCTGGACGAGCGGGGCCTCGTGCGTGTCGATGGGGCGCAAAGGACCACGGCGCCAGGCATCTATGCGATCGGCGATCTCGTGCACGGCCCAGCGCTTGCCCACAAGGCATCGGACGAGGGCATCATCGCCGCCGAGGACTCCGCCGGCCTGTCAACGCATCCGCTCTCCTACGTCAACATCCCACGCGCTACGTTCTGCAGCCCGAACGTCGGCTCGTTCGGCTTGACCGAGGAGCAAGCACGCGAGCAGGGCTATGACGTGGTCGTCGGCAAGGTCCCTTACGGCGCGGTGGGAGGCGGCACGGTCTACGGAGACCGCACAGGTCTGGTCAAGCTGGTCGGCGAGTCCAAGTACGGCGAGCTGCTCGGTGGGCACATAGTCGGCTCGCGCGCTACCGAGCTGATCCAAGAGCTCGTCAATGTGCGCGCCTTGGAGGGCGGCTTCGCGGAGGTGGCCCGGATCGTTCATGGCCATCCGACTTTGTCGGAGGCGGTCATGGAGGCGGGTCGAGCCGCCGACGGCTGGCTCATCCACGGTTAAGCTCGAAGCGATGTCCACAGCGGACGCCGCTTTCTACTTCGACCTGGTCTCGCCGCTCGCCTACTTTGCGGCCGAGCGCGTTCTGCATACGATGCCCATTGCGTGCGAGTGGCAGCCGATCCTGACACGCGCACTGCCGGACGCAGAGACCTTCCAGGCGTTCCGTTGCCGCGAGGAGGAAGAGATCTTCCGTCTGGAAGTCGAGCGGCGTGCTCGCTCGCTCAACCTGCAGGAGCTGCGTTGGCCCGACCCTTTCCCATTTGACAGCACCTTCGCGATGCGAGCCGCCACTTACGCAAAGTCGATCGGGAAGGTGGTCGCGTTCGCGCAAGCGGCATTTCGCCAAGCGTTCGCCGCGGGACGCCCACTCGATAGCACCGACAACGTTCTGATCGCGGCGGCCGCCTGCGAGATGCACCCGCTGGCCGTCCAGAAGGGCGCCACGCTGCGCTCGATGGACAAGGGACTCGTCGCGGCAACTGCCACGGCCGCCGAGCATGGCGTCATCGACGTTCCAGCGGTAAGGGTGGGAGCGCGCGTATTCCACGGCGAGGGCACCCTGGAGGAAGCCGCCGACTATGCGGGGATGCTGAACCGATGAGAGCCGGACGCTGTTTTCGACTGATCGTCCGCCGCGGCGGGCTCGCACCGGCGTTCCTGGCCAGCCCAGACCGCATCGACCACATCGAGGTGGTCGAGATCGACGGCGGCGAGGTCGTCTTCTTCTGGGACTGCCCGCCCCACACGGCTTCGCGCCGCGCGCGCGAAGTGCGCGAGGACCTTGGCCGGATGGATCGCGAGGACTTCCTCGCGCGCTGGAGTACCGTGGAGACATGATGAGAGCGTCCTCGCCTGTTTGCCTGCTTACGCCCGTCAGGGTGTGCTCGTCAAGATCCTCGCGTCTTGGGATCCCCGTGAGGACTTCCCGTCAGAACGTACCCGAGGGCATCCCCGTGAGAGCATGTCCCTAGGACGGCCAAATGGATGGGGAGCCGACCCTCTCGGCGCCAACTCACCTGAGCCCGAGGTGGCGCGCGAGTGGCTGGCAGCGATGGTGCTGATCCGCCGCTTCGAGGAGCGAGCAGGTGAGATGTACGCACGCGCCAAGATCGGCGGCTTCCTGCACCTGTCGATCGGCGAGGAGGCCACGATCGTCGGTAGCGAGCGAGCGCTGCGCGACAGCGACTACCTGGTCTCCACATACCGCTCGCACGGAGACGCACTTGCGCGTGGCACGCCGCCGGAGAGGGTGATGGCTGAGCTGTTCGGAAAGCGCGACGGCTGCAGCAAAGGACACGGCGGCTCGATGCACATGTTCGATGCAGAACGGCGCTTCATGGGCGGCTACGGGATCGTCGGCGGCAACCTGCCAATCGCCGCCGGGATCGCGCTCGCCTGCGATCAGCGTCGCTCTGACGAGGTAACCCTTTGCACCTTCGGCGACGGCGCCTCCAACCAGGGCACCTTCGGCGAGACCCTGAACCTCGCCGCACTGTGGCGCCTGCCGGTCGTGTTCATGGTCGTCAACAACCAGTTCGGCATGGGCACATCGCTCAGCCGCCACTCGGCTGTCATCGACCTGCAGCGCAAGGGCGAGTCGCTTGGCGTGCCTGGCCTGCGTTGCGACGGCATGGACATTCTCGACACCCACCGCGTCGTCTCTGAGGCGCTTGCGCGTGTGCGCGAGGAGCGCCGTCCGCTGCTTGTCGAGGCCGTCACCTACCGCTTCCGCGGCCACTCGATGGCTGACCCCGAGGACTACCGCAGTAAGGAGGAAGTCGCACAATGGCGCGAGCGCGACCCGATCCCCGCGTTCAGCGATCTACTGGAGCGTGAGGGGGTGCTCACGACAGAGCAGCGCGAGCAGATCGAGCGCGACGCCATGCAGCAAGTGGACGAGGCGGTGGAGTTCGCCGAGCGCTCCCCGTTCCCCGACCCGAACATGCTCTACGAAGACGTATATGTGCTCGACGAGCAGGCCCACGGCCACTATCACTGGTCGCCACGGGTGGTCCTATGACCGAGATGCGCTATCGCGACGCCTTGAAACTCGCGCTGCGCGAGGAGATGCTGCGCGACGAGAACGTCGTCCTGCTCGGTGAGGACATCGGCGTCTTTGGCGGCGCTTTCAAGGTCACCTCCGGCCTGCTGGAGGAGTTCGGCGAGCGGCGTGTGCGCGACACCCCGATCTCCGAGAACACGATCGTGGGAATGGGCGTGGGAGCGGCGATGGTCGGCTTGCGCCCTGTCGTTGAGCTGATGACGGTCAACTTCGCGCTGCTCGCGTTCGACCAGATCGTCAACCACGCCGCCCACATCCACTACATGTTCGGCGGTCAGGTGCGCGTGCCGTTGGTGGTACGGATGCCGCAGGGAGCAGGACACCAGCTGGGGCCAACCCATTCACACAGCTTCGAGGCGATGTTCCTGCAAGTGCCAGGCCTGCTTGTCGCCGTCCCCGCGACGGCCGCCGACGCGCGCGGTCTCTTGAAGACCGCGATCCGCGACGAGAACCCCGTGATCTTCATCGAGCACGAGTCGCTGTATGGCGTGCGCGGCGAGGTGGACGAGGAGGATGAACAGCCGCTCGTCTTCGGTCGCGCCCGGATTGTGCGCGCCGGTGGGGACGTCACGATCGTGGGCGTCTCGCGGATGGCGCTAACAGCGGAGCGAGCGACCGAGATGCTGGCGGCCGAGCACGGCATCGAGGCCGAAGTGATCGACCCGCGCACGCTGCGGCCGCTCGACCTCGACACGATTCTGGAGTCGGTGGCCAAGACCAACCGCTGCGTCATCGTCGAGGAGGGCTGGCCGCACGGCGGCGTCGGCGCCAATCTCGCGGCACTGATCTCAGAACAGGCTTTCGACGACCTCGACGCACCAGTGATGCGAGTCAGCGGGGCCGACGTGCCGATGCCGTATTCCAAGCCACTGGAGCGAGCGCGTTCCCGCACGAGCCGCAGATCGTGGCCGCCGCACTTAGCGTTCTCGGGCACGACCCCACCCAAGTGCCTCTGGGCCGACCCGCAGCGCACAACGGACAACGAGAGGGAGAACAAACGCCCCCGGTGCGGTCCAGGAAGCGATGCAGGA
This sequence comes from uncultured Solirubrobacterales bacterium, assembly GCA_963827045.1. GTDB lineage: Bacteria > Actinomycetota > Thermoleophilia > Solirubrobacterales > Solirubrobacteraceae > Palsa-744. Next base: position 981,864 of record CAWGZH010000002.1, read on the forward strand.
GACAGGCCTCGAGAACGAGATCGGGCAGGCATCGCGATGAGCGAGATCGTAATGCCACGATTGTCGGACACGATGGAGGAGGGCACGATTCTGCGCTGGCTCAAGCGCGACGGCGAGCATGTCGCGCGGGGCGAGGAGCTCGTCGAGATCGAGACAGATAAGGCCGCGATGACCTACGAGTCAGACAGCGAGGGGACGCTGCAGACCATCGCGCGCGAGGGCGACACGCTGGCCGTGGGGGAGCCGATCGCGCGGGTCGGAGAGACGGCCGGCGTCGCAAGTGCGCCGCACAATGGCTCGGCCGTCGCAGAGAATGCGCCAGCGACGCCGGACACACCAAATGGACAAGCCACGCCGGCCGTGGAGGCCCACCAGCCACCTGTAGCCGCCGGATCGTCCCTGCCTCCCCATAGCGGCGATCGTCTCAAGGCATCTCCACTCGCGAGACGCATTGCACGCGAGACAGGAGTGGATCTCGGCAGGCTCAGCGGGAGCGGACCCGGCGGGCGCATCGTCAAGGCAGACGTGGAGGCGGTCGCGGTATCGAAACCCGCCCCCGCTACTGCGGTGCCGAACGCCCCGACAGTACCGGCGACGGCGGAGGTGTCGAGCGCCAAGGGCGAGATGACCAGCGTCGAGCTCTCGCGCACGCAGCGCACGATCGCCAGGCGCATGGCCGAGTCCAAGGCGACGATCCCCGACTTCACGCTGACCGCCGACATCGACATGGAGCGCTGTGTTGAGCTGCGCGCCGAGCTGAAGCGGCTCTCACACGCCGATGCCCCCACCTATAACGACATGATCGTCAAGGCCTGCGCACTGGCGCTACGCGACTATCCCCGAGCCAACGGCAGCTACCGCGACGGGCGCTTCGAGCTGCACTCGCGCATCAACGTCGGCGTGGCGGTGGCCGCCGGCGCGGAGGCTCCGACGGGTGGCGCGCTCGTCGTACCGACCGTGTTCGACGCGGACACCAAGGCACTCGGCGAGATCGCACGGGAGACACGCGCCCTGGCCGAGCGGGTGCGCGACGGCTCGATCACCCCGCCCGAGCTGAGCGGCGGCACGTTCACCGTGTCGAACCTCGGCATGTACGGAATCACCAGCTTCACGGCGATCGTCAACCCGCCGCAGGCGGCGATCCTCGCGGTCGGCGCGGTCGCCCCGCGCGCGGTCGTACGCAAGAAGAAGATCGTCGCGCGTCAGACGATGAGCGTCACACTCGCCTGCGATCACCGCATCCTCTACGGAGCCGACGCCGCCCTGTTCCTGTCGCGCATCCGCGAGTTGTTGGAAGAGCCAGCGGCACTCACGCTGTAGCGTTTTCGCCTCACGCGCCGAGTATCTACCGGAGCCGTGAGTAGGCTCGTCGACAGGAGTCATCACCCACCCGATCAGGCCGGTCCGAGGCCGAACGGCTCGGGAAAGGAGGTGATGCGAATGAGTGACCCTGTAGCGCTCATTCTGGCGATTGCGCTCATGGTCGTGGTCATCCGCGGCATGACGTAACGCACTCCAGCTCCGGCGAGAGTCGGCCTCGATGCTCGCCGGAGCGCTTTACTAAAAGATGGGGCCCGGCGAACCGGGCCCCAGAGGTGATACAGACAAGCAGCTCTATAGCGCTCATCCTGGCGTGCAAAGTATGCTACCACGAGAGGCGGTACATGAAAGATCGTCAACCATCCGCCGCTATGCGTGTCTGCCATCTCGGCACGGTCCCCTACCGCGACGCGCTCGCGATCCAGGCCGAAGTGCAGGCGCGCCGCCAGGCCGACGAGCAGCCCGACACACTGCTCCTGCTGGAGCACCCGCCCGTGTACACGCGCGGCCGCCGCGCCACCGATAATGAGCTGTCGCTCGGCGAGGACTTTTACCATGCGCGCGGAATCGAAATCGTGCCCACGGACCGCGGCGGCAAGGTCACCTACCACGGGCCCGGCCAGCTCGTCGGCTACCCGATCATGCGCGTCAACGACATCGGCGCACACCTGCGCAAGATGGAGGCGGCAATCGTCGCTGCCCTCGCCGAGTACGGCATCCAAGCACGCTCACGCTGCGACGAGGGCATCGATTACACAGGCGTATGGGTGGCGGATCGCAAGATCGCCTCGGTTGGCGTGCACGTCTCGCGCGGCGTGTCCACACATGGTTTTGCCGTGAATGTCATCAACGACCTCACCCCGTTCACCTGGATCGTGCCCTGTGGCCTACCGGATGTGACAATGACCTCGATGACACAGGAGCTCGGCCACGAGCCAGACGGCGGCCTCGACGCCTTCTCAGAGCTTGTCGCACGGTGCTTCTGCACAGCTCACGGCCGCCCGTTGCTTGCGCCTCGCCTGAGAGCATCGGTGGCCTCGGCTGCGTCGGTTCTGCATTGGTGAACGCGTGAGCAGCCCGTCAAGCAGCAGCCCCCCGAGCACCGATGCCGAGCGCGAGCACTCCACCCGCTCCCGCGCCAACCCCGGCGGCATGGACGTGCTGCAGGTGCTCGGCTCCGATGTGCGCCCCCTGCGCGAGCGCAAGCCTCCCTGGTTCAAAGTGCCCGCCGCAGGCGGGCAGCGCTACCGCGAGCTATCGGCCCTGATCAAAGAGGAGAACCTGCACACCGTCTGCCAGGAGGCGGCCTGCCCGAACGTCGGCGAGTGCTGGGAGCGCGGCACCGCCACATTCATGATCCTCGGCGACACCTGCACGCGCCGCTGCGGCTTTTGCAATGTCAAGACAGGCAAGCCAACTTGGAACGATCCATTGGAGCCGGCCCGGGTTGCACGCTCGATCGCGCGCATGGGCCTGCGCCACGCCGTCGTCACCTCCGTCGACCGCGACGACCTGCCCGACAAGGGCGCCTCCGCCTTCGTGGGCGTCATCCGCCAGGTACGAAAGCAGGCGCCGGACTGCCAGATCGAGGTGCTGACGCCCGACTTCCAAGGCCAGGATATGCCGCTGGCAAAGGTGATCGCCGAGCGTCCGGACGTGTTCAACCACAACGTCGAGGTCGTCCCACGCCTGTACCCGATCGCGCGCCGCGGCTCAGAATTCCTGCGCTCCTGTCGCGTCTTGCGCAGCGCGGCGGAAATGGGCGAAGGCGAGGTCGTCACCAAGTCCGGATTGATGGTGGGCTTGGGCGAGACACACGAGGAGATGGTCGCGACGTTTGAGGTCTTGCGCGAGCACGATGTGCAGGTATTGACAGTCGGGCAGTACCTGCGCCCATCTGAGCGCCACTTGCCGATCGTGCGCTACTGGCACCCAGACGAGTTCACAGCCCTCGAAGAGGCGGCCTACGCACTCGGCTTCGACCATGTCGCCGCCGGCCCGCTCGTGCGCTCCTCCTACCACGCAGACCAACACGTGCCACAGCCCCGCCCGGGTGTCGGTCCACTCGCCGCTAGCGGATAGTCTCGCTCGATCTTCCCGGTCAAGGACAACATTCCCCGCGAGCGCTTCCCGTTCGTGACGGCGATTGCGGTCGCTGTCGTCGTGATCGCCTACCTGCTGTCGAGCGACCACAAGGGACTGTTGCCGCTGCTGACCGACATTCTGTTCCTCGGCCTGCTGGGTCCAAGCCTCGAGGGTGCGCTGGGACGCGTGCGCTTCGGTAGCTTGTGCGTCTTGGTTGGCCTGTTCACGCTGGCAGTCCGGTCTCTAGCCGGCGTCGGATCGCCCTCAGCCGTCCTGCTCGGCACTTTGGTCGTAACCGCGACCGTGCTCGGCGGCTATCTCCTGCTCTTTCCGCGGGCGCGCGTCCTCAGCCTGATCCCGATCCCGTTCTACACGACGCTCGTCGAGGTTCCTGCGGCGCTGTTGATTGGCTTTTGGTTTGCGCTGCAGGTGTGCTTCGACGTGGCAGGCCTCGCATGAGCGGCGGGCTCTGCTTGCGTCGTCGACTTGGCATGACTGGAGCGCGATGACCCGCGTCGCCGTACTCGCCATATCGCTTGCGTTCATCCTCGGCTTCGCGTTTCTGACGATCGGCGGTATCGAGCAGTTCGGCTTCAGCGTTCAGGGGGTGCTGTCGGTGATCGTGCTTGTGATCCTGACGGTTGGCGTCGTCGGGGCATTGCGCAATCCTCCAAGGAGATGAGAGGGCTTTTATGATCGGCTCGCCATTCCCGCCACGGAGACGGCGCGCTTGACCGGTTCGCCGTTCCTGCCCCAGAGCGGACGCTCGCGGCGGGCGCGGGCGCTTGCCAGACACAGGCGTCGGCGTAGGCGTATGCGCGCGTTGGCCGTTTGCGTGCTGGTTCTCGCCGCCGGGGTCGCGGTCGTCTCCTTGGGTCTGGCGCGCTCGGGCACCGCGCACAGCTCGGCCTCACGCTACGGGCACGGCGGGTCTAATGGATCGAGGGCGCACTCACGAGGGCCTTCGCCGGCGGCCGCGACCCGCTCCCCCACGGGGCTGGCGCTCGGGAAAGCCCCCCTTGTGCTGGACCTAAGCGGCACAAACGATCCCGTACAAGCCAGCTTCCGCAACCAGCCACGCGCGGGTCTCCTGTTCGATCTAAACAACGGCCGCGTGCTGTGGCAGCTGAATCCGCTTGAGCGCCTGCACATGGCCAGCCTCACAAAGCTGATGACCGCGCTGCGCGTGGTCCACTCCACAACTCCCGACACACCGATACTGGTGACCAAGGAGGCCGTCGACGCCGCCGGCTCAAAGGTTGGTGTACTGCCGCTCGGCAAGCACATACCGGCCGAGACGATGCTCTATGGGCTGCTCTTGCCCTCCGGAAATGATGCTGCAACCGCGCTCGCCCAGCACGTGTCGGGCAGCGTCGGGGCGTTCGTCGCGAGCATGAACGTCGAAGCGGCGCGACTCGGGCTGGACTGCACGCACTACACCTCGCCCTCGGGCTACATCAACGCGAGCAACTACACGTGCGCCGCCGACCTGGCAGAGCTTGCTTATGTGGATCTCGGGCAGCCGCGCATCGCCCACATCGTGCGTAGCGCGGAAGCGGTGCTGCCGTTTCCGATCAAGGGCGGCAAGCTCTACCTGTACAACAACAATCCGCTGCTCGTCTACGGTTACCCAGGCACCACGGGCATGAAGACCGGCTACACCGAACTGGCCGGGGACTGTCTGGTGGCAACCGCCGAGCGCGACGGGGTCAGGCTCGGCGTGGTGCTGTTGCACTCGCCAGACATGGGCCAGCAGGCCGAGTACCTGCTCAACGCCGGCTTCGCCGACGTCTACCACCAGCGGCTAATCGCCTCGCCGATGGTGCCGCCGGGTCGCTGAGGGGAGTAGCCTTAGCAGCCTAAATTGACTGGCCAGTCAGCCAAAGGGAGAGCACAGTGGATCTTGACGATACGCCCGAGCAGATAGCGCACCGCGCCAGGGTTCGCGCCTGGCTCAATGAGCACAAGGGAGAGGCGCCGGTTATAAAGAACCCCACCCACCCCGATGCGCTGACCGACGAGGCGGAGATCGTCTCCGCGCGGCGCGCCTGGCAGGGCAAGCTTGCAGAGGCCGGGCTTGCCGGGGTCACCTGGCCCAGGGAGTACGGCGGCCAAGGGCTCGGCCCGATCGAGCAGGTGATCTGCAACCAGGAGATCGCCAAGGCCGGCGTGCCCGGCATCCTCGACGCGATCGGCGTTGGCATGCTCGGTCCCACGCTGATCGCGCACGGCGCCGAGGAGCAGAAGGGTCGCTACCTCGGTCCGATGCTGCACGGCGACGAGGTCTGGTGCCAGCTGTTCTCAGAGCCCGCCGCCGGTTCCGACCTGGCCGCCGTGCAGACGCGCGCGCGCCAGCAGGACGATGGCAGCTGGCGCCTGACCGGGCAGAAGGTGTGGACGACCAACGCCCAGTTCTCCTCCTACGGGCTTCTGCTCGCGCGCACCGACCCCGAGCAGCACAAGCACAAGGGCCTGACGATGTTCATCCTGCCGATGGACGCTCCCGGCGTCACCGTCAGAGGGCTGCGCCAGATCTCCGGCGAGGCCGAGTTCAACGAGGTGTTCCTCGACGACGTGCAGCTCGACGCAGACGCGGTCGTCGGCGGTGTCGGCAACGGCTGGGGCACAGCGCTAACGACGCTGATGTTCGAGCGCGTCACGATCGGGCTCGGCGGCGAGGGGCTCGGCTTCAACTCGCTGCGCTTCACCAAGGCGATCGCATCAGACGAGCATGGTCGGCGCGATCCGAAGGTCCGCAAGGAGCTTGGTGAGATCGTCAGCGAGCTGTTGGCGGTGCGCTTCACCGGCTACCGCACTTTGACGGCCTTGCAGAAAGGCCAGATCCCTGGGCCTGAGGCGGGGCTTGCGAAGGTGACGATCGTCAACGGCGCGATCAAAGCCGGCGACCTGATCGCCGACGTGCTCGGACCCGACGCGCTCGACGAGGACAGCGAGTGGGCCTACATGATCTCCTTCCTGCCCGGGCTGAAGTCGGCCGGCGGCACCGAAGAGATCCTGCGCAACACGATCGGCGAGCGCGTGCTCGGACTACCCCCAGAGCCTCGCTTGGACAAGGGAATCCCGTTCTCGGAGCTGCGCTCCAAGGAAGGAGCGCCGGCATGAACCTGGCACTCTCAGATGAGCAAGTGTTCTTGCGCGAGGCGGCCCGCGGGGCGCTCTCGCGCTTCAAGACGCTGGAGGCCGCGCGCGCGGCGCTCGACGGCGAGGAGGGCGCACTGCCCGACCTGTGGCCGGCTGCCTGTGAGGCCGGCTGGCCTGGTCTGCTGATCGACGAGGCGCACGGCGGCGCCGGACTGGATGCATTCGATGCGATGCTCGTGCTCGGCGAGTGCGGGCGCGTACTAGCGCCTGTGGCGCTGCTCGGGCACCTGCCGGCCACGGCGATCCTGGGTGCATCTCCGTCGGCCGCCGGCCTGCTGGAGCCGCTGGCGACCGGCGAGCGGCGAGCGGCCTACCTGCCGGCGATGCCGCCCAACGACCTCGTGGACGGATGGTGTGTCGATCCAGCCCACGGCAGCACGCGCCTCTCGGCTCCCCAGGCCAAGGACGACGGCAAAGGCGGGGCGCTCGTCAGCGGCACGCTCGCCTTCGTACCGGATGCCCCCGGAGCTGACCTGCTGGTCGGCGTGGCACTGCTGGACGGCAAGCCAGTCGGTGTCGCGATCGAGAGCTCCGCGAACGGTGTGTCCGTAGAGGAGGTGCACCGCTACGACGCGACACGCTCACTGGGCCACGTGACGCTCTCAGGCGCACAGGCAACGCTGCTCGATGCGCCGGAGGAGGCACTTGCCGGGGCCTGGCATCTGACGCAAGCCTTGATCGCTGCCGAGTCGCTCGGCAGCGTCGAGACTGCCCTGGAGATGTCCGTCGCCTACGCCAAGGAGCGCCATACCTTCGGGCGTGCGATCGGCTCCTACCAGGCCGTCAAGCATTCGCTGACCGAGGTGTTGCGCCAGCTGGAGAACGGACGCTCGCTGCTCTACTACGCCGGCTGGTCGCGCCAGGGCGCGCCGGCAGAGTTCCCTCTGGCCGCGAGCGCTGCCCGCTCGGTTGCCGGGCGTGCGCTCGACCAGGGAGCGCGCACGATGATCTCCGTGCACGGCGGCATTGGCGCAACCTGGGAGCATGACGCGCCGCTGTACTTCCGCCGCGCGCAGCTCTCGCGGCGCCTGGTCGGCGGCACGGGCGCGGCTACGGACCGTGTCGCGGGCGAGCTGATCGCCCAGGCTGAGGCCGCTTAGGCTTACGCGCAATGGTGGCGGTTTCCAATGAAGCCGCCACCGGCGCGCCGTAGGCTGCGTTCACAGCCTGCACCATCGCCGTTTCCAGACCGCAGTTGATGCAGAAGCCGTGCTGTGACCAGCCGATCGCGCGGGCCAAAACCTGGTCGGCGTAAGTGACGCCCGTGAGGTCGTGGCCGTAGTAGTCGTAGGCCGCGTCCCAGGCCGCGCCGTTCAATTCCTCATCGGCGCCGTCGGCCGAGAGCAGGTGCGCGGCGGCCATGATCGCATCGAAGTCGTCGTAGATCGACGGGTGCTTGGCGGTCATGTGGTCGTAGGAGACCGGTCGTTGGCCGTAGCGGTAGGAGTCGCTGACCAAGGCCCACGTGGTCACAGGACCGTTGCTGACGTTGAACTGCATCGGACCGCCACAACAGCCGGCAAAGTTCAGACCGCTGTAGATGCCCGGCGCGGTCGAGAAGGCCGACTCCTGCCTGTGGATCGAGGCGAGCAGCAGCCAGTTCACGCCGAACGTCTTCTGGGCTGTCGCGTAGATCGGGTAGAAGCCCTGCATCCAGCGCTCGGAGATGTGCGTGCTGGTCGGGTCTTCGTACAGCGCAAGGTCACGGTGGGCCTGTGTAGATCGAGTCCCACCCGCCCAGCCGACGATCGCGTGAGCGACCTTGGGCTTGACCTCAGCGACTGATCGCGTCGGGGCAGGCGAGGGCGTAGGTGTAAAAGTCACCACCGGCGGCGGTGGGGCAGCGTTTGAGACGCTTCCAACTACTCCCGTGAGCACAAGCACCAATGCGGCGACACCAAGCGCACCAAGCGCAAGCGCGACCATCCAAGCGCCGCGCTCGGAACCCGGCTCGGGGACGTTGCCTTGAGGCTGATCTATCGGTGCTTCCATGCAATCTAGGTTCGCACGAACCGTCCCGGGACGTGACAGCCCGGTGCGGCTCAGGCCGGCGCGAGTGTGCCCAGCTTTGCCTTCAGCGAGTCGAGCAGCTCCGTAAACGAGGCTTCGAACTTTTCCACGCCCTCGCGCTCGACCGTCTCGGTCAGCTCGTCGTAGTCGACGCCCGCCTTGGCCAGTTCGTCCAACAGCGTCTGCGCTTCGGCCAAGCCCTCGGCAAGCGTCGCTCGCGGCGTGCCGTGGTCCTGGAAGGCCAAGATGGTCTCCTCCGGCATCGTGTTGACCGTGTCGGGACCGATCAGCTCGTCCACGTAGAGCGTGTCGGGGTAGGCCGGGTTCTTGGTCGAGGTCGAGGCCCACAGCACTCGCTGCGGCGTTGCGCCCTTGCCTGCGAGGTACGCCCAGCGCTGCCCTTGGAAGGTCTGCTGGTAGTGGCGGTAGGCGAGCTTGGCGTTGGCGACGGCGAGGCGACCCTTGAGCTCGTCGTGTCCGTCGATCTCATCCAGCAGACGATCGCCCTCGGTGTCGATGCGCGAGACGAAGAAGCTTGCGACCGAGGCGACCTTGCTCGGGTCGCCGCCCTCGGCCACCAACCGCTCCAGGCCACGGATATAGGACTCGGCTACCTCGGCGTAGCGCTTCAGCGAGAAGATCAGGGTGATGTTGACCGAGTGGCCCTTGGCGATCACGTCCTCGATCGCGGCCAACCCGGGCTTGGTCGCCGGGATCTTGACGAGCAGGTTGGGACGATCGACGTCCTTGTGCAGGCGGATCGCCTCGTTGAATGTGCCCAAGGAGTCATATGCCAAGCGCGGATCGACCTCCAGCGAGACGTAGCCGTCACGGCCGAGGCCCTCCTCCCAGATCGGGTGAAACAGGTCGCAGGCCTCGCGGATGTCCTGCTCGGCCAGCGCCCAGAATGCCTCATCGACGTCGCTTGTGCCGAGTTCTTGCAGCTGCTCGTCGTAAGCGTTGCCCGCGCTCATCGCCTTCTGGAAGATCGTCGGGTTCGAGGTGGCGCCGACGACGTCGTGCTCGTCGATCAGCTGCTTAAGATGTCCACCGCGAATCGCCTCGCGGCTTAGGAAGTCGATCCACACGCTCTGGCCAAGCGCGGAGAGGCTCTGCAATGGTGAGGGAGTGGACATCTCGGCCTCCTAAAGGCGTGTCTGGATTTCAGTTTATTTGGGATAGCTGTTCGTTCCGCACTAAATAAGGTGGCGCCACTCCCGTGGTCTCAGCGCGCCAGTAGTGCGCGAGCCCTCGTGGCAATCGAATCGGCTGTGAAGCCGAACTTCTCGAGCACGGTCGTTCCCGGAGCCGAGGCGCCGAAACGATCGATCCCGACCACCTCGCCGGAGTCGCCGACCCACTTCCACCAGCTCATGCTGACTCCCGCCTCGACGGCCATGCGCGGCACGTCGCGCGGGATCACGCTGTCGCGGTACTCGGCCGATTGCGCTTCGAACAGCTCCATGCACGGCATCGAGACGACCCGTACCCGCGTGCCCTCCTGAGCCAACTCGCGCGCGGCCTCGAGCGTGGGCGCGACCTCCGAGCCGGTTGCGATCAGGACGAGCTGGAGAGACGACTGGCCGCTCGCGCCGCTCGCTGACCCACCGGCGCCGTCCCCACCGGCGCCGTCGGACCCACCCGACTCCCACAACACATACGCGCCCTGCGCCAAGCCCTCGGCCGCGCCAACCTCCTCGCGGTCGAGTACCGGCAGGTTCTGGCGCGAGAGCAACAGCGCGACGGGCCCGTCCTCGCGCTCCAGCGCCAACTTCCAAGCCTGCGCCGTCTCGTTCGCGTCGCCGGGCCGCATCACCCACAGGTGCGGGATCGCCCGCAGGGCGGCGTAGTGCTCGACCGGCTGGTGCGTCGGGCCGTCCTCGCCGAGGCCAACGGAGTCGTGCGTCCACACCCACAGCACCGGCAGGCCCATCAGCGCCGACAGGCGCACGCTCCCGCGCATGTAGTCGGAGAAGACCAGGAACGTCGAGCCATAGGGCTTGACCATTCCCCCGTGCGCCGCCAGCCCATTGACGATCGCGCCCATCGCGTGCTCGCGGATGCCGAAGGGGATGTTGCGCCCGACGTGTACATGCGAGAACTCGCCGGCGCCCTCGAACGTGGTCTTGGTCGACTCGACCAGGTCAGCCGCGCCGCCGGCCATGGTGGGCCCGTACGCGCTGATCGTGGACATCGTCTTTTGTCCGGCCGAGCGCGTAGCAATCCCTTCCCCTGCCTTGAAGCTCGGCAAGGCCTCCTGCCAGCCATCGCGCAGCCGGCCCGACCAAGCGCGCTCCCATTCCTCGATCAGGTGGGGGCAGCGCTCTGACCAGGCCTTCGCACGCCCCTCCCATTCCTCCTGAAAACCCCTACCGGACTCGCGCAGGCTCATGTGCTCATACACGCGCGCGTCCACGTGGAACTTAAGCTCAGGGTCGAAGCCCATCGCAACCTTGGTCGCGCGCACCTCGTCTTCGCCGAGCGGGGCACCGTGGGCTTTGGCGGTGTCGACGGCGTTGGGCGCCGGGTAGGCGATGTGCGAGCGCACCTGGATGAAGGAGGGTCGCTCTGTTTCCGCGCGCGCGATCTGCAGCGCCTTGTACAGCGCATCGAAGTCCTCGGAGTCGGGGACGCGTTGCACGTGCCAGCCGTCGGCGTGCATGCGCGCGAGGTGGTTCTCGGTGTCGAAGGAGATCGAGGTGCTGCCGTCGATCGTGATGCGGTTGTCGTCGTAGCAGACGATCAGCTTGCCGAGGCCGAAGTGCCCGGCGATCGAAGCTGCTTCCTGGGAGACGCCCTCCATCATGTCCCCGTCGGAGCAGATCGCGTAGGTGTGGTGGTCCACGAGCTCATAGCCGGGACGGTTGAAATACTCGCCCAGGAAGCGCTCTGCCATCGCCATGCCAACCGCGTTGGCCACACCCTGGCCGAGCGGTCCGGTCGTGACCTCGACGCCCGGCACGTGGCCGCGCTCGGGATGGCCCGGTGTGCGTGAGCCCCACTGGCGGAAGCTCTGCAGGTCCTCAAGCGTCAGGTCGAAGCCGCACAGGTGGCTCAGCGCATACTGCAGCACGCAGGCGTGCCCGGCCGAGAGCACGAAGCGGTCGCGATCGCGCCAGCTGGTGTCGGCCGGATTCAGGCGCAGCACATGCCTGTAGAGTGTGTAGGCCAGTGGCGCCAGCGCCATCGCCGTGCCGGGATGGCCAGCATTGGCCTTCTGCACCGCGTCCATCGCCAGCCCACGGATCGTGTCGATCGACAGAGCGCGCACATCGCGCTCGCCGTCGGGGAGCACCGGCATGCGCAGAGCGCTGGACTCGGGGACTACCGCCATCGCATGCGATCCTAGCGCCACACTGCGTGCCCGGCGGCGTCCTTGCGCCGGGCACGCAGATCAGCTTACGTAGGGACGCCTGGTGCGCGGCGGAAAGCCGGCCACCGAATGACGGCGTCCGTGCGAGCACTGGAAGTGATGGGGACGCACACGCACCAGCCAGTGCAGGTCGTGGCGGCAGTGTGAGCGCCGATATGGCCAACGCGGGTGCAACGCGCGGACCAGCAGCTTGCGCTCGCAGGCTTGTCCTCTCATATCGATCCAACCTCCGTGTCGGCTCGGCCATTGGCCAAGTTGTCCAACTGATGCGCACCCCGTTTACCGTTACGCATAACAAATAGTACAGCGCCTACAGAAGGGCCCTCCGATATGTCCCCGCTAAAACGTTCCCTCATGCCATCCCCCGAGTCGCAAATTTGGCCTTGCCCACATGCTGAAACTTTTGTTTGCAATGGATCCAAGGTCATGGTGTCGCCTCCGTCGGTGACCTCGCAATGGGTCAGAGACATCTCCGTGTGAAAACAAATAAATCATTCTTTACGCAGCTTGTCAAGAGCTAAGGTATAGGGATGGCGCCAAAGTCGAGATCACCCAAGGCCCGTGAGCGGGGCCTGCCGCGTGGCCCGCAGGCGCTACCGCCCGAGCAAGTCGCAGCCGACCAGCGCGAGCGCCTGTACGAGGCCACGATCAAGGCGGTCAACGAGCGTGGCTTCGTCGCGACCACGATCTCCGACTTGGTCGCCGGCGCCGGTGTGTCGCGCCGCAGCTTCTACGAACACTTCGAGAACAAGGAGGAGTGCCTGCTGGCTACCTACGACGAGCTGATCAGGCGGCTGACCGCGCGGATCATCGCTGCGTATGACCCGGAGGAGCAGTGGACGCTGCAAATCGACGCGATCGTGCGCGCGCTGTTCGAAGCCTCCAGCGACCGCCCAGACGCGGCACGCTTGATATCGGTGGAGATGGGCGCCGCCGGGCCGGTCGGCATCCAGCGCTGGGCGCGCGACGCGGAGATGTTGAGCGCCTTCTTCGTCGCCGTCTTCGAGCAAGCCCCGGGCGAGGGCTCAGTTCCCCAGCCGGTAGCCCGCGCGATCGTCGGTGCGTTGCGCACGATCCTGTATTCGCGCGTGCGCCGCGAACGCTCCAGCCGCTCGCTGAAGATCGAACTACAGAAGCTGACGCCGGACGTGATCGCCTGGATCCTCGCCTTCTATCCGACTCCGCCCGAGATCCCCGAGCGGCCGCAGCCGCGGCCTGAGGTGCACCTACAGGCAGGACGCGCACCCGGCACGCTGGCGCCCTCGCCGCGCTGGGCGCCACGCGGGCTGCCGCGCGGCGAGCACAGCCTGCCCAAGGGCTATGTCGCGCACAACCAGCGCGAACGGATCTTCGACGCCGTCGCCAACCTGACCGCCTGCAGGGGCTACGCGGCGCTAAGCCTCGAGGAGATCGTCTCCGAAGCCGCCATCTCTCTGCAGACCTTCTACCAGCACTTCGAAAACAAGGAGGAGGCTTTCCTGGCCACCTTCGAGATGGGCCATGCCAAGGCGATGGCGGCCGTCAACCGCTCGCTCGATTTGCGCCTGAGCTGGGCCGAGAACGTGCGCCGCGGGCTCACAGCCCTGGTCGAGTTCCTCGCCTCCGAGCCCTCGATCGCACGCTTGGCGTGCGTGGACATCCTGATCGCCTACCCGCACCTGACGGGCCGCGTCAACGAGGCCAATTTGTCCTACATCGAGCTGCTGGACATCGGCCCGGAAGACAGCTATCCGAACATGCCGGCACCGGTGATGCGCGAGGCGTCGGTCGGCGGCATCTTCGAGCTGCTGCACGAGTACATCCTCGCCGGGCGCGGCGATCAGCTGCCGGAGCTGACCGACTACCTGATGTACCTGGCGATCACGCCGTTCGCGGGGGCTAAGGCCGCGGCGATGGCGGTGGCGGAGACCTGATCGGACGAGCTAGACGACACTAGACTCAAGCTGCGCTTCACCATCTCCGGGATCAGCGACTTCGTGCTCACGCACTGAGAGGCCCTACCCCGCGCTGCCGCGCTTGAAGGCCCACACGCTCTGAAAGCTCAGGTCGGTGTGCTTGGCGATCAGCTCGTAGTCGCTGTCGTAGTGCAGCACCGCGGCGCCGTGCCGATCGGCGACGCCGGCCACGAGCAAGTCGATCGGCTTGACGCGGTGCGAGACGCGCCGGTCGGCCGCCAGCTGAGCTTGCGCGTCCAGGGCTCGCTGCAGCGCGAAACCGTCCAGCGTCAGCAACGGCAAGGCTTCCAGCTCCTCGGCGAGCATCGTGAAGTCCCTGGCCTCGCGTGCGCTGTAGCGCATCTCCAGGATCAGCGGCTCTGTCATCGCCAGCTCGCCGCGTTCGATGCGCGCGGCGAGCCCGCGCGCCCGCTCGCCGGCGATGCGGCCGTCTCGCAGACGCGACCAGACCGAGGTGTCGAGCAGGCTTAGACTCGCGCTCACGCGCGCGTCCAACCCTCGCGGCGCACCTCCGTGAGAGCGTCCGCGTCAATGCCATCGCCCGTGCGCAAACGCTGCGCCAGACGCTTGCGCAACATCGTGCGCTTGCTCGACCGGTCCTCGCCGGCGTCCACATCGGCGAGCAGGCGCAGCGCGCCCGCGATCGCCAGCTCGCCGACACTCGGGTCGAGCCCCCGCCGCCGCAGGCGCTCGCGGGCCTCCTGCAGCGGGGGCGTCAAGGTCACGGACACGCGCTTGTGTTGGGTCGGCATAGGGCTCAGTGTAGCACCTGGGTGCTGTACCTGCGCCCTTGGATGTCGCCGCTATGACGACAGCATCTGAGGATCGCACGCTCGCGGCATCCGGGTTTCCCCCGCGACCTGCGCGCTCATGTCAGCCAGCGCTTACTTCCCTTTCTTTCCGGGCTTGCTCTTCTTTGTGCTTTTGGCTTTCGCGGCCTTTGGGCAGTTGCTGACTGTGACTGGTGTGTTTTGTTTGATTATGTCGCCGTTTTGTGCGACGAACAGAGTCGGCATCTGTAGCGTTCCCGGGGTTGTCTGCTTGACATTGCGTGTGACGGTCTTCTTGTGTCCTTTGACGCGGATGGTCTCCTTCTTCTTTACGGTGACCGTGTTCGTGGGCGAACAGAGGTTGCCGTTGGCGGCGAGTGCGGAGTCTGGTCCCTCGGGCAATGTGAGTTCGAAGCTGCCGACGGGGGCGTCGGGGATCGTATGGAACGTGCTGCTCGTGATCCCGGCTTTACTGATGAACGTTTCGCCGTGCAACTGCAGCGTCACGCCGTAGCCTTGCAGCACGATGATCAGTTCGGGGAACTTCGCTCCTCCGTGGGATACGAAATATGCGGGTCCTGTGAGGGGGACGGGCAGGATGGGTGTGTCAGCGGTCGCGTGTCCCACGATCGAGTCTGGCGGGCACCCGGCGGGGTTCGCTTCGAACTGTGCGTCGGTGCATGCCTTTTGTAGTGTCGTGAGCCTGGATGGGAGTTGTTTGGGTAGGTTGACCTTGACTTCCTTGATGTTCGCCTGGGTACCCTGCGGCGCATTCGGATAGGTCAGCTTCACGGCAAGGTTCGCCCCGTCGGCCCGTGAGGTCTTCCCTGAGGTTGTGACTTTGAGCACTGGTTTGAACTGTAGGCTCTGGCAGTCGGCGGCTTGGAAGGGGTTTGTGACGGTCACGGGGTCCTCATCAGCGATGTCGGTCGGGTTTGCTCCTCCTCCGATGACTGTTGCTGAGAAGCTCGTGGGATCGCAGTTGGTTGGGTTGATCGTGAAATCAGAGCGTTCGATGAAGACCCGAATGTCGCGGACGTGGATCACGATCCCACGGATGATGTGCGGGATCTGATCAGCCGCACCAGCGGGGATACTGACCGCCGCGGTGATCGGGTTGATCAACAACGGTAGGTGCACGACGACGGTCCCTAGGTCGAATGGGCCGACCTTCGCGCTCGTGATCGCCACGACCGAGAACGGTGCACCGTCGAACGGGCCCGCCATATAGATCCCTCCAGGCGCATTGGCCAACACCTCGCCGACACCCGCGCCTACGAGCGTCCGTCCGATCTGGCTAGCAGCGGGACACGCGGGTTCGACTTCCTCCTGTGCCCCTGTCTTGGTGGCGGCTAGCGCGATGTCTGCTTCTGAGCAGAACGGTACGCCGGTGAGGCTCGCGATCAGTCCCAGCGGTAGTTGTGAGGCGAACCCTGTGATCTCTTGTTCGCCGTCACCACGAGTGATACGAATCTCAAACGGACTATAAGAACCCGCGTCGTTATCGAGTGTGCCCGCGGACACTTCGGGTTTGAACGGCGGGACCCCACCACCGGGACACGCTCCGCCGCTGAAGCTGCTCGTGATTTCAAACGGGGAGCTTAGATCGGTCAGTGTCTCTGCTGGTTCTGACCAAGGGATCAGTTCGGCGCGAACATTATAGTTCCCGCACGCGGGTGGGCTGACCAACGGTGAGGTCTCACCCTGATGAAACTGGAATACGAAGCTGCTGAACGGCACCGGCGGTAGTCCTTCCAACGAGGGTTCGCCATCCAACGAGGGCACCCCTTCAAAAGCCGTCACCAACCTGCCCGTGATCGGATCGGCAGTGACCTTGCCGGCGACCTTGACCGTCACGCCACGCACCGGGAACCGTGCGACCACGTACAGGGCGATCAGCGACCCGTCGGGATGGCCTTCTTCGCTAAACGGGTTGGCGTACGGTGTCGCCAAATACACAGAACCCGTGCCTTCTTCGTTCAAGGCCGGGGTCTTGATATGGACCGTACCCAACTTCGACTCGATCGGACACCCCACACCCACAGGCGTTTCCAAACTTTCGGCTTCATACTCGCCGCGCGTACACGCACCCAACCCAACACCCGCAGACGGGTTGACCGTCATCCCTTCCGGCAACGTAACCACAGCCTTCTTCAACGCCGAGGCAGCCAACCCTTCAGGGTTTTCGTTGGTCTGACGCACCCCCAATTCAACGTTCAACCCTGTTGGGGCATAAGCACTCGTGGTCGTCGGTACCGCCGTAAAAATCGAGAGCAACCCCAACCGGTCACAATCATTCAATGGAGCCAACAACGCTACTGCTTCGGCCGGCTTAGCGTCAGGTTCCTGCCAAGAAACACTTTCAAACCTCGTCGGCTGCGCTTCACCCGTACACGACGTAGGGCTCGCTAGATACGGGACCCGCGCGTTACTCGAAGACGCACCAAATTTCCCAAGGCGTCCTCCGTCCCAGCGCCAGTCATCGTGTGAGGCTTCGGTCGGTACACCCCAGATCGTGACCGACACCAGATTCTGTTTGATAAGCGCATCGATATTATGGAAAGTCGTCTTTAGCTGGTAGGTGCCGGGCAGTACCGTGATATCGGCCTGCACGTGCGCGCTCCCACCGGCGACGGGGAACGCGATCTTCGCTACATCCGCCGGCTCTGCCGCCAGATTGAACACCGGCACTGTATTGACGTCCGCGCCGAGGAGGCCTTCAAAGAAGATCGACGCGACACCGATCTGCGTCCCGATCGGGCATTCTTCATGAGAGAACTTCGCGACCGAACACGTCGGCGTTTCAACCAGATCCCCTCCGAAACCGGGCGGCAGCAGGACCGATGCTTCCTTCTGGTCGCCAGCGTCCTTGCCTTCGCCATCGACGGTGTTATAGCCGATCGTGTTCGTTAGATCGGCGTGCGCACCGGCCTGACTATCTGACAAGGAGGTAGTGGTTGAGCCCGGCGGGATACCATAACCCGCAGGGGTATGGCTGACCAGCGTCGGGGTACGCACAAACACATCCGGGGCACCACCACCCGAAACGTGCACGACGTTCGTGACCGTCTGCTTACCTGTCAAGTTGACGTTAACCGGGACCCTTATAAGCAGCATCTCCTCCGGCACGACCGACCCCGAGAACGTACACGAGACACCTTCGCAACTGAGCGGCGTGGCCAGTTCATGGCCTTCTCTCAGTTCAAAGCCCTGCGCGCCGACCTCATCAAGCGTTACGCCTTCCGGGAGCGTGTCGGTGATCGTGACCGGACCACTGCTCGGTTCACCACCCGTGTTCGTGACCGTCACATTATAGAACTGGTTTCCCGTCTCATCGCCCGGCACGAGGTTCGTCGGGGCAGACACCGCCGTAACAGTCCACTGCGGAGCACCCGTCACAGCCAGCGCCGAGGGGGAAGCACCCAACAGAACACCGCCACACACAAGAGCAAGAGCCGCGAGCTTCAAACGCGTAGGGATACTCATCGTCCCGCCCTCCGCTCGTCGCGGGCTCTGCTCGCGCGCGTCGCCTTCTTTGCCTTCTTCTTTGGCTTCACGCACTTGCCGTGACTGAGACGCTTGGGCTTTACACACTTGCTTGCTGTCTTCTTTCTCACCGTGCTCGTGGAGGGCTGCGGTTCGCTTGAGAGATCGCCGGCACCACTGAAACTCAGCGACGTCGGCGTCTGATAAACAGGCGCGGACGAGGGGTTCTGACAAGCATCGCCTTCACACGGACCCGCACCCAACGGGAGGGGAAAACCGCCTTCGATACGCGCGTCATACAAATTGCCCTGGTTGTCCTGATCGGCCGGCACGAGCCGTGAATGCGTACCGAAGAACACGTTCTTGCCGTCGGGGCTCGAATCCAGGAAAAACGAGTCGCTCGTATCCTGGCCCGTGGTGATCAGACCGAGAGCGCCTTCGTGTGACACCGGGTTTTCATGCCACTCATACACATCGACCCTACCATTAGTGTCCGCCGGCAACAACGATTCCTCGGTATCGAAGAACACATACTGGCCGTTTTCTGAGATCGGACGCGGCGCAGTACCGGCGGGATTATCCCCATCCACAGCCGAACGCGTGAACGTCGCACCATACGACGGCAACGATCCGTTCGGGTTGCACGACACGCATACAATACTGCCACCGGTGGGCGATCCAGGTTCGTAGCGGTAACGGTACAGCTCCGGCTTGCCGCCCGAGTCATAACCCGTGAGGTTTGCCGAGGAGTCAAACGCGAGGAACTCGCCATTACCAGTCGCGTAATAGCTCGCACGCACGTCCAAGCCAGCATACTGCTGGGACGCACCCCCACCGCCCAGGATACTTGAGTACCACGTCGCCTCCGCCGTGCCCTCGCTTTTGTACAGCGGAGCCAGATAGCCGGGGTTCGACGCGACGTAAACGGTCGCGTGTGTGAGCGTGTCATAGCGGTACAGGCCACCGCCACCACCCGCGTGACGTGCCAGTTCTCCCGCGGCGTTGAAGTACACAGCCGACCCGTCGCTCGAGACCGCCGGAACGTCTTCCACGCCGCCCGCGATGCCCGCTTCCCCGCGCGAGACACGCACCAGCGACGCTTCGCCTTCAGCCGGGTCGCTGTTGTACTCATACAGCTCGACATCGTGCAACCCCAACGCTTCAGCTTCCTTGGTCAGCTCCGTCTTTGTCAAGAAGAACACCTTCGAGCCGTCCTTTGAGGCACCGACGAAGATCGCCGGTTCAGCCGGGTTCGCGGAGTTGGCCGGAGCCTCCTTGACGCCCGCTTCCGCAGCGGAGACCTCGACCGTCTGCGTACCGTCCTCGCGCTTATAAAGCTGCGGCGGGTTCCCATTGCCGCCATTCCAGCAGCCGCTGCCCGCGCTCACCGCATACGGGTCAGGCGCGGTAAAGAAGACCTCAGAACCATCGCTCGACACCGCACCATCGGTCCCACCCTCGGCACCTGCGTCCTGCTGGCCCGCTATGCCCAGCACCGCTCCGCACTTCAACAATTCTCCCTTGGCGTTCAGATTCACCAGCCGCAACCCTTCCGCGGCGCCCCATTCATACAAGGCCTCAGTCCCCGGATCCTGCTTGGAGTCCGTTTTCCTTTCTCCTTCGCTTGACGCGAGTTCGTGATCGGCGCTTTCAAGCGCCACATGGCTCAAATCCGCCGAGCCGCCGACGATGTCAGCTTCCGTCGGGGTGTTGCTATTGCCCGAGTGGATCGTCGTGTACGGGCCACCGGCAGGACCAACCAGTTGCACCTCGGGAGGCTGAATACGGCCGGTCGAGAGATTATCGTCGGCACCGATTACAGAGAAATCGGCCGGGTCATAGACCATGCTCGAGATAGATTGAGCACCCAGGCTCGGCGAAGCCGCGGACTGGAAAGACCAGCCATCGACGCCACGCGAGAACACATAGGAACCCTCACCCGAGGACGGGAACGGCCCGAACGCCGCCGTTGTCAACAACAGGAAATGTTCCCCGTCTTCAGAGGAATAGCCCGGATCGTAGTTCGTCGCGCCACCGAGGCCTTCTTCTTCGCGCTCGTAGCCTGCAATATCCTCCGGGCCGCCGAACGTGTCTTCGGAGTCTTCCTTGTTCGGCGGGGTCAACATCTCATATGAGCGAGCGTCGGGCAAACCCGCCACCATCGCCGGCGAGGTCGAGAACACCCCGTTTGCGCTATCCGTGGTGCCTTCGCCGTTTGACGCGACCAAACGGAAATCGTATGTCGTGCTCGCCGACAGGCCGCCGGCCTGCACGTTCACGCTCACACCCTTATCACCCGAACCGATATCCGCCGCGGACAGTGGAGCGTTTGCGGCAAGATCCGGACCAACAAAGGAGTCCCCGTCGGCGGCGAACGCCGCCGCGGAGAGGTATTCGAAATGGTAGGTCGTGTCCTGGCCCAGCGGGTTGAGCACTCCATGGAAATCGGCCCACGAGGAGGACACGTCATCCACCGACACATCTTCCACCAGCGGCTTGGCCGGCGCGGCAAAGGATTCGACATCGCCAGCCAACGCGCCGCCGCGTTCGCTCAGGTTCGTCGCAGCGGACAGACGATAGTCATAGACCGTCCCCGCGGACAGGCCTTTGATTTCCGCGTGGACCGACTGATTGCCTTCCTTTGCGAGCTTGCTCGCTTCAGGAGCACACGCCGGGGATCCCGCGAGGTGCGCCCAGCCATCGCCACCTTCGCGTGTACTCGTGACCGTGACGCTCGCGCCGGCCGGGGTCAGACCCGAAGAGTCTGCACTCAGCTGCGGGATATCGGTGTGGGCGCGAGCGTCCTTGAATTCGATCGTGAACGGGCCGCCTTCGGGGCCCGTGACCGAGACGTTATGAGAGCCAATCGCGGGCAGGCTTTCAAGGGCCGCCGAGACCTGAGCGACGCTCGGGTCATAAGGGATCGCCGAAGATAGAGCCACACCACTCCCGCTGGCGGTGATCTCAGAGGAGAGAGTGAGCGTACCCGCCACCCTGTTCAGCGCCGTGATCGTCGTGCGCGCCGGGATACCCGCACCTGAGATTTCCTGGCCCTCCACAAACGAGCCCAAACTCGTGGCGAGACCCGTGACTTCATCTGAGGCGCCGCTCAACCCCACCGAACTGCCAGACGCATTGGCGTCGGCTGAGAGGACGATCACGCCGGGACGGACAGCCTGGATCGTAGTACCGACGGGAATACCCGCGCCTGAGATTTCCTCGCCCGCGATGAACGTGCCAGAGCTCGTCGTCAAGCCCGTGACGGCGTTGGCGCCTTCGATCAGATCGCCGCTGCCTTCAGCGGGCCCAACCAGATCGCCCGTTCCCTGGGCAGTGGTGCTCTGACCGCCCAAAGAGAGCGAGAAGCCACCACCGCTCGCGCCTGAGACGCTCAATGTCTGAAGCGCGTTGACATCGTTAGCCTTAAACGCGGCTTCAGAGACATATTCAAACCTGCACTCTTCCAACCCACGACCTTCGCCACCCACGACACCATTCAACGTAACAGTCCCCGAGTGCGCACCGCTCACCGCACCGGTCACCACACGGGGATAAAAAGCGCCTTTACCGAACCTATCTATCACAGGCACCCCCGGTCCAGATTTGCCTGTCAATTCAAAATCGACCAGATAAAGATCGCCTTCAGCGTTGACACTGATACCACTAGGCACGAAACCACCACTTTCAGCAAGACCAGCACCAACGCTGAAGTTGTCGGTCTTTGAGATACCCGTGACCTTGCCAAGGAGTTCACCGGATTCGGTGAACTCATCAACGACTTCGTTCCCAGAACTGTCCAGATCCTGGATCAGCACATCGCCATCGGTGGGATCCACCGCCACACCCCGGATATAATTGCCAAAAACACCATTGCCATCGGGGAGCTTTTCGGGCACCATTGCTTGCGTGAATTCCCGCACGAAACACCCTTCCGAGGTGAACTCATCGACGTGGGCGGTCGAATTTTCGATCAGGACATAGATATCGCCGGCGGACGCAACGGTGGCGTCACCGGAATCGACGGCGATACCATCCACCACTGCAGTGGCACTGGATTCCCCCCAGGTTTCGCCGGGTTTGCCGGTCAATTCACCCGTTTCGTTGATATATTTCGGTGTTTTACCGTTTTCCAAACAAGTAAAGGGTGCGGAAGTCCCGCCGCTATCGAGGCGGCGCACAAACCCTAGGCCTCCATTCGGTCCCCTGGTGAAACCCGTTAGATAGATGTCGCCGCGGGCTTTGTCGGTCGGGCTGGTCGAGTTATCGACAGCCGCATATTCGCCTTCTTCCCACCCGACGCCTTCGAGCTTGCCGCTTTCATCGTCGAAAACAAACCTGACCCCAGACAGGCCCATGAGCTGTTCCACGAAATCACCGGACGAGCTGAACTCATCGGCGACATCAGGAGTTATGCCCGCGTACAGGTTGCCGCTGTGCGGATCGACCGTCAGGCTGACTAGGCCCGACTCCGCGAAGGGCACCTGTACGCCGTTGGGCCCGGTCGGAGCGCCCGTGATCTGTGAGATGTACGGGCGCGAGAATTCGGCCAGCGCCGGCGCGCTCGCGCACAACAGCCCGGTCACGCAGACCGCCAGCGCGAGCAGCACCGCCGCGATGCGCGCCGGGATGCGACGGGATCTCTGTGACTTGGACGTGTCGTGCATAACTGGTTACTCCTTCTCGGTACGGTCTTTAGGAGATCGGCTTTTAGATCGGGTTTCCCCTGGGCGACCCAGAGAGGAGGGAGAGGGCCGCCCAGGAAAAATCCCGGCGAGCATGAGACCACAGTCCGTGCCTAACACTGCATCTCGACCAGCTCGCTGTGGTATGTCGCGTCTTTTACGCTTCCGCCGGCGCCGTCACCGCCCACGTACCCCAGCCCTGCGCTTCTTTGTTTTCTTCAACAGGTCCCCAGAGCATCGCTCCGGCTACACCTGCCCCGGCGACATCAGTCCCCGGACTATCGATATGCACTTCGGACGGTCCAATTCCAACCAAAACGCTTTCGTAGATGCAGAGATTTCCGGGCGCAGCGGTCGGTATAGCGACGCCCGCTCCTCCCGAGCCTTCGCCGCACGCCGACGACGCGGGTTCACCTGCTTTGACAAAGTGAACCTGGCTCGCTTCGAGCGGATTAGGTTCGGTTTGGGGGTTGCTCGTCGCTTGCAACGGGATCGGGAACGAGATCATGATCCGCGCAAAACCGGTCGTAGTAGAAGAGAGCGTCCACGTGCCCGTCTCGGTCTTCCCTGGCGGGAGTGTTTCGGTGAAACCGGTCGTGCCGTTCGTACCGGCTTTGCCTTCTTTGCCGGGTGCGCCCGCTTTGCCTTCTTTGCCTTCGAGACCCTGCGGTCCCTGAGGACCCGACGCGCCTTTTTCGCCCGGCGCGCCATTCACGCCGTTGGTGCCGTTCGTCCCATTCTTACCCGCCGGCCCGGCCGGTCCGCGCGCGCCGGTCGTGCTTTTGCTTTTCGACTTAGCTTTGCTCTTCGCCGATCTCGCGGTAGTCGTGCTTGGCCGCGTGAGCGAGGCGCTCGCCCTAGACGGTGAGGAGCCACCACTACCGCCGTTCATGGCGAAGGCCCCGCCGGTCGTGGCGAATACCAGAGCCATGACGGCAATCACGCCGCTCGGGGTCAACTTCACCCGTTTACGTATATTTGACAACATCAGTGGTTCCTCTCTGTTGAATCGACGATCTGTGTTCTGTTCACCGCGGTAACTACCGTTCGCGCACGAGCGCGCAAAACTGGCGCAAAGGTGCTCATAGCCCTGTGCCGGTTCGCGGCTCTTTGATCGCGCGGTGAACCGCGCGACCCCTCTCCGTCAGCCGCCACGCGTTTGCCGAGCCCGCAGCCGACGCGCCCACATTGGCAACCAGCCCCAGGCGCTCCAGGCGCGCGAGCAGCTTCGAAATCTGCCCCTGGTCGGGCACGTCCGCGTCGACGCCGACCTGGCGGTTGCTCGCGCCGGGGTGGGCGGCTAGGCATTCGAGCACGCGCAGCGTGCGGTAGGTGAGCCGCATCTCAAGGCCCGCGAACGGGTCGCCCGAGTCGCGCTCGTCCTGGCCGCCGCGCCTGCTCTGTCCCGGCAGCGGCGCGGGCGCGGGGCGCGTCTGTTCGCGGCGAGCGGCGGCCGGGCCGAGGTAGGGCAGCACGATCAGACTCATCAGCTCGCCGAGCAGGCCGGTCAACGGCTCGCGCTCGGCGCGCAGCAGGCGCGTGTGCACGATGCTCAGCGCGGCGCCCACCAGGCCCTCGGCGCTCAGCGGCGTGGCCTGCGCAGCTTTGGCGCTCTGCTCACGGCCCTCGTCGACGATCGCCGCCAGCCGCTCGAGCAGCGCCTCGCGCCTTGCCAGCAGCCTGGCGTCGCCGTGCAGCGCGTGCACGACGCAGACCCTCGCCATCGCCGGCTCGCGCTCGAAGAAGGACAGGATCTCAAGCAGCCCGCCGCGCACCCGCTCGCGCCAGGGCAGCCCGTCGAGCCCCGCGGCGGCGAGATCGCGCTCGATCAGCGCGACGATGTCGTCGAAGGCGGCCAGCAGACAGGCGTCGCGATCATGGAACAGCTCGTAGAAAGTGCGCCGCGAGACGCGCGCGCGGCTTGTGATGTGGGCTACCGAGGCGTTCACATAGCCGACTTCGTCGGTGGAGCGGATCGCGGCTGTGAGAATGCGGTTGCGCTGTATCTCCGCCGGCAGTCCGTGCGGCTCGACCGGAGGAGCGCTGGGCTCCAGGCGCGTGGTGCGCGACGGGCGCGCGGCACTCAGCAGGCGACCGGAAGCCTTGCCGGGCGCAATCGTGCTTGCCGCATGACCGCGGCGGGTGCCAACGACGCTGCTCATCCCCTGCTGCTCCCTCCCCTTGACCTGAGACCTTGCCGGCCGACCTGTGGTTGCTGCCTGTCCTGTGTCGCGAATCTGAACTGGAGGTGTATAAGAACAGATTCTTATGCATTTGTCAATAGCTATGTTCGAGAACCGTCAGCAGACCGCTTCGCCAACCGTCAGCAGAGCCTCCGTCAGCTCCCTCCGTCAACCCCCGTCAACCCCCGACAGGCCCCTTCGCCAAGCGTCAGCGGGCCCCGTCGCGAGCGGCCGAAAAAGGCCTCGCGGACTCGCGCTCCACGGTCTCCGCGCCCGCGTGGGTGTGCGGCCGCTCCAGCTCGCGCCTGGCCGCCTCGGCGCCCAGGTAGGGATGGACGATCACGCTCATCAACGAAGGGACCAGCTCGGCAAGTGAGCCGTCACCGTCTTGCAACAGGCGCGTGTGCACCAGCGACACGCAGGCCCCCACGAGGTTCTCGGCGGTGCCGGGCGACGGTACCCTGGCCGGATCGGCCTGCTCGCGGCCCCGATCGAGCGCGCCGGCCAGCGCGTCGAGCAGTTGCCCGCGACGCTCGAGCACCGCCGGCCCCCAGGCGATCGACTCGATCACGAGCGCCCTGGCGGTATCGGGCCGCTCGTCGCAGAAGCGCAACAGCTCGGCCAGCCCCGCGCGCGTGCGCTCCAGCCAGCCGTCCGCTTGGCGGTAGGCCGGCTGCAGGCGCGCGGCGACGTCGGCAACCGCCTCGTCGAAGACGACCAAGCGTTCGGGCGCGCCCCCGGGGAGCGGATCTCCTGCTTGGAGCATCGTCTCACCTCCTGGCTAGAGAACTTCAGACCCAACCAGAGTAACATAAAAACAGGTTCTTATACTCTTGTCGAGAGTTGTCGATGCGAGCCGCGTTCGGCTACCTTCGCCGGGTCCTCGACAGCGAGCGCGGGCGCGGGCCTACCTTCGCCGCCGGGTCAGCGGCGCGCGCGATCGCGCTTGGCGGCGATCGCGGTACTGGCGTGCGGCGACTCGAGCACGTGCCCGGCGCGGGCACGGCCTTCGTGCGCAGCGAGCAGCGGCGCCAGCACGATGTAGGTCAGCTGCTCGTGCAGCTCTGGCAGGCGCTCGAGCTGGCCGCGCAGCGCGTGGTCGTGGAGGATCTCGAGGATCGCGCCGGCGAGCATGGCGGCGCTGGCGGGAGGCAGGTCGGGGTGCGCGCGTAGGCCCGGGCCCAGCAGCTGCTCAAGCGCCTGGGCGCGGCGGTCGAGGAAGTCGAGGCCCGGACGTCCCAGGCTGAGCGAGCCAAGCAGCATCGTGCGCGTGGCCTCGGGATTCGCGGCGGCGGCCGCGAGGTAGGCGCCGAGCGCTTGCGAGATGCCAACGGCCCAGGCGGGCGCGTCGTCGCCCGCGGGCCCGTCGGGCGCGGCGGCGTACGCCTCTCGCGCACGCTCGATCAGCCGCTCGTGCACCGCTTCGCAGGCGGCGAGCAGGGCCTCCTGACTGGTGCGGAAGTGCTTGTAGAAGGTGCCGAAGGAGACGCCGGCGGTGGATGCGATGTCGGCGAGGCTGATCGACTCGCCGAGATCGTTTGCGGCCAGCCTCAGCACGGCAAGCAAGATCCGCTCCTTCGGGCCATCGTCGAGCGTGAGGCCGTCCGAGCCCACATCGCCGCTCAAACTCCCAGCGCCGTCAGGGACGCCGCTAGCGCCGAGACCCGCGCGATTGCGGTCGCGATCGCCAGTGTCATCGTCGTCGGTGCCGCCACCGTCGCTCGCGGGCGGCTCGACGCCGTAGACGAGCACCCAGTCGAGCAGTTGCTCGGCCAGCGCCAACAGCTCGCGAGCAGGCCGCTCGCGCAGGTGGACGTACAGCGCGCGGCGGATCGCGCCGATCGTGGCCGTGACGAGCACGGGCGCACGATTCGTGTGCGCGCCGTCCGGGCCGAGCGCGGAGTCGAGCAGCGCACGCGCGCCTTCGGCGAGCTGCTCGCGCGCCTCGACCGTGCCGTGGGCAACCGTCAGCACGTCGCCAAGGCACACGCGCGACGCGGCCGGCCAGACCTGGGCGAAAGCGGCGAGCGCGCTCAGAGCGGTGTGCGCGCGCTCGCCGTCCTCCATCCCTGGAGCGTTGTAGGCAGTGACCAGCTGACCGGCCCCACGAGCGAAGTGGTCGTCGTAGGCCGCGGTGAAGCAGCCCTCCATGCCGCCGAAGTGTTCGTAGAAGGCGGCCCGCGCGACGTGAGCCCGCGCGGTCAGGTCGGCCAGGCTCGTGTCGGCAAAGCCCTGCGCGTCAACGAGCTCGACAAGCGCAATGCCAAGGCGCGCGCGCTGGCTCTCGGCGACCAGCTCGCGCGGCAGGCGCATGCCAGGAGCAAGCTTGCCGGGGATCGCGGGCCGCGCGCCGCTATGTGGCTTTCTAGCTGGCATTTCTCAGGCCCGAGTCCGCCGATCGGAATTCGGGAAGGGGGTTGATCTCAGTCTTGCGAGCATACCAAGGTGCCACCTGTAAGAACATGGACTTATAGGCTGCCTGTGGTGATCGCCGCGGCAGTGGCCGTGGCCGCCGCGATCGGCGCCAGACAGGCGAGCACCCGTTCGAGCAGCTGATGAGCTGCGATCGCCGGATCGTCGGCGAGCAGATCCTCACGCGGGGCGTAGTAGGCACACAGCACGTGCGCGTGCGCCTGCAGAGCAAGCGAGTGCAGCGCCTGCAGCAGACACTGCTCGACGTCGCCGAAATGAGCTTCGAAGCGAGCGGCAGAGAGCCCGGCGCGAGCCGCCACTTCCGCAACGCTTGAGTGTCCATATCCATGTTCGCGCGTCTCCTCTATGGTCGCCGCAAATAGACGCTCGCGCTCCAACCGCTCACGTCGTGTACTCGGCGAGTGCACCGCAAGCGAACCTTGCGAGACCATGCTTCCCGGCGTAGCCAAGGCACCAGCTCACTCTCTCACCACGTACGATCCGCCTCTCCCAGCCAAAGGCAACCGATCACAGCGCCTGGAGCCGGCTGGGGCCGACCCCAGGCGCCACGCTCTACTAACTACGTTCCTCCTCGAAAGACAAGGGACAAAAGTACATGTCCATTCTTATCACGTGTGGCTCGTCTTGTCAATGACTGTTTGGAGACGAGGTATACGGTTAGGGAGCACCACGGGCGCTCAGAACGTCCGGCGGGCGGCAGGGGTTACCAACCGCCGGGCGACCACATCCTTAACGTTGGGGCGCGGGGGAACTGCGTCGCGCCGTGAGCAGTGCGGCGAGGGTGCTCGCCCGGATTGGCCGCCCCAGGCGCTCGTGGAGAGCGTGATTCTCGCTCACGAGGAGGTCACGCTCCTCAGGTGAGAGTCGTGCCCAGAATGACATCGTGCCGAGCAGGGCGCCCAGCTCACCGGCGGTGTGCTCGATCAGGGTTGGCACGGTTGCGAGCTGTAGATCCTCGAAGAGATCGGCTGCGTAGTCACGTCCTATGTCATAGCTCCCCAGCCAGCCCCAGGCGTCCGCGACGTTCCGACGGCGCTCCCGCACGCCCGCAATCGTGCAATCGAGGTCGCGGTAGGTGGGCCAGGTCGCGGCGATCTCCGGCGCGTGCCTGCGCAGGGCCGACAGTAGAGCCTCCTGATCATCGACGCTGCGCTGCTCCTGAAGACCGAAGTACTGGATTAGCGCGAGCGTCCCGCCGGGAGCGAGCGCATCGGCGATCCTCCGCCAGCTCAGATCAGGGTCAACCCAATGGATTGCGGACGCCGAGAACACCGCCTCGTAGCTCTCGCGGGGCGGCTGCATGTCCTCGAGCCGCTCGTGGACGAATTCCACATCGCCCGCATCTTTCAGGTTCTCCTCGGCGACTCCGATCAGCTGGTCCCCTGGCTCGAGTGCGGTCACGCACAACCCTCGCGCGAGGAGGCTGCGCGTCAGCTGACCGGTCCCGCACCCGATCTCAAGCACCCGGTCGCCACCGCTGATACCCGCCACCTCGCATGCTTGGTCGACGAGCGCGTCGGGGTAAGCGGGCCGATTGCGGTCGTACTCGGCCGCAATCTCGTTGAAGACCTTGCCGTAGCTTCGTGCGAGCGTGCCGTCGGTCATGCCGATGGCGACTGTAGCGCGCGGGTGATTACGCGCGAGTCAACTCACCGGGGCTGCTGAGGCCACCCGAGCGCATCGAATACGGCGAGCGGGTCAAGGTAATCTCTCCAACGAGCCACCTTGCGTCCCTCGACCGTCAGCACCGAGATGTAGCGGTTGGCATAGGTTGCACCGGTCGCGACAAGGCGCAGCGCCCGGAAGTCGTCATGGTCGGTGAGCCTGCTCACAAAGTGGAGCCTATTCGCGACGTGCTCTGTTACGGCTTCCCATGCTGTTCGACGCCGAGCGCAGGTAGGCGTATGCGGCGTCGAGCGCGATGCGGAGCTGCTGTGGGTCGCGTCGAGCCTGTGTGAGGACGAGCCCGCCCTGGATGGCCGCGAGGGTCGCTGTCGCGAGACGGGCCGGGTCCGCGGACTACACGGTCCAAAATCTACTTGACCGACAGGAGGAACAGATGACCGTTCAGGGCAAGATGCCCGACTTCATCTCTGACACACCGCTAGCCCGTGATCTGATCCGCGTCGGCGATGAGGCGATCGCCCGTGAGGACGACGCCGCACTCCGCGCCTACTTCGCGGAGGACTACGTCTTCCACGGACCCGGCAGTGAGCTGGGCTTCGATGAGCTCAGCGCTTACTTCGCCTCGTTGCGCGCCGCTTTCAGCGATCTGCGGCTCGTTCGGGAGCAGATCATCGTTGAGGGCAACTTCCTGGCGGCGCGCACCACGTTCGGCTCAACCACGAGATAGCGGATACCGAGCGGCGCAGTCTCGGCCGCGAGCACCCGCGTCAGGCCATCGACGGCGGACTTCGCTGCCTGGTAGGAGCCCAGGCCCGCGGTGCCGCCGACACGTCCACCGACCGAGGAGAACTGCACGATCGTGCCCGTGCCGTGCGCCTTGAGCACTGGCAGGGCGGCCTTGGAGACGTTATAGACGCCCCAGAAGTTCGTCTCGAACTGGCGGCGGAAGTCCTCCTCGCTCGCTGTCTCGACCGGGGCGACGTTCGCGTAGCCAGCGTTGTTGACGAGGACATCCACCCGCCCGAACCGCCCCACCGCAGCCTCGAACGCTGACGCCGCCGCCGCGGCATCGGTCACATCCAGTGCGACCACAAGGACCCGACCGGCGTAGCGCTCAGCAAGATCATCCAACTGAGCGGGTGCGCGCGCGGTGGCCACAACCTGGTCGCCAGCGTCCAGTGCGGCTTGGGCCAACGCGCGGCCGAAGCCGCGAGAAGAACCAGTGATGAGCCACGTATGAGGTGTCATGTGTAACCCCGCTATGCGCCTGTGAACCGATACTCAGTCTGCCAGTGATGGGGGTCAACAGGCTCGGGCATATGCCACCTCCGGGTAGAGCTTTCGCCCGGCTGTCAGCCTGGGCAACTGTCCTCGCCAAAAGACTAGCCCGTCCGAATTCGCCGGACGCACGGGGAGGCGCATGAGGCCGCCCATAGGGAGAACTGCGGACTGCGCGGTTGGTGCGCGGTAGCTAATTCGCTGCAGGAAAGGATCAGCTTGCGGCGACGTGCGGTCTCCGCCGTCAACGACGTGGAGAAGTCGTTGTATCGCGTCGCCAACTGCGTCTAGTTACCCGGGACGAGCAGTCGCCGCCGGCCGGTATGCCGCTGACGGAGCGCCTCGAGCGCGCCTTTGCGGAGCGGGTCTCAGGCTTGTTTGTGCGCTGATGGATGCTCGTGAGAGCATGTCCACCAAGAACCGTGGGCAGAGCACACCAACGAAGGGATCCCAATGGAAGCGCATCTCAGCAGCCGTCACCGCGACACAGTCGAGAAGATCTTCAGCCAGTCGCCGAACCGGAACATCGAGTGGCGCGAGGTAGTGGCACTGCTGGAGGCCGTTGGTACCGCGACGCACGAGCACAACGGCAAGCTCAAGGTTTCACTCGGTCCTGAGACCGAGGTGCTCCCTGCGCCTCATGGTAAGGACGTCAACGTTCAGATCGTGGTGGATCTACGGCGAATGCTGAAGCAGGCCGGTTTCGCGCCGGACGGTTCCTCGGCCATCGTCAACCAGAGTGCGCGCGATCACAGCGATGGGCAGTGGGGCGAGCCGACCTAGTGCAGCGTTCCCGGAGTGGTTTGTCGATTGGGCGCTGGTGATGGCCCGCTCGTACGCCTGCTTTTCGTCGTGGGTGTCGCGCAAAGTTGCTGCGGACGATGGGTGAATGTCAGCGCCCGTGAGATTTGGTTTTCTGCTGGCCTGGTCGAGGGTCTGCGCGGACCAGGTGCCGTTTCAGGCCGCCTGGACGGCCAGGTGGTGTTTGTGGAGCTTCAGCAGGTTGTGAGTCGCGGTGATCAGCCGCCATTCCGAGCGTGCGGCGGATCTACCTCGCCGCTGAAACTGGTTGATGCGGCGGTTGTGCTTGGTTTGAGCGAACACGGGCTCGACCATCGCCTTGCGTTTTCGGTAGAGGCCGCCGCCGTGGTCACCGGCGAGCACGGTGCGCATGAAGGCGTAGCGGCCGCCGTCCCAGCCGCGGCGCGGCGTGTCGCGCTTGCCGGCATCGGGCGGGATCAAGACCTGGGTGCCGTTGCTGACGACATTGTCGATTTGATTTTCATGCCAGTAGCCGCTGTCCGCGACTGCGACCCCGGGCGCCTCGCTCACACCGATCTGCTCCAGCTCGCGCTGGGTGGCCTTGACCATCGGCTCGAGCTGCCCGAAGTCTGGTGAGGTGAGCGTGACCTCGGCCGCCAAGACGATCTGATGCTCGTTCACGGCGGCCTGCACGTTGTAACCCTGGGTGTAGCTGCGCGGCGTCTTGACGTTGCGTGAATCGAGGTCGGTAACGTTGATCTTCCCCGGCGGCACCTCCGGTGCCACGTAGGGATTCGGGCGCGCCCCGAACCGCCGGCCGTCCTTGGTCACGGCGGTCGCGCGATGATGCTCATAAGCCTCGTTGGCCTCACGCTCGACGCGGAGATTCTCCTGAAGTCGCTGCTCTGCTTGCAGCAGCCTCTCTGGTCGCGAGCGTGGAATCGGCTGAGCCTGTAGCCGCCGGTGCTCTTCGAGCTGGTGGCGTGCCTCGCGCGCCCACCCCTGACGCCCATGCATCCGGGCGACGATCACCTCGGGATCAAGCGCGAGCTCCACACCCCGCGATTCTGCGTCAGCAGCCTTCACCTTCGCGCCTTCACTGTCTGCACGCTCGCGCGCGAGCTTCTCCTTGGCTTCGCGCAGCGCAGCACGCCGCCCCTCACGAGTCCGCAGATGCTCGGGCAGCTCATCGCCGCGCTCCTGCCCATAGAGCTCGTCCTCGGCGGCGTCGATCTCGCCCGCCTCCTTCAGGATCTCCCGCGCGAGCTGCTCGTAGTCCAGGTTCGAGTGATGCGAGGCGTTCGCGTGCACCTTCGTGCCGTCGATCGCGATCAGCCCCACCTTCACGAGCCCCGCCTCCCGACAGAGCCCCAGCACCTCGCTGAACAGGCCCGCCAGGGCCGTCTCGTGGCGCACGCGAAACCGCGCGATCGTCGCGTGATCGGGCGTCTGCTGCGCGGCGATCACCCGGTAGGCGACGTCCTCCACACACCGGCGCTCGATTCCCCTTGAGGACCGTTCACCCCGCGCGTACGCATACAAAAGCAGCGCCACCATCATCGAAGGCTCAAACGCCGCGCGGCCCCACCCATCCTGACGGTAGGAGCCATAGAACGCCGCGAGATCCATCTCATCCACCGACGCCAACACGAACCACGCCAAATGACCCTCCGGCAGCCAATCCCGCGGGTCCGGCGGCATCAAGAACACCTGCTCACGATCACACTCAAGAAAGTTCTGGGGCATACCCAGAAGTGTCTTAACCACGCCGGACAGACTGGGGGTTTGCGCGACACCCACCGTCCCAAGCGCACGTGAGGCCGGTACGATCCGTGCGCCCGCCTGCTCGGGGAAGCGTAACTGAGCGCCGGTCGAGCCCGGCTAGCTCCACCATTTGAACAAAGGTCGAACCGAAACGCTGGTTCGACTGTTATCCCACCCCTCCATGTAACCGGACTCAATGCGAACCGCTGGTACGCGAAGGTCGGGTCGATCTGATTGTGCGCGTCTACGCGGATTTCGTCGATCATGGCTTGGGATACGCCCTTGACACGCTGTGGTTGCTGTCGTTGAGTGTGGCGCGTAGGCTGCTGTCCCCGGATACTCCGCGATCAAGCCCACTGACAGGTCCCAACCGTGGGTGCCAGGTGAATTTCATGTCGGTCACCGGCGAAGTGCTCAGCTCGCCGGCCTGCGGTTACGCATCCGCTCGCTGCACTCCGGGCGCGAACACACCGTGCTCGTGGCAACCTACGACGGCGCTAAGGCCGCCAGCTGACTTATCGTGCCCTCACCGTCCGGCAGATCTCTGGAACGTTCGATTCATCGGTGAACACGGGCGCCATCACGCTGCCCGGGACCGACGAGTGGGGATGGCCGAGCAGGTGACCCATCTCGTGGATGACCGTTAGGCAGAACATGTTCCAGTCATCGTTGATGGCCGCCAACGTCGGCCAACGCCAGTGGGCAAGTGAAATCGTGCACTGCGTGTAGGTGCTCGCCGGTGCTTGCAGGTCGTTCGGCCCGAGCGACGAGTTGAACGTAGCCCAACCATCGGTCGAGGGGTCGAGGCCGGGGAAGAGCGGCCTGTCGGCGAGGACCGTGACCTGGCCGCCGCAGGGCACCGCGCGCCAGAAGCGCTCCGCGATCGCCGTGGCAAGCGTAACCGGGTCGCGGCTGCCTGACTTGCCAAGCGCTACCCGTCGAGCTGAGGCCCGCTGGTGCGCCGTGCTCGAGGCGTGAGGATGGAAGGGACGGCGGGCGTGAGCGCCGGCTGATGCGGCGAGCAGAAGCGCTGTTGCAAGCACGCCGGCAGCGAGGATACGAGCCATGCCACATACGCTGAGGCCAGAAGCTGCCGGGCTCATCCCCTCCCCGGGGGGATCTTGGGGGGACCAGTAGGGGGAAGTAGGGGTGAGAGGAGGCTCACCCCTACGCTTATTCTTGCCGATGAGAGCGTGGGCGCTCGCGGGCGCCTTACCGCCGATGCCGCCACGGGCTCCCTTCACCATCGTCCTTGCCCAGTTCGACGATCTCCTCACCAGAGGGCTGCGAGAGCTGATCGAGAGCGATACGAGCCTTGCGATTGTGGCCGCGGGCGTGGAGCACAGCCGAATCTCGGTCGTCCTTCGTGCTCATCAGCCGGGTGTGGCGATCCTCGACGCCGGTGCCCTAACCAAGCTGGCCGACGTCCGGGAGCTCAGCCGCCGCCATCTGTCCACCCGACTGGTTCTGCTCGCGGACGGCCCTTCGATGGTGGAATGCGCCCAGATGCTCGCGTTCGGAGCAAGCGCCGTTCTCGGGCGGGACACGCAGTCGCGCGACGTGCTCAACGCGATCCACCTCGCCTCACGGGGGCTTCAGGTGATTCCGCGGGCCGCGCCCAACCTGGGCGGCGGCCAAGTCACGGCTGGGCAGTTGCTTACCCAGCGCGAGGCCGAAGTGCTTCCCCTGCTTCAACTGGGCCGCTCAAACGCTCAAATAGCTGCCACCTTGCAGGTCAGCACCGAGACGGTTCGTACCCATGCGCGCAACATCTACCGCAAGCTCGGAGTCTCTTCCCGCCGCGAGCTCGCCGCGCCGCCCGCGCCCGACACAAAGCAGCCGCCCGCCCCAGCTACGAGCTCGTCATGGCGCAGGGTCACACCGCGCCTAGCGCGCCCACGGCGCGGGGGCGACTCTCAGCACAATTGACCGGCGCCCGGTTCGTCCTGTGGCCCCCTCCTCGGCGGCCAAATGCCTATTCGTCCAGCCGAGGGCATGAAGAGTCGGGAATCTAGCCTTTCGTTCGTATCAGCTCATGCGCGGCATGCGACGGGCAGGAACGCTTCGGGATGACCTCCAAAGAGGTCATCGACGTGCTTTACGAGAAGGCGGATTCTTCATGCGGTCACAGCTGACAACACTCCTCACGATTGGATTTCTCAGCGTTGGCACTAGCGGCGCGCTGGCGCTGAGTGGCGCTGACTTTGGCCTGAGCGGCTATCGTCAGAGCGCCAGCTTTGCCCAGTACCGGCCCGAAACGCCACCCGTATCGATTCCCCCGGTGTCAGGGCCACCGGCGAGCACCCCCCCGGTGCCAACTCCCCCGGTGGCGCTTCCCCCAGCTTCACAATTCCGTCCTACGCGGGCGACAGCGGCGCTCTCAACGCACGGCGCCGCCACAATAAGCTGCGCCGCGGCTTGCCATATCGTGCTGCGCGCCCGGCGCGGGTCTCATCGTGTACACGCGACGTTCAAGCTCGCCTCCGAAGGCACCACAACAGTTCACCTGTCCAAGCGCGCGCTGCGCCAGCTTGGCCGTGGGCAGGTGGTGTTGAGCATCGAAGTTGATGGCAAAGTGGTTGCGACACGCACGGTGAAGTTGGCTTAGCGGCCACCGCTGGTAGTGACACTAGCGCTAGTGCAGTAGCGCTCGGAATAGTCGTCAACACCGTACTCGCCTCGTTCGGTGCCCTCACGACAGCGCTCCTGTACTTCGACCTGCGTGCACGCCCAAGAGGAAACCCAACCCGTACCGGCCGCTGTTAGCCCATAAGCCGCGAGGGCGAAGCAGTAGTGCCCGGGCGGGCGCCAGCCGCCATGGGAACAGTTCAAGCCCGCCAGCATGAACCACAACTCCTGCTTTTAGAGCTTCTTCGGCCTGGGCGACCGCTCTTGTAGACAAGTGACAGAGCGCCACACTGATGCTCACGCATGGCGACGGGCACGTCGCCCGTGCCGATCAGAGTCGCGCTAAGCGCGGAAAGGAGGCGTACCACGCGTAGCCAGCGACACCCCCGACTTGGACGAAAGGCCGAGGTGTCTCGGGTTTCCGATGGCGCTACTGCTTCTGCATAATTGCAAAGCGTTGGGTCGTGGTATGCGGGGTCGAGTGTGGGCCGCGTGGGCGCGCGCGTCTACCGTGATTCGGTTGGCGCGTGCACCGAAAATCCGGCCAGCCAGGCTCTTGACGGCATCGAGTAAGGCACGCTCGATGGATGCTGGGCGTATGCTTCAGTCGATCGTGGGCGTTACTTGGAGGTGCGAGGTGTCAGGGGGACAACGTGGATTCGCGCGAATTAGGATGCTCGCGCGCACGGGCGCTACGGTTGCGCTGCTCGCAGTCGCGCTGCTCGTCCTCGCCTGCGGCGTCGCGCAGGCGCATGTGGTGTTCGCCCATGGCCGGGCTTACGGCGTGACGCCCACACCCAAAGCGAGGAAAGCGCAGGCGCTCTCGCCGTTGGGTGGCCACGCGGCGCCGCTGACGGTGGGCGGTCTCCAGCCGCCGGTGAAATACGGCGGCGGTCCGCTGATGCTCTCTTCGAAGCTGTACCTGATCTTCTGGGAGCAGAAAGCCGGCGAATTCGCAAGCGAATATACCGAACCGATCATCCAGTACGCCAAGGACCTGCAGGCCAACGACGCGCTGAAGACCGACGAGTTCTCCGTCGCGGAGCAGTACACCAACAACGAAGGAAAACCGATCACCGGCAATGTGGCATTCGAGGAGGAGGTACTTGTCACCGAAGCTTACCCGCCACTCGACGAAGCGGAGGGCTGCACCAAATCCCCATGTGTGACCGATAGCCAGATTCGCGCAGAGATCCTCAAGCAGATCGAAGTCAACCACTGGCCGACCGATCCGGCGAGCGCTCCGGAAGCCCAATATCTCCTTTACACACCCAAGGGCGTCGCCACCTGCGAATTGGTAGGCGAGAAGGTCGAATGCGCACCGGAAGCATTCTGCGCCTATCACAGCGAGATCACCAAAATCGGCTCCGAAAAGGAGGTGGCCGTCTACAGCGATCTCCCGTACGCGTCCGACTGCGACTCCGGACAGGCGCCGGCGGGGGTAGACGGCAAGAAGGACACCGACGGCACGCTCGACTCGGAGATCCACGAGATTGTGGAGTCGGCCACCGACCCCGACCCCGACACCGGCTACACCGACGAAAACGGCGAAGAGGTCGCCGACAAGTGCACTGAACCGGTCGTGGAAGAACAGCCGGAGATCTACGGCACGCCGCTCGGCGGCAGCCTCGTCGAACACACCGCTTTCAACCAGCTGATCGACGGTCACAGCTACTACACCCAGCAGATCTGGAGCAACGCGCCGACTGTAACGCCGACGCCGGCGAAAGCAGGCGAACCGGCCGGTTGTGCCGCGCGGATCGGCCCGACCCCCTCATTCACCGCCCCCGCGAGCGGCGAAACCGGCCACGCGATCGCCTTCGACGGCAGCGGCTCCTACGACATCAGCGCGCCGATCGCAAAGTACGAATGGAGCTTCGGCGACGGCTCGCCGCCCGACACCACCGACGGCGCCGACCCCACCCACTACTACCTCAAAGAAGGCACCTACCAGGTGTCTCTCACTGTCAGCGACAGCACGGGGAGCGCCGACGCCTCGACCCAGACGCTGCCGATCACAATCACCGGCGCGGGGGTCGAAGCGCCGCGCGCCGCGATCCTCTCGCCGGCCGAGAACCAGACCTACACGACAAGCGAAAGCGTAGCGACGAGCTTCTCCTGCACCGACGCAGCGGGCGGGCCGGGGATCGCCTCGTGCACCGACTCCGATGGCAGCGCCAGCCCTGGCAGGCTCGACACCGCCACGGTCGGGGCGCACAGCTACACGGTGACGGCGGTGAGCCTCGACGGTGAGCGTGGCACGGCCACGATCGAATACACGGTCGCAAACCCTGTCAGCGGCCCCGGCGGCAACGGCCCGGGAAGCGGGGATGGTAACCCGGACAACTCGACCCCTTCATCGTCGGGCAGCGGCGCGGGCGCGTCGAGCGCGTCCACGTCCGGAGGCGGCCCTGGCGCCGCAACGACGTCCACCACCGCACGCGGCGTCAAGCCGACGGCGACTCCCAGCGCCGCGCAGAAGCTCGCGCAGGCGATCAAGGCATGCAAGAAGCTCAAGAAGAGCAAACGCGCCCGCTGCGTCGCGGCCGCCAAGAAGCGCTTCGCGCCGGCGAAAGGGAAGCACACGAAAGCGAAGGCCCGAGCTGGGTCACGATCGTTGGAGCTCGGTCTCGAGACACTCCTCGGTGGTCCACCCATCAGCAAGCTCTGAGCCCCGCCGGACGAGCGGCCGCGAGCCACCGGCGACCCTCCGCGCGCCTGACGCAAGCATTCGGACAAGTGCGCGCTGCCCCCCGGGTGAGAAGAGCAGGCGTCTCGATCAACCGTCCGCAGACGCCCCCAAAGGACGGTGGGTGTCGCGCAAACCCCCAGTCTGTCCGGCGTGGTTAAGACACTTCTGGGTATGCCCCAGAACTTTCTTGAGTGTGATCGTGAGCAGGTGTTCTTGATGCCGCCGGACCCGCGGGATTGGCTGCCGGAGGGTCATTTGGCGTGGTTCGTGTTGGCGTCGGTGGATGAGATGGATCTCGCGGCGTTCTATGGCTCCTACCGTCAGGATGGGTGGGGCCGCGCGGCGTTTGAGCCTTCGATGATGGTGGCGCTGCTTTTGTATGCGTACGCGCGGGGTGAACGGTCCTCAAGGGGAATCGAGCGCCGGTGTGTGGAGGACGTCGCCTACCGGGTGATCGCCGCGCAGCAGACGCCCGATCACGCGACGATCGCGCGGTTTCGCGTGCGCCACGAGACGGCCCTGGCGGGCCTGTTCAGCGAGGTGCTGGGGCTCTGTCGGGAGGCGGGGCTCGTGAAGGTGGGGCTGATCGCGATCGACGGCACGAAGGTGCACGCGAACGCCTCGCATCACTCGAACCTGGACTACGAGCAGCTCGCGCGGGAGATCCTGAAGGAGGCGGGCGAGATCGACGCCGCCGAGGACGAGCTCTATGGGCAGGAGCGCGGCGATGAGCTGCCCGAGCATCTGCGGACTCGTGAGGGGCGGCGTGCTGCGCTGCGCGAAGCCAAGGAGAAGCTCGCGCGCGAGCGTGCAGACAGTGAAGGCGCGAAGGTGAAGGCTGCTGACGCAGAATCGCGGGGTGTGGAGCTCGCGCTTGATCCCGAGGTGATCGTCGCCCGGATGCATGGGCGTCAGGGGTGGGCGCGCGAGGCACGCCACCAGCTCGAAGAGCACCGGCGGCTACAGGCTCAGCCGATTCCACGCTCGCGACCAGAGAGGCTGCTGCAAGCAGAGCAGCGACTTCAGGAGAATCTCCGCGTCGAGCGTGAGGCCAACGAGGCTTATGAGCATCATCGCGCGACCGCCGTGACCAAGGACGGCCGGCGGTTCGGGGCGCGCCCGAATCCCTACGTGGCACCGGAGGTGCCGCCGGGGAAGATCAACGTTACCGACCTCGATTCACGCAACGTCAAGACGCCGCGCAGCTACACCCAGGGTTACAACGTGCAGGCCGCCGTGAACGAGCATCAGATCGTCTTGGCGGCCGAGGTCACGCTCACCTCACCAGACTTCGGGCAGCTCGAGCCGATGGTCAAGGCCACCCAGCGCGAGCTGGAGCAGATCGGTGTGAGCGAGGCGCCCGGGGTCGCAGTCGCGGACAGCGGCTACTGGCATGAAAATCAAATCGACAATGTCGTCAGCAACGGCACCCAGGTCTTGATCCCGCCCGATGCCGGCAAGCGCGACACGCCGCGCCGCGGCTGGGACGGCGGCCGCTACGCCTTCATGCGCACCGTGCTCGCCGGTGACCACGGCGGCGGCCTCTACCGAAAACGCAAGGCGATGGTCGAGCCCGTGTTCGCTCAAACCAAGCACAACCGCCGCATCAACCAGTTTCAGCGGCGAGGTAGATCCGCCGCACGCTCGGAATGGCGGCTGATCACCGCGACTCACAACCTGCTGAAGCTCCACAAACACCACCTGGCCGTCCAGGCGGCCTGAAACGGCACCTGGTCCGCGCAGACCCTCGACCAGGCCAGCAGAAAACCAAATCTCACGGGCGCTGACATTCACCCATCGTCCGCAGCAACTTTGCGCGACACCCACGACGACTAGCGAGACTCCCGCGCGGAGAAGGGTCGAGACCTGCGTTTGCGCTTCCGCGAGCGCCCAGCACGCCTGCTCAGCCGCAGCCCCTGAGCGGTGTGCTGGCTTCGGCGTCACGGCTCGTATGTAGTTCCCATAGTCTTCACAGGAAGTTGGTTTTCGGCCTGGAAAGGGAGTAGCATGGGCCCGAGGTCGCTATCGGCCGCTCTGCTCGAATCTCTCGCTCAGGCCGTCGGCGGGCAACATCCGCCTCTCGCTCACCGCACGAGCCGTTTCGTCCAAAGCGACAGAAACGTCGCCCACCAGCAAGGCACTGGTATCACATTGGGCCGTTAGTTAGTTGTCCTGCCCACGTAGGTTGTGAACGCGGCTGATGGGTGGCTGGTTGCCGATCCCTGAGTGTGGTCTGCGCGTGTTGTAGTGCTTGAGCCAGTGTGGCAGGGCTTGGTTGCGGTGGTGGTGTGAGCGGTAGCTGAGGCCGTAAGCCCACTCTCTGCCCATGGTCTGGTGGAAGCGCTCCACCTTTCCATTGGTCTGAGGCCGGTAGGGCTTGGTGCGTAGATGCTTGACCTCGCGGGCGGCGAGGAGCTCACGCAGGGAGCGGTTGTGGGTGTAACTCCAGGCGTTGTCGCTCATCAGCCGCTTCGGGGTGATGCCCTGTGCCTCGAACCACTCCAGTGCCCTGGCGACGAACCCCGTGACGGTCTGAGCGCGCTCGTCGCTGTGCAGCTCGACGTAGGCCAAGCGCGTGTGATCATCGACGACCGCATGCGCGAAGTCATAACCCACCCTTGTGCCCTGATCCATCCAGTTGCGGTTGCGCTGCGAACGGTCTCCCGTGACGCGATGCCCTGGCCGCTCAAAGCGCGCATAGCGGGCCGTGTCTATGTGCAACAGATCACCGGGGCACGGCCACTCGTATCGGCGAGCGAGATCCCGTGGCTGACCCGGACGGCGTGAGAGACCATGACGGTGGAGCACCTTCCAAACCGTCGAGTGTGCAATCCCCGTCTCGCCGGCGATCAGGCGCGGACCCCAGCCAGTGCGCTCTCGCGCGTCACAGATCCGTTCCTGGCTGGCCGCGTCGAGCAGACCGGGAGAGCGATGAGGACGGCTCGATCGATCGGCTGCCCACGCCAATGAATGTCGCTTCTGCGCAGAAGCGACACGGTATCGATGCCACCACCGATGCGCGGTAGCTGGCGAGACATTCAGCAGCGCCGCGGCCTGCCTAAACGTCATCCCGCCCTCAACTGCCTCGCATAGCGCCAAGCGTCCTGCCGGTCCGAGCTTCGCTCTACCGTGGATCTGCATCCGGGTCCTCCCAGTCTCGTGAGTTCTCGCAGACCCACAGCCTGGGATGAGGCCCGGATGCCTCCTCAACCGTTCACAACGTACATGGGCACGTCAACTAGACCCTCGGTGGCACAGGCTCCGCCTAGTGAAGCCAGTCCGCTCACGTTTCCGGCGGTATGCGGCACGGATCGCGCACATGGGCGCAGAGTGAGCGGCTGCGGCCGGCTCTCGTCGAGGTCCCTACGCCGCCACTCGGCGTAGGTGGCGACAAACACTAAGCGTTGGATTTCGCGCGAATGATGGCGCTACCCGAGGAACAGCCAGGGCATGTACTTTCGCTTCCTCTGGCACCCCAAGCACCACCCCAACAAGCCGGATGTCAAGGAGAACCTGGACCTCGTGCGCTCGGTGTTCGCTGAATGGGAACGCGGTGAGTTCAGCACGAGGCCGGAGTGGGCAGATCCAGGCATGGAGTTTGAGATCCCCGACAGTCCCCGAGCCGAACGGGGATTGAGGCAAGTCCCGGCGTCGAAGTCTTCCTCGAGCTTTGGGAGCACCTTCGCTTTGAGGCAGAGGAATACCGCGAGCTAGATGACGGGTCTGTGCTCGTCGTGAGCCGCATGACGGCCGCGGAAAGGCCAGCG
This sequence comes from uncultured Solirubrobacterales bacterium, assembly GCA_963827045.1. GTDB lineage: Bacteria > Actinomycetota > Thermoleophilia > Solirubrobacterales > Solirubrobacteraceae > Palsa-744. The sequence continues at coordinate 1,023,840 of CAWGZH010000002.1, forward strand.
GCGTGCACGTGGACCAGCCCAGGGCGAGCCTGTTCCGCGTCTCCAACGGAAACGTGACGCGGCTTGTGCTCTATTGGGACCGCGACCGCGCCCTCTCCGACCTCGGCCTCGCATCGTAGGGTGGCGCCTCGGACCCGTAGCTGCTTCCGCGTTGGCGAGCAAAGCAGGCGCGCGCACGGCGTTCGCCAGCGCTAGCGCAGCGGACGACAAGCAGGCGTCCGTGGCTGCTTTGCGACAGCAGCTACGCGCAGGCCGGAGAGTCCATAGGCATCGGCCTTCGGGTTGAGCAAGCGCCTCGATCCGCGACGATCTTGCTTCCGATCGGCACCGAGACGATGCCGATCGGCGAGCAAAGGGAAGCGATTGTGGCAGTTCGCGCTCGGGTGGAAGTCCGGATCGAGCGCGATGTCGATCCTGTACGCGACGGATGGCGAAGGAGTTCGCCGCCATGCGTGCTTTGCCCTGCGACCTAAACGACTCAGGTCACTAGCCTTGCCCGGCTAGGAATCAACAGGGGGCGGCTTTTATCCATCCGTACCGGGGAGCATTGTCAAGGACATGCCCCGGGTCAACTCAGGATCTCTACACGCCCGCACCCCTGCCGATGGCACGCGCGTCTTCCGGCTGCGCTTCAACGCAGACGGCCGGCGACAGATCCTGAGCCTGCACGAGCGACAAGGTTGTGGTTGCGGCTGTGGCGGTGGCTGGGATCGGTGGCTGGGATGCATCAGAGGCTCGGCGCGAGCTGGCCGACATGCTTGCGAAGGTCAGGCTGGGGATCTGGCGGCGCCCCACCGCGACGATGCGCACGAGGCGAGCGGAATCGGGCACGAGCTTTGACAGCTACGCCCGACGCTGGCTTCAGGCAAAGACCGAAGGCGCCTTTGGAGAAATCCGGGCAGGCACGGCAGCTGGCTACCGTTGCTGCGTCGAGCGCCACCCGCTGCCGACGTTCGAAGACTGCCTGGTCGAGGAGATCGACCGCGCGCGGTGCTTGCGCTTGAAGGCAACGTTGATCGCCAACGCCCGCGAGCTGTGCGAGGCGACCGCGGCCGGGCACGACTTGCGCGACGAGCGCGGGCGCCGTAGCAAACCGCTCGGGGCGGCGTCGATCCGCAGTGTGCTGCAGATACTCGCTTCGTCCTCGACGAGGCCGTCGAGGACGAACTGCTAGAGAGCAACCCCGCGCGAGGCAAACGGATGCGTGTGCGGGTGCCAAAGCCCAGCCGGACGTTCCTGGAGATGGACGAGCTCGCAGCACTGCTACAAGCGGCCGGCGCACAGGACGAACCCGCGCACGAGGCTTCGCCTCACCCAAGGCTGGGCGAGAGAACGTTACAAGTTCAGCGCCTGCTGAACAAGGGCTACCAGCCGCGACAGATCGCGAAGCGCCTCGGCGTGGCGCAAGGGACGGTGAGCTTTCACCTGCGCCGCCTCGGCGTAAGGGTCGGTCATGGCTACTGCGGCGGCGGGTGATGGTTGAGATCCTTGGGCGCTCGGGCGCGCGCGTCAGCGAGCTGTGCGACCTGCGGATCGGTCAGGTGCGTCTGCACGGTGGCGACGGCGGGCGCTTTCAGGTTCTTGACGCGAAGACCGAGGCCGGGATTCGCGAGGTGCAGATGACCCCGGACCTCGCCGCGGCGGTCAGCGAGCACATCGCGCGGCTGCGTCGCCTTGGTGCGCCGACCGGCCCGAAGGCGTTCTTGGTGTCGAACGCGCAAGGTGGGCGGACCAACCGTGGCCGGGTCACTCGCGTGTTGGCAAAGGCTAGTGCCCGCGCCAGCGAGCGGCAGTGCGCAAGAGGCCTCCCGCCGCTGCCCAACACCACGCCGCAGCACGCTGCGGCGCACCTCCATCTCGATTGCGCTGCTGGCGAAATAACTTCGACGTGAAGTGGGTGATGGCGCAGGTAGGACATGCCGACTCGCGCATGACGATGAACGTCTACGCGCAGCTCGAGTAGCGCGTCAAGCGCGAGCACGGTGAGAGCTTCGACCGGCTCGTGCACCAGGCCAGCGGGGTCCACGGCGAGCAGTTGCTCGCTCAGGCGGCGTGAATGACCGTTCGCGCCTTTGCGGTACCCGAATCCTGCGAGAGCAGCCGAGGACCACGAGCGCCTCACCGGCGAAAAGGCACCGAAAAGGTACCGGGACCCGAAAATCGTGCTTCTAGGCGTCGATTTCCGAAGTGTGCCCGATGCCGCCAAATCCCAGTGTTCATGGGCGTTTCGGGGGTGATGGCGAGACCCGGACTCGAACCGGGGACACCACGATTTTCAGTCGTGTGCTCTACCAACTGAGCTATCTCGCCGTAGCGATCGATGCTACCGGCTCGCGTGCGGCCAGGGAGGGTCCGTCAAGCGACCGCAGCGCGCTCGAATTCCTCCACTAGCGCAGCATAGGTCTCGCGCAGACCTTGCTCGACCGGCACCTGGGCGCGCCAGCCCAGCGCGCTCGCGGTATGGCTTGTGTCGAGACAGCTGCGCTTGAGCTCGCCCGGGCGCAGCTCGGCAAGCTCCGGCTCGATGTCCGAGCCGGCGGCCGCCTTGAGCACGTTCCATAGCGTCAGCACGTCGGTCTCCACGCCGGTGGCCACATTGAACGTACCGCGGTTGCCGTTGGCGGCGATCAGGGCGGAGACGACATCAGCGACATGCACGTAGTCGCGCGTCGGCGTGCCGTGTCCGAACATCTTCGGCGTCTTGCCGGTATGCAGGTGCTCGGAGAAGATCGCGACCACACCGGCCTCGCCGTGCGGACTTTGACGGGGCCCGTAGACGTTGCCAAGGCGGCAAACAGCGTGCGGCACGCCGGCGGACAGCGACCAAGTCTTGACGTAAGCCTCGGCGGCCCACTTGGAAGCGCCGTAGGGGGCCAACGGAGCAGGGATACGCTCCTCGGTTGTGGGTAGCGGCGCGTCGTCGCCGTATAGCGCCCCGCCGGTGGAAGTGAACGACAGCGGCGCGCCCAGCTTGGTGGCGGCGTCAACGACGTTGAGCGTGCCGAGCACGTTGACCGAGCAGTCGCGCCCAGGATCGGCGACCGACGCGGTCACGGAGGCCTGCGCGGCCAGGTGGTAGACAGCGCTGGGGCGCACCTCCTCGAAAATGCGCTCAAGCGCGGCGCGATCGACGATATCGAGCTCGCGCAGCGTGGCGCCTGTGGGCACCTTCTCAGCGCTGCCGGAAGAGAGGTCGTCGATCACGGTCACCTCGTTGCCGGCGGCGAGCAGCGCGTCGGTGAGGTGCGAGCCGATGAAGCCAGCGCCGCCGGTGACGATTACGTGTTGTGGCATTGAGAGAAGCCTATCTGTGAGTGCGGAAGGTATTCGGTGCGGGTGGTCTAAAAAATGACGATGCCCCCTGCGCGCGCGGGGGGGACATCGTTTTGGAGAGCAACAACATCCGTCATGCAGAGCCCGCAAGTCACCGCCAAGCAGGACCCGACATGCAACCGTTTGGTTGCCTTTAGCCGCGAGCTAGCATGTAGCGATTCATCGTCGCCATCACGCGGCGAGTGATCGCGTCGGCGCGGTGCTCGGTGTCGAGGTCGATCTCGCCCGTCTCGCGCAACCGCTCGATTTGGCGCATTGCCGGCTCCACCACCTCGTCCTTGAGGACGGCAGGGTCGATACCGTCCTCGATCGCCTGCGCAATCGCCTCCTCGGCAAGCTCGGCGTCGCCGAGGCGCATCGCGTCGGTGTAGATCTCAAGCGCCGCCACAAGCAGCGAGCTGGGATCGGAACGGCTGCGCGTGCGCGCGTCAGCGCCGGAGCTGTCGAGTACCTCCATGAACTTGCGCAGCAGCACCGGGTCGAAGTGCCGGTCGGCCTGCTCGAGCATCATCTCGACCGCCTTCTCGACCGAGAAGGCCTTGCGGTAGACGCGGTGAGAGGTAAGCGCGTCGAAGACGTCGGCGATCGCCACGATACGACCCTCGATCGGGATGTTCTCAGCTGTGAGCCCACGCGGATAGCCGCCGCCGTCCCAGCGCTCGTGGTGAGACAGCGCGATCGTCGCGCCCATGTCGAGGATCGAGGAGGAGGAGCCGCGCAGCAGACGGTGGCCCTCCTCGGCGTGCGTCTCGACGATCGCGCGCTCCTCGGAAGTGAGCTGGCCAGGCTTCAAAAGGATTGCGTCGGGGATCGCGACCTTACCGACGTCGTGCAGAGGCGCGGCATAGCCGATCCGCCTGCAGAAGTCCGGGTTCATCCCGATCGCTTCGGCGAGCAGCGTCGAGAAGCGCCCGATGCGCTCGATGTGCGCACCGGTGTCCTCGTCGCGAAACTCGACGGCCATCGACAGGCGCCTGACCGTCTCGGCCTGGGCGATCTCGAGCTCTGAGAGGGCGCGGCGCAAATCGTCGTTGCGCTCGTCAACCTCCACGCGCAGCGCTTTGCGACGGTCATCGCCCAGCAGCCAACCGCAAACGCCGGCGAGCAACGCGAGCACGAGCGCAGCGATCACGGTCAACGCTCGACCGCCGACGATCAGCGCGACGATCGCGGCAGCGGCCAACAGCAGAGCCAGCGGCGCCCTGTAGCGCGGCGGGCGCTGACGTCGGCGCACAGCCTCGGTGCTCGTCGCGCGAGCGACGCCCTCCTCACGGCGAGTCTGCTCCTCTGTTGAGCCGCCGAGCAAGGCTCGCAGCTTGTGCGACTGGGATGCCGCCTCGATTCCGCCGGAGGCCGGCGAATCTTGGTTTTTGAGGCCGTGCGTCAGCGCGCCCCCGCGTGGGACGGATCGCTGCAAGCCAACCTTTGTGACTCCACGCACGAAAAGCACTCCGTTTCTTCGCTATTCGTCTATTCGGCTATTCGGCCAGCCCGCTTGAGCTACCCGCAATCGGGCTACGTGAATCAGTGCAAATCTTCAGCTCTGAAATTCGCCAGAGCGGAACGTTAGAAGATCGTTTCTAGGCAATTGCGAACGTCGAAGGGACCATCAGTCAAACGTTGAGTGCGACGTACTTCGTCTCCAGGTACTCGCCGATGCCCTCGAAGCCGCCCTCGCGGCCAAAGCCCGATTGCTTTACGCCCCCGAAGGGGGCGGCTGGATTGGAGACAATGCCCTGGTTGACGCCGACCATGCCGGCCTCGATCGCCTCGGAGACCCGCAGCGTGCGGGCCAGATCGGGCGTGTAGATGTAGGCCACGAGCCCGTACTCGGTAGCGTTGGCGGCCTCGATCGCCTGCGCCTCGGTGGAGAACGTGCTCACCGGAGCGACTGGCCCGAACACCTCCTCGCGCAGGATGCGCGCATCGGATGGGACCTCGCCGAGCACGGACGGTGCAAAGAAGTAGCCGGGTCCCGACGACGACTCGCCGCCGCACAGCAGCTTGGCGCCCTTTTGCACCGCATCCTGCACCAGCTCCTCGACGATCTTGCGCTGGCGATCGTCGATTAGCGGGCCGATGTCCACATCCGGCTCGGTGCCGCGCCCTACCTTCAGCTTGGCCATGCGCTCGGCCATCCGCTTGGCGAACTCCTCGGCCAGCGACTCGTGCACATGGAAGCGGTTGGCCGCCGTGCACGCCTCGCCGACGTTGCGCAGCTTCGCGATCAGGGCACCCTCCACCGCGGCATCCAGGTCGGCGTCCTCAAACACCACGAACGGGGCGTTTCCACCCAGCTCCATCGATACACGCAGGACCTGCTCGGCCGATTGGGCGATCAGCTGGCGGCCCACCTCAGTGGAGCCGGTGAAGGACAGCTTGCGCGTGCGTGGATCCTTCAACAGCGGTTCGATCACGGCGCCAGAATGGTGCGCGGTGATCACGTTGAGCACGCCATCGGGCAAGCCCGCCTCAGCCAACACGCCGGCCAACGCGAGCATTGACAAAGGCGTCTGCTGCGCCGGCTTGACGACCATCGTGCAGCCCGCCGCGAGCGCCGGGGCGATCTTGCGCGTGCCCATCGCCGTCGGGAAATTCCAAGGCGTCACGAACACGCACGGGCCGACCGGCTGGCGCATCGTGAGGATGCGTCCCGCGCCCGTCGTGTTGGTCATATAGCGGCCATGGATGCGCACCGCCTCCTCGGAGAACCAGCGCAGGAAATCCGCGGCGTAGTTGATCTCGGCCTTGGATTCGGCGAGCGCCTTGCCCATCTCCAGCGTCATCACCAACGCGAGCTCCTCCGCGCGGGCCAGCAGCAGCTCATAGGCGCGGCGCAAGATCTCGCCACGCTCGCGCGGCGCGGTAGCGGCCCACGCGGCCTGCGCATCAGCTGCCGCGGCTAGCGCCGCAAGCGCATCATCAGGGGTAGCGTCGGCCACCTCGGCCAGCGTCATGCCCGTCGAACGGATCCTCCACGCTGAGCGTTTTTCCCCCGCTGGCCTGACGCCATTGCCCGCCTATGTACAGATCCTTGCGGACCCGGTCAAGTACCGCCTGCTCGGCCATCATGTGAGGTTCCTCTCGCTTGCGGGATTCATGCTCGGTGCAGATCTGTCCGATTCGACCTAGGTGCAGTGTGCCATCCGACGCTCTACCCTGATCGCGTTCGCGTGTCTCATGTTGTGCGCCTCGTTGTGCGCCTCCTCGGCCGGGTCGTTCGCCGCCTCCGCCAACGCGGCCACGCTGGTGATCGACGGCGCGGGTGACGGTCACGGCGTTGGGATGAGCCAGGACGGAGCGCTCGGCTTTGCCGAACACGGCTGGACCTATACCGCGATCTTGGCTCATTACTACACCGGGATCGCGCTCGGAGCAGCGCCGGCAAACACGATCATCAAGGTGTTGGTCGGCTCGAAGGTCAAGAGCATTCCGCTTGAAACCTACGTGCGTGGCGTCGTCTCAGCAGAGATGTCGGCCAGCTGGCCGTTGGCGGCACTGGAGGCACAGGCCGTCGCCAGCCGCACCTACGCGATTACCTCGGACGCAGGCGGCTCGAAGTTCGACGTGTACTCCGACGACCGCTCACAGGTTTACCTCGGCAAGGCCGCGGAAACATCTCGCACCAACTCGGCCGTCGCCGCCACGGCCGGGCAGATCGTCACATATGCCGGGAAGCCGGCGATCACCTATTTCTTCGCCGGCTCAGGCGGGCAGACCGAGAGCGTGCAGAACGCCTTTCCAGGGGCTGAACCAGAGCCTTGGCTTGTGAGCGTGGCCGATCCCTACGAAGCCGGGCCGCTGCGCCAGTGGACCATGACGATGAGCTTCACCTCAGCCGACTCGCGGTTGAGCGGGCTCGTCAAGGGGGGGTTCACCGGCATCGAGGTTTTGAAGCGCGGCGTATCCCCGCGGATCGTGTCGGCCTACGTGCTCGGCTCGAAGGGGCGCACGCTTGTCAGCGGGCCAGAACTGGAGGCGCGCCTCGGGCTTTATTCGACTTGGGCCTACTTCAGCGTGAAGGGCCAGAAGGGGATACGTGCCGAGCCGGACGTGAGCGGGCAGAACCCAGCGCCGGAGCCGACCGCCCAGCCGGCGAACGTCGGCGGCACAGGAGGCTCCGCCGCAGCAGCCGGCAACCCTTCTGGCAAGCCGGCCGGAGTGGACGGACAGGGCGGTGTGCCGGCCGGGTAGGCAGGCGAGGCCCGAAGCAACGTGCCAGCGGGTAGCGCGCCAAGTCGGCACCCCACCGCTGCGCTGGCGAGGTACACGAGAGCAGGGCCACATCTTGCTTGCATGACGCATACCCTGATGGGCGATGAACGAAGCTCCACTGCTGGTCGCCGACGTACCCTGGCTGCTATATCGCGCGTTCTTCTCGCTGCCCAAATCGATCAAAGGCGCCGATGGGAAGCCGGTGAACGCATTGCTGGGCACCGTCAACGCGCTGTTGGCAGCAAGCGAAGCACAACCGCCGCGTGCTGTGGTCGCCTGCTTCGGCGCGGAGGAGGCTCGCTATCGCGTCGAGGCCTATCCCCCTTACCACGCGCACCGCGACGCCATGCCGGCGGAGCTTCGCGAGCAGTGGGGGCGCGCGCCCGAACTGCTAGCCAGCTTTGGCTGGACGATCGCCGACGCCGCCGAGCTGGAGGCAGACGACGCGATGGGCTCGTTTGCGCACGTCGAGGCTCGCGCGGGTGGGCGTGCGTTGTTGTTGACCGCGGACCGCGATCTGTATCAGGCCGTGGACGACAACGTGGCCGTTTTGGATTTGGGAAAGGGAGGGGCGTGCTCCGTCTTGGGACCGAGCCAGGTACAAGAGCGCTACGGCATCGCACCAGGACAGGTGCCCGATTTCATCGCTTTGCGCGGCGACCCTTCCGACGGGTTGCCGGGGGCGCCTGGGATCGGGGCGAAGACGGCGGCCGAGCTACTGCGCGGCTACGGCAACTTGGAGGCCCTGCTGGACCAGGCCAAACAGCAGTGTGAAGACGGCGGCATCGGCGAGCTGCGTCCACGCATCGCTCAAAGCCTGCACGAGAACGCGGAGCTGCTGCGCACGTTCAAGCGCGTGGCGACGCTCGTGGAGATCGATGTGGAGCGCCCGCCGGACAAACCGACCGACTTCGCGGGGGGCGCCATGATGGCACGCGAGATCGGCATGAACCGCCTCGCCGAGCGGCTCACGTCCAGCGTCTAGAAGCCTGCCGACACATAAGCGCCGGCTACAGAAGCGCCTAAAGGCCCGCAGGTACATATACACTTTTTGGACCAACTACAATAGTGACTACCTTTCGTAGCCACTATTGTGAACCGCCTAAAAACGGACACACAGCCCGCCCATCGTTAGCCTAGCTGAACGAAAGGGCGCGCAATCAAGATCACCTCTACGGCGTGAACTTCACCGTGATCACGTCCCCATCCTGCATCGCGTAGTCGCGACCCTCGAGACGTAGCGTGCCTCGATCACGCGCGCCCGCGTAGCCACCGGCGTCGACCAGCTCGTGCCAGCCGACAACTTCGGCTCTGACGAAGCCCTTCTGAATGTCGCTGTGGATCTGCCCCGCCGCGTGCCACGCCGTGAGCCCGTCACGCAGGTGCCATGACTGAGCCGGCTTAGCCTCGCCGGCGGTGAAGAAGGCGATCAGGTGCAATAGCGAGAAGGCGCCGCGCACAATCCTCTGCAAGCTGGATTCGGACACGCCTAGCTCGGCTCGCATGAGGGCCGCTTCCTCCTCCTCAAGCTCCGCCAGCTCGGACTCGATCCGCGAGCTGACGGCCACCACCCCGGCCCCCTGCGCCACCGCATGCTCGGCCACCGCCGCCGGCACCTCCTCCGAGCCCTCGTCGACGTTGACGACGAACAGCACCGGCTTGGCGGTGAGTGCACCGAGGTCGCGCAGCGCGTGCGGCGCGTCCTCGGGCGGTGGCACAGAGCGTGCGGGCCGGCCGGCCTGCAGCTCGCCGATCACCTCACGCAGCCACGCCTCCTCGGCGATCGCGACACGGTCTCCGCCCTTGGCCTGCTTGGCGACACGGTTGACGCGACGCTCAGCCTGCTCGAGGTCGGCCAGCACCAGCTCTGTCTCGATCGTCTCGATGTCGGCCGCCGGATCCACGCGCCCCTCCGGGTGGATCACGTTCTCGTCGCTGTGCGCCCGCACCACGTGCACGATCGCGTGGGTCTCGCGGATGTTGGCGAGGAAACGGTTGCCAAGCCCCTCGCCTTTGTGAGCGCCCGCAACAAGGCCGGCGATGTCGTGGAAATCGATCGTGTCCCACACGATCTCCGAGGCACGCACGGTCTGCGAGACCTCGACCAAGCGCTCGTCAAGTACCGGCACCACCGCCACGTTTGGCTCGATCGTCGTAAACGGGTAGTTGGCGGCCTCGACGCCGGCCTTCGTTAGCGCGTTGAACAGCGAAGACTTGCCCGCGTTCGGCAGGCCCACGATGCCGATGCGCGTGCTCACGCCGCGGCAACCCCGCTCGGTGCATTCGTACTCTCCAAGGCAAGCGCAGCCGAAGCTCCCGTCCTTCCGGGGACCGCCATTCCGTCCCAAGCGCCCGCGCCCCCACTGCACACATCCGCGATTGCCAAACCGAGTAGCGCGCCAGCCATCACGTCCGAGGGATAGTGGACCCCCAGATACAGGCGCGAGAGCGCAAGGCCTATGGCAAGCGCGTACAGAGGCGCCGCCGGGAAACCCGCGCGGCTATATGCAAGCGCCCCGGCGAACGAGGTCGAGGAGTGCGCGCTGGGGAAGCTGAAGCGCGTCGGCGTGCTAGTCAGCGCCGGCAAACCCGGCAGCTCGGGTCGCACCCTCCGCACAACCAGCTTCAGCCCCGTGTTAACCGCATATGTGCCGGCGACGGCGCCGCTCGCCCGCGCCCAGCGCGAGCGTCGCTCACCGCTCGACAGCAGAGACTCCGCCGCCCCCAAGGCGAGCCAAACCCCAGCGTGCTCGCCGAGCAGCGAGAAGCGCGCCACTTTGCGCTCGGCCGCGGGCGTGTGCCCCCAGGTGCGCGCCACCCGCAGCAGGCGCTCGTCCAACGACACGCCTACACACCAAAACCGACGTGCTGGTCGCTATCCTCCACGCGGACATAGACGACCTGCCCGAGGTACAAGCGCACAGGCCCTTCCTCGGTTCGGAACTCGTGCCAGCCGCCATCGCCAAGCGCCTTGTAGAGCGCCTCGAGCTGCTCATCGGTGACGCGCAGCGAGAGCACCTGGCCACCTTGGAATCCGACACTCACGCGTCTGTGCTGATGGGCCATCAGTGATCCTCCACGGGTTGAACTAGCTCGGTGAGCACTCTGGCGGTGCCCTTTGGCTCGAGGAACGCCACCAGCGCGCCACGGATGCCGACACGCGGGACCTTGTCGATCAGGGGTTGGCCCGCATCCCGCAGCGCCCCGAGGGTCACCTCGATATCGGACACCTGGTAGGCCACATGGTGCAGGCCCGGCCCGCGCTTGGCCAGGAACTTGCCCACCGGGGTGTCAGGGCCCAGTGGCGCGAGCAACTCCACGTGGTTCTCGCCGACATCGAGCAGAACCGCCTCGACGCCCTGCTCCTCGACGATCTCGCGGTGGGCCACCTCCATCCCGAAGGCGTCCCGATAGAGCGCCAGCGAGTCCTCGATGTCCTCGACAGCGACGCCGATGTGGTCGATGCGATTGAACACGCCCCGCAGTTTAGTCTTGAGGCACTGCGGCCGCGACGCGCAGGCCAATGCCCGGCTTGCGTTCCAAGCGTGGCACCCCAGCCATCACACGGTCGATCGCGTCGCGGTCGAGCACCTCGTTGCTCAGCAGCTCCGCCGCGAGCGCGTCGAGTTGTGCGCGATGACTGACGATCAGCCTGCGCGCGGCGCGGCGCGCCTCGTCAACCAGCTCGCGGCGCTCCTCGTCGCGCAGGCGCAGTGTGGTCTCTGAGAGGCGCACGTCGCCGTCCGGGGTGCGCCCGACACCGGCGCTGCCCATCGCGTAGTCGTGCACCATCGAGTGCGCGATGTCCGCCACGCGCTTGAGGTCGTCGGATGCGCCGGTGGTGATCGAGCCGAACACCACCTGCTCGGCCACGCGGCCCCCGAGCAACACGGTCATGTAATCGAGCAGCTCCTCGCGCGTCTTCAAGTAACGATCCTCGGCCGGCAGGTTGAGTGTGTAGCCGAGCGCGCGCCCGCGTGGCACGATCGAAATGCGGTGCACGCGATCGACCGACGGCAACAGCTCGCCACAGAGCGCATGGCCGGCCTCGTGAAAGGCTACGACCCGCTTCTCGTGAGCATTGAGAACACGGTGCGACTGCACTCCAGCGATCACCCGCTCCAGAGCTTGGTCGAAGTCCCCGCCGGTGATGTTCTTGCCGCCGCGCCGTGCGGCGAAGATCGCCGCCTCGTTGCAGATGTTGGCCAGGTCGGCGCCCGTCAGCCCGCTCGTCTGCTGCGCCACAAGACCAAGGTCCACGTCCCCCAGCGGCTTGTCGCGCGTGTGCACCCCGAGCACGCCCTTGCGACCCTTCACATCGGGGGGTGTGACGAAGATTTGGCGGTCGAAGCGTCCGGGGCGCAGCAGCGCTGGATCGAGCTTGTCGAGCAGGTTCGAGGCAGCGATCACGACCAGCCGCCCGCTCGTGGCAAAGCCATCCATCTCGACCAGCAACTGGTTAAGCGTCTGGTCCTTCTCGCCGGAGAAATCCGCGCCGCGGCGCCCACCGACGGCGTCGAGCTCGTCGATAAAGATAATCGCCGGCTCCTGCTTGCGCGCGATCGCAAACAGGCGCCTGATGCGCGCCGCGCCGAGGCCCGCGAACATCTCCACGAACGCCGCCGCCGACTGTGCGAAGAACTGTGCGCCGGACTCGTGCGCGACCGCCTTGGCCAACAACGTCTTGCCGGTGCCTGGCGGGCCGTGCAGGAGGATGCCCTTGGGCACCTTCGCGCCCAGCTTCTCGAACTGCTTGGGGTCGCGCAGGAACTCGACGATCTCCTGCAGCTCTGCCTTGGCCTCGTCAGCCCCGGCTATGTCCTTCCATGCGACCGACTGATTGGAGGACGGCTTGATCTGCTGCGGCTTGACGCGCGGCATCACTTTCAAGGTGCGCCACATCAGGTAGATCAGCGCCGCGAAGAACAGGATCATCACGACGCTGGACCACTGGTAGGACCAGTTCTGGATGTCCGTCACAAACGAGGTGGCGAGAACCATCACGATCTACACATCCCGCCGAGGGTGCGGCATCGCGCAGGCAATCCGCCGCGACGGACGTGCGGCCTAACGGGACACGCCCTAAACATCGTCATCCGCGCCCGCATCCTCACCTTCCGTGGCTCGCTTGCATACCCATTATGGGCACCTCTGCTCAATCAACGCATCTAGCCGAGCAGTCCTAACGCGAGGTCCCGGTAAAATTCGGCGGCCCACTGCAAGTCGCGCACATCGATGCGCTCGTCGGGGGCGTGAATCAGAGCCTGCGTTTCCAGTAGCGACTGATGACGCTGCGGGAAGAAGCCGTAGGCGACGCACTCGGGGAAGGCCGCGCGGAAGTGGCGCGAGTCGGTGAAGCCGGGGAGGATCGTCGGCACCGTCTTGGCGCCGGCGTCGTGTGCCGAGACCCACTCGCCCAGCGCGTCCATCAACGGCGAGGCGATCGGCGAGCGGTTGCCAATGACGCGCTCGGTGAAGTCGATGCGTAGGCCTCCCCGCGCGCGCGAGGCATAGCCCGCCGGCCCATTCGCGGGCACGTAGCTCGCCGCGTCACCGTTCGTGTCGTCGAACTCCAGCGTCAAGCCCTCGATCCCGCCGAGCACCTGCTCGATCGCCTGCTTGGTCTCCGCTTCGCCGAGCCCCGGGGGCACACGGCAATCCACGCGCAACTCCGCTTTGGAAGGAATCACGTTGATCTTCTCCGATGCCGAGACCTTCGTCGGCGCAAAGCTCACACCGAACATCGGCTCCAGCAGCTGCAGCAAGCGTGGGTCGATCTGCTCCAGACGCGCGAGCGCGGCGGCGGGATCGGACTCGTCCTCGCCTACGCCGCGCAGGAAAGCAAGCGGCTCGGCCGTCGGCGCAAGCGCGGGCTGGCGGGTCGCAAAGCGCTCCAGGACCGTCCCCAGCTTCAACAGTGCATTGTCACCGAGCTTCGGCATCGAAGCGTGCCCAGCCGCACCGTCGGTTGCGACCGTGAAGCGAAACACGCCCTTCTCGGCGCAGCACACGCCGTAGTAGCGCTGGCCGTCCAGCTCGAAATGGGGCCCGCCGCCCTCGTTAAGCAGCATGTCGCAGCGCACCTTCTCCGGGTGCATCTCGGTAAGCCACTTTGCGCCCAGCTCGCCGCCGGTCTCCTCGTCCACGACGGCGACGATCAGCAGCTCACCGCGCGCGGGACGCCAGCCTTCGCGCGCAAGACCGGCGGCGGCGGCCACCTCGGCGGCGACCTGCGACTTCATGTCGAGCGAGCCGCGCCCCCACAGGCAACCGTCGGCAATCTCGCCCGACCAGGGGTCGCGTGCCCACTCGCCGGCATCGGCAAGCACCGTGTTGACGTGACCCAGGTAGCAGAGGCTGGGACCGTCGTTCTTGCCTTTCAATCGCGCCACGAGGTTCGGGCGCTCCGGCACAGCGGCAAGTAGCTCGCACTGGAAGCCGACGTCGGTGAGGATCCGCTCGAGGTGCTCGATCGCCGCGCGCTCGTTGCCGGGCGGGTTGACCGTGTCGAAGCGGATCAGGCTCTGCAGGAGCTGCGTGGCATCGTCCACGCGCCCGATGCTACGCCACCGGGCGTGTGGACCGACCGGGGAGGACCGACCCGCCGTTCCCATCAGGCGGTGTGACCCGATGGGACGTGTGTCTCCTCAGAGGGTGGAGGATGAGACCGGGCTGGGGATCTTGGGGCAGGCGGCGATCAGCTCCTGCGTGTACGGATGCTTGGGTTCCAAAAGAATTTGCTTGGCCGCTCCGGACTCGACGATTTTGCCCATGTGCATCACGGCGACCCGATCGGCCAGAGCTTCGACGGTCGCGAAGTCGTGCGAGACGAGCACGTAGGCACAGCCGAGCTGTTGCTGGAGCTCGCCGAGCAAGTCGATGACACCGCGGCGAATCGAGGCATCGAGCGAGGACACGGGCTCGTCGAGCAGCACCAGCCGCGGCTCACCGGCCAGCGCACGTGCGATCCCGACACGCTGACGCTCTCCGCCGGAGAGCTCATGCGGATAGCGCGTCGCGAAAGCCTGCTTCAGGCCTACTCGTTCGAGCGACTGCCCCACCTCAGATTGCGCCTCGGCCTTGCTCAACCCGCGAGCGCGCAGCGCCCGCTCGAGCGTGGTGCCGACGCGCCGACGTGGGTTCAGCGAAGCCTGCGGGTCCTGGAAGACCACCCCCAGCTCCCTACGCAGCGAGGCAAGCTTGCGCCGCGGCGCACGTGCCAGATCCTGCCCTTGCAGATGGATAGCCCCGTCCGTCGGCTCGATCAGGCGCGCGATCGAGCGCAGCAGCGTCGTCTTGCCGGAGCCGGACTCACCGACGATCGCCAACGTCTCGCCGGCCTCGAGCTTCAGCGACACGTCGTCGAGCGCGTCGATCGACGCGTCGCGGCGACCGAGCCTGGCGTAACTGACACGCAGGTTGTCGATCGCCAAAAGCGATGCCCCCCCGCGCGCGCGGGGGGCATCGGCCTTTTTGGAAGGTCGCAATGCCTCCAGCAACCCCAGCGTGTAGGGATGCTTTGGCTCGTGCAGGATCTCCGCGGCCGCCCCCTGCTCGACGATCTTGCCCGCCTGCATCACCGCGATGCGATCGGCGATGTCGGCGACGACGCCGAAGTCGTGCGTGACGAGCACGATGCTCAAGTCCTCCTGCTCGCGCAAACGTTTCAACTGCTCCAGAATGCGCGCCTGCACGGTCACGTCGAGCGCGGTCGTCGGCTCGTCGGCGAGCAACACCTTCGCGCCCAGCGAGAGGCCCATCGCGATCATCACGCGCTGGCGCATGCCGCCGGACAGCTCGTGGGGATAGGCGCGAACGCGCTCGGCCGCCCGCGGAATGTCGACCCGCTCCATCAGCGCCACAGCCCGCGCCAAAGCCTGCGCACGCGAGACGAACGGTTCGTGCGCCCTGATCTGCTCGGCGATCTGATCGCCGACGCGGTACACCGGGTTCAGCGAGGACTGCGGGTCCTGGAAGACCATCGCGAGCTGCGCCCCTCTGATGCGCCGCAGTTCGGCCTCGGTTGCACCGATCAGATCACGCCCTTCGAACATCGCGCTACCGGAGATCGTCGCGTTCGGCCCGCGTGTCAGCCCCATCAGGCTCATCGCGCACACTGACTTGCCCGAGCCCGACTCCCCCACGATCGCCAACACTTCGCCGCTGCCGAGCTGGAAGGACACGCCGTCCACGGCCTGCACGTTGCCCTCACGTGTGGCGAAGGACACACTCAAGTCACGCACGTCGAGCAGCGGGCGGCTATCCCCGGTCGCCACAGCTCCGCCACGAGCGGCCGGCTCATGCACCAGTCGATGCGCCTCTGGGCGCCCGAGATCGCCGCCGCTGACGGTCACAATCTCACCCGCGGGTCGAGCACGGCGTAGAGGATGTCCACAATCGCGCTGAGCACGACCACGGCACAGGCAACCAGCATCGTGATGACCATCACCGGCGGCACGTCCAAACGACCGATCGACTGTGCCGCGTACTGACCAACGCCACCGAGGTTGAAAACCGACTCGACGAGGATCGCGCCGCCGCCGATCACCCAGGCAAAGTCAAGGCCCCACAGCGTGACGATCCCCATCAGCGAGTTGCGCAGCACGTGGCGGACCAGCACGCGCCGCTCTGAGAGGCCCTTGGCCCGTGCCGTGCGTACATAGTCCTCGCGCATCACGTCGAGCACGTTGGCACGCAAGACGCGCGAGTAGACGCCGATCGAGACGACCGACAAAGCCACCCAGGGCATCAACATGTGCGTGAACCAGCCCCAAGGATCGACTGTCAGCGACACATAGCCGCCGAGCGGCAACAGACCCCACTTG
Source organism: uncultured Solirubrobacterales bacterium (assembly GCA_963827045.1). Lineage (GTDB taxonomy): Bacteria > Actinomycetota > Thermoleophilia > Solirubrobacterales > Solirubrobacteraceae > Palsa-744. The sequence goes on from CAWGZH010000002.1 coordinate 1,040,213, forward strand.
TAGCCGAGCCAGTAGAGCATGATCGCGCCAAGGAAGAAGACCGGCATCGAGATGCCGGCCAACGCGATCACGCTCAGCAGGCGATCGACCAAGCGCCCGGCGTACACGGCGCTGAGCAGGCCGAATAGCACGCCGAAGGCCAGCCAGATGATGCCGGCGCCGAGCGCCAGCGAGATCGTGGGCGGCAGGTCGCGAACTATTTCCTGCTCGACGTTAATCTGCTGGGAGTAGGAGATGACACTGCCGTCGAGCACCTTTTCCATCGTCTTGGCGTATTGCACGTAGATCGGCTTGTCGAAGCCCCACTGCACACGCACGGCCTGCACCTGCTGCGGGCTGGCGAGGCGCCCAGCCATGCGCAGCGCCGGGTCGCCGTCGGGGATTGCCTGAAAGATCAGGAAGGTGAGGACGGTGATCGCGAACAGCACCGCTACAAGCGAGACGAGACGCCGTGCGATGAAGCCGACCAGCCAGGCGTGTCGAGATGGCGCGGCTGAAACCCGCTGGGCCGGCGGGCCGGCGGCACCGGTCGGGATAGCGGGCCCGCCCACCCCGCCCGCGCCGGTCGAGAGTCCACCGCCTAGACCGGAGATCGGCGCCGAGGAGGCCTCCATCACAGCCGTCCTCTAACGGTCGCCTTGGGGTCGAGCGCGTCACGCACACCGTCGGCGAAGACGTTCACCGACAGCACCGTCAAGACGAGCATGATCCCTGGCACCAGCACCAAATGGATCGCGCCCGGGATCAGGCGGATGCCGTCGGCGAGCATCGTGCCCCAGGAGGGGTTGGGGTCCTGCACGCCGGCGCCGAGGTAGGAGAGACCCGCCTCCAAGAGGATCGCGTTGGCGATGATCAGCGGTACGAACACGACGATGCTGGAGGCCAGGTTGGGCAGGATCTCGCCGAGCATTATTCGCACAGGCCCGAGGGGGGCGGGTATCCCATTACACGCGCCGCGTTGACGAACTCGCGCTCGCGCAACGACAGTGCCTGCGCGCGCAAAGGCTTGGCCACGTACGGAAAGAAGACGATCCCGATCACAAACGCTGGCAATAGCAGCGAGCCGCTGTGCAAGGTGAACAGGCCGAGGTCGATGCCGCCCACGGCCAGCGCCACGCCCAGCGCCACTCCGAGCAGTACGGCCGGATAGGCCCAGACGAGGTCGAAAAGACGCGAGAGCACGCCGTCGAAGATGCCGCGCATGTAGCCGGCAAGCGTGCCCAGCACGACAGCAAGCAACATCGTGATCAGCGTCGCGATGCCGGCGATCTCAAGCGAATTGCGACCACCGTAGAGCAGCCGCACGGCCACGTCGCGGCCGTTGGAGTCCGCGCCGAGGAAGAAACGCCCTTTCCAGGTCGGCCCGATCGGCACCCCGGTGGGCGAGACGACATCCACCTGCTTGCCGCCGACGTTGACCGTCTCAGTTATGTGGTTGTCGTCGGGGCCGGTGTGCGCGACGTCTTTCGCGTACACGGGCGCAAGCAGGCAAGCCAAGACGATCGCCACGAACAACGCCCCGAACGCAAGCGCCACGCGATTGCGCAGGAGGGTCCTCATACCTACTCATCGCCATTGCGGGTGGCCGGACTTTAGCCACGGCAGCGTCGTCCTTCGGCGATCAGCGTGCGTCGATCTCCCGCACCCAGGACAGGCGGCTCGCCCGGCTGAACTGGCGAGCCGGCGAGGCCACCCGGCTCGCCGCTACTTCAGTTCCAACGAAGACCAGTCGTTCCCGTACACCGGGTGGAAGATCGCCGCGCTGAAGTTGATCCGATTGGAGAAGAACTTGGGCACCTCTTCATAGCCGGACACGGCCAGGTATGCCTGCTTGGCGGTGTACTCGTCAAGCGCCTGCCAGCGCGGCACGACCGAACTCAGCTGCGAGGAGGGGATCGGACCCAGCGAAGCCAGTTCGCTTTGGATGTGCGGATCGTTGACCTGGCTGAGGTTGTGGTTTTCGGTCGGCAGAATCGATTTGGCGTCGAGCAACTGATAGAAGTCGAGCGGATTTGGGAAGTCCTGGCTATAAGAGAGGAAGCCGGTCTGTGCTTTGTTCGAGAGGTTGCCGACGGTCGCGTAGTACTGCGCATCGGCGACGATCTTCTCGGTCGCTTTGAAGCCGATTTCGTTGAGCATGCTTGTGTAGTAGTCGATGAATTCCTTGTGCGGAGCGCGCGAGCCGCCCCACACGGTCACCGGTGCGCCCTCAAGGCCCGCCTGACGCACCAGTTCCTTGGCCTTGGCCAGGTTCGGTTGCGCGTCCGGTTCGCCATAGGGGCAGGGAGCGTTTGTGGGGTGACCGGGCATCCCCACGGGGAGGAAGAAGCAGGCGGGCTGGAGCATGCCGCTGTCCAGGCGCTGCAGCGCCTGGCGGTTGAGCCCGGAGTTAACCGCCTGGCGCGCGCTGGCATTGTTGAACGGAGCTTCTTTGGTGTTCAGGAAGAAGTACAGGCCCGCGACGGTCGGCTCCTTGGCGAAGCGATCGGACGCCTGGCTTTCGATCTGCGAGATCAGCGTCGGGGGAATCGTGTCGTTGTAGTCAAACACGTCCTCGCTGTTGTTCAGCACCTGCTCGGCCTCGCTCTGGTTGTTGGAGACGATGCTCACGTCGATGTTCTCGTGCCCGGCGGGAATGCCTGGGATCGCGTCCTTAGACCAATTGGGGTTGAGCACCATTGCAAAGGACTTGTTAGGTACGACGTTCTCGATCTCATACGGCCCGACCCCTGGAGGAGGGTCGTTGCCCAGACTTTTCATCGGCGTGCCACTCGGCACGAGGCCAGCCGCGGGGAAGGCGAGCACGTTCAGGAACGGGCCGTAGGGCGCCACCAGCTGAATCGTGATCCTGCCCGTGACGTCGTCGGTCTGGATGCCGGAGATCGAGGAGACCTTGCCCTTCTGGAATTCTTCGGCGCCGGCGATGTTTTCCGTGAGAAAGCTCTCACTGCCCCAGCCGAGCTTAATCGTGCGCTCGATCGAGTAGGCAAAGTCCGAGGCCTTGACCGGTGCGCCGTTTGAATAGACGAGGCCTTTGCGCAGCATGAAGGTGTATGTCTTGCCGCCGCCCGTGACGGTCGGCAGACTCTGCGCGACGCCAGGGATCAGCCTGGTGCCGGCTTCGCCTGAGGCATGCGCATACGTGACCAGCCCGGTGTATGTGATCCAGGTGGCCTCATAGGACTGCGTGAGCGCACCCAGCCCGGGGTCGAGCGAGTCGGGCGCTGTGCCCATCAGTACGCTGATCGGGCCTTTGCCCGAAGATGTGGACGAGCTGCCACAGGCGCTCACGCCCACCACCAGGACAAGCGCCAGCGACGCCCCAATCAACGCCCGAAACCATCCATACGCCTGCTTGTGCCCATTTATGGAGTACTTGTGACCCCTCATCCGGTGCTCGCCCCCCGTCATGATGCTGCGCCCCTTCCTTGCGAACCGTTGAGTCTCGTAATGTGTGCCACGAAGTACATGGTTCGACAACCCTCCTCGGCAACCTCTTGTGAAACTTGAAGTATCCAAATGAGCCTGGACGCCACAGAACTAGATGTTTGCGAGGTGGTCGCTCAGGTCGCCAAGGTTCAGCCGCTGTGGGCGCTCTTGCGCCTGGAGGACCGGGCGCGCTACATGCGCCGCATGGCCCAGGCGATCGTGGACGAGCTTGACGAGTTGCGCGAGGCGATTGCGGGCGAGCAGCGTCGGCCGCGCACAGAGGTAGCGACGCTTGAGCTGCTCGTCGCGATCGACGCGCTCAAGTGGGTGGCTCACGACGGCGCAGGCGTACTGGGGGGACGCCGCGTCGGCGTGCACCGCTCGCTGTCGCTGACCAAGCGCGCCCGTATCGCCTATGAGCCCTATGGCGTCGTGGGCGTGATCGGCGCCGGCAGCGCCCCCTTCGCGCAACCGCTAGGTCAGATCGCCGGAGCACTATTGGCCGGCAACGGCGTGGTCTTCAAGCCGGCCGAGCGCGCCTCGCTCGCGGGCGAGCGAATCGCACGCGTGGTCGCGCGTGCGGGCCTGCCCGAGGGCTTGGTGCGTGTCGTCCATGGCGGCGCTGACGTCGGCCTGGAGCTGGCTCGCGCGCCCGTGGACAAGCTGCTGTTCACCGGCTCGCCCGCGACGGGCCGAGCGGTGGCGCGCGAGTGTGTCTCCGAAGAGAAGGAGGTCACGGTCGAGCTGGGCGGCAAGGATGCGATGCTGGTGCTGGCCGACGCCCACATCGCGCGCGCGGCAACCGGCGCGCTGTGGGCAGGATGCGCCGGGGCAGGGCAGGCGCGTGGCGCGGTCGAGCGCATCTACGCGGTGCCCGAGGTCACCGAGCGGCTCGTTGCTCGGCTCGTCTCCGGAGCGCGAGCAATGACCGTCGGCGACCCAAGCGACCCAAGCGTGCAGATCGGGCCGCTGGCCTCGGAGCGGCGTCTGGCCCATGTACGCGAGCTGGTGGAGGAGGCGGTAGCACAGGGAGCGTCGCTGCATTGCGGTGGGCCGGTCAACCCGGACGACGTCGTGGGGCCCGCGCCGGTAGGCGCAAGGGGACGCCAGCCCGCACGCAGCGATGGGCATGGCGGCAAGCCGGGGCGCCGTGCGAGCGCAGCGCACAACGCGAGCGCAGGGGGTGCTTTCTACGCGCCCGCCGTACTCACCGGCGTGACGCACGAGATGCGCCTGATGCGCGAGCCGATCGGCGGTCCGGTGCTCACCGTGATGACCGTCGGCTCGGTCTCTGAAGCGATCACCCTTGCCAACGACAGCCCCTATGGCCTCGGAGCCTCGGTGTGGACGGCCGACCGCTACCGCGGCATGCGCATCGCGCGCGAGCTCGACGCCGGCATGGTGTGGCTCAACGACCACCTGCCGAGCCCGGCAGTCTCGCGCGGGCCTTGGGGAGCCGCCGCCGGCAGCGGCCTGGGGCGCACGCTCGGCGAGGCGGGACTACGCGCTTGCGCGCAGGAAAAGCTGATCACGTGGGACCCTCCGGGCGTACGCGGGCTTTGGTGGGGCCCCTACGACGAGCTGTCAGCGGGTGCCGCGCGAGCCGCCGCCAAGCTGCGCTCCACGCGCGAGTCTGACCGTGAGGAGCTCTGGCGCCAGGGCGCGGTCGCACTCGCGCGCTTGGGGGCACGGGCGTTGCGCAAGTAAGTGACGGCGGCGAGCAAGCGCCCCTGCGCGTAGTGGCGCCTCGGCAGTACGACGCCGCGTGCCTGTCAGCCGCGTCCTCGCGCACCTTGCAGTAGGCGCGCACCGACCGGTGAAGCATCATCCCCCTCGCTCGACGCGCTTCACCAGCCGCACGCCATCGGTCTGCGCGCGCGCGGGCGAGGGTCCGAGCTGCTGGATCGTCAAGCTCGCGCCAAGGCTCCCGCTGACCCGATCGAATAGCGCGCGTCCGTATACGTTGAGCTTGATCTTCACCGTAGCCGTCCGTGCGTCGGCGATGGTGAAGTCGCCTGAAGCGATCGCGCGCGCTCTGCCTCGCATCGCGCCCTTTGACCCATCTACCACCCTCGCAGTGAGAGCCAACTTGCCGCTGCAGCGTCCCTCTCCAGGGTGCGTGAGCTCGATCAGGGCCCAGCCGGAGCGCTCGACTAAGATGCGCGAACCGGCAAGTGACACGCACCGAGTCTCGGTGGCCGGCGCGGGCGTTTTTTCCCCAGACGCGGGCGTTTCACCGGGCTCTGGTTCTTCCGAGGCCACCTCGGGCGCACTGGACGGCGGAGCCTGACTGGAAGGCGCCGAAGCGCCGAGGATCGGCCGCAGCGGCAGCGTGCGCCCGGCGCCCGTGCCGCCCGCGTTGACCGCACGCACTTCGCAGAAGATCGCGCGACCTATGTCGGCAGCTGTGAGCGCGTAGGTCGTTGAGGACCCGTTCTGTAGCACCTGCCCACTTTGGCCGTCGAGGAACGCGTATTCGAAATGGGGGTCTCCGCTCCAGCTACCGGCAGCGCAGCTCAGCGATTGTCCCACCACGATCCTGCCTCGTATTTCCGCTCCGCCGCCGCGCGGCGCCCGGGGTGGGTTCTCACTGCCGTACACGAAGTCCTGGATCTCCGGCGCCGCCAGGTTCGCGTATGAGTTCAGAGCACCATCCGAGCAGCGCTGGCCCGAGACCAGGCTGTAGTCGTCCTCCACTCCGGCGAGTAGCGAACCCGGTGCCGAGATCGTGAGCCCGCTGCCGCTGTCTCCATTGCATGGCGATCCCGCGGCGGAACTCGCGCACAGGATCACCGCGTCGTCTTCGCCCCCGCATTCGCGGCTGTAGCCCACGGTCATCCCAAGCGAATAGAGACGGCCGTTCAGTTCTTTGCTCGCCGCATTCTCCTCCCCGAACCCGGTGAGGTTCGCGAAGGCCCCTTCCGTGGGCGACGCACCGAGGGCGAGGAGGGGGATCGCGGCGACGTTCGCTTCCAGCACGAGTGGCCGTTCGAGTGTGAGCACGGCCAGGTCGTCGGGGTTGGTCTTGCCGCTGTCGGGCAGATAGGTGTAGTAGGGGTGCGGACGGACATCGGTAACCCCGACTTGCTGTTCGCCGGCTTCGCCTATGGCGAGGTTCGCTGTACCGGCGCGGACCGTGAAGTCTTCAGCTGGTATCGGCAGGCCACTCTTGGAATCGAAGACGCAATGCGCGGCGGTGAGGATGTGCGACTCGTCAACGATCGAGCCTCCGCACAGCAACCCTTCTGATTGCGATATCACGGCCTGCACCGCCACCTGCCACGGCGCGCGGGCGATCGAGATCGCACTGCCACCTACGATCAGCGGACGAGCGCGATCCAGCAGGGAGCCACGACCGAAGGCACGCACGGGCGCGTCCGACCGAGCACGCACAAGCGTGGGAGGCGCCGTGGCCGGCGGGAGGGCCTCAAGCAGCGCTCCGGCCGCGGCGAGCGGCGCAGCGAACGCGTTGCTAGCTGCGGCGGAGACGGTCAGGCTGTTGCTCGTGGCGACGGCGTTGCCGCCCGCATCGCTTGCCGTGACTTCGCACGCGATCTCGGCTCCCGCGTCACCAACGGGGACTTCGTAGGTGCTCGCTTCTGCGCCCGCGATCGGCGAGCCATCGCGCAGCCACCTGTACGCGAAGGTCCAATCGCCGCCTGTCCACAGACCGGCGGCGCACCACAGGGTACCCGCAGGAAACGCTTCGCCCGACAGGACCGGCCGAGTGGTGTTGGCGAGTGGGATCGTGCGAAGAGACTGCATCGACGCACCTATCCCGGACACGGTGTCGCCGGGCGTCACCTTCACCGGATCCGCCTGCGATATCGAAGAGACGCCGTCGTAGAACTGGGTCAGGTACACGTGCGGATCGGCGAACCCCACGTCGTATTCGCCGCCTGGGACGGCCGGAGTCGTGTATTCGCCGCCGGGCCCGGTGACCGTACAGCCGGGATATTCGGCTTCGGTCGCGAATGCACAGACGAGGATATCTTCGAGTGGCGCACCTGTCTGGGAATCGCGCACCGCGCCGGAGATCCGCCCGCCGGACTGTAGCTGCGCGTCGATGCTGGGCGTGATGCTGCCCCACACAACGGTCACGGGTTGCGCTTCCGCCGGCTCTCCTTTGGCACTGTAGTACTGGGGAAGGTAGTCGCCCCCCTTTGGGAGCGCAAAGAATTCGACTTCGTATTCGCCGTTGCCCAATCCCGAGATCAGATATTCGCCGCCGCTGCCCGTGGTCGCGCATGCGCCAAAGAGGTCTTCGCTGCCCTTCTTGTAGGCGCATACTTCGATCCCTTCCAGCCCCGTTCCGCCGGCGTCGGTCACAGTCCCACCGATCGCGCCTTCCCAGGGATCCGGGTTTGCGATCAGGTCGGCGTCTATTCCGGTGACATTGCTGCCCGCGAGAACCTGAATCGCCTGCGCTTCAGACTGCGAGTCCTTGTCGTGGTAGTACTGCTTGTAGTAATAGGCGGGCAGACCATTTCCAAAAGCAACGCGGTACTCGCCCGGAGGAAGTTCGGAGATCGTGTATTGATTGCCTGACATCGACACCGGGCAGACCTTCGTCAGTTCCGGATCCACCGAGGACAGGTCTTCGGCGCACGGCCCCGAGCTGGCGGGTTCGTGAGTCGAGGCGTTGAGCATCGAGCCGCTGATCCGACCGCCCTCTTCGAGCTGGTCGTCGATCGTCGCGACGCCCGCCATCGTGACCTGCACGTGATTCGCCTGCGGGTTCATCGCCTTGCGATCTTCCTGGCGCAGGTATTCAACGCTTTCTTCCTGACTGAGATAATTGGTGCCGTCTTCTTCATTGAGGCGGTACGCGTAGAAGTTGAGCGCGTATTCACCCGCGGTTAGTTTGGTGAATTGATAGTCGCCGGCTGCGTCAGTCCGTTCACAGCTGCCGCCCTGGCGCAGACAGACTTCGACCCCCTCTATCGGCAGCCCCGTCTGCGCGTCCGTTACGGTCCCCGAGATCCTGCCGCCTTCAGATCCTTCGGCCGCACTCGCAATTGGCACGAACAGGCAGGAACCCAGCGACGCGGCCACGACGAGGGCGAACGGCGTGCGGCGGGCCAACGCTGCGATATGGCGAGCGACGTGGCTCAGCGACCGGTTCATGCCTCACATCTCCCCTCGGCGCGTCATCTGGGCGGTGGCAAGATACCAGATATCGGGATTTCGCTCCCGAGCTACCATACGGGCTGGACCGCGACAGCGTCCCGCGCAGCACACCGTTCGCGGTGCAGCCGTGCCCGCCCAGGTTCCGACCGGCCACGAGCCTCTAACCTGTAGCCATGCCAGCCCAGGCCTATGCAGGCAAGGAGTGCGTCTGCCAATTGCGCAAGGGGATCTGCGACCAGAGCTGCGTCGCGGACATGCTCTCCACACCCTTCTACATCGCCTGCCTGAAGCTGAAAGGGCGGCGCAGTCTGGTGGTCGGCGGCGGCGAGATCGGCTTGGAGAAGGTCGAGGGGCTGCTGGCCTGCGACGGCGAGGTCACGCTGATCGCCCCGGAGGCAGAGCCGGCGCTAGTCGAATACGCAGCCGAGGGCTCGATCCGCTGGGAGCGGCGCGCCTACGCCGGCGTGCAGGATCTGGAGGGCGTGTTCATGGTGATCGCCGCCACGAACGACACGGATGTGAACATCGCCGTGTACGACGACGCGGAGCGGCGAGCAATGCTCGTTAACGTCGTGGACGTGCCGCCGCTGTGCAACTTCATCCTGCCCGCGATCGTGCGTACCGGTCCACTGGCGATCGCGATCTCCACGGCCGGGGCCTCGCCCGCTCTGGCCAAGCGCATCAAGCGCGAGATCTCAGAGCAGTTCGGCGAGTCCTACGCGCAACTCGCGGTGCTACTTAACGAGGTGCGCGGCTGGGCCAAGGGCACGTTGCCCACCTACCAAGACCGCAAGCAGTTCTTCGAGGGGATCGTGAACGGCGACCCCGACCCGGTGGCGCTGCTGCGCGAGGGGCGTGAGCCGGACGTGCGCGAGCTGATCGCGCGAACCCAGAGCGAGCACGAGCAGCGCTTCTCCACAGTCTGAGCCTGCGCGTGGGGGACCTTGAAGTCCAGACGGCGGGCGGGACGACCGTCGAGGGCGTTGTGGCGGCCGTCGAGCTCGACGGGCTGACTCGCAACTACGGCGAACGCGCGGCGCTCGACGACGTGACGCTCAAGCTCGATGCGGGACAGACGCTTGTCGTGTTCGGGCCCAACGGAGCCGGCAAGACGACGCTGCTGCGGGTGCTGGCGACGCTGCTGCGACCACACTCGGGCAAGGTTACGGTGCTCGGCACGCAGTTTCCGGACGACGCCTGGCAGGTACGCGGACGCATCGGCCTGCTCGGCCACGATCCACTCCTGTACCGCGAGCTGACGGCACGCGAGAACTTGCGCTACTACGCCCGCTTGCATAACGTCAACGACGAACGCATCGAGCAGCAACTGGCCGCGGTCTCAATGACAAGCAGAGCTGAGGAGCCTGTCAGGACCCTCTCGCGCGGGATGGTGCAGCGAGTGGCCGTGGCGCGCGCGACGCTGCACTATCCCGAACTGCTTTTGCTCGACGAGCCCTACGCCAACCTCGACCCGGCGGCGATCGAGCTGGTCGAGCCGCTGATCGGGCCGTCGAGTGGATGCACGCGCGTACTCAGTAGCCACGATCCCGGCAGGGGACTGGCCGAATCCGACCTCGTGCTGGGCCTGCGCGCAGGCCGCGTCGCTTTGCTGGCGGACGCCACAGGCATGGACACAAACGAGATCGCCGGGTTGTATCGATGATCAAAGAACCCACCTCAGGGATGACGGAGCCGCATGCGGCTCCGTCCCGGGACGTGCATGCACGTCCCGGCCGACCGGCGCATGCGCCGGTCGGAACAGCTGATAAGTCGCGTCTCGGACCCGGCCGGCCTAGGCAGCATGCGCCGACCGGAACAGCAAAAGTGGTCCGCGCGCTCCTGCTCAAGGAGCTCCTGGTCGAGCTACGCACGCTCGAGTCGATCCCGGGCATGTCGCTCTTCGCCGTGACCACGTTCGTGGTCTTCCATTTCGCCCTGAACCAGGACACCGTCAGTGGTCAAGAGGCGGCCGGCATCCTCTGGGTGACTTTGCTGTTTGCCGCAATGCTGGGTGTCAATCGCCTGTTCGTCGCCGACGCCGACCAGGGTGGCTTCGACGGTTTTCTGCTGGCGCCCGTGGACCGCACCGCGCTGCTGATCGCCAAGGCCACCGCCCTGCTTGCCTACCTGCTCGTGCTCGAGTTGATCGCGGTGCCGGCCTTTGCCTTGTTGCTGCTCGGTCCACCGCTCGGCCAGGCGCTCCCCGGCCTGCTCGCGCCGCTCGCGCTCGGCGACATCGGCGTCGCCGCGATCGGCACACTCGTGGCCGCACTGGCGGTGCGCACGCGCGCGCGCGACCTGCTCGGACCACTGCTCGCGCTGCCCTTGCTCGTACCGATCGTGATCGGCTGCGCGCGGGCGAGCGCACCGCTGTTCTATGCCATACGACCCGGAAATCCGCCACTACGCTGGCTTGGAACGCTCGCGCTCTATGATCTTGTGTTCGGCCTCATCGCCTACGCCGTGTTCGACTTCCTCCTGGAGGACTAAGCACGCTCACCATGCGCCGCCCTTCACTTCGCGCCCTTTCCATCGCCACGATCGTCGCCTTTTGCGTGTCGCTCAGCTTGGTCTTCTTCTACGCACCGATCGAAGCCGAAGAAGGCTTCCTGCAGAAGATCTTCTACCTGCACGTGCCGCTTGCGATCGTGACGTTGTGTGGTTTCGTGCTCGGCGGCCTGTTCGCAATCGCGCATCTGCGCACACGCGATCAGCGCTGGGACCTGCGCTCCTACGTTGTCATCCACATGAGCCTGATCTTCGGCGTGGCGGTGCTGATCACCGGCTCGATCTGGGCGCGCGGTTCTTGGGGCCACTGGTGGGTTTGGAGCGAGCCCACGCTCGTATCGTTCTTGATCATCATGCTGCTGTACGCCACCTACCAGCCGCTGCGCTTCGCGATCGAGGACCCCGAGCGCCAGGCACGCTATGCGTCGGTGTTCGCGATCACCGCGGGCGCGTTCGTGCCGATGAACTTCCTTGCCGTGCGCCTGTCGGCCTCCTACCTGCACCCGCGCGTGCTCGGTAGCTCCTCGAACCTGCCCGCGCCGATGGCGCTCACGTTCCTCGTCTCGCTCGTGGCGATCGCGCTGCTGTTTGCAACGCTGTGCGCCTACGAGCTGGCCGCCAAGCGCACCCGCATCCTGCTCAAAGCCCGCTCGCGAATCCTCGGCTACCAATCGTGACCCTGCGCATGACATCGTTCGCTACAGCCCCACGTCCATGACTCCCATGCTCGCGACTGCCCTGCCCGAACACTCAAACGACGGCTACGTGGCCGCGGCTTACATCGTGTTCTTCGCGATCGTCTTGATCTACGTGGCGATCATGGCGGTACGCCTGGGCCGCGTCGAACGCAAGGTCGAGGCGTTGCGTGGGGATGCAACGAAAAGCGACATGCCCCCCGCGCGCGCGGGGGGCATCGCCGATTTGGATGAACCCAACCCCAAGCTTGAGCACCTCGACAGAGGCCAGGAGCACGCCCTGAGGGGGAGTCCCCCTTCAGGGAGACAGGCAGGCGAGACAGTATGAGCACCCTGAAGGGCACAGGTGAGCTGCTTGCACTCGGCATCTCCCACAAGACCGCGCCCGTCGCGCTGCGCGAGCGCCTTGCCTTCACGGAGGGACAGGCCGTCGAGTTCGCCCAACAGATCGCCGAGAGCCCCGAGGTACACGAGGTCGTCGTCATCTCGACCTGCAACCGCACTGAGATCTACCTTGTCGTCGGCGGGGCGGGTGGGACTCTTGTAAAAGCCGAGACCGACGTGCTCGGCCTGCTGGCGCGCCGTGCAAGCATCCGGCCCACGGAGCTTGCCCAGGAGATCTACTCGCCGCGCAACTGCGAGGCGGCCCGCCAGCTCTATCGTGTGACCGCGGGTCTCGAGTCGATGATCCTCGGCGAGGCCGAGATCCAAGGCCAGGTCAAGCGCGCCTATGAGGCGGCGATGAGAGCCGGCACGACCGGCCCTATGTCCAACCGCCTGTTCGCTGCGGCGCTTACGACGGGCAAGCGCGTGCGCTCGGAGACCGGCATCGGCTCCTCGCGGGTGTCTGTGCCCTCGGTCGCCGTTGACCTAGCCCAGGATGTGCTCGGCGCCCTCGCCGAGCGGCGCGTGATGCTGCTCGGCGCGGGCGAGACGAGCGAGCTGACCGCGCAAGCGCTCGCGCACCAAGGTGTCGGCACCATCTTCCTCGCCAACCGCCACGCCGATCGAGCGCTTAGCCTCGCACAGCGCTTCGGCGGCTCGGTCGTAGGCCTGGACAAACTCCCAGAGCAGCTGCTGGAGGCCGACATCGTCGTCTCCTCGACATCCTCGCCGCACCCGATCGTCGGCAGCGAGGAGCTGGCGCTTGTGATGGCCCAGCGCCGCGGCAGGCCGCTGCTCTTGATCGACATCGCTGTGCCGCGCGACATCGACTCGCGCTGTGGCGACATCGACGGGGTCACGTTGTACGACATCGACGACCTACAGGCGGTCGTGCAACGCAACCTCGGCGCGCGCCGCGAGATCGTCCCCCAGGCCGAGCAGATCGTCGAGGAGGAGATCCACCGCTTCGCGCGCTGGCTCGGCCAGGCCGAGACGCTGCCGACCGTGAGCGCGCTGCGCGAGCACGGCAACCGCATCGTCGAGCAGATCCTCTCTGAGAACGAAGGCCGCTGGGAGTCGGCCTCAGAGCGCGACCTGATGCGCGTGGAAGCGGTCGCGCGCGCGGTTCTCGGGCGCCTCTTGCATGAGCCGACGATCCGCCTGCGCAGCTTCTCCCAGGAGCGTGGCCACGCAAGCCTGCAGCTCGTGCGCGAGCTGTTCGGACTCGATGAGGAGCCCGCCCGCGAGGCCAAGCCTGCCGACCTCCAGGTCGAGGAGGCCGACGAGACTCTCGCCGAGGTGCGCTCAATCCAGAGCGCACGCAAGAGCGGCTCCTAGGAGGCGCTGTTTCTCCGATGCGCATCGGAACACGCGGCAGCGCGCTCGCGCTCGCCCAAGCGCGGCTGGTCGCAGGATGGCTGGGCGAAGCCGAGATCGTTGTGGTGCGCACGCGCGGCGACATCATGCATGAGGCGCTGAGGGGCGAGCATGAGCTGCGCGAGCGCTCCCCTCGCGACGACAAGTCGCGCTGGGTGGCCGAGCTCGAGCATGCGCTGCTGGCAAAAGAGATCGACCTGGCGGTGCATTCTGCGAAGGACATACCGGTCGAACTGCACGAGGGCCTCGAGCTGCTGGGTTCACCGAATCGGGCCGCCGCCGAGGACGTGCTGATCGGTGTTCGCTCGCTCGAGCAGCTGCCCCAAGGGGCGTGCGTTGGCACGAGCAGCGTGCGCAGAGCCGCCCAGCTGCGCGCCGCCCGATCCGACCTGGAAGTGGTTAGCCTGCGCGGCAACGTCAACACGCGCCTGCGCAAGCTCGCGAGCGCGGTCACCGCCAGCGGCGACGGCAGTGGGGGCAGCGACGCCTCGCTGCACGCAATCGTGCTCGCGAAGGCCGGTCTGCAAAGACTGGGCCGCGAGCGGGATATCGGCTGCACGCTCGACGCTACGCACTTCGTACCAGCACCCGGCCAGGGAGCGCTCGGACTGCAGACACGCGCCGGGGACTCGACTGTGAGCGATGCTGTAGCGCCGATCCTCGACAAAGATGCCTCCGCATGCCTGCTAGCCGAGCGGGCACTTGCCCATGCTTTGGGTGCCAGCTGTGACACCCCGCTCGGCGCACACGCCGCGGCGGCCGGCTGCGGCTGCCTACACATGCACGCTTGGGTCGGACTACCTGACGGCTCGGAGTGGATCGCCGACGAGCTGCTCGGTGGCTTCTACAACCCCGAGGAGCTGGGCGTCCGCATGGCCGAGCGGCTGGAGGCGGTTGGCGCCCGCGAGCTGCTGGCCCGTGCCGAGGAGCTGGCCGTTGAGCGCGGCTGAGGGCGCGTCATCGAACGCTGCCGAGAACCGGCCCCCCGGCGCTGCCAAGGGCGGACCAGACGCAGCGCCCGAGCAACTACCGCCGGGTCGTGTGCACCTCGTTGGAGCAGGGCCCGGCGACCCGGGCCTGCTGACCGCGCGTGCACTGGAGCTGATCGCGCGCGCCGACACGATCCTCTACGACCGCCTGATCCCAGCTCAGGCGCTGGAGGGTGCGCGCGCTGACGCGGAGCTGCTGTTCGTCGGTAAGGAAGGTGGCGGCGAGTCGGTACCACAGCAGCAAACGCAGGCGCTGATGATCGAGCGGGCGCTCGCCGGGGGAGAGGTGGTGCGGCTGAAGGGCGGCGATCCCTTCGTGTTCGGGCGTGGCGGCGAGGAGGCACTTGCGCTGCGTGAGGCGGGGATCGAGTTCAGTGTTGTGCCGGGGGTCACGGCAGGCGTCGCCGCGGCGGCGTACGCAGGCATCCCGGTGACGCATCGAGGTCTTGCGAGCGGCGTGGCGCTCGTCACCGGTCATGAGGATCCCGACAAGCCTGAGGAGGAACTCAACTGGGCGGCTCTGGCTGCCTTCCCCGGGACGCTCGTCTTCTATATGGGCGTGCGTCAGCTACCGCACATCGCCGAGCGGCTGATCGCCGCCGGGCGGGCGCCCTCCCAGGACGTGGCGCTCGTGGAACGCGGCACGCTGCCCGACCAGCGCACCGTCAGCGGCACGCTCGCCACAATCGTCCAGGTCGCCGAGCGCGAGCAGGTAAAAGCACCGGCGATCACAATTGTCGGCGCCGTCGCCGGGCTTGCTGGGGACCTGCGCTGGCTGCCGCCGCGGCCGCTGGCCGGTCGCACGGTGGCGGTGACTCGCGCTCGCGCGCAAGCCAGCGGGCTGGCAGGACGCCTGGCCGCGCTCGGCGCGAGCGTGATCGAGGCGCCGACGATCCGTACGCGCACGCTCGACGGGCCTCTCTTGGACCCGACGCCGTATGACCTCATCTGCCTGACGAGTGCCAATGGCGTCGAGCGCCTGTTCGAGCGCCTGGCTGCCGGCGGCCGCGACGCGCGTTCGCTCGCTCACGTCCACGTCGCGGCGATCGGAGGAGGCACGGCGCGCGCGCTTGCCGAGCACGGGATCGCGGCCGACGTGATGCCTGAGCGCTTCGTCGCCGAGTCACTCCTAGAAGCTCTGAGCGATCTTGAGGTGAAGCACGCGCTCCTGGCCACCGCCAGCGGGGCACGCGAGGTGTTGCCCGAAGCCCTGCGCGCACGCGGGGCGCAGGTCAACGTGCTGGCGCTTTACGAGACCGTCGCCGAGCCGCTGTCCGAGCAGGCGCTGCGGCAAGCCCAGACGGCCGACTACATCACCTTCACCTCCTCTTCCAGTGTTCACTATTTCCTCGATGCCCCGCGCGCGCGCGCGGGGCATCGAGCCTTTGCGGACACCCACACCCAGCCGCCCGACGCCCAATCGGGCCCTAGCCAGGCGCACCTGTCGCCAGCCACGCGCATCGTCTCGATCGGGCCCGTGACGAGCGCCACGCTGCGCGAGCGCGGCCTGGAGCCGCACGTCGAGGCCGAGCGCCATGACATCGACGGGCTCGTCAACGCGCTGCTAGCCGACGCCGTGTAATGCCGGATGCCGAGACAGACTCGCTCGGCCATCCGCGCGTACACCTGCGTCGCACCGACTCCACCAACGAGCGAGCGCGTCAACTAGCGATCGCCGGTGCGCCGCACGGCACCGTGGTCACAGCTGAGGAGCAGAGCGCCGGACGCGGGCGGCAAGGACGCTCCTGGTTGGCGCCGCCACACAGTGCGCTGCTGTGCTCGTTCGTGCTGCGAGACCCGAACCCGTTGCTGTCGTTGATCGCGGGCGTTGCCGTCTGTGACGTCGTCGGTGATGCGGCACGCGTGAAGTGGCCCAACGACGTGGTAGTCGAACGAAGGGGCATGGATAGCGGAGCCCACACAGGAGATCGGACGCCGGGGCGGGAGCAGGCGGAGAAGGCCGATCGGCTCATTCTCGCCAAGCTGGCCGGCATCCTCGTAGAGGGCCGCCCCCAAGAAGGCTGGGCTGTGCTCGGAATCGGGTTGAACGTGGCCGTCCGTGTCGAGCAGCTGCCGGCAGAGCTGCACGGACACACGGCAAGCCTCGGGCTAGACGCCGGCGCGATAGAGCCGATATTCGAGCGGTTGCTCGACGCCCTCGTCACGCGCCTTGCCGAGCCGATCGACACCACACTCAAAGCATTGCGTGCGCGCGACGCGCTATACGGCCGCGACGTTGTGTGGGGCGGGCACGATCCCCAAAGTCAGAGCGAGCACGGCTCGAATAAGGGCGAGCGCGGGCGAGCGCAGGGGATTGACGACAAAGGGCAGCTGCTGGTGCGCCGCGAGGACGGAGGAATGACGGCGCTCAGCGCCGGCGAGGTTCACTTGGAGTCGGTCGGCTGATCGGCCCGCTGCAGCGCTTCTTCGACGTTCTCCTGCAACTTCTTGCCCGAGCCAGCGCTCAGCTCACCGTCCATGCCCTGCTGTGGCGTTCTCTCGTTGGAGAGCGCCTCCGCGAGCACTGCGTCCGAGGGCACGTCCTCTGCCTTGCCTGCCCCGGCACGGGCAGCCTTATCGTTGTTGGAATTGCGCGTGGAGCGATTGCGCGAACGCGACGATCTCGCCGGCTTGCGCGGGCGGGTGGGATTCTCTCGCTTTGCCGCCTGCTCGGGCTGGGCGTCTCGAGTTGATCTAGCCGACTGACCCTCTTGAGTTGGTGCCGCAACCTGGCCATCTTGAATCGCCTGTCCGGACTGAGCGTCCTGCCCCGTCTTCGCGACCTGCGCCTGAGCGTCCTGCCCTGTCTTGGCGACCTGCGCCTGAGCGGGCCCGTTGCTTCGTTGGCCTTGGCCCTTGCGGCGGCGACGCTGACCGCGGGCTCGACGCTTTGGGAAGTTGCGCAGCAGCTCTCGCGCCAACGCTGGGGGCTTGCGCGCCATGCGCGTGCGCGCGCCGCGCAAAACCTCCTCGGCCTCCGGGGTGTGCGCCAGCGCAGCCGCCAGCAATGCTGCCGCCAAGCGGCGGTCCTGCTTGCGTGCCGCGTGCACCAGCCGGCGGGCGTTGCGGGCGTGGGCGCCTCCAGCCGAGTTGACGAGTAGGCCCAGCAGGCGCTTGGTCTCCGGCCAGCGCTGCACCGCGTACTCCTCGTGCACGTCGCGCGTGTACTCGGCCAGACGCCAGATCCAAGCGTTGGCCTGGTCGCGGCGGCCTATTCGCCGCTCGACCAGCGCGCGCAGCATGATCTTGGCCGCCTCACGGCGCTCGTCACGCGGCCACGCGCCCGCTATGTCGATTGCCGTGTCAAACGCGTCCGGGTCGCGCAACGCGGCTATCTCCGACAGCGCCTTCAAGCGCAGCTGCGGGCTCTTGTTGCGTTGTACCGCGGTGATCAAGAAGCGGGCCTTCAGCTCGCCTGTCCGGTCGAAGTGCAGCATCGCGCGCGCACGGCGCCAGCCGTTTGGCGTGACACGCGCACCGGCCAGGGCCGCCCACACATGCTGCTCGCCGTAGTCCAGGTGCTCAACCGCTATACGCCACAGCTCGCGCTCGAAGACCTCGAAGCGGCGCTCCTCCTCGGCACAGACCGGCAGCACGCGGCGCTCGACGCGCATGCGCCGGCCGCGGCCGCGGCGCACCGGGCCGACGACGATCGCTCCGCCGCGATAGACGTCGCGGTCGAGCAGCGAGTGCAGTGTCACGACCGGGTCGTCGTTCTTGGTCGCCGGGTGTACGAAGTCGACCACCAGGCCCGCCTCCTTGCCCGGGTGGCGGCGCGTGACGCGTCCTACGCGCTGCTGATAGATGCGCTTCGAGGCCGTCGGGGCCAGGTGCACGCAGACGGTTGCTCGCGGGCTGTTCCAACCCTCGGCCAGCAGCTGCGCGTTGATCAGCACGTCGATGTCGCCGCGCTCGTAGCGAGCGAGCACCTCGGCCAGCTCGCGCTTTGGTGTCTCGCCGGAGACGCCCATAGCCTTGATGCCTTCGGCTCGGAACGCTTCGGCGAGGTTGTAGGCGTGCCGAACCCCGGCCGCGTAGACGACTCCAGGGACGCCGTTGAAGCGCGTCTTGTAGAGGTTGGCTGCCGCCATGTTGAAGGGCTGCTGATCGAGCAGCTCGGCCAGCTCCTCTTGGTCGAACTCGGTGTCAACCTCGCCGCGGCGCAGCGGCACGTTGGCGATCGTGCGCACGCCCACGCCTGGAGATATGCGCACGCAGCGCAGCGGCGCAATCACGCCTCGTCTTGCCGCTTGGGCCAGGTCGAAGCGCGAAGTCTGCGTCGGGAAGAGGTCGGTCACGTGCCTTGCGATCAAGGCTCCTGTGGCCGTCATGCCGATGAAGATCGGGCCCGTCCATGCGCGGATCGCGCCGCTTGTCTTCTCGCCCAAAGCGGTGTGGGCCTCGTCGCAGATGACGATCGTGTAGGCGCTCGAGATCCTGCCGGCGTTGCGTACGAACCACTGGTAGGTCTCTACCGTCACCGGGCCCTTGGGCGAGTCCTCGCCCGTGTACAGGGGGCGCGAGATGCGCTTTTGGTAGCCGCGGTCGCGTAGCTCGCCGTGAAACTGGTTGACCAAGTTGCGGCGGTGCGTGAGGATCAAGACGCCGCCGGTCTGCGAGGCCTCCACGAAGCCGAGCGCGGCCACCGTCTTGCCGGCGCCGGTGGCGTGCTCGAACCAGAAGCGCTTGGCCGCGTTTGGGTCCTCTGGCTGGTCTGAGACGTCCTCCTCGTCCTCGTCTACCCAATCTTGGGGCTCCTCTTCGGACTCCTCCTCGACGTCCTCCTCTGGCTCTGGCTCGGGCTCGGCCAGGTCCAGCTCCTCGTCAAAGTCGTCCTCCTCCTCCTCCGGCGCCTCGGGGGCGGCTCGCTCGACCGGTCCGAGGTCCTCGTCGTCGTCATCCTCCTCGTCCAGGTCCTCATCGCCGTCATCGTCGGCGTCGTCCGTGGCCTCGGCGCGCGCGAGAGAGCCATCCCCGTCGCGGGCACCCGGCCCGACCTCCGCTTGCTCCTGCTTGGCGTCGTCTGGCCCAAGGATCGCCGCCGTCGCCAGCAGCTCGGGCGAGGCCGCGGCGGCAGCGCGACCGTTGCCGTTCGCGCCCGAGCGCTGCGCCTCGGCCAACAAGGCTGTCAGCGTGCCCGAGAGGGCGTCCACCTGGTGGGCTCGAGAGCACGGTGCCATCGACCAGCTTCGGCTCGTCCTCTGAGAGAACTCGTTCCAGGCCGAGCAGCAGCGAGAACTCACGCCGCCACGCCGTCGATGGGTGCTTTGCCCCTTCCGTCAACTCGGCCAGCGCCATATCCAGCGCGCGGCGGCGCGGCGAACCCTGAGCCAGCGCTACCGCCGCGTCCTCGCCCTCGTGCAGGAAACGCTCGCGCACGAGCTTCTCCGCTCGCTTGATTTCGGCGGAACCGGGAATGGACGCGGCCGCTGGGGCCACTGCTGGGGACTCGGCCATAGAGGCTCTGGGCTTCGAGATGGAGCGGTCGCGGACACTCGTCCACTTCGCTCATGAAAAACCGGCGCTCGCGCCGGTGAGGCTCACAGAAGGCGGGCATCGCTTGGACTCCCGTCCCTCTCTGCTTCGCTCAGGATACAGCACAGGCCGGGGGATTTGAAGGCGCTGGCCGGCTGGCCTGAATCCCGACCCCATCTGGCAGTCTTATCCGAGATGGACGGACGCACCCAATCCACACTCCGATCCCTATGGCCGCGAATCGCATGAATTGGCTCGCATGACCGCCCGCCGCGCGCTTCTGGGACTCACCGTTCTGGGCCTGATCGCGCTGATTGCGATCGGCGTGACCCAGCTGCCACGTAGCTCCGGCGGAGACACCGCCACACCCCTGACCGCTGCACAGACCAGCGCCCTGCTCGCCGGCTCGCCGGGGCCGCTGGCCATGCTGCACGCCGAGGCCGGCATGCTGCTCGAAGGCGGGGCGCACGCTCTCGATGCGCGCCTTGCTGCGCTCAAAGGGTATCCCGTCGTCATCAACAAGTGGGCCTCTTGGTGTGTGCCCTGCCAGGAAGAGTCCGCCGCCTTCCAGCGCGTGTCCGCTGAATACGGAGCGCGCGTGGCCTTCATTGGCATCGACTCGGAAGATCCCCACCGCACCGACGGCCTCGCCTTCCTAAAGTCATTTCCCGTGAGCTACCCCAGCTACTACGACAAGAGTGGTTCCCTCGGCCTGCAAGTGACCGATTCGACCTTCAGGCCCGCGACCGTCTTCATACCTGCCTACGGCCGGCCCTACATCCGCGAGGGCGAGTATCCGAGTGCGGCGAAGTTGCGCCGCGACGTCGAACACTACGCGCTGCATGCCTGAGATCAGGGTGGACCCGCTCAGCGGGCACAAGGTGATCATCGCCGGGGAGCGCTCGGAGCGACCCGGCGGCGAGCCGCGCTGCCCGGCGCCCGCGCCGATCGACGTGGAGAAAGACCCCTTCGCCGCCGGCCGCGAGGATCTCACTCCCCCCGAGCTGTACTCGCTGCAAGAAGCCGACAGTGTGAGTGGCGGTGATGGGGATGGGCTCAGCGGCTCGACTGCTGATACTGCCGGGTGGAGCGTGAGGGTGGTTCCGAATCTCTACCCGGCCCTTAACGGCGATAGTCCCACCCCGCCTGCCGACGCTCAGCCGGACCTGTTCTATGCGATGGCTGCCAGCGGCGCGCACGAGGTGATCATCAACGCGCCCGAGTCCGTCGTCTCGTTGGCCGAGCTTCCCACCTCACGGCTGGTCGACGCGATGGAGGTTTGGCGGCTGCGCATGCGGGCGCACGCCGACGCCGCTTACGTGCAGCTGATCGTCAACGAGCGCCGCGAGGCCGGGGCATCCCTTGAGCACACGCATTCGCAGCTGTACGCGCTCGATTTCGTGCCGGCCGAAGTGGCGCGTGAGCGTGAGCGTTGTGGTGCTTACGCCAACCGCACGATGGGCCGCGGGCTGCTTGAGGATCTTGTTGCCGAAGAGGTGCGCCGCGGCGAGCGGATCGTGGCGATCGACGAGGAGGCCGTGCTGATGGCGCCCTACGGCTCGCGATTGCCCTTCCAGCTGATGTTGGCGCCGCGCGTGCCGCGAGCGCGCTTCGAGGACGACGGAGCCCTCGGCTCGGCGCTGTTGCACGACGGGCTCACACGGCTGGCGCGCCATTTCGGCTCCTCACCGCCGCTGAATATGTGGGTGCGCACTGCTCCGCGCGGGGCTGAGCACTTCTGCTGGCGCATCGATGTGGCACCGCGCCTGACTCACCTCGCCGGCCTGGAGCTCTCTACTGGCGTGAACCTGAACATTGTCGCGCCCGAGCATGCAGCGGCCGTGTTGCGCGAGGCATAGAGACGAACCTCACCGAAAGCTCCGAGCGCGGCCAGCACACGGCAAGCGTCCATTGCAGGTTCAAGCCCGCTCGGCATATAGGCTCCCTGCGTGCCACCCGTCGAACGTCTCGTCCCCAGCTTCGTCGCCGAGCCGCCGCGGGAAGGCATGCCCTACGGGCGCTGGGCTGAGCGCTTGGAAGAGGAGTTGCTCGCCTGTTGGGCGGCACTCGACACGGACGGCGAGGAGCTTGGCGAGCCTGGTGAGACCGCTTGGTACCCCGACAGGGGTTGGCACGGGCGCCGCTATGTGCCGGCCACCTCGATCACGACCAACGGGTATGAGCTGTTCGGCTACGTGCGCTTTCTCAGCGGCCTGAACAACGAGGAGCCGATGGAGCTGACAGCGCGCGGCGACTTCACCGAGGAGACAGCCGAGCGCAACCCCAGCTGGAAGTTGGACGTGTGCGACGAGGTGATCGGCTCATGGCACGGGCAGAACGGGGCGCTCGCCGCGATGACGCTCGTGTGGGGACGTCCATTGGTGGGAGCGGGCCGGGTCGTGACAGCCGAGCTTGGGCGCACGACGGTCGACCAATGCCAGCTGATCGAGCAGCGCTTCACGCTGATCGCGCCCGACGATTATCTGTATGACCTGCTCGAGATCAAGCTGTGGGGCGGCAAAGGTCAGGAGCTCGCCTGTGAGTCGCTGTATGACGACGCGGAGACCAATGCCGATGACGAGCCCGAACCCGAACCCGCCGACACCGACACCGACACCGACCAGCCAACCACCGGGGAGAACTCATGACCGAGCGTAGACCTGTGAAGACGGAGCATCACCTCGCGAAGGCGCTGCACCCCAGCCCGCGCGTGCTCAAGGAAGCGATGGGTGAGGCCGAAGGCTTCAACGCGAAGTTTGCCGTGCTCATAACAAGGTTGGTCGGCACGATGTGGTGTGCCTACCTGTTCGCCGTGATAGCGCTAATCGGCCTCGCCCCGGCGCTCAAACCGGGCGGGGAGGGCATCGTCGCTTGGATCGCACAGACGTTCCTGCAGCTCGTTCTGCTGTCGGTGATCATGGTCGGCCAGAACGTACAGAGCCTCGCCGCCGACGCGCGCTCGGCGAACACCTTCAAAGATGCCGAGGAGATCCTCGACCGGCTCGACACACATACGCAAGGGGGCTTGAAGGAAGTGCTCGATCGCTTGAACGAAATCGCCGGCCCGGCAAAGTCGCCCGCTGCAACGAGCCCGAGCCAGCCTCCGCAGAGCGCGGCCTGAACGGCTCTTACGAGCCCGCGCCGGCCTCGGCGGTGCGCGGGCCGGCCAACGCCCGTCTGGCGCTTGCGTTCGCACGACTTGTCGTGCTGAGTAGACCCAGCGCCATGATCGCGACACCGCAGCCGACGACCAGCCACCAAACCGTGTGGCTGGAGGCAACGAAGTCCGGACCGACGCTTGCCGCGCCCGCAGCGGCGATCGCTCCCGCGACAGCTACGCCCAACGTCTGGCCCACCTGACGCGAGGTCGAGGCCACGGCAGCCGCGACTCCGGCCTGTGCCTCTGGCATGCCTAGAACGGCGGTGTTCGTGATCGGCGGGTTGACCATGCCGAAGCCGATGCCGAACAGGAAGTAGGCGGGCAGCAACGCGGCGATCGAGGTTGTCGCGCCTGTCCCTGTCAGCAACAGACCGCCGAGGCCGATGCCGAGGCCTCCCACCAGCAGCGCCATGCGCGGCCCGCGGCGGCCCACGATGCGACCGGAGAGCGGCGCGAAGAAGAGCGTCATCGCCGCGATTGGAAGCGTGCACAGGCCGGCTGTGAAGGCCGAGAGGTGCGGGACGCGAACCTCTTGCAGGTATAGCGTGTTGAGGAACAGGAAGGCGCCCAGCGCCGCAAACGCGCAGACCGCGATGACGCTTGCGCTGGAGAAGGGGACGCTGCGGAAGAAGCGTGGCTCTATCAGCGGCTCAGAGCGGCGCATCTCATATGGCACGAGCGATGCGACCGCAACTGCTGCGAGGGCGAACAGGCCGAGCGTCTGTGCCGACAGCCAGCCGGCGGTCGGCGCCTCGATGATCCCGTACGTGAGCGAGGCGAGCAGTACGATCATCAGCAGCTGACCGACGGGATCGAGGCGTCGCGGCTTCGGCGCGCGCGACTCTGGGACGAAGCGCATCGTTAGCCCCAGCGCTCCCAACCCGACCGGAATGTTGATCCAGAAGATCGCGCGCCAGTTGACGCCGTTGACGAGCGCGCCTCCCAGCACCGGCCCGAGAGCAAGGCTGATGCCGATCGTGGCACCCCACATACCGATTGCCTGTGCTCGCTCGCGCGCGTCTGTGAAAACGTTGCGAATGATCGACATCGCGACCGGGTTGAGCATCGAGCCGCCGACCGCCTGCAGCATGCGAAAGACGATCAACCAGCCGAGGCTTGGCGCGGCGCTGCACAGCAGTGAGCCGAGCGTGAACAGCACCAGTCCTGTCTGGAATACGCGGCGGCGCCCCAGCCGGTCGCCCATCGAGCCGCCCAGCATCAGCAGGCTGGCCAGCACCAGCGTGTAGGCGTCCACAGTCCACTGCAGCTCCGAGATCGACGCGTGTAGTTCGCGTCCAATCGACGGCAGCGCGACGTTGACGATCGTGTTGTCCAAGCCTACGATCAGAAGGCTCATGCAGCAGATCGCGAGCACCAGCCTGCGGCGCGAACGCGGCAGCTCTTGGGCTTTGGATGGTTGGGAAGGCGCTTGGTTCACACCCTCCAGTCTGACAATCAGGACGGCGCGGGTTGGGGCGCAGGGCCTGTAGGCAATGTCGTGGGCGGAGCCGGCGGCGCGGTCGGGCGCTTGTAGGCCGCGATCCAGGTTTGCACCCACGGGTAGATCGAGCCGACGCTTGCGAACACCGATGGGTGACGGGTCGAGCAGCGCCCGTACACATGGTCGGCAACGCCGATCTCGATCGGTTCCCCATTCGGCCCGGAGGCGAGCAGCGGCCCTCCGCTGTCTCCCTGACACACGCCGGTGGCATAACTGGGCGGCGTGATCGTGCAGACCTCGCTGCGTGCGAAGAATGGTGGGGCGTTGCGCCGGCACCATTTGCGTGCTTGCACGACAGTGGAGGCCGACTGCAGCTGTTCGGTCAAGGTCGTCTGTTCAAACGCCGTCTTACCCCAGCCCACGATTGTCGCCGCGGCGCCCGCGGCGAGTCGCTTGGCTTGCTTGGGACTGGCCAACGCGATCGGCGGAGCGCTGGTCGGCGTGGAGAGCACCAGCAGTGCGACGTCGCCGTTGTCGACCTTGCGTTCCAACCCGGGATAGACGATCACACCCAGAACCGTCGAGACGAGATCGCCCGGTTGCAACGGATCGATGGCGCCGGTCACCACGCGAAAGCCGGACTGGCTGAACGGGACACCGGTTTGCATGTTCTCAGCGCAGTGACCCGCCGTCAAAACTAGGCTGGGAGCGATGACCGTGCCGGTGCACTGGTAGGCGAGTTGCCCTTGGAAGTTGACGACGTAGGCGAGCGAAGGAAACGTGCCAGTCTGAGCGGTCGTGCCGCCGATGATCGCCGTCGCGGGCGGGGCTGGAGCCGTGAGTGCCAGGACCGCTGCAACCAGAAGCGCCGACATGAGCAGGGCGACAAGCGAGCGGGGCGATCTCTTGGTTGGAATGGAAGGCATCGTCTCAGGCGCCAAGCCGCGCAGCGCAGCTTCTCATCGGCATCGATCGGCAGCAGTTTTAGCGCTAATTGGAATCCCCACGATTCAAGAACACGACAGGCGCAGGACAAGATCGGTGACAGCATCAAGCGACGCCGAAGATTTGCCGAATAACTCTTATATGCGCTATCGACGAGAGCTGGGCGAAAACATTGTGGCGGTCGCAGGGCCGGACTCGAGCGCCGCGCCGGGCGCTCGATCAGAAGGAGCTCGCGCGGGCTCCGCCCAGGCGGACGAAGCTGCAACGCTGAAGGTGAAAGACACACGTGACAAGCAGCCAAGCAAAGGCCGTCATGCAACCAGACGGTTGCATGACGGCTTGACCTTGGAGCCACCAATCGACAATGCCGCGCCTACAGAGCAGCCGGCCGAGGGCAAGCCCGCCGAGCGTACAAGCCTGAACCTCGCCCCGTTCGCCGCCGCGGCTGGACTGGCGGCGATCGTCGCACCGATCGCGACAAAGGTAGATTTGGTCCAGTATCTGGCCGCCATCGCATTGGGCGTACTTGCCGGCTTGGTGCGGCTGATACCGGTGCGTGGCGCGCTCGCTAAAGCGCGAGAGATTCCACCGTCGTTGATCTTCCTCGCCGCCGTAGCCTGCCTGCGCAGCTCCGCCGGCGGGGCAAACTCGGGGATTGCGGTCGTGGCCTTGCTTCCCGTGTTCTGGACGGCCCTGCACGGCAACCGGCCCCAACTGTGCGTCGTCACCGTGGCGATGGCCATCTTCTTCCTTGCGCCACTGGTCTTCATCGGCGGAGCGGCATACCCTGCGAGCCAATACCGGGCCGCGGTGCTGTTCCTGGCAGTTGGCGCAATCATCGGCTTCACCACCCAGTGGCTGGTCGCCGAGGTGCGCTACCAGGCCAACGAGGCCGAGCACCGCGAGCAGGCGCTCGAGCAAGTTGCGGCTGTGATGCGCGGAATGCCCAACAGCCCACACGCCCGCGCCGAGGTGTGCGCAGCGGCGCGCGCGATCGGCAAGGCCAGCTTTGCTCTTCTGTACGAGCCCACCGGCAAGTCGGGGGCCTTGCGTACGACCGCGATGGCGGGTATCGAGCTGCCTCCTTTAGAGATCGCTCCAGGGAAAGGCTCGGCGACCGGTCAGGCCTTCGTCTCGCGGCGCTCGTTCCTGTGGAGCGAGGGCACCGAGCCCTGCAACTTTGACCGCGTCATGTGGGAAACGCTCGGGCGCCCCGCTTCGATGCTGTTCGAGCCCGTATTCAGCGGCAAGGAGCCGGTCGGTGTACTCGTCGTGGGCTGGCCCCAGAAGATACGCGCCGGCGGCACACGTGCCACTTTGATCACGCTGCTTGCGCACGAGGTCGCCGCGGCGATCAAGCGCGCCGACCTGCTCTCGCAGCTGACCGACATGGCCAGCACCGACTCGCTCACCGGGCTACCCAACCGCCGCGCCTGGGAGACCAACCTCGATCGCACGCTACTCGAGGGCGAACCGTTCGTTTTGGCGATGCTTGACCTCGACCACTTCAAGGACTTCAACGACTCGCGCGGGCATCCGGCCGGCGACCGCCTGCTCAAGGAGACCGCGGTGGCCTGGCGCGAGGAGCTGCGCGGCGGCGACTTCCTGGCCCGCATCGGCGGCGAGGAGTTCGCGCTGCTGCTGCCGCACTGCGCCACCGACGATGCCCTAACCGTCGTCGATCGCCTGCGCAAACGCGTGCGCTACGCGCAGACCTGCTCGGCCGGCATCGTCGTGCAGGAGCCCGGAGAGTCCGCCGAGGACCTGATGACGCGCGTCGATGAAGCGCTCTACGCGGCCAAGACCGCCGGGCGCGACCGGGTGTCGCTCGCCGTTTGAGGCTTCTCGATTGAACCGCACTAGGTCGAGCTTCAGGCGCGACCCCGACATGCTTCACGGCGATCACGAGCCGATCAGACGTCCCGCCGCACATACTGCCCATTGATTCGACCGACCCATGCCCCGCCAGGAGTCGAACCTGGATCTATCGCTTAGGAGGACGAAGGGCAATGTGGCCGTATCGCCCGCAATCACTAGGCGCGGCAACGGTTTTGGCGGTTCTCGGGTCGCGCGCGATACCTGGCGATACGGGCGGATTCGGCTGAGTTTAGGTAGCGGAATCAGCTGCCTGAACGCTGCGGACGCCGGCGCATAAGAGCAACGGCCGATCCTGAACGGGTGGAAATCGTCGCGACGCTTGGCCTGCTCGCAAGCGCTGGCGTGCCGCGCGGCGCATTGGCAGCCCACGTCTTTTCGTCCCCGCGACCCGCGCGTCTATGGCACATTCTCAAGCACTTCAGCCCAACTGCAGCCGATCCAGCCTTAATCCCGACTAACTGGATGACATCCGTCCTATAGAATTCCGCACTATGAAGGGTAGGCTCGCGACACTGCGCCGGAGGGTGAAGGTTGGCGACCGACTGATGGACCTCATCGAAGCGATGTCAGCCGAACTCTTCGTCATGATGGTCGGGCTTGCCTTCGTCGTCATTGTTGTCTCGGTTGTGCTTGTCGCCGCCAAGTAGACACGATACGTCAACTAAACAACCCTCGCCGACAAACGGACCACCGCATGTCCCCTGGCGGGATTCGGCTGGGTTAGACAGCGGATTTTGCTGCTGGCTAAACCTCGAGGACCAGCGGCGAGCTCCAGATGACACAAGGCACGGGAGATATAGATCGACCTTTTGATTTTGACGGTAAGATCGATAAGGTCTGGTAAGGCTGCTGCAGATTGCTGGAAGCTCGGGCTTGATGTGCTTCCTCCGCCGGCTCACCGTAACGTCTTATCGGAGCTCGATGCCGTGACGGCACAGCCAGGCGTGCGTACTGTCGATGAGCCTTGGAAGCGCTTGGCGGAGTCGCTCGATGGCGGCGCGCACTTCCTCGGCGTCAACATCCGGTGATGCGTGCTCGAGCCGGCCCTCCAGGACGTAGATTTCGTTCAGCAGCGCGGCTTGGTCTTTACTCAGCCCTTTGTCAGCTACTAGCGCATGAATGACTTGGTCGGCGTGTGGGCGACGGTATGGGAGCAAGCCGATCAGGCGCGATCCAGCGGCGGCCTTGAGAATCTCGACATAGGCGTTGAGCACAGCCGAGTGATCGCCGGTGACAACCATCGTGCGATTGGCGTCGCGGGGCTCGTCAGACTGAAAAGCTCTCCTCCATTCTGCCGGGTCGAGTCGGCCGGCGAAGTTCTCATCGATTGCCATGTCAAGCGCCTTGCGATGCTTGCTGATGGTCTGAAAGAAGCGAGCCAACCGTGCTTGCTCCGCGGCGAGCGCCTTACTCCCTAGCTTGTCGAGCAAGTCTTTGCTCACGCCGTCAACTCCTTGATCGCCAAGGCGGCGTCAGCCATATGGCGATTGTGGGCGCGACGGGCGCGGGCGGCGATGAGAGAGTGGCTCTCGCACAGTCGATTCCATTGCCCATCGCGGTCGATCAGGACGCGGCCCTCGTCAAGGACGCGATCCAGGAGAAGCGGCGCCTTGGCCTCTACCCGCTCCAGCTGGGCGACATCGACACGGCGATCGCTGACGCGTTGAAGACGAGTGGCAAGCTCGTAACCCGCCGATAGACGATCGTCGGCGAACGAGACCAGGAGGTCCAAATCAGATCCCTCATCCGCGTCGCCTCGCGCGAGTGAGCCATAGAGCACAGCCAGCCTCACGCGATGCTCGGTGCGCAGGGCCTGACGAAGCGCGGAGAGAAGCGGCCAATAGGCATGGAGGTACTCGCGCTCGCCAGGCGCCAGCCACGGCCGGCGCGGTCCAAGTCGGCCGGCGCGTAGCGCGCCTTGAGACATGGCCCGGCGCAAGGTGCGCTCCTGAACTTCGAGATCGGCTGCCAGCTCCTGAATCACGCCCATACTGGAGAAGCTACCACGCTGTATGTCCGTTACGCACGGAATCCGCTGCCCGTACGGCACTTCTCCCGTAGCACGGTGACGACGAGTGCACGCCGAAACTCGACCTCCTTGAGCCACCCAGGCGGGTCCGGTCGAGCCGGGAACCATGATCTCTTTTCTTCTCGGGCGGTAACCTCGAGCGTAGATCGACCCGCTCATTTGCAGGCAAGAAGTGCCCCCGCCAGGAGTCGAACCTGGATTTACCGCTTAGGAGGACGACCGGCAATATCGCCGAATCGCCCGTAATCACTAGGCGTGGCAACGTTTTTCGACTGTTCTCGGTCGCGTGCGATACCTGGCGATACGGGCGGATTCGGCTGGGTTTAGGCAGAGATTTGGGGTTGCTGCCTAAACCCGCCGAGGCACATGGACAGGCCGCGTACTACCTAAGACGCCGAGAGGCCCAGGTAGAATTGGATCTGTGAGTACCGATCTGATCGACCGGCCGAGGATTGCGCACGAGGTCGCGCTGGAGTTGCGAGACATCTATGGGGCTCGCCTCAGAGACGTCGTGCTCTACGGCTCGTCCGCTCGGGGTGACGCCCAGCCCGACTCAGACATCGATCTGCTGGTCGTCCTCGACGAGGTTCCCTCGCGTCGCCGCGAGCTGGCACGCATGAGCGACGTCCTATGGCGCCACTCGCTCTCCAACGACGTCGTCCTCTCCGAGATCCCCATCTCAGTGAGCGAGTACCAGGATCATCGCGTCCCTCTGCTCGAGAGGGTACGTGCCGAGGGCGTCTCTGTAGCGTGAGCAAGGATCGCGGCGAAGCACTAATCGCACGCGGCGACACGGAGTTGCTCGCCGCGCGTCACCTCGAGGAGGCCGGCTTCTCGGCCCAGGCAACCTCCCGCGCTTACTATGCCGCCTTTTATGCGGCGGAGGCTGCGCTCTTGAGCCTTGGCGAGACTCGCTCCAAGCATTCAGGGGTACTGTCAGCCTTTGGGCTATTCGTAGTCAAGCAGGGTGGCTTTGACCCGAAGCTTGCCGCTGAGTTGCGAAGACTGTTCGAGCTGCGCAGCATCGCTGACTACATGTTGCTCGACGATATCGAACCCGACGAATACGATCCGATCGACGCGGCGCGCCGGTTCGTGGAGGGTGTAAAGCGTTGGCTCGGTGGATCAGCTACCTGAGGGCCTGCTGGTGCTATCTCGTCCTCGCCCTCCTGTTGGTTGGCTCATCGCGGTCGGTGTACTCGCAAGCTTCATCCTTCGCGGTGTAGTCGTCGCAGGGATCATCACCGCATTGATTGTCGCCTTTATGCATCCGCCTCACCCGATTTCGATCCTGATGCTGATCGCATTGACCATCTTCCTGTCGCTCGTCGCGCTTTACCGCAGCGCCCCACAATGGTTTGCCTGGCTCGTCGGGCGCCAACCCCAAAGTCGAGATTCGGACTGACCCCAAGAGCGCCTAACGCTCTCGGCCAAATACAGAGAAGGCTCCATCGGCACAATGGGAGCTGGAGCGTCGGGCAGGGCTTTGACCAACATCTTGGCGCCGCACAGCCAAACGCCACCCCGCACCAACAGGCTGAGCACGACAGGAGCTGATTGGCGCAGCGCGATTCGATGAGCAGTGTGGGACGACCAAGGTCGTGGGTAAAACGCCATGTTTAGGCGGGGAAAAGGCGGTAGTCGAGCACAAGTCGTCGGCATTGTTCTCAGTACCAAGCTCCCCGAAACCCTTACCAACACAGAAGATTGAGCCGAATGCCCCCGCCAGGAGTCGAACCTGGATCTACCGCTTAGGAGGCGGTCGTCTTATCCATTGGACTACGAGGGCTCATAGAGGAGGCTACCGGCGCGGAGCTGACTGGGAATGGCCGCGACACACCGGCGCGAGACGGGCCTTAGCGTTCCTCGCGCTCTGGGTAGACGTCGTCGATCGTTGTAAGCGCGAGGTACGGCGCACCCGCGGCCGCTTCGATCGCGGGGCCGCCGCCCGCGAGACGGTCGAGTACCGAGACCACTCCGCAGATCGTGTGGCCGCCCTCTTGCAGGGCGGCGATCGCGGCGAGCGTGGAACCGCCAGTGGTTACGACGTCCTCAACCACCAGACAGCGGTCCTCGGCAGTGAGCAAGGGTCCCTCGATGCGCCGTTGCAGGCCATGTGCCTTGGCGTCCTTGCGCACGAAGAAGCCCTTGACCTGCGCCCCGCCGGCAAGCGCCGCGCAGGCGACCGCGTCGGCTCCCATCGTCATGCCACCGACGGCCGTGGCCTGCAATTCCTCAGCACGCGCAGCCAGCAAAATAGAAAGCGCGTGGAAGCCCTCGGGTCGCAGGATCGCGCGCTTGGCATCCACGTAGTAGGAGGCAACAGCACCGCTCGTGAGCGTAACCTCGCCGATCACAAGTGCATGCGCCCTCAGTTGCGAGATCAGCTCTCGCCGAGCGCTGTCGAGCGCGCCCGAGGCTGGTTGAAGATTGGACACTGCCGGCAAATCTAGACGGTCTGGCGCCATAACATCCGTCCACAGCGCAAAGCACGTCCAGGACGGGGGCTAACCTGCGGCTGTGCTGCTGCCATTGCTCGCCAGACTGTTGAGGCTTGTCTCGATCGTCATCTGCCTGATCGCGCTCGCGTCGTTCGTCACGTTCGCCGTCGAACAAGCCGGCAACGGGTCCAGCCACCAGCAGGCCGAGGTGAACGCGGTGGAATCGTCCGGCAGCGAAGCTACGACCCAGTCGAAAGCTGAGCACAAGAGCGGCCTGCACGAAGCAGTGGACAAAGCCTTCTCGACGCTCGCCTCTCCCTTCTCGGGCATAACCTCCGGCTCGCACAGCCAGTGGACGATCCAAATCGTCGACACGTTGCTGGTGCTGCTCGTCTACGGCTTTGCCCTCAGCTTTGTGGCACGGCTGCTGCCGGGACGGCTCTGACCGAGCGTTAGAACACACCGCCTTCGGTGTACACATCCACCCTGTAGCCAACCCGAACCCACGCATACACTTCGGGGGCGTTTGGAATCGGGATGCGCAGGCAGCCATGGCTGGCGGCGTAAACAGGCACTTCGGCGTAGCCGTGGATCGCGTAGCCGCGGATGAAGTAGTTGGAGTCGACCATTCCCTCGGAGTTCGTTCCTGGAGTCTTCATGTACACCTGGAAGCGTCCGAGCACGGTGGGCGTAGAGGGCTTACCGGAGCTCATCGTGTAGATACGCCGCACACGCCCGTGCTGCACCTCGACGAGCACCTGCTTGGTCAGGTTGGCCTCGATGTGGTTGCCGTCACGCGGATAGCGCACGCTGTAGTAGCCGGCTCCGCCCCGCAAAAGCTGGAAGACACCGGCATTGGCGGTTTCGACGCGCTGCAGGCCGACTATCTTGCGGAATGCCAGCACCGCCCGGCCGGTGGCTTCGTCGAAGACCCCGTTGACCGGCACCTCATAGCGCCGGCGGGCGAGCTGGTCCTGGAGCAGCCGCACGGCGCTCCCGTGAGCGCCTACACCCAAGCTGCCGCGCATGTGGATCACGCGATAGGCCAGGGTGTGTGGAGCGGGCGGGGCGGCACGGGCCGTAGGCGCGCGTGCGGCGTATGCCGCTTGCCCGCCGCCTCGGCCAAGCCTGGGCCGCCCAACGCCAGACAGCCCGTACACACGACGGCGATGCAAAGCGCGCCAATCGGCCGAATTCGAAGGAGCCTCATTACCTCTGATCGTACGCGCCCGGCACGACAGCAGCCTCGGGAGGATCGCCCGAGATCACGCCGATCCGGCGAAATATAAGAGCAATAGTCCAGATCGCCGCCAGCGCGCCGACCATCAACAGCGGGATCCACCAACCCCAGCTCTCGAGCTCACCGAACGCGAACGAGTTGTTCAGGGAATGCAGAGCAATACACGGATACAACGAGCCGGTACGCCGATACAACAGGCACAGGGCAAAGCCGAGCACGCCAAGCGGCGCAAGGTCCTCCACGGGCGCCGAGCCAAAGTGCACCCCGCCAAAGAGAATCCCGGTCATGACGGCCGCTGGCAGCCAGCCTCTCCATTTTGAGAGCGCACCGAATATATATCCGCGAAACAGGGTCTCCTCGCAGATCGGCGCGATGACTGTGGTCAACAGAGCGCTCAGCACCAGCAGCAAAGTCGTTTCGTTGGTGCCAAGCGCTTCCAGCAGCTTCGTGTCCTTTTCGGTCACGTTCAGCGCTGCCTCCCAGACGACGCTGAAGAGTAGGAAGACAACGATCGTGATCGCGGTGAGCCGGGCGGCACGCAGCGGCGCGGTCGAGCGGTAGCCAAACTGCCAAGAGCGCACCTTGCGCCCGCCAATCTGCGCAAACAGCACGGCGGTCAACACGAACGCGACATCCTGCACGACGGTGTCGGCGAACTCGATCCCAGGCGGCGTATGTTCGGAGGAGATTTTCACGCCCAGCAATATCGCGGGTATGTCCACGATCAACCCACCAACCGCGGCGATCACAAGCGCCGCGAGCAGCACCACGAAGCCGCTCCAAACGGGCCAGTCGTTCGGCGCGGGACCGAGACGCGACGCAGCGCCAGCCGGCGGCTGCCCGTCGGGCTCTCCCACAGGCGAGGCAGGCGCCCGTCCTGGTCCCGGCAAGAAGGGGCCACGCCCCGACCGCGCGCGTTCTCCCGACGGGTCGAACAACTCCTCATCCATACCCGTCACGCCACCCAATGCCAGGTCGAGAACTCCCCGACGAAGAACGCCATAGCTAGGCCAGAGAGGACCAGGACGGCGCGCGTGAGGACGCGCGGGCGCGAGACCAGCGTCACGGCTAGCCACATGTTCAACGGGAACAACACCAACAAAAAGCGGGGCAGCGACATCAAGGGTTGCGGCGCGACGGGGTAGGACAGGGGCAGTGCAAGCGCCGCCAGTACATACGCCCCATAGGCAAGCGGCAGTAGGCGCAGAACCCCGACAAGCATCGGTATCGCCAAAAGCAGGCAGGCAAACAGCAGCACGTTGTGGCCAGCGTCGATAAAGGGACTGCCGCCCGCCACCGGGTAGTAGTTGTGCCCGCGCTGGAAGGACAGCAGCTGGCGCAAGCCGGCAAAGGCCGCCTTCGCGCCATCCCAGACGCCGCCATAGGGTCCGGCAAAGTGCCGCTTCCAAACGGCCTCGGCGTGAAACGGAGCGAGCGGATCGCCTCCGGCAAGCGCCAGATGGCCCATGTACAGAACCAGTCCGAGCGGCACCAGCGCGAGCCAAAGCGCGTCACGGCGCAGCCGGTAGCGTGGGCGCAGCGCGTCCGTGAACCCAGTGAGTATCCAGCGTGCGCGACCAGCAAGCGCGTGGCCGGCAACCAAAACGTCCGAGCGCCGCGTCGTCTCCCGTTCGGGCTCGCGGTCCTCACGTGGGCCGTACAGGTAAAGCAAAAGCAAAGGCAGGATCAGTACCACACCAGTGCTGCGCGTAGCAGAGGCCAGCGCACCGAGCAGCGCCGCGGTGCCCCAACGCCCGCGCCGTGCGCACAGGAACAGGCCCACCGACAGCGCCAGGTACAGCGACTCGCTGTAGATCGCCGAGAAATAGAAGGCCATCGGCGCGAACGCCGTCAGCAGTACGGCAAGGCGAGCGACCTCGCGGCTGTCTAGCGGGGCACGGCGTAGCCTGGCGACTTCAAGCGTCGTGAGACGGTGCAACCCGTAAAGAGCGGCCACGAAAGCGCCAATCGAGAGGGCCACACCGGCGATTACCGGGGCAAGACCGATATCCGAGAGAGCGCGCAGCCCGAGCGGGTAAAGCGGGAAGAAAGCGTCGCGTGGTGCCGTGAACGCACCGAACTCTGGGCGATAGCCGTAATGGGCGATCACCAGATACCAGGCCGCGTCCCAACGGGCAACTGGGGCCGCCAACACGTCGCCCAGCCAGCCAAAGCCATGCGTGACGCCTGGCGGGTTGAAGGCGTGGCGTACGGGTCCGAAGCCAAGCACGGCGACCGCACCGGAGCCGGCTATCCAAACGAGCAGGCGCGAGCTCCAACAAGCAAACAAAACGTCGCGTAGGGCGGCTGTCCGCGCGGCGCCGAGGCGAATAAGCATCGCGGCCAACCGCCCGCGCTGGCTGGCGTCGGGGACTGTCGAGGAGGCCGATGCCCCCCGCGCGCGCGGGGGGCATCGCGACTTTTCGTCCCATTGCACGCCCAGCCCGACCACCGGCTCGGCGAGGTCCCCGGCACCCGTGCGCGGCGCAGCGCCACCCTGAAGGGCGTGCTCGCTTGGGTGCTCGGCGATGGCGGGCTCGGCGGTCTCGAAGCTCATCTGAAGGGTGGCGTTAGGGCTGTCATCGCCCACGCTACATGCAGGAGATCACACCGCGAGACGGTACAGTCAGATGAAGGCCCGCCCACCCTGCCGCCCCCTCCCCGCACCAGAGATGTCAAGACAAGCAAGACAGCGCCGCAGGCGGCGCAACCGCTCCGGGCCGTCGCGCTTCGTGTTCATCGGCCTCACAGGCATGGTAGGCGCGATCCTGATTGGCGTGATCGCCGCGGTCGGATATGTCCTCTCGGTGGCCCAGTCGGCGCCAAGCCTGGACTCGCTCAAACCGGTGCTCGCCGGGGCCACCTCCCAGGTGTACGCAGCCAACGGCACGCGTCTCGGCGCGATCCAGTCCGACGTGTTGCGCTCGCCGATCACGACCGCGCAGATGCCGCACCTGCTGCGCGAGGCGACCGTCGCTATCGAGGACCAACGCTTCTACAAGAACAACGGTGTCGACGTGACCGGCATCTTCCGCTCGGCCGTCAAGGACGTGCTGCACGGCGAAACGCTGCAAGGGGCCTCCACGATCACGATGCAGCTGATGCGCAACCTGTACCTCGGTAGCGATACCCATACCTTCAAGCAGAAGGTTGACGAGGCGAAGCTCGCGATCGAATACAACAAACACCACAGCAAGCAATCGATCCTGACCGACTACCTCAACAGCGTCACCTACGGCACCGTCGAAGGACGCACGGCGCTTGGGGTGGAGGCCGCCGCGAGGATCTTCTTCGACAAGAGCCCCTACCAGCTCGACCTGCAGCAGCAGGCGCTGTTGGCAGGCCTACCGCAGGCACCCTCGGAGTACAACCCGTTTCTCTACCCGGAAGCGGCGCGCCAGCGGCGCAACGAGGTGCTGGGCAAGATGGCAGAACTGCACTACATCACCCACGCCCAAGCGGCGGCGGCCCAGGCGGCGGCGCTTGAAGTGCAACACGGCGACTACTACTCCCGCCGCCAGGAAGACTTCTTCTTCGAATACGTGCGCGAACAGCTGATCAAACGCTACGGCTTGAATACAGTCGAGCAGGGCGGCCTGAAGGTGTACACGACAATCGATCTGAGGATGCAGAGCGAGGCACGCGAAGCGATCAAACAGATACTCGACGAGGAAGGCGACCCAGCCTCGGCGATCGTCACGATCGACCCGCACAATGGCGATATCGAGGCGATGGCCGAGTCTGAGAGCTATGACCAATCGCAGTACAACCTCGCCTCCCAGGGTCGCCGTCAAGCCGGCTCGACATTCAAGGCGATCGACCTCGCCGATGCGCTCTCGCGCGGCGTGGACCCCAACACGACCTACTACCTCTCACACACGCTCGAGCCAGGGTGGCTGACCGGATACCCCGAATACGAAGTCAAAACGTTTGAGAACACCTCACTGAACAAGTCGATCAACCTGGTGCAGGCGACGATCACCTCCGACAACACCGTCTACGCCCAGCTGGCGGCCGATCTCGGCGAGGAAACGATCACGCAGATGGCCTACAAGATGGGTGTCAAAGAGCACCTGGAAAGCATCCCCTCGGAGGCACTGGGCGGATTGAAGTACGGCGTCAGTCCCCTGGAAATGGCCAACGTGTACGCGACGCTTGCCGACGGCGGCTACCGCAATACGCCGATCGCGATCACGAAGGTCGTGTTTCCCGACGGGCACGTCGACGAAAGCTGGGGGCATCCGCATCGTGTGAAGGTGCTCTCCAACGGAGTGACCTCCGAGGAGACGACGATCCTGCACGAGAATGTGCTCGAGGGCACGGCGACGCGCTCGGCGATCGACTGTCCCACGGCCGCCAAGACCGGCACCACGAGCGAATTCACCGACGCCTGGCTGGACGGGTACATGCCCAACTACTCGACCTCGGTTTGGATGGGCTATCCAAAAAAAGCGATCCCGATGACCGACGTCCACGGCGAGGCCCAGCAAGGCGGCTATCTGGCCGCGGAAATCTGGCACACCTACATGGCCGCGGTCACCGAAGGTCAGCCTTGCACGGAATTCCCGGCACCCACCGAACCGATCTCCTACCAACCCTTCTTCGGCAAGTTCGCGACGACCGGCCGCGTCTCGACCAGCGAAATCCCCGAAGGCGGCCCGCTGGAAAAAAGCAGCACTCACAAAAGCAAAACCCAGACCCGCAAAAGCACGCCTGGCGAACACAACACCGCCACGCCCGAAGCGCCCGTGGGTACCGGTAACGGCGAAAGCAAACACATCGAAAGCCCTCAACCGGCGCCAACTCCACAGGTGCGCGAACCGCCGCCGGCGACGCCCACGCCGGCGCCCAAAGCAACATCGCCGCCTGTCGGCGGGACCGGCGGCGCCGAACCGGCTACCCACTGATATCCACCTGGCGGCGGACCCCGCAAGACCGTGACCGCGGACCCGCAAGACCGCAGAGCAGCCACCGCGCACCCGTTGACGCGGCCCCGACGCGCCGACGCTGGTAGTTTGACGGTGCAAACTTCAACACAGGGTCAGCGAATAGAACGCTGGATGGGCCCGGACAGGACTAAGACTCGTGGCAAAGGAAGACAAGGTCGAATTCGAGGGCGAGGTGATCGAGGCCCTGCCGAACGCAATGTTTCGCGTCAAGCTCGACAACGATCATGTGGTGCTTGGCCACGTGGCGGGCAAGATGCGACGCTTTCGCATCCGCATCCTGCCGGGAGACCGCGTCCGCTGCGAGCTCTCTCCCTATGACCTCGACCGCGCGCGCATCGTCTACAGGCATCGCTGATCCCGAAAAGTCCGCGAATCACTTACAGGCATCGCTGAGCTCTCTCTGATCGAATCGATTACGGCCGCCGTGAAAGTGCACGGAGGGCGGTTCGTGCGCGGCATCGGCGACGACGCGACCGTCGTTAAAGCGCTCAAGCTGTGCGTGACGACCGTAGATACGATCGTCGAGGGGACGCACTTCAGCCTCGATGACCCCGAGCTGAACTTCGGGGACATCGGCTGGAAGGCACTGGCAGGGGCGCTGTCGGACATCGCGGCGATGGGGGCACAGACAGGCGAGGCGTACGTGGCGCTGGGGATTCCCGCGCACGTCAGCGAGGCGCAGGCGCTCGAGCTGATGCTCGGAGCTGAGGAGCTTGCCGAGTTGACGGGGACGACGATCGCCGGCGGCGACATCGTCAGCGCTCCCATGCTGTTCGCGAGCGTGACAATCGTGGGCTGGGCCGAGCGCGACCAGAAGCTGATCGGGCGCGACGGGGCGCGTCCCGGCGACCTTGTCGGCGTCACCGGGACGCTCGGCACCAGAGCCAAGCGACCGATACCTCGCTTGCGCGAGGGACGAGCCATTGCGCCCGTGGGGACGCACGCGATGATCGACCTTTCCGACGGTCTGGCAACCGACGCCGAGCACCTCGCACAAGCCAGCGGCGTGGTCCTCAAGCTTGAACTCGACAAGTTGCCGATCGACGAGCGGACCGAGCTGACCGCCGCGGCGCGCGGCATACCTGCCTGGCAGGCAGCGGCGACAGCCGGCGAAGACTACGAGCTGTGTGTGTGCGTGCCGCGCAAGCGTGCTGAGCGCGTGAGCGCGGCCTGTGAGCGCACTGGCACAAAGCTAACTTGGATCGGGCACGTCAGCGAGGGCTACCCTGGAGCGGTGCTACGACACGAGGGGCGCAAGCAGGTGCTGACGGGGTTTGAGCACCGTTGGTAGCACCGGTTCGGGGCCAAGCGCACGTCCGGCACGCCCGCTGTCGAAGGGAATACGCGCCGCGCCAAGCGGCAGTGTCGAGCTGAGACGGGCAAAGACGATCAGCCGGTGTGAAGCGCTGAACAGTGGGGTGCAGGCCGACAGCACGAGCCGCGAGTAGCCGACCGGGTCCAGCACCGAGACGTCGGTCGGCAGCACTACTCGCGAGCCGATCACGCGGTAGGTGAAGCGCGCGTAGGGCATCTCCAACACGATCGGCTGTCCGGGACGCAGCGTGTCGATGTGGCGAAAAGGGGCCAGCCATGTCGTGCGGTGACCGGCGATCGCGGTCGTTCCGGGCACTCCCGGGAAAGCGGTTTCTGAGTAGATGCCAGGGCCGCTCTCTAGTTCGGAGGTGCCGGTGCCCTTGACTACGACGAAGCTGGCGCCGATCGTGGGGATGTCGATGCGCCCGACGGCCGAGCCGTCCTTGGCGTGCAGCTGAAGCTCGCCGGCCAGGTACTCGATCCGCCGGCGCTGCTCGTGTAGGCGCGCCAGCTCGAGCTTGGCCGCCTGCGACGGGGCGGCGCGGTCGAGCGCGTGCAGATCGCTGCCGAGGCTTTCCTGTTTGACCTGGGCGAGCAGCGCTGAGATTGGCTCCTGCCATAGGAGCGTGACGACGGCGTCGGCAAGCACCAGCAGACCAAGTGCGATCAGTAGGGATGCGAGCACCGTGGCCAGTCGATTACGGCGGTGGGGTGGAGCGGATATCGGTGAGCGGGGGAAGTCGGCAACGCGCCCCGTCGTGACAGCGCCGGCACCGAGCGAGACTGCGTCATTGCGGCGCTCGCCGGGCCGGGCCAGCGACAAATCTATTGCTGTGGGCTTTTTGCCGGGCGGTTGAGTCATGGTCTTCAGCGGCGCAGTGCGGACTCGGTGCCGCCCAACGATCCAGGGCCAGCGTAGGACGCCGGACCGCGCGTGGCCATCTCAGACCAATCCCCTGTGCCAGGTGCCGCGATTGTCTCGCTAGCCGGAGCGAGCAGCAAGACCGCGAACAGGCAGCCAAGTGCTGCGCTCCACAACATCACACTGAGCGGCCCGAACTGACCGCCGGCAAACGCCAGCACGGTGCTCTCGGCGAGTCCGCCGACACCGACACCGAGCTCGCGCGCGTATGCGATCGCCAGCAACAGCAGTGGCAGCGCACCGAGCGCTATTGCGCTGTAGGCCAGCGCTCTGGCTTGGGGCTCCGGTCGGCGTCCTGGGCCGACTGCCACCAGCCACAGGTGCAGCGCGGGTATCAACAACAGAGACGCAAACGGGTTGAAGATCCACGTGAGCAAGGCGACGGCGAGCAGCACGAGCAGCACCGCAAGCGCCGCTCCGTCCGCGCTGGGACGCAAAGGCAGCGCCAAGCGTCTAATGAGTGCCGGCCAAGCCAGGAGTGCAAGTGCGAGCACGAAAGCAGTGGCGAGCGTCGCCGTGAACGTCGATCCGTCCGCGGATAGCGCGCCGACAGACAGTTGGCTGGCGGGAGTCGCGACGATGCCAAGCGCACCGAGCAAGATCGCAAACAATGCGCTCGCCAGGAACGGGAGTGCGCCGCTGAGCGTCCATACCAACCAGCGCCGCACGGGCTCGCGCCGGCGGCGCAGACGCGCCAGCGCGTCTGCGCCGACCAATAGCGGCGGCAGTAGCAGCGCGAGCGCGAGCAGCCTGACCGCCCAACCTGGCAGCAGCTTGTGCCCAAGCGATACGCGCGCGGCAAAGCTCGGGGCGATGTTTGGGGCTTCGTCGAGCGCGTAGATCGAGCTGAGCACGGCCTTGCCGAAATTCTGCAGGCGATTTGCGCTCACCTTCTCTCCAGTGGAAGGTCCGCGTTCGCCGCTGACCTGGACGAGCACGGCCGGAATTCCGGCGGAGTTCAACGGGACCTCTTCGCCGGTGCTGAGCGGCAGTGCGAGATGCGCCAGCTGGCTCGCGATGCCAGGCGCACCGGAGTCGGTGCCGACCTCTTGTGAGATCGCCCCGTCGAGCGTTCGTTGCAGGCTTTCAGGCGCGATCTGTGCTTTGCTCGAGAACGGCAGCACGAACGGCTTGTGTGCGACGCTACCGGCAAGATCGCCGAGCACGATCGCGGCGTCCGGCGACTGGCTGTCGTGCTTGGCAAAGTCGGTCGCGCCCGCGTAGCCGCCGCTGCCGCCGCTGGTGGAGACGAGCACGATCGTACGTCGCGTCTCGCTCTCGGCGAAGACGCGCGCCAGCTCGAGCAGGGCGGCGGTGCCCGAGAGCTGCGCCGCCGAGCCCGACTCGGGAGCGTCGCGATGGGCCATAATCACAATCGGGCTCAAGCCCGTGGACCCAGGGCGCTCGGCGATGACAGTCGTGAGCGTGCGCGTACCTTCGATCGTCGCTGTTTGGATCTGACGGGTACTGACCTGGAAGCCGCCAGCGGCGGCCGCGGATGTACCCGAGGTGGATTCGCCGGAGGCC
The DNA here is from genome assembly GCA_963827045.1 of uncultured Solirubrobacterales bacterium. GTDB lineage: Bacteria > Actinomycetota > Thermoleophilia > Solirubrobacterales > Solirubrobacteraceae > Palsa-744. The sequence goes on from CAWGZH010000002.1 coordinate 1,082,046, forward strand.
GGCGTGCTCGGGCCAGACCCGATCGTACCGGAGGCACTGCCCAATCCGCGCAGTTGCGCGGCTATGTAGGTGGCCAGTTCGTTGTCGCCTGCGCTGCCAGGTTGGCGGTCGGGAAAGCGCTTGGCGAGCGCTTGCAACCCGGCGAAGGCACGCGGACCGTTGAACGCGTCGGGCGCAAGCGTCGAGCCGAGCGGAGATGCCTGTCCGGACAGCGAGAAGCCCGCTATCACGAGCACGAACAGGAACGGCACGAATGCCGCGCGGTAGATGCGGCCGTCGAACATCGGGCCAACCATAGACCCCATGCCGGGCCTTCCGTGCCGCCCAGAGGTATCGTGCGGGACTCCCGTGCTCCAGCCCGTCGCCACAGGTCACAAGTCGCTTGCCGACTACACCCACATTTGCGGTCGCGAGTTGATCGAGGAGATCCGCGAATTGGCCGAGCCGCTGAAGGGCAAGCGCGTGGTGCACGTGTCGGCCACGGCCTTTGGGGGGGGCGTCTCGGAGATCCTTTACACGCTTGTGCCACTGATGCGCGACGTCGGGTTGGATTGCGAGTGGCAGGTGATCTATGGGCGCGAGGAGTTCTTCAACGCGACCAAGCTGATGCACAACGCCTTGCAGGGCAATCCTCAGGATCTCGACGAGGAGCAATGGGGCACCTGGGAGCAGTACAACGAGATGAACGCACGCGAGCTCTCAGAGGGCTGGGACGTGTGCCTCGTGCACGACCCGCAGCCGGCAGGCCTGTACCGGCTGGTGCCCGAGAAGGCCAAAGGCTGGGTTTGGCGCTGCCACATCGACCTGTCGACCCCCAATCCGGCGACGATCGAGCGGCTTTTGCCCTACATCGCGGAATATCCTCAGTCGCTCTTCCACATGGCCGGCTACGTCCCTCAGGGGATGGGCGGGAACGTGAACATCGTGCCGCCGGCGATCGACCCGCTGATGCCCAAGAACATGGCACTTTCGCCTGAAGACGCGTCCTACGTGTGCGAGCAGTTCGGGATCGACGTCGACAGACCGCTGATCTGCCAGGTCTCGCGCTTCGATCCCTGGAAGGATCCCCTGGGCGTAATCGACGCATATCGGATCGTCAAGCAACAGGTGCCTGAAGTACAGCTGGCACTCGTCGGCTCGATGGCCAGCGACGATCCGGAGGGCTGGGACTTCTTCAATGCCACAATCGCCCACGCCGACGGCGATCCCGACGTGCACATCCTCAACAACTTCAACAACGTCGGGGCGATCGAGGTCAACGCATTCCAGTCTCATGCCGATGTGGTCGTACAGAAGTCGATTCGCGAGGGGTTTGGGCTGACGGTCGCCGAGGCGATCTGGAAGGCGCGACCTTTCATCGGCGGCAACGTCGGCGGCATTCCCCTGCAGGTCGAGGACGAGGTGACCGGCTTTCTCGTAGAGACCGTCGAGCAGTGCGCACAGCGCTCGCTTGAGTTGCTGGGCGACCCGGCGCTCGGTAAGGCACTGGGGCGCCGCGGCAAGGAGCACGTGCGTGCGCACTTCCTCACGCCGCGCTACCTGCGCGACTACCTGCGCATCTTTACGGAGCTGGCGGAGGGGTAGAAACAGCGGGCATACTACGTACGTACGCGCTGGGCATGGGTGGAGGGTGGGGGGTAATGCAATTTTTGCGCAATTCACCTTAGTAGCTACATTTTGTAGTCACTATCGCAAACTTTTAAAATTGGACAATACAACGCCACCCTTCGCCCCACCGCAGCGCTCCCCGCTCGTGCTGGTGAGCAACCGGGGGCCGGTGACCTTTGGCCCTGACGGTGAGGTGCAGCGCGGCACCGGTGGGCTGGTGACAGCGCTGTCGGGGCTGGCCTCGCACCGCGACGCCGTTTGGATCGCCTCGGCGATGAACGAGCACGACGCTCGCGTCTCCCACGAACACGGCGCGCGTCCGTTCCCTGTGAAGAGCCCGGCAGGCGGGGATTATCAGGTTCGCCTTGTCGTCAGCAGTCCCGAGGCTTACGACCGCTTCTACAACGTGTTCGCCAACCCAATGCTGTGGTTCATCCAGCATTACCTGTGGGACCTGTCCAACGCACCGGATATTCGCCGCGAGGAGATCGAGGCGTTCGAGTTCGGCTACAACGCGGTCAACGAGGATCTTGCGCGAGCGGTAGTAGAGGAGATCGAGGACGAGCTAGAGCCGGTCGTGATGGTGCACGACTACCACCTGTACACGCTGCCGGAGCTCGTACGCCGCGCCCGGCCCGACGTGTTTCTGCACCACTTCGTGCACATTCCTTGGACCCAGTCGGACTCGTGGCGCGTGCTGCCCTCGCGTATCAGGCATGAGATCTTTGCCGGGCTGCTGGCGAACGACATCATCGGCTTTCACACTCGCTCCTACCGACGCAACTTTTTGCAGTGCTGCCGCGACCTGATGGACCTCGACGTGGACTTCGAGCTGGGGCTGGTGCGCTGGCAGGGCCGCGAGGTGTGGGTCAGGGCCTATCCACTGCCAATCGATCACCGCGCGGCGCTCCAGGTTGCGCGCAGCGAGCGGGTGGAGGAGTTCGAGCGTGAGCTGCTGCGCCGCCGCCGTGATTTTCTCATCTTGCGCGTCGACCGGGCCGACTTGTCCAAGAACGTGCTGCGCGGCTTCTCCGCGTTCGACCTGTTCCTCGACCAGCATCCGGAGTTTCGCGAGCGGGTTACGTTCGTAGCGCAGCTGATGCCATCACGCACCGATGTGCCTGAGTACGCGGAGTACTTGGAACGGATCGAGGCGCTCGTCGCGGTCGTCAACCACCGTCACGGCACGCCCGACTGGATGCCTATACAGCTGAAGCTGCGCGACGACCTCGAGGAGGCGATGGCCGCCTACAAGCACTACGACGTGCTGCTCGTCAACGCGATGTTCGACGGGATGAACCTCGTGGCCAAGGAGGGCCCGATCGTCAACGAACGGGCCGGCGTCTCGATCCTCTCCGAGAACACCGGGGCACACGAGGAGCTTGGGGAGTACGCGCTGTCGGTCAACCCGTTCGACATCCAGGAGCTGGCCGACTCGATCCACGCGGCACTCGACATGCCGGCACAGGAGCGTTCGCGCCGCGCTCGCGGCCTGGTGGAGATCGTGACCTCGCGCGACCCGGGCGATTGGATCGATGAGCAACTGGCCGACATCAAGGCCAAGCGTGCCGCCGCCGGGGCAGCCTGAGGTCGAGCATCCGCCGCCAGGTGTAGCGGGGACGGAGCGGGCCAGCGCCGGCGCAACTCGTGGCCAAGCGGGCAGCGGCGTCGTAGCGGCCTGAGGGCCGAGCCGCGGAGCCCTGTTATGATCCGCCGCCGCGCCGCAAGCGCCTACCTATGACTCTTTCTGCCCCCACATACGATCTCGTGTTGCTGCTCGATCCCCAGGCGGAGGAGACCGTGCGCGCCAAGATCGTGGCCGACGCGAAGGCGGCAATCGAAGCCAAGGGCGAGCTGGTGAACCACGACGAGTGGGGAGAGCGCGCGCTCGCCTACCCGATCGACCATAAGGCGACCGCGGAGTACCATCTGCTGCAGTTCCACGCGACCGCTGCCCAACTGATCGCCGAGCTGGATCGCACGCTGCCCATCACCGATGGGGTGATCCGCTTTCGCATCAACAAGCTCAAGCCGGGGACGCCCGCAGCGCCCGATATGTCTCCAGGAGCCGCGCCGCCGGTCCGTGAGGAGCCTGAGCACGTTCCGGCCGAGGAGCAAGCGGTCGCGTAATACACTCGGGGGCGTGCAGCCGCCGAGGACAACGACTTGCAGGTTTGTGGTGCGCGTCGTCGCTGAGGCAACCGCCCAGGCATCTCTATGTACCCGACGATCTGGTGGGTGGCCGTGAGTGAGCGGCCACTCAGCGACGGTCCCGCGGTGCGCAGAACCGACATCCTGCGCGCTTCGCCGCCGATGTTCGATTCGCGGCTGCTCGACGCGTTCTCGCGCGTGCATCCCGTCGTGCCGATCCTGATCTTCGTGCCGGTGATCTTGGCACTGGAGGCTTGGAGCCTCTCGTTCCTCGGCGCGCTCGCTGCGCTGGGGCTGTTCGCTGCCGGCTATGCACTGTGGACGCTGTTCGAGTATTGGCTGCACCGGATCGTGTTCCACTTCGAGCCCAACCATGGGGTCGGAGCGCGAATGCATTGGATCATCCACGGCATCCACCATGAGCATCCCAACGATCCGATGCGGCTGGTGATGCCTCCCGCGGTGAGCATCCCACTCGGAGCACTGGTGTTCGGCGTGCTCTATCTGGTGTTCGGAAAACACTATGCGCCCGGCCTCGGGGCCGGCTTCTTCGCCGGATACCTCGTCTACGACATGCTTCATTACTACGTCCATCACTTCCGGCCGCACTCGCGCATCGGCAGAGTGTTGCGTGAGCGCCACATGCGCCACCACTTTCAAGACGACACAAAGGGCTTCGGCATCAGCGCTCCCTACTGGGACGAGGTCTTCGGCACCTCCTCGCGCGAGCAGTCGCGCTAGCGTTCGCCGCTACACCGAAACGAGAGGAACAAAGCCGTGGCTGCCACAAACATCAACCGGGTCGTGATGACCGGCAATCTGACCGCCGATCCCGAGCTGCGCTCGCTGCCCAGTGGCTCTTCCGTTTGCAAGCTGCGGATCGCTTGCAACACGCGCCGCAAGGACGGGGGCAGCGGCGAGTGGGTTGACAAGCCCAACTACTTCAACGTGACCGTGTGGGGCGCGCAGGGCGAGAATGCCGCCCGCTACCTGGCCAAGGGGCGGCCTGTCGCGATCGACGGACGACTCGAGTGGCACGAGTGGGATGCCCAGGACGGCACAAAACGCAGCGCAGTCGATATCATTGCCGACTCGGTGCAGTTCCTCGGCTCGCGCGAAGACCCATCCGGAGGCGGAGGGTATGCGGGCGGCGGGGCATCTCAGGGCAGTGACGTGCCGGTCGATAACGGCGACTTCCAGCCCGCACCGGTCTCCGGCGCCGCAGGCGACGACGACATTCCGTTCTAGGTTCGACAGCAAGGATTTCCAGTGGCAAAGCGCGGTCGCGGCAAGCCAGTTCGGCGACGAGACAAGAAGGGCGGGTCCGGTAGCGGAAGGCGCAAGCCATGCCAGCACTGCCGCGACAAGGTCGAGCAGGTTGACTACAAGGACGTCTCCTCGCTGCGCAAATTCATCTCCGAGAAGGGCAAGATCCGCTCGCGCAGAATCACCGGCGCCTGCCGTCGCCACCAAGCCCAGATCGCTCGTGCGGTCAAGCGTGCGCGCGAGCTTGCCCTGCTGCCTTACGTAAATGAGGGGGGCCGGGACGACCACCCTCGCCGCGAACGCGGCGATCGAGATCGCGAACGTTAGAGCGAGCGAAGAGCAAGATCCACACGCTCCACCCCGCCGACTTTCCAAACCCAGACGACACCAGGACTAAACCAGATGCCCGAAGCCATACTCCTCAAGGACGTTGACACACTCGGCGAGCAAGGGGCCGTCGTTGACGTCTCCAAGGGCTACCTGCGTAACTTCCTGATCCCGCGCAAGCTTGCCCAGCCGGCGACCAAAGGCGCAATCGAAGTGATCCGCCAGCGCCAGCAGGCGGCCGAGCGGGCAGCGCGCGAGTACGTGGAGAAAGCTAACGACAACGCAGCCCTGCTGAACAAGACCGTGATCACGATCACCCAACAAGCCGGAGCTGACGGGCGCCTGTTTGGCTCGGTCACAGCGCAGGACATCGCCGCCGCGATCCGCGATGCGCGTGGATTGCGCACCGACAAGAACAACGTGCACCTGCCCGAGCCGATCAAGAACGTCGGCACCTACATGGTCGTAGTGGAGGTCGTCGAGGGAGTGACGGCCACCGTGAAGACCATGGTCGTCGCACAGAAGTAGCGCTGGGCGCGCCGACCCTCATCCCGGATCATCGAATAACCGGGTCCTTGAGAGGTCGGAAAGGGCTGCTCGTCGGCAGAATGTGGTAGTCCGACACGCGTGGGAACATCTGTTCGTGTCGAAATTTCATACCAGCCCACTACATTTTTCCCCTCATAGCGGGGTAGCACCAGTATCGGTCTGGGCCCGCCGACTACACTCGCGCAAACCATGAGCGCGGCCTCGGCGACCAACGGCGCGAGTGCCCTGAGGGACGCTATTGCGCCGCCACACAACTTGGACGCCGAGCAGTCGGTGCTCGGCGCGATCCTGCTCTCGGATCACTCTATGTATGCCCTGGTGATCGAGGAGGGGTTGCGGGCAGACGACTTCTACCGCGAACAGCACGGCGTGATCTACAACGCGATGCTCTCGCTTTACAACGAGAGTGAGCCTGTGGACGTATTGACGGTGACAGACCGTCTACGCCAGACTGACAAGCTCGATGCAGTAGGAGGCATGGCGGAGGTGGATGCGCTCACCGGAGCGGTCCCCGCGATTGGCCACGTTCGCCGCTATGCACAGATCGTGCGCGAGAACGCCCTACTCCGTCGTCTACTCAAGGCGTCCTACGAAGTCCAGGAGAACGTACTTGGTCGCCGGGCTCCCCCGCGTGAGCTTGTCGAGCAGGCCGAGAAGACGATGCTCGAGGTCGCGCGCGACGATCGCCAGCAGGACTTCCGTTCGATCGAGGAGGTGCTGCATGAGGAGCTAGACAAGCTGCACCGCCTCTCGATCGAGGGCACCTCGCTGACTGGCGCCCCCTCGGGATTCAAGGATCTCGACGAGATCACCGGCGGCTTTCAGCCAGGCAACCTGATCATCATCGCTGCGCGCCCCGCGATGGGCAAGAGCGCATTGGTGTGCAACATCGCCGAGAACGCGGCCGTGGAACACGGCCGGCCCGTGGCGCTGTTCAGCCTGGAGATGGCAGAGGCCGAGCTTGCCCAGCGCTTTGTCGCCTCCCAGGCGCGCATCAAGGGCGAGGAGTTGCGCAAGGGTCGCGTCAAGGAAGAGCGCTGGCCAAAGATCCTCAAGGCCTCCCAACGCCTGGCTGACGCTCCCCTGTGGGTGGATGACTCCAGCGACGTGGGCATGCTCGAGATCAGGGCCAAGGCTCGTCGCTTGCATAGCCAGTGCGAGAACGGCCTCGGCCTGATCATCATCGACTACCTGCAGCTGATGCGCACCGACAGCCGCTACGACTCGCGCGTGACCGCCGTGGGCGAGCTGAGCCGTGGTCTGAAGATCCTGGCGCGCGAGCTAGGGGTGCCTGTGATCGCGCTCTCACAGCTGAGTCGCGCCGTGGAGACCCGCCCTGACAAGCGTCCCCAGCTCTCGGATCTGCGCGAGTCGGGGAACCTCGAGCAAGACTCCGACCTGGTCATGTTCATCTACCGCGACGAGTACTACAACGAAGACTCCGAGCGGATGGGCGAGGCCGACTTGATCATCGCCAAGCATCGCAACGGGGCAGTCGGCAAGGTGACGCTCACCTTCCAGAAGGAGTATCCGAAGTTCATGAACTACGCGGGCGAGAGCCGCTACGCCGCATGAGTGGCGACGTTCTCATCCTGCCCCAGCCCTACAAACCTGGGGCCTGTCAACTGAATCTGTGCGACGGCAGCGGATTCATTGTCGATGAGGCGACGAACACCGCCTCGGACTGTCGCTGCCGCGCCGCTCAGATAGCCAAGCGGCGCACAAGTCGCTTGGAGGCACGCATTCCGAACCGCTACCGCGACGTCTCCTTCGATCAGCTTGGCGGCAGCAGCCTCGTGGCATTTCCCGAGCACATCCAGATAGTGCGCCGGTTCGCCACACGAATCGAGGAGAACCTGAATGCTGGGCGTGGAGTGTGGATCATGGGTGACATTGGCACCGGCAAGACGACTCTGGCCATGCTCATCTCCAAGGCGGCACTTGCCGCCGGGCGCACCGTGGCGATCTATTCGCTTCCGCGCCTGCTCAACCTGATCCGTGAGGCGATCGAGGACGACGACGGTGTGGTGGGGTTCCTCGATCGCCTTGCCACGGTTCGACCTACTGCACCTTGACGACGTCGGTGCGGAGAACCGCACCGACTGGGCACTGGAGCAGCTCTATTCGATCATCAATACCCGCTACGAGGAAGAGCGTTCAATCGTTGTCACGACCAACCTGAAGCCCGACGAGCTGGCCGACCAGATCGGACCCCGGACGGTCTCCCGACTAACGGAGATGTGCCCGGACCAGCTACCGCTCTACGGCGAGGACAGGCGAAAAGAGTTGCCATTTAGCCGCCCGGGCGCATCCGCTTCCGCAAATCCGGCCTGAGAACATGTCTCAAGACCTGCGGCACCCCGTCCCCTAAACTTGACGCGATGCCAGGCATAGTCATAGTGGGCGCCCAGTGGGGCGATGAGGGCAAGGGGAAGATCACTGATCTGCTCGCCGAAAACGGCGATGCGGTTGTGCGCTTCCAGGGCGGCAACAACGCTGGGCACACAATCGTCAGAGGCGAGGAGGAGTGGAAGCTGCACCTGATCCCCTCCGGCATCCTGTATCCAGGTAAGTGCTGCGTGATCGGCAACGGCGTCGTGATCGACCCGAAGGTGCTGATCGAGGAGCTAGACGCGCTACGAGCGCGACGCGTGGACGTGAGCGGGCTACGAATCTCCGCGAATGCTCACCTGATCATGCCCTACCACCTGCTGCTCGACTCGGCCGGCGAGGCGAAGCTCGGGAGCCTGCAGATCGGCACCACGCGGCGCGGGATCGGACCCTGCTATGCCGACAAGGCGGCACGGCTTGGCATCCGCGTGCAGGACCTGCTCGACGAGAAGATCCTCAAGAAGAAGATCGTCGCCGCGATGGAGCCTAAGCGTCTTTCGCTGCGTCCGTTCGAGAAGGACCCGACGCTCGACTTGCACACGATGACCGAGGAGTACCTGACCTATGGGCATCGTCTTGAGCAGCACATCGCCGACACTTCGCGCTTGATGTGGGAACTGCTCGACAACGACAAGAAGGTCATCTTCGAGGGCGCGCAAGGTGCCATGCTCGACATCGACCATGGCACCTATCCCTTCGTCACATCCTCCAATCCCCTGTCGGGGGCTGCTTGCGTTGGCACCGGCGTCGGGCCGAAGGACATCGACGAGGTTTGGGGCATCTCAAAGGCCTATACGACTCGCGTGGGCGCCGGGCCATTTCCAAGTGAGCTGCACGAAGAGATGGGCGAGACGATCCGCCGGCGTGGAGGCGAGTTCGGGACGACGACCGGGCGCCCTCGGCGTACCGGCTGGCTCGACCTCGTCGCGCTTCGCTACGCCGCGCGACTGAACACGCTGACCGCACTCGTGCTGACGAAGCTTGACGTTCTTTCCGGCCTGGATCGCATCCAGGTGTGCACCAGCTACCGTGGGGCGGAGGGAGCGAAGTTTGACGACTTTCCCTACCACCAGACGGTGTTGCACCACACCACCGCCGAGCTCACCGAGCTGCGCGGCTGGACGGAGGATCTTGGCGAGTGTCGCACGCTGTCGGACCTGCCCGAGGGCGCCCGTGAATATCTGCAATTCATCGAGGAGCACACCGGCGCACCCGTAACGCTGATCGGGGTCGGTCCCGGTCGCGACCAGGTGGTTTGGACCGACGCTGGCCGGGCGTCGGTGATCGGGCCGGAGACAAGCGCGTCGGCTGCGACTTAGAACGCGCCGTGGCGCACCGGTCACTTCTGCTTGGCCACCCACGAGAGGATCCCGCGAGAATTGGCGATGACCGTACCATCGGCCAGCTTGAGGGTCGGCAGTTTCGTCGTACCGGTAGCCTCACGCAACTCGTCTCGCGAGCCCTTGCGTAGGAACGGAATCGGACTGCCGTGAGCTGCCACCACTTTCTCGTACGCGATGCCGGCGGCGTGAAGCGCCTCTTGGACGCGGCGACACGGATGCATCTTCGGCCCGCCTTCGTTCCCGTGGCAGACATACAGCGTTGGGATATCAGCCATCTCCATCCTCCGATTCGTCGTTGGCGGTGAGTCCAGCTCCGCAGAGCGCAAACCAGCCAAACGCCCAGCCGGAAGTTACCGATCTTCAGGTAGTTCCACGGATGGGCCGTGTTGGAATCGAACCAACAACCTTGGGCTTAAGAGGCCCCTGCTCTGCCAATTGAGCTAACGGCCCGCGAGGGCGCCAGCCCTAATGGGCCGGTGTGGCCAGGATTCTAGCCGAGCATCGCCGAGTCTGAAGGGAAGCTCCTGGCGGCCCCGGGCTCCCGGCCTGTATGGGCCTCCTACCAGCCGAGCATCAGCTCCACGGCCCGACACGGACATGAGCATTACCAGCGAGCATCGGCTATGTACTGCCTCGCCACACTCTCAAAATACGATCGTGCGACCCCCGTCGGCGATCACGCGATCTTCGAGGTGCAGAGAGACGGCACGCGAGAGCACCAGCCGCTCGATGTCGCGGCCGATCTCCTCCAGGCCGCTCACGCTCTGGCGGTGATCCACGCGGGCCACGTCCTGCTCGATGATTGGGCCTCCGTCGAGCTCGGCCGTCACGTAGTGAGCCGTGGCGCCGATCAACTTGACGCCATGTTCGCGAGCCCGACGATAGGGGTTGGCGCCCGCGAAAGCCGGCAGGAACGAGTGGTGGATGTTGATCACCGGCGCCCCTAGGCGATCCAGGAAGTCGCCGCTGAGGATCTGCATGTAGCGGGCAAGCACGACAAGATCGACCTGATCACGCAGAAGCTCCAGTATGCGCTCCTCAGCCTGGTCCTTGGCGCCCTTGGCGACTGGCACGTGATGGAAAGGGACGCCGGCGCCCTTCGCCTCCTCGGCCAGATCCGGGTGGTTTGAGATCACTCCGACGATATCTGCGTAGAGCTCGCCGCGGCGCCAACGCCAGAGCAGGTCCATCAGACAGTGGTCGTAGCGCGAGACGAGCACCACCACGCGCTGGCGCTCGCCCCAGTAGCGGATCCTCCAATCCATCGCAAAGCGTTCGGCCACCTCTCCATCGAAGCTCGAACGGAAGCGCTCGCGATCCTCAACCAAACCATCAAGGAAGAACTCGGTGCGTAGATAGAAACGTCCTCCGGTCGGATCGGAGGAGTACTGGTGGGAGGAGACGATGTTGGCACCCTGCTCGAACAGGAAACCTGAGACCGCCGCCACGATTCCGGGCTGGTCAGCGCAATCGATCAGCAAGCGTGCCGTATAGGACGGGATCTCCTGCTCAGCGGCCACACCAGTGTCCAGACTCGCTATTTCGTCGTCGTCGGTGCCTTGGTCGTGGTGGGAGCAGGGCTCGGTTTTCAAGATCGTGCCAGCGCCTTTCGCGCCCACTTTGACGGTGTATACCTTCCCGTTGGTTGTCCCCGTGAACTGTTCGTTGGCGGGGTTGCCCGTCGGATTCTTCTTGAGAGCTTCGAGCTCGGATTGCACCTCCTTGCGCTGCGAGGCAGGGGTCAAAGAGACGGTCTTCTGCGCCGCGAGATCGCCGACACTCATGTTTTTCGCTTGATAGGCGTACCTGGCGAGATCGCCGTACAGCGCCGCGGTCGGCGGCTTGGTTGGAATCACAAGCTGTAGAGCGACGACAGCTTCGGCGGGTTGGTTGAGTCCTTCTTCGCCAAACACTCTGATCATGTCATCGGCAATTGTTAGGGGTGGGTTGGCCGGTTTGAGCGCTACGTAGCGGTTCCAAGCTTCGACCACCTTCGTCAGCTGTTCCTTGCCCTTCGCCGTGAACTGCTGCTTTTCTTCGTCGTAGAAATCGCTGCCACTGGCATTGTGAAAGCGAGCTTCGGCGAGCTTTGCCCAGGCATACGCTTCATTGGGATGAGTCTTCGTGCGCTTTTCGGCTTCGGAGATCTGTTTTGTGTAGCTGGAGTTGGCGGAGCCTTCTTTGTTCCCGAAGATGGCTTCCACGGGGCTACCGCCACCGCCTCCGACTCCCACTCCGAACCCGACGAAGCCAACCAGGAACAGGAGCGCCAGACTGACGTAGACAACCTGCACGGTGCGGCGACGGCCGCGTGCTCTCAAGTCGAACAGCATCAGTTGGACAGCTCGGGGTCTATGTGATCGATCATCTCTTGCGCACTGGTCTTTGGTTGGTCGGCCGTGGCGAGCGCTTGGGCACCTCCGGGACTCTCGCTTGGCGACGGCGTCGAGGGGTCGGGCGCTCCCGATGAACCCGCCGAAGGCGGTGGGTCCCGCGGTGGGTCTCCTGCCCCTGCTGCCGTTGCCCGCGCCGTCTCTCGCCGCGCAGCAACCGACGCAATCAGGATACTCGCCTCGTAGAGCAAATACAGCGGGACCGTCTCGAGCACGAGCGTAAACGCGTCTCCGGGCAGGAATGCGGCGACCGCCGCGCACACCAGGAGCGCGTAGCGGCGGTGGCGACGCAGCTGGCGAGGAGTTACCAGCCCTGCCCTCACTGCACCGAGGATGACCACGGGCGCTTGGAAGGAGAGACCCATTGCAAGTAGCACCGTCGCGGCAAACTTGTAGTACTGGTTGGCCTGCACCATCACGTTGAACTGACTGGCGTTGAAGTTCTGCAGGAAGTGCACAGCCGTCGGGAGCACGACGAGATAGCCAAACGTGGCCCCAGCCGCGAACAGAAACGGGACAGAGACAAGTAGCGGCATCACCACGCGCCGCTCCCGCGGACTGAACGCGGGGAGCAGGAAGCCGTAGAGCTCGAACAGGATCAGCGGCAGTGCGATCACGAGCGAGAAGTAGAGGGTGACCGTCAATGTAGCGGTGAGCGGTTCGCCCGGTCCGAGCGTGGTCGGGTCGATCCCGCTCGGGCTACGCGGAATCCTCGCAACGTCCGCCTCCAGCTTGCCTATCGCGGCGGCCAGCTGCCCCCTGGTTGCGGCCGGCAGTCCGCTCGCCGGCGCGCTCAGGGCGCCCAATGCCTTTTGCGTATCTTTGGCGACTTCGAGCACACCCTTCTGCGCCAGCCAGGTCGCTCCCGCCGGACCTTCGCCGCGCAGGACCTGCTGCTCGGTCTGCTTGTGCAGCGGTCGGTTGATGAAGCCCAGCAGCGCATGGTTCTGCCAAAAGCACAGGCCGAACACGATCGCGAACGCGACCCCGCTCACAAGCAAACGGGTTCGCAGCTCTTCGAGGTGATCGACGATGCTGAGCCGCTCTTCGTGGCCAACCGTGCGGATCGCTGTTGCCATGTCTAACTGAAGCTATCACCGAGTCGCGCCATAGCAGAGGGATCGGGGGCTACAGCCTGCGGCGGGGCGTTCATGGGTCATGCAAGCTGGGTGTATGGCTCATCTTTTGAATGATCTGCCTAACACCCCCCTTTTGCGAAGGCTTAGGTAAAGGTTAGGTACCAAAATAAATCCCCCAGTTCCACACCAAGGGGTATCGATACGTACAGCTCATTTTGAGAGACCTTCTAAAGGCCCGCCGCCCAAGGGTCGATGAGAGCGGCAGAGAGAAAATGCACGACGACAACGACCATCGCATACACCACCATGTGCAGCTCCCTGGAGGCCGGGAGATTGAGGTCGTCTACCTCGAGGGCAATCGCGAGCGCGATGAAGGAGCCCTGCAAACGCCTCCGCCGCCGCGGGCTGGCAGCGATACTCCGGTAGCACATGCACCCTGGAGCGGCAACTCCCCGACGAGCGTCCCCGGCGAGGCACTTCATGTCTGCCCGCGTTGCGCCGGCGGACTTGTGAGCCCGCTCGAGTGGGGCGAGGAGTCCCCAGGTCGCTGGCACATCTTGATGCGCTGTCCAGATTGCGATTTGGTGCGCGACGGCGTATTCGGTCAGGCGCTGGTCGAACGCCTCGACGAGGAGCTCGACAGGGCGACAGGCGCCCTACTCAGCGACCTCAAGCGGCTTACGCACGCAAACATGGTCGAGGAGATCGAGGTATTTTCGTGTGCCCTGCAGCTCGATCTGATCGGCCCGAGCGACTTTTAGTCAGCAGTAGCGCTCGACCACGGCGTCTGCCACCAGCTCCAGCAGGTCATAGCGGTGCGGTGGCGCAGACGGCAGCATTGACTTGGCCTCAGCCACGACCGAGATAGCTCGCGAGCGCGCTATCTCCAGCGCTCCAGTCGCCTCGATCTGCTTGCATAGCGCCTCTGCTTCAGCCGGGCCCGCAAGCGTGGCGAGGTCGAACGAGGCTATTTGTTCGTCGCGCTGGCGCGCCAGAATCAGCGGCAGCGTGACGGTGCCGTCGAGCAGGTCCGTGCCACGCGCCTTACCCGTTCGCTCCGGCGGCCCGGAGACGTCCAGCACGTCGTCGAGGAGCTGGAAGGCCAGCCCGATCCGCTCCGCAAACCGGCCCAGGGCTGCCGCAAGCTCAGCTGTTCCGTCTACCGCCACCAGCGCTCCAAGGCGACAGGCTGCCTCGAACAACGCCGCCGTCTTCAAGCGGCAGCGCTCCAGATATCGCTCGACCGCGACGTCGGCGGCATAGGCATCCTCGCGCTGGAGCAACTCGCCGGCGGCAAGTGCCGAGCTCGCGTCGGAGAGGGCGCGCAGCTGCTCGGGGTCGCGATTGCGAGCCAGCTCGGCAAACGCCCGTGAGAAAAGTAGATCGCCCGTGGCGATCGCCGCCTTGCGACCTGCGACCGCGGCAACCGTCGGCCGTCCGCGGCGTAGCTCGGCGCCATCGATCAGATCGTCGTGTACGAGTGTGGCCGAATGTACGAGCTCGACGGCGACGGCGGCCCGCACCAGAATCTGCTCGCCCTCTAGCCCCTCGACGGGGCCGGCGGCGGATTCTGCAGCAAGCATCACGAGCAGCGGCCGCAGGCGCTTGCCGCCGGCGAGGATCGTGGCGGTGGCATGCGAGGCAAGCGGTATGCCCGACTCAGCCGTGACTTGCTCAAGATAAGCCTCGGCGCGAGCCATGCGCTCCCGCAGCTCAGATCCACCGCGACGCATGATCTCATCGACGGCCTCGACGTCGGCGGCCGTGTTCGTGCCCGCCTCCAGCGCGGTCATCGGTGCATTCTCCATCCCAATCGACGCCCCCTCACTCTGCGTCGGTGCTCGCACACGACACTTCGACCAGTGCGCCGCTCACGCCCCGATGGCTGTTCTCATGTTGTCCCATCCCCAGGGACGGTAGCGGCGTGGATGGTCACGATGCCGCCTGCCGTGATCAGATAGTGGATGTCGACCATCCCTGCACGCTCCATCGTGGCTGCCAGATCACCTGGCGTGCCGAAGCGCTTGACCGAATTGGGAAGGTAGGTGTATGCCTCGGCGATAGTCGAGGAGGCGGCATCCTCAGATTTAGGCGCCAGCGCGGCCAGCGGCGCTATCAGTCGGCCGAGCAGCGGCACGACGCGATCAAACCACACCCGGTAGAACAGCGACAAAGGCGGCCGCGTTGGCGTGGTGAAGTCGAGCACCACGACACGTCCGCCGGGACGGACAACCCTCGCCATCTCGAGGAGACCGCTCTGCAGATCTGAGAAGTTGCGAGCACCGAAGCCGACTGTCGCGGCGTCAAAGGAGTCCTCGTCGTATGGAAGCTGCAGCGCATCGCCCCACTCGAAGCTCAGGCCTGCCACGCGAGCCCCCTTGATGCGCGCGCGGCTGAGCATCCCCTCGGAGAAGTCGCTGCCGACTACCTCGCCGTCGGGGCTGACACGTCGGGCAAGCTCGATCGCCAGGTCGCCGGTGCCGGTGGCGACGTCGAGTACGCGACTACCCGGATGCACACCCGCGAGATCGACTGCGCGCGTGCGCCAACGGTGGTGCAGGCCCGCTGTCATCAGTGTATTCAGCGGGTCATAGACGGCCGATACGCGGTCGAACATGGCCCGCACCTGTCCTGCCTCCAACCGTCCGGCGGTCGCGTCAACGCCAGGAACAGGCATGAGACCGGCTATTTCAGCTGCGAGAGGAAGAAGGTCGCCGCATCGAACTTCTTCGGCGGCAGGTTCTTGAACGACGGCATCGGCGCTGTGGGATTGACGAGCGTGCGGGCGATCCCGAACGCCGGCAGGCGCGCGCCTATGTGGGTCAGGTCAGGCCCAGGACCGGAGTTGCCGTTGTCGCCGATTTTGTGGCAGGCAAGGCAGCCTGACTGGGCGACTACCTTCTTGCCTGCTTCGTATTCGGCCAGCGTGTGCCCGCCGGCCTGCTTAATGGAAGCCGGCGTGGGCATTTCGATCGCGGTCGGCGAACCCGCGTTAGCGCCTTGGTAAGTGAGCAGCGCCATCGCTCCGATCACGAAGATACCGGTGAACGTGGCGATCGGCCGGCGCTCCGGCCGGCGCTCCGGGCCGCGATCGTAGAACGGCAGCAGGAACAGCAGGATCATGCCAATTGTCGGTATGCCGATCGTCGCCAGTCCGACCAGGCTCGGCGGCTTGATCACACGCAGAAGCTCGAACAGGAAGAAGAAGTACCACTCCGGGCGTGGCACGTAGGTGGTGGTCGTGGGATTGGCCTTAGAGCCAAGCTCGGCGCCGAACAGCAGTGACATGCCGATGATGACGGCCATCACCACGCACGCCATCAGCGAGTCCTTCATGACCGCGTAGGGGAAGAACGGCTTGCCTTGGCTCTTCAGGATCGCGTACTCGCGGAGGTACTCCTCCTTCTCACGCTTGTTCATAGCTGCACACCGTCTCGCGCGGAGCGCGGTAGCCAGACCCGCCCAGTGGCGCTCATGCGTCGGACTCGCGCAGCTCGGGGTTCTTCTCGGCTTTGATCCACGGCGGCGCGGTCGTTCCGAGCTTGGCCACGAGGTACAGATGCGCACCGATCAGCGCGGCCAGCAGCCCGGGTACGAGCAACATGTGGATCGCGTAGAAGCGCGACAAGGTTGTCGCTCCGAATTCGCCGCCCCCGCGCAGAAAGTCGCTCAGATACGGGCCGATCAGCGGCCCGGTTCCGTTGATGTTGACGCCCACGATCGTTGCCCAGTAGGCGCGCTGGTCAAAGGGCAGCAGATAGCCGCTGAAGGACATCGTCATCGTGAGGATCAACAGCACCACGCCGATCACCCAGTTGAGCTCGCGCGGATACTTGTAGGCACCGAAGAAGAACGTGCGGCCCATGTGCAGGAACACGAGGATCACCATCACGCTCGACCCCCACTTGTGCATGCCGCGCACGAACTGGCCGAGGAAGACTTCGTTGGTGACGTGGCGGATCGATTCGTAGGCGCCACCTGAGGGGTCAGGGCGATAGAACATCGCCAGAAAGACACCCGTGACGGCCTGGTTGAGGAAGGCGAACATCGTGGCTGAGCCGAGCGTGTAGAACCAGTTGGTGCCCTTGGGCACCTTGCGGAACATCATCCAGCGCGCGCCACCGCTGATCGAGGTGCGCTCGTCAACCCAATCGACGACGCTGGCCCCGGCCTCCTTGGCGTGGTCGGCAGGACCCAGCTTGCTGCCCGGATCGCCCGGGCGCGGCGGCGGCGCCTTCAGGGCCGAGGGCATTGGCGGTGGTGGCAGCTTAGGCATTGGCGGCTACCTCCGCTCCGACGGACGAGAAGGGTACAAATACTGGCCGATCCCGTCGAGCGGCTCGGCCGGATCACGTGGCGAGAAGCGCTCGAGCTCGCTGTTGACGCTGTAGCGCGATCCGATCTGCACGTAGCCGTTCACGACGCGCGTGTAGAAGCGATCGAGCGGACGCACCGGTGGTCCACCGACACGCCTGCCGAGCAGGTCATAAACGCCGCCGTGACAGGGACAGATGAAACGCTCGGCAGCGTCAACCCAGCGCACGGGACAGCCGAGGTGGGCGCAACGCGAGGTGATCGCGATGAACTGCGTGTGCAGATCGGCCTTGTCGGTATCGATCAGAGGGTTGCGCTTGCGCACGTATACGGTGCCCTTGCCGGCCTCGCCGATCCCCGGCGTGAGCGTGATCACCGTGGGGATGTAGTTGTTGTCGGGGAACATGTCGGTCGGACCGACCGTCTCCCAGGTGTGGGGTGCTTCCTTGAAGATCGGCCCGATCGCGAAACCAAGCGCGGGGAGCAGGAAGGACGCGGCGGCCACCCCACCGGCGGCCTGGGAGCCGATCGTCATGAAGCGTCTGCGCGTGACGGTCTCGCCGTCGAACGCTCCAGGGATCTGGCGATCGGTCGTGTAGCGGGACTTGTGCTGGCTGTGCTTGTCGGACACAGTCGAAACAATATCGAGTGAGCGCCCCGCCGGACTCCTCAAGGCACAGCTCAGGCGAGAACGCGCAACGCCTCCAGGGCATCGGGCGAACCGGCCCGCACCAGCGCCTTGGCCCGCTCGTGCTCAGGACTGGCGCCCCAACCCACCGCGCGCGCGCCGGCCATCCAGATCGCGCCCGCAAGCTCGGGCTGCCCGCCGCCATGGGCCAGGGCGCACAGCGTGATCACGTCGGCAAGCTCGGCGACGCCCTCGATGTCGCCTAGACGCACTAGGCGCGCGAGGCCCAAGGCATAGAGCCGGTCGCCTGCGAGTAGGCCGAGGTCGGCTTCGTGTTCGCCCATGACACGTGGGGTGTGGTAATGCAGTAAGTAACCCTCGTAGATCGTCTCTACGAGCAACTCGTATTCAGCGCTAGAGCCCTCCACACGGGGCCCAGCAGCCACCATCTGCGCCGGCCCGTGGGCCGGCGGACTTGCGAGATCCCCGACGAGGACGAGGCTGCTCACCAAACCGCCCTCTTCGAGCAACAGGCTGCGCAGGCGCTCGAGCGGCGGCTCGGCTTCCTCGGCGATACCGCCCTCAGCGGCGCTGCGAGTGGGGTCGGTGCTCATGGGGTGAGCTCTACTGTCTGAGCGGTGCTCATGCGATCTCCGCGAACGCAGCCGTGGCCGCGGCAAGGGTGAGCTCCAGTTGCTCCGGAGTGTGGGCAAGCGACGGGAACCATGCCTCGAATTGCGATGCTGGGGCGTATACGCCCCGCGAGAGCAGCGCGCGACACCAGCGAGCGTAGGCGTCGCGGTCGCAGGCCTCGGCTGCCGCCATGTCGTTGACAGGGGTGTCGCTGAAAAACACCGTCAGCAGGCCGGGAGCGCTGACGACCTGTACCGGATACCCCGCGGCCGCCGAGCCACCTGGCCCAGCGCCGAGCCCTGCGGCCCCCGATCCCGGCCCAGGCCCGACCCCCGCAGTGCGTGCCGCCGCCCGCAGGCCCTCGGCCAGCTGCTCGGTGATCGACGCCAAGCGCAGATACGCAGCGTCGTCGAGCAACTCCAGCGTGGCCAAACCGGCCGCGACGGCAAGCGGGTTGCCTGAGAGCGTGCCCGCTTGGTAGACGTCGCCCGCCGGGGCGAGCATCGACATCAGCTCGGCGCGCCCGCCTACGGCGCCAGCGGGCAAGCCGCCGCCGATGATCTTGCCCATGATCGTCAGGTCGGCTTGCACGCCGCTCAGCTCCTGTGCGCCCCCGCGCGCTACGCGGAAGCCGCTGATCACCTCGTCGAGGATCAGCAGAGCGCCACAGGCATCGGCGCGCTCGCGCAACAATTCCAGGAAGCCTTCGTGCGCGGGCACAAGACCCATGTTCGCCGGCAACGGCTCGGCGATGATTGCCGCTATCGGCTCGCCGCCACCGGTAGCGGCGAGCAGCGCCTCAGGATCGTTCCACGGCACGACCGTTGTGGCTGCCGCCACCTCAGCCGGCACTCCGGGACTGGATGGCAACGCTTGCGTGGCCAAGCCCGAGCCCGCTTGGGCCAGCAGGCCGTCCACGTGGCCGTGATAGGCACCCGCGAACTTGACGATCCGCTCGCGCCCGGTGGCTGCGCGGGCAAGTCGCAGAGCCGTCATCGTCGCCTCCGTGCCCGAGGAGGTCATACGCAGCATGTCCACGGACTCCATCCGGCGCGCGATCTCCTCGGCCAGATCGACCTCACCGGCAGTCGGTGCCCCGAAGCTCGTGCCGCGCCCCGAAGCGTCCTTCACGGCGTCCAGTACCGCGGGATGGGCGTGACCGTGGATCATCGGGCCCCACGAACAGACGTAGTCAACGTAACGGTTGCCGTCCACGTCGAAGAGCTCGGCGCCCGCGGCGCGCTCGATGAAGATCGGGTCGCGTCCGATCGCCTGCATCGCTCGCACAGGAGAGTTCACTCCGCCTGGAAGCAGCTGCAGTGCGCGACGGTATAGCTCGCCCGAGCGGGTGTCTGTCAGAGAGGCCGGCATGGAGTCAGTGAAGCGCACACTGGATCAGGACGGCGGTCACCTGTTCGACGTCACCTGTTGACGGCAGTCGCCTAGACCCCGGCGTGCTCGCGTTCCCAGGCCTTGAACTCGTCGGTGAAGTAGAGCAAGCGGATCTTCTTGTACTCGGTTGAGGAGTAGAGCGTGGCTCGCTCTTCGATGCCGGTCATCTCCGCGATCGCGTCGAGCACGGCGTCGCACTCCTGCTTTGAGCGGCCGTGGGCCATCGTGAAGACCGAGTAGGGCCAGTCGGCGTAGGTTGGCCGCTGGTAGCAGTGGGAGATGCCGCGCACCGCCGCCATCTGGCGGCCGACATCGTGGATGTGCTCCTCAGGCACCTTCCACACGCCCATCCCGTTTGCGGAGAAGCCGGCGCGACGGTGGTAGAGGATTGCCGCGACGCGCCGCAACAGTCCGCGCTCTTGCATACCTGCCAGGTGATCGAGGAAGGACCCTTGATCCTGTCCCAGCCGCGCGGCAGCTGGGGCGTACGGTTCCGGTATTACCGGCATGTCGCCTTGCAGCGCCTTGATGAGCGCGATGTCAGTCTCGTCGTAGGGCTGGGGCTCCAGCTCGATCGGCTCGGTTGCCACGGCCGCCTTGGCAAGCGCCTCGGTATCGCCCTCCATCTCCAGATCCATCCTGATCTTGAACAGCTTGAGCGTCGGCAACTGGCGAACAGACTCGGCGCCGGCCTCGGCGGCAAGCGCTTGCAACGTTCCCTCCAGGCCCAGCGGCGAGTCGGGCTCGGTGGCGATTGTGAACCACAGGTTGAATTCGTGGTTGCGAAGGTAGTTGTGGGAGACGCCGGGGTGCGCGTTGATCACCTGTGCGGCTCTGTGGGGATTCTCTGAGTCGACCTTTGCCGCAACCAGCATCGAAGAGTAGCCGAGCGCACGCGTGTCGAAGATCGGCGTCACCTGGCGGATGATGCGTTCGTCGAGCAGGTGTTGCACGCGCTCCATCACCTCGCTCTCCTGCACGCCCGCCAGCTCGGCCACACGCAGATAAGGCCGTGGCTCGATCGGGAAGCTGCCCTGCATCAGGTTGAGCAGACGCTTGTCCAGCTCGTCCAGCGGGATTGCCGCGCCATGCTTGCGGCTACGCGCCTTTGGCGTGGCGGTGTCCGTGATGCCATCAACCGGCACCGGGCCCTCGCTGTTGTCTGCTGTGGCTGTCTCTTGTGATGACATTTGAGCGTCTCTGCTGGATGATGTTGGACTACTGCATGTGGAGGGTACGACTAAACATAGTCATGCAACCAAACGGTTGCATGATCGTTTTTCCTAGGCACCGCTATTTGCAAACCACTCCAACCTCACGCCCTTCGGGTCCGTCGCTTATGCAACCAAACGGTTGCGTAACACTTTTTTCCAGGAGACCACTATTGCGCGTCATGTAGTCCCCTGCTGCGGTCTGTCCTTCAGCCAACCAGCCGCCTGCTTGGCGTGGTAGGAGATCACGATATCCGCGCCCGCTCGATGCAGCGACGTGAGGATCTCGCAAACGGTGGCACGCTCGTCCACGTATCCCGCCGCAGCAGCCGCCTTGACCATCGCATACTCCCCGCTCACGTTATACGCCGCGACCGGCAAAGCAGTCGCCTCCTTGACGGCCCGGATCAGGTCACCGTAGGCCAAAGCCGGCTTGACCATCAGCATGTCGGCGCCCTCTTCGGCGTCCAAAGCTGCCTCGCGCACGGCTTCATGCCCGTTGGCCGGGTCCAGCTGGTAGCCGCGGCGGTCGCCAAAAGCCGGTGAGGAGCCTGCCGCCTCGCGGAACGGGCCATAGAAGGCGGAGGCGAACTTGGCCGAGTAGGCGAGGATCGGCGTCTCGTCAAAGCCCTCGGAGTCGAGCTCCGCACGAATCGCCCCAACGCGCCCATCCATCATGTCCGACGGGGCCACGATGTCGGCACCGGCACGAGCATGGCTCACCGCGGTTCGCGCGATCCGCTCCACCGTCGCGTCGTTCTCGACCTCACCCTGCTCGCCCAAAACCCCGCAGTGGCCGTGCGTCGTGTACTCACACAGGCACACGTCTGTGATCACAAGCAAACGCGGCAGCTCGCGCTTGATCGCGGCGACCGCACGCTGCACCACTCCCTCGTCGTCCCAAGCGGCCGAGCCCTCGGGATCCTTCTCACCCGGAATGCCAAACAGGAGTACCGCCCCCAACCCAAGCGACGCTGCCTCTCGCGCCTCCGCGACGACAGCGCTGAGCGGCAGGCGCTCGACGCCCGGCATCGCCTCGATCGACTCGCGCGTTGTGGCTGTCTCAGACACGAACAACGGCAGCACCAGCCGCTCGGGGCGCAACTCGGTCTCGCGCACCAGCCCGCGCAAGGCGGATGAGGCGCGTAGCCTGCGCATGCGCGTGGTTGGAAAAGCCATCGCGCCTTCGAGGATACTCGCCCGCCGTGGTGGGGACGAGCCCTATTCAGCGTTGCGCAAGCCCAGACGGGCCAGCACACCGAACAGGAACGTGAGGCCAAGTAGGTGGACGATCGAGATGCCGAGTGACGGTGACGCCCCGTTGACCGCGGCGTCTAGCGCTTGCAACGCCGCCTTGTATGGGAACACGAACGAGACGGCCCCGATCACGTCGTAGAGGCCCGTTGCAACCGATCCGCTTGGCACAAGCGCGAGGAAGACGAGCGGCAGCGAGAGCAGGAAAGCGAGCAACGAGGCAGCTCGCACCTCGCGTGCCAAGGCGCCGATCGCCACGCCCAGGGCGCCGAAGCCGAGCGCGCCGAATGCCAGCGCCACCACCCACAGTGCAATGCGAGATACATCGAGCGAGACGAAGGCGCTGACTCCCAGCAGCATCGCCAGCGCCACCACGAAGGCGCAGGCCGCCGCGAGCATCGCCTTCTCGGCCAGCAGCCCCTCTCGCGAGACCAAACCGCGAACGAGCCGGGCGATCGTGTGCTCTTCGCGCTCCAGAGCCACTCCACCAGCAGCCAGCAGCACGCACAGGAACATCAGCGAAATACTCACCGCCACGACCACGGCATAGGTATCCAATGGCGTGCGTTTGCCTTGCAGCAGCCTGCTGTGCACAGTGATCGGCTGACTGACAGTCGTGAGCACGTCGGCGGCGATCCCGAGGTTGTTGGCCGCAAGGCTTGCAAAGCCGGCGATGCGCGTCAAAGTGTCGCGGTCCTTGCCCGGTGGCTGACGACTCGCGATTCCGTTGAGCGTCGCTGGGAGCTGGCGCAGACCTATGAGTTCCTGGTTGCCCAGCGGGCCGATGTGCCCACCGGCGAGCAACAAGTTGAGGTCGTGCACGGCGACGCTCTTGATCTGTTCCGAGAGAGCCAAGTTCGCCTGGGCCAGGGTGGCGTCGATCGTGGAGCGCACGAACGACTGCTCGACGGCGTTGCCGTTGTAGATCACTTCGATCTGGGCTTGGCTGACTCCAGAGGAGATCTTGGCGACGATGTCCGAGGGGATCACGATCGCCGCCAGCACATCGCCGGATGCGACCTTGCTCGCGGCGGCGGCACGTGTCGGGACGTGCACGACGTCAACCTGGCTGAACAGCTGCTTTGTGTATTCGTCCAGGCCGACGCGAGTGCCACCGAGCGTGATCGTCTCGCCGGGAGGGGTTTCGTCGACGACGGCTACTCGCGGCTTGGAGGGACTTGCCGAAATCGCGAAACCGATCAACAGAGCAATCGCCACCGGATAGACGACCAGAAGCGCCACGAGCAAGCGCGAGCGGCGCAGGATCAGCAGGTCCTTGCCCAGCAGCCACCTCATCGCGCCGCCCGCCTACGTATAAGGGCGGCTCTTTTTAGGGCGGCTCTTTTTCTAACAACGCCGCGCGCACACACGCGGGCATCCCCCAAAAAGACACACATCACTGTGCCCCCCGCTTGCCCAGAAACGCCACGAACGCCCGCTCGAAGTCCCCATCCTCGCCGCCGCCCTCGCGGGCCAGCTCGGCCGGCGGGCCATCGAACAGCAACCGGCCCTGGTCAAGCACCAGCACACGCGCCGCGTAGCGCTCGGCCTCGGCGACGATGTGCGTCGAGAACACGACACCGGTGCCGCGTGCCGCAAGTTCGCCCACAAGCAACCACAGGCGCTCACGTTGAGCAGGATCGAGAGCCGTGGAGGGCTCGTCGAGCAGGATCACTGGGGGATCGGCGAGCAAGCCAAGCGCCACGTTGACGCGCTGTTGGTTGCCGCCGGAGAGCCGGTCGATGCGCTCCTCAGCGCGCTCGCTCAGTCCCGTCTGCTCGAGCATGCGCGCCACCGCCGTCTCGGTATCGGCCACTTTCTCCAAGCATGCGAACAAGCGCAGGTTCTCGAGAACCGACAGCTTCGAGTAGACGGCAGGCTGTTGCGGCACCCAACCGATCTCGCCCGCCCCGCGGCCGACCGTACCCGCACTCGGTGCTTGCACGCCGGCAAGGATCGACAGCAGCGTCGTCTTGCCGGCTCCGTTGGGGCCCACCACGGCCAGCAGCTCGCCTGCATAGGCGGCGAAGCTGACCTCGTGCAGAGCCTCGCGCGAGCCGTAGCGCTTGCCGAGACCCTCGACGCGCAGAACCTCGCTCACAGCAACTTGTTGGGAGTGCGCTCCCACGGTTCGAACGCCAGATGGCGACATAGGTAGAGCGCGGTCTCGCGCAATACCGAGAGGATCGGCAAGGCCACGAGCGCGCCGATGATCCCGTACAGCTGCAAGCCCAGCAACAGAGCGAAGATCACGAGCAGCGGGTTGATGCGCAGCGTGTGGCTGAAGATCTGCGGCGCCACGACGTGCCCCTCCAACTGCTGCAGGCCGACGAACAACAAACCCACCCACAGCGCACTGATCGGGTCGGTGAACAGCGCCAAGACAACCGCCGGAATCGCGCCGAGGATAGGACCGATATAGGGGACCAACTCCATCACGCCGTAGAAGACGGCGAACGCGAGTGCATAACTGCGACCGTCGGGAAAGATTCCGAGCACGCCGAACAGGTACAGCGCCACACCCGTGGAGGTGCCCATGATGATGCTGAACAGCAGCTGCCCACCGACATAGCGCGAGACGGCGTGCTGGGCGAGATTGGGGAAATCGTCCGCGCGCGAGCCGTCGCCTGGGGGCATCGCCTTGCGCACGACCCTGCCGATCGACTGGCCGTAGACGAGCATGTAGACCGACAGCACAAACACAAGCACAAGATCGACAAGCGCTTTGGCGACTTCGGTGAGCAGGCCGGTGCCAAACGTCGCGAGTTTGCCAGCGCTCTTGGAGAGCTGGTCCTGCAACGTCTGCAGGGCCGTCTTGCCCTGACTGGTGAGTTTGGCGTGGATGCCGTCTTTGTTCAGAGTGTGCTGCAGACTTTCGATCTGCTGGTTAGCTTCGGTGACGATGTGCGGGAGATTGTTCGTGAAGGTGCGAACCTGATGGGAGATCGGGTTGGCAAGCAGGAAGCCGACACCGGTGAGCGTCAGGAAGAATGCTAGGTATACGGCCAGCACCGCCAGCCCACGCGGCATACGCGTGCGCTGCTGCAAGAAAGCGACAAGTGGGTTCAGGATGAGCGCGATCAACCCGGCGATGACAAATACGAGCAGCACCTTGCCCGCCGCCCGCGCGAGCGCCCACAGCGCCAGCAGTGAGATCGGCAGCATCACGAGCTGCACCCAACGCGGCACGAGCACGCGCGGGGCCTCGGCGGCAGACGGCTCTACGGCAGGCGTCTCCTCGACCTCTTCGACGAGCTCGCGCTCGGCCTGCGTGGGCGGCTGGGCCTCGCTCACGACTCCCCTGTCATCCAAACTCCAACGATGGGCAGAGTATGGCTGAGCCGGAGGCGACGCAGGAGGCGGGGGACGACCATGTCAGCATCCTGTTCGTCGGCGATCTCGTCGGCAGCATCGGCCGCCACACGCTGCTGGAGTGCCTGCCGATCCTGCGCGAGCGTTATGCGCCCACGTTTGTGGTGGTCAACGGCGAGAACGTCGCCGGCGGCCTTGGCATCACGCCCAAGGTGGCCGAGGAGCTGTTCCGCAACGGCATCGACGCGATCACACTTGGCAATCACGCCTACCACCGACGCGAGATCTACTCCTACCTGGACACCAAGGAGCGGATCGTGCGCCCGTTCAACTACCTGCGTGGGCAACCTGGGCGCGGCGTTTGCGTAGTGGAGAAGGACGGGGTGCGCCTCGGCGTCGTCAACCTCAGCGGCAACCTCTTCCTGAAGGCCGGACGCTCGGCGTTCACCGAGATCGAGCCTGCTCTGCGCGAGCTTGGCAGCGTCGACCACATCCTCGTGGACATGCACGCCGAGGCTACGAGCGAGAAGGTCGCACTCGGCTGGCTGCTCGACGGGCGCGTGACCGCAGTCCTCGGCACGCACACGCATGTGCCCACAGCTGACGGGCGCGTGCTGCCGAAAGGCACCGCCTACATTACCGACGTGGGCATGACCGGTCCACGTGGCGGCGTGATCGGGGTCAAGCGCGAGCAGGCCATCGAGTCGCTTGTCACGCAGATGCCCGTGCGCTTTGAGACCTCCAAGGAGGATCCCTGGCTGATGGGCGTCTTCATACGCTGCTCGCGGCCGTTGCGAGCGGACTCGATCGAGCAGATTCTGATGCCGCGTCCGCCCGCCCCAGCTCAGGGGGCAGCGACGGTCCGTCCCAGTTGATCTGGCCCAGTAGGGCCAACATCACCAGGCCGAAGAACCACGGGATGTACAGATAGAACCAATGGTCGATGCCGAGCTGCACGGCGATCAGGATCGCGGCGGCGGCGGCCGCCAGACCGACCAGGTCTTCGCGGCGCGGCAGCACGGCGAGCGCCAGCGCCAGCGCGATCCCGGCGCCGACCACGGCGGCCCGGGCACCGCTCAACCAGCGCAGATAGCGACCACCGGTGGGCGAGCTGCCGTACAAGCCCCAGATCGAGAAGGGCGATTCGCGGTCTGATTGGTAGGCGAGCGTGCGCTCGTAGATCGTGTGCAGCGAGTCGTGCGTGAAAGCCGGGATCGAGACGACGGCAACCGTCAGCACGAATGCGAACGCGAACAGGGCCAGCGCGCCGGCACGCCGCCGCGCCGATAGACCGCCCAGCCCATGGGTCCACATGAGTGGTGCCAACGCCAGCGGCGCAAACTTGGTGAGGCCCGCCAGAGCGGCGAACATGCCGCGTGCTGAAGACGTCGCGGCTTGACCCCATCGCTTTGGACAGGCCAGCAGCGCCGCCAGAATCAGCACCGCCACCAAAGAGTCATTTGAATTGCTCTCCAGCGCATACAGCGTGAAGGGGTAGGAGACCCAGGCGTAGGAGAGCAGGATCCCCAGGCCCGGGCCGCGGACGCGCCGGCCGAGCAGGAACAGCAAGCCGACCGCCAGCAGGTCGAACAAGATCGCGGCAGCATGCGCGGCGGGCAGGTCGTCCCAGGTGCCGCTCCACCCGAATATCTGCTGGAAGGGCACGTAGGCCTCGTAGTTGGCTGGGCCGTAGGTGTCGCCGTGTTCGTTGTCGGAGGGGTAGCCGCCGTACAGCGACTCGTCGTGGGCGATGCGCTCGGCGCCGATCACTCCCGCATAGCCGACATCGATCACGTTGGAGTCGGTCACGTTCAGCGCGATGCGAAAGCCGAGCAGGAACACCACGCCGATCGCGAGCCAGGGCGTGGGGATCAGCAGGCGTGGCGCTTTGGGGGCTTCGCGTCCGGACTGCTTGCGGCGCCCGACCCGCGCCAGCGCCAGCATGCGCACGAGCAGGTAGATGAGCGGCGGATAGACCAGCGGCGTCGAGGCATAAATGTGCGCGTGATCGAAGAACGCCAACGACACCGAGAAGGACAGCAGCACGAGCAGGTCGAAGTGCAACAACCGCAAGGGTTTGCGCCAGTCGAAGAACGGCACGAAGAACAAAAGGCACATCGGAATCCAGATGTAGAGCGCGTTCACGTGCCTGCCAAAAGCGCCCGGATAGCCGCGCGCCATCGTCCATGCGATCTGAAAGCCGGTCCACTGTTCGAGCACGTGACCGCTGTAGTCGGCGAGGATCACCAAGCCGATCTCCTTGCCCTGCTTGGAGAAGTAGCTGACCTGCCAGCGACTGGGCCCCTTCAGGTAGACGTCGCCGAAGGAACCTGGATATTCGGCTCGCACGGCGCGCATCTTCGCCAAGCGGTCGGCGATCCGCAATATCCGGTCTGGCGAGCTATAGCGTCCCGGTGGGGGTGTGTCCGAGTCGACCACCGGTACGGGGGCTTCCGGTTCGGCGCTGGTCGTCGTCGTGCTTGACGTCTTGTCTTTGAGACCGACGCTGGTCGCCTGCACCCCGCGGTGGGGAGTCGCCTCGGTTTTGGATATGGATTGATGGTCGTGCCCATTGGGCGAGGCGGCCAGGGCCCCCAGCTGCGAGGCAGGTCCGGTCAAGCTCTCGCTGCGCGGCTGCGCCGCGAATGCCGGGGTCGTGCCCAGCACCCATACCGCGATAGCGATAGCTAGCATGCGCGCAGAGACCATCGTGCGAGGGTACCGGCGTCCCGCGCCGGCCTGCGCAGACCTACGCGAAATGCTCCAGCACCAGCGGAGCGAGGTCGCGAATACTCCACTGCCGCGGCGCCTGGGGAATCTCGACACCGCACAGGATCAAGGCGCCGAGCGAGTCTTCGCCGCGCAGCGAGCCGTGCGAGCCGCCGCCCACGTGCGCCTGGCCACCGAGATCCGAGAACTCGCGTCCAGGCGCCGCCGATAGCAGCACGTCACCTGAGGTAGGACAGGTCAAGGCCGACCAGACTCGGTCAAAAGCGTCCGGATGGTCTGGGCAGATCAGCCGCCCGTCACGACGCTTGGCGTCGAGTACCGAGAGGCTGCCTTCGAGCGACCAGGCACGCCCATCCAAATCCAAATCATCACCCCCAGGGCAGAAGCGCAGCTCTCCGATTCCCGGGCGCGCGATCACGGCCTCGACCGGCGCGCCATGGGCATCGCGCTCCAACCACATCGCCAGCTCGACGCCGTCGATCCCGAGCGCGGCGCGCACCACGTCTGAGCGCAGGCGCTCGGGCCGCTCGCCGTCAAGCACGTACACCATGGCCGCGCGTTGAGAGGGGCAGACCGCGATTCCAGGCCCGCCCTGCTCACCGGACGAGGTAGAGGGCTCGCCGCGGCCACCCTCGCGCTCGCCCCGCGTGCCGGGAGTGAGCACGTCCAGCTGTGCCAGTTCGTCGGCCAGCGGGATCGCGGCCGTCACGGCTGCCTGCGAATGGTCGGCCATCACGATTACTGCATGTTCTTCGAGAAACGAATCGACACCGCCGGCAGCATCCATCACGCGCGCGAGCTGAACGTCGGCCAGCGCAATCGAGCGCACCTGACCCTCAGGTCCCGCACGGTGAGAGTGCCAGTCGTTGTCAGGCAAGGACAGCAAGAGGAAGTCGAACAGGTCGTGCTCGACCATGTAGGCGCCGACACAGCCGGAATGACGGTCGCGCACTCCCGGCATGCCGAGCGTCGAGCGGCAGCCGGTGCGGCGACTGGCGAAGATGTCCGCGTAGAACAGCTCGCGCGGGCCCATGACCGAATGGCGCATCAAGGTGGAGGCGATGCGCGTGAGCGGGCTGTCGCGCTGGGGCTCGTGGCGGTGGCGACCGCGGTACATCAGGTAGGTGGTGCCGGCGGTGCGAACGTCAGCATCGTCGAGCGACTCGAACACGGTTGGCGTGTCGCGCGACAAGTGGGCGCCGTTCATGTTGTAGACGGTGTCGGTCAACTGGCGTGTGAGACCGACACGCTGGGAAGCCCGAAAGCTTGAGCCGTACTCGACATAGCGCCGCTCGGCGCGGTCATACCAGCACATACCGGGGATGTGGTGGCGATCCTGCCAGGCACCCGTGACGATCGAGGCGGCACAGACCGGCGTCACCGAGGGGAAGGCGGCGACGCAGTCAGGAACATAGAGCCCGCGCTCCATCAGCGCTGCAAGCGTCGGCGCCTCGCCGGCGGCCACCGCACGCTTGAGCATTGCGGGCGCCATCGCGTCGATCACGCACAGGACGAGCTTGGGTGGGACCGTCATCTCGTCGGGAGTGATGCGGACATAAGCGAGAGGAGTGTTATGTCCTTTTTTCGCGATTCACATATGTGACTACGATATGTAGTCACAATCGTATTCGTTCCAAAAAGAGAGTACACCTGCACTACCGCCGCAGGATCCGCAGGCCCGCGTACTTCTCATCCGAGCGTGCCCGCAGCCGCCAAACGAACCATGCGAGCAGCGCGATCGCCACATACCCGAGCGGGTGCAGTAGCGCCACGAGCACGGCTACCAGCAACGAGGCGGAGTCGAGATACAGCGTCAACGCTTCGCGCGCGCCGCGATCTGGCAGACGCTTGCGCGCGCGCGCGATCACCGGTCCCGAGGCGCGCTGCGCCAAGCCCGCCGCCAGGAAACCACCCAGCAGCCCAGGCCAGGAGGCATCGCCGTGCGCGGCCAGCGTACCGGCGAACAGCAGCGCCCCGGCGCCGACGCTCAAACCGGCGAGCGACGCCGCTAGCGGGTCCGGGCGGGCGGAACGGTCACTCGGGTCGATCGTCGGTGCAAGGCCGAGCAACATCTGCAGCGCATAGGCAAGCGCAAACGCGACGGCGACCACGAGCAGCCACCAGTCCGCTTCCAGGAAGTTGAAGGCTCCCGTGCTGAAGCTGACATCAAGCGCATTGCTGCCGGCAAGCGCCCCGGCAAGCAGCAGGGGCAAGAAAGGCCTCAAGCCGCAGGCGGCAGCGAGGCCGAGGCCAAGGCCGATGTAGAAGACGAGTCCGTTCATTGCCCTAAAACCTAACTGTCCGCCGCCCGCCTTGGGCGGCGGCGGCACACAGGCCCGGTTGCAGGAGATGAAGTCGTTTGGATGGTGCGCTACCTTGAGACGGGTCATGACGATAGACGACCCCCCCGGCGGCGGGGAGCACCCCACGACGGGGGACAGGCTTCCCCTGGCGGCGGACACCCAGAAGGACACCAAAGGGCAAATGCCCACGGGGCAAACGAAGGCGGGCGGGCGGGTGCGGCCGACGGCCCACGAACTGGCGCGCTACGAAGGCCTGTTCGCTGAGCGTACGCATGGCATGCGCTCCTCGGCGATGCGCGACATGATGTCGCTGACCGAACGCCCGGAGGTGATCTCGCTCGCAGGCGGCCTACCCGAGACAAAGACCTTTCCCCCAGAGCTGTACGCGAAGCTGATGTCGAAGGTCGCTGCCGAGTCGACCGCGCGGGCGCTGCAGTACGGGCCGACAGAGGGGATGGCGTGCACGGTGCAGTGCATCTTGCAAGTGATGGCTGAGGAAGGCACCTCCGTGGACCCGGACGAGGTGCTGGTCACGACCGGCGGACAGCAAGTGATCGACCTGATGTGCAAGGCCTTCATCGACCCGGGCGACACAATCGTGGCGGAGGCGCCCACGTATCCGGGCGCGGTCCCGACGTTCGACGCCTACCAGGCGCGGGTCGTGCAGATCGAGATGGACTCGGACGGCATGCCGATCGACGAGCTGGAGACCACGCTCGACCGGCTCGCCGCCGAAGGACGTAGCCCGAAGTTCATCTACACGATCCCCAACTTCCAGAACCCGGCGGGCGTGACGATGTCGCTGGCGCGGCGGCGGCGGCTGGTGGAGGTGGCACGCGAGCGCGAGATCCTCGTGTTGGAGGACAACCCCTATGGCCTGCTGCGCTATGAGGGCGAGCCGCTGCCGACGCTGCACTCGCTCGACGCGGCAGCGGCCAAACGCGGCGGCGCCTCTGACTTCGTCGTCTACCTTGGGACCTTCTCGAAGATCCTCTCGCCAGGGGTGCGCCTGGGTTGGGCTGTGGCGCCGAGGCCGGTGCTCGAGAAGCTGAACCTGTGCAAGCAGGGCGCCGACCTGTGCTCCTCACCGGTCACGCAGCTGTTCGTGGCGGCCTACTTCGAAGAGAGCACGCGCGGCGGTGCGCGACGCGGCGGTGGGACTCTCAGCGCCGCTCGCAACGAGGACGAACCGCTGTGGCTGGCCCACCTGGATTCGCTGAAGGCGCTGTATCGCACGCGCCGCGACGCGATGCTCGACGCGCTGGCCGAGCACTTCGGCCCCGCCGCCAGCTGGACCAAGCCGCAGGGCGGGCTGTTCATCTGGGCGACGCTGCCCGAGTACATCGACACGACTGACTTGCTCGCGCGCGCTTTGGAGAGCGAGGCCGTTGCCTTCGTACCGGGCCGCTCCGCTTACCTGGACGGGCGTGGAGCCTCTTCGATGCGGCTCAACTTCGCGGGCGTGGCCGAGGAGGACATCCGCGAGGGGATCAGGCGCATCGGCAAGGTTCTGCTCGAGCAGGTGGGCCTGTTCGGCACGCTCACCGGTGCGGAGCCCGCGAGGGCTGAGCGGCCTGCGCAGCAGGGGGACGCGGGGATGGCCGAGGTCGTCGAGCTACCGCGACGCGAGCAGCGCGGGGCGCAGCGCGGCAGTCATTGATGTACTTCACCCCCGCACATGTGCGGGGGTGTCGGTAGGCGCATGCGCCTACCGACCAAGCGCGCATGCGCGCTTGGCACAGCAACGATCCGCTCAGGAATCGCCGGCGGCGAAGTCCTCGGGCGTAACCTCGTCTAGGAACTCCTTGAAGCGCTCGACGACGTCCTCGGACTCCTCGATGTTGTGCTCGAACTCGATCGCCGACTCGGCGATCACCTCCTCGGCGGCAAAGATCGGGGCCCCAGCCCGGACGGCGATCGCGATCGCGTCGCTCGGGCGCGAGTCGATCTCGAGCTCGCGTCCGCCGACGCTCAGCGTGATCGAGGCGAAGAAAGTGTTCTCGCGCAGCTCGGTGACCGCCACCTGAGTGCACTTGGCATCGAGCTCTCCAAGCATCTCGCACAGCAGGTCGTGGGTCATCGGTCGCGGCGTGCTGGCCCCTTGCAGCTTCATCAGGATCGAGGCGGCCTCGGGGTGCCCGATCCAGATCGGCAGGAACTTGTTGCCGTCCACTGTCTTCAGCAACACAATCGGCTGCTTGCCGACCATGTCGAAGCTCACGCCATAGATGACCATCTCCTGCACGACGTTCCTCCAGCGGGGGAAATCCAGAGTATAGGTACCCAACCTCGCGCCCCGGCCAGCCCGGACAGCGAACGAAGCCCGGTCAGTGGCGCATCCGGAAGCTCCAGAGCTTGTTGCCGAGGAAGTTCAGCGGCATCGAGCCCGCCACGGCGATCGCCTCGGCCGGCACCTTGGCGAGTCCACCCACCTCAACAAGCAGCGTGAGCAGCAGGAACCCGAAGAGGGCCGCGATCAGGCTCACCACGAAGAAGCGGACGGCTTGGAAGTGAGCCCTGCCTGCCGAGGCGTCGAACGTCCAGTGGCGGTTGAGCACGAAATTGTTCGTCACACCGACCAGCCAAGCCAGCACGTATGCCGGCTGATAGGCGACGTGCAGAATGTGCACGCACAGCGTGTAGACGGCCAGGTTGAGCACGAAGCCGACACCGCCGACGAGCCCGAAGCGAACCAGCTGCAACCAGTTGGCGGGCCGACGCATGCCGTGTAGCAGGCGCACGTGCACACGCGCTTCGGCGCGATGGTCAGCGCCGCCGGGACGGACGTCCACGGCGGTTTCCTGTACAGGCATCCGATCAGGGTACCGAAGGCGGGCGCGGAGCGGCACTGTTTGGGATCGGCGTACTACCCGCACGCGCGGCGCTAGCCTGTCGGTGGGTGAGTACAGGGTCCGACACCACAGTCCAGCCTGGCTCGGGAGGGGGCTTGCCGCTTTCGTGGCGTGTGCTCGCGGGCGCAGTCGGCGTTGTCGCGATCGCCATTGTGGCCGCTTTGCTGCTCAGCAACAGCGGCCATTCCGCACCCGCGGAAGCCGCCAAGACAAGTGGCACACAGGCCGGCAACAGCGTAAAGGAGCGCCACTCCTCCAGCCAGAGCGCCCAGCAGACCGCCCCAGCAACCAAGCCCGGCGCTGCCAACACCGGCGCCGGGACAGGCGCAACCGGCGCAACGCATTCCGACGCAAGCACCCACGTCAAAGGCGCTATCTCGAGCGCCACCGGCGGGGGCTCGCCGGCCGGCGCAAGCGCCGGTTCGGTCAAGGGCGTGGCCGTCGCCGAGGTGCGCGATCCCGAAGAATCCAAGAGCTTCCCGCTGCCAGCTTCGGTGCACCACGCTCGCGCAAGCACGCCAAGCGTCGCCGCCGAAGCCGCGATCGCTCCCGGAGCAGCCTCAGACGCCGAAATCCGCAAGGAGCTTGGCGAAGAGGAAAAGGCCAAGGCCCAAGAACAGGCGGCGCAGCGACGCGTGCTCACGCCCGTCGCCGGCGGCTTCTCGGTCGGCGGAAACGGCACGATCCCAATCCCTACCAACGTGCCCGAAGCGGTGCAGCGCGTGGTCGCCGGCGGCAACGCGATCGCCGACTTCCCTTACATCTGGGGTGGCGGCCACGCCTCGTTCGTCGCCAACGGCTACGACTGCTCCGGTTCGGTCAGCTATGCGCTTGCGGCGGGCGGCCTGCTAAACGCGCCGCTGGTCTCCGGAGACCTGGCCAACTGGGGCGAACCGGGGCCGGGCCGTTGGATCACGATCTATGCCAACGCGGGACACACGTTCATGGATGTCGACGGCGTGTGGTTCGACACGGCCGGGCGTAGCGGTCCTTACGCGTCGCGCTGGCTTGTCTCGCAGCCTTCGCTCGAAGGCTACGCCGTGCGCCATCCGCCTGGGCTGTAGCGCCTCAGGGGTTAAGCACGATGGTGCTGAGCATTGTCGTCGTCTGCGGGCTCTGACGCGACGCGTTGCGCGCGAACAGGCGCAGTGTGACCTTGAGTTTGTGAACGTGCTTAAGGCGGGCGGCGGCGCGCGAGGTGAACTTCACGCGGATCGTGCCCTGGCCGGCCTTTGTCGTCACGAGCACGGCCGTGCCGACGACGATCGACTTCGGCGTGCCGGCGGGCAGGCCTGTGGCCGTCGCGCCCTTGATGCCCAGACGCTTGGCTGTGCTGCTTTCAAGCAGAACCTCGATGTTGCCGGCCACTTGCTCGTTGGTCGTGTAGCGCACCGGGAGACCGCTGTTGAGCGCTTTTTTCAGGGACTTGGAGGTGACCGAGGCGCCAAGCACTGGGGGGGTGTCGTTGTGGTGCCAGTTCCACCCGAGCCGCCGGAGGAGCCGGAGCTGCCTGAGCCGCCCGGTGTGGTGGTCGAAGGTGTCGGTGCAGGTGCAGGTGCAGGTGCGGGCGCCGGTGTGGGTGTCGGTTCAGGTTTTGGTTCAGGTGCGCCGACGACGGTTATCGGCTCCTTGACGCTGGCCGTGTTACCGCCTACGTCCGTGACAGTGAGTGTCACTTCGTAGGTGCCGCCGTACTTATAGGAGTGGTAGGCGCTCGCCGCGCAGGGCGCTTCCCATTGGGGGGCGCCACATGGTGAGACGCCTGGGGAGTTCACCAGCGGGGCGCCCGGCGCGTAGCCGACCACAGGGGCCGAGCCGTCGCCGAAGTTCCAGGTGTAGGTGGCGTAGCCGGTGTGCGGTTCGCCAGTTGGTGAGAAGACGGTGTCAGCGCCAAGCGAGATGTCTGACTCCATGCCGTCGAAGCCAACGATTTCACCTGCGTTTATGGGGTTTGGCGCGGTGAACTGGGGAAGCAGCGAGGCGCCCGGCAGACATGGCACGCCTGGATAGGGTAGCTTGAGCGCAGCCAAGTTGAAGGCGTCGTTGAGGTAGTAGTCGCCACCCGCAAGAGCCTCATTGAAGAGCGTTCCAGCGTCAGATCCTTCCTGGGCGCCGACGTTTCCGCCGAGCACGTACGCAAACCAGTCGCGACACTCGTCGGTCGCCTCGTTGCCTTTCGGATCCTGCCAAGCGTCCAACAGCGGATCGGTGACGATGTTCTGCTGCTCGACCGCAATCTGATTGATGATCAGGTCGGCGAGCCCGGTGTCGCAGCCGCCGTCTGGGCTCGGACATTTCACCTGATTGGGCTCTTGTGGGTGCGGGCCTTCCAGCAGTTCCTGTTCCACAATTTCCCGTTGCTGCTTTAGAGTCTTGTGTTCGTCTTCTTCTATTTCCTTGGGGGTCCTTTCCTTCTTTTCCTCGTGCTTCTCGATCGGCTTGCTGCTGGGATCGTAGCCGCCATCCTGGCACTCGTATGCGGTGATCTGGTCTGGTTCGACAAGCTGCGCGTCGCCGAGCCCACCCGCTGTCCAAGGAATTACACCGTAAAGAATTGTGTTTTCCCCACCGCTTGAGTTGCTCGCATCGAGTGCATTGTGGTAGCTGCAGAAACTGTCGTTATAACTTTTGAGAGTTTCAGGTTCTACATAGGATTTTTCTATTGCTTCCCTTTCCGCCTGATCTTTCGCTTCCCGCTCTAGCTTTTCCACCCCCCTCTTTTCCCTCACGTCAGCTTCGGCTTGCGCGATCGTGCCACGGAAATCGGAACAGTGCCCATTGTTCCCTCCTTTGTCGAGGCATACGGTCACGGCGGGGGGAGTCAGGAGATAGACAATTGTTTCCATCCCCTTCTGCAATGAATGCTGGGCGATAAACGCTTCAAGCTCTTTGCTGATCTGCTGGTCGGTCAGACAAATTGGTTCGTACAGAGATTCTCCACGGCTATTCTTTCCTTTTTCGGAACCGATCAAATCCAGTGGGTTGAGTGGGTGGGGATCTTCGCAACCCGATGGCGGGTATGCGTCTGTGTCGGTGTAGGCACCCTGAAAGGTCGACTTGAACAGAGCATGCTTGTTAGACTTGTCCGTGTACTGAGCGTCCACCGCGAACACGTTGTCCAGTGTACCGCTGGCCGCGCCCATATTTTGCAGAAACCCATCGATTACGTGCTGCCAGTCGCCGTGATAATGGTCGGTCGGATCCCAGTAAATCGCGTATATCTTGCTCGCGCTAACAACCGGGTTGCCAGCTTCGTTAGCAAAGCTTTCGGGCGAAGGCATAACTTCCGGTTCCACGAGCGGATCCCATCGCAACCTTCCATCGAAGGCTTCCACACTGCGTGGCTGCAGGCCGACATTCGTCCCTTCAACCGTCGTCAAAAACGCCCCAGCCGGTGGAGCCGCGAATAGCAGCGCAAGCATGAGCGAGGCCACTAGCGCAAGCGCCGCGATCGACACGACGGCGCGCAGGGGGAGCGGACGGGAGGTAGTTGCCACGGAGCCATCATCGGCACGGGTGCCCGGTTGCCTTAGCCCCCAGTGACTGGTTTGCAGCGCCGCTTGCAGTCGGGCTCGACGGATGATCGCCCTGCTCCGGATTTCGCGGAGGGGCCGCCGCGCCACTGAGCGGCGGCTTGCGGAGCTTGTGCATGACGCGGGGAGCGATCATTCTTGAGGAGATGACCGATAGCGAGTGCTCTCCATGAGCGAGATCGAGCGAACCTCTCCAGCGCCTGGCGGCTCCGGCTTCACCGCGCCCGGCAGCCTCAAACCCGAGACACTGGAGCTGTTCGCGCCGCTGCCGCGCCACTACGACCGTGTGGCGGCTGTATTGAGCTTTGGCCAGGACCCGCGCTGGCGGCGTGCGATGGTCGAGGCGGTGCGCGCTCAGCGCGACGAGCGCATACTCGACGTGGCCACCGGCACCGGGCTCGTGGCGCTGGAGCTGGTTCGGCGCTACGGCTGCGAGGTGGTTGGACTCGACCAGAGCCCACAGATGCTCGACGGCGCACAGGCAAAGCTGGATGCGGACCGCAGGCTGGACGAGCGGGTGTCGCTGGTGCGCGGCGAGGCAGAGCAGCTGCCCTTTACAGACGAGGAGTTCGAGCACCTGACCTTCACCTATCTGCTGCGCTACGTGGAAGATCCGCAGGCCACGATGGCTGAGCTCGCGCGCGTGGTCAAGCCCGGCGGGCGAATCGCCTCGCTCGAGTTCGCCGTGCCGCCGCGAGCGCTGTGGCGTGGTCTATGGAGCTTTTACACACATGTGGGCTTGCCCGTCCTGGGCAGAGCCGTATCGCGCGAGTGGGCGCACACTGGCCACTTCCTGGCCGAGAGCATCCCGGCCTTCTACGAGCGCTATCCGATGGCCCGCGTGGTAGAGCTGTGGGAGCAAGCGGGGATCAAGGATGTACGCGTTCGCCGCATGAGCCTGGGTGGCGGCGTGGTGATGTGGGGCACAAAGCGCGAACGGGAGCCTGCCATGGAAGGCACCGTTGCAGATAGTGACGCTGCGACACCAGACACTGACCAGGGCAATCAAGTAACGGCGGTTTCCGGAAGGACAAACGCCGGTGGCGGCTCCGAGAAGGCTTGAGCGGCCGGCGTTCTACGCGCTGCGCCCCGGTGGCTGGCGCGATCTGCTGACGTTGCTGCATCCCCCGTACACGGCTTGGCACCTGAGCTATGTGGCGATCGGCGCAGCCGTGGCACCCCGCCTAGACGGCCATCGCCTGCTGTGGACGCTGCTCGCTTTCCTGCTGGCTGTCGGCGTGGCCGCGCACGCACTGGATGAGCTGCATGGGCATCCGCTGCGGACGGGCATTTCCGATCGCACGCTAATCGCGCTCACGACCGTCTCCTTGGCAGGGGCGATCGCGATCGGTGTTGTGGGGGCCGTGTCGATCTCCTACTGGCTGCTGGCGTTTGTCGTCGTAGGTGTACTGCTGGTGCTCGCCTACAACCTCGAGCTGCTTGGCGGACGCATGCACTCGGACCTGTGGTTCGCGCTGGCCTGGGGTGCGTTCCCTGCGTTCACGGCCTTTTGGGTGCAGGCAGGCGAAATACGTGTCGATGGTGTGCTCGTCGCCGCGGCATGCCTGATGCTGAGCATGGCGCAGCGACGTCTGAGCACACCGGTACGCGAGCTGCGCCGGCGAACCGTTTCGCTGCACGGGGAACAGCAATTGAGCAGCGGACGCACCGTCGAGTTGGACGCCGCGCGGGTCGCGGCGCCGATGGAGGGTGCGCTGATGGCCTGTGCCACTGGACTGGTTCTGCTTGCGGTCGCGTTGGTGTTGGGGAGACTGTCGTGAGCTCCAGCGCTCCGTTCGCGCAGCAACCGCTATGACTGCCCTCGCCGCTCCAGATAGACGTCAGTGAAAAATCAGTATCGGGCGTAGCGACCGTCGCGGCCGGCGACACTCGACTGGACCGACCGCCGTGCCCGGTGATCGCCCCCGGCCAGCTGTCGCTCCATCCGCCGGTCATTCTCTTGCTCGAGGATCCACAGTCGGATCTTGCCCTCGACCGATCTCGCTTGCTCTCTGGTCATGTGAGCATATTCGGCGCTTCGCGCCCGCTGCGCTTTAGACGTTTGTCCCAAATAGGCGGATGGCCTCTGGCCAGTCGCTAAGAAGCCTTGCGGACACGAGTATCGTTCTATCGAAGATGACCGACATCGGCGACAGCCTGTTCCACAAGGGTCAGCCCGTGTGGGTGATCCAGGGCGACGGCTCACAACGCGCCGCCGAGTACGTCGGCGAGGGCGAGATGAGCGCCTGGTTCGGGGGATCGCCAAGCGTGATCGTCGTCTACCCGGATGATCATTCGGGCGGGATGGTTGAGATCGATCGGGTTATTGCCCGGGAGGCCTAAAAGGGCTAGCGATGCTCGGGGCTAGAACCTTGATCTGGGCCTTGTTAGGGCCAAGGTTCAACGCAGCGTAGATCACGGACGGGTCGAGGTCGGCGCCGCCGGGCCA
This sequence comes from uncultured Solirubrobacterales bacterium, assembly GCA_963827045.1. Lineage (GTDB taxonomy): Bacteria > Actinomycetota > Thermoleophilia > Solirubrobacterales > Solirubrobacteraceae > Palsa-744. Next base: position 1,121,764 of record CAWGZH010000002.1, read on the forward strand.
CGCGATGGTGCCCAGCTCGTCGTCCACCGTGACCTGCTCGAACACCTTCGGATCGCGCAGGGGAGCGAATACTTCGGTGTCCAGGAGCGGCGTGATGTCCACGTCGCGGACCTCTCCGTCGGCAAACATCACGCGGACAACATGCTCAGGGCGCGGCGTCGCCGCGATCATCTCGGGGGCGATTCCTGGCTCCATCATGGTCAATCGTAGCGCCCGGTCGGGTGCTGGTCTAGCTGCGCGCGTGCCCAATCGGCTTCCAGCTCCTCGCGATGACCGCGACACCATCCCGTGACTTCGCTCGCCTGGGCTGCCGGGAGTACGCGGTCGATGAGTTCGCCTGTCTCGATCGAGAAACGGGCTTCCGCCACGCCTCGCGTTCTGGGCCGTCCCATTCGCGCATAGACATGTGGTGGGATGGTCGCCGAAGTAAACATGACGACCCGGCCATGCGGCAGGACACGCACGATCGTGATGATTGGATGATGCGGACGGCATGGCTGGGACGCGTCACCACCGTGACCATCTATAAGGCGGATTACCAGCAAGACCTAACAAAAGGCCGCTCCGATGATGTAATGAAAAGATCATAGTGGCATTGGGTGAGGCTATGATACTATCATTACATCATGGATGCAAATCCCGTGTATCGTACGCCTGCCCTAGACCTCATTGAGACTGAGGTACTTCGACTCATCGACGAGCTTCGCGGGGACCTTCAGCACCAGGTCGCCCGACCCCGACGTTGGTTCGGAACGCTACGGCGTATGACCTTTGCCCGAGCAGTCCAAGGCTCCAACAGCATTGAGGGCTACAACGCCAGCCTTGACGACGTAGCCGCCGCGGTCGAGGGCGAGCCGACGCTGGATGCCAACGTAGAGACCCAATTCGCCCTAGCCGGCTACAGAGATGCGATGACTTACGTTCTCCAAGTCGCCGAGGATGAGGATGCGCCCGTCGACGAAGGCATGATCAAGGCCTTGCATTTCATGATGCTGAAGCACGACCTCTCCAAGGGCCCCGGCCGTTGGCGTCCGGGCGATATCGGAGTTAGGAATGACGCAACCGGCCAGATCGTCTACAAAGGACCTGACGCCGACTTGATACCTGAGCTGATCACCTCGATGCTGGACGAACTCCAGGACGACGGCGCTCCCGTATTGGTCCGGGGGGCGATGGCCCATCTCAACCTCGTGATGATTCATCCCTTCCGCGACGGAAACGGACGTATGGCTAGATGCCTTCAGACTCTCGTGATTGCGCGCGATCGACTGAACGCTCCGGTGTTCTCGAGTGTCGAGGAGTACCTCGGACGCAACACTCAGGGCTACTACGACATCCTCGCAGAGGTCGGGCAAGCCGCTTGGCACCCAGAAAACGATGCGCGGCCGTGGATTAGGTTCATGCTGACCGCTCACTACCGCCAGGCAAAGACCCACCTGCGGCGCATTGAGGAGATCGAGCGGCTCTACTCCCAGTGCTATGAGCTAGCAACTCAGCACGGGCTTCCGGATCGGTGCGCGGCCGGACTCTCGGAGGTCGCCCTTGGTCTTCGACTACGCCGCAACTCATATTTGTCGGGAGTGGAGTCCTCCACAGGCGACGAGATATCCGAGTTGACCGCAACACGGGACCTCCAAGCCATGGTAAGGGCAGGCCTGCTGATACCACGAGGCGAGACCCGTGGTCGCTACTACGTCGGTTCGCCGTCTATCCTCGAGGCGCGTAACGCGATTCGAGCAGGTAGGCCACCTCGAGACGAGTACGACCCGTTTGTCGTGGCGGAGCAGAAACTCCAACTCTCACTTGATACGGACTAACCGCAGCGGACGGAGTCGGTGCTAGGGGATTCAACAACCCGATGGTTTGATGGGCGATCCTGGATTCGAACCAGGGACCTCTTCCTTATCAGAGAAGCGCTCTAACCAACTGAGCTAATCGCCCTTATGGCTTTGCTACGCGATTTCTGCCAACGTTGGCCCATACGTTGCAGCCGATATGGAACATCTATGGAACATCTATGGAACATCGGCGCTCTGTCGAGAAAACCTCGATGGCTCGAACCGCACAGCATCGCTCGGACATCTTATCGTCTGCTCGCCGCTGCGCTCAACGCTCACGCTGCCAAAGATGGCGTCGGCGTCGCAACACAGACCCACTATCAGGGTGTATTTTGGCCCAGCGTCTGCTAGCGTCCCGCAGGTCCACCAACTATCAGGGTGGTAGACCATTCATCCCGAAAGGCGCTGATGCAGGGACACAGACTTTGCCGCATCTCCAGCAGCGTCATCCTCGCCTGTGGCATCAGTCTCGTCGTTTGCGGCTCGGCAGTAGCAACCGCGAGTTCTGTCTCGCAGCTCCGTCGTGATTTGGAGCGCGTCGAGACAACCGTACACCTGGAACGCGATCACCTTGCAAGTGGTTCGGGGGTTTGCTCAGCGACGACAGCGCAGGGGCGCATCTCTCTTATCGAGATGATGCGTGGTCAGGATCGCTACCTTCCGTCCACAACCTGTGAACAAGCCGTTTCGGAGGCCCAACAGGAATTTACTGCCGGGGGCTCACAGGAATGCCTCATCGGCGAAGAACGTGAGCCATTTATTAAGAGTGCCATTGTCCGCCTCAAAGGCAAGCGCGCGACAGTTCAACTTGTAGAAGACTTTGCTTGCCAAGCCGGCGAAAATCTTGTAAATGGCGCGGCTGCGGTCGGAAAGCTTGTTCGTGGCGCGGCTGCGGTTCGAGCAGACCCCATAGGGGTATCTCATTGGATCAAGCGCCGGGGACGCTGGCTGTTCAACAACGAACCAACCGGCACCTATAGTCCTGCCGGAATGAAGGCCGCAGCACAATTGCGCGCCGCTATGAGTGGGGGCGTAATCGCCGAGAGGTCGGGCACCGTAGGCTACGCGGTGGCGTTCTGTGTGAACGGCAGCAGTCATTTGGACTTTCTTGGTCACTTGCTTCCCGAAGGTGGAGCTTGGTACGTTGCAGGGGGTCTCTCGGTGACCTATGCGGCAGAGCCGCCATTTGACCCCCAGGGAAACCCACAAGGGGCAGTTTTTCTGTATCAGCCAGCGGTATCCGAATGGGACATAACGCTAGTCGGCGGCAGGATCGTGGCGTCCGCTTCGATGGTTCAGCCGGTCTTTGAACCCGGCGCTGCCGGGTGTTGACCATTCCTGCCTCGTGAGGCGACGCGTCAGTTGACCACGGGCTCTAGGGAGTGCGTGCTATGGCGAGCGAAGCGAGGTCGGGTCTAAGCACCTTGCGGACAGCCGGTCTCGTCCAGCGTAATGAAACCGCGACGGGCGGCTGAGTGCTGCCCGCTGTGGACAACCGACCACTGCTCACTCACCCATCGGTGCTGCTGTAGACGACCGTGCCATGACGACGTGTCACGGTTAGACGGCAGGCGTTGATCCCACCCCGGCGCCATCAGACGCGCCAGCGCCATACGTGCGAGCTACACAACCAACCTCGCCTGTGCGGCGTATGCAGACGCGACGGCGTACGTCCGCAAGCGCGCCTCGCTTGGTTCCATGTTCTCTCCGGCGCGGTATCGATCCAACCTGTTGTGCCAGAGCTTCCGTTGACGCTGCGGACCTAAATGCACTCGCTGTGCTCGGACCACTCCGCTTCGTCATCCCTGGACCGGCGGTGGGGTCGAATCCACCCCTGGAGAAAACAATGGCAACCAAAGCTCACCACCGCTCACGGAACTCACGCCGTCGCGTCAGCAAGGCACTCGCTGGTCAATGGTTCGTCGCGTTGCTCGCGCGCACGTTGGCGAACGTCCTTCTGATGGTCGTCGCGCGCTGGCTGCATCTGCCGGTGCCTGGCGGGGAGTGATCCCCGCCACCTATCGTGTAGTTACAACTCGGTGACAGCAGGGCGTTAGTCGAACAATTGGCGCGCATATTAGGCGCAACGGGGTGTGTAAAGGTGTCGGCATCCGTCGCCTTTACTTCACCAAGGACGTCGCGATGGCAAAGCAAACTACGCGACGGGGCGATCAGGCTTTGGCCGCACGGGAATGGGCTCTTTGCAGTCGAATCGCCCAAGGACTTCCTCCGCACGTTTATGACACCGTTACACTTGCGAATATCGGCGTAATCGTTCGGGCCGGGCTGCGCTCTGCGCAGAGCCTAGACGCGCCACACGGGAATAAGTCGGCCGGGGTCAAACACACGTCTCGCCTTGGCCCTGTTGACCGTTACGCGGTCCAGGAGCGAAGCAAGGATACTTCGGCGTTGGTCCAGCGGCAGGTCAGGCCAGGCGTCTCGCACCCCGATATCGGTAGCGGTCAACAAGTTTTGTAGTCGTTGGTCGATAGTCCGCTCTGCGATGAGGTGGTTGCGGTTTGCGATCCTCGTGTCAATCTCAGCTTTCGCCCGTATCCATTCCTTCGCGGTTATGGCGCGTGACGCATACATGGATGCAAGCTCGTCTAGTTGCAATTGATCGGCTGCCAGCGCGTCGATATCTGCATGGCCGTCCTCGGTGGCTGCGTCGGGCGCAATTCGCAGTCGCTCTAGCGTTGAGAGAGCGGCTTCGATCACATGAGGCTCAATGAGATGCACGGAAATCGCAACCTTGCCGCACCCTCGATGCTCCATAGGCGCGCACCGATACTGAGCACACCGATACCTCTTCCCTTGCACAGCACCCTGGCCCGTCAGTGGGTTATCACACTCACCGCATCGGAGAATGCCACTCAATAACCACCGTCGCGGGGCGCCTGGATTTAACCTGCGTGTAGGGTCAGTTAGCAGAGCAACCAACCGTGCTCGCTGTTCCTCGGTGATGATTGCGGGCCATTGACCGCGCACGCGTCCGGCAGTGTGGTGTTCGATTAATCCTGCGATTCGCGGTGCCAATAGGAGCTGCCTGAGCCGTGGCGTCGCCCAAAGATTCCCTTGCGCGGTACGGATGCCCCGCTGATTTAGCTCGATGCAGATATGTCGCAACGCCTCGCCCGCGAGCACGCGCTCGGTTACTTCGCGTAGCACTTTGGCCTCTTCGGGAACGACCGTGACACGATCCTTGTGGTAGCCGTAGCAACGTGCCCCGCCCATATGAGGAAGTCCACGTTGGGCTAGTTCGGTGGTCTTTCGCCGGATTCGCTCCGATTTGTGCTCGCTCTCAAAACGTGCCCACGCGCCGAGTGTCCGAGCCACGGCCCGCCCTGCGGGCGTCTTTAGGTCAAGCTCACCCGCTCGCACAGTTTCTACATGAACGCTGTGCTTGTCGCAGATGTCGATGAACTCTTCTAGTTCACGGGGCGAGCGATGGAGGCGGTCTGTATGCCAAGCGACGATTGCATTGACTTTTCCTGCCTTTACGTCATCTAGGAGCCTGCGGTATTCCGGGCGCTTCTTGCCCGAGTAAGCACTGGCGTCATTGTCGATATAGAGGCCGGCCAAATCCCAGCCACGTTTGACGGTCAGCGCCTCGCAGTCCTCGCGCTGCCGGGCAACCCCTAGACCTGCTCCGACCTTGTCCTCGGATATACGGCAGTAGATGGCGGCGTTCATTACGTATTATTATACTACTGGCATTAGCCACAGTGCAATTGGCACATAAAGCTAATCGATGCTAGCAACTCACAGTCTAAAGCAACGTCGATTCGTTTTGTCTTGCAGCCCGGCGTCCGCACCTACCGAATACCAACCTATTTCCAAACACTGATGCAAATGTACTAGGTGTCGTAACGACGAGCCGCCAATAGTGGTGACAGGTAAACAAAGAGATTACCCTTGTGTAACAAGCTCTTTTGTTATTGCCATTCTTGTCCTAAATAGCTAACACTTACATCGACGGGCGTCGCATAGCCCCGTCGCGGCGCTCGTCTCCTTTTACGAAGGAGTTGGCGCGATGGTAGCTAGAGCAGGCTTAGCAAGAGACGGCCGCCAACGCACACGAGAAACGTTCTTTGATCCCCTCGGCGTGTTTCGTCAAGCCTTAACCCTTGTTAGGTTTCGACTTGCTATCACCGCAACCTCCCGGCGTCAGCGTGCCCGACTGGGACTGCTTGGCGTCCCCGTAGCTATGGTGGCCGGGTTGGTGTCGGAGCAGTGGTGGACGATCTTGCCGCTAACCATCTGCGCCTGGTGGTGGGCACCGCAAGACACAGGCTGGGAATGGATCGGTGCCGTTGGTCGTGGGCTTGTCGGAGCAGAATGGGCACTCATCGGCTCAAGCGCACTCGCCCGGTTTCCTGACCATGTGTTGCTGATAGGCATGTTCTGGTTGCTCGGCGCAGGTTTATTAGGTATCTGTGTCTCTAGTGGAGCTGCGCGCAGAACCGCCATGTCGGAGCGCTCACGGAGCAGTGTCGAGGTCCGCCGTTCAATGAGACTGATTAGTGTGCCTTCACTTCGTAAGCGGTTTGCTATGCACCTCATGACGAGACGAAGCCTCGCTCTACCAAGAAGCGACACTGACCCACGATAATTGGCCCACAGAGGCCGGTTCGAGCTACGCTCCCGGCCGTGAAGTATCTATTTGATGCGTCGGGAATCGTTCCACAGCAACTTCATGGCTTCTTCGATGGCTGGCCAAACCCACCAAGCCCGGAGACACACCTTGCGATCCTACGAGCGAGTACGCATGTCGTGTTGGCACTCGCTGACGATGACACCGTTGCCGGGTTCATCACGGCAATATCAGACGGCGTGTTATCGGCCTACATACCTCTGCTCGAAGTGCGAAAGGAGTACCGAGGTGGTGGCGTCGGGACGACGCTCATGTGCAAGATGCTGGATCAAATCTCGGCCCTCTATATGGTCGATTTGATTTGTGACGCAGAGATGCAGCCGTTCTACGAGAAGATCGGCCTACAACCGGCTACTGGCGCAGTAATCCGCAACTACAACGCACAAGCTGGCCGTAGGCCGTAACACTCCGCGATCTAGCGCGAGATTGCGCCCGCAGTGGTGGCCTGCATACTCTCTCCGCTGGTGTAAGCGTCGGGGTCGTCTGGCCAGAGTGCAGAACCACCAACCTTAACGTGGTTACCGCAAAACTGGATGACTGAGCCGTCGCTGTTGACTACAAGCATCGCGGGCTTGAAGTGACCGTCGAGGGATTCCCACCTATCTAGAGCGTCTGTGTTACCACGCATGTCCAAGGCGGGGGCGAGCACATCACGGATCAACTCGTGATTCCAAGCGATCATCCCGGCGTTCTCCCACTTGGCCACACCACCAATCGGGATGTGTACCTGCTTGAGTTGTCCAGTGGGATACAGAATCTCGAATGAAACACGCTTGATTAGTCCACGGTCGTCAGACATTGGTGATCCTTTCTCTTGGTTCTTGTCGATACGAGGTTCTTCCCCTCCATCCTGCGGTGCTAATCGACGGCGATTGGCTCACGAGGCTAGCGCTGGCTGCTTGTTAGGGCTTCGGCTTCGACGCTTGTGGTCATGTCGTAGTCGGCAATGGCACGGTCAAGATCGTCGGGTGTCATGTCAACGTCAACCGGCTCCCCTCCTTCTATTGCCGCACGCGTCTCCTTGAGCCATTGAAGAACTGCGACGTTGAACTCATACCTTGCCGAATCAGACGCTTTCCTATTGCCCCGCTGCTTGGCGGACTTCAGTCGGCGATGTGCGGCGACAACGGTGTGGTCGTTAATGGGTAGCTCGTGCGGTCTGCCTTGGGCATCAATAGAAACCGTCACCCAATCTTCCGCAGGAGGCGATGGTGCGTCCGTCAACGCCTCTAGGCGTTGGAGGCGGTGCTCTATCGGTGGGTGCGTCGCTGCAAGTACGTCCTCCCAGCCGGTGCGCGGCCGCTCCCATACGGCCAACTCGTCCAGTGCTCGGCGCAGACCAAGGCGGTACTCTTCGCCAAGGCTGGCAGCGCGGGCGTCTGCCTCGTACTCATATTGCCGAGAGCGACGCATCATCAGTGGGACGACGACAAATCTCGTTGACACCCAAAAGGGCCAGAACAAGCACCACAACACTATCCCCAACCACTCACCGCGCAGACGCACCCACGAGATTGCGTTTACCACGAGTGCGACTGGATAGAAGGACGCGCGAACGGCTGCCAACCCGACAACATCGCCGCTGTCCCAATGGTGCAACTCATGGGCGAGGATGGCTGTAAGCGCGGTGTCGTCAAGATCGGGCTTCGGTGCATTCTCTGATGCGTCGTAATCGCCGAGCAGACCGCGCGTCACGACGATGCCTCGCATGTGCGCCCAAGCTCCCGGCTTCTGCGCGTCGCTGATCCAGAGCGCGGGGACGATTGCAAGTCCCATTCCGCGCCCTGCATCCATAAGCAGCGGATGAAGTCGTACCTTCTCGCGCCTGCTCAACTCGCGGTATCCACGTAGGCGCATGAGAAAAGGCTCAGCGCGAGCGAGGATGGTGAGAATGATGGCGCCGATGAGTGCGCCGCTGACGATTGCCCCGATGAGTTGCACCGGATGGAGCACAAAATAGATATAGATAAGAGCGAGGCCACCTACGGCTCCAAGCAAAGCTCCGAGCACGGCAGACAGAACGCCAACTCCTATTTCAAGGCCGACCACCGACGCAATGCCAAGTGCCGATGCACCAATGGACCCCACTAGCGCACCAACGAATATCCCGACGACCCCGGCCCACAGAGCAAACGGCAGTCCAGTCCACGCCGCAACAAGAGCACCGACTACTGCGGGCAACTGCCGTCCTGCACCCGCGCGCAACCATTCACTGTTTGCTCGGTAGCGGTCAGGCCGCGCGTGCGGCTCGATGAGCGGGGCGACCTCGGGCATTGATTGGTCTACGGTCAAGCTGCTAGTTCTTGGTCGTAGTAGATGCGAGTGATTGTGTAACGCCGTTTGGCTACTGACTTGAAAGCCGCTTCCCCTGTCTTGAAGTTGCGTAGCTCGTTTGGGTTGACGTTGTACTTGTCCACGCGGCGGGCACTGCCCTTCTCGGAAAAGCCAGTCTCAAAGTCGATCTGGTTGGTTAGCTCCATCGCGCGTCGTGTGCCGAACTGCGCCGCGATGGCCTCGGCATCTTCGGCCTCAACGCGATGCACGATGAGTAGACCGGCACCGAGACATGCCTTACGCAGCGATGTTGTCTCAGGTAGGAACTGAGTAGAGATAACGGTCGGCATAAGTGCCTGTCGTGCCTGTAGAAGCAGGTCCGAGAACTGGTCTGCCTCATCGAGTGCGGCGAACTCATCGAACACGGCCAGGATGGGCGTCAGTTCGCCGCCATCAGCGAGCTTACGCAGACGCCTCGCGCAAACCTGCTTCATATCCTGAGCGATGACACGACCCATCAGGTTCACGTCCTCGCTGCTTGCCAAGACACTAAGCGCGATGTAAGTAACGGATGGCTTCGCGAGCGCTCGGTCCCAATCAAGCGTCGGCTGCGTACGGAAAAGCTCGCCGAACTTCCCCTCAATCAGCGCGCCGAGACGTCGCTGCAAGCCACTCATGCCGCTGGCGGTTGTGCGATCGTCCCTCTGCTCAGCAAGTTCAAGCAAACGTTCGCGGGTGGGGTCATTCTCGGTGAGCTTCTGCGCGATCTTCTCCATGCCACGAGTGCCGAGTGCGGCATAGAGCGCTTGTAGTGTCACCGGCTCACCAGCAGCCAGGAGCCCTCGCACGACCACCGGGACCATCTCCATGCCGATGTTCTTGTAAATCTCGGCTGCGGCGCTGTACGTGAACGCGCCCATGAGCTTGTTTGCAACCGACGCCGGATCGCCAGTGCAAGGGTTGTACCCGAGCGAATCCGCGTCGTCCGGGTCCACAAGATGAAACGGCACGCCATAGCGGGCGGCGAGAGCGCGAGCTATCTTGCCGAGCCCGCCCGCCTTCGCGTCGATGATGACCACGCCGTATCCGTTGGCGAGCGCACCATCGGCAAGGCGCGCGACGGTCGTGGTCTTGCCACTGCCAGAGGCGCCGGGCAGAAAGACATGCGCCGCCATGTCGGCGGGTAGCTCAAGGTCGAGAGGGCCGTTTGTCTCGGCGTCAACTCCAAGGCGGATTCTCCCCGGTGGGTGGTCCGGGCTGGAATCCGAGCGTGATGTCTGCGGGTTAGGCAACATCGGTTGACGGCGCCCGTCGATCGCCCGCCATCGCTGCATGTCGAGGCGGTGGTCACGGCGCGCCTGAGCGTCAACTGTACGGGATCTCAGTCGTGCGGCAAAGATTGCTCCCTCGAACCACAGAGGCCCCGCCAAAGCCTCGGTGTAAAGACTGCGGAGTGCGAGCGAACCATCGACGGGCGGAACCTGCCTCGGCGACAGTAGACGGTCGAGCAAATCCCGCCACGGCCATGCCCACATAAGAAAGAGATGCAGCGCCAGCAGCGGCACGACGAGCAGTAGCGCGCAGACAAGTCGTCGTGCAGTTGATGGGCGGTGCAGCCAGAGCCAGCCGCCAGCGACAGTAGCTCCAAGCAGGACGCCGGGGTCGAGCAGCGCCACGCATCCGAGCGCCACCCTGAGCATTGCTGCAAGGTCTTGGACGTGATTCTCTGTCGTGCCTGGGACTGCGGGTGCTGCCTGCGATTCGATCGCTATTCGCGCCACTCACGGACCTCGATGCGATCGTCGGCGCGCAGCTTATGGACGAGAGCGCGCGTGCGCTCGAGTCGAACTGGCGTCACGTACCACCAGACGCGATCGACCCTCTCACGATCGTACTGACGGACCATGCGTTCCATCGCGCGACGGTCCTTGCGCGACAGGTCCAACTCGACGGCCACGGTCGTCACGCCTTGCGCGCCTGCGCCCTTGGTTGGGATACGCAAGAGCGCATCCGGGGCGCGGCCTTGTTCCGCATGACGTGTCCCGTCGCGCAGTTCGCGGTATCGCTCCGCGCGCAGTTCGCGCTCGGTGGTCAGTTCGGCGCCGGCGTTTTCTGCAAGCAGGTACTCCGTGAGCCAAACAACCGCGATCGAGTGGCGCAACTCAGACAAGACAAGCCGCGCAGGACGCAGGCCAAGGTCGGCGATCCTCGCGCCCTCCCGTGTCACGCGCAGCACCGCTGGTTGATCCGCATAGGGCTTGTTGCTGATGATCAATCCGAGCTCGCGCAATGCGCGCAGGCGGCGGTATGCCGCCCACTTGCCGTAGTCGTTGACGGCGGGACGCCAAAAGAAGCGGCGTCCAACCAACTCGGCGGTCACGAGGCCATGCCGCGTCATCCACCGGATGATTTCGGCGTCGCGCTCAGTGAACTGTGGGCCGCGAACGCGCCGCCCCGACCGGCGGCGACCAAGCGGTTGCCGAGCCCCGTCAGGCTTGTCGTCGGGTGGCGTGCTCACGGCGATTCCCGCTCAAGCTATCGCGCTTGGAAGCGGCCCCGTCGCGTCTCTACCGTACTCCTGTCGATAGTCGGCCACTGCGACATTCCTGCAACAGCCGCACCGCACCGAGGATCACGCGTTTGGATCGAACACGTATGAGAGCCACGACAAAGCACTACCACCCTGATCGTTGGTTAGCGAGAGCGCGATGAGCCACGGCCCGCAAACGCGGGCCTCGTTGCGTCTACCCCAAGCTGCGCTCTACCGCTTCGATCTGGTTGCCGAGATCACCGAGCCGGAAGTCCAGTGCCCGCGCGATGGCGCGGACAGTCTCCCATTCGGGACGACCTTCTCCAAGCTCGATGCGGCTGACGGTTCCGGCCGTAAGTCCGGCTCGGTATCCGACCTCTTCCTGGCTTTCGCCGCGGTCATTGCGACGCGCACGCAGCACCTCTCCCAACGCCTTATCGCCGCTCCTGGCCATAGTAGGAAACATTCCAGAGCATCAATAGACAAGTCTAGGCCCTGTGGCGTTGACGATCTAGCGTCAATGCTGCGGCGATGCCTGTGCTAGCGTTTTATCCCGCGCTCCACGGTGGATATACGGCCCTGGCGTGTGCAGCCTCCCGTTACGGCGGTAATCCTCCGGCCGAGCGGGAGGCTGTTGTATGCGCCTCAACGCTTGCCTTCGGCTTCTTCGATGGCGGTGGCCAGTTCCACAAGCGAGACGCCAAGCGCGTCGGCGACGGATCGCACCGTCCCCCACTCGGGCTTTGACGCGCCCAACTCCATGCGTCCAATCGTCGCGGCCGTGACGCCTGCGTTGAAGCCGACGTGTTCCTGCGAGCGCTTGGGATCGCGTTCGCGGAGTGCCCGGATAACGTGGCCGAGAGCCGGATCGGGCGAGTAGGACTGCGTGGACACTGCCGCACAGACTGCTTGGCGTCAACGGCAGATACAAGGCTCTGTATCGTCAACTAAGCAGCGTCAATGCTAGAGCGTGGAATCCGTGCTACGGTTTTGCGGCGTTCCGTTCATCCCCATAAAGATGATCCGAAACGCAGGTTGTCCAGACCCCTCGTGTGTGGGCATCCGAGGCAATGCGAGAAGGTCGGCGGGTTGGGAGGCTTTCCACGTCCTCCCAGCCTGCCTTTTAGGCCAGAAGCGTCGAGACTGAATGCTCGTGCTCCAATGCGTCAAGACCCCCGAGACGAACTTGTCCTAGTTCTATCCATCGTGTTCGTCATGGTGATGTCGGGATTCGCAAGCTACTTCTACGCCATCTGGCTCAACGGCCCATGTTGACCGCCACGTACACGGACGACCTCAACCCCTACAAGCAATGGCACATGCGGCGCGCCCCCCGTACGCAGCGGGGCGATGGCTGAGACGTGCATGGAACCGCTCGAAGCCAAGCCGATCAGCAATCCCGGCGAGCCAATCAAGGCGGCGCTCCGCAGGGGTCCGGTCGTGGTGATCGCGCTGCGCCTTGGCCCTGGCGAATGGGAGCCGCTGTACGCCATCTATGGCCGCAAGCGCGTAGCTCTGCCACGCCGCTTCTGCTGGACCATCGAAGCCATCGGCGTGCTGGAAATGGCGGTCCTAGCGGCGTAGAGCAGATGCTCGATATCCGGGTTGGCACCCTGATAATTGGTGGACGAACAGGGTGCTGTGGGCAAGGGTGCTGGAATGCCTCCGCTCAGCCCACGACACCGCGCCCTTGGCGATGCGCTGCGCGAACTGCGCCAGGCGCGCGACCTGACGCAAGAAACCCTCGGGGACCGCTCCGGCCTGACCACCAACTACGTCGGCGACACCGAGCGGGGAGAACGCAACGTGAGCATCCGCGCACTCTGGCAACTCGCCGATGGGCTGGACGTACCGGCGTCGGAGTTGCTACGCGAGACGGAGCGTCACACGAAGAAGTAACGCGCCGGTAAGACCGGCTCCGATTCCCTCAGATGCGATGACCCGCCGTGCTGAACATCGCATCCCGGAAGGAAGTAGCAGAGCCTTCGCGTACATTCCTATGTGCCCCGCGACCGGCTCGGCTACTTCCTTCTCCTTCTTCTTTTTTTCTTTCTCAGTAGTTGTTGTTCTTCATCATCTGCCCGCCACCCATCCCGCCTACCTCTGCACAATCGCCTCACGCCACTGGACTGCTCCCGCATCCCAGTGTCTCAACTACGTTGAGGCGGTGGGATGCGGGAGCGAAAGGGCGTCCAATAGGACAACCGTAAAGGCCAGTGGCGTGAGGCGTTTCCCGTTGCAAATAGGCGGGGTGGGTGGCGGGCCAGCCGCGCGAAGCGCGGCTGCGTACCTGTCCAATCGCTTGCGATACCCCATTGGACGGGGCATTGCATACCCAGTTGTACGCACAGCGCTGTTGTTGGCCGGTAAGCACCGCGCTTAGTGTGAAAGCCTACTGCATCGGGGGCGAGCGGGTTTGCTCCTGCCCTGTCCGTTGAGAGATGATGGCTTCCAACATGAGAATACGAAGATCGGGGGAACTCGCACCGAGACGCAGTTCCCTGCGACGGGTCGAAATAGGGGGCAAAGTCGCATGGGGAGCATCCCTACTCGGGGCTATCGGCGTCGGCATTGTCGCCCGCGATACGACGGTTGGATTGTTGCTCTCCGGCAGCAGTTTCCCACTTTGGCAGATTGGTCAATGGGCTCGACGGCGGCGCCAGAGCATTCCGCTAAGAGGCCACGAGCTTTAAGTCTCGTCTCCTGTGCGTGCCTGCCTACTTGAGGGTAAGTCGCTTGCTGGGCTTGGCAGGTTGACGATCCGCACGCCGAGAGAGTGCAGCACCCACGAGAGCAAGCACGAGCCAGATGCTAGCGAGGCACGCGACAACGATGAGGATGATGCGAACCTCGCTTTTCTTGATTTCTCCGACCAGGCCGACTAGCAGCGTAATGAGGATGCCACCTGGCGTCGCCACGCTGGACGGGAGCCGATAGGCCCAAGGACGTTCGCGCCAGCGCTTTGACCGCACCTGAACCTACTCGACGGCGATGTCGAATGAGCTGAGAGATAAATCGCAGGCGTACCGTCCGCCCACTCATTGACACTTGGTCACAATCCGGCGTCTAGCCGCCGGCGCTCTGTGTGCCAACCCAACTCGTCATCGTCGCAGTTGCCCTCGGGCCATTCTTCGTGGTTGGCATCCTCTACCACGTTCTTCTTGAGTGGTATTCCAGGGGACACGGAGAACAGGCACCCCCACCCAACACCATGACTTGGTCCACTCAAGAGGCATTCCTCGACGAAGAATTGCAGAACGCAAACCTTGCTCAGGTCACGGAGCTAAGCTCCTACAGAACCGAAGCGCTCCAGCTCGTCGGCTTCGCTGGTGTTATCGCCAGCGTCACGGCAGCACTCAACACCCGCGAACATTGGGCGCTGGTTACCGTAGTCGCGATCTTTGCCGCACTCCTGCTGATCGATACGCTCGCGGTCAGCGGACCACGCGCAACGGCCAGCTCCTTTGATCCAAGCGACACCTGGACCCAAGCTAAGAAGCGCGAGCGGATGAGGAAGGGTTCAGCCTTTACGCTGCCGTCACTCGAAGACCTCCACCGGGACGCATTCGCGGCACGACTGGAGGCGTTCGGCGCTAACCAGCGGCGTATCAGGAGGCGGCGGCTCTTGCTAGTTGTAATCCGCGTGGGCCTCCTGGCTGCCGTGGTAATCTCAGTTGCGTCGGCTTTCAAGGGAGGTTCAGTGGTCAGAGATGATCCTACTCCCGTCCCGTCGAAACCCCATCCCCACATTGCCACAACGACGCGACATCACCATCCAAAACGCTCTCATCGATGCGTCAGGCTCGGGTTACGCCAAGGTCGAGCATGCCTTCGTGGATAACTCAAGGGTCTGCATGCCGAACGGCGAACAAGTTCAGGTCGTTCGCGGCGAGTTGCTCAGTCCAAAGCGCCGTTGGTCGCCGCCCAGGCTCTACATAGAGAGCGGGAGGATTCGTGGCCGGGACATCACGCGGCGATATCTAAAGCTACCGTCGAAGGTTACGATCAAGGGCGGCGAGATAGACCTCGGCCGCAGCAATCTCTACTCGCCAGAGGGACCGCTGAAGCTGTAATCGGATCGCGTACTCATTAGGGCTCGGCGAAAGACCGAGTGCGTGCCGATGCGCCGCCAGGTGACATGCGGCTCGCCGGACTGAACCTCGTCGCCATACTCGAAGGTCGCGCGTCCGTCCGGCGCCCAAGTCATCTCCCACACTCCGGGGTGTCCTTGAACCCGCTTGACGCGCAGACGCGGCCGGAAGCTCTGACCAGCGGCAAGGTCAGCAATGAAGTTCGCTACTGCGTTGCGGAACGCTCGCTGCTGCTGTGCCGTGAGCTGCTCCCAATCACGCCAGAACGACGCGAGGACATCACGCGTCGGCATCTAGCGACTTGGTGCGCTCATCCAAGGCCGATAGAAACTCCCCGTCGCTCGCGTAGCGCGAGACGTGGCCTGCCGAAATGTCGGCGTCCGCCTCGCGCTCCATTTTCTGCCACTCGTTCGTCCAAAACCATGCCTGCTCGGGGTCCATCTCGCCATGCGCCAGGCTGCGCAAGACCACCGCAGCGCCGTCAACGGCATTGTCGGGCAGCCCGTCTACCAGCTCGTGCAGCTCCATCTTGGTCATGGCTCTGATTGTCGCACGCCAACCGACGTTTTCTGCAAGGAAACCGATCACATCTCGGGTGCGTAGAAGGCGTGCGCCGCTCTCCTTCTACCGACGCCGCTTTCGCCATCGCCACCGGCAGATGTGATGGTCGGGTGCTCGATCAGGTCGGCCATCAGTTCGTCAAGCTCCTTCCTCTCCAGCTCCATCACTGCGTCACGCGCTCGGGCAATCTGCTCAGCGGCGGATAGCACCGGCTCGCCCACCAGCTCGTCAATCACGTTGGCGTAGTGCGCGAACATGACTTGTGGCGAGTGTCCCGCCCATCTGGCAACCTCTAGCGGGCTCGCGCCTGCGCGGAGTTGGAGGCTGATGAACGAACCACGGCAGTCGTATGGGACGGTCTTGCAGAACTGCGGTTGCGGGGGATCACCTTCGGCTAGCTTTTCCATTGCCGACTTCCACACGCGATTGCGCCAGTTGTTGTACTGCGACTTCGACCAGTGTTTGCCGCCTTGAGCCGGAAACACGATCTGGTCATCGGTCGGGTTGCCGCGCGCCGCGCGCAGGTCCGCCAAGTCGATCGCAAGCTGCTCTACCAGCGGCACCGAGCGAGCGCCGCGCGTCTTGGTCGGTCCTTCTTCGCCGACGCTCACAGCCTTGTCGATGGCGAGCGTCCGTGTGCCGATGTCGGCCCATGTGAGCGCAAGAGCCTCGCCCGGCCGCAGACCGGCGTAAGCCATCAGCACCACCAGGCAGGCGTCGGCAATGCTGCGTGCGCCGCTCTTGTCCTTCGTCTTGCGGCGACGCAGTTGCAGACGGATACGCTCCACCACCATTGGCGCGAGGGGATGGGGGATGCGCTTGCGGGTGCCAGCAGGCTTCGGCACGGCGAGCACGGGGTTGACCCCGACCTTCTTCCACCGCACGGCTGCCTTGAACACGGCCGACATGACCACGAGCACCTTGCGCTGCGAGGCATTGCCGACACCGCGCTCGCGCATGTCGGCGGTCAGCGTCTCAAATAGCTGCGGTTCAGCAACCCATTCGGCGAGCGTGTGGTGGTCGTGGCGGTCCTTGACGTGCGCAGTCCAGACAGCTTCGTACGTGTCGAGCGTGTTCCTGGCGAGCAGTGGCCCATACAGAGCCTTCCATTCGTCGTACGCGACCGCCAACGTCTCGCGTCCCGGTCGAGGCATGACCTCACCACGCAACCTGCGAGACTTGACCTCGACATCGAAGTCGTTGGCTTCCTTCTTGCCGAGCAGCGTGCGCGTACGGACACGCTTACCCTCGCGCCAGCGCACCTGATAGCGAGTGCCATCGGCGGTCTTGTATGGGTGGACGCTCACCGCGACCGACCCCGCTATGCGTTCCCTCGATGGAACATCTATGGAACATAGTAGCGAGGGAATCGGACGGAAACCACCCTATTTGCCCCATATTTCTGGGCGGAATGGCGGGGGTATGTTCTTTATCAGAGAAGCGCTCTAACCAACTGAGCTAATCGCCCGCGAGCGCCGATTCTAGCGTCCGTCAGCGCTGGGCGCAGAGCATGATGCGGCCTGGGTCGCGCGCACCTCCGCGGCCCGGTGCGGGCAGCGTCACCCCTTGGGAATCGCTGCACCCTGCCCTAGCCCATCTACCAAAGCCTGCGCCTCCTCTGGTCCGGCAAACGAAAGCTCGGCCCGATAGCCACCCTTCTCCGGGCGCACCTTGACCTCGGCGCCCAACGCCGCTTCGAGCGTCGCGGCGATCGTAGCCGCGGCCTCCTGCTGATCGGGATGAACGCTGGGCTTGTTCGTGCGGGCGCGCGGCTCACCCTTGCTGGCATTCCCTGCATTATTGACCTCCCGCGCGCGAGCTTCGACCGTACGCACAGACCAGCCCTCACGCGCCGCGTCGCGGGCGAGCAGCCGTCGCGTCGTGTGGTCTTCAGCCAGCAGCAGCGCCCGGCCGTGACCCTCGCTGAGCCTCTCCCGCTCGAGCAGCTCAATCGTCTCGTCCGGTAGATCCAACAAGCGCAACAGGTTCGAGACCGCCACACGGCTGCGCCCGACGCGGCGGCCTACCTCCTCGCGCGTCAAGCCCAGCTCCTCGACCAACGCAGCGCACGCTCGTGCCTCCTCGATCGGATTGAGGTCCTCGCGCGACATGTTCTCGATCAGCGCCAGCTCGAGCGTGACGGCGTCGTCGCGATCGCGCACAAGCGCAGGGATCTCTGTCAATCCCGCGATCTGCGCCGCTCGCCAGCGTCGCTCGCCAGCGACGAGCTCATAGGAACCTCCGGGCTTGGGCCTCACGAGCACGGGTTGCAGCACTCCCCGCTCCGACAACGAGCCTGCCAGCGCATTTAGGGAATCCTCGTCGAAGTACTTGCGAGGCTGCCGCGGATTCGGGGCGATCAGCTCGACAGGAAGGTCGCGCAATTCCCCCTCGGTTCGCGCCTCGCTGGAGACGGAGAGGATCGCCTCCAAGCCGCGGCCCATACCCGGCCTGGGTCTAGCCACGGGCAGCAACCTCCTTGGCCAACTCGAAGTACGCCTCGGCTCCCGCGCTGTGCGGGTCGTGATGAGTCACGGGAAGTCCATAGCTCGGGGCCTCCCCGACTCTCACGTTACGCGGTATCACCGTATTGAAGACTAGATCGGCGAAGTGCTCGCGCACCTCGCGCTCCACATCTCGTCCGAGGCGCGTGCGACCGTCGTGCATCGTCAGCAACATCCCGGCGACAGTCAGCCTGGGGTTGAGCTCGCGTTGTACGAGCGCCAACGTCTCCAGCAGACCGGCGAGTCCCTCCAAGGCGAAATACTCGGTCTGAACAGGAACGATCACCCGGTCGGCGGCGACCAGCGCACTCACGGTCAGCGGACCGAGCGAAGGCGGGCAATCGAGCACGATGTACTCGAACTGATCCCTCAACGGAGCGATCGCCTCCTTCAGTCGGCGCTCGAAGCCGTCCTGGCGCGGAAGCTCCACGTTCGCGCCCGCCAGCCCAGGACCTGCCGGAAGCAGCCTCAGTGACTCGATCGAGCTGTCGATGAGCGCTTCAGTCGCCGTGCTCTGGTCCGTTATCACCTCATATAGACCTGGGACCTGCGCCCGTGACACACCGAGGCCGACCGTGGCGTTTGCTTGCGGGTCTACGTCGATCAGCAGAGTCGCATAGCCGGCCTCGGCTATGCACGCGGCGACGTTGACAGCCGTGGTGGTCTTCCCCACGCCCCCCTTCTGATTCGCGATCGCATACACCTTGCCCATCGTCGTCGCCACGCTAGCGCTGTTCACGGTCGGAGCGGGTGCCAACGGCCGAAGCGGCCAGATACCTCAACGTCAACCTGACCCCGCCAGTGGCCGCTTGCGTGCGATTCCGGCACGCCGAGGGAACCTGTCCGGGGTCTCCTGCACCTTCAAGTAGACGTGCAGATGACGGTCGCGAGCCCCCTCGAATGGGTGTACATGGCGTATCTCCGCAAGTTGCAACCCAAGTTGGCCGGCAGCCGCGAGCGCAGCCTCCTCATCGTCGGTATCTCGGCGCCCACGCCAATCGACGAGAACGCCCCCGAGCGCGAGCAATGGCGCGGCGTACTCCAGTACTACGGGGGCCGGCGCGAGCGCACGGGCGAGCACAGCGTCGTGGGCGCCGAGACCCTCTGGCCACTCCTCGGCCCTGCACTCGACGACGAGCGCGTTGTCGATTCCCGCGGCTGCGATCATTCCTCGCAAGAATTGACACTTCTTGGTTTGACTCTCGACGAGCCAGACCTCACTGCGTGGCAACGCTACCGCCAACGCCAGTCCCGGGAAGCCGGCTCCAGTGCCGATGTCGGCGAGTCGCTTGGCGGACCTAACGGGATCGACCTCGAGCGCCACCAGCGAGTCGGCCAGGTGCGCATCGATCGCCTCCTCGGCACTGCGCACAGTCGTCGGCGCCCGGTCGTCCACGGCGAGCGTCGTCAGAATCGTGCTCAATTGGGCACGAGCGTGGGGAGCCAAGCCATAGCGGCGGGTAAGCTCCCGAACTTGCCCGTCCGCCGGCCCTTCGTAGCGGGCAAAGTATTCGGCATAGCCGGCCCTCATGTCACGGATGCGAGCGCTTACATGGGTATCGATCTCGTCGGTCAACACGCTCTCGACGACGGGCAGCACATCTTCTGCCAGCGCTACCCCCCGGGCCATCCACTGGAAGTAGGAACGACCGCCGTGGTGATAGGGACCATATAGGCGAGCACGTGGGAAAAGGCCTTGTAGCCAACGGAATATGGCCTCGTGTCTGATGTGCATCCTGAGAGTGATCTGCGGCTGCTTGCCGTCCCCGCCGAAGTGACCCTCGCCGATGAGCAGGCCGGCGACGAGACCCCTCTCGACATCCGTGATCTCATGCTCTAGGGAGTCGTCCATACCATCATTGTTTCACGGGGAAGAAAAACGTGAAACGGTCCCTGTAGCCCCAAAAACGCGACAGCGCCCGGGGCAGGCGTCCGCTCCGGGTACGGCGTCAACCCCCGCCCGGCTCCACAATCAAATACCGCTCGGGCTCATCGCCCTCGCTATGCGTCTGCACGCCGCCGCGCTCGCGCAGGTACTCGTGCACGATCCGTCGCTCAGAAGCCGGCATCGGGTCCAACCCAATCGCTTCTCCGCTGCGCAGCGACTCGTCTGCCGCGTCTGCCGCCAGTGAGCACAGGGTCTCCTCTCGGCGCTCACGATAGCCATCGGCGTCGATCACCACTCGCGCCTCTGGCGCGCCTCCGCGGAAAACGATCCGCTGGGCCAAATGCTGGACCGCGTCGATCGTCTGGCCGCGTCGCCCGATGAACAAGCCCAGGTCATCGCCCTCGACACTGCCCGTCAAAAGCCCATCGGCCCGCTCAACCTGTACATCCGCGTCGAGACCAAGACTGTCCACGATCTCCTCGAGCAGCTCCCGGAGAACTACAACGGGGTCCTCCTGCTCCTCCTCCTGAAGCTCCCCTGTCTGACTCATCGTCGCCTGCCCGAGCGCTTCTTCTTCTTACGTGGAGGCGGAGGCGGCGCGCTGCCTGCGCCGGCACCGGCCAACGCGGGCTCGCCCTTCAGCCCGCGCGGATCCTCGGGCTTGCCGTTCGACACCGCCTTGCTGGTGCCCGGCGGACTGACTCCCTTGCCAACCGACACTGGCGGCGGGCCAAAGCTGCGGCGGACGAAGTAGCCCTGGCCGACCGTCCACAGGTTGGTCGTTATCCAGTACACCAGCAATCCCGCGGGATACTTGTAGAGGATGATCACGAAGAACAGCGGCAAGGCCATCATCAGGCGGCGCTGAGTCGGATCGGCCGTCGCCGACATCGTCATCGTCGAGACGAGCTGAGAGCCGACGTAGAGCACCAGCAGCACGACCAGGGCCACACCGGTCGCCTTGGAGGTGATATCCGGGATGAAAAGGAATTTTGCCGATCCGGGGGCCACGGTCTGGCAGCCGGTTTGTTCGACGTATTTGGTCGGCAGACCGGAGAACGTCGAGATGGCGGTGTGGTGCAGCGAGTTGTAGTGGCTGACCAAGGCCTGTCCACAGATGTTCTTCTTCAGGTCTGTTCGCAGCATGTAGAACAGCGAGATGAACACTGGGAGCTGCAGCAGCAGCGGCAGACAGGAGGCAAACGGATTGACTTTGTGCTCCTTATAGAAGCCCATGATCTCCTGCTGCTGGCGCTGCTTATCGTCTTTGTACTTCTCCTGCAGAGCCTTCAACTCTGGAGCCAGGCGCTGCAGTTCCTGCATCGAGCGGAACTGCTTGAGCGTTAGCGGAACCAAGACCGCTCGTATCAGCACCGTCAGACCCACGATCGCCAAGCCCCAACTCGTGGTGGTGATGTTGGTATGGATGAAGACCAGGATCGACTGGAAGACGCTGATCAGCGGCGAGAATGCTTCCTGGATGACGTTGGCGAGGATGAACATGAGCGAGACTCCTCGCGCTACTCGGCGCGGCGATCGAGCTTGAACAATCGTTGAGCCGAGACGGGGTCATAGCCACCGTCGCTCCACGGATTGCACCTAAGCAAGCGCCACGTCGCGAGCACGAGGCCCCTCAGTATGCCGTACTCCCGGACCGCCTGTACCGCATAGCGAGAGCAGGTCGGCTCGTACTTGCAGCGCCTTGGCAGGGCCGGCGAGACTACGCGCTGGTAGACGACCACCGGAGCCAGCAGAACCGACTGTGCCGCACGCTCAATCCCCACGAGCGACCGTTCCAGCCTTGCGCAAACCTGCTCGTCCAATCAGCTCCTCGAGCGCGCCATCGATCCCCTCCAACCCCTCACGCTCGGCAAGCTCGCGGGCCTCGGGCCTCGCCACCACGACAACGTCATTGCCTCCCTCGAGCTGATCCTCGACTCCAGCAAAGGCCTCGCGCAACAAGCGCTTGACGCGGTTACGCTCCACCGCGCCCCCGACCTTGCGCGAAACCGACAACCCAAGCCGCGGGCGCTCCACCGACTCGTTTGGGAACGAATAAAGGACCAGATGGCGGTTTGCCACCGAGCGGCCCTGACGGTATACACGCTCGAACTCCGCACTGCGCGATAGCCGTTTCCCGCGGCCCGGGGATCGCGCCGTCATCGCCGCGAGCCCACTAGGTGGACAGGCGCTTGCGCCCCTTGCTGCGCCGCCGCTTGAGCGTGAGCCTGCCTGCGCGCGTTCGCATCCGGGCACGGAACCCGTGGGCGCGGGCTCGCTTGCGTTTCTTTGGCTGATAAGTGCGCTTCATGATCGATCGTCTCCGGCCGCGCTCGTATTCCCACCGCAACCCGAGCGTGGCGTCGGCTGTGGCAGACCGGCTTCCGCCGGGCGCTGAAGTATAAAGGTCAGCCGGCCTGTCATCGACCAAAGGTTTCTCCGGCAAGCCGGATCACGGAATTTCTCGCCATTTGCGGTGACCGGTACCGCTGCGCGAGCGCGAGCGCGTGGCCTCGGATATATTCGGTCTACCGGGCCCTTCGCGGGCCCCACACGAATGACTTTCGCCCGCTTCTCCTCCACAAAGGAGCAGGTTTACGCTGCCGTGAGTACCGAGCTCGAGCACATCTGGTCGCAGGTAACGGCTGAACTCTCAGCCTCAATCGACGAGCCCATCTACCGCATTTGGTTGGAGCCACTGCGGGCCATCGAGCTCGACGGCGAGCACCTCACCGTCGAGGCTCCGCCTCAGACCTACGCCTGGATCAGAGAGCGCTTTGGACGCGTGCTGCAGACCACTGCTGCGGCAGTTCTCGGGGCAAACGTGACGTTGGACATAGTGGAGGCCATACCTAGGACGCATGCCGACGGGAGCCCAAAAAAACAGCCAAGCACAACCCGGCAGGCCCACACAAGCCAACCAATGCCATCAACGCCGCCAGAGCTCACCCAAGCCTCCTGGGGTAACCCCAAGCTGACCTTCGACCAGTTCGTCATCGGCGACTGCAACCGCTTGGCCCACGCTGCGGCGCTGACCGTCGGAGAGCTGCCCGGTCAGGCCTATAACCCACTGTTCCTCTGTGGTCCTCCAGGTGTCGGCAAGACCCATCTGCTGCAGTCGATCGCCACGTTCATCGCCACCTACAGCCCTGGCCTGAACGTGCGCTGCAGCACCGGAGAGTCCTTTACCAATGACTTCATCAGAGCGCTCGGCTGCAGCCAAATAGACAACTTCAAGGCAGGCTTTCGTCATGTCAACGTGCTTCTGATCGACGATGTCCAGTTCCTCGAGCGCAAGACCCGCACCGAGGAAGAGTTCTTCCACACCTTCAACGCTCTATACGACGCCGGCAGCCAGATAGTTCTGACCTCCGACCGCCCACCAAGTGACTTGCGTGCGCTCGAAGACCGGTTGCGCGAGCGCTTTCAATCCGGGCTCGTCGCAGACATCCGCCCTCCAGACCTCTCCACCCGCATGGCTATTCTGCGTAAGCGCGCACAGCACGATGGCTTGGAGTCCGTAGATTCGCTTGCACTCGAAGCCATCGCCAAGCGCATGGTGGTCAATGTCCGGGCGCTCGAGGGAGCGCTAATCCGCGTGGTCGCTTTCGGCTCGCTTACAGGTCGTCCGCTAAGCGCCGAGTTGGCTACCGAGGTCCTCGACGGCCTCTATCCCAAGATGGATCCGCCTCAGCGCTCGATCACCGAGATCAAGGCTGCGGCATGCGAGCAATTCGGCATATCAGCCGAGGAGCTCGTCTCCGTCCGCCGAACAGCGCGGCTTGCTTGGCCAAGACAGGTGGCGATGTACTTGGCCCGCGAGCTCACTCAGGAGTCTTTGCCGGCCATTGGACGCGAGTTTGGCGGACGTGACCACACAACGGTCCTGTATGCCTGCAAGCGCACTTCGGAGCGAATCTCCGAGAACCCTTCTTCCCGCACCGCTGTGGAAGAGTTGCGCACAAGGTTGAGCTCGCAGTCAGTTGACCGGCGGACTTGAGACACTTTCCAACGCTGTGCTCACAGGCCTTCGGCTCCAATCCTCTTTTGCACTGCCAAACCACACTTCCCAACAGACCCTACTAATCCTATAAATCTATTCAGGTGCATAAGTGAAGCTCTCTCTATCTACTCCTGAGCTGTTGATGCAGTTGCAAGCAACCACGCGTGTTGCTTCTTCTCGCGCTTCTATTCAAGCGCTCTCTGGCGTCATGATCTCCGCCGACGGAGAAACTCCTGTTTTGCTGGCGACCGATATGGAGGTGGGTCTACGCGTACCACTCGGTGGCGAGATCCTCAGTCCCGGTTCCGCTGTACTACCCGCGCGGTTGCTCCTTGAAGTTGTCCGCTCGCTCCCGCAGGAGACGGTCACGCTGGAGCTGCGCACCCAAGAGCAGGATGTCGAGCTGATCTCCGGCTCAGCCAAGTTTAATCTGCGCACGCTGCGCTCGGAGGACTTCCCCACCCTTCCCAGCCCTGATCCAACGAGTCGCATGACACTTCCTGCTCAGGCGTTCGTGGATACCGCTACGCAAGTTTCTCGCTCGGCCTCCAAAGATGAGACACGACCCGTGCTCACCGGCGTACTGATCTCCGCTGGTGCTCAGGATTTGACGATGGTCGCCACTGACTCATATCGACTTAGCGTTAAGCACGCCACGCTTGACTCGCCTCTCCAGAACACGATCGAGGCGAACGTGCCGGCACGTGCTCTCCAGGAGCTGGCACGCATCGCGCAGTCGATGGAGGAGCCTGAGCTAACGATCAGCCTCGGCCAGAATCAGGTTGTCTTCGAGATCGGGGAGGTTGTCCTCTCCTCCAGACTGATCGACGGGCAGTTCCCCAACTATCGCCAGCTCCTGCCCGAGTCGGTCGACCACGAACTGCATCTCGCTAGTGCCGAGATCGCTGACGTCGTCCGACGTATTAGCCTGCTGGCGCAAAAGAACGCTCCCTTGCGACTCAGCTTCAGCGAGGGTGAGCTGACCGTCTCCGCCCAGACCCCCGATGTTGGCGAGGCAAGCGAGATGCTGCCGATCCCCTTCTCGGGCGAGCCGTTCGAGATCGGCTTCAACCCCGAGTTCCTGCGTGATGGCCTAGAGAGTGTGGAATCCGACGAGCTGGTGCTCAAGCTCATCAGCCCGCTGCGCCCTGGCCTAATCGAGTCCCCGGACGGCGGCAAGTTCGTGTACCTAATCATGCCGATCCGGCTGAACACATGAGCTCTGTCCGGCGCATCTCTGCGTCCTCGATCTGCTTGGCTAGAGCCCTCATATTGGATAAATGATGTGAGGTGCTGGTTCTCGGGGTGCATCTGCGCGACTTCCGAACCTATGCACGTGCCCAGGCGCAGCTAGGCGCTGGTCTTACCGTCGCCCATGGCCCCAACGGTGCCGGCAAGTCCAACCTGCTGGAGGGCCTTTACTTCGGTTGCACCGGCTATTCGCAGCGCACGCGCAATGAGCGCGAGCTGGTGCGCTTCGGCGCGCAAGCGGCACGAGTGGTTGTCGAGCTCTCGGATGGCGATCGCCGTCACGAGCTGGCCGTTGGGTTCCAGCCTGGCTCACCGAAGCACATGACCGCTGACGGCGCTCCCGTTGAGCGTCTCGCCGACGTGCAGGAGCGACCGCTGGTCAGTGTTTTCTCTCCCGACCGTTTGGAGTTGCTCAAGGGCGCGCCGACATTGCGCCGTGCCCATCTCGATCAGCTTGTGGTCGCATTGTGGCCTGCGCGTATTGCGACCCGCCGCTACTACTCGCGGGCGTTGGTGCAGCGCAATGCGCTGATAGCCGGGATTCGTGCCGGGCGCGCATCGCGCTCGACGTTGCCAAGCTGGGATGCAGAGCTTGCCAGGCATGGACTGGCGCTGAGCAGTGACCGTGCCGCGCTCGTGGCGCTGCTCGCCGAGCCCTTCGCGCAACGGGCGCAGCAACTCGGTCTCAGTGGAGAGCCCCGTCTGGAGTATCGGCCCCGGTCAAAGGTCTCCGATGTTGAGGGGTTCGTCGCGGAGCTCCAGGCACAACTCCCCACGGACCTGAATCGCGGCTTCTCCACTTACGGACCGCATCGCGACGAGCTTGAGATCTCGCGCGATGGGCGAGAACTGCGCTCATTTGGCTCGCAGGGAGAGCAACGATTGGCTTTGCTTGCGCTGTTGCTGGCCGAGCGCTTCGTACTCGCACGCGAGCGCACGCATGTGCCGCTGATGTTGTTGGACGACGTGATGAGCGAGCTGGATGTCACTCGACGCGAACTGCTCTCCGCGGAGCTGCAAAGCGCCGGACAGAGTGTGATCGCGACTACCGATCTCGCTCATGTCCCCGGCTCAGGCGATGCTGCCGTCACGCGCTTGCGTATCTCGCCTGGAGCCATCCTGGGGGAGGCGCTCGCCGCGTGAGCCGGCTTGCTCCGCGCCCTTTGTCGTTTGCGCTCGAGGGCCTGACGGCGGCGCTCGCTCCGGCGACTACGCTGGCTCGCGTGCAGCAGGTCTGGGAGCAGGTGCTCGGAGCGCGCATCGCCGAGGCTGGGACTCCGACCTCCGAGCACGACGGCGTGCTGACCGTCGTGTGTGCCGACTCGGTTTGGGCAGCCGAGCTCGAGCTGATGGGCCCTGAGTTGGTCGAGCGCCTGAACACCGCGGTGGGCGCCGAGACAATCCACAAGCTGCGCTGCCGCACGGGTTGACCCGCACTGTGCCTCGGCCTGGCGCCGGGCTCCCCGCCGACACCATCACAGGGGCTTCGCGCGGCTCTAAAATCAGCCCTTATTTTGGCTTGTTTGCAGGCAATTCTTGTGCACACGTAGGCCGGTTATGAGGGGTCCCTGTGCTATCGTTGGACAAACACACCCCGCGCCCCGGACCGAGGTATTAGACGCCCGGCGACCGGGGCGTTCTCGCGTCATCGGAGGACCATTTGGCGACCGACACATCAAGCTCGCAAACGCAGCCTGCCGCAAAGGGGGGCGTTAACGACCCCTCGATGGCTCCTAACGCCAGCTATGACGCACAGGACATAACCGTCCTCGAGGGCCTAGAGGCAGTTCGCAAGCGCCCCGGCATGTACATCGGCTCGACCGGCGTGATGGGCCTTCATCATCTCGTGTACGAGGTTGTGGACAACTCTGTGGACGAGGCCCTCGCTGGCTTCTGCACCGAGGTATCCGTCACGATCCACCCCGACAACTCGATCACCGTCGTGGACAACGGCCGCGGTATACCGGTCGCGATCATGGAGAAGGAGGGACGCCCGGCGATCGAGGTCGTCTTGACCGTCCTTCACTCCGGCGGAAAGTTCGGCGACGGCGGGGGCTACAAGGTCTCCGGCGGTCTGCACGGCGTCGGCGTCTCGGTCGTCAACGCGCTCTCCGAGCGCCTCGAAGTCCAGATCCGCCGCGATGGGTATGTGTTCTCCCAGGAGTACTCGCGTGGAGCTCCCCAGCAGGAGCTGCAGCGCGGTGATGCGCTCCCCGCGGGCGCTGCGACGGGCACTACCGTCACGTTCCTCCCCGACGCGGACATCTTCGAGACGCTCGACTTTGACTTTCACACGCTCGAGGAGCGTCTGCGCGAGACCGCCTTCCTCAC
Organism: uncultured Solirubrobacterales bacterium; assembly: GCA_963827045.1. GTDB lineage: Bacteria > Actinomycetota > Thermoleophilia > Solirubrobacterales > Solirubrobacteraceae > Palsa-744. The sequence goes on from CAWGZH010000002.1 coordinate 1,149,689, forward strand.
ACGTGGCCTGAAGATCTCCATCGTCGACGAGCGCGGCGGGGGGCACTCCGCCGAGTTCCAGTACCAGGGCGGTATCGAGGACTTCGTCACCTACCTCAACGAGAACAAGGACACCGTCCACCGCAAGGTCGTGTTCTTCTCTGGCGAGAGCGAGGAGGGCGCCGCCGAGGTGGCGATGCAGTGGAACTCCTCCTACCAGGAGTCGATCCACTCGTTCGCCAACAACATCAACACGCGCGAGGGCGGTTCGCACATGTCCGGCTTCCGCTCCGCTCTGACACGCACGCTCAACAAGTACGCGCGCGACCATGGCCTGCTCAAGGAGAAGGAGGACAACCTCTCCGGCGAGGACGCGCGCGAGGGGCTGACCGCGGTCATCTCCGTCAAGCTGCGCGACCCGCAGTTCGAGGGCCAGACCAAGACCAAGCTCGGCAATCCCGGCATGGCCGGCGCCGTCGAGTCGATGGTCAACGCCGGGCTGTCGGAGTTCCTGGAGGAGAACCCCAGCGAGGCGCGCGCGGTGATCATGAAGGCCGTGCAGGCTCAGCGCGCGCGCGACGCCGCGCGCAAGGCCCGCGATCTGACACGGCGCAAGTCGGCGCTCGAGAACTCGACGCTGCCCGGCAAGCTCGCCGACTGCTCGGTCAAAGACCCCAGCCTCGCCGAGCTGTTCGTGGTCGAGGGCGACTCCGCCGGCGGCTCGGCCAAGCAGGGGCGCGATCGCAATACGCAGGCCGTGCTGCCGCTGCGTGGCAAGATTCTCAACGTCGAGAAGTCGCGTATCGACAAGGTGCTGGCGAACACCGAGATCCAGGCGTTGATAACGGCGATCGGAACCGGCGTGCGCGACGAGTTCAACATCGAGAACGCGCGCTATCACAAGGTCATATTGATGACCGACGCCGACGTCAACGGAGCGCACATTCGCACGCTCGCGCTGACGCTGCTGTTCCGTGAGATGCAAGAGCTGATCGAGGCCGGCTACGTGTACATCGCCAAGCCGCCGCTATACAAGCTCAAGCAAGGCTCGCGCGAGCGCTACATCGAGAAGGATTCCGAGCTGGAGGACATCCTGCTCTCCGACAAGTGGGAGAAGCTCAATGTCTTTGACCGGCATGGCACCCAGTTCAAGCTGACCGACACGCGCTGGCAGCGCTTCGTGCGGCTGCTCGCACAGTACGAAGGCTGGTCCTCGACGCTACGCGCCGTGCACGGCCACGAGATGGTGCAATTCTTGGAGGAGTCCTCATTGCTGGGTGAGCAGGTGATGAGCGCGGAGAGCGCGATCGAGCTGCTCTCCCGCGCGGGGCTCGAAGGCGAGACACACGCCACCGAGCTGGTCGGGCAGGATCCGCTGGAGCTGCGCGTGAAGGCGACGGAGACTCGCACCGGCTTTGCTCGCACCCACCGCATCAAGCGCAGCCTGTTCGACTCGCAGGAGTACCGCCAGCTCGCCTCCGTGCATAAGCAGCTGATCGAGCTTGCCGGCACGCCGGCTTTCGAGGTGCGTCTCGGCGACGCCCAAGAGAGCGCCCCGTCCTTTGAGGCCCTGCGCTCGGGCGTGATGACGGTCGCGCAGAAGGGCATCAAGCTACAGCGCTTCAAGGGTCTCGGCGAGATGAACGCCGAGCAGCTCGGCGAAACGACAATGGCGCCACAGTCACGCACGCTGGCGCAGGTGACGCTCGAGGACGCGGCGGCCGCCGACCGCATCTTCTCGATGCTGATGGGCGACCAGGTCGAGCCGCGCAGAGCATTCATCGAGGACAACGCCCGCACCGTGGCCAATCTAGATGTCTGAGAAGGGGGTGAGCTGAATGGCCAGCGTCGATCTCATAGGCGGCGGCAACGTCGAACCGCGTGCGCTCGAGGAGGAGATGCGCACCGCCTATCTCGACTACGCGATGTCGGTGATCGTGGGCCGCGCGCTGCCCGATGTGCGTGATGGGCTCAAGCCCGTGCACCGCCGCGTGCTCTACGCGATGAACGAGCTTGGCCTTGGCCCTACCCGTTCCTACGCCAAGTGCGCGAAGATCGTCGGGGAGGTGATGGGCAACTATCACCCGCACGGCGACTCTGCTATCTACGACGCGCTCGTGCGTATGGCCCAAGAGTTCTCGATGCGCTACGAGCTTGTCGACGGGCAGGGCAACTTCGGCTCGATCGACGACGATCCCGCCGCCGCGATGCGCTACACCGAGGCGCGCTTGGCGCGCATCGCCACAGAGATGTTGCGCGATCTGGACATGGACACGGTCAACTTCACGGTCAACTACGACGGCTCGCGCCAGGAACCGACGGTGCTGCCCTCGCGCTTTCCCAATCTGCTCGTCAATGGCTCCTCCGGGATCGCAGTCGGGATGGCCACCAACATCCCGCCGCACAACCTGCGCGAGGTGATCGGCGCCACGATCGCCTACATCGACGATCCCGAGATCGACCTTGACGGTCTGATGCAGCACATCAAGGGGCCCGACTTCCCGACCGGCGGGATCATCCTCGGCCACCAGGGCATCCGCGACGCGTACGAGACCGGGCGCGGACGCGTGCGGGTTCAGGCCAAGGCCCACATCGAGCCGCTGCGCCAGGGCAAGGAGGCGATCGTCGTCACCGAGCTGCCGTTCATGGTCAAGAAGGCCGGCGAAGGCAACCTCATCACCAAGATCGCTGAACTTGTCAACGACAAGCGCATCCCTGAGATATCGGATTTGCGCGACGAGACCGACAAGCGCGGCATGCGGCTGGTGATCGAGCTCAAGCGCGACGTGATTCCCAAGGTTGCGCTCAACAAGCTCTATAAGCACACCTCGATGCAGACCACCTTTGGCGTGAACATGGTGGCGCTTGTCAACAACGTGCCGCGCACCCTGAACCTGCGCGCCGTGATCCACAACTACGTGGCCCACCAGCGCGAAGTGATCGTGCGTCGCACGAAGCATGAGCTCTCCGAGAAGGAGGCGCGCGCACACATCCTGCAGGGGCTCTTGATCGCGCTCGAGAATCTCGACGCGATCATCGAGATGATCCGTGCCTCGCGCGACCGCGAAGCCGCCCGCGAACAGTTGATCGAGCGCTTCGAGTTGACGGCGATTCAGGCAACGGCGATTCTCGATCTGCGTCTCTCTCAGCTGACGGCGCTCGAGGCCGACTCGATCAAGCAGGAGCACGCTGACGTCAGCGAGCGCATCGCCGAGCTGCGCGCGATCCTCGGCGACGAGACGCGCGTGATGGCCGTCATCAAGGAGGAGCTCACCGAGATCTCGGAGCGCTTCGGCGACGAGCGACGCACCGACATCACCCACTCCGAAGACGAGATCGACATCGAGGACCTGATCGCCGACCAGCAGATGGTGATCACGATCACCAACACCGGCTACATCAAGTCGCTGCCGCTTGACACCTATCGCCAGCAGCAACGCGGCGGGCGTGGTGTGACCGGCATGGACATGAAGGACGGCGACTTCATCGAGCACCTGTTCGTCTGCTCCTCGCACGACTACCTGCTGTTCTTCTCAAACCGCGGCAAGGTCTACCGCTCGAAGGTCTACGAGCTGCCCGAGGCCTCGCGCACGGCCAAGGGTCGCGCGCTTGTCAACGTCCTTCCCTTGCGCGAACACGAGCGCATCCAGGCCGTGCTCTCGACACGCGACTTCACCGAGACCAAGTATCTCGTGTTCGCCACGCGCGATGGCACCGTCAAGAAGACCGAGCTGCAGGCCTACAACACTCCCATCAAGGCCGATGGCATCATCGCGATCAACATCCGTGACGACGACGAGCTGCTCGCCGTGCGTGCCGTCGATCCCGAGGACGAGGTCATCATGGTCTCCAGGGCCGGGCTGACCGTGCGCTTTGCCGAGTCGGCTGTGCGCTCGATGGGCCGCGACACTACCGGGGTGCGCGGCATGGATGTCGGCAAGGACGGCAGGGTGATCGCTATGGATGTCGCCCGCGACGACATGGACCTGCTCGTCGTGACCGAGAACGGCTACGGCAAGCGCACCCAGATCGACCAGTACCGCAAGACCAACCGCGGCGCCAAGGGTGTCAAGACGATCGGGCTGACAGAGCAGAAGGGTGCGCTCGGCGGTGCGCTGGTCGTGCGCGAGCACCAAGAACTGGTCTTCATCAGCGTCGGCGGCATGGTCCAGCGCACCGCCGCCGGAGGCATCTCCCGCCAAGGGCGCTCGGCAACTGGCGTGCGCGTCATGAACCTCAAGGACGACGACGTCGTCAGTGCGGTGGCGCTCGTGATCGACAGTGGTGAGGAGGACGCAGAGGTCCTCCAGGAGGGGTTGCCGCTCGATGGCGCATCGTTGCCACCAGGCCCGGCAGACGCCCCCGAGCTGGAGACGACCGAGCCCGACGCCTGACCTACCCCCTTCGTCATCTCGGTCCGCTACATTTTAAGGACCAGAGAAAGGAGGTGGTCCTACGTTGGCTGACAGTATTTGCGGGACTCTGGAGGTGGCCGGCCGTTAGGCCGAAGCACTCGGCTGGACCCGCCTAGCGGATTCCAACCCGGGCCACCATCGCGTAGGTCGCCGGACTTGTCCCTCCGGTTCGCAGTGCTCTCGGTGCGCCGTTGTGGCGTGCTTGGCAACGCGGAAACCTGTGTGATCGTGTCCAGCACAGTTGCAAGCGGAGGGCGCCCAGTCGAGGGCGCCCTCCGTGCTTTAAGCAGCGGCCGGCAGATACTGCCGCCACGCTGCGGGAATCGTGGGGCTTGCAACGTGGATGAAGATCTCTGCGCGTGGTGTGCGTGGCTTGTGCCGTGGGTGCATTCCGGCTTGACGGGGAAGCATGTCCCCCTTGCGTCGGTTGCACGGCGCACACGAAGCCACGATGTTCTCCCAGCTGGACGTTCCGCCCTTTGAGCGCGGGATCACATGATCAACCGTCAGGTTGGAACGCGACCCGCAGTACTGGCAGGTCCAGCCGTCGCGCGCGAAGACCGCGCGACGTGTGATCTTGCGGCGATGGGTGTCTCGCGGCACGTGCACGTAGCTGACAAGCCGGATTACCACGGGACGAGCCAGCGTCGAGTTCTCGGAGTGCAGCGCCCACAGGCCGCGCTCGATCAGCTCGGCCTTCTCCTTCAAGAGCAGGACCACCGCCCGGCGCACTGAGCAGACGTTGATGGGCTCGAAAGTCGCGTTGAGGACGAGCACCCGGCCACCCATCGCCGTATTCGACGATGAGCTCGGTCCGTGCCGCTGGTGCTCTGAGGGCGACACGGACCCCACTGGCTCTGTGGGCGCCGTGCTTTCCATCTTCAGCGCCGGAGTGTAGCGGTCCGTCGGCCGGTCCGCCGCCTATCTGGCCTCGCTCAAGTCGCGAGCGAGCTGCGATGGCCACTCGTGTTGTCGCCTAGTCGGGTAGAGCCGCTAGCGAATCAAGCCGCCGGATAAGAGCCCAATACCCGCACCTGTTCGCACATGTCACGCAAGCCTGTGAGTGCCTGGGAAACGGTCTCGTCCTGCAGCGATCCTTCGAGATCGACAAAGAACATGTAGTGCCCGAGCTGCTCCCGCATCGGGCGCGACTCGATCTTCGTCAGGTTGATCTCACGCCTGGCGAACTCGTTCAAGCACATCACCAGCCAGCCTGAGTGCTCGGCGCCGGCACCCCAGAAGACGAGTGAAGTCTTGTACCCGTTGCCTGTCTGTGTGCGCAGCTGCGGAGCCCCCGAGCCAGAGTCAGCTCTCGCAAGCCAAACGAAGCGTGTCTCGTTGTCCTTGCGATCCTGAATTCCCTCGGCTATCACTACGCACTTATACAACTCGGACGCGAGTCTTGTGCCGATTGCAGCCAACGAGTCGTCCTTACGTTCGCTCACCAGTCGCACTGCCTCGGCCGTCGAGCTGGCCGCAAGGACACGCGCGCTCGCGAGCGGCCCGTGCAGAAAGCGAGCGCACTGACCCGGAACATGGGGGTGGGAGACAACCGTCTCGATTTGCTCCAGATCGAGCGGACTTGCCGCGATCAAGTAGTGGCGTACCGGCAGGACGACCTCACCGACGATCGCGACCTCGCCCGCCTCGCCGGCAAGCGTGTCGAGCGTGACCGTCACCGACCCCTCGATCGAGTTCTCGATCGGCACGAGCGACCACTCGACGGTTCGCTCCTGGACGGCCATTACTGCATCGCGGATCGTCTCAAGCGCAACCGGTGTCACAGCGCCGGCAGCGGCACTGCCGAGCAGCGCCTCCTCGCTGAACGTTCCCTCCGGTCCCAGATAGCCGGCGCTCGGTGTCGCGCTAGGAGCCGGCGGCATCTACGGTGTCCGTCATCTCCGCTGCCTGCATCGGGCTCACCGCACGGGAGGCCGGGCTTTCGCTAAGTGCGATTCTCACAGCCTCCGCCTCCTCTGGCGAGAGCTCCAGCTCACCCTGGCCGGCGCGCACCTGCTTTGCATACACGCGCGCTTGGTCGCGGTGGTGGATGCAAGTCAGTACGACGCCCGACTGCCTGCCGTCGAGCAGTGCGATCGAAACGGACTGTTGCCCGGAGAGCTCGTTGTAGGCGTCGTAACGCACCAATGCCTGATGAGAGACCGCTCCCGTAAGCGCGAGCTCGACGTTATCGAGACGATTATCCAAATGCTGGGCCACATCTCCCACGTACTCCTGCAGTGCTTTAAACGCCTCCTGCAGAGCGGCGCTGTGGGCGATCACATCCTGCTGCGCGCCATCCCCGAGCACCAGCTTCTGCGCCGTGCGCAGGCTGCGCATACGGCTCATCAGAACGATGCACACGATCAGAGCGATCACAGCCACCGCGAGCGCCGCGAGCGCGACGATGCCCTGCGTGTTGTTCAGCGATGCGGCGCTCACCGCAAACAAGTTAGGGCATCTCTCGGCTGGGCTGTGCGGTTGGAGGGCCTGTGCGCCAGCTTCGCGCTTGCGTGGGAGGCAATCGTTGTGTGCGCACACGCGCCACTGGTGTTGGCCGACCTATTTCCCAAAGATCACGATAAAGCTGGCCTTGTTGTTTTCGACGTCGGTCTCGCCGGGAACCGGCACGACCTCGACGTCCACGCGCGAGGCGGCTTCGAGCGTGACCCCCTTCACCGTTACGTTGGCATTGTAGGTCTGTCCCGGTTCGGTCTTTTCAATCGTGTGCGATGCCGTGAGCGTTTTGCCTTCGGTCGTGACCGACACGTTCACCTTGACGTCGGTCTCTGGGTTGGACCCGGAGTCTTCGACCATCGCCGTAAAGGTTGGGTTGGCGCCACCGCTGATGTGGTTGAGCGACGGTGAGGGTTCCAGCGTATTAGCGCCGACGCTTACGCCCTTGAGCGCGGACCCGTGCGTGCCGGGTGCTACCGCCCCCGAGCTTGCCGTCGCTTGACCGGTGAGCTTCGCTTGCACCGTGGACGGCGTCAACCAGCCGAGATTCGGCAAGAAGCGGCTTGGCGTGGTGGCCTGCCCGCTGACCCCTCCTGAGGCGAGTGTCTGTTGTATAAGCGGGACCACTCGCTGGGAATAGAGGATGTCTGAGGCGAGGAAGGTCTCCATCGCCCCCGCGATGTAGGTGCTGGCCTGCTGGGCTTTGCCGCCGAGCGCTTCGCGCACGAGCCCGGCGATCTTGGTGAGCCCTTCTACGCGTATGTTGAGCGCGAGCAGCAGGTTGCGTTGGGCTGAGGTCATCTCGCTCGGCACGCTCAGCCCTTTGGCGTGTTCGGCGATTTCTTCGGATTGGCGGCGTAGCTGGTCGATCTGCGTCTCCACGTCGAGCGCCTGCTTGCCGCTCGCGGAGGAGAGCGTCGTGAACAGGGGCTTCGCAACCTGGGATTCGGATTGCGCGGCGATCTGGTTGACGTTCTGGTTGTAGCTTTCGAGCGCCTGCTGTTTGCCCCGCTTCAAACAGCCGTTGACAAGCAGCACGATCACGATCAGCAACACCACTCCGACGCCGGCGGCGATCCGCCGCCGCACCATCATCGCGTGATGGTCAACCGAGGATGCGCCACCGCCTCCCGCGCCCGTTCCACCCCCGCCTCGTTGGGGACGGCGTGGCTGTGGTCGCGATTGTTGTTGAGTGCGCGCCGGCCGGATTGTGGTCGGCGGCTCCTCGTGCTCGTCCTCGTCGTCGAAGAACGACAAAAGAGTGCTCCTTGCAGGGGCTTGTGAAGCACATCAGTATGACCCCACCGTCAGCCGGAATGTTTGCTGCAACTTCTCAGTCAGTGGCGGATCGCACAATCTTGCGGCAGGGAAGGGGCTGGGCGTGGCGAACGCGGAGGCGGTGGATTCCTCCAAAACCCTTGTCCAGGGCCAGATCCGCATCTCTGACGAGCGCTCCACGCGTCGGGGCGAGCTGCTGCTCGGGCGCTACCTGTTGCAAGAGCGCCTCGGTGCTGGAGGCTTTGGCACCGTGTGGCGCGCGCACGACGAACAGCTCGATCGCGCCGTCGCAGTCAAGCGCATTCCGTTGCCCTCCGAGGAGGACCGTGAGCGGGCAACACGCGAGGCGCACGCCACGGCCAGACTCGCCCACCCGGCGATCGTGGCGCTGTACGAGGCCAGCTCGGACGAGGATGCCTTCTACCTGATCTCGGAGCTGATCGACGGAGCGACGCTAGCTGAGCTGATTTCCGAGGATGAGCTCGCAGACGAGGAGGTGCTCGAGATTGGCGTGGCGTTGCTAAGCGCGCTGGAGCACGCGCACGCGCGCGGCGTGATCCATCGCGACGTCAAGCCCCAAAACGTGCTCGTGCCAAGCGACGCAGCCGAGCACACGCCGACTCGTGGCGCGAGTCCGCCGCCGGCAAAGCTTGCGGACTTCGGCGGAGCCAGGCTAGCCGGAGACGACGCGTTGACACGCACCGGGGATGTGCTCGGCACGCTTGCCTACATGGCCCCTGAGCAGAGCGAGGGTCACGAGGCTGGTCCCGCCGCCGACCTGTACTCGCTGGCGCTCCTCTTGTACGAGGCCTTGAGTGGCGTCAACCCTGTGCGCGGCCGCACCCCGGCCGCCACAGCACGGCGCATTGGCGCCCCGGTGGAGCCACTCGAGCGTCGCCGCCGCGACCTCCCGCGCGAGCTCACCCGCGCCCTTGACCGGGCACTGCTCGCCGAGCCCGAGCGGCGCGGCGCGCTCGGCGATCTGCACGACGTGCTCAAGCGAACGCTTGAGCAGGGACCGAGGCCACGACTTTTTGCTCGTCGTGGCTCACGTCGCCGGACCGATTCAACGGCACTGCAGGAGGATGCGCAAGCGCGCACCGCGCCTCAGGCTCGCATCGACCCAGATCGCGCCTGGCCGGCCGCTGCGCGCAAACACGCTACCGACCCTCGTAGTGCCGCTCGCAATGGCGATCTCCACGATCTGGGTGACGAACTCGACGGGCAAGAGGACCGCGCGCGTAAGAGCCGCACAGTGGCACTGCCAAGACTGCTGTGGCTCGGTTGTCTACTAACGCTCGCCGTCTGGCAAGCCTTCGCTGGTCTACCCGGGGTGTCTCTGCTGGTGCTTGCCGCCGGCACTCCACTGCTGGCGCTGCCACGCCGCTCAGGTCCCGGCTGGCTGGCTGCGGGGATCGCGCCGGCGCTCGGGCTTGCCGGCTTGGCGGGAGCTTTTCCGGCGCTGGCTGGCCAGCGCTCGGGCTGGCTTGCGCGTGCCGGAATGGCCGCGCTCGGCTTCTGGTGGCTGGCGCTTGCAGAGTCGCTGCTGAGGCGCCGACTGTGGCTCGGCCCACCAGCAGGACTGCCGCCAAGGGCGGCATGGGAGAGTTCGATCAACGTTGCCGCCACGCACGTGATCGCGCCAACGTTCACAGTCGAGCTACTGCTTGGTGCGGCGGTGTGGGCGCTTGCGAGTGCGATCCTGCCGTGGCTTGTACGCGGCCGCAGCGCTGCTCTGGACGTGGGCGCGGCGATCCTCTGGACGATCGCGTTGCTCGCGGCGGTGCCGTTGCTCGAACGGGCACTGCTCGCGCACGCAAGCCAGCCAAGTCCGCGTGGGGCGCTGCTTGGAGCGGTGCTCGGCTGCGCGCTGGCAATCTGCGCGCGCGCATTGCGCGGCCCGGTTTAACGGCGTGGCGCACACTCCCATCGCATGCGGCCCTTAGAGTGGGTATCGAAATGCGTGCAACCCTGGATGCGCCAGGCGCTAGTCGCGGCCAAGCCGAGGTGCTGCTTTCGAGGTGCCCCTGAGATGAATCCGCTGAGGACACTGGAGAACATGATCGCCGGCCTCGTCGAAGGTACGTTCGGGCGCGTCTTCAAAGCCGAGGTCCGCCCGATGGAGCTCGCGCACAAGCTGGCGCGGGAGATGGACGAGAACAAGACGACCTCGGTGTCGCGCGTGTATGCGCCCAACGAGTATTCGGTTTGGCTCTCGCCACGCGATCGCGCGCGCTACGAGGGCGTCGAGCAAGAGGTGATCGACGAACTGTGCGCCTATCTGCTCGAGCACGCGCGCGGTGAGAACTTGGCACTGGCTTCGCGGCCGCAGATCGTGTTTCACACCGACGAGAACCTGCAGCTCGGCGAATTTGGCATCGAAGCCCGGCTGGCGAGGCTTGAGGAGGAGCCACCGGATAGCGAGGAGCCATCTCAGCCGGCTCCTGCTGCCCGCCGCACGTCGGCTGCATCCACTGCCGGCGCAGGTGCATCGATCGGGTCCGTCGGCTCGGCTGTCGGTGCTCGTTCTCCCGCTGCCGCACCCGCGCCTGCCTACGCGGAGCCTGAGGAGGTCGGCAACACGATGATCTTCAACAACTCCCAGCGTACGCGCGACGCCGTCGAGCAGACCAGCGCCCGCCGACGACCCAAGGCGCTGCTACTGGTCTCAGGCAGACGCCTGCTCGTCGCACCGCGCGGGGCAACGATCGGGCGCAGCCGCGACTGCGACATCGTGCTCGAGGATTCCAGCATCTCGCGCCGCCATGCCGAGCTGCGCCCCGGCGGCCAAGCTTGGACGATCGAGGACCTTGGTTCCACCAACGGGGTGCGCGTCAACGGCAACACGGTTCACGGCCCGCAAGAACTGCGCACAGGGGACCGCATCGAGATCGGCTCGACTGAGATGCTTTTCGAGATCGCCCCATGAACAATCTCGCGCCCGTGTCGGTGATGTTGAAGTTTGGCTTCCTGGCCGTCATGTACCTGTTCCTTCTGTGGGTGGCTCGTAGCGCTCTGCGTGACCTGCGCGGCAACGGGGCACAGGTCTCAGGCCTGGACCGAGGCGCCGCGCAGGCTGGGACCGTGCCAGCCGATGCGACCGGTCTGCACTCGGCCTCAACGCTCGGGCCGGCCGACCTGCTCGGGCGCGAGCCGCGCCTAGTCGTTGAGCGTGCCCCGGGTCACGAGCCGGGGATGATCTATGACCTTGGCGGCGACGTCGTCTTTGGCCGTGGCGACACAGCCGAGATACGCTTGAGCGATCCGTTCGCTTCCTCGCGCCATGCGCGCGTATACGAGCAGGGGAAGATCCTGGTGATCGAGGATCTCGGCTCAACCAACGGTACTTACCTCAACGAGGAGCTGCTCGACGGTCCACGTCCACTGCATCCAGGCGATCGTGTGCGCATCGGCGACTCCGAATTCGTCTTTGAGGTCGAACTGACCGGTGGTCCACTGATGCTGCGTGTGGCCGAACACTGGTCTGGCACCGACACCGGCCTGCAACGCCGCGCCAACGAGGACTCTCTGCTTGTGCGCTCGCCGCTGTTCGTCGTCGCCGACGGGATGGGCGGTGCGCAGGCGGGTGAGGTCGCCTCGAGCATCGCTGTCAACACCTTCCGTGCGGGCCTGGAGGACGGGGATGATCCTGAGCGCAGCCTCGTAGCTCAGGTCGAGCAGGCCAACTCCCGCATCAACGAGCTCTCGCACAGCAACGCCGAGCACGCCGGCATGGGCACCACGATCACGGCCGTGTATGTCGGCGAGGAGGACGTCGCTATCGCCCACGTAGGCGACTCGCGCGCTTACTGCATGCGCGACAGCGAGCTGCTGCGTCTCACAGACGACCACTCGCTTGTAGATGAGCTGATCCGCCAGGGCAAGCTGACCCCTGAGGAAGCCGAGGAGCATCCGCAACGCTCGGTGATCACGCGGGCGCTCGGGCCGGAGGCGAGCGTCGAGGTGGACGTGCGCTCCTTCCGCGGTCGTCCCAGCGACGTCTATCTGCTCTGTAGCGACGGTCTGACGACGATGGTGGGGGAGGCGGAGCTGTTGCGTTTGCTCGCATCGCACGAGCGTTTGGCGGACGCTGGCGAGGCGCTGATCGCGGCCGCCAACGGTGCAGGCGGCAAGGACAACATCACCGTCGTGTTGCTGCGCTTGGAAGAGGTGTTCAGCGAGGCCGGGCAGCCTAGCGACGGTCACACCATAATTACCGCCGTGGCGGCCGTGCCACTGGCCTCCTCGGCCTCGCCGGAGCGAACCTCCATCCCTCCTCCACAAGCCGACACGGGTGTGGCTGTGCGCGATAACGAGCACACCGAGCAGCCGCTGAGCCTCAACGGTGGGCAGTCGCCGGCGACCCCGCGGCGCCCGCGCCGGCCGCAGCAGACCCCGCAACCCACAAAAAGTGCACGTGTGCGCAGACGCCTTCGCCGTGTGCGCACACTCGTCGTGTTGTCAACCGTCGTCGGCCTGCTGGCGGCGGCGGCGTACTTGGCGTTGCAGTCGGTCTACTTCATCGGCACCAATCAGCGCGGGTTGGTGACGATGTACAACGGTCTGCCCTACGAACTCCCAGGCAAAATCAAGCTGTACACAAGCGACTATGTTTCGGGCGTGAGCGCCTCGACGCTCGTGCCCCCCCGCCGTCAGGCGCTGCTCGACCATTCGCTGCGCTCCGAAGGCGACGCCGCCGAACTGATGCGCGAGCTCGAACTTGGGCAGTTGAGCGAAGGATGAGCCGGCTTACCGCCCCGACAGTCGCCGATCCCGGCGCCTACCCTTGGACAGGCTCGGACGGGGGTGCTCGCGCGTGAACCGTCCCATAGTCCGTCTGTATGGCCTGGTCGTGGTGCTGTTCGCGGTGCTGATCGGCTTCACCTCGCGCTGGACCGTCTTTGAAGCCTCCTCGTTGCGCACAAGCGAACTGAATGTGCGTGGTCTGCTCCAGCAGGAGCGGATCGACCGTGGGCCGATCCTGGCCGCAAACGGTGCGGTGCTGGCCCATAGCGTGCGTGGAGCCGAAGGCACCTATTCACGCAGCTATCCGCGGGCGAGCGAGTTCACCGCACCGGTCGGCTACTCGTTCGTCGAACGCGGACAGGTGGGTTTGGAGCTGTATCGCAACGCCGCGCTCGACGGCGAAACCGGTGGCAGTGTGCACAGCATCCTTGACCAGCTGCAAGGCCGCAAGCCGCAGGGCAACGCGGTCGTCACGACGCTGCAGCCAGCCGCACAGCAGACGGCGATCGCCGCGCTCGGCGAACACGAAGGCGCCGTCGTCGCGCTCGACCCGCGCACGGGCGCGGTCGAGGTGATGGCCTCCACGCCGAGCTACAACGCCAACCTCGCGGCCTCGCGACGCTCTTATGCGCGGATCGCCCGCGAGCCGGGAGCGCCGCTGATCAATCGTGTCGTTCAATACGGCTACGCCCCGGGCTCTACGTTCAAGGTCGTGACCGCCACCGCCGCGATCGACACAGGACAGTTCACTCCGGAATCGACTTTGAGTGGGCGTAACGGACTGCTCGTCTCTGGTTTTCCGTTGAAAAACGACAACAACGAGAGCTTCGGTGAAATCACGCTCACCGAAGCGATGGCCCATTCTGTGAACACGGTCTATGCGCAGGTGGCCGAGCGTCTTGGCAAGGCCACGATGGCGCGTTACATGCGTCGTTTCGGCTTCGACCGCAAGCCAAGGCTCGATTACCCGGCGAAGGAGATGTCCGCCAGCGGCGAGTACCTGAACGGAAGGTTGATCGCGCCGACCAGCACATACGTCGATGTGGGTCGCATGGGCATCGGCCAGGACAAGCTCGAGGTGACACCGCTGCAGATGGCCGAGATTGCTGCGGCGGTTGCCAATCACGGCAAGCTGATGGTGCCGCATCTGACCTCTTCGATAGTCGAACCGGACGGGCACGTGCTGGAACGCATCGCTCCCAAAGTGCAGTCGGTGGTGATGAAGCGCTCGACCGCCGCGTCCGTCACCGGAATGATGGAAGCCGTCGTTTACAGTCCCGGCGCGACCGGTACCAGCGCCCAGATTCCCGGCGTACGGGTTGCCGGCAAGACTGGCACCGCCGAAACCCAGATCGGCACGGCGGTCAACAACGTTTGGTTCATCGCTTTTGCGCCCGCGCAGAACCCGACGGTCGCCGTCGCGGTGACGCTCAAGGGCGTGCCGGGCCAAGGGGCAACGTTCGCCGCGCCCGTCGCAAAGCAAGTGATGGAAGCGTTGCTCCATGTTTGACGGCCACTTGATTTGCCGTGGCCGGTTGGCTTGTTCCCGGGATGGGCTGGTTTGCTCCCGGGCCGGACTGGCTTGCTCCGGGTGTGCGCTGGTCCGCTTCGGCGGTCGGTTGGGTCGCCACGGGGGTGGGTCCGTTTGCTCCGGGTGTGGGTTTGTTCGCGGCTGGTGGGCCCAAGAAAAGAAGTACATGCAACCAATCGGTTGCATGTACACAGTTTTTAGGCACGGCCAATCGCGTATACACAGCCCCCACACCCACGACCAAATGGATCGCGAGTCATGAGCGCGATCGAGGCCGGCACGGTCATAGACGGGCGCTATCGCGTCTCGGCGAGGCTCGGCTCTGGCGGGATGGCCGATGTATACCTCGCCCACGACACGCTGCTTGGCCGGCAGGTGGCGCTGAAGCTGCTGCACCATCGCTTCGCCGAGGACCAGGAGTTCGTCGAGCGCTTCCGTCGAGAGGCCTCAAGCGCTGCCGGTCTATCGCATCCCAACGTTGTCGCCGTGTTCGACCGGGGCGAGTGGGACGGCACCTACTACATCGCCATGGAGTATCTGCCCGGGCGCTCGCTGAAGGCGGTCGTGCGCGAGCACGGGCCGCTTTCGCCATCGGACGCAACAGACATCGTCGTGCAGATCCTGCTCGCCGTCCGCTTCGCTCACCGCCGCGGGATCATCCACCGCGATATCAAGCCCCACAATGTCATCCTCGACGAGGAGGGGCGTGCGAAGGTAACCGACTTTGGGATCGCGCGCGCGGGCGCCTCGGACATGACGCTCACAGGCTCGATCATGGGCACGGCACAGTACCTCTCACCCGAGCAGGCCCAAGGCCACGCCGTCAGCGAGACCTCTGACCTGTATGCGGTTGGCGTCGTTCTCTATGAGCTGCTGACCGGCAGCGTGCCCTTCGAGGGCGAGTCGGCCGTGACGATCGCGCTCAAGCAGGTCTCGGCGGAGCCGACCCCACCGAGCCAGCGCAACCCCGAAGTGACGCCGGCGCTCGACGCGGTGGTGATGCGCTCGCTTGCCAAGGATCCTTTGGCGCGCTTTGCAACGGCGGACGAGTTCATTGCCGCGCTGCAGCAAGCGCGTGAGGGAATCTCTCCAGCGCCCGCACCAGCCTTCAACGGTGTGCCGCCTACGCAGACCGCGGCGGCTGCGCTGGTGGTACCACCGCTACCGCCGGAGGAGACGCACTTGGCCGAGGACGACGCCCGCAAACGCAAGCGCGCCTGGTGGATCGCCGCTGGCGTGGCGGCGCTTGCGGTCATGGCGGCAGTGCTGCTGTTGTTGCTCCTGCCCGGGTCGAAGACAGGCCACGTGAGCGTGCCGGAAGTCACGGGCGAGACGCAGCCGGCTGCTGTGACCTCGCTGCAGCGAGTCGGGCTGACACCGGTGGTCTTGTTGACCTCCAACGCGGACGTCGCAAACGGGCTCGTCGTCGGCACCACACCTCCTCACGGGACGCTCGTCGCGAAGGGCTCGCGCGTGAGCGTGTACGTGTCTTCTGGGCCGGAAACTCTGGGACTGCCTGACGTCATCCATAAGACGAGCGACGAAGCGCTGAAGATCTTGCGCAAGAAGGGCTTTCGCCCGACCGTCCAAAACCAGTCGAGCAGCAGCGTTGAGGAGGGCCTGGTGATCTCCACCAACCCGGCCGCCGGCATCGAGGTGCAGCACGGTAGCCCCGTCACGGTATACGTCTCCTCAGGTCCCCAGGAAGCCAGCGTGCCGGAAGTGACAGGGGAATCGCAGGCTGCCGCGACGGCGGCGCTGGCGGCCGCCGGCCTGAAAGAGACGGTGGTCAAGCGCGAAGTCGCCGAACCGACAGCGGGCACCGTAATCTCGCAGTCGCCGTCGGCCGGCACCTCGCTGAAGGTTGGCTCAGCTGTGACGATCGTGGTGGCACAGGCGCTCAAGCAGGCGACAGTGCCTTCGCTTGTCGGCCAAAGCGAAGCTCAGGCGGTGGCGACGTTGACCGCCGCCGACCTCACCTCGCATATCGTGCAGCGCACGGTCACCGAACAGAGCAAGGTCGGCACCGTCGTGCAGCAGAGCCCAGCTGTCGGCCACAAGCTGTCCAAGGGCGGCGAAGTGACAATCGCCGTTGGCGTACTCGCCCAGCAGACCACATCGACCTCGACTACCACCACAACAACGACTACGCCGCCCGCCGTCCCGCCGGCGCCAGCGACGGGGACGCCACCCGTGAACGGTTAGCGCCCTGGCGGCCACCGGTCGTGCCCTCGGCGGCCGCTACCAGCTACTTGAACAAAGTGATTTCCGAGATCTGCGCGGTTTCGCTCCTGGGCGGCAAAGCGACGATCCAGACCAGGTAGTAGCGGTAGACCAGTCGCGACGGGTTGATCGCGATCGTCGTGCGTGCGTTGATCTTGCGTGGCGGCGCCAGCTGCCTCCAGCCGAGCGCAGTCAAGCTCTGCGAGCCGTCGGACGGAGTGGACGACGGCAGCCCGACCGAGGCGTAGACACCGGCGTGAAAGCCCGGGCTGGGCGTTTGGATCTCGATCGCGCGCGCCGGCACGCCTGGAGCGGCGTCGAGCGTGACGCCCAAGCCCGGCTTGCCGAGGTTGCCTTCGATGTAGTGCTCCGTGCTCCACGACGTGTTGGGGTCGCCGTCGACGACGCTTGCCACGTCTTCGGCGTGTTCTGGCCCGGTACCAAACGGGTTGTACGAGCTGGCCGCTTCCTGTTTGAGCACGACCGGTGTGACGCCGGCGCTCGAGTGCACGTCTGGCGCCACCCCCGTGCCGCTGTGCGTGTGGCCCGCCAGCGCGACGAGCACGAGCGCGACTATCGCCGCGAGCAGTGCCAGCGAGATAGCCCAGCGGGCCGGATGACGCAGGCGCCACGGCAGCAGGCGCCTGGCGGGTGAATGCAGGGTGCGCAGGACCGCGGTGACCTCGCCCGTGGTCTGCCCGGAGCGAGCCGTCTCGATCGCCAGGGCCTCCTCCATGTCGACGATCATCGCTGCCACGTCTGGATAGCGCCGCTCGAGATCCTTGGCGGTGGCGCGTTCGACTGCAGCCGCGGTTGCCGCCGAGACCTCGGGCCGCGCCAGCTGCACGTCTGGGACTTCCTCGCGTACGTGCATCATCGCCACCGCCACCGGTGAGGAGCCTTTGAACGGAACGCTGCCGGTCAGCATCTCGTAGAGGACCACGCCGAGCGAGTAGACGTCTGATTGACCAGTAACGGGCTGCCCGAGCGCCTGCTCTGGGGAGACGTAGTCGGTGGTACCGAGCACGCGCCCGTCCATCGTCAGCCCTTCCTCTGTGAGCGTGCGCGCGATGCCGAAGTCGGTGATCTTCGCGCCGCCCTCTCCGCCGAGCAGCACATTCTGCGGCTTGACGTCGCGGTGGACGATCTCCTGCAGGTGCGCAGCACCGAGCGCACGGCCTATCTCGATCCCGTAGGCAAGCGCCGTCGGCACGTCCAGCGGGGCGTCGCGGCGAATCAGATCCTTGAGCGTCTCGCCGGCGACGTGCTCGAGCACGATGTATGGAGTACTAGTCGCCTCACCGTCTGCCACTCCAGTGCCCTCGCTCGCGTCCCACTCGCCGGCGTCGATCACGGTCACGATGTGCGGGTGGTTGAGCTGCGCCACGGCGCGTGCCTCGCGCCGAAAGCGCTCCAGCTGCCCCGAGTCTGAGGCGATCTCGCGGTGCATCAGCTTGATCGCCACCTCGCGTTCGAGCACGGTGTCAAACGCACGGTATACGGTGCTCATACCACCGTGCCCGATCTGTTCGTCGAGGCGGTAGCGACCGCCGAGTGTGATGCCAAGGATGGCGCTGTTCACGATTTGAGCCTCGAATGCCTGAGTATGCCAACGCTCACTTGGGAGAGTGCCGGCTGCCCTATTTTTTGGATTGAAGTGTGTGCTAGGAGGTGTTATCGCGCATGCGCCGGATCACAAGAGTCGCAAGCGCTCCGCGGTAGGCGATACAGGCCGGCAGCAGTTGGGAGCGTCGGCGTCGATTGAGCGCCTTCGAGCTGGCAAGCGTGGAGAGCAAAGCGCTTGCCGCACCTACAACCAATGGCAGCGCTGTGCCGGGTGGCATGTCTGCTCGTGCCCGCTGGCGTGCCAGCCGCGTGCCTTGCAACAGGGTGGCGCCGGCGATCACCGGCAGGCCCGCGGTCCAGGAGAGCTGGTCTGCATCCTGGCGTGAGAAGCCGCGGGCCCTGCCTGCGGCCAATGTGGCGCCGCTACGCGACACACCCGGGATCAGTGCTAGCGCTTGGGCCAAGCCCAGCGCCAGCCCGTCGCTTGTTGTCGGGCGTGTGGCGTCGATTTTTGCGGGGGTTGTGCTGCTCTCAAAATGCTGATGCTCCCCGCGCGCGCGGGGAGCATGCCACTTTTTGTAGACCTCAACGACCCCCATCGCAGCCGACCCGGCCAGCAAGCCGTAGGCGATCTTGGTTGGCGTGCCGAGGTGCTGCTCGATCCGTTCCCCCAGCGTGTAGCCGGCCAGCGCTGGTGGTGCCAAGGCCGCGATCAGGAAGCTGAGTCTTGTGCGTGTCGAACCCTCAGAGTCGGTCGTAGTGGCCGTGTCGCGGTCGCGCGGACAGTCCCCCGATGGCGGGCGCAGGAGCAAAGCTGCCGCTGTGCCCGTGTGCAGCGCCACCTCGAAGGACTTGCGCAGCATTGGGTCGAGCTGTTCGTAGGGCCAGCCGGCCAGCCACGGGACGAGCGTCGTGTGCGCCGAGGAGGAGATCGGCAGCAGCTCGGTTGGGCCGTGCAACAGGCCGAGGACTGCGGCGTGGCGCAGCGGTAG
Organism: uncultured Solirubrobacterales bacterium; assembly: GCA_963827045.1. GTDB lineage: Bacteria > Actinomycetota > Thermoleophilia > Solirubrobacterales > Solirubrobacteraceae > Palsa-744. The sequence goes on from CAWGZH010000002.1 coordinate 1,168,876, forward strand.
CGCGCGCACAGAGGCCGGCATCCCGGCCCTGGTCAACTGACGTCGGCCGCGGGCTCGCTCTCCTCGGCCACTGCGGCCGGCCCGCGCGAGCGGCGACGCATGACCGTATAGACGATGCCCGCGACGATCAGCAGCACGATCACGTAGTCGACGTACTCAAAGCCCTTGCGCACGGTCGTCCAGTCGCTGCCGAGCGCGTGACCCGCGAACGCCAGCGCCAGCACCCACGGGATCGTGCCGAGCAGCGAGAACAGCGTGAAGCGCCCGAGCGGCATACGCGCGACGCCGGCAGGGAGCGACACGAAGGCGCGCACGAGCGGGATCATGCGCCCGAACAGCACCGTCGGCTCGCCGTAGCGTTGGAAGAAGCGGTCGGCCCTCTGGACCTGGGCAGGTCCCATGTGCAGCTTTGCGCCATGGCGTTCGAACAGCTCCAAGCGCCCTCCGCGTCCGATGCCATAGGCGAACCACGAGCCGACCATCGTCCCGAGCAGGCCCGCCAGCACGACACCGGTCATCGTCATGTGGTGGTGTGCCGCGCTTTGTGTTGGGTCCGCAACGGCAAAGCCGGCGAACAACATCACCACCTCGGAGGGGATCGGGATGCAGGCGCTTGAGATCGCCATCAGCGCGAAGATTCCCGGCAGCCCGGCGTCGCGCACGAAGTGCGCGATCGAGTTGACCAGCGATTCTGAGATCGAGGCGAGGACGAGTACGTGGGCCATGTGCCCGCAACGATACCTGTCGTTTGCGCGTTCACACCGCATAGCGCAGCACAGCCCTAGCCGCCGGCAGAGAGCCCGCCCGCCCTTGTGGGCGCTAGCGTGCTCCAGCGATGCGTGTCTGGATCGACCTCACCAACAGCCCGCACGTGCTTGTCATGCGCCCCGTCATCGAGCTGCTGCGCTCCGACGGCCACGAAGTGCGAGTGACCGCCCGCGACTTCGCGCAGACGCTGCAGCTGCTCGACCGCTTTGCGATCGAGCACACCGCCATCGGTCATCATCGCGGTGAACGCCTGGCCGATAAGGCGATAGGACTCGCCAGCCGCTCGGCGGCGCTGGTGCGCTGGGCGCGCGGGGAGCAGGGCTTGGTGGCGGTTAACCGAGCCGGCACGGTCCCTGGCGGCGCTCGCACCGCCAGGCGCTTCGACATCGCGCTCGGCCACGGCTCCAACGACATCAGCGTCGCGGCTCGACTGTTGCGGATTCCCTGCGCGACGACATTCGACTATGAGTGGGCGGCGGTCCAGCACCACGTCAACTGCCGTCTTGCGCAGGCGGTGGTCGTGCCCGACGCGATCCCGCCCGAGCGTTTGCATCGCTACGGCGCGAAGGGCAAGATCCATGCCTACGAAGGGCTCAAGGAGGAGTACTATCTTGCCGACTTCGAGCCTGACGAGGCGGTGCTTGCTGAGCTTATGATCGACCGCGACAGGCCACTCGTGGTTGTCAGGACTCCTCCTGAGGTGTCGCTGTACCACCGCTTCGAGAATGACCTGTTTGCCGACGTGCTCGCACGGCTGCGTGAGGCTGCGCGCGAACAGGGGGTGCAGTCCGTCGTACTGCCCAGAACCGCAGACCAGCGGGCACAGCTGCGCGGCGTCGAGGGCTTTACCGTGCCTGAGCAGGCGATCGACGCCCAGTCTTTGATCGCCTTTGCCGATCTGGTGATCTCGGCTGGGGGCACGATGAACCGCGAGGCGGTGGCGCTCGGCACCCCCGTCTACACCACCTTCGAGGGTCGCCTTGGGGCGGTTGACAAACGCCTGATCGGCGAAGGACGCCTGCGCAAGCTGGGTAGCGTGGAGCAGCTCGACCTCGCCAAGCGAGACCCCGCGAATGTCGCAAATCGCGTCCGCCGCGATCCCCGGCGGCTGGTGGAGTTGTTGCTCTCGCCACTTTCGCCCTGAGACGCCCTAGAATCAAGGCCAATGCGCCGACGGATCAGTGCGCCGGCCTTGTCCCTGACCCGGCACTCGCTACCGAGGCTCGCGCTCGACGGCGCGCTTGTCGCGCTCGCCTATTGGCTTGCATTCGAGCTGCGCTTCGACAACGGGCCCCAAGGTCGCTACGAGAAGCTGTTCGAACGCACCTTCTGGTGGGTGCTCGGCGGTAGCCTCGTGGTGCTGGCGCTCTCGCGTGTCTACCAGCGCCGCTGGCGCTATTCGGGCCAGCGCGACTACGAGGCGGTGGCGCGCGCTGTCGTCGTGATCGTGGCGCTCACCGTAGTTGGAGTCGCGGTTGTGCGCCCCGTGCAGATTCCCCATCTGCTGGCCCATCATGGGGCGGGCGCCGGTCAAGCCGCCGGCGGTAGCTCCAGCACGACCGCGCTCGAGTTGCCCGACGGGGTGATCGCGCTGTTCTTCCTGCTGTCGCTACTGCTCTTGATCGGCGTGCGCGTCGTCGCACGCAGCATCTACGAGCGGCGCCCGCTCGGAGGCTTTCGCGCCGGTGGACGTCGCGAGCGCAACGTCTTGATCGTCGGCGCCGGCGACGGCGGCCGGCTTGTGCTGCGCGAGATCCTGCGCAACCGCGAGCTTGGCTTGCAGCCGGTCGGCTTCCTCGACGACGATGCACGCAAGCACGGGCTGCGCATCGATGGCGTGAAGGTGCGCGGCAACACCGAAGGCGACCTGCCGCGCATCCTCGATGAGTCCGAGCCCGACGAAGTGATCATCGCGATTCCCTCCGCGCCGGGCTCGACTCGCGCACGCGTGGTGCGCGAGTGTCGTCGCCGTTCGGTGCCGGTGCGCACCTTGCCGACCGTCTTCGAGCTGCTCCAGGATCGGACCCAACCCACCCTGATCTCAGGGCAGGTGCGTGAGGTGCGCGTGGAGGACGTGCTCGGCCGCGAGCCGGTCTTGATGGAGCTCGATCGCGTCGGCGCCTATCTTGCCGGCGAGACTGTGCTCGTTACCGGAGCCGGCGGCTCGATCGGCTCGGAGCTGTGCCGCCAGATCGCGCGCGTCGGGCCGCGGCGGATCGTGCTACTGGACCATGCCGAGGACAACCTCTTCCAGATCCAGCGCGAGCTGCAGGACGAGCGTCATGTGCAGTCCTCGGTGCTCGCCGCGGTGCTGGCCGACTGCAAGGAGGACGAGCGCATGCGCGAGATATTCGCGGAGCACCGTCCCACGGTCGTGTTCCATGCCGCCGCCTACAAGCACGTGGGTCTGATGGAGTCCAACCCGGTTGAGGCGGTACGCAACAACGCAATAGCCACGCGTGTGGTGGCGCATGTCGCCGGCGAGATGGGTGTTGGCCGCTTCGTGCTCGTGTCTACCGACAAGGCGGTCGCGCCGGCGACGGTGATGGGCGCCTCCAAGGCACTGGCAGAGTTCGCGCTGGAGGCCGCCACGGCCCGCTTTGCCGGCACTCGCTACGCCGCTGTGCGCTTTGGCAACGTGCTCGGCTCATCGGGCAGCGTCGTGCCGATCTTCCGCCGCCAGATTGAGCGGGGTGGGCCGGTGACGGTCACCGACGAGCGCATGACGCGCTATTTCATGACGATTCCCGAGGCGGTGCAGCTGATCATCCGCTCGGGCTCGCTCGTATCCGACGGCGATCGCGGTGCGGACGTGTTCGTGCTGGACATGGGCGATCCCGTGAGGATCGTGGATCTGGCGCGCGCGATGATCGAGCTCTCGGGCCTGGACCCTGATCGCGACGTGGCCGTCGAGATCGTAGGCCGGCGCGCAGGCGAGAAGCTGCACGAGGAGCTGTTTAACCGCTACGAGCAGCCGCGCCCAACCAAGGCCGAGAAGATAATGCTCGCCGGACGCGAGCCGCTCTCACCCGAGACGGTGGAAGCGATGTTCGACGAGATCAGGCTGCTGGTGTTCGAGGGCGACGCTGCCGGTCTTGCCGCGAAGGTGGCGGAGCTCTCGACCGTGCGCGCCGAGCTGTCGGACGTCTCCGGACACGGTGCTCAGGACGGGCCGCCAGGCTCGGGACATGGCGTCCAGGGTGCTCCGCCTGGCTCGGGACACGGCGCTGAGGCGCCTGCGCCCCTCATAGACTCCCGGGAGCCATGAGCCACCCTCGAAATGTGTGCACGCCGTGAACGCGCTGCCGCTTGCACTGTCGCTGACGAGCACCTTTACCAAGGTAGGCGCGATCGCCGGCTTCGCCGCGCTGTTGGGGATCGCGCTGCTGTCCCTGCTGGCCTTCGCCCAGGCGCGTGAGATCAAGCGCCTGCGCGAGTGGGCTGGACGCGCCCCCGAGCGTGCTGCCGAGATGGAGCAACGGGTCAGCACCGAGGCAGCCGCTCGCATCCAACGCGCGGGAGCGCCGGTCGCCGCCGCCGCTGGAGTGCGGGTGGTGCCGCGCAAGACGCCACTCGTCAGCGCACCGGTGTCCACGGCTGTGAACGCCACGGTGGCGGCGGGAAAGATCGGCGCCCAGCCCGATCCCGCCATGGCTAATCCAGCCAACCCGGCGGTCGCCGATCCCGCCGTGGCCGATGCTGCTGCTGCCGCCGCGGAGGCGGCCAGGCCAGTCAATCCAGCTGCTACAGGTCCTGCTCAAGCGACTCCTGACACTGGCGGCGCTGCCCAACCAAGCGCGGCCCAAGCGGATCAAGCGGCAGCCGGTCCCCTCCAACCCAGTGCCTCACAACCCGAGGCGTCTCCGGCTGCTTCCTCTCTGCCTGGTGCGCCTGTGCCCGGCGTCGATCGACTCGCTGCAAATGGTGCGGGGTCTCCCGAGACGATCCCAGCGGCCGATCAGAGCCAACCTGTTGCCGGGGCGCCTCAGGGCGATGAGCAGTCTGTGGCAGCTCCCGCGACGGCAGCCGCGCGGGCTGCCGTTCCCGTCCCACGCTCGCCTTTGCCGCCGTCTCCCTCCGCACCGATGCCGCCTGGCGTGCCGGCATCGACTGTGGCCGGTGCAGCAGCGGCCGTGCCGCCTGCCGCCGCTGTCGCGTCCGCCGAGACAGCTCAACCCACGGCGTCGCGTCCGCCCGCGCCTGTGGCGGCGGCGCAGGCGGTGGCTTCGCGTGCGGTCGCGAGCCCACCCGTGCCGGCAGGATCCAAGGGGGCAGAGCCTGGCGCTCGCAAGCCGGCCTCTCCCCATGCGCGCGGAGGGGACGACGTCTCAGGAGCCGGCGCCGCGCGGATGCCTGGCGTACCGGCCGGCTCGGGGCCGAAGTACTTCAAGCAGGAGCGCTCCACCGGCCGCACGACCTTGCTGATCTTGGGCGGCGTGGTGCTCGGTGTGGCGGTGATCGTGTTGGCGGTGTCGGCACTGAAAGGCGGGAGCAAACCGAGCCCGACGGCTACCCAGACCTCCACGCCTTCAACCGTCGCGCACACGAGGACGCCCGCGCCTGCTATCAACCCGAGCGAACTCAACGTCGCGGTTCTGAACGGGACGAGCACTAACGGTCTCGCCCACCATCTGGCAGACGATCTGCAGCAGAGCGGGTACAAGCGTGCGGAAGCCTCCTCGGCGGTGCCGCCCGGGACACATGCCACCACCGTGGTCCAGTACACGACGGGCCATCGCGCCGACGGGCAGGCTGTGGCGAAAGCGCTTGACGTGACCCGGGTGCAGCCGATGGAAGCGAGCACGGCGTCGCTGGCCAGCCAGGCGACGGTGGTCGTAGTTGCCGGCGCCGATCAGGCCGCGCAGCTCGGCGGCGGTGGCGCCCAGAGCACCGGCGAACCGTCCGCCGGCGCAAGTGGCGAAGCCGGGACCGGTGCTGGTGGGGCGGCCTCGTCGGGTACCGGCGCCGCCGGCGAAGGCACCGGCGCCGGAGTTGCCGCGGAAGGCGCCGCCGGCAGCGGTCAGTGAGCGCCCCGCAAGTGGAACCAGATCGTGCGATAGCCGGTTTCTTGGATGTGCCGGCGCGCTCACCCAAGCCACGCGAGCGCGGCATTACGCATGTGCTCGATCGCGGCCTGTCGGTGGCCGAGGTCGCTGGCCTGATCGAGACGGTTGGCGACAGCGTGGACATCGTCAAGCTCGGCTGGGGCACGGCGCTCGTGACCGCGAACTTGAAGCCTAAGCTCGAGCGCTATGCGGCGCACGGTATACCCGTGGTGCTAGGCGGGACGCTCACCGAGGTCGCGATAAAGCAAGGGCGCATCGAGGGGTTGATCGCCTGGCTGCACGAGCTGGGCCTGCGCCACGTCGAGATCTCCGACGGGACGATTTCGCTTGAGCCCGAGGTCAAGGCCCACCTGATTCGCACGCTCGCGCGCGAATTCACGGTGCTCTCGGAGGTGGGCAGCAAGGACGCCGACTTCATCATGGCTCCCTACGTTTGGGTGGAGCAGATCGAACGCGACCTGGAGGCCGGTGCTTGGAAGGTGATCGCCGAGGCGCGCGAGTCTGGTACCGCCGGTATCTATCGCGCCGACGGCGAGGTGCGCACTGGGCTGATCGACGAGATCGTGCACGCGATCGACGCCGATCGCTTGATCTTCGAGGCGCCGCAACGCGAGCAGCAGGTGTGGCTGTTGCACCGCTTCGACAGCGAGTGCAACCTCGGCAACATCGCACCCGAGGATGTGCTCTCGCTGGAGACGCTGCGCTTGGGACTGCGCTCTGACACGGTCGAGCGCTTCGCCCGGGACGGCGAGGCTTGAGCGGCCCGCAGGCCGGTGGCGCTCCGATGCCTGTCGATGGAGGCGGAGCGCAAGCCGGGGCGCGTCCTCGGAGCGTCGATGGCAGCTCAGGCGAGCGCTTGGCTCGGGTCGTATTTGCGCTGCTCGTGGTTGGCTGTTTTGCGGCGCTGCTGATCACGCAGAGGCTTAAGCACACCCCGACGCTTGTTCAGGAACCGAAGCTAACTCACGTGATCGCGCCGGCCTCGAGCGGCGAAGCGCGAGAAGAGCACATCGCTTTCAAGCTCGCGAAAGCGGATCGGGTGACTGTGGTCGTCGAAAATTTCTCTGGTGAAATGGTGGCCACCCTTGTACGGGATCTGCCTGTGGGACGCTACAAAACGCTGTCGCTGCGCTGGAACGGCCATCGGGGAACGGCAGGCGGTTATTCAGTAGTGCGTAAGGCCGACGGGTACACGACGCTGGTGCCACACAACCACGGAGCACTCGCCCCGCCCGGCGAATACAGCGTGCGTGTGGAGCTGCACCAAGAAGACCGCTCGGTGCCGTTCCCGCACACCTTCAAGCTGGTCGGACCATGATCGCCACGACCCTGCCAAGTGCGCCTGTGCTCGCGGCCGCCGTGCTCGCTGCGCTGATCGTGATCGCCGGCTTGGTACTTGTAATGCGCCGCGATCCGCGGGCTTTCCCGGTGCTTGCCGTGATCGCTCTACCGTTCAGGCTGCCGATTGTGGCCGATGGACGCACCGTGAACCTGCTGCTGCCGCTGTACGCGGTCGTGGCTGCCGGTGTGTTCGCGCATCTATTGCCGCGCTTGCTGGGTCGCCCCGGCTACGATTCAGCCCCGCCCGCCCAGCCGCCGGTGCTGCTCGACTGGCTGCTGCTTGCCTCCGTGGGTCTTTACACGCTGCAGATCGCCTACTCCTCGGACCCGGGCAAGGGGGCCGAGAACCTTCTGTTCTTCTACGTTCCGTTTGGGCTGCTGTACGTGCTTTTGCGCGAGGCGCCGTGGACGCGGGGACTGTTGCTCACGTGCCTGGCTGCTGCGGTGACGCTTGCCGTCCTGTTCGCCGGTGTCGGCTTCATCGAGTACTACCGCAAAGCCTTGTTCCTGAACCCGAAGGTTGTGGCGGCGAACCAGTACGACAACTACTTCAGGGTCAACTCGCTGTTCTTCGATCCCAGTATCTACGGTCGCTTCCTGGCGCTTGTGATGATCGCCGTGACCACGGTCGTGCTTTGGGGCCGCGAAAAACGCACGCAGCTGTGGGGCGCGGCGATCCTGGCCTGGCTGCTTGCTGGGCTTGTGACCAGTTTCTCGCAATCGAGTATCGCGGCGCTGCTACTTGGGCTTGCGATCCTGGCGGCCTGGCGCTGGGATGTGCGCGGCACGATCTATGTGTCCATTGCGCTGGCGGCCATAGCGGCGGTGTTCGTACTGGTGGCGCCTTCAAGTCTGCACTTCGGCTTGAAGGGGTCGAGCGGCTCGGCCAACAATGCGACAAGCGGCCGCGCGAAACTGATCACGGGTGGTCTGGAACTGTTCGTCGATCGGCCGCTCGGCGGGTACGGCTCTGGCTCGTTTGAAACCGAGTACCGCCGCCACGAAGGCGGCACGACCGCGAACGCCGTCTCGGCCTCGCACACGATCCCGGTGACGATCGCCGCCGAGCAGGGGGTCGTCGGCTTGGCGCTGTATATGGCGCTGATTCTGACAGCGCTGGCGACGCTGTTTCGTGGTGCGGGTCGCTCTCCTCCACGAATCGCTGTCGCTGCCTGCTTTGCCGCGCTTGTGCTGCACACCTGGGTGTATGCAGACTTCCTGGAGGATCCGTTGACTTGGACGCTGCTCGGACTCGGGGTGGCATTTGCAGTAGCGCGTAATGGGAGCTTCAACAGCGACGATGGTGCTCGCAGTCCCGAAGCCGACACAGCGTCTCTGGCCGCCTCGCAAGGGTGAGGTGCCGGTGTGCCCGGCTGGGAGTCGTTGCTCCTCGCAACGGTGAAAAGCAGAGCCGGGAAGGTCGTACGTCGACGCGGCCGTTAGGTTCTTGCTGGTGTTTGGCTACCTGAAGCGGCTGGTGACGACGGGCGCGGCCTACCAGGCCGCGGAAATCGTGGCCAAGGGGATCGCTGTGATCACGCTGCCGCTTTATACGGGACACGCGTCGACAAAAGCCTACGGCGCGTACAACCTTCTGTTGACGACGGTGATCTTGGCGAGCATCGTGCTGCGCCTTGGTGTGGGCGAGGCGTTCGTGCGCTTTTACTTCACCGACACAGATGAGCAGCGTCGCACGCGTATCGCGCGCACGGCGACCGCTACGGTCGCCTGGACTACGACGGTTGTGTCACTGATCTGCGTGGCGCTTGCCGGGCAGCTGTCACGGCTTGTGCTCGGCTTCGACGACCCGCTATTGATGGACTGCGCGATCCTCGGATTGTGGGCCTTCACCAACATCGAGATGGCTTACGCTCAGCTGCGCGTGGACGAGCGTGCGCGCGCTTATATGTTTGCCTCTGGCGCGAACGTGGCGATGACGGTTGCCTTCACGATTGCGCTGGTCGTGTTCGCCGGCCAAGGCGCGCGTGGCCTGCTGCTCGGCAATTTCGGCGCTAGCGCGCTCGTCGTACTCGGTCTTTGGTGGATCCTGCGTAAGCGCTTCTCACTGCGTGTGCACGTGGCCGACCTGCGTGCGATGCTCGGCTTCGGGTTGCCAACGGTGCCGGCGGACGCGAGCGTGTACGCGCTGCAGGTCCTTGACCGCCTGTACCTGTTCCGCGTCGTCAGTCACGGCGCCGCCGGCGAATACGCGATCGCGGTCCAGCTCGCGACAGTCGTGTTCGTGTTCGTGCGCGGCTTCCAGTATGCGTGGCCGCCGCTTGCGTACTCGATCGACAGCGACATGGAGGCCTCGAAGCTGTACTCGCTTGTGACCACTTACTTCGTGTTGGCGACGGGCGTGGTTGTCGCTGCCGTAGCGTTGCTTGGTCGCTGGCTTGTGCGGTTGCTCGCTCATCCCGAATACTTTGGAGCACACACGGCGCTGCCGTGGCTGGCGCTGGGCTGGACGTTGTACGGGCTCTATCAGGTGATGATCGTGATCACCGGCAGGGCACGCATGATGCAGCGCAACATTCCCGCCGCGGCCGCCGGGCTCGTTGTCAACGTAATCCTGCTGCTCGTGCTTGTGCCGCGCTCCGGGCTTAACCTCAGCCTCGCCGGCGCCGGGATCGCGCTTTGCGGCGCTTATGTGGCGATGGTGGCGATCATGCATCTGCTCACTCGTAATGTGTTCGCCGTGGACTTCGACTGGCGTCGCCTCGGCTGGCTGACGGCGATCCTCGCTGGTGTGGCCGTTTCAGGCGAGCTGCTGTTGCCGACAGCCGGTTTTTTGGGACTCGTGTTGCGCGTGCTGTGGTTGTTGCTGATCCCGGTGTTGCTACTCGTGACGCGCTTCTTTGCGCCTAACGAGCGCGAGCAGGCACGCACGCTCGTGCTCGACGGGCGTAGGCGGGTGACAGCTTTTCGGCGCGGCCACGGTGACGTCGAGGCTTATGCGGAGGACTCGCTCAGGGACATTTGACTCCAGCTGAACGTTCATCTGACGCGACCCGTGGAGGACGATTGTCCGAAGAATCAGGTCGTGTCGATTAGCCCAAAAAGCTCAAGCTACGCGGCCTTTTTGCCGATTACGCCCGCGTGCGTGAGTTGACTGTAAATACTGTAAATCCACCCCGGCCAGCGGGTCGGCATGAGCTTGCACGCAGGGCCGAGGCGCTGCGTCGCTACCGCGCCGACGAGCGCGTACAGAGCATCGCGGCTGCCGGTGAGCTCGCCTACCTGCGTTCCCAGTTGCGCTCGGCGGCGCGGCTGACGGCGCGGCTGGCCGCCACGCGAGACATCGACGAGATGGCGCAGCTGGTCGTCGATGAGCTACATGAGACATTTGCCTTCTACCTGGCGGCTGTGCAACGACTCGATGAGGACGGGATCCTGCGATTGATGGCCGGTCGTGGGCCGCTGGCAGAGGTGATGACGGAGTTCTTGATCGTCGAGCAGTCCGTGAATGAGGGCGTGAACGGACGCGTGGCTCGCTCGGGCCTGACGGCTCTCGTGGGCGATACTCGCAAGGACCCCGACTACATTGCGCGCGACCCCGAGACCGATCCGCGCTCTGAGCTGAGTGTGGCGATCGTCGTCGACGGGTCGGTCTGGGGGGTTCTCAACATCGAGTCCGTCGAGTCCGAAGCGCTCGGCGAGGCAGAGGCGGTGTTGGTGGAGGCGATCGCGGCGAGTTTTGGCTCCGCGGTGCACAGGGCTGGGCTGATCTCAGACATCGAGCAGGCTTTCACCAACACGCTTGCGATCGTGACGAGCACCGTCGAGGCCAAGGACGACTACACCGCCTGTCACGGCAGCGATGTCGCGACCTTGGCCGAACGCGTCGCGTTGCGCATGGGGCTCAGCGCCAAACAGGCGCGCGAGGTCCACTACGCGGCGATGCTGCACGACGTCGGCAAGATCGCCGTGCCGAGCGAGATCCTCTGCAAGGAAGGTCCCCTGACCGAGGATGAGTGGGTCGTGATGCGCAGTCATACGGTCGTTGGCGCGGAGCTGGTCGAGCGTATCGAGACCTTCTCGCACCTGGCTCCCGCGGTGCGCTCCAGCCACGAGCGCATCGACGGCAAGGGCTATCCCGACGGTCTCGCGGGCGAGCGAATACCGCTGGCGGCCAGGATCATCTCGGTTTGCGACACCTATGACGCGATCGTCACCGACCGTCCCTACCGCGCGGCGTGCACCGCTGCGCAGGCGCGTGAGGAGCTGTTGCGCGTGAGTGGCACGCAGCTGGATGAGCATGTGGTGAATGTGCTACTCGAAGAGCTGGCTGCTTGATTGCTGTTCCGGGTCGTGCATGCACGACCCGGCCGGACGGTGCATGCACCGTCGGGACAACGCCGCATGCGGCGTTGTCTTCCTAATTTGGGGAATGGTTGTAGGCGTCAGCCGCCTCACGCAGACCCTCGCCTCGCATGGGGAACAACGTTGCCGTGACATGGCGCCAATAGCGCTTGGCCGAGTGCCCGGGCAGCAGCAGCGCCGCAAGCGCTCGCTCTGCATAGGAGAGGGCCGTCAACCAGCGCACCGCGCGCGCGGCCGCTGACGAGTGGTGCTTGCGCATGTATAGGTCGCGGTTGCGAGACAGTTCGACGATGCGTCGCTCGGGCACTGCGCCGGTCGAAAGCTGCTCTTGGTGGATAGTCACTGCACTTGGCACATACAGGCTGTGCCAGCCGGCGTCGCGCAGGCGCCGGGCGAAGTCGACCTCGTCGGAGTAGACGAAGAAGTCCGGATCGAGGTAGTCGACTTGGGCGGCTGCCTCGCGGCGGACAAGCAGTGCCGAGGACTGGCACCAGTCCACCTCGCGTGTGCGCCCCCCCTTGCTCTGCACGGTGTAGATGCGTTGTAGAAGCAGCGCACTGGCCAGGGCGGTGAGTGGTGTGGGAAAGCGCCAGGCGCACGCCTGCTTGTGCCCTTCAGGGTGCTCGGCACCACCCGGACGCAACAACTTGGCCCCCGCACAGGCAGCGTCGGGACGACGCTCGAGCGCCTCATGCAGCGCCAGTGTTGCGCCAGGCTGCAGCTCAGAATCCTCGTTGAGCAACAACGCGTAGCGCCCACGCGCGCGGCGCAATAGTTCGGAATCGTTGATCGCCTTGCCCCGCCGCTGCTCGAGTGCGATCACCTCGTCCACGGCAGTGTGCTCGCGCGCGGCCTGCAACGAGCCATCGCGTGAGCCGTTGTCGAGCACGAACACCTCGCTTGCAAACGGTAGTCTCGCGCGCTCGCGCGCAAGCGCGTCCAACCCGCGCAGCATCAACTCGCGCTGGGAGGTGTTGACGATGCAGTAGCTCAGCTCGATCTCGCCCATGGAGCGTGACCTTAGGGCACATCTCTATCGAGATAGGTCCTGGCCTGCGGCTGGAAATGCACAACTTCCCCTAACCTGAGTGGTTGAACTTCGTAGGCCTATATGCACTAGAATTGTCCAGTCACCCTGCCTTTCCGCTACGTGGACTAGGCTTTTGGGTTTGGGGGGTCGTACGAGGGAGAGGGGTCTGTTCTAATGGGACGCGACATCAACAGCCATATGGAGGGAACGATGGGGAATCATTCTTCGCGCAAGCGCAAGTCTGCGCGAGCACGTATCTCAACCGCCGCGCTTGCGCTCGGCGCTGCCGCGACAGCCGCGGCCTTCGGCACAGCCGGAGCTGGCGCCGCGGCGCCTCACGCGACAGCTGCGCGCACGCTCAACTTGAACGACAGCGCTAACCTGCATCTGGAAAACAAACATGGGCTCGTGCTTAAAGAGAGCGGCACCGCCAAAGGCTCGCTCGGGGGCACGCTCTACTTGCAGCTCGACGTCACATCGACCCGCAGCGTAACCGCCCAGGTTCAGGTCTATCCCAAAGGCGGCTCGATCAGCGGCGCCGCCAAAGCCAGCTATCACGTGGCTGGCTCTACCGCGGCGTTCTCGGGTACGATGACGGTCACCAAAGGCAGTGGCACCTACTCGAAAGCGAATGCCTCGGCTCTCAAGTTCAGCGGCACCATCCAGCGCTCAAACGACGCCGTCACGGTGCACGTGAGCGGACCCATGTCGTACTAGCGAGCGGGAGGCATCTTGTCCAGAGCGCGGATACACAGGGCTCGCGCCCTCGTGCTTGGGCCACTTGCTCTCAGCTGTCTGCTTGTGCTGTGTGGGATTTCCGCATCGGCACAGGCTGCTGAGACGGTCGCCTTGCAGACGTCGTTCACGCCCGACAGATTGGGCGCATCGACCACGATCGGGTTCGGCTTCACGATTGGCAGTACAACCGGGGGCTTGCCCTCGTCGCTGACGCACGTAAGCCTGCGTATGCCGAAGGGCATGAACTACGTCACGACCACACTGGGGCTGTCGATTTGCAGCCCCGAAGCGCTCGTGGCTAAAGGTCTGGCCGGCTGTTCGCCCAACTCTCGACTGGGCTATGGCAGCGCGTTCGTGGAAGTACCGTTCGGCGATGGCGCAGGTCGCGAGATCCCCGAAATCAATGCCCTGATGGGGCCACCGCACGAAGGCAACATCGTGGTGCTGTTTTATGCCAATGGGCTTGCCCCAGTGTATGCGCAGATCGTCTTCGCCGGCGAACTGCTGCCAGGGGAAGGCGCGTTTGGCGGTGACCTCGATACCACGATCCCGGAAATAAAAAGCGTGACGAACGGGCCGCCGGTCTCGATCATCAACGTCAAATCGACGATCGGTCCCGAACATCTCACCTACTACAAGCACGTCCACGGAAAATTGGTGGCCTATAAACCGCAGGGCATCTCGCTTCCGACGAAGTGCCCAAAGGGTGGCTTCCCGTTCTCCGCGCAGTTCACGTTCCTAGATGGCAGCCAGGTGGTGGCAACGCACAACGTGCCTTGCCCGCCGCCGATCCGCCACAAGAAATAGGCCTGCGTCTGCCCCGACGGCTCGCAGAGCTTGTCGGGGCAGAGGCGGCTACTCGCTGCCAGCTTTTGTAGAGGCCGGCCTAGTCTTGGAGTGCCAGGCTGGCCTGCACCTTGGCGGCGAACCAGCCGGGGATGGCGACCATCAGCACGGCGGAGGCGGTGACCAGCGCGAGGCTCGACAGCGCCACCACCACCCCAACGGAGCTGACGACGGGGTAGTTGATGACGATGTTCAAGGCGCGGTCGAGCAACTGCTGGCCAAAGAGGCCGAAGACCGCGCCGCTGAAGCAGCCGACGCCGAGCAGCATCAGGCTCTCGAGCACGATCGTGTACCAAAGTTCGCGGTGGGGAAAGCCCTCGAGCTTGAGCTTGGCAAGGCGCGGGCGGCGCTGCCAGATCATCGCGCCCATGGCCGCCGCCATTGCCATCACGGCCGCCACCAAGATCAAGGTGGCGATCTGCGAGAGCCGTTCAAGGCCCTGGCGGGTGATCGAACGCAATGTGTTGGCGTGCTCCTCAGCGGTCTGTACGGCAAGCGCCGTTCCGCCGCCGAGTGCCGCCCTGATCTCGTGCACGCCCTGCTCGGGTGAGACGCCGGGCGCCATCAATACGTTGTAGGCGCTTGCGTCGCTGCTGCCCCAGGCATTTGCGTAATCGCCGGCACTCATCACGATCGCACCGGGCGCCCAGCCGATGTTGGTGCTGATCGCTGCCACGCGGTACGTGCTCGGGTTGGGCGTCGGCAGCGTGAAGGACTGGCCGATTTTCAGTTTGTGTTCTTCGGCGAGCGCCAGCGAGACGACCGCCCAGCCGCCTGCGCGCAGGCGCGCGTCAGCCTGGGCGACGTTGCCTTCGACAAGCTGCGTCGGCGGCACCAGCGGCGAGGCTTCGTTGGGCGGCGCGATGACCCAGATGCGCCGGTCGTTGTAGTCGAGCAGGCCCCCGCGGTATATCCGCACCGATCGCACCCCAGGCAGTGCGGCCAACTTGGCCTGCTGAGTCGGGGCAAAAGGCGAGGTCATCAATAGGTTGGAGTTGCCGGCCGCCGATACCCAGACGTCGGTTGAGGCGTTGACGTCGCTTGCCGCGTTGTACAGCCCGTTCAGCAGGTCGCTGTGGGCCCCTTGGATCGAGACGCTGCCGAACACGGCGATCGCGCCGGTGGCGGCGATCGCGATCGCGCGCGAGCGCCCGGCACGCAACTCCATCACGGCGATGTGCGGCACGGCACTGACGATGCTCGGGGCGATGCGCCTCACCAGCGCGAGCATGCCGGTGAGCGGTATTGCCAGTAGCGCAAGCAGCGCCGCAATCAGCGTGACCATCCCGACGATCGCCTGCTGCGGGGCGGCAAGCAGGATCGCGAGTGTGGCCGCAAGACACAGGAGTCCGAAGACGGTCAAGAGCGGCGAGGTGCTCCCGCCGGTGCCTTCCTTGGTTTCGATCGCCGCAAGCGGGTTGCGCGAGACGATGTCCTTGAATGGGCTCAACACGGCCACGCTCGCGGCGCCCATGCCGCCGAGCACCGAGATTGCGATGCTCTGCAAGTTCACGACACGCTCGGAGCCCACCGCAAAGGCGGATGACAGATAGCCGGGGTTCGAGTGGAACAGGTGGATCGAGAGCTCGTCGCCGAGCACAAGCCCAATTGCACATGCGATCGTGCCGAGCACGACCGCGTCGAACATCAATACGGCGATTACGGCCTTTGGTGTGTAACCGTCGCGGCGCAAGTCGGCAATCAGGCGCCGGCGCTGGGGCACGGTGAGCAGCATTGCGTTGAAGGCGAATAGGAAGCCAACAAGCGCGCTGATGACCGCGAACAGCTGCGTCGACTGGTTGGTCGCGGCTGCCGCCTTGGCAAACAGCTGTTCGTCATAGCTTGCCGACTCCACGCCGTAGCGCCCCTGAGCAATGTGTTCCAAGTCGGCTCGCACAGCCGCGGCCTGGCCTGGCTTCGGCTCCACCAGGATGCGACTCACGCGACCGTTCAGGCCGCTCGCTTTCTGCACATATTCGAGCGTGCTGATGGCGATCGGACTGGAGATCAGAGCACCGATCTGCTTTTCGCCGAGCCTCGAATAGAGCGCAGCTTCGCTTGAGTGCCCGAGCATCTGGAACTTGATCGAGTCGCCGAATTTCGCGACTCCAAGGGTGTCAGCGACGGGCACGGGCAGGACGACCGCTTCCACGCCGGCGAAAGGAGTGAGCGCCACTTTGCGCACGAGCGCGCCTTTGAGTTCGGCCAGTGTGCCGTCGGCGCCGACGAGCTCCACCGAGTCGCTGCCCTTCGGCCCGACCGCGTTGGCGCTCACTTCGAGCAACGGAGCGGCGATCCGCACGCCACTCAGCCGCCGAGTTTCGCCGACGAGCTTTTCCGGCATGCCCTGCGCCTCCCGCGCGGTCAGCTGCAATGTCGCGGCGCCGACGATGCCACTGTTGAGCTGCCCAACCGAGCTGGAAAGGCTGGAGCTGGCGATCTGGGAGGCAAACAGCAGTCCGACGCCGGCGGCTATGCCGATCAGCGCGAAGCACTCCTGCAGGGCACGCGCACGCAAACGTACTCGGTACAGGTGAAGCACGTTCGCGAACCTCATTGCCTGCCCCCTGGAATCGTTACGCTCACGCCGCGCTATCGTCGCACTTCGCGCGCGGAGCTGGTTGGCGCGAGACCCTGATCTGGGTCGTAGTCGACCAGCTTGCCGTCACGCAGCGCCAGCACACGATCGGCGTAAGCGGCCGCCTGTGGATCGTGGCTGACGAGCACGATCGCCACGCCCCGTTCGCGGCACAGCTCGGTAAGCAGTTCGAGCACCTCGCGCCCGCGTTGTGTGTCGAGGCTGCCGGTTGGCTCGTCGGCAAGCAGCAGCTTTGGCTCGGTCGACAACGCCCTGGCGATCATCACACGCTGGCGCTCGCCCATCGAGAGCGTCTCCGAGCGGTGCGTCAAGCGTCCGCCGAGCCCCAGGCGCTCCAGCAGCGGCTGCACACTTTTATGGGCCTCCTTCCACGGCGTGTTCTTGAGCAGCTTCAGCACCGTGTTGTCGATCGCCGTCACGCCCGGCAGCAGGTCGAAGTTCTGGCGCACGAAGCCCATTTCTGAGAGACGGAAGTGCGAGGCCTCGCGCTCGGATAGGGAGGAGATGTCACGGCCGTTGACCAGAACTTTGCCGCTGGTCGGCGCCAATAGCGCCGCGACCATCAAGAGCAGTGTCGTCTTACCAGAGCCGCTCGGCCCATACAGGGCAACCATCTCGCCCTGGGAAACCGATAGCGACACGCCGTCCACGGCGCGTACGGTCTCCTCTCCGGCTGTGTGGTAATGCTTGACGAGATCTCGCAGCTCCAGCATGCGTGTCCCTCTCCCTTGTGACCGGCCGGCCGCTGACCATGCTACCGACCCCCCTCCTGCTTGACCTGTGGAGAAACCCTATCTGAAAATGTCCACGTTGGGAGTTGTCTGCCTCTGGGTATCGTCGGCTGGATGCCCGAGCCTGGCGCGTATTAGCGTGGGCAGACGGCGCAGCTCGAACACGAGCATCGTCGGGCGCCGAAGCGCGTTAACCGTGGCGAGCACGCTGTCGCCGATCGGTTTCAGCTCGCCACTGTGGGCTTCGGGCGTGGCCAGATAGTTACCGATCATTGCCGCCAAGATCACGATGTGGCGGCGACTGTGGGACAGCTCGCCGGCCTTCTCCAGAGCCTGCTCGGCGATCCACCTCATCCGCTGTGCGGCTTGCTCGGGGCCGTAGTACTCGATCAGGCTGCGGTGGCCCGCCGCCTCGTCCTCGTGTTTGTCGATCAGGTTGTCAAGCAGCGAGTGCAAGCCTCCAATCCAAGGAAAGTAGGCGTGCGCCAGTGCGCTGACTTCGCCCGCGTCGAGCTGTGGCCCCGCCGCGGCCGCGATCAGCACGTGCACGCCAAGCGAGGAGCCGGCGGCGGCAGCGGTCTCCCACCATTGCAAGCCCGCTCCCGGGGGCGTGGCCGTGCGCGCCCACTGCTCCAGGCCGGTGTGCTCGCCTTGGGACTTGCTCAGGTTCAGACTCTGAAAGGCGACGATGCGGGCGGCCGCGGCCTGCGCCGAGGGCGCCGCCAGGAGGTGAGAGGGCAGTGCCGCGAACGCGTCGCGGCACTCCTCTATCAGTGCGTCCAGGTAACCACCGTCGTTGCGTTGCGGATGATGCTCATACCAGTCGAGCGCGCGAGCGCCACCCGTCGTACAGCGATCGGTGCCGGAGGAGTCCGTGTCGAGGGCGCCCACTTCGCTGCCGTGCGGTGCTGTGGTCCCTCTCGGTGTGACCGCATAGACCAGTGCTTCGTGCAGCCGCCGCCCGTCGAGCACCGGGTCGGGACTCGGCTGCTCGCCGAGCATGTCGAGCAGGTTGTAGGCCGCCTGGAAGGCACTTGTCGCCCTCGTCACGTTGGCCCGCCGCGCCAGCGGCACAAACGCGGCGAAAGCTGCTGCGCCCTCGATGTTGCCGCGCTTGTCGAGCGCGTCGAGGGCTAACTGGCGTAGCACGGGATCGGGTATCCGCCGCGCGCGACGTCGCCAGCGGGCGATATAAAAGCAGACGCGCGGGAATACGCTCGTCCAGTAACTGAACGCGGCGTGAGCGAACGTAACGAGCAGCGCCACACGGTTGCGCGGCGCTGTCCGTATTGTCTTTCCCCGGTGCGCGTTCACGTCGTTGACCCCTCCTCCTACACACCACCCTACGACCATGCGCTGTGTAATGCGCTGGCGGTAGCAGACACAGCGGTAGAGTTGTTCACCAGCCGCTTCCTCTATGGGCCTGTGGCGCAGCCCGATGGGTATGTGCGCCACGAGTTCTTCTATCGAGCCGCGCTGGGCGCGCCAGGCGGTCGTGTGCGCATGGCGAGCAAGCTGGCCCAGCACATGCCGGACATGTTGCGATACCGCCGCGCGGCTAGTTCGGCTGACGTAGTCCACTTCCAGTGGCTGCCGGTGCAACATCTCGACGGCTATCTGCTGCCGGCGAAACGTGCCAGGGACGGGCGGCGCCGTCCGCTCGTGCTGACCGCCCACGACGTGCTTCCGCGCGAGCCCCGGCCCGGCCAGCTGTCCGCGCAGAAGCGTCTGTACGACCGCTTCGACGCGATAGTGGTCCACTCAGAGCATGGTCGCGCCCGCCTGATCGATGAGCTGGGCGTCAACGGCGAGCGCGTCCACGTGATCCCACACGGCGTGTTCACGCATCTTGCGCCGGCGATCTCTGGGGGGTCGCGGGCAACGTCGGGCGTGATTGAGGCTGAGGTCCGGATTGAGGCGGAGGTTGGGATATTCGAAAAGGGGGATGCTCCCCCCGCGCGCGGGGGGCATCCCGTTTTTGAAAGCGCCCATGCAAAGGGCGAGCGATCAACGCCCAACGACCTCGCTCCTGATGACGCTAGGAGTGCCCACGCCAGGGGCAAGCGCCCCATCGTGCTCATGTTCGGCCTGATGCGTCCCTACAAGGGCATCGACGTATTGCTGGATGCCTGGCGTGGGGCAGAGGGCGAGGAGCCGATTGAAGACGCGGAGCTCTTGATCGCGGGCATGCCGCGCATGGACATCTCAGCGCTGCGGGCTACTGCGCCCGCAAACGTAAGCTTCGACCCGCATTTCGTGACCGACGAAGAGCTGCCCGCTTATTTCGAGCGAGCCGACCTGGTGGTGCTGCCCTACTTGCAGGCCGACCAGTCGGGCGTCCTGTTCACGGCGCTCGCTTTCGGCAAGCCGCTACTGCTAAGCGACGTCGGCGGTTTCCCCGAGATGCAGAGCACCGGCGCCGCAAGGATCGTGGAGGCCGGCGATCCCCGCGCGCTCGGAAAGGCGTTGAGAGAGCTGGTGGCCGATAGGGCCACCCTGACCGAAATGTGCGTGAGGGCCAGGGCAGCCGCCAAGGGACGTTACTCCTGGAAGGCGATCGCCGCGGCGCACGTCGAGCTCTATGAGCAGCTCCTCGGAACAGGGGAGCTGCGCTAGCGTCTGCGCTCGGACAGAATGCGGTCCATGCGCACAGCGCTTGAGATCGTGTTCTGGGCATCGGCCATCCTGATCGCGTGGACACAGGTGGGCTACGCCTTCGTCGTAGGTGCGCTGGCCCGCTTGTTCGCGCCAGCGCCAAAAGCCGCGGTGGCGGTGCAGGCACCAACCAATCCCCCAAATCAAAGCGTGTCGTTGATCGTCGCCGCGCATGACGAGCAGTCGGTGATCGCCGCGAAGGTCGCCAATACACTCGCACTGCACTATCCACGCGAGCTGCTCCAAGTGATCGTAGCTTGCGATGGCTGCACGGACGCCACCGCCAAGCAAGCAAGCGAAGCAGGCGCGGACCTCGTGCTCGAGCTCCCGCGCGGAGGCAAGATCGTCGCTCAGGACACAGCCGTAGAGCAATCAAGCGGGGAGATCGTGGCCTTCTCTGACGCCAACGCCCTATGGGAGCCGGACGCCCTACACCAGCTTGTGGCCGCGTTCGCTGATCCACACGTGGGCTATGCGTGCGGACAGGTCCGCTTCGTGCAGGGCGTACCCTCTGGGGCACACCCTCAGGGGCGCAGGCAGGCAGGCGGCGCCCAGGCCACCAACCAGGAGGGCGTGTACTGGCGCTACGAGATGGCGCTGCGCGCAAGCGAGTCACGGCTGTCATCGATTACGGCGGGCAATGGTGCGATCTACGCCACACGACGCGAGTCCTACATCGTGGTCGACCCGATCATGGGTCACGACCTGTCGTTCCCGTTCAACATGGTCAAGCGCGGCTGGCGAGCTGTCTATGTGCCGAGCGCACGCGCGACCGAGAAGATGGTGCCCTCGATCGAGGGAGAGCTCGCGCGCAAGCGGCGCATGATGAGCCACACCTGGCCGATCGTGCTGCGCGGTGGCATGCTCTCTCCCCGCGGTTACGGCCCCGGCTATGCGCTGATGATCCTTTCCCACCGCCTGCTGCGCTACGGCACGCCGTTCCTGCACGCGCTCGCGCTTGCGGCCGACATCGCATTGGTGGCAAGCAGTGCGTCGAATCTCTACACCCTTACGCTTGCTTTGCAGATTGCACTGCTGGTCGCCGCCGGGCTCGGCGGTGTGCTGCGCGTGCGGGTGTTGCTGATCGCGCGCTACTACGTGCTCACCACGGCGAGCCCAGCCGCCGGGCTGTGGGACTGGCTGCGCCACGGCACCGTCGCATCGTGGCAAGCGGCTGAGGGGACTCGCTGAGTAGATGCTGCGTCCACCGATCACACAATCGCCGGCAAGTGCCGATGCTGTGGCCCACCCCAAAGCCCAGAGAGCACTTTTGTGACGAATCACATTGATATGCGAGAGGCTCAGCTTTCGTGATCCGTCGCGCTATCGACATCGTGGGCGGCCTGCTCGCGCTGATACTGGCAGCGCCAGTGATCGCGGTATCGATGGTGGCGATCAGGCTAGAGTCGCGTGGGCACCCGATCTATCGCCAGCGCCGTGTCGGCAAGGATGGCAGGGAGTTCGACCTGCTCAAGCTACGCACGATGGTCGACGGCGCTGAGCACGTGGGCGCTGGCTTGGCGATCAACGAGAACGACCCCCGAGTCACGCGCGTGGGGGCCTTCTTGCGTCGGACTTCGCTGGACGAGCTGCCCAACCTGCTGGGCGTGGTGCGCGGCGAGCTGTCGTTCATTGGTCCGCGCCCAACGATCCCAGTTCAGGTGGCCCAGTACACAGAGCGCCAGTGCGGCCGGCTTGCGATCAGGCCTGGCATCACCGGCTGGGCCCAGGTCAACGGCCGCGCCTCGCTGCCCTGGAGCGAGCGCATCGAGCTCGACCTCTACTACATCGAGCACCGCTCGCTGGCGCTTGACGCACGTATCCTGTGGCGCACCGTAGCGATCGTGCTCGGCGGCTCGGGCCTCTACAAGGGCCAGACGGGAGGATGGGAATGACCCCGAGCATCATGCTCACGGGTGTCGGCAAGCGCTACGACATCGTGTCCTGCTTCGCCGCGCTCACGACAGTAGTAGCGGTCGACCCAAACCCCCTAGCCCCTGCACAGTACGCGGCGCAGGTGCGTGCCAGCCCGCCGCCGATTACAGACCCAGGCTATGTGCCCGAGCTGGCGCGCCTATGCGCAGAGCACGGGGTGGGCGCAGTGCTGCCGCTTACAGACCTCGACATCGAGACGCTTGCGCTTGCGCGCGAGCTTGGCCAGCTTGCGGCGCTTGTCCCCTCCTCACAGGTGGCGCATGCCACCTACGACAAGTACGAGGCGCATTTGCTGCTCGAGCGCCTCGACCTGCCCTCGCCTCCAACGATGCTACCCGACGACGACCTCGATGTCCTCCGCTATCCGGTGATGGTCAAGCCACGGAAGGGCTCCGGCGCGCGCTCCATCCATCTGGCACACAGCCCAGAGCAGGCTCACTTCTTTGTGGGCTACGTGGATGAGTCCACGATGGTGCAGCAGGCAATGGGAGGCCCGGAGCTGTCGATCGACTGTCTCGGCGACCTCGATGGGCGTTGCCTGAACGCGATCCCACGCACGATGCTCGAGTCGCGCGGCGGCGAGTCGATCAAGGGCACCGTGATCGACGATCCCGAGCTCGTCGAGTTGGGGTGCACCGTCATGGAGGCGCTCGCGGTGCGCGGACCAGCCACGATCCAAGTGTTCCGCGACCCCGAGCTGGGCGTGCGCATCACCGACGTCAACACACGCTTCGGCGGAGCTTTCCCCGCGCCGGCGTTGGCAGCGCTGCCCGGCCGTTCCTACCCCGAGCTGATCGTGCGCATGGCTGCCGGCGAGCATGTGCCCTCGCACGTCGGCGAGTATCGCCGTGAGGTCACCTTCACGCGCTACTACTGGCAGCTGGAGCTGGACGAGCGGATGCAGCCAACCGACAAACAGATCTTGCCGGCGGGTTGATCGGCTCTGAGATGTAAGAATGTCGATAGTGAGTTCCTTGCTTACGAAGCCAGGATCTGAGGGCTCGTCCGAGCAATCGGCGGCGTCCAACGGTCTCGACCCAAATGGGTCTCGGCCTGACCCGGCTCCCGCGCCCTATGAGTGCTCGAAATGCGGGTTGCCGATGCAGGAGGGCCAGGACTGGTGTCTGCAGTGCGGCACAGCCAAGCCGCGCCTCTTCGGCGGCGGCCCGGGCTGGCGCACGGGCATCGCGATCCTTGGCTCGACGGCGGTGCTCGTTTGCGGCGCGGCTGTGGCTGCATACGCAGCACTGAACAAGACCAAGCCGAAGT
The DNA here is from genome assembly GCA_963827045.1 of uncultured Solirubrobacterales bacterium. Lineage (GTDB taxonomy): Bacteria > Actinomycetota > Thermoleophilia > Solirubrobacterales > Solirubrobacteraceae > Palsa-744. Next base: position 1,192,177 of record CAWGZH010000002.1, read on the forward strand.
CCTCGGCCGTGGCACTGGTTATAAAAACTCCGGCAACGGGTGTACCCGCCACAACCACGCCCACGACTCCGGGCGCCACCTCAACTCCGGGCGCCACCCCGGTTCCGGGAACGCCTACGACAGTCAAAGCCACCCCGCCGAAGATCCCGCTGCAAACCCCCACACCAAAATCGACGAGCGGCGCTGACTCCGAAGCCAACAACGCCCTGTTCCCGCCCGAAACGAAAGCCACCAAAACCACCAGTAGCACCCCCACCAAAACCACAAGCGAACCAACGAAAAGCACGAGCGGAAGCAAAGAAACAAGCAGCTCTGAAACGAACACAAGCACCGAATCCGAAGCGCCGAGCCCGATCTTGCTCGACACGAACGCGGCCAGCGTCTACAACCCCTACAACTACCCAGCCTCGCTGTTTGGCGATCCCAGCCTCGCGATCGACGGTGAAGTTAGTACCGCGTGGACGGCTCAGGTACAGGCCGAAAACGCCCCCAAGATGGCCGAGGGATTGCTGCTCGACCTGAAGACCCCGCAGAAGCTGGGAAGCACCGTTGTCAAGACGACGACCACGGGAATCACCGTGGAAGTCTATGGAACAAATGGCAGCACGCCACCAACGTCGATCTCAGATCCGGCCTGGGCGCGCATCGTCGGTTTGAAAATTTTGAAGAAGAAAAGCACCACGCTCACGTTGAAGACCAAAGGCAAGGGCTACCGCTACATCCTGCTGTGGCTGGCCAAGGCCCCGTCTACCTCGACCGCCACGAACCCGGGCAGCGTCTCCATCAACGAATTCGAACTCTTCCCGCCGAAGTAACGCCCCTGACGGCCGGGGAGCGGCGCCATACTGCGTCCTCCCTCCCTTGTGTGCTATCCGCACACGGCGGTCGGTGCGTCCTTGTCTGGCTTGCCCCCCGACCGTCAGGGCGGCCTGTCAGGGTGAGGAGACGCGTTTCGCTCGTGTGGCGCGGGTTGACTTGGCGCGACTCGACTTTGCCGCCCACACCTCGTCGAGGAAGCCGGCAATCTCATCAGTGAGTCGTTCTGGGCGCAGGCGCAGCTCGACCAGCGAGTCAGCTTCGATCAGGCGAGCATCGGGCAACTCCTCGGCCAGCATGCCCGCATCTGAGAAGGGATGAACAGGGTCGCGTCGGTGCCCGAGCACGAGCGCGGGCGTCTTGAAGGTGCGTCGTTCATTCCGATGCGGCGCGATGCGCCCGAAGAAGAGACCTTGCAGTAGCGCCCCGCCTGGGCCTGGATCCTGGCGCACCAAGTCAAGTACCACGTTGCCGTAGTAGGGAAGTAGTCGCCGCGGCACCGCGCGAGTGCCGCGCGCAACAAGCTTCATTAGCGGCTCGCCGAAAGTGAGCGCCACCAGGATTGGAGTGAAGGTCAAGGCGCTAGAGAGCAGCCCGTTGTCGAGTACGGGCATCTCGATGACCATGCCGCGCAGTCGCTCCGGTGCGTTTGCGGCAACTTGAAGCGCCGCGTTTGCGCCGAGCGAGGTGCCCATCACGACTGCCTCTCCGATCTCCAGATGGTCCATCAAGGCCACGAGCTGCTCGGCGAAGGAGTGCATCGAATAACGCCACATGTCGCGGGGACGATCGGATTCACCGTGGCCGAGCAGGTCAACCGTGACCACACGGTTGCCGCGCGCCGCCAGCTCTTCGGCAAGCGGTCGGTGCATCTTCTGGGAGAGCAGCAAACCGTGCACGAGGATCACCGGACGCTTGGCGGCCTTGGCCCGTGGTGGGGTCTTGCCACGTGTGCCGTCGCTCTTCAGCTCCGCCGGGCCCCCACCGAACTCCGTGTAGGCGATGCGCTGGTGATGGAAGAGGAACGACGCCATCGTTGAAGCCTAGCGCGGCGGAGTGTGCACCGCCCGCGCTCAGTCTGTTCCGATTCCACTATAGGTATGTTCAGAAATACACCCCCTTTCGCGTGCACGGGGGGTTGGGCTATGTCCCACGACCTGTCCTGAGGCGGCAACGGATAAGGGAGCATCGAAGGGCATCTCGCGGGCCCCCCACCCACGAGACGTCCGATACGCGGACCCGGACGAAGCCGTGGATCGTCCGGGTCCGGCCCCCCTCCGGGACCATCCACAGGCCTGATGGGATGGTCTGCACGTAGAACCCCGTAGCACCCCGGAAGATGCGGTGTTTGCGTTTGCGCGCTAGCTTTGGCTGCGCAACCAATTTTCAGGAGGAGAGAGCATGGCCAAGCAGCCCCGCATCCTCGCCGGGCAGACCGCGGCGATCACCGGCGCAGCGCGTGGGATCGGCAAGGCGACTGCGCAGGCGCTCCTGCGCCAGGGAATGAAGGTGGCGATCGGCGACGTTGACCTCGCCGCTGCCCAGCAGACCGCGAAAGAGCTCGGGCCCAGCACCGTGGCTCTGGCGCTCGACGTAACCGATCGCGCGTCGTTCACTGCGTTTCTCGAGGAGACCGAAGAGCAACTGGGTCCGATCGATGTGCTCGTCAACAACGCCGGGATCATGCCGATCGGGCGCTTCATCGACGAGGACGACCTCACCGCGCAACGCATGGTTGACATCAACCTGCACGGGGTGATCCTGGGGACGAAGCTTGCCATGGAGCGGATGGTCCCGCGCGATCGCGGCCACATCGTCAACATCTCCTCCCAGGCCGGCAAGTTCGGGGCGCCGGGCGGCGCCACCTACTCGGCGACCAAGCACGCGGTCGTCGGCCTCAGCGAGGCGGTGCGCGGCGAGCTGCGCTTGATGAAGGCCAACGTCGACATGAGCTACGTGATGCCGTTCGTCGTCAACACGGAACTGGGTGGCGGCCTCGGCGAGGCACGCGGCATGAAGGTGCTGCAGCCCACAGAAGTGGCGGACGCGATCGTAGAGGCGTTGCAAACCGGGCGCGTGGAAGTGTGGGTGCCGAAGTCGGCCAAGCGCACTAGCACGCTCGGGGTGCTGCTGCCGCGGCGGCTCTCGGAGGGGATGGCACGTGCGCTGAAGGCGGATCAGGTGCTAGCCGGCGCCGACGCGAGCGCTCGTCGCGGCTATGAACTACGCGCTTCGAAGTCTGAGCCGGCGCTCGCGCCTGCGTCGGAGAAGCCGCAGCTCACCGATGGTTCAGCCGGCTCCTAGCCACTCTGCGATCTGACGACCGATCTCTGGCCCCGCGTCCTCCTGCAGGAAGTGCGAGGCGTTCTCGACTACGCGCGGCTTCTCACGGCCGATTGCCGTGGCGAAGCGCTCGCCGGTGGCGAGCGGTAGCACAGGGTCCGAGTCGGCCCACAGCATCAACGTCGGACGCTTGTCGTCCTTGAGCGCGTCGAGCACACGCTGGCCCGCCTCGGCGCCGGGCGCGTCGGGCTCGCGCGGGATCATCAGTGGGAAGGCCCGCGCGCCAGCCTTCGAGGCGACGCTCGGATACGGCGCTTCATAGGCGGCGATCACCTCGTCGCCCGGGTCGTTCTTGCACGCGCCGCGCACGAGCATGCCGACCGGCAGGTCCTCGGTGCGCTCCACGAAGTCCTTGAACGCCGTCCACGCGTCGGTCATCTTCTGGTGACCGGTGAACAATCCGGTGTCGAGGATCACCAGCCGCTCGAAGCGCTCGGGATGCTCGACCGCGAGACGCAGCCCGATCGGGCCACCCCAGTCGTGCACCACCATGGTGGCTTTGCGCACGTCCAGTTCCTCGAGCAGTGGAGCGACCGCCGCGACGTGACGGTCGTAGGAGTACCAGTCGATGTCGATCGGCTTGTCAGATCGCCCGAAGCCGGGCAGGTCGGGCGCGATGCACCTGAAGCCGGCGTCTCTGACTGGCGCGAGCACCTTGCGCCACAGAAACGACCAGGTTGGCTCGCCGTGCATGAACAGCACCGGAGCGCCCTCGCCCTCGTCAATGTGGGCGAGGCGCAGACCGTCGTGCTCGCGATAGTGCGCCTGGAAGGGAAAGTCTGGGAGATCTTCCAGCAGCTCGTCCGGGGTACGCACCGCGTCGGTCATCGGCGAGAGAGCATACCCACCGGAGGATCGGTTACGCTCGCAGGCGGGATGTTTGCAGCAATAGCACACTTCGGGCCTGTGCTTGCAGCCGAGAAGAGCAAGGTGCCGTACTACATCGCAGGCGGTCTGCTGATTGCCTGGGCGCTGTTCCTATCGGTCGGCGTGGGTTGACGCAACCCTAACTTCCCAGGCTCGCTCGGCGGCCAGCGCGCCGTGATGGCGATATCGGCGTTGCTCGTGCTGGGCACTGTCTCTATGGCGGTTGCTACGTCGGGCGGCTCGAGCGCCAAGGCGACGATCACGCCGATCACCCAGACGGGCCGCGAAGCGGCCTCTGGCTCCGGCACTTCTTCGCTGACCGATGAAGCCGACCCCGAAGGCCAGCTGCGCTTCACAACCAAGAACCTCTCAGCCAGGGCCGGCAAGATCACGATCGACTTCAAGAACATGTCTCCGTTGATGCACAACATGACGATCGCTCAGGGAACCACTGTGCTGGCGGCCACGCCCACTTTCGAGGGGGGCGCGAAGACGCTCACGCTGAATCTGAAGCCCGGCACCTACGTCTTCTACTGCTCAGTTCCCGGTCATCGACAGGCAGGTATGGAAGGCAAGCTCACCGTCCAATAGGCGGCGGCGGTGTCGCCCGACGCGCCCGCCATACTTCCTCCTATCGGGAGTGCCCGCCTGCTGTGCCCTCTGGGCGCTCCCAGCCCATACGAACCAGAAGGAGCCGCGGGATGGATGTGATTGCCAGGATCGACCAGGCCAGGCGTGAATGTGACGTGCTCGAGCACCCGTTCTACCAGCGCTGGAGCGCCGGCGAACTGAGCGCCGAGGAGTTGGCTTTCTACGCCGGCGAGTACCGCTACGCCGTCGTCGCGCTGGCGCAGGCCTCAGATAGCGTCGCCGCCAAGGCCGATCCAGACCATCGCGCCGCTCTTGAGCGCCACGCGGCCGAGGAGCACAGCCATGTCGCGTTGTGGGATGCGTTCGCGGACGCTGTTGCCGGTGAGGGTGTCTGCGAGCGTAGTCCGCTCAGCGAGACGGATGCTTGCACCAGGGCGTGGACCGCTGGTGCCGACGCCCTGGAGCATCTCGCCGTGCTGTACGCGATCGAGGCAAGTCAGCCGGCGGTCGCCAAGACCAAGCTCGAGGGGCTCGTCGAGCGCTACGGCTACACGGCCGAAGGCCCGGCGGTCGAGTACTTCGAGTTGCACTCAAAGCTCGACATCGAGCACGCGCGCCAGGCGCGGGAGCTGATCGCCGAGTTGATGAGCGAGGACGAGGCGCAGGCGCGAGCCCAGGCCGACAGCATGGTGCAGCGCGCAACCGCCGCATTGCAAGGTAATTGGGAGTTGCTCGACGGCGTGGAGGCTCACTTCGCACAAGTCGTCTGAACGCGGATCGCCGACTCCGTGCGCGGGAGCCTGCTTGCCGCGCACGGAGCCGTTGAGGTATCCCACAATCTGAGGTTCTGATCCAGGCGCAGCGCTTGAGCGAATGCTCTGTATGGGGCTATCTAAATCTCCCGCGAGGATCGTGCCACTCCCATGAGGATCGCGATCGTTGGTGCCGGTGTCTCGGGCATGGTCGCGGCACACCTGCTCTATCCCCGACACGAGATCGTAGTGTTCGAGGCTGGCGAGTCGGCCGGCGGCCACGCCAACACGATCCGCGTCGACACGCCCGAGCGGACCCACAGCGTGGACACCGGCTTCATGGTGTTCAACGACCGCAACTACCCAAACTTCGAGCGTCTGCTGCGCCAGCTCGGCGTGGCCTGGCAACGCTCGGACATGAGCTTCGGCGTGAGCGATGGGCGCGGGGACTTCGAGTACACCAGCGCCTCGCCAAACGGCCTGTTCGCAAAGCGCTCGCATCTGCTGACGCCGTGGTTTCACCGCATGATCGCCGACCTCGTGCGTTTCAACCGCACGGCCCGCGAGCTCTTGAATGGTTCAAGCGGCGACGTCTCGCTTGGGCGATGGCTGGCCGAGCAGCGCTTCTCCGAGGCCTTCGTGCAACGGCTGATCGTCCCGCAGGCCTCAGCCGTCTGGTCCGCGGATCCTCAACAGATGCGCAGCTTTCCCGCACGCTTTCTGGTCGAGTTCTTCGATAACCATGGAATGCTCGGGCTGACGGGCCGCCCCCGCTGGCGCACGGTCACCGGTGGCTCTGAGAGTTATGTGCGCGCGCTCGTCGGGCCCTGGCGCCATCGTCTGCGGCTGGGCGCAGCGGTGCAGGCGATCGAACGCCGAGATGACGCGGTCATGGTCAAGCCTCATGGTGGCGAGGCAGAGCGTTTCGACGAGGTCGTGATCGCGACTCACTCAGATCAGGCGCTTGCGATGCTCGCCGATGCCGACCCGCGCGAGCACGAAATCCTTGGGGCGATGCTCTACCAGGCAAACGTTGCGGTGCTCCACACCGACACGCGCCTGCTGCCCCGCCGCCGCCGCGCTTGGGCGAGCTGGAACTACCACCTGCTGGAGACCCCCGCCGAGTGCGCCACCGTCACCTACCACATGAATCGCCTGCAGTCGCTGAAAGCCGATCGTGAGCTGTGCGTGACGCTAAATCGGACGGCTGCGATTGACCCTCGGCAGGTGATCCGAACGATTCCCTATGCCCACCCGGTTTACACGGCAGAGGGGGTGAGAGCGCAGGCGCGCCGCGCGGAGATCAGCGGGCGCAATCGCACGCATTACTGCGGCGCCTACTGGGGTTGGGGCTTTCACGAGGATGGCGTGCGTAGCGCGCTTGCTGTGGGCGAGCGTTTCGGGGTAGGGCTATGAGTGTGAGCGCTATCTACTACGGCCACATTCGACACCGTCGCTTCGACGTGCGCGAGCACGAGTTCCGTTACCGGCTCGCGCTTGCCTATATCGACCTCGACGAGCTACCCACGCTGCTCGGCGGTCGCCTGCTCGCGTCCCGCCCCGGTCCAGCGCGCTTCCGTCGCCGTCACTACCTGGGAGATGAGCACGTGCCGCTAGCCGATGCGGTGCGCGACGTGGTGGCCGACCAGGCCGACGTGCGGCCATCCGGGCCGGTCCGTGTGCTCTGCAACCTGAGCAGCTTTGGGCACTGCTTCAACCCCGTCAGCTTCTATTACTGCATGGACGAGGCAGCCGGGTCGGTGGAGGCGGTGCTCGCCGAGGTCACGAACACGCCCTGGGGCGAGCGCCACACCTACGTGCTCGCACGTGGCAGCGAAAATTGCTCACCCGCCCAAACCGCCGGCGTGGTACTCGCCGGCAATTCGATCAAGGCTTTGCACGTCTCGCCTTTCATGGGCATGGACCAGCGCTACGAGTGGCGCGTGAGCGTGCCGGGCGAGACGTTGTCGGTGCATATCGCGAGCTCTCGCAAAGGAGACATAGCGTTTGACGCCACGCTCTCGCTGCGGCGGGGAGAGCTCACGAAGACCACGCTTGCGCGCATGAGCGCGCGCTATCCGGCGAGCGCGCTGCGGATGCTCGCGCTGATATACGCCCAGGCGTTGCGCCTGAAGCTGAAGGGCGTGCCAGTGCACCCTCATCCGAAAGAGGGACTTGCATGACGGTGCGACCTGCATCTCATCCTGGCGCACGATCCGCCCCGAGCCTCGTTGCGGGAGGCATGAGATGACAACGCGGATCGCGCGCACGATCGCGCACGCGCTATTGAGGCGCATCCATTCGGGCAGCCTCACCGTGCTCGAGGACGGTCGTGCACAGGCGACGTTCGGCAGCGGTGCGCCACACGCGACCGTGCACGTGCGCTCGCCGCGTGCTTGGCGCAAGCTGTTGCGCGGCAGCAACGGGCTCGCGGAGGCGTATGCCCAGGAGCTGTGGGACTCGTCCGACCCGACCGCCGTGGTGCGCGTTGCCGCGCGCAACGCCGACGCACTCGATCGCTTGCGCGCTGTGTTCGCGCTGCTGCTGGCTCCAGCGCAACGCGCACGTACGCTGCTGAACGCTAATACGCGCCGTCGTCGCCGCCGCGATATCGCCGCTCACTATGACCTCGGCAACGAGCTGTTCGAGCTGTTGCTCGACCCGAGCATGACCTACTCTTGTGCCCTGTTCGAGCGACCTGGGATGAGCCTGCACGAGGCGGCGCTTGCCAAGCTCGAGCGCGTCTGCGAGAAGCTCGACCTGCAGCCCGATGACCATGTGCTAGAGATCGGCAGCGGTTGGGGCGCGTTTGCGCTGTATGCAGCTCGCACACGCGGCTGCCGCGTCACCACGACCACGATCTCGCGCGAGCAACACCGTCATGCGCTCGCGCAGATCGATCGTGCTGGTCTGCGGGACCGTGTCGAGGTGCTGCTCGAGGATTACCGCGACCTGCGCGGACGCTACGACAAGCTCGTCTCGATCGAGATGATCGAGGCTGTCGGCTGGCGGCACTTCGGCACGTTCTTCGATTGCTGCTCGCGGCTGCTCGCGCCCGACGGCGCGATGCTGCTGCAGGCGATCACGATCGACGATCGCGCCTACGAGGTCGAGAAGGCCTCGCGCAGCTTCATGAACACCTACATTTTCCCGAACGGCTGTCTGCCTTCGATGCGCGTGATCGAGCGCGCCGTCAAGCAGCGCACGGACATGCACGTCGCGGGGTTGCAGGACATCACCTTCCACTACGTGCAGACGTTGCGCCACTGGCGCACCAACTTCGAGGCCAACTTGGGCAGGCTCGCCGAGCTGGGCTATGACGAGCGCTTCCAACGTATCTGGCGGCTCTACCTGTCCTACTGCGAGGCCGGCTTTGCCGAGCGGCGCATCAGCGACGTGCAGTTGTTGCTGGCTAAGCCGGCCTGGCGGCCCGTCGCCACGACGCAGGCGTTCAGTGGCGCGGCCGCCGGCTGAACAGCCGGGCCGTGATCGCGTCGAGCACGAACGCGGGTCCGCTTGCGGCGAGCATCGCCAGGCCGGAGCGCCCGCCCGGGCCAAGCACACGCTTGTCGGCCTCGATCGCGCTCACTACCTTGGCCGCCCATTCCTCGGGCGGAATGTGGTCCCAGCCGGAGGTGTCCATGTGGCGTCCGTACACCTCGTCGGTGGCGCTCAGCATGTCGGTTGCGACGCCTGGTGTGATCAGGTGCATGGCGTGCACGCCGGTGCCGCGCAGCTCGCGACGCAGAGATTCGGTGAAGCCGACGATCCCGGCCTTCGAGGCGGCATAGGTGCTCGCCGCGGGGAAGTGAGCATAGCCACTGATCGACGCATTGTTGGCGATTGTCCCCTTCCGCCGCGCGAGCATTCCGGGTAGTACCCGCTGTGTTAGGTGCGTAACCCCCACCAGATTGACTTGGAACATTGCATAGACGTCGTCGATCGCCTGCTCCTCGAGTAGCCCGCCGGTCATCAGGCCGGCGTTGTTCACGAGCACGTCGATCTGGGTGAGCTGAGCTCCCAGCTCCGAGCAGCATCGCTCGATGCTTGCCTGCGAGGACAGGTCCATGCGCACGGGCCGCACCTCTTGGGCGCCGCCGAACGGTGGGTTCACGGACTCGTAGCTCTCGACGTTGCGTACTCCTGCCAGCACTGAGCGCAACGGCGTCTGGGCAAGGCGCTCGACAAGTGCACGGCCGATGCCGCGGTTGGCGCCGGTGACCAGTGCGGTTGCGTTTGCCAGGTCCACTGTTTGAAGCGTACGGCGCACAGGGGGAGCAGGCCAGTCTTGGGTTGCCGGTTGCCTTGGACTCGAAAAGGGCTGGTCTACTTTCACCAGGCATTTTTGGTCCTGGGAACATTCCTTTGGTACCTAAATTTCTGTACGTACAACGTTTTTGCCTAGCTTTTTCGGACATGGCCAAACGAGATAAGGCTTCGTATCGCCAGTGGCCCGAAACCACTCGCCTTGAGCCACTTGCGAAGATGGCCCGGTGAACACCGCCTCTGACGAGCGCACCCCGCGACTGACCGCCGTCATGCGCGAAGGTGAGCGCGTCACGCCGCTGGAGCTGTTCTTCGACCTGGTGTTCGTGCTTGCGCTGACGCAGTGCACGACACTGATGGCGCGCACGCCCACCTGGATCGGGCTGCTCAAAGGCGTGCTTGCGCTCGGCATGCTCTGGTGGGCGTGGACCGGCTATGCCTGGCTGACGAGCGTCGTCAACCCCGAGGAGGGCAGCGTGCGGCTTGTGATCTTTACGGCGATGGCGGCAATGCTCGTTGCGGCGCTGTGTGTGCCTGGTGCGTTCGGCAGCGAGGCGTTGCTGTTCGCCTGTGCTTACGCGGTCGTGCGTGGCGCTCACATCGCGCTGTTCACAATCGCAAGCCGTGAGGATCCGGCGCTACGGCATTCCGTCGCCGGTCTCGCCTACAGCACCGCGATCGGGGCTGGGCTGCTGTTTGTCGCGGCCGCTACGAGTGGGGCATTGCAGCTCGGCCTGTGGGGGCTTGCACTGGTGCTCGATGCCGGCGGGCCATTCCTCTTCGGCGCGGATGGTTGGAAGCTCGTGCCCGGACACTTCGCCGAGCGCCACGGCCTGATCGTGCTGATCGCCCTGGGCGAGTCGATCGTCGCGCTCGGGGTGGGGGCACGCACGACGATCGACGCCGAAGTTGTGATCGCCGCTGTGCTCGGGGTGATTGTTGCCGCGACGCTCTGGTGGGCGTACTTCGACGTGACCGCACTCGTCGCCGAGCGGCGCCTGTCGAACGCCAAGGAAGGACGCGAGCGCAACGAGCTGGCGCGCGACTCCTACTCCTATCTGCACTTTCCGATGGTGGCCGGTATCGCGTTGCTTGCGGTTGGCTTGAAGGTCACGATCGAGCACGACGGCGACCCGCTCAAGCTCGTGCCTACAGCGGCGCTGCTCGGCGGCACCGCCGCTTATCTGCTCGCGCACGTCGCTTTCCGTCTGCGCAACGTCCGGTCGCTCAGCGGCCGGCGACTCGTGTGCTCGCTCGTGCTACTGGCACTCGTGCCGGTCACGCTGGCGCTGAAAATCTCATCGTTGACCACCCTAGCGATCCTCGCTGCGGTGCTTAGTCTGCTGATCGTCTACGAGGTCACCCGCTACGCCGACATGCGCGAGCGCGTGCGCCATCAGGGATCGCCTGCGCCAGGACCAACGCCCTGAGTGCCGTGGCCCCGGCGCAAGGTTCTCCTAGAAGAAATACTGCTTGGCAATCAACCCCGCCAGCACCCCATAACCCAAGTCTGTCGGGTGTATGTCTTCTGGTGTTTTACACATGTTCGTCAGCAGGCAGATCGTCGGTTCTTCCAGCTTGCCCGGCGGGTTAAACACCGGCAGCGGATCCGCAAAGCGTGCATCCACCGCCGCGGCGACTTTGCTCATGACTTCGTTGAGCTGGGCCGTCAGCGCATCGCCGCCTGGCAGTTTTTCGCCGAACGGGTTGTACAAACCGAGCACGATGATCGTTGCGTGCGGGTCCGCTCCTCGCAGGTCGGTCAGGATCAGGCCTAGATTCGCGGCTATGTGGGCGAACAGAGCTGGGGCTTCTCTGACGACGCATTCCACTTTCTTTTCACACGTGTGCTCGATCACGCCGAGCGCGTCGTTGGCGCCGATGTCGAGCGTGATCGGGTTTGTGTTGGGGTTGGCCTGCAGATAGGCCAGTGCGTCGGAGAGCTGCGAGCTTGTTGGGCCGCCGACATAAGGGTGATGCAGCGGATAGGCCAACTGGTATTCGCACGGGCCCTTGATGAAGGATTCGGTCGTCTCGCCTGGGCAGCCGTCGTTGATGACCTGAAGTCTGGGGTTGCCGAACTTCAGGAGACGGGCGAAGTCGTCCACATAGCCCGTGTTGTATTCAGCAGGGTTCTCGTTCGGCAAAAGTTCTTCGAACTTGGCGAGCGAGTAGCCGAAGGCAAGCGAGTCGCCCAGCGCCAGATAGCTGGCCTGTGGGAAGCCGTGCCCTGGTCCTTTCTGGCCGGGAGGAGGACCACCGTGCCCTGGCTGTTTCTGGCCATGGGGAGGGCCACTGTGGCCGGGCGCCTGATGGCCGATCTGCGGTCCGCCATGTTTCGAGTGCGCGTATCTTGAGTGGTCGCGCTGTCCTGAGAACGCGCTGGCGGACGAGGCCAGCCACATCGTTGTGAGGATCGCTGCGAGCACCGCGAAACACGCGTGCGAGCGGACGTGAAACCGAAGCCGACCGGACATCTCTGCCTCCCTGCTGCGCAATGGCTTTGCCGGGCCGGCACCCCTTGCATCCCGCCCGGACCGATCTAGCAGTGGTACCCGGGCGGGCGCGTGGTCAAACGACTATGGGTCTTGCTGTCAAGCGGGGGCGAGCGCGGCGACCTTCTCTCGGACTACCGGCTCTGACTCAGCGCTCATCTTCGGCCGTGCGCGCAGCACGACTTCGCAGCCGCGCGACGGGCTGATCGTGATCGAGCGCCGGCGTGCGCGCTCCGGGCGATCGCCTACCGGCAGCACGAGATTGCGCTCGATCACCTGCCGCAGCACGATCTTCATCTCCAGCATCGCGAAGCTCGCGCCGAGACAGCGGCGGCGGCCACCGCCGAAGGGGAGCCACGTGTAGGTGCCCGGGGCCTTGCCGCCCTCGCTCTCCAGGAAGCGCTCGGGACGGAAGGCGTACGGCTGCGGGTAGATGTCCCGGTCGTGGTGGACCAGGTAGGCGCTAGCGATCAGTACGACGCCCGGCGGGTAGCTGACGCCGCCGATCTCCACCTGCTGCTTCACAAGCCGTGGCTCGGCATTCATGAGCACGGGGCGGCGGCGCATGATCTCGTGGATCGTGGCCGTCAGGTAGGCCGAGTCGGGATCTGCGTCGAGCTCCGCGGAGAGGCGCTGTGTGACGCGGGGATTGCGCGCCAGCAGCTCAAAGCCCCAGGCCAGCTGCGAAGCCGTCGTCTCATGACCGGCGACCAGCGCCGTCACCAGCTCGTCGCGCAGCTCGGCCGGGCTCATCGGCGAGCCGTCCTCGTGTTCGGCGCCCAGCAGCATGGTGAGCACGTCTGGGCCGTGGGCGTCTTCGCGACGACGCTCGTCGATCAGCTCGAATATCAGCCGGTCGGTCTCCTCGCGGAGCCGTTCGAGGCGGCCCATCGGGCCGCGACCGGCCAGGGCGCGCTGCGCGAACGGCAACAGCGAGATCGGGTTCTCGGCGAACTCCAGCAGCTGCGTCAGCAAGTCGCGCAAGCGGTCGAGCTGCGCGCCCTGCTCCAGCCCAAAGACCGCTCGCAGCACGATCTCCAGCGTTAGTTGTTGCAGGCGCGGGTGCAGCGCGACCGGCTGATCCTGCGGCCAAGTGGCGATCTCACGCTCGGTCAGCTCGCTCATCAGCTCGGCCAGGGCCTGCATCGCGTCGCCGTGGAAGGCCGGCAGCATCAGCTTGCGCTGGCTCAGGTGCGGCTTCTCGTCGAGCAGGATCACCGAGTTCGGACCGACGATCGGCTCGAGGATGCGCGCGCCCTCGCCTGGGTGTAGTACCTCGGGCGATGCTTGGAAGACTTCCTTGATCTCATCGGGGTCTGAGAGGACCACGAACGGCAGCTGACCGAGCAGCCGCACGGAGAAGCGCTTGCCGTAGCGCTCGCGGGCGCGTACCACGACGCTCGTTGGGCGCAGCCACGAGCCAGCCATCTGCACGCTGGCCGGCACTTTGGGGCCGGGGGGAAGTTGCTGCATGATGCGACGGTTCTCCAGGATGCTGTTCACGGTGGGGCTCCGTTCCTGTTCGTCTGCTGGGGACTTGCGTGGGGGCCTTGAGCGTAGCGCGCTTAGACTAAATTGGCCAGCCAGCCAGTTTAGTTGTGGTGCTGTTCGGGCAGTGTCTATTTGGGCTCAGCGGCTTGACGCTGCGCCTGCCCGCAGGAGCGGATCTCGCTTTATCCGTTATGAGGACGCTCAGGGCCGCGGCGCGGAAAGATCGACTGTGCCTCGGCCGCGGCGCTCAGCCCCCGGTCAACGTGACAGCGACGATCAGCGGGCCGTTTACTCCTGGCCCGAAGTTCGCGGATATCGGGGACCGAGACTTGTCGGGTGAGCATCGTCTCCTGTCATGCGAGAGCGGGATTGCCGGGCGGTACGGCCGCGGCTAGCGGAGGCTCCGTCTCTTCGTCCAGGTCGCCGCGTAGTCGCAGAGCGACGAAGGGGAAGACGAGCGTCGAGAGGACCGCGGCTCCAACCAGCGCAGCGGCGGTGGAGGGCCGCATGTGGCCGCTGGAAGTGGCCAGAGCGGTGATCGCCAACACGAGCGGCAACTGCGTCGAGCTCATCAGCGCCAGCGCCAGGCGTGCGCGTGCGTCGAGCACTTTGCGATACAGGACCAGTGCCGGCGTGCCGCGCACCACCAGGAACAGCACGAAGAACAAAAGCATCTTCAAGACACTCGAGACGCTTGCGAATAGCGCCTGGATGTCGAGGCCCATGCCGCTGACGACGAAGAAGAACGGCACGAACACGCCGAACGCGACCGCGGTCAGCTTGGAGTCGAATGCCGGCAGCTCGCGCGTCTTAAGCACTTGACGGGTGATTATTCCGGCAGCGAAGCCGCCTAGCAGCAGGTCGAGACCCAGTTCGAATGCGAGCAGCGCAAGCGCGAACACGAGCACGAGAATCCAGCGCACGACCAGCTGTGAGCTGGCCTCGATCGTCTGCTCGAACAGTGGCAGCGTGCGCTCGGAGGAGCGCACCGCGAAGATCGCGACCCCGACCGCCAGGGCCACGAAGGCGATCAGGATGACTGCGTTGTGCGCGGTGCTCTGCGTGGAGAGGATCAGCGTCAGCAGCAGGATCGGCCCGAACTCACCCACGGCGCCGGCGGCCAGCAGGTAGGTGCCAAAGCGGGTGCGCATCTCGCCGGCGTCAGAGAGGATCGGGATCAGCGTGCCGATCGCGGTGGTCGAAAGAGCCGAGCCCGTATAGAGGAGCGACAGCACGATCCCAGATGCGGCGAGCACGCCACCGATCGTGTAGGCGAGCGCGAGCGAGAGGAGCCAGCCGATCAGACCGAGGCGCAGCGGCAGACCCATGATCCGCTGCATGTCGATCTCATAGCCGGCAAAGAAGAACAGCAGGCCGAGGCCGAGGTCTGCGAAGAACTGGATGAACTGGTCGATGTGCAGACCGAGCACATATGGCCCGAGTACGATTCCGAGCAGCAGCTCGATGACGACAACCGGCACGACCAAGCCGCGACCGCCTGCGACTGTCGCGATCGTGGCTGCGACCGCCGAAGCAGCGATGATCGCAAAGAACGTGCCCGGCGCTATGTGAACGACGCCGAGCAAGGCTCACTTGTCTTTCGTGATCGCCTCCATGGCGTCTGCCGCGGCGCTTGCTCCACCGGCCGCAGTGTAAGCGTGACTCACACGTTGCGCGCCCTCGCGACACTCCATCGCGCTGTGCACGGCGTCGAGCAGCCGTTTGCGGGTGGGTGGCTTCGACGCCGGCGCGGTATGGCACCGGCGACGAGGGAGATGCCTCACTTCTCCTCCAGTGCGCGTTCGATCTGGTCTGTCAAGGTCGCATGGACCTTCCGGCGTGACAGGCCGAGGTCGTTGGAGAGAATCCACCAGGTCTGCACATCGCACAGCACGACCAAAATCGCCTGACGCTCTGCCCGCGTTTCATCGTCGAACTTGTCCAGCCACCTGGCGAATGCGTGCTCGACCCAGTCGTAGTGCATCTGGCGCGCAGCGTTCGCGAACAGGGCGAGCACTGTCGGACCGCGCTGCCAGGCACCGATACGTACCGAGCGCTCGCCCCACTCTTCGTAGTGGTCGATCACGTTCTCGACGGCGCCTGAGATGTCGGTCGTGGGCGTGCTCCAGCGCTGGTCGCGCACCTGTGAGGCGCCGCGCATCAGCGACTGCATCAGCAGACCGTCCTTGGAGCCAAAGTGGCGCAGCAGTGTCTGCCTGGTGACGCCTGCTTTGCGCGAGAGCGAGTCGAGCGAAGTCTTTAGCCAATTGCCCTCAAAGAATTCGTTGGTTGCAGCCTCGATCAACGCTTCGCGCGTGCGCTCCTGCGCCCTGGCGCGCTCGACCTGTTTGTACTCGCGCGTGCGCTCCAGCGCTTTGGCGCGCTCGACCTGCTTGCCCTTACCTGTGGGCTTTTGTGCCTTGGCGCGCTGGGTCTGATCGTGCTCGCGCTTGCTTGCCTTGGCCATCGGCGTGTCAGTCTTGTAGGGCGAGCGCTGGCGGTACCGAGGCGGCGATATAGCCTGGGATCGCGATGATCGCAAGTGCCGTGGCGATCACCAGCGCCAAGCTCTGCAGAGCCGGCAGAGCCGTGATGGAATAGACGACGGGAAAGTTGATCACGTGCGCAAGCGCGCGGTCGGCCAGTTGCTGGCCGTACAGGCCAAAGACGGCCCCTGTAAGGCAGCCGGCGCCGAGCAACAACAGGCTCTCCAGGAGGATCGTGCCCCACAGTTCCACGCGCGGCAGCCCCTCCAGCTTGAGCTTGGCCAGGCGCGGGCGGCGTTGCCACACCATCGCGCCCATCGCCGCTGCCATCGCAAGCACCGCCGCGAGCGGGATCAGCGCGGCGATCTGGGTGAGCCGTTCGAGCGCTTCGCGGCCAAGCGCGACCTGCTGGGCGGCGTGGCCTGCGGCGGTCTGTACCGCAAGTCCCGTGCCGGGGCCCAAGGCATGCGTAATCTCCTGGGTGGTTTGTGTTGGCGAGACGCCGGGATTCAGCAGCACGCTGTAGGCGCTCACGTCCTGACTTCCCCACGCGCGCGCGTAGTCAGTCGCATTGATGAGGACTGACCCAGGTGCCCAACCAAGGTTGGTCGACAACGCCGCTACGCGAAAGCTCTGAGGATCGGGTGTCGGCGGGGTGAAGACCTGTCCGATGTGCAAGTGCTGTTCTTCGGCGAGCCCTTGCGAGATAACCGCCCAGCCGCCCTGGCGCACGCGTGTTTCGGCCAGCCGTGCGTTACCTTGCAACAGTTGGCCGGCAGGAATCAGCGGCGTTGCTTCGCGCGCGGGCGCGACCACAAGCACGCGGCGGGAGCCGTAGTCGAGCAGGCCGCTGCGGTATAGCTGCACCGCTCGCACCCCAGACAGTCGCGCAAGTCGTGCGCGGGCGTTCGGGGCGAAGGGAGTGGTGTGTAGCAGGTTGTAAGAGCCGCCAGGGGATACCCAAACGTCGGTGGCGGCGTTCGTGTCGCGTGCCGCGCCTTCGAGCCCTCTCAGCAGGTCGCCGTGCGCACCTTGGATCGCGACGCTGCCGAACACGGCTACTGCTCCTGTCGCGGCGATCGCCACGGCGCGCGCGCGGGCGGCTCCTAGCTCCATCGCGGCGACGTGCGGGATGGGGCTCACGATTAGCGAGCCGATCAGCTTGACGAGTACGAGTGTCGCGCTGAGCACTATCGGCAGCTCCAGCAGTAGCGCGCCAAGCAACAGCATCATGCCGGGGATGGCGGCGTCGGGTGCCGCCAGCAGCAGCGCCGTGGCAGCGGCGAGACAGGCAAGCCCGGCGAGTGCTCGGCGCCGTCCAGTGCCAGCGCCGCTGCTGTCTTCGCGCGGACTGATCGCGGCCAGCGGGTCGCGCGAGAGGATGTCGCGCAGTGGGCTCAGTACGGCCACGGACGCCGCCAACATCCCCCCTCCCGCAGCTATCGCGACGCTCTGCCAGCTGACGACACGTTGGGAGCCGACGGCAAAGGCCAAGGAGAGGAAGGTCGGGTTTGAGTGAAACAGGTGAATCGAGAGCTCCTCGCCCAGCGCCAGACCGAGTACGCAGCCGACCAGACCGAGTGCCAAGGCATCGAGCAACAGCACGGCGATCACCGTTGGCGGCGTATACCCGTCGCGACGCAAATCGGCGACCAGTCGCCGCCGCTGCGGCACGGTCAGCAACATTGCGTTGAAGGCAAACAGGAAGCCAACGAGCGCGCTGATGACCGAGAACAGTGCGGTGGACTGGTTGCTGGCGGTGGCCGCCTTCGCGAACAGCGTCTCGTCGTAGCTAGTGCTCTCGACGTTCAGGCGGCCTGCGGCAAGTTTCGTGAGCGCGGCGCGCACATTGGCTTGCGAGCCGACGGCGCTCTGTACGAGGATGCGGCTCACGCGACCGCTCATGCCTGCTATTTCCTGGGCGTAGGACAGCGGTGCAATCGCGAGCGGTGTGGCGACGAGCGCGCCGATCTGGCGTTCGTGCAGTTGTTCATACAGTGGCGCGTTAACCGTACGCCCGGCAATCTGCAAGCTGACTTCCTGCCCGAATTTGGTGACACCGATCGCCTTGGCCAAGGGAGCGGGAAGTGCGACGGCGCCGATATTGCCGAACGGCGAGAGGTTGGCGTGAGCGAGGAGGGTGCCTCGGAGTGCAGACAGAGCGGGATCCGCTCCTACGAGCTCGATTGACTCGCGGGCGTGGGGCCCAACAGCATTTGCATTTGCTTCCAATACAGGCGCCGCAACCCGCACGCCGGGGATATTTCGCACCCTTGCAAGCATGCTTTCGGAAAAGCCGTGTGGGTCGCGCGCCACGAGCTGCAGATTGGCTTTTCCGACAACTGCACGCGATAGCTGAGCGACCGAGCCCTGCAAGGACGAGCTCGACACTTGTGAGGCGAATAGCAGCGCGACGCCGGCGGCGATGCCAAGCACGGCAAAGCACTCCTGCAGAAAGCGCGCGCGCAGACGCACTCGGTAGAGGCGCAGCGCGTTTGACAGCTTCACCTTTACCCCCTGTTTGCGACCAGTGAAGCGGCGGCTTGCGGGCCTTGCTCGTGTTGGTAGACGGATAGCTGCCCGTCGCGCAGCGCCAGCACGCGGTCGGCGTATTCGGCGGCCATCGGGTCGTGGCTGACGAGCACCACGGCCACACCGCGCTCGCGACACAACCCGCGCAGCAGTTCGAGCACTTCGCGCCCGCGCTGCGTGTCGAGGCTGCCGGTCGGCTCGTCGGCAAGCAGCATGCTCGGCTCAGTCGAGAGCGCACGCGCAATCATCACGCGCTGGCGCTCGCCCATCGACAGCGTCTCGGCGCGGTGGTGCAAACGCTCTCCCATGCCAAGGCGCTCGAGTAGGGGTGTGACATGGCGTTGAGCATCGCGCCAGCGCATCTCCTTCAACAGCTTCAGCACAGTGTTGTCGATCGCGCTGACGCCAGGTAGGAGGTCGAAGTTCTGGCGGATGAAGCCGAGCTCGGTCAGCCTGAAGTTGGACGCCTCGCGCTCGGACAGCGAGGAGATGTCGCGTCCGCCGATCAACACCGATCCGGCTGTCGGTGCCAGCAATGTGGCGACCATCAACAGCAGCGTCGTCTTGCCGGATCCGCTGGGCCCGTACAGGGCGACCATCTCGCCGCCCTGTACCTTGAGAGAGACGCCGTCCACGGCGCGCACGGTCTCACCGCCGACGGTGGGATAGTGCTTGACCAGATCGCGAAGCTCGAGCATAACGATCGTCTCCTCTTGGTGTCGGTTCTAGTCGGAGGCCGTGCCGCTTACGTGCACGTCGATTGCGTCGTTGGAGCGTTGGATCGTGCCGCTGAAACTCAACCCAGACCCGTGTGCTTTGGCGTAGCTGCCGGTGCCGCGATCGATCGACAGCGCACCGGCAAAGTTGGCGGTGGAGCCCTGGCGTTTGTAGCCGGCGCTGCCTGAGCAGGTGATCGAGCCACCGTGTGGGTAAAGGCTGATTTCGGCGGTGACGCGCGTGCTGGAGACGATCTTCAGGTGCACGTAGAGCGTGCCGCTGACCGTGCCGGAAGCGGGCCCCTGCTCGTTGAGGGTGAAGCCTTGCTTGCTGGTCAAGTGAAGGTTGCCGTTCTCGTTGAGTGAAAACGTTTTCGCGGCAAGTGCGGTAGGTGCGGCGAGCAGCGCCAAAATACCGGTGCAGGCGGCCGTCGAGGCAAAGAGTCGCGGCTTTCGCGGTGAGCCGCCGCTGGCGAGGGCAGAAAGAAGTGTCTGTCGCAGGCTCCGCAATGGGGGATTTTGCTTAGGCATCTTAGTTACCTGCTTTCTCTCGTTACTCATGGACAGGTAGCGCCGGCAAGGGCGCTGCTGGTGGAGCCGTCTGCATAGGTGAATTCGGCGGCGAAGGGAAAGCCGCCCGTGGGACAGCTGGGAGGGACGACGACAGTGTTGACGGTAATCGGGTGGCGAGGTTTGGCAGTGCCGACCGTCAGTGACATGCTGACGATCGAGGCGTCGGGCTCCAGCGTCAAGGTCGGAATCGGGGGAATCGAGAGCACCAGGTCTTCCCCGTAGGGAGGATTGTCCGGACGCACGGTGCCGGTCAGCACGACGCTCTCGTCGAAGGGCGTGTAGCCCCGGCCGAGGATCTCGAAAGTGGGTTGCAAATTGTGAAAGGGCCCGACGAACAGGGTGAGGTCGATGCCCTCGCTGACGATCTGCGAGCCGGCCTGTGCCTCGGCGATAGCGTGGCCGTGGCCGAGCAACGATTGTGGCGGGCAGGCTTTGGGCCCTTGTGCGCGCAGGCGTGTGAGTGAGCAGCTGCGCAGATGGGGTATTTCCACACCCAGCCCAGCCGGAAAGCGCAACACTGTGCCAATGACCGGCAGCGGCACGACCGATTCATTGCTCGAGTAATTGATGGTCAGTTGCAGAGCGCCCTCGGCGCCAAGCCGGTCGGGCGAGAGTGTGGGTGTGATAGTTGCGGTCGTGCTCGATTGGGTTGCAGAGGCTCGGGAGGCGCAGACGGCGAGCGCGAGAAGCAATGCCAGCGGCAAGGCGAGCAGGTATGTGTGTCTACGGATTGGGATGCCCCGCGCGACGCGCACGCGCGTGGGGATTGTGTGTTGACGATTGGCGTTGCCCCGGGCAACGCGTCTACATGCGCGGGGGGCTAGCGGTGTGGGCATGGAATGGTTGGGTTGACGGTGAGCGTGCTGCCGTCGGCAAAATCGATCGTTCCCTCAGTGGGAAAGCCTCCGCGCGGGCATGTCTTGGGCACGACGACGCCCCTCAGGTGTACGAGAGTACGTTTGCCGTGGACGGTTTTGTAGTAGGCGACGTTGGGCGAGCCAAATGTCGCAAAGGCGCTTTCCACGGAGGCAAGCGTCGCTCCTGGGATCGTAGATATGGGTGGTATTTCGACGCTGAAGCCGAGCCCGTAGGGCTTGGGGGCGGGTACTTCCTTGGCGATCACGGTGATTTCCACGGCCACGGGCGCGACAGCACTGGCATAGGCAAGCAGGGCCAGGTGTCCGTGTTCACGCGGAGCAAAGAAGAAGTCGATCGTGAAGCGCTCGCGGATTACTTGTTTGGGGAGTTCGATCAAGCCGACGCCGCCGCCGAAGCCGACGCGCGAGGTGGCCGGACAGCCCTGTGGCCCATGTAGCCGTAGCGTCGCTTCGCTGCAGGTGCCAGTCCCGCGCGCATCGACTCCCAGTCCAGCGGGCGCATACAGGGTGAGCTTGGCGATTGGAGAGGGCGGCCCGCCGGTGGTGGAGGCGAACTGCGCCGTGATTGAGAGGTTTGTCGGCGCCCCGAGCTTGTCGGGGGTGAATGCCTCGGTAACCGTGAGTGTGTTGGTGGCCCAAGCAACCGCAGCCACCAGCAGGCATGCACAGGTGAGGAGACCCCCAAGCAGGAGCCTGACTTTGCGCGGCATCGTCTTACCCCACCTCCTGATATCGGCCGGCGTCGTGCGACGCCGGCCGAGCGTGACCCGTATTGGCGAACCTCTCCTACAAATTCACTTTACCGACGGTAACGTGAATCTGGGGGGATGTCAACCGCAGTTTGCGGGAATCTCCTATATTTCTTCGGCGATGGGACAGGATCTTTGGACCGCCGTTGACGGCTACATCGCCGAGCACCTGCTTTCGTCAGATCGGTCGCTCGACGCTGCCGTCGCTGCCAGCGAGGCCGCCGGCTTGCCGCCGATCGCGATTACGCCCAACCAGGGCAAGCTGCTCGAACTGCTCGCGCGCATCCACCATGCGCAGAGCATCCTCGAGTTGGGGACTCTCGGCGGCTACAGCACGATCTGGCTTGCCCGTGCGCTGCCGCAGGGTGGACGTCTCGTCACGCTCGAGCGCGAACCCCGTTACGCCGAGGTCGCGCTCGCGAACATCGCCAACGCAGGCTTGGCGGACACGGTGCAACTACGGGTCGGTCCGGCGCTGGAAACGCTGCCCGCGATGCACGGCGAAGGGGCGGGCCCGTTCGACCTGATCTTCATCGACGCCGACAAGCAGAACTACCCGGGTTATCTGGAGTGGTCGCTGAAGTTCTCGCGCGTTGGCACGCTGATCATCGGCGACAATGTCGTGCGCGGCGGTGCGATCCTCGACTCAGAGGGTTCCGAGGACGGGGGAGTCGCCGCCGGTGTACGGGGTTTTTACGAGATGCTTGCCGTGGAGCCTCGTGTGAGCGCGACGGCGATCCAGACGGTTGGCGCCAAGGGGCATGACGGTTTTGCGCTCGGGCTGGTGACGTCACCCGCCACGTGAGATTCGCGAACCCGCCGGAGCTGACAGGCAGGATCAAACCACACGTTGGCGGTGAGGTGCCGTGACGGTCGCGCAGGCGGGGAGGCATGGATTGTGGGTGACACCCAAGATCACTGCGTGCTGGCTACAGGTTGCGAACGCGGCGACCTATCTCGTGGTCCCGTGGGTAGCCGGCGGACTCCCAGAATGCCGCGGCCACCTCGTCCTCGTACCCGACGAGGGCGGTGATCCGGCGAGCGCCTTGGCAGCGCATGTGCTCCTCGCCGGCTCGCACGAGCGCTCGGCCAATGCCCCGACGGCGATGCTCGAAGCGAACTGCCAGCCGATACATGTTCCCCCGCCAGCCATCCCAGGCGGCGATCAGTGCGCCGAGGATCGCGCTGTTGCCCTCAGCGACGAGCAGGCTCCCAGGTGTCTCTAGGAGCAGCCGTTGCACATCCTGGAGCCGGTCGGGAGTAGTCGCATGCTCGCTACGTGCCTGTTGCCATAGCTCGAGGATGGCCGATGCCTCCTGGGCTCGGGCCGCACGGACAATGAAATCCTGGTCGGTCAAGTGGCGAACATAGCCCATTGCAGGCCTTGCAGCCGTGGCGATGATCGTCGTCGTGGTTGGATTGGCCGAGTCGAAGTGGGAGGAGCGGAACATCGCAGAGCAGCACGAGCGAGGCGCCGCTCGTGGACTGGGGCGCCTCGCGCCGAGGCCGAGCGGGTAGGCGGCCGCTACGTAGACCAGGTCGTTTACGCGACCCTCGCCACCGACTGGCTCCTCCGCGATCGCTAACCCGCATCGTGCGGTGCGGGTTCTACCGCTGAGGCACGCATGATCCGCGGGATCGCTGACCACGACGCTGTACTGTTCGATCTTGACGGTGTTCTCGCTGACTCGCGCGTGCCATTCGCGCGCTAGTGTCTGGCACCCGAATCGGTCGCAGTCCGTCATTGCTGCGCGATGGACACGCGACTAGGCAGGCTGAGGACGATCGCTAGCGTGGCATGACATCCGGCCGATAGCTACATCGCGTGAGAAGCAGCTGACCCTGCTCGCAGCCGTGCTGGGTACGAGCGTCGTTTTCCTCGACGCGACTGTAACGAGTGTGGCTTTGCCGGCGATTCGAGGCGACCTCGGTGGCGGTCTGACGGGCCAACAGTGGGTGACCAACGCGTACCTGCTAGCGCTGGGGTCGCTGTTGTTGATCGGCGGATCGCTTGGAGATGTATTCGGTCAGAAGCGCGTGTTCTTGGTTGGCGTTGGCGGGTTCGGCCTCACATCGGCTCTCTGCGCGGTCGCGTCGTCGATCCCCGAGTTGTGCGTGTTTCGTTCGATGCAGGGGGTGTGCGCGGCGCTGGTGACGCCTACCGCATTGGCGGTGATCATCCACGTGTTTCCCGAAGACGAGCGGGCCAGGGCGATCGGGACATGGACCGCGCTCAGCTCGATCGTCGGGGTCATCGGGCCGTTCATCGGGGGAGTCTTGATCGCTGCCGGCTCGTGGCGCCTGATCTTCCTGCTCAATGCGCCGCTCGTACTCGTGACCGTGACGCTGATTGCTCGTGGCGTGCCCAGGAGCGCGAGCGTGGGCACCGGCGGGCGTCTGGACTTCCTCGGGGCCTTCCTGGCGGCGGTCGCGCTCTCGGGTTCGGTGTTCGCCGTGACCGAGGAGCCGGCGCGCGGATGGAGCACCCTGGTGATCGGCTCGCTCGCGGCAGGGATTCTGGGAGCGATGGCGTTTATTGCGCACGAGGCGCGAGCTCGGGCGCCGATGCTCCCGTTGAGTCTGTTTCGCGAGCGCAACTTCACGATCGGAAACGTGGCGACATTCACCGCCTACCTTGGGCTAGGGGGTGTGATCTTTCTGCTGCCTGTATTCCTGCAGGAGGTCAGCGGCTACAGCCCCGTTCAGGCAGGGCTTGCGCTTCTGCCGGTCACCTCGCTGATGATCGTGCTCTCCCGCCGGTTCGGCGCGCTCGCCGACCGCATCGGGTCGCGGGTGCTGATAAGCGTCGGGGCATTGGTTGCCAGCTGCGGCCTTTTGCTCTTGGCGCGTGTCGATCAGCGCGCCGATTACCTCAGCGAGGTCCTGCCGGCGCTGCTCGTGTTCGGGTTGGGACTCGCGATGCTTGTCGCGCCGTTGACCGCCACGGTCCTTGGGGCAGTGGAGGAGGATCACGCAGGCGTCGCCGCCGCGGTGAATACGACGCTCTCACGCGTCGCGCAGCTTTTCGCGGTCGCTGTGTTGGGAGCCGTCGTCTCTCTTGCGTTTGCTAGTCGCGTCGACGCGACGCTACGACGATCCGCGATCGATCCCGCTGGCCGCTCGGCGATCAGCCGCGCCAAGCGACAGCCTCTCGTCGCGGTGAGCCTGGAGGGAGTACATCCCGGCGAGCGGGTTCTCCTCAGAGCCGCCTTCGACGATGCGGCGGTGCACGCCTTTCGCGTAGCGGACGCAATCGCAGCCGTACTCGTGGCGAGCGGAGGTCTCATTGCGCTCGCTGGGATCCGCAATCCCCGTCGCTCCGTGGCCGCCGAGCTATGTCCAGCCGGGGCGCTCTGCGGAGCCAGCCAAGAACTCGTCCATGCTCGCCAGGATCGACGCTTGGACCGCGGTTTCGTGGACGATGCGGTCGAAATCCCATCATCGGACGCGGCCTCGTGAGCGAGACATCATCCATCATCCGCCGTTACTTACATCGTTCCGCCGCCGCTCGCTCCGCCGGTCGCGTCGCGTAAGCAGGCGTGAGCGCCCACCCCAAAGGGCTCCCGCCCGTCAGCCGGACATCGTGCGCTCGACAAGTACGTCAGCCACCGTGAAGCGTCCGCCCACGAGATAGTCGCTGCCATCCAAGCCGCTGGACACCGCACGCGCGGCCTCGTCAAAGCGCTGTCGCGCAACGGCGGAACAGTCGGGTCGCTCTGGGCGTGCAACGAGCGCGACGATCAGCAGCGATCCGGCCGGTCCTGCGCCGCCAAACCCGCCCGTCTGCAGGGATCTTTAGGAATGGAGCTAGCCGGACTCGAACCGGCGACCTCCTGGGTGCGATCCAGGCGCTCTCCCAACTGAGCTATAGCCCCGCATGCTCCACGAATGCGCGAGCGACGGTCTGAGAAGTGTAGTGGGCAGAACGTTCCGTAGGGGAAACAGGGTTCAAGCTCGCAGGCGATGTCTTCGGTCGGTCATACACATGGGCCGAAACTGGGCTCAAAGATGTCCATCTGAACAAGCGCGCGGTCGGGCGCAGTATGGTTTGGTGGCGCAATGGGATTGCTCGATGACGCCATACGTGAGCACTTGGAGCTCAAGCGTCTCCGGGGAGCCGACCCGGGCGTAGTGTCTCGGGAGGAGCAGGACGCCCTGGGATCGGTGCCTCGCCGTGGCGAGGTTGCATACGGAGATGATGCTGATGGCAGTCCCGGTGCGACCCATGACGACGAGGCTCTCCCGGCCCCTGAGGCGGCTTTGACAGTTGATTCAGTTGATTCAGTTGGTTCTGGATCTGTCGGTCAGGAGACCGTCGAGATCAACATGGAGGCAGAGCTTGCGTCCGAGGGCGACCTCGACCCGTCGCCAACGGCACAGCGGGATGCTCATGCAAGGCCTGTGGCGCACCCAGCTAGTGCCCGTGCCATCAGCGACGAGTCGCTTGAATGGGAGGTTCCTGCAGACGAGTTCGAGGAGTCTTCTGGACGTGCCGAGTTGGATGATGCGCAGGGTCCGAATATCGGTGAGGCATCCGACCGAGCTGAGCCGGTCGAGGACGTGCTCGAGGAGACCCCGGACTTTCTTCGCGATACGCCAGAGCAAGAGCGACTCTGGTTCGAGCAGCGCCCGCCGCGCGACTTTGACTTCAACGAGTAACGCGTTGTGATCTCTCGGGTTCGTGCGAGGCTCAGGCGGCCGGAGGGAGAATGGTTGCCCTACACTCTGGGGCACGGGGCCGTAGCTCAGCCGTGGAACTCCTGCTTTGCAATTTGACAATCTCTCTACGATTTCCAAGTGGCTTCAGGCCTCGCGTACGGCTCGACTGAGCTAGCGGATTTGTGTAGCTTCAGTCGGCTGGCCTCAGGAGCCAGCCGACTGAAGGCGACTTCGCTCGCGCTCGCGCGCCGCCCAAGCCGGACGCGGACGCTCCTGTCGCTGCGAGCGCTGCCGATCGTCGAGCTGCGCCTGTCGGCTGCGGAGCACGATCGTTGGCTGCACGCCCGGTGGCCCGCCGGCGGCGAGTCGCTATTCGACGGTCACTGGGCACAGGCAGTCATCCAGACCTCGGTTAAGGAACACGAGTACCTCGCCGGGCGACACCGTCAGGCGGTACGCACGAACCTCCGCCACGCCCGAGAGCTGGGCATCACAGCGACGCGGCTCGGCGGATATGACGAGTTCGCCGTCGCCTCCGCGCCTGTGTATCGCAGTCGCAGCGGCGGCGACGAGGTTCTTGCGACCACGCGGAAGCCGCCGCCTTCGGACGAGTTCGCTTGGTACTCCGCATCCACAGTCGCTCATGAGGCCCCCATCATTGTCGCTGCAGTGGCGTTGTTCGGCGACTTTGCCGTGCTCGCGGTGATGGTGGGAAACCAGGACTATGCGCGCATTGGTTACGCCCGCTACCTCCTGCACACCTTCATCCTCGGCGATCTCGCGGCGCACGGGATCCGACACCTCATCGTCGGCTCGGTACTGCGCGAGTCGAACGGCAATCAGTACTTCCAGAGGCTGCTCGGCTATCGCATATGCAATGTGCAGCCGATCCTGAGGTCATCGGCCGGCGACCGTAGGGGGAACGCCGCCGTCGCCATGCGCCGGCTACTGATGACCGGGCCGGTGGTCGAAGCGGCTACCAGTCCTCGCACAAACGACACTCAGAGGGTCACGTCACCGGCGTCCGCAGGTATCGGTCGCCCTGAATGGCTGGCAACTGGCGGCGGCGGTTATCCGAGTACCCCTAAGGTCGCGGTGACGACGGTCGCAGAGGAACGGAAATCTGCTCTGTAGGCGTATATTGAGTGCTCTTGGGGCCATAGCTCAGCTGGGAGAGCGCCTGCTTTGCAAGCAGG
Source organism: uncultured Solirubrobacterales bacterium (assembly GCA_963827045.1). Lineage (GTDB taxonomy): Bacteria > Actinomycetota > Thermoleophilia > Solirubrobacterales > Solirubrobacteraceae > Palsa-744. The sequence continues at coordinate 1,219,587 of CAWGZH010000002.1, forward strand.
AGGTCGCCGGTTCGATCCCGGTTGGCTCCATTTCACCGGACATAAGCGTTCTTGTGCAAACCACACGCCAAGCGTTGTGCGCCGCAACGCTAGATCTCGTCAGTCTGGTGGGCGGACACCGCGGTCTGGAGTCTTGCTGCCAGAAGGAGATGTAGTACTCCCGAGCAGGAGTTCTATGCACTGAGACTCCCACAAGTCGACGGTGTCCTGTAGACCACGCATGTCTGCCTTCTCTATGACCTCAATACCACTCTCTCCTACGACTCCCATTTGGACGCGGCCACCGATGCCCTCCACGCCGGTTTCGATTGTGTCGCGCAGCATCTTGAGAGTGACGATCTTGGCTTGCTCAAGGGTCAACGCACCCGGATCGACGTAGCGCATCGCACCCACGGCAAAGCTAGCGCGCTCGACCCCAAGAGAGGCGCCTCCAAACTCCCAGTCGCTAACCCATACGCCGGCTCCGCCGCTGAGGAGGCGAAGAGCTACGGGCTTATTCTCTGGTCGGGACCACCAAGCGATGAGGAATTCGACGTTGTCACTTCGTCCTTCGACGCTCGGGTCCTTGCGCACCTCAGCGAGGATCGCATGAAGTCGATTCTTGATGTCGAGGCGATCTGTGCCGGGGGATATGTGCCGGGCGCGCTCGAATCGTAGGGCGAAGCCTTGCGCCACGTCCTGCGCACCGGCCCAAGCAAGCAAGAATCCTGGGCGCGGCTCGTATACCTTTCGTGTTGAGCGAGCGAGGCGTCTACCTCGGTCACCACGGGTCTCCTGGCTATCGGAGCCAAGGATCACTCCATCCCGACAACGGACTGCGGCAATAAGCGTCATCTGACAGTCGGTCCCGTCAGATCGCTCTCTTGGATCACGGGGACTAAGTCATCTGCGATCAAGGGTTTGCGGGCTATGAGGTCCGCCGGTTAGGCGGACTTACGGAAGATAGAGTTCACGGCAAATTCGGGATAGTCGGCGTAGACGCGCTCCAGCAGTTCGTTGAACCCCATCCTCGATACGTCCTTCTTGATCTCGAACAGTTCACGGGCGGCCTCAAGCAGTTTCTCATCCTCGGCCCGTTTCAAGAGTCTTTGTCCCTCGCGGAACGTGACTCTGCTCGGCTTATATCGCGACCACTGCTTCCCAGGTACAGACACGCGTTCAAGCAATCCTTCATCCACGAGGCTATCGAGATCTCTGTAGATACTTGCGCTCATAGGCCCGTAGTCATAAGGCTTGAACACATACTTCGACCGCTCTGGCGCACGCGCCCGCTTGGCAAACAAGAACAAGCCCTTCTGGAAACGGATCGGGTCGAGCCCATCTGGCGCGCCCTCGTATGCAGCGAACAACAACAGCCAGTCACGTCGCTTCATGACGCGGCCCCCAATGCGGATTCGCAGGCGAAGCCCTCGGGATACAACTGCCCACGCATAATGGAAGCCTCGCGCTCGTACCGGACGGATATCAAAGAACATACGAACACATGTTCGCATACCCTTCGGCTACCCCAGCTGAAACGCCGCTCGGCATCGAACCTGCTCCTTGGAATCATCAAGCGAAGGTATCGCACGGGCACGCGTACCGAGCCCTCGACATCGCGGCAGCCCTCCTTGATCGGATACGCTAACAACGGATCTACGGTGTTCCGACCAGCGCCCGGCGCAAAGCCTCGACCCGCGCTCGACGGTTTAGTCTTAGCCCGCCAGCCTCCATAGACCAGACTCAAATGCGAACCGTGGGTAAAGCGGGAGGTCGGTTCGACTAAGATCCCGGAAGGTAGACGCCGTGTCCGCGACTGTTCTCGATACGTCGATGTCCCTCGCGTTCCAAGCGGCCGCCTACTGAGGAGGCATGGTGAGCAAGCTTAGGTGTCATATCGCGATTTCGCTGGATGGGTTCGTCGCGGGTCCGAACCAGAGCGAGGTGCACCCGCTTGGCGAGGGCGGCGAGGGGCTGCATGGTTGGATGGTTTCGCTGGCCGTCTGGCGCGAATCCCATGGCCACCAGGGCGGTGAGGTGAACGAGAGCGCACGGATCATCGAGGAAACGCGCGAGAACATCGGGGCGGGCGTGATGGGTCGCAACATGTTCGGGCCCGTGGGCGGCGGGGACTGGGGGGATGAGCAGTGGAAGGGTTGGTGGGGAGATGACCCGCCGTACCACAACGACGTGTTCATCCTCACCCATTATCCGCGCGAGCCGGTCGAGATGGAGGGGGGCACGACGTTCCATTTCGTGACCGATGGGATCGAGCGGGCGCTGGAGCGGGCGAAGGAGTCCGCGGACGGTCAGGACGTCCGGCTCTGGGGCGGCGCCCAGGTCATTCAGCAGTACCTCGCGGCGGGACTGCTGGACGAGCTCGAGCTCCACATCGTTCCGGTGCTGCTCGGCGACGGCGCTCGCCTGTTCGACAACCTCGGGGGCGCCGAGATCGAGCTTGAGCAGGTCCGGGCCGTCGAGGCGCCCAGCGTCACACATCTCAAGTACAAGGTGATGAGATGAACTGGGCTGCCGCCAACCTACGAGCTGTTCGCAACCGACGGTTTGCTCACCGGCCGGTACCTCCGCCGGCAGTTGCGCGGATGCTCGCTTGCCGCAGCGCGGGCAGCAAAGACGATGCGCCCGGTGCTCGATCACCGACCGTGAGCGCCGGCCAGCTCTTGAGTGGAGGTTGGTACTTGATTAGTACTCAGTTTGGCCAAGAGGCCGGGCTTCTCATTACCGCACAAGCACAATGATTGGGAGCGCTCAGACGAGCGAAATGTCGCGCAAGCACAGACCGTGTCCGCCGCTTCAGGCGAGGCTCGTCAAGCCGACAGTGACGTGGACCGGAAGCTCATCGGGCGTCTCGCCGGCGCTGATGATCTCGCCGATCCTCATAACGGTCTCGTCGCGTTGGTCCTCCGGCATCGCCGCTATCCAGCTCATCGACGCGACGTAGTCGAGGACTCGCTCCGGGTCGGCTGGCTGCACCATGGTCAGCTGGATCTCCCGCGGTGAAGTCCAGCAGCCCTCTGCTCGGGCGGTCTCCTGCCAACGCGGGCCTTCGAATTGAGGATGATCTGGGCGAAGCTCGGCAATCAGGGTCCCAACCTCGTGCGCCCAGGAGGCCCCGCTCCAGTCGGGCAAGATCCTGAGCACTGCCAGTCCCCCACCCGCGATCAGCACGCGTTGGATCTCCCGCAGCGCTACCGCCTGGTCGAACCAGTGAAACGCATCGGCCACGGTGACCGCGGCGACTGACGCATTCGGGAGCGGGATTTCCTCGGCGACTCCGTCGAGCACGCGCTCGGCGCCCACGCTAGCGGTGAGGATCTCGCGTAGCTGCGCCTGCGGCTCGACTGCTATGACATCGAGACCCACGCCGAGCAGCGCGCGAGTGAGCTTGCCGGTTCCCGCTGCTAGATCGAGCACGCGGACCCCAGGAGCAATATGTAGCTCCGCCGCAATGGCTTCGGCGGCTGCAGGCGTGTACTCCGGGCGTCCGCGCTCGTATGAGTCGGCGACATCGACGAAGCGCGCGGCGAGCGGGTGCAGGTCCACGACTGGAACCATATACGGCAGAGCCGAGTATGCCAGCATTACTGCATGGAGCCGGAGCCGGAGCCGGTGACGAAGGCGGATTTCGCGCAATTACCGAGCGCTTGCCAGCATTCTGGGGTGAACGCGATCCAGCTGTCCTACAACTTGGTTCTAGAAGTTCGCTGGCAAGATCAATACAAGGGACCAGGCTTTCAGCACTTCCAGCTGCGGCCTAGGCGTTCATTACGGCGCAACTGGAATGCGTGGCGAGCTCTACGACGTGCCGCATCGCCTCGGCTTCTAGCATCAGGGCAAGACCACTCACCGACCCTGTCTCGCCCCAACCAACAAGGAGGCCCCATGCCCGATCCCATCTACACCGCAGAAGCTCACGTAACCGGCGGGCGCGCCGAGGGCCATGGCAAGACTAGTGATGGTGCTCTGGAGGTCGACTTGCGACTGCCGCCGGAGATGGGTGGCCAGGGAGGAGGGACCAACCCCGAGCAGCTATTTGCGGTCGGATACGCCGCATGCTTCGAGGGGGCCCTCGGTGTGGTCGCCCGACGCGCCAAGGTGGACACCGGCGAAGTCGGCATCGACAGCAGCGTCAGTCTCACTCCAAACGGACAAGGTGGCTTCTTCCTGAGCGTCGGGCTGAATGTGACGCTTCCACCCGTGACCGATCCCGCCCAGGCAGCAGAGCTGGTTCGTGCTGCACACCAGGTTTGTCCCTATTCCAATGCCACGCGCGGCAACATAGAGGTAATGCTGACCGCCAACGGGCAGGCGGTCGACGCTTGACCACGCCCATCTGACGTTCGAGTCGCTATGCCCACGATTATGGATCTGTCACATTCGTAGCGCTCTGACGCGCTTCGCGGTAGCGCATACGAGTGAACAAGCCGACCGCGAGTCGGTAAATGAAGCGCGAGGAAGGCATCCGGTAGGCAGCCAGGGTGTGCGGAGAGTATGTGACCACTCCGTCGCTTGACTCGACCTCCATCCAGCCGGTACAGATCATCTGCCGTTGGCCGACAACACCGTGCGAGAACCAATGGGCGGTGAGACCGGCTCTGCGACTGCCCGGTGGTACAAGGGCTGAAGACGGCTCGAGCTGAATGCCGTGCTCATCGGCCGCACCGACTCCTACTGGGATCACAAACGGGAAACCGTCGGTGGCGATCCAGCCGAGCAGCACGTCGGGTAGCTTCTCGGCGCGTCTCGCTACGCGTGTTTGATTGACGCGCGGAGCGGTGCCCTTGATCGGCCGCTCTTGGGGAGGCGGGGTCTTGACGGGGAGCGCCACACCTTCAACATCTGGTGTTCCTCGGCACTCGAGATCGGGCCAAACGATCACACGCTCGACCGCGATTTGGATCTCGACGCGTAGTGCATAAATACGCAGCCATCGTTTCCAAAGCGGCCCAAGATCGCGCCAGGGCTCAATGCGCTCCCAGTGCTCCAAAATCGAACTCGGGTAGTCGGCCAGCGGCGGCTGCAGGGAAGCGCGGCCCTGCACCAGCACGTACTCAGGGCGATCGTGTGTGGCGTGTGCACGCGTGTGAAAGACGATCGTCACCTGAGGATTGCGCCGAATCTGCTCGAGCTTCTTCCAAGCGCCGACGGAACTGTTGACCGTGACGACGCCGGCCTTGCGATCGTTGAGACCGAAATTCGATACTGGCGCCAGCACGACGCCTCGCGCGGGTGTGGCGTAGGCGAGTGCGACGGCATGGTCGCCGTCGAGGATCTCCTCGACTCGCTCTGACCACGGTGTCGTCAAACCCGGGCGTGCTTGCTCGGAAGCTCGATCTTGGCTAATACGAGACGTCACGTATTGAAAATAATAACAGAGCGTCGCGTCTAGTAATTTGTGAGCATGAGTAGCCGCGGTCCAGGCCGGCCACGCAGCGAGCCCGTGCGCCAGGCAGTGCTCGCGGCAGCGGTGCATCTGATCGGAGAGGACGGCTACGGGCGCCTCACGATGGAGGGGATCGCTCGCGAAGCCGGCGTGAGCAAGCAGACGCTCTACCGCTGGTGGCCAACCAAGGCCGCGATCGTGCTCGAGGCGCTGAATGAGGGGGCGGCCAAGATCGCGCCTAGCGTAGACACGGGTTTGTTCAGCGCCGACCTACGCGTCTTTTTGCGTCGCAGCGTGGCGGGAACTGGTGGTCGCAACAGGCGTCTGCTCGCCGCGCTTATGGCAGCGGCCCAGCTCGACGACGCCTTTGCCGAGTCGTTTCGCGCTGGGTTTCTCGCCCGTCGCCGTCAGGCATTGCGTGAACTGCTCGAGCGCGGACGCGACCGCGGCGAGCTTGGCGCTTCGGCAGACCTCGACTTCCTTGTCGAGCTCGTCTTCGCGACGCTCTGGTATCGAATTCTCGCCCACAACAAGCCCTTGAATCGTCATTTTGCCGACCAACTGGCAGATACCTTGCTCACTCTCGCGGGCACCGGCTGAGTTCTATACGCCTGGTCGTGCGCCATACGGAAGGCCCGCTACCGTACGCCCATGCGAGTAGCCACCTGGAACGTGAACTCCGTCAAGCAACGTGTCCCGCGTCTGCTGCCGTGGCTCGACGAACGCCGACCGGACGTCGTCTGCCTACAGGAGACCAAGCTCGCCGACGAAGCTTTCGATCAGCTGCTCGGCGAGGAGCTGGCAAACCGAGGCTACGAGATTGCGCGTCATGGAGAGGCGCAGTGGAACGGGGTGGCGATCCTTTCCTGCGTTGGCTTGGACGACGCAGTTCCTGGGATCCCAGGTGCGCCGGGCTTCCCCCACCAAGAGGCGCGTGCCGTGTCCGCGACATGCGCCGGAATTCGGGTGCATTGCGTCTACGTGCCGAACGGGCGCACGCCCGACTCCGAGCATTACCACTACAAGCTTGCCTGGCTCGACGCGCTCGGAGGGCTGGTTCGCGACGGGCCCGAGGACGCGATCGTCTGCGGGGACATGAACATCGCGCCGGCCGACATCGACGTGTTCGACCCCAAAGCCTACGTCGGCCAGACTCACGTCACGCCGCCGGAGAGGGCGGCGCTGGCCCGCCTGCAGGCATTGGGGTTGCACGACGTCGTGCGCGATCGCTGGCCCGCCGAGCGCGTGTTCACCTACTGGGACTACCGCGCCGGCATGTTCCATCAAGACCTGGGGATGCGGATCGACCTGGTGCTTGCCAGCGCGTCGGTCGCCGAGCGGGCCAGGGCAGCTTGGGTGGACCGGCAGGCTCGCAAGGGCACCAAGCCCAGCGATCACGCTCCCGTGATCGTCGATCTTGACGAAGCCCCAGATGGGGACATCGGACCGCTCGTCCCTCCGCCCTCCGCCCAGACCGCCAAGCGAGCCTCTGTCAAGTTGCCGCAGTCATCGTGAGTGAGTAATCGCGGTACGGTCCCAACAGCGCCCCGGACCCTGGGCTGCCAAGATAGGCCCTCAGGCAGGCTGACTCGTAGACCGCGCTTGCGCGAGCGCCTGTGCCCACCACGCGAGATCGCTTGCCGCCGTGTCCAAGCGTTGGTCGAGCGAGGCGAAGATCTCCAGGTCGAACGGTTGCTCGGCGTTGCGCGCCTCAATCATCACCGGCGGCAGAATGTGCACCGCGTGGCGCAAGGGAGCCATTTCGAGCTCCACCGCTACCAGGCGCAGCTGCTCGATCGCACGGGCTCCGCCGGTGTTGCCGTAACCGACGAAGCTCACCGGCTTTCTGTTCAGCTCCGGGAAGATCTGGTCGAGCGCGTTCTTCAATACCGCCGGGTAGCCGTGGTTGTACTCGGATGTGATGATGAGGTAGCCGTCTGCTTGCTCGACCTTGCTCGCCCAGCGCGCCACATCCTCTGGATACTCGCGACGACCGTAGGCCGGCGCTACCCCCTGCTCGAAGAACGGCATCGGGTAGTCGCGCAGGTTGACCAACTCGGTCTGCAGGTCCTCGCGAGCACCGAGTCGGTCCATGACCCAGGCGCCTGCCTTCTCGCTGAAGCGTCCCTCGCGAGTACTGCCGAGGATCACCTGTATGTGCGGAGCTGACTTCAAGATGCGGCCACGCTAGCAGCAGTTGTGCCGCTACTGATTGAGTCCCACCGTTTCAAGCGCCTGGTCCCAGTCGTTGAAGCCCTCGGCGGTTTCTATCTGCTGTAGCTGGCTTTCGATGCGCGTCGTTGTGGCCAAGATCGCCTTGTCTGCCGGCTGCTCGTACGGGGCAAGCAGCGAAGGCGGGATCGTTTTGGGTTCGATCGCTTCCACGCGCCGATCGAGTTGGATCGACTTTGTCGGGACCGTCTTGAAACCGGTTTCCTTCCAAGCTGTCACATCGCCGCAGACATTAGGCATCTGCAAGCTGGCGAGATCCTGCAGGTCGGTCGCGTAGCGCTGGGTCATATGGGTGAGCTTCGGATTGCTCCAGTGCAAGTGCTGCACGGTGTGAGCGAACGTGCGGATCGGGCCCGCGTCGGTTGTGTAGGAAGCCGACCAAAGCGCCACCACCACCTCGTAGCTGAGGTGTTGCGATTCTTCGTTCTGGGGGGAGCCTACGCCCAGCTTCGGGCATTCCTGGCCGAGCTTGTGGATTGTCGCCTCGATGCTCGCCTGCGCGACTTTGACCTTTGCCTGCGTGGCGCGATTGAGCACGTAGTTGGCACGAATGTAGGCATGCGTCGAGGCGATGTCCTGTGGCATGGCCAGGGCCGTGGCCGGAGCAACCCCGAACACGAACATCGTGAGAATCATCGCAATACGTCCCCTCATCCCAGCCTAAGGGTAGCTGCTCGACGCTCGTAAATCGCCGGTGTTGCGGCCGCCGCAAGCTCGTAGTGGCGGCATCTCCTCCAATAGTCAGCCGCGTTGCACGATTAGCAGGCGGTAGTCGTCCACAGGTGGCGCGCCTGTGGAATGCTCGCGCTAACGATGACCAGCCCGCGCCAAAGCCTTGCAAGCCTCTCGTCCCGGATCGAGCGGCTTGTGCGCGCTATCCAGGACGAAGACGAGGCGGTCGTGGAGAGCATCGTCCGCCTCAGCCAATCGCGGCGTCTGTTCGCTCCGCTTGCTTTCACCGTAGGGGCGTTTGTGATGCTGCTCAACGGGCTCAAGCTGCTGCTGTCCAACTGGCGGCTGACGCTCGTTCAGATCCTTCCTGCCGTGTGGATCTGGCTGGCGATGTTCGACCTCAAGGCGCGAGTCTTGCGCGACAAGTCGTTCCCCGCGTTGCGTGGCCCGGTCCTGATCCCGATCGCGCTTGCGATCGTCGCGATCACGATGGCCTGTTTCTTCCTCAACGCGTTGTTCGCGTTTTCGATCACGCGCCCGCCTCCGCCCAAGATCAGACCGGCCTACGACCTGGCGTGCTCCAATCTCCGCCCGATCCTCGCTTGGGGGGCTGCGGTCGGCGCGCTGCTCGCGGTCGCGACAACAATTGCACCCCGCTGGGGTAGCCCCTGGTTTGCTCTTGCCCTTGGTGCGGTCATAGGCCTGATGATGGTCTGCTACGTGGCCGTGCCTTCGCGGCTGATCGGTGTCAAGCCGGAGCGCTCCCGGCGCGAGAAGCTGACAGCCTCGGCGCTCGGGGCCGCGCTCGGCACGGCCGTTTGCACGCCTCCCTATCTGCTCGGACGCCTGGGCATCCTGATGCTCGGCTCCAAGGCGCTTTTGATTCCCGGCATCGTGTTGCTGACATTCGGCTTCACGCTGCAAGCGGGCGCCACAGGCGCGGTCAGGGCGATCAAGATGAGCCTCAAGCTCACGACGGGGGCGCCGCCGGAGGAGACTGAGCCATAGGGGGGCTCCCGGGCTCGCAGAAATGGCGTGCGACCTGCGCTTCCCGCGCTCGCATGAACACGGGCTTCCAACCTGTACTGGGCGTAGAGAGAGGATTAAAGTTCGTGCCCTGGCCGCGATCTGCGCCGTTTGCACGTACGATCGCGACTTGATGACAAACGCCGATGACATGCTTGCCGTTGCCGGCTCACGCGCGCAAGCGCTGGCCGCGCCCGGTCTGAGCCCGAAGCCGCGCCGCCGCGTAGCGGTGTTGGCGTGCATGGACACGCGCATCGATCTCTTTCCGATGCTTGGCCTAGAGCGTGGCGACGCGCACATCATTCGTAACGCCGGCGGGCTTGTGACCGACGACGCGCTGCGCTCGCTCAGCGTGTCCCAACGCAAGCTCGGCACCGAGGAGATCGTCGTCGTGATGCACGACGGCTGCGGTTTGCATCGTGCTTCAGAGGATGAGTTCGCCCAGGCGCTCGCCGCCGACGGTGTCCTGCCCACATGGCGCCTGGGTGCGTTCGACGACGTCGAGGCGACCCTGCGTCACAGTCTCGCTCGGCTGCGCTCGAGCCCCGAGCTGCCCGCTCGCGATCGGATTCGGGGGTTTGTATTCGACCCTGAGAGCGGTAGTCTGCGCGAGGTCGAGGTGGAGGTGTAGTCGTGAACGACCGTCCAGTACATCTGATCGTCAGCGACGACTTGCAACGCTCGCGCTTGACCGTCTTCTTTCGCCTGCTGCTGGCGATCCCGCACCTGATCTGGCTGACGCTGTGGGCGCTCGTCGCCTACCTCGCCGCGATCGTCAACTGGTTCGCCACCTTGATCACCGGCGTCTCGCCGCTCGCGCTGCATCGCTTCCTGGCCGTCTACGTGCGCTACCAGAACCACGTCTACGCCTACCTGTTTCTGATCGCCGACCCGTATCCAGGCTTCACCGGGCAGGCCGGCAGCTATCCCGTCGATGTCCACATCGAGGATCCGCGCCCGCAAAATCGCTGGAAGGTGTTCTTCCGTCTGTTTCTGGCGCTGCCGGCGTTCCTGCTCGACAGTGCCTATGGCGGCCTGCTGTGGGCCGTAGCCTTCCTCGGCTGGTTTGCCTGTCTGGCTGACGGCCGCATGCCTGTCGGGATGCGCAATGCCGGCGTGCTCGCGCTGCGATACGCGGCTCAGACCAACGGCTACGTGCTGCTGTTGTGCGAGGCCTATCCCTACAGCGGCCCGGTGGCGCAGGCGGCCACGGCCCCTGAGCCCGCGGTGGTGGCGCAGCCGCTGCCCGAGCCCTCCCTGTAGAGGACGGCGGGGCCGTATCGAGAGCCCCGCAAGTAGTACCATCGTCAGCTTCGCGCGCCCGTAGCTCAGTGGTCAACGGTTCTCTTCGGGGAGCCAAAGAGCAGCGGTCTTTCAAACCGCAGGCCGCGGGTTCGATTCCCGCCGGGCGCACTCGCCGAATCCCGCTCGGGTAGCGGATTGCTTCGTGAGCGGCGCAACCAGGATCTCGCTCGAGACTTCGATGACGGGGTTTGCTTGTCAGGGGACTAGATAGGGCCGTCGGCCGTGCTTGGGCGTCTCGCCCCAGCGGACCTCGCGCGCCTCACCCATGGCTTGACGCCGCTGGCGCGTTCTTCCTCGGCGGGACGATCGAGTACGGCATCGCGCGAACCCAGATATTCGGGAGTGCCCCTCAGGGGCCGAGCGTCGGCGTCTCACGGGTCAGTTGGCAGCCAGATCGAGATGCGTTTGCTGTACCCGGTTGACAAAGGTTCGGGCAGCGTGTATTATCGTTGCATGTTCTGATTGTTCGGCGTCCGGCTTGGTCTGGGTGTGGGGCGAAACATGAGATTTGGTTTGGGTCGGTTCCATGTCGATTTCAACCGGTTTTGGCGGGGGCCTTGGGAGAGGTGCCGGGTCACTACAGGGAAAGAGTTGGGTTTTGCGTGTTTGCTTTGGGGGATAACGCAGTCGAGAGTCGGCGTGCCACTGGCGGGTCCTTTACGGGACACGTGGGCGTCGCCGGCGCGTCTCTCTCTTCTGCCCCTCGCCGCGCCCGCCGGCGTCTAGGCTCGAGCGGCTTCCGCGCTCAAATGTCCGCTCGACAGCCGACAGGGAGGTCTCGCGCGGTCCACCGCGCGATCAGAGAGCCGCGAGCCGGCACGGGGCTATGAGCGCCTTTGCGCCAGTTCTCACTCGTGCGCTCATGCGCGAACGGTAGTTGCCGCGATGAACGAAACACAGATCGTCGATTCAAAAAGAGAGGAACCACTGATGTTTTCAAGCATACGTAAACGGGTGAAGCTGACGCCGAGCGGCGTGATCGCCGTGCTGGCGCTCGTGTTCGCGATGAGCGGCGGTGCGTATGCCGCCGGCAAATACCTGATCACCTCGACCAAACAGATCAAGCCGAGCGTGCTCGCTTCGCTGAAGGGCAAGGCCGGACCGGCGGGCGCGAATGGGGCTAGCGGCGCCAACGGCGTGGCGGGTGAAAAAGGCGCACAGGGTCCTCAAGGGCCGCAGGGACCCGAAGGCAAAGAAGGCAAGCAGGGCGAACCCGGTAAAGAAGGCAAAGCCGGCACGAACGGCACGACTGGTTTCACCGAAACGCTCCCGCCCGGCAAGACCGAGACGGGCACGTGGAGCTACGGGATCGCATCTACCTCGAGCGCCGCGGTTATACCGATCTCATTCACGATCCCGTTGAGCGCGAAACTGACTGAAACTCAGGTTCACTACATCAACTCTTTCAAGAAAGAAGTGATCTTCCCTGAACCAACCAAGGGGTTGATCTTCGGCGGGATATCAGAAACCGAACAAAGTTCGACGCAATGCTCGGGCACTGTCGAAGCGCCGACCGCTGAACCCGGGAATCTCTGCGTGTATACCGGGGAAAATAGCGGAGTCAAACTTCTGCGTTTTGCATTCCAGAATCCCGCGCATCAATTCCCGAGCACTGTGGAAACTGGCACGACCGGAACGGCGATGTGGATGAGTACAGACGAAAACGGAGATGCTTTCGGCACATGGGCCGTGACGGCGCCAGCAGAAGCGTAGAGGACACGAGACCATGACAGCGAGCAGATCAAGGGGCAGAGTTAGGCACAGAGCACTCCGCCTCGATGCGCATGCACGCCGAGAGAATATCTGGGCACCCTTACCCCTTTCCGAGGAGCCCAGGCAATCCGATGATCTCCTAAAGGCCGCACCCAAGAAGGAGCAACCGTAAATGCACAACACGCCAAGGTCACACACGCCCCACCGCGTCCCCGCGCGCAGCGCGATGCTTCTGCTCGCACTCGCGGCCTGCGTGGCCGGGTCTGTTGTGCGCGAGCACGCCGGCGCTGGCCGAATTCTCACGCCCATATATCGGACAGGTCGCCAGCACGCCGACGGGGCTCAACGGCGCGCAGGTTCCCTTTGGGCAACTTGCCGGCCTCACGGTCGATCCGCTCAGCGGCAACGTGTACATCTGGGGCGAAGAGCTCGCCGATGAGTTCAACCCATCCGATGAATTCATCGAACAGCTTACGGACCCGTCGAACGGGTTGGTTTTCGACGATGAAAGCGACAGGCTGGAAAATGTCGCGGATGGAGGAGACAATTTTGCGGCTGTCGATAATTCTACCAACCCGACCGACAAAGCCCGCGGCGACATCTATTTCACAAGCGTTACCAATTCGCCAAGTGGACAACGCGGGTATGTCCGCCGCGTCGATAGCACCGGGGCCTCCTCACCCTTTACTTGTTTGGAAAACGGTAAAACACCGGAATATATCGATGGGGCGGGTGAATTGGCCGGTAAACCGGGGGAAATTTGGGGGGAATACGGCGGTGATCATGCTCTGACGAGCGGTATCGCCGTCGATTCCGGGGGCGCCACCGTTGCGTCCGCCGGCGATATCTATGTCGCAATCGAGAGTTTGGGCGAACCAAGCCCGGCTACTTCTACCCACATCGATGAGTTCACCTCGGAAGGGTGTTTCGTACGGGAGCTCACGGAGGCAATGGTGCCCGAAAGGATTCCCACTGATAGCGCTAGCGATAGTGTTTTTTATCCTGGGATCGCTGGGGTGGCGGTGGATCCCACTGACGGCGATGTCCTGGTCCAGGCCTGGGATGGTTCTGGGAACGAGGCCGTCGATGAGTTCAGCGAATCCGGTGAGTTTCTGGGCAAGATCACGGGTATCTCGAAGACCGACAATTTCAATTCTGGTCAACAAACTGGCTTTACATCGAGTGGTATGAGCGTCAACGCTGAAGGCGATCTTTATCTGGTTGACTATGAATTTACGGGCGAATATGAAGAAAAAGGTCAACCAGTCATCAGGCGTGTGGTAGACAAGTTCGGCAAAGGCGCTTTTTACCCACGTGCGGTGACGGGTGCGGTAAGCGGCGCGCACTCGGGGACTGTGACGTTGAACGGTGTAGTCGATGGCGAAGGTCATGGGTTGGAAGAGTGCAGGTTTGAATACGTCTCCGAAGCTGCCTTCAAGGCCAATGACGTCGATGCGCTGCAGACGCTGAGCGTCTCGGGCGCGAGCGGTGGCGGCTTCTCGCTGTCCCTGGACGGGCAGAGCACCGCCGCACTGGGGACTGGCGATCTGGTCGGCCCGGCTGAAGGCAGCGGCGATCTGATCGAAGGCGCCAACGTCGTCACGGGCGTGGCGACGAGCTCCGGCACGTTTGTGGTGGGCGAGGAAATCTCGGGCGCGGGTATACCCGCTCACACCACGATCCAAGCTGTCCGTCCGGGCGTGATCATACTCTCGACGGACGCCAGCGCGTCTGGCAGCGCTGTGGCGTTGAGCGCCGCCTCGGATGAAATCACGGGCCTTGACACGAGTTCAGGCTCCTTTGTCGAGGGCCAGGAAATCTTGGGTTCTGGTATCCCGGCTCACACGACGATCACGGCGCTGAACCGGGTCGTCGGGACACTCAGGCTCTCCGCGGAGGTCACCGCCGGCGGCAGTGGTGTAGCTCTGTCTTTGGCGATACCTTATGACCCGAGCGCCGCTCAGGTCTCGGGGGCCCTTGAAAGCGTGCCCGCGGTCGGCTCTCACAACGTGTCTGTCACGGGCTCTGAAGGCGGACCGTTCACGATCGAATTCGTGGGTGCACGCGCTCATACAGATATCCCGCAGTTGAGCGTCGATTCTTCGGGCCTGACTCCGGCGGGCGCGAGCGCGACAGTCACGAGTACGCGTGAAGGAGGGGATGGGTGGGCGCACCTCGCGGGCACCCCGTCATGTGCTCCTGAAGCAAGCAAGATTGGGATGGAAGGCAACCAGCCGGTTCACGCGGAAGTCAAAGGCCTGTCCGCGGCGACGGTCTATGACTATCGTCTGGACGCCGGGACCAACCTGAGCGAACACGGCGCCGTGTTGGATGGCGCCCCCGAATCCTTTGCCACGCCTGGCAAGCCGGTGGTGGAAGACGTGTCGGTTGACGATGTGTCCTCCTCGTGGGCGAATTTTCATGGCGTGCTCGACCCGATGAGCGTGGACACGACCTACCATTTCGAATACCTGTCGGCGGCGGCGTTCGCGGCGGACGGGGATTCCTTCGCTGGTCCGGATCCCGCCATGAGCGCTCCAGTGACGGCGGCGGATATCGGTTCGGGGGATAAGGGTGTGAGCGTGAACGTGCAGGCCGCTGGGTTGGCGCCGAGCACGACATACGATTATCGTCTGGTCGCGTCAAACGGCGAAGGCACCACTGATGGTCCGGGCGGGGTGTTCTCGACCGCACCGGCCGCGGCGAGCGGTTTGCCCGATGGCCGCGCGTATGAGATGTTGACCCCGCCGAACAAGGAAGACTCCGAAGACATGTTCGGCGGCCCAGGGAACACCGCTACCCAGGAGCGCGAAGAAGAAGGTTTTGGCGGCGCGACGAACTACGATCTGGGTTATTCCTCTGAAGACGGGGAACACTTCCTGCTTGAGACAACGGCAGCGTTTGGGCCGTTTCCCACTTCGGGTAACGATTTCTTTGTGTTTTCGCGTGGCGCGGATGGCTGGTCATTCCAGGCCGCGGCGGCGCCGGGCCTGGGTGTTCAGTCCATAAGGAACATGGTCTTTGATCCGGGTGACTTCTCGGCGCTCGGTCTCGATGACGATCTCGAGGAAGCGGGTGTGGCGCTTGGGTCTGCTCACGAAGCGCATTTGGCCGGTCCTGCTGGTGGCCCTTACTCAATGATCGACTCGGGCAAGGGGGGCACGTTGACGGAGGCCGCGATCGTTGGCGGGTCGGCGGACTTGAGCCATGTGGTGCTTGAAAGCCCCGATCACGAACTCTCCTCCAGCGAAGTGGAAAGGAAAACCGACTCCAAGCAGGATCTTGGGACCAAGGGTTTGTATGAATGGAGCGCGGCGGAAGGCTCGCGGCTGGCAAACCTGAACCCCAAGGGGGAACTGTTGAAGTGCGGTGCGGTGCTCGGTATCGCGGGACAGCAGGATGCTGGTACTGCGGGTGGGACCCACGGCGCGGTGTCGGCTGATGGTTCGGATGTCTTCTTCACAGCGCCTGACCCATATGCGGTGAACGCAGGCAGCGGCTGCTGGGACGGTGGCACTGTAAACACACCACAGGTGTACTTGCGCGAGGATGGCAAGCAGACTGTCGAGGTCTCCGCCCCCGAAGCTGGTGTCAAGGAGGCTCCGGCTAACCCTGCTAACCCTGCCGAACCGGTGGTGTTCGTCGGCGCCTCGAAGGATGGTTCGAAGGTGTTCTTCCTGACCAGGACGGAGCTGACGAAGGAAGCGGAAGCGTTGGGGTTGCACGATGTGGAGTTGTATGAGTACAACAGCGACCCCGGTGAAGGCGAAACGCGGCTGCTGCGTGTCTCCCGTGGGGAAGCAGGTGCACCGGCTGGCGTGGAAGACGTTCCCGCGGTCTCAAGCGATGGCTCGGCAGTGTATTTCAATGCGAGCGAGGAACTGGTGCATCATGTTGGTGGTGGCGGTGGCCTGTACCGGTATGACACCCTGACGCACACGACCGCTTATATCGCGCCGAACTCTGGCTATCCGGCCCCTATATATAAAAACGGGGGTGTCGCCGAACCGACGTGGTATGCAAGTCTCACGCGCGGCACGTATGCCGCTCTGGACGTTCGCGCTGATTATTATGCGACTGGTAATGGCGAGTTCCTCGTGTTTGACTCCACGGAGAACATTACGGGTTATGATTCTAGTGGCAAGCCCGAGATCTATCGTTACCGTTATGAACCGGGATCGCCGTCCGGTGGCAGTATCGTGTGTGTCTCGTGTAATCCGGATGGGGCGTCACCGTCCTATGGTGCGATGTTCACGCGCTCGGCGATGAGTAATAATCCGGCTGGTACCACGCCGCGGCCGATCTCAGAAAACGGGGAGTACGTGTTCTTTGATACCCAGGAATCGTTGTTGCCCCAGGACACCAATGGCAGGGCCGATGTGTACGAGTGGCACGAAGACCCAACCTCCCACGAAGGCGCGCTCGGTCTGATAACCACGGGACAGGACACGAGCGACTCGTTCTTCCTGGACTCGAGCCCCGATGGCAAGAACGTGTTCTTCGGTACTCATGCGCGGCTCGTGCCTGCCGATCAGGACAATCAGGGCAACCTATACGACGCGCGCATCGAAGGCGGTTTCCCAGCTCCGTTGGGTGCGGGCCCCTGTGAAGGCGACGCGTGTCAGAACCCATCGCCCGCACCGGTCTATCAGACGCCGACGTCGCTGAGCTTCAGTGGCGCGGGCGACGTTTCAAACGAAACGGCGCCCTCGACGAGCAAAGTAACAACCAAGACGGTGGCTAAGTGCAAGAAGCCCAAGCAGCTCAGCCACGGCAAGTGCGTCAAGCCAAAGCAGAAAGCAAGGAAGGCAAAGAAGGCAAGGCGGGCTAGCAGAGCCAGCAACGACCGGAGGGCAGGACGATGAGGATCCATATGCGTTTGAAGCTCGCGGTCCTTGCGCTTGTGTGTGGCGGTGTTCTGGTGGGTGCGTCTCCTGCGTTGGCTGTGACGGGTGGCCCGCAGTGGACGGTTACGGCGGTGTCTGCTCCGACGAACCTGGTGCCGGGAGATGAGACGGGGGACCAGTATTACAATGTGACGGTAACGAACACGGGCGGGGAACCGAGTAGTGGTCCAGTCACGATCGCCGATGTACTACCCGAAGGGATAACGCTGGACGAGACTGGCGCGGAGGGCTTTGAACTGGTCAACAAAGGCAGCGAGAGCGATAGCCTGGGCACGCCGCTGAGTTGCGAAGGCGCCTCGTGTACGTTTTCTGGGTCGGTAGTGCCGGAGGAGATGTTGCTTGTGAGGATCCCGGTCGATGTGAATCTGACGAGCGAACAGACAGTGACGAATGTGGTGCACGTCTCGGGTGGTGGCGCCCCAGATGCGTTCATGCGTACGCCGACATTGGTCAGTCATACCCTGGCGGGTTACGGTATCTCGCCGGGTTCGACGACTGTTTCGCTGTCCGATAGCCAGGCCGGTGCGCACGCCGATCTGACGAACACGATCGGCTATAACACTGTTAATGGCGAAGGCGGGGACGCGGGCGACCAGAAGGAAGCGTCGGTCGTGTTGCCACCCGGTTTCGGTGGGGACTTGGTCGATACGCCGACTTGTTCGGTAGCGAAGTTCTCCCGGGAAGAATGCCCGATCGGGACACAGATCGGTGTCGCGTCGGTCTTCTTCGAAGGCCTACTCGGTGTGGACGTGGACACGGTGCCGGTGTTCAATATAGCGGCAGAGCCCGGGGATGTGGCGAAGATCGGGTTCCCCGTCGCCGCTGGTATCGCACACGTGCAGGCGGATGTGACGGTGCTACCCGGCACCTACCAGCTAAAGACGACTTTCCACAACATAAATGGGCTCGTCAAACAGAATCTTGTGTCTGTCACGATTTGGGGTGTCCCGACCGAAGCCTCACACGATGACTGGCGCTGGGTCGGAGGGCCGTCCGGTCATTTCGGTGCGTCCTCGAGTAACGCACGGGTGCCCTATTTGGCGAGTCCGACCTCGTGTACCGGTGAAGCACAGCCAACGAAGTTCCAGAGCGTGTCCTGGCAGGAACCCGATGCGAAGCCCGCCGAAACAGAAGCACTGCTCGCGCCGTTGAACGATTGTGACCGGTTGGGGTTGGAGTTGACGTTTACGGCGGTACCTACGACCACCAGCGCCTATGCGCCGACGGGTTTGAACGTTGAACTGGGTGTGCATCAGACGAACGAAAACCCTGAAGGGTTGGCTGCGTCGGCGTTGAAGAAGGCTGTGGTTACGTTGCCGGAAGGGATGACGGTCAACCCGTCCGCGGGTGTTGGTTTGGGTGCGTGCACGCGCAGCGAGTATGAAGCCGAATCTTTGGAAACGCCTGTTGGTGTGGGTTGTCCGATCGAGTCAAAGCTCGGGACGGTTCATATCAAAACGCCGGCGCTCAATGAAGAAGGCACGGGTTCGGTGTACATCGCGACACCCTATGCCAACCCTTTCTCAGAAGAAGGCCATCCCGACGGGTCGTTGATCGCGTTGTACGTGGTCGCACGTTTCCCGGTGCGTGGTGTGACGGTCAAGGTCGCGGGGAAGGTCAGCGCCGACCCAATCACCGGACGACTCATCACGACCTTCGAAGGAGTTCCCTCACTCGACGGAGAACCCTCCCTGGAAGGGCTACCACCAGTCCCGTTCAGCAGCTTCGTATTCCAGTTCCATCAGGGTGAGACCTCGCCACTGGTCAGTCCACCCGGGTGTGGGAGCTATCAGGTCAAGGCGGAACTGGTCCCATGGTCAGAACCAGCACAAACATTGACTGATCTCAGTTCGCCGTTTGAAATCACGAGCAGTTTCAGCGGCGGAGCGTGCCCAGGCGGTGGGGTCCCGCCGTTCAAACCCGAAGTGTCCGCGGGCACGCTCGATAACAGCGCGGGCGCCTATAGCCCCTTTGAGATTCGTATCACTCGTGGTGACGGCGAACAAGAGATCACGGGGTTCGCCTCACAACTGCCGTTGGGACTGATCGCAAGCCTCACCGGTGTGCCGTTCTGCTCGGAAGCGGACATCGAATTGGCCAGGACGAAGACTGGTGCGCAGGAGGAAGCAGAACCGGCGTGTCCAGCTGCGAGCCAGATCGGACGTACGCTCGTAGGAGCGGGTGTCGGCGAGGTCCTCGCTGACGCTCCCGGGGCGATCTATATGGCTGGTCCGTTTGACGGCGCACCGTTCTCGGTCGTGGCGATCACGAGCGCGAAGGTCGGCCCATTCGACCTGGGTACCGTCGTCGTGCACCTACCCCTGTTGATCAACCCGATCACCGCGGCGGTCAGTATCCCTGCGGGTGCGGCTGATCAGATCCCGCACATCATCCGTGGGATCGTGATCCACGTCCGCGACATCCGGGTCTTCATCGAACGACCCAATTTCACGATCAACCCAACCAACTGCGATCCCACGAGCTTCTCAGCAACAGTCATCGGAGGAGGAGCAAACCCGACCGACATCGCTGATGAGGACCCCGTGACCGTCACAAACCCCTTCCAAGCCGCCGACTGCCAAAACCTGCAGTTCAAACCCGGATTCAAAGTCACAACCTCAGGGAAAACCTCAAGGAGCGACGGTGCGAACCTTGCCGTGAAGCTGACCTATCCCAACGCCCCGCAGGGTACCCAGGCGAACATCAAGGAAGTCAAGGTCAACCTACCCAAACAACTCCCATCCAGGCTCACGACACTACAGAAGGCATGCACCGACGCACAGTTCGAAGCGAACCCCGCCGGGTGTCCGCCAGACTCGATCGTGGGACACGCCACCGCGATAACCCCCATCCTGCCTGTGCCGCTGACTGGACCGGCGTATTTCGTGTCGCATGGTGGAGCGAAGTTCCCCGAACTGATCATCGTGCTGCAGGGTTATGGTGTGACACTCCAACTACATGGGGAAACGTTCATCAGTAAAGCCGGGATCACCAGCAGTACGTTCCACGAGGTCCCCGACGCTCCCGTCGGCAGCTTCGAACTCACCCTACCCGAGGGCCCAGACTCAGCGCTCGCAGCGAACGGCAACCTCTGCTCGCCCACGAACACGGTCACTGTCAAGAAGAAGGAGACCATCCGCGTCAAAGGACACAAGAAGACCGTCACGCGCAAGGTCATGCAAACGACCCCCGGGACGCTAGAGATGCCGACCCTGTTCGTCGCACAAGACGGCGACATCATCAAACAAAACACACCAATCGCAGTCAGCGGCTGCCCGAAGACCACGAAGGCCAAAAGCACAAAGAAGAGCAAGCACGGAAAGGGGAAGCGCAAGTAAGCGCCGGCACGAGCGCACAGACGTGCGAAAAACCCGGATGCGCGACGCCTGGCGTCCCGCAGCGGCACGGGCTGGTTGCAAGTAGTGGCTTTAGGTGCCGGCGGGCAGGTTGACCGCGTCGCGCAGCGCAGCGAGCGCGCCGTCGATCGCCGCCACGTCGCGCCCGCCGCCGACGGCCAGTCGCCGATCCTTGCCGCCACCGCCACCGCCGACGAGCTTGGCCACAGTGCGCACGACACCGGGCGCGTCGCCCCAGTCGCCCGCGAATGCCACGGCGAGCGCAACCGCCTCGCCGTCGGGCGAGCCGATCAGGCCCACGGCGTCGATTCCCGCGCGCGCCACCAGCTCCGCCGCGATCGCGCGCAGCGCCTGCTGATCGCGGTCGTCCAGGCGCGCCACGACGCTCCCACCGACGGCCGACTCGGCGAGCGAGGACGCCAGCTGGCTGTCGGCCTTGGCGGCCAAGGCCTTGCGCTGGCGTTCCTCCTGGCTGAGCGACGTTTGCAGGCGGGCGATCGCCTCCGGCAGCGAGTCGGGCGCTACATGCAGCGACTCGGCGGCCGAGTGCAGGAGTCCGCGCGCGCGGCGGTGGTCCTCGTGCGCCGCCTTGCCTGTGAACGCCTCGATGCGGCGCAGGTTGGCGCCGACGGAGGACTCGCCGCGCACGACAAAGCCGCCGATACGCCCGAGCGCGGCCACGTGCGTGCCGCCGCACAGCTCAACCGAATGCTCGCCGGCGCGCACGACGCGTACGATCTCACCGTACTTGTCGCCGAAGAACGACATCGCCCCCTCGGCGCGGGCGGCCGCCAGCGTCTCCTCGGTCGTCCGCACCGGCTCGTCGCTGAGGATGTCGCCGATCACAAGCTCTTCGATGCGTGCAATCTCCGCGTCGCTGAGCTGCGCGTGGTGGTTGAAGTCGAAGCGCAGGTAGTCGGGTTCGACAAGCGAGCCCTGCTGTTGCAGCTGTGAGCCGAAAGTGCTGCGCAGCGCCCAGTGCAGCAGGTGGGTGGCGGTGTGGCTGCGCCGGATGGCGTCACGGCGGGCCTCGTCAACGCGCAGGGTCGCCTCCTGGCCCTCCAGCAGCGTGCCGTTCTCCAGGCGGACGCGATGGCGGACGATCCCCTCCAGGGGCCTGTCGGTGTCGATCACACGCGCCGTGCCGGTCTCGCTCTCGATCGTGCCGGTATCGCCGACCTGCCCACCGCTTTCGGCGTAGAAGGGAGTCCGCTCGGTGAACACTTCGAGCAGCGGGTGGGCGGTGTCCTCGCTCGCCTTGGCGCCCGGCTCGCTCTCCGCTCTCCCGCTGCTCTCGGCCTGCTCCCTACCTTCGACTCGCTCCTGGCCCTCGGTCTTCAACACGCGCACGATCCTGCTACGAGCCTGCAGCTGTTCGTAGCCCAGGAACTCGGTTGGGGCGATGCCGGCCAGCTCGGTCACGAGCCGGCTCGCGGCCTGGCTCTGCAGCTCATCGCCGGCGTCGCCTGCCGCGGCGCTGCGCGCCAGTTCGCGCTGATGGGCCATCGCCTGCTCGAAGCCGTCCATGTCCAGCCCGACTTTCCGCTCGGCGGCGATTTCGGCCGTCAGCTCGACCGGGAACCCGTACGTGTCGTGCAGTCTGAAGGCATCGCTCCCTGAGACCACGGGCACTCCACCCATTATCAAATCCTCCAACATGCCCAATCCCAGACTGAGCGTCTCTACGAAACGGTGCTCCTCACGCTCCAGCATGTCGCTGACCATGCCCAGCGAGCGCTCGAGCTCGGGGTAGGCGCCGCCCATCGTCTCGGTGACGGCGCCGGCCATCGCCGCCATCATCCCCTCACGCGCGCCCACCCGCTGGCCGTGGCGGATCGCGCGGCGGATGATGCGCCGCAGCACGTAGCCGCGCTCCAGGTTCGAGGGCACGACGCCGTCGGCGAGCATGAACGTGACGGCGCGCGCATGGTCGGCCACGATGCGCAGGCTCACGTCGTCCTCCTCGTCGCGCCCATACGCAGTGCCGGCAAGCTCCTCGGCGGCCCCGATCAGGCGGCGCAACACGTCGGTGTCGAACACCGAAGACGTGCCCTGCACGATCGGCAGGATGCGCTCGAGCCCGGCCCCAGTGTCGATGTTGCGTTTGGGCAGCTCCGTCAGGCTGCCGTCCTCGAGCCGGTTGAACTGCATGAACACCAGGTTCCAGATCTCCACATAGCGCTCCTCGCCACCGCGTGCCGGACCGCCGCCTGAACCATGCTCGTGCCCCTTGTCGTAGAAAATCTCAGAGCTTGGCCCGCAGGGCCCTGTCGCGCCCATCTCCCAGAAGTTGTCCTCGCGCATGCGCTGGATGCGCTCCGCCGGCAGGCCCACAAGCTCCCGCCAGATCTGCTCCGCCTCGTCGTCGCTTGAGTGCACGGTCGCCCACAGCCGCTCGCCCTCCAGGCCAAGCGTCTCAGTCAGAAACTCCCAGGCGAATTGGATCGCCGCTTCCTTGAAGTAGTCGCCGAAGCTGAAGTTCCCGAGCATCTCGAAGAACGTCAGGTGGCTTGAGCTGCGGCCCACGATCTCGATGTCGTCGTGCTTGCCGCGCACGCGCAAACACTTCTGCGCCGAGGTGGCGCGTGGCGAGAGCGGCGGCTCTTCGCCGAAGAAGACCGGCAGGAACTGGACCATGCCGGCGTTCGTGAACAGCGGCGCGGCGGGATGCTCGGGCACCAGGCTGGCCGAGCTAGCCAGCCTGTGATCGCGCGCGACGAAGAAGTCGAGAAAGCTCGACCGCAGCTCGTCGGTGTTGAGGGGTTGGCTCGTGCTCAAGGCGAGCTAAGCCTAACCTGCGCCGCCCCCGGCGCGAGATCCTACGGCAGCTGGATTGCCCGCATCGTGTGCTCGTCGGGCAGCTTGTCGATGACACGCCGCAGGATCTCGCGCTCGTCGGCCTGTCCGCGTTGCAGGTCGCCGAGCAGCAGCTTCAGCGCGGTGTGGGTGATCTTCATCTGCCCAGGGTTGAGCGTCACGGTCAGCTTGCCGCGCTCGTCCGGCTCCGCATCCAAGCTCGCAATCACCTCGCGTGCCAGTCCGCGGATCTCCGGCTCGTGGGCCTCGTCGGTAATCAGCAGGCGCAGCGCGCTGGCTGTGGGGGCCACCTCGTCTACATCGAGGAACAGGTGATAGGGCGGCTCAGGCTCATTCGCCGTGTCGTTCATGTCGCTCCTGTCGGTTGCCTTGTCTCGTGGGCCGCGATCGCGGCGGCGGGCTGGCGAAGCCTAGAGCCACGCCCGGATCGGGGCTTTCCGCGCGCGACGCCTTGCAATGTGTCTAGAACGATCGTCCAATGTGGACATGTGGACGCATAGTTCCATAGGGGCCTGCCGTAGAGAACCGTAGAAACCTCGTAGGGCCAAAGGACGACACTGTGTCTGCCGAGAGGACCTGAGGGCTGGAGACAGCCGATGAAGCCACCGCACAGCGAGCCACATCCACCGCAGCCGCGCTCGCGGCACCTCACCGAGGTCAGGCCCTCCGAGCCGACGCCAGAGCCGCTGAAGTGCGTATGGAGCGGCTACCCCCACAACGACCGCGACTGCCGCTCACGTATTCCCGCGAGTGTCGTCATCAAGGCCTGGCTGCGCGAGATGCAGCTCAACGGCACCGTCGAGGGCTTCTTCAACTTCACATGGCGCCACGGCGAGTGGCTTGCCTACGGTCTGCGCGATGGGGGCGTGCGCGGCATCTATTGCCCGACTCACCGCTCCGAGCGCGAATCGCGCGGGCTGCAGATAACGGATCGAAGGGCAGACCCCCCGCGCGGTGCGGCCCTCGGCCAGGAGGCCGATCAGCGGGCGGGGGCAGTGCTGCAATAGCATTGCCCGTCCCCGTGGCGCGCACTTCAATAGTCGATCTCAAATCTCACGTGCAGGAGACCGTCGAGCTCCGCGGATGGGTGCACGCCATCCGCGATCAGAAGCGCATGCAATTCGTTGTACTGCGCGACGAAACCGGCCTTGCCCAGCTGATACTCGGCAAGCAGGAGCAGCCGAGTGAGCTCAACGAGGCGATCTCCGCGCTCACGCCGGAGTCGACGGTCACGGTCACGGGCCTCGTGGTAGCCGACGAGCGCGTGAAGCTCGGTGGCCTTGAGATCCAGCTCGCGTCTCTGAGCGTCGATTCGCCGGCCGAGCCCGAACTTCCCGTCACACCCGACTCGGCCTTGGATAAGCGCATCGACTGGCGCTACCTCGATCTGCGCCGTCCCGACAGGCGCCTGATCTTCGAGGTGCAGTCGACCGTGGAGCACGCGATGCGCGAGTACTGGCACGAACAAAAATTCATAGAGATCCACACGCCCAAGCTGATGGGCTCGGCCAGCGAGTCCGGAGCCGAGTTGTTCAAGGTCGGCTACTTCGAGCGCACCGCCTATCTGGCCCAGTCGCCGCAGTTCTACAAGCAGATGGCGATGGCGGGCGGCTTCGGCAAGGTGTTCGAGATCGGGCCGGTGTTCCGCGCCAACCCGTCGTTCACCTCGCGCCACGACACCGAGTTCACGAGCGTCGATGTCGAGATAGCCTGGATCGACTCGCACGAGGACGTGATGGCCTTCGAGGAGCGTTGGCTCGCACACGTGCTCTCCGTGGTGGCTCGCGAGCACGGCGAGCAGATCACGAGTACGTTCGGCGTCGAGGTCGGTGCGCCTACGGTGCCGTTCCCGCGCATTACGCTGGCTGATGCCAAGGCCCTGCTGGCGGAGCACGGCCACGATGCGGGTGGGCGGGACCACGATCTCGACCCCCCCAGCGAGCGGGCGCTGTCGGAGATCGTCGCCGAGCAGTCAGGAAGCGAGTTTGCCTTTGTCACCGACTACCCCACCTCGGTGCGGCCTTTTTACCACATGCGCCACGAAGATCGACCGACGCTCACCAAGAGCTTCGACCTGTTGTGGCGCGGCATCGAGCTCACCACAGGGGCGCAGCGTGAGCACCGCTACGAGCAGCTCCTGGCTCAAGCGCATGAGAAGAAGGTCGAGGTTGAGCCGATCCAGTACTACCTCGACTTCTTCCGCTACGGCGCACCCCCGCACGGCGGCTTCGGCTTCGGCTTGACACGCCTGTTGATGCAGATGCTCGGCCAGGACAACGTGCGTGAGGTCACGTTCCTGTACCGCGGCCCCAACCGTCTCGAGCCGTAAGGTCGCCGCGTACCGTCCGCACTCCGCACTACCTTCCAAAGCATGCTCGTCAACGAGCTCACAGACGGTGTGGATATCGACCAGGTCCTGCTGGTGCGCGCGATCGAGCGCCGCTCGCGCAGGGACGGAGGCGAGTACCTACGCCTGCAGCTGGGCGACCGCACCGGCGCCGTGGTCTCAATGGTTTGGGAGGAGCTCGCCGAGATGGAGCGTTTCGCGACGCAGGGCGCGCCCGTGCACGTGACCGGTCGCTACACCGTGCATCCGCGTTTCGGGCCGCAGATAAACCTTCGCACGCTTACCGCTGCCGAGCCGGGAAGCTTCGCGCTGAGCGACCTGCTCGACGGGCCGGCACGCTCTCCAGAGCAGATGGAGGCGGACCTGCGCGAGCTGCTTGCGACCGTGCGCAACCCCCACCTCAGCATTCTGCTCGAGCAGGTGTTCGGCGAGAGCTCACCGCTTTGGGCGCGCTTCCAAGGGGCGCCGGCCGCCAAGTACTACCACCAGGCTTACCGTCACGGGCTGCTTGAGCACTGCCTCGGGGTGGCTCAGGGCGTCAGCGCCATCTCCGCAACCTGGGTCGGTATCGACCGCGACGTTGCGGTGACGGGTGCGTTGCTGCACGACATCGGCAAGCTCGACGCCTACACCGACGATGCGCAAAGCATCGACCTCACGGACCTGGGTCGGCTGCAGGGCGAGATACCGCTCGGCTACTATCGCGTCCGCCGCGCGATCGAGGACATCGAGGGCTTCCCGCGGGAGCTTGCGTGGGCGGTGCTGCACATCATCCTCTCCCACCATGGATCGCTCGAGCACGGCAGTCCTGTGACGCCATGCACCCGTGAGGCCACGCTCGTGCACATGATCGACAATCTCGGCGGGCGTCTTGGCAGCTTCGATCGCATCGAGAAGGAGCTCTCCCCTGGGGCGCGCTGGTCGAACTTCGACCGCGCGATCGGATCGGGTGCGTGGTTCAGCGCGCGTGAGCAGCCCGGGCCCGTCGAAGAGTCCGCACGCGAAGCCGCCTAGAAGGTCTTCCGCCCACGCCTTGTAAAAGCCGCAATTTGCGAGCGGCTTGGCACCCGGACGAATACGTCTCGCCACTGGGTTCTATCTTCTTAGGTGGATGGCCAAGGACACCGAGAAGCTGATCCGCCAGTTGTCGCTGATCTCATACCTGATGGCCGAGCGCCGGCCAGTCACGGCGCTTGAGATCCGGCGCGACGTGGAGGGCTATAGCGGCATGAACGAGGATGCGTTCGCGCGTCGCTTCTATGCCGATCGCTCCGAGCTCGAGTCGCTGCGCATCCAGCTCACCGTCGATCGTCCCGCCGATGGTGCCGCTGAGCAAGAGAACTATTCGCTGCGGCCTGAGAACTTCCATCTGCCCGCAATCGAGTTCTCAGACGAAGAGCTCGCCGCACTGCAGGCTGCGCTGCATCTACTCGACGGCGAGTTCGCCTACGCCGAGCCACTGCGGCTTGCGTTGCAGCAGATCACTTGGGGGCGCCCGAGCCCCTTGCGCGCGCCCGAGCAGCGCTCGGCGGCGCTGGGCATCACCGCGTCGGCCGGTGGCCACGAGCTTTCGATTCGCTTGGCCAAGATCGAGACGGCGATCTTCCGCAATAAGACGATCACTTTCGAGTACTACACGATGGCGCGCGACGAGACCGGCTCAAGGCGTGTGGACCCCTACCATCTGCTGTTCCAGGGAGGAGAGTTCTACCTGCTCGGCTATGCGCACGAGCGCGAGCAGATCCGCGTATTCCGGCTCTCACGCATTCGCGGCAAGGTTTCCTACGCCACCAAGGCAGAGCACGACTTCAGGCGTCCCGCCGACTTCGATCCACGCGAGTATGCGGGACGCTCCGAGTGGCAACTCGGTGACGAGCAGGGTTCAGCCGTTGTGCTTTTGTCTGAGCGCATCGCATGGCAGATCGAACGCCACTTCGGTCGCTACGGAGAGATGGCATCCGCCGAGGGCGAAGGACACAACCCGGGCGACCGGCTACTACGCACCAGCTATTCGAGTGCCCGGATGCTCGTCTCCTGGGTGCTGGGCCTTGGCGAGAACGCACGCCTGCTCGGCCCGCCCGCACTCGTCGAGGAACTTGCGCGGCGCTTGGCGTTGCTGGAGGAGCGCCATAGTGAGGGCCAGGAGCTGGCTGACAGCGTGCCTAGGATCGAGGAGCCACCGCTCGGAGTCTCGACCCGCTCCGCCGCCGCCTCGGCGGCGCGCGCGGACCGTCGGGCTGCGGCGGTCGAGCGCGATCCGCAAGCCGAAGCCGCGATTCGCCCAGAGCGCTTTGCGCGGCTCGTGACGCTGGCGAGCATCCTGATCCACGCAGGCAGGCGCAGCGAGCGCGTGAAGATCGCGGAGCTTTGCGAGAGCTTGCAACTCTCAGACGAAGAGTTGCGCGAGGACATAAACGTTCTGAACGTCGTCAACTTCGGTGGAGGCTCGTATGTGCTCTACGCCGAAATCCTGGAGGAGGAGGGCGAGATCGACGTCGACCCAGAGCCCTATAGCGACAACTTCGATCGACCTGCACGGCTGCTGCCGGTCGAGGCCAAGGCGCTCGTCGCCGCGATCGATCTGGTGGGCGAGCACATCCCCGAGGGCTCGCTCTCCTCGGCACGCGAGAAGATCGTCTCAGCGCTCGGCGAGGACCCGATGGAACAGGGCCTGCAGGTTGCCCACGCCACCAGTGACGACTCTGAGGTCGCTCGTATCGTCTCGCGCGCGATTGTCGAGCACCGTCTGCTGGAGCTCGACTATTACAAGGCAAACGAGGACGAGTTCTCCTTGCGCCGCGTTGAGCCCTATGCGCTCACGAACGGACAGGAGGGCTGGTACGTGGCCTCGTTCGATCCCGCCAAGCAGGAGATGCGCCACTTCCGCCTCGATCGCATCAGGCGCGCGCACGTGACCGACGAGGTATTCGAGCCGCGCCCCGAGGTCGACCCGGGCGCCGAAGTCGAGGGCTGGATGCGCACCGGTGAGGTGCAGGCCTCACGCGCCGCGCGCGTATGGATATCTCCCGAGCGGGCACGCTGGGCACGCGAGCAGCGACGCGTGGTCGATGAGCTCGTGGACGGGTCGATCGTCGTGCAGCTGAGCTTTGCCGGCACCGACTGGCTGGTTCGCGAGGTGCTGAAGGAGGCCGGCGACGCGGTCGTGCTCGAGCCTGCAGACGCGCGCGAAGCGGTGCTGGCCGCAGTGCAACAGTTGCGGGCGGTCCCAGCCGGCGTCTCGTGAGTCGCCGCGATCAGATCAAGATGAGCGAGGTCGAGGTGGCCTCCTTCCTGGCAGAAGAGCGGACAGTGACGTGCGCCACGACGGGGCCACGAGGCTGGCCGCACTTGATGCCGCTCTGGTATGTGCTGCGCGCATCCGAGCCCTCCACCCAGAGCACAGCGGCCGGCGCGGCCGGCGAGAACGTCACCTCGCGACCGCAGATCTGGGTCTGGACATATGCCGTCTCCCAGAAGGTGCGCAACCTCGAGCGCGACCAGCGCGCCAGCTTGCAGGTCGAGGCCGGCGAGCAATACCAGGAGTTGCGTGGAGTGATGTTCGAGTGCGACGTGATCATCCACCGCGATATCGAGACCGTCGGCGCGCTCGGGCATGAGATCTTCATGCGCTATGCGACCCCACGCGGCGAGCCACCTGTCGAGGAGTTGCCGCAGGAGGTTGGCGCGATGGTGCAGGCACAGGCAGCAAAGCGCGTCGCGCTTCAGTTCGTCGAGCGGCGCCGGGCGAGTTGGGACCATCGCAAGCTCGCGGGCATCTACTAATTCGGCTCGAACCTGCGCATAGCTGTATTCATCCCGCGAAGTTTCTCCCGCAAGCGGGCCAGTCGATATAGGCTAGGCGACCGATGGAGTCATTGAAGGGACTGATCCTCTCAGGAGGTAAGGGCACACGTCTGCGCCCAATCACCCACACGAGTGCCAAGCAACTCGTGCCGGTAGCCAACAAGCCTGTGCTGTTCTACGGCATCGAAGCGATGGCCGCCGCGGGTGTGAAGGAGGTAGGCATAATCATCGCGCCGGAGACCGGCGAGGAGATCAGAGAGGCGGCAGGTGACGGTTCGCGGTTCGGCGTGCGAATCGAATACATAGTCCAGGACGAGCCGCTCGGCCTTGCCCACGCGGTGCTGACAGCCGAGCCGTTCTTGTCCGACAACCCTTTCGTGATGTACCTCGGCGACAATCTCTTGCAGGGAGGCATATCGGATCTTGTGGCTGCCTTCCGCGAGCACGCCCCCGATGCGCTGATCCTGCTCACCCCTGTCGCGGACCCCGAGAACTACGGTGTGGCCGAGTTGGCGCCGGCGCCGGAGGGTGAGGTCGGTCGCGTCGTTCGTCTGGCCGAGAAGCCACCCGAGCCGGCTACAGACTTGGCGCTCGTCGGCGTCTACATGTTCACCGCTGCCATTCACGATGCCGCCCGCGCGATTAAGTCCTCCGCCCGCGGGGAGCTGGAGATCACCGACGCGATCCAATATCTGGTTGACAGCGGCCGGCGCGTCGAGCCGCACATCGTGCGTGGCTGGTGGAAGGACACAGGACGGCTCGAGGATATGCTCGAGGCCAACAGACTGATCCTCGACAACTTGAGCGAGCGTGTCGAGGGAGAGTTGATCGATTCGCAGGTGGACGGACGCGTCGTGATCGAGCCGGGTGCGCGGCTGGAGCGCACGACCGTGCGCGGCCCGGCGATCATCGGCGCCGGTGCTCACCTGCGTGACTGTTACATCGGTCCATACACGGCGATCGGCAAGGACTGCCGCATATCCAACGCCGAGGTAGAGCACTCCATCTTGCTGAACGGCTCCTCCGTGTGCGACCTCGACGGTCGCATGGAGTCCTCGCTGCTAGGGCGCAATGTGACGGTGCGCCGCGGTGACCGCCAACCACGCGCCTATCGCTTCATGGTCGGCGACAACTCGGACATCTCGATCCTCTAGGCGGCAGGCGTGCGGATTCTCCTCACCGGTGCCGCGGGAATGCTCGCACACGACGTGCGCCGCGTCAGCGAGCGCGCCGGGCACGAATTGATCCTCGTCGACCTGCCCGAGCTCGACATCACCGACGAGCCGGCGGTCATCGCCTTCTACGAGCGCGAGCGACCCGAGGCGACAATCAACTGCGCCGCCTGGACAGACGTGGACGGCGCTGAGAGTAAACGCGAGGCCGCCCATGCCGTCAACGCGCAGGGGGCCGGCAACCTGGCGCGCGCCGCGGCCGGCATCGACAGTCCGCTGCTGCACGTCTCCACCGACTACGTCTTTGACGGTAGGCCGCCACTCGACGTCGCTGGTCGGCCGCGGCCGTATGTGGAGTCGGATGCGACCGGCCCCCGGTCGGTCTATGGAGAGACCAAGCTCGCCGGCGAGCGCCAGGTACTGGCTGCCTCCCCCACTCATACCGTCGTGCGCACGGCATGGCTCTACGGAATCGACGGCCCCAACTTCGTCGCCACGATGCTGCGCCTCGCCGGCGAGCGCGATGCGGTGCAAGTGGTCGACGACCAGATCGGCTCGCCCACCTGGTCGGGTCACCTGGCGCCCGCGATCCTGGGACTTATCGATCGCCAGGTAAACGGACTGGTACATCTCACGGGGGCCGGCTCGGTGTCGTGGAACGGCTTTGCCAAGGAGATCTTCCGCCAGGCAGAGCTGGACTGTCGCGTGGAGGCCGCCACGTCGGCTGAAATGGCCCGTCCCGCGCCGCGCCCGGCGTGGTCGGCGATGGAGTCAGAGCGCGAGGACGTCCTGCCGATGCCCGACTGGCGCGACGGTCTTGCCGGTTATATGGCTGCTCGCGAGGGAGTCGTGCGCTCATGACGGAGCTGTGGCTGGGATGATGCGCGCATGAGATTGCTTGTCTGCGGTGGTGCGGGATTCATCGGCTCCAACTTCGTGCGTCTGCGCTTGCGCGAGAACGGCGACGAGGTGGTCGTGCTCGACAAGCTCACCTATGCCGGTCGCGAAGAGAACTTCCACGACTTTGCCGAGGATCCAGGCTTTCGCTTCGTGCACGGCGCGATCGAGGATCCTCAAGCGGTGGCCGGCGCGCTCGATGGCGGCGGCCCGCGAGCAGGGGCTCCAATCGATGCGATCGTCAATTTCGCCGCCGAGACGCACGTCGATCGCTCGATCGCAGAGCCCGACGCGTTTGTGCGCACACACGCTCAGGGAACATACGTCCTGCTGGAGGCCGCTCGCGAGCGTGAGCTTCGCTATCTGCAGGTCTCCACCGACGAGGTGTATGGCTCGATCGAGGACGGCTCGTTCACCGAGGACTCGCCGTTGCGTCCGTCCTCGCCCTACTCGGCCACGAAGACTGGCGCCGATCTGCTCGTGCAGAGCTACTTCCACACTTACGGTCTGCCCGCCATGATCTGCCGCGGATCGAACAACTACGGTGCCTATCAATACCCAGAGAAGTTGATCCCGCTAATGATCCTCAACGCGCTGCACGGCGATCCGCTGCCTGTCTACGGCGATGGCATGCAGGTGCGCAACTGGATCCACGCGACCGACTTTGGACGCGCGATCGGGCATGTGCTCGAGCACGGGGTGCGTGGCGAGGTCTACAACGCCGGTGGCCCAGACGAGTGCGCCAACATCGAGGTGGTGAAGCGCATCATCGAGCTGACCGGCACGGATGAGTCGCTGATCGAGCACATCACCGATCGCCCTGGCCACGACCGTCGCTACTCGCTGTCCTCGGAGAAGGTCAGGGCGCTCGGTTGGGAGCCGCGCGTGCGCTTCGCCGAAGGATTGGAGCAGACCGTCTCGTGGTACCGCGAGAACGAGTGGTGGTGGAAGCCGATCCGCTCAGGCGACTACCGCGCGTATTACGAGCGCCAGTACGGTCGAACGCTGGCGTAGTCCTAGCCCGGGATGGGTGCTCGCCCCAAACCGGAGATCTTCCAGTGCGAGCCTTCCTTGACCAGTGCGAGTGCTGTGACTCGGTTCTTGCCCGAATAGGTGCTCTTCACATGGGCCAGCGCATTGTTGCCACTGACGACGATCGATTCGATCGTCAGGCCCAGCGCGTCGATTTCGTGCAGCTGAGCCTTTAGCACCGTTTGACACCCGCCAACGCGAGCGAGCTTGGTTGTCAGCGTTGCGGCGAGGTCGTTGTCGCAGAGCTTCTTCTCGTCCTCCGCAGTGGCGTCGGTCTGGAAGTTAGAGACCGTCTGGGCAACGCTGTGGCTTTCGCCGCTGAATTTGCCCGTAGACGCCGTTTCGGCGCAAGCGCTGACGCCAAAGGCAAACGCTAGCGCGCAGATCCCGGCGACGAGCGGCCTGAGACACGTTCTAAGGGGCATGAGCATCGCCGGTAGCGTATGCGAGCGGCGGACGCTGTGCTGTCTGCGCTCGACTTTAGGGCTCACGACTCAATCCCAGCAGATATTTAGTCGTGAGCCCCCCGCGAAAGCCAGCGCCGGATAATGTTGTTTCCAGCTCCCGGCGCGGCCTAGTGGCGGGAAGTCTCCCGGCTTTCTAGCCTTGCTCGTCGTCGCGGCGGTAGCCGAGCCGCGCGGAGATGTTGTCCGCGGTGGCGACGAGATGTGGTCCAAGCGCGTCGACGAGCTCCTCGAGCGAGATCATCGAACTGTGGGCCGCGATGTTCACGGCCGCCACGACCTCGCGCGACTCGGTCCGAACCGGCGCCGAGATTGAGTGCAGACCCTGGGCAAGCTCTTCGTCGTTGACAGCCATGCCCTCCTCGAGCACATGCTCGAGTTCGGTGCGCAGAGCCTTCTTGCTGGTGATCGAGTTCGGTCCACGGCGCGCGAGCGTCATGTTGCCGATCAGATCGCGCTGCTCTGGCTCTGGCAGGTTGGCAAGCAGCACCTTGCCCATCGACGTGCAATAGGCGGGCAGGCGCGAGCCGGGGCGCAGGTTCATGTCGATCTTGTTCTGTCCGCGACGGAAGCTGCGGGCGCGATCGACGTACAGAATCTCGGGACCGTCGAGCACGGACAGGTTCACGGTGTAGGAGGTGCGCTGGCGCAGCTCCTCCAGGTAGGGCCGCGAATGCTCACGCAGCCCGGTCGAGTTCAGCGCGGACATACCCAGGTCGGTGACGCGCAGCCCGAGGCGATACTTGCGCGAGGCACCCTGCTCGAGGAAGCCGAGTGCGACGAGCGTGATCACATAACGGTGCGTGGTCGAGCGGCTCATGCCGAGGTCGTCGGCGATGTCGGCGATGCCGAGCACGGGACGCTCTGGCGTGAAGCAGCCGAGGATCGCAAGTCCACGCTCAAGCGACTGGGAGTATCGTGGCTCACGAAGGCTTGGTATCGACCACTCGCCTTCTTGGCCTGATTTGGAAGAATTCGAGCTTACTCTAGGCATCTCTGCTAAGGCCCCTATCCGTAGTGCCAGAGGTGCCTCTACATTGGTGCACCTCAAGTTGAAACAGTCATCATACTTGGGAATGCCGACATTCTCAATCGAGAGCACCATCTCGAACTGCGATTGTCTGGTCACGGTGCGCACTCAACGCTTGCGGAGGTAGGGTGGATTACGGTCTGTCAAACCATCTGACAGTTGATAGGCGGTACGTATCTCCTTTATCCATGCCGGATTTATGTTCAAGTTACGTAATTTTCCGAGCCGGCGTGAAGCCGAAGGGTCTCCAGGTGCCAGGTGACGCAGGATAGTTCAGAACTGAATATTCAAGGATCGAATCAGTTGGGGGCGTAGGCGGCGTGAGCGAACGTTTGACCTACACCAGCGGCGCACTGGCCGGCGCGCTCGACGAAGAGTTTGAGCGTTGCCTTGAGCAGCAGCGCGCTACCGCCCAGGCCCCTTTTGCACACCTTATTGCAGGAGATTGCTCACAGCAGGGAGAGGTGTTCGAGCGACATGAGCCCTCAGACGCAAACGGGCATGTCAGTCGGGCGCACACCGCCGAGGCGGAAACCGTCGCCAGAGCCTTGCGCGCCGCTCGCGAGGCCCAGTCGCTATGGGGTCGCACACCATACGTGGAGCGCTGTGCTCATATGCGCGCCGTCGCGCAGGCGCTTGCCGAGCGTCAGATCGAGATCGCATCGGTGGTGAGCCTGGAGACGGGCAAGACGCGCATAGAGTCGATCGCCGAGGCGCAGGAGGCGATCGACTTGATCGAGACCTACTGCGTGGCGATCGAGGAGGCCGAAGGGTTCAGCGCACCGCTTGTGAGCCTCGCCACGAGCGAACGCAACTTCGAGACGCTCAGGCCCTACGGAACGTTTGGCGTGATCGCGCCGTTCAATTTTCCCTTGGCGCTGGCGGTAAACATGCTCTCAGCGGCCCTGATCGCCGGTAACACGGTGGTCGTCAAGCCATCCGAGGCGACGCCATGGACGGGCGCGCTGCTCGGCGAGGTACTTGCGGCGGGGGACTTGCCCGCCGGCGCGATCAACCTCGTGCACGGCGGTGCGGATACCGGTCGTGCCCTCGTCGCCGGGGACGTCGATGGGATCGCGTTCACTGGCTCGGTGCCTGTGGGGCGGGAGATCGCGCGCGCCTTGGTTTCCGGCCGCTGGACGCGGCCTGTGTTGGCTGAGATGGGTGGCAAGAACCCGGCGATAGTCACCGCCAATGCCGATCTGGAGAAGGCCGCGGAGGGCATTGCCAGGGCGGCGTTCGGGCTCTCCGGGCAGAAGTGCAGCGCCTGCTCGCGCGCGATTGTCTCGGGGGAGGTTCACGACGAGTTGGTCGAGCGGCTGTGTGCATTCGCACGCGAGTTGGTTGTCGGAGACCCCGCAGATCGTGCTTCAGCGCTCGGACCGGTCATAGACGAGGAGGCGGTGGCTCGCTTCCAGAAGAGCGTCGTCCTGGCCGGCCGCGAGGGCCGCATCGTCCTCGGCGGAGCACGAATCGAGCTGTGTGGCGGACACTTCGTCGAGCCGACCGTGGTGTGCGATCTTCCCGCTGGCCATTCGCTCAATCGGCGTGAGCTGTTCCTACCGTTTCTCACCGTAACTCGAGTGGAAGGCCTTGCAGAGGCGATCGTCGAGGCCAACGCCGTCGACTATGGGCTGAGCGCTGGGATCTTCAGCGAGGATGAGCAAGAGGTCGAGCAATTCCTTCAGGAGATTGAGGCCGGCGTGGTGTATGTGAACCGCCGCGCTGGTGCAACCACGGGCGCATGGCCGGGGTCGCAGTCGTTCTGCGGCTGGAAGGCCAGTGGCCTAACCGGCAAGGGCGGCCTCGGTCCGTACTATCTCCAGCAGTTCATGCGCGAGCAAAGCCGCACAATCGTGAGATGATCGAAGTCCGCCACGCTCCGCGCATGGCCGTCGCGCTGGATGAGTATCAGCAGCGGCTCGCCCGGACGCGTGAATGGATGGCTGCGCGCGGGCTCGACCTGCTGCTCTTGAGCCAGCCCGAGCACTACAACTGGCTGTCTGGCTACGAGCCAACGAGTGCCTTCTACTTCCAGGTTCTGATCGTGCCGCTCGAGCAGGATGCCCCGCTCACGCTGCTCTGCAACAAGGCCGAGCTGCTGCTGTGCGAGGAAACCTGCTGGGTGAGCGACATTAGGCCCGTCTGGACTCACGAGGATCAAATCGCACGTTTGCTGGAAGTGTTGCGCGAGCGCGGTCTCCACAGAGCAGGACGCATCGGTCTGAACCTGTCGAGCTACCACTTCAAGGCGCGCTACGCCTTGGAGCTGATGCGAGACCTGCCCCAAGCCGAGACGATCGATGTCTGCGAAGGACTTGACGATCTGCGCTTGGTCAAGAGCCCAGCGGAGATCGTGCTGCTGCGCGAGGCGGCGCATGTCGCCGACCTTGGGGTGAGCGCTGGCATCGAGGCGATTCGCGCGGGAGTCAGCGATCGCGAGGTGATGGCGGCAATACAGCAAGCCCTCGCGCGCGCCGGCGGTGAGTTCCCGGCCTACCCGACACTGGTCGATGCGCGAGGCACGCTACACGGGACGCCGATCGGCAAGGTGCTCCGCGACGGCGATGTGGTCTATCTGGAGGTCAGTGGCGTCGTGCGCCGTTATCACTGCAACATCTCACGGACTATTGTCCTCGGTCAGCCATCTGCGCGTGTGCTCGAGCTCTACGAGGTCGTGCGCGACGCGCTCGAGCGCGCCACCGAGGCGCTGCGGCCGGGCACGCGCGTCGCCGAGATCGTGGAGCTCGTGGCGGAGTGTCATCGCGGCTATGAGCAGAACACGTGGGGTCGCTTCGGCTTCAGCATGGAGATCGCCTATCCGCCGATCTGGATCGGGGCGTTGAGCCTGATGAGAGGCGATCCTCACACGATCGAAGCAGGCATGGTGATCACAATGGAGCCGGGGCTCTCATACAGCGACGGTGCGACGATGATGCTCGGTAACAATGTACTCGTCACCGAGGAGGGCCCCGAGGTTCTCAACGAGGTACCCGTGGAGCTCTTCGTCAAGTGACCCCGCAACGCGACACCGTTCACTGGTACGCAGGGCCGACCACCTTTTACCGTGCGCCGGCACTCGACGTGGAGGAGATCACCGCAGGCAGCGTGGCGGTGTTGGGCGTGCCGCTGGACTCCTGGACGCTGGGGCGCAACGGTCAGCGCTATGCGCCCCGAGCGATCCGTGAGGCGTCGCTGTACCTGGCCGGCTACTACGGTCTGCAGACCGAGCCCGTCGGCTATGTAAATGTCTCCGACGGGTGCGTGTGGACGGTGCCCGAGCAGCCGCGCCTATTCGACGTCGGTGACGTGCGCATCCACCAGGGCGATGTGCAAGCGCAGATCGAGGCGATCGCCGCACCCGTGGCCGAGGTCACGGCTCGCGGTGCGATGCCGGTGGTGATCGGCGGCGATCACTTCGTGCCCTACCCCTCCTTCATGGGCTTCGCGCGCGGACTTCGCGCCGCTAGGCCCGGTGCGAAGGTCGGGTTTCTGAACATCGACGGTCATTTCGACTTCTGGGACGAGTTTCGCGACATGGGGCGTCTGAACCACGGCACCTTTGCGCGCCGCATAAGTGAGCATGAGGCAGTCGGAAACATGGTCTGGTGGGGCTTGAACGGGGCGAACATCGCTGAGCCCGAGCAGTTGCGCATATGCAAGGAGAGGGGCTTCGCGGCCTATACGGCCAGCTCGATTCGCCGCCGCGGCGTGCTTGAGACGATGCGCGAGGCGCTGGAGATCGCCTCCGAGGGAGCCGATCGCGTGTATGTGACCTTCGACATCGATGTCACCGACGGCGCCTACGCTCCGGGGACCCATTCGATCGTCTTGGACGGGCTCAGTCCCGGCGAGGTTCTGGCCGGGCTCGGGGTCCTCGCCGAGTTCGAGAATATCGGAGCATTTGACGTATGCGAGATGATCCCTCAATACGATGTGGGGGGAGGGCGCACCGCGCGATATGCGGCGCACGCGATCCTCACGGTTATCGGTCATCGAGTGCTCGACTCTCAGTCATCAATCCCGCGGGACATCCTGGATGCCGTGTTCCGTTGAGTCCAGGGGGCGGGTTGCCTTCGTCAGGTCATGCTCTGAGCGCACGTCTGCTTGGCGTGTACTCAGGGATTTGCGTGCCGAGTCGTCGAGCTAAGCGCAGTTAGGAGAGAGGATGAATATGCAGCCAATGAGTTGGGGTAGGGGTCGCCGCGTGCTTGGGGCGTTTGCGGTGCTCTCGATTTGCTTGGGGCTCGCCGCATGCGGTAGCAGCGGTAAAAGCTCGACCACCCTGACGATCGGTGATTGGGGTGCGCCGATCGACGAAGCCACGCAGAAGGCCTACACAAATCAGTTCGATGCGGAAAACCATCTGACCTCTCAGTTCGTGGATGCTCCCGGCGTGCAGCTCGCGCGTGTGGAAGCGCAAAACCAGGCGAAACAGATCCAGTGGGACGTGGTCGATTCGCTCGACGGAGGCTCGGCCTACACGCTCTACGCAAAGGGGCAGCTGTCTCCATTGCCGGCCGCCACCAAGGCGCGCTTTGAAAAAGAACTCGGCGCTCAG
This sequence comes from uncultured Solirubrobacterales bacterium, assembly GCA_963827045.1. GTDB lineage: Bacteria > Actinomycetota > Thermoleophilia > Solirubrobacterales > Solirubrobacteraceae > Palsa-744. Next base: position 1,258,305 of record CAWGZH010000002.1, read on the forward strand.
AAGGTCACGCCGTTCGGCTTCTCCCACGGGAGCCTCGGCGACGTGATCGTTTGCAATACCGACAAGATGAAGACCTGCCCGTCCAACATGGCGCAGTTCTACAACACCAAGGAATTCCCCCAGCAGCGCATGTTCGGCGGGATCGAGCCGATCGAGGCGACCACGACGGCCGAGGTCGCGGCGGGCATGCCGATCACTCAGACGGCCACGACTCCCGTGAACGTCAAAGCCGTGATCAAGACGCTCGAAGGGCTCAAGCCGAAGATCAAGGTGTTCTGGCAGTCAGGCGAACAGCAGCAGCAGATCATGCGCAGTGGTGAGGTGCCGCTTGGGATCATGTGGAGCGATCGCGCCTATCAGCTCATCTCCCAAGGGGTGAAATTGAAGGTCGTTTGGGTGGGCGGCGCCTATGAGCCCAGCTATTGGGCCGTGTTGAAAGGCGCCCCCAACTCCGCGGACGCTTCCAAGTTGCTCGAATTCATCGCCAGCCATCCGAAGTCGGAGGCGACGTGGGCCGAAATCGTGCACGACTCGGTCCCTAATCCGCTCGCGCTCACCTACCTGCCGAGCTCGATCGGCTCGCAGTTGGCTGACAACCCGATGAACCTCAAGCAGTTGGCGACGCCCAACTTCCTGTGGTACGCCAATCACAGCGACGAACTGAACACCGCGTATGAGAATTTCCTGCGCGGCTAGTCGCGTGCGGGGCTTCTGAGATAGGGCAGGCGGGGAGGAAAGTCATGGCGAGCCTTCCCGCCTTGCCTCGCGTGTATAGCGAATATCGACCGCCCGCCTGGAGTGCGGTGCTACCCAACCGCTGGGCACTGCTGTTGGTGCTGCCGCTGCTCGCGATGTTGCTCGGCTTCGTCGTCTATCCGCTCACCAAGTTGACGATTGACTCGCTCACCACGGGCGAAGGGCTGGGCAACTACGCCGCGGTCTTGGAAAGTCCCGCGGGCAGGCGCGCACTGATCACCACACTGCTGTCGAGCGTGCTCGTGAGCGCGGTCGCGGTGGGGCTTGGCGGTCTGCTCGCCTGGCATATCAAGGTCAGCAGGAGCACCCTTGTGAAGGCTGTCCTGTGGCTCGCGGTGCTTGCTCCCTTCTGGATGGGGACGGTCGTGAAGAACTACTCGATCGTGATCTTGCTCTCCTCTGAAGGGCCGCTCGACAAGGGGCTCGAATTGCTTGGCTTGGCGCCGGTCTCCTGGCTCTACACCTCGACTGCTGTGGCGTTGGGGATGGTCTACACGATGGTTCCCTATGCGGCCTTCTCCCTGTATGGAGTGTTCCTCACGATCGACCGCTCCCTGCTCGATGCCGCCCGTGGCCTGGGGGCTTCGCGTGCTCGCGCGATCAGCTCTGTGATGCTGCCGCTGGCGATGCCCGGGATCGTCGCCAGCGGTGCGCTCGTATTCGCGATATCGCTCGGCTTCTATGTCACGCCGGTCCTGTTGGGAGGAGCACAGGCGCCCTTTATGGCCAGCTACATCCAGGATTACATCTTCACCTTCTACGACTATCCGATCGCAAGCGCCGCGTCGGTGATCCTGCTCGTTGTCGCCCTGCTCACGCTCGGTCTTGCGCTTGTGCTTGTCGGGCGTGGGCGCCTTCAGAGGGCTGTCGCGTGAGCCGCGAGGATGGCGGCGTGAGCCGCGCACTACTCGGCGACCGTTTCACCAGGGCTACGAGCGCGGTCGTGGTCTCGGTTACGGCCTTTGTTCTGCTCGTGCCCGCGGCGCTGGTTGTGGTGCTGTCCTTCTCCAACGACCGCTTCTTTGACTTTCCTCCGCATACGTGGGGGCTGGGCCAGTACCGCAGGCTGCTCGAAGACCCGCGCTGGGGCTCGGCGCTGTGGCTGTCGGTGAAGATCGCAGTGCCGGTGGCGCTGCTGGCCGCGTTCGTGGTGGTGCCCACGCTGTTCACGATCCACCGCAGCCGCCTTCCGTTGCGCCACGCCCTGCAGGTCGGCGGCATCGCCGGGATCATCCTCCCGATATCCGCCTATGCGGTTGCCATGTATGGGCTGTACGTCCAGGTCGGCCTGCTCGGCACCTACTGGGGCTTGGTGCTTGCCAATCTGACGCTCGCGGTGCCGGTGATGCTGCTCGTCACCAGCGCCGCCATGAGCCGCATCCCGCTTGAGCTCGAGCTGGCCGCGATGGTCGCGGGCGCCAGCCGGGTGCAAGCTTGGTTTGCGATCACGTTGCGCTTGCTCGCGCCCGCGATACTGGCTGGCGGTGTGCTCGCGTTCGTGACAAGCCTCGACGAGGCGGTGCTGGTCAACTTCCTCGGTGGGCCCGGGCTTGAAACTCTGCCCAAGGCGATCCTCGACTCTGTGCGCTACGGCCTCGAACCTGTTATCACCGCGATCGCGACGCTGCTGATGGTCGGTACGAGCCTCGCGATGGCGCTTGCGGCGCGACTGGCGCGCCGGGGGTCCCTGTGAGCGCGGACACGGTGCTCGACATCCAAGGGCTGAGCAAGTCCTACGGCGAGACGCCTGCCTTGCAAGATGTCAGCTTGCAGGTGCGCCAAGGCGAGCTGTTGACGTTGTTGGGACCCAGCGGCTCGGGCAAGACGACGCTGTTGAAGGTGATCGCAGGGTTCGAGGCGCCGACGTCGGGGAAGGTGCTGCTGCGCGGCCTTGATATATCGCGATTGTCGCCCGCGCGACGCGGCGTGGGGATGGTCTTCCAGAACTATGCGCTGTTTCCGCACATGACCGTCGCACAGAACGTCGGCTATGGCTTGAAGTTCAGACGCGTGGGCCGCGTTGAGCGTGAGCGGCGCGTGGGCGAGATGCTCGGGCTGTTGCACTTGGACGGCCTGGAAGGGCGCTATCCGCGCCAGCTCTCCGGCGGCCAGCAGCAGCGTGTGGCCCTTGGTCGAGCGCTCGCGTATGACCCCGAGGTGATCTTGATGGACGAGCCATTGGGGGCGCTCGACCGTGCGCTGCGCCTCGAAATGGAGGAGCAGATCCGCGGTATCCACCGTGAACTGGGCGCAACGATCGTGTACGTCACCCATGATCAGCAAGAGGCCCTGGCGCTGTCGGATCGCATCGCGATCATGCGTGCGGGTGGGGTCGCAAGCGTGGGGGAACCGGCGCAGCTGTACGCGCGTCCGGCGGACAGCTTCGTGGCGGGGTTCTTCGCGAATGCGAACTTGCTGGCGGTGAGCGAGCACGAACTGCTCGACGACGGGCGAGCCCGCGTACGCTGTGGGGAGGGCGAGGTCCACTGTGCGACCAGCGCCACGGACGGCGACCCGGTTGTGCTGGCCGTGCGCCGCCGCAGTCTGCGTCCTAGCGCCTCGGCAGGGTCGCTGCGGATCACTGGGCTGGTGGCGGAGATGCTGTTGTTTGGCGACGAGCAGGAGATATCGATCGAGTCGCCGGCGCTCGGGCGGGTGGTTGCGACGATCGATTCGCGCGATTGCGTTGGGATCTCACTGGGCATGGAGTTGGAGTTGTTCGTGGCCGCGGATGAGGCCGTGCTCGTCCCGCTCGTTTGAACTCCTGTACGCCGTCCAAATTGCTGCCAACATGGCAAGCCGATGGACCAAACTCCGATCGTCATCGAAGGGCCGGCGGCACAAAAACTGTACGAACGGGCTTTGCACAGCTTGCCCGGTGGCAACACGCGCTCCACGCTGTTCGTCGAGCCGCATCCTCCGTATGCGGCTCGTGGCGAGGGTTGCGAAGTCGTGGACGTTGACGGCCACCGCACGATCGACTTGCAGAACAACTACACAGCGCTCGTGCATGGCCATGCATTTGGGCCGGCGATGCAGGCGGCTGTAGCGGCGCTCGCCGAGGGGTCGGCCTTTGGCTTGCCGACGCTCTCGGAGATAGAGCTGGCCGAGTGCTTGGCGGCGCGCGTTGGCTGGGCCGAGCGCTGGCGCTTTGCCAACTCAGGCACTGAGGCGGTGATGATGGCTGTACGGGCCGCTCGTGCCACTACCGGCCGCGACGGATTGCTCCGCTTTGCCAACTGTTACCACGGCAGTTGGGATGCGGTGGTGCGTCGTGGCTCGCACGGAGTGCCGGCGGCGGCTCAGGGGGACGTGCTGACTCTCGAGCTGGGCGACGAGGAGTCTTTCGTGGCGGCGCTCGATGAGCACGATGACCGCATCGCGGCGGTGCTGCTTGACCTGATGCCCAACCGCGCCGGCCTGCGGCCGCTCGAGCCTTCGTTTGTCAGACTTGTGCGTGAGCAGACCGAGTGTCGAGGGATCGCGCTGGTGCTGGACGAGGTGATCACCTTCAGGCTGGCGCCCGGTGGGATGCACTCGCTGTACGGGATCGACGGCGACCTAATCGTGCTCGGCAAGATGATCGGCGGCGGCTTTCCGGTCGGTGCTGTCGGTGGGCAGGGCGCGTTCATGGATGTGTTCGATCCACGACGCCCTGACGCGGTGGCGCATGGTGGGACGTTTTCGGCCAATCCGGTGACGATGCGTGCCGGGTTGGCGGCGCTCGAGGCGTTCGACTTCGCCGAGATAGAGAGGACAAACGCGCTCGGCGATCGTCTGCGCGAGGGTTTGTGCGAGCGCGGCTGGCCGGTGAGCGGACAGGGCTCGCTGCTGCGGATCCGTTCACAGGATCCGACGGCGCTTTGGTGGCGTCTCTACGAGACGGGTGTTCTGATCGCGGCAAATGGCCTTTTGTGCATGTCTACGCCGATGGACGAGCGGATCGTGGAGAGGGTGCTGTTGGCCTTCGAGGAGATCGGGGACGCGGCTCGGTGAGCGGCGAAGGGCCGGTGGTTTGCGTTATCGGCGCCGGCGCGATCGGACTGTCGAGTGCGCTGCAGCTTGCTCGCCGCGGGTGCGAGGTGACAGTGATCGACACCCGGCACGTCGCCGCCGGCTCCTCGGGCTTGTCCGTGGGAATCGTAGAGACGCAGTATCTCGAGCGGTTGGACATCGAATTGCGTGTTCGCGCCATGCGCACGTTTGCGTGGCTCGAGCGTGAGCACGAGTTGAGGGTCGTGCGTAACGGATATCTACGGCTCGGCCACGACGACGCGTCGCGGGTGGCATTTGAGCGCAGCGTGGAGATCCAACGCGAGCTTGGCGTGCAGGGTGTGGAGGTGCTCGACCGGGAGCAGATCGCTCGGCTTGTGCCAGAGATGCGCACGGATGACCTAAGGGTCGGGTTGTTTGGGCGCGGGGATGGTTTCATCGACGGTCATCTCTACTGTGGGCTGCTTGCCGAGCTGGCTGTGCTGGCAGGCGCACGACTGCTCATGGCCACCGAGTTGCAGGGCGCCGAGCCGCTCGCGGGTGGCGGGCTGCGTCTAAAGACAAGCGGCGGCGAGCTCGAGTGTGACCTGGCTGTCGACGCGGCCGGTCCCTGGGCCGGGAAGGTTGCGAGGCTGCTCGGCTGTGAGCTGGGCTTGGCGCCCCAACGTCATCAGGCATGCATGGTGCACCTCCCCCATGAGTTGTCGTACACGATGCCATCGGTGATGGACTACACGCCTGGCAGCGGTGAGCGTGGCTTGTACTTTCGCCACGAGGGCAGTGGCAGGTTGATCGCCGGGCTCCACGGTGAGGAGGCCTCCTCACGCAGTGCCGACCCCGACTCCTATGTGCACCAGGCTGACGAGGGATTTTTGGAAGAGCTTGCCGGCAAGCTTTCCAACCGCTTGCCCGGGTTGGCAGCGGCGACTCTGTCTGGAGGTTGGGCGGGCCTCTATCCGATAAGCATCACAGGCAGACCGCTCGTCGGCCCTGTGCCCGGCCTGCCGGTGATCGTGGCGGGCGGCGCAGGCGGATCGGGCATCCAGCTCTCGCCGGTGATAGGGGAGTTGGTTACAGACTGGGTTATTCATGGTGAGGCGCGGGCGGTCGCTGACGCAGGGCAGCTAGTGCCCTGTTGAGCGAGCCTCTCAGTTGCGCCGCTGGAGCGCTGCCAGCACGCGGCGCGCCAGCGGCTCGTCGCCGGTGAGCTGTAGTTGCGTGGTGTTGCGCTGAGACCCAAGCGCCATCGTCCAGGCGGTGGGTGGGCCGGCGATGCTGGCCCAGGGGACGCACTGGCCGGGCTCGGCGAGCTTGACGTGACCGTCGTGGATGTCGAGGAGCTGGCTCCTCGGCGCTTCGAAGTCCTCGATCACCAGCTCCACGACGCCATCGGGCAGGTTTGCTCCGTCGAGCAGCGCGGGTAGCGCATGCAGGATTTCGTCCACGCTGAAGTGGTCGTTTGCCTGTCCGTCTTGCGCATCCTGGACCGCTTTGCGATCCGCTGCCCCGGTGAGCCATTGCATCCAGACGCGGGGTCTCAGGCGTCTGCCGAATGGGTGCGCAGTGGGTAACTGTTGCGTTTCGTCGTCGGCCACGGAGCGCAGTCTAATAGAACGATCCCAAGAAACGATCTTGTCTGTTCTTCGGAGGTGTTCCAGCAGCCTGAGACGGTATTTGCGTCCGAGTCGAAAGGCGCTTGCGCGCTAGCCTCGACGGACGTGGCAACCGCGAAGTCAGATCCACTCGCTGCGTTCAGCCCGCCTACGCGCGCATGGTTCGAGGCTTCCTTTGCCGAGCCCACTCCAGCCCAGGCGCAGGCTTGGCCGGCGATCGCCAGTGGCGAGCACGTGCTGCTCTCGGCTCCGACGGGGTCGGGCAAGACGCTCGCCGCGTTTCTGTGGGCGCTCGACCGGCTGGGCACACGGGTTGGCGCCGGCGAAAACGACATGTCCCCCGTGCGCGCCGGGGGCATCGGCAATAAAGGAGGCACCAACCCAGCGCGGGAAGATCTCGGTGCGCCCGAAAATGGGATGGGCTCGCGCACACCGACCGGCACGCCCCAAAATCCAAACCCAAATAACTCCCCGCGTACCGGGGGAGGCGTCCGTGTCCTCTACATCTCGCCTCTGAAGGCCCTGTCCTATGACATCGAGCGCAACCTGCGCGCGCCGCTCCGCGGTATCGGGGCGAGCGTGAGCGTTGGCATCCGCACGGGCGACACCTCCCAGGCCGAACGCGCTGCGATGGCGCGCAAACCGCCGGAGATCTTGATCACGACTCCGGAGTCGCTGTATCTGATCCTCGGTTCGCGAGCACGCGCCATGCTGGGCACCGTCGAGACGGTGATCGTCGATGAGATCCATGCGGTGGCCTCGGTCAAGCGTGGCGCCCATCTGGCGCTGACGCTCGAGCGACTTGAGCGTCAGGTGCGCAGCGCTCGCGGCCCCGACGCTCCCGCCGTGCAACGTGTGGGCCTTTCGGCAACGCAGAGCCCGCTCGAGGAGGTTGGTCGCTTTCTGGTGGGGCCCACGCGCAAGGTGCGGATCATCGATGCAGGTGTACGCAAGCCGCTGGACCTGCGCATCCATGTGCCGGTCGAGTCGATGAGCGACTTGGCGGGTCCGGCCGGACCGCGGAGCGACGATCCGCTTCAGCCTGTGCCGGGCAGCGAGTCCACGCGCAACTCCATCTGGCCGGCCATATACCCGGAGCTGCTGAGGCTGGTGGAAGAGCACCGTTCCACGATCGTGTTCGTCAACAACCGTCGCTCAGCTGAGCGCGTCGCGCTGCGTCTCAACGAGCTGGCCGCTGCCGAGACAGCTGACGCCGACAGCTCCAAAGGTGCGGGGAATGGTTTGGATGGGGCCGCCCCTGGGGGCGGCCTGAGGGGCGTGCCGGTAGATCAACCGGGGCCTGTGGCGCTGCGCGAGATCGCAAGAGCCCACCACGGCTCGCTCAGCCGCGAGGAGCGCACGACGATCGAGGAGCAGCTCAAGGCGGGCGAGCTGCCTTGCCTGGTGGCGACCTCCTCGCTCGAGCTCGGGATCGACATGGGCGCGGTCGATCTGGTGCTGCAGATCGAGTCGCCCAAGTCTGTGGCACGAGGCTTGCAGCGCATCGGGCGAGCCGGCCACGGCGTCGGCGATGTCAGCAAGGGGCGCATCTTCCCGAAGTTCCGCGGCGATTTGCTCGAGTGCGCGGTTGTGTGCCGGCGCATGCGCGAAGGTGCGATCGAGCCCACCGTCGTGCCCCGCAACGCGCTCGACGTGCTGGCTCAGCAGATAGTCGCGATTGCTGCCTCTGCTGAGGTCGGACAGCAGCCCGTGGAGGACGACCAAGACGGCGGCGTCGGCGTCGAGGATCTGTACGCGCTCATTACGCGCACCCATTCCTACTCCGAGCTGCCGCGCACGCTGCTCGAGAACGTGCTCGACATGCTCGACGGGCGCTATCCCTCGAGCGAGTTCGGCGAGCTGCGTGCGCGCATCGTCTGGGACCGTGTTGCGGGTCGTATCAATGCACGCAGGGGATCTCGCCAGCTGGCGATCGCAAACGCCGGCACGATCCCCGATCGTGGTCTCTACGCGGTGACATTGCCGGACGGACGGCGCGTTGGCGAGCTCGATGAGGAGATGGTCTATGAGGCCAGGCCCGGGCAGGTCTTCTTGCTTGGCGCTTCCTCCTGGCGGATCGAGGAGATCGGCCGCGATCGTGTGATCGTGACGCCCGCTCCCGGGGTACCGGGCGCGGTGCCGTTTTGGAAGGGCGATGGCATCGGCCGGCCCAAGGAGCTGGGCAAGGCGATCGGCGCGTTCACGCGCTGGGCGGTCGACCAGGACGCGGATCTGCTCGTGCGCGACTACGACCTCGACGAGCGCTCGGCCACCAACCTGCTCGATTACCTGCACGAGCAGCAGGCAGCTACGCAGGTGCTTCCAAGCGACCGCACGATCGTGCTCGAGCGCTTTCGCGACGAGATCGGCGACTGGCGCCTATGTGTGCTCTCGCCCTATGGCGGCCGCGTGCATGCGGCTTGGGGCCTTGCGATCTCAGCCCGCATGCGCGAGCGCTTCGGTATCGACGGCGAGGCGATCTGGTCTGACGACGGGATCGTCGTGCGTCTTCCCGACGTGGATCTGGACGAGGCCGAGGAGCAGTGGACGCCGGGTGGCGATGGCCCTTCCGAGGTGCCAGGTGCCGGCGAGTCCCCCATCGCGCCAGTCGCAGATGCTTTTGCTTCGCGCGGCGTCGAGTCATCCGGTGCCACCGGCGCCGCCTCTTATGCAGACCTGGTGGCGCTCGATCCGCAGGAGGTGGAGGAGGCGATCGTCGCTGAGCTCGGCGACTCGGCGCTGTTCGGAGCTCGCTTTCGCGAGAACGCCGGTCGCGCGCTCTTGATCCCCCGCGCCTACCCCGGTAGGCGCACCCCGCTTTGGCAGCAGCGCCTGAAGGCCCAAGGCCTGCTGCAAGTCGCCCGTCGCTACCCCGACTTTCCGATCGTGCTCGAGACCTATCGCGAGTGCCTGCGCGACGTGCTCGATCTGCCCGGCCTGCAGGAGCTGTTGCGCAGTCTGGCAACGCGCGAGGTTTCGCTGGTCGAGGTAGAGACACAGCACGCTTCTCCGTTCGCGGGCTCGCTGCTGTTCGACTACGTGGCCACCTATATGTACGAGGGGGATACGCCGAGCGCCGAGCGCCGAGCGGCCGCGCTGTCGCTCAACCGCGATCTGTTGCGCGAGCTGCTCGGCCAGGAGGAGTTGCGCGAGCTGATCGATCCCGCCGCGCTGGAGCAGATCGAGGAAGATCTCCAGCACCGCTCAGAGCGCACGCAGGCCACGAGCCGCGACGCGCTCGGAGATGTGCTGCGCGCAGTTGGCGACCTGCGCGTCGCGGAGCTGAGCGAGCGCGTGCTCGTCGGCCTGGACGTGCAGGAGATGCTGGCGGCGCTGGAGCACGAACGGCGCGTGGTGCGCATACGTATCGCCGGAGATGAGCGGCTGATCGCCGCCGACGATGCCGGTCTCTATCGCGATGCGCTTGGCTGTCCGCCGCCCGGTGGTCTGCCTGAGGTGTTTCTGGCAGATGTGCCCGACGCATTGGTCAAGCTGGTGGGGCGCTATGCGCGTACGCACGGCCCCTTCTCAAGCGTGGAGTTCCTCGATCGCTACCGCGTGGACATCTCCTCAGCATTGCGTGAGATGGAGAGCTCAGGTGAGCTGGTGCGAGGAGAGCTACGCCCCGGCGGTGCCGGGCGCGAGTGGTGCGACATCCAGGTGCTGCGCCGTCTGCGGCGCGCTTCGCTGGCGACGCTGCGCAAGGAGATCGAACCTGTTGACGAGCGGGCGCTGAGTGCGTTCATGCCCTCGTGGCAGGGCGTTGAACCGTTGGCGGCCAGGTTCAGAGCGAGGCGGCGGCGGGGTGGAGCGCCTGCGCGAAGTGCTCGTCCCCTTGCAGGGCTTGGCGCTGCCTGTGGCCTCCTGGGAGCGCGACGTGCTCGCCTCTCGTACCGGCTCCTATTCGCCCTCTTGGCTGGACAGCCTGTGCGCCGGCGGCGAGGTCGTCTGGGTCGGCGCGGGCTCGCTCGGGCGCGACTCGGGGCGTGTGGCGCTGTATTTCCGCGAGGACGCCGCGTTGCTGGGCCGACCCAGCTCACCTGTCGGTGCACGTGGGGAGCCACCTGGGCAGCCCCAGCACGCACTGCTCCGCGCGCGCCTGGCGGCCGGACCCTGCTTCTTCACCGACCTGCTTGCCGAGTTGGAGCTGTCTGGCGCCGTGCTCACACAGGCGCTGTGGGACCTCGTCTGGGCCGGCGAGGTGACCAACGACGCCTGGGCACCATTGCGCGCCCCACGCCAGATGCTTGCCGCACATGCGCTTGCGGGGCCGGCTCGGGCGCGGGGAGGTGGGTTGCGCGCGGGAAGGCGCTTTGGCGGACCCTCGTTGCGCGCGGGCCGCTTTGGCACGAGTGCCCAGGTTCAGGGTCGCTGGTCGCTCACGCTTGCGCTCTTCGGTGAGGAAGCTGCACGTGAGCAGGGTGCTCGCCCGGCCGCAATCGAGGAGTTGCGCGCGCGCCGCCGCGCTCTTGCCGAACTATTGCTCGAGCGCTATGGCGTGCTGACGCGCGAGCAGGTCTCAGCCGAGGGCATCGCCGGTGGCTTCTCGGCTCTTTACGGTGCGCTCACAGAGCTGGAGACACTTGGGGTGTGCCGGCGTGGCTATTTCGTCGAGGGTCTAGGTGGTGCGCAGTTCGCCCTGCCGGGAGCAGTGGAGCGTCTGCGCGCGCGAGCAAGCGATGGGGTGCTCGCGACACTCGTGCTCGCGGCTGTCGACCCAGCCCAGCCGTACGGCGCTGTGCTGCCCTGGCCACGGCGTGCCGCACAGACACGCCGCCCGGCGCGGGTGGCCGGTGCATATGTTGTGTTCGTCGCCCATGAGCCGGTGCTCTACCTGGAGCGCGGCGGGCGTGGGATCCTGACGCTCACGTCTGAGTCGACATCGCTCGCGCAAGCGTTGCGCGGGCTGGCGGATGCCGTACGCGCTGGGCGCGTAGACACGGTGGCGCTCGAGCGAATAGACGGGGAGTCGGCGATCGGCTCGGTCCTGGAGCTCGTGCTCGTCGAGCTCGGCTTTCGCCAGGGGCCGCGGAGACTTACGCTCCGGGCTTGAATCGCTCGACCCTCTCGAATAACATCGAGTTCGAAACAAGCGGGTCCTGGGGATGGGGTAAAAGGAGGGCGATGTCTTCGGCGCTCCACAAAATGTGGAAGAAACAAATCGTCGCACCTGGCCACCGGAGTCAGAAACATTCGTTCGGCGCGGTAGTGCGGTGGCTTGCCAATAGTTTAGTCCTGAATTATCTTCCCGAATAATGGGGATCAATGGAATAGATAGTAGGGAGCCTGCTCTCGGTAGATCGACGGTGATCCTGCCTAGAGAGGACTGTCCAGAGCTTCCCATCTACACCCAGGTCTCAGCCGAGGAGCTGTTGTTGGGTGCCAGTCCGACGAGTCGTTATGACGGACTTACGCCCTTGTACAAGCGTCTGCCGCATGGGCCCCACGGCCTCGGTCGCGAGGCCGTCGCACGCCACCAGCGCGCACGCCTGTACGGAGGTATGGCCGAGTCGGTCTACCAGCGCGGCTATGGGGCCACGAGCGTGGCGCACGTGATCGCGTTGGCCGGCGTCTCACGACGTGCCTTCTATGAGCAGTTCTCCAACAAGGAAGACTGCTTCCTGGCCACCTACGATGCGCTTGTCGGTGCCTCGCGCAAACGGGTCCTGCAGGCATGGATGGGCGAGCGTGGCTGGGCCAACCGCCTGTACGCGGCAACCCAGGTGTTCCTCGAAGGCATCGCCGGCGATCCGCGTGGCGCCAATCTGGTGCTTGTCGAGTCGATCGGGATCGGGCCGCGTGGCCACGAGCGCCTGCAGTTGACCGCCACCGCCTTCGAGCGCGTCGTCGCGACAGGCTTCAGCCTGACGCCCGACGGGATCACGCTGCCGCCGCTTGCACCGCGCGCGATCGTAGGTGGGGTGCGTTTCGTGGTGCTCAGGCGCGTGAACGAAGGTCGCCACCAAGAGCTTGCGCGTCTCACCGACGAACTACTCGACTGGGTCAACTCATATCGCTCCTCGGCGGTCACTCGTCTACGCACGCTGGGCTCGGGACGCCCGCCCCATCTACTTGCAAAACGCGCACGCTTCCTGACACGCGAGGATCGGCGCTCGAGCGTGATGGACGCGATGGTGCAGCTCGCGCTCGAGGAGGGCTACACGAACATTACCGACGCTGAAATTGCGCGTGTCGCGGCCGTGTCCACCGAAGCGTTCCACAGAGAGTTCCCGAACAAGGAAGAGTGTATGCTCGCGGTCATCAACGAGTTCGCCGCCGAAGCCCACGACGCGGTGCGGCGCGCCACTCGCAAAGACACCGAGTGGGCTGAAGGAGTGCACAAAGGCGTAGAGGCTCTGATCGGCTACTGCGCTGCGCATCCGGGACTGGTAAAGCTGGCCTTCATCGACCTGTTCGACGCCGGCAACGGTATGGTTGGGCGCGTCAGCGGGGTGCTCGATGGCTTCATCAAGGTGATGACCCGAGGGGTGCCGGAGCCCGAGCGAGCTCCTGCCGTCGCCGGCGAGGCGATCATGGGGGCGATCTGGGCGATCCTCTCGAGCTACGCCCCGCACGATCGGTTGCGCTATCTGCCGTGCCTGGTCGATCACTTGGCATTCCTGATCCTCGCGCCTTTCGTCGGTCCACGTTCAGCCGTCGAGGCAATCGAAGCAGCCAGCTTCCGGCGCAAGCAACTCAAGGTCTCCTAGATCTCGGGGCTCGCCCGGGGCTCCGCCTCTATCCTTGCGGATGGTGGCTACTGACGAGATCATCCGTGCCGGCGCGCCGCGGCGCGTCGGTCACAAGGGCGCGGCGCATCTCGTGCAAGGGAACACTCCGGCGAGTTTCGACGCCGCGCTTGCCCATGGGGTGGACATGATCGAGTTCGACGTTCTGAGCGTCCACCCTGACGGCAGCGGCGAGTTGATGGTCGCTCACGATTACGAGGACATGCGCTCGCGCACGCCACTCACGCTTGAGCAGGCGCTGGAGTACCTTGCCGGCGAGCGCTTTGCCGGCCTTGACTTCGATGTCAACGTAAAGCTGCCTGGGTATGAGTTGCGCGTGGTCGATGCTCTGCGCGAGGCTGGGCTCACCTCGAGGACGCTGATCAGCGGCATGTACCCATCCTCGCTGGCCCGCGTGCGCATAGCCGAGCCGTCGCTACGCCTCGGCTGGTCGGTCCCACGCGTCAGGCGCGACTACACAAGTCATCTGCTCACCGCGATCCCGGCCCTTGCGATTCTCACGGGCTATCGGAGACTGCTGCCGCGGCGCGCGGGCGAGGCATTGCGAAGCGGGACCGTGGACGCGATCATGGCCCACTGGCGGGTCGTCACGGGGGCGCTGGTGAGCGCGGTCGAGCGCGAGGGTGGCGAGCTCTACGTATGGACGGTTGACGACGCCGCGCGCATCGCCAAGCTGACCGCGCTTGGGGTAAGCGGCATCATCACCAACGATCCGCGGCTGTTTAACGCTAGGTGAGCTTGCACGTCCCGGCGCTGAACCCTTTCGGGTCGGCGCCGGCGAGGCTCGTGTGCCCCGCGCTGGTGGGCATGGTGGTCGTCAGCAGCACTGTGTTCGCCTTGCGCCATTGGAAGACAACCTGGCCACGCAAGGTGAACGCGGACTTGGAAGTGCTCGAGGCGAACGTGAAACTGCGCCCGGCCTGGCGTGCTAGCTGAGCCGTGCCGACCTTTACGAAGCCTGAGTTCGCTTCCTTGCTGAGGTCGATCCACTGATTGGTGGAGACATCCAGGTATTGAACGCGGAAGCGCATGTACATGACGTCCTTGGCGTTGCCATCGCCGGGCATCGAGCCGCGGATGCCGACCGTGTTCGGCTGGTCGTTTGGGTTGCATACATCGACGGTGGCCCACAGTTCGTGTGAGTGCAGCAGCGCGTGTGTCGGTGTCGGCGCGAAAGCGGCGGCGAGCATGAATGGCGCGATCGACCTCAACGGACCCATACTGTGAAGATAGCGTTGCAAGCTCGCAAGTTGCGGAGTTGAGAGCCACCTGTGATATCTCCAGGGCATGACGCCGACCAAGGCCGCGGAGATAGTCGAGCTACTCGGACGTGTGCCCGTGTTCTCGACGCTCGAGCAAGACGATCTCGAGCGGATCGCGCAGTTGGCGGTGCCACGCAGCTTCGAGCCAGGGCAGATCGTGTTCCGAGAGGGTGACGCGAGCGATACGTGCTACATCGTGCGCTCAGGCCGTGCTCGCGCCATTCGCGAGCACGCCGACGGGCGCACGATCACGCTCGCCACCTTCGGATTCGGAGACATCTTTGGCGAGCTGGCGATGTTTGAGGACGAGCTGCGCTCGGCGACCGTGGAGGCGGTGCAGCACACGAGCGTGGTGGCCGTGCTCGGGCCAGACATGCGCAGGCTGATGGTCGAGCATCCGGAAATATCGATACGCCTGGTCGTCGCGCTTGGGCGTCGGCTACGCGAGACCAACGATCGTCTGGCCAAACAGTCCTTTCAGACCGTCCAAAGCCGCGTGGCTGTTGTACTTAGCGAGCTCGTCGCTCAGGCGGTCGCCGCCGGCGCGCCGGCGCAGGAGGTGCTGCTCACAGCTACCCAGGCAGACCTTGCCAAGCTAGCCGGCTCCTCGCGCGAGTCGGCCTCGCGTTTCCTTGCGGTCCTGGAGCGCGCGGGCGTGATCTCGCAAGGTCGCGGTCGTCTTGTAGTGCACGATCCGAGCGCACTCGAGGGGTATGTCTTCTGAGCGTGAGGTCTCGGCCGGCGGTGTGGTGGTTCACGATGGCCAGGTGCTCGTGATCGTGCCCACCAGGCGGGCCGCTGACGGCTCGCAGGTGCTCGCGCTGCCCAAGGGGCATCTCGATAAGGGGGAGACGATGGTGCAGGCCGCCACCCGCGAGGTACGCGAGGAGACAGGAATGGCGGTCGAGCCGCTGCAGGAGCTTGGCGAGGTGCGCTACTGGTACGTGCGCGATCGGCAAAGGGTGGCCAAGAGCGTCCACTTCTTCCTCTTTCGACTGCTCGGCGGCGATCTCGCCGACCACGACGACGAGGTGTTGGAGGCGCGCTGGATGGAGCTTTCAGACGCGCAGAAGGCGCTTAGCTATGCGGGCGAGAGAGAGATGGTGGCACGGGCGCTAGCCATCTGTGAGCAAGACCGATAGCCTGCGCGTCGTGCAGGTACTCAATTTTTATTCGACGATCTTCGCTGACGAGTTGAAGAAGGGCCGCAAGACGGCCACGATCAGGCTCGGCGACAAGTCGGGCAAGTACCGCAAGAACCAGGCGGTGCTCGTGACGATCGGCTACCAGTACTCGCCTCGCGAGCGGATATTCGAAGCGGTGATAGACCAGGTCGAGGTGATGAGGGTCTCCGAGCTCTCGCCGCGCGACATCAAGCACGACAACCCTGAGTTCCGCCGCCACGAGGAGCTCGTCAACTTCCTCGAACAGATTTACGGACGTTCGGTGTCAATGGATGACATCGTCACAGTCGTGCGTTTCTCCCAGATACTGGATACGCCTACAGCGATGACCGAAGCGATGAAGGGCTTCGGCGGCGCGCAGAACTAGCTGGACGAGCGCCCTCGCAAGCGCCGCCAATCCCACCAGTGGGAAACAGAGGGTGAAACTGGCCCGCGTTAGGCGGAGGATTATCGGTGCCAGCTAATGCCTACCAAGCGACAAACTGCCAGTCTGAAGAGCCATACTCGTACGCCTCAGAGCGAGGGGTTTGGGCGTGGCCATGTGACCGATATTCAGCGGGCTCGGATGGTTGCCGCGATGATCGACGTCGTTTCAGAGCGCGGCCGTGCGAATGTGACGGTGGCACACGTGGTGGCTCGCTCAGGCGTGTCGCGGCGCACTTTTTATGAGGTCTTCGACGACTTCGAAGACTGTTTCCTGGCGGCGCTAGATCAGTCGCTTGCGGAGATCTCGCGATACGTGCTCGATGTCTATGACCCGGCCGAGAAGTGGCGCATGCGGATCAGGTCTGCCTTGGCGGGGTTGCTGGAATTTCTCGACGACGAGCCGGCGATGGGACGTCTGTGCGTCGTGGAGACGCTCGGCGCCGGCCTCAGGGTCCACCAGCGGCGCCTGGCGGTCCTGGATGTTGTGGTTGGTGCAGTGGACGAAGGGCGCAAACATTCGAGATCCGCGGGCGCGCTGCCACCGCTGATCAGCGAAGGGGTGGTGGGAGGCGTGCTATCGGTTCTGCATGCGCGCCTCGTGCCACATGCGGTGAGTGACCGTGGCGTGACGCGTGCAAAGGGCACACGACGCGTAAAGGGCACTGGGCGGCCCGGCGAGCGGCCTGACTCCCTGCTCGAGCTGACAGGCGCGCTGATGGCGATGGTCGTGCTTCCCTACCTTGGCCCGGCGGCCGCCGCCAAGGAGGCGGCACGCCCGACACCCAGGCGCAGGTCTCCGCCCCGTAGCGTGAGCGGCGATCCTTTGCGCGATCTGGAGATGCGCTTGACCTACCGAACGGTACGCGTGCTGCTCGCGATCGCCGCCAATCCGGGCACGTCCAACAGACAGGTTGGGGCGGCTGCGGGGATAGACGATCAAGGCCAGATATCGAAGCTACTGGCTCGCCTGGAGAAGCTCGGATTGGTCTACAACGATGGCGTCGGACAGGTTCGCGGAGCCCCAAACGCTTGGGTGCTCACGAAGAAAGGCACCGAAGTCGAGCAGTTGGTCGCCGGACAGATGTCGGTAGGCGCTGAAGCCTGATACAGGCAGATGCTTGCAATTTGCTTGGCACTCGAGCCCGAGAGTGCCAAGCATCCCTTGACGCGCGCAATCTGTTCTATATATTGACCGTGGCCATTGGCACTCCCACCATGAGAGTGCCAACCAGGTTGTTGGGTGCCGTCGCCTCAGGGCGCGGCGCCGGTAAGGAAGCACATTTCTAAACGGAGGTTCTCAGCATGAAACTTAAGCCCCTGGGCGATCGTCTGATCGTACGGGCCATCGAGGAGGAGCAGACGACCGCCAGCGGTCTCGTCCTTCCCGATACTGCCACGGAGAAGCCGCAGAAGGGCAAGGTCCTCGCCGTCGGCGACGGCAAGCTCGACGATGCCGGCAAGCGTATCCCGCTCGATGTGTCCGAGGGCGACGAGGTCCTCTACAGCAAGTACGGCGGCACCGAGATCAAACTCGACGGTGAGGATCTGCTCGTTTTGCGCGAGTCCGACGTTCTCGCCAAGGTCGCATAAGGAGATCTGAATAGATATGGCTCACAAGGAACTCAAGTACAGCTCCGAGGCGCGCAAGTCTCTGGAGGCCGGCGTTAACGCTGTCGCCAACGCCGTGAAGGTCACACTCGGCCCCAAGGGCCGCTACGTGGTGCTCGACAAGAAGTTCGGCGCCCCCACGATCACCAACGACGGTGTCACGATCGCTCGTGAGATCGAGGTCGAGGACGTCTTCGAGAATCAGGGCGCCCAGCTGGTGCGCGAGGTGGCGACCGCCACCAACGACGTGGCCGGCGACGGCACCACCACAGCAACGGTGCTCGCCCAGGCGATCGTTCGCCAGGGCCTGAAGAACGTCGCGGCCGGCGCCAACCCGTTGGCGCTCAAGCGCGGCATCGAGAAGGCCGTCGACCAGGTCGTGGCCAATATCGCCTCGCAGTCCAAGGAGGTCAGCGGCAAGGATCAGATAGCGCGCGTCGCGACCATCTCCGCCGGCGACGAGGAGATCGGCGACGTGATCGCCGATGCGATCGAGAAGGTCGGCAAGGACGGCGTCGTGAACGTCGAGGAGGGCCAGACGTTCGGCATGGACCTCGAGTTCACCGAGGGCATGCAGTTCGACAAGGGCTACATCTCGCCCTACATGGTCACCGACCAGGACCGCATGGAGGCAACCCTCGAGGACCCATACATCCTGATCGCCAACCAGAAGATCGGGTCGGTGCGCGACGTGCTCCCCGTGCTCGAGGCAGTGATCCAGAGTGGCAAGCCGCTGCTGATCATCGCCGAGGATGTCGAGGGCGAGTCGCTTGCCACGCTTGTCGTCAACAAGCTGCGTGGCACGTTCACCGGTGTTGCCGTCAAGGCTCCCGGCTTCGGTGACCGTCGCAAGCGCATGCTCGAGGACATCGCGATCCTGACCAAAGCAGAGGTCATCACCGAGGAGATGGGCCTGAAGCTCGAGAACACGCAGGTGTCTCAGCTCGGGCACGCTCGCCGTGTGGTCGTGGGTAAGGACAACACCACGATCGTCGATGGCGCCGGCGACGCCGAGGCGATCAAGGGACGCATCAACCAGATCAAGGCCGAAGTCGAGAACACCGATTCGGACTTCGACCGCGAGAAGCTCCAGGAGCGTCTGGCCAAGCTCTCCGGCGGTGTCGCCGTCGTGAAGGTCGGTGCGGCCACCGAGACGGAGATGAAGGAGAAGAAGCACCGTGTCGAGGACGCCCTGCAGGCAACTCGCGCGGCGCTAGAGGAGGGCATCGTGCCCGGTGGTGGGGTTGCCCTGCTGCAGGCATCGGCGGCTGTCTCGGTTGACGGCGACGGAGCATCCACAGACGGCTCGGACGACGAGCGGACCGGAGCGCGCATCGTTTTGCGTGCCCTGGAGGAGCCGCTACGTCAGATCGCCGAGAACGCTGGGCTCGAGGGCTCTGTGGTGGTCAACGATGTACGCAAGGCCAAGACCGGAGAAGGGCTAAACGCCGCCACCAACGAGATTGTCGATCTCGTCGCCGCTGGTGTCATCGACCCGGCAATGGTCACGCGTTCAGCGCTGCAGAACGCCGCGTCTATCGCCAAGAACATCCTCACCACCGAGGCGATCGTCGCCGAGGTGCCGGAGAAGGAAGGCGGCGGTATGCCCGGCGGCGGTATGCCGGACATGAGCGGAATGATGTAGTCAGCTCGACCCTTACGCGCGCGGCCCTTTAGCTGCGCGCGTATTCCGTCGATACGAATTACAGAGGGCCCGGCAGGATGCCGGGCCCTCGTTATATTGGAGGGTTCGTCTGGTGGACGGACCCGTAGGTATCCATATTAAACTTTTGTGCGATTGCCGATAGTAGCTACTTTTTGTAGTCACCATCGTGAATTACATAAAATCAATAACTACATCTGCGCCTTTATTTCACGTCGGACACAGGCCTTGGTCCCTCGCCCACATACTTCGCGGTTGGGCGGATCAACTTGGCCTCGCGCTTCTGCTCGAGGATGTGAGCTGACCATCCCGCTACGCGTGCACACGTGAACATCGGCGTGAATAGGTCCGGCGTAACTTCGGCCAGATCGAGGATCACCGCCGACCAGAACTCGACGTTGGTGGCAAGCACACGGTTGGGCTTGCGGGCCGTGAGCTCGGCCAGCGCCGCTTTCTCGAGCGCCTCGGCGGCCTCGAAACGCGGCGAGCCCAGTTCGCGGCAGGTGCGCCTCAGAACGCGTGCACGGGGATCTTCGGCGCGATAGACCCGGTGCCCGAAGCCCATCAGGCGCTCGCCGCGGTCGAGCGCCGCCTTGACCCATACCTCCGCGTCGCCGGTCTCTTCGACTTCGTCGAGCATCTTCAGCACACGCGAGGGGGCACCCCCGTGCAGTGGGCCCGAGAGCGCGCCCACGGCTGCCGACAGCGCTGCGGCACAATCCGCCCCGGTTGAGGCAACCACACGCGCGGTGAACGTCGAAGCGTTCATACCGTGCTCGGCCGCGGAGATCCAGTAGGCGTCTATCGCCTTAGCATGGTCGGGGTTGACCTCTCCGCGCCAGCGGATCAGGAAGCGCTCGGGGATCGACTCGCCCTTGTCCACCTCCGATTGCGGTACAGGCGGCTGGCCGGCGTCGCGGGCAGATTGCGCCACGAACGACAGCGCCATCACCGAGGCTCTTGCCAAGTTGTCGCGGGCCTGCTCGTCGGATATGTCGATCAGCGCGTTGAAGCCCCACTCGGGGGCCAGCATCGCAAGTGCCGACTGCACGTCGACGCGGTGGTCGCCGGAGCGCACGGTCAAGACGTGCGGTTCGGCCGGGGGCAGCCCGGGCTTGAAGTGGCCGTCCACCAACAGGCCCCAGACCTGCTCGTAGGGGACCGTGCCGACCAGGTCCTCGATGTCTACGCCGCGATAGCGCAGCGACCCTCCGGCCCTGTCGGGCTCGGCGATCTCGGTGGCGAAGGCGACGACGCCCTCTAGGCCGGATTGAACTTCGTTGGAGGCAGAAGGGGGTGGGGCGGGAGGCGACTGTGTCGTGACCTCGCTCATGGGCACTCGCTTTCAGGCTTGAGATGACCGGTTGAGAGTCGATCCCGCTGGATTGCACCGACATCGACCCGGCTGCCTTGTGGGCAGGGACATATCGTCGCAGGATTCCTCCCGATAGGCTCCGCTGCGGCGAGCGGTGGATTGCGCCGTGATCGAGGTGGATCGCGAGAGGGTGTCACCGCGCCCACCGGTCGGTGGCGCCATGCCGGGTCATCCACCAGGAGGAAGCGCCGTGACCGACAGTGACCTAATGTTCCGTCCCGCGACCGAGCTGGCCGCGATGGTGCGCTCGGGGGAGCTTTCGTCGCGCGAGCTGGTCGAGACCTCGCTCGCGCGCATCGAGCAGTTGAACCCCCAACTGAACGCTTTCGTAGAGATCGACGGCGAGCGAGCGCTGGCGAGCGCCGATGAGATCGGGACCGGCGACGAGCGCCCATTTGCCGGGGTGCCGATCGCGATCAAGAACAACCGGCCGGTTGCCGGCCTCAAGGCCACGATCGGGTGCTCGTTGCTGGCCGACCACGTAGCGGACCACGATTGCAACATCACGCGTCGTTTCAAGGACGCGGGTTTCGTGATTGTGGGCACCACCACGCTGCCCGAGTACGGCATCCTGCCGGTAAGCGAGGCGCGCCTGTTCGGTCCCACACGCAACCCCTGGGACGTCGAGCGCACGCCTGGCGGCTCCTCCGGCGGCTCCGCCGCCGCGGTTGCCTCAGGCATGGTGCCGGTCGCGCACGGCAACGACGGTGGCGGATCGGTCCGCATCCCCGCCGCCTGTTGCGGGCTCGTCGGTCTGAAGGTCGCGCGCGGGCGTATATCGGCCGCGCCCGAACGCGGCGAAGCGCCGCTCGACGTCGATGGCGTCCTAACCCGCACGGTCGCCGACACGGCCGCGATCCTCGACGTGCTTGCCGGCTACGAGCTGGGGGACGCCACCTGGGCGCCGCCGCCGTCCGAGCCGTTTGCCCTGTCTGTGACTCGCGCGCCCGGCAAACTGCGGATCGCTGCCACCACGTTCCCGCCGATCGCCGACGCGGTAGTCGATCCGATCTGCGCGCAGGCCGTCACGGACGCAATCGAGCTGCTGCGCTCGCTCGGGCACGAGGTCGAAGAGGTCGATCCACCATGGCGGATCGAGGGTCTCTCCGAGCTGTTCGGCGCGGTGTTCTCGATCCACATCGCGCTTCAGATCGTGTACTCGGGGATGGTCGCCGGGCGCGAGCCCACAGCCGAGGACATGGAGCCGATGAGTTGGGCGATCCATCAGATGACCCAGAGCTTCAACTCTGTGCAGGGGCTCGCCCTGGAAATCCAGTTGCAGGCGCTCACGCGCCAGCTGGTGACCTTCCTGACCCCTTACGACGCGCTTCTCACCCCCGCGCTCGCCGAGCGTCCGCTGCCACTAGGCACGCTCGACACGGCCGCGCCCGACCCGATGTCGACGTTCACGCGCTCGGGCCTGTTCACGCCGTTCACGCCGGTGTTCAACGCGAGTGGGCAGCCTGGCATCTCGTTGCCGCTGTATCAGGGCGAGGACGGATTGCCGCTCGGCGTGCAGCTCGTTGGTCGGCCGGCGGGCGAGGCTGCGCTGCTTGGGCTAGCTGCGCAGGTCGAGGCGGCCGCGCCTTGGGCGGGCCGCCGGGCGCCGGTCTCTTAAACAACTCGACCCGCCTCAAGGGCGGGTCGAGGTGACAGGGAGCTACCCGAACAGCCTGATAACGAAGCGAACTATATTGCACACGGTGTGTTGGGCGGAACTGTCTGCTCACCCACCGAGCACTAACGACATTGGCTGCGGTGTAACGCCAAGTGCTTCGGCATCGCTTCCTCCCGTGGCCACCATGTTCGCCTCCAGCAGCTCGGCCTCGTCCCATGTGATCGGTGTGCTGGTGCCCATGGCTCGCTCCGGCAGCCGCAATGTGCGTGAGACGATCGGCGTGGGGATCGGCAGCAGCGGGCGCTCGCGATCGAGCGAGCTCAGCACCGTGCCTACGACTTCGTTGTAGGTCATCGTCTGCGGACCGGCCAGCTCGTAGCGCTTGTGGGCCGGTACGTCATCGACGTTCCCGTTCTCGCCCAGTGCCGCAACGACGCAGCTCGCCACGTCCTCCGCCCAGATCGGTTGGCAGACGGCGCGACCGCGACCTGAGATCGGCACGACCGGCAGCAAGGACAGGCGCTCGATCAAGGTCAGCCAGCGGTCGTCGGGGGCGTAGACGAGCGAGGGAGCGATCACAATCGAGTGCATATCCGACTCGCGCACGGCCTGCTCGGCCAATGCCTTTGCTCTAAACAGACGAGCGCGATGGTGGCTGGAGGCGCCGAGCGTCGAGAAGAACACGAAGCGTTGCACCCCAGCGCGCTGGGCCGCCTCAACCATCCGCCAGGTCGCGATCGCCGCCAGCTCCTCGATCGAGCCGCGCGGCTGGTCGCGCGTGGAGGCGGCCAGGTGCACCACAGTGTCGACTCCGCGCATCGCGTTGCGAAACGACGGCGGGTCGGCCAGGTCGCCGAGCGCGATCTGCACGCGCACGCGCTGTGGGCCGAGGCGGCGGGGGTCGCGCACGAGGCAGCGTACGGGCTGTCCTTCGGCGATGAGGCGGCGCAGCAGGGCGGAACCGACGAGCCCGGTGGCACCGGTGAGCAAGAGCATCCGCCCAAAGCTAGCGGAGTGCGGCAGGGGAGTCGGCGCTCGTCTGTGTGACTGATTGCCAGTATGCGACTGGGTAGCCTCGCTACTATTCGTCGTCCGCAAACTTGTAGTCCCCACCAACGAATCGAGAAGGAAGCGAATGGCCTACGTAATCGCTGAGCCGTGCATTGGCACGAAGGACAATTCCTGCGTCGAGGTGTGCCCCGTGGATTGCATCCACCCGACGCCCGACGAGCCCGGCTATGACGCGGCCGAGATGCTCTACATCGATCCGGAGGAGTGCATCGACTGCGACGCGTGCGTCGAGGCGTGCCCGGTGGACGCGTGCTTCGCCGAGGACCAGCTGCCCGACGAGTGGCAGAAGTTCGCGTCGATCAACGCGGAGTACTTCGCCAACGCCAAGTAGGCATCAGAACGTCGTTCAAAAGGAATTCTCGGCGGCGGCGGAATGTTCGTGGCTTATGAGCGCCGGGGCGTGTAGAGGCCATTACGAGGGTCTTGCCAACACCCCCCTTATGCGGAGGCCTAGATAAAGGTTTGGTACCAAACAAATCTTCCAGCGTCACGCCAAGGGGGGTATGGACGTGCAGCTCATTTTTGAAGACCCTTCTCAGGCCATCGGCAAGGACATACCCGCCGGCTTCGGGCTTGGCGGCGGTGCCGGCGGGCTCGGCGGTGTCACTTCGACCAGCGGCAGCGTCGGCAGCTCCATCGGCGCCATCGCGATCAGGCCGCGTGCGGCTTGGCGGATCGCTTGCGAGGCCGGGTCGTCCGGGTCCTCGATCACCAGCGGCAGGCCGTTGTCGGCCTGGGCGCGCAAGGGCATCGTCAGCGGCACCCTGCCGAGCAAGGGCACGTCGAGCTCGTCGGCCAGCTCCTTGCCGCCGCCCTCGCCAAAGATCGGGAAGCGCTCGCCGCTTGGCGTGGTGAAGCCGGACATGTTCTCGATCACGCCGCAGATCTCCAAAGACACCTTGTTGGCCATCTCCGCCGAGCGGCGTGCGACCTTCTGGGCCGTGGCCTGTGGCGTCGTTACGATCACGAACTGCGCTTGTGGCAGCATCTGTGCGAGCGTCATCGACACATCGCCGGTGCCTGGGGGCAGATCGATCAGCAGGTAGTCGAGCACGCCCCACTCGACGTCTTGCAGGAACTGGCCGAGCGCCTTGTGCAGCATCGGCCCGCGCCACACGACCGCGGCGTCCTCCTCCAGGAAGAAGCCGATCGACATGACCTTTACTCCATGGGACTCCAGCGGCACGATCTTGCGCTGTGGCGAGACCGGTGGACGGGTCGCGCCGAGACCGTACATGCGCGGGATCGAATAGCCCCACACGTCGGCGTCGAGGATGCCAACGCGCTTGCCGTCGGCCACAAGCGCGGCCGCGAGGTTGGCTGTGAGCGTGGACTTGCCGACGCCCCCCTTGCCCGAGCCAATGCAGAGCACGTTGGAAACCTGGGCGAGCGAGCCGGCCGGCAGGCTGCCGCGTCCCAGCTTCTGCTGCAAGGAGGTCTTCTCGCTGTCGCTGAGCACGTCGAAGTAGACGTTGACGTGTGTGACGCCCTCGAGCGCCGAGACGGCCTCGGCGACGGAGGTCTGGAAGTGGCCCTTGATCGGGCAGCCGGCCGTCGTCAGCGAGACGGTCACGTCGACCACTCCGTTCTCGGAGATGTCGATCGAGCGCACCATCTCGAGCTCGACGATCGAGCGGCGCAGCTCCGGGTCGATCACGACCTCCAGGGCCTTCATCACTTCATCGCGGTTCATGTCTGCTCGCATTCTCGCAGAAAGAAAAATGCCGCCGGGCGGTAGGGGGACCGCCCGGCGGCGAGGGAGGAGAGGGTGCTTCTACTACCGGCGGGATATGAGGCCGGCAGACTTTCCCAGCTCGAGCCCTCTCCGGCTCGGGACGGGGGAAGGGGTTGGCTCAGACGAGGCTGAGGATGCGCTCCTGGACCTTGTTGGCCAGGTCTTCGCCCTCGCGCTGGACGCGACGTGCCTCACGCTCGACGCTGGCGCGCGTCTGGCGCACCTCACGTTCGACGCGTACGCGCGTCTTGCGCACCTCGCGCTCGAAGCGATTGCGGGCCGTGTTGCCGCGGCGCTCGAACTTGCGCAGCTGCGCGTTTGCCTTGGAAGGGCTGGCATAGCTTTCGATCGTGTCGTTGACGCGGGCGAGTACCTGTTCGCGCGCGATCAGTGCGGCGCCGACGGGGATCAGCACGGCGCGCTCGGCGTAGAAGCCGACCGTGGGATTCTTGACGGCCGTGGTGGAGCGCTTGCTGGAGGCGCTGGAAGTGCTTGTGCGCGCAGTGGTTGCGCGCGTGGTTTTTGCCTTCGCCGGTTTGGCGGCGGCGCGGCGCGGCTTGGCGCTGCTTGCTGGGGTGGACTGGGGTGTTGCCATTTGGAAGTGGTTCTCCTATTTGGGGGGCACACTTGTTCTGGTCGGTACGACTTTAGCACCGAACACATGTTCCTAACCCATGCTAGAAGGATGGTTACACGCCAATCTCAAGTCGGCGTGAACACGCTGTAAAGAAAAGCTATGAAACCTCGAGACGCCCGTCCCGAGGCCTGGGGATGGGCTTCAGCTTGGCAGCAGCGGAACGCGTGTTCGCGTCAGCCACGCCGACGGATCCTCCAGCTCGCTCATGCTGGGGAGCATCTCGGCCGAGCGCCAGGCGAGCGTCAATGCGCTCGGGCCGGCCTGCGCGACGACCTCGTCGCAGAAGGAGCGTCCGATCTCGTACTGGCGCATCTTCATCTCCAGGCCCAAGAGCTTCTCGAGGATGCGCCATGGCCAGCCGCGCTCGCGTCGGCGGCGGTTCATCGCAACGCGCATGCGCTCCATGGTCGGCAGCTCTTCAGCGCCGACGGCGTCCATCACGTGCTCGGCGTGGCCCTCGATTAGCGACATTGTGGCCTGCATGCGCTCCACCAGCGCCCAGCGATCCTTGCCTAGCCCGATGCGCAAAAGCTCGCCGCCGCGTAGCCGCCCCACGAGCGCGCGCAGGTCCGAGGGATCGGGGACTTTTGCGATGGCGCCGAGTTTGACCCCGACCTGCATGCCGTCGATCAGCTCGCGCAGCATGCCACCGAGATAGTCGCGCAGCCACGGGGCGCCACCGAACTGGACGGCATGGGTCACCTCGTGGATCGCGACCCAGGCGGTGAACTCCTCGCGGTCGAGGCCCAGATTGCGGGCGGCCTGAGCGAGGTTCGGCGCCAGCAGCAAGAGCCGCGGGGGCTGCTCTGGGTCAAGCAGCGCGATGTCGTACTGGCCGAGCACGCGCTGGGAGAGGATCCCGGTGATCGCACCTACCTGTGCGCCCAACAAGAGTTGGGTGATCGAGCGCATCGCCGGTGCGAGTGGGCCGCTGCCGCTGCCGAGCCGCTTTGTTAGCGGGTCCAGCAGTGGGCGCATCGTGGCGATGTTGGCTTCTATCCAACTGGGACGGTCGATCAGCTCCAGCGTTGGCAGGTGCTCCGGGGGTTGCAGGCCGGTGTAGGCGCCGACGCGCGCGGCAAATCGCTCGGCCAGCGATTGCACTCCGCTCGCGTCCGAGCCGAGGTATGGCGTGCCCCCAGCGAGCATCTCGCCGACGCGCTGCGCCACGTTCCAGTCGACACCGTCCATCGCTAGAGCGTACGCCCCGCGCAAAGGAGTGCTCTCCTAGTAGCTGTTTTTGGATAAAAGTTCGTGCCTTTAGGTGCTCGGACGGCTCGTGCCAACGCGGACTCGGTTCGTGCTTGGTCCTGCTCGGACTGCCTGTGCCGACATGCACTCGTATCCTTGTTCTGTGGCCGTTTCTCGAACTGCGTTTGCCTCCTCGGCTGAAAGCCCGGGCGACGTGGAGACGGCGGGGACGTTCTTCGAGCGCGCGGCCGCGCGCGACGTTTTGGCCTGGCTGCGCCTGCTTACCGATCCGGGCGACTCCTCGGCGGTGGTGCGCGCGCTTGGGCGTCCACCGATCGAGCTGCGCCAGGTGGACATCGCGCGCGTGGTACAGGTGGCGCGTAAAGCCAAGCTGGACATCGTGGCGGCGCTTGGGCCGGCGATCGAGTCGCCGCGGATGCCGCCTGAGGCGCGTGAGCGGATCGAGCTCTTCCAGGCGTTGCACGAGGAAGCGAGGATCGCCTTCGAGGCTTTGCGCCCGCGCTTGGGCTGCAGTCCGCAGGAGTTGGCGGCGGAGTTGACGGCTGCCTCGGAGGCAAGGCTGCTCGGCGGGGAGAAGATTTCGCAGGCGCGCGCGCAGACGCTGGAGGCGACGGTCGAGCTGATGCGCGAGGAGGTGCTCGGCGGCGCACTGCGCATCGCTGGGCGCCTGGGCGAGCTGCGCCTGGACACCGATCTTGACATCTCGCACGGCGTCGTGCGCTACCTGGAGCTCGTGAAGCTGGCGGCGCTCAAGGACCGGCCGTCTGGCCAGAGTCTCGGCGAGGCGCTTGCCGACATCAATCAGCGCCTGCTCGCCGCCTGCACACCGCTGCAGCGCGAGATCTTCCAGACCTCGACGCTGGACGAAGCGCTGCTTGTCAGCGAGCGTGAGGCGTTTGAGTCAAGCTCGGCCGGCACCAATAAGCTTGAACGAAGCGAAGGCCGGTCGGCTGGGCATGGACCCGGCGAAGAGGAGCAGCTCGAGCGGGTGGACGCGCAGGTCGCTCCCAAAGCCGCCGTCGCCCCGCCCGTGCTTGGCGCATTCGCACGTCGCGAGGAACCCTCGCTACAGGCTTTCTTGCCCAGGCGCGGGGACGGAGTTGTGCTCTCGGCGTCCGACATCGACACATACCGCGCCTGTCCCCTGCGCTACAAGCTTGGGCGCGTCTTGAAGATTCCCTCGGCGCAGACTTTGCACCAGCGCTTTGGAATCGCCGTACACCAGGTGCTGGAGCGCTATCACGCAGCCGAGCACACAACGGTCGAGCAGATGATGGAGCTGTTCGAGAACTGCTGGCGCCGCGGCGGCTTCGGCGACAGCGACCGTGAGCGCGAGCTGCACGTAAAGGCTCGCGCGGCGCTCGTGCTCTACCACCGACGCCTCGAGGTCCACGATGCCGAGCCGGCTTGGTTTGAGCGCTCCTTCTCATTCAAGCTCGGACCCCATCACCTGCGTGGGCGTGTCGATCGCGTTGACAAGCTCCCTGACGGGGCCTACGAGCTGATCGACTACAAGACATCGCGCCCAAAGACCGCGGAGCAGCTCGCCGACGACGTGCAGCTCTCTCTGTATGCGGTCGGGGCGCGCGAGTCCTGGGAGGTTGAGGCCGAGCGCCTGTCCTACTACTACGTGCTCGACGACCTCAAGGTTCCCGTCCCCAGCGCAGAGATGGACCCCGATTGGATCGCGCGCGTCGTCGCCGAGGTCGGCGAGGCGATCATGGCGCAGCGCTTCGAGCCGACACCCTCACCGAGCGTGTGCGGGCTGTGCGACTACCGCATCGCCTGCCCCGCATGGGAGCGGTAATGCCCACAGACGGTTTTTTCGCTGGGCTTTAGGCCGGGTGGATAGCCTGCTCGCGAGGATGAAGAGAAGTGTCTTGAAGGGAGAGGGGGTCTCGCGTATGCGCAGTGGCGCAAGCGAGCCCCTGTCAGCGCTACCGCTGCTCGCCGCCGCGCTGCTCGCCGCCGCGCTGATCGCCGGCTGCGGTGGTGGGTCGTCCTCGACGAATACCGCCTCGGTGCCGAGCTCTCCGGCGGCGGCGCCCACACAGGGCAGCGCCTCAAGCGTCGACGCCGTCGCTTATGTCTTGCACACGCCGATCTCCAAGACGAGCTACCAGCACTGGCTCGCGGTCGAGACGGCGCTTGGCGGCGTCAGCTCGCCCGCCCATCAGGCGCTTGGCTTTCTGATCACCTCCGAGTGGGTGCTCGGCGAGGCTGCGGCGCGCGGCATCAGCGTCTCCGAAGCCGAAGTGAAGCAGCGCTTTGCCCAGCTCGTGCACGAGAGCTTTCCCAAGGCCGGCTCATTGCAGAAGTACCTTGCCAAGTCCGGTGAGACCGAAGCCGACCTGCTGGCGCGTATCAAGATCGAACTGCTGGCCTCCAAGATCGCCGCGAAGGTCACGGCCGGCAAGAGCGCTGCCCAGCGCAGCGCGCTGCTCACCGCCTTCGAGAACGAATTCCATGCGCACTGGAAGAGCTACACCAGCTGCGAACCCGACTATGTGATGGAAGACTGCAAGCAGTACAAAGGCAAGCCGGAAGGTCTCACTGCCAAAAGCTCCGCCAAAGCCTCGAGCTCCGCGACATCGTCGAGCAACCCGCCGTCGGGCTCCTCCGCCTCGAATGCGAGCGGTGAGGTCTACACCGCGCCTGGCGCCTTCTCGATCTCCAGCCCCGCCTTCGAACGCAACGGCGCGATCCCCGTCTCCTACACCTGTGCCGGCGCTGGCATCTCGCCTGCGCTTTCTTGGCAGAAAGTGCCGGCTAAGGCCGCCGAGCTTTTCCTGTTCGTGATCGACGACAACTCCAGTGGCTCGGAAGGTGGCATCCGCTGGGTGGTCAGTGGGATCGAACCGAGCTCCACCGGCGTTGCGGCCGGCAAGATCCCTGCCGGTGGGATCGTCGGCACCAACACCGCCGGCAAGGCGGCCTACTCGCCGATCTGTCCGGCCAAGGGCAAGAGCGACACGATCGAGTTCGTCCTCTACGCGCTCTCCAAAAAGCTCCAGCTCTCGCCCGGTTTCCAGCCGACTAGCGCAGAGGCTCAGTACGGCTCGCACAAATTGCTGATGGGCTCAGCCGCCGTGACCTACGGGATCGCCTCACGCTAATCCTTCGGGAGGGCTGTCAGGCGGCCTTCCGGGCGCCGCCTCTTGCTCACGGGGGCTCTCGGTGCCCCAAATCAGTGCCTTACGCTCGCTTCAGCGCTCCTGCGCGGGCGGATTCCAACCTCAGCTCTCGATCCCTCGCTGGCGCAAGAAGCGCTGGAATTCCCGTGCAAGCAGATCACCAGAAGGCAAATCCTGCGGGCTGATCTCGGCCTGCCCGTCCTCGACGGCGCGCTGCTCCAAACGGTCGACGAACGCTTGGATGTCGGGATCCGATCGCACGGCTAGACCTACTTGGCGTTCGTACTCGGCGGCGGCTTCCTCGAGCTCTGTGACATCGACCGAGACCCCCACCATTAGCTCCAGCTTGCGCAACAAGGCGAGCGCCGCCTTGGGGCTGGCGGCGGCCGCGACATAGTGGGGCACGCTTGCCCAAATGCTCGCCGACGGCAGCCCCGCTTGGCCGAAGCCGGCATGCAAAACGCCCACGATTCCCGTTGGGCCCTCGTAGCTACTGGCATTCAATGCGAGTCTCGCCATCAATGCTGGATCAGAGGCAAAGCCGGTCATCGTCACAGGCTGTGAGTGGGGGACATCGGCGAGCAGCCCTCCGAGCGTCACTACCAGTTGCACATCGAGCGCCTCAGCAAGGTCGACGATCAGCGAACTGAACGAGCGCCAGCGCATCGAGGGCTCGGTGCCCTGCACGATCACCAGGTCGCGGTGGGCGCGCGGAGCACGCGCTTCGAAGATCTCGACCGAGGGCCACGAGATAACTCGCGCCTGGGTCTCGTCGATCTTGACGTGCGGACGGTTGGCCTGGAAGTCGTAGAACTCCTCGCTGTCGATCCTCGCAAAGCGTCGCGCGCCAAGCGCCTGTGCGAGGAAGTCCGTCGCGGTCGAGGCGGCGTCGCCGGCGTCGTTCCAACCCTGAAACGAGCACACCATGGCCGGGGCCCGCAGGCCGTCGGGGCGACGATCCCAGATCAGTGGCTGCATCCGACCCACCGTACATCATGGGCACCACATGTCCACAACGCACACTGGAACTATCGTGGCTGCCGATGGGCGCGCGCACGCTGACACACCTCTCGATCCGATCGGATCAGTCGCCACGCATGAGCTTGTGAGCGGCGGGGAGGCGGCTGATGCGCAGACAGTCGCCACGCTGCGTGCCGGCGATGTCGTGGACGGCGTGTTCGCGTGCGTGCGCAAGGAGCGGCTCATCACCCGCTCTGGCGACCCCTACCTCACAGTCGAGCTGCGCGACCAGTCTGGCAGCCTCTCCGGCAGGGTCTTCCGCGACGCCGACCTCCTCGCCGGGCGCTTCGAGCGTGGCGAGCTCGTGCGGGTGCGCGGGCGTGCTGAGCTGTTTCGTGAGCAGTTGCAGCTCGCGGTCGAGCAGATCGCTCGGGTCGAGCTGACAGACGAGGATGCAGCGCGCTTTCTGCCCGTATCCCATCGTGACATCGAGGAGCTGGAGGGCTTCTACGAGCACCTTGCGCGCGAGGTGTTCGATCCCGGCCTCAAAGGCTTGCTGCAGCGCCTGCTGGACGATCGCGAGCTGCGTGCCGAGCTGCGCCGCGCACCCTGCTCGCTGCCCTCCGCCGGACCGGGTCGCTCACCTTCCTCGCACCATGCTTTCCTCGGTGGGCTCTTGGAGCACACGGTGGCGGTTGCCACGCTGGCGGTCGAGCTGTGCGCGGTACACCCTCGCTTGGATCGTGACCTACTGCTTTGCGCGGCGCTTGTGCACGACATCGGCAAGATACGCGAGTACGCCTACGGCGCGGAGATCACCCGCACGGAGGAGGGGCGCATGTTGGGCCACATCGAGTTGGGGCTGAGATTGATCGCTGCTCATACTCCTACGACGTTGCCCAGCGAGCGACGTATGTCGCTCGAGCATTGTGTGCTCTGCCATCACGGCGCCGAGGGGGTCGGCGCCCAGCGCCCGGCCTCTGCCGAGGCGCTTGCCCTGCAGCGACTAAACGCGCTCGACGCCAGCGTCAAGGGCGCATTCGAGCAGGGTCTCGGCCGCTGATCATCCGCTGAGAAACCCCGCAGAATCAGTCAAGTCCGCGTCCACGGATGCCGATCATCAATGCGTGGGGGATCGACCTACGTCAGCCGGTGCATCCGTGAGCGAGCTCTCGCTGCTGCGTCCTGCCATGGGGCCGCCCGAGTCTGCTCGCAGCGGCACCATCCAGCGCGACGCGCTGATGCAAGCACTCGCCGATGGACGTCCCGGTCGTCTGATCGGCGACGTGGTCGTGGATCTCGGCTTCGCCACGCGCGAGAAAGTCGAGGAGGCCGTGGAGATCGCTCGGGCTCAAGGCAAGCCCACCGGCCAGATCCTCGTCGAGCAGGGCATTCTGCGCCACGACCAGCTGGCGCGTGTTGTGGCGGAGCGCTTTGGCCTTGAATACATCGATCTGTCCGTGTACGAGCTGGACATGGGTGCCGTGAACCTCATCGATATGGAGGCCATCCGTCGCTATCAGGCGGTGCCGGTCGGCTTCCTAGAGGACGGCACGTTGATGCTGGCGATGGCAGACCCCACGAACGTGCTGACGATCGACGACATCGCGATGCTCACCGGCAGGCGTGTTCGTTCGGCCTCGGCTTCGATCGAGGACCTGAACATCCTGATCATGCGCCTCTCGCGCGTGGAGCAGTCGGTCGAAGAGATCGTCGAGGAGGACGACGGCGATAGCGAGTCCGACTTCGTCATGGACGAGGCCGACAAGGACGCTCCTGTCGTCAAGCTCGTGCACTCGATCATCGCCGACGCGATCGAGCAGGGCGCCTCTGACATTCACATCGATCCGGGCGAGGGCGACATGCACGTCTCGTTTCGCATCGACGGCGTACTCTCGCTGACCTCGACGCTCAAGCGCTCGATGGCCACGAGCATCATCTCGCGCATAAAGATCATGTCGGAGATGGACATCTCCGAGCGGCGCGTCCCCCAGGACGGGCGCTTCGCGCTGACCGTCTCCGGGCGTCGCGTCGACGTACGCGTGACTACGCTCCCGCTCGTGTACGGCGAGGGTGCTTATCTGCGCATTCTCGACAAGGGCGTGGCCGTCCGTGGGCTGGAGTCGCTGGGCATGCAGCGCACCGAGCAGGATCGCTTCGCCTATGCGATCGCGCGCCCCAATGGCGCGGTGCTCGTGACGGGCCCGACCGGTAGCGGTAAGTCTACGACGCTGTACGCAGCGCTCGGGGCCGTCAACGACGGCAGTCGTTCGATCCTCACGATCGAGGATCCTGTCGAGTCGCGTATCGCCGGGGTCAAGCAGATGCAGGTGGCGCCCAAGGCCGGCATGACCTTCGCCGGCGGGTTGCGCGCGATGCTGCGTGCCGACCCGGACGTGATCATGGTCGGCGAGATCCGCGACCGCGAAACCGCTCACATCGCGGTCGAGGCAGCGCTCACCGGCCACCTCGTGCTCTCGACACTGCACACCCGCGATGCTCCCAGTGCGCTCGGGCGCCTGATCGACATGGGCATCGAGCCGTTTTTGATCTCCTCGGCGATCGACTGCGTCGTAGCACAGCGGCTCGTGCGAACGCTTTGCCCACACTGCAAGCGTCCGAGCAAAGCGCCGGAGTCCTTGCTCGCCGAATATGGGCTGTATGAGTCCGAGGCGTTCGAGCCGGTCGGCTGCACGCGCTGCGCCACAACCGGTTACAGGGGGCGCATGGGTATCTACGAGGTGATGTCTGTCACCGAAGAGGTCCGCTCGTTGGTGCTGAGCCGCGCCTCCGTTGACGACATCGCGGCCGCGGCGATGAGTCAGGGTATGCGGCGTATGCGCGACGACGGCATCGCCAAGGTGCGCGCTGGTCAGACCTCGATCGCTGAGATCGAGCGGATGACCACGAGCATGATCTGATCCGGCGGCGCTGGCTGCTTGGGAGCGTTTTTTGGGGGGATGGGCCGCCCTGCGGGCGGCGATGTTCGTTCCCGTAGTAGCCGCCCGGCTGTTCTGTCAGGTTCCGCGCACCGGCGGAATCAACAACGAGACTTCCAGCAGTCCCTTCGGGAACGCTTCGGCCGTGAACGAGTACGTGTGGTACAGGACTCCGTCGAACAGTATTTCGCCGTGCTTGGGGATCGACAGCGGCGCCGGGCTCGCGCTGCCGAGCAGCAATTGCTTGTCTTCGTAGAGGAATGCCTGCGCGCCGGCAAAGCGCTGCGCAAGGATCACATAGCCAAGGTCGTCCTGGACGGACAGCAGGAAGTGGCCGACGACGCGTCCGTGAGCGTTGCGCACGTCGCCGCGGATCGGCGCCAGCACGTGCGGCCCGCCGACATCGGCGACGAGCTTTTCGCCCAAGGTGGCGCGTACGCGCACGACGTGCAGCGTGCCTTCGAAGAACTTCACGATCACAGCTCGTGCGGCGGCCGGGTTGTCGGCCGCGACCGCTTCCTGGAAGGGACGGGAATTTTCGAAGTCGCGCACGACGGCACGCGTGGCCGCTCCAGACTGCTCCTCGCGATAGATCCGCTTGACCGTCTCGCCGATCGTGTCGATCGCCGTTTCCGCCGAGGTGGGCGCGCAGGTCGAGGCCGGCGGTACTGGCGCGAGTACGTACACACGCAGCTTCTTCTGTGGGAAGCCAGCGCCTGGAAACGAGTAGACGGCGTAGCGCTTGGCCTTGTAGGCGATCTCGCCTTTATCGGGGATGCTGCTTGGCCCGGGGCTGCTCGAGCCGCCGAGCGAGCGCCCGCCGGAGCGCGCGAAGACCTGTGCTTCGGTGATCGCATACAGCGTGCCTGCATACCCGAAGACGCCCTCCTCCGCGGCTGTGACCGTGCCGATCGTGCGCCCTCCGAGGTTTCTCAACGGGGTGCTCACGGGCGCGATTCCGTTGGCACTGCCGTATTCGACGAACGTGCGTCCGGCGAGGCGCACGCGCACGCGCACGAGCTGGCCGCGCAGCAACGGTGCCAATGCCTTGCGGGCCGCGGCCGGATCATTGTCTTGGATGGCGGCGAGCAGCACCGGCGAGCTGGCCACTCTTTCGGCGGCCGGCAGGGCGATCCGTCCGCCCGAGAGCTCGTGGTAGACGTGTTCGGAGATCGTCCCGAGCGCCCTGGCGACCGCGTCCGCGCACTGCGGAGGGGCAAGGGGAGCGACAGCCGCGACGCTCTCGGCACTGGTGGCAGAGCCGCAGCTCGTGAGGGCAAGCGCCAATACGGCGAGCGCCGCCAACAACGCTGCCCCTCGGCGTCGGGGCTTGCGAGCACGCAGGCGACGGCGCTTGGCCGGATGAGTCGCGAGGGTCACCCGGCCAAGCGTACGCTGCCGGCAGCGTCTGTCGGTTAGATAATTCTTAGGCCGTCCTCACGCGGCTGGGCGCCGCCGCCCTCGATAGGCACGTCGCACGTGGCCAGCCGCTCTCGTAAGCCTCTTTGTCGCGTGTTGTGCCCGGACGCCATGTTTGTGGCGCCGGGCACCGGCGTCTAGCGCTATTTCTTCTTGGCTTTGCTCCCCGCTTTGGCTTTTTTGCCTTTGACTTTGCCGTGCTTGCCGTCCTTCTTGTCCTTCGTCGGGAGTGGCGTCGCCGGTTCCAGACGCGTGCCTCCCACATAAGAGGAGGCGGGGCAGTGCAGCGGGCGGCCCAGGTCGAACGGCCCTGAGATCGCCTGCGTCGGGACGGTCTTTTCGAGGTAGATATCGGTGACGCTCAGGAGCGGGTCGAGATGCGGCGCCGCGCATAGCGCTTTGCCGATCGAGAACTGCCCGGTGATCGTCTCCCAGCCGGTCTTGGTCGAGCCCTCGCAGTTATCCGACCAACCCGGCAATTCGCCACCGCAGGAGAACGTGTCCGAGAGCGGCTGGTTTGTCGCGTTGCTTGTGACGAGCGGCGCTGCCTCGAAGCCGGTGAGGGGCACGTTCGACTGCAGCTGGTAGCCCGTGATCGGGCCATTGCAGTAGAACGTGTAGCGAACCTGAACTTCTTCGCTTCCGAGTTCGGGCGTGCCGGCCGATATGTGACCGGAGCAGGTGAGGTTATTCGGGCTTCCTTCGATTCCAACGGCTTCGGCGTGAGCCGAGGCGACGATCGCCATAGAGAGGACGATCGAGCCTACGATCGCACTGAGCCAAAGGGAAGCTCGCTGGTGGACGGGTCGATGTGTATGCAACGGGGGTCTCCGTTCGTTGTTTGACATGAAG
This sequence comes from uncultured Solirubrobacterales bacterium, assembly GCA_963827045.1. Classification (GTDB taxonomy): domain Bacteria; phylum Actinomycetota; class Thermoleophilia; order Solirubrobacterales; family Solirubrobacteraceae; genus Palsa-744. Next base: position 1,294,511 of record CAWGZH010000002.1, read on the forward strand.
GCGGAGGTTCAGCCGCCGGGATGCGACGCAGGCGTTCCCGGATCGATGAGATCCGGGAACGGACGGCGCCGCGGTTGTGTTGATGCGGCCTGGGCCGCCTTCTTGGCCGTGGAGGCGGCACCGGCCGCTTTTCCACTTGCGCCGTAGACCGTCGCCCCGAATGACACGGTTGCTTGGTCGTTGGCATGGCCCAAGGGGAGGACTCCGAAGAGCAGCGAGATGCTCTTCAGGAGCGAGAAGTCGTTGAAGCTTTCGGCTACCCGCGCACCGCTGTGCACGAATGGTGAGAGCAAGAGCGCGCCGACTGGCTTGCTCGCGGCGCTCGCGGGCGAGGCAGGCGGGCTGTCGGGCACGATCACGATCAGGCCTTCCTTGCCGTAGGCGCTGGTCGCGAGAATCTGAGGCACGACTTCCTTCAGAAAAGCGTCGGCGGGCACGAGCCCAGCCGGTGAGCCCGGTGCGCAGGGAGCGGCCGAGCCGTCGTTGCAGGCAGAGGGCACGATCCAGCTGAGGCTTGGCGTGTTGGCAGGTGTAGCGAGGCTCGCCTGTAGCTGCGACAGGTCCACGTCGTTGCTGGCGCACGCGCTTTCGCTCAGCAGCGAGTCGAAGTACACGAAGGGGTTGCGATAAGTGAGGTAGGGGTCGCCGGGGACGGGTGTGTGATTGGGGTCGGTGGCACCAAGTTCGGGCCGGCGGCAGGTGATGCCGGTCGTCGGCTGCGTCTGCGCGCCGGTCCCCGTGCTCGTGCCGGTGCCGCTCGGCGTGCTGGTGCTCGGTGTCGTGGTCGTGTCACCCGCGGCAGGTGCCATACCGGCTGAGGTCGTGTCACTCGCGGCGGCGGGTGCTGTGCTGGTTGTGGCCGTCTCGCTCTGAGCGCCGGCAGCGGGCGCCGTGCCGCTGGAGCCGGCCGGCGCGCTCGCTTCCATGCCTTGCACGTAGGCCTTCCAAGTCAGCGACCCCGCGGTCAGCTCGTCGGCGAGCGTTTTGACGGCCGCCGGATAGACGCAGCCAACGCCCTCGGCGAGGCCGGTGGTGGCGTTGACGGTGGGCGGCTGCAGTTCGCTGTAGGTGGGACAGTTCTGTTCGGTGTCGAGGTTTACGCCCTGCCCCGAGAGCAGCGCGACCCCGTTGCCAAGCGCGCTGCTCGAGCTGAGCGCGTAGTTGCTGAGCAACGTACCCTTGGGTATGAGCTGCTTAGCCAGGTAGGGATCGGCTATGGGGTCTGCCAGCGCGGCGCTGAAGCTCGTGCCTGAGAGCGCGATCACCCACACGTGCTTGATCGCAGGCAGTTTGATCGGCGTGCCCGGGGACGTTTTTTCGCTTTCACCTTTAGAGGTTTTGGAGGAGCTTTCCGATGGGCTCGTCGAGGATTCGCTTGAGCTTTCAGGGGAGCTGCTTGCAACGCTTGAGGCCGGTGCCGATTTAGCGTTGCCCTTGGTGGCGCTCGTAGTTGCGGGCGTCGGGGTGGATTCGCTTGTGATCGGCGGTGGCGTTGCCGCGGCGCTCGTCGAAGTGGCTGTCTGTGAGCTGCTGCCGGCACTCGCCACCAGTGCGGCAAGCGCCCGCTGTGCGAGTGTGGCACTGTCGGCCGGCGAGCTTGCCGGACCGGGCCCCAGCGCGACGCCCGCAAGGATGCCAACGGCGAGCACTCCGGCCGACAGCGCGGCGGCCACGCCTCGCGAGGGCGCCCTACCGGTGTGTGCGTCGGGTTGATTGTCCGCGCTGTCGGTTGGAGACAGTGGCTCCCAGAATGCGGTGAAGTCCAAGCGGGGATTGCCATGTCTGGCACCGCATTGCAAGCAATAGCGCTGGTCTAGGGCAAGGACGGCACCGCAGCCTGTGCACTGCTCGGGCAGCGCGCTTTGCTCTGGATTGGTTGGCATTCTCATAAAATAGCTAATCCTGATCTTATTTGTGAAGATTGTGCTAGGCTGCCGCACAATACGCTGTCAACCATTCGAACGGAGCCCCTACTTCAATGCACCGATCTCGCCGTGTCGCCGCCCTAGTCGCGGCGACTCTCACGCTCTCGATAGCGGTCCCATCGATCGCTCTCGCGACGAGCACGCTCTCGATTAGCGGAGCGACCGCGTCGTTCCCGCTCGTCTCGCTGCTCGTCCAGAAGTACGACAAGCTCAACAAGAAGGTCAAAATCAAGCTTTCACAGGGCGGCACGCAGGTCGGCATCAACAACGTCGCCGCCGGCCGCGACTCGATCGCCGATGTCTCGCGCGATCCACTGCCGACCGATCCCGCCGGTCTGAGCTTCTACCCGATCGCCAAGTACTACCTGTGCGTGGTCACCAATAGCTCCAACAAGCTGGCCAACCTCACGCAGGCGCAGACCGAAGCGATCTTCACGGGCAAGACCCGCGAATGGAGCAAGGTCCCAGGCGCGACTGCCACAGGGCCGATCGACCTGATCAGCCGCAACTCCACGGCCGGCACGCTCAGCAACTTCACGACGCTTTTGATCGGCGGCAAGAAAGTCTCCTCGCTGGCAGCCGAAGAGTCCTCCGAGGGCCTGCAGCGCCAGGCGATCGAAAAAGACCCGGGCTCTATTGGCTTCTTGTCCGGCTACTTCGCCAGTCAGGGCGTAAATGACGTCGCCTTCAACGGCGTCGGCTGCACGCTGGCCAACGCCACCGCCGGAAGCTACGCGGGTATCGCGCACTTCTATGAGGTTACGAAGGGCAAAGCAACGGGTGCCGCCTCCGCGTTTATCGGCTGGATCGAGAACAGCGCGGCCGCACAGAAGATCATCTCCACACAGTGGATCTCCCTCAAGTAACAAACCCATTGGTGCGTCTGCGCCAACCCTGGTCCGACCGCCGCGCCGAGCTCACGCTCGGCGCGGCGTCGTTGCTGGTGTGCCTGATCGTGGTGGGGATGGTCGTGTTCGTCGCTGTCCACGCCTGGCCGACGATCGAGCACAACGGCGGTGTCGCTTGGCTTGGTTCAGGCGGCAATCTCGACAGTCAGCTGCAGCGAATGTTCGAAACGAGCGCTCATCCGCCGGCCTCCGCCTACCACTTGCGCGCGTGGCCGGTCATCTACGGCACGCTGCTCACAACCTCGATCGCGCTGTTGATCGCGCTGCCGCTCGCGCTGCTGTCCTCGATCTTCATCGTCGAGTTCGCGCCGTCGGCCCTGAGGCGCGTGATGATCCCCGTCGTGCGCCTGCTGGCATCGGTGCCGTCGGTCATCTACGGCCTGATCGGGATTCTCGTGCTCGTGCCGTTCGTAGGCAATCACCTGATCACCGGTGCGCAGAAGACCTCGGTGCAGGACACCGTCGAGTTGACGGGCGCCAGCCTGCTCGTGGCGTCGGTGGTGCTCGCCGTGATGATCGCGCCGATCATGGTCGCGCTGATCAGCGAGGCGCTTTCCGGAGTGCCGGCCTCATGGCGTGAGGGGGCGATGGCGCTTGGCGTGCATCGGCTGCGCGCCACGCTGGCAGTCAGCCTCAAGGCGATCCGTCCGGCAATAGTCGCGGCCGCAGCACTCGCGTGCGCCCGGGCTCTCGGCGAGGCGATAATGATCTTTATGGTCTCGGGCTCGCGCTCGTTCACCCCGAACCTGGATCACGGACCGTTGATCTTCCTCTATGAGCCGTTGCGCACGCTTGCGAGCGTGATCGTCGACAACAAGGAAGGCTTCGGCGGCTCGCCAGCGGTGAACTCGACTCTGTACGCCTTCGGCCTGCTGCTGTTGCTCTCGGCGATCGCGCTGTCGCTCGGCTCTTATCTGATCAAGCTGCCGCTGCGGCGCTACCAGCTCAAGTGATGAGCACGTTCCCCACCGCACTTCCTGCCGTGCAGTCAGATGCGCCTCGTCCCACGCGCGGTCGGGGCTCCTCGATGCGAGAGTGGCGCTTGCTCGACCGGATCGTTCTGGGCGCCGCGTGGGCGGCCGGGCTCGGCCTGTGCCTCGTGACGGGGGCGATTGTCGTTTATATGGGTGTGCGCGGCTTTCAATATCTGCGCCCGGACCTGCTTGTCTCAAGGCCGCAGATCGCCGAAGACGGGACAGTCTCGGGCGGCATCTTGGACCCGTTGATCGGGACCGCCGTGCTGACCGCGATCGGACTGGTTGTAGCGCTGCCGCTTGGGGTTTGCTGCGCTGCCTGGATCATCGAGTACGGTCAGGGTGGACGGGCTCGTCAATCTCTTGCCCGGCTGGTCGAGTCCGCGATCGAGATCGTCGCCGGCACACCCGACATCGTGATTGCGATCGTCGGCCTGGCCGTCTTCCAGCTCGGCGTTCTTGCGCCGCTGTCGAGCAGGTCGCCGACGGGCGTGGTCACCGGCACATCGTTCATCGCGGCCGGCCTCACGATGTCGCTGATCGCGCTGCCGCCGATCTACGCGGCTACCCGCGACGGTCTGCAGGCCGTACCGGCGCACATGCGCGAGGCAGCGTTCGCGCTCGGCAAGACGCGCATCGCCACGATCCGCCGCGTGCTGCTCCCGAGTGTGCGTTCCAACATCGCCACCGGCACGACACTGGGAATCAGCCGCATCGTCGGCGACACGGCGATCGTGGTCATCGTGCTCGGCGAGACCTTGCGCAACGAACCGCTCAACTCAACCCCGATCGTGGGGTTCTTGCGCGGCACGGGCTCGACGTTGACAAGTTACGTGTTCGACAACTCGCCGGCCGGCGAAGGCAAGGCCGCGGACAAGGCGTATGCGGCCGCCTTCGTGCTGCTGCTGTTCGTTCTCCTCCTCAATGTCGCCGTGGGCCGCATCAGTCGCCGGCAAGCACACTCCAGCGGCGTCGAGCAAGGATCCCGGCTTTGACAAAGACGCGATTCCCAACTAACCTCATCAGTTCGATGGAAAACATGACGATGAATACAGAGGAGTCGCTGTTGGATCCGTGGCCGCTGAGTGCTGAGCGCGAGGATCCGCCTCGCCCGGACGTCATCCCGCCGGTACGCACGATCGTGCTCGACCGCGAGCCGACGGCGGTAGCCCCGCCGCAGGAGCGCGGTTCGATCTGCCAGTCGCTGGCGGCCCAGGGCCCAGAGCGCTTGCGCCTGGATGACGTGAGCATCTACTACGGTGGCAAGCGCGCCGTCAACTCCGTCTCCATGTCCATCCATCAGGGCGAGGTGCTGGCCCTGATCGGCCCGTCAGGTTGCGGCAAGACGAGCCTGCTGCGCACGCTCAACCGGCTCACCGAGCTGACCCCAAGCGCCTCGCGCTCGGGCGCGATCATGCTCGACGGCCAGGACGTCCACGCCTTGCAGGACACAAAGCTGCGCGCGCGAGTGGCGATGGTCTTCCAGCAGCCCAACCCCTTCCCGATGTCGATCTTCGACAACGTGGCCTTTGCCTTGCGCGAACAGTCGCGCAAGAAGCCGCGCCGGCGCGAGCTGGAGCCGCTGGTGATCGACGCGCTGCGGCGAGCAGGGCTCTACGACGAGGTCGCCGGCGATCTCGACCGTCCCGCTCTACGTCTCTCCGGAGGCCAGCAGCAGCGACTGTGTATCGCACGCGCGATCGCAATGCGCCCCGAGGTGCTCTTGATGGACGAGCCCTGCTCCGCGCTCGACCCGATCTCCACAAGTGTGATCGAGGATCTGATCCACGAGTTGCGCCGAGACCTGGCCGTGGTGATCGTCACGCACAACCTCGCGCAAGCCCAGCGCGTAGCCGACAAGGTCGCCTTCATGTACCTGGGCGAGATGATCGAGTACGGCACGGCCGCGCAGGTGTTCGAGCAGCCGCGCGCCGAGCGTACGCGCGACTACGTGCGCGGCGCTTTCGGGTGAGAGTGCGAGTGCGAGCGATGCGCGCAAACGGCGACCTTTCAGCAGGCGCTCGATTGGGGCGAGCGTGAACGTCTTCCCGATCCAACCTCCGCCCGAGGGCGACGGCGCCAAGTGCCCGAACTGCGGCACCCAAATCGCCGCCGACCAGCGCTACTGCCTGGCCTGCGGTCAGCCTTGCTCGCCTGTGCGACTGCCGTTCCTCGATGTGCTGCAGGCAGAGAGCGAGTTGCGCCACCCAGTGGCGTATGCCCAGCCGACGGCTGGCTACCTGCCGCCGCTGCCCGCGGACGAGGGCGCGATCGGCTGGCTACGGCGCTACTCAGGCCTGTTTGGCTTGATCGCCGTGCTGCTCATGTGTGGCCTGATCGGCCTGCTCGTCGGTCACTGGCTGGCGCCGTCCAGAGCGTCAGGCCCTTCGATCGTCAAGATCGAGGGCACCCTACCTGCAGCGGCGACATCCGCTCCTAGCTCGACCACGTCCGCGACGACGCCAGCGAGCCCAACAAAAGCCGCCACCTCCAAAAGCGCGCCCGCAAACGAAGCGCAAGAAGTCAAGGAAGTAAAAGAAGCTGAAACGGCCAAGGCAAAGCCCAAGCCGGCGAGCAAACCAAGCGCCGCGACGCTTCAGAAACTGAGCAGCTCCAAGGGCAAAGCACACCAGCAGGAAATCGAAAAGCTGACCTCCGGGGACAAACCGATCGAAACGGGCGGCTGATGGCCGAGCAGTCTCTCGTTCCAAGCGGTTCGCTAGCGGAGCTGCGCGAGCGGCGCTTGGCGTTGGCCGAGCGCGTTGCCGGGCTCACGTGGGATCTTGGTGGGCTCACTTACGAGATGGCGATTCGCGATCACTACCGTCTCGACGTGCTCTCGCGCCGCGCGGCTGAGCTGCAGCAGGCCGACGCCGAGCTGGGCGAGGTGGAACGCTTGCTGGGTGCCGCCGAGGCGGGAGTCCACGGCCAGTGCCGCTCCTGCGGCGCTGTTCACAGCCGCGGCGCCGCCTACTGCTGGCACTGCGGAGCCAGCCTGCAGATGGAGGCCCGCCCGGCGGTCGTGGCGCAGGACGGTGGCACATCGCAGACCCTCGTCGGGTTGACCCGTCCGAATTGAACGCGCCGAGTCGATTCAGCGCGATCGGATTTGCGATTCGGGTGTCGGGTGTCGGGTGTCGGGTTTGCGGTTCTGCGTGATCAAGTGTGCGATTGGCTTGACCAGGTTTGCACCCCCTTTTTTAAGGTCTAGGTAAAGATTAGGTACCAAAGTATCTCTCCCGGCCTCAAAAATGCCAGGCGATACGTGCAAGCTCGTTTTAAATGACCTTTCGAGTAGGGGTCTATAGCATCGGGTCCGTGAGATCGCGAGCTGGAAAGTGGATTCTTGCCGCGACCCTCGTGGTGGGCATGAGCGCGCCGGTATTCGCGATGGCGTTGCGCGTCGCCCCCGGACCATTGACCCGACCGCCCCACGAACGCGGCTGCCCGATCTTCCCGGCCAACAATCCGCTCAACCAGGAAATCGCTCACGCCCCGGTCAACCCGAACTCGGCCAAATACATCGAAAGCATCGGCGCAAATATCCATTTGCATGCCGACTTCGGCACGCCGCCGAGCTACGGCATCCCCTATGTGGTCGTCGGCCCCCACCAGCCAAGAGTGCCGATCCACTTCACTGAATACGGCGAAGAATCCAATCCGGGCCCATACCCGATCCCGCCAAATGCCCCGGTGGAGGGCGCGGGCGAAGAAGGCGACCGACACGTGCTTGTGCTGCAGGAGGGCAGTTGCAAGCTTTACGAGCTGTACGCGGCCCAGCGCACAGCATCGGGTTGGGACGCCGGGTCAGGCGCCGTGTTCAACCTACGCAGCAACAAGCTACGTCCCGAAGGCTGGACCTCGGCGGATGCCGCCGGCCTGCCGATCTTCCCGCTGCTGGTGCGCTACCCGGAGGTGCGCTCAGGGCAGATCGACCACGCGCTGCGGGTGACCGTGCCGGCCACCCAGCGCGGCTACATCCATCCGGCTACCCATTACGCATCCAGCAGCTCCGATCCGGCGCTGCCGCCGATGGGCTTGCGCCTGCGCTTGAAGGCAAGCTTCGACCTGGCGGCTTACCACGGCCAAGCCTTGGTAGTCCTGCGTGCGCTCAAGCGCTACGGTCTGATCGTCGCCGACAACGGCAGCCCTTGGTACATAACGGGCGCCCCAAACCAAGGTTGGAACAACGAAGACCTTGATCAGCTGAAGCGGGTGCCGGGCTCGGCTTTTGAAGCGGTCAGCACAGGGCCAATACTCCACCACGGTTAGCGTGCAGTGCTCGATCGGGCATGGCGAGTGAAGCCCCGGACTCGGGCAAAGCACGTCGTGCCGGTCCCGATTCAATCCGGGCCATACCTCAACTGCCTCAGGCGGCAGATCGCCGGCAGTTGCTTCTAGCGCTGCTCGCTGGAAGCCTGCTCGCGCTGGGCGAAGGCGTCTTGCGGGCTTGCCTGAGCTGATGAGGGCACAGGCGTCGGTGCGGCCTGCTGCGGAGTCGGTGGTGGCGCGGGCGCCTGCTGCGTCGTTGCCGGCGGCAAGGACACCTGCTGTTGGCCAGGCGGTTGCGCGTCGTGGCTGTGGCTTGTCGCCTCGCCGGTGACTGACTGCTTGAACTCGCGCATGCCGGTACCGAGCGAGCGCCCGATCTCGGGCAGGCGCTTGGCGCCGAACAGCAGCAGCAGAACCACCACAATGAAGATGAGATGAACGGGGTTGTCGAGTCCCATTCACATCAGTCTAGGCGCTATTGGCGGAAGTTGGGTGATTTCCGTGTGAAGGCTCCTTTTGCGGGGGATCGACGTCCCCGTGCTCACCGATCGCCCTGCGCACGAGCTGGCCCGCCACGAGCAGCATCAACAGCGCGAAGCCGACGCGCAGCACGCTGCCCGACAAGGCATTTGCCAAAGCCACGCCGGCCGCGACGCCGGCGATAGACAACAGCCCCATCAGCAGCGCATCTTTGCGGCGCACGTTGCCGTAGCGGTCCTGTCTGATCGTGCCGACAATCGCCACCGGCACGATCGCAAGCAGCGAGGTGGCCTCCGCCTGGTGCTGTCCAAGGCCCAGCACGATCACCAGCCCAGGCACGAACAGCACGCCGCCGCCTACCCCGAGCAGCCCGCCGACGATGCCCGCACACAGCCCGATCGCGATTGCGGCGATCACCGCTCGGGCGCACTCGTCGCGCTTGGCAGTTGGTCTCGAAAAGGGCGATGCCCCCCGCGTGCGCGGGGGGCATGCTCTATCCGATGATGGTGGCCACTAGCGTGTGGGGGCCGAATGCCGATCATTGCGTAAGCAGCTCCAAGGCGCTCGCCACGAGCACCGCGGCGAACAGCAGCGAGATCGAGCGGGTCGCAAGGCGCTGCTGCAGCCAGGTGCCGACCAACACCCCGCCCACAGCTGGAACTCCCATCAGCGCCGCGTCGAGCACGTGCACATTGCCATAAGCGCCCTGCGTAGCGGCAGCGAAGCCGGCGATGAAAACGATTGCCGCGAGCGAGGTGCCCGTAGCCTCGCGCGGCCCGTAGCCGAGCCACAGCACCAACAGCGGCACGATCACCGTCCCGCCGCCAACGCCGAACAGCCCGCTGAAGAGGCCGGCGGCGCTGCCGATCGTAGCCAGCTTGAGTGCTCTGTGGCTGCTCGGCTCGAGCTCCCGATCAGCGGTCATGTGCAAGATCTGACCGGTCCGCCGCCACAGAGCGCCATACTAAAGGTCGTGTCCCCGGCCGCCCTGCTTGTGGAGGCGCTTGAGCCGCTCCGCTCCGACCCCGATCATGCAGCCGTGCTGCTTGACATTGACGGCACGCTGGCGCCGATCGTGCGCCATGCCGCCGATGCGCATGTGCCCGAGGCGACACGCACGTTGCTGATCGAGATATCCAAGCGCTACCGGCTTGTGGGCTGCGTCAGTGGACGCCGAGCAGCAACGGCACGCCAGATCGTCGCGATCGGCAGCATCGCCTACATCGGCAACCACGGCGGTGAGCTGCTGCGACCCGGAGCCACGCGCGCCGAGCTCGACCCCGACCTGACGGCTTGGTCGGAGCGCGTACGCGAGTTTGCGCGGCGCGCGCTCACCCCAGAGCTGCACCGCGCGCGTGTGCGCAGCGAGGACAAGGAGGCGATCGCTGCCTTTCACTGGCGCGGCGTCCCCGACCAGCAGGCTGCGGAGACGCTGGTGCATGAGATCGCCGAGCGAGCGGAGGACGAGGGCTTTGCCGTCCACTGGGGCCGGATGGTGCTCGAGGTGCGCCCGCCGATCGCACTTGACAAGGGCCTAGGCGTAAGCGCGCTTTTGCAGAGCGCCACAGATCGCGAGGACGGCCTGCCGATCAAGACCGCCCTCTACGTCGGCGACGACAGCACCGACATCGACGCTTTCCGTGCTCTGCGCGCGCTCGTCGATGCAGGCACGCTGGAGCTGGCCGTGCGCGTCGCGGTCGGCTCAGAGGAGACGCCGCCCGAGTTGGCCGAGCAAGCCGACCTGATCATCGACGGGCAGAGCGGCGTGCTTGGCCTGCTCCAGGCGCTCTTGTGAGGATCGCCGTTGTGTCCAGTCGTCCTCTGCGGAACGCGCGCTGACGCGATAACGAGGCGTGCACTTCGTCAACTTCCTCAGGGCCACTGTCCTGCTCAGCGCAGCCGCTGCGACAGCCCTGGTAATCGTCACCGTGTTCTCCGCCGCACCGTCTTCAGACCCGACAATCGTGCCGATCTCGGTCGGTTGGTGGGTGGTTGCCGCCGCGATTGGACTGTGGCTGGGCCGCCGCGCGGAGGTGCACCCGCCGATCGCGCGTCTGCTGCGCGAGGCAAAGACAAGCACCGCGCTACCCGAGTACCGCCCGGCCGCCACGCTGCTGAACCGCCTGTGGCCATTGTTGCTATTCACCGTGGTGGCCGGCGGGCTAGCTTTCATCGCCCCGCAGATCCCAGGCATCGGCGCAGGTTTCGCGATCGCGGTAGCGCTGTGGTGGCGCCGCCAGGATGCGGCAGTGGCGGCGATCGAGGAGCGCGACGGGGTGCGCTTCCACGTGCTGCGCACATCCCCGCTGCGCGCGGTCGCGCTGGCACGCACTCCAGGCTTCAAGGCCCTGCGCCCACAGCGCGTGGGCGGCGCCACGACCTGAAGCGTGACAGGGGCACGGTGTGTGGTGAGTTCCGGTTTTGATTCCACGGTGCGCCAAGGCGGTGGCGCTCGTTCTCTCGACATCCTGATCGTCTCTCTAGGTGCGACCGGCGGCCTGCGCGCTGTCGACGATGAGCTGCTTGCCTCGCTGCTTCGCGCCGGCACGAGCGCGGGCATCGTGCGCCCCGAGCCGCCGGCGCCGGTGCGCACGCTGATGCTCACGGATCTGCGCTGGGCGCTTGCCACGAGGCGAGCGGTCACGGCTGAGCTTGCGCGCACGTCTGCACGAGCGCTGATCTACTCGACGACGACCGCGGCTTTGCTTTGGCCGCGTCCCGGGGCGATCCGCTTCGACGCGCCTGCTGCGGCCAACCGCCCGGGGCGCCACGGCCTGTGGCAGCGTCCGCTGGAGCGTCGTCGCCTGCGCGAAGCGTCGCTCTTGCTGGCGCAGAGCGAGGGCGCGCTGCTCGAGGTCCCCGCGTGCGTGCGCGACGCCCGTCGGCGCGAGGGTGAGCTTGTGCTGCCGGTGCCCGTCGAGCCGTCTGGCACGCATGAATCACATTCTTTGCGTGAGGTAGGCAAATTGGGTGATTCAGAATACTTGGGCGAAGCGGACAAGGCGAGTGAATCACACATTCCCGACGATGCACGCAAATTGCATGCATCACACAACGAACGCGATATCGCCGCGATCACATATGCGGCAAACCCAGGCAAGAAGGGCCTCGACGTCGTGCTCGATGCTTGGCGAGGAATCCGCAAGCCGGGGGAGGAGCTGCTCGTGGCGGGGGTGGAGGAGCGCGAGCTATGTAGCCTTGGCTATGCGCCTCCCGGCCCAGGTGTGCGCGTCGTGGGGATGCTGGCTCATCGGGACTACCGCGCACTGCTGCGCCGCGCGCGCGTATACGTGTGCGCGGCCCGCCGCGAGGACTATGGCGTCGCCCAGCTCGAGGCGCTGGCGGACGGTTGCATGCTCGTGACGACACCTTCGCCCGGCCCGTACGTGGCGCTACCACTCGCTCGTGAGCTCGACGGCCGCCTGGTCCCGCCCGATCACGGCATTGCAGAGCTGGGTGTGGCCGTACGCACCGCGCTCGACGACCCGCTGCCCGGCTACGCGCAGCGCGCGCTGTCGGTGCTCCTCCCTTTCCGGCGTGCGGCCGTCGACAAGCTCGTGACCGAGCTGCTGTTGCCAACTCTGCTCGGCCGCTGAGAATGCGTCCGCGGCAGGTTCTCGCCAGCTCCTGAGTAAACGGTGGCTTATACCCGGTTGGTGCTCGGGTGTCCACTCGGTTCGATCGGATGAGTCCGGCGGGCCGTCGTGGAGTGTTTCTGACTCGATCCACTTACCCTGATTTCGCTAGTATTTGGAATCAACTGCGTTTAGACTATTTGGATGTCAGCGACCGCTCGGGCTCAGGCCAACTCCCCGACGCGGGTGCGGCCGCGCGTCGATTTTTCGCCTTGGAGCGGCTCCGCCTGGGGCGCCATCGCTATAACCGCGGCCTTCATCGGGATCACCTGCTGGTGGCTCACGCGAGATCGAAGTATCCCGATCTACGACGCCGGAGATCATCTGGGCACCGCAATTTATTTTCACGAACAGCTCGCGATGGGCCATCTACTGGAGCCGTTCAACAACACCTCGCAATACCCGCCACTTGCCCATCTCGTGGGGGCGCTCGCCATGTTTATCGGAGGCGTGAATGTTGTCACCCCGATCATCGCTGAGAACCTCGTCTTTGTCTCTTTGCTGACACTCGGTTGCTATCAGACGGGCCGACTGCTCTTCGGCCTGCGAGCGGGCCTGCTCGCCGCGATCTTCGTGCTCGGCTCACCACTCTTGATCGCACAGCTTCACGTCTTCATGCTCGATGCCCCGGAGACAGCGCTCGTCGCCGTATCGATGTGGCTGCTGCTCGCCAGCGAGGATTTCAGCCGTGTCCGTATAGCTGCCTTTGCGGGCCTCGCTGTCGGTTGTGGCCTGCTGGTCAAGGTGCAATTTCCGTTCTTCCTCGCGGGAATCGTTCTCGTTGCCATCGCGCGCGGCGGATGGCGACACTGGCGCGGTCTCGCTGTCTTTGCGGCAGTCGCGCTGGTCATCGGAGCGCCCTGGTATATCGACCATTTCTCCGAGCTCTCTACGATCACCAAACTTGCCGGCACAGAATCGGGCGCAGTGGCCGGTAACCAGCCACCGACGCTGTCGTTCACCAATCTCCTCTGGTATTTCTGGAGCACACTCAACTCGCAGCTGTTCGTCCTGCTGTTCGTACTCGTTCTCGGCGGCACCATCTGGACGGTCGTCGCGGTCGTGCGTCGGGAGGAATCCCGGTGGCCGCGGCTGGAGTTCTTGGTCGGAGGGCTCGTCGCCTGGCTGGCGATCACGCTGACTCCTCATCACGACATCCGCTACGACATGCCGCTGATGCCTTACCTAGCCGTGATCGGTACCGGCTGGATCGTCCATCTGTCGCGTGTCACACGGCTGCTTGCCACGGGTGTGCTGGTGCTGGCAGTGGTAGCCAACACTCTCGCCACCACTTTTGGCATCGGGAAACCGGTGGAAGCCAAGCTTGTGAGCTCTCCACCAAACACCGAGGCGTTCCCGGACCGAATCGTGCTGTATTCAAATGCCGGATTTCTCGTAGCCGGACCGCGACGCGACGGTGACGTGCCGGGCCTCCTGACAACACTGAAAAAGGAAGGCGCCGACGTCGTCGTAATCAGTCTCAGGCAGAGCAAAGCGCCGGATTTCTCTGTCGAAGGTCTTCTCCCGCTTTTTATGATCGCCAAAATGTTACCTTCCCTCGAACCGTCCCTGTTGAGTACAGGCACCGCTGTCGTGGCGCTTGTCCATCAGACAATCTCGCCAGGTCTGCCACCCACATGTACGACTCTGAGTGACGGCACTGGGGTGTGGGTGTTACGCCTAGACCCCCGATCGGGGAAGGTCGAGCTCTATTGCCCGTTTCACAATCCGCGGTACTACAGCTGAGCTTCGCAAGGGCCTCGGTTTCGAGTTGCACGGCGCAAGCCTAAAAACATTTTTGAGGACTTGGAGAGCTATCGAGCGACACGCGCGGGCTTGCGCAGCTCTCTGAGTAGCTCCCAGGAGCGCGTGTTGGCCACGTCGTTTGCGCTCAGCCACGCGCGACGCGCGGTCGCCACGCCCCAGCGCATCACCGCGAAACGCTCGGTGCCGTGGGCGTCGGAGTCGATCACGATCGTGGCCCCAGCGCGTGCGGCCGCGCGCGCATGGACGTCGTTCAGGTCGCGGCGGCTGGGGTTGGCGTTGATCTCGAGCATCGTGCCAGTACGCACCGCGGCCTCGATCAGCGCGTGCATGTCGAGCGCGTAGGGTTCGCGTCGCTCGATCAGACGCCCGGTCGGATGTCCAATCGCGTCGATGAGCGGATGCTCCATCGCCGCGATCATGCGTTCGGTCATCTTCTGTTCGCTCATGCCGAAGGCGGTGTGCACGCTGGCGATCGCCCAGTCCAGCTCTCCCAGCAGCGCGTCTTCGTAGTCGAGCGAGCCGTCGGGCAGGATGTTCACCTCGCTGCCGGCCAGGATCCTGATCCCCTCGATGCTTGCGTTGGCTTCGCGCACATGCTCGATCTGCAGGCGCAATTCTTCGGGGGATACGTCGTTGCCAAATCCGTGCGAGGCCGAATGGTCGGTGATTGCCACGTACTCGTAGCCGCGAGCGCGAGCAGCAAGCGCCATCTCCTCGATCGTGTTGCGCCCATCCGAGGCGACGGTGTGACAGTGCAGGTCGCCCTTGATGTCGCTGAGCTCGATCAGCTCGGGGAGCCCACTGTGGGCTATGGCGGCAGGTTCCCTGCGGTGGCTGGACAGCTTGCCGGCCGGATGTTTCTTCGCGGGGCCTGGCCCGAGCGCGGCCGCCGCCAGCTCGCCGCGATCTTCGCGCAACTCCGGCTCGATATAGGCCAGACCAAGCCGTGCATACACCTCCTGCTCGCTTGCATAGGTGTCCGTTGCTCCGGTTGCGTCGTCCTTGATGCCGTACTCGGACACGTGCGAGCCTTTGCGCACCGCCATTTCGCGCAGGGCCGCGTTGTGCTTGCCCGAGCCGGTGAAGTGCTGCAGCAGGTTGCCGAGCTGCCCGGGCTTGGCGATACGCAGATCGACGCTTGTGCCGGCATGAGTGTGTCCTTTCGCTCCGCTCCTGCTCGCATAGCTGACGCTCTCGATCTGTGGTAGCTCGGCCAGGCTCTTGGCGAGCGTCACAGGTTTGCGCGTCACCGCGATCAGGTCGATGTCCTTGGCGCTGTCGGCCATGCGCCTGGCCGAGCCGGCGATTAGCACCTGTGCGCCTGTGTCCGTGCTTGTGCAGCCGCTGTTGATATCGAAATCGGTCGGTCCAGAAACAGAGGCATATGCAACCATCTGGTTGCATGACGCTGTAGACCGTGCACTGCCTTCACGCTCTATCAGCCCCTCGGCGAGCGCTTGACCCAGCTCCAGCGCATCGGGCAGCAACAGGCGTTTCGCACCGCGCTCGGCTCCCACGCCGGTGGGCATCCGCTCCAGCCCTGCGATCACGCTCGCCTCGAACTTCGGCCCGAGGCCCTTGACGGCGTGAAGCTTTCCCGCAAGCGCCGCTTCGCGTAGCGACTCGAGCGAGTTGATCCCGAGCTGCTTGTGCAGCAGCCGCGCGCGCTTGGGCCCCAAGCCGGGCAGGCGTACGATCGCGATCAACCCTGCCGGTACCCGTGCGCGCAGCTTCTCCGCCGCCGGAATGGTGCCGGTGTCGAGCAGCGCAAGGATCTTCTGCTCGAGCGTCGCGCCGATGCCGGCAAGCTCGGTGACGCGGCCGGCGCGCGCCAGCTCGGCCACCGACACCGGTGCCTCGCGCACCGCGCGTGCAGCATTGCGGTAGGCCAGAACACGGTGCACGATCGCGCCGTCGAGCTCGTACAGGTCGCCGAGCTCTTCCAGCGCTTCGGCGATCGCCGAGTTGGGCAGCGCGGCGGCCACGGGTCAACGCCTGAGTGCGGGCATCAGGCGAGGCTCTGAGCCGCAAATCCGTCGGGGAAAAGCGTTATACGACCGCTGGGGATAAGCGTTGCGCGACACTACTTCAGCCGGATTGCCACGACTGTGTTCGGTGCAAGCATCAGCCGGGCTCTGTGAGCATGAACTGCCACCAAGGCTCTTGCTTCGCTCGCGCGCGTCGTCGTGAGCGTGTCCGTGCTGACGTGCTCTGCGCGACCAGGAACCTCGACTTCATAAGGGAGCGTCTTCGAAGAGAAGGAGCTGACGATCACACTCAGCTGTGCGCCTGCGTTCCCGTCCCCGGCTGTGTGCGCACTTGCCCCTTCGGACACGCTCGCGGCGAGCACCCCTGGAACGCGCGTGGCCGGCGCGATGCGACTACCGAGCGGGATCCAGCGGTGCAGGAACAGCAGTGCCCGCCCGAGCGGCTGTAGCGTGACGGTTCCGTTCGGGTTGAACACGAGCGGGTCGTAGCTACCGCCGGCAGAGTGGAAGCGCACCTGCTGGAAACCGCCGAGCAATGCGGCCACCACGTAGCGCGCCGCCCACACGCTCGCCACCGGCGTGTTCGACACGCCCGGCTTGCCACCGCAGGATGCGCTGTTGCTCTCGGAGATGATCGCCGGCCTGTGCAGGGTCTGCGCGAGGTTCAACAGCCAGTCGTACTTTTCGACCAGGCCAACGCTTGCGTGCTCGGTGAGCAGACGCGCCGCCGTGGTCAGCGGCGCTCCACAGGCGGAGGTCGGATAAGCGTGCACGTCCAACACGTCCGGCGGATCGCTGCGCAGCATCGGGCCGATCGTCGTACGCCAACCGATCCCGGCGAGGTCGGGGCCCTCGATCCTGACCTGACCGAGCATCGCCCGGCGGCTCTGCCATTCGCTTGCGTACTGCGCCGCCGTCCAGGGCGACGGACGAAAAGCGGGGATCTCGACTCCCGCCTCATCGGGAAAGATGTGGCTGATTCCGTACAGGTCGGGCTCGTTGCCGAGCGAGAAGCTGAGCTGCGCCGCCGGGATCGCCTGCTCCGCCTCGGCAATCGTCGTGAGCTCGTCCGTAAGCGAGCTCGTCGCGAAGTTGAGACCGACGGTGACCTGCACTCCGCTCTGGCGTGCCAAGCAGCCGAGCGTTGTCCAGAAGGAGGGTGCAATGAAATAGCGGTAGGCGGCTGTGGGCCCGGCAAGATCCTGCGAGTCGCCGCCGATGCGCAATGAAGGAGAGCCGAGTTCGCGCAAAGTCGCCACCAGCGCTGGGCTCGGGGCACGGCCCCAGGCCGAGCGCCTTCTCCATAAGTGGATACTCGAGCGACAGCCCAAACGGCGAGCGCTGCACGAGCGCAGCGTGCGCATTGCGAGGGAGCGAATGGGACGTGGCCGTCGATGCGCCCGTGACAGCGACCGCGGAATACGTGGGGTGGTCAGAGGCAAGCGAGACGGGGCCGCGTGCCGTAAGCAATTCGGCGCGGCCCGAGGCAAAGAAGCCGCCCGGAGGCGGGCTGGAGTGCTGCGCGCCTGCCGACTCCACGGCGAAGATTTGAAGTCCCACGACGAGCAGGCCCGCCGACAGAGTGGCGCGCCACCAGCTCATCGCCGCCTATGATAACCATGCGAATGCTTCCTACTCGTGCCACACGCCGCCTCGCGGTACTACTGGCGTGCTTGGCTCTCGGGGGTCTGCTCGCGGCGGTTGCGACCGCTGCCAAGAGTCCTGCTCTGAGGGGCACCAAGGCCAGCGTGTCCTACCGCTTTGGGCTCTCCGACTACGAACCGAGCACGTTCTCCGACCCACGCGTGGCCGAGCTTGGTGTGCATCTCGCGCGCGACGTCGTGCCGTGGAACGTGGCGCTCAACAAGCGCGATCTTGCTCAGGCCACAGCATGGCTCGACGCCGTCAAGCACGCCTACCACATCATTCCGCTGATCACTTTTCAGCACGCCGACAACAACGGGCAGGCGCCGAGCCCTGGTCAGTTCTTGAACGCTTTCAAGCGCTTTCGCAAGCTGTTCCCCTGGGTGACCGAGTTTGTCCCCTGGGACGAGGCGACTCACGATACCCAGCCCACGGCTCATCACCCTTGGCTCGCCGCCGAGTATTACAACGTGCTTGCCGCCAACTGTGGCGGTTGCGAGATCACCGCGCCGGACATCCTCGACTCCGACGGCAACGTCGAGGCTTGGATCGGCTCATTCCTCGAACGTGCCCACCCTTATCCGAAGATCTGGCCCTTCAACCCTTACAGCAGCGTCAGCACTGACAGCCCCGCATTGATCGAAAACTTCCTCGCGGCGACACGCGGACAAGTGTGGTTCAGCGAGATTGGCGGAGTGGTGTGGTGGCGCTTCAAAGGCAAGCTGATCGATCACGGCGAAGCGTTCGCGGCCAGGGCCGCGGAAAACATCTTCAGGCTAGCCCAGCTCAGCCCGAGGATCACCCGCATCTACTACTACCACTGGCGCTCGCCGGGCAATCCGACGGCCAAGGCAGCAAGGAAGGCGACCTGGGACGCCGGCCTGATAAAGGCCAACGGCGCGGCGCGCCCGGCGCTGTACGTGGTCGCGCGCGAACTTCACCGCAGCATCCAGAAATCGATCCCGAAGGTTTTCTGAGGCCGCCGAACCAGCTCAGCAATGCTGAAGCGAACGGCAGTACGAGTCGTGGGAAGATTTTCGAAAGTAAGGCTTTGGAACGCTTCATCGCGATTTTGTTCGCTGCCGTAGCGATCGGCAGTCCCGCCTACGCGCCTACTTCAAGCGTCGCCGTACGCCTGTTGCGCCAGTAGATAGTCGCCGGGCAGGCGTCACCAGAGGCGGTCACGGTGCAGGCCCCGTGTGTGATCGTGGCGTCGGGGGCGGCGAGGTGCTGGTGCTCTGGGGTGAGCCAGACGGTGGTATGCAGGGTCGTCTTGGCGGGCATGCTCATGTTCAGCACGATCCCCTTTGCGGTAGTACTCAGTGTCCAGCTGACACGCCCGAACACACGACCGGTTGCGGTTCTGTAGCGGCCGAGCAGCAGCACTTTGCGACCCGTGCCGTGCACGCCCGTGAAAGTGGGGGTCGCGACTGTGCCGTTGGCGTAGGCGAGCGTCCACGTGCTCGATGTCTTGCCGTGGATCGGGCGCAGCGCCAGTAGGTCGTGCCAGCCGGAGGCGTCGTTCAGCTTCACAGCAACAAGGCCTTGCGCGGCACGCGGGTCGCTGCTCGTGGCGCGTCCGGAGAGCTGCCACCAGACGCTTCCCGCCCGGCCCCAAACCAGGCCGCTGGACGCGAGGTCCTCGACGAGCAGTTCACGACTATCGGCCGGCAGCGATGCTTGCGAGGCCCCGGCCTGCGGCCACTTGGCGAGCGCGTCGGAAAGCAGCCACAGCGTCAGGCCCTCGTACTGGTTCAACGCGGCATACCCATCTATGATCGCCGGGCTCCAGTCGAAGTCGAGGCCGGGGACGATCGGCAGCAGCCCGTCGGGGCGTAGCGGGTAGGCAGCTTGCAGATAGGAGACTGCTCGCTGAGCGTATGCACGCCACGCTGCACCGTTCGCCGGTTCGATCGCCGCGCGCCTGGCACCGAGTGCCGCCGCGGCGGCTTGCACCCATGACTGGTCGAGCGAACGGCCCGAGAGCGAGAGCTGCCCGTCGGGCGCCATCAGCTCGAGCGCATAGCGGTCGGCTTGACGGCGCAATTTTGCCACCGCTGGGCCGACCGCTTGTGGGTCGCTTTCGCCGACGCTCTCCAGCATGAACGTTGAGAAGAGCTCATAGGCGACGGGCTCGGAGCCTGGGTCTGAGAGCTCGCGCGCGAGTCCTCCCGCCGGTGTGCTCGTGAGCGCGATGGGAGCTTCGGGCTTGGCACGGGCGCGCTCCTCGCCTCCGGCGAGGCTCTGAAGCGGTGCGCCGGCATGCGTGACTGCTAGCTGGAGATTGGTGCGGATCTGTGTGCGCACACTGGCGGGGGTGACCGACAGCGATTCCGGCTCGCCTTCGATGTGGTCGCCCAATAGCATGGCGGCGCCGGCCGCCCATACCAGGCGCCAGTTGCCGTAACAACCTGGCTCGGTGAGACAACTGCTTTCAGTGGGCGGTCCGATCTGCCCGGCGCGCCACATTAGCGGCGCCTGTAGCGCTTCCCACGCGCTCGCGGGGAACAGGCCTTGCTCGCCATCGTGGATCACGGCGGCGATCGCCAACAGGTTGAACGGATCGTTGGGGATCGGCAGCGTCAAGGCGGAGTTGAGGATGCGCGCGCCGGTGCTTTCCAGATCGCTGTCGCCGTCCAGCTTGGCCTGCTTGAGCATCACGTCGGCGAGTAGGATCACGCCGTAGTTATCGCCCGTATCGGCGGGATTGAGCGGGTCAGCGACGCGCCCGTCGGCGGTCGTATAAGGCTCCCATGCTCGCGCGACTGACGTTATGTAGCTGCTCAGCTCGCTGGCGCTCACAGCCGGTTGAGGCGGGTCTGCCCACGCTGTGCCTGCCCACAGCAGGGCGATAAGGAGCGAAACGGCCGCAACCGTAATGAATGGCCTCGGGATCATGAGCTTGAGGCGCATCCAGCGCCAAGCAGTGTGTTTCGCCGGGAGGCGCATTGCCACCTGCCACGCTTTAGGGTACGCATCCGTGAGTTCCGCCGATCCACATGCTGAGCGCGACGTTCCCTGGCTGATTCTGCCGACCTACAACGAGGCCGAGAACATCGAGGCGATTGTGGCGGCGGCTGGCGGGGTGCTGTCGGGCGCAAACGATGACGCCTACAAGATCCTGATCGTCAACGACGGCTCGCCCGACGGCACGGGCGAGATCGCCGACCGGCTCTCGGCCGAGCGCGAGCAGGTCGAGGTGCTGCACCGCACCGAGAAGAACGGCATCGGCCCCGCCTACTTGGCGGGTTTTGCCTACGCGCTCGACCACGGGGCTGCCTACGTGATGGAGATGGACTCCGATTTCTCCCACGATCCCGCCGATCTCGCTCGGCTGCTTGCGGCGGTGTGCTCCGGCGCTGATCTGGCGCTTGGTTCGCGCTACGTGCCCGGCGGCGGCGTAGTCGATTGGAGCCTGTTGCGGCGTTTCATCAGCCAGGGCGGCTCAACGTACGCGCGCTGGGTGCTTGGTCTGCGCGTGAAGGATCTCACCGGTGGCTTCAAGTGTTTCAAGCGTGAGGTGCTCGAAGCGATCCATTTCGCCAGCGTGCGCTCGCAGGGCTACGCCTTCCAGGTCGAGCTCACCTATCGTGCCTCGCGCGCCGGCTTCAAGGTGGTCGAGGTGCCGATCGTCTTCAAGGACCGCGAGCTTGGCCAGAGCAAGATGTCCTGGTGGATCGCGGCGGAGGCGATGTGGCTGGTGCCACGCCTGCGCTTCGGGCGCCAGCCGCCGCCACCGTTGTGCACCGGGACGCAAAGCGAGGTACACGCGTCTCCAGAGCCGCACACCTCGTCCACCCGTAGCTGACGCTCGCGCGGACGAGTCGATGCCGGCGCGAAGCCGCGACGCCTTCTCGTGGCTCAGGTGGACGTGCGCCGCGGCCGATAGAGAGACCGTGGACGCCTCCTCATACGCGCTCTATCACGGCGTTCGCCGTACCCGCGCGACGCTGCGCACCTGGCAGCGCCGGCCGCTGCCGGTGCTCGGCAGCTGGGTCGTGGGGTCGCTGCTGGCCGCCGTCGGACTACTGCTGGCGGTGCTCGTTATCTCCGAGTTGTTCACCCACTATGTCCAGCCGATTGAACTGCAGCCTCCGTTTGCGGTCGGCGATCTCGGCGATGTGGTGCGCGTCGTCTCTCACAACCTGCTCGTGCTCGCCCTACACGCGATGGCGTGCGTCGCGGGCTTCATCGCCGGCAGCTCGCTGCCGCTGCAGGCCGAGGGCAAGAGTGGGGTCTCGCTGTGGGTGCACGAGCACGGCGGGCGCATCGCGATTGCGTTCGTGGTGTGCGCCACCACTTTCTCGCTGTCGGCCCAGGCCTATGTGCTCGGGCATACGCTCGCCGGCGTTGCCCACTTCATGAAGGTGTCGCCGGCGCTGCTGTTGCTTGGGGTCTTGCCGCATGCGATCCCCGAGCTGATGGCGCTGTTCCTGCCGCTTGCCGCCTGGATCATCGCCAGTCGCAGGGGGGAGTGGGATCAGCTGCTTGCGGCCACCGTTGTGACGGTCGCGATCGCGCTGCCGATGCTTGTTCTTGCCGCGCTGATCGAGGTGTACGTCTCACCGCACCTGTTCACCGCGCTCACGGGCTTGCACCCGCCGATCGTCGGCACCTGGGAAGGGTTCACGGTGAGCGTCAGTAAGTGAGGTCGGCTGGTCGGTCGGTCATGTCGGACAGGCTGAGCAGTCGATGGATGGACTGTCGGACCGCGTACGTCGTAGGCTGAACGTTGACCTGAAATGTGCTGCTTTACTTTGTATAGTGAGTGCAGGCGGACGGGCCGGTCGGGTCGCGTCCGCGCCGCGGCGATACGGCCCACCCGATAGGAGATTCCCATGGCAGGCACCCTCAATGAAGTCACCGACGCCAACTTCCAGGCTGAGGTCGTCGAGTCGGAGAAGCCCGTGCTCGTCGACTTCTGGGCTCCCTGGTGCGGGCCTTGCCGCGTGGTTGGCCCCGTCCTGGAGGAGATCGCCTCCGAGCGCGAGGACCTACGCATCGTCAAGCTGAACGTCGATGAGAACCAGCAGACGGCAGCCAGCTTCCAGGTGCTGTCGATCCCGACGATGATCCTGTTCAAGGGCGGAGCGGCCGTAAAGACGGTCGTCGGGGCCTACCCCAAGAAGAAGATCGAGTCAGAGCTTGACTCGGTGCTTGCTGCAGCGTAGGTAGGTCTGCCGAATGGCGATGCCCCGCGCGCGCGGGGGGCACAACGCATTTTGATCAGCTACCCAGCGCGACTGAGAGCGATCTCGAGCTGGAGCCCTTCGATCTCGGTCTGTTCGCGATAGTCCATCGAGACGGCATCGCCGTCGCCCAAGGCCAGGCTGACGCCCAGTGTCTCGCCGCTTACATACGCCTCGTGCTCGCCGGCCGCCTGCATCAGCGCGTCGTCGCCGCCCAGCACCAGCTCGATGCGGTCCTCGACCTCCAGCCCCGCGCTCTTGCGAGCGTTCTGCACGGCGTGCACGATCTCGCGCGAGCGCCCCTCGCGCAGAAGCGAGTCGTCGATCGTCAAGTCAAGCGCTACCGCATGCGCGCCCTCACGCTCGACCGAGTAGCCCTCGGGTGCCTTCATCGTCAGGATCACATCCTGCTCGGTGAGCGTGTGCTCGCGGTCCCCGACGGAGATCCCGATACCGTCGCCACCGCGCACAGCGGCCGCTACGCGAGCTGGGTCGAGTGCTGCGATTGCCGTCGCCGCGAGCGGCATGTCTTTGCCGAACAGTGGGCCCAAAGTGCGGTAGTTGGCCTTGAGCTCGTACTCGCCTAGGTCCTCCGCCGCCTCCACGAAGCGCACCCTACGCACGTTGAGCTCCTCGCGCACGATCTCCACAAGCCGCTCGATCGCTGCGCGCTCGCGGCCGTCTGCCACGACGATGGCCTCAGCCAAAGGCTGGCGTACCTTGATCTTCGCCTGGGCCCTAGCGCCCAAGCCGAGGCGCACGGTCTCACGCGCGATCGCCATCGCCTGCTCCAGCGACTCGTCGTGCGTCGGCAACGTCTCGCCGACGGGAAAATCGCACAAGTGCACGCTGGCAAGAGCGCCGTCGAGGTTGTCGTAGATCTCATCGGCCACGAACGGGCAGAAGGGGGCGAGCAGCTTGGAGACGATCAGCAGGCACTCGCGCAACGTCGCGAACGCCGCATGGTCTCCGTCCCAAAAGCGTCGCCGCGAGCGGCGCACATACCAGTTTGATAGGTCGTCGACCAGCAGCGAGATCGCTCGCCCCGCGGTCGTCGCGTCGTAGGCGTCCAAACGCTCGGCCACCACCGCGGCAGTTCCTGCCGCGCGTGACAGCGCCCAGCGATCCAGATCGCTTACGGAGGCAGGCGTTATGCCGCTCCCGATCGCCTCGCGTCTCGTCGCACTGGCTCCCTCGGCCCCTACCCCAACCCCTCCGGAGAGTACATCCGCATTTGCATTTGCGTACAGCGTGTAGAAGAAATAAGTGCTCCACAGTTGCTTGAGGAACAGGCGCACGCCCTCGCCGATCGCCTCCTCGGAGAAGCGGTAGCCGTCCCACGGTTGCTTGGAGGTGAAGAAGTACCAGCGGAACGCGTCGGCGCCGTACTTGTCGAGCACTTGCCACGGCTCGACGGTGTTGCCCTTGGACTTCGACATCTTCTGGCCGTCCCCGTCGAGGATCAAGCCGAGACAAACGACGTTCTCGTAAGAAGACTTGTCGAACAGCAGCGTCGAGACGGCCAACAGCGAGTAGAACCAGCCGCGCGTCTGGTCGAGCGCCTCGCAGATGAAGTCGGCGGGGAATTCTTTTTGGAATTGTTGTTCGTGCTCGTGGGGATAGTGGTGCTGGGCGAAGGGCATCGAGCCGGAGTCGAACCACACGTCGATGACCTCAGGTACTCGCTTCATCGGTTTGCCGCACACCGCGCCCTTGGACGCGCCCGGCCGCTCGTCTGACTCGCCATTGGTCGATGGAGTGGATAGAGGGTCGTGCTCGTGGGGGCACGGGAGCACCACTTCATCTACATAGGGTCTGTGGTGATCTTCAAGGGTCGCTCCAGAGAGCTGCTCCAGTTCGGCGAAGGAGCCGATCGTCAGCGTGTGCCCGGCCTCGCAGCGCCACACCGGCAGCGGCGTCCCCCAGTAGCGCTCGCGTGAGAGGGCCCAGTCGACATTGTTGGAGAGCCAGTCACCGAAACGCCCGTGCTTGATGTGCGGCGGGTACCAGTTGATCGTCTCGTTGGCGGCCATCAGCCGCTCGCGCAGCTTGGAGGTGGCGATGTACCAGGAGGGCTTGGCGTAGTAGATCAGCGGGGTGTCGCAGCGCCAGCAGTGGGGGTAGGAATGCTCGTAGTCGCTGCGGCGGAACAGCAGGCCGCGTGCGTCGAGGTCGGCGATCAGCTCCTCGGTCAGCTCTTTGTCCTTGACTAGCCTGCCCTTGTAGGAGCCGCCGTCGTGGCTGCGCACGTCCATCCCGTATGTGCCGTCAGGGGCCACCGGGTTGAAGACACTGTGCGGCTTGTCCGGGTCGATCGCTCCCACGTGAGCCGCGATGGCGGCTCGGAAGTCGTCTTCGCCAAACGCGGGCGCGATGTGCACGAGCCCGGTGCCGTCCTCGGTTGTCACGAAGTCACCGGCGATGATCGGCGCGCCACCGCTGTCGCGCCCGTCGGTGGGAAAGATCGGCGACTTGTAGAACGCGCTCGTGCGCACGCCGTCGGTCTGCCCGCCCTTCTCGCCGCCGCTCGTCTCGTCGCTTTCGCCGCCCTGCTCATCCCCTTGGCCGCCGGCCCGCTCGCCGATCAGATCGCGGCCCGGGAAGCGGTCGAGGATCTCCGCGTCCTCGCCGAGCACTCTCTCGACAAGCGCCGCCGCGAGGACCAGCGTCTCATCGCCCAGCTTCGCGCGTGCGTACTCGATGCTCGGGCCCGCAGCCACCGCGACATTCCCCGGCAGCGTCCACGGCGTTGTCGTCCAGATCAGCAGCGCGTCGCCCGCCCGCAGCGGACCGCGATCGACGGGGATCGGAAGCCGCACGTACACCGACGGATCGACCACGTCCTTGTACCCCAGCGCCACCTCGTGCGAGGAAAGCGCCGTGCCGCAGCGGTAGCAGTAGGGCACTACCTTGTGCCCCTCGTACAGCAGCCCCTTGTTGCTGATCGTCTTCAGCGCCCACCACACCGACTCGATGTAGCTCTCGTCCAGCGTCCTGTAGGCGTGCTCGAGGTCCACCCAGAACCCGATCCGTTCGGTCAGGCGGTCCCACTCCTCTAGGAACTCGAACACGGAGTTACGGCACTGTTCGTTGAACTCCTTGATCCCGTACTGCTCGATCTCGGTCTTGCTGGTTATCCCGAGCTTCTGTTCGACGGCGATCTCGACGGGCAGTCCGTGGCAGTCCCAGCCGCCCTTGCGCTCCACGCGGTAGCCGCGCATCGTCTTGTAGCGCGGATAGATGTCCTTGAACACGCGCGAGAGTACGTGGTGGGAGCCGGGCCGGCCGTTGGCGGTGGGGGGACCCTCGTAGAAGACCCATTGCTCGGCCCCGTCGCGGTTGCGCAGCGACTCGCCGAACACGTCGCGCTCGCGCCAGCGCTCCAGCACTTCCTGCTCGAGCTCTGGCAACTCCTTGCGCGCATCCACCTCGCGCGGAGGAATCAATCGATTTTTGGGAGCGGCCATTGGGCGGCCCATTGTAGGTGGGGCGGGTCGATCGGCCGTTTGCGGAGGACGGGTAGGAAGGCAAGAACCCCTATTTCAAACCTGACGGGCTCCCGGAGGTCATATGTCGTAAACGCGATTCGGACTTATAACCTAGAGGTTATATGTCTGATCTTGCGTCTGTTAGATCCAATTCCAGGCTCGAATCTAAATAGCGACGGTGACTCCGTACGCCTGTTCAGCGTGGCCTGAATACCGCTCGCTTCAAGAGGCGTGTGCCGCGACGGAGGATCTCGCGGGTGTTGCTGGCGCAGCGTCGATCAATCGCTCGCGCAACATGCGCACCGCCTCAGCGGGCCCTGGACCGATGCGCACGACGGTGCTCGCTCCAGTCTCGGGCAACGCGCCGCGGTAATCGAGCACCTGAAGGTCGCCGCCGCTCTGGCGTGTCGCGTACACGACCCGCCCGACTGCATCCAGCGATGCGCAGTGCCCGCCAAGGACCATCGCCTGCGGGCGCAGCGCACGCAGCGCGCTCCCCACGCGGGTGCTGTCGAGCTCGACTGGCAACGTCAACACGCGTAGGCCCGCACGCCTGAGGAACAACTCCAGCGCCTGTACATACAGGCCGTCCATGTCCATGCTCTGGCTGGCGTCGAAGATCAACACGCCTTCATCGCGAGTGGAGTGCGGCGCCACACGCTGGGCGGCCGCCAGCCAGCCGGTGGCGTAGCGCCAGGCAAAGCAGTACTCAGGCGAGCCGGGACTCATCTTCTCCATAGCTCCCAGCAAGACCGTCTCGACCGTGCGCTCGACCGAGCGCACCGCCATGCTCTCCTCCATCAGGCGATCGGCCTTCTCCTCGCTGAACTCGGAGAACACGGCCGATAGGCGTATAGGTGTCGATGGCCCCTCGCCACGCTCGCGCACTACGGAGATCGCCGAGGCGATGTCCTGAGTCTCCGCGTATGCCTGTCTCAGCGCCTCGATCTCAGCAAGGTCGAACTGACGATGACCACCCTCGGTGCGCTGCGGCTGGGGATAGCCAAAGCGGCTCTCCCAGCTGCGCAGGGTGTTGGAGCTCACGCCGAGCAGGGCAGCGGCGGCGTTCGTGCGAATCACGCTCATATGCAGCAATGGTGAGCTTTGACAAGCTCGCTAGCAAGCCCCGCAAGCTGTGCTGCATTCTGGGACGTCGCATGCACGAGCAGGAACGCGGCCGTGTGGGACGACGAGTCAGACGCCAACAGGCACCAGTCACACAGCGGGAGGGAGCCGGCGTACCGTTGCGCACAGCTTCATGCACTCGCCCAGGTGGGATGAATGGTCTGTCGCTCCATACGATGAGAGTCGTGCCCGTCCGCGAGACCCCCCCGATGCGGCTTCGCCTCTACCACCACCACGACGGTGCCCGCGTCGCCTACCGCGAGGTCGGCGCCGGCCCACCGCTTGCGCTGCTGCACTCGGGGCTGCTGTCCCATCGTGAGTGGGAGCCGGTCGTAGAGCGTCTCGCCGAATGCCACCGGGTCGTGATCCCCGATCTTCCTCTACACGGCGACTCCGAGGATCGTCCGCACCACCCTTACACAATCGACTGGTTTGCCGAGGTGATGAGCGGCTTTGCGGCGGACGTGCTCGGCCCCGAGCCGCTCCTTGCCGGTCACGACGCGGGTGCCGAGATCCTCATGCACGCGGTTATGCGCGGAGCGCTGAAGCCCAGCCGCCTCGTGCTGATGCCCAACCGCTTGCATCGACCGGTCGAGTATGTGCGCAGGCGCGAAGCGTGGCGGCTGGCCACGCTCGGCGGTTCGCTCCCAGGCATGGATCGTGTACTCAGTCACGCCACCAAACTCGTATTCACCCCCGAGCTCGGAATGCGCATGTCAGAGCGCCACGCGCCCGAGGCGGGAGACCTGATGCGCCACGCGTTTGGCGACGTTCCGGGAAATCCGAATCTCGCCCGCTCGTGGGCCAAGTGTGCGCGGCGCTGGCCGCGAGGTGCCCAGACACAGCTGCTCGAGCTCTACCCAAAGCTCGACATGCCGGTGCTGCTGCTGTGGGCCGACAACGATCCTGTGCATCCCTTGGCCGGCGCGGAAGAGACGCTGCGCCTGCTGCCGCGCGGGCAGCTGCGCGTGCTCGCCGGAACGGGCTTTTTGATGACCTACGACGACCCGGTGGGAGTTGCGCGGGAGCTCGTGGCCTTCTGCGGGTAGATTTACTGGCCCGATGGCGACCGAGGAGACTCGATGATCGACAAGCAGCTCTGGGGCGGGGAGACCGCCAAGGCAGTCGCGAACTTCCCGATCTCCGGCGAGACGGTGCCGGTGTCAGTCGTGCGCTGGCTTGCCCGCGTGAAGGGCGCTGCCGCCGCCGTCAACGGTGAGCTGGGGCTGCTCGACAAGCGCCGCGCCGCGCGCATCGAGAAGGCGGCCGGCGAGATCGCCGCCGGCAAGCACGACGCGCAGTTCCCGATCGACGTGTTCCAAACCGGCTCGGGCACCTCCACCAACACGAACGCCAACGAGGTGATCGCCACGCTTGCAGGCGTTGGCGTCCACGCCAACGACCACGTCAACATGGGCCAGTCCTCCAACGACGTGTTTCCCTCCGCCGTACACCTGGCCGTGCTCGACGTCGCCCAGAACGAGCTGCTGACCGCGCTCAAGCTGCTGGAGCGCTCGTTTGCCATCAAGGCCAAGCGCTTCTCCGGTGTGGTCAAGTCCGGGCGCACCCACCTGATGGACGCCGTGCCCGTCACGCTAGGCCAGGAGTTCGCCGGCTACGCCGCCCAGATGGCGCTCGCACAGGAGCGTGTCAGAAGTGCGCTCGTGCACGTCGGCCAGATCCCGCTCGGCGGCACCGCCACCGGCACCGGGCTTAACACGCACCCGCGCTTTGCCGAGAAGGTGCGCGTGCGGCTCAAGCGCGAGTCGGGGCTCAAGCAGATTTCGGCGCCATTGGATCCCTTCGAGGCGCAAGCCAACCGCGACGCGCTCGTCGAGCTCTCCGGTGCGCTCAAGGTGATCGCCGTGTCATTGACGAAGATCGCCGGCGACCTCGCGCTGATGGGCTCAGGCCCGCGCGCCGGCATCGGCGAGCTACTTTTGCCCGAGCTGCAAAAGGGCTCCTCGATCATGCCCGGCAAGGTCAATCCCGTGATCCCGGAGGTCGTGCTGCAAGTCTCTGCGCAAGTGATCGGCAACGACACCGCGATCACCGTTGGTGGGATGCAGGGTCAGTTCGAGCTCAACGTGCGCATCCCCCTGATCGCGCGCAACCTCTTGCAATCATTGCGCCTGCTTACGAGCGTATCGCGTGTTTTCGCCGAGAAGTGCGTCAACGGCATCCAGGTCAACAAGGCAGGCTGCGAAGCCTCGGCTGGCGCCACGCTCGCGGTCGCCACTGCGCTCAACGGCGCGATCGGCTACGACAAGGGGACGGCGATCGTCAAAAAGGCCACCGACTCTGGGCGCCCGCTACGCGAGATCGCCCTGGAGGAGGGCGTTGACGCGAAGCTCTATGACGCCACGATCGACCTGAAGAAGATCGCCGCGGGGAATCGGTCCACATGAGATGCGTGCGGGTATATTCTTTTTACGCAATTCACCATAGTGACTACATTTCGTAGCTATTATTGGCAATTGCAAAAAATCGATATCTACGCAGGCGTCTCTTTAAGAGGTCTCGTTAGGTTGCCGCGAGCATCGAATCGAGCAAAACCTGAGCTCCCGCCTTAGACAGCGGTTCGTTGAGGTTGCCGCACTTCGGCGACTGCACGCATGAGGGGCAGCCGCTTTCGCAGGGGCACTCGGCGATCAGCCGGTGGGCGTCGCGGCATAGCTCCTCGAAGCGCTGGTAGGCCAGCCGTGTGATACCGATACCGCCGGGGTGGCCGTCGTAGATGAAGATCGTCGGCCCCCCGGTTTGAGGGTGCGCGTTGGTAGACAGCCCGCCGATGTCCCAGCGGTCGCACATCGCGATCAGGGGAAGCACTGCGATCTGGGCATGCTCGGTGGCGTGCAGCGAGCCGAGCAGCATGTCCATCGGAATGACAACGCCGTCGTCTCCCTCGTCTCCCTCGTCTCCCTTGCGTCTCTCGCGTCTCTCGCGTCCTCGCGGCTCGCTGCCGTTCGCGGGCGAGCCGTTAGCGAGACCGGTCAACGTGGTGCCGTCGAGCTCGAACCACAGCGCCTGTGTGGAAAAGCTCGTTTGCGGCAGGTCGAGCATCACAAGGTCCATCTGCGCGTGGTCAGCTAGTCGCTTGCGCTGGTAGCCGAGCACGGTCTCCGTGACCGACACTTCGCCAAAGGAAAGCGTCACGCCAAGCACTTCACGACGGTCGAGCAGGCGCTCGATGTTGGTGTCGGTCTCGCGCTTGGGCTGCGTATACCAGTCGCCATCAAACGGCGCTACCAATGCACGACGGTGCTCGAGGTCCAGCTCGCGCACCTCATAGGAGCGGCCCTGATGAAGGTAGATCGCGCCGTCATGGATCGTGGAATGCGCACGTGCTGCCTCGGTCTGACCGAGCAGCTCGCCAGATGACACGTCCACGATCGCGAAGCTGTCGGGCGAGGAGGAGCGCAGCGAGACCCTCGCGGCTGGGTAGTCGTCGGGGCGGCGCAAGACGTACATCTCCCGTCCCCCGACACGGCTTCGATCCGTCTTCGCCTCGCCGGCGTCACGCCCGGCGACGCGCTTGCGCAACAGCCCGGCTGAGACGAGCGCCTCGGCGTGGGCCTCCCAGCGCGGGCCGAAGAACTCTGCGTCGCCGCCCTCCAGTGGTCCCTCATACGCCGCGCACAGCAGGTGTGCCTGATGGATCTGGGCGCTCTCGTGGTCGAGGATCGCGGCCTCTACCGCCCGCTCCAAGAACTCGTCCGGATGACGGCAGAAGAACTGGTCGAGCGCGTCCTCGCCGGCGACGTAGACGGCCAGACCCTTGCCGCGGCGCCCGGCACGCCCCCACATCTGGCGCAGCGCGGCCACGGTGCCGGGAAACGTCACCACCACGGCTGCGTCGAGCTCGCCGATGTCGATTCCCAATTCCAGCGCGTCGGTCGTGATCACGGCGCGCAGCTCGCCGCCTGTCAAGCGGGCCTCGAGCTCCCGTCGCTGCTGTGAGGTGTAGCCGGCGCGGTAGGCGGCAACCCGCTCGGCCAAGTCGGGATCGGAGCGTTGCAGGTCTTCGCGGACCATGCGCGCCAACAGCTCGACGCCCTTGCGCGACTTCATGAAGCAGATGCAGCGCGCCCCGTCGCGCACGAGCCTGGCGAGCAGCTCGGCGGCCTCGCCGATCGTCGAGCGACGCGCACCGATCGCCTCGTCGGTGAGCGGCGGGTTCCACATCGCGATCTGCCTGCGCGGAGTGGGCGCGCCGTCGCGGTCGATCAGGCCAACATCCTCCAAGCCGGTCAGGCGCTCGGCCAGCTCCACCGGGTTGGCGATCGTGGCAGAGGTCAGCAGCACGCGCACGTCGCTGCCGTACGCCGCCGCCACTCGCAGCAGCCGGCGCAGGACGTTGGCGACGTGCGAGCCGAATACGCCGCGATACACGTGTGCCTCGTTGACGACGACGATGCGCAGGTGGCTGAACAGTCGCTCCCACGCACCGTGGTGGGGCAGGATGCCGACGTGCAGCATGTCGGGGTTGGTGAGCACGACGTTGGCGCGCCGGCGGATGTCGCCGCGCGCCTCGCGTGGCGTGTCGCCGTCGTAGATCGCCGGGCGTACCTGCTTGATCAGCCCGAACGCGTTGATCGCCCGTGCCTGATCTTGGGCGAGCGCCTTGGTCGGATACAGATACAGCGCCCTTGCGAACGCGTCGCGGCAAAGCGCGTCGAGCGTCGGCAGGTTGAAGCACAGCGACTTACCCGAGGCCGTGCCGGTCGTGACGATCGTCGTGCGCTGCCAGGCCGACGCCAGCGCCTGCGCCTGATGGGAGTAGAGCTGCTCTATGCCTGCTCTATGCAGGCCTGCGACCACATCGGGGTGCAACTCCTCGGGGATCTCGACAAGCGTCGCCTCTCCCGGGCCTTCATGCGCCTGGCGTACGAGCCGCCCATCTTCACGCGCCTCGTCGAGCACAGCGCTCCACGGCTCGATCATGCGTTCCACGGCCACCACTTGCGATAGTAGAGCCGATGCTCCGCCTCGATATCCCGCCGCTCGCGAAAACCCGCGCCTTGCGCTGCCCTACGCCGACTCACGCAGGCTGGTGAGGGGCCGATGAGCGTGCGTTGCCTGTATCTCGACCTCGACGGCACGCTGCTCGGCCGCGGCGCCTCGCTCGTGCACGACGGTGAGGGGAACGTTTCCTTCGAGGGAATGCGCGCCGTGCAGGCGTGTTTGCGGGCCGACGTAGAGATCGTCTTGATGTCGGGACGTCGCCGCCAGCAGGTGGCGGAGGACGCCCGATTGCTCGGTCAGAGCTCTTATATCTTCGAGGCGGGCGCCTGCGTAGTGTTGGACGCGGGATTGCTCGGTCCTCCCGGCGCACCCACGACGGTGCGGTCTGGCGTCGCTCCGGCTGGCGGCGAGGAGCACTGGCTCACGGGCAAGATGGTTCCGGGCGAGCTTTCGATCGCCGATCAGATAGATCGCAGCGGTGCGCCCGCGCTGCTGCTCGAGCACTACGAGGGACGGCTCGAGTATCACGAGCCGTGGCACATGAACCGAGAAGTGTCACACCTCTTCCGTGGCCTCGTGGACGCGCTGGAGGTCGACGCACTACTGGCCGAGCGCGGTCACGATGACCTGCGGCTGGTCGACAATGGCGTCGTCAACCGCCGGTCGGCCGCGCTTGCAAGCCTGCCGCACGTGCGCGGGTATCACCTCGTGCCGGTGGGCGCCTCGAAGGCCGCGGCCGTCGCGTTTCATCGGCAAGTCCGCGGCTACGCACACGAGGAGACATTGGCCGTCGGCGACTCGCGTGAGGACCTGGCCTGTGCGGCGCACGTAGGCACGTTCTGGCTGGTCGCCAATGCTGTTGAGCGAGATCCCTCGATCTGTGAAGCGGTCGCGTCCCTCGACAACGTGCGCGTCGCCGATGCGGCCCACGGTGCGGGCGTTTACGAGGCTGTAGTCAGCACCCTCGTCAATCGATGATGCCCTCGCGCTTCTCCTCCTCGTAGAGGCGTTCGACGACGAACTCCTTCAGCAGTGTCTGGTAGCCGGTGTTGCGGCGTTGTGCGAGCCCTTTCAGTCGCTTGATCGTGAATTCGTCGAAACGTACGGCAATCGGGGTCGTCCTTCCCCTCGCTCGCGGTGGCCGTGTAGCGTGTCCACGTCGCTCTCGCTCGTCGGTCTCGGCTAGTTCCGCTTCGACCTGCACTTGTGCCTTTTCGCCGGACTCCTGCAGCTGATGTCGGAACTTTTCGGTGGCGGTGTCGTTGGGCTTGCCGCTCTTGGGTATCTGGGGCACTTTTCCTCCCGACTACTATCGTGATTACTATATGTAGCTACAATAGTAGCAGGGAGATTTTGTTTCACATATTCCGTGCGAGCCATCGCCACGTTCGTCGCCAGAAGCCCGGCTCGGGCCGGCGTCGCCAACGGGCCGGCGGGGGGACGGCCGTGCGCACGAGCGCTACCCACTCGTCGAGCGGTAGCTCACCGGAGATCAGCCTGCCGAGCGCGCTCGTGACGGGTGCTTGAACGCCGGCCTGCTCGAGCGTGCCGGAAAGTAGAGGAACCAACTCGAGCGCCTCTACAGCCTGGCCGATGCGAGCCGGAATCTCCACCGCCGGGACCCCTCCGGCGAGCAGTTCGCCCGCGCGGCGGTTGCGGCTCTCGCGCGCAAGAGCCGTGGCGACGAGATCGCCGATGCCCGCGAGGCCGATCATCGACTCGGGCCGCGCACCGAGCGTCTCGGCGTAGCGCCACACCTCGGCGAAGATGTGGCCGGCGGCTGCCCCGGCCGCGTTTGCCCCTTGTGCCTCGGTAGCGCCCGCGGCCAGCGCCGCAGCATTCTTGGCCGCACCGGCGAGCTCGACGCCGATCGGGTCGTTTGACTGCTCGCACACGACCCCAGCGCGCGTAAATATCTGCGCGAGCGTGCGCGCCAACTCTTCGTCCCCGCACGCCACGACCAGGCCGGCGCCCGAGCGCACCATCTCCTGCGCGTGGGCCGGCCCGCCGACGCAAGCAACCCTCTGTGCGCCGAAGATCCCGCTCAGTACCGTCGTCGGTGGGCGCCCGTCAGGTGGGACGAGGCCCTTGGCGACAGACACGATCGCGGTGCGTCGTCCAAGCTCGCCGACCTGCAAGGCCGCGATCGCCTGTCCCAGCCCACGCGAGGGCACCGCCAAGAAAACGTAGTCGGCGCGTGCCACTCCGGCTGAGACAGGCTCCACGCGCAGCTGGCTCGGTAGCTCGACACCAGGCAGGTAAAGCTTGTTCTCGCGCTCGTCCGCCAGCAGTACTGCCTGCTCGGAGCTGCGCGTCTGCAAGGTCGTGCGCAAGCCGGCCCTGCTCAGCAGTACCGCCAGCGCGGTACCGAAGGAGCCGGCCCCGATCACCGTCGCGCGACGGGCTCCAGGGCTGGGAAGCGTGCGGCCGCGGGCCCGTACCGGCGTATTGGTAGGCGCCGGCGGGGAGGGCACCGTGGGGATCGACGGCATGTCTGGGGCCGAGGAGCCGGAGCCATCCGGCGCGGACGTTGAAGCGGTGCTCGGAGTAGCCTCGGGCTCGGTCATCATGCGCGAGCCTACTGCCCTGAAGAGAAGCGACGTGGAGTGGCGCAACTGGACCGGCGATGAGGCTTGCCGTCCCGCGGCGATCGTGCATCCGCGCTCGATCGCCGAGATCTCCGCGGCCGTTGAGAGCGCGGCACACGAGGGCCTGTGCGTACGCGTAGTCGGCGCTGGTCATTCCTTCAGCGACATCGCCTGTACCGACGGGCTGTTGATCGTGCTCGACCAGATGCAAAGCGTGCTCGAGGTGGAGCATGGGGCCGGTCTCGTACAAGTGCAGGCCGGCATCACGATCGCGCAGTTGAACGCTCAGCTCGCCGTGCGCGGCCTGGCGCTCGAGAATCTCGGCGACATCGACGTGCAGAGCATCGCCGGCGCGATCTCCACCGCCACGCACGGGACCGGCGCACGCCTACGGAACATTCCCTCGCAGGTCGTGGCCATGACGCTCGTGCTCGCCGACGGCTCGACCCTCGAATGCTCGCGCGAGCTCGACTCCGAGCTGTTTCGTGCGGCACAGGTTGGTCTTGGCGCGCTCGGAGTGGTGGCCGAAGTAACGGTGCACTGTGTGCCCGCGTTCACGCTATGTGGGGTCGATGCCCAGGCACCGCTGGAGGAGACACTCGATCGCTTCGAGGAATCCGCGCTTGGCAACGAGCATTTCGAGTTCTATGTGTTTCCCCACTGTGAGGTTGCGCTCACGCGCACGAACAATCGTGTCGAGGGACCGACACGTCCGCGCGGGCGTGTCTTCGAATACGCAAACGACGTGCTACTGACCAATCGCGCTTTCGACCTGCTGTGTCGCGTCGGCAAGCGGGTACCCAGCCGCATCCCTGAGATAAACAGGCTCGCGACGCGCCTCGCGGGCAGCTCGAAGCGAATCGACCGCTCCGACCGCGTCTTCGTCAGCCCGCGTCTCGTGCGCTTCACCGAGATGGAGTACGCGCTGCCGCGCGAGCACACCACGCACGCCGTACGCGCCGTCCTGGAATCGGTAGAGCGGGGTGGCTTTGCCGTCCCCTTCCCGATCGAGGTGCGCACGGTCGCCCCCGACGACGCGCTGCTCAGTACGGCCGCCGGGCGCGAGAGCGGCTACGTCGCCGTGCACATGTACCACGGCATGCAGTGGCGCCCTTACTTCCAAGCGGTCGAGCGGATCATGGACGAGTTCGACGGGCGACCCCACTGGGGCAAGCGCCATTTTCAAAGCGCCGCGACGCTGCGCCCACGCTATCCCGAGTGGGACCGCTTCCAGGCGGTGCGCTCGCGGCTCGATCCCGAGGGACGATTCGCCAACGCATGGAGCGAGCGCGTGCTCGGGCCGGTCGGGGTTGCGCCCCCGGCTGATAGATGATGAGACTGTTCTCCCACAGTGCGTGTCGTGTGCGAAACGGAGACGGGCTATCAACCTGGTGCGGCCATGGTAGGGGCGCGGCGATGACTGGGTGCGGTGATGTCTGAAGCACTGCTGAAGCGCTTGGAGCGTGCCACGGCCGAGCTCGAGCCGCCCTTTGCTGTCGTCGATCTCGACGCCTTCTGGCGCAATGCGGCGGATATGGAACGCCGCGCTGCAGGCAAGCCGATTCGCTTGGCGAGCAAGTCGGTGCGCTGTCGCGCATTGCAAGAACGCGTGCTTGCGCGCTCCGGCTTTCAGGGAGCACTTGCCTTCACATTGCCAGAGGCACTGTGGTTGGCAGGGCAGGGGTTCCAGGATCTCGTGGTCGCCTATCCGACGGCCGATCGCGAGGCGTTGCGCACACTTGCTGAGCGCTCTGGACCAGAGCCGGGTGCACATGTGTCGGTGATGGTGGACAGCGTCGCTCAACTCGACTTGATCGAGTTGGCCGTCGGTCCGACAGGGAGCTCGTCGATCGAGGTCTGCATCGACGTCGACGCCGGCCTGTGGCTGCTCGACGGGCGCATTCGTATCGGAGCAAAGCGCTCCCCCGTCCACAGTCCCGAGCAGGCTGTCGTGCTTGCCCGTGAGATCCTCGCGCGTGAGCGGCTGCGACTTGTCGGGATCATGGCCTACGAGTCGCAGATAGCCGGCCTTGGCGACTCACCTCCGGGCCGGCGTATGCGGGCAACCACGATTCGCGCACTCAAGCGACGCTCCGCCCGCGAGCTCGCAGGGCGTCGCGCTGAGGTGGTGGCCGCCGTGCAAGAGGCGCTTCGCGTTACGGATGCCGAGCCGCTGCGCTTTGTCAACGGGGGCGGCACGGGCAGCCTCGAACTGACCGCCGCTGAGCCGGCTGTTACCGAGATGGCAGCCGGCTCAGGGCTCTACGGGCCGACCCTGTTCGATGTCTATCGCGCCTTCCAGCCCGAGCCGGCCGCCCTGTTCGCGCTACCGGTAGTGCGCAAGCCGAGCCCTGGTGTAGTTACGGTGCTCGGTGGCGGCTACCTCGCCTCCGGCCCAGCCGACGCAGCGCGCCTGCCGGTTCCCTTCCTGCCGGTGGGTTTGTCGCTAGACAAACATGAGGGCGCCGGGGAGGTGCAGACGCCGCTGATCGGCGCCGCAGCGCGCGAGCTGCGCGTAGGCGACCGTGTCTGGTTTCGCCACGCCAAGGCGGGTGAGTTGTGCGAGCACTTTGACCGGCTGCACCTGATCGAGGGCGAGCGCATCGCTGAGGAGGTCGCGACCTATCGTGGCGAGGGCAAGTGCTTTCTGTGAGAGCACGGTCGGTGTATGTCACCCTTGGCGTCCCGCTGTCGGCTGGTCATGGAGACGCTGGGCGAGGTGGCGAGTGCTACACCAACGCCGCAAGCTTGCGCCCGGCGATTCCGAGCGCTTGCGTCGTGCTCGCCTCGAGAATCACCTGTAGATCGACAATACGAGCCTCGAACGGGTCGAGCGCGTCGTGTCCCGTAACCGCATAGGCAGGCACGCCCGCCTGGCGCGCACGAGTGGCGGCCTCGAATGCGATGCTGCCCGCCAGCGTGCGATCGTCAAGTTCTGCGCACGCGATCACGATCGCCCTGGCTGCCCGCATGCGTCGGTCGAAGTCGGCTTCCTCGAGCGGCTTCGACGCGTTGGCGGCGCGCGTACCGAGGTCTTCCTCCAGTGGGCAGGCGTCGCACTGGAGAGCACTATCGGCCGTCAGGCCACGGGCTATCGCGGCGACAACGCTGGTGGCGGCCAATCGCTTTTGGAATGGTCCTGCCAGCACGAGCACGGTTTTCGAGATCACGCCTGGCATCCTTTCAGTCATGCCCGATGACGATCACGTCATGCTCGATGTCTGTGGCCGCGAGCTGCGCGTCTCCAAACCGGAAAAGCTCTTCTTTCCCGAGCCAGGCTTCACGAAGCTCGATCTGGTCGCCTATTACATCGAGTGCGAGCAAGCGGTCGTGCGCCACCTGCGCGAGCGCCCGACCGTGATGAAGCGCTGGGTGGACGGGGTGCAGGGCAAGCCCTTCTTTCAAAAGCGCGTGCCGGGCGGCGCCCCAGAGTGGATCGAGACCGCGACGGTCACCTTTCCCAGCGGTCGCCACGCGCGCGAGTTGGTGCCCAACGACGCCGCTCATCTCGTCTGGGGAGCGAACCTCGGCGTGATCGATTGGAACCCGTGGCCGGTGCGCCGCTCGGACCTGGACCATCCCGACGAGCTGCGCATCGACCTCGACCCGGGTCCGGGCGTCGACTTCGCGACGGTCCGCCGCGTCGCGATCACGGTGCACGAGGTGCTCGAGGAGCACAAATTGGGCGGTTTCCCCAAGACCTCCGGCTCACGCGGTATCCACGTGTTCGTGCGCGTTGTCCCCGAGCACGGCTTCGACGAACTGCGGCGAGCCGCACTGGCGCTGGCGCGCGAGGTCGAGCGACGCATGCCAGGACAGGCCACCAGCCGCTGGTGGAAGGAGGAACGCCAGGGAGTGTTCATCGACTACAACCAGAATGCCCGCGACCGCACCGTGGCCTCCGCATATTCGGTGCGGGCTGTGCCCGACGCGCGCGTGTCCTGTCCGCTGGAGTGGGATGAGGTCGCTGACGTAGAGCCCGCCGAGCTGCGCATCGACACGGTTCCAGCAAGGCTGCAAGAGCGCGGCGATCCCTCGGCCACGATCGACGATCGTCCGGGCTCGCTGGCGGCCCTGCTCGAGCTTGCCGCACGCGACGAGCACGAGGGCTTGGGCGACGCTCCCTGGCCGCCGCAT
The DNA here is from genome assembly GCA_963827045.1 of uncultured Solirubrobacterales bacterium. Lineage (GTDB taxonomy): Bacteria > Actinomycetota > Thermoleophilia > Solirubrobacterales > Solirubrobacteraceae > Palsa-744. Next base: position 1,333,596 of record CAWGZH010000002.1, read on the forward strand.
TTCCGCAAGCAGGCCGGCGAGCCAAGCCGCGTGCAGCCGAGTCGGGCCAAACGGCGATGAGCCTGCCGCTTAGCCCACCGCTCAAGCCCGAGCTTGCGCTCTCGCGCAAGGCACTACCCACAGGCGAGGACTACATATACGAGGTCAAGCTGGACGGCTTCCGCTGTATCGTCTTCGTTGACGGCGAGGACGTATTCCTGCAGTCGCGCAACGGCAGACCGCTGGGCCGCTACTTCCCGGAGTTGGAGTTTCCGCCCGGCCAATATGTGCTCGATGGGGAGATCGTCGTGCGCGACGCCTCGGGACGCGAGGACTTCGACGCGCTCGGCCAGCGAGTCCACCCGGCAGCCTCGCGCGTACAGCGTCTCGCAGTCGAGACTCCGGCCGTCTTCATCGCCTTCGACCTGCTCGCCTACGAGGAGAACTCGTGGCTCGAGCAGCCATTCGCCCAGCGTCGAGCCGGCTTGGAGCGACTGTTCGAGGCGGAGCTGTTCGCCGACGCACCGGTCGAGCTGATGGTCTCGGTTGACACGCCGCAAGCGGCCGAGCCGTGGTTGGCAGACACCGAGGGCGTGATCGCGAAGGAGCGCTCCGCTCCCTACCTACCCGGTGAGCGCAAGGGCATGGTCAAGGTCAAGCGCACGCGTACGATCGATGCCGTAGTCACCGGCTGGCGCCCTGGCAAGGAGGAGCACACCGTCGGCGCGTTGATTTTGGCCCTCTATGATGGCGACGAGCTGCGCGTCGTCGGGCACTGCTCCGGCCTGACGGCGAAGGTCAAGCGCGAGCTGGTTGACTTCTTCGCGCCATATGAGACAGGCGCGCGCGGCTCCTCAGACCCCAGTCGTTGGAGTGCCGAGCGCAACCTGGAGTGGGTTGCGCTGCGACCCGAGCTGGTCGTCGAGATCGACTTCGACCACGTATCCGCCGGGCGCATCCGCCACGGCGCCAAGCTCAAACGCTGGCGTGAGGACAAGCCCGCACACGAGTGCACGATCGACCAGCTCGAAAGCTAGATACGCTGGTCAGATGAGCGAGGAGGCAGCTGCGACAGCCACCGTGGCCGAGGAGGAGTATTTGCAGATCCTCTTCTGGCTTCAGGAGGCCGGGTCTGCCGATGACTGGCGCCAACGTGGCCAGGGCCATGCAGCTATCGGCCCCGACCGTGCACGAGATGGTCGGCCGTCTGGAGCGCGATGGCTACATCACGCGCAACTCCTCCCGCACGATCGCCTTCACTCCCACCGGCGCTGAGCACGCCGAGGGCATCGTGCGCCGCCACCGCCTGATCGAGCGTTTCCTCACTGACGTGCTTGGTGTGCCGTGGGACGAGGTGCACGAGGAGGCAGAGCGCCTGGAGCACGCCATGTCGCCGGTACTCGAGGAACGCATGCTCGCCGCGATCGGCGACGCCAAGACCTGCCCGCACGGCCATCCGATCGTCGCGGGCGCGCGGCTGGCAGGAGTGCCCCTCGCTGACGTAGAGGTCGGTGCCGAGGTGCGCATCCTGCGCTTCGAGAACGAGGCCGAGGATCTCCTGCGCTACCTGAAGGCCTCCGGCATCGAGCCAGGACTCGAAGGCAGGCTCGTGAGCCACGATAACGAACAGGTGATCGTCGAGACCGCAGAGGGCCGGCAATGCGTTCTCACGCCCTCCGTCGCCGAGACGGTCTCCGTCACAGCCGACCCCTCACCGCCGCCGCGTACGGCTCTACCCGAGCAGTTGGTGCTTGGGCAGCGCTACGGTCGCTAAAGCAACCTGTACGCTTCGGCAAGCAGCTTCACGCCGTCGTCGATCTGCTCGGGCGTCACTCCCGAGTACGCCAAGCGCAGCGTGTTCTCACCGCCGCCGAGCAGGAAGTCGGTCCCCTTCACAAACGCCACGCCCAGCTCGCTGGCAAGGCTGAACAGGGCGCCGACGTCGGTGCCCTCGGGCAGCGTCACCCACATGAAGTAGCCGCCCTCCGGCGCTACGTACTCGGCCTCGGGAAGCTCCCGCTCGAGCGCCGTGGCCAGCGTTCGTGCACGCTTGGCAAGTGCTGTGCGCACCGTCTCGATCGAGCGCTCGATCGCGCCCGAGGCGCAGAACTCGTACACAATCGACTGCGAGACCATGCTCGGCGAGATGTAAGTGTTCGTGGCTAGTTTGGCGATCTGGGCGATCAACTCTGTCGGGCCAACCAGGTAGCCGACCCTGATCCCGGGACACACGGTCTTTGAGAACGAAGACGCGTACACGACGCGCTCAGGGTCTAGCGACAGCATCGTCGGTAGCTTCTCGCCGCTGAAGCGCAGATCGACGTACGGATCGTCCTCGAAGATGAGGAAGTCGTGCTTCCCGGCCAGGGCGAGCAGGGCTTCGCGCTTTGGGAGCGACAACGTGTAGCCCGCCGGGTTCTGGAAGTTGGGAATGATGTGCGCGAGCTTCGCTGAGACAGCATCGTCAAGTAGCGCGGCGAGGGCCCCTGTGTCGATCCCGTCGGGCTGCAACTCCACCGGGTGCAGCTTCGCTCCACGCTCGCGCAGTGACAGCAGCGTGCGGTCGTAGGTCGGCCGCTCGACGATCACCTCGTCGCCGCTTTTCACAAGCTGCTCGAACAGAAACGCGTCGGCCTGCATCGACCCGTTCGTGACCAGCACACGCTCGGGCTCCACACCGTGCTTGTCGGCAATCCAAGCGCGCAGGCGCGGATACCCGATCGAAGTGCCATAGGCGGTTGCCCCGGCAGGATCGCTCTCGAATGCGCGCACGGCGGCGTCCTTGAGGCCCTGCACGTCAACGATGTCGAGCGACGGAGCGCCCCGCGCAAAGGAGATCATGGACGACATCCTATGTGGGCGGCTTCGGCAACAGCAGCTTGCCGTACTCGTCAATCAATTCCTCCATCGTGTGTTGCAACTTTTCCTTGAAGCGCACGAGCTCCGCCCTGTCGATCGGCTGAGGCGGTGGTGGTTGTGGAGTGAAAGTAGGCGGCACGGGCGGCTGGCCTGGAGGCGGTAGCGGCGGTCCCGGCGGGGGCGGAGGAGGCGTTCCCGCTGTGGTCGGTGAGAACACGCCGGATGGAAACGAAGCAGCGGGAGGCTGTGGGGAATCGGTGGCGATCTCTCCATAAGCGGTCTCGCTCACGGGAAACGCCGAATCGCGTTCGATCGTATTGCCCTGGGCGGGAACTTCCTCGCCGCCGAATACGGCCGGGCCACCAAACGCGTTGTCCACGGCCCGCTCTTGCTCGTCATCTGCCGCGGAACTGCTGTCAGCCTCGACTGCCTCGTCGATCAGCTTGCCTGGAGCCTGCAATTTGCTCGGTTGCACATCGCGCTTGCCGATCGAGGTCAGCTCGCGCTCGAGCTCCTGAAGCTTGATCTCCAGCTCGCCCAGCGTCTTGGCGACCTCTTGGTCCATGTGCCTTAGCGTAGCTGCTGACTGAACGTCTGCGTTGCGTGGCGCTCGGCGAGCGTCTCAGCCTTGCTTGGCGGTGACTCCGCCAAGGATCTCGATCGCGAACTCCGCGACTTCGGTGGGGGTGCGCCCGACGCGTACGCCCTTGGCTTCGAGGGCCTGCGCCTTGGCGGCGGCTGTGCCGGCGGAGCCCGACACGATCGCGCCCGCGTGGCCCATCTGCTTGCCTGCCGGGGCGGTGAAGCCGGCGATGTAAGCCACCACGGGCTTGCTCACGCGCTCGGCGATGTACTCGGCGGCCTCCTCCTCGGCGGATCCTCCGATCTCGCCGGAGAGCACGATCAGCTCGGTCTGCTCGTCGCTCTGGAACAGCTCGATGACGTCCACGAAAGAAGATCCAGGGACCGGATCGCCGCCGATCCCGACGATCGAGCTGCAGCCGAAGCCAGCCTGGGCGATCTCGTTGCCGATCTGGTAGGTCAGTGTGCCCGAGCGCGACACCACACCGACATTGCCCTCTTTGAAGAAGGAAGCAGGGATGATCCCGACGTTGGCCTTGCCGGGGGAGAGGATGCCAGGGCAGTTGGGGCCGATCAGGCGGGTCCTCGGATGATCGCGCTTGAGCGTGTTGTAGACACGGAGCTCGTCGTGGGCGGGGATCCCCTCGGTGATCGCGATCACAAGCTCCACGCCGGCGGCCGCGGCCTCGAGGATCGAATCGGCCGCGAAGCGCGGTGGCACGAAGATCATCGCCGTATTCGGTTGTGCCTCTTTGGCGGCTTGCTCCCAGCTGTCGAATACGGGGATGCCCTCGACGTCTTGTCCGCCCTTGCCGGGCGTCACACCGCCGACGACGTTCGTGCCGTAGTTGCGGTTGTTGAGCGTGTGGAACGACCCCTCTTTGCCAGTGATCCCAGCAACCGCGAGGCGCGTGTTCTTGTCGACGAGAATGCTCATGCGGCCGCCAACTCCACTACCTTCTCGGCCGCCTCGTTCATCGTCTTGGCTGCGTGCACGTTGGGCAGCGCCGCCTCCTGCAACAGCTGGCGTCCCTGCACGTCGTTTGTGCCATCGAGGCGCACAACGAAGGGAACGTCTGGTTTGATGTCGCCGAAGGCAGCGATCAAGCCCTTGGCGACCTCATCGCAGCGGGTGATGCCACCGAAGATGTTGAACAGGACTGCTTTGACTTTGTCGTTGGCGAGGATCAGCTCGACGGCTTGCTTGACCTTGCCTGCGTCCGAGCCACCGCCCGCATCGAGGAAGTTGGCCGGCTCGCCACCGGCCTGGGCGACCACGTCGAGTGTGCTCATAACGAGCCCAGCACCGTTGCCGAGGATGCCGATGTCGCCATCCAGCGCCACGTACTGCACGCCTTGCTCCTTTGCCTTGCGCTCGATCGGATCTTCGTTCTCACTGTCGGACAGTCCCTGGTTCTCGGGATGGCGGTAGAGAGCGTTGCCGTCGAGTGAGACCTTGGCGTCCAGGGCCTTCACCTTGCGCTCCGGAGTCACGATCAAGGGGTTGATCTCCGCGAGCGTGGCGTCCTCCTTCAGCCACACCTCGTACAGCGCAACAAGCGCGTCGGCCACACCCTCGATCACATCTGCGTCGGCGCCGCCCTTGGTCGCGATCTCGATGGCCTCCTCACGGCTCAGCCCTGTCAGCGCGTCGACGTGGTGGCGCACCAGCTTCTCCGGCGACTCCTCGGCCACCTGCTCGATCTCTACGCCTCCCTCGACGCTGAAGATCACCATCGGCTGCTTGGCCGAGCGGTCGAGCAGCACCGAGGCGTAGTACTCGGTCGCGATGTCGCTCGCATGCTCGATCCACAGCGTGCGCACGATGTGGCCCCTGATGTCCAAGCCAAGGATGTTGGTGGCGTGCTCGCGTGCCTGTGCCTCGTCGTCGGCAAGCTTGACACCGCCGGCCTTGCCGCGCCCGCCGATCAGCACCTGTGCCTTCACGACGACGGGATAGCCGATCTCGTTCGCGGCTGCCACGGCGTCCTCGACGGTGGTCACGGCCCTGCCGTCGGAAACCTCCAACCCGTGCCGGGCGAACAGCTGCTTGCCTTGGTACTCGAGTAGGTCCATACGCGGCGCGAGACTCTAGTGGATTTAAGTCCCACCCGCCCAGGCGCAACGCGCGCCGAGGCGTCCGCGAGGCATAATGCCCGCCCAATGCCCATTCCAAAGAACATCACCTTCGTCACCTTCGACGTCTATGGAACCTTGATCGATTGGGAGACGGGCATCTACGAGGCGTTCGCCAAGGAGGCCGAGCGCGACGACTTCGAGATCGACCGCAACATCCTGATCCCGCTCTTTCACGAGATCTCCCAAGAAATCGAGGCCGGCTCCTACGAGCTCTACGCCGAGGTCCTGCGCCGCACCGCGATCGAGATCGCGGATCGCCTGGAGTGGAAACTCGAACCCTCCCGCTCCGGTTTCCTCCCAGATTCGGTGCAGCGCTGGAAGCCTTTCAAGGAGACCGCAACACAGCTGAACAAGCTAGCCAAGAAGCACAAGCTCGGGTTGATCTCCAACATCGACGACAAGCTGCTCGGCCAGACGCGCCGGCACATCCCGATGGATTTCGACCTCGTCGTCACCGCCCAGCAGGTGCGTTCCTACAAGCCAGACCCGGCACACTTCGTAGAGTGCGCGCGGCGCCTGGGCTCAAAGAAGGGCTGGGTACATGTAGCAGCAAGCCATCACTCCGATGTATCCCCGTGCATCAAGGCGCGCATCCCGGTCATCTGGGTCAATCGCAACAAGCAGACGCTCGACTCCTCACAGCGCAAGCCAACCGCGGAAGTGTCGAACCTGCGCGAGGCCGCAAAGCTCTTGGGTATCGCCTGACGCGTGCGCGTCGTATCGCTGCACGCTGACGTCCTCGTAGCAACTAGCCGCATCTGGCAGACCACTTGCACGATTGTGCGCGGTGAGGGTGCTCCCACAGGTGCGGATGCCCCCGTCGGTGTGGAAACGTCCGCGCCCCTCACGGTGCACATGTCCGGTGGGCCGGCCCCGCCCTCCGAGACGTTCGTGGTCGACTCCCCGATCCTCCCCGACGAGCTGGAGATTCTGCCCGCCCTACTGGAGCAAGCGCGCTTTCCCGCGCCAAGCGGCCTGCTCGCGACGCATGCCGACTGGGACCATCTGCTCGCACGTCTCGCCTTTCCCGACGCCACGCTTGGCTGCGCGGTCACGAGCGCCGAGCGCATGCGCTCTACTCCCGGTGCCACCCAGCGTGAGCTGCGCACATTTGACGAGCGGCACTACGTGCCGCGCCGAGCACCGCTCGCGCTTGGGGCAGTGCAGGCCCTCGACGCGCCTGGGAGCTGCGAGATCGGTCCGCACGAGCTAGCCCTTCACCCGGCGGAGGGCCACACTTTCGACGGCATGATTGTGTGGATCGGCTGGGCTGGCGTGCTCGTTGTGGGTGACTATCTCTCGCCCGTAGAGATACCGGTGCTTGGCGAGGGCGGCTCGATAGATGCGTATCTGGCAACGCTCGAGCGTCTGCGCCCGCTTGTCTCAGCCGCCAAGCACGTCGTGCCAGGCCACGGAACGGTGCTCGACTCCACGCGCGCCGCGACTGTGCTCGAGGAGGACGTCGCCTATCTGAGCGCCCTGAGCGCGCGCGGGGGCGCTGCGGAGCTGCCAGAGGGACGGCGCACAAAGGCGCAAAGCCACATCCATTCAGAGAACGTCGATCGAGCTCGGATCGGCTAGCGGGCGGCGTCGTTGCGGCGCACGTACCAGTTGACCGTCATCTCGGCGACGACTATGCCGTCGCTGTTGGTCATCTCCACCTCGACGGGAAAGCGAATGCGCCCGTCCTCGTTTAGCTTCGCCTTCAACGCGTCGCGGTCCTCTGCGAAGCGAGCCGTCGCCGTTATCTCGCCCTTGGCGAGCTTCTTGTAGGCGATCTGCGCTGACTCGGCCAGCGGCGTGATCTCGCCCATGATGTCCAGGAAGGCGCCGACGAACGCGGCCCCGGAAGCGGCCTCGCCCGCGGCGAACAACGCGCCCGCGTGTAGCGAGCCGACGTGGTTGCGCAGGTGCTGCTCGTCTGGCAGCCTCACGACGCTGTGGTCCTCGGACATCGTGATCGTGTCGAGCCCCAGGTGAACATTGAAAGGGATCGCTTGACTGAGGCCGGCCGCCACGGCCGTGTAGTCCACTGCTGACATATTCAACCCTCCTGGGATGGATCGCTCTTGATGGTGGCGATCGGAGCGCCTGCGTTGATTGGCTCGCCCTCGGTAATCGGTAGCTCCGCGATCGTCCCAGCCTTGTGCGCGGTGATCTCGTTCTCCATCTTCATCGCCTCGATGATGCAAAGGATCTGTCCTTCGGTGACGGTGTCGCCCTGTTTGACGAGCACCTTCCACATGTTCCCTTGCAAGGGCGACTCGAGCGTGTCCGGCCCGCCGGCGCTGGCTGACTTCGCTCGGGCCGAGCGCTTGGGTGTCGCCTGGCCCGCGGGCGCGGAGCCGTTGAGCGTCACTGCGCCACCGAGTGGGGGACCGACGACCTTCACGTCGAAGCGCTGGCCCGATACCTCCACTGTGTAGCTCTGCTCGACTGTCTCCGGCTCGCCCTCGTCCTCCCCCTTGGGGGTGAGCTTCTCGAACGCGAGCGTCTTCAGCCAATCCTTGTCCTCGAGCAGATCGCGACAGGTCTCGCCTTTGGCCCACTGCTCGGTCGCAAGCAGCGCCTGGTGGAAGGGGATCAGCGTCTTGAGCCCCTCGATCTCGTATTCCTGAAGCGCCCGCAACATACGTCGCGTAGCCTGCTCGCGGTCGGCGTCCCAAACGATCAGCTTGGCCACCATCGGGTCGTACATCGGCGAGACTTCGCCACCGGCGCCAACGCCAGAGTCCACGCGTACGCCCGGGCCTTTCGGCTCCGAGTACGCGCCGATCTTGCCCGGTGCAGGTGCGAAGTTCTTTGAGGCGTCCTCAGCGTTGATACGGCACTCGATTGCATGCCCGCGTAGAGTGACGTCCTCCTGGCGTATGGCCAGCGGCTCGCCCGCGGCGGCACGGATGCCTTCCTTGACGATGTCCACGCCAGTGGTCATCTCGGTCACGCAATGCTCGACCTGCACGCGCGTGTTCATCTCCAGGAAGAAGTATTCGGATTTGGACTTGGACCCGCCCACCCCGGGTGGGTCCTGATTCGAAGCGAGCAGGCCCTCGATCGTGCCGGCGCCGATGTAGTTGACCGCTCGCGCCGCCTCCACGCCGATCTTGCCGATGCGCTCGCGCAACTCCTCATCGACGACCCATTCGGGTGCGGGGGACTCCTCGATCACCTTCTGGTGGCGACGCTGGATCGAGCAGTCGCGCTCGCCGAGGTGGATCACGTTGCCATGGCGGTCGGCGAGCACCTGCACCTCGACGTGACGCGGGTCCGGTAGATAGCGCTCCAGGTAGACGGTCCCATCGGAGAAGAACTTCTCGCCCTCGCGGCTGGCACCCTCGAACGCGCCCTCCAGCTCATCCTCAGTGAGCGCCACACGAAAACCCTTGCCGCCGCCGCCACCGGACGCCTTCACCGCGACGGGAAAGCCGATTTCCTTCTTGGCGATCTTCAGCGCGTCGGCGACCGTCGCGACAGCCTCAGTTGTGCCAGGAACGATCGGCACTCCGGCGGCCTTCATTAGCTCACGGGCGCGTGTCTTCGACCCCATCGCCTCGATCGCGCTCGCCGGAGGACCGATGAACACGACGCCCGCGTCCTCGCAAGCCTGCGCGAACGGCGCGTTCTCGGCGAGGAAGCCATAGCCGGGATGGATCGCCTCTGCGCCCGCGCGCTTGGCCGCGTCGAGGATCTTCTCGACGTTCAGGTAGTTCTCAGCGGCCGGCCCCTCGCCGAGGTTGTACGCCTCATTGGCGCGCGCGACGTGCAGCGCGTCGCGATCGAGCTCTGAATAAACAGCGACGGAGGAGATCCCCATCTCCTCCAGGGCTCTGACGATGCGTACGGCGATCTCGCCGCGATTGGCTGACTAGGACCTTCGAGAACATCGAGGCGGGAGCTTAGTCAATAGGGAGCGGACGCGGGGTTTCCGGCTGCGGGACCGATCCTCCGAAGACACGCCAAGGAGAGCCCGCCGGGTCCGGTGAGGCTTCAGGCAAGCCTCTCTCATCCCTTGATCGCAAAGTCCAAGGCCACAAGTTCTCGGAGGCCACCGCTGCTTTGGAGGGCCTCAAGCGTGTAGCGGCCCTTGGCGAGCTTCCTGCCTTTGATTCGTCCGCTGAAGTGGAGCGTGTTCGGGCCCGCCTTGCTGGCGTAAACGAATGTGCCCAGAGTCTTCTTGATTGGGATGCACCGGGCCGGCTCGGCCGCTTTTGGTGGCTTCTGGCACACCGCTGGGGTGCCCACCACGAACGTGGTCATCGTCGGTTGAGGCTCGCGGTAGCTGATCGTCGCACCGTAGGCCTTCTTCGCTTTCTTGCTCGCCTTGGCGATCGTTGCTCCCGAGGGTGCGGCGAAGAAGGAGTCGGGGGAAATCTTCAGCGCGCTGAGTTTCGCCACGGCCGGATAGCCGAACGGGGGACAGCCGCCCGAGCTCACCGCGCAGGCGATCAGCGGGGGAGAGGACGGAGCTGGCGGCGGAGCGGGCGAAGGGCAGGCGGCTGCGTGCCCTTGAAGCTCGAAGGCGCCTTTGTCTTGGACCGCGACACAGTCGCCGTTGCCATCCACCACTCGGGGATTGCCCGCCACATCGGTCGTTGACGGGCTGAGCCCAAGCGGCAGGGAGATGGCGCTTGCGGGGACGCTGTCGATCGCCGCGGCCATCGCGCAGATCATCGCGCCTGTCAACAGACCGATACGCCATGCTCGAACCCTCGACATCGCACACCCCTTTCCAGTTTGCCGCCGCCGGCCGGCTTGGTGTCCGGTCCCAGTGACACCGAGTCAGTCTGCGCCTGCTCGCATCCGCTGTCAATCGCTTTGGACGAAGATTGTGGAGCAGGTACCGGCGTAAGTGGCGCTCAGGCGACGACCAGGCCGGCGCCAACCGTGTTGTTGGAGGCCTCCTCGATCAAGATGAAGCTGCCAGTGCGGCGGTTGCTCTCATACGGGTCGAACACGAGTGGAGCGCTGGTGCGCAGACGGATACGGCCGATGTCGTTGAGTCCAAGCTCCTGTGGCGCGCTGGCACGCTCGAGCGTGTGCACGTCAACGTGGTCGCACAGCTCGTCCACGATCGCCGTTACCTCGCGTGTGGTGTGCTTGACGAGATAGCGCCCGCCCTGACGCAGGGGTTGATCGGTCATCCAGCACACGTCGGCTTCGAGCTCGCGCGAGACCGTTGGCGCCTGCTCGGCACGGCAGATCGTCTCGCCTCTGGAGATGTCCAGCTCGTCGCTCAGCCGCAACGTCACCGACATCGGCGCCAGGGCCTCGGTCAGCTCGCCGTCATAGGTGTCGATTGCTTCGATGCTCGTGTGCTGTCCCGCGGGAAGCACGATGACCTCCTCGCCTGCACGAAACGCACCGCTTGCGACCTGCCCCGCATAGCCGCGGTAGTCGCTCCCGCCCGGCCCGGCCGGTCGGATCACCCACTGCACTGGAAAGCGCGCCGGTCGGTCGTAGGGATGGTCGTAGGCCACCTCGACCTGCTCCAGCAGCTCCAGCAGCGTCGGACCGGAATACCACTCCATCCCCTGCGAGCGGTCCACGACATTGTCGCCGTTGAGCGCGGACATTGGGATGTAGGCGATGTCGCGGCCCATACCGGTCCCTGTGCCGATTCCGTTCAGCTTCTGAGCAAACCCCGCGAACTCCGCCACGAGCTCGTCGAAGCGCTCCTGGGAGTAGTCGACCAGATCCATCTTGTTGACGGCCACCACCAGGTGAGGTATGCCGAGCAGCGCGCTGATGAAGGCGTGGCGCTTGGACTGCTCCAGCACGCCTTTGCGCGCGTCGAGCAGGATCACCGACAGGTCGGCTGTAGAGGCGCCAGTCACCATGTTGCGCGTGTACTGCTGATGCCCGGGGCAGTCGGCGATGATGAAGCGGCGCTTGGGCGTGGCAAAGTAGCGGTAGGCCACGTCGATCGTGATCCCTTGCTCGCGCTCGGCGCGCAGCCCGTCGGTCAGCAGCGCCAGGTCGAGCGCACCCTCGCCGCCGCGCCGCTCGCTTGCCTGCGCCACGTGGTCGAGCTGGTCCTCGAATACCTGCTTGGTGTCGTACAGCAGCCGCCCGATCAAGGTACTCTTGCCGTCGTCTACGGAGCCGGCGGTGGTGAAGCGGAGCAGATCGAGCGTCACTAGAAGTACCCGGCCTTCTTGCGATCCTCCATCGCGGCCTCAGACACGCGGTCGTCCGCGCGCGTCTCGCCACGCTCGGTGATTCGCGTGGCGGCGATCTCGGTCACGACTTCCTGCAACGTACTCGCCTGCGAGCGCACGCCTCCGGTGCAGCTCATGTCGCCAACAGTGCGGTAGCGCACCGTCTCTGAGAACACGCTCTCGCCGTCGATCAGTTCCGTCCCTTCGCGCCATGCGTAGAGCATGCCGTCGCGCTTGAACACCTCGCGCTCGTGGGCGAAGTAGATCGAAGGCACCTCCAGCTGCTCCTGGTCGATGTACTCCCACACGTCCAGCTCGGTCCAGTTGGAGATCGGGAAGACGCGCACGTTCTCGCCCTTCTTGATGCGCCCGTTGTACAGGTTCCAAAGCTCGGGTCGCTGGCTCTTGGGGTCCCAGCCGCCGAAGTCGTCGCGAAAGGAGAACACGCGCTCCTTAGCGCGCGCGCGCTCCTCGTCACGGCGCGCACCGCCGAAGGCCGCATCGAACTTGTGCTCGGCGATCGCATCGAGCAGCGTCACGGTCTGCAGTTGGTTGCGCGAGGCGCGGGGCCCCTTCTCCTCGACGGCCCGCCCGCTGTCGATCGACTCCTGCACGCTTGCCACGATCAAACGCTCGCCCAGCTCGGCCACGCGTCTGTCTCTGAACTCGATCACCTCGGGGAAGTTGTGCCCGGTGTCCACGTGCATCAGTGGAAAGGGAAAGGGAGCCGGGCGGAATGCCTTCTCGGCGAGTCGCAACAGCACGATCGAGTCCTTGCCGCCGCTGAACAGCAGCACCGGCCGCTCGAATTCGGCGGCCACCTCGCGCATCACATGGATCGCCTCGGACTCCAGTGCCCGCAGGTGGCTCAGCTGGGGGCGCTCGGCGACGCTCATGACACACCAACGTGCAATCCGCACTCAGTCTTCTCTGTGCCGGCCCAGCGCCCTTCGCGCCCCTCGCCGGGCTGAGTGCAGGGCGCGCAGCCGATCGAGGAGTAGCCCTGGTCGTGCAGCGGGTTGTAGGGCAGGTCGCGCTCGAAGATGCGAGTCCACAGGTCCTTGTCGCTCCACAGCGCCAGTGGGTTGTACTTGCGCAGCTCGCGCTTGGCGTCGACTTCGATCAGCTCGGTGTCTGCGCGCGTGGGCCCCTGCTCGCGCCTGATGCCGGTGATCCACCCGTCAGCGCCTTGCAGCGCGTGCTCCAAGGCGGCCACCTTGGCGACCGAGCAGCAGTGCTCGGGCCCGCTCCAAGGCGCGGCCAGATTGCTCGCATCGTGCACCTCGATGGCGATCCCGAAGCGCTCCTCGAACGCCTTCCAAGTCTGCAGCGTCTCGGGAAAGAGCACTCCGGTGTCGATCGTCGCGATCCGTACAGGCGTCTGCCCGTCGCCGATGCGCAAGAGCTCATCGACCAAGACCGACTCCTCCTTCTGGAAGGAGCACAGCAGCACGACTTTGTCACCATGGCGCTCGACCGCGGCGCGCAGAGTGTCGCTCAGGCTGAGCGCCAGCTCATCGCGCGTGGCGGTAGACGACGCGGCCAGGGTGACGGCATCGTGGTCGCCGGTAGCGGCCTCGGCCGGCTCGGCCGGTGGATCGCTTAGACCGCGCACTCGCCCTCACCACGAATCACCTGAAACGGCACGTCGCGGTTCCAGTCGATGAACGTGTTCATTGTCTCCAGACCGAAATCGACAGGCAAGGAGAGCTCCTTGACGAGCCCTTCGAGCTCCGGTGTGCCGACGCGCTCAACAAACGCGCCCCACTCCTCGCCCTCGTTGCGATTGGCCTCGTAGTGGCGGATCCAGCGCTCTATCGCCTCTGGCGCACGCTTGGCGGGCAGGCGCAGCTTCAGGCGCTGGCCGAACTTGACCTCTCCGCCTTCATACACGCCGCCCACGTGAGGAATGTAGGCGGGAATCGTGTGCTCGCCGACCTTGATCGAGGCGCCATAGAAGCCGATGTCGGCGACGTGGTGCTGGGAGCACCCGTTCGGGCAGCCGCTCATCTTGATGTGGATCTTGCGCGTCAGCGGATCGTCGATGCCCATCGCTTCTATGCGCTCCTGCACAGCCTGGTTGAGGCCCATCGAGCTCGTGATCCCGAGCTTGCACGAGTCGGTCCCTGGGCACGACACCACGTCGGTGATCTCGCGTGAACCCGGGTCGCCGAGTCCGAGCTCGGACAGGGCACGCCACACGTCGTACGCGCTCTCCTCGCGTACCCAGCGCAGCACGAAGTTCTGCTGCACCGTCGTGCGCGCATAGCCGCCGGAGTATTCGCGCATGATCTGGCCCAGGCCACGGAACTGCTCGGGCGTGAGGTCGCCACGCACGATCTTCACCTCGACGGTGACGAAGCCCTCCTGCTTCTGGGCGGCCACGTTGGCTTGCTTGAAGCGCTCAAACTCGGAGATGTCGCCGTTGGGGCTGCCATAGCTCGTTGGGGGCGCGGGGGCCGCTTCGCGCTCATCGTCGAGGAACAGGCGATCCTCGATCGAGAAGTCGCGTTCATTGACCCACTCGCCTTCGAGCTCCTGCTCGACCTGGTTGCGCAGCTCGTCGATGCCGAACTTGTCGACGAACACCTTGATGCGCGCGCGAGCACGGTTAACGCGCAGCCACTCTTGACGATCGAAGATCCTGAAGACGGCCTCTGAGATCTTCAGGTAGTCGCCGTTGTCGAGCTCCACGAAGTCATACAACGCGGGCGCCACGCGCGGCATGATCGAGGTGCCGCCGCCCACCAGCATCTCCGCGCCTCGCACCTCGCCGCGACCCTCGATATCGCGTACGCGCGCCCTGAAGGCGATGTCGTGGATGCCGCTGATCGCGCGGTCGCGCGGGCTGCCGTCGAAGGAGGTCTTGATCTTGCGCGGCATCCCCTGCGTGGTGGGGTGGCGCACGAAGTAGCGTGCATAAGCGCCCGCGTAGGGGGTGAGGTCGAACAGCTCGTCCGCGGCGACCCCGGCCCAGGGATCGCCGGTGACGTTGCGCACCGTGTTACCGCAGCCCTCGCGGCTGGACAGGCCCGCTTCGCCCATCTCTCTGATCGCCTGCTCGATTTCGGGCAGCGGGATGTGGTGCATCTGGATGTTCTGGCGCGTCGTTACGTGGCCCTTGCCTAGCGGCGCGTACTTTTCCACGACGTCGGCGAACTTGTCCATCTGCTCCGGCGTGACACCGCCGAAGGGAAGCTTCACGCGAATCATCTGCACGTCGGGCTGGCGCTGGCCGTATACGCCCTGGCGCAGGCGGAACTTGATGAACTCGTCTTCGGGCATGCCTCCCTGGAGGAACTTCGTGGCCTCGGTCTTGAAGTCGTCGTACTCGCGCTGCAGGATCGGGATCACGTGCCCGGGGACGTTCTGCAGGACCTCGGGATCCTCCAGTGAGCCCTTTTTGGTGGGCAGCTCGGCGGGTATCGAAACTGGCTCCATCTAGCGAAACCTCCTGGTCCGGGTTAGGGGTTGGTGACTCCCGGATTTATCGTTTTGCGACCGGCAAAGAGATTGGGCGTAAAGCCTAGCGGCTTTTAGGTATTTAGCCAAGGGTCCGGCTCATCGCCGAGGCCCGTGTGCGCCACGCCTTCGAGCATAGCCGCGCGCGTCCACGGGTCTAGATGCTCGGTTGGTGGCGCCAGCTGGGGCGCTGTATCGCGCATGAAGCGCTCCAGCGCAGCCACGATCGCTGCCGCCTCAGCCGGTGAAGCCGACGGTGCGATGAGCTTCAGCTGAGGGCGACGATTGACCATATTGTCTTGTTTCCGACTAGCCCGATGTCTCTGTTTGGGCGCGCGTGAGTTGGAGCGGGGGCAGGGGATGCATGTCTCTTTTTGCGCAATTCACTATAGTGACGACTATTTGTAGTCACTATAGTAGCTTTCAAAAAAAGGAACATACAACCCGTCAAAGCGGGATGTTGCCGTGCTTGCGCTTGGGGCCCGGCTCGCGCTTGGTGTGCAGCGTGTCGAGCGCTGCGATCAGCTTCGGGCGCGTCTCGTGCGGGATGATCACGTCATCGATATACCCGCGTTCGGCCGCGGTATAGGGGTTAGCAAAGCGTGCCTTGTAGTCGTCCATCAGCGTCTGGCGGCGCTCCTGCGGGGTTGGGCTGCCCGCGATGTCGCGCCGGTAGATGATGTTGACCGCGCCCTCAGGGCCCATTACCGCGACCTCGGCGGTGGGCCAGGCGAAGTTGAAGTCGGCGGCGAGGTGCTTGGAGGCCATCACGTCGTAGGCCCCGCCGTAGGCCTTGCGCGTGATGACCGTGATCTTCGGGACCGTCGCCTCGGCAAACGCGTACAAGAGCTTGGCTCCGTGTCTGATGATGCCGCCCCACTCCTGGGCGGTGCCGGGGAGGAAGCCGGGCACGTCGCACAAAGTCAGCAAAGGAATATTGAAGGCGTCGCAAGTCCTCACGAAGCGAGCGGCCTTGGCGGAGGCGTCGATGTCGAGCACGCCTGCAAGCTGATTGGGCTGGTTGCCGACGATCCCGATCGCATGTCCATCCAGGCGCGAGAAGCCGCAGATGATGTTCTTGGCGTGGTGCTCGTGCACCTCGAAAAACTCGCCGTCATCGACGATCAAGCGCACCACGTCGCGCATGTCGTAGGGCTTGTTGGGGTTGTCGGGAACGACATGGTCGAGCTCAGGATTCATCCGCAAGGGATCGTCGGTCGGTTGCACGCGGGGTGTGGTCTGCATGTTGTTCTGTGGCAGGAAGCTCACCAGGTAGCGGCAGTCCTCAAGGCACGCGTCCTCGTCCTCGGAGGCGAACTGGGCCACGCCGGACTTCGTGTTGTGGGACATCGCCCCGCCCAACTCCTCGAAGCCCACTTCCTCGCCCGTGACCGTCTTGATCACGTCGGGGCCGGTGATGAACATGTGCGAGGTCTCCTTGACCATGAAGACGAAGTCGGTGATCGCCGGCGAGTACACAGCTCCGCCCGCGCAGGGGCCCATGATCAGGCTGATCTGGGGGATCACCCCAGAGGAACGGACGTTGCGCAGGAACACGTCGCCATAGGCGCCGAGCGAGACGACCCCCTCCTGGATGCGTGCGCCCCCCGAGTCGTTGATGCCGATCACAGGACAGCCGATCTTCATCGCCAGGTCCATGATCTTGCACATCTTCTCGCCCATGACCTCGCTCAAAGAGCCGCCGAACACGGTGAAATCCTGGCTGAACACACACACCCGCCGCCCGTCGATCGTGCCGTGGCCAGTCACCACCGCATCGCCCCAAGGGCGGTTCTTCTGCATGTCGAAGTCGTAGGTGCGGTGGCGCACGAACGTGTCGAGCTCCTGGAAGGAGCCGGGGTCGAGCAGCTTCTCCACGCGCTCGCGGGCCGTGTACTTGCCACGGGCATGCTGCTTCTCCTCGGCCTCGGGCGCCGAGTGGACCGCTGCCACACGTAACTCCTGAAGCTCGGCTAGCTTCTCCTCGTAGGTCTCCGGTGCCTTGGCGCGCATCGGCGCGGATCTTATCCGCGCGAGAAGGGCCTGTGGTGCGCGGCGCCCAATCGGTCGAGCACGCCTGTCAGCAGCTCGGTCGTCTCGGCCGTCATCTGCGCTTCCATCGAGGCCAGTTCGGCGGCCAGGTCCTCGGCTGGCTCGACAATCGCAGGCTCTACCTCGACCGTCCGCTCGGGATAGATCGGCTCGGGCGCCGCTAGCGCCACGACCTCAATCTCTGGCTCTGGCTCTGGTTCTGGCTCCGGCTCAATCACAGCAGCGCCCGGCTTCGCCTTGCGTTTGCGGAAAAGGCGCGCAAAGAATCCAAGTTGGGGCTCGGGCTGCACAGAGGAGGGCTCCGGGTCCGCCTCGACGACGGCTGGCTCGGGCTCGACGGCATCCGGCTCCGCGGCGACTAGCTTCGGCTCGGGCACGACGACGGCTGGCTCGGGCTCGACGGCCATCGACTCCGACTCCGCGGCGATCGCCTCTGCCTCCAACTGAAGCTCTTCCATCGCCGGCGCGACACGTGTCACTGACAGCGTGACCTTTGTGCCCCAGCCGGACTGCTTGAGCTGTACGACGCCGCTTGAGCCCTCTGCCTCCCACTCGACCTTCGTCTCGGGCTCGACCGCGGTGATGCGAATCTCGCCGAGCTCGGACAGATGGCGGGCGAGCGCATCTGGGTTGCTCAACTCCGACCACAGCTCAGGCGGTGACTTCACAAGGGTGCGTTGCACCTCGGTCGAGACGCTCATCGCTCCGAGGTTCGAGCGGCGCGGTGAGAGTCCTTCCGGTGTTTCTCGCTAGACACCCCCTGTTCTGTGCCCAGCCATTTAACTTTGGTACCAAACCATCCACCACAGGTCCAAAATTTCCTGGTGTTTTCTGGTTCTACGTTTTCGAGAACTTCAAGCCCCTCGCGAGAACTTCAAGCCCAGGAGGCGGCTGTCGCCGCTTGCGGCACGATCAGGGACCGCCGATCCAGCAACTCCGCCAGCTGAACCGCATTCGTCGCGGCGCCCTTGCGCAGGTTGTCGGCGACGATCCACATGTCCAAAGCGCGCTCGTGGCCCGGGTCGCGGCGGATGCGTCCGACGAACACCTCGTCGTGACCCGTGGCCTGCGTCGCCAGCGGGTAGAGCGAGGCATCGGGATCGTCGGCCACGGTGATGCCGGGCGCGGCGCGCAGTAGCTCGCGTGCTCGCTCAGGGCTCAGATCGTCTCGCGTCTGCACGTTGACGGCCTCGGAGTGGCCGTTGACGACCGGCACGCGTACGCACGTGGCGCTCACACGGATCGACTTATCACCGAGGATCTTGCGCGTCTCGTTGATCAGCTTGCGCTCCTCGTCGGTGTGATCGTCGCCGGGTGCAAAGCTGCCGGCGTGTGGGAGCGCGTTGAAAGCGATCTGATGGGCGTAGACCTGCGGCGGCTCGATCTCGCGCTCGTGCAACAACGCATGCGATTGGCCCAGCAGCTCGTCCACCGCCTTCTTGCCCGTGCCGGACACGGCCTGGTAGGTGGAGATCACCAGCCGCTCGATGCCGGCCGCTTCGTGCAGCGGACCCAGTGCCACCACCATCTGCATCGTGGAGCAGTTGGGGTTGGCGATGATTCCTTGGTGGGACGCTAGTGCTCCCGGGTTGACCTCCGCGACGACAAGCGGCACGTCGTCGTTCATGCGCCAGTACGAGCTGTTGTCGATGACGACGGCGCCGGCTTCCGCAAAGCTCGGCGCCCATTCGCCTGAGGTCGATCCGCCGGCGGAGAACAGCGCCAAGTCGAAGCCTTGGATTGTCTCCTCGCTGAGCGGTTGCACGATGCCGACACCCTCGATCTCCTTGCCGGTCGAGCGCTCGGAGGCGAACGGCACGATCTCGCGCGCGGGGAAATCGCGCTCGCGCAACAGCTGCAGCATCAGCGTGCCCACTTGTCCGGTGGCGCCCACGACGGCGACTCTGTAGCCCTGGCTCATAGCCCTATCCAGGGTACAGAGGGTTGCTCAAGCCCCGAGCGCTCGCCAAGCGTCGGGTCGTGCGGTTGCTCAAGCCCCGAGCGCTCGCCAAGCGTCGGGGTCGTGCGATGGCACGACGATCGTCTGCGGGTTGGCGAGCGCGAACGCCTTGATCTCTCCGATCGATCTGCGCGCGGCCGCGTCGTTCTCGGTGAGCATCGGCAGGATCTCCTCGTGGATGCCGCGGAGCGTGTACGCGGCATCGCCGACGAGCAAGGCTTGGCCTCCGTCAGCCAAACGCAGCAGCACGGATAGGTGTCCTGCGCTGTGGCCTGGAGTGGAGATCAGGCGGATCGTGCCGTCCCCGAGTAGGTCGATCGTCTGCTTGAACGTCGCATATGGCTCGCCGTCGCGGTCGAAGTCCAGCAACTGCATCTGCGATACGGCAGGCAAGTGGTGCGGGACATAGCCCTTGCCGGCGGGGAATCTGCCACGGGTCGCTGCCCACTCTGCGCCCGAAGCGGTGAACTTGGCGTTTGGCAGCAGACGCATGCCGCTCGTGTGGTCGAGGTGGAGGTGGGTCATGACCACCCGCTCGACAGAGCCTGGCTCGATGTCGAGAGCACGTAGCTGCTCGTCGAACGGCTCCTCGGCCGGGCGCAGGCCCCTGAACATCAGACTCAGAGGTAGGCCGAAGTCACGCCGTGGGTTCTCCTTCGCGTCGCGGTGCATGCCCGTGTCGATCAGGATCGTGCCGGCCGAGGGGTGGCGAACCGCATAGGCGATACAGGGCGCGTCGAGCATCTCACCGAACGGCGAGATGCCTGTAAGGATGCGCCTTGCCGGGTTGCCTCCAGTGCGATAGACGTAGCCGTAGGGCATCGACACTTTCGCTGTCACGATCACGTCGAGCTCTACGCCGGTGGCGTTCACAATCAGCGCTACCTACGTTTTGAGGACCATGAACAGGATGGTCAGCAGCACGAGCAGGTCCATGCTCGCGCCGACCGCGCCGATGCGGCGCACGAGCGTGTCGTGCTCGGCGCTGAACGTCACCGGCCCGTCGCCGACCGCGGCGAGATCTTTGTCGGCTACCTCGACCAGACGCTTCTCGTTGGGGCTCAGGAACATGCCCTCGACAGCGCCGATCACGACCGCCACGGCGATACCCCACTGGACATAGAACTCGCTCCACACGTGCAGTTTGGATGCGAGGTAGATGCCGCAGACCACGACTATGGCAAGGCCGGGCATGATGACCTTCACGCTTATCGCATGGATCGCGCGATACAGGGCCGGCAGAGACGGCGAGTCGGCTTTGCCCACGGCGCCGAGCAGCACCGGGTAAGCGAAAGTCGCGCCAAAGGCGAACACCACGGCCATGATGTGCACGGCCAAGACCACTTCGAAGAACTGCACCGTTGCGATCACGGGCAGGATCCTATCTGCTCAGAACGTCGGGGCGTACTTGCCGAATACGTCTTGCATCGCCCCGCACACCTCGCCGAGCGAAGCACGGTCCTTCAGTGCCTGGCGGATCGCGGGCAGCAGGTTCTCGCTACCGCGCGCGATATCGCGCAGCTCCTCCAGGCGCTGCTCCACGAGCGCATGGTCGCGGTCGGCCTTGAACGCCTTCAGCCGCCCCACCTGTTCGCGCTCTGACTCGGGATCGACGCGCAGGAGGTCGGGGACCTCGATGTCGTCCTCCTCGAACTTATTGACGCCCACCACGATGTCTTGGCCGATGCGGTAGCGCTCCTGGTAGCCCCACGCCGACTCGTCTATCTCACCCGTGATGAACTGGATCGCGTTGACCGACCCGCCGAGCGCGTCCACCTTGGCGATCAGCTCGTTCGCACGCGTTTCGATCTCGTCGGTGAGTGACTCCACGAAATAGGAGCCGGCGAACGGGTCCACCGTGTCGGCCGCGCCGGACTCGTACGCGAGGATCTGCTGGGTGCGCAAAGCGGTCTTCGCCGCACGCTCGGTCGGCAGGGCCAAGGCCTCGTCGAAGCCGTTTGTGTGCAGCGACTGCGTGCCGCCGCACACTGCGGCAAAGCCCTGCAAAGCCACGCGCACGATGTTGTTCTCCGGTTGCTGTGCGGTCAACGTGACGCCGCCCGTCTGCGTGTGGAAGCGCAACATCGTCGACTTCGGGTTCTTCGCGCCGAAGCGCTCGCGCATGATGTGCGCCCACATGCGCCTGGCCGCACGGAACTTGGCGACCTCTTGAAAGACGTTGTTGTGGCCGTTGAAGAAGAAAGCAAGGCGCGGCGCGAAGTCGTCAACGTCCAAGCCCTTCTCGATCGCGGCCGTCACGTACGCGATGCCTGATGACAGCGTGAAGGCGACCTCCTGCACGGCCGAGCAACCCTTCTCGCGGAAGTGGTAGCCGGAGATCGAGATCGTGTTCCACTTCGGCACGTTTTCCTGGCAATACTGGAACAGGTCGGTCGTCAGGCGCATCGTTGGCTGCGGCGGGTAGATGTAGTTGCCGCGCGCGATGTACTCCTTGAGCACGTCGTTCTGGGTCGTCCCGCGCAGCTGCTCGCTCGGTACGCCCTGCTCTTCGCCCACGAGGTCGTAGAGCAACAGCAGGCAGGCCGCCGGTGCGTTGATCGTCATCGACGTCGAGACCTCATCCAGCGGGATCCCGTCGAAAGCGGTGCGCATGTCGTCGATCGTGTCGATCGCCACTCCTGTGCGGCCCACCTCTCCCAGGCAGCGCGGATTGTCGGAGTCTAGGCCCAGCTGCGTGGGCAGGTCGAACGCCATCGACAAGCCGGTCGAGCCCTTGGAGAGCAGGTAGCGGTAGCGCTCGTTTGACTCCTTGGCCGAGGCATAGCCCGCATACTGGCGCATCGTCCACGTCTGTTTGCGGTACATCTCGCGGTGTACCCCACGGGTATAGGGGAAATCTCCGGGTGTGCCCAGGTCCAGCTCCGCCGGCAGGTCGTCCTCGTTGTAGAGCGGCTCGATCTCGATTCCCGAGTCGGTGAAGCGGCGCGGGTCTTCTGGACCCACGATCGGGGCGACCGTCAGGCGCTCCTCCTGCTCGCTTGAGTTGTGCTGGCTCATGGCTTGCATTGGATCATATGGATTGGGATGGGACGGAACTTGGCGCATCGACGCCCAGGGGAGCGTCTTTTTTGGGAGACAAGATCCGCCAGACGGCCCGAATCGCGGCTCCCCTGACCGGTCACGAGCGCCCGCCTCGCGCCAAGCAGAAACTGCCTGCAGCCTTATACTGGCGTGCAATGCCAACGTGCATGGTCACAGGCGGTGCTGGCTTCCTCGGTTCGCATCTTTGCGACGAGCTGCTTGCCCGTGGAAACCGTGTGATCTGCGTCGATAACCTCGAGACCGGCTCGCTCGCCAACATCGAGCACATTCGCGATCCCGAGAACTTTCGCAATGTCAATGTGGACATCATCGAGCCGTACGAGATCGACGAGCCTGTCGACTTCGTCTACCACCTGGCATCGCCTGCCTCCCCGATCGATTATCTGCGTCTGCCGCTGCACACGCTGAAGGTCGGCTCCTATGGCACCCATCACACGCTCGGCCTGGCCAAGGCCAAGCGGGCTCGCTTTTTGATCGCGTCCACCAGCGAGGTGTACGGCGATCCCAAGGAACATCCGCAAGCGGAGACCTATTGGGGACACGTCAACCCGATCGGGCCGCGCGGCGTCTACGACGAGGCCAAGCGTTATGCCGAGGCGCTGACGATGGCCTACCACCGCCAGCAAGGGGTGGACACGGCGATCGTGCGCATCTTCAACACCTACGGCGCGCGCATGCGCCCGCACGACGGGCGCGCGATTCCCACCTTCCTGCGCCAGGCGCTTGCCAACCGGCCGCTCACCGTCTTTGGCAACGGCTCGCAAACGCGCTCCTTCTGCTTCGTCAGCGACCTGATCCGCGGGCTGATCGCGCTGGCCGAGTCTGGCTACCACAATCCTGTGAACATCGGTAATCCAGACGAGTACACGCTGCTCGAATTGGCCGAAGCCGTCAAGGAGGTCACAGGGGCCGACTCGGAGATCCTGTTCGAGGCGCTGCCGGTCGACGATCCCAAGCAGCGCAAGCCGGACATCACGCTTGCGCGCGAGCTGCTCGGTTGGGGGCCCGAGGTCTCGCTGCGCGACGGCCTCAGGCGTACAATCGACACGTCCGGCATAGAGCAGCTGGTTGGGTGAGCTGCGCCTGCCAAACAGTTTCTGAGCGCTTGACTACCTCCCAAACACATGCGCGCCTTGGCGTGAACGTGTCCTCCCCTTGGGTTTCTGGTCGCTCCATAATGTCCCCACGACACATGCGCCCTGGGGCGCATGTGTTCTCCCAAACGGTTTCTGACCGCTACATACGGGAAACTCAACTGTTGTGAAGTCCGAGATGGGAGTTCGTTCTCCGGACGCGCCGCGCACCAGCCGTCCCGCAAGGATGCCGCTGACCGCGCGCCCGAGCCCTGCGGGCCAGCCTTCTGCTGAGAACCCGCCGCCGCGCACAGACCGCGACGTGCGTAGCAAGCGCCCGCCCGCGCTTTCGTTCCTGCTGCGCATGGACACGATGCGCCGTGGTCTACGAGTCCTCTCGCTGCTCGTGCTCGACCTGTTCGGGGTGTCGCTGGCGATCTTCACGGCGCTCGTCCTCAAGGAGGCGCTGCTCTCCAGCGTCGACGTGCACAGCGCTTACGAGGGCACACGCTCGATCCTCGCGTTCGCCTATCTGTTGACGGCACTGCTGTTCGCCCGCTCCGGCCTGTACGCCGAGCGCTCGCAGCGCCCCGGCCTTTCGCGCATCGTGGGCTCGCTCTTCCAGGTCGCCTTCGTTGCCCTCATCTTCGCGGTGGTGAGTGGCGAACACTTCTCCAGCTACTACATCTTCTACGGCTCGCTTGGCTTCGCGCTGTTCTACATCTCCTCGCTGCGCTATCTCTACGAGCGCGTCACCGGTGCGATCCTGCATGCGGCCGGCTATCAGCGCCGCGCGGTGCTCGTCGGCACCGGCAAGCACATTCACGATGTGGCCCACGCGCTTGCCGACGCGCCGCACTCGCCAATCGAAGTCGTCGGCTTCGTCTCGCCCGAGCCGTTGCCTGCCAACGGGGTGCGCTGCTTGGGCACGCTCGAGCACCTACAGGCCGTGATCGTCTCCGAGCGCGTCGACGAGGTGATCATCGCCGACCCCGACTTTCCCCAGGAGCGTGCGGTCGAGCTGGTCGATCAGTGCCATCGTCGCGGCGTGCGCGTGCGTATCGCTCCCTCGACGATGGAGATCCTGATCCATCGCGCCGAGTTCGTTCCCGGCCAGTCGGTGCCTCTGTTCGAGCTAGGGCCACCCGTGTTCGAGGGCATCGACTTCGCCTTGAAGCGCACCTTCGACCTCCTCGGTGCGACCTTCCTGCTTGTCCTGCTCAGTCCCCTGCTCGCCGCGATCACGCTTGCCGTGCGGGTTTCCTCACGGGGGCCGATCTTCTACCGCTCGAAGCGACCGGGCATCGGCCAGCTTCCATTCGACTGCTTGAAGTTCCGCACGATGTACTGCGACGCGCATGAGCAGCAGGACGAGCTCGAGCAGCTCAACGAGGCCTCGGGCGCCCTCTTCAAGATCCGCGACGACCCGCGGCTCACGCCGGTTGGACGGCTCCTGCGCCGCTTCTCTTTCGACGAGCTTCCCCAGCTGGTCAACGTCCTGCGCGGAGAGATGTCGCTCGTCGGCCCGCGCCCGCTGCCCGAGCGCGACTTCGAGCTGCTCGAGGACTGGCATCGCAAGCGCTACCTTGTGCTGCCAGGCATCACGGGACTGTGGCAGGTCTCAGGCCGCTCGGAACTCGACTTCGACGATCTCGTGCACCTCGACTTCATCTACCTGGAGCGCTGGTCTCTGGCGCTCGACTTGGCGATTCTGCTGAAGACGATCCCGGCTGTGATCATGCAGCGCGGGGCCTACTGAGCCGGCCGCCCGCGTCGGTGAGCAGGCGGCAAGCGCCGGGCCCAGCGTTCACAGCGCTCTATGGCCCGCCCGAGCCTGCCTGTGCATGCGCTTCTTCAATCCTGCCGTTCATGTGCACATGGGTGGACGAGTTCCGATCACGCGGCGGTCAAACTCAGTCTGGTATAGGCTGCGCGCGGTTTGTTGGCGCGAAGGGGACATCGGAGGGGACGCGGGCTGGTCTTGGCGGTGGCGCTCGCCGCTGTAGCCCTCTATGCGATAGCGCCTGGCGCTGCGTTGGCTGGATCGCGACGCGTTCCGAGCACTCCGGCAGACCGCGCGGCCTTGCATGCGTATCTGCTCGACATGTACGAGTACGTGCAGGCCGTCACCGAATCTGCCCCGGCTGTGGTTGGCGCATACGAAGGCGCCGCGAGCAGGATCGCGGGCGAATGTCCGGGCGTGCTCGCCGGCGCGCCTCAAGACGCCGAAATCGGGGCGGCATCGTCCATCCCGTCGCGCACGGCGCGTCAGCGCGGTGAAGAAAAACGGCGGAGAACGCAGCTGGGAGACCTCGAAGCAGAGCTCGGTTCGGAGCTTGGCTTCGCCGAGCAGGAATCGCGTTCAACCGGCGGTGACGGCCGTCTTGACCAAGCTCAAGGCCCTGCCGCAAGGCGATCCGGTGTTGTCGTATGTCGTCCATGCGGAGACGATCGGATTGGAAGAAGACCTGCACGTCGAAAGCGCAGACGTGTGCGCTGACATGGAGGCTTGGGTTGGCAGTGGCTACCGCACGCTCTCTCCGGCCAGCAGGGCGATCGCGCTGAAGGGCGAAGGGGAGCTTGCCGAGTTCTTGAGGGACCTCGCCGCACAGTCCGTGATCAAGTCTCTGTCTGCCACAGAAACTCCCGCTGACAAGGCGCTCGTGCGCGAGACCGACTCGACGGAGTCGCAGACGGCAAAGACCGTCGCCAACTCCATTGAAAGCGCGCACAAGCGGGTCGAAGTCGCGCTTGGGCTCCTGGCTCGGGAAAAGACTACTGATCCCGAAATCGCACGAATCCAAATCCTCCACCAAGATCGGCGCGGGACGCACGGCGGCTGGGAGCAAGTACACGGTCTGGCTCAAACGCACAAAGGGCGGCTCCGCGGACACGTGCAAGTCGAGCGTGGAAGTGAGGGGGGCCAGCGGCGCCAAGCCGGGACTCATCGAACTCCTCGCGAGTTCAGAATTGGGAGTCTGCTTCTCACCCCGCAAAGATCGCTCTGAAGACCCCAACGTCAAGTGCAGCGAAGGGCTCCTGAAGATCGATGCTGAGGTGCCGTCCGCCACGCGCACGCTGGACCTGCGCATGAGCAACGGCGCCCAGATCGTCTCCCACCCGGTGCTAGTGCCACGCCGCCTGGGCGGGCCCGACGCCTTCTACTACCAGGTGGTGCGCGGCCCATCTCCGATCCCGGTGTCGCTGATCGAGCGCGACGCCCAGGGACACACGTTGCGCGTGCTGAAACTGCGACGCATCGTCGGCTGCTCCAAGCACCCTTTGAAATACCTGTCGGGCGGGAGGCGAACGTTGGTCCGCGGACACACCCCCCAGGGGCCCGATTTCTCGATCGTAGGCGAGCGCTACCGGCTCTTCGGCCGTATCCACACCCAGTTGAAGTTGAGGACGGGGGAAGGGTTGGTTAGCTCCGGCGAAGGCGGCGAAGGCGAAGAAGAAGAAGGTCTGAACGAAGGTTCGCGCGGATCGTTCGCCGTACCCGTGAAGCGCCCGACGCCGCTGGACTCGGAAATCTCCGCCGGCTGCCATCCACACGAATACTCGATCTTCTTCGGACGGCTCAAGCAGCCGCGCGACACGGTGCTGGCGAAGCTCGCCGGCAAGCTTGTTCCGCTGCAACTTGTTCGCATCCCGGCCAGCCTGCACGCCGGCGGCGTGCTCGTCTATCTGGTCTCGAGTGGCCAGCCCGAAGAGGTTGTCGTACGCGCGCCCGGCGGCAAGGTCGTCATGAGCGAAAATCTCAGCCAAAAGGCGACCGAAGGGCGCGAAACGTGTGAAGGGGAATCCGAAGGATCAGGCCCGCCCCCTGGTGGCCTTGGTGAAACGGGCGAAACGAGCAGGATCGCGCTGAACGGCTGACGCGCTCGCCTGAGCGTGTCAGTGCGCTTTCCGGCCGCCCTCTGGTCGCCCTCTGGCCTCCTTCTGGCCTCCTTCTGGCCTCCTTCTGCGCCTATCTCAAACATGGCCCGCGCCGGCAACGCTAGTGGTAGTCGCGCCCGCGGCACGACTAGTCGCGTGCCCGTGGCGGTCCTACTCCAACTCCAACCCCGCCTGCGGCTCAGCCAACCCCCAGCCCACCGGCCGAGACTCGTCCTCGGCAAAGTTGATCGCCTGCTGGTAGACGCGCCAAGTGGACCTGGCCGCGTCCCGCCAGGTCCACCGCGGCGGGGCAGGTGCGGGGCGACGCGAGCGCTCAGCGCTGTCGATCAGTGAGCGCAGGTCGCCGCGCTCTACGAACGCTGCTCGCTCGCCGAGGACCTCGCGCAGCGCGGGCACCTCGCACGCGGCGACTGGTGTCCCGCAGGCAAGCGCCTCGACTGCTGGCAGGCCGAAGCCCTCGTCCTCGGAGGCGAGCACCAGTGCGTGCGCACCCGTGTAGATCGCGGCCAGCTGCTCGTCGGAGACCTCGCCGGTGAGGATCACGTCCTGCAGCTCGTGTGCCCAGGGGCGCGTCGGACCGACGAGCACGAGCGGCAGCTCGCGCGGCGTGGCGGCAAGCTTGGCGACGTGCTTGCGCGGGTCGGGATGACGCAGCGAGCCAACCCACAGCAGATATTGCTCAGGGAGTGAGAAGCGCTCGCGCACGCTGGCAATCTCCTCCTCTGAGCGCGCGAACATGCTCGGGTCCGGCGCCTCGGCGATCACGCTGATGCGCTCGCGCTCCAAACCCAGGCGCTGCACCGCGTCGCCCGCCACAGCCTCGGTCGGCACGATCACACGCACCGCGCGCTGCACCGCGAGCTGGCGCAGGCGCAGGCGCACGCCCGTGCGCAGGTGCTCGCTTGCGCGCTTGAGCGCCGAGAGGTCGTGCAGTGTCACAACCATCGGACAGGGACTGCGCAGGATCGCGCCCTCCATCCACGGCGAGTGAAACACCGCGGCGCGTCTTGGCCGGTGGGTCTCGACGATCTCCACGCTCCCTGCGCCGGTCTCGCGCAGCGCGGTCAGCAGCGAGCGCGTATAGCGCCCGACGCCGCGCACGTCGGCCGCCGGCCGGCTGTCGAAGGCGACCCTCATGACGTCGCTCGTCGCGGTCCGGGAGCTCAGACCGCGAGACGCTCTGACGTCTGTCCCACCCACGCGCACTGCCCCAGAACATAGTCGGTCCCACCGCTGCGTGTATAGGTGGGCAATGAATCGCCCACGCTGTTTCCGATGTTTGCGTTCTCTGTCGGCGCCGCCCTCGCACGCAGGGCGCCGGCGACGAGCACGATGGGCGCGCTCATCGCTTGTGTCGGCCTCGCGACGAGTTCCCCCGCTAGCCTTGCAACGCGATGCCTGCACGCGCTTACCACGAAAGTCTGTGGGAGGGCATCCCCGAAGGGCTCCCGCCGGCCGACGCGCGCTTGCGCGAAGCCTTCCTGCTCGAACACGTCGCGGCGGCGGGGAAGCGTGCCGGTCGCGCCCCGCGTGTGCTGGACGTGGGTTGCGGCGAGGGTCATTTCGCGGCCGCGTTGGCGCGCGCGGGCGCGGAGGTGGTGGGCTGCGACGTCGCCGCCGAGCCTCTGCGTCGCGCCGGCTCGAGCCATCCTGGGCTGGACTTGCGTTTGGTGGAACCCGAAGCGCCTTTGCCGCTGCAGGACGCGAGTTTCGACGTGGTTTGGGCTGGCGAGACGATCGAGCACATCGCCGACACCGCCCAGTGGTTGTCGGATCTGCGCCGCGTGCTGCGCTCGGGCGGCCTGCTGCTGATCAGCACGCCCGACCACGGTCCGCTGTCGAGGTTGTGGATCGGGCTGAGCCGCGCCGCCTTCCAGGCACGCTTCGATCCGCGCTCTGACCACCTGCGCTTCTACACCCGTCAGCTGCTGGCTGAGCTGCTCGGGGACTTCGGCTTCGCGGAGGTCGCCGTCGCGAGCGCGGGCGGGTTGCCGCTCGCGCACCGTCTCCTGCTGGCCAGCGCTCAGCGCAAGCGGTTCTGAGCGGGACCGTTGTGCTCGCCTGTGGGGCGTGCGGGGTGCACGCGCCCAGGGCCCCCAGCGGAGCGCGCCAGGTTGTCGCGCTCCGCGCGAGCCGCGAGGTTTGCAGCTACTCCGCGGCTTGCGGGGCTTACACGGCTAGCCAGGTCAACCCGTCCTGCCGCGGTGGCCCGGGGCACGGCCTGCAACGCCTGCACGTAGGCGTTTTGCGCGGCAATCGACTCGGGGTTGAGATATACGGCGGCACGTAGCTCCCCGACGGCGGCTCGCGGGTAGCTTTTCAAGTCGTATTCGCCCAAGGTCAGCCAAGTTTCCGGGTTCGACGGTTGCATCTGCACCGCCTTCTGCAGCGTGGCTCGCGCAAGCGCGCTCTCGCCGATCGCATGCTCGACGGCCGAGAGCCTGAACAGCGCCACGGCGGAAAGCGGGTCGCGTTCGACCCCGGCCTGCGCCGCGCGCAGCGCCGCCTGTGGGTTCTGCTTGATCAGCGCGACCGCCTGTTCGGAGGCTTCGACAGAGCGCTGCGGCTGCCACTCCGTCCACGCTGCGAGCAGCGCCCCGGCGACGACGGCGATCGCTACGCCGATGCGCAACGGCCCGAGCGCGGAACGCCGGCGTAGGCGTGAGGTGTCCTGCGTGGGGAGGGCGGTTGGCTCGTCCGAAAGGGGGATCCCAACTGTGCTTTCAGAGGACTGATCTGGCGTCAACGCATCGAACGGGAGCGCCGCGGCGGGTGAGCCTGCCGGCACGCCGAGCCTGCCGGCAGGCAGCGGCCCGCGTCCGGCCAGCCAGCCGGCACACAGCAGCGCCACGAAGGCGTCACCGGGCACGTACCAAGTCCAGTCGGCGAACGAGTGGACACCGAACACGATGACGATGCAGAGCATCGCGAGCATGCCGATCCGCTCCGGCGTGTAGGCGAGGAGCTCTTTGCGCCAGGCGGCGGACGGCGGCGAGCGCTTGGTGCGCCAGCGGCGATCGAACGGATGCGTGGAGCGTCCGGCGGCAACCATCCAGGCGATCAGCAGTGCCAAGTTGATTGCCAAGCCGACGATGCCAAGGTCCGCAAGCGTCTGCACGATGTACCCGTGGGCTTGACGAACATCGAGGTTCTGGGTGCGATAGCGCAATCGCGCCGTGCCATATCCGGCTGCCCCAGCTCCAAGTGCCGGGTGAGCTTCGAAGACCTCGAGTGCCTCCTTCCAGTAGCGCGCACGAACACTGCCCACTGCCGTCAAGCGTCCCGGCGTGTTTTTCGGCACCGTCGCGTTGGGGTTCGTAAGCGAGGAGAGATCGTGCGAGATCGTGCCGGTGAGCCCGCGTTTGCTGGCGGCCAAGCCACCCGCCCCCACCAGCAGGACAAGCACCAGCAAGGTTGCCAGCGTAATTCCCGCGGCGCGGCGGGTACCGGCGGATGGTGCGCGACGGTCGCCGAAGAAGCCGATCGCGATCCCAGCAAGCGTCAACACCAGGAGCATCGCGCCGATCAGCACACCGAGCTGGTGGCCGGCGCTGGTGCGCGCCGCCAGCGATATCCCTTCGCTTGAGAGCGCGTGCCTGGAGAAATCCCAGCCGACGACCGGGGCGGCGCAAACGCCACCGACGAGCAGCACTCGCGCTGCGCGCAGGCGCAGCGGCACGATGCACATCCAGGCGATCGCGCCGACGACGAGCGCCGCCAGCGCGCCGCGCGAGTAGGCGAGCATCAATGTGACGATCATGAGGCCCATCGCGGGGTAGGCCATGGCGGTCAAAAGCGCGTGTCCGGCACGCCGCGCGCCAAGCCACAGACAGCCGATCGCGCCTATCGCCGCTGTCAGGCCGATCGCGTTCCAATAGCCATACGGTTCCTGCAGGCGTGCATAGAAGCTCGCTTCACGGCTGACGGTCAGCGCGTTTGGCAGCACCTTCGTCAGCAGCGCGTAGGCGCACACAACGACGGCCGCGAGCACGATCCCCCCCAGCAGCGCGCGCCAGCCGGCGGGCACCAGCCGCGCGAGCGCGACGGCGGCCGCGAACACGCCACTGTAGGCCAGCATCCTACCTGCGTCCTGCCAGCTGGCGTCCGGCTCCACCGACCAAACGACCGACAGGCCGGTGAGCGCCGTGAAGGCCAGCAGCAGGCCGATCGACCATAGGCCGTAGAAGCGGATGCTGGCTGGAGCCAACGCGAGCACGACCGCGACAAGCGCCCCTGCGATCAGCGTAAAGACCAGCTCGACTGTCGTCATCGGCGCGAGGTTCAGCCCGCCGCCGGCCAGGAACGTGGCGAAGCAGAGCAAGCCTGCGACAGCAAGTGTCGCCAGCGCCGTCGTCCCCTGCATTTGCGGTCGGCCCGCCGTGGGCATAGGTTCTCGCAGCGGCTCGAGCGGGATCTCCACCGCCCGATGCTCAGCTGTCACGGCGTGAGCGGACACGCCCAAGCAGCTCCCCGATTGCAAACACGACTGCGCCGGCGGCCATGAGGGCGAGCACGGCGAAGAGCGAGTGTGGCAACGTGTTCACGGCCGAGGCGATGTCGGCGTGCACGACGCCGGGGCGCACCGGAACGCTACCAACCTGCACCGGTGTCGAGCCGTTGCGATGCGCGCTCTGCACGGCATGCTGCTCGGTAGGAGTAAGCGGCACGGCAACGTTTGCTGAGGGAGTGCCTGTCGTAGCGCCGGCCCCGCCGCCAGCCGCCGCTTCCTCGGCCTTGCGGATCAGGCTTTCGCATTCTCCATACTCGATCCCTGTGGTTGTCATCTGTTTGAGCGCTTCGCGATACGCCTTCTGGCTGTAGCCGCTGAAGGGTTCGTTGTGGCCGCACTTTTCGAGGATCGTCTGCGCTTGGTTTGCGGTGGCGGTAGAAGTGAAGACGAGCATGGTGAGCGCCACGAGCGCCAACGACGCCGTCCGGACCGTCGCTCGGAGCAAACGTCCAGCGTCTGAGCCGGCTCCTTGTGCGATCGGCGCGCGCGGACCTGGCTCGACGGCCGCGACCCCCTGTGCGCTTCTCGCCGAGACAGCGTCCTTCCACAATTTGACCAGCAGACCTTCCAAGGAGCGCAACGCTACCTCACCGTCCCCCCGACAGGCCCAGCTCGGCAAGCGCGTCCGAGAAGCCGCGCGCCCAGGCGTCGTATGTGTAGGCGCTCACGTCCTCGCGACCGGCGGCCCCCATGCGCTCGCGCAGCGCCGGATCGCCCGCGAGCTCTCTGAGCGCGGCGGCCAGCGCCACGGGCTCCCCAGCAGGTACCACAAGACCGTTGCGCTCGTCCTGGACGAGCCCTCCGGCGGCGGCCCCGACGGCGTCGCTTGCGATCACTGGAAGTCCACGGTTCATGGCCTCATTCACCACCAGCCCCCATGGCTCGCGGAAAGTGCGCGTCGGAATCGACGGCACCACCAGAACATCGGCGGCGGCGTAGAAGTTGCGCAATTGCCGGCGGGGCACCGGATCCAGGCCCACCACCGCGCCGCCGGCCGGGACCCAAGGGGGGGTGGATCCCGCGCCGACGAGGACGAGCGCGGCGGTTGGTGCCTGCAGGCCCGACGTACTCCAAGCCTCCACGAGCACCCCCAGTCCCTTTTCCCGTGTAGCCCGTCCGGCAAACAAAAATGTCATCTCGGTTTTTGATGGCCATCTAGGATCGTTCGGCAAGCTCACATCAGGCGAGCTCCAGAATTCGTTGTCCACCGACTGTGGCGCGACGTGTATGTGTTTAGCGCCATGCGAGCGCACGTAAGCGCTGACGTGCGGGCCATAGGTGACGATGGCGTCGGCGCTGCGGTAGAGGCGCTGCAACGCCGGATAACTGAGCGCGTGCGCGAGCGTGCGCGGGTGCGCCCACAGCGACGCCCAAAGGATCAGCGGCACGCGCGCCCGTCTCGCTCCAGCCCAGGCGGCTAGGGGCGCGACACGCCCGCCGGTAGGGCATACCACGGCGCGGTAGCGGCCGCTGGCCGCAAGGGCGTAGAGCTCGTGTTCGCGCACCTGGCGGTGCGGGAAGGGGAGGTCGCCGGTTGTTGATCCGCCGCCGTGCTTGAGACGCCCACCGAACAGTGCGAACTCGATGTTCTCGCGCTCGTGCAGGCGCTGGAACGCGCCAACGCGGTATGCAGGAGCGTGGCCGGTGACGAACAGGACGGGCTTCATCGAAGCGCGTGTTCGTAGGCGGCAACGGTCTGCTCGCCGCAACGCTCCCAGCTGAAGTTGGCGGCGACGGTCTCCCTCGCGCGAATGCCGGCCTCGCGCAGTCGTTGCGGGTCGGACAGTAGCTCGTCGATGCGCTGCGTCAGCCGCTCGATGTCACCGGGCGGGACGAGCATGAAGCCGTCTCCGGCGGCCGCGATCTCCTCTGGTCCGGGCTCGCCACGACAACCGATGGCCGGCAGGCCGCCGGCCATCGCCTCGATGTAGGCGACGCCGAATGCCTCCTCGGTAGAAGGCATAGCGAATAGCGTGCAACGACGTACCTGCTCAATTGCCTGTGCCGGCGCAAGCTGCCCGCGAAACTCGACGCGCTCGGAGACCTCGAGTCGCGCGGCAAGGCCTTCCAGGGTGACGCGCTCAGGACCGTCGCCGATGATCACATAGCGCAAGCTGGGATGACGCTTGGCAAGCACGGCCAGCGCGCGCATCACGTCAGCGTGGCGCTTGCGTGCGACGAGGTGGCCGACCGTGACCAGCGACGGGCTCAGGTCGCGGCGGACGGTAGCTCCTCGTGGTCGGGGGGACGCCAGATCGGCGCCAAGGTGGACGACGCGCACGTCTCCGGCGCCGTAGGTGCGGCTGAGCTCGGCGACGCCACGGCTGTTGGCCAATACCGTCGTGGCCGCTTCGAGGGTGCAGCGCACGGCCTCGCGGCCGGCGTCACTGCGCGGCGCTGTGTGGAGAACGTCGCCGCCGTGGACCGACACGATCATGGGTACCTTGAGGCGCGTGCGCCGCACCGCGTCCCCCGCCGGTACGGCGTTGTGAGCGTGCACGAGATCGAAAGCAAACGAGCGGCGCAGCCGGCGCAGCGCGAGGCCGAGCGCTGGCGCTGCCCAAGCGCCCCAGCCTGGGTAGGAGCTCGAGCGCGGTGGAGACGCGTAGCGCACATAGGTCACGTCCAGATCGTCGTGAACCTGATGTTTGGGCTCTCGGGCAAGTGTGCGCAGAGCCCGTGCCGCGCCACCGGGTCTGTCCGACAGCGACGCGCGCGGGGGAACGAGCCGGTGGAGCACGACCACGCGAACTTCAGCTCCAGCGTCGCGAGCTGCCAGCGCCTGGCGATGAGCCCAAACACCCAACACGGGATCCCCTTGGCGTGGGTAGAACTCCGAGACGACGAGGACCTTCATGGTTCCTTCGCGGTGGAGTTTGGGGGGAGAGGCGGTGGTTCTCTCCATGCCGCTTGCGATATGGAGGGGTCGCAGGGGTGGGTGTTCACAGGCGTCGGTGCGTGACGAGGGTTTGCTGGGCTTCGCTCGCGCTCAGATACGGCCGGTTCGTAAGGAAGTTGCGTGCCTCCGCGAGCGCCTGCTCGCGCGAGTAGGCGCTCGCGGAGGGCGCGGCGCGATGGCGAATCGGAACAGCGTCGAGCACGCCGCAACGCCAGCCGTGCTCGCGCGCCAGCGCCGCCCAGTGCATGTCAAGGCCCCAGCCCATACGCAGGTCGGGAAACGGCAGCAGGTTTGAGAACGTGGAGCGCGCAAACGCGGTCACGGGCCCGATCTCGACAAAGCGCGTCTCGCGCAAGAGGCTGCGGTTTTGGCGGCGAGTCACCTGCCAGGCGGCGTGGGAAGCACGGCGGTGGGCGGGCTGCGCAAGATCGAGCCCGAAGCGCTCGGCGAGAAACAGAAAACGGTCGAGAAACCTGTGTGGGAGCACGATGTCGTCGTCCACCACGAACAGCCAGTCGTACGTCTCGGGGGAATGGGAGGCGAGTAGCAGGTTGAGGTTCTCGAACTTGCCGCGGTCGGCGGGCGAGCCGACGCAGAGCTCGACCTGATGTCGGGAGCGCGCCAGCTCGTCACGAATGCGCTGCACCAGCGCGCTGTGCTCGGGGCGTGCCACGCACAAAACGAGTACCCGCCGCGGCCTGGGCGCTCGACGCGCGGCGATGTCGAGGCGCAGTCGGCGTGTGGATGCGACCTCAAGCGCATCGTCGGCGATGTCGAGCGCTGCCCGGCGCAAGCCGTCAAGCCCACCGACAGTGCCGCTTTCGCCGGAAAGAAAGTCGTCGGCCGGGTGTGCCTGTGCCGGCGAGGCGTTTCTTGTGTTAATCGCTTCATGTATACGTCCGGCGCTGTGGGCGACCATCGTAAGACCCGCCGGGCAGCGGTAGCGCACGACGTGGCCGAGGCAGCCCGCGAGCGTGCGCAGTTCGCCGGCCATCGAAGGGGCTTCCTTGCGCCAAGCATCGAAGCGCCGTGAGGCGCGCCCACGCGTGTATGCCGCGCGGCACAGTGACCGCAAGCGCGCGTCTCGAGGGCTCCGACGGTGGTGTAGTGCGGCAGCTGCCACATAGAGCCCGTCGTCGCCGAGCCGTTCCTGCCACTCCTGCTCGTCGCCGCCATACTCGAGCGACACGTCAAACGGCCCAACACGCTCCAGCGCAGCGCGGCGGATCGCCATGTTGGCTCCCCAGGCGAAGCAGGTAGGGGTGTCGTCGGGGCCGAGGTCAAGAGCAGTGATGGGTGGCTCCTCGCGCCCGCAACTGTGAGGAGGTGAGCCTTCCAAGCGCGGGAGGATCGGGCCGGTGAAGACCTCTTGCTCGGGGTGCTGGCCAGCGGCTGTGAGCAGCGCGTCGAGCCAGCCCGCGCAGACCTCCACGTCATCGTCGACGAACACGACCAACTCGCCTGTCGAGCGCTCGACCCCGGTGTTGCGTGCCACGTTGAGGCCGAGCGGCCGGACATGGGGCTCGTAGCGAGCGCCAAAGCGCTCGGCCAGCGCGCGAGCTTCCTCGGAGGGCCCGGCGTCGTCCACGACGATCAGCTCGACCCCGGCCTTCGTCGCCTGCGCCGAGATCGAGCTCAGCGCGACCCTGAGGTAGTCGGGACGCGCACGCGTGGGAACGACGATCGAGGCCGACGGTAGGTTGAAATCGGAGGCAATGATCCGAACAGTCTAGGTTTGGGCAGGCGATGGTTCTCTTTCTGCACAACCGCTATCGCACGACGGGCGGCGAGGAGCGCGTGGTGGACGACCTGCTGGCGCTCGTGCGCGAGCGGCTGGAGGAGCCGGCAGAGCTGCTCGAGCGCGACTCGGCCGAGCTTGGCAAGCTGAGTGCGGCGACAGGTCTGTTGCGCGGCGGAGTGGCGCCACACGAGGTTGCCAAGGCGGTGCGCCTGACCGGCGCGCGGGTCGTGCACGCCCACAACCTCAACCCGCTGTTCGGCTGGCGCGCATTGGCGGCCGCTCGCGATGAGGGCGCACGGGTGGTGGTGCACCTGCACCAATACCGGCTCGTGTGCGCCACGGGCGTGTGTTTCACTGGCGGGCAGGAGTGCACTCGTTGCCATGGTCGCAACACCTTGCCGGGCGTGATGCACAATTGTCGCGGCAACCGTTTGGAGGCATCGGCGTATGGGGTCTCGCTTGCGCTGTGGCAGCAGCGTCTCGTCGAGCAGGCAGACGCGTTTGTCGTGCCGAGCGAGTTCGCGCGCGAGCGCCTGCGCGAGCTGGGAGCGCCGCTTGATTGGGAGCGCGTGCATGTACTCCCGCCGCCGGTGGGACTGGGGGAGGGAGTTGCTGCTACGAAGTCGGGCAGCTATGCGCTGGTCGTGTCGCGACTCGCCCCAGAGAAGGGAGTCGACGTGGCGATCGAGGCCTGCCGAATCGCGGGTGTCCCGCTGGTCGTGGCGGGGGACGGTCCAGAGAGGGGGAGGCTGGAGGCAAGAGCCGGACATCCCGAATTTGGCTCCCCGTACTCTGCGACGGGGACTCCCCGTGCCAGGGAAGGCGCAGGCGCGCCGGGGCAGGGTGCCGGGTTCGATGACCTCGGGGGACAGGTTGCAAAAACGACCGATGCCCCCCCCGCGCGCGCGGGGCATCGCGCTTTGCGCTTCGCCGGACGCGTGGACGCCGAGGAGCTGGATCGCCTGCGCAGGGGCGCTGCAGTGGCGATCGTCCCATCCCGCTCGGCCGAGACGTTCGGGATGGCGGCAGCCGAGGCGATGGCGGCAGGCGTGCCGGTGGTTGCGAGCCGCATCGGGGCGTTGCCAGAGCTTGTCGAGCCGGAGGGCCTTGTCGAACCCGGCAACGCCGCGGCGCTCGCCGAGGCGATCGAGCGCCGCTGGCGCGACGTGGCCGCCGCAGAGCGTGGGCGAGCGCGCGTGCGGGAGCTGTGTGCGCCGGCGGCGGTGGCCGAAGGGTTGGCGGCGGTATATGGGACGGATCGATCGGCTGGCCGTCAACCATAGGTACTAGGCTCCGTCGCGGTGGAGGCATCTTCGGCAATCGATCTCGGGCGCGAACGCTCGGCCGTGGAGATTCTGCGTACGGCCCTGGCCATGTACCGGCGCTACCCACTGCTGTTCGCCACCCTGGCCGTCGGTGTGATCGCCCCGTACGAGTTGGCCAGACTGGCAGTCACCGGGGTGGGTCCGCTTGGAAGTGGCACGGCAGAGAGCGAGGGAACGTTCCTGCTGTTCGAGCTGATCTATTACGTGCTGGTAGGTCCGCTGATCTCAGCGCTGCACGTACATGCTGTGATCGAGATTGGCGAGGGCCGTAGACCGAGGATCGGCCCAGTCGCGCTGCGCGGTCTAGGAGTGCTGGCGGTGGTTGCCGCGGCGGAGATCGTCGCCGGCATCCTGATCGGCCTCGGCTTTATCGCCCTGATCGTCCCGGGAATCATCTTGAGCCTGCGCTGGTCGGTGGTCGCGCAGACGGCGGCCGTCGATCACGAAGGTTGGCTACCTGCCCTGCGCCGCAGCGCTAAGCTCACCGCGGACCACTACTGGCACATCTTCCGAGTGCTGCTGGCAATCGGATTCCTGACGTTCCTGATTGCCGCGATCGCCGGCGCGCTCGTGGGCGGCGGCCACAGCACAGACATCGCCTCGGTGCTGATCGGAATCGTCGTGTACACGATTATCGCCTCCTTCGCGGCGCTCACTCTCGCAGTCCTCTACTTCGACCTGCGCGCCCGCGAGGCGGGCCCACGACTTGACCCGCTCGCTGGATACGCAGACCCCTCCACGCCCGCAGACTTGCCCGCTCCCCCGTCGAGCCCGGATCGACCCGTGTAGCTGAGCCGCGGCGCGCGAGACCGTAAGCTCCCGGCGTGGACACACACCAAAGACGCGCGCTGATCACCGGTATTAGCGGCCAGGACGGCTCGTTCCTAGCTGAGCTGCTGCTCGAAAAGGGCTATGAGGTGACGGGCTTCGTGCACGGCAACCCGCAGGAGCGCTCGCTCGGCTGCTCCGAGCATCTACGCGAGCGCCTGGCGCTGCTGGGCGGCGATCTGCTCGACCCTGCGTCCTTGCGCGTAGCGATCGAACAGGCCCAGCCGCACGAGCTGTATCACCTAGCCTCGCCATCGTTCATCCCAGCCTCCTGGGAAAAGCCCGCGGACACGATGCGAGCGATCGTCGGCTCGACAGCGGTGCTGCTCGAGGCTGTGCGCGACAGCGACCCGCGGGCGCGTGTCTGGGTCGCGGCCTCAGGCGCGATATTCGGCGATGTACGCCACAGCCCACAAGACGAGAGCACGCCTTGCAGGCCGACCTCGCCGTATGCGATCGGCAAGCTCGCCTCACACCAGTTGGTGGGAGCGATGCGCGCACACGACGGTCTGTATGCGTGCTCGGGAATCGTCTTCAACCACGAGTCCGAGCGCCGGCCGCCGCGCTTCGTGACGCGCACCGTGACGCGTGCAGCGGCACAGATCAAGCTGGGACTGGCCGAGGAGGTAAGACTTGGGGACCTACGTGCCGTGCGCGACTGGTCCTTTGCCGGAGACGTGATGTACGGCGCCTGGCTGATGTTGCAGCAGGAGCAGCCCGAGGACTACGTGCTTGCAAGTGGGGTAGGTCATACGGTGGCGGAGCTCACCGAGACGGCGTTTGCATATGTAGGCCTGGAGGCAGAGCGCTACGTGCGCGTGGACCCGAAGCTCGTGCGCGAGCCTGAGCGGACCGCGAGCGTCGGCGATCCGCGCAAGGCGCGCGAGCGGCTCGGCTGGCAGCCGCGGCTCGGCTTCGAGCAGCTGGTGGAGCGTATGGTTAACGCGGACCTGCGCGAGCTAGGAGCCGTTGCCGGGCGCGCATAGGACGGTCCCACGGCAACGCCGGTCGCCGCCGTCCAAGGGGCGGCCATCGGGGTCGGCGCTTAGACTGCCGGGCAGATGACGACCGTCGGCATCATCGGGCTCGGCTATGTCGGGCTGCCGCTCGCGGTGGCCTTTGCCGAGCAGGATTGCGAGGTGGTCGCGGTCGATGTCGATCCGCGCAAGGTCGAGGCGATCGCGGCGGGGCAGTCCTATATCGGCGATATTCCCTCCGAGCGTCTGGCGGCCGTGCTCGAACGGATCTCCGCGTCGAGCAGCTACGAGCAGCTTGGACAGGCGCAAGCGGTGCTGGTGTGTGTGCCCACGCCGCTGAGCGTCAATCGCGAGCCCGACCTCGGGCCCTTGGTCGAGAGCATGCGCGAGCTGGCGCGCGTCCTTGAGGCCGGTCAGCTGGTCGTGCTCGAGTCGACCACATATCCCGGGACCACGCGCGAGCGCGTGGCGCCGCTATTGGAAGAGTCTGGGCTTGCGGCCGGCAAGGACTTCCACTTGGCCTTCTCCCCCGAGCGCGTGGATCCCGGTCGGACCGACTTCACGCTGCGCACCACGCCGAAGGTGTTGGGCGGTCTGACGCCGGCCTGCGCGGACCGCGCACAGGCTCTGTACGAGTTGGTATGCGACGAGGTCGTGCGCGTGTCGAGCCCCGAGGCGGCGGAGCTGACGAAGCTGCTGGAGAACATCTTCCGCTCGGTCAACATCGCGCTCGTGAACGAGTTGGCGATGCTCACCGACCGCATGGGGATCGACATCTGGGAGGTGGTGGAGGCCGCGTCCAGCAAGCCGTATGGCTTCATGCGCTTCGAGCCGGGGCCCGGCATGGGCGGCCACTGCCTGCCGGTAGACCCCTTCTACTTGAGTTGGCGCGCACGCGAGTTCGACATGAGCACCGAGTTCATCGAGCTTGCGGGCAAGGTCAACCAGCAGATGCCCTACCACTGCGCGGCGTTGGTGCAGCGCGCCCTCAACGACGCGGGTCTGGCGGTGAAGGGTTCGAGCATCGCGGTGTTCGGCGTCAGCTACAAGTCGGGTGTCGGCGACGTGCGCGAGTCGCCGGCCCTGAAGATCCTGGAGCTGTTGCGCGAGCTCGGCGCCGAGCTCAGCTACCACGACGCCTACGTGCCGGACATCCCCGAGCTTGAGCTCACGAGCGTCTCAGCGGAGCAGGCGCTGGATGGCGCCGACCTCGCGCTGGTCGTGACCACGCATCCTGGCGTGGACTACGAGCTGCTCGTCCAGCGCGCGCCGATCGTGGTAGACCTTCGCGGCGTGACACGTGGGAGTGAGGCAAACAACGTGGTGCGGCTGTGAGAGCGACTGCCGCTCGACGCGAGCCCAGGAAGATCGAGGAGGCTGTATGAGCGAGCGAGCGCCCGGCCTCGTGCTCGGTGAGAACGTCAAGATAGGACAGGGCGTGACGTTCGGGGCGCACGTCGTTGTGCACGATGACACCGTCATCGGCGATGGCTGCTTGATCGAGGACCACGCCGTGCTCGGCAAGCGCCCGCGCCTGGCGCGCGGCTCCTCAGCGCAAGGCGAGGTCGGCGTACTGCAGATCGGTGCGCGCGTGACGATCTGCTCGGGCGCCGTCGTGTTCGCGGGCGCGATCCTCGGCGACGAAGCGATCCTCGGTGACCAGTCCTTCGTACGCGAGCGCACTCGTATCGGCAAAGGCTCGGTGATCGGGCGCGGCAGCGTGGTCGACAACGACGTTGTCGTGGGCGACCGCGTGAAAGTGCAGACGAGCGTTTATCTGACGGCCTTCACGACGATCGAGGACGACGTCTTCGTCGGGCCTGGAGCGACCACGACCAACGACGACACGATGGCTCGCCACGGCTCGGATATGCGGTTGCGAGGCGCGACGCTGCGGCGTGCCTGTCGCGTCGGCGGCGGCACTGTGCTCACGCCCGGCGTGGAGATCGGCGAAGAGGCGTTCATTGCCGCCGGTGCCGTCGTCACGCGCGACGTGCCGGCTCGCGCGGTGGCGATGGGCGT
Source organism: uncultured Solirubrobacterales bacterium (assembly GCA_963827045.1). Lineage (GTDB taxonomy): Bacteria > Actinomycetota > Thermoleophilia > Solirubrobacterales > Solirubrobacteraceae > Palsa-744. The sequence continues at coordinate 1,375,125 of CAWGZH010000002.1, forward strand.
GCCCGCGCGCGTCGTGCGCGAAGTGGGCGAGCAGGATCTGCTCGAGCGCTGGCGCTGACGGCGGCGCTTACCAGCCGGCTGAATGATCGACCGTTTTTGAAACTCTCAGCTGAAGGTGGGTCGGCGCGACGTGTCGCGGTGCATCCCTTAACACCCCCCTTTCGCGAAACCTAAAGATAAAGATTTGGTACCTAAATAAGTCTCCCGGACCCACGCAAAGGGGGGTTAGGCGTGCAAAGCGTTATTTATAGGACCTCACCCCACGGTTAGGAGCTCAGAGAATCCCGATCCGGTCGAGCGGCCAGTAGGTGATGATCGCCTGCCCGATGATCCAGCCCGTCGGCACCGGACCCCAGAAACGGCTGTCGTCGGATTCGCCGCGGTTGTCGCCCATCATGAACCAGTGACCCGGGGGAATCTTGATCGGGGTGGGGAAGTTGCACTCGGAGTTTTCTTCGCAAGGGGCAATGTAGGAATCTTTCTCTGCCACGAATTGGCTGCTGCCGGCGGCCTTGCGAAATACGTGTCCGCCCTTAACGTAGATTTCGTCTCCAGGCCCGGCGACCAGTCGCTTGATGAAGTTGACGCTTGCCTCGCGCGGCTCGGGCGTGGCACAGGCCGCGCCACCGGGGGTGACCGCATGGGGCTTCGGCCCGCACATCTGTTCTTCGGCGTCCGCGGGAGGGTGAAACACGTAGACCCCGCCGACATGCGGTTCGCTGAAGTCCATCGCGACGCGGTTAACCAGCACGCGCTGGCCGACGATCAACGTCGGTTCCATCGAGCTGCTGGGAATCCGGTAGGGCTTGACGACGAACGCCTGGATCAGCAGCGCAAGGCCCACCGCCACAGCGATGACCACCACAAGCTCGACGAGCGAGCTCGCGCGCGATTTCGGTTTCTCGACGTCGCTGGTCACGGTGGCCATTGTCGTGGTCTACGCTCCTTGACGCGCTAGCCGGCCGCACGCACGGCGGACACGACCTGCTCGACCTGCTCGCCTAAGAGCACTGGGCTGATCGGGATCGCAAGATGCGTTCGTGCCGCCTCATCGGTACCGAGCAGCTTCAGGCCCTCGCCACAGGCCCGCATCGCGGGCTGCTCGTGTACAGGAGTGCGGTAGTAGGCGCGGCAGCCGATGCCGGCGTCGGTGAGCGCGGTTGCAAGACGATCGGCTTCGCGGTGGCGCACGACATAAAGATGCCATGCCGGTGCCGAGCCGAGCGTCGGGCGCGGCAGCGTGACGAGCTCGCCGAGCCCCGCCTGCGCGTAGTGCGCGGCGGCACGACGACGCCCGTCCGACCAGTCGTCGAGGTGGGGAAGCTGCACGCGCAGGATTGCCGCCTGCAACTCGTCCAGGCGCGAGTTGTAGCCGAGCAGCTCGTAGGAGACCTTGTCGCGCGAGCCGTGGAAACGCAGCACGCGAGCTTCGTCGGCAAGGTGCGCGTCGTTGGTGACGATTATGCCCCCGTCGCCGAAGCAGCCCAGGTTCTTAGATGGAAAGAACGAGAACGTGGCCGCCCTGCCGAGCGCGCCGGGACGGACGTGTGTGCCGGAGCGGCCGTGCGTTGCGGTCGAGCCGGCGGCTTGCGCGGCGTCCTCGAGCACGGGCACGCCCAGCGCTTCGATCTCTGCGACCGGCGCCAAGTTCCCGAACAGGTGCACAGCGATCACGACCTTGGTGTGAGGTGTGAGCGCCTCGGCGACGGTTTCTGCGTTGATGCAGAAAGTCTGCGGGTCCACGTCGCAGAAGACGGGTGTTGCGCCTGTCGGGGCAATCGCCTCGACCGAGGCGTAGAACGTGAAGGATGGCACCAATACCTCGTCGCCCGGTCCCACTCCCATTGCGCGCAAGGCAATGGTGATGGCGTCGGTGCCGTTGGCCACGCCTACCGCGTGGCCGGCACCGCAGTAGGCGGCGAACTCTTGCTCGAAGCCCTGCACCTCCGGGCCGAGGATGTAGCGCTCAGAGTCGAGCACTCGCTCAACCGCGGCTCGTAGCTCGTCCCGCAGCGGCTCGAGCACCGTGGAGGTGTCGAACAGGGGGACTTTCATGTTCAACTGCCGAGCAGCTCTATGTCGGCACGCGTCATCAGGCGGATCAGCTGCTCGAAGGTCGTCTGCGGCTTCCAGCCGAGATCGTGCTCGGCCTTGGCGGGACTGCCGATCAGGTGGTCCACCTCGGCGGGACGCACGAACGCCGGATCGATCGTGACGTACTGCTCGAAGTCGACGAGGCCGGCCTCGTCGAAGGCCACCTCGCAGCATTCGCGCACCGAGTGCGACTCGCCTGTGGCGATCACGTAGTCCTCTGGCTGATCGCGCTGCAGCATCAGCCACATCGCCTCGACGTAGTCCTTGGCATAGCCCCAGTCGCGCTCAGCGTCGAGGTTGCCCAGGCGGATTTCCTTGATCAAGCCGTGCTTGATCGCGGCCGCATGCCACGTGATCTTGCGCGTGACGAACTCCAAGCCGCGGCGCGGGCTCTCGTGGTTGAAGAGGATTCCTGAGGTCGCGTGCAGGTTGTAAGACTCGCGGTAGTTGACCGTGATGAAATGGCCGTACGCCTTGGCCACGCCGTAGGGCGAGCGTGGGTAGAACGGCGTGGTCTCGGTCTGGGGCACCTCGAGCACCTTGCCGAACATCTCGCTGGAGGAGGCCTGGTAAAAGCGCGCCTCTGGGCAGACTTCGCGCATCGCCTCGAGCATGCGTGTCACGCCGGTGCCGGTGAACTCAGCGGTGAGCGTCGGCTGGATCCAGGAGACCGCGACGAAGGACATCGCGGCGAGGTTGTAGATCTCAGCCGGTTTGGCGGCGCGCATCGCGTCGACGAGCGAGCGTTGGTCCAGCAGATCGCCCTGGTGCAGGGTGATCTGGTCGCGGATGTGCTCGATGCGGTCGAACTTCTCAGTGGAGGCGCGGCGCACCATCCCGTGCACGTCATAGCCGTGCTCCAAGAGGAGCTCGGCGAGGTAGGACCCGTCCTGGCCGGTGATCCCGGTGACGAGCGCGGAGCGTTTGTTGTTCATGGGCGGGGGACCCTATCTGCCGGCGCCGTCAGATAGGAGCGGGAGGATCACGAGCCGGTGGAGGAGTTAGGCAGGGTCCGCAACCACTGAACGGTCGATGCGATTCCTTGCTCCACCCCGATCTTCGCCTCCCAATCGAGCAGCTGCTTGGCCTTCTCGACCGACGGCCAGCGCCTGGGAACGTCAACCTCGAACGTGGGCAGATGCTTCAGCTCGAACTTCTCCGGATCCTCGCCGCAGGCTTCCCAGATGATGCGTGCCGTCTCGGCGACGGTCAGCTCGCGCGAGGCGGAGATGTTGAAGTCCTCGTTGAGGCCGGCGGGCGATGACATCGCCGTGACGACGCCGTCGGCGATGTCATCGATATGCGTGAGCGTGCGTGTCTGCTCGCCTGAGCCGAAGATCTCAAGCGGGTGCCCTCCGGAGAGAACCTTCTTGATCAGGTCGGGCACCATGTGCGCGATTCCCGGCTCGTCCTCGGGCATCTCGCCCGGGCCGTAGGCGTTGAAGGGTCGGCAGATGGTGAAGGGCAGGCCGTGCTCGGCGTGAGCCGCGCGTGCGTAGACCTCGCCCGTGAGCTTTGAGAAGCCGTAGGCAGACTGCGGGGTGGGGCAGTCGGGCAGGTGCGCCTCGGTCGTCGGAAACTGAGTGGCGCGCTCGAACACCATCGAGGAGGACACGTAGGTGAAGCGCTCGACTTCGTGGTCGAGCGCGGCTCGGTAGACGGCGTTGTAGAGACCGTTGTTGACCTCGGTGAGCGTGTGCGGCAGCTTGTGGAAGTTGCCGATGCCGCCGACGATCGCGGCCAGGTGGATGACGAGCGGGCAGCCGTCCATCGCCGTGCGTGCCTGCTCCAGTTGGCGCAGGTCGCCGGTGTGCACCTCGCAACCCTCGCGCATCCACTGCGGCGCCGGGCGCTGGTCTGAGACGCGCACGTCGTATGCCGGGTCGGCGAGTAGCCGCCGGACGACCGCGGCGCCGATCGTGCCGGCGCCGCCGGTGACGAGCACGCGGCTCATCGCGTTGCGCCCGCGACTCGCGCCGTCGCGTGCTTACGAATCGCTATGCCCCCCCGCGCGCGCGGGGGGCATGCGCTTTTGGAGATGTCCTCAGCTCCGCTTTTGCGCAGGTCTCCGCTGGGGCAGGTGCGTTTGCTCATGCCTGCGCCGCCCCCAAAGCGGCCAACTCGCCGGCATACGCGAACACCTGACCTGCGCCCCAGCAGTTCCAGGGATCGACGACCAGGCAATCCGCGCTTGCGTGCGCGCCGATCGTGGCCAATGCCGATGGCTCGCAGAACTCTTGGTGGTTGGCTGCGACGACCACGACGTCGGCGTCCTGGACGGCCTCCTCGAATGACACGGTCGGGGTTGGCACGTGCGGGTCGTGCGCGACGACGTCGGCCAGCTCACGTTCCAGCAGCCGGATCAGCTTGTGTGCCAGCGAATCGCGCTCGTCGTCGGTATCCGCCTTGAAGGCCAGACCCAGGACGGCCACCTTGCGCCCCGCAAGGGCACCGAGGATTGCACCAGCCGGCGCTCCCAGGCTCGCTCCTGTTGCTCCCGCGCTTGCCTGCGCCTCGGCTTCATCCCCGCTGCGCGGAGCCAGGCGGCGTTTGATCCCTTCCACGAGGAACAAAGGCACCGACTCGTTCACGCGGGACACTGCCAAGAGCATTCCTGGGGCATTGGAGCGCTCCTCGGAGAAGGCGAAGTCCTTGCGCAGGCATGTTCCCGCTGTCAGGCCGGGCTGGGCGAGGCCGCCACGCGGGTAGTCGCGATTGACAAGATCGATCACCTCGAACACATTGGCGCCGTAGCGCTCGCAGTCCATCATCAGCAGGTTGGGCAGCGCAAACAGCGTGTAGCGCAAGATGTTCGCCCAGATCTTCGCCAGCTCCGCCTGCACGGGGGTGGTTTGCACGATCGGTGCGTCGAACACGCTGAACAGCTCGGCGACCACCTCGCCCGAGCGGGTGCCGACGCCGCCGATTATGCACGGCAGCGAGTCGATCTCCTCCAGGAAGCGTCCTGCCGCGATCCGCTCGGGGGCGTGCGCCACGTACACGTCCTCGCCGACCGCAAAGCCACGATGCTTGGCTAGATAACCCGCCACGAACTCGGTCGTTCCCGGGGCGACGGTCGAGCGCAGCGTCAGCGCATGCCCGGGTTCCAGCGCGCCGAGCAGGTCGTCCAGGGCCGAGCGGATGTCGCGCATGTCGATCTCGATGTGCGAAAACGAGGGGGTGCCGAGCGTGATCACGATGTGCTTGGCGCCGGCGGCGTCGACCACGCGCTCCGACAGCGCCAGGCGTCCGCTCGCGCTCACACTGTCGAGCAGCTCCTGCGCGCCCGACTCCTCGAAGGGCATCGTTCCCTCGCGCAGCGAGCCTAGCCGTGCCGGATCGTTGTCGATCCCGATCACGCTCAGGCCGCGGTCGGCAAACGACAGCGCCAGCGGCAGGCCGACGCGGCCGAGGCCGATCACCGATACGTCGGCGCTGGTGTTTGGGTCTGGCATGGGCGCAGAGGTTATCGATGCAGGTGTTCGTGCCAGGCGCGGGGGTTGTGTATTCAATTTTTTGTTAACTACTTTTGTAGCTACTTTTTGTAGTCACAATCGTAGTCGGCAAAAAATTGATATGCCAACAAGCGCCTTTAGGTTTGCCGATGTCTGCCCCGCCGCTTGAGCAGGTATTGGCGCAGAAAGCCGACCACGAAGCGCGGATTCTGCGAGGCGTAGCGTCGCCACAGCCTTCGCGGCTCGCGCGTCAGCCGGTACAACCACTCCAGTCCGCTGTGCTGCATCCAGGACGGCGCCTGCGAGACGATGCCGGCGTGGAAATCGAACGCGGCGCCCACGCCCACGAGCAGTGGGGCGGCCAGGCGCGGGCGCATCTCGCTCATCCACAGCTCCTGCTTTGGCTGGCCGGTGCCGACCCACACGACCTTCGCGCCCGAGCCGTCGATCCGCTCGACCACTTGCGTCTGCTCCTCGGCGCTCAGCGGGCGAAACGGCGGTGACCAGCCGCCGGCGATTTGCAACCCGGGGAAGCGCTCCAGCAGGCGCGCCCTGAGTAGTTCGAGAGCCTCATCTGAGCGTCCGCCGTACAGGTAGATCGGCGTGCCCGTGCTCGCCGCGTGCGCGCAGTAATGGGCCATCAGGTCGGGGCCGTACACGCGTGTCGCGCGCGCGTGACCTAGCATGCGCAGCGCCCACACCAATGGCTGGCCGTCGGGCACAGCCAGCGTGGCGCCGAGCACTGCTTGCATCGTGGCTTGGTCGTCGTTGGCTGACATCACCAGGTTGACCGCCGCCGCCGTAAGCCAGCCGCGCGTGCCCGAGGCGATCGTCGCGTCCATCCAGGCGACGACCTCGTCGTAGTCGGAGATCGCAAGCGGTATGCCCAAGATCTCTGCGCGCGCGGGCGGCGAGGGCGGCGGATTGGATGGGGCTGGCTCGATGATGAGTGAGAAGGATGATCGGGGCTCAGGCGAGGTGCGCTGTGGTGCCGAATCGGAGATTGGTTGAAAGCCTATCCGGGGACTGCGCTCTTGCGCCCGCATATCCGATGGATCTCGTTGGATGATCCGCACGATTCGTGATCTTCACATCAGGTGTGTGTCGTTGGGCCTCGAGCGCGATCACAGGCGGCGCGGCGTATGAGCCCCTCACGCCTGAGTCGCTACCGGGCCGAGCGCTTGCTGCGCAAGGACTTCGCGGGCCTGCGCACGAAGGTGCTCGCGATCGTGCGTGGGCAACTGCGCGCCAAGGGAATCGCACTCGACCCGGCCGACCTCGAGGCCTCCTACGCGCAGGCTTGGCACGGTCTCTACGCGACGGTGCTGGAAGGCGAGCTGGTCGAGAACCCGTCGGCCTGGCTCGTGCTCGTGACGTTCAGGCGCGCGATCGACGAGCACCGCGCCGCCGGTCGTGCCGGGGTCCTCGGTTTGGGGGAAATTGGTTCGTACCCGTCGAGATTCGACGCTGCTCGCACAGACCTCGCCTCAGAGCTCGATAACCGCGCGCGCCTACGCCATGTCTTCGAGGCTTTGCGCTCGCGCCTCTCCGCCCGCGAGTGCGAAGCTGCGTCGCTCTGTTATTTGCAAGGGCTCTCGCGGGCCGAGGCGGCCGAGCGCATGGGCCTCAGCGAAGCGCGCATGCGCAAGCTGATCGAGGGCGCCGGCCCGGGACGGCCAGGCATAGCGGGCAAGGTCGGAGCACTGCTGGAGACAATCAAGGCCGGCGGCTGGTGTGAGCAGCAGTCCTCGCTGATACGCGCATACGCATTCGGCATCCTCGAGCCCGGGGGCGAACGCCACGCCCTGGCTGTGGCCCATTGCCGCGAGTGCCCAGCCTGCCGCGCCCAAGTAGCCTCGCTACGCGGCCTGGCCTCCGTGCTGCCACTGCCGTTGCTGCCGAGGTTGGCGACGGCCGGTGGGGGCGCGTCGTCGGCGGCTGGGCGGGCGACAGTCCGCTCTGGGGCTGCGGCGAGGCGTCTGGCGGCGAGCGTGTCGCGCCTCGGCGCCAGGGCCGTGCGCGGCGGTTGGGGTGGTTTGACGGGCTCGCTCACCGCGAAGCTAGCGGTGATAGCTGTGGTCCTGGTTGCTGGCGGCTACGCTGCGCTCGGCAGCCACGCTCATGCCAGCTCAGGCGGCCGTCCCGAGCATGCCGTGCTTGCGCTGCCGCCGACCGCCGCCTCTGTGCTCTTGCAAGCTCCATTCGCGCCGTCCTCCGCGCGCGCACGCGGCCCACGGCCCAAGCGGACACCCACCGCCGCTCCTCGACGGCACGCGCACGTGGTGCCGGTCCATGGCGAATCCGGTATCGAAGCGGCCGCGCGCGAGTTCGGGCCTGAGCGAGCTTCTGGCGCAGCGCCGACTCAGGGCGCGGCCTCGACATCGCACGTCAGCTCGCCCGCCGGCGAATTCGGCTTTGAATAGCGAGCTGCGTGGCCGGCCGAGCTTCAGCTCCACCGGGACAGCGTCCCGTCGCGCAGCCAAGCTCAGCCAAAAAAACCTTACGGCTCGCTCAGCCGCGCGGGAAGACCTGCGTCAGCCGCTTCATCGCGAGCGGGTTGCCGCGCGGGCGCAGCTTGCCGGTTGCCATCGCCCGCAGCGGGTCGAGCCGTTCGCCGACGATGTCCACGAAGTCCTGGTAGGAGACTTTAAGGCGCAGGTCGGGGCTCGGCGCAAGCCCTTGCTCGACGCTGCTCGAGCCGTTGTCCACGCGCAAATGCCAAGCCGCCACGTCGGGGTCGGTGAACTCCCACTGGAAGGTCGTCGGCCGCTTGAGTCCGTGATTTGGGTTGACCTGGCGGCGAATGGTGTCGAACAGCAGCGCCACGGTCTCGGGATCGCGCTTGCTGGGCCCCTCGCGCACGCCGATCACTCCGGCCTTGGCAAGTTCGCGTCCGCGCTGGGAGATTTCGATCAGCTCGAGCCCCGACGGCAGCAGCGCCGGCCCGGGTAGCGTCTCCGGAGACAGCCCAGCTGAGCGCAGCTTGGTCGTCATCGAGGTCAGTCCTTCGACGCCAACCTCGTCGTATGTCGCGCCGAAGACTGTGATGTAGCTTTCGTCCCAGCCGGGTGGCATCAGCACTTGCGCGGTGTAGCGCGTTACCTCGTGCAGCAGTTTGGCGACGGCCTTTGGCACGCCGACGGGATCTTCGCGCTTGAGGTCGGCCAGTAGCTTCACGCCGAAGCCGATGTGGCGCTGCTCGTCGGCGGCGATGTTCTGCATCCCCGCTCGGAAGGCGGGGAGCACGTCGCGCTCTTCCAGGTAGTTGCAGATGAAGTGCTGCCCGGGCTGAGCGAGAGAGGCCTCGATTACGACGTGGTAGAGCGTGACCGCAGCCGCCAGCTTCGCGGGCGAGCGATCCTTGCGCAGCTCGTTGGCCATCGTGTCCAGCCGGTCGAAGATCTTGCGAAAGCCGGGCGTCAGCTGGGGCTTGATTGCCTCCAGCCCGCTTTTCATCGAGCCTGTACCGATCCCGCACACCTCCTGCATGAAGCGCTTGAAGAACACGGCGTGGCGCGCCTCGTCAACCTGCTGCGTGGTGAGAAAGTACTTCTGCTCCTCGCGCGGCGCCGCGTCGATGTAGGGCGAGAGGTTGTCGGCGACGGCGTCCTCACCCCAGAAGAACAGCGCATAGTTCCATAGCGCCGCCTGGCGCTCGAAGTCGGTGAAGCGCTCTTGCCATTGTTTGGCGTCCTCGGTGAAGTCAAGCTCGGTGGCGCTCCAGTTGCCGCGCTCCCAGCGCGCGTACAGGTCCGTGTATGAGATGGCGTCAACCGGCAGGCTCTCAATGTTTTCGCTGGTCGGGGATGTAGCTGTGCTCGCCATGTGCTTGCTCCTCTGGACCGTGGGTTTGGCTGGACAGCCAGTCCTTGGAAATCTAGCGGAAGATCGACTGGTCCGTGGGGGTATCGGGAATCACGACGAATATCCTCACCACGATGATGCGATGGCCCAGGGTGTCGCTGCGCGAGACGCCGGCCACGGTCCCGGCACTGGCGGCGGTCGTGCTGTTCGTGGTGTGGGCCACCAGCCAGGCCGGCTATCCGCTCACTCACTGGGCTCCAGGGGCGCTGATCGTGCTGGTGCTGCTGGCGATTGCGGCCCTGGCAGTCCCTTTGCGCTTTGCCGAGATCCCCGTGGCGGTCAAGCTCGCGCTCGCCTGCCTGGCGGCCTACACGGCGCTCAGCTTCCTCTCGATCCTATGGGCCGCGGCTCCGGCCGAAGCGTGGGAAGGCGCCAACCGCACGCTGCTCTACCTGCTCGTGTTCGCATTGTTCTCGCTGTGGCCGCGGCGAGGCGCAAGTGCCGCGCTGCTGCTCGGCCTGTGGACGCTTGCCATGATTGGACTGGCCACGTATGTGGCGCTGCGTTTGGACGTTGCCAGCGGTAAGAGCTTTGAAGCGCTGTTCTCCGGAGAACGCCTTGCTTATCCCGTGGGCTATCCAAACGCCACGGCCGCGCAGTGGCTGATGGCCTTCTGGCCGGCCTTGCTGCTGGCGCGCGGCGCGAGTCTGCCGTGGGCTTTGCGCGGATTGCTGGCCGGCGGCGCGGTCGTGCTGGCCGACGTGGCACTGTTCAGCCTGAGCAGGGGCTCGCTGTACGCGACGCCGGTGATGATCATTTTGGTCTTCGTGCTCGTGCCGCAACGCTTGCGCACATTTGCCACGGCGGTACCCGTCGCACTGGGTATCGGTGCGACAGCTCCGCTGGTTTTGCACGTCGGCGATCGCATTCGCGCCGTGCAGAGTGCCCACGCGGCGACGCACACGGCCGTGCTCGCGATGTTCGCCGCCGCGCTGCTCGTCGGTCTGCTCGTGGCCGCCGGTGCCGCCTTCGAGAGTCGCCGGACCGTCTCGCCGGGAGTGGCCAGGGGGTTGCGCCGAGGCGTTGCCGTCGTCGCCTTGGCGACATTGCTCGCGGTCGTCGTGGGCGGCTTGGCGGTTGCTGGCAATCCGGTAACCCGTGTCCGCCACGCCTGGGACAGCTTCAAGGGCGGCTACACCGCCGAAGCGACCGGCAGCAACCGCTTGCTCGGCGGTCTCGGCAGCAACCGCTATGACTTCTATCGCGTGGCGCTGAATGAATTCGAGGCTCATCCCTTGATCGGCATCGGCGCCGACAACTTCGCCCAGCAGTACCTGATCCACGGCCGCAGCGACGAGACGCCGCGCTATCCGCATAGCGTCGAGTTGCGCACGCTCTCGCAGACGGGTCTCCTCGGCACTCTGCTGGCTGTCGTGGGCCTCGGCGCGGCGCTGTTGGCCGGTGGGAGTGCGATGCGCCGCTCCTCCGACCCTCTGGCGGGTACGGTTGCCGCCGCTGCGCTCGCCGGCTTTGCCTACTGGGCTGTCCATGGCTCGTTCGACTGGTTTTGGGAGTTCGCCGGCCTCGGCTCTTGTGCGTTTGCGTCGCTCGGCGTCGCTTGCTCACTGGCGGGAGCTCGGAGTGCCCAAAAGCGCGATGCCCCCCGCGCGCGCGGGGGTGGCGAGGGTTTGGGTCGAGCCGTACCGGTTGACGGCACTCCAGATCCGCATGCCCCCCCCGCGCGCGGGGGACATGACGGTTTGGGAGGCGGCGACGGTGCTCTGGATCCGCCTGCGTCTCCTGTGCGTGCGGGCGGGGCCGCTCGCCTGCTGCTCGCCACGGCGGCCGCCCTGCTCGTGCTTGTCGCTGTCGCCTCCTTGGCTGCCCCGTGGCTAAGTGAACGGGAGATCCAGAGCGCCGCCCAAATTTGGCCGCAGGCACCACTGACGGCCTATGGTCGGCTGGGAGAGGCCGCCAAGCTGAACCCCTTGAGCGATCGGCCCTACCTCGTGGAAGGCAGCATCGCGCTGCGCTACGGCGACCTCGCTCGCGCTCAGAGCGCCTTCTCGCGCGCACTCGTGCGCGTACCGGGCGATGCCTACGCTGCGCTCGAGCTCGGCGCGATCGCCTCGCAGTCGGGCGCCAGCGCGCGCGCACTCGTGTTGCTTGAAAGAGCGGTGCGCCTCGACCCACGCGATCCACTGGCTCGCGAAGCCTTGGCCACCGTGCGCGCCGGCAGGCGCGTGAGCGTAGGAGCGCTAAATCGTTCAATCCTGCTCAAGGCTGAGCAACTTGCGTAAACATCTTGGGTTTGCGGGTTATTGACTATGTAATTCGCGCTGGCTTCGCTAGCGTGTGATCGGTCGGCCGATTCGAGCGAAATAGCTCGGAGGCGCGTCGGTTGAACGCAAAAATCGAACACCATCGGGACCGATGGCCTGATCCATGTGGCAAGGAGATAGGCAAGGAGAGCAGCCGCCGCTGCTCACGCCGATGAAAGGACCCAAGGTTGGGAATGACTCGCAAAATATGGATCTCACCGGCTCTGGTCCTGGCGACCACGATGCTCGCCTTGGCTCCCACGACGGCATTTGCCGGCAGCCCGCTGTTGAGCGGCTATGGAGGCCCGGGTGCGGGCGAACAAGCGATCCTCGGCTCGACGCTGATCGGGGGATCCCGAGGTGGGGGCGCGAGTGGATCGGGCGGCTCAGGCGGCTCAGGCGGAGCGAGCCTCTCCGGCTCGGCAGGAGCGTCGACGAGCGGTAGTGGCGGGACGTTCTCAACCGGCTCTGGATCGGTCCGCGGCTCGAAGGTAGGCACCGCAAATGCGGGCTCTAGCTCAGGCGCGCGGGGCAACGCTTCCAAGGGCGGGGCCACTTCGCGAGCTCCGCGGAGCAAGCGAGCGACGGGCGTTGTTGGCGGCTCAGTTAGCGCCTACGTGTATCCGACCTCGCAGGGCTCCATTCCCAGCGCATCCCCCTTGTCCGGCATATCGAGCGGCGGTGTGCTCCTACTAATCGGGATCCTCGTCACACTTGCGCTCGTGGCCGTGCTCACACAGCGGCTTTCCCGGCTACAGAGCTAACACCGAGCGACCGATAGATCCCAAGGACGCTCCCTCGAACCATCGCCGCAATGGAGATTTCTCGCCAGACATCCACCTCGCTTCCGCTAACAGGCCAGCTGCCTGTCAGGCGCGACGCACCCTTCCCGCACAGCCTGCACCGCGGCGCCTTCAAGGGCCCGCTGCAATGGCTGCTGGAGGGGGTCGGCTGGAGCATCCTGCGGCCCAGCGTCGACTTGCTGCTGATGTATGTCGGTGTGTTCGCCGCGCTCGGCGGAATCGGCTCCACTTTTTCTGTATCCGCCGTGCGAGCTCCGCTGCTCGTGCTGCCGCCCGTCGCCTTGCTGTTGCTCTATTTGCGCGGTCTCTACCGCTCGCGCTTGCGAGCGCTGCTGCTCGACGGGGTCGTGCCAGTCGTCAGTGCCGTGTCAGTCGGCGCGGTCGCGGTCGCGATGGTCGGCGTGGCGGTCAACGGGACGATGCCGAGTCAGGACGATTGGCTTCAGGCATGGCTGTTCGTGTTGCTTGGGCTCGGTCTGAGTCGCATCGCGCTGACGTTCACACAACGCTTCGCGCGCCGTCGCCGGCTGGTGGGCAAGCCCGTCCTGATCATGGGTGCCGGCCTCGTCGGATCGCAGGTCGCGCGGCGCCTCGACCACCATCCCGAGTACGGCCTGGCGCCGGTGGGCTTCCTTGACGATGACCCTCGCTCGATCGCCGAGGTCGGCGGGCGTGACGTGCCCGTGCTCGGCACCGCCGAGGATCTCGACAAGATCGTCGAGCGTACCGGCGTGCGCAATTTGATCGTGGCTTTCTCCTCCGTAGCCGACGCGCGCATCAGCCGCTTGATCCAGCGCTGCCAGGAGCTCGGCATCGAGGTTTCCGTCGTGCCGCGCATGTTCGACACGATCAACGACCGCGTCGGCTACGACACGGTTGGCGGGCTGCCGCTCCTTTCCTTCTCGGGCATCAACCCCAAGGGGGTGCAGTTCGCGATCAAGCATGTGATCGACCGCGTCTCGGCAACGCTGCTGCTGATCGTGCTCTCGCCCGTGATCGCGCTTGCCGCGCTCGCCGTGCGCGCTAGCTCACCCGGCCCCGTGCTGTTCCGCCAGCGCCGTGTCGGCCGCGACGGAACCGAATTCGACCTCTACAAGTTCCGTTCGATGCGCTTTGATTTGCTTCCAGCGGCCCAGTACGTGGGCGCCGCGGTTGGCGCGGCTGATGTTGAAGGAATGCTTCCGCTCGACACCGCCCCGGGCGGCGTGGAGGACGGCGAGGACCGGCGCACGCTCGTCGGGCGCATCCTGCGCCGCACCTCGATCGACGAGCTGCCACAGCTCATCAACGTATTGCGCGGCGAGATGAGCCTGATCGGGCCACGTCCCGAGCGCCCCGAGTTCGTCGAGCTGTTCGGACGCGACATCGCCCGCTACGGCGACCGTCACCGCGTCAAGTCTGGCATCACCGGCTGGGCGCAGGTGCACGGCTTGCGCGGGCAGACGTCGCTGGCCGAACGCGTCGAGTGGGACAACTACTACATCGCCCACTGGTCGTTGGCACTTGACTTCAAGATCGCCTTGCTGACGCTGGTGGCGTTGTTTCGTAACGCCGATTAGCGCGCGGGTTTTGTCCAACGGCGCCGAGTGCGGCGCTCAGATACTGGCGCTCGCTGCTCTGGCCGTGCCCAGCCAGTACTGGAACACGTCAACCTGCAGGTTTGTCCCGAGCACGCGTGGCAGTGCGATCGAGTAGCGGTTGAAGCGGTTGAGCGTGAACTGCGCCCTGTAGACGGCACGTCCGCCGCGGAAGGCTTCCAGCTGCAGATAGTCGCCGACGGGCCCAGACCCGCTCGCCACGATCCCGCCGCCTCGGCGGCTCAGGTGCACAATGACCGGGCTCGGTTTGCCGAAGGGCGAGATGAACACGTTGCGCAGCGCCGCGAACGCAGGCTTACGTGCGCCAGTTTCGCTGAGCACGCCGAAGTCTTCGCTGCGTGAGCCCTGTAGCGAGTACAGCATCTCGGCTGCGATCCACGGGGTGCGTGCGGTCTCGCGATAGAAGTTGGCGATGTTGGTGCTCTGCACCTGCCTAGTGACGCAGCCCTGTTCTTGCTGGACGCGCTGGCGCGGCCAGCAGCTGCTCCAACCGAACTCGTTCAGCCACAGGGGAGTGTGGTCGCCGTTCTGCAGCTGCACTTCATGCAGATAGCGCAACGAGCCGAGCACCAGCGTGTAGAAGTGCACGGACAGCCCGTCGTAGTAGCCCTTGATCCCGGCGGCGTAGAGCGCGCGTAGGAACACCCCGTTGGAGCCTACGAGCGAGCCTCCGAGCACCCTCATTTGCGGGTCGGCGCGCTTGATCGCCGGGTAGGCGGCACGCAGTATCTCAGCATAGTGCTGTGCCTTGTTGGGCCCGGCGAGATAGTCTTCGTTGGACTGGTCGGGCTCGTTCCAGACTTCGATCGCGGCGAGCTTGGGGCCGTAGCGAGCGGCAACGAATGCCGCAAACGAGCCATAGGTTGCCGGGTTCACAGGCGGCCAAGCTTGGGCCTTGCCGCCATGGTTCGGGCGGCACTTGCTCAGCAGCGACGCCGGCGCTGAGGAGGCCCAGCAGGGTGTCCACATCGTCAGTGCCACCACCTTGATGCCGGCCGCAGCCGCCTGGTTGACGAGGCTGTCCGTAAATGCCAAGGCCTTTGGTGCGATCTGGCCTGGGGTCGGTTCGAGCGTTGCCCAGGGGATTTCCACGCGGATCGCGTGGGCATGAAGCGAGCGTGCCCAGGCGATCTCCTGGCTCACCCTTGCGGGCGTCGCGCCGTAGGTGAGGCCGGTCGCGTTCACGCCGCCAAGTGGCGGCCCCGACGTGGGCGACACCACGCCCTGGGCACCGGCCGGGGCGAGCAGAACGAGCAGCGCCGTCGCGAGCACTGGCGCCATCGTCAGCTTGCTAAATCGCCTCCTCACCGACTACACGATAGTCGTGCTCGGTATGGGAAATCGCACCTGCAAGTGTACTTCCCGCTATATGACTAGGCTTTGGCAGGTATGTCACCAACCTGGATCTGGTTGCAGGGCGCGATCATCGTGTTCGTCGTGATCGGCATGATCATCGCGATCACGAAGCTGGCCTGAGCGCTCAACGCCGGCGCCAGCGAATCCTCTGTGGCCGGCGCTTGCTCAACGCGGGCGGCTCTGGGCGCTCAGGTATCTCCTCGCCGGCGAGGATCGCTGCCGGCACCGCTAGAGTAAGCCAGTCGGCGAGATTGGCAAAGCCGGCTTCCTCGAGATCCGCGCTCATGCACGGCGGGCGCTTGGTCGCGTCGTGTGCGTCGGAGGCGACGTTGTGAACCAAGCCCTGCTCGAGCAGGTGCCGAGCAAAGCGTCGCACCTGCCCACCGAAGCGTCCCGCCAGTGAGCCGGCGGTGACCGACGTCAGGACCCCGCCGCGTACCAGCGACTCCACGATCCGCGGCTCACGATGCAGCGCTGGACAGCGCTCAGGATGGGCGAGCAGGACGCGATGTCCGGTGCTCTGCAGCGCCATCACGACCCCATCCAGGCCGGTCACGATCGGAGTGAAGGGCGGCTCGAGCAATAGCCACGGGCCACCGCCGAGGCGCAGTCGCTCGAGTTCATGCGGATCGATGTCCTCCACGCGCGTCATCGCGACCTCGGCGCCCGTGCGGATCTCAAGCGCTACTCCCTCAGCGCTCAGGCGCTCGTTCAGCTCGGCTGTCAAGCGCGCGATTGTCTCCGCGTTGTTGTGGTGGTGCCAATTGACGTGCGGTGTGGCCACCATCACACGCGTTCCGTCCGCCACCGCCGCGCGTGCCAGTGCGAGTGAGCCCTCGATCGTCTCGGGGCCGTCGTCGATGCCAGGAAGCACGTGGGTGTGTAGATCGATCACAACTGTGCCTAACGATAAGCGAGCGCTCTGCTTTCGTTGTCGGGCCCCTGTGGATATGATCGGCTCCACTTGAGTCGCAGTGCTGCTCGAACCGAAGCCAAGGGAGGGTCATGTTCAGATCGATCGTGGTTGGAACCGACGGCTCGGACACCGCCGGTCAGGCTGTGCGCCAAGCAGTTGACCTCGCCAAGGCTGTGGGCGCCAAGCTCGAGCTAGTGAGCGCCTATGAGCCGGTGCCGGCGCAGCGCCTGCGCGAGGAGCGCCGCGACGCGCCAGAGGATCTGCAGTGGGCGGTCAGCCCGCGCGAGGACGTGGACGCGACGCTGGAGGCGGCTGCCAAGGTGGCTCGCGAGGCCGGTGTTGCGGTGAACGTATATCCGCGCCAGGGCGATCCGGCTGACGCGATTCTCGACGTGGCCGAGGAGCAGGGCGCCGACCTGATCGTTGTGGGGAACAAGGGTATGACCGGGGCCAAGCGGTTCTTGCTTGGGTCCGTGCCGAACAAGGTCTCCCACCATGCGCCTTGCTCGGTGTTGATTATCCGCACGACCTGATCTCCGCGGGACAGCTCTTTACAGGATCTCTCCGCAAGGGAGCTCTCCGAAGGGGGCTCACGCGCACGGGCGTGCAGCATGGCTCAGGTGTAAGGGTCTATATCCCGCAGATGTATCGCCACGCTTGCTTGACGTTGAGCCACGCAGCTGCATCCATCGCTTTCATCGCGGTCGGCACCTTCGCTGCATGGCGGACAGTCTGGAAGAGATGGTCGCCGATTCGCAGAGTGGCCCATACGCCGATCGACGCGTGCACTGAGACGTCTTTGGGGAGCGTCGTAGCGCAGGTAAACGACTGGTGACTTTTTACTCTCCCCATGCAACTACCGATCCGCCGACCGCGCAGCAGGGCCGTGAGGCGTAGGCGTCCGGCCTCCCTAACGGTCGCGGTCATGTAGAGCTTGCGTCCGATTAGCATCGCACCCGGACCCGAAAGGGGTCCGGGAACAGTAGATACGTGTGATTTCCGTGTGCCCGGTGTCTCTTCTGTGCCTGGCGTCGATGGGAGTGGCAGCGAGGTTGGAGGAGCGATGGTGGAGACGCTGCTCGGTGGTTGGACCGGTACTTCCGGTTTTGGCTGAGGCGGCGTGCTTGGCAGGATTTCAATCGTCTGCTGGTCGCGGCCCCCGTCGGGGCTTTCCGCGGCGACCGTCACGAGCTTGCCGACTGGCGGGACGGACGGGGCTGTATAGAGGCTGGTCGATGGGCCGGTGGAGGAGATCGGCCCTTCGCTTGCGCTCCATGTGACTTCCGGGGTGTCGTTGCTCACGAGCGCCGACAGCTGGATGCTGGTACCCGCGATCATGCTCGCGGGAGCGCCTTCGATAGCCACGCTGGGCGCGGCTGGATCGTTGCTCACGTCGATCGACACCGTCGCGATGGCAGGGCTCTTCGGGAAAGGACTGTAGGGGTCGCGGGCGGAGAACGTGAAGCTGTCTGTCCCGCTGTATCCGCTGACTGGGGTGTACTCAACGTGGTTGGCGCTGATCGGGCCAAGGGTTCCGTGCGCGGGAGGTGTGACGATCGCATATTCGGGGGCCGACGACGGCTGTTCGTCCGGTTCTCTGCCTTCCCACTTTCGCGAGGTGAGGGTAATCGTGAGCGGATGTTCTACTTCTACGCTCCTTGACTGTGCTTGCGCGTCGAAGCCGGCGACGACGGTCGGATGTTCGGCGTATGCCGGTGGTTTTGGTCCCGGAGCTTCTTGGATGAAGTGTTCGGGATCCACTTCGGCTCGCAGCCAATATTCGCCCGGTAGGACGTTTGAGACATTGACCCATTGGAAAGCCAGATCAGAGGTGTAGAGGTCGCGCCAGCCCTCGGAGATGCCCTCGAACACTTCTGTGGTGGCCGGCTGCCTATACCTGCAGAATTCACGTGGATGGTCGCCGCCTTCTTTGTACACCGGTTCTGAGGGACCCTTTTCGGGTTCGACGTGTTCGCTGTCCTCCAAGCAGAAGCCAACCTTCTGCGAAGGTGCTACTTCTGCGGTCTTGTCGGCGTTCCACAGCGAGTAGTAGGCGACATGCTGCAGATGCCAGTGTTCGTGACCGTCGGCCGTCACGTATTCCATGACTCCGCGGCTTGGTTCGTCTTTGTGAGGGGTGCTTTCTTCGGTCGGTGGAGGGCCTTCGGTCGAGGGATATTCGTAGATCCGCTGGAATACCCCCATTAATGGCAAGGCCGGTTCGCTCGGGTTGGGTGGCGCTTCCCGCATGCCTCTGAAGTCCAGCGCGCCGGGACCCTTGTTGTGCACGTAACCGTTGAACCGCAGCAACAGCTCGGCTTCCATGTGCCCGCCCGTTGGCGTTTCTTCGCTCTCGTCGATGCTGATGTTGTCCGGCGGATCGGCCACCAAGTCGGGTAGCTGCGGCGTTTGGCTGGATGCATGCGCCGCGTGCAGGGAGATGGTGAGACCGAGGCCGGCGCAGAGGAGAACGGCAAGCCAGGCGGTTGGGCGGCGAACATGTTTGAGCATCAGCGCGACATTAGCGCTCAAGCCGGTGTCACCTCGCCGCTAACGGGCATGCCGGCCACGGCCGGCGACGAGCACGTGCCCTGCTGCGATAGCTTGCTCGAGGTGCTCGCACTTCGTCTCTGGCAACTGAGCATGTGGTGTCATCGGCGGGGCTTCCGGCCCGGGGCCCGTGTGTTGAAGAGCATAATCTTCCTGGTTTTCGGCGCAATCCTTGAGCCCGATGTGAAGCTGGAGGGGCATGTCAACTTCGCCCACCGCGGACTTGGCGTAGTGATCCATGGCTCCACCGTGCTCGGCGACTGGGTTCAGATCTGGCAGTACGTGACGATCGCCTCCAATAATGGCAAGCAGGCGGGCGAGCATACGGGCGTGCGCGTCGAGAGGGGGGCGGTAATAGGGGCGCACGCGCTGATCATGTGTCCGGCCGACCGCACGCTCACGATCGGGGAGGAAGCGGTTATCGGCGCCGGCGCCATCGTGGTCAACGACGTGCCTGCAAGGGCGCTTGTATTGCCTGAGCCGAGTCGCGTCATCGCACGGTCTGACTAATCGAGGCGGGGGCATCCCAGCCCGCGCTCCGGCGCAACAGATCGGCGGCAGCCCCAGGATCGCCTTCAGGATCGAGCCCCGCTATCTCGGGACGTAGGGTTCCGGGCACGAGGCGGCGCATGAGCTTGGCGCGATGACCCACCGCGACGACCGCGTGGATCGTCCTGATTTGCATCTCGATATCCAGGGCCCGCATCGTTGCCGCCGGTCGCAGGCGCCGCACACGCTGGCCGGGCAGTTTCTCCTCCAAGTCGTTGTCGTCGGAGATGAGCGCCACGTCGATACCCGCCGCCCGTAGGCTCTGCAGCCAGCGTGTCGCTGCTCTGGCGGACTGCCCGCGAGCGGCGATGGCGACGACCTTCGGTGGCCCGGCGGGCCGACGCCCAAAATGACCCTTGTGCTCGATATCGGCCGCTTGCAAGGGCGCCGCCGGGGCGCCCTTGCCCGCGCCCGCCAGCGCGAGCGTCCACACAAGCCCGTCGCTCGCGGCATCGAGCGTGATCTTCAGCAGCCCGCGCCAGCCATCGCGCCAGCCACCGTCCACCACCGTCCGGTATGCCGTCTTCGCGGCCGGGCGCAACACAATTCCCAACGCGTAATCGCTTGCACCACGTGTTCGTGGCAAGTGCCTGCTCTCCAACTTGGCGTATCGCCACGCGTCGAGCAGCGCCTCGCGCAACGTCCCCGCCAGCTCATGCTCGAGGTCGCCATCCAGCACCAAGGGACGCTCGTGTGGCTCGATTCCCTCATGGACCTCGCGCGACTCATCGTGCCTGTAGGACCCGCGCTGGAACACACGCGAGCGGTACGCAGGGTACTTCGCCGATGGTCCGAGCAGCCCACCCAGGAAGCGGTTGCGCAGCGCGCACACAGCGATCTTCGCGCCTGGCTCGGGCGTTTGGACTAGCCGTTCGATGCTCGCTCGCAGCCGCGGTGAGACGCGCTCGTCAGCGTCGATCTCCAGCACCCAGTCACCGCTTGAGTGCTCGAGCGCGACGTTGCGCTGAACGGCGAATCCCGGCCACGGGTTCTCGATCACCTTGGCGCCCGCGGCTTCGGCGATCTTGACCGTGCCGTCGGTCGAGCCTCCATCCACGACGACTATCTCGTCGCAGAAGCTCACGCTGTCGAGCGCCTCGGTCAGGCGCTCTCGCTCGTTCTGCACGACCAAGCACGCGCTGACGCGTGGATGTGAGTCCGGAAGCTGACTTGGTTTGGGTGAGGGTGTCACGGCTGATCCGCGGTCCGACACAGCGTGGCGATCGGCACACCGGGCACACCAGCGCACCGCTGATGATATCTCCGGGATCTGGAGTAGGCTCGGAGCGTCGGCAGCCTGTCTCCGTGGGGCGCACTGGGTACACTGCCCGCAGCCGATGGACCGTGCATCACTTTCACGGAGAGATTTTGCTGGCGCCGTCCGCGAGCACATGAATACGCGGCTGGCGGCCCACGGGCACCATCCCGGCGAGCAATACACGCCGCTGGCATTCCGTCACTACATAAGACGCATCGCTCTCCTCGATGCGCTTAGCGCAATGGAGTTCAAGAGCGCGCTTGACGTGGGTTGCGCCGAGGGCTTCTTCATGCGCACGATCCGTGACCACTTCGGGGCCGAGGTGTGGGGGGTCGATATCTCCAACGCGTCTGTGGAGAAGCTCCACCGCGAGCTGGGGATGCAGGCGGCGGCGGCTGAGGCGACTCGTCTGCCATTCCCAGACGGCAGTTTCGATCTCGTGTATTCGACCGAGGTGATCGAGCACGTGCTCGATCCCGAGCTGATGCTCTCCGAGATGCGGCGGGTGTCGCGAGGAATGGTGTTGGTCAGCACTCCGGTCAGCCAGACCGACCACGACCACGAGCCCGACTACGAGCTTGCCGAAGAGGGTCATGTGAACAACTTCGATCGCGCCACTGTGAGGCGCATATTCGGTGAGCAGGCGGCGCTGGGAAGCTTCCGGTGCAACGCGAGCTTGGCTTTGATCGTAGCCGTCGGGCGCTACATGCCACCCGGTATCCGCGATGGCTTCTACGCATTCGATCATTTCCTCGCAACGCGCGTGGGAGACCCAAATCGCCGGTTCAAGCCGTTGCGAAACCGGGACTGGCTTATCATGGTGCCCGCGCTCGGACACGGAGACGGTCGTCCAGGGTGGCGCTGCCCAGCCTGTCACGGTGAGCTGATGCAGGCGCCCGAGGAGCTGCGCTGCGCAGGCTGTGGCACGGCTTACCCCACTCGGGATGGCGTTCCGGACTTCTTCGAGGAGAAGTCGCAGGCCAACGCTTAGCGTCGCCGGAGCGATTGTCTGTCGCTCACCGTCAGATCCTCCCGAGCCACTCCGTTAGCGCATGCCCAGCAATCGCCTCCTCTCAATCCAAACGACCAACGAGCGCGGCGGCGCCGAGTACGCCAACGTGGACCTGCTCGACGCGCTCGCCGAGCGCGGGCACGACGTCGTGCTGTTGACGAACGTGCCGGACATCGCAGCCGGGACACGTGTGCCGACGGTTGAGGTCGATCTCGGGCCCAAGCTGGCAAGGCACAGTGCTCTGCGCGTCGCTTGGCGGACGCCGCTGACGCTGTTGCGAATTGTGCGTGCGTTGTATGCGCGGCGCCCGGTGGGCGCGGTGCTGCTGCACTTCAAGAAGGAGCAGTTGCTTGTCGCGTTGCTTCCCAAGTGGCTAACAGGCAGGATCGTGTGGGCCGAGTGGGGGCCGGTTCCGATGCAGATGCGCCACGGGCCAGCACGTCTTGCTTATGCGCTTGTGGCCCGTCGGGCGGCTTGCGTGATCGCCGTCTCGGAGGGAACGCGACGCACCGTCATCGATGCGGGCGTGCCGGCTGAGAAGGTCAGGGTCGTGCCGAACCTGCTCGACGTCGAGAGCGTCAGTTTCAGTCCGGCCGGCCGCGAGCGGTTGCGTGCGCAGTGGCATGCGGGCGAGGACACGTTCGTCGTTGGCTGCATCTCGCGCTTTCAGCGACGCAAGCGCAACGATGTCGTGATCGATGCGATGGCCCACATGGACGGCGATGTGTTGCTCGTGCTAGCGGGCGAGGGTGAGGAGGAGCCTGCGCTGCGTAGCCGCGCTGCCCCCTATGGAGAGCGCGTGCGTTTCGAGCCAAACGTGCGAGGACATGTCGAAGAGTTCCTCTCGGCGTGTGACCTGGTCGTGTTCGCGCCGAGCCCAACCGAGGGTGCACCTCGTTCGATCGTGATGGCGCAGTTGGTTGGCGTCCCAGTCGTGGCCACTGACAGAGAGGGCGCTGAGGGGCTCATCCAGGCCGGCGCGGGTACGATCGTCTCTCCGTCGCATGACCCGCGCGCGCTGGCGATGACGCTGGAGGCCTACCGGCGCGACCCGCAGCGTCGCCGGCGAGAGGGAGAACTGGCCCGCCAAGCGACACGCTCAAGCCACGATCCGGAGCGGACGCTGCGCGCCATCGAAGGTGCGCTTGGGCTACGCGGCTGAGAGAGCGTCAGTCACTTTTGCGGCTTATACGCGCACGAAGTTTGCGCGCGCGATTGACTTGTGTTACCGACATTCGACGCAGGATCGTGTTTCGCAAGCTCGACCGTCCGACCATCGGCGCCACGCTCAACCACGTCAGCGCTGCGCGGGGGCGAACGGGCAGGACGATCGTCCAGGTCACTGGGGCATCGCCGTCGGCGAAGCGCTGCTTGTACGGTTGCTCGACGGTTCCCAGGTCCACGCAGTCATCTCCGCGCGAGAACGCTTCCTCGATGGCCCAAAGGATCGTGAGCATCGCCGGCTTGAGTTGGGCGAAGCGCTCGTCCCATCCGCCGTTCACGTAGAGCACGTGCCCGCCGGCATCGAGGAACAGCTGAGCAGAGATCGGCTCGCCGTCGATCTCGAAGATATGTAGGCGGAAGCGGCCGTCCCGCTGCAGGAGTGCTCCTCCGATGTCCTCGAGCATCGCCGGCACCCGCCCGCCGAGCGCTACGAAGCTTGATCGCCCGCGATCCTGCCAACGCGAGGCGTGCAGGCGCATGAAGGCGTCCACGTCGGATCGCAGCGTCTCTGGTGTGCTCAGACGGACGCTCCCCCCGGCGGCGTCGAACTGCCGCCGCAGGCGGCGCATCTGCGAGCGGAAGTTAGAGCTCTTGGCCGCCAGCCACGCATCGAAGGAGTCGGCTTGTAGTGAGACCGTCGGGCAGCCTTGAGCCTCGTAGCGCCAGACGGCTGGCCGCGGTCGTCGCGGCCAGCTCGCGCGCAGCGGCCCTGCCCAATCGCTTGAGAGCGGCGCGCCCTCGAGCGCGATCAGGTCTGGACGTGGAGAGCAGCCGCTGAGCTCGCTCGCGATCGCCGTTGCCACGTCTCGCTCGCGTCCCGTCAGCGCGAGCGGCGCCAGCCGGGCGGCGAGTTGGATCCCGGGGAGGCGGTAGTCCACGCGCCCGCGCGGTTTGTCGAGGTCCGCATAAAAGGGAGCAAGGCCGATGAGCGCTCCGTCGTCGTGGACAGCCAGCGCGCACAGCTGCGCCGAGGGAGGTGCCATGTGCCGCCACCACGCCATCACGCACGCGGGCGCCATCAACGGGAGCCTGTTCGCGACCGCCAGCTCGTCCCATGCGTCCTCCATGGTGTCGAGACCAGAGAAGTCCGTGATGAGCCGCGACGTGAGCACGGTGTCTACCTGGCCAGCTTGTTGCGTAGACCCCGGAGGCGCTCCGCCTGCTTCACGCTGAGGGCTCGCTTGGCTTTGTCGCGCAGCGCACTACGCGCGAGCATCGGCGCGGTCCGGATGACGGTAAGTGGCAGACGTGAGCCCGGCATCACGAGGATGTTCCACGCCACCGGGTCGCTGCCGTCGGCGAAACGTTGCTTGTAGGGCAACGCGCCGGCGCCGAGATCCATGCGCTCGTGCGAATGCGCGAACGCATCCTCGATCGCGTAGAGGATTCCGAGCATCGCGGGCTTCAGGTGCGCGAAGCCCTCATCCCAACCACCATTAATGTAGGCCACTTCGCCACCGGCGCCGATGAATAGCTGCGCGGAGATCGGTGTGCCCTGAAGCTCGAGGATCCACAGGCGAAAGCGACCGTCCTCGAGGTGGGATCGTGAGATTTCATCGATCGTCGCGCTATACCGATCGCCCATCGCGACGATGGCGGAATCGCCTCGCTTCTCCCAACGTGCGGCGTGCAGCCGCATGAAGGTGTCGATGTCGGCCGCGATCGTGTCCTGCGTGCTGACGCGGGCAACGCCGCCATCCGCGACGAACCGGCGGCGCATGCGACGCATCTGCGAGCGGAAGTTGGCGCTCTTGGTGCTCAGCCAGTCCTCGAAGCTGGGCTGTCCGAGAGATACTGTGGGTGCGCCCTGGGTGATGTATTGGCGCAGGACAGGGCGCAAGGCGCCCGGCCAGCTGTCGCGCAGTGCCGCAGGCCATTGAGACGCGACGGGATGGCCCTCGAGCGCGATCAGGTCCGGGCGCGGACGAGCCGTGGCAAGCGCCTGCGTTACCGCACCGGCAACCTCCCACTCACGTCCTGGGGTGGCCAGTGGCGAAAGCCTTGCCGCGAGCTCGATGCCCGGCAGTCGATAGTCGACCCGTTGACGTGCTTTCGGAGTGACATAGAACGGAGCCAAGCCAATGAGCTGATTGCCGTCCCTCACAGCTACCGAGCGTGGCTCTGCGCTAGGCGGGGCGAGATGATGCCACCACGACATGACGGTTGCCGGAGCCATCAAGGGCAGTGCGCATGCCACCGCCAGCTCGTCCCACTCCGATCGCAGCTCATCCAGGGCTCGGGCGTCCACGATCAGCTGACTGCTCAACATCGATGGCTCACTCTATTGCGAGGTCGTCGAGCGCAATGCCGCGAAAGAGCCGAGCGTCCGAGCCTTGAGCGCTGCTCGCCACTGCTCGGACATCAGCAGACGATGGTCGCGCTCGCGGTCGGGGTGGGTCATGATCTCGAGGCTCGAGCGGTCGGCCAGCGCGAGCAGTCGATCGATCTCCTGTTCGCTGGGCGAGGAGCCGAGATGGTCGATAGCGACGAAGCGATCTGTGGTTGTGTATCGCCTGGCGATGAAGGCCCCTCTCGCTCGCCGCAGCAACGTGCCGGGGCTTGGAGTGGCGCTAGCAGGGCTTTCAGCTGTGCGTGTGAGTGTCGCTGCCGGCAATGCCAGCAGTACGGTGGGGCTCAAGTGGACATGGTTGTGACCGTCGATGTGTGTCGGATCGCGGTCGTACAGCGCGCGAAAGCATTCCAGTTGATCGTCAATGCAGGCTCTCACCAGGCTGCTCAAGAACGGGTTGTAGCTGAGGCGTTGCACCCGGCTTCCCGCAAAGCGACGGGCGGCCCCCGCCTGGCGCTCGCGCACTGCCTGCGGCGTGCGGCGATCGTCAAACGGCTGGGTGAGGTTGAGGTGTAGGCCGACAGGGAGCTCACGCGACTTGGCGATCGACGCGGCCCGTTCGCTATCGCTCATGTGCACCATCGCGCTCGTGCTTGTGATCGCGCCCGCCTGGAAGCACTCGGCGATCCTGTCTGTTGCGAGTGGATTGCCGCCGAAGTCATCGGCATTGACGATCAGCAGTCCTGTTTCAGGCACGCTGCTCCCTCAGTGCGCGCAGCTCGCTCAGATTGACGATGCGTGCGCCAAACAGGCCCACGGCGTAGAAGGCCACGCCGATCACGCCGGCGGGGATCAGGCCGAGCGGTCTGGCGAGGATCATCAAGCCTGTCATTGCCGCGGCCAGCACGGCGGTGCGCAGCAGCTTCCATGGCGACAGCCTCAGCCTTAGCCGCCACAGAATCGTGCCGAGCATCAGCACCATTGTCAGGATCTCGGTTGCGACGGTGGCCCACGCCGATCCATATGCACCGTATGGAGGGATCAACACGAGGTTGAGCACCACGTTCGCCACTACTCCGATACCGGAGTAGAGCGCTAGCCGCCACTGCAAGTTCAGGATCGGCGAGGTAAACCCGGCAAGCGATCCGAAGCAGATCGACACGAAAGCGATCATCAAGATTGGGAGCAAGCCGCCCGCCCGCTCGAAGCTCGAGCCATAGAGAAGGTGAATGATCTGATCTGACAGCGCGATCGTGCCGGCGAGGATCGGCAGCGAGATGACGCCCATCCAGTCAGCGGCGATCTGGATGAGCCGGCGGACACGTGCCGGATCGTTCCCGTGCACAGCCGACATGACCGGGAAGAACGATGACATCACCGCGGTCGGCAGGAACGTGAGAGGTCCGAGGAATCCGTAGGCAGCTCCATAGATTCCCGCTTCCTTGGAGCCGGCGATCTGCAACAGCAAGACTGAGTCCAGTTGGTAGTACACCGTGATG
Source organism: uncultured Solirubrobacterales bacterium (assembly GCA_963827045.1). Taxonomy (GTDB): domain Bacteria; phylum Actinomycetota; class Thermoleophilia; order Solirubrobacterales; family Solirubrobacteraceae; genus Palsa-744. The sequence goes on from CAWGZH010000002.1 coordinate 1,401,854, forward strand.
AACACGCTTGCGACGCCAAGCGGGATCGCCACGCGCATGAGCGGACGCCACAACCGAATGCCGGCTCGCACCGCGATCTTCGCGAATCTCCGGGTCACCTGGAGCTGTAGCGCTGAAATCACCGCGATCAGCGCCGTGTAGGCAAAGGCGAAGACGATGATCGACGCGTGAGTGGCTGACAGCAACAGCACCGCTGTCACCCACAGCAGGCTCTGCAGCACGGTGAAAGAGAGCGCGAGCCCAGCTCTGAGCCGGGCACTGAAGACGGTTATCAGAGTCGCTGCGCCGCTTGAGAGGATCGTCGGGGTTAGGATGAGCGCGACCGCCTGGGTGTTGTCCGTATCGCTCAGCAACAGTGGAATCGAAACTGCACAGAGCACCGTGGCAATCAGGGACAGCGCGGTTCTCGCGCTGGCGAGCGCGCCGAGCCATTCGGCCTCTCGCTCGGGCTCGGCTGCCATCCGCTGCATGGCGGCGGTCGTCAAGCCGAGTTCTGTGAAGACAGCGAACAGTGCGATGTACGCCCCCGTTCCGGTCCACACTCCATAGCCGGAGGGATGCAGGGTACGAGCCGTGAGCGAGACGGTGATGATGCTCGCGCCCATCGTGATCGCTCTCACAGCGAGCTGAACGACGACGTTGGAGGCGATGTGGCGCCCGGTCGCCGTGCCGGCGTCACCCGCGGCGCCGCCGTGCAACACGCGGCGCGGCAGCGCCGTGACCTTCGTCAGCATGCGCCATACTCTTGCAGCCTTGCGAGCCCTGGTAGTTCTGTCTTCGCCACCGCTGCCAGAGGGCGGCGCAGCCGCGAAGTGCGCGATCGGCCTGCTGCGTGGTCTACAGGCTCGCGGTGTTACCTACCGTGCGCTGGCACCCAACCTGTGGTCCACGTCGTTGGACGCGTTGCCTGAGGATCTGCAGGTAGAGGCGATGCCTGTCGAGCCGCCTACACCGTGGCGGGTGCGCTCTGATCGACTGCTGCGTCCCAACGGCTGGCTTGCGCGAGGCCCCTTCCTGGCACGGCTGCAGGAGCTCGCGACGGAGGTGGATGTCGTGCATTTCTTCGACGCCCAGGTGGCCGCTGCGCTGAATCGGCTCGATACGCCAGCGCTTGCGCAAATCGACTTCCAGACACGCCGGGATCGTGCGATCGGTGGACCGTGGCGACGCGAGGGAAGAATCGCGATCGATCTGTTCCGCGCTGAGCGGCTGGCGTGTCGGAGAGCACACTGGCTGCTGGCGAACTGCGAGGAGGTGGCCGCCGGGCTCAGGGCGGCAGCGCCTCATGCGCGTGTGGCCGTCGGGCCGCCAGCGCTCGACGAGCGCTACTACATGCCGCGGGCCGAGGTGGACTCGCCGATGGTCGGGCTGATCGGCAGGGCGGACTGGCCGCCGACCGCGAAAGCCGTCGAGCGCTTGCTGAGCGAGGTGTGGCCGCGCATACGCGAGCGACGGCCCGATGCGAAGCTCCTGCTCGCCGGGATCGGCATGGAGCGCTCCGCCTTTGCGGATTTGCCCGACCTGCCGGGCGTGGAGTGGCGTGGTCGTGTGAGCTCCGCGACGGACTTTCTGCGCGAGCTCGGGGTGCTTCTGTATCCGCTGACGGCTGGCAGTGGCGCCAAGGTCAAGGTGCTCGAGGCGCTGGCGCTTGGAGTGCCCGTCGTCACGACTCCCGACGGCGCAGAGGGACTCGGAGCGCATGGTGGAGTGACGGTCTCGACAGACGATGGGCAGCTCGCCGATGCGACGGTTGCATTGATCGCCGATCCTCAGGCACATTGCGCTGCCGGAGCCGCGGCATACAAGACGTTCTTCGACCATCACACGCCGGCGGTGGCTGTTGGACCTGTGGTGGATCTCTACGAGCAGATGGTCAGTGAAGCTGGTGATGAGCGGTGAACCCGTGAGGTTCTTGACGATCGGCTTGCTCTATCCCCCGCACTACCTGGGGGGGTATGAGCTGGTCTGCCAGGGAGTGATGCGTGCGGCCCGTGCCCGTGGACACGACGTTCAGGTGCTCGTGTCCGACTATCACGCTCCCGGGGTTCGCGAGCCAGAGGAGCCGGGCGTCGATCGCAGCTTGCGCTCATATCTAGATGCCACGGCACAATTGCCGGCGTTCGTGGGGCCGCGCGAATGCGTCGGCCTCGAGCGTCACAACGGGGCGGTGCTCGAACGACACCTGCTGGAGCATGCGCCCGACGTCGTCAGCTGGTGGGGCATGGGAGGGATGTCTCTTGCGCTGATCGAGCGGGTGAGGCGTGTCGGCGTGCCCTCGGTGCTCGCGGTCCACGACCCGTGGCTGTCATATGGGCCCGAGGCGGACATCTGGACCCGCCGTGCTCGCAAGCTCCAGTCTCTGGCGCCGATCCTTGAGCCGCTGCTCGGCATCCCGGTTCGTTATCGGTTGCAGGACGCCGGACGGTTTCTCTTCAACTCACAGCACATGCTCGACGAGTCACTCGTGGCGGGATTCGTGCCCAACGATCGCGCCGTCCTGACTCCCGGCGTTCATCCGCGCTACAAGCCGTCGCCCCAGCCCGAGCGATGGGGCGGCCGTCTCCTCTATGTGGGGCGGCTCGATCCGGTAAAGGGGGTTGACGTTCTGCTCGCCGCTTTCGCGGAGCTACCGGACGTCACGCTCAGATTGGTCGGGTCTGGCAATGAGCTCTACGAATCGGAGCTTCGTCGTCAGGCGCAGTCGTTGGGCGTACAGGAGCGTGTCGAGTTCGTCGGTGCGGTCGATGCCGAGTTGTTGCCTTCGATCTATGCGGACGCGGACGCGGTGATCTTCCCGGTGCGGTGGCAAGAGCCCTGGGGGCTTGTTCCGCTCGAGGCGATGGCGGTCGGGCGTCCGGTGATCGCGACCTCACGTGGCGGAGCCGCGACATACCTTCGCGACGGCGATAACGCGCTGCTGATGCCGGTGGACGATCCGCAGTCGCTTGCCGAGCTTGTGCGGCGGTTGGCCGAGGACCAGGATCTGCGAGTCAAGCTGCGCGAGGGTGGCTTGCGGACAGCGGCCGAGCACAGTGCGGGGCGCTACGAGCAGGCGATGGTGGACGAGCTCGAGCAGGCCGGCGGTTAGTAGTGGTATTTGACAGGCAGGTAGGACTGGCTATGCCGGCGCAGCCAGGAAGTTCCAGATCGGCTCGGCGAAAGTCTCCTCGAAGCGCTCGCGCGAGTATGGGCCGTCGCCGTCTAGGTCGAAGATGCGCAGGCCCACGGTCTTGAGCAGGTCGAAGACATCGTTGGGATGCGTGCCGTAGAGGTCGGCTCCGCCGACGCCGTGCTCGAACAGGATGAACGGCCGATGGCGCTCCAGCATCTCAGCGGCTCCGCGCAGTACCCCGAGCTCGGCGCCCTCCACGTCGATCTTCAATAGCGCCGGCACATGCTCGGGCTCTGTGACGTCGTCGAGGCGCTCGACGAGCACGGAGATGCGCCGCACCTCGCCGGCATCAGCGGGCAGGGAGCCCCGCTGGCGTAGCCCACTGTATGCGGGGGCGCCGACCACATGTGAGAACTCGGTATGCCCAGGCATGTCGGACACTGCGGCGCAGCGGACGTTGATTTCAGGAAACCGCGCGGCAAGGCGCTCGCACAGCTCCGGTATCGGCTCGAAGGCGATGTGGTGACCACGCGGAGCGAGCTGCACGATCGACTCCAGTACGGCGCCTTCGTTGGCTCCGACGTCGATTGCGTTCGAATCCGATCGCAGCACGGAGGACAGGATCACGCGGGTGGCATGGTCATCGCGCAGCTCCCGACGTTGGTGTGGGTCGAATGTTAGGCGAGCCTCTCGAAACCGGTCCAGAAGCCGCTCGGCTTGCTCCTCCTTGCCCAAGCGAGCGGCGGCGGCGCGTGCGCCGCGCTTCAGCTCGGCCTTGCCTGCCAGGAGAGGCTCTCTCATGTGGGTTGGATCCTATAGCTGCCGCTCGCGCAAGGAGCGAAGGCGTCCAGGCCGAATTAGGTGGGGTGCGACAGGGAATACCTGACTCAATGACATGTGTTGCTCTATGGCCGATCCCCCTGCTCTCAAGTGCCATTGAGGGTTGGACGATGAAAGCTCGATGACGGGGATTCTCGTTTCGATAGAGGTGGAGTCCTCGGATCGTGGTGGCGCTCCGTGAGCGCTGCCGATGGCTTTGAGCGGGCCCGGGAGGATGGGGCTGCCAACATGCTGCGTGTGCTGCGGCGTCGCTGGCTGATGGTCGGTGGTATCGTCTTCGCTTGCCTGCTCGTCTCGGTGGTCCGTCACGAGCGCGCCCCGAAGTCCTATGCGGCTACGGCCAGCGTCGCCTTCCAGAGCGCGACACTGCCTGATGCGGCGCTACAGGTTACGCCTACGGGCAGTGGCGAAGCGGTGCGCGACGCGGCTACCGAGGTTCTGATTGGGCATTCCTCGGAAGTTGCTGAAGGGGTCCGCAAGCAGTTGCACACGTTGACCAGCGCGAGCGAGCTACTTGAAGAAGTGAGCGTGGAAGTGGCCCCCGAGGCTGACGTTCTGCGCTTCACGGCCACAACCGGCGATCCACAGCACTCGGCGAGGCTGGCGAACGCGTTTGCCAGCCAGTACATCGCCTTCAAGGCGGTTGCCCAAGTATCGAGCATCGAAGAAGCCCAGCGCCAACTGCAGCAACAGATCTCGACGCTGCCCGCGGGCTCGTCCGCGCGCGTATCGCTGGAACAGGATCAGCAGCGTCTTGGTGGATTGCGAGCCGTTGCCGGAGGAAGCGCGAACATCATTAGTCGGGCGACGCCGCCCACGGAGCCGACCGGCACGAAATTGTTGACGAGCGCGATCATCGGCCTTCTGATCGGTTTGGCGCTGGCGTTCTCGGTCGTATTCCTGCTGGAGGCGTTGGACCGGCGGCTCAAGACGATCGAGGAGCTCGAGCGCGGGTACGGTCTGCCGGTCCTCACAGCCATACCGCAGACGTCGTTCGGTCCCACCCGTGCCGGGGAGCGTGACGCTCTGCTCGAGCCATATCGCATGGTCCGCAGTGCGCTCGACTTCTCCGCGGTGGCGCGAGAGGTTGACACTCTGCTCGTAACAAGCGCCGTGGCGGGCGAGGGCAAGACGACCGTGGCCGTCGACCTGGCCCACGTGGAGGCGCTCGCCGACCGGCGGGTCGTCCTGGTCGAGATGGATCTGCGTCGCCCCACGTTCGCCCAGCACTTCGGTTTCCATTCCCGAGACGGGCTGACCACGGCTTTGACGCGTGGTGGGGATGTCACGTCCTTGCTCCTCCAGCCGTTTCCCTCGCTCCCCAACTTCTCTGTGCTCCCCGCTGGGCTGCTTCCGCCCAACCCGTCCGAGATGCTGGGCTCGGCTGGTATCGGTGAGCTCATCGAGGAGCTCGCTCGCGACGAGACGATGGTCATCATCGATGCGCCTCCGCTGAATCCCGTGGCCGACGCGCACATGCTGTTGAACAATCCGGCGGTTCACGCGGCAATCGTTGTGGCGAGAGTGGACAAGACAACCCGTGAGGAGGTCCAACGCGCGCGTGACATCCTGGGACGCCAGATGGTCGAGCCGGTGGGATTGATCGTCACCGGGCTCCAGGACGCCGGCCGCTACGGCTACGAGGGATACGACGCGGACGAGCCGAAGGGCGACCCCTACCGAGATCTGCTGTCGCGGCCGCCGGGGGCGAGCTCGCCACAGCAAGCTCGTTGAGGTCGGTGACCGTGGCTACACGGCGTCCAACGCTCCTCCGTGGGGAGCCGCTCGCCGCGGCGGTTGCGACGACCCTGACCCTGTTGATCGTGTTGCTCGCGACACGCAGGGTTGGAGCAGCCGGGCTGCTGGCTCCGTTGGCCGTCGTCGCGGCGGCGATCCTGGTGCGACGCCCGTTCGTGTTGGTAGGGCTCGTCGTGGTGTTGACCGCTATGTGCGAGGGACCGACCTTTGGGCTACTGCACTTCACCTCACACCTCTACGACCAGATCTACAAGGGTCTCACTCCGCTCGACATCCTGGTGGCGCTTGCCGTTGTCGCCGTCGGCATCGATCTGATCGCGCACCGGCGCCGACCGACGGTCCCGCGTGCCCTGATGATCGGCTTCGCGATGCTCGTGCTGGCGATGCTCGCGGGTGCGGTGACAGGGCACGCGGCGGGCGTGAGCCTGCGCTCCGTAGCACTGTCGGAGAACGTGCTGGCATACCTGCTCCTGCTGCCACTTGCCGTCAGCAATCTCGATATCGATCGGCGCCAGGTATCGCTTGTACTGGGAGGCGCCGTGGCGCTCGCGATCGTAAAGGCGGGGCTAGGTGTGATCGAGGTCCTCGGTCATTACGGGGTACCAGTCGAAGGCAGCTCGACGCTCAGCTACTACGAACCCGCGGCCAACTGGCTGATCATGCTTGCCATGCTCGCCCTGTTTGCCGCGGTGCTCGGCCGCGCCCATCCCCCAGTGTGGATGTTGCTCGGTGCTCCGCTGCTGATCGCCTCGTTGTTGTTGTCCTACAGACGCTCGTTCTGGATCGCGGCTGTGCTCGGGCTTCTATTGGTGCTGCTGCTTGGCAGCACTCCCACAGGCCGGCGTCTGCTCGTCCCGGCAGGGCTTGCGATAGGGCTGGCGGCTCTCCTACTCGGCTCTGTTCACTTCCAGGCGCAGCTCCCTGTTGTAAAACGCGCTGAATCGCTTGCGCCGACGAGCCTCGAGACAAACGCCGAGGATCGCTATCGCCTGGACGAGCGGGCCAATGTGCTCGGTGAGATCCGTCGCCACCCGATCACCGGTCTTGGCGTCGCCGTTCCCTGGGAAGCCAGCGTGCAGCCACTGTCGGTGGAACACGAAGAAGGCCGCCTGTACGTTCACTTTGCCGCGCTCTGGTACTGGTTGAAGCTCGGTATTCTCGGCTTGGTCGCCTACATATCGCTCCTGCTCGGGGCGGCAGTGCTCGCCTGGCGTGTATGGCGGACGAGCGCGGAGCCGATGCTACGCGCCTTTGGTCTGGCGTCGCTGTGCGGGCTTGCGGGCCTGGTTGTGATCGAGACCACGGCCAGCTTCACCGGAGTGGATCCGCGCTTCACAGTATTGCTGGGCGCGCAGATCGGCTTGCTTGCGCTGCTGGCTCGGCCTACGCCCCTCGCCGCTAATAGCGGTGAGGTCAGCGCTGGAGGATAGCTTCAGCTTCAGGTTCGTCGCTGAGCTTACGAAGCAGTCGGAGATTTACTGTCATCGCTCGCGGTGCGAGGAATGTTGACACCGCGTAGCTTTCGGTCTTGCGCATGCCCACAAAGCGGAACCCGGGCGGTGCTTGCGTTGGCACTTGCGGCGGCAGGGGCGAGCGGCCGGTGCGCCTGGTGCGCAACCCGATGAAATCGAGCTCACGCGTTGAGACTGTCGAGCCGGTGAGAGCTCTGGTAGCAGGCAGATAGATCGACAGCGGTAGGGACGAGTCGAGCTCGCTCACGAGGATCCGATCGGATGGTCCTGACTTCGGCAAGGCCTGTGCGGCTCCACGCCAGTCGTCGCGCTGGTAGCTGGGGATCAGGTTGGTTGCCGCTATCACGGCCAACGAGACGGCGCACAGGCCCAACCCGAGCAAGGCTCCCGCCTTTGGCGCACGCGCTACGCCCAAGCCGGCAGCCAGTAGCACCGCCCATGGCATCCAAATCGCGATCACGTTGCGCCCGTCGAAGACATCGATGGCACGAGTTGCGGCGAGCAGCAGCGGAATCAGGATCGCCGTCGCCGCCACGATCGCCACTTCGCCGGCCGATCGGCGCTCGTGGGCGTCGCCACGGCGGATCAGCAGCCATAGTGCTCCCGCTGCGAGGAGCGCGCAGATGAACGCGGAGAAAATCTCGAGCGGACCATAGACACCGACAACGAACTCCTTCGCGGTCTCGGCCATCCTCGAGATCAATGCTGATTCTTCTATCCATTCGGACTTTTTGCCGTTCCCGCGCTCACTGACGGCGAGCGGGAGAAGCGCGACACCGACGATGCTCACCGCGCTGATGGGGAGCAGCAAGCGCTGCCACCCTAGCCGTCGAGCGAGGAGGAACGCCTCCGGGACGAACAGGAACACGGCGAAGTAGTGCGTGAGCAAAGCCAGGATTGACATTCCCGACCACAGTGCGAGGCGTTGCCTGCTCGGCGTCTGGAGCGCCCGTTGCCAGAGCACGAATGCGCAGGCGCTGAAGAGGATCAAGAGCGCATAGCAGCGCGCCTCCTGGGAGTAGTAGTACATCGCCGGGTTGACCGCCGTGAGAGCGGCCGCCCAAAGGCCGACGCGCGGCGATATACGCCGTCCCGCGAAGTACATGACGGGCACAGTGATCGTTCCCGCTAGCGCCGAGAACGAGCGAAACCCGAGCGGGCCCGAACCGAGGACTTTCGTCCACGCCCAAACCAGGACGTAGTAGAGCGGAGGTGCCGACTCGCTCGCCGATATATGCGAGAGCATGCCGGCGAAGCCACGATGTACGAGGATCATCGTGGCCGACTCGTCGAGCCAGATGCTCTGCACGTTGAGCGTCGCAAACCGCAGAATCGCGGCGAGCGCCGTGAGTCCAAGAACAATCCATACAGCCTCAGCCGAGGCGATGCGAGCGTCAGGCGCTGAGCAGCGACTTGACCGCTGTCGTGTAAGCACCCTTGGGCTGTAGTTCGTGCTGGAGAGCGCCAAAATAGGACTCACGCTGATTACTTGCGCCTGTGGCTTCTTGGTCGCGCACTTGGTAGAGCATGAACATGTCGAGCCTTGAGCCGAGCATCTGTCGCATTTCGCTGACAGTCTCGGACAATGCTTCGCCGGCTTCCTGGTAGCTCATGCACGCGTTCCACCCATAGTTTTCTGTTAGGCAATGCCCGTTGTCGCTTGAAAGGCCCCACTCGGTGACGTCGATTGGAATCGTAGACGGCGCGCCCTGTGCTGCCGTCTGCTGGATCAGGGTTTCGAGCCTGTCGCGCCATTCCGGTCCGTAGGGATGGATCGTCCAGCCGGCGACCAGTCCTCCCAGGTTGGGCACTGCCTTGAACATGTTTTCGACCCATGCGGAATTCGCGTTACCTGCGTCGCCCTGCGCCAGTAGGCCAACACTCGGGTTGGTTGAGCGAATCGCGGAGACGGCTTCGGCAAAGCGCAGCGCGTATGTCTGTGCACGGCTTGCGTAGCCGGCGACAGTGTCATTGCTGTACTGATAGCTGTAGCTCGTCTCGTTACCGAACTCGATCGATTGGATTGGCTCAAGTGTGCCTGACCGGTGTGTCCAGAAAGTTCCGCCTGGACCGAAGGCATTGGCCCAGCTGGCCAGGTTCTGTGCTTCGGCGGGAGTTGGTAGCTTGCCGTAAAAGCTGGCCATCGGCTCCACCTGGATGCCCTTGGCGGCGTATTCAGAGATGACAGTTTCCATCTGCTGTGGCGTTTCGTCGATGTCAAATGCGATCCGGACAAGCTTGGCGCCCAGTTGGGCCGCACCCGGGATGTCGTATGTCGGATCAGAGCCCGAGTTCAGCCCCGGTTGAAATACGGCCGATGTCGCTTCCGGTCCTTCGAACTGTTTGTTTCCCCCGAGGCCCGTGGATCCGATGGCTTTCTTGCTGCCAATCGGGTTTTCGGTGGCGCCGTCGCCGATGTTGGAGCTTGAGCCGTCAGTCGAGCTTCCCAAGCCATCGACGGTCCCGGCGGAACTGTTGGAGGAGCTGCCAGAGTTGGCCTCTCCAACGGTGTCCGATGTACGCGTGGCAGCGGGAGCATGGCGTCTGCGAGCGATGTGGGCTGTGAGAGCGAGCACCCTCTGCTTGGCAGCACTCAGCGCGATGTGCGAGCGTTTGAGGGCAAGTTGCTCCGACGTGCACCGCTTGTGGCGTGTGTGGAGGCAGACTTGCAGCCTGCGGGAGTCGTGTGCGAGCGCGCGCTTGTCGGCCGTGCGGACGGCGATCGCGCTGCGTAGTGTGGCGCTGCTGATCGTGGCGGTTGGCTGGGTCGTGCGCGCCACTGCGCCGGCGCTTACTGCCAACAGGGTCAAGCACGTCGCCACCAGCAGCGTGAGAATCTGCTGAGCCCAAGCCCTGCGGGGGCGAGGATGCGACGTTGACATTGCTCATCTCCTTCGGGAGCCGGGCTGTCTGCTGGAGACCCCTGGCTTTGCGAGCCCGCCTCGCGACGGGTGTGCCTTTGTCGGGAAGTTGCGAGGGCGCCAATGTGGTGGTCCGGCGCCTGCGCCTCATTTTGTTGCTGCAAGAATCCTGTCGGCGTTCTAGGGGCTGATCTTTAGGCCCTCAGAGGCTTTTGGACGGCTCAGGAGAGGTGCAACGTGTGCTTGCGGATAGCGCTCGGTAGAACGCCCACGCCGTTGTGCGTGGAGGGTGCTGGTCGCGCTTGAATAGATGGCGCGAGCCGAGCGCTTCAGCTGCGCGCAAGCATCAGAGACGCCTCGACCGAATAGCGCTCCTCGGGCGCCCGGCCGTGCCTCAGATGCGTGTGAAGCCCAACCCGCTATCACGCGGTGATTCTGATATCTATGCTTGGGTCCCTACGCTGGCGTCCAGATCCGGTCGATCGGCATCGCGTAGAGTCGCTCGTCGAGCCGATATGCGCGGGGGCCTGTATAGAGCACAACGCCCGCGAGCAGGCGCTCGCCGAGCGCCTCGCGCAACTTGTGCAACTGGCGCGTGTCTGATCCCGCGACCCGGCCGGCTGCCTTTACCTCGAATGCGAGCACGCGTCCGTCATCGCGCTCGACGATCAGATCGACCTCATCGCCGTCGTAGGTACGCCAGTGCCCGCATACGGAGACCTCATCCAGCCATGATGCTTGTCTCAGGAGCTCGCCCACCACGAACGTCTCGAGTAGGTGGCCGAACTGGGAGAGCGCCGCCGACTCGCGTCGTGCGAGCTTCTCCGGAGTGAGTCGCAGCACGCGGGCTGCGACACCGGCGTCGACGACGTGGATCTTTGGGGCTTTGGCGGCGCGCGTCCTCAGTGTGCTTCCCCAGGCCGGCAGGCGCATGAGCAGGAACACTGCTTCGAGCAGCTTCAGGTAGTCAGTCGCGGTTGCACGGTCCAGACCGGCCTCGGATGCCGCGGTAGTGACGTTCAAGACGCCTGCCGTCTGTGCCGCCAGCCGGCTGAATAGCAGTGGCAACTGCTCGCGTCGGCGCAGCGAGGAGAGCTCGCTGACATCTCGCTCGATCACAAGTCTCACGTAGTCGTCGAACCAACGGTTGCGGCTGGTGAGCGTGTTTCTGGCCAGGGCTATCGGCATGCCGCCGGCTGTGACGCGCGCTATGTACTCCTGTCTGCTCATGGTAGAGACACTCCCTCGTGGAACGGCGCCTTCGGGATCCTCCAGCAGCGCTTCCAACAAGTTCTCGCGTGTGCCTGCGATCTCGCCCTGCGTGAGTGGCCACACAGTCAACAGGTGCAGGCGACCAGTGAGCGATTGCGCCGCGAGCGGCAACGCGTCGTAGCGGGTGGATCCGGCAAGCACGAAGCGCCCGGCTCGCAGCTCGCGGTTCAGCTCGGCCTTGATCGCGTCGAGCACCGTTGGGACGTGCTGGTACTCGTCGATGCAAACCGGTGACGGACCGTCAACGAACGCGCTGGGATCGACGCCCATCGCTTCGCGCATACCGGGATCGTCGAGATCGGTCACCTCAACTCCATAGGAATGGGCCAGCTCACTGAGCAGAGTCGACTTGCCGACTGTTCGGGGGCCCTGCAGTGCGATCACCGGCTCATCCTTAAGTCTGTTGGACGCGACCTCCAGAAGACGGCGGCCAACGATCTCGGGAATCGGCATATTCGCGCTTGCCATAAGCGAATCCTAGCATCTAATCCACAATTTCGAGGGGTCTAAGTCTGCGATTTCGAGGGGTCTAAGTCTGCGATTTCGAGGGGTCTAAGTCTGCGATTTCGAGGGGTCTAAGTCTGCGATTTCGAGGGGCTAGGCGATATCACCTACTGAAGCAACCTCGCCAGTGCCTCAATCGAATAACGCTGCTCGGCAAGCCTGCGCCCGGCACGGGCGATCTCCGGGGCCCCGTCTCGCAACACACGCACAAGCGTGTCGGCAAAAGCTTGCGAGTCGGCCGCGACCAGGCAATCCACGCCGTCCCGGACATCCAGGCCGGCGACCGCGCGCGGGGTCGCCACCACTGGCAAGCCGTGGGCAAGCGCCTCGACCAGCTTCAGCGGGCTGCCACCGCCCTGGAGCAACGGCACGACAGCGCAGCGCGCCTCGGCATAAGTGTCGGCAAGGTCCTCTACAAAGCCGAGCGCGCGCACGCGCGGGTCCTCGCTCGGGGGGTGCTCCAGCCCACCACCGGCGAGCAGTAGCCGCGCCGCTGGCAGTTGCTCCCACACCAGCGGGAGGACTTGCCCAAGTAGGAACTCCAGGGCGCTGCGGTTTGGCGTGTAGGCGAAGTTGGCGACGAAGATCGCCACCGGCTCGGTTGCGAGGGTCTTCGCGGGTTCGGATGAAGCTGGTACCGGCTCGGATGTCGCTGGTGGCTCGGACGCCGATCCTGGGTCAGGCCGAGGGGGCGTCGCGAAGACAGCGCGAATCGCCGAGACGTTGACGACATTGGGCGCAAGCCGTAGCTTTGCCTCCGGACACAGTGTGCGCGCGCCTTGCATGTCGGCTTCGCTGACCATCCACGACTCGCTCGACCGCTTCAACAGCCGCCGCTCGAACGAGCGCAAGCCTCGCAGCGAAGCGTCCTCGTCGGGCAGCTCATGGCGGAAAGCCGACTCCAGGTTGTGTGCGTTGTAGATGACTGGGCGCTTGCGCGCCAGGCCCGCAAGCGCGGCGGCGGCTGTCGGTCCGTCGGCGATCACGCGCTCGTAGTTGCTGCTGTTTGCCAACTCGACTGCCGCTGCCGTGAGCTCCGGGGAGACGCCGCGCGCGAGGCCGCTTGGCACTCCGCTCAGTCGAGCCTTCACATATGCGACGGCTCGTCGTATTCCGCGTGAAGCGATCACCTCTTGCAGCTCGATTCCCGGGATCGCACTAAACGCCGCGTCGGGCCGATCGGCGCCAAAGCGCACGTAGAGCAGCGTCACAGGGCCGTTCATCGCAAGCGCTCGCGCGATGCCGTACGTGCGTACATCGCGGCCCGAGCGCAGCGCGGGCGTGTGAGTGCTGACAAGCAGGTCTCTCGCCTCTTTCGGCAGAGCGTCGATCGCGGTGGCGATTTGCTCAATGCGCGCCTCCCACGAGTGGGCGGCGGCTGCTTGCGAGCGCTCGGTACGACGCTGTGGGGTGTCCTCGGCAAGCGCCTCGTCCAGCAGTCTCGCGATGCCATCCGCATCTGGCGCGCTCGCTACAGCGTCGATTTCGCTCAGCGAGGGCAGCCGCGTAGCCACCACCGGCAGTCCCGCGGCCAAGTACTCATAGACCTTCATCGGGAAGATGCTGTCGGTGAGCTGGTTGCGCGCGTACGGGATCAGGCCGGCGTTGGCTCCGCGCAGCACGCTCGGCAGCTGCTTGTAAGTGCGCGCGCCGAGCAGGTGCAGGTTCGGCTCGGCCGCGAGCGCCGACACATCGGTGCTGGGGTCGCCCGCGCCGACGGGGCCGACGAGCGCAAACGACCAGGACGGCCTGGATCTGGCCAACTCCGCGAGCAGCCTCATATCGAGCTTAGTGGCAACGACGGCGCCCGTAAACACGATGCGCGGGGCGGGCAATGCCGCCAGCGCCGGGTCGATCGGGCCGTCCTCCAGCGCGCTTGCAAACAAAGCCGTGTCGGCCACATTCGGCGCATAGACCACGTTGTCCGAGATGGAACGCAGGCGCTCGGCCAGGGCCGGCGCGCTTGCGAGCACGAGGTTCGCTCGCCGCGCAAAGCGTGTCTCGGCCGCGCGAAAAGAGGCCGCATCGATACCCGGTTGGGCGGCGATGTCATCGACGCAGTGGTAGATCACAAGCTCCGGCTGAAGCACTTCGCGCAGCGACTCGGCCTGGGGCACATAGGCCCACAGGATCGGCCGGCACATTTCCAGCTTGCTGGCGGCGCGCCGCACGAACATCCCGAGCAAGCGCCGGTTCAGTGCCCGCACGAAGGCGTTTGTGTGAAGTGGCAAGACGAGCGGGGAGAGCACGTGCAGGCCGTCGATTTCGCGCGCACCGCTCAATCCACGGCGCAAGCGTCGCGCGATTCTCCTGAGGTCACGCCCAGCCAGCTGCGGGCGGCGCAGACCGAGCGACTCGATGAACAGCACCCTGTTCTCGGCCGCGAGCCGCTTCATCAGATGGTGCTGGTTAGTCTGCAGGGCGGTGTCCCAGTCGGCGAAACCAACACACACGATGTCGCGGCCCTGAAGCCGTGGCGGATCGGCCATCCTAGACATGATCCCAGGCGCGAAGACTGGGAGGGATTTGGATGGGGCGCGCTGCGCGCGCCTGATGTTCGTGCCTGAGCTAAATACCGGCGTCGTCCACGACAGCGAGCTTGACACGCCGTTGGTACGCGCCGCTACTCGTGTGCGCGATGTGCCCTCGCGTCCTGTGCGTCTCGCCCAGCAGGTTGGCTACAAGCTCGGCCGACTCGGCTTTGAGCGCCAAGTTGTGGCTCCGTTGATGGCCGCACGCAGGTCGGTGCTTGGCTCACGCGCCGATGGACCGCCCCGCTTTCTCGTGCGCGTTGACGAGTTTCCCCACTACCGCGCTTGGGACGACCCGCAGCGCTTCGGTAGCGAGCGCTTCGAGCGCTTCCACGAGATCATGGCGGCGGCGGGCGTGCCCTACCTGCTTGCCGTATTGCCGCGGGTAAGTCACGAGCCGCTCATGCCTGTCGATGGTGTTGCAAATAACGATGGCCCGCGCGCGCACGCGGGGCATCGCGATTTCGACAACGATCCCGCCCGTGGGCAGGAGGGGCGGCCGGCCGGCGACTCGCGCCCGCTCGATGCCGGTGAGACCGCGATGCTTGCGCGCCTGGCAAGTGAGCGCGTGACCTTTGCGCTGCACGGGCTGACGCATCGCACACGCTTCGCCTCTCCCCGGCGTCACTCCGAGCTGTGCGGGCTGAGCTCTGAGGCGACCATCGAGTTGCTCGACACCGGACTAGCCGAATTGGCGCGCGCCGGGCACTCCACCGAGGTGTTCGTTCCGCCCTACAACCGCTTCGACGCCAGCCAATACGACGTGTTGTCAAGGCGCTTCAAGGTGGTTTGCGGCGGCCCCGAGTCGATCGGCCGGATGGGCTTCCAGAGAACGCCACAGTGGCGCGGCGAGAGCGTCTATCTCCCTGCCTACACCCCGTTTTACGGTCACGCGGCGGAGGTCCTGCCGGCAGTCGAGCACGCGCTCGATGCCGGCTGGGGACTTTGGGTGCCGATCGTGTTGCACTGGGGCTGGGAGGCCGACGCCGGCTGGGCCGATCTTGAGCGGCTCGTAAGTGTGCTCGCTCCGTATGCGGTTGCCTGGGCGGACTTCATCGCCGCCGTCGAGGACAGCAGATGAGCGACACACTCATCGAACGGCTGCGCGAGCGCTTTCCGCGCGTGGCCGTCGTGCACGAGTGGCTCACAATTCCCGGTGGCTCCGAGGATGTCGTGATCGAGTTGCTCGAGATGTTTCCCAAGGCCGAGCTGTTCACGTCGATCTACGACCCCGAGCCGTGGCCTGAGATCGTCACCGAGCGGCCCGTACACGCCTCCTATCTCAACCGTATCCCGGGCGCGCGGGCGCATTACCCAAAGCTGTTGCCGCTGATGAGCAGGGCCTACCGAGCATTTGACTTTTCGCGCTTCGATCTGGTGCTCTCGAGCAGCCACGCCTGCGCGAAGAACATTCGCACTCCTTCCGACGTGCCGCACGTCTGCTACTGCCACACACCGATGCGCTACGCCTGGGACGAGAGCCTGCTCGAGGGCGAGGAGATCGGACGCGCCACGCGGCTCGCGCTGCCGCTGCTGCTGCGCCGCCTGCGCCGCCAAGACGTCGAGGGGGCGGCCTCGCCCGACGTGTTCGTCGCCAACTCGCGCAACGTGGCCGACCGCATCCGGCGCTACTACGGTCGCAGCGCCGAGGTCGTCAACCCGCCTGTGGATGTCGAACGCTTGCTGAGCTTGCCTCGCGAGCAGGGCGAGCACTATCTCGTGTTCGGTCGCGTCGTTCCCTACAAGCGGGTCGAGTTCGCCGTCGCCGCTTGCGCCCGCTTGGGGCGGCCGCTGAAGGTAGCCGGCGACGGGCGCGCGATGGCGTCGGTGCGGGCCGCCGCCGCTGGGCATCCGGAGATAGAGCTGCTCGGTCGCGTGGAGGACGCCGAGCGAGACGCGCTGATGAGCGGCGCACGCGGTTTGCTGTTTCCTGGCGAGGAGGACTTCGGTATCGTCCCGATCGAGGCGCAGGCGGCCGGCCTGCCGGTGATCGCGTACGAGGTCGGCGGCGCCTCGGAGACCGTGATCGACGGACGCACGGGAGTCCTGTTCGAGCGGCAGAGCGCGCTCGGGCTCGCCGCCGCGATCGAGCGCTTCGAGGGGCTCGAGCTGGACGAGCAGGCGATCCGTCAGAACGCCGAGCGCTTTGGGCGCGAGCGCTTTCGCTCGGAGATGGCCGCAGTGATCGAGCGGGCGGTGGACGCGCGCTCGGCACGGGCCGCCTGAAGTCCTGCCGCTGAAACCCGATCGTTAGACCGTGCGCAGCGGCTCTAGGTCAAAACGGCTGTTAGCTGTCGTGCGTGCTTGCCGGTGGCGGCGATTCTCACTCGCAGCGTCAGGCGGTCGTTGTGGTGACGCAGGCGCGCGATCGCTTTCGCGTCCAGATGAAGCGTCTCCATGAAATCCCCATTTACCTGTCCGAATGCTTTGCTGGAAAGTGAGACGAGCACCGTTCGACGCACGCGATGCTCGCCGCTGCCGGCGAGCACGACGATCTCGGCCCGGAGAGCGATCGTGCCCGAGCAGGGGGTAGAGCTAGTGCAGCGCAGTCGCATGCGCACATAGCCGTTGGCGCTTGCATGCAAGTGGTCGCTCAGTAGCTCAACGTGCACCGATTCGGCTGGGGGCTTCGTGCTGTTCGCGGACGTCGGGTTGGCAACGGATATGGTCGAATTGCCGGCTTTTGGTGCGGGGCTTTCAGCCGAGGGCTCGTGCGGTGGTTCGAGTGGGGATTCCTCGACGGGCGTGCAGGGGACGCTGCCGGCATTGGCCTGCGCGGACGAACCGGTTTCCCCGGTAGCCAGTTGAGCGATCTGGTAGGCGCTGACGCTGCAGCCGGTTGACACGTATAGCCTTCCGCCGGCAGCGCTCGGCGATGCGAAGTGGTCCGTCACAGGGCTGGGCAACGTCTCGGTGTAACGAGGGTTGCCGGTCGAGGGTTCGAGGCCGTAAAGCGTGGTTCCGCCGCCTTTGAAAGCGCCGGTGGCGACGGTCCAGACCAGGCCGGCGGAGACGATCGGCGGACCGAAGGCGTCCGAGGGTCCTTGCCACAGGACTGTGAACGTGTGGGCTGTTTCGTCGTAGGCGAGCGCCTGTGTGCCATTGGTGCAGGCGATGTAGAGGACGCCGTTCGCAAAGGCATCTCCGCCGAAACTGCCGCGCCCTTTGCAGACTTGTGCTTTGAACAGGGCTTCGTGATTAGTGTTCATAGTTGCCTCGTCAATCAGGTAGCCCACGCCGTCCTTGCCCGCCTGGAACAGCAAACCACCTGGCAGCAGCTCGGCCGCGGCAGATGACAGATCGAGATCGTCGTTGCTCTCTTCTTCCCAGTTGGGCGGCTCGAACCAGCCGAGTGGCGATGCGGGTTCGGTCGAAGGCTGTGCGACGAAGTCTTGCGTCAGGTTGAGTTGCACAACGCTGTCGGAGTAGTCGAAGGTTTCTGCACGTCCACCCTCGGGCGGGTCGGGGTTGCCTGTGGTGGCGTAGACATCGCCTTCTTTGCCAACCGCAGGGCCGGCCGGCGCCCATACCGCCCCGCCGGAGAGCGAGGGAAGCGCCGGCTGGTATTGCCAGAAGCGCGGCATGCCGCCGTTTGCCGGGGCCGCGACGACAGTGCCCTGGTAGTCGCTGCAATCACCGTCGTTACCGCCGTAGCCAAAGATGACTTCGCCTTTGTCGAGGTTGAGCGCGGTGCGCTGCAACAGCGCTTTGGGGTCAGCGCCGGGCGGGTCCACATCCCGGCTCACCATTTCTTCGCCGCTTGCCAAGTTGAGTCCCACAAGCCGGTGTTCGGCAGTTTTTGTGACTTGGTTCCAGCGATCGGCGACGACATAGAGCGCCCCCAATTCCAAATCAATTACAGGCGTCCCGACGACCCCGACCGTGGGTTCGATATCGCCGCAGGGCAGTTCGTCTGAGGGCACGGGTGTACCGACGCTCTTCTGCCATGCGACCCTGCCGGTGGAAGCTTCAAGCGCGTACACCTCGTCTGCGACGGTCGCCACATATACGCGATCGCCGAGCACCAGCGGCTGACTCCAGATCGGGGCGCCCAAATCAACGCTCTGCCAGGCGAGTTGTGGTTCGATCGGCTGCGTCGCTTCGGGGTCATAGCCCGAGCGCTGCGCATCGCGGTGGTAGGTGGTCCACATCGGCTCGGCTTGGGCGGCCTGGCTCACCGCTGCCGCGATCGTGGCCATCAGCAGGCATACAAGCACTCCCCGCGCGACTGTCCGGAGGGACACTCTCATGCCAGTGGCAACACAGCGCTGGTAAGCCCTCGGCGGGTCACTTTACACAGTATATGTGTAAAGGCCACACAGCTTTTGTGTATAAATGGATTAGGCGGCCATAGGTGGCTCGGGAGTGTCTGCGCCTTTAGTCGGGCGGGTCGGCGGTCCCAAAGAACTCTTCCAAGAAGAGTCGAGTCTTCGGCTGTGGCTCCCGCGTCGGATACATGCGCTCGAGCAGCTCGAGTGTCTCATCCGCAGTGTGCAAGTCGCACTCACGAATCAGCAATTCGATGTCCTCGTCGTCCTCTCCGAAACGCATAGCCATTAGCTTCATCGCGAGCAGATATCGGGGTGAGGCGGTTGTGATTTCGATGCCTTGGATGTCGGGCACGGGGCGGGCTTCCCTATCGTTCCCCGGCATGAAGCCCTTGGCCGCATCGTTGAGCCAGTCATCTGGCAGGCCGAGATTCTCCGCTACCTTTGCGGCAGCTTCATAGATCGAGGACTTGGGCTCGAACACAGCGTCTATGTCCTTGGTGACTCGCCTCGTCGAATAAGCGAGCGCCATTGCCGCTCCACCGACGATGAAGATCTGTCCACGCACGCCGTGCGCTGAGAGCTCGTCGCTGAGGGCTTGCAAGGCCTCGAGAATCTCGGAGCGGGAAAAATGACGTTTGGGAATCTCAGGCACGGTCGAACACCTCCCGCGCGATGAACACGCCGTGGCGCGCAAAGACCGCGGGAGTATGAGCGAGCGTGTAGGCATCGAACGCCGGCTTGCTCACGACGAACCACCAAGGCTCGACGAAGCGGCTTGGCGCATCGACCCATCTGGGTGTTTGAATGGCGCCCTCCCGCGCGAAGAACTCCGCGGCGCCTGCGAGGACGGCATCGAAACGTGCGTCGCCCGTCGCGGCAGGCTCATCTTGTATGAGGCTGATCTTGCCAGGCCGCGAAGAGCCTCGGAAGTCATCCGCGAATCCGAATAGCAATCGCAGCGCGTCCTGCTCTCGATCGCGAGCGAGGTCATCGACCATTGTCCACGCGATCTCATCGAGGGGCGTGGCGCCACGGCGTACGCGAGGACGCGCTCGTATCTCAAGATCGCATTCGCAGGCATCGAGCAATCGAGTCAACGTGGCGATTGTCGGCGTGCGGACGCCTGACTCGTAGGTTGCTACAGCGGGCTGGGCGGTGCCTGCGTCGTTTGCCAGCTGAGCTTGCGTGACGCCGGCGGCTCGGCGGGCATTACTGATGAGTCTAGAGATCTCCATATTTGATAATATATACATATGGATATAGGCAACACGTGCCTGAGGGACGGGCGTATCTATCGCATGGCCCCGGGCCCACCCGTAGCTGTAGCAGCCGCCGCATTGAGCAGTCCCGCCCCGTAGAGCGTCTGGTCCTGGGGTCCGCCGAGCTTGCGCGCGGTGTCCTTCAGTCGCGCGGTGAGCTGAGCTACGGTCGGTTTGCGCCCAAGGATGCCGGCGGCGATGATCAACGCTGCCGTGGCGGCCACGTGCGGAGTGGCCATCGAGGTGCCTTCATAGCCATTGGGAAAACCGAACACGCGCGGATTTGAGCCAGTGAAGGTCATCTGGAAGACGTCACGGCCCGAGAGAAGTTCGGGGTTGCAGTTTGGGTCGCCGGGAATGCTCGCGTCCGGTCCGCCGCCGGGTGCCACGAGCGTGATGCCGCGGCCGTAGTTGGAGTAGCTGGCAAGGCAGCCGTGTTCTGTTGTGGCCCCAACCGCGATCACGTGCCCAGCGCGCGCGGGATAGGGGATCGTGGTCGAACCCTCGTTGCCGGCTGCGGCTACCACCAGCACGTTGTGGCGGTATGCGTAGCGGAGCGCTTCGATCAGCTCGGGAATGTCAGAGGCGCCCACGTCGCTCGAGAACTCGAGGCTGAGGTTGATGATCCGCGCATGATGGTTCACCGCGAAGCGCACCCCTTCGGCGATCACCGAGGCGTCGCCTTCGCCGGCGCTGTCGAGCACACGCACGGGCATGATCCGCGCCGCGTAGGCTAGGCCCGTCAGGCCGTAATTGTTGTTGGTCGCCTCGGCGATCGTGCCGGCCACGAACGTGCCGTGCCCGTTGTGATCATTGGCATAGGGGGTGCGGTCTATGAAGTCATAGCCCTGCACGAACGAGTACTTGCTGAAGTCTGGCGAGCGGCGGTATCTGCCACGATTGGCGTAGGCCACGCCCGTGTCCAGCACGGCCACGATCACTTTTGCCCCGCCCGGCGCCCCGTCTGCCGCGACGTTGGCCCAGGCCTGGGACGCGTCGATGCCGTTGGTTCCGTCGAAGTTCCACTGGGTCTGTTGCCAGCCTCCGGCTGTGTGTCCGGTGATGCCGGGATCGTTGGGGATCGCCACGGATGTGGTGTGGGCGACGTAGTCCGGTACTGCCCACACCACATTCTTCTCGTGGCGCAGCTTTGCGAGCGTGGCGTCAAGGCTGGTTCCGGCAGGTACCGACAGCAGGTGCGTGGCGGAGGCTTCTTCGCCGGATTCGCTTTCCCGGCTGGCTGAGGCTCTGGCCGCACGCGCCGCCTGAGCGCTAGGCGCGTACTTGACGACGATTCGGTCCGGCAGATACGCGCCGGTGGCCGATTTGGTTGGCTTCGCCGCGGGGCTGGGCGAGACAGCGGTCTGTTCGGTGAGGCTTTGTGGCGCGAGGATCTGCGTTGACGGACTCGACGATGTGGTGGCCCCCGCCGCGGCAGCAACGGCCTTTGGCGATCCGCCGCCCGCAAGGTTGGCGAGGGCAATCGCTGCGAGCACAAGCGTGCATACGGCGCCGAGCTTCAGCCGTCGGCCGGACAAACTTGGATATCGGGTTCGAGCGGTCGGCGGCAAGTCGGTTCCTTCGTAATCATGAAGTGTTGGGAGCCTCGGAGGTTGCGCTCCTGGCCAAGCCAACAAGAATCAGACGATGAACGACCACTTCTTTGCACGCGACGAATACTTCATGCGCCTGGCTCTGCGCGAGGCCCAGCGCGCCTCTGAGCACGACGACGTGCCGATCGGCGCGGTCGTAGCCCATGCGGGTGAGCTGATCGCGGCGGGGCACAACGAGCGCGAGCTGCGCCAGGACCCGACGGCCCATGCTGAGACGATCGCTCTGCGCGAGGCCGCTCGCATGCTCGGCAGCTGGCGTGTGCTCGACGCGGTCCTCTACGTCACGCTGGAGCCGTGCGCGATGTGCGCGGGCGCGATTGTGTTGGCGCGCATCCCGCGGGTGGTGTTCGGGGCTAGCGACCCGAAGGCGGGGGCATGCGGAAGCGTGCTCGACGTGCTCGGCGAGCCACGCCTCAACCATCGTCCCGACGTGGCCTCGGGGCTGCTTGCCGAGGAGTGCGGCGCTCTGCTCAGCGAGTTCTTCGCCTCACGGCGCTGAGCTCGCTCGCCGCCACGCAAATCCTCTAGCCTTGAGCCGGTCGCTATGGAAGGGTGGCAGAGTGGTTGAATGCGGCGGTCTCGAAAACCGTTTCAGGGGTTAAGCCTCTGACGGGGGTTCGAATCCCCCCCCTTCCGTTTTGTGATGTCTCAGGTGATCCCGGACACGTGTCTCGGGAGATCTTGGACAGTTTAGGGTTGGTTGATGGGTTGGTAGTCGTGGTTGGGGTTGAGGGTGAGTTCGCGGATTAGTTGGCCGGTTTGTTGGTCGATGATGCGGATGTTTCGGTCGGCGATGAGGAGCTTGATGGGGCGGTTCTTGTGGGCTCTCTGCCGACGCCGATGTGGTGGAGTCGGCTGTTGTGGCGGAGGGTCACTTTGCCTTTGGAGTCAACCTTGTCTTGGCGGACGCGGAAGTGGGTCGCTGGGAGTGCTCCGGTGGCTGGTCTGGCCTTGATCCTGGTGTTCTAGGCCTGTAGTGGGGTGCGGCCGTCGAGGGCTCTGTGGGGGCGGATGTTGTTGTAGTAGTGGACGAACGTGTCGAGCTGGGATTGCAGTTCGGTGAGCGTTCTTGCGGGTTTTTGGCGGGTGAGGTAGCGCTTGAGTGTTTGGTGTAGACGCTCGATCTTTCCGCAGGTCTGGGGGTGGTATGGCCGCGAGTTCTTCGAGCTGATGCCGAGCCGCTCGAGCTCTGTTTGCAATAGCACCTTGCCCTTGCGTGGTGTGGCTGTGAACACCGCACCGTTGTCTGAGAGCAAGGATGCGGGCAGGCCGTGTAGATCAGCGGCTTTGTGGAAGGTGTCCACGACGTCTTGGGCTTTGACGGTGGGGTAGCCTCAGAGGCCAGGAATAGGCGGGAGTGATCGTCGATCACGTTCAGGATCTCCACGTGCTCGCCATCCTGGAGCTGCCAGTGGGTGCCATGTCTCATTCGGGAGGTCTGCTTCGAAGCGGATCAGGCTGCTGCGAGGTCGCTTCTGCGGTGCCGGGACGATCAGGCCCTCCCTTCTGAGGATCCGCCAGATCGTTGCTCGTGAGGGAACATCTTCGATCCGTCCAGCGAGGTGATAGGCGATCGTCGCCGCGCCACAATCATGACCTTCGGTGTGGAGTTGTTCTCGTAGCTCGACGATCGCCTTCACGACCCCAGACGGTGTGCGGTGCTTGCAGGACCGCGGCCGTCTTGACCGGGGCTCGAGTGCTTGATAGCCCCCGTCCCGGTACCGGGCGATCAGCTCGTAGATCCAGCTCTTTGAGATCCCGTGCGCTTCTGGCAACCTCGCGAGCGCTGCGTCCCTCTAGGACCACGGCGTCCACGACGTAGCGCGCCAGACCCATCCGTCCCGTCCCCATACCAGCCACCTTTCATCCGGGTGTCCAGTATCTCCCGAGACATCAGTCCACTATGTCCTGCAACCACACACCCCCCCTTCCGTTTTGTGATGTCTCAGGTGATCCCGGACACGTGTCTCGGGAGATCGTGGACAGTTTTGCCTTTGGGGTCGACCTTGTCTTGGCGGACCCATGGTGTGCTCTATCCAGCTCGGGCCTCATTTCAAGTGCCGAGGGAGCCTCGATTTCAAGTAAGGGAGGGCCTCATTTCAAGTGCCGGGCGAGACGCGATTTCAAGTAAGGGAGCCAAGAATCGGCCGCGCGGAACCGCCTTCGGCGAAGGCGGCCGATGTGCTGGAGGCGGGAAAAGTTGGGAAACCGCACAGCGGAGTTCGCCCCGGATCTGAGCGTTGGGAAGCGCTCAGGGGCTATCCGAACGGACAACGATGAAGGTTGCTGGGGAGGGGGTTGGCCGCTCTAAGCGGCGCGAGCGAGAGGTGTGGCGGGCCACTATTGCCTGCGCCTGAGAGCGGCGCAGATGGTTGGGTAGCGTCGCGCGCAGCTCGTCGTCTTTGCTCTTTCGCGAGCGCGTGCATTGCGCAGAAGACTTGGAGGAGGTCTCGCTCAGCGTGGCGGCGATCCCGGTACCAGGACTTCTCCTTGAGTAGACCGAATCTGATCACGAGAGCCCCGTGGAAGCCCTCGTTCTGACCGAGCGAGTGGAGCCGTAAGCCTCGCTCAAGGGGTCCGCGTAAGTCAGCGGGTTGCCGATGCGCCAGTCAATTTTGTATCCCTCGTCAGGGAGCGCTTTCGCCACAGCTTTCTTGTTGCTGAAGAGTCGCCAGTCGCCGGTCGTGAGCTAGACCGGCCCACGGTTGGGGCAGGAGCCTCCAGGCGCCCAACAGCTTCTCCGCTCGCGTTCTTCTCGGCGCGGCGCATCACCTTGCCTTGCCCGCACTTGCAGCCTAGTTCGTGATGCCCGTTGAGATGCCAGTTCTCGCGATATTGAATCGTGAGGTTCGCCTTGGTTTTCCTCTCAGCGTTCGCTTGCGAGCGCTTCGTGTCGGCATGCGAGACTGGATGGCAGTTAGGGATGAAACCCGCGCGATGGACAGCTTCGCGGAAGTGTCCACCGCTGTACGCCGCGTCTGAGGCCATGACGCGGATGAGATCATCTTGGAGGTAGGGCGCGACTGTGCGCTGCCACTCGTCTTCAAGGATGTGCCTGGCCGTTTTCGCCTCCGCCTCGTTGATGGCCGTGAGCCTGGCTGCGAGAGGAAGACCTGTCTGCGTGACCGCAGCGATCATGTTGAAGCCGTGCCCGTCCTTCCCAGCATTGCTCTTGATTCTTGGCCGGTAGCCGCCGCCTGTGAGCGTCGGCGGCTTGACGATGCCGGTCTTCCGATCCCGGCGCTCGAATGAGGTGTAGTGCGACAGCATGATTGAGCCATCCCAATGCACGAGGCGAGATTCCTCGATTAGCTCCTCCGGGAACTCCTCGAAGTGTTCTTGGACTACTCGTTCGAACAGCTCCCGGTATGCAGCTGCGTGAGCCTCGATGCCGAAGCGCCGTTTATGCCTCCAAACCGTAACCTCGCTTGGTACGCCATCCAAGGACTTCACAAGCCGCAAGCCAGCGCCGACTCGTTTCCGCGTCTGGTTGAAGCCAAGCGCGATACGATCCTGCTCGCCTCGATCTCCCGCGAGAAGCGCTCGTGCTTCTGCGTAAGTCGCCTTCCCCGCGAGCCGTTGATACAGATGACAGCTCTCAAGCTCTGAGGAGTTGTAGGAGGCCACAGGCCCTCTCTTGGGACCGCGGCCAAGAGAGGCCGTAGAATCTCGTCCCAGGCTGGCGTGCTCATCACGAGACGAACCTTCTCGCCGAGGCTAGCTCGGGTCGGGAGTTCGCGTAAGGCACATCGCCTTTACGCGGCTTCGGAAAGACCCCATAGGACAACCGACGCTTGCGCAACCGCGTGACGCCCGCGCTTGGGGTCGGGGCAGCCTTCCGTGATCCTCGCTTCGCGTCCTTGCTCTCCACTTATCCACGCTAGGTGCAAGCGGAGAGCAAAACCTGGCTGTGGAGCGAATTCCTCTGCTACCAGTCATCCTCAAAGGATCGTGAAGCTCGCCAAACCTACGCCTGCTCAACGACGCGATCGGACGCCGCTCGCGCGCGTCGTTGGTGCCGTCATCGCACTCGACGTGGTGATGGGGGCGGCGCGCAACACCTCGGGAATGAGGAAGGTGGTCGATGACCAAGGTCCCTGACACGAACCAACCTCAAAGCGGCATCCAGAACGAGCGGGAGCAGGTTGTGGTCGTCACGAGAGCATTCCTCTTCTATCGCGTATGGGTAGGAATCGGATTCCTAGCTATGGTCATCCTCTCCATCGTGGGGACGAACACGGCTGATGGTATCGGACTCGCGCTCGTGGCAACGGCAGTCCTCCTCTTGACACCTGAGATCGGTGAGCGACTGTCCACTCACGGTCTTTGGGATTGGCTACAAAGCCGCCGATGGCAGCGTGGCATGGTGTGCTTGGGAGCGACAGGCGTACTGACCGCTGCGGTGGGTATCGTTTTTGGTTCGCTCATCGTCAGCTTGTTTGGTGTAGTGGCGATCGAGGCGGCGGCGTTCGGGCTCATCCCTATCCTTGTCGACAAGACGTTTGAGCCGGTGGTCGAGACTATCCAGGAAGACACGAAAATATGTGAAAGCCTGGAACGGTTTGAGGCGCGGAAAGGCTCGGCGCTAATCGGAGCCCTCATGTTTATCGTCGGCAGCCTTGTCCAGTTCATGGCTACTGTCCGCTGACGGTCCAAACCACATGCCCAGTAAGGATGCGATGCACATCAGAACAGCGAGGCCGAGCGGGATCCATGCGGCGTCAACAACCATGAATGTGAGCATAAGACGCGCACGTCGTTGGCGCGCGTAGTCACTCAGGCCACAGCAGGCGATAAGGGGAGGAAGGCCCGGCCTCATCAGTCGTGCGGCTGCCAGCGCAGCCGTGCCAAGCGCAGACCTTCGGCGGCATTATGGAGTCGCCTATTCGGCGACTGGTTCATTCGGCGCAGACCGATAGGCCGAGACGCCTGAAGGCTTCGTTTAGTGTTCCTGCCTCCCGACTGGCGCGCAGAGCCGCAATATTCGCCTTACGGAATCGGCCAGCCGAAAACAGCCGCGCTGATTCGTCGGCTAGGTTTGCAGTCAATGCCATCTCCTGATACAAACGTTCGAGCCGACTGAATCCCGGCGGACGAGGGATCTGCATTAGGGCGCTGGCCTCTGATGCCGTGACAGCATTAGTTGCACGCGCGAGCTGCACTTCGTGCTCACGTGACTTGCGTGCCTGCCGAGCTATCTGCGCGATCTCGGCGTTGTAACGCTCGCACATGGAGCGCACCTGAGTGCCGTACATGCGTGCAGTGACGACCTGTGTCGAACTCGGCGCTTGTGACCTACTGCTTGTCGAGCTTTGACTGCCACAACCTCCGACAGCGCCCGCGCAGACCACTACTATCGCCATTACCATCCGCGAACGCTGCCGCTGTGCTAGAACCGCGAGGAGCATCGTTTATCGAAGCTTGTCAAGACGAGCTGTCCGGAATCTCGGGCCTGTTTCTCGCCGCACCGATAGTGGCACCAACTGCCGCAAGAATACTAGCGATCCCGCCAAAAAGTCGAAATCGCCCCATCTTGAGGTCCCGATATTCAGAGCTAGAAACATACCGTACAACGTGTCCGTAGCGAGTGGTCACGTAGTGGCCGTCACGAACTACTGGTGTTTCAAGCGTCACATGATCACCAATTGCAATTACCGCTACGCCCCAGACAACACAAACGATGAGGAAGATACGCCAGGCGCGCGGGGCACGAACCCATACCGTACGGATGTCAACGCGAGCCGTGCGTCGTCCGACTACCTGCGTATAGCGAACAACTGAATATGCAAACGTAGTAATTGCCGATCCAACAATAATCCATGTCAGAAGCACGGAGGGTCCGACATATATCCAAAGGCTTATTGTCGTCAACACCAAGGCTGCGATGGCGGGTGATACCCAGACCATCGCAGCCTTGGTCCAATTTCGGACTACATGTTGCTTAGAGACCAAGCTCAAAGGTTTCCGTTTCTGACAAACCTCCATACTGGTCGGCGCCAGCCCCAATACCTATAGAGGCTTCGCCTCCAGTAATCCGGTTACCGCACCCGTTGCTACCGCCGTAGAACGTGTCTGCGGATACCCCACCGCCTGCATGAATTGATCCACCAAGATGCTCAAACGGGCCACCGAGTTCTGCAATATGTTCCGCATTTGAACCTTGAACACCGATCCCGGCAGACGTACCGGCGCCAGAAGCGATTCCACCATTGACTGTCCCGGAGACGCCCACTTCACCCGATGAGCTTGCTTGTCCGCACGCGGTGACTCCAACTCGAATGCCTAGTGCAACTTCCCCGTTCACACAGATCCCAACGGTGAAAAGTCCGCTCGGATCGCGCTGGTTCAGTGGATTGTCTTCACCGTAAGTGTAGGGCGCCCGAGTGATAGCCTCGATCGGATCGACGCTCAGGAACTGCGCGGTCGCGGGGTCATAGGTCCGGTTGCGCAGATAGATCAGGCCCGTGTCTTGGCTTGTGTATTGGGCGTCATAACCGAGTGGCGTCGTAGCCGTTCCTTCGCAGGTTGGGGTTCCGTAGGCCGCGTACGTGCATTTCCCGGTCACGGTGCCTGTCGAGCCAGTGAGTAGGCGTGTGCTGCCTTGCTGGTCGTGGTGGAGGTAGATTGGTTCTTCTTTGCTGTTAATTTGCTCGATTGGCAGGCCGCCTGGACCGAGAATGTAGCTGTTCGTTCCGTCGCTGAGGAGTCGCGGAAGTCCTACGTTGGTTTGCCACGCGAGGTAGGTAGTAGTTTTAGAGATGGTTTGGGATGCGCGAAGGTTGTTGTCGTCGTAAGTGTAGGTGTCTTCGATGGCGGCTTTTTCGCCTTCTTTAGGCCGTTCAACGGAGATCAGGTTTCCTGCTTGATCGTAGCCGTATGTTGTGGCTGACCCGGTGGTGGGGGTGCTCTTGGTGCGTTGGCCGACTTCGTTGTAGGTGTAGGTCACGCTGGGGCCTTTTTCGATCTGGTCAGCTTTATCGTAGGTGTATGTGCCTGTGCCGATCTTTGTCGGACTGTTAGCCATATTGTATTCGTAGGCGGTCGATCCGGCTTTGGTTAGACGATTGTTCGAGTCGTAGGTGTATTCGGGTTTTTCTTCGCCGGGTAGTCCTTTTGAGGTGGCCTTCTTGACTTGGCCGTCGTTGTCGCGCGTGTAGACGAGTGAGGCGAGTGTTTCTGAGGCCTTGAGCATCTTGACTTCGCTCATTTGGTCTGCGTCGTTATATGTGTATTTGTCTTCGTTGCTGGTACCCGAAGGGAAAGTTATGGTCGTGAGGTCGGAGTCGGCGTCGTAGCCGAATTTGGTTGTGTGTTCAAGCCAGTCAGTCACCTTTTCGAGGCGTCCGGCTTTGTCGTAAGCACGCGTCACGGCCTTGCCGTTGGGGTAGGTGATCTTTAGGAGCTGGTTTGCGAGATCGTATTCGTAGCCGGTGGTTTCCCCGTGCCCGTTTTTGGTTTCGGTAAGGCGATCGAGTTGATCATATGTGTTTGTGGTTTCGCCTGTCCCATCTGTCATGTGAGTGAGCTTGTTGTCACCGTTGTATTCGTATTTGACGGCGGGGGTTTTACCGTCAGAGTAGCTGATTTCGGTGAGACGGTTGGCGGCGTCATACGTGTAGGTCGTGGTACGGCTCTCGGCGTCGGTGAGCTTGATGAGGTTGCCTGCGCTGCCGTATTCCTTCTTGGTTTTGCGTTCTCGCGGATCGATGATTTCAGTGACTTGCTCAAGCGCGTTGCGCACGTATTTGGTCACATTTTTGTTGCCGTCAGTTTGGCTCTTGATCTGCCCTTGGCTGTCATAGCCGGTTTCGATGACGGTGGCGTTAGGTTCTTCGGTCTTGGTCAGCTCGTTGTCGGCGTCGTGTGTGTACTTCGTTTTGTGGGAGTTACCGTCTGTTACAGTTTCAAGGTTCCCGGCTGCGTCGTAAGTGTATTTTGTTTCATGGCCCAGTGGGTCGGTAATCTTGATCGGACGGCCGCGCTGGTCGCGTTCTGTTTTCGTCTTGAATTCGCTTGGTTTCCCGCCTGAGACATTGCCTCGCGGGCTGACTGTGGCTATTTCCTGAGAGTCTTCGTTGTATTCCCAGGCGCGCTTGTCGCCCGCAGGATCGATTTCCGCCGAGCGGTCGCCGTAGGAGTCGTATTCATATTTTGTCGTTCGTTCCAGCGGGTCAGTGACGCTTTCGAGGTCCTGGTGGGAGTCGTATTTGTATGTCGTGGTTTGAGTTTTTTCGCCTGGTGCCGGTCTGGAGATCGTTTCCGGGTTACCATGACCGTTGCGTTTGATCGTCGTCGTCTCGCCATCGGGTGTTGTGGTAGAGATTACGTCGTGGGTGGAGTCGTAGGTCCATTCCGTGCTATGTCCGAGAGCGTCCGTTTCTACCGTGCGATCTCCTGCCGAGTTGTACCCGTACCTGACGGTGTGACCGTTGGGATCGGTGATGGCTACGAGGTTTCCTGAACTTTCGTATTCGTAGGTAGTAGTTTGAGCGATCGAGGTGCCCGAGGCGCGGGTGACGCTTGTTGGCTCGCCTGCGAGGTTGAACTTCTCGACGGTCGTGGATTCATTGGGTTCTGTGATCGTGGTTTCGCTACCAGTTTCGCTGGTCGTATATTTCCAGGAGCGTTTGCGTTCCAGAGCATCGGTCTGTGAGATTACGCGGTGGGAGGTGTCGTATTCGGTCTTTACGGTGTTACCGCGACCGTCGGTCTCTTCAGTCATTTCATGCGAGGTGTTGTATTTGAATTTCCAGTTCGCGCTTGTTTCGCCCGGCTCTGTGACGCTGGCCAGCTTGCCGCTTTCATACGTGTATTTGACAGTGTGGCCCATCGGATCTTTCGCGCTTTCCACGAGGCCTTCACTGTTGTAGGTAAAGGTCAGTTTGCGGCTTGCACCGTCCGTCACAGATTCGAGCTGGCTTTTGGCGTTATACGCCATCGTCAGCGAGTTGCCGTCACGATCGGTCTCGCTTGTGAGCTGGCCTGAACCGTTGAAATGCAGAACGGTCTGGTCGGGAAGGGTATAGATATAGCCTGTGCCTTCCTTAGCAAACGTGGCCTGCACGAGCGGAGCGGCTGGGGTCCAGTGTTCGCCGGAACCAAAGAACCTGACCGTCGAACCGTCGTCCTGATAGACGGTCGCCTGTTTCGTTTCTTCATTGATTTCCACGTG
Organism: uncultured Solirubrobacterales bacterium; assembly: GCA_963827045.1. Lineage (GTDB taxonomy): Bacteria > Actinomycetota > Thermoleophilia > Solirubrobacterales > Solirubrobacteraceae > Palsa-744. Next base: position 1,432,519 of record CAWGZH010000002.1, read on the forward strand.
CGCGCTGTATGATCCGGTCCAGCCGTAGCCGAACCGTCCCGGCGAACTTTGATTAGCCGCGAGTTGCGAGTTATATGTGCGTGTCAATCGCATTCCGGGACCACGACCACCCACACTCAGGTCGGTCTGCTTTTCAGTCTCGTTACCCGTCGCACAGTTGACAGGTTTACCCAGTTTACATTCCCGCCGGTTCGGCGCCGCTTCACTTTCAGAGCCGTATTGTTCTTCCGGCGACAAGCTGAGCGGACTGGCACCATGTTCACCTTCGAGTTGCCAGATCAACCATTTTTCCATGAAAGGCGCGGCTTCAAGCGTTGATTTAGTCGCAGATTCGACCGCTGTGGTGCCTGGATTTCCGGCTTCGTTGAGCCATTCATTGTTATGAACGTTTTCCCCGCTTGGTATCTCCTGATATGCCCATTCTACTGGCTTGTCAAAGTGAAATTTTTGATAGAACCCTTCAGCTATCATCGGAGACCATATTTCTTCGCCTTTATATGTTCCCTCACCGCAATGATTCCAGAGCCATTCCTGAACGCTCCAGCCTGGCACACTCCACCCGTTGGCGCCGCATTTTTCACCTGGCTCTGAAGGATTGTCGGCGTAGGCTAGTGATGCGACTATCTCGTTTACACCACAGACGACGAGATACCACTCGTTTCCAGGAGAGTAAGCATGTTCATAGAAGGTACTACCTATTTCCTGTCCGGCTGACTGGAAAATAGTGCCCCATTCATGTTCACCGTGGCACGAAGGAGATTTCACCGAAGGTTCGACTGGTCCGGTGATTTCCATCCACTTAGGATGGGGGCTACCATAACCCAACTCCAGCCCAACCTTCAGCGGCACCGGGAACAATTTTACCTCTCTAAGCTCACCGCGAAGCTGACTTAGAGAACCCCACATGCCGGTACCAGAAGTCTCAAGTTCACCAAGTTCGTCCCACATTTTCTGCGATGACGCGCCTTCCGTTTTATGCTCTGCGGCCCAAAGGCCTTCGCATACCGAGTTACATGGAAGAGGGTCTTCAGCCGCCCCGTTGCGATAGACCCATTCCACGATCCCCGACATGTTGGTCGTGATCACTTTCGGCAGAGCAGCAGACGCCGACACCGGACTCAGAAGCGTGCTCATGAGCGTCGCGAGCAAGAAGACCGGGAGAACCCAACACACGAGCTTCGATCGCACCGCCCAACCAGGCGAGGACACTAACGAACGATCCCGCGACTCATCCACACAAGCCTGCCTATACGGCTGACGCTTCTTCAACAGCATGCCGTCTCCTTCTAATAGGGGATCTACTTGGTCTGGACAATCCGCACCGCGAATCTACGTCGAGACTCAACCCCGATCCCGTCGGCACACGACGAGCAACCTATCCTAATTTCCAACGCGATGTCAATCAACAGGACTACGAAATGTCCGCTACTTGCGACTTTTTCGCCACAGGGCGCCAGCGCAGTCGCCTCCAACAGCACGAGCGCGGGCTCGCGAGCCCGAAGCACCGTGTCCGACCGATGAGCGATACTTTCCTGCTTCTTGAACCATACGAAGAGCGGGAACATGGCTAGATACTGAGGTTGAGCGCAGCATGGAGATCTTACGCATGCGCGAGCCGCTGGTCAAAGATCTCGGCCTTGGCGAGCCCGGGGTCTCCGACGACCAGCTGATCGCTCAAATGGTCGCGCACCCAGCACTAATCCAGAGGCCAATCGTCGTCCGCGGAGATCGCGCTTTGCTTGCGCGACCGATCGAGCGCACTCTCGAGCTCCTTTAGCTTCGGCGGGTGCTACAGCGCTTAGTGGTCCGCTTGGTAGCGCGTAGAGGGCGATGAGGATGACGATTCGATAGCGCGTCTGTTCTATCGCTTCGCTGCCAATCTTAAAGGTGCGGGCTCCCCCGGTCGATCAGAGGTCAAAGATGTCTGCACAACGCTCAGATTTGGGGGGTTATGAGATGCAAGTCCCTTCACCACCAGATATCGCAATGGGTCAATGCGGCGATGACCTTGCGCGCCTTGGCGAGGCGCTTAAGGCACGCACCGGCGATGTTCTCAGCCTGACCGTCGAGCGCACCTCCGGTCCGGACCACGTTGTCGATGCGCTTGTGCAGGAGAGCTTTGAACGCATCAGCCGCAGCTCGACGGTCGCAGTTGCTCGCTGGATCTCCGGGGAGGGGATGGAGACCGCGATCGAGGCCGGCAAAGAAACTTGGGAGATATTCGGCGAGCTGGCTGCTCATCGCGCGGCGTCGCTGAACGAGGTGACTTGGCGCTGCTTTTGGTGGCGCAACGTGATGGCGGAGGTCTTGCAGGAGAGCGCCACTCAATTGGCTGTTTCCTCCGATGCCCTCGCGCAGGCTTTGAACATTCTGCAGCTGAGCCTCGAGTTCAGTCTCTTGCGGATGTGTGAGTGCTTTGAGTCAGAGCGTCAGCGAACCGACGAAGAGCTGGCGCGCCGCGAGGAGGAGCTTGGCTTCCTTGCTACTCACGATGCGCTCACCGGCCTGCCAAATCGCACGTTGATCCTGGACCGCGTCGAGCAGATGCTCGCCCGCTCGGCTCGTAGCCAGACGCCGGTGGCGGCGCTGTTCGTCGATCTCGACAACTTCAAGAGCATCAACGACACGCTGGGACACGCCGTCGGCGATGAACTTTTGAAGGCGGTCACCGCACGACTCGATGGCGTGATCCGTGACGCGGACGCGCTGGGGCGTCTCGGCGGAGACGAGTTCGTCGTGATCTCCGAAGAGCTCTCGATGTCCGTGGGCCCGGAGCTGATCGCCGAGCGGCTGCTCGACGCACTCAAGCACCCGTTCAACCTTGGCGCCGATAAGGAGACGCGCGTAACGGTCACCGCGAGCATCGGGATTGCCGCGGGAGAGCGGATCTCGGCCGAGGATCTTCTGCGCGACGCTGACATCGCGATGTACCGCGCTAAGTGGGACGGCAAGAATCGCTATGTGGTCTTCGAGACCGGCATGCAGGACACGATGCAGAATCGCATGGAACTGGAGATGGACCTGCGTGAGGCCCTCGAGAATGAGGAGTTCTTCCTTGCATATCAACCGACTATCGACCTGAGGGACATGAGCCCAACTGGTGTGGAGGCGCTGATCCGCTGGAAGCATCCTGTGCGCGGCGTAGTCCAGCCGGACGATTTCATCCCGTTGCTCGAGGAGACCGGGCTGATCTGCGAGGTCGGCAAGTGGGTTCTGCGCGAGGCCTGTGTTCAGGGCGCGGCGTGGCGAGCTGCCGGGCATGTAATCGGCATGGCGGTCAACGTGTCCGGGCGCCAGCTCGACACCGACAACCTCATAGAGGACATCGAAGGGGCACTGACCGATAGTGGCATGGAGCCGACGGCGCTGACGATCGAGATCACCGAGACGACGCTGATGCGCAACGCCGAGGAGACCTCGCGACGGCTCACGGAGATCAAGGAGCTCGGCGTGCGGATCGCGATCGATGACTTCGGTACCGGCTATTCCTCGCTTGCCCACCTTCAGCGCTTCCCGGTCGATGCGCTGAAGATCGACCGCTCGTTTATCGCTGGCTTGCAGCACAATCTGGAGGGCGAAACGCTCGTGCGCACACTCGTGCAGCTCGGCAAGGCGCTCTCGATCGAGACGTTCGCCGAGGGCATCGAACAACAGCGGGAGCTCTCGCTACTGAGAGACGAGGACTGCGATACGGGTCAGGGCTTCCTTTTTGCCCGTCCGCTTGACGCCCCGGCCACTGAGGCGTTCTTGCAGGGTTGGGCCGAGCAAACCGCTCCGGCCGCGGCGCCTGTGCCACCGGTGGCGCCGGCTTTGACCCCGGCGCCGCAGCCCAGTTAGCTCATGCGCCTAAGCGCTTGACGCGTCGGCCCCAGGCGCCACCACATAGACGATGTGCACGCGGGCGATCGCCATGAAGGCGTGTCGCTCAGCCGGCCCACCGTCGAGCGGCGTGAGCGTCACGTCGGTGAGCGTGAGGAAGTCGCGCTCGGAGGCATTGAGCATGTCCGACACGCGCGAGCGGTAGCCGTCGCGGGCAAGCATCAGCGAGCCCTCGATGCGGTGACGGGGAGTCTCCAGGCGAATGCGCTCACGGCGCTCCTCGGAGGGGTGGGGCTCGTCGTCGAAAGCGGGATCGCTGTGTGTGCTGTCAGGCATCACTGCATTATCGGGCCTTTCACGGCGCCGCGACTGCGAACCCTACATTCGACGACGGCGAGCTCGGCGAGCGGGCGTCGTATGTGATGACCTCGAATTCGCTTGCGGAACAGTCGCTGCGCTGGGCGCCCAGCACCGCGAGCGCTATTGCTCCCCCCGTGCTGTAGCTCGACTCTCCGGTCACGATCGCGGGCTCTCCCACGGGGTTGATGGACGCGATCGGCGCGAGACAGTAGACGCCGGTGGAGACCTTGTGGATCGAGGCGAAGTTCGAGGTCTGAGCGGGTACAAGTCCCTTAGTCGACGGGGTCGATTCGACTTCGGCGGGGTTGACCACTGCGAACGCGCGTGCTGTGCCTGCGGGTCCGGCTGGTCCCGTGCCGCCAGTGGTTCCTGCTGGCCCCGTGAGACCGACAGGTCCCGCGGCTCCTGCTTTGCCCGTGGTTCCAGTTTTCCCTGTGGCTCCAGTTTTCCCGGCTTTTCCGGTCAACCCCGTATATCCACGCGGTCCAGCCGGTCCTGGCAGCCCGCGCGTGCCACGCGGGCCCTGAATTAGGCACTCGCGCACACGGTGTTTGGCGATGCGAGCTACGAAGCATTTGCTGGAGGAAGAGCTGTGGGCGGCGAGGCCGGCTACACCGGCGAGCGCCGGCACGGCGACGGTCATGGCGCCGAGCACGGCGGGGGTTGCGAGCAGCATGATGGTGCGATGGCGCATGGGTCTCTCCCGTTTGGTGGCTGGGCTCCTGACCCATAACCGCTGGGAGGCTCCGAAGGAGCGGTGTGGGTCAGCCGATGCGCTCGACCACGCGCGCCGGCAATCCTGCGCGCACGGGAGCGATTGGGTTCGCCGCCTCGGCGTTGCCCACGGGTGCGTTGCGCTCCTCACGCACGATGTACAGCGGGCGGTGCTTGACCTCGTCGTAGATGCGGCCCACGTACTCCCCAATCACCCCGAGCGCGATCAGCTGGATGCCGCCCAGCAACAGGATCGCGATCGTGAGCGTCGAGAAGCCGGGCAGGTATGAGCCGGTGAAGTGCAGCGCGATCACGATCGGGATCGCGATGAAGGCGACGCTCGCCGATAGCAGGCCCGCGTAGGTGGCTAGCTGCAACGGCAGGTGTGAGAAGGAGGCGATCGCATCGAGCGAGAAGCGCAACATCTTGCGCAGCGTGTACTTCGTCTCCCCAGCGGTGCGCGCGTCGCGCTCATAGGGGACGGCCGTTTGCGTGAAGCCGACCCAGACGGTCATGCCGCGCAGGAAGCGCGAGCGCTCGGTCATCGACAGCAGAGCATCCAGAGCGCGCCGGTCGAGCAGGCGAAAGTCGCCAGAGTTGGGCTCGAGGTCAACCTGGGCGAGCTTATCGAACAGCTTGTAGAACCACGAGGCAGTGGCCAGCTTGAAGGCGGTCTCGCCCTCGCGCTGCTTGCGCACGGCGTAGACGACATCCGAGCCCTGCTCCCACTGCTCGATCATGCGCGGGATCAGCTCGGGCGGGTCTTGCAGGTCGGCGTCGATCATCGCCACCACATCGCCGGCTGCGTGCTCGAGGCCGGCCGTGAGCGCCGCCTGGTGGCCGAAGTTTCGCGAGAGATGGATCACGCGCACGCGCGGGTCAGCGGCGGCCAGGCGGTCGAGCAATGCGGGCGTCGAGTCGGAGCTGCCGTCGTTGACGAGCACCAGCTCGAACGTGTAGTCGGCTACCGCAGCGCAGGCGCGCTTGACGAACGCCTCGACGAGCTCCTCCTCGTTGTAGATGGGGGCTACGACGCTTAGCAATGCTGGGACGCGCGCTTGAGTGTCCGGCATGTTTCCTTCCGAAGTGACGAAGCTGGTTAAGTAGTGGCCATGAGAAGAGTAGGGGACCGGGCCACGCGAATCCTGAGAATGCCCTTGGTTTTGCAGCTCGTCAAGTTTGGGATCGTGGGCGTGTCGAACACGTTGATTGCTTTTGCCGTGTATACGCTGCTTTTGAAGGTGTTCGGGGTGTGGTACGTGGCGGCGTCGGGCATTGGCTTCGCGATCGGTGCGGTCAACGGCTTTCTGTGGAATCGTGCTTGGACGTTCAGGGGTCATGTTGGCGATGCGCTGACCCCGGTGCGCTGGTTCGTGGTGCAGACTTGCGGGCTGCTGCTGGACCTTGGTCTCGTCTACGCGTTCGTCGATGGTGCGGGGCTCGACAAGCTGGTGGGCCAGGCGGTGACGACCGTGATCGTGACCTTGATCACCTTTTTCGTCAACCGAGCGTGGACCTTCAGGGGCCACACGCCGGCGCTTGCCGAGACGGCGACCGATGGCTAGCGCAAGACAACCGGCGCAGACGGCTTAGCGAAACACGGCTAGAAGCGACAAGCCGGCCGGGATCGAGCCTCCGCGCCCGATCACCGACGCCTCCAGGTTCAGCGGCTGGCGCAGAGCCCAGTTGAGCGGCGCAGGCGGTACCCACAGGTCGAGGCTCGACTTGGTGGTCGACGGCTTGAAGCGCTCCAGCGCGCGCAGCATGATCGCAACCGGAAGTAGCAACGAGTTGAAGTGGGCGGAACGCTTCAGCTCCCAGCCGCCGCTCTGCGCCGCAGCGAGGAGGGTGCGTCGGTTGTAGCGGCGATGGTGGTGGTTGATCTCGTCGTGTCCGCTCCACAACCACTGGTAGGCGGGCACGGTTACGAGCAAGGCGCCTCCTGGCTTGGTCACGCGGCGCAGCTCATGCAGAGCGCCAACGTCATCCTCGAGGTGCTCGATCACGTCGAGGCTCACCGCCAAGTCAAATGTGGCGTCGTCAAAAGGCATGTCCATGACCGAGCCGGCGAGCACCTCGCCGACGCCGCGGGCGCGCGCCAGCTCCACGCTTGTCTCGGACAGCTCGACGCCGGTGACCGTGCCATGCCGGGCAAGATCGACCATATTGCGCCCACTGCCGCAGCCCGCGTCGAGGATTTGCGCGTGCGCCGGCAGCCCTAGCGGCTCGATCGCGCGCTCCAGCACGGTGCGGCGCCCCTGGTACCACCAGTGGCGGTCCTCGGCGCGGTGCGTTTGCAGCTCGTACTCCAGCTCCATGTAAAAGCATCTTTCACGAATGGGCGGCGGCGCGCGGCGCGACCCCCTCCGTGACCTCTGGTTGGCTATCGTTTGCGGTTCGCTCCCCGGCTGGGAGCCGAGGCCGAGCACATCGACAGGAGGCTAGAAGGATGACGAGGAAGTGGAAGGTCCTACCCGCAGTTGGCGTGCTGGCTTCGGCCTTGGTCCTCGCAAGCGTCGTCTTCGCCGCCAACGCGGTCAAGGGCGGCTCCTACACCGGTAGCCTGGTCCCCTCCAGGGACGGCGTCCTCGTCAGCTTCAAAGTTTCCGCCAGCGGCAAGCAGGTGACCAGCCTGAGCACCTCCAACACCCCGCTCTATTGCAGCGGCGGCGGCAAGCCGATACCGGTTCATTTCAAGAACGCCACCATCTCGAGCAAAGGCACGTTTTCCAGCACAGGCAAGTACCTTGTCCTGGAAGGCCCCAAGAAGGGCCAGGTTGGCGCCAATTTGAGGATCACCGGGAAGTTCCTCAAAGGTCGCGAGGAGCAGGGCACGCTTACGACCAGCTACGTCGGTTTCTCCAACTGCAGCGGTAAATCGGCGTACTCGACCAAGGCCTGAGCAAACAGCTGCTCAGCCCTCGGGGCCGCCGACGAGCGATGTCTGCGCTCGCTCACTCTCGCGCTTGAGTGTCGCGAGGAAGGCATCGACGACACGTCCGTCGAACTGGCTGCCGGCGCAACGGCGTAGCTCTGCTTGGGCGCCGGCATGGCCGATCGAGTCGCGGTAGGAGCGGTCGCTGGTCATCGCCTCGTAGGCATCGGCGACTGCCACTATGCGTGCCTCCAGCGGAACTTCATCGCCTGAGATGCCGAGCGGGTAGCCCTGTCCGTCGGGGCGCTCGTGGTGTGCGCCTACCCAGACTCGCACGTCGGCAAGGCTCGGGTGTTCGAGAATCTGCACGCCGAGCTCGGGATGGCGGCGGATGATGAGCAGCTCCTGCTCGGTCAGGCGTCCGGGCTTGCGCAGGATCTCGTCTGGCACTCCGATCTTGCCGATGTCGTGCAGCATGCCCGCAAGCCGCACGCGGCTGACATGGCGATCGGAGAGGCCGAGCTCGCGGGCCATCATCTCGGCATAGCGACCTACTGTCTCGGAATGGCGGGCGCTCCCGCTGAAGCGCAGATCGACGGCCTCGGCGAGGTCGAGCATCACGGCGAGGAAATGCTCGCCTTCGATGTCTCGTGCACCACCGCTCGCTTGCACCAGCTCACGCAACAGCGGGCTGTGGCGCACTGTGCGGTTGCGGCCGCTGTCCTTGGCGGCGTAGAGCGCCTCGTCGGCTGCGCGCAGCAGCGAGGCGGCGGTCTCGCCGTGCTCAGGATAGGTGGCCAGTCCAAAACTGATCGTAATCGCGACCGAGTCCTCGGCAAACTCTCCTGCCAGCTTGCTGCGCAGGCGCTCGGCGAGCACGAAGGCGCCGTCTGCGCCGCTGTCGGGCAGGATCAGCGCGAACTCCTCGCCGCCTACGCGTGCGGCGGAGTCGACCTGACGCTTGCCCTGGGCGAGCAGCCGCGCGACGCGCTGCAGGGCGGCGTCGCCGACTTGATGGCCGGAGCGGTCGTTGACTTCCTTGAAACGGTCGAGATCGCCGACGAGCACGGTCATCTCGGTTTCGCCGCGACGGGCTCGTTCGAGCTCGAGGTCGAGCAGCTCGCGAAAGCCGCGTCTGTTCGACAAGGACGTGAGCGGATCGGTGCGGGCTGCTTCATAGAGCCTGGAAATCAGCAGCTCGACGCGTACGCGCATCGTCATGATCACGATCGCCGCAACCAGCAGCGTGCCCATCCCCACGATCCACCAGGCGGGCGCGCCGCTCGAGGGAGGCCGCAGCGCGAGCAGCGCCCCGTAGGCAAATCCGACGTAGGCGATCTGCAGTGCAGCCTCTCTCCTCGTAAAGAAGTAAGAGGCGTACAGGAACACCCACAGATAGAAGAATATGAGTGGGCTGGGGCTCTCGCCGGAGAAATAGGCGACGCCGGTAATCAGCGTGCTGCCCCAGGCGAGGGCCAGCCGGAGCGTGCGTGCGGGCAGCTTTTGAGCACGCCATCGCAGGACGGCTGCTATTGCGTAAGCATTGGCGACAATCGCGAGCAATCCGAGATCGTTCTGCTCGGAAGGATGTGGTAGCACCACGGTGAGCGCGGCGAGCGTTGCACCGGCCGCAAATAGACCCGCGAGCACCTCCGCAACAAGGCTCGTTTGGAAGCTTGCGCCCGCGAGGAAACCGCCAAGCGCCCGCTCAGGCCCATCCTCGCCCGCAACTACCCTCATTCTCAACGTATCGGTCGTTACATGGCTGTACATGAGACCATTCGAGTGAGAGGACACCGGCGATTCAGGCAAGCGGCGTGACATCGAAGACTGGGACGACGGCAAGCGTGCCCAGATCAAAGACGGCTCGATCCGGGAGGCTTCAAGCTGGGGTGCTGGTGCTCTTGGCCTGTTTCTCTTGGCTTGCTTGCGGGCCAAGTCGAGCGGGTCTGGCGCGTGCGGACAATGCTTTTGTGCGCGTGCACCGCGTGCTCGCGCAATCCCCCTCGGTCGAGCATGCCCCCCGCGCGCGCGCGGGGCATGGCACTTTTGCTTCACGGTCCCAGACCTACCTGCAGATCGCCGAAGCTGGGGTGCAACGCGCGGAGCGACTGTGGCGAAACGGACGGCTCGGCTGGTACGACAGCCGCTTGGACGACGACGAACGCTATCCACTGGCCACCATCTGGGATTCAACGCCGCTGTTCGAGGCCCTAGACGCAATCGACATCGCTGCGCCCTCGCCTGGGCATCGTGCGGCCGTCGAGGCATTCGCGAAGGGCGCTGAGCGCTACTGGGACGCCGGCTTGAGGCCTTACCCAGGGTTTGCGCCCTACCCGGGCGACCGTGGTAAGACGACCGCCTGGTTCGACGACAACGGTTGGTGGGGGCTTGCCTTTCTCGACGCTTACCGCGCCACCGGCATGAGCCGCTATCTGCACGAAGCGCAGCGTGCCTTTGCGTTCATCGCCAAGGCCGGCTGGAACTCCAATGGGGGTGGGCTGTGGTGGAACACTGCTCATCCCTATATCGCCGGCGAGCCGCTTGCCGCCGGGTCGCTTTTGGGTGCGCAGCTTTTGAAGCTCACCGGCAAGCAGTACTACCGCACGGAAGTTCTTAAGTTCTTGGATTGGGCTGAATCGGACTTTCTCACCGAACGGCACCTCTATAAGCGCACCGAATCCGATCCGACTCCCACCCCCTACATCGAGGGGACACTCGTGGAGGCCCACCAGGTGCTCTGCGAAACAGGTATCTCCGACGCTTGCGAACGCGCCGCGCAGCTTGCGGACGCCTCAGCCGAACGTTTTTCCAACCGCCTGAACATGGGGCCACAGTTCGACACGATCTACTTGCACTGGATGCTCCTATATGGCAGCCAGGCCGGTGAAACGCGCTGGCAGGAGCTTGCCGAAGAGATGGCTCGAGAGGCCCAAGAACACGCCCTGGGCGCCCAGGGGCTGTATCTGCGGGCGTGGGACGGCACGCCGATCACCGAGCACCAAGCACTGCCGAACATGCTGCAAACAGATGCCGCCACGCTCGAGCTGTTCGCATGGCTGGGCGTGGCCGAATCCTCGCGCCTGGGCGTGTAGAGGCTGGCCTCTACACGCTGGCGGCGACGCCCGTGCCGGCGCGCACCACCTCGCGCGACAGCACGGCGATAAAAGCTTGTACCACTCGTCCGTCGAACTGGGTACCGGCGCAATGGCGCAGCTCCGCAAGCGCGGCCTCATAGCCGATCGAGTCGCGGTAAGGGCGGTCGCTGGTCATCGCCTCGTAAGCGTCGGCGACCGCCACGATGCGCGCCTCCAGCGGAATCTGCCCAGCATGCAAGCCGAGCGGATAGCCGAGTCCGTCAGGGCGCTCGTGGTGGGCTGCCACCCATTCGCGCACGTCGGAGAGGCTGACGTGCTCGATCATCTGCGCTCCCAGCTCTGGATGGCGCTTGATCTGATCGTACTCGTCCTCGGTCAGTGGGCCCTGCTTGTGCAGGATGCTGTTGGGGACCCCGGCCTTGCCGATGTCGTGCAGGATCCCGGCAAGCCGGATGCGGCTGACGTGGTGCTCGGGGAGGCCCAGCTCGCGCGCTGTCATCTCTGCGTAGCGGCCCACGGTCTCGGAGTGGCGGGCGCTGCCGCTGAAGCGCAGGTCGACGGCCTCTGCCATCTCGAGCACGGCCATGACGAAGCGCTCGCCGCCTATGTCACGCGCGTCGCTCGGTATCCGTAGTTCGGCTCGTAGCGCTTGGCTGTGCAGCACCGTTTGATTGCGCCCGCTCTCCTTGGCCGCGTATAGCGCCTCGTCGGCAGCGTGGATCAGCGACGCGGCTGTCTCCGCGTGTTCGGGGTAGACCGACAGGCCGAAGCTGATCGTCAACGGAGTTGGGTCTCGTGCAAATGCTTCGCGTAGGTTGATGCGCAGTTGCTCGGCCAAGGCGAAGGCGGCCTCACGCCCAGTGTCGGGCAGGATCAACGCGAACTCCTCGCCTCCAACTCGCGCGGCGGCGTCGGTTGAGCGCTTACCCTCGGACAGCAGGCGCGCTGCGCGCTGCAGCGCTAGATCGCCGACGTGGTGGCCGCGCAGGTCGTTGATGTCCTTGAAGTCGTCGAGGTCGCCGAGGAGCACCGTCATCGCGCTGCCGTGACGGCGGGCCCGCTCGAGCTCGAGGTCGAGCTGCTCGCGAAAGCCGCGCCGGTTGATGAGCTTGGTCAACGCGTCGGTGCGGGCCGCATCGTAGAGGCGTGCGATCAACAGCTCGACACGTGCGCGCATCACCATGATCACTATCGCGCCCACCAGTAGCGTTCCCATGCCGACGAGCCACCACGTCGGGATCGCGCTTGCCGGAGCTGTGGCTGTCAGGAGCACGCCGTAGGCCAGTCCAACGTAAATGATCTGTACGGCCGTTTGCCTGTGGCTGAAGAAGTAGGAGGCGTAGAGGAAGACCCACAGATAGAAGAACACGAGCGGGCTCGGCGCTTCGCCAGAGAAGTAGGCCACACCAGTGATCAATGTGCTGCCCCACGCGAGCGTGATCTGTAGCGTCCAGGCGGGCAATGCGGCCGCCCGGGTATAGAGCATTGCCGCGGTCAGGTAGGCGCTCGCCACGATCACGAGTAGCCCCAGATCGTTGGCGCGCGCCGGGTGGGGCAGAACGACAGTCAGTGCGGCCAGGGTCGCGCCGGCGGCAAAAAGCGTGGCGAGCACCTTTGCCACGAGGCTTGCCTGTAGGCTCGCACCGACAAACGATTCCCCCCAGACGTCATCATGGCCGTCCCCCTGCGAGAGCGCGGATACTACCTTCGCGTATCTGCTGCCCGCGGAGCCAACGAGGTAGTTAGGAACTGTTCGCATTGTTGGTGAGGACCTTAGGGTAAACAGCCTACGAGGAATATCGACTATTCGCAACCGTACGACGATCCTGGTGCTCGGCACCGCCCAGTTCGTGATGGTGCTTGACAGCACCGTTATGAACGTTTCTATCTCCCAGGTAGTGGCGGACCTGAAAACGACGGTACCGGATGTGCAACTGGCGATCACCGCCTACACGCTGGTGATGGCGGCGTTCATGCTGACCGGCGCAAAGCTAGGCGATATCTGGGGAAGGCGTAAGGCCTTCTCAATCGGGCTGGCGATCTACGGGGTTGGATCACTTACGACCGCCCTCAGCCCCAACGTCGGCGTGCTGCTGATCGGCTGGTCGGGCATCGAGGGGCTCGGTGCCGTGCTTGTGATCCCGGCGATATTTGCTCTGACCGCGGTCAGCTACAGCGGCAAGGAACGCGCGCTTGCATACGGGCTGCTGGGTGGGATCGCCGGCGCCGGGGCTGCCGCCGGGCCGCTGATCGGGGGGTTCGTCACCACCGTCCTGACTTGGCGCGTGGTGTTCGCCGCTGAGACGGTTGTGGTGCTGGTGCTGCTGACTGTCGTGCACCGCATCGTCGAGCAGCGCCCCGAGCATCCGCCAAAGCTCGATCGCGTGGGCGTAGGGTTGTCCGCGCTCGGGCTTGGCCTGACTGTGTTCGCGATCTTGAAGATCAGCAGCTGGGGGCTGTTTGTGCCGACAGGGGCGCTGACGATCTCGGGCACGCGCATCACCCCGTTCGGGCTGTCGGTCGTGCCTTTCATGATCTTCGCCGGACTGATCGTGCTGGGATTGTTCTTCCGTTGGGAGGAGCGTGTTGCTCGCACTGGGGAGACGCCGCTGCTACGCCCCGACCTGTTGAGGATTCCGCAGATGCGCGCTGGGCTCTCGACGATCGTCTCCCAGTATCTGATCCTGGCCGGGACGTTCTTCGTGCTGCCGCTTTATCTACAGCTGGTGCTCGGTAAGAACGCGCTTGAAACCGGGGTGAAGATCTTGCCGATCTCGATCACGATGATGCTGGCCGCCGTGCTTGGTCCGCGGCTTGCCACGCGTACATCGCCACGGCGGGTTGTGCAGATCGGGCTTGGCTTCCTGCTCGTTTCGATTCTCGGGCTGATGGCCAGCATCTCTCCCTCGCTTTCCTCGCTGCCCTTTGCTGTCTCGCTGGCCGGCTTTGGCGTGGGCATCGGACTGTCGATCTCCCAGCTCGGCAACGTCGTGATGTCCTCCGTCGCCGAGTCGCGCTCCAGCGAGGCCGGTGGCGTGCAAGGGGCTTCGCAGAATCTTGGGCAGTCACTTGGTACCGCGTTGATCGGAGCTGTCCTGCTCACCGGCCTGACCACCGGCTTTCACGACCGCGTTCTATCCGATCCTGCGATTCCGGCCTCGCTGCAACAGCAGATCGTCAGTGGTACCGAGGCGGGGTTGCCGATGGTCTCCCAGGCCCAGTTCAAGAGCGCGGTCGAGCAGGCTGGAGTGCCTGTCGCCCAAAGCGCTTCGCTTGAGGCCTACTACAACGAATCGCAGATCGAGGCGCTCAAGCGGGCGTTGCTTTTGGCCAGCGGCTTTGTGCTCGTGGGTCTGTGGTTCGCTCGCTCGCTTCCTGGCGAGGCACTAGCCGACGATGATGGGGAGGCAATGGTCGTGCCCGCAGTGGTCCACGCCAGGTAGGCGGATCTATTCTTGGAAGCTCTCTCGAGCCGGTACCTGAACCGCCGAGAGACCCGGCAGCATGATCACAAGCAGGGCGATGCCGACGACGAGCGCGAGGGTGGCGAGCACCTGTAGCTGGGCCAGTGAGAACTGAGTTGGAAAGCCGGTGGACTGTCTGAGCCAGCGGCTCGCCAGCGCGTGTCCGTAGATGCCGAATACGGTGCCGTCAACGCCACCGATCAGCATCAACAAGCCGGCCTCGAGCACGATCGCGCGCCACAGTTGCCAGCGGTCAAAGCCTTGGGCCTTAAGCGATGCCAAGTAGGCGCGTCGCTGCCAGATGGCGGCGCTGAGCGCCGCGGCGACCGCGAGCGCCGCGGCTACGAGCAGCATCGTGGCGATCTGGCCAAGTGTCTTGAGGCTTTCGCTGACGGCGCGCTCGACTCCCGCGATGCGCGCGGCCGATGTTTGTATCCGCAAACCAGCATGCGAGCGCAGCGCCGCGGCCGCCGCGGCGACGCCGACGGCTGGGTTGACGCCGGGCTTGAAATCGATGGCCAGCGTGGTGGGATCGACGCTTGCCCAGTCGCGGCGATAGTCGTTCGTGTTGATCGTGATCGTCCCGGAGGGCCAGCCGATGTTGGTCGTGATCCCAGCGACGGCGAAGCGAGCGATGCCCGTCGGGGTGGGCAGCGTAAAGGAGTCGCCTACGCTGAGGTGACGTTCGCTTGCGAATCCGCCCGAGACGGTCGCCCAGCCGCCCTCGCGCAAGCGGGCGGTGGTAAGCGCGAAGTTGCCTTGAACGAGCTGGCTGGAGAGGATCATCGCCGGGTTCCTCGCGGGTCTTGCGCGTATCCACAGGCGATGGTCGCCGACGTCGAGAAACCCGCCCTGGTAGGCATAGACGCTGGCCACGGCGGGTACGGCGGCCAACTGGCGGTATGAGTTGCCGGCAGCGAAGCTGTCGGCATCGAAGATATTTTCATCCGGCGTGACCCACGCATCGGCGGCACTCCACTCTTGGGTGATCGCTTGGTCCAAGCCGCGCAACAGATCGTGGCGCGCGCCGCCAACCGCGACGCTGCCGTAAACGGCGAGCGCGACAATGCAGGTGAGCGCGACCGAGCGGGTGGCGGTCGCTGAGAGTTCGGCAGCCGTCAGTGGCAGGGCGCTGTTTCGCAGGTTGTCGCCGAGCTTGCCAATGAGCCATAGGGCGCCGCTGAGAGCTGCCGGTACGAAGCACAGGGTCGCCACCGCCAGCAGGACTCCGGCCACGACCGTGAGGCTCGTGGCGATCGTCACGGCAAGCGATATCGCCGCCGTCAGCGCCACTCCTACGAACGCGAGCCTCCTCGTCAGCGCCGAGGTCACCTGTTGTCCGGCCTCACCTGGCTCGCGGAGCACCGCGTCGGCTACGTCGGAACGTAGGTCCAAGACACACGGAATCGAAGCCGCCAGCGCGGCGAGCACACCGCAGGCGAGCGCCAACAGCACGAGTCCGATTTGAAAGGGCTGCTGGGAGCCGACGAGAAATGCTGAAGTCAGGAAGCTGGGGGTGCTGTGAAAGACCGTTTGGAAGAGCAAGTAGCCGATCCCGATCCCGATCGCCGATCCCACCACGCCAAGGATCGTTCCCTGGAAAGCAAGGATCGTGAGTATGTAGCGGCGCGTGAAGCCCAACGTTCGCATCTCGGCGGTGAAGCGACGACGCTCAGGCGTCGTTATGAGCACCGCGTTGAGCGCGAGCAGAAAGCCCACCATTGCACCGATAGCGGCGAACAGCCTGGTCAACTGATCGCTTGGCTTGGCGGCTTGTTGGAACAGCAGTGTCTCGTGGTCGGCAGCCGTCACGTCCAGGCGTCCGCCGGCGAGCTTCTCGAGCTCTTCGCGCACCACCCGGTCTGTGCCGGGAGCGGATCTTACGAGGATCGAGCTGACCCGATTTCCCACGCCGCTTATGCGCTGGATCGTGGACAGCAGCCCGATCGCGACCGAGCTCCTCGCCACGGCGCCGATCGTCTGCGATCCGAGTGCCGCTCGCAGCTGCACCTTATTGGCGCTGCCGCCCGCGAGGATCGTGATTGGGTGTCCAGCTCGCGCGCCCACCCGACGAGCTACTTCTTCCGGTAGCCCGACTCCTCCCGCCAGCAGCTGAGCGCCTGCCCCGAGATTGCGTGTCGCTTCACCTTCCAACGCGACGATCGTCGGGGTGACGCCGATCAGCTGAACTGGTTCGCGGCCGTTTGGTCCCACGACGGTCGCCGTCTCGCGCAGGATCGGAGTGGCGATCTGCACGTCCGGCAGTTCTCGGACAGATGAGATGAGTCCCTCGTCGAAGCCTCCTGAGGAGCGCGCCGAGAGCGTGTAGCGAGCTGTGCCTGTGAGCTCGTGCACGAGTTGAGCGCTGGGGCCTGTCACTCCCACATTTGCCAGTAGCACACCGAAGAACAGGGCCACGCCGACGGCGATCCCGACCGCGCCCATTAGCTCTTGTGCGGGGTGTTGGCGGACTCTCCACCCGTACAGGTCCCAGAGTGCTCGCAGCCGAGCTGGGAGCTGTAGAAGCCGACCGCTCATTGCAAGGCAAGCTCTGGGCTAACGCCCTCCTGGAGCTTTCCGTCGCTGAGCGTGTAGGCGTGGTCGACGTATTCGACCGCCTGTGGGTCGTGAGTCACCAATAGTCCGGGGATGTCGCGGTCGTGACAGATGTCTCTCAGCAGAGTAAGGATTTCGCGACTGCGCTTCGAATCGAGGTTGCCGGTCGGCTCGTCGCACAACAACAACAGCGGCTCGTTGACCAGGGCGCGGGCGATCGCCACGCGCTGGCGCTCGCCCATGGAGAGCTGTCGTGGACGATGGTCGTGGCGGTCAACCAAGCCGACCCGGTCAAGCCACGGGCGCGCCAGCTCACGTGCTTTCTTGGGGCTCATACCATCGGCGAGCGGCTTGATTGCGGCGTTGTTCAGTACCGAGGCTCCCGCCATCAGATGGAAGGACTGAAAAACGATGCCCACGTCACGGCGGCGATAGGCGGCGCGCTCCGCCGGCGAGTAATTGTCGATGTCGCGCCCTTCGAAGAGCACACGACCGCTCTCGGGGCTCAAGAGGCCAGCCGCCAGCAGCAGCAACGTCGTCTTGCCCGAGCCGCTGGGGCCATATAGGGCTACGAACTCCCCTGGGGTAAGGCTTAGTGAGACGCCATCGATAGCTCGGACAGTCTCGCCCTCGCTTCCGTAGTACTTGACGAGCTCACACAGTTGCAGGCGGCTCACGGCCCGCCGGTCCCGGTGCGATCCGGGAACGGTAGGACGGTGCCCGGAACATCCATCGTGCGCAGGCGGCCTCTTCCGAGTGCCATCATCCGCTGAGCGTGCTGAATAGGCGCAGTGTCGCAGGCGCTTAGCACCATCGCGCGGCCAGCTTCCTCGCCCAGCGAGCGCAACAGCTGGTGCAGCTCGGCGTTCTCGGTTGGACTTTGCAACACCGGTGGGTCGTCTATCAGCAATAGGCGCGGGCCGCGCACGATAGCGCGAGCCAACTCCACGCGTATCTGCTCGTCAAGTGATAGTCGGTCGAGGGGGCGCTCGGCGCACTCGACCACCGACAGCCGATGAAGTGCTCGACGAGCGAGTACGCGAGCATTGCGACCGGTCATGCGATTATCAGCGCAGGCCGCCAGGGTAACGTGCTCACATACCGAGCGGTTGCGATGGGTCGGCCAGCCGAAAGATGCCAGTGCCAACTGGTTACGCAAGAGCCGTACGCGGGCGTCGGGTGCGAGCTCAGTCAACTCGACGTCATCGAAACGCACACTGCCGCTGTCGGGCGTTTCGAGACCGGCGAGGATCCGCAGCAGCGTGGACTTGCCGGCGCGGCGCAGGCCCCACAAGCCGACGAAGTCATCCTCGAAGATCTCGAATGAGGCATTGTCGAGCACGACAAGCTCGTGTGAGCCGTCCGGGTAGCGCTTGCAAAGGTCTGTGACTTCAAGCAGGGGCACGGAGAGCGCCCGTGAACTCGAGGATGTGGCCGCGGGCCAGTTCGATCCACGCCAGGTCTCCCTCGACCCGCATCACCACGCCCCGTCGCGCCAACTCCAACTCCAAGCCCTTCCACGTCTTGGTGGGGAACGGCATGCTGTGCTCTTTGAGCAGCTCGAACAGTTGACGCTCGAAGTGGTCGAGCGCCTCGAGCAAAGCTGGGGCGTGCTCGGGAGCAGAGACCACCATCCGGGTCCACAGCTCGGCCCGTACCGGCTCTGCCGGCACAGGGCTGCTCATCCAGTGCTCGACGGCCTTGGAGGTCAGCTCGGTCGGCTGATACATACGAACGCGATGGTGCGAGCGTTTGGAGTCGACCATGCTTGAAGTTGCCAATCCAAGCTGCTCGGCACGCCGCAGCACACGTCCTGCGTCGTTGGTGTCCAAGCGCCAAGCCGGACCGACGCGGTGGACCAGTCGATTGGCGAAATCATAGGGGTGGCCAGGACGCTCCAGTAGCAGCGCAAGCAAGGGCCCCTTCCATGGAGACCCGCCCTTCAACCAGCTGACCCAACGTTCGCTCTCTCCCACCATCACAATTCGCCCATCCGTCTATGAACCTTCCGAACGTTACTGCGTGGCGATATCCAAGTCTAGGCTGGCATACAGGCTTTGCCAGGAGTGTTTCTCACTCTTGTTTTATGGCTCGACCGTGCGGAGTATCCAGATGGCTGGCACGTATGTGGCGCGTCGCGCTCTGGAGCCTTAAGTTGCCACGAAATGCACGATCGCGGCAATCCCCACCGCCACGATCAGGCCTCGCAGCGCCACTGGGTTCAAGCGGCGTCCGTACCTCGCCCCGATCTGCGCGCCGACGATCGAACTGCAGGCGATAATCGCCGCTGGGGCCCACTCGACGTGCGCGGCGAAGATGAAAAACACACCCGCGACGCCGTTGACCAGGCCGGCCAGCACGTTCTTTAGGGCGTTCGTGCGGTGCAGGTCTTGCGTTAGCGCCAGCCCGAGGATGCCGAGCAGCAGGATCCCCTGGGCGGCGCCAAAATAGCCTCCGTAGACGCCTGTCGTGTACAGCGCCAGCAGCAAGACGCGGCCCGCGTGCTCGGAATGGGTGGCGCGCTTGGCGAGCAGCCTGTTCAGGCGCGGTTGCAGCACGATCAGGACGAGCGCTAGTCCAATGAACACGGGCACGATCGCCTCGAAGGCCGCGGCCGGCAGCGCCAGCAACAGCACCGCGCCGGTGATGCCGCCGAGCACGGACGCTGCTCCCAGCCGTATCGCTTGCTCGCGCTGGCCGCTGAGCTCGCGCCGGTAGCCGACCGCGCCTGAGACCGAGCCCGGGACCAGCCCGACGGTATTCGACACATTGGCCGTCACCGGTGCGTAGCCAAAGGCCAGCAGCACCGGGAATGTGATCAGGGTGCCGCTGCCGACGACGGTGTTGATCATGCCGGCCGCCAGCCCGGCAGCGGCGATGGCGATGATCTCCCCGAGGCTCACTTCAGCCCATGCTCACATAACCAGTCGCTTCGGTGGGGCTACGTACGTTGGCGGCGACCTTGTTTTCATAGTTGCCCTCGATCGTCGCGATCTGGCCGTTCGGCAGGATCCCTCTGACGATGCCGACGTGCTCGCCGCCGAAGACGATCAAATCGCCTGGTTTGGGCACAACGCCTGGTCCGTTGGGTATCGCGCGGCCCATGCTCTGCGCCCACGACCAGATGTCTGAGACGTCGCCGATCCCCTGACCTTGGGCGCCCAAAGGCTCGCCCGCCTGGCGCGTAACCCAGGAGGCGAAGTATGCGCACCACGGTGCGCCTGGGATCGCGCCTTCGGTCGCGGTGCGGTACTGGGCGATCGCCGGTGATTCATTGGAGCCTGGTGGCTGCTCGGTCTGGCCTAGTTGGCTTTCGGCGATCGCCACAATGCGCGCCCCGGCGCTTTCGCCTGGGGCGCCGAGCGAGGAGCCGACGATACCGTCTGCGCTCTGCAGTTGGTTCGAGTAGCCGAGCCCGGTGGTTCCCGCGAGCCCGGTGGGGCTGTATGTCTCCGGTTCACCGAGGGCCGCGGTCGGTGCGGCGGTGCTCTGGTAGTTGCCGCTTGCCTGCGCGAGCGCGTCGGCAAACGAGGGTTCCTCGCCCGTGCCGGTCGTGTCGGCCGCGGCTGGTGCTTCGGTGCCGCCGCTGAGCGCTGCGCTCGAGCTAATCAGTACCGCGGGGTCGGCGAGGGCCTGTCTGATCGCGCTGACCTGCGCAAGCGTTGATTCGACGGACATCACCCGTGTAATCGGCAGTCGGGGAGTGCATTTGAGCGGCCACAAAAAAACAAAGGCCTAGCAATTACCCCACATGCAACCGTTCGGTTGCATGTCGTGCTCGACTAGCACTGCGGCTGAAGAGTGTGTATATGGAAAGCGCTTTATCTGTGATCGGACCCATGGGTCGGACCATGCCCGCCCTCGAGCCCATAAAACGGGAAACGGGCAGCCGAAGCTGCCCGTTTCCACCACCGTTCCCTCGATGAAGCGGCGGTATGTGGCTGCGCCGGTCTACAGGACCGCCGAAGCGTTATGACCCGCCTGACCTGGCACCCGCGTTAGCGACCCCCCGTCAGGTGAGCTTCGCTGCAGCGGTGGCGTCCTCTAGGCGCCACCGCTGAGGAAGTGCAATGCCTACTGCAGCAGCTTCAAGACAGCCTGAGGTTCTGCGTTGGCCTGCGCCAGAACTGACACGCCGGCCTGCTCGAGAACCTGCAGCTTGGTGAAGTTGGTCATTTCTGCCGCCATGTTCACGTCGACGATCCCGCTGACAGCCGAAGAGAGGTTCTGGCTGTAGGTTTCCAGGTTCGACTCGGTGTACTGGATGCGATCCTGCACGGCGCCGAATTCACCGGCGACAGCAGAGACCTTGTTGATCGCTTCATCGATGCCCTTAATCGGTTCGGCACCTTTGAGTTCGACCAGGCCTTTGAGCGATTCCTTCAGGTCGACCGTGTTGACGCCGATCACTTCGCCGTCGTTGGCCCCGACCTGGAAGGAGATCGTCGCCGCTTTGCTGAGCAGGTCGATGCCGTTGAACTGGGTCGTTTCACCGACGCGTTCGATCTCAGAGTTCAGCTGCGTGACCTCGGAGTTGATCGCTTCCTTGTCGGCTGCTGAGGTCGTGCCGTTGGCGTACTGCACCGCGAGCTCGCGGACGCGCTGAAGCATCTGCTCGACATCGTTCAACGAGCCCTGAGCCGTCTGCGCAAGCGAAACGGCGTCCTGGCTGTTCTGCGTGGCCTGATTGAGGCCGTTGACCTGGCCCTGCAGACTCTGGCTGATCGCGTAGCCGGCGACATCATCGGCGGCCGAGTTGATCTTCAGACCCGAGGAAAGGCGCTGCATCGCCGTCGAGAGCGAGCTCTCCGTGGCGTTGAGGTTCCTGTTGGCGTCCATCGCCGACAGGTTGGTGTTGATCATGAGGGACATGCGTTCATCTCCTTGATGACGATTTGTTGGTCGGTCCCGAGCCGACTCCGTGTCGGCTCATATCTGGTTATCGCCGACAAGCGACGAAACTTGAGCTGGATTCATCTCCACTGGCTCGATTCCCTCCAGGCGCAAGATTTCCTGCAGTGGGGGCATGTCAAATGCGGCCAAAAAATCCGACATGCCCCCCCGCGCGCGCGGGAGGGCACCACGTTTGGAGAAATCGAGCTACCTCAAACGCGGATGTCGACGTGTGGACGTTCGTCCCCGTTGGTGTCGTCCTGTTCGAGCTCGCCAGCGCCTCTCTGCTCTTCGCGCTCGTCTGCTTCCTTTTGTGGGCGTTTGTCCTCGCGTGTGATCCGCTCGACCCGCTTTACCGGGGGTCTGGTCGC
This sequence comes from uncultured Solirubrobacterales bacterium, assembly GCA_963827045.1. GTDB lineage: Bacteria > Actinomycetota > Thermoleophilia > Solirubrobacterales > Solirubrobacteraceae > Palsa-744. The sequence continues at coordinate 1,454,669 of CAWGZH010000002.1, forward strand.
GCGCACGACGGGCGGCAGGCCGCGCGAGATTGGCGGGATTGCGTCCATCGCCGGCTAGCGTCCAGGCGAGGTAGCGCCCGTGTGTGGAGGACCAGCGGGAGCGCCAATGGGCTCGCCTGGCAGGAGCGCCGCCTGCGCGCCAGCAAGCAAAGTCTGTTCGCGGCCCTTGATCTCGACGATCACAAGCCTTCGCCACACAAACACTGCTCCGGCCCAGGCCGCGACGTAGCAGACGCTACCGGCGATCAGTGCTCGCAGACCCGCCTGGGCGAGCGTGCCGGTCGGCAGCGACAGGTAGCCGGCGATGAAGAAACCCGCCAGCCCGCCCCAGCCCTTTGCCTGTGCCACTGCGCGCGCTGCGCGTGGGTGGGCGGCCACGCTTGGCGAGCCTGAGTCCTCCGCGCTCGCGGCCTTCTCGCCCTTGCTCTTCTTGCCCTTTGCGTCCTTGCCCTTTGCCTGCTTGCCAGCGGACTTCTGCGGTGCCGTCGGCGGAGCTGCTACGGGCGTGGCCGCCTCGCTCGCCGGCGGCTGCTCGACGAGGGCCTGTGCCTCAGTTGCCATCGCGCTCATCGGCTTCCAGCATACGCCGCCGCTCGGCGCGTTCGCGCTCGAAGATGAAGCGCACCAGACGGCGACGATTGCCGTCGCTCATCTGGCTGAAGGTTATGGCACGACGTCCCCGGGAATCGTTACGCACGACCCTACCCATCCCCACAATCGGCTCGCGATCTGGGGCCAAAGTCAGCTTGAACTCGATCTCCTCGTCGATCTCCAGCGCGTGCGGGCCGGCGAGCAGTAGGCCGCCGCCGGATAGATCGACGGCGTAAGTATGAACTGGCTGACGGTTTTTGCCCATGTAGACGAGCACAGGCCGGTCGGCCTGGAGGCGAACGTAGTCGCGCTGCTGGCTCACTGCACCAGCTTGGCCGCTAGCCCGGCCGGGTCGAGCCGCCCGACGGTCCAGCCGCCCGTGCGGGCACGGCCCAGCACGTACTCGGGAGCCAAGCCGAACTTGCAAGCCGCCTCGATCGCCATGCCGATCTGGTCGGTGTCGTCGGCATGCGTCAGTGCCAGTGCGTTTGCCTTCAGCGGGGCCAATGCCTCCAGCAGCTGCCCGGCGGCGACCGCGCTCAACGTCGTTGGTAGTACCACGACAATGCGCTCCGGCTCCAGTCCCGCTAGCAGGCTCGCCAGCTTGCGTATCCCAGAGCGGTCTCCAGGGGAAAGGGGGGGTGTGTCGATCACGAGCAGGCCCTCGCTCTTGGTCTTGCGCAGCGCGCGCACGGCGCGGGTGGTGTCGATTGCTGTTGGCTTCATTACGTACGGGCTGAGCAGCATGCGCAACTCGCCGTTTGCTTGTCCCTTGATCAAGGTCGCGCAGCTTGCCGGCAATGCCGAGCCCTTGCGGTAGGCGGCGAGCAAGGCCGCGCAGCAGCTTGTCTTGCCGGCGCCGCCGGGTCCCACGAGCACGATCGCCGCGCCACGCGCCGGTAGTGGCGGTGCCACTGGGATGCGTCCCGTGAGGGCAGATCGCACGGCCTGGCTCAGGCTGGCTCGCGGCGCGAAAGGGCGGATGTGGACGGCGGCGCCGTCGATCAGCTCCTCGGCGAACTGCTCGCTGGTTCCGAGGGTGAGCAACCCCTCCTGGATCTTGGTCCGCGCACGCGAGGACTTAGGCGCTTGACCTTGACCCTGTCCTTGTCCTGAAGCCGGTGCGGTTGCACTGGCGCTCGGGCCGGGGACAGCGCTCTGGCCGAAAGGCTGGCCCTGGCCTGGGGCTGCGCTCGAACTAGGCCACGGCGCCGACATACGCTTCTCGTCGTGCGATGAGGCACGCTCCAGCATGAGCGCGAATGGATCGCTCGGATCTGTGGTGCCCGCCACTTCTTGGGGTAGGTGCGCGGTCGATTCCGCCTGGGGCAGGCGTGCCGGCGGAAGTGGCCCAGCTCGTGCCAGGGCAGCTAGGCGCTCGCTCACATAGGTGGTGTTGAGGGGGCTCAGCGCCTCCGGCTCTTGCGCAGCGCGTCGGTGGAGCGGAAGTTCGCGCGCGGGCGTAAAGGTCGCTGCCGCGCCTGTGTTCGGTTCGTCGTAGACGTCGATCTGTGGCCCGCCCTCGGTCGCTTCGAGCTCGACGAAGCGTCGTTGGAAGAAGCCGGCGATGCCGCCTGTCAAACCCTCGCGGCGGCGCACGATGATCGCGTTGGCACCCAGCTCGTCCTGGATCTTGGGCAGCAGCTCCTCGACAGTGCGCCCGCGGTAGGTGCGTGGGTCGGCCACTGAAGCCCTACTCATGCGTGGATGACGCCGATGGTCTCAACATTGATTCCGGGTGCGATCTCGTTGTAGGAGCAGACTGGCAGGTGCGGCTGAGCTTGGGCGATCAGCCTACGCAGGTGGCGGCGCACGCGCGCTGAGCACAGCAGGACCGGTCTGACGCCGCGTCCGCTTGCGTGCTCCACCTGCGCCCGCAATGCGCCGACGATCGCCTGTGCTCTTGGCGGGTCCATCGCCAAATACTCTCCGTCTGCCGTCTGGGTTATCGAGGTCGCAACCTCCTGCTCGATTGCTGGGTCCAAAGTGATCGCGCGCAAACGCAGCTCCTCGTCCAGATGAGGTGCGGTGATCGCTCGGCCGAGAGCTTGGCGCGCGTACTCGGACAATAGGTTCGTGTCTCGCGTTATTCGCGCCTTGTCGCCGATCGCCTCCACGATCGTGCCCAGGTCGCGGATCGGCACACCCTCTGAGAGCAGCAGTTGCAAGACGCGCTGGATCTCTCCGAGTGAGAGCATGTCGGGCACGACCTCCTCGACGACCGCGGCGTTTGACTCCTTGAGCTTGTCCAGGAGCGCGCGAACATCCTGGCGTGTGAGCAGCTCGGCGGCGTGGGCGCGGATCGTCTCGGTCAGGTGGGTGACGATCACCGACTCGGCGTCGACGACGGTGTACCCGAGCGCCTCAGCCTCGGCCCGTCCCGAGTCGTGCACCCACATCGCGTCCAGGCCGAAGGCCGGCTCGCGCGTCGGGATGCCCTGTAGCGTTGCGCTCGCGTCGCCCGGGTCCATCGCCAACAGGTGTCCGGGCATGATGCGCCCGCGCGTCACCTCTGAGCCGCGCACCTTCAGCACGTACTCGTGCGATTCCATGCCGAGCTCGTCGTGGATGCGCACCGGCGGGATCACGAGGCCGAGATCGCCGGCGATCTGGCGGCGGATCATGCTCACGCGGCGCAGCAGCGAGCCGCCGTTGACGAGCGGTACCAGGCCGAAGCCGATCGCAAGCTCCAGAGCGTCGACGCCCACCTCCGACAGCGGCTCCGGGGTGGCCGCCGGTGCGGCCAGTTCCGCTGCCTTGGCCTTGGCTTGCGCCGCGGCGGCCTCCTGCGCCTCGGGCATGCCGTTGCGCACCGCCCAGCCGATCGCGCCGAAGATCGCCGCTATGAACAGGAATGGCAGCTTCGGCAGACCCGGGATCAGCGCGAACAGGCCGATCGCGCCGGCCGCCACCATCGGCGCGCGCCGCTGGGAGAGGATCTGGCCGGCGATGTCGCTGCCCAGGTCGCGGTCAGAAGCGGCGCGCGTGACGATGATGCCCGCGGCGACCGAGATCAGCAGCGCCGGGATCTGCGCCGCGAGCCCGTCGCCGACCGTCAGCAGCGAGTACTTTTGGGTGGCTTCGCCGAAGCCGAGATTCATCTGCAGCATGCCCACGACGATCCCACCGACGAGGTTGATCGCGGTGATGATGAGCGCCGCCATCGCGTCGCCCTTGACGAACTTCGAAGCGCCGTCCATCGCGCCGTAGAAGTCAGCCTCGCGCCCGATCTCCGAGCGCCGCTGACGCGCCTGGTCATCTGAGATCAAGCCCGCGTTCAGGTCGGCGTCGATCGCCATCTGCTTGCCCGGCATCGCGTCGAGCGTGAAGCGGGCTCCCACCTCGGCGACGCGCCCGGCGCCGTTGGTGACGACCACGAACTGGATCACCACAAGGATCAGGAAGATGACGAGGCCCACGACGACGTTGCCGCCGACGACGAACGAGCCGAAGGCCTTCACGACGCTACCGGCGTCGCCGGTGGTGAGGATCAGGCGCGTGACCGACACGTTGATCGCCAGGCGGAACATCGTCGTCAGCAGCAGCAAGCTTGGGAAGGAAGCGAAATCGAGCGCCTTGCCCAGGTACATCGTGGCCACGACGATCGTGAGCGCCGCGGAGATGTTGAGCGTGATCAGCAGGTCCAAGAGCGCCGGCGGCAGCGGCACGACCAGCATCGTCACGACACAGACGACGGCGACGGCGGCGAGCAGATCGGTGTGGCCCAGGAGTCGCTTGAGGGTGGGGTTGTTCATCGGGTGAACCTCCGGGCATCGGGGAACGCTGCGATGGTGTGTCCACCGCTGTCGCAGGGATGCGCTTCACCGCTGTAGCGCCGGGCGCCGTAGACGATCTGGGGCGCGCACGGCGCGATACTGGGGGCGCTCACGAGGCGAGCTTCCTGCGCCCGGCCAGGCGGTAGACGAAGGCGAGCACCTGGGCGACCGCCGCGTACAGTTCTCGAGGGATCATCTGGCCGATCTCGGTCGAGGAGTGAAGCGCCCTGGCAAGCGGCGGATCGCTGATCACAGGCACGTCGTTTTCCTCGGCGACGCGTCTGATCTGGGCGGCGATCAGGTCCTTGCCCTTGGCGACCAGCAGCGGCGCCGTGTGCGAGCCGTCGTAGAGCAGCGCGACGGCGTAGTGGGTCGGGTTGGTCACGACCACGTCGGCTTTGGGTACGGCGGCCATCATGCGTGCCCGTGCAGCTTGCATCTGGCGACGGCGCTGAGCCGTTTTGACCTCGGCGGAAATGCCGTACTGGCGAGTCTCCTCCTTGACCTCCTGCTTGGTCATGCGTAGCTGCTTCTCGTGGCGGTGGCGCCGCCAGACATAGTCGAGCAGCCCGATCACCAGGTAGGCCATGGCTGCGTGCTGGGCGATCGAGAGGGCACTTGCGCCCATCAGGGCGCCGAGCGCGGCTGGTTGCATGCCGACCTTGGCTGCCAGCGTGGTCAGGCCCGGCAAGACGGCAAGGCCTGCGACCAAGCTCACGACTGCGACCTTGGCGATCGCCTTCAGCGCTTCGAAGATCGCGTTGGGGCCGAACAGGTTGCGTGCGCCCGCGGACGGGTTGATGCGGCGAAAGTCGAGTTTCAGCGCTTGCGCGGTGGGCTTGAAGCCGACCTGCGCGACTCCCCCGAGCAGCCCGGCGAGTAGGCATGCTCCCGCCACCGGGGCCACGGCGAGCACGATCGTCGAGAGCGCCGTGTGGATCAGTTCGCTGATGCCGGCGGCACTGGTGGCATGGGCGGGGTTGGCGACGTCGCGCAGCGTTTCGCGAAAAGTCGTAGCCCCGGCTTCGACGATCTTCGGGCCCATCACGCTGATTGCGAGCAGGCCCGCGATCAGGACGAGCGAGCCACTGAGGTCGGGGCTGCGTGCGACCTGGCCCTTCTCTCGCGCGCGCTGGCGGTGCTTGGGTGTGGCCTTCTCTGTGCGTTCGTCGCGTGCCATCTCAGCCTTTGTCGTCCTGGGTCGCGGGCCTCACGGCCGCGATTGGCTTGCTTGTCCCGGTCATGCCACGTGCAGCGCGCCCAGCGCCGCGCCCACGCTTACCGACATCTCCTCGGAGATCCAGTTGGCCGTGAACGGCAGCGCGGCGCCGACGACGAGCAGGGCCACGGCCACCTTCACCGGGAAGCCGACCGCGAACACGTTCAATTGCGGCACGACGCGCGAGACGACGCCAAAGGCCACGTCGGTTATCAGCAGTGCGACCAGCACCGGTCCTGCGATCTCAAGCGCCGAGGTGAAGAGGCCGGCGAATGCCTGCTCGGCGCCGCCGATCAGCGAGGACATGCGCGGGCCGCTCGTCAGGGGGACGAGTTCGAAGGTGCGCCCGAGCCCGCGCAACGTCCACGCTTCACCGCCGATGACCAGGAAGACCATCGTCCCGACCAGTGAGTAGAAGCGTGAGATGACGGCGCCGTTCTGGCCGGTCATCGGGTTGATCAGTTCTCCATAGGAGAAGCCCGAGACGACATCGATCATCGCGCCGGCGGTTTCGAGGGCCGCCAGCAGGACCGCGAGCGTGAAGGCAAAGCCGAAGCCGACGAGCAACCCCTCGATCACGAGCTCTGCCACGACCAGCGGCTGGCTTGGTATGTGCTGGCCGTGCAGCGCGATCGGCGTCAGCCCGATCGAGATGCCGACGGCGATGATGCCGCGTACCCGCGGGGGGACTAGCGAGGAGGAGAACAGCGGCGCGATGATGAACAGCGGCGTGACGCGCGCCAGCACCAGGATGAAGCCGACGAGCTCGCCGGCCGCCAGCTTCCTGAGCAGTTCGTTCACGAACCGACCATCGTCGGGATCGACGTGTACAGGGCGGTCGTGTAGGCGACCAGCTGGCCCAGCATCCAGGGTCCCAGGACGATCATCACGGCCGCGACGCCGATGATCTTGGGGATCAGCGTGAGGCTCTGCTCCTGGATCTGGGTGACCGCCTGGAAGATGCTGACCGCCAGCCCGGCGACGAGCGCAACGATCAGCAGGGGACCGGCGATCTTCAGCGCCAGGCTCATGGCCTGGGAGGCGAGGTTGACGACGGTGTCCTGGTTCATGCGCGGGCTCCTAGTGAAAACTCTGGACGAGTGCTCTGATGACCAGATCCCAGCCGTCGACCAGCACGAACAAGAGGATCTTGAAAGGCAACGAGATGAAGGTCGGCGGCAGCATGATCATCCCCATACTCATCAGCGTCGCCGAGACGATCAGGTCGATGATCAAGAACGGCAGGAAGATCAAGAAGCCGATTTGAAAAGCGATGTTGAGCTCGGAGACGATGAAGGCCGGGATCAGCACCTCGGTCGGGACTTCGGCGCGGGTGTGCGGCGTCTTTGCTTTGGCGAGGTTGATGAACAGCGCGATGTCCTGCGGTCGTGTCTGGCGGAACATGAATTCGCGCATCGGTTCCTCGGCGCGCTCGAGCGCTGTCACGGTGTTGATCTGATGGGCTATCAGCGGCTGGACCGAGTCCCGCTTGATCGCGGCAACGGTCGGGGCCATCACGAAGATCGTCAGGAACAGCGCGATCCCGACAAGCACCTGGTTGGGTGGCTCGGTGGTGGTGCCGATCGCAGAGCGGATGAAGCCGAGCACGATCAGGATGCGGCTGAAGCCAGTGACCGTGAAGAGGATCGCCGGCACGAGCGTGAGGCCGGCGACGAGCAGCAGGATTTGGACGGAGTTGTTGGAGGTGAGGTTCAACGACGCACCGTCAGTTCGCGCAGGCGCTCGACCAAGCTGGATGACACCGAGGGCATGTGCATCGGGTCGCTTTGTCGCTCGCCGGATTCGAGCGTCCTCGTGGGGCGGGGTCGTTCAGGTGTGCTCTGTGGAAGCGCCGCCATGGGTGGAGTTAGAGGCCGCGCCGTTGCCGATGGCTCCGGCCAACGACTGCTCTCGTGTGCGCTCAACCAATGCTCGCCCTCCTGATGTGGCTCCGCCCCGCCCGCCTGACGATTGTCACCGTACGGGCTGGGCGGGGCGAGCAGGCCGAGGTTGATGCGGCGTTTGCGTGGCTGCGCAGGCTCCTCGGGCGAGAGCAAGCCCGCTTCGAGCGCCTGCTGCTCGGTGTAGCGGTGGATTGGCATCAGGCCGTGCTCGGCGCTACCCAGCAGCAGATAGTCGTTACCGGCTCTGACAAGGTGCACTGAGCGCCCGGAGCTGAGCGACAGCGCGGCGACACTCGTCAGGCCGGTCGCAGCCACGCGTGGATCGCGCCTGGCCTTGACCTGACGCAAGACCCACGCCAGGCCCCAGATCACGCCGAGCACGATCGCCAGGCCGACGATCGTGCGCACGATGCTGGCTCCACCAGAGCTCGTGTGCGAGCTAGTGCTGGGCGAGCCAAGGTTCAGCGGCGTCTCTTCGCCTGTGCCCTTCTTGGTGTTTGCCGCGGTGAACGCCGACGCGGGACTGGCCCACACAAGCAGGCAGCAACACAGCAAAGCAGCCACTTGCGTGGCCGCACGGGGAGGGGTCAACTTAGTCATCGAGGGACGACTCCGAGGAAGAGTCGCCCCCGGTTATCGGCCCGCAGGGGCAGGTCTTGAGCTAGACCAGCTCGGAGACCTGCACGCCCCAGCCGCCGGCTGGCGTGACCACGAGTGTGCCGTTGGCAAAGCACAGCCCGTTGACGAACAGCTCGACCGGCGCCTCGGCGGCTTGATCGAGCTCGACGACGGCGCCCGGCGCGAGCTCGACGGCGCCCCTGAGCGGGAGATGCGTTCGTCCCAGCTCGGCCCATACGCGCACGAAGATGCTGCGCAAGATCTCCCGGCCCTCGGCGCTCTCGCGTGTGCCGTCCACGTGCGCTCGCGCACGCTCGAGCTCAGCTCTGCCGAGCTTCGCATAAGTGTCGGCGCGAGTTGGGGTATCGCTTGTGGAGTGCAGCTTGATCGCCCGTCGTGTCCCGGAGCGTCCGGGCTGCCCGCGGCCGAGCAGCACGTCCTCCGCGAACAGCCACACACCCTCATCGGCGCGACCCTGCAGCTCAGCCAGTGTGCCTGGAACCAATTTGAGCATCTGCTCGATCGGCATCTGCGCCGAGCCGACCTCGGCGCGCAGCAGCACCTGGGCGCGGGCGAGACCGCGCCGCAGCGCATCGGGATCGCGCACGTCGCCCGCGAGTGGCGGACCGGTGCCGCCACGGATGCTCTCGGCGACCGGCTCGACCGCCGCCCAGGGAATCAACAAGGACATCGTGGCCGACTGGCCGTCGATTCTGCTCGCGAGCGTGACCGCGAAGGTGGGCTCGCCGATGGGTGCAAAGACGCCGGCGTCGGCCTCCAAATCGACCTCGCCGCGCGTCAGCTGCGGGCCGCCGAGCTCGTCCCAGGAGCTCGATAGCTCGGCGACGATCCCCTCGAACAGGCTTCGTGCGAGCACCCAGTCGATGTCGGTCAGATGGCGCTCTGACGGCGCCTGCGCTGCCTGTCCGCCGAGCAGGCATTCGAGCGCTTGCAGCAAGAGCGGCTGCTCGACGCTGAGCAGCATCTGACGCTCGATCGCCTTCGCTTCGACCGCGACCGCGACGGCGTCCGCGGCCAGCCGTGCCTTGGCGGCCGCCCAAGTGTGCTGGTCAACCTCGGCGACACTGAGCTCGACTTCCACCGCCAGCTCGTTTGTCAGGCGGCCCGACAGGGCCTCGCAGAACTGCTCGATCGCGCCCGAGATGCGGCGTCTGATCTCGGTCGTGAACTTGGTCGGTTGGGAGAAGTCGAGCGTACGTATACGCCCGCCTGCCGGGCCGTCCGGCTCCTCTGCGGTGGAGGACGCAGGCTTCTTCGCGGGCTTCTTGGAGCTTTGTGGCTCGTCCTTGGAAGCGCCGGCACGGCTCTTCGGGCTCAACTGTGCTCCTCTGTGTTCTAAGTCAGCTGTTAGCGGCGACGGCCTCGCTCGCCGTGGCCTCGCCGGTTCCTGCGGAGGCTGAAATCTGATTGCTCTCGAGAATCTCGGTGACGCGCAGACCGTAGCGCTCGTCCATGACGATCACCTCGCCGCGGGCGATCGCCGTGCCGTTGACCAGCAGGTCGGCGGCCTCGCCGGCTTGGCGCTCGAGCGCCACCACAGAGCCGACGCGCAGGTCGAGCGTCTCGCCGACAGTCATGTGCGTGCGGCCGATCTCCACGCTCAACTCCATCGGTATGTCGCTGAGACGGCTCAGGTCTGGATCGGAGGGCGAGGCTCCGCCAAGGTCGGTGCTCGCGGCTCCAGCCGACGGGTTCTGATCGAACTGCTCGTACTCGATTGCCTCGGCCACTTTGCCTCCTATTGAACTGTGAAATCCGGAAAGAGCACTTCTTCGACCTTGACGTCGGTCCTTTGCTGAATCGTGTGGAGTATCTGGTGCTTGATCGCTTCTCGGCCGTGACTGCTTATGAGCGTTTCGCCGCTCTGGCCGGTCACGGCGTTCGTCACGATTTCGCGCACGATCGCTTCCTCAGGCAGAGTACCGGGCCCACTTTCGGAACCGGAGGAGGCGCCTGTCGTGCTGGCACCGTCGCTCTGTCCGGGCGCCAGCTGGAGCGCCACGCTGATCTTGGCGTAGCGTCCGTCGCTGAGGTTGAGCAGGAAGGACTGTGGCATCACGTAGATGGTGCCCTTGACCTTCTCCTTGACGACGGGCTTGGCCTTGGTCATCGTGTAGCCACCGAACAACAGGATCGGGACTACTAGGACAAGCAGGATCTTCTTGTTTTTGAGCATGGTCGTCGCCTCTATGGTTCGCTGCCGGGGTGGCTTTCGCCTTCTCCGCCGTAGATACGGCGCATTACGATCTCCACGCGCCGGTTGTGCGCGCGGCCGCTTTCGGTCGCGTTGCTGGCCACCGGCTGCTGGTCGGCGTTGCCGCTCGCCGTCAGCCTGTGTGCGGCCACCCCGTGTTCGGCTAGAAATTCCACCACGGCGCTGGCGCGAGCGGTCGAGAGCTCCCAGTTGCTCGAGAATTGGGCGCTGTGGATCGGGACGCTATCGGTGTTGCCTTCGACGCTGATCGGATGGGTTTCGTCGATGTTCAGCAGCTGGCCGATCTCCCCGAGCAGCGCATAGGACTGAGCGTCGAGCGTGGCTTGGCCTGAGGGAAACAGTAGGTCGTCGGTGAGCACCTTGATGACCAGTCCGCGCTGTTCGATCGAGGTCTGCACGCTCGAGCTGAAGCCGTGCGACTTGGCATAGGCGTCCAGCTCGTGCTTGATTTGCGCGAACTCGTTGTTCTCGCGCTGGGCGGGCGTTTCCTGCTGTGCGGCTGCGGTGGTGCTCTGCGTGCCGTGCGCGTTGCTGTTTTGCAGACTGGCGGCGCCCTGCGTGGTCACCGGCTCGATCGCTTGCAGTTCGACGCTTGCGGGGACCTGGCTCGAGTTGGCGGTCGAGCCTTGTTGGGCGACTGCCTTGCCGCCGGGAAGGATATTGCCTGAGAAGGCGGCCTTCAGCGACTGCTGCAGGGTTTGGTACTTGGAGATATTGACCGAGGAGATGGAGAACAGGACCATGAACAGCGCCATCAGCAGCGTGATCATGTCCGCGTAGGTCAAAAGCCAGCGCTCCTCGCTCTCCTCGTGATGAGCCCCACCGCGATGGCGCCCGCGCCCGCGAGCCATATTCAGGCTGCCTTGGGTTCGGCGTTCAGTTGTGCGACAGATTGCTGTTCGTTGTCATCTGAGCGCTCGGCGGGGGGTACGTAGGACATCAGCTTCTCGGAGACCAGGCGCGGGTTGTCGCCTGCCTGGATCGAGAGGATTCCCTCGACGGTCATCATGCGCAGCTCGACCTCTTCGGCGGAGATCGCCTTGAGACGGTTGGCGATTGGCAAGAAGATCACGTTGGCCGAGCCGACGCCCATCAGCGTGGCGATGAAGGCTGCGGAGATCGATGGCCCGAGCGTGGAGGGTGCCGCCAGGTTTTGAAGGACGTGCACCAGGCCGAGGACGGTGCCGATGATCCCCATCGTCGGCGCGAAGCCGCCGGCCTTCTCGAACGGCGAGGCGCCGACCGCGTGGCGGGCGGCCATGCCGTTAACCTCGGCCTCGAGGATCGTGTGCACCATCTCCGGGTCGGTGCCGTCGACGACCAGCTGCAGGGCGTTGCGGGTGAAGGGGTCCTCGATCTCGGGCAGTTGGGCGTCGAGCGCAAGCAGGCCCTCGCGGCGAGCTTGGTCGGCCAGCCCCACCAGCTGGTCGAGGCGCCCACGCACGTCGGGTGGGTCGGCCGAGATGACAAGTTTGTAGAGGCTTGGCACGCGCTTCATGACGTCCATGCCGGTGCTGGCCAGCGTGACGCCGAAGGTGCCGCCGATGATGATCATCAGCGCCGGAATGTTGATGAAGGAGGCGGGACTCGTCCCGTCCATCATCGAACTGAGCAAGAGCGCGCCAAAGGCCGCGCCAATCCCAATGGCCGTCGAAGCTTTCATTTGCTCAACTCATCGGGCGTTGCGGAAAAATCCTTGACAGCTGAGATGGGCTAAGCCGGATCGTCCTCCACTGCAGAGAGCCGGCCAGGCTCGCGTGTGCTCGTGGGTGAGCCCGGTTGGCGTGGCGCTCGGCGGTTGCGCAGCGCCTCGCTGAGTACTCCGGCGCGATAGGCGTGCAGGGCGGCGGCGACCTCCTCAGGCGTCTCGGCCACTACCACCTTTGCGCCCGTGGCGAGCGTGATGACCGTGTCGGGAGTCGATTCGACGGTCACGACCATGTCCGGATTCAGTTGGAAGGGCTCGTCGCTGTGGCCGAGCCGATTGAGCGTGATCATCTCCACCTCCCTCGCGCTAGAACATTGAAAATGTGCTTGCACGAAAAGCCTAGAAAATTTTGGGTGTGTAGCTAAAGCTTTGGTACCTAAACATGTTGCCGGCCCCTTTAAAGGGGGGTGTGGGTGTGCAGAGCGTTTTGAAATAACAGATGTGTCCATCAAGATGCATGAGATGGCCACCGAGATGCGTGAGCTGCTGGACGTCAGGGTCGAAAAATAGCGATGGGATGGGACAACGCAAGTGCCGTCCCATCCCATGCTCCTCGGAGTTGTCCGCTCTACTTCAACCTCCTTGGTTGCGCTGTAAAGATTTGCCAGGACACCGTCACGCCCGCGGCAAGGGCTGTCGACCTCACGTCCTCGACGGCGCATCGAACACGAGCACGCGGTCCGCGTCAGATAGCGAAGCTGACCGCTGTGTCCTACTGCACCATCGAGACCAGCGTTCCGAGCATTTCGTCGGCTGTCGAGATCACGCGTGAGTTGGCCTGATAGCCACGCTCGGCCGTGATCATGTTGGTCATCTCGGTGGCAAGATCGACGTTTGACATCTCGAGCTCGCCGCCGATCGTCGAGCCGAAGCCCGGCGTGTTGGGGGTCCCCACGATTGGCGTGCCAGAGTTGGCGGTCTGTCCCCACAGCGAGCCGCCCAGACGTTCCAGCCCGTTTTCGTTGGGGAACGTCGCAAGCGATATGTAGCCCGCGGTGACCCGTTGCTGATAGGTCTTGGATTCGGGGTTCTCGTCGGTGTAGGCGACGGATCCGTCGGGGCCGATCGACACGTTGCTCGAGCCCGGCGGAATATGGATATAGCTTTCTTCCTTGCCCGCCGCGTAGGTGGTGCCGGCTTCGGTTTCCGTAGCCACAGCATTGCGTCCGATCACATATTCACCGGCTTCGGTGGTGAGGAATCCTTGCGAGTTGGTCGTCAAGTCACCGGCTCGCGTGTAGTTGACTTTCGCGGGCAAGCCGGTTGTGTACGGTTCCTTGGCCGGCGGTGTGCCGGCGCCCACACGCAGGAAGCCGTTGCCCTCGATCGCTATGTCCAGCGGATTGTTGGTGGTCTGAAAAGAGCCCTCTGTCATTTCGTTGCGGGTCGCGGCGACCTGCACGCCGAGCCCGATTTGCACGGGGTTGGAGCCGCCGTTGGTGGCTGTCGGTCCGGACGCTCCTCGCATCACCTGCGTCATCGATTCGGAGAACGTGACACTGGAGGCCTTGTAGCCCACGGTGTTCACGTTCGCCAGGTTGTTCGCCGTCTCGTTCAGCAGCGCCTGGTTTGCGTCCAGGCCGCTGATCGCGGCATACATTCCAGTCATCATCGTGACTGCCCTTCCTTTCGCGGCCCCCTCTGTGAGGTCCAGCCGTTGTCGTGTTATCCGTTCCGCTTGTGCGGTACGGCCGTGTCAAATGTGGTGTCCCGCCGTTTTGCGCTCATGTGCTCACGGCGTCCCTAGATTTGTCCTCTAGTCGTCTGCTCATCGCCTCACGACACGTGCGATCTCCTCTCTTCTCGCGGCGCTCATGCGATCACCGCACTGTCGATGTTGGTGAACACGTTGTCTTTCATTTGCTCGGATCCCACGGCCGTAATGACCGTGCGGTTGCTGACGGACACCACAAAGGCGGTCCCGTCGACAAGTACGAGGGAATCGCGCGAGCCCTTGCTCGCCGCGCGTCCCACTCCCTCTGAGAGTCGCCCGAGCGTGGCGGAGTCGAGCTCGATCCCGCGACGCCCGACGCGCGCGAGCGCGTGGCGGGAGAACTGCAGCGGCTGGGAGCCGCCGGCCTGTTCGAGCGCGTCGGCGAAAGACTGGCCGGGAGCTGTGCCGGCGGCGCCGTTCGCGGCGCGCTTGAGCGTGGCGTCATCCGCCCGCCTGGTCGCGTCCGGAGCGGTCGGCGCGCCCGCCGGGGCGCCGCGCGGGATCGGCGGGGTGCTCAACCCCCCGGGCGGTATCAGCGCTGGGTTTGAGATCGGGTTCATTTGAATTGGCTCATTTGACTTCGCTGACGCTTGCGACCTTCACGCCCGGGACGCCTTCAACCGTGAGGGTCGGGCCGGAGCTTGTGGACTGGACGCTTTCGACCTTCCCCGTCACCGCGGCGCCGGTGGAGGGATCGCTGTAGCTGACGGTGTGGCCGATCAGCTGAACGGCGCTTGAGAGCTCGCTGGAGCTCGCGAGGTTGGTCGTCTGCTCGAGTTGGGTGAACTGCGCCAGCTCGGTCACGTATTCGTTGCCGTTGGCCGGTTCCAGGGGATTCTGGGCCTGCAACTGAGCGATCATCAGCTTTAGGAAGTCGTTTTGCCCGAGCACGCTGTTCGGGTTTTCGGGGCTCGCCGCCGACGCGGAGACGCTAGAAGGGGCGGCAGCGGCTTGTGCGGCTGGAGATGTCACGGTTTTCTGTCCTTTCGTTCGCTCATAGGACACCTTCGGTTTGCTGGATGGTGGGGTAGCTCATAGGGCAACCTGTGGTTCTCGAGTGGGGGCTGCTCTCTTTTTCTCATGCGAGCACGTCGACGATTTCACCAAGTGGGGTACCGGCCGGACGCGTGTTGTCCTGCGACTCGCCGAGTGCTTCGTTCTCCTCAGCTACGCCCGCGGCGCCGACCGCACTCGACCCGTCGGCATTGCTAGCAAAGCGCCCGTCTTGTTCGCCGTTCTGCGGTTGGCCGGAGGAGCCGATATCAAGCTGTAGCAGCGACAATCCAAGCGAGCTGAGCGATTGGCGCAGCTCCGAGCGGCCTTGACTGAGCGCCTGCGCGCCGGCGGGGGTGTCGGCGGTGACGCGTGCGCGCAGACCTTCGCTGGTCTGGCTCAAACGAATGCTGATGTGACCGAGCTCTTCGGGCTGAAGTTCGATCCGCGCTTTGGCGATGCCCTGGCGCGAGGCGAGCTCGATCGTCGCGCCGATCGAGTCGATCATCTCCTGCATCGGCACCCCGGGAACGGGCAGTGTGCTCGCGCCGGCGTTGGGACCCGCAGCGACTTCGGCGCTCGCTTCCGGATTGGGACTCATTCCGGCATCGAGACTTGCGAGGCTTGTTTGGGCTGCGCTTGAGGTCGCCGCGGCTTGTGCGGGCGCCTCGGTAACGACCTGTGCAGGAGGCGGGCCGCTTGCGGCTTGCGGAGGGTTGGTGGCTGTCAGGGACCGCCCGATGAGCTCAGTTGTCGGGTTGGGCGTGTCGTCGTTGCTTGATGTTGACGAAACCGTTGCCCTGCTCGGGAGGGGCGTTGAGTCGGCGCGTGAGCTGGGTGGGGAGAACGTGGTTTGGGTGGCGCCCTGGTCGGGTGTAGTCACGTCGAGCGCGCTTGTCCCCGGTGTCTGAGTGAGACTCGGCTGGCCGGGGGAAGCCGCGGTCGCCGCGCCGGCGGCGGTCTGCGACGTCGCGGTGCTGAGCTGCTCGGCTTCTTGCCCCGACGCATTTGGCGTGCTTCCTGAACTGGGCGTAGCCGTCGATGTAGGAGCCGCGGCAGCGGGGCTCGGCATGGGGATAGGTGCGGGTGTTGGGCCGGCAACGCCTCCGGGAGTGCCAGCACTCCCGGAGGTTGATGGTGGAGTGGGAGAGGCGCGGGGGGCAGCGGATGGTGCCGAGGAGGGCGAGGTGCCAGAGCTGCCGGAGGCTGCCGTCACGGGTGAGGCGTCGGGGCCGGTGGATGCTGTGGCTGGCGATGCACCGGAGTTGGCGTACACCGCAATCGAGGGTGAGGATGCCGTCACGGGCGAGGTACCGAGGTCGAGGGAGGATCCCGTCGCGGATGCGGGGATCGTGCCGGGTGAGGCGTCGAGGCTGTCCGCGGATGTCGTCGCGGACGCTGGCGCAGGCGCGCCGGCCGGCGACGACGAGGGAACCGAAGACGTGAGAGCTCCGATAGCCAAGGTTGAGTCCGGCGCACCTGCCGGGGCTGAAGTAAGCCCCGACGGTAGGACGACTGCGGTGCGGGCCTCGGGCGTAGATGTCAGTGTGTCCGGCGCGGGCACGGCAGCCGTCGTCGAGACGGTCGAGGCAGCATCTGAGCCGGGAGTGACGGACGCGGGCGTCGCCGGGCCAATTTCGCCAGTTGCCGCTGCGGCTCCCTTGCCTGCCACGCTCGCGGCGCCGGGGGCGACTTGACTGGCCGCTCGCGCCGCTTGTGCAGAAGCTGGCGCAGCTTCTGGGCCGGCTTCGCGCTCGCGCTTTGCACCTTGGGTGCGTGGGGCTTTGCCGCTGCCTCCTTGGTGGCTGCTCTTTGTCTGGCCTTCCGCAGTGGCGGTCCGGGCCCAATGTTCGGTGAGCGCGCTCTGGAATGGCGCGTCCGGTGGAGCCCCAGGCGGGGCGCCCTCAGACGCTCCTGGCGGAGCGCCAGAGAACGGACTAGATCTGCCCGTGCCGCCTGCTGGCGTCGTGGTGGGCAGCGAAGCGGGCGGTGCGCTAAGTGCAATTGAGGCGGTCACGCCGGCCCTCCGGCGGAGATTGAAGCAGGGTGAGTCTGACGGTAGGCCTCGGCGTAGCCGAGCACCTTGGAGACGTAGCTCTGGGTTTCGGCGTAGGGCGGTATGCCGCCGTACTGCTGAACGGCTCCAGGCCCGGCGTTGTAGGCGGCCAGGGCGTCTTCGGTATTGCCGCCGAACTGGCTCATCAGCTGGCTCAGGTAGCGCGCTCCGCCTTCGATCGATTCGGTCGGGTTGAGTGGGTTTGCGACACCCATCGACGAAGCGGTGCCAGGCATCAGTTGCGTCAGACCGCTCGCGCCGGCGCTGCTCTGGGCGTTCGGGTCAAAGCCCGACTCCTGCTGGATCAGCCCATGCAAGACGGCTGGATCTATGCCGTAGCGCTCGGCTGCCTGTTCGATCACGCTGTCGTATTCGCCGCCGGCGCCTGCGGCACCTGCCACGCTTTCGCTCTGTGCGGCCGTGGGCGAGGAGGCGTCAGCCGCCGTGGCCGCCTGCAGTGCCGCGGCAAAGTCTCCCGCGGGCATTTGCGAGGCTGTCGTGGATGCGCTGGCCGTGGCGCTCGTCGGGGCGATCCCCGAGCCGACCTGGCGGGTCTGTTCGATCAGTCCCTGCAGCTGTTGCACACGCTGGGCGATTGCCTGCTCGTCTTCGGGTACGCCGACGGTGGGGGCGATCGCGGTGCTCATATCTCGCCCCGGCCGAAGCGCGCCGCGGTCATCTCGTCCAGCGTGCCCTGTTCGCGGCTGGCGGCGGCGCGCTCGTGCTCGCCGCGGTGACGCTCTCTGAGGCGCTTGAGCATCTCGTGCTCGCTTGCGGCGGCGGTGAGCTTGGCGTCACGCTCGGCTACGACCGCCTCGCGCTGCTGCAGCTCTTGGGCATGAGCTCCGCGCTGTGCCTCGATGCGCTCGAGGAACGCCTGGCGGGCGACCAGTTCGTCCGCATTGAGCGTCTGGACCTCGATGGCCTGGGCCCGGTGGTCTGAATGCGCTTGCTCCAGATGGGCTTCGGCTGCACGCAGCTCGGCCGCGGTGTTGGTGCGCGACGCAATCGCCTGTGCCAGCTCCTGCTGAGCCTGCTGCTCTTTGCGCTCGCGCAGCGCGCGCACGCGCTCGAGGCGAAAGCGAAAAACGGGTCCATTCACGGCCCGGTTATCGGACGCGGGGCGCCTTTCTTTAGGGTTGCGACGGGACGCGACAGTGGCGGTGTATGTGGAGGCGTTCTCGCTTGGGCGACCACGGTGCATGAGCAATGCGGATTTGGGCATGCCCCCCGCGCGCGCGGGGGGCATCGCCGATTTTTAGATGCTGAGCCCGAGCGCCGGTATGGCCGGCACCTCGGCTGCGACATTCACCGACGGCGCGGCGCTGGGGTCGATCCGCTCGGCGGTCACTTCCTCGCCGTCGGGAATGTCCTCGGGGCTGAATCCGGTCTCGCCGACGAGCGATGCTGCCAGCTCGAGTAGTTGCGCGTCGGCTTGCTCGGGTGTGCTGCGCTCGCCCACGCTCTGGCGCAAGAAGCCCTCGATTGAGGCGCGATGTGCCAGCGCCGTGTCAAGCGAAGGATCGCTGCCAGGCTGGTAAGCGCCGATCGCGACGAGATCTTCCTTCTCGCGCAGCACGGCCAGGGCGCCGCGCAGGCGCTGTCCCGCCTGGGCAAGCTCGGGGAGGACGATCTCGCCAACCAGCCGCGAGACGCTCTCGAGCACGTCGATCGCCGGGTAGTGGCCGGCGTGGGCCAGCGAGCGCGTGAGCACGACGTGCCCGTCGAGGATCGCGCGCGTCGCGTCGGCGATCGGCTCGTTCATGTCGTCGCCGTCGACCAGCACCGTGTACAGCCCGGTGATCGAACCGCTGGCGCTGGTGCCGGCGCGCTCCAGCAAGCGTGGGAGCAAAGCGAACACGCTAGGTGTGTAGCCGCGCGTGGCGGGTGGCTCGCCGATCGCCAGGCCGACCTCGCGCTGGGCCATCGCAAAGCGCGTGACCGAGTCCATCATCAAGAGCACGTCGTGGCCCTGGTCGCGGAAGTGCTCGGCGATCGTCGTCGCGGTGAAGGCGGCCTTGATGCGTACCAGCGCGGGCTGGTCGGAGGTGGCTACCACGACGACAGAGCGCTCCAGGGCGTCGCCGAGGTCGCGCTCGATGAACTCGCGCACCTCGCGTCCGCGCTCGCCGACGAGCGCGATCACGTTCACTTGAGCGCTCGTGGAGCGGGCGATCATGCCCATCAGCGAAGACTTGCCGACGCCAGAGCCGGCGAAGATGCCCAGACGCTGACCGCGCCCGCAGGGCACGAGTGCGTCGAGCGCGCGCACACCCAGCCCGACGCGCTCTGAGATGCGTGGCCTGGAGAGCGCGCTTGGGGGTGGGGCGATCGTGGAACGCTCGACTCCACCGGGTGCTGGAAGCTCGTCCAGCGGCACTCCCAGTCCATCGACGACACGGCCGAGCAGGCCGGGCCCTACTGCAACCCTGAACGGGGCGCCAGTCGCGAGCACGCGCGTGCCGGGGCCGATGCCGTGCAGCTCGCCCAAAGGCATCAGCAGGGTACGCCCGTCGCGGAACCCGACGACCTCGGCGGGGATGCCACCGCTCGTATTGTCGTTCCACCCGGTGCATGCACCGGGTGGCCGGACCGCGCATGCGCGGTCCGGTGCAGGTGGCGCATGCGCCACCTGCTGACGCGCCGCATGCGGCGCGTCAAGGGACCGATTGGAGATCGACGGGATCTCCAATCGACCAGCATGCACGACCCCTCCCACAAGACACACCTCTCCGATCTCCGCCTGAAGTCCGGTCACCTCGATGATCAGACCGATCAGGTTGCAGACATTCCCGTGGCGCCGCGCAAGATCGGCCTCACGGACGGCTTGTGTGACGCTAGCCAGCAGCGCGCCGGGTGGTGTGCTCTGAAGAGGCGATGCCCCCCGCGCGCGTGGGGGGGCAGCCAAATCGGATGACTCGCTCACGCCGCGCGCTCGGCCGCCAGCGAGGCTTCGACGACCTCGCGCGCCCGCTCCAACTGCGTCTCTACGCTCGCGTCCACCTCGCCCTCGGCGGTGCGCACGATCGCTCCGCCGGGCTCGACGCGCTCGTCGGGCTGAATGTCGCATAGCTCGACGCCACTTCCCGCCCCGACCAGCTCGCCGATGGCCGAGCTCACTGCCTCGAGCTCCGCGGGATTCACGAGCACGGCGATCTTGCGTCGGTCTGTCACGCGCCGCAGCGCCCCTTGCACGGCTTCGAGTATGCGCTCGCTGGGCAGTTGTCGAGTGCCGCCAAGGATCTTCTCAGCCAGCTGCAACCCCAATTGGATGGCGTCGTGTTCGATCGTCTGCACCAGCTCGACACGCAGCGACTCGATGCCGTCCGTGGCCTCGCCGAGTGCCCGCGCCGCGAGGGCGATCTCGCCGGCGCCCTGCTCGTGGCCGGCGCTGCGCCCCTCGGCATAGCCCTCAGAGCGGGCTTGCTCGCGGATCTGCTCGGCTTCGAGCTGGGCCTGGGCAAGCGCACGCGCGGGCGCGTCGCGTGGCTGGGGCTGCGACGGCTCGAGCTGCTCGAAGGCATAGCTGACAGCGGTGTCAGGCAACCGCTTTGCCCCTCTGGCAGCAGCCGCGCGCTAGGGCATCCTCAAACAATGCTCTCGACATCCGGTGGCCGCGCCTACGGCCACCCTCCGGCAACATTTTCTCCATCTGACCGCCGCGTGCCACCGCGGTCCGCTCAGACAACCGCTTCGCCCTCCTCCTCGTCGCCGCCGGCGATCACGATCGTGCCGGCCTCGTCCAGCTTGCGCACGACCGCGACCACGCGACTCTGCGCCTCGTCGATGTCGCGCTGGCGTTGCGGCGTCTGGATCTCCATCTCCTCCTTGAGCATCGCCGCGCCGCGCTCTGACATGTTCGTAAGCACGGCCTCCATCACGTTCTCCGGAACGCCACGCAGAGCTAGGACAAGGTCTTTTTGGTCAACCTCGCGCAGCACTTGCTGGATCGCGCGCTCGTCGAGCTTGACGATGTCCTCGAACACGAACAGCATCCCGCGCACTTCCTCCGCAAGCGCCTTGTCTGCTCCGGCGAGGCGCTCGAGCACGTTGCGCTCGGTGGTGCGGTCGGCATGATTGAGGATGCCGGCAAGCGTCTTGGCTCCGCCGCTGGCGGAGTACTTGCGCTCCACCGTAGCCCCAAGCTTGTGGCGAATCATCTGCTCGACCTGCTGGATGACGCGCGTGCCGGTGTTGCCCATGCGCGCGATTCGCAGCGCGATGTCCGGTTGCTCGGACTCGGGCAGCCGGGCGAGCACCCCGGCGGCAAGATTCGTGTGCAGGCTGGCGAGCACGAGCGCAACCGTCTGGGGCGACTCGCCGCGCAGCAGGGAGGCGATCCGCTCTGGCGGCACACGCCGCAGAAACTCGAAAGGTCGCGTTTCGCTGGCGCTCTCTAGGCGCCCGAGCAGGTCGGTCGCGCGCTCGGGGTCGAGCGCGCGCTCGATCACTCCGCGCGCAAAGTCCAGCCCGCCGCTGACAGCCCCCTGGCCCTCGCCGGCCTCGGCGGCCAGTTCGCCGAAGACCGACTCGGTCGTCTCAGCGCCTACAGAGCTGAGCCGCGCCATCTCCATCGAGAGGCTCTCGATCGCCTCCTCGTCCATGCGCTGCATCACGTTCGCCGCGCGCTCGGGTCCGAGCGCCGCCATCAGCACGGCTGCCCTGCGCGCTCCCGGCAAGCGCTCGCTTGGGGCGGCCGGCAAGGGCGCGGACGGACTGCCCGCTGAGCGCTCGGCCAGAGCGCCCGGCGGTTTCGGCGCTGTCTCTGAGGGTGAATCGGCCACTCGCGCTAGTCCTCTTGCATCCAGTTGCGAAGCTGCTGGGCAACCCGATCGGGGTCGCTGTCGGCGAGCTGCTCGACCTGTCGGCGCAGCTGGTCGCCGCCGGTGTGTCCGTTCCCGTTGCCATTTCCGTTGCCGTTCCCATTGGGAGGCGCCACGCCGGCCATCGCCGGTACCGGTCTTGGCGCACTTTCGCGCTGTAGCTCGGAGAGGCGCATAGGTGTCTCCAGCTCGCGCAGCCAGACCGGCTCGTCGATCGTGTCCGATTCGCGGCGGCGCAGCGAGCGTGTGGTGAAGAAGAGGAAGAGGAGCGAAGCGATGCCGAGCAGCGCGTACTTGGCGTAGCCGAGCATGCTGCTGGTCGAGCTCGCCGCGGCAGCGGTCGGGCTTGCGAAGGCGACCTGTCCGATCGAGATCGTGTCTCCACGCTTGGCCTGGATGCCGGCAGCGTTGGTGATCGCTTCGCGGATCGCCGGCAGCGAGGCGGCCGGAACGGAGTGGTCGAGCAGCACCGAGACGTGCTGACTTTCGACCGTCCCGGGGGCGATCGTGGAGTGGGTCACGGTCTTGCTGACGCCGAGCGTGCTGCTCGTCGTTTCGTGCTTGTAGTTGGACTTACCGCCTGTGCTGGTCCCGGTCGGAAGATTCGCGGTGCCGGTGGCGCCGCCTGCACCAGAGCCGTTGCCGGTCAGCGTCTCGATGTCCTTGCTCTGCTGCAAGGGCACGCCGGCTTTGCCGTAGCTGAGCTGTTCCTGGGTGGTCTGGTTTACGTTCATGTTGGCGTACACCAACACCTGCGCCTTGCCGGGACCAAGGGTTTGCGTGAGCATCGCGTCGAGGCTCGCGCCCATGCTCTGGTCATAGCGCTGCTCGGCTTCCTGCACGCCGTTGCCGCCGCCGCCGGCACCGCCAGCGGCCTGTGGCCACAGCAGCTGTCCCGAGGCGTCGGTGATCGTGACCTTGTTCAACTGCAGGCCAGGCACGCTCGATGCGACCAGTTGTGCGATCCCCTGCACCGAGCTTTGTGGCATAGATGTGGTCCCCGAGAGCAGCACGGCGGCCGAGGAGACCCCCTGATTTTCGCCGAATATCTGGTTCTGTGAGCTGGGCAGCACCAGCTCGACCTGCGCCCCGGACACGCCTTGCACCGAGTCGATCGTTTCGTCCAGCTGCCCCTGCAGCGCGCGCTGGTAGGTGACCCCCTGCTGGAAGGTGCTTTCGCCGAGATTCTGTTTGTCGAACAGCGAGAAGCCCGGCTGGGTGTTGCCGAGCAGGTTCGCGCCGGCCAGGGCCACGCGAGCCTCGGCGGTCTGGTTGGACTGGACGGCGAGCGCGGTGCCGTTGTTCTGCAGCTCGTAGTTGACGCCATGTTCGCTGAGCGTGCTCGTCATCTTGCCGGTCTGGGAGGGATTGACGCCGCTGACAAGTGTCGTGTAGCTGGGCGCGGAGACCATGTGCAGGAACAGGTAGATGAACAGGATCCCGCCGACCGCGGCACCGCCAACGATCAGCCATCCCCGGGTGGTGAGCCGTGAGGCGAGCTGGGAGAGAGGCACGGCCTAGGCCCGCGATCTTAGAGTCGTGGGCTGTGGAAGGAGTGGTGCGGGCGCCACCGATCAGACCTGCGTCTGGAAGATGTTCTGGGCGGCTTCGACGGCCTTGCTGCGCAGCTGCGAGGCCAGGTCCATCGCCATCTGCGCATCCTCGACGGTAACGACCGCGCTCTCGGGATCCTTGGCGGTGCCGGTGGCAAGCGACTGGGCCGCGCTGTCGGAGCTCAACTGGGTGCCTTCGAGCGAGGAGATCGCTTCTGAGAGTTCGCTGCCGAAGCTGCCCGACGCGCCGCCCGACGCGCCACCGATCCCTCCTGTTCCTTCGACGCCGGCGGTCCCTTCGATACCGCTCGTGCCTGTGGGAGCGCTGGTTCCTTCAAGGCCGCTGCCACCCAGGCGGGCGCTGTTGTCGGCCGCCTGGGCGCCCCCAGTCAATCCACCGGTGGTCTGGGGAGAGAGGCTGTTTGACAGCCCTTCGGAGAGTTTGCCCGCAAGTCCGCCGACCGCCGGGACGATCATTTGAGCACCCCGAGCGTCGCGCTGAACATCGACTTGGCGGTCTGCATCGCAGTCACATCGGACTGATAGGACTGCGACTCGGAGATCAGGTCAGTCATTTCGGTGACGGTGCTTATATTCGGCATCTTCACGTAGCCCTTGGCGTCGGCTTCGGGGTTGCCAGGGTCATACACCTGCTGGTCGGGAGTGGCGTCGCTGACGATCCCAGTTACTTGGACACCGCCGGCCGGGGCCGAGCTTTCTGCTTGCTGGATGGCTCCTGAGAGCGCGCTGCCGAAGCCGCCAACGCCTGCCTGTGCGAGCTCGACCTCTTGGCGCTGGTAGGGCTGTCCGCCTGCGGCCTTCGTGGTGTCGGCGTTGGCGAGGTTCTCGGCGGTCACGTCCATGCGCACACGCTCGGCGGTCAGCCCGCTGCCGGCGATGCCGATCGCTTCGAAGAGTCCCATCAAGCCTCTCCGTCGGTCATGTTCGGGAGGTGGCATCGACAGTAGCGCCCATGACGCGACGTGTCGGCGGCGCTCACGAGGCGACTCCGATCGCCGCGCTCAGGATGCTGTTGCGGGCGCCGAGCACTTGTGTGAGAGCTTGATAGTCGAGCCCGTTTTCGGCGAGCTTCGCCGATTCCTGATCGACACTGACGCTGGTGCCGTTGGGACCGTCCTCTTCGGGCTGTACTTCGGTCTGAAACTCGACCTTTTCGAGCGGTTCGCCGCTGTTCATCGCACTCTGTAGCTCGGACTCGAAGTTGACTTCCTGGCGTTTGTAGCCGGGTGTGTCAGCGTTGGCGATGTTGCTCGTCAGGGCAGTCTCGCGCTGCCAGGAGCCGCGCATCGCGGCCTCGAGCAGCTGCTGGGTCGAATCGACGGGAGCCATATACCGTCCCTGGTGATCGGCCGCTCTGCCTGGGTCTTTAGGCCGGCGTCCGAAGTCAGGCGCTGCGGTCCAGACGGGAGCGGCGGGGCAGTTGCCCCGCGTAGCCTTTGGCCGCGCGCCTGGCGCGCGCGCTAGCGCCGATCTCGGCCAACAGCGACTCGCGTAGGCGAATCAGCTCGATACGGGTGCGCTCGTGAATCAGCCGAGCTTGGCGCAGCAGTGACGCCGCCTCGGTCGGTGGCCTGGCCGGCAAGTCGCGCGTCAGCTGCTCCCAGCGTTCGCCGAGCGCGGCCAGACGTCCTATCTCGCCGCGGCCGACAAGCTCAAGTTCAAGCTCGGCGTGCTCATGGATGGCCTCGTAGACCCGCAGCGTCGCTTGCTCGCTCACGCGCGGGCGATCTCCTCGGCTACCTGGGCCCAAGCCTCGCGCAGCTCGCCGAGCAGCTCGCTGACCTCTTCAAGCTTGGCGGGATCCTGGTTGTTGCGCGCGGCGTTGAGATGGGCGAGGCAGAACTGGTAGATCGCATGTAGGCGATCGGCGACTTCGCCTTGCTGGAAGTCGAGGATGCCATCCAGATGGGCGATGATCAACTCCGCGCGGCGCAGCGTGTTGTGCGCGCGCTCGACCTGGCCCTCGCGCATCGCGACATTCGCCTGGCGCAGGAAGCGCCGTGCGCCGTCGTAGAGCATCACGACCAGCTCCCCAGGCGTGGCGGCAAGAACCGCGCCCTGGCGGTAAGCGTTCGGCGTGGCGGTGAGGTTGCTCATGCCTTGCTGGCTATCATTGAGGCTTCTTGACTGGTGAGCCAATCGGCTTGTGAAGTGTTCCGCGAGATCGCGCTTTCAAGCTCGGCGTAAGTGGCCTGCAGCGCCTTTTCGCGTACGGCAAGCATTTCGTTCATCGTCGTGATCTGACTGGTCAATTCGGTGATCTGCGTCGTGTCGCCGGTTGCCCTCGCTTCGAGCGTCCCGCCGGGCCCGGCCACATTTTCAACCGTGCTCTGCAGGCCCTGAGACCATTTCTCGAGCATCTGTTGTACGCCTGCCGGGTTGGTCTTGATCGCTTCGGCGAGCTTGGTCGAGTTGACCGTCAACAGCCCTTCGATCGAGGACTGGGAGGCTCCGCCGGCCGAGGCCGCGCCCGTGCTGATCCCGATATCGCTGGGGTTGGACATTTCCGCAGCAAGCCCAGCGATCGGTTCGTACATGCTCTGGCGCATGTTCCCGAGCAGGCTCTCCAGTTCGAAGTCGCCAAACAGGGTGCCCGTGCCGAATTCGCCGGCGCTGGTCGGCTTGGCGATCGGCTTGGTGCTCAGCTGCTTCTGAATCGCTTCGACCGTCGAGTTGTAGAGCTTGACGAACGACTGCACCTGCGCTTCCACGGCGCTGACGCTGGCGCCCGGAGCCTGCACGTCGATCGTGACGGGGCCCGTGGTGGTCAGGCCGCCCAGGGTCAGAGTCACGCCGGCGATCGCATTGGTGACGGTGTTGGATGTCGAGGTCCCCGCGACTCCGTCAACCGCGTATTCGGCATTCTTACCTTCCTTGGCGGTCCCGGCCTTTTCGAGGAGCGTCGCACCCGGATCGCTCACCTGGATGAATTCCGCGCCGGTGTTGCCCGTCGCACGGTTGGACAGCACCAGGGTGTTGCCTTCAAGCACCGCGGCGTACACCGTCGAGCTGCTGTCGGAGTTGATCGCGTTCGCGAATTCCTTGGCGCTCTCGCCAGCCTTGACGGTGAAGCTGTTGCCGTCGATCGTGAGCGTGTCTTCCGCGGCCGGGCTGGCGAATGTAAAGGTGCGCTGGGCCGAGTTGGCCAGCTGCGTGACTTCCACCTCATAGCCGCCGATGGCAGCTCCCTCGCTGGTGGCTGCGCTGACTCGCGTGGGTTCGCTGGAGGTGACCGCCTGCGAGGTTTCAAACAGCGACGGCATACTGAATTCCGAGGCGGCGAGCGCCAGCTGCTGGAGGCTGCTCTGGACGCTTGTCAGCTCTTTCTGTTGGCCTTGCAGCTTTTCCTGAGCGTCGGTGAGCCGTGTGACCGGCTCACGTTCGACGGCCATCAGCGCCGAGATGATCGAGCTCGTGTCGAGCCCTGAGGCGAGCCCCGAGATGGAGATCGGCGAGCCGGCTGCCGAGCTGACTGCAAGCGATGACATGAGGCTTTAGACCGCGGGCTTACCGGTGACGTCTTGCACCGGCTTTCCGGCGGCAATCTCAAGCGCCTCTGAAATCAACATGCTTTTCACGGTTTTGCCCTCACGATCAGCAAGCTCGACGGTGACCCGCCCCTCCTGGCCTTTGGAGAAGCGCAGCTCATGTCCGCTTTCGCGCATTTCGCGGCTTATCCTCCCCGCGGCCGCGATCTGATCGAGTACCTCCGGCGGCGGCGTGCCGCTGCCGTCTTGGCTCGCGAGCAGACGATCGCTCGCGCTGAGCTCTGATTGAAACGCGGCGGGATCGCCGGCGTTGCTCATGAACGACATCGGATACGACAAGCCCGCAAGCAAAGACGGGCCACTGAATGGCAGGATCGACGAGGTCATATGGCGTTTTCTCCCTGAAAACGTGTGCGACGACCCGTTCCCTGGGCCGCCTCGCGATTGATATCTCTTCAAGTGATCGGCGTCTTTCGCGAAAACTTTATTCAGGCCTACCCACTTACCCGCTTTGTTCAGGCCTACCCACCTGTCCGGGCGGATATGCGTCGCTTGGCGAGGAACCAACGAGCGAGGACCGCGCTGGCAGGGCCCGGAACGTCTACGCGGTTGTGGCATGTGCTTGGGAGAGGAGCCTTGCGGCATCCTCGTTGTCGGGGTCGCGCGCGAGTGCCGCGGCCGCGAAGTCGCTCATCTCGTCTGCCATGCCCCTCGCGGCGGCTACACGTGCGAGGCCCAGCAACGCCGGGACGTCAGGCTCCTGCTCGCAGACGGCCATCCACTCCTCAGCCGCGGATGCCAGGAATCCACGTCGCAGGTACATGCCGGCGAGCAGCTCGCGACGCTCGCGCGTCTGTAGCGGCGTACGCTCGAGCGCGCCGAGCAGCACTTCAAAGCCCTTGAAGTCGTGCACGCGAAGCAGTGCCTCGAGCATCACTTCCAGTGGCGTCACAGTCTGCTCGGGGAGCGATGTCACAGTCTGCTCGGGGCGGGGCGATGCGGCAAGCTCTGAGAGTGGTGGCCCAGGCTGCTCGGAGAGCGGCGCCCTGGTCTGCTGAGGTAGCGGAGATGCGGCCTGCTCGGAGACTTGCAGAACAGGCTGTCCCTGAAGGGGGGGTGTGGGCTGCTCGGGGCGTGCGGCAGTGTCCACCCCAGCAAGCGCGAGCTCTTGCCAGGTCGCGAACAAGTCGAGCTCGTATTGGGCCATGCCAGCCGCTTGCGCTCTTTCGAGTGTCTCTCCCGAGCCTTCACAGTCGCCGCCGGCGATGCGCGCGAACAGCTCTGTTCGGCGGGCGATCACCGCCAATGTGTCGTCGTTTGCAAGCTCACAGGCAACCTCGGCCGCCTCGCCGTAGCGTCGCTGTGCAAGCAGCGCCTCGCCCAGCGCCACGCGCGCTCGGCTTGAATGCGGCTGGCGCGCGAGCACCGTCCTAAACTGAAGCTCTCCGGCGGCCGTGGCGCCTGACTCGTATAGAGCGGTGCCAAGCATGAAGCGAGCCGCGGGCGGCGGGTCTGGCATGTGCTCCTCCACTCGCGCCACAACCTCGCCAGGCTCGACCCCGCTTGCCAGCAGCAGATTCGCGTAGGGCAGCACCGAGCCGATGAAGCGCGGATACTCGCGCAGGCAGTGCTGGAGCAGCAGTTCCGCCTCCTCGTGGTCCCCTGCGGCCCGTCTGAGCTCTGCCAGCTGCAGTCGCGGCAGATAGCTGCCGCTGCCCTGCGTGGCGGTGTAGCGGCGCGGCGCGTCGCCCATCTCGATGCAGCGCTCAAGCAGCTCGATCGCGCGCTCGTTCTGCTCCAGCGCGATCGCGGCGATCGCCTGCTCGAGTACAAGGTCGGTGAAGCCCTGGAAGCGCAGCAGCCCCTCCTCGGCGCGTGCGATCGCGTCCGTCGGACGCCCGCACGCACGCAGCGCCTTGACCATGCGACTCATCAGGGCCGGCGCGAACTGGTAGCTGTCGCGATCGGGAAGGCTCTGTAGCAACTTCCAAGCGCGCTCGAACTCGGCAAGCGCGGCCTGCGGTTCGTCCGCGGCGGCGTACTCGGAGCCGAGGTTGTAATGCAGGAACGGCGTGGGCGGGCTTTCGGCCTGTTGCAAGCGCAACAGCTCAATGTTGCGGCGCGACTTCTCGCGACTGTCGCGCACGGCGCCTAGATAGCCGTAGTGCTCGATGCGCACGCCGCTCGCCTCGATGCGCTCTGGCAGGTAACCAGGCAGGCAGTGGGCGATCTGCTCGTGCAGGCGTCCCTCGAAGCGGTACTCGGGCCGGTTGCGAAATACGCGCAGCGCATTGTGGGTGACGGCGGTGCCGTCCTCGAGATCGCCGGTGTAGTTGGTCTCCGAGAGGTAGAACGCCTCGCGCCAGGTGCGCCCGGTGAGCGAGCGCAGCAGTGGCGCGTCCTCCTCCACGAGCACCTCGTCGGCGTCAAGGCAGAGCAGCCAGTCGCCCTTGGCCGCGTCGAAAGAGACGTTGCGCGCTTGCGCAAAAGAGCCGGTCCACTCGTGGAAGAGCACGCGCGCGCCGAACGAGCGCGCGATCTCGACCGTGGCGTCGGTGGAGCCGGTGTCGACGATCACGATCTCGTCGACCGCGTCGGCCACGGAGGCCAGGCAGCGCGGCAGCATCTCCTGCTCGTCGCGCACGATCATGCATAGGCTCAGGCGCATGCCTGTGGCGGGTCGTGCGCGTCCTGCGATATCGAGCCCCCGGCTCGCCAGCTCGACGAGCGCGAGATGTTGGGGCGCTGTGCGGCCGGCGCTACGTAGTTCCCGTCGTCGCCTCGCGAGTGCGGCCAGGTTGCCGTCCACCTGCTCGGAGCGCGGGTCCAGGCGCTTGGCGGCCTTGAACAGGGCTCGAGCGGCGTCGAGGCTCCACAGCTCATAAAAGGCGACGCCGGCGTAGTTGAGTAGCTTGGGCTCGCTTGGCTGTCGGTCGAGCAGCTCGACGGCGCCGGCTGCAATTGCAGAGAACATGCCCCCCACGCGCGCGTGGGGGGCGTCGCTGCTCGCGGCAAAGCCCCGCTCGATCAAGCTGACGCCGGCCTGGTAGTGGCGGTGGGGGTCGGCAATCGAGTCGAGCTCGTCAAACAGCTCGCGGTAGCTGTCAAGCTTGCCGGCAGCGAGCAGGCGCTGGGCGCGCGCCGAGAGCTCGATCGCAAGCGCGGCGCTGTTGTCGCTGCGCGGTGAAGCGGGCGATGTGGCGGCGTTGGCAGCAGCGTCGCCGGTCGGGATAGCGGTGGAGGAGCGAGGGGCCATCTTCACGCATGGTCATCGACCGGGTTGAGCGATATCTGAGCGAGTGCAAGCAGCCCGTCTCGCGGTCCGTTACTCGCGGCGCATGACCGTCGCGGATGACCCGTCTCGCGCGACCGCGGACTGCGACCGTCACCCACGCACGAAATACTTCATTTAACTAGTGGTAAATGTGGTGATTATGCGTAGGTTTGCGCAAAGTTGGTCAACTAGCCCCGATCGAGCCAATCAAACGATCACGACCGGTACGGCCGATACGGTCCGCGCCGAAATCTTCGCAAATAGCGCATCTCGGACCGCGGGCAGGTTTGGCGCACGCGGGGGCACCTGTTCGCAGTTCCCTCGAAATCGGAGTCGCAAAATGGAAACGATCGCAAAAGGGGCCGTGAGGATCTCCGCGGCGGAGGCCCTCAGGACATGGCGCGAGTACCGCCAGAGCGGCGATCTGCGCTTGCGCGACCAGCTGATCTTTATTTTCACGCCGATGGTGCGCTACATCGTCTACCGCAAGGTGCGCGAGGTGCCGGCTCAGTGCGATGTCGAGGACTTCCTCTCCTGCGGGCTGGAGGCGCTGATCCGCTCGATCGAGCGCTATGACCCAGAGAAGGGCGCCACGCTCGAGCAGTACGCCTGGACGCGCATCCACGGTGCCGTGCTGGACGAGCTGCGTCGCCACGATTGGGCGCCTCGCTCGCTGCGTCGCGACGAGCGCGCGATCAACCATGCGCGCGAAACATTTCTCACCACCCACGACCGCCAACCGAGCCGCGAGGAGTTGGCGGCGATGCTCGACATGGAGCCGCTGGAGCTCGTGGGCCGGCTCGACGAGGTCGCGCTGGCGGAGGTCGGCTCGCTCAACCGCACGGTGCGCTCGGACGAGAACGCCACGATCGAGCGTATAGACACGTTGGAGAGCCCCGATACGGACTGCGACCCGATCGTGTGCGCCGAGCGCCGCGAAGCCAAGGAACGCTTCCGCGCCGAGTTTGCGCTGCTGCCGCCAGTCGAGCGCGAAGTGGCCGTGCTGCTCTACCTGGAGCATTGGACGCTGCGCGACATCGGCGCTCGGCTAGGGGTGTCCGAGAGCCGCGTCTCCCAGATCCATACCCAGTTGCGCCGACGTCT
The DNA here is from genome assembly GCA_963827045.1 of uncultured Solirubrobacterales bacterium. Taxonomy (GTDB): domain Bacteria; phylum Actinomycetota; class Thermoleophilia; order Solirubrobacterales; family Solirubrobacteraceae; genus Palsa-744. Next base: position 1,485,747 of record CAWGZH010000002.1, read on the forward strand.
TTACGATCGCCTCTCCGACGAGCTGTCGCTGTTCAGCGCCGTCGGCTGAGCCTAAAGAATCGCCGTCCCCGGTCGAACACCCGGAAGGACATGGATCTTGGCCTGTATATCGCCGCCTCCGGGATGGTCGCCGAGCAGGTCCGTCAAGACCAGCTCTCAAACGACCTGGCCAATGCCTCGACGCCCGGCTACAAGCCAGACGAATCCTCGCAGCACAGCTTTGGCGACGTGCTGCTCGCCAACAGCGAGGGCGGGCCGCAGGTCGGATCGGTCGATGCCGGCGTGGCGCTCGGCAAGACCTACACCAACATGACCCAAGGCTCGCTTCAGGAAACCGGCGAACCGCTCGATTTCGCAATCTCCGGCAGCGGCTTCTTCGCGGTCAAGACCGCTCAAGGCGTGCGCTACACCCGCGACGGCCAGTTCACGGCGTCCGCGCAGGGAGTGCTGACGGACACTAGCGGCGACCCCGTGCTCGACCAGAGTGGAGCGCCCATCAAGGTCGCGGCTGGCGGGACCGTCGCGCCAAGTGCACTCGGCGTCTTTGAAGTGCCCGGAGCGGTCAAGCAGGGCGAAAACCTCTACACCGGCAGCGCTTCGGGCAAGCCGACCGGCACGGTGCGCCAGGGCTCATTGGAGGGCTCCAGCGTGGACGCGGCGAAGATCATGGTCGAAATGATCACTTCGCTGCGCACTTTCCAGTCCGGCCAGCAGGCGATCCAATCGATCGGCCAGACCTTGCAGGAGTCCGCCTCGCAGGTCGGTTCGCTGAACGGAAGCGCCTGATGCTCGAAGGCCTCTATTCCGCGGCGGCGGGCATGTCCGCCCAGCAGGAACAGCTCGACGCGGTCTCAAACGATCTCGCCAACATCTCGACCACGGGCTACCAATCCGAGCGCGTCGCCTTCAGCGACCTGCTCTACAACGCCGTCGACGAGGCCGGCACCGAATCGAGCATCGGCGCCGGCGCCAGGGCGCAGGTGATCGGGCGCAGCCATGCCCAGGGGCCGATCCAGGAAACCGGCGATCCGCTCGACATGGCGATCGAAGGCGATGGCTACTTCCAGGTCAAGAGCTCTGGTGGACAGCCGTCGTTGACTCGCGACGGCAGCTTCGGCGTCGACGCCGACGGCACGATCGTGGATGCGGAAGGCAACTCGCTCGAACCGCCGATCAAGCTGCCGCCAGGGGTCGCGCCGGGCGAAGTGAAAATCGGCACCGACGGCGGCGTGACCGCGGGCAAGCGCACGCTGGGCCAGATCAAGCTCTTCACCGTCCCCGCACCGGACCAGCTGCTCGCGGGCGGCGGCGGCACGCTGACGCCGACCACGGCCAGTGGCGCGATCCAGCCGGTGGCGGGGGGCGCCGCAAAGATTCACCAAGGCGCCTTGGAGGGTTCCAACGTAGACATGTCGAAGGAGATGGCGCTGATGGTGAGCACCCAACGCGCCTACCAGATGAGCAGCTCGGCGATCCAGACCGAGAGCCAGATGATGTCGATCGCCAACGAGCTGCGTCCATCGTGAGCGTCCCGGTCTCCTCGGGCTCGCCGCTGACCTCGAGCGGCCTGCCCACGGTCAACCAGACGCTCGAGCCTGCCTGGGTACGTAAGGGCTCCGCCGCTACGCAAAAGGCCTATGAGACAGCGCTTGCCTTCGAACAGATGCTGGTCGAAGAGCTCTCGCAATCGCTGACGACGAGCAGTGGCCTCGGCGGCGAAAGCGGCGCGGAAGGCGAATCCTCAGAAGGCGCTTCGGGCGACAGCGGCGCAAGCGGACCGTTGTCTTCGATGTTGCCGCAGGCGCTGACCAGCGGCGTGATGAGCGCCGGTGGTCTCGGTCTCGCTGCTCAGATGACCCGCCAGCTTGCAGGAGCAGGCACGCAGGGCGCCGGGGGAGTGGCGGCAACGACAGGTGGCACGAGCGCAGGTGCAGGCGCGAGCACGCCAATCCCAAAAAACAGCAACCCACCTGTCACCGCACCCGCAGGAAGCCCCTCCGCTGCGCGCGCCACGAACGTCGCGCCCACGAACACCCGCTCCGCCACCGGGGGCACCAGCGCATGAGCTTGACCGCGCTGGCCCCACCCGAAGGGCTTGCCCAGGATCGTGCGCTGGCCGTAGAAGTGCTCGCACACCTGGACGCGCAGATCGGCTCGGCGCGCAGCTTGCTCGGGGTCGTGCTGGAGCAAGGCAAGGCGATCCGTGCGCGCGACGTGGATACCGTGGTACGCCTGGCCGGCATTCTGCGCGGGGAGATGGATCGCCGCCAGCTGCTGGAGGAGGAGCGCTCGCGTCTGCTTGCCCGCAGTGGCGAGCGGCTGGGCACCGCGGCCGAGGCCGTGACGCTCGAGCGCCTGTGCACGTTGATGGACGAAGCGCTCGCCGAGCGTGCCTCTGCTTTGAGCGCGGAGTTGCGCGGCCTGTTGCGCGAGCTGCAGCGCGAGCACTCCTGCAACCGCGCGTTGATGCAAATCGAACTGGGCTTTCTGGACCACCTGATGGGCGTGCTCGCGCTCGACGGAGTCAACGGCTACGACACACACGGATCCTCCACGCCGATCACGCGCCCACGCCCGAACGGCAACCTGCACGTCCTGGACCTGCGCGCCTAAGCCCGTGTCGATTCCAACCCTGCAAGGACTGCAAACCGCGCTCAGCGGGCTGGTCGCCGAGCAGGCGGCGCTCGACGTCACCGGCAACAACATCGCCAACTCCGACACCGAAGGCTATTCGCGCCAGAGGGCGGTCCTACAGACCAACGAGCCGATCGTCATCCCGGCGATCTCGCCGCTGACCGGAGAAGGCGCACAGCTCGGCACCGGCGTCAGCGTTGCGACGATCACGCGCGTGCGCAACGTCTACCTGGACGCGCAGTACCGCACGCAAAACAGCTCGCTGAGCGAAGCAAGCACCCAGTCTGAAGAGCTGACGCAAGCTCAGGCGGCATTCAACGAACCCTCGAGCTCTGGCCTTGCCAGCCAGATATCGGCGTTCTGGAGCTCCTGGAGTGAACTCGCCAACGACCCCACAAACATTGCCGCCAAGGAAAGGGTGGTGGCCGCCGGCAAATCGCTGGCAAGCACTTTCCACGAACTCAGCGCGCAACTCTCGACGATCTCAACCCAGGCCGGTGAACAGTACGCGGCCCTCACCGGTCCCTCAGGCGAAGTGCAAAACGACGCCAGCCAGATCGCTCAGCTCAACGGCCAGATCAAGCTCGCCGAACAAGCGGGCCAGAAGCCGAACGAAATGCTCGATCGGCGCGATCTCTTGCTCGACAAGCTCTCGGGCCTCGCGCAGGTCACCGTCAGCGAGCAGCCAGATGGCACCGACACGGTCAGCTTTGGCGATGCTGCCAAGCCGCTGGTCGAAGGCACGACGGTCAACTGGCCGCAGGCACTTACGCAGGCCGCCGGTGGGAAGCTCGGCGCGCTGCTCGGCCTGACGGCGCCGACAGGCGCGCTCAGCGGCTACCAAACGGCCCTGGACAACGTGGCAAACACTTTGGCGAGCACGGTCAACGCGCTGCACACGAGCACGCCGTTCTTCTCCGGTACAACCGCCGCCACACTCCAGGTCGCGGTCACGGCCGCACAGGTACAAACTTCCTCGACCGTAGCTGCTGGGGGTAATGATGTCGCTCAGGCGATCGCGGCACTGCGCGGGGGTGCTGCCGAACAGGGGTATGCAGCGCTTGTCGAGCAGGTCGGAACGGGCGTGCAGACGGCTAAGGACGAGCAGGCCAACCTGCAGACAACGGTCACCGCGATCGACAACCAGCGCCAGAGCGTCTCTGGTGTCTCGCTCGACGAAGAAATGACCAACCTGATCAGCTTCCAGCGTGGCTACCAAGCCTCGGCGCGCACGCTGACCGCGATGGACAGCATGCTGGAAACGCTGATCGAGCACACCGGAACAGTGGGTTTGTAGCAATGCCCGGTCTCCACCTCCGAGCAACAAGAGCCTGTCCTATGGACGAGGGCAAGATCGCTGGGTTTGGGCGCGCGCGGCCATGACCGAACGCATCACTCCCGCGATGGTCACGGCCACGACGCTCAACGACATCAACTCCTCGCTGGCGACCCTGGAGCGGACTTCAGACGAACTGTCCTCGGGCAAGACGATCCTCGAACCCTCAGACAATCCTTACGGCGCCAGCCAGGTAATCAACCTGCAGAGCCAGCTCGACGGCTTGAGCTCCTATGCGACCAATGCCCAGGAAGGGATCTCCTGGGAGAACACAGCCGGCGGCGCGATGGCGAACATCTCAAACGTGCTGCAGACCGTGCGCCAGCTGCTGGTGCAGAGCTCGACCGGTACCAATAACCAGAGCGACCGCGAAAGCATCGCCACCGAGGTGGACCAGCTGACCGAAGCGGTCAAGCAAGACGCGAACACGCAGTACGCGGGCCAATACGTGTTCTCAGGCACCGACACGACCACCGTGCCCTACCCCCAGGGAGCCGAAGATACCTACCAAGGCAACACCGGCGCGATCACGCGTGCGATCGGGCCCGGCGTATCGGTCAACATCAGCACGAACATCTCCTCGCTGCTCGGCAACGGGCAGGGCTCGGGAGACGGCAAGCTGCTCGACACGCTGCGCACGATCTCAGAACACCTGCGCGGTGGCAGCGCCGAAGACATCAGCGCGCTCGGCTCAAGCGACCTGAAGAACCTCGAATCGAGCATCGACACCTTGAGCCAGTTGCAAGCAACAGCTGGGAGCGTGACCGACCAGCTGCAAACGGCCACGAGTCGCATCGAATCGCTGCAGGGCTCGATCACCGCGAGCCTGGCCAACACTGAGGATGCGAACATCGCCCAAACTTCGATCGCCTACTCCAACGAGCAGGCTGCCTACGAGGCAGCGTTGCGCGCCGGCGCGAGCATCGTCCAAGAATCACTACTCCAGTTCCTGCAGTAGTCCGCGCGAGGAGAGCCAACTTGTCTGTGACATTCCAGAGCATCCGTTTCGGAGAGGTGCAGGTCGCCGATGAGGATGTGATCGAGTTTCCCTTCGGTTTGATCGGCCTTGGGGGAGCGCGCTACACGCTGCTTGACCGCAACCCCGGCACCGGCTTTCTGTGGCTGCACTCAGTCGACGAACCGGCGCTTGCGCTGCCGGTCGTGCGTCCTGAGCCGTTCTTCTCGGAGTTCTCCTTGCATATGGCGCCCGAGGACGTCGAGCGAACCGGCATCGATGGGGGGGCGCAGGACGTCAAGCTGTACGTGACAGTGCGCGCCACGCCCAACCCGCTCGACATCACCGCCAACCTGCGCGCGCCGCTCGTGATCCACGAGGGACGCGGCTATCAGGTGATCAACGCCAACCCAGAGGCCCAGCTGCAGGCCCCATTGTTCGTGCTCTCAGACGAGACGACGCGAATAGCTTCATAATCTGAAGCGATGCTAATACTGGCGCGACGTCCGGGAGAGCGCGTCGTGATCGGCGAGGACATTCTCGTGACCGTGATGGAGGTCAGCGCCAGCACGGTGCGCCTGGGGATCGAGGCGCCGCGCGGGGTGTCGATCTTCCGCGAGGAGATATGGCTCGCGGTCAAGGAGGAGAACAGGGCCGCCGCGGAGGCGCAGGCTGACGCGCTTCCCTCGGCCCCGATCGACGAGGTTCGGGGGGAGGCCGTGGCGCCTGTCAGCGAGGCCTCGTCCAAAGACGAGGATGCGCCCCAGCCGGAGGTGCCGCCCGAAACGCAGAAATCGCCGCAAGGCGGGGGTTCGCCGCAGGGCTAGACTTGGTTCGCTCGTTCCCTCGGAGAGGAGATCCCATTGCATGCCGTGCTGATCCATGAGACCGGAGGCCCGGATGTCCTGCGCTTCGAGGAGGTCGAGCGGCCTGAGCCGGGCGAAGGGGAAGTTTTGATTGAAGTTCGTGCCGCGTCGGTGAACCCGATCGACTGGAAGATCCGGCGCGGCTTGCGCGAGACGCAGCTACCCGCGGTGCTCGGCAACGATGTGTCTGGGGTGGTCGAGCTCTCGCGTGTGGATGGGCTTGCCGAGGGAGATGAGGTGTTCGGCGTCGCGTCCAGCGGTGGCTACGCCGAGTTCGCGACTGTCCCGGCAACCCTGATCGCAAAGAAGCCTGCGGGCATGAGCCACGTCCAGGCGGCGGCGCTACCCGTCTCCGGCCTGACCGCTTGGCAGGCGCTATTCGATCGCGGTGGCCTGCAGGTCGGGATGACCGCGTTGGTCGCCGGCGGTGCTGGCGGTGTCGGCCATCTCGCCGTTCAATTCGCCAAGCACGCCGGCGCGCGCGTGATCGCCACCGGCTCGTCGCGCAACCGCGATTTTGTGCTCGGCCTTGGTGCGGATGAGTACATCGACTACACCAGCCAGGACGTTGACGAGGCCGTGAGCGGCGTGGACGTGGCGTTCGACACAGTTGGCGGTGAGACGACAGAGTCGCTGGTGCCCACGCTGCGCGAGGGCGGGGTGCTTGTCACGATCGCCAATGCGCCACCTGAGCAGGCTGCCGCCGCGCGCGGCGCACGTGCCGAGCTGCTCGTTATGAGTGCAAGCTCTGAGCAGCTCGAGCTAATTGCCGGACTTGTGGCCGATGGAGCCGTGCGTGTGGAGATCGCGCAGACGTTCCCGCTCAGCGAGGCTCGTCAAGCGCATGTGCTCAGCGAGGCCGGGCACACGCGCGGGAAGATCGTGCTCGAGGTTAGTTAGCTCTGTTCAACATGGCCGGCGTAGCCGAGGGCCACGCCGGCCACAATCTCTCTAGAACTTGACCAAGGTCGCCACCGACACGTGCGGCCAGTTGATTTTCTCGAAGTTCAACACGACGGTCTGTGAGTATTGAAGCTGTAGGCGGGTCTGACCGTTGGGAAGCTGAATCGTCTCGATCCAGAAGATCGCGCTCATCTTGATCGCGGTTGCGTTCGCGGTGAGGAAGGGAATGTTCTCGATGCCGCCGACCGGTTCGCTGGCCACGAGCAGCACGACGGTTTTCACGATCGACTGACCCTTGATGGCTTCGGTGAGCACCAGGTTGGGGTTTGCCACGGCGCCTAAGGGGATGCCCGCGGGAGGTTGCGCGGTCAGGAACGGGTCCAGGTAGCCGAGGCCTTTTACCGGTTGTCCGGTCGCTTCTTCCACCGGGGTCGAGCTGGCCGGGGAGATCTTCGGTCCTTCCTGAACTTCAAAGCCCTTGCCCTGTGCAAGCAGTGCGTTGCCGTGCGGGATGGTGGCCAGGCGCACGATGCTCGGGGGCGCTTGGGGCGCCTCAGTTTCGGGCACATTGATCCAGATCCCCGGCTCGATGTGCAGGCCGCCGCTTTCGTTTGCTTCGCTGATGCGCTGCAGATAGGTGAGGCCCAGGAAGAAGATGTCGTCCTGCTCGGTGCCGCGATTGGGAATCGGCCCGGAGATCGAGGTGAATTCGAGCGTCTCCTTTGTTGCGTTGAGCTCCAGGAAGAACGGTAGGCCGCCCTGCTTGTCGGGCCGTGCGATCAGGTTGAAGCCTTTGCCGATCCACGAGCCGCGAAGGCCCGCGAGCACGCCCAGTTCGCTGTCGGTGGCTTCGCCGCCGCTGCGGGGTTCTCCCGGTAGAGGGCCCTTGACCGGGGCCGCGGCTACGGGAGCGCCAAGGCCCTGGTTGGCTGCCTCGGTCTGTACGAACGTGGCCGGATTCATGAAGTGCGAAGCCTGTGCCGCTGCCTGTGTGAAGTCCTCTTCGGTGAGGGCGGTCGCTGTGTTGGATTCAGCGACGTCAGTCGAGCTCGCCATGGCGAAACCTCCAATTATCGAGGGGGCCGCCTCGCGCCTCGGACGACCATCTGGTTAGATCGCCATAATACGGCTCAGCGTACTTCGCCGCAATATTGGAACTTCAAGATCACAGGACGTCAACAAGTTCTCGCTGACGCGGCTCGAAGGCGCCCTACTCCGAGATAATCGGCCTCTGTCCAGACTTGGCGCTGCCGGGCGCTGTGACAGAAGGTCTTGCGGCAGCGGGTCTGTGGTCACAAAGCTTGGGGCCTGAGCTAATGGAGTGTGGACGATGGAGCGGGATACTTGCAAAGAGGCTGCTCTTTTGGGCGCGGCGAGCTCGGATGGCGAGGCTTTCGCCGCCTTCTACCGGCTCTTCGAGCGTCAGGTTCTTGGTTTCTTTATGCGTGCCACCGCTCGCCCAGAGCTGGCGGCGGATCTCACGGCCGAGACTTTTGCCCGGGCGCTCGAGTCGCTGGCGGCCTACGATCCCGCCAAGGGGCGGGCCGACCAGTGGCTGTTCGGGATCGCTCGCAACGTCCTGGGCTCGAGCTATCGCCAGGGTCGGGTCGAGTCCGCCGCACGCGAGCGGCTCGGCCTGCCGCGTCTGGTCCTAGATGACCATGCGGTTGAGACGATCGCACGGTTGAGCGAGCGCGAGGATCACGCGGCGCTTGCGCTGGCCTGCCTTCCCGATGAGCAGCAACACGCGATTCAAGCGCGCGTGGTTGAGGGTCGTGACTACGCGGAGATCGCCGGGGAGCTGCGCTGCTCGGAGGCTGTGGTACGGCAACGGGTCAGCCGCGGGCTAAGCACACTACGAGCGAGACTGGCTGGTGAGCGATGAGCATCCTTGCGCAATTGGAGCGCGACCTTCTCGAGGCGGCAAACCGCAGGAACGCTGCTGCCGCTGGCGCCGAGAGCGGTGCCGATGCGCTGGCGCCACCCCATGCCGCGCGCGCTCGGCTCCGCCGTCTGCGCTTGCCGCTGATCGCCCTCGGTTGCCTGCTCGCAAGTACGACGATTGCCTTGGCTGCAAGTGGGGTGATCCTGAGCGGCGCGCCGGTTCGTCCCGAAGGGCGGTTGAACCCGGGTGTAGGCGAGGGTGTTCCTGCTCCCGGTGCGTCGCAGCTGCTCGCCCTGCGTGTGTCCGATCCAGAAGGCGGGTTGCCCTGGGGAATGCGGATCGTGCGTACCACGCGCGGGGAGGTCTGCGTGCAGATCGGCCGCGTCGAGAACGGGCAGCTCGGCGAGCTTGGCATCGACGGAGTCTTTCACGACGACGGACGTTTCCACCCGCTACCGGCGGACGTACTGCCGGAAACCAGCAGAGTGGGGGTGAAGGTGAATGACGAGGACGCGACAGAGGCGGTCAGCTGCCATCTTGCCGGCCAGGTGGTCGTAGGCGAGCATATCGGCGTCAACCGCAGTGCCGGCGCGGCTGACGGAGGCGAACGGAAGCGACCCCTCAGCGAGCTGCGCAACATTTATTACGGAATGCTCGGAGCGTCCGCGGTCAGCGTCAGCTACAAGGCTGGCAAGATAGGCCGCACCCTCGCGGTGCTGCAGCCGCTTGGCGTCTACCTGATCGTGCGAAGTGGCGCCCTTAAAGAGCCAGAGGGATCGGGCGGAGAAAGTCTTGGCAGCGAAGGCGATCTGCCCGCATCAGCCCCGCTTACCACGATCACCTACCGGCTGGATGGCAAGCTCTGCCAGCGCGGGCCGGTTCTTCCGCCGTGGGGCGGCGAGCACTTGGCTGATCCATGTCCTGAGCCGCACTGGCCGGCTGCCCGCGATATGGCGCCGCGCGATCTGAACCACCCGCTGCACGTACGGCTCCAGGTGAGTAATCGTCTAGTTGCCGGGGTCCAACTGAGCTTCACCGCGCCGTTTGCTGTCACAAGCGCCAAGGAAGACTATGCCGTGCGCATCCCGGCGATTTCTTGTAGCCGAGACGTCGTGTCAGGCCACGGTGTCTTTGGGTACAGCGGCTGGTCACTCGGTCGCGATGTGGCACGCGGTTCGACCGTGACTCACTGGTTCTCGGGCCCCGAACTGTTCAGTGGTCTTTGCGGACGTCCACGGCACCCGCGACACGTGAGCAGACACTCGGCTGTTATCGAAGTCATCTACAGCAAGTACCAAGGGGCAGTGCCGGTGCTGCTAGGCAGCGCGACCGTGAGACTTCCGGCGGGTACGCGTCCTGCAATGGAACCGGCGAGGACCTTGTCTCCCGGCTCGAAGGGGCACAGGTGCTGTCGCGTGCCCTAAAGCGAATATTGTCCACCTGTCTGGTGGGTTACTGGCATAGCGAGGTACGAAGTCACTACGCGGCCTCGTCCCTCGGCTCTGCTCTTGCCCGGACGGCCTCAATCGCGGCGAAGAGTTCGTCCGCGGCCTCTGTAGGGAAGATTTCCTCCGGACCCTGCGGGGCGAAATCGGTGAAGGGCGATTCGTAGAGACGGTCGGCCTGCATCGCCCCGTTCTCGGTCAGGTGGTCAACTACAAGGCGGATAAAGTCGAGCTGGTTGGAACTCAGCGTACGCCCGTCGATGAAACCGGCGAGCGCTTGCTGAGCGGCGCCACGCTCGAGACCGACGAGTGAGCGGACAAACAAGCCGAGGCCGTCAGACTCACGACGCGCTCGGTCGAGATCGGCGGCATCCCCGAGGTCGGCGGCGGCGAGCATCTGTTCGAGCTCAGTCACGTCGCCCTGGGTGAGCTGGCGGTTGCGGCGCAGCTTCTGCAGCGCGATGTGGTCTTCATGCGCACGCAGGTACACACGTGCCTTCTCGCGGAAGCGCTCGAAGTCGGTACCGACCGAGATGCCGCGCAGCTCGACCTCTGCCACCTCTCCGAGCTCGTCAGCGAAGTCGGTGTAGACGAACACCCGCTTGCGCCGGTCGAGCAGGCGCACCAGGCCACGTACTCGCCGGCGAGTGCTCTCCAACATCGGCGGGGTGACATCGACCCACCACTCATCCCCGGCAAGCTCCTCCAGCAGCCTCTGTTGCTCGCGGATCGCGGGGATCGATGTCTGCTCCAGCAGCCCGGCGGCGAGCGCCTGCACCTGATGGCGCAGGCGCTCCTCCCCGGGCTCGTCGCGCAGTCGGCGAAGTTGCAGGCCGAGCATGATCAGGTCGAAGCGCTTGGCGACCTCGTCGTCGTCGCGCACGGCGCTCGGCAGGTCGGCGAGGTGTGCGCTGACCTCAGTTGCCTCATCAAGGTCCAACGAGCTCCACGCGTCGGCCTCCCGGTAGCGTTCGACCCAGTGGCGATGCGGTCGCACCAGGAAGTTCTCGGGGCTCATGCCGGCGACTTGGTCGCGAAGCAGCGCCACGGTGTCCTTGCGCAGGCCGCGCTCACTGAGCGTCCCGTCGCCGCTTCCGGTGGCGTCGCCCAGCGCCATGACGAGCTCCAACCGCTCGTTGAACAGTCGCTGGCCGAGCGAGGGCCCGAGTGTGCCCTGCGCCGGCTCGATGTCCTGGTTGAAGAATGCTACGTTCTCGCAGCAGTCGAACACGAGGAAGTCGCGCTTGTCTTCTCCGGGTCCGAACAGATCGGGGCACAGGCGTGTGCCGCGGCCAATCATCTGCCAGAACTTCGTCCGCGAGCGCACGCTCTTGAAGAAGACGAGGTTGACCACCTCGGGCACGTCGATACCGGTGTCGAGCATGTCAACCGAGATCGCGATGTGGGGGGCCTTCTCCTTGATCGAGAAGTCGTCGATTAGATTCTGAGCGTGCTCGGTGCGGAACGTGATAACCCGGGCGAAGTGCCCTGCGTACTCGGGATAGTTCGCGTCGAAACGTTCCGCTATGAAATCGGCGTGGGCTGAGTTCTTGGCGAAGACGATCGTCTTACCGAGCCGGTCGCCTCCGGCGACTCTGCGCCCTTCCTTCATCAACGTTTCGAGCACCTTGTCAACGGTGTCGGCGTTGAAGAGCCAGCGGTTCACGGCCTCCGAGGCGACCTCCTCGGGGGGATCGGCCTCCTCGCCCCAATCCAGCTCCTCCCACTGCTCGCGCTCGTCCTCGGGGAGGTCGGCGTAGCGGATCCCCTGCAGAGGGAACTTCAACGGCACGGTCACGGCGCGCGGCGGGACGAGGTAGCCCTCAGCGACAGCCTCCTCGAGACTGTAGGCGTCGGTGGGCACACCGGGCTCCAGGTTGAAAAGCTCATAGGTGTTGCGGTCGATCTCGTCCTTGGGCGTCGCGGTGAGCCCGACGAGGAGGGAGTCGAAGTAGGCGAAGATCGCGCGGTACTTCCGATAGACCGAGCGGTGGGCCTCGTCGATCACGACGAGATCGAAGAAGCCGGGGCCGAAGCGCCGCTCTTGTCCCGGCTCGGCCTCGCCGATGAGCCCCATCATCGTCGGGTAGGTAGCGACGTAGACGCGGCCCTCCTCATTCCTCTCTGTAAGGAGGTTGACGGTGACGGCGTCAGGCAGGTGGGCCTTGAACGCGCCCACCGTCTGGTTGACGAGCGCGACCCTGTCGGCCAGGAAGAGCGCGCGCTTGACCCAGCCGGCGCGCATGAGCAGATCGATGAGCGCGATCACCGTGCGTGTCTTCCCGGCGCCCGTTGCCATCACGACAAGCGCCTCGCGCTGGCGGTCGCGCTCGAATGCCTCGCCGATACGCCTGATCGCCCGATGTTGATAGGGGCGCTCGACGATCGCCGATTTGATCGGCGTCTCCTCCAGTGGGCGTGACGCGGTCCGCCGGTGGACGAGCAGCGCGAGCTCGTGCTTCGTGTAGAAGCCCTGTACGAGGCGGGGCGGGTAGCGCTCGTCGTCCCACAGCCACGTCTCGTATCCGTTGCTGTAGAAGATCGCCGGCCGCGAGCCAAACTGCTGCTCCAGGCAGTCAGCGTAGAGCTTAGCTTGTTGGCGGCCCTCCCTCGCATCGCGTCGAGTCCGCTTGGCCTCCACGACCGCGAGCGGCTTGCCATCGTCGCCCCACAGCACGTAGTCGACGCGCCCGACGCCCGTCTTGGTGGGCATCCCTCTGACCTCGAACTCTCGGTCGCGCTCCTGTTCGAGCGGCCATCCAGCCTCCTTGAGCAGGAGGTCGATATAGAAGTCGCGGGTCGCTTCCTCGTTGTAATCGTGGTCGTCGTCGTGCGTCTGGTTGGCAGCCTTAGCCTTTGCGATTTCCGCGCGCAGCCGCGTCAGCTCGGCCTGCAGCTCGGCGTTGTGGCGCCGGGTCTCCTGCATCTGGGCGTCTCGCGCGGCCTGCTGCTCGGCCTGCTTGCGCAGCGCCTCGCGGGTCTGTGACCCGGCCGCGGCTCCGGTAAGCCGTTGAATCGTCTCGGGATCAAATACGAGACTCGCGGGCGGCGCGTACTCCGGGGTGCGGGCGTAGGTGCGCGCAATCCAGAAGAGCACATGGAAGAGCTCGCGCACCGCTGTGACCGCCTCATTCGGTGCGATCCGTTTGTTGTCGTGGACCGCCGCATTGCCCTGCTTGCGGATCACGTCCATCTTTGCGCGTATGGGCTGCTCGACCAGCGTGAGGAACGTCGGCTCAAACAGCAGCGCCGATAGCGCGGTGCGGTACGGTCTCCGCAGGGTGTCGTCCGCGTCGTACATCCACTGCACCGCAAGCTCCAGCGTGCGGCGGGCGTAGAAACACGACGCGCGCGGGTCCGCCGCCATGTTCTGCTCCGCCTTCTCCGCCTCGGGGTACAGCTCGGGCCAGCCCGGCTTCAGGAAGGTGAAGTTGCTTGGCGCCGTAGATGAACCACCGGGCAAGCCTCCAGTCATCTCACAGTTCTCCCTTGAAGGCTCGGTCTTGGAGGGAGGCGAAGAGGGCGTCGAGGTGGGAGCGGCTCTGGCCAGCTTGCTCCTTGGCTTTCTCGACTTGGTCGAACCGTGCCGCGAAGTCGCGTTGAAGTTCGAGAGGGGGATTGATCAGCGTGATACCCATCAACCGTGACTTGCTGACCATACCCTTCATGCCTCCAGTTGATGCCAGCTGGACCAGTCGCTTACACAGTTTGAGCTGGGTGTAGAGAAACTTGACATCAACGCGTCGAGGGACGACTGCGTTGATCTGCTGGTTAAAGGCGACTTCGTGGTCGGTGATCGCCAAATTGCCGATCGAAGTGGGGCTGCCAGCGATACAGGTAACGAGAATGGCGTTCCGTCCGACCACCCTCGCCATCTTGGCCCCGGTCCGTGATAGGAACTCCGTTGGGAGCGTTACATATGTCTGCTGGCCACCTAGGTTGTCCGACTTGACCCACCCTATATAGTCCCCATAATTGCTTTGGATAGCACGGCTTGGGGTATTACCGGTGATCACATCTCCAATTTCTCCTATTGTTGCCCGGGGCCATCTTTGGACGTTCGTGACCGGGTCGCCGAACATGCTCAGGAAGTACGCTTCCGGGAGAAGTGCCAGCCTAGAGAGAGCATCGCGTCTCGCCGTACGCAGCGCATCCGCCGCGTCCAGCACCCGCGCGATCCGTCGTTGGTCAGTCAAAGACGGCAGCGGTATCGTCATGGCCAGCAGGCGGTCCCTCTTTACGGCCGCCTGATTGACCCAGCGCTGACACATCGACGCAAAGATCCCTCGCTCGAACTGCAGCTGTAGCCAACGCGCAAGATATGGCTGAAGCAAGCGTCGAGGATCAGCTCTCAGGCGGAGAAAATGGTTGCTAAATACCATGGGCTCGGTAGGCTCACAAACGAGCGCTGTCTTCCCTACCAGCTCAGGGCTATTCGTGGCGTTGAAAAGGACATCTCCGTCCTCGAGACGGAACCGATCGACCAGTTTGCCGTCGGCCGGAACGTATCGCTTTTTTGAGTAGTCCCAACCACCTTCACGGGTTACGTTGTTCATGCGTATCTGGAAGACGCCCTCCAGCGATTCCACACCAGACGCAAATCCAGGCCGCGCATCCTCGATGACTTCTGACAGTTGGGAACTCGACGGAAGGGTCATCGGAGTATCCCCTTCAACTCCTCCAACCCCGCTCGGACCTCCTCATCCAGCCGCTCGAGTTCAGCAATGATCTCGGCGGGAGGCTGGTGCTCGACCTCCTCGTGGACGATCTCCTTGTAGCGGTTGAGACTCAGGTCGTAGCCGTTGGCGGCGATCTCGGCCTTGGGCACGCAGAAGCTCTGTTCGGTGCGCGCACGGTCGCGCTCCTCGCCGTCCTTCTCTCTCCAGCAGAGAAGGGCGTCGGGGAGGTTGTTCTTCTCGTGGTCCTCGTCGGAGAGGTCGGCAGCGGGAACAGGGCCGAGCTTGTCCTCGTCTAGGAGCGGGGCGCGCTTGTCGTCCAAACTCCATCCATCGGCGATTACGTCGTAGAACCACACGTAGTCGGTGCCGCCGCTCTCGGTCTTCGTGAAAAAGAGGATCGCGGTTGAGACTCCTGCGTACGGCTTGAAGACGCCGCTGGGGAGCTTCACGACGGCGTCGAGCTTCTGGTCCTCGACGAGCACGCGGCGAAGCTCCTTGTGGGCCTTACTCGAACCGAACAGCACCCCGTCGGGGACGATCACCGCCGCGCGGCCACCCGGACGCAGGAGCCGCAGGAAGAGCGCGAGGAAGAGCAGCTCGGTCTTCTTCGTCTTGACGACCTGGAGCAGGTTCTTCGCGGTGGTCTCGTAGTCCAGGCTGCCGGCGAATGGCGGGTTGGCGAGGATCAGGGAATACAGTTCCTCCTCCTCACCTGTGCCTTCCGAGAGGGAGTCTCGGTAGCGGATGTCAGGCTGCTCCACACCGTGCAGGAGCATGTTCATCGAGCCGATCCGCAGCATCGTCGAATCGAAGTCGAAGCCGTGGAACATGCTGTTGTGAAAATGCTTGCCCGTGGACGCGCCGTGCAAGACCTTGGGGTGCTCACGCCGGACGTACTCGCTTGCAGCGACGAGGAACCCTGCGGTGCCACACGCAGGGTCGCAGATTTCATCGCCAGGTTGCGGCTGGGTCATCTCAACCATGAGGGCGATGATGTGGCGTGGGGTGCGGAACTGGCCATTCTGACCGGCTTTCGCGATCCTGCTGAGCATATACTCGTAGATATCGCCCTTGGTATCGCGCCCCTCCATCGGTAGGTCGCCGAGCATGTCGACTACCCGGGCGAGCAACGCGGGCGTGGGGATCGTGAAGCGAGCGTCGCGCATGTGGTGAGAGTAGGTCGAGCCCTCGCCGCCCAGCGAACGCAGAAATGGAAACACGCGCTCGCCGAGGACCGCGTACATCTCGCCCGGCTCGATGTCCTTGAAGTGCGACCAACGCAGATTGCCGTAGGACCGGCCGTCGGCGTCGTTGCCGGACGGGAAGATCGGGTTCTTGACAGCCGCCTTCGCGCGGGTGGCCTTGCGCTCCCGTGCGGTCTGCAGGTCATCGAGCCGGCGGATGAACAGCAGGTAGGTGATCTGCTCCATCACCTCCAGTGGATTGGCGATGCCACCTGCCCAGAAGGCATCCCAGATCCGATCAATCCTGTTCTTTAGCTCGCCCGTGAGCACGCCCGGCAGGCTACCGGCTGGCTGGTTGTGAAGGCTTGTCGTATACGTATAAGGAGTGCGATCGGCAGATCCATCTCGTCACCGCAGCGCTGAGGCCGCGCGTGGATGTGGTATTCACGTGCCGCTCGAAGCTTCGCGAAGGTAGTGGGCCCGGTTGAACGGCTGCTGCGCTGCCTCCGGTGAGGAGAGGAAATGAGCGAGCGCGTTTACCATCTGGCCAATGACGCGATTGCCTCGGTGGCGGTTGAAGGGCGGGTTGAGCGCGTAGATCAGCCCGTGATGTGTTTGTCCGCAGCTCTCATGGGCACGTCTAGTCTGCTCGTAGTCCGCGATGTTGTCGGTGATGATCGCGAGACCGTCGTCCTGAGCACGTAAAAAGACCTTATCGTCGCTGATCCCGGCGTAGCGGCCCGCATGCTCCGGCTCACTGATGGCGACGACGTCGAATCCACGCTTGCGCAGCTCAAGGGCGATCGTCGGCGTCCACATCTCGTCGAGCAGCAGCCTCACGCGGCAGATGCGACCGCGAGCACATGCCGCAGCCGCTCGGCTGCCAACTCGTCCATCTGGATACGCTCATCGATGTCACCGGGGTAGGCGGCGTAATAGCTCGCCGCCAGTTCCACGGCGCTGCGATCGAGGCCGCCGATATGCGCGACTGCCTCGATCGAGTCCATCGCGCCCTCTCCGGCCGCTGCCTTCAGATCGCGGGCGATCTCCCAGACGTCAGGGCCGCCAGCAATGCCGGCCCGCCTTCCGGTGGGACCTGAGCGGAAGGCGATCCCCGGGAACTCTTCGATCCGCAGCCCCTCCTCGATCAGGCGCTCCGCCACGCGTGCCTTCGACTGGCCAAGGCGTTCGCTGCGAGCATCGAGCATATCGACGACCTCCGCCGAGAACCGCGCGGAAAACGACTTCGTGCGCTTGGTACGTGACATGGTCATTTCTCCTGGTGCAAGACTTTGTAATACAAAGTAGCACGAAACGGAGCATGTAAGAGCGCCAGGTGGAAGGCGCATCGATGATCGGATGTTGACGAAGGGGCCTTGACGGATCGCACGTCACTTTGCCAAAGAGCGCAACTCTCGATACCGAGAGACGGACTTTTGCCAACCTGGCGATTCTGGTCCTTCGGCGGGCATCGCCAGCCCATCCGAGAATGGCTTGAATACAAGCGATCCAGTCATGGGCGCGGCGGGTTTCGAACCTGCGACCTCTCGCGTGTGAAGCGGCCCGGGAAAGGCCTGAGGAAGCGCAAGAAACAGCTCTAACAAGCCAGATGCAGAACGCGCTCCGATTCACTGCTCTCCGTAGATACCCTGGAGTTTCCAGTGGATTTAGCCCACCAAGCGGCTCCGGTGGGCTAAAGTCGGGCGGCGCTCCAGCGTCCTATTGATCACTGCTTTGCTTGGAAAGCAAGCCTTGCCTCGGTGCAGGCTTGCGCTTGATTTTCAAAGCGGACACAGGCCACTTGTGCGCGAGACACGCAGCCGGCGAGCGAGCTCGCTGGCGCGCTCAAAAACTGCCGCAATACCCCTATTCGGGGTGCGGAAATTCCACTATCACGAATACGTGCAACTACGCGATCGTGGCCGGTCCTGCCTGCCGATGTATGTCAAGAAATGTCAGCTCCGCTCCCTGATCCATACCCTTACCGCTTGATTGCGGACGGGATCACCATGAAAAGCAAGCGAATGCGCGCCCTGCTGCTGGCCGGTGCCGCTGGGATGCTCACGCTCGGCCTGGCCGGTGCTGCCTCGGCCGCGGAAACGTCGGCCACCGTGACCGTCACGGGTGGAGCGCTGTCGATGACCGTACCCGTCAGCGCCGGCAATCTTGGCACACGGGAAAACACCGTTTCCGGGGGAACCATCAGCGGCCAGCTCGGCGAAGTTCAGGTGAGCGACGCGCGCGCCGCGGCCGCCGGTTCCGGCTGGGTCGTGACCGTCATCTCCACGGCCTTCACGCCGCCCTCGGGCCCGACGATCGGCGCCGCCGAGGTCGGCTACATCGCCGGGGTGATCACAAAGCTCGGAACGGCGACCTTCACGGCGAACAACCCGACCAACCTCACCGGGGTCGTACCGGCCGTCACCGCCACCGGCATCACAGGCGATAACTCCGCGACCTGGGACCCGACGATCAACGTCTTCGTCGCGGGAGGCATGGCCGCCAGCGTCTATTCCGGCACGATTACGCAGTCCGTTTCGTAGTCATGCGCGTTCGGTGCTCCAGGCAACCGCGCGGACGGGCGGCCGAGCGCTTGCGCTATCTCACGCGAGGTGTTCTGGCCGCCGTCGCCTTGACAGCCGCGATTGGAGCGCCCGTCAGCGTGTCCACCGCGGCGCCGGTCTCCAGGACGCGAGCAGTCACGGATGGCAGCATCGGCGCGCAGCTGCTCGACGTCCCGCTCAGCGCATACGCCGATCCCAGAGCGCATCTCTACATCATCGATCACCTGCACCCGGGGACGACCATCCACCGCCGAATCGAGATCTCCAACACGACGGCCTCAAACCTGCACATCGTCACCTACCCCGCCGCCGCGGCGATCAGCCAGGGTGCGTTCGTCGGCGCGGCCGCACACACACCCAATGAACTGTCCACCTGGACATCGGTTCTTCCCGGCACGTTTGAGGTCCCCTCCGGTGGGCACGCGATCGCCACCGTGACGATCGCCGTTCCCCGCAACGCGCCCCCCGGCGAACAGTACGGCGTAGTCTGGGCCGAGACGCGCTCGGCGCCACCGGCTGGTGGCGGCATCACCCGAGTCAGCCGCGTCGGCATCCGCCTCTACCTCTCGATCAGGCCCGGAGGCGCGCCCGCATCCAACTTCACGATCGACTCGCTCACCGGCAAACGCTCCCCCGACGGTCAGCCGATGGTCGTCGCGAGCATCCACAACAGGGGCGGACGAGCGCTCGACATGAGCGGAACCCTGCAACTCTCCTCCGGCCCCGGCGGGCTCAGCGCCGGCCCGTTTGCAGCCAACCTAGGCACCACCCTGGCGATCAGCGCCACCGAGCCAATCATCATCATGCTGGACAAACAGATACCCGACGGTCCCTGGCACGCGCTGGTGACCCTCCGCAGCGGACTGCTGCAGCGCAGCGCCCGGGCCACCATCAGCTTCCCCGCAACTGGCACACCATCCTCGCCTTACCTCACGTACCTCCTCATCGCGAGCCTCGTCATCCTGCTACTCGTGGGCATCGTCGCGGCGCGCCTGAGGAGACCCCGATGAGCTCGAATATGTGGAACGCGGCGCTCGTGCAGTCCTCGGCCGATTCGATCATCGGCATGAGTAAGGACGGCGTGATTCAGTCTTGGAACGAGGCGTCCTCGCGTCTGTACGGCTACAGCGCGACGGAGGCGCTCGATCAAGATGCGCCGAGCTTTCTCGCGCGCGATCCTGCAGAGCGCAAGCGGCTCGTGGCCAAGGTGGCTGCAGGTGATGAGCAGTCCCAGATCGAGAGCCAGGATCTGAGCAAGGATGGCGGTGTGATCGATGTGTCTGTGACCGACTCGCCGATCCGTGACGCCGAGGGACTGGTGGTGGGTGTCTCGCGGATCGCACGCGACATCGGTGCTCGCAAGCGCATGGAGCGCGAACTCCAGTATCTAGCCGCTCACGATTGGCTTACCGGTCTGTATAACCGTCGCCGTTTGATCCCCGAGCTCGATTCCTGTCTCGGGTATGCCGCGCGCTATGGGCACACTGGTGCCGTGCTTGTGCTCGACATCGACAACTTCAAGCTAGTCAACGACAGCGAGGGGCATGAGGCGGGCGACCGGACGCTGAAGGCCGTCGCCGAGGTGTTGGTAAGCCGGACACGCGATACGGACCTACTCGCCCGCCTGGGTGGCGACGAGTTCGCGATCGTGCTACCTGAGGCGACTGAGCAGGGGGCTCTGAAGGTGGCCTCGAATGTTCGGTCGCTGCTGTGCGAGCGACCGAGTAGGCCGATCAAGGTGAGCGTTGGGATCAGCCTGTTTACGCCGGAGCAGAAGCTCACCGCCGACGATGCCCTGGTCGCGGCGGACGTCGCCCAATATGAAGCCAAGGAGCATGGCGGTGATCAAGCATGCGTTTTCAGCGGACGGGCCGCCGGGACGTTGACCCAGGTTGAGCGGATTCGCGTGGCGCTGGCTGAGGACCGTTTCGTGCTCTACGGCCAGCCGATCGTCAACTTGCGCAGCGGCTTGGTTGCCTACCACGAGCTACTGATCCGCATGCGCTCAGACGATGGTGGGATCATCGCGCCCGGCGATTTTCTTCCGGCGGCCGAGCGCTTCGGCCTGATCGTTGAGATCGATCGCTGGGTCACCGAACACGCGCTGCGCATGGCGATCGAGGGCGAGCGCGTGACGATCAACCTCGCCGGGCCCTCGATCGGCGACGAGCAGGTGTTGATACTGATCCGCAAGGCACTCGCCGATGGGCTGAACCCAGCCAACGTGATCTTCGAGATCACCGAGACAGCCGCCATGTCCAATTTCGAGAAAGCCGAGCGTTTTGCCCAGACGCTCAACGACATCGGTTGCAATCTCGCGCTCGATGACTTCGGAACTGGATTTGGTTCGTTCACGTATCTGAAGCACCTCAATGCGCGCTACTTGAAGATCGACCTGGAGTTCGTGCGCGACCTCGTTAGCAATGACACCGACCAGAAGATCGTCAAGTCGATCGTCAACATCGCCCATTCGCTCGAGAAGCAGACAATCGCCGAGGGAGTCGAAGACGCCGCGACGCTGACGGCGCTCGAGGATCGAGGTGTGGACTTCGCCCAAGGCTTCTATCTCGGTCAACCCAAACGCCTCTCGCCTCCATCGATCAGAAGTTCGCACGGAAAAAGAGAGGTTGCCGCAACTGCCTGACGGACAGCAGGGAAGCTGGACGAGGAGGACGACGGGGACGGGGCGTTTGGTCGCATGGTGGCCGACTACGATTCGCGCAGCAGGGGAAACGTGTCGGCCGCGCCGATGACGCGAGCGACTCGGATCATGGGCGCCGGTCCCCGACCGCCGACTGGTGAGGCAGTCGAGTCTCCGCGCACTTAGACCGGCTCGCGGGCCAGCAAGCCCTTTTGTTTGTTGCAGGCCCGGAAAGGGATACTATGGGTAGTTGAGCTGACCCTGCGGGCAGGACTTCAGCCTCACAAGCCCGAAAGTCACCGAAGCGCGACCGCGCTGAGGCGCGGAGCTTGAGGCCATGATCGAGACCCCCCGGGGCCCAGCTCATTAATCCACGCGTCGGGTCTCGAACCCTCTTCCTCTCGCGCGACACCTCCATGAGGGTCAGGAGGTTCTTGGCAATGCAAACGCAGCCAACGCACACGCAGCGGATCGTGGACGGAGCACCCCCGGCAGACTCGACGCTCTCTGCGCCACCAGTGGTGCCGCAGCGCTCGACGCGTCGCGCAACCGCACGTCGCGCCAGCAAACGGCGCGCCACAGCATGTCAGCACAAGGACGACATCGACGGGCGCATCATTGGATACGTCAAGGAGCACCCGCACGGCACTACCGGCGACATGGCCAAGGGACTGAACGCCAACCGCGACACAATCGCCGCAGAGGTCTCGAACATGGTCAGGACCGGCGAGCTCACCAAAGGACCAGACCCACACACACTCTCAGCGAGCGCGTGACGTCCACGGCGCACCCGTCGAGGTGACGCTCGGGCGAGCGTTGGCAGCGCCACGCTAAGGACCGTGCTGTCCAGGCCTACAGCCAGAGCAACCAGCATCAGCGCGCCAAGCGCCCACCACCGACGAGCCGTCCCGTAGCGTCACCGACTCGGGCGCCGACTGGTTGTTTGTAGAGACGTCGCCGCCTTCATCACAGCTGCCAATGGTGGCTGATGTAGGAGGCGGCGCGTGATGTCAAGAGCGGCTCAGGTGCAGCCGATCGCGGCGGCTGATCTGAGCTGAGCGCGGCGAGTGTCTCCCGCACGCACTCCGCCAGCGCAATGGGTTCGTAGCCGCCCTCGAGCACAACTCCAAGCGGCACGTCGAGCTGTTCGGTGAGGGCCCGGACGTGGCGGGCCATCTCCGCGAAAGAGGCTGCGTCCAGACGACAGTCGGCCAAGGGGTCGTCGCGATGAGCGTCAAAGCCGGCAGAGATCAGCACGAGATCGGGCTCAAACGCCTGGGTGACTGGAACCACGATGTGCTCGATCAGCGACAGCCACAAAAGCTCCTCGGAGCCGGCCGGGACGGGCAGGTTGATCGTGTAGCCCGCTCCAGGGCCTGACCCCATGTCGCTCATCAGGCCGGTGCCGGGGTAGATCCCGGACTGATGGATGCTCGTGAACAGAACATCGGAGCGTCGCCGGAACGCCTGGGCGGTGCCGTTGCCGTGGTGAACGTCCCAGTCGAGGATGAACACCCGCTTGGCGCCCAGCTCTGCGATCGCGAGCTCGGCCGCGATCGCGATGTTGTTGAAGAGGCAGAAGCCCATCGCGCGATCCGGTTCGGCGTGGTGCCCGGAGGGTCGAACCCCGGCGAAGCCCAAGCGCGCCTCGCCGGCCATCAAAGCCCTTGCCATCTCACAGGCGCCCCCGGCGGCGTGCAGCGCGGCGCGGTAAGTGGGCTCCCCGACATAAGTGTCCGGGTCGATCGCGCCGCCACCGGCCGACGCCAGTTCCTTGATCTTCTGAACGTGGTGGGCGCTGTGGATCAGCTCGAGCTGGGTCTCCCGCGCCGGCGGGGCCTCGCGTCGCCCCCAGCCAAGCCAGTCGTGTGCGGCGAGCGCATGCTCGATCGCCTGCAGGCGCTCCGGTGTGTCCGGATGCTCCGGCATGTGCACCCGGGGATCGTGTTCCAGGCACGCCGGGTGACTGAAGTAGAGCCCTGGGTGCTTGGCGCCCGTCGTGTTGTGCCTCTTGCTCATCGGCGATGCTCGAGCGGCTTACGTTGCGACTGGCGCGGGCGCAACCGGCATCGTTGTCGTTGTGGTTGTGGTGGTGGCGGGCTTCTCGGGCTTGCCACGCGGTCCGATCTCGGCGATGCGATGCCACCAGGACACGCGCTGCTCGATCAGGCTGTCAACGCTGAAGTGGCTCGGGCCGGTTTCGTAGTCGAGGGCGAGCAGACCCATGAACACGATGGCGTAGATCACCGCGGTGCCGATATCGGTCGAGCTGGAGGAGTAGGGGCCTCCGAAGCCCTCGGCGGTCGCCCAGATCAGGACGCTGAAGAGCGCGGCGCTGATGTAGGTGAACTTGCGCGCGAAGCCGACGAGCACCGCTACCGCGACCAGCGTCTCGATCACCGCCGTCGAGTAGGCGAAGAAGCCAGAGTTGGGCGCGATCATGTTGATCCAGAAGTGAAACCAGCCGTGCAGCCAACCAGGCTGCCCCTGCGCCGATTCCTTCAACATGGTGGTGAACCCGCTGCGGAACGCGGGCTCCCACTTCAGACCGGCGTCGATCAACCAAATCAAACCGAAGAGGATCCGGAACGCATCCTTCGGGCGGCAGTTGGCGCGGACGCGCTGCAAGAGCCCAGCACCTTCGGTCTTGGAGTGCCGCGGTCGAACACTTGCATCCATAGCGCTCATGAGGTCAACGCCGCCAGAGCGAGGACATCTGAGTTGTGGATACCCTCGCTTCCATCGAGCACGACCTTCAGTGCGTTGGTGTTTGCTGCGTCGGCGAACGTGTCGTAGGCGGTCATCGTGTCTCCCAGCGCGTAGTGGTGTGTGGCGAATATGGTCGGGTCCAGGCGACCGCTGGCCACCAGCTTCATCAGCTGGGGGATCGTGTTGGTGTCAACGAGGCCCGTCGTGATCGTCACGTCGCGGGTCCACAGCTTCTCCAGATGCAGGGTCGCGGGCTTGCCGTGCACGCCGATGTTCGCCACGTGTCCACCGGGGCGGATCAGCTCGGTCGCAAGCTCGAACGTGTCGGGCACGCCCACCGCCTCCAAGGCGACATCGGCGCCGAGGCCGTCAGTGAGCTCCATGATCTGCGCAACCGCGTTCTCACGCCCGTTGTTGATCGTCGTGTCGGCACCGAACCGCTTGGCGCTCTCCAGGCGACTGTCGGTCAGGTCAATCGAAACGATCCGTCCGGGTGTATAGAGATTGGCGGTGAGAATCGCCGCCAGTCCGATCGGTCCGGCCCCGACGATCGCCACAACATCGCCGGGTGTGATGTGGCCGTTGAGCACACCGACCTCGAAGGAGGTCGGGAGGATGTCGGCGAGGAACAGGACCTGCTCGTCTGAGAGCTCCTCGGCGATCTTGTAGACGGAGTTATCTGCGAACGGGACGCGTGCATACTCCGCCTGCAGCCCGTCGATCAGATGGCCAAAGATCCAGCCGCCGCCGCCGAGACACTGCCCATAGCGAGCTTCCTTGCAATAGCGACAGCGCCCGCAGGCACTGACGCACGACATCAGCACTCGGTCCCCGACCGCCACCGTGCTGACGCTCGGACCGATCTCCTGCACGGTGCCAACCGCCTCATGGCCGAGCACCGTGCCTGGAGTCGTCTCAGGCACGTCGCCCTTGAGGATGTGCAGGTCTGACCCGCAGATCGTCGAGGTGTCGATCCGCACGACGATGTCGGTCGGATCGATGATCGTGGGGTCGGCCACGGTGTCCCAGCCGCGCTGGCTGGGACCGTGGTAAACGAGAGCCTTCATGTCAGGCGCCGACGGCCGTTGAGTGGCGGTCTCTGAGGTTGATCTGCCAGTTGGCGAGCGGGAGTAGGAACAGCGCTGCGCCGAGCAGGATCAGGATCCACCCGGCGAGGGTGGCGATCATCCCGATGACCGACCAACCCCAGGCATTGAGCAGCAGGCCGTTCAGCGTCTCTCCCATGAACAGGGTGGTGCGCTCACCCGCGAGCGTCGTGTTCTTCATACCGCCGGCGATCCACTCGGCACTGATCTGTGAGTAGGTCTTGCCGCCTGCAACCTTGGTCAGGTCTACACCGATCTGCTTCTGGGCGTAGAGCTTTGCCTGCTTGCCGGTGAGCACCTGCTGGCCCGCGTAGGCGGCCAGGCCTGGGTTTGTCGCGGGCTTTGGGAAGAAGATCTTCTGCGGGGCTAGCTGGTCGTGGACGACCTGCTTGTCGTAGTTGCCTCCCACCACGGCGAGGATGCCGACGACGATCATGCCGGCGGCAGCGACGGTAGCGATCGAGGTCAGACTGGTCAGTTTCGCGAGCAGCGGGCTTCGCGGTGCGTGATTGGGTTGCGGGTCCTGGTGGCGTCCGTTGGGGATGGGATCCGCGACGTCGTGGGGCGTTACGCCGTTGGGAGTAGTGCCGGCAGACGGGGCGGACGGAGGGGGCATCACTGAGCTGGGCATGGTGTTCTCGTTTCGTTGGGTGTGCGCATTAGCGCCAGCGACCAGAGGAGCACCGCGGACCTGAACAACATAGCATGAAATCTATATCTATGAATTAGATATCCAGATACGCTAGTCTTGATACATGACCGAGGTCACAACGCATCGCTGGAAGTTCCTGACCAACCACGCCCAGGTCCTGGCCTGCATCGCCCACGACCCGGGTGTGCTCCTGCGAGAGATCAGCGAGCGAGTCGGGATCACCGAACGCGCCGCGCACCGGATCGTCACGGAGCTCGCGGACGGCGGCTACATCACACGCGAGCGCAGCGGCCGCCGCAACCAGTACACGATCCAATCCGGCCTTCCGCTTCCCGATCGTCTCGGCCGCGTGCAGCGGATCAGCGACCTGCTCACGATCTTGATCGGCACCACCGACGAGTTTCCAGATGCGCCGGTCCCACCGGCAACACCGAACGGGAAGACCGGCCGGTAGTCGTGTCCAGCAATCCCGGTCTAGGGCATTTCGACCAACGCCCTACACAAGCTCACTGCGGCAAGGGCGATCCCCCTCGAGCAAGACGGTCCAGGTTCAAAGCATGGTTCCGGCGATCCTCGCTAGACGCCTGGCGCGAAGCTGGCGGCGCTCGTGCGCAAGCTCCAAATGCCGCTAATGCTTCCAAGATGCTTCCATAGGCTCCAGAAGTCGGTCTCCAAAGCCTCAATCTCCAATGGGCGCGGCGGTGTGTGGTTTCAGTACATAGGCGGCATGTGTGTCAGGACAAGGAGCATCATCAATCTCCGATGTCCCGACACATCACACAATGGGCGCGGCGGGTTTCGAACCTGCGACCTCTCGCGTGTGAAGCGAGCGCTCTCCCACTGAGCTACGCGCCCTAGGCCCCTGAGTCTATTGGGCTAGCTGGCTACTTGCCGCATGGACGGCCTCGCTTCAGCCGTGCCTCTGCTTGATGCGGCTACGCGCGAACCCTGGCCATGTCTTGGCCGTCGCATCAAGGTCAACACCAACGGCAACGAGTCGAAGTAGGTAAACCGTTCGCTGGCGAGCCGGTGATCGTCGAGCACGAAGCGGTCGCGCCTACCGGGACACGGGGAGAGGCGTAAGCACCATCACCGGAATAACCCGCCCGGCCTTTTTCTCGTACTCCGCGAACTGCGGCACGCGTGCCTTCTGCGTGCCAAAGAGCCGGTCGCGCTCGGCCCCAGCTGCCTCGCTGGCGATGGCGTCGATCGTGTCGGCGCCGACCTCGATCTTGACGTTCGGGTTGGCCTTGAGGTTGTGGTACCAGTCCGGGTTGGTGGGCGCCCCGGCCTTGGACGCGAAGATGACATAGCGCCCGTTGTCGTTCTGATAGGCGAGCGGGTTGATGCGATTCTGACCGGACTTGGCGCCGGTGTGGTGCAAGAGCAGCAGCGGCATGCCCTCGAACATGCCGCCGACGCGTCCTTCGTTGGCGTGGAATTCCTCGATGATCTTGGCGTTGAAGTCTGCGGGCGAGGTGGACATTGGGCTCCTGAGGACGTGGGCGGGTGGCGAGATGAGGGGTCAGTCTAGGGCTCGGTGTGCGGCGACTGTTGGCTTTCGGAGTTGGAGTCAGCCGGAATCGGTGCGGAGCAGAATGGACGCTCGTTCGATAGTCGGCCGCGTTGGTCAAGGCTCGATCGATGCCGGACGAGGTACAATTTGTACGCGCGCGCACGCGAAGACGTCGCGTTCGGGCCACGTGTGGTTGACTCAAGTGGCCTGGCGCTACGCCGGTGCGCCCCGCAAATGCGGAGGTTCGATGCTAGGCCGAATCAAGACATCCAATCGTCCACTGCTGGGTCCGGTTGCGTTTGGAATCTCGCAGACCGAGTTCGATGAGCGCGCGAGCGTGATCTCGATCGAAGGCGAGCTCGATCTCTTGACGGCGCCGCGCTTGAAGTGGATGCTCCTCGATTCGCTCACGGCTGGCCGGGACAGGCTCGTGGTCGATCTCTCGCTTGCCACATTCATGGACTCGACGGCGCTCGGAGTGCTCCTGGGTGTGGAGCGGACGCTTGGGGTCGATGCCTGTCTGGCAATCGTCTGCACGACGCCCAACGTGCTGAAGATCTTCGAATTGGCTGGACTCGATGGCATGTTCGCGATCTTTCCCACGCTTGACGACGCGCTCGCGTACGCGCAGGAACACAAGACAGCTCAGCGATCGCAGAGTTAGCTGATGGTGAACTACCCGAGCAAGCCTCCGTCAACCGCTGCGAGACGCAGATCGTTGGCGGTGGCCGTGCTCGTAGGTTGCACGGTCGCTTTCTCGTGCGCGGCGGCGGCCTTGGCCTTGCCCGATCACGCGAGGTCGACCGGTGCGGCCGACCACGGAGGAGCCGGCCAAACACCAGGCGGAGAATCGACCGAACAGGGCCAGGTCGGCGCTCTCGCCGGAACACTCGTGGACGGCCACAAACATGAACGGTCGGATCGCTCTGGAGGTCAAGGCCCGGCCGCCGAAAGCGGAGCGCCTGCCAATGACGGGAAGCCTGCCGATGGGGCGCCTGCCATAGCTGAGGTGCCTGTAGTTGCCGGGGCGCCTGTCACCGACGGGAACAGTGAACGCGACGATTCCGGCAAGCACAAAGGGCGCGAAGCGGCCGACCACAAGCCGCACGCGCGAGGGCACAGCGAACAGGGAGGAGGTTCGGGCAGCGGACGATCGAGCACCGTCGCCTCTCCCCAGACGGCAACGTCACTGGTGGGGTTGCCGGCGACCGCCGGTGCATCTCGGCCGGTCTCCGATCCAGCGAGCCTGCGGTCGGTCCCCGTTGCGTCTGCCGTCGTGCCCGCGACCGCTGCATCGCCGCCGCTCGAGCAGGCGCCAACAGCCACACCGACGCCAACAATCGCACCGACGCCAGTAGCCGCACCGACGCCAACAATCACACCGACGCCGGTAGCCACATCGACGCCCACTGCCACGTCGCGGCCGGTGGTCACCGGTGCGATGTCTCAACCCAGTCGGCATGGCCGGCGCGCTTCTGTGCGCGCCGCGCGCGTCCGGAGTGCCCACGGTCGGGCGCCTTCGGTGGCCGCGCCCATCGTGAGCACCGCCGCTGGGGCTTCGGCGGCGACCCGTTCGACGGCCCGCCCACGCACACGGAGAGCACGAGATGGCGCGCGGGCGCCTGCTCGCCCGTCGGCGATCGTGACGACGATCACCAAGATCGTCGGGGTGGTCCCGACCGGTCTGTGGGTCCTCGTGGGTGCGCTCCTTGCGCTTGCCGGCGCGATGACGCTGCGCTCGCGCCTTGTCGGGCTGCGCGCCCGCCGGCTCGAGCGCCAGCGCGAGGAATTGGCCAAAGACGTCGGTCTGCTTCAGGCGGCGCTGCTGCCGCTTACGCCGGAGCGGCTGGGCCCCGTGGCCACGTCGAGCGCATACCGGCCTGCCGACGGCCCCGCGGCCGGAGGGGACTTCTACGATCTGTTCGCGCTCGAGGATGGAACGCTCGCCGTGATCGTGGGCGACGTCTCAGGACATGGACGCCAGGCGTTGCCTCACACCGCGCTGATTCGCTTTACGCTGCGCGCCTACCTGGAGGCCGGCCTTTCCCCGCGCGAGGCTCTGCAAACGACCGGAGCTGTGCTGGACCGTCAGCTCGGCGGGTCGTTCGCGACGATCATTGCGGCCACTTATCATCCGCGCGATCGCATGTTGGTCTATGCGTGCGCGGGGCATCCGCCGCCAATCGTTCAAGGGTCGAAGCCGATCGTCCCGCTCATCGTTCGCTGCGCCCCTCCGATCGGGGTCGGCTTGCGAACCGGTACTCGTCAGACGGTGGTCTCGCTGCTCGGATGCTCACAGGTCTGCATGTACACGGACGGTCTCACGGAGGCCAGGGTCGGCTCGGAGTTGTACGGCGCCGAGCGGCTCGCCAGCGCGCTGGCCGAGCTAGGGCCTCATCCCACGGCGCCGGCCCTGCTGGACCGTGTGAGCAAGCAGACCACCTTTCGTCCCGACGATATGGCGGCATGTCTGCTGTGCGTCGAGGGGGATGCTCGTGCGCCGGCGGTACTGCTCGAGGAGGTGGAGCTCGACCGCAAGGAGGCGGCGAGCGAGCAAACCGAAGAGTTCCTGCTTGCCTGTGGCGTGGAGCGTGGTCGTGTCGGCGAATTGATGCGCTCGGCGCAGTCCATCGCCGGCAGCGCCGGCACCGTGCTGGTGGAATTGCGTTTCACCGAAGGGCCGCCGGAGGTCATCTTGCGCCGCGACAACGTCGCGTTTCTCCACGCGTCCGACGCCCGGCGGCGAGCGAGTCGAGGGGCCTCGCGATGAGGGCCACGGTGGCGTTTGCCTCCGATGCGGCGATGGTCCTCGGCATCGCCTCGACAGCGATGCCGTTCACGCGCACCCCAGAGGATGAGGCGGAGCGCTGGCTGCGCGTCCTGCGACTGAGCGGCGATGTCGGCGCTGCGCTGCAAGTGCTCGGCGTCAGCGAAGGAAGACCTGTCGGGGACCCTGAGGAGGGAGGCGATCGCGCCTACGCGAGCGCAAGCGGCGCCGCGACCCACGACGCCGTGGAGCAGGTCACCGAGCAAGCCGCTCGGATTGCTCGCGAACGCGACTCCGCGGAGATCGGGACGACAGACGTGCTGATGGCCGTGATGTGCGTATACGGCGCCGAGTTCGATCGCGTGCTCCGGGCGCATGATGTCGACCCCGACGATCTGATCGAGCTAGTCGGCGCCGGCCGCCTTTGAACATGTCTCAAAAACGGGCGGTGCAGTTGGTGCGTTGATGGACCGCGATCGGCCGCGCGCCCGCAATGAGATGGCTAACCGTTCCTGGCGATCCCGTCCGGATGCGGTTCGAGCCTCACCGCCGGGATCGAATAAGTCCCGGCCAGTGCATCGACCTGGGCCTGCGTCAATGCTGCCCCGAACGCTTCTGGGCCGCCGAGCTTTTCGTAGCCGCTCGCCAGGCTCTTGCCGAGCAAGGATAGGTCGAAGTGGGCGTCGTAGATTGCGTCTATATAGAGCGGCGAGTTTGCTCGCTCGAAGTTTGCCTGCGCGGCGGCGCCTGCTCCAGCGGCTGTGGTGTTCGTCCCGGCGGAGCCGGCGCTCGCGATCGTCTGGACCGCCGCTTCGGTCAGGTTCCAGCCGCGCTGGGCGAGTTGTTCGTAGTTCTCATAGGTGCCCGCGATGCCGGAAGCAGGCCCTGTGAGCTTGCTCGCATTGGCCAAGAATGATGGTTCGGAGAGCGCCTTGGCGCGGGCGTTTGCCGCGCTCACCGCTGTGCGTAATCCGCTCCCCAGCGCTTGGGGCAAACCGCCTGCGATCGATGGCCACGCCACACGCGAGGCAGCGACCTCACGTTTTACCGCTGCCTCGAGGCCGCTCAACTGGCTTGACACCTGCTCGAATTGTGCACGCTCGAGCGCCAGTTCACGGCTGCTTTGCGCGTGAGAGGACGAGCTCGAGCCGCAGCCGGCGATCAGCATGGCCGCGCCGAGCAGGATCGCGGTGACGAGGCTCCAGGCGGAGATACGCGGGATATCAGGGCGCGATGTGCGCCCAAACGTAGACGTGAATTGCGCCCTCGCGCCGTGTGTGCCGGCGGCGCGAGGAGCGTTGCTGCGCAAAAGGCTTGTGCTCGGCGCTATGGGGTTCGCGAAAGCGCTAGACGCCGAGCAGATCCACCACGAACACGAGCGGCGCATTCGCCGGGATCGTGGGCGGCGAGCCACGCTTGCCGTAGGCAAGTTCTGAGGGGATGATCAGCTCGCGCCGTCCACCGACCTTCATGCCCGCCACTCCCTGATCCCAACCCGGAATGACCTGACCCTTGCCGAGCGTGAACGTGAACGGTTCGTTTCGCTTCCAAGAGGAGTCGAATTCTTTGCCGCCGTTGTAGAGCACGCCGACGTAGTTGACCGTCACCGAGTCCCCGGCCTTGGCTTCTGGCCCGGTACCGACAATGATTTCCTTGGTCACGAGTTTCGTTGGGGCGGGGCCGCTTGGCACTGTCGCCGCGGGCTTGCTCGCAAGCGGCCCGCTGGTTGGCGTCTTGGCTGTGGAAGTTGGTGTCGTGGGCGTGCTGCTTGTCGGCGTCGTTTCGCCCGTGACATGTGGCACAGAGTTGACGTCGGACTCGTTGCCGACGGTGATCGAGCTCGATCCGCTGGAGCTGCCGCAGCCGGCAATCAGGGCGGCTGTGCCGAGCGTCGCCAGTGTGAGGCCAAGGCGCGTGCGCCCGGGAAGCTTGGGGGAGTGGAAGTAGTTGAAGTTCATAACGGTTCGGGAGCGTAACGCATTGGCGTCGTCGGCGTTGCATACAACCGTGCGCGGCCGTATCTCGATGGCCGGCTTCGCGCTAGGATCGCCATGGACCGTGCTAGGCGGGGATGTAGCGGCGCCCTGAATCCGCAATCCGCTCTAGCGGGGCTGAACTCCCCTCCAAGGGGTTTCGCTCCGGTCGCTCCGCCGCTTTGGAGCGTCGATGGCTCGGGTCCCGCGCGGTGTCGGCTCGTGAACCAGGTCAGGTCCGGAAGGAAGCAGCCTTAAGCGAACCCCGGCAGGCGCAGCGGGAGCACCCGATCCGGAGTCCCGGGCGGCGGCAGGCGATTGGAGGCGGGAGCCTCGACGAGGGGTGCACGGTCCATTTTTTGGATTTGGATTTGGCGTGCCCGCTGGTGACAGCGGACGAAAACCAACCACGAGCGGTTTGAACGAGTCCCGAGCAAGGGTCGGGCGTGCCCGCTAGTGATAGGGCGCGTATGACCGACCACGAGACGGTTTGTACCGGCCCCGAGCAAGGTGGGGCGTGCCGCTCAGTGACAGTGCGCGAATACCAGCCACGAGCTGTTCGCGCGCGTCTCCAGAAAGCCTGGCGGGATCGAAACGGGCAGGTGCGGATCCTTGAGGTCGAGGATGTAGTCCTTTTCGATTTCGATGCTGGCCGGGTCGAGGTAGCTTCCGTATTCCTGCTGTTTGGCTTCGAGGTGCGTTGCTTCGGCGCTGACGATCAGGCCGGGGCGCGCTTTCAGGTAGAGCGCGAGCAAAGGGATGGGAGCGTGGTTGGGGACTCCCACCGGGCCGCACTTCAAAGCGATTGCTTTGTTGTGCACCATCGCCAGCAGTTCGTCTTGGATGCTTTCTTGATGGGCCAGGTTGCGCAGTTGGTGGTGGGCCGAGCGCACCTGGCCTGGCAGCGTCGCGATCAGTGCCAAGAGCATGAGCCCACCGGCCGCCATCCACGGTAGCCGGCGCTTGTCGCCCTTGGGCAAGGCGCTCCAGCCGAACACGCCGGCGCCGCAGAACAGGCACAGGATCGCCGATGCCAGGAACGCGTAGCGCGTGTCGATTGGCAGGCCGACGGTTGCCATCGCGGCGAACACGACCACGGCGAGCAGCCCGGCGGCGGCGGCGAGCCGAGCCCGCTTGCCCAGCCAGGCAAGCGACAGAACTGCGCCGAGCGCGGCGCCGAGCAGTGGGACGGGCCGTAGGATCTCGCCGATGCGCCTGGGGATGTACTCGGGCACCTTGGCGATGCCGGTCTCGCGCCCGAGGATCTCCGCGGTGTGTTTGGTGTTCGTCAGGGACCACATCGCGTTGCCGGTGATGAGCAGGTCGCTCAACACCCAGATCAAGGGTGCGGCCGCGGCAAGCAGCGCGAGCTGGGCGAGTTGCCGGCGCGTGCGCTCGGACGTGGGCCGGGCCGAGTAGACGACCAGCACGACCCAATAAATCCCAGAAAAAGCCCATGCCTCTGGTCGCAGCAAGCCTGCCAGCCCCAGCAGCACGAGCACGGGGGCGCCCGCACGAGGCTTGCGGGTCTCCACGAGCAGTGCGCTCAACACGAGCAGCATGTAAGGGACGTCCACGTAAGCGCGGACCCCATAGGAGAGCACTTCCCCGCGCGTCAGTAGGATCAGAGCCGCAAGAATGCCGGCCGCGCGCCCGAACCACTCGCTGCCGAGCCGGTAGACGACCCAGCCACACGCCGACAGCGCGATAAAGGCGAGCGCCACCGTGATCGCGGTGGTGGCGCTTGCGCCGAGCGGAGCCAGCGGTATGCCGAGCAGCTCCACCAGCGGGTGCGGAGTCGGGGCGATCGGCAGGCCGTATTCGGGGGTTTCCCCACGCGTGAGCTGTTGGCCCCAGACGAGCCCGTACAGCGTGTCGTAGTTAACGAAGCCGACGCCTGCGATCAGCCACAGGGCCAGAGCGCCCGCGAGGATCGCAATCGTTGCCGGCGCCCAGCGCGGGAGGTGCCGTTGGATGTTTGTCAGGGGGCGATGCCCCCTGCGCGCGCGGGGGGCGACCGCTTTTGCGATCCCGTCCCCCGCCATGAGCGCAAGCGTCGATGCAGCCCTGCGGAGGACCTCTCCAAATTCGCGATGCCCCCCCCGCGCGCGGGGGGAGGCCGCTTTTACGGTGCTCGCCACAGCGGCGCACGCTACCTGAGCGGGCCGCGAGCGAGGGTAGACTGGCTTCGGTGGCCGCCGCAGCTCAATCCCTGTACCGCAAACACCGTCCGCGCTCGTTTGCCGACGTCGTCGGCCAGGAGCCGGTCGTGCGCACCTTGCGCCATGCCGTGGAACTCGGCAACGTCCATCACGCCTACCTATTTGTGGGCTCGCGCGGCACGGGTAAGACCTCGATGGCGAAGATCCTCGCCTCCTGCCTGAACTGCGAGCGGGGACCGACGGTTGAGCCGTGCGGGCAATGCGACTCGTGCCGCTCGATCGCTTCGGCCACCTCACTCGACGTGATCGAGATGGACGCCGCCTCCAACAACTCGGTCGACGATATCCGCGAACTGCGTGAGTCGGTCGTGTTCGCGCCCGTATCCGGTCGCCACAAGATCTACATCCTCGACGAGGCGCACATGCTTTCCCAGGCTGCTTGGAACGCGTTCCTAAAGACGCTGGAGGAGCCCCCGCCGCACACGGTCTTCGTGCTCGCCACGACCGAGGCCGCCAAGGTGCCGGCCACCGTCGTCGATCGCTGTCATCGCTTCGATTTTCATCGCCCGACGGTCGAACAGATCGCAAGCGTGCTGTCGCGCGCCGCGTTGTCCGAGTCGATCGAGATTCCTCCAGAGGCGGTGGCGGCGATCGCGCGCTCGGCGACCGGCAGCTTCCGCGACGCGCTCGGCACGCTGGAGCAGCTGGTCACCTATAGCGGCACGCGAATCGAGCTGGTCGACGTACTGGCGGTGCTCGGCGTCGCCGACGAGCAGCTGCTCTCAGATGCTTTTGACTCGGTCCAGTCAGGCGACGCGCGCGCGGCGCTGCATGCGGTGGCGCGCTGCGCCGAGGGTGGGCGCGACGCGGGCTCGTTCACGCGCGACCTCGAGGCTCGCGCCCGCGATCTGCTGGTCGTGCAAACGCTTGGCGAGGTACCGGCGGAGCTGTCGCTCACTCCTGAGGTCGATGAGCGGCTGCAGGATCAGGCACAGCGCGTGGGTCGTGCCGAGGTGGTGCGCATGCTCGACCTGCTTGGCGCGGCGCTGGAGGCCACGCGCGCCGGCGCCGATCCGCGCACGCAGCTGGAGCTGGCGCTGGTCAAGGCCGCCGCCCCCCAGGTGGACGGCTCCGCGCGAGCGCTGCTCGCGCGCATCGAGCGGCTGGAACAGACTTTGGCGGGCGCTTCAACTGCCCAGACGCCGGCTGCGTCAGTCACGCCCGTGGCGCCCGCGCCCGTTGTCCCTATCGAGGAGCCATCCCCTCCGCCACCAGAAGTCGTGGACGAGCCCCACCTCAACGGCGATCTCGACTCGCTGTGGGCCGCCGCGCACGAGTCGGTTCGCGCCGAGCACGGCCTGCTCGGCGCTGTCCTCAGCGAGGCCACACCCGTGATCCTGACCGAGCAGGAGCTCACGCTTGCCTTCCCGACCACTGCGGCCTTTCACAAGCGCAAGGCCGAGGACTCCGCCAATCGCTCCGTCTTGATCGAGACGCTACGCCGGCTCACCGGTCGTCATTACCGTCTCGAGTTCGAGCTGCGCGAGGACCTCCCGGAGGATGCGGGCGGCAATGGTGCTCCCCCCAGCGAGGAGGAGGTCATGTCGCGCCTGATGGCAGAGCTCGACGCCGAGGAGCTCCCCGAGGATTGGCTTCAACAGCAGAAAGGTGGCGACTAGTGCCCCCAAAGCAGCAGCGTCCAAACATGCAGCAGATGCTCAAGCAAGTGCAAAAGATGCAGCAAGACATGGAGCTGGCCCAGCAGGAGCTTGCCAACGAGACGGTCGAGGCCTCCGCCGGCGGCGGCATGGTGACGGTGATCGTCTCCGGCGAGCTCGAGCTGCGCTCGGTGAAGATCGATCCCGCGGCTGTGGACCCGGAGGACGTGGACATGCTTTGCGACCTCGTGCTCGCCGCCACAAACGAGGCGCTGCGCTCAGCCCAGGAGCTGGCTGCCAGCAAGATGGGTGCGGTCACCGGCGGCTTGGACCCCGGCGCGCTCGGCGGGCTCGGTCTGCCCGGCCTCTAGCGATGGTGGGCGGTTGCGATGGAGGAGGTGGCTGGAAGGAGGTCTGGGAGGAGAGTTGTATACAAAATATGGGATTCACTATAGTGGCTACAAGTTGTAGCCACTATAGTGAATCTAACAAAATTTATACCCTCCGTCCCTCAAGTTGAACTCGTTCGCTCCACCCATCCAACGGCTCGTCACCGAGCTCTCCAAGCTCCCAGGCATCGGCAATCGCACCGCCCAGCGGCTGGCCTTTCACATCCTGCGTGCTTCCGAGCAGGACGCGCTCGGTCTTGCCGAGGCGATCAAGGAAGTCAAGGAAAAGGTGGGCCTGTGTGAGGTCTGCTTCAACCTCGCCGACGAACCTCGCTGCCGCATATGCCAGGACACGCGTCGCGACGCAGCCGTCATCTGCGTCGTGGAGGAGCCAAGCGACGTGATCCCGATGGAGCGCACGCACGAATTTCAAGGTCTCTACCACGTGCTCGGAGGAGCTTTGTCTCCGATTGACGGCATCGAGCCCGAGGACCTGAAGATCGACGAGCTCTACGCACGCGTCGTGGACGGCGAGCCCGCGGTGCGTGAGGTCGTGCTCGCGACGAATCCGACGACCACGGGTGAAGCGACGGCGCTGCACATCGCCGAGGAGCTTCGCCATCGGGGCGGGCGGGAATCTCGTCTCACGATCACGCGGCTTGCATCCGGACTGCCCGTCGGCTCGGACTTGGAGTACGCCGACGAGGTCACGTTGGGCAAGGCTCTTTCCGGACGCCGCTCTCTGTAGCCTCAAAACATGTCCGAGATCGTGGTCATGAAGTTCGGTGGTACCTCCGTGGCCGACGCCGAGCGCATCAAGCGCGCTGCCGCGCGCATCGTCGCCAAGCGTGAGGCCGGCCACAGTGTCGTGGTGGTTCTGTCCGCACGCGGCAAGACGACCGACGAGCTGATCTCGATGGCCGAGGAGGTCTCCGCTGCTCCCGACCCCCGCGAGATGGACATGCTGCTCTCCACCGGCGAGCGCATCTCCTGTGCACTGTGCGCGATGGCGATCGACGACCTCGGCCACCGCGCCATCTCGTTGACGGGCTCGCAAGCGGGAATCGTGACCGACGAGTCGCACACCAAGGCGCGCATCATCGATGTGCGCGCCGAGCGCATCCTTTCCGCCTTGGCTGAGGACCGGATCGTGCTCGTCGCCGGCTTCCAGGGCGTCTCGACCACCTCCAGCGACGTGACCACGCTCGGCCGTGGTGGCTCTGATACAACCGCAGTGGCGCTCGCGGCCGCCGTCGGGGCCGAGGTGTGCGAAATCTATACCGACGTTCCCGGTGTATTCAGCGCCGATCCGCGCATAGTCCCTGACGCGCGCAAGCTGGCAAGCGTCTCCTTCGAGGAGATGCTCGAGATGGCCGCCTCCGGGGCTGGGGTCTTGCAGCTGCGTTCAGTCGAGTACGCGCGTAACTATGGGGTGCGCATCCACTGCCGCTCATCATTCGAAGACAGTCCCGGTACCGTCGTGGTGTCGGAAGGAGAGAACATGGAGAAGGCCCTCATTACCGCAGTCACCCACTCGACCTCGGATTCGATGGTTACCTTGATCGGCGTACGTCACGAGCCGGGCGTGGCCGCCCGCATCTTCGAGGCCTTGGCTGAGGCCAATGTGAACGTGGACATGATCGACCAGAACGTGCCCACCTCCGCCGGCGGCAATGCTGAGATCTCCTTTACCGTCCCTCACGAGGATCTCAGGGTGGCCACCGGGGCGCTCGAGCCTATGGCGGGCGACGTCTTTGCGAGCATGTCAACCCGACGCGAGATGGGCAAGGTCTCGATCGTCGGTGCCGGCATGCGCTCGCACCCCGGCGTCGCTGCCAAGGTCTTCAGAGTACTCAACGATGAGGGCATCAACATCGAGATGATCTCGACGTCACCGATCAAGATCTCCTGCGTGATCGCTCGCGAGCACGTCGAGCAGGCCGTGCAGGCTTTGCACAGTGCGTTCGAGCTCTCCGGTGAGGGTACGATCGGGGAAGAGGAGCCCTTCAAGGCCCGTACCGCCTGAAGCTCTGAGCGGTTTTTCAAACCCGCTCATTCGGATACAACTTTTCTCATCCGAAATAGGCCGCACCCAGATAGGACTACCGGCGACTCGGTGAACGTCTTTTAACTCCGCTCATCTGAATACAAACCTCCTCATCAAAATAGTGAAAATGGCCTTGACATTCGTGCCGGTCACGGCTAGCGTGCGCCCGGCAACGTAGATAAAGGCGGAAACTGCGGGAAGCTGCGACGAGCACCCTGTGAAGGTGGAGGCGCCGACACGAATTGCTTTGTGACTGGAGGGATCCGGTCGTCGTGCGGCTCATATTTTCAACACGCGTCAAGGGAGACAACGTTGGAGTCGGTCAGTAGTCAGGTGGAGCATGCGCCCGCCGCCCAGGTGGAATTCGAGGGTTCGCTCTCCACCGGTCCCTGGGGTCTGGGGCGACGTATCGGGGGACTGCCGATTCTCGAGACACGCGGACCCGCCGCAAGCACGCTGCGCGACTCACTGTTTCGCAGGTTGCTGTTTGCCGGAGATGTGCTCGCGATCCTCGGTGCGTTCGCACTTGCGATCGAGCTTTCCGGGGGACGACTTCACCTGATCGGAGTATGCCTCGCCGGCTTGCCACTGATCGTGCTCGGCGCGAAGCTGTTCGGTTTGTACGACCGCGACGATGCGGTCATTCGCAAGACCACGCTTGACGAGGCTCCAAAGCTCTTTCAGTTGGCCACGCTGTGCGCGCTCGGGGCCTGGCTGGCCGGGGGCCGGCTCGGCTATGGCGTGTTCACCCGCGACGACGTTCTCTTCCTGTGGGTGGCACTTGTAGTCCTCTTGGTAGTGGCGCGCTGTGGCGCACGTGCGCTCGCCCTGCGCGTAGCGCCGGTCGAGCGATGTCTGTTCATAGGTAGTGCCGCCTCGGAAAAGACGATCCGCTCGAGAATGGCGGCTCACGGCGGCGTCAGAGCTGAGGTCGTGGCTCACGTCAACCTGCACGAGATAGCCCCATGGTCGACGGACGCTTTCTCTGATGACAAGCTTGAGCAGATACGCGACTTGGCTAGGGGGCTTGATGTGCATCGCGCGATCGTCGCGCCCTCGAGCGGGGAAGCCGGCGAGATGCTCGATCTCGTCAGGACCTTGAAAGCTGTCGGCATCCGCGTGAGCGTCGTGCCGATGCTTCTGCAGGTGATCGGCTCCTCCGTCGAGTTCGACGACCTGCATGGGGTGACGCTGATGGGGGTACGTCGCTTCGACCTGACGCGCTCCTCGGAGATGGTCAAGCGCGCCTTCGATCTAGTGGGTGCCTCGCTTGGCCTTCTAGCGGTCTCCCCACTGATGATCGCCATCGCCATCGCCATCAAGCTCGACAGCAAAGGACCCGTGTTCTTCCGTCAACTACGTGTGGGCCGCGACGAAGAGCGCTTTGGCTTGTTCAAGTTCCGCACGATGGTGCCCGACGCGGAGCAACTCAAGCACACGCTCACCGATCGCAACGAAGCTCAGGAGGGTCTGTTCAAGATTGCCCGGGACCCTCGCGTGACGCGGGTCGGGAGCTTTCTGCGCAGGACTTCCCTTGACGAGTTGCCGCAACTATTCAACGTGCTTCGCGGCGAGATGAGCCTGGTCGGGCCGCGCCCTTTGATTGACGATGAGGATCGGCGCATTGAAGGCTGGTCGCGCCGTCGCTTGGCCTTGCACCCGGGCATCACCGGCCATTGGCAGATCCTCGGCCCGGCAAGAGTGTCGCTGCGGGAAATGGTGGCGATCGACTACCTCTACGTCGCCAATTGGTCGCTATGGACCGACGTAAAGATCCTCTTGCGCACCGTCCCGCACGTGCTCTGCCGCCGCGGGCTCTGAGTTCGACTGCACCGGCGTCGCCTTCATCGCTTCGTTGACTGCCTGCTGCAAGGAGTCGCGCCCGGCGTCGAGCAGGTGAGGAGACCTCTCACCTGGCTCTGATCCAGTGCGCTCGCGGCGAACGATTGCAATGCGCACCGCAAGCGCTGCCAGTGCGGCAAACCAGATGGTCATGAGGATGATGAGGATCATGAGCTTTGAGTCCCTATTCGTGCGCTCTGTGTCGATTCCTTGGAATTGCCCTTTAAGCACGACATGATACTGCCCTTTTCTCCCTACATGCAACTGCCCTTTTAGTCGGACATTTGCGCGGCCCATGTGACTGCGGTGGGGGGGAAGACCGACAAATGTCCAGTCTCTCTACAACTCATGTCCAATTTGTCGGCGATAGCGCGTGAAAAGCTGCCAATTACTCACAGAAGCTCTCACTTAAACATAATCGTCAAGTGAAAAGCGGAAAAACAGGCAGTAGAGTCCGCGACGATGATCTTGCGTCTCGACCGCTTTGGAGTACTTGTCGGAACGCTAACGATCGCGGCGGCTGTGCTCCTGGGTGCACTGGCCGCGAGCTCGCCCGTGGCCGTGGTGATACCAGTGGTCGCGGTCGCAGCCCTCGCGGCGCTTGTTCTCCTTGCACAACGCTCCTCCCCGCTGATCGCGCTCGGACTCCTGCTACTGATCGCTGGCCTCGTCGTGCCGACGTCGGCGGGCATCGTGGCGGCAGTTGCGCTAGTCCTCTTCGTAGCTTGGCGTACAGCCACCATTAGGGACTCCGGGGCGATCGTCGGCGCCTGCTGCCTGGCTGTGATGGCGACTTGGCTGCTACTGGGAGCAAACCCAAATATCCAAGATCTCCATACAGCGCTTCTTGGTACGCGCAAGACGACGCTCGTGTTCATCGGCATCGGTGTTGGTGCGTTGTGGCCGGCCGATACTTGGCGCGATGCCGAGCAGCTGATCGTGAGCCTGCTTATTGGCGCCGCTGTCCTTTGTCTGCTTGTCCACTTCGGCGATCCAAGCTACGAAAACAGCCTGCCTCGCGGCGCCAACATCTATACGAGCCTCTTTCAGGGCAAATTGCGCCTGCAGGGGATCTACGCCGGGCCGTTCCACATCGCTGTGCTGGGCACTTTCCTTTGTCTACGCGGCTGGCACCTGCTGCTGATACGACAACCCAGGTGGCAAGCCTTCAGTCTGATGGCGCTCGGGGGTATCGTTGTCGTAGAGGCAGACGTTCGCACCGCGTTTGTCACGATCGCACTCGGTGTAGCGCTGACACTGGTGCTTCGTCCTCCGAAGCGTATCCCACGGGCAGGCAATTTTTGGAAGACGCTTGCAGCCGGGGGTGTCATCCTGCTGCTGGCCGCAAGCGGCGCTCTCGGTCAGAATGCCGCGCTCAGCTCGCTCTCCGAGCTTTCCTCGACTTCGGGCATCAGCGAAGAACAGCGCGCTGACACGCGGCTCGTGAGCTGGAGCACCGCCGTCAGCTATTTTCGTGAATCGCCAGTCGTCGGGCTCGGTCCCGGCTCCGCCGGAGCCGCGCTCGGGGGAAGCGAATACCACCTCGACAAGCACGTCACCTCCGACAACGAGTATTTGGCCGTCCTCGTCGAGGGCGGTGTGATCGGTGTGATCGTGGTGTTGCTGGCGTTGTGGGCGCTAGGCCGATACTCCAGGGGGCTGCT
The DNA here is from genome assembly GCA_963827045.1 of uncultured Solirubrobacterales bacterium. Taxonomy (GTDB): domain Bacteria; phylum Actinomycetota; class Thermoleophilia; order Solirubrobacterales; family Solirubrobacteraceae; genus Palsa-744. The sequence continues at coordinate 1,527,324 of CAWGZH010000002.1, forward strand.
GGACATCTCCAACCCCTCGTGTGCGGCGGCCTTGGCGTTGTTCGGGTTTGCCTTCACCGGAAACGTGTTCGAGACGTTGCCGATAAGCCTGTTCTTGTGTGTTCTGCTTGGGCTGAGAGTCCCAGCAAGGCTTGGGGCGTGATGACCCCGGGCCAGCTCTCAAACGTGACCGAGACGCGTGCCCTGGTGATATCCCCCAGCGGCAAGACGAATGCGCTCGGGCGGGCGATGTGTGTTGCCGATCTCGCCTCCGAGGTGTTCGATTCTGTGCGCCTGTATGCGCCAGAGGATGGCCCACTATGGCCTGGGGCAAAGCGCGCGACTCAGCCGGTGCGACGCTTTGGATCATCAGCTGGGCTTGTGGCCGAGTTGAGTCGTGAAGATCGAACACATCTCAGGCCCGAGCGTGGAGCCCAATTGGAGTGCGATGGAAGGTCTCTTTTCGTGTGGGCGGTCAAGCCCTTGTCCAGCTCATGGGGCGCAGCTCAGGCGATCAGGCGTGTGCTGCCGATGAGCCTCACGGTCTTGGATCTCGATGACGCCGACGAGGCGCTCTCCAGTCAATTCAGGGCTGCATCCCTCGCCAATCACCTTCGATTGCATCCCTGGAACCCATTGAACCCGCGCAGAATCCGCAACACGCTCGCGAGCGCGCTTGGCGAAGTCGATGCAATTACTTACGCCAGCGAGGCCCTTAGAAGTGCGCTCGGGATCGACTTCGACGGCCCCACGCTGTGTGTCCCGCACCCACGCCGCCAAGCCACTTCGAGATCGACCTCCCCGCGCGCGCCGTCTGAGTACATTCATCTCGGCTTTCTCGGGACCGTTCGCCGGCACAAGGGTTTGGGCGATATCGAAGCCCTCGTCTTGGAGGACTCTCGCTATGTGCTGCACGTGTTCTGTGGAGCATTGCCGAGCTCGATCAGAGAACGCTTGAACACGCGCTTGGTCGAACACAAGGTTGACGCGCCAATGGAGGATCTCTACGGCGAGATCGACGTCGTCGTCCTTCCACAGGATCGCTCGCCCGGCGCCCAAGCGCAGCTTCCGGCAAAGCTGCTCGATGCCATGCGCTTCGGCAAGCCGATCCTCGCGAGCCCTACGGCGGCGATACTCGAGGTTGCCGCCGATACTGTCCTCTATGTCGGCGACTGGGGCTCGCTGGATGAGGTGCGCTCCAAGGTTTTGCAGGCCCACACTGGCGAATCGACTCTCGGCCAAGCCGCGCTGCGGCGCTTCGAGCAGCAGCTGGCACTCGAGGCCCAGGTTGGGGGCCTACACGAGCTCCTGCGCACAATCGAGGCTCCCCGCGAGGCACAGATGGCGCAAGTGGGCCCAGTTTGAAGGGACGAGCGCTTATAGCCGACGGTATGCATCCAGCCAGATTGGTGCGGCTCCTGCTCGCGCGGCCGACCTGGATCGCACAAGGTGTCAACGCACTGTCTTCATTGCTGCTGGTGTCGGTGCTCACGCGATCGTTGCAGGTCGACGCCTTCGCCACTTATGCGGCTGTCCTGGCCGCATACGCGTTTGCCAATGCGCTGGTGGGCACCACGATCGGCACGCGCGCGATCCAGGGACTCAGTGCCGAAGGACAGCGACATATCGTCTTCGATCTGCGCAGAGACCTCCCGCCGGTGGTGGGGTGCCTGTTTGTGGCGGCGGCCACGACTTTGATTGTGAAAGTAGATCCAGTGGTCGCTTTGGCGGCTGCTACCGGCATGCTGGGGATTCTCGTCGCCGAGCTCGGTGGAGCCTATCCGCTGGGACTACGTCGCTATTGGACCTATGCGCAATTGACCCTGGCGCAGATGGCGCTGTGGGTTGGGACAGTCGTTGCTGCCGCGACTCTATTGCCCAGCTCCGGGCGGTTGGCGGTCTGCTTGGCGGCCGCGGCTGTAGGTGCTGTTCCTTATGTCGTCTATCTGGTTGCCGTGCGCGGCGTGGTGTTTACGGCCGGCACGCAGCGACATGGACCACGCGCACCCATTTCCGGCGTGGGAATAGCCAACTTCGCGCTGTGGGTCTTGGCCTCGGGCGATCGGCTGATACTTGCGCATTACGCGCTTGCCGCGCTTGCCACCTATGCGGCCCTCTATGGCTTGCTCGAACGTATATTTCGCACGGTCGCAAATGCCGAGATACAACAGCGACTGCCGCGAGCGTTCATCAGCTATGCGCAGAAAGGAGAGTCGCCCGACCTGTTTACCGCGCGCGCTTGGCTCTTTTTGGTGGTGCTCGGAGTGGCCTGCTCGGCGGCGGGGCCGACAGCGATATCGATAATTTCCGGCGGTCATTACCACCCGAGCCTCGCGATGTCTGCTGTGCTGGCGTTTGCGATGATGACGATGCTCGCCGCGGTACCGGCATACGTGTCGCTGATCGCTCGGGGACGTAGCAGGGCTGTGGCGATTGTCTCCCTGGCGGCCGCAACCGTCAACATCGCAGGAAACTTGGCCCTGGCTCCCTATTACGGGACCTCCTCGGCGGCCGTTCTGACGCTTTTGGGCTACCTGATCTGGCTTGGCGGCGTGATGTTCGTCGAGCACAGCGCACGTCGCCTGCCTACCCGCCAGGTACTGGCATATCAAGCGCATGTATCACCGATGGCCTATGGCGACTAGCGCGGTCATGGATACGGCGAACCTCGCGGCTGCGCCAATGCATGGCGAGGTTAAGCTGCGCGCGGAGGGCTTGCGGACTCGCGACGGGCATTTGCTGGAATGGTTCACCCTGCTGCGCCCGACTTCGCGCATCTCCGTGTACAGCAGGCCCGAGCCATGGCCGCGAGTCACGCTCGCGCGCGTCGGGGGCGCGTCGATGCCGGAGCAGCTGTCGTTTATCTCCCCTCAGCCGAAGACGGTCCCCAATATCCGCCATCGGCGCGATTGGTGGATTCAAAGCATGCGCTTCATGCCCAGCTGGTCCAGTGAGCTGCCGGCTGTGATTTGGAATCCGATCGCGGGCGCGGCAATGCTGGAGCAGAGGGCGCAGGATGTCCCCGTAGTCTTCGATCTGCTTGACGACTGGTTGGTCCACCCTGCCTTGGTGCGTATCGCAGAGCAGGTCGAGCGGGCATACAGGTCGCTGTTCGATCGTGTATCTGTCGTGACCGCCAACAGCGAGGCTACTTTGGCCCTCGCCCACCGATTTGGACGAGACGACGCTTTCTTGCTGCGCAATGGCGTTGACCCCGAGCGCTTCGCGCTGTCGCCGTGTGCGCACAAGCAGGTGACGGTTGGCTACGGCGGCAAGCTTGGCTTCCGTGTCGACGTCGAGCTGGTCGGCTCGGTCGCCGAGGCTCTTCCGCATGTGCGTTTCGAGTTCGCCGGCCCTGTGCTCTCCAAGGAGCAGGCTCGTGCTCTGCGCCGAATTCCCAATGTTGTACTGCTCGGGGACGTGCGCTACGACCGTTACCCAAACATCATGTGCAAGTGGGATGTGGCCTGGGCGCCGCACCGGCTTGGAGAGTTCGAGGTCGGCGGAGACCTGATCAAGCTGTACGAGTACCGCGCGGCCGGCCTGCCGACGGTCTCCACCCGCGTGATCGGGTGGGAGCGTGCCCTGGAGGGCGTTCGTGCCGTGCCGAGGGACGAGGTTGTGCAGGCTCTCACAGAGCTAATCGGTGGACGCCAGGCCGGAGAGATCCCACGCGAGCCGGTTGCATTGCCTGCAGAGACCTCGTGGCAAGCCAAGGCGGAGTTTCTGCTCGATCGACTTGGCATGACAAGTGATCCCGCACAGCTTGAGTTGGGGGAGGCGGTCAGGCGATGAGGCTGGCAATCATTGGAAGTCGCGGATTCCCGAGCACCTATGGTGGATATGAGACGCTGGTACGGCATCTAGCGCCGGAGTGGGTCAGTCAAGGTCACGAGGTGACTGTCTACTGTCGCCAGCGTGCTGAGCGCGGCCGGTTGACTTCTGTCGAAGGTGTGCGCTGTATTTGGACGCCTGGGCTCGACTCGAAGAGCTGGTCAACTTTGAGCTTCGGGGCGAGCTCTAACGTCGATGCGTCCCTGCGTGGGTACGACGCTGCTTTGGTGCTGAATGTCGCAAACGGCTTCTACCTGCCGCTGCTGAAGGCGCGGCGCATACCGACGGTGGTGAACACCGATGGGATCGAGTGGGAGCGAGGCAAGTGGAGCAAAACAGCGCAGAAAGTGTTCTATCGCGGGGCTGCGCTAACGGCGCGCTATGCAGATGTACTGGTCGCAGACTCGCAGGCAATCGCACGAATCTGGCAGCGACTGTTCGACGTGTCGGCGAGATTCATTCCATATGGTGCGCCTGTGCTCGACGGAGCGCAAGACGATCGGATCCGCTCGCTGGGGCTCACGCCGCGCACATATGCGCTGGTCGTCGCGCGGCTGATTCCAGAGAACAATGTGGAGCTGACCCTGGACGCTTTGGAGCTCCTGGATGGCACTCGGCCACAGGCAGTGATCGTGGGCTCAGCCAATTATCCCTCGCCGCTGGAGGCTCGCTTGCGCGAGTTGGACGCTCGTGGGCAACTCAAGTGGCTCGGGCACGTACACGATCAGGAGCTGCTCACGCAACTATGGGCCAACTGCGGTGTGTACGTGCACGGACACTCAGTTGGGGGAACCAACCCCGCGTTGCTGCAAGCGCTTGGGGCAGGGGCGCCCACTCTCGCCCTCGACACAGAATTCAACCAGGAGGTGCTTGAGCGCGGCGAGCAGCTATTCCCACCTGAGGCGACGACACTCGCCTCGAAACTTGTAACTACTTTGAGTGACCCCACAGTTCAAAACCGTTTTGCCCAGCACGGTCGTGCGGTTGTGGGTAGGCGGTACGCCTGGGCTGACGTGTCGAGGGCCTATCTGACGGCTCTCGAAGACGCCCGCGAGAAGGCCCATAGGGCCGAAGATTGGGCCGGATCTACTGTAAAGGAGCTGTGATGGACGCTGAGCAGACAAATCAAAGCCTGGAGCTCGCTCTGGGTGCCCTGCGTCGCAGGGCACCGTGGATCTTGCTTTGCCTGGTGCTTGTCACGGGCGCGGCCTACGGATTTTCCAAGCGCGAGCAGAAGAAGTACACGGCCACGGCTTCGCTAGTCTTCAACGACAGCCAGGCCAACCAGCAGGCGGCCGGCCTACAGGCGGTAAGCGTCAATAACCAACAGGCGCAAGAGAACACAAACCTCAAGCTAGTACAGCTCGGCGACATGGCCGAAGAGACGGCGAGCCATCTGGGCCAAGGACAGACCAAGGAAAAGATCAAAGAAGCCCTGAGCATTAGCGCTCTAGGTGAATCCAATGTCGTGAACGTGGCGGCTACCGCTTCCTCACCAACGCTGGCGGCCGCCATTGCCAACACCTACGCAAAGCGGTTCGTCTTTGAGCAACAGGAAAGCAATCACAAGTACTACGCCTCTGCGCTTGCGCTCGTGAGTAAGCAGCTCGAGGCCCTAGCGCCTGCGGAAAGAGCGGGCACCTCAGGTCTGGCACTCGAGAGCCGCGCACAGTCGCTCGGGGTTCTCGCCGAATTGCGCAACGGCAATGTGCAAATCGCACAGGCGGCATCGGTCCCGACGTCTCCATCCTCGCCCAAGACAGCGAGAAACACGGCCCTGGGCGCGGTGCTTGGCCTGTTGCTTGGGCTGGGCATCGCCTTCCTGCTCGAGCGTTTCGACCGGCGGATTCGTGAGCCCAAGGATCTGGAGACGGTTTACGGCTTGCCGTTGCTTGGGGTGGTGCCTGAGAGCGGTGCCCTATCGCGCTCTGCGCGAGGGAAGGTCTCGAGCGGCGCCCTGGTGGCCAGCGAGGCGGAGGCGTTCCACCTGATTCGCGCACACCTGCGCTACTTCAACGTCGACAAGGAGCTGCGGACGCTGCTGGTTGCCTCAGCCGTCCCCGGGGACGGAAAGACGACCGTGGCTCGGCATCTGTCCAGCGCCGCAGCGAGAATGGGCGCGCGTACGTTGCTAGTCGAGGCCGACCTGCGTCGCCCGACGATGGCACAACAGTTTGAAATCCATGCTGGGGCGGGTCTCTCGGACGTATTGATCGGTGCGGTCGCTATGAACGACGCGATTCAATCGATCTCCCTGGATCAGCCAAGCAACGATGTTTCCAGGACACGCACACTCGACGTCCTTCTCGCGGGGCCCGCGCTGCCGCCGAATCCTGGAGAGCTGATTGAGAGCAGAGCTATGGAAAATCTTCTGGACGGAGCGCGATCTACATATGACCTAGTCGTAGTCGACACGCCCCCGTTGACCGTCGTGTCTGACGCGTTCCCGCTCCTGGGTAAGGTCGATGGCGTGATCATCGTCGGTCGGGTAGGACGCAATCGGCGCGATGTTGCTGCGCGCCTGCACGAGACCCTGGTCGCTGCTGGAGCGCCACTGCTTGGCGTCGTCGCGAACGGCTTCAAGGCCGGTCGGCTCGGCTCCTACGGCTATGGCTACAGCTATGACTACGCTCCTGCCAAGCCCGAGCAACCGCCTAGCATGCGCGTCTCGCACAACGGTGTCTCGTCTGAGGCGCAGGTGCCGACGGCTAAGAGCTGACGCCGATGGGGCCTAGCGCACGTGTGCGCGAGCCCGCACGATCTGGACGGGCTATGGGCTTTCGCGCTTCTTGCCGTCAGGCTTCCCTTCGACCTCATCCTCTAGGAGCCCAAAAAACAGACGCTCGGCGCGACTCTGCCACGAGTTTGGGGTTATCAAGAGGTATGAGGGGTAACTTAGCAAGCATGGGGAGGAGCCTGACAGCAAACTCAAAGTATCGCGTGGGCCGTCGCGCAGTTGTTGGACTACTGGCGGCCCTTGCGTCGAGCGCCTTTGTGGCTTCCGCTCTCGCCGCCTCTCAGCCTTTGCTTGCCGCCTCTACTGGTGGTGTGTCTAGCGTGACTCCTTCTTCTGCCGTTCTACATGGGTCCCTCGACGCGAAGACCTATCCCACGAACTACGTCTTCCAATACGGAACGACCAAGTTCTACGGTGGCCAAACCCCTCTGGCCCCGGGAGGGCAGGCGTCGTCCACGATCCAGGTCAGTCAGGCGATTGGTGGTCTGCAAGCGAACACCATCTACCACTACCGGATTCTCGCGACCAACTCGAAGGGCTCGACCCCGGGTGTCGATCGCACCTTCAAAACACCTAAGGTCCCGCTATCGCTACAAATCGCCGGGGCCCCCAATCCGGTGCCTTTCGGCGATCCCTTCGCCATCCAAGGGATGCTGACCGGTACAGGCAACGCGGGCCGTGTCGTGGCCTTGCAAGCCAACCCATTTCCATATGTCGCGGGCTTTACAACGCTCGGGAATTTCGAGGTCACGAACTCGACCGGGAGCTTCTCCTTCCCGGTCGTCGGCTTGCTTACCAACACTCGGTTGCGCGTCGTGACGACCAGTGCTCCCTACATCACAAGCCCTGTTGTAGTCGAGGGTGTAGCGGTGCAGGTCGTCTTGCACGTGCGTCGGGTGTACCGCCCACGTCGTGGCGAGTTCGTGCGCTTCTACGGCACGATCACGCCGGCCGAGTTGGGCGCGCACGTCGGCTTTCAGCTACTGCGCCGTGGCGCTCCATCGATCAACCAGGGCGGGACGATCGTAACTTCCGGTGAGCCGAGTGTCTCACGCTTCAGCACAGTCGTGCGTATACGCCATCGCGGTGTATACGAGGCACTCGTGCAGGTATTCGACGGTTCGCACGTCTCTGCCTACAGCGAGCCTATACGGATCGGCTGAAGCCACCACACATCGCCGAAGTCGGCCGGTCAACGCAACGAGCCGGCACTGAGCGTCGGCTAGGTCCTGCGTGGCGATGCCTTGTTCGTTGTCTTCGTTTTGCGCGCTGTGCATCCGCTCACCTTGATCTTCGTGCTCTGATGGATGACGGCCCCGTTCTGGGCGACAAGTTCTGTGGGCATCAGCAGGCTCGCACGAACGCGCTTGCGCATCTCAAACACATGGTGAACGGCACGTCCACGCAAATACTCGATCACGTTGCGCTTGACCGCTACGGTCCTGGTCAGAGCACACAGGTTTGCGTTGGCGCTCAGCACCGAATGCGGCCCCTGGAGCAGGGATAGCTCCAGGCTATTGATTGGGATGTCAGGAAGTGAGTCGAACCCAATGCGCGTAAGGCCCGAACTCTCGATGGCGGTGGAACCGACCAAATCGATATTCACGCCGTCGCCCTGTAGCACGACAATCGGCGAGGGGAACGCGTTGTGGCCATGGGAGACGAAGTACACGGGTCCCGTCAGCTCGCCGGACAACACCTGGGCGCGGGCTTTGGCAGTGCCGACGATCGATGCCTGTGGACAAGCCGCGGGGTTGGCGGCGAACGTAGTGCTCGGGCATGCGCTCTGCAAGCTTGTGAGTCTTGAGGGCAGCTGTTTCGGCAATACGATCCTAAGACGCGCAAGGTTAGCCTGCACGCCCTCTTCTCTTTTGGGAAACGCGAGCTGTACCTGCAGACTTGCACCGTCAGCGTAGTTGGTGTGTGAGTCTGTGGACACTGTTAGCTCGGGTTTGAAGGTCAGGTTGTAGCATCCGCCAAGCGCGAACCGGCTGGATACCGTGGCGCTTGCGCCCTGGGCACCAGTGATCGTCGCGGTGATCTGCTGGGAGTCACAGTTCGTCGGGTTGAAAATAAACTTAGGCCGGTCAATGTTCAGGGTCACGCTTTGTATGCGCAGTGGGACGCCGAGCATGATCTGTGGAAGGGGATCACTTGTGATGGTCAGTGCGGCTGTCCGTGGATCTATGCCGATCTGCGCCCTGACTACGTCTAATCCAAGATTCAGCGGTCCCGCAACTGCCTTCGTGACGATGCTCAGACCGAACGGCGCGCCCTTATATCCTGCTGTCAGATAAATGTCTCCGTTCAAGTACAAAGGCTGCGAGCCGCTGCCTGTTGCAATGACGGAGCTGCCTATGCGAGAAGCTTCTGGGCATTCGCCGGTGTTGGCGAGCGATTCTTGGCAGAGCGGGACACTCGACAGCATCGCCGATAGCCCAGGCGGGGCGTGCAGCTGGATACTTGATAGATACTGTTCATTTTCATCGCGAACGACGGTCGTTGCAAACGCGCTAAACGCCCCTGCGTCCACGACGTCGCTTCCGGCAAAAAACGTGGGATTCAGAGAACGGGGACTGGTACAGCCTGTAACGTTGTAGTACGAAGTGGGGTAGGCGTTAGCCGTGTAAGGTGCGCTCCACGGTTCGATAATAGAGGTTGTAATCGCCGGCCCGCACGTGATGGGGTTGGCCAGCAGCGCGCGCGGACCGCCAAAGAGCTTGATCTTCAATTCGCTCAGTGGCAATTGTGGACCATCGGTGAGCTTTAGCGTTAGCTGTCCTGTCATCGGATTGGCTTGTATGTGCCCTTCAATCTTGACTATCATCCCTTCGCCGCTCGGACCCTTCCCGTCGAGTTCGACATACGTACGATAGAGGTCTCCATTTGCGGCGTCCTCGTCGCTGCACGGTCCCTGGCCGGGACCGCCGCATCTGGGGCTTGCAAGATAGACACGGCCGGAAATCATGCCGGCCAGCAGTGGCGTGAGCGCTTCGGCGCTGCCGATAACCGAGGCTTCCGGACAGTGCCCAGCTGCGAGCTGAGGGACCCCTTCAGGGCCCAGTTCTTCGCCTTCTCCCAGTGTGCCAGGACCAAGTGGCTCGCCCTCAGGACTCACTCCGGTTGGGATGTCAATCCCTTCCGGGCCGGTTGGTTCGCACGCGCGCGAGCCTTCGCCGGCGGCGGGGTTGATAGAGAGGCCTTCTGGCAGCGTCACAGCTGCTTCGCGCAGCTGGGGCGCCGCGGCCGTGCTGAGACCTTCACTTTGGCGGACGCCGATGCTGAGGTTGATCCCGACGGGTTCGTTGGCTCCAGATGTATCCATATTAGTCGTGAGTTCAGGCGAGAATGGCAATTGGTTACAACCGCTCATAGCGGGCAGTGTCGTCTGGGCCGATGCATATGAATTTGGATGTTCCCAAGAGTCTACCCATGCCACTGTGCTGAGCGCTTCGGAGGAGCAATAGCTCGGTAGCGTCAAAAACGCGGCTGGTTCGGCGCCGCTGGGTACGCCAACCTGTTCCAGGCAACTGGATTCCGGATTGGCTTCGTTCCCGGTGCAGGAGACACCACGTTGGGCATCGTGTGCGCTTGCCGCCGGTACCCCCCAAAATGTCGTCTGGACACTGGAGATGCCATACGTTGGAAGTCCACTCGCGACTAGTGCGGTGGTATAGCCCTGTGCTGTGCGAACGACGTGGCCGGTCAGCAAGTACGTCCCTATCGGAGTTTCAAGACCGAGAACAGCGACCTGCCCTCCCTGAGGCGTCAGGTTGACGATTGGACCGAAATCTGTGCCGACGGTCGAATGCAAGACGAATACTCCCACCTGTGTGTCTGCTGGGCAGTGTTCGGAGCCTACGCGCGAGCACTGTGGAATTGCTTGCGGATTAGCTACGAGGCCGGCGGGCAAATCAATGACTAGGTTCTTCGGTTCGCCTGTTAGCACGATGTGTCCTTCGCCGTCTTCTTCGTCTGTGAAATCGATCGTACTTGTGAGTGCAAACGGATGCCTGCCGGCTTGAGTGAACAGGTAGGGCTGACCTGTAAATGGGTGTTCTTGGCTTGCCTCCGTTGTCTGCAAGCCGAACGTTGCGATGCCAAACGGTTTGGTTGCCGCCGCGGCCGGCGTCGAAGGGACACAGAGCAGGCCGGCTACTATCACTGCACCTACGAGACTCGTCATTGCCCAGTCTATTTTTGAAAGCAGAGCCAAAATGTTAGGTACGGACGGATGTCTTAGCATCGTCGGGCGAATTCGGTAGTCCGAGGCGTCCTTGGAATAACGTCTTGCACCCACAGGCTTGCTCGGCCCCATCACGACGATGCGCAGGGGACGCGGTAAGGAGCGGTGGCATGGGTTCCGTTCTGGAAGTTGAGCAGCGCCGCAAAGGGATAACCCCCAGGAGGGCATACCTCTGGAATCTTGATACCCCTCGGGTAGTAAGGAACAGTCTTCTCGCCGAGCTTGCGGAAATAAGTTAGATGCAGTGGTCCGATCGTGGAAGAGAACGTTTCCAAGGCGAGATCGGGACCTTCGGGCCAGGTCTGGATCAAGGGGACGGAGGTGTCGAGTTGTTCGCCGTATGGATGTATGTCTTCCTGCACTGTGCCGGGAAGCACCAAGCGCGCCGACACGGGTTCCAGCGCTTCGACGTAGAACAGCACTTCAAGATGGTCTTCGACCGCCGGCCCCATAAGCGCATCAAGCGAAGCCCTCTCATGGATACTTTGGGAGCCGACCGGCACCACGGCGGTCGCGTTACCAAAGCCGATGCGGGCATTGGGCGAACAGCCGTCCAGTCCTGCGTCAAGCAGACGTGCGGGCTGGCAGTTGGCTTGTCCAAGCGTCGTGGTTGCGATCCCCATGTCGGCCGGCAGGCGAAGGTTGAAGCTGCTCATCGGGGCGGGGGGGAGCCGCCCGGCCCATTTATACGTAGCGAGATCTCGATTGTGGTGCGCTGACCTGCCACATCGGGGTCGAGCGAGACTTTCAACTTGGCGGTTTGGACGGCGCCGGCAGAGCTCGCGATGCATGTGCAGCCGGCGAGGGTAAGCGCGAGCGCTCGGATGAATCTCATTGCACGTACCCGAGCTACAGGTTGACCTCGCCATGGGCTTTTACTGTTATGGCGAAGCTGTAGCGGTTGATTGTTCCGCTGATCCCGACGGATTTGCCGGAAGCACCCTTGAAGCTGCCCGTGCCGCGTGTGATCGTGAGTGTTCCACCGAAGTAGCCAGTGCTGTTCTGCACGATATAGTTGGTCTGGGCGACGCCGGTGATCGAGCCCCCATGAGGGTAGACCGTAACGGTCGCCGTCACTGCTTTAGGGTGGATCGTAAAGATGGCGGCCACGGGCGCGTTATATGTGCCGGCGGCCCGGCCATGCTCGACAAGGGCGGCTCCTTCTTCGCTGATTAGCTTGAGGTTGGCGTTCTCCACGAGATCCACCGTCTTTGCCTGTACGCCCACGGGGCCCCTGATGGCGCCTGAGGCGCGCGTCGTAAGCCCGGCGATGCTCGCGAGAAGCGCTAGCGCGCAAATCGAGATCGTCATTACAGCCGGAATCGCCCCAATCGGAATCGCCCCAATGTTACGTCTCATAAACCCTCCTCCTCATGAGACTCGCGTAGCCGCAAAATGAGCCGGCCTGGCCCATGGCTTGCGATTCGCGAGGATGCCCATTCAAAACTCGCTTTAGCAAGATGCGGAGCCCCCTGGTCCCTACATCCCACCCAACAAAGGCTACACCATTAGATCCATTTGAGGCGACATTTCGAATCTTTCGTTGGTCGGAATGGCTCTGCTTGCTAGAAGGGAAACGGTTGTTCGGCCACGGCGTGGAGCGCGAGAGTCGCCACGACCCTCCCCCAAAGGGCGCTAGACGGCCTTCGCTCGATGGATCTATTCGCTATCCAGGTTGAGGTGCCGTACGACTAGGGGACCACTCGAACACTCGTCCAGCGGCCCAGGAGCCGCGACTACGATGCGCTGGTGGCCACTGGCGTAGCAATTCGGGTCGACGCGCGCGGTGCGCAGGATGCGTCCGTCGTTTCCCTTAGCGAACTTGGACTCATCGGCCTGATGCTGTTGCCCGGTGCGCTGATCGTCTTCCTAGGGTTCAATGCCGGCGGGTACTTTCCCGGTACCCCTGCGGTAGCGGCGCTCGTGTTGACGCAGATCTTGCTCGTACGAATCGTGCAGGCACGTCATCCGTTCGAAGGTCTCGCGCCGATGACGCTTGTGGCGATAGGGGCGCTCGCCTGCTACGCGGCGTTGACGCTGGTCTCGGGGATCTGGTCGCACTCGATGAGCCGAGCCCTGATCGAGTTCGATCGCGCCTGGCTATACCTGCTGGTGCTCGTCCTATTCGGGACGGTGCAAGCGAGCACGGACAACATGCGCTGGCTGGCGAGGGGGCTAGTGCTCGGTGTGTCGATCGTGTGCGTCTCGGGTCTGACGACACGGTTGCTCCCCAACGTGTGGCACACGGCTCCTGGTGTTGCCAACGAGCGTCTGAGCTATCCGGTGACCTACTGGAACACGTTGGGTCTACTCGCGGCACTTGGGATCGTGCTCGCCTTCCATCTCAGCTGCAGCCTCAACGAACGGCGCGTCGTGCGCGTGCTTGCCGCCGGTGTGCTACCGCTGCTGGCGCTCACCCTGTTCTTCACGTTCTCGCGCGGAGCGATGCTTGCCTGTGGGGTAGGTGTAGCGGTGTATGTGCTCGTGGCGCGACCCCGAGGTCTGCTCAGCACCGTGCTTGCGGTCATTCCCCCGACGGCGGTGTTGATCCTCTTCGCCTATCACGCCAACCTGCTGGACACGCTCGATCCGACGACCCGCCGGGCTGTCGCTCAGGGCCATCACCTGGCACTGGTCGCGGGCGCATGCGTGTTTGTGGTTATGGCGGCTCGGTTGCTGCTCGCCTCGGTGCTCGACCCACGATTGAGGCGCAGGCAGCGATCGTCACGATCCGATGCTTCGCTCAGACGTGGCGCACTGCTCGCAGCAGTCGCAGTGGTCGTCATCGCGTTCTTTGCGCTTGGAGCGCCCCACGCTCTCGCTCACGATTGGGATCGCTTCATCGGCGGTGCTTCCACCACTACCAAGGGCGGCGATCTGCGCCAGCGCCTGACGGACCCATCCAACGACGGCCGTACGCCGTTGTGGCGGGTCGCTCTGCGTGGCTTTAGCGACTCGTCCTTTCACGGCGTCGGTGCCGGCATGTATCAGACGCTGTGGGATCGGGATCGCTCTCAATTCGCCTATGTGATCAACGCCCACAGCCTCTACCTGCAAGCGATGGCTGAGCTTGGCGTTCCCGGCCTTCTACTGCTGCTGGTGCTTGTGGGCGCGACGATCCTCGGCCTGGCGTTGCGAGTGCGTGGACGGCAGCGCACCCTCTATGGGGCTTTGCTGGCGGCGGCGGTTGTATGGGTCCTGCACGCTGGTGTCGACTGGGACTGGGAGATGCCAGTGGTGACGATCGGCTTTTTCGCCGTCGCTGGCCTTGCGTTGAGCGCGCGTGGACGGGTCGGCAGCGGCTGGGTACCAGGCCACAACACGCGCTTGGTGCTAGCTCTGCTTTGCCTTGCGACGGTTGCCCTGCCTGTGTCGATCATCGGTTCGCAGACACGTCTCGGTCAGGCTGAGCACGCTCTATACGCGTCCGATTGTGCCGCCGCGACGCCAGCTGCGCTGTCGTCGATCGGCTGGCTCGACATGCGCCCAGAACCGTATGAGATCGTCGGCTTCTGCGACATCCAGCGTGGCCAGCCGCGTCTAGCCCTCACAGCGATGCGCAAGGCTCGCAGCAACGATCCCGGAAGCTGGGAGACCTATTATGCGCTCGCGATCGCACAAGCTTCGGCCGGCATCGATCCCCGCGCGAACACCGAGCAAGCTCTGCGTATGAATCCGCTGGAGCCGCTCACTCGCGAGGCAGCCAAGGAGTTCCGTGGCTCGAGCCCGACGGAGTGGGTGACGAACGCCGTTATCGTGCGAGCAGCAGCGCTGAAGAGCAACGATCTCTCGATCGTCCCTTCGTCCTACTAGCTCATCGCATCGCGCAGCTTCTGGAGCGCGCGGTAGACGCGGCTCTCGATGGTCGTGAGCTGCTCGCCGGTGAGCTTTGCGATCTCAGGCACAGTGAGATCGGCGCCGAAGCGCAACGAGATTGCCTCGCGCTCCACGCCGCTCAGCCTCGCAAGACCGTGCTCGAGTCGCTCGCGACCGGCCAAGCTGTCGAGCTCGTCATCGGTCAACTCGTCGATCTCCAGCTCCTCGCTGGAGACGAAGCCCGGGCCGGTGGCAAGGAGCTCGAGCGCTCTGCCCTCGCCGGCCTTCCTGCGGACGTGATCGCTGAGGCAGTTGAGCGCGATCGCGTATAGCCAAGTCTTGGCGCTCCCCTTGCGAGAATCGAAGCGCCTGCGGGCGCGTAGCGCCCGCTCGCATGTATCGCCGAGAAGTTCCTCGGCCAGCGCCGTATCGCCTGTCCGATATCTGAGGAAGGCAAATAGGCCCTGAGCGTGCTCCTCGTAGAGTCGCTCGAATCCATCGTCGCGTATGCCCCGCACCAGCTCTCCTATCGTCCTTATGTCCAGGCGAGCAAGCTTCAGCCAGGAATCCGGACGCTCGTTCGTATGAGGTCGCATGAGCCACTCACACGAAGACGAACATCTCCCCGACGACCTCCGGCATGTTGCAGACGCGCTCCGTAATGAGCGCCCAACGCTCGACCCGCTTGCACTGGATCGAGTGAAGCTCAGGGCGATGAGCGCGGTCCGGCGATCTACATCCTCACGACACAAGGGATCTTTCATGAAGCGACACCTGACGACACTTTTCACGGTTGGATTTCTAGTGCTCGGAACCGGCGGCACGATGGCGCTGGCGGGCGGCGGCAATGGCAAAGATGGCGGTGGCAGCGCCAGCTTCAGCCAGTACCGTCCAGAATGCCCGAGCGGCTATGTGCTGCAGGGTCGCCATTGCATCCCGATCCCGCCTCCGCGCTGCCCACGTGGTTATGAAGTGAGCGCCGGCAAGTGCGTTCCTACACCACCTCCGACGTGTCCGTCCGGTTATGAACTCAAGGGCCGCAACTGCATTCCGATCCCAGTCCCCCGTTGTCCGCATGGCTTCCTGTTCGAAGAAGGCAGCTGCCATCCGATTAGTGGCCAGGGCGGCGGTGGCCAGGGCGGCGGTAAAGGCGGCGGCGATAAAGGTGGCCAGGGCGGCAACAAAGGTGGCCAAGGTGGCCAAGGCGGTGGCTTCCCCGGCGGCGGTAAAGGTGGCCAGGGCGGCGGCCAAGGTGGCCAAGGTGGTGGCTTCCCAGGCGGTGGCCAGGGCGGCGACAAAGGTGGCCAAGGCGGCGGCTACCAAGGTGGTAAAGACGGTGGCTACGGCGGCAAAGACAACCAGGGCTACGGCGACAAAGGCAGTCGCGGTCACCGTTAGGCCAGCCTGATGGGCAAGCGGACGACGGCGGCTGTTGTGTGGCTGGCGATCCTCGTGGGGATCGCCGCGACAGCCGTCGTCCTCCGCAATCGTGGCGGCGAGGATCTATTCCGCGTCGAACAAGCTCGCTCGCTTGGCTTGAGGACCGCAACGGTGTTGAGCGCGGCCCGCGTTGAGGCCGTTGTGGCGCAGGCCCCCGAGCCGGTGGCAACGGACAGGCGCACGCCCCCCGCTCGAGTGAGCTGCAAACCAGGAGGCCCGGGGCCACTGCGCAATCCTTGGTCCTGCACGCTCGAGTATCGCTCCGGCACCCGCGCTCACTACCGCGTGCAGGTCCAGCCAGACGGCTACTACAGGGGTAGCGGCACCGGAATTATCGACGGTTGTTGCGTGAAGACTCCCACACTGGCTTGAGTCACCCGAGCGCTTTGTCCACGGAGCCTCAGTGAGCCGATCGGACAGATTCCGGGATACGGTCCGTACACCACCTATCATCCCGAGTGTGTCCGCCATGGGTATGGCAGCGCCTCGAATGGATTCGTATAAGCCAAATCTTTGCGGGAAACTACGCAACTTTTGCCCTAAACTACCCGCAAAATGCGCGTTCAAACAAAAATCTGTATCATTCGGCTAACGCTGGACGATTCGGGACAGGCTATTCGAACATATAGAAACCAGCCGGCCTCAGGAGTTGGGCCTAATGAATAGTCCGCTTATGGCCGACACCATTTAGAGCCGCTCATATCGGGACGGAGCCCAAGGAAAAGGACTACACGGAATGAACGCCGCAAGCGGGAACCAAGGACGAGTTCATGCTGCGCCAACGTGGGCTGAGTTTGGCCGGGGCGCTGCACGAACCGTAGGAAAGCCCGCCCTGTGGGCTATCGAATGGACGGCTTTTCGTGTGGTGAACGGTGCTTGTTGTGCGGAGCAGCTGTCATGAGTGGCGTGGAACCAACGATCGTGGTTGCCGACCACCAGCCGGTGAGCCGCCTTGGGGTGCGCATGGCGCTGATGAGGGGAGGCTTCCAGGTTGTCGGCGAAGCGGCCGAGTGCGATGGCGCCGTCAACGCCGTCATACGCGAGCGCCCAGACGTGTGCCTACTCGACGTGTCCATCCCCGGCGGCGGCATTGAGACGGCGCGCCGCGTTGCCGAGGCGGCGCCGGCGACTTCCGTGGTCATGCTGACTGTCTCCACAAATACCGAGGATCTGCTCGCGGCGCTGAGGGCGGGAGCTGTCGGCTACCTGCCTAAGGACACCAGCCCCGACCGACTTCCGGCGGCGCTCAGTGGTGTGCTCAAGGGTGAGGCGGCGCTGCCGCGCACACTCGTAGGCCGCGTTTTGCAGGAGTTTCGTGCTTTCACGGTAGCGACGGGTGCAAGTCCAGTGCGCGTGGGCAATGTGCAACTGACGCCGAGGGAGTCGGAGATCCTGAGAATGCTCGGCTCGGGCTTGACCACGATTGAGGTCGCCGACATGCTCTCGCTCTCGCCGGTTACTGTTCGGCGCCACATCTCAGCCGGAGTGGCCAAGCTCGGGGTCGCTGACCGAGACGCCGCGATCCGTGCGATCGAGCCTCTCGCTGCCGCCGGCTAGGAAGGCAGCCATCGGCTGTGCCCCATGTGCCCTTGAGGCGCAGCGCGTAAGGCGCTAGCTCAGACGAGGTCTGCCCGCACGGCAAACACGGCGGCCTCGACGCGGCTGTGGACCCCAAGCTTCTCGAAGATGTTCGTCACGTGTTGCTTGACGGTGTGCCGGCTGATGGACAACTCAAGTCCGATGGCGGCGTTATCGGCCCCCCCTACCAGTAGCCGCAGCACGTCCTTCTCTCGTGTGGTTAGCCCCAGCCCATCGACGCTGGGTCGCATATGCTCGGCGGCGTGGTTGTTGGGGCCTACATGTCTCATAAGGGCACGCACGACCTCACGAGAGAGCACAACGTGGCTGCCGGCCGTCTGACGGATGCTGTCGATGAGTTGATCCGCTGGCGTGCTCTTGAGGATGTAGCCGCAGGCGCCCGCGTCCAGCACCTCGAGCACATCTGCCCCCTCGAGCGAGGCAGTCAGAACGACCATGCGGACCTGGGGGCATGTTGTCGCGATCCGTCGTAGCGCCTCAGCGCCAGGCGTGTCGGACATGTCGAGATCGAGCACGATCAAGTCTGGTTCGAGCTTGTCCGCCAGGGCCACCGCTTCGGTTCCGTCCTTCGCCTCGCCCACCACGCTCACGCCGGCACTCTCCAGCATGTCGCGCAGGCCTTCGCGAAAGAAGTGATGGTCGTCCGCGAGGACGACACGTAGATCATTGCCCGCGCTGTTCACAGGCCGAACATAGTCGAATCGGGCATCCGGTGCTGGGCTCGCTTTAGGTTTTGAGGAGTAGTCGAGGGGTAGCTGTACGGGAGCCCGCTTGCGGTTATCTACCTAAACGCCCACCTGTATCGACACGAGTGTGTCCAGTCGGCTCAAAAAGGGTCAAGAGCTACACAGGGTAGACCGACACAAGTGAGCACATGCCCACGTCCCATGCCCATCCCTGGCAGGAGGCCATGATGCTCAAGCTTCTAATACGCAATTTTTCTGTATTTCTACTACTCGGCGCCTTCGCTGCACCATCGGCGGTGGCGACTCAATCCTCACATCATGCAAGATCTCGTGCAGTTCACTCCCACGGAGTCCGTCGCAGGTCAAAGCACAGGCACCGCCACAAAAGCACCGTCCCAACCGTTGCATCGCGCACGGCGGCGACGATCTCCACGACGACGCTACTCGGAGACAGTGCAGTGGAGACACATACCGACTCACTCAGGGCAGGCCACACCAAGGCCTTTAGTTTCCAGGCGTCAGTCTCTGGGGGCGGCGAACTGGCACACGTCTACCTTGACGCTCACAACGCGGCCCGTATCCTGACCGTCGGCTTGTATAGCAATGTCGCCGGTAGCCCCGGTTCGTTGTTGAGTACGGGAACGATCTCAAACGTGCAAGCCGGCGCTTGGAACACGGTGTCGCTAGCGCCAACCACTCTGCTCGGCGGCGATACCTATTGGCTTGCGGTACTCGGAGGGAATGGGACGCTCCGAATCCGTGATCGTAGCGCTGGGCCGTGCCTGAGTCAGACTGACGCACAGTCTGGTCTTAAGGCACTGGCTTCGTCCTGGAGCGTAGGTGAGACATCCTCGACCTGCCCGCTCTCGGCCTATTTGAGCGGAGCGAGCTTGATCGCTGATCCGCCACCACCGATTGAACCAGTAGAAACGACTCCTCCGGTACAAAAAGGCAATCCGGCAGAAACTCCTCCAGTCGAAAAAATTGCTCCAACTCCGACTGCGGGATTCGTATACACGCCAAGTGCACCGACCGTAGGGAAGGCGGTCAACTTCAACGCGACCAGCTCAACCTGCGCGGATAGCCCTTGTACCTACGAATGGTCCGATGATGGATCCAATGCCCGGCCGGCGACGGTTCTCTGGCCGCTCGGCGGCGGACAGACGATGTCCTTTACCTTCCACGAAGTGGGAACCAAGTATGTGCGCCTGGTAATAACCAATGCGGCAGGTAAGAGCGCGACGGTCGAGCATAACGTGGTGGTCGCCGCGGAATCTTCTACCCCCCCGACGGAAACCAAAGAAACGACAAAAGAACCGGTCAAAGAAACCCCTCAAGAAACCAAAGAACCGGTCAAAGAAGAACCAAAAGAAGAAGTAGCCAAAGAACAGCCTAAAGAAGAACCAAAAGAAGTCGTCAAAGAAGAACCCAAAGAAGTCAATAAAGAAGGAACAGGCAGCCAGATGAATTGCATAAAAGTTCCGTCTGCCTGTGGCTACCCGGACTCGACCAACACCGGTGTTCCCGCTGGCACTTCGTTGACGGCGCGATCGGAAGAAATCTCGGTTAATACGCCTGGAACAACGATCAAGGACATCGCTCTCGACGGCACGATCAATGTCGAAGCCAACAACACGACAATCGAAGACGCCAACATCACGGTCGATGGTACCCAGACGTGTGGCGAATCGTGCGGTGGTCGTGGAATCTGGATCAAGCCAGGCATCACCGGCACCGTGATCCAGAACGTTGCCTGTCACGGCGGGGCGCTGTCTGGACTCAACGTCACCCAGTACTGCGTCATGAGCAATGACTCGGACACAACGATCAAGCAGCTGTATGCGTACAACTGCACCGAGTGTCTCGCGGGGCCGATGAACCTCTCGAACTCCTTCATCGACGAGAGCGGCGCAACGATTCCCCAAGAACACTACGAGGATCTCTACTACGGAGGCGGCGCGGGCCCGCTGATCGTCAACCACAACACGATGCTCAACCAGCAGGGCCAGACGGCGGTCGTGTTCGCCAGCGTAGATTTCGGCAACCAGACGACGCTCACCATCACAAACAACCTGATGGCTGGCGGCGGCTACATGATCTACGGCGGCGGCAGCGGCAGCGGCGGCAAAGTCGTCGGCCCAGTCACGATCACGGGCAACCGTTTCAGTCGTGAGTTCTATCCAAACGGCGGTTCCTACGGTGTCGCTGCATACATGAACGAAGCGGTCACCAGCTGGTCAGGCAACGTGTGGGACGAAACGTTGAAGAGCGTCGAACGCTAATCCCGGCGAGATAGCAAGGCGGCAGTAACGGGGGCGGCTCGAAGTCAAGTCGCCCCCGTTTGACGCTCTACAGCCCGCTGACGCTCTAAGCCCGGCCGCGGATTACTCGACGAGGGTAGTGGCACGAGCTCAGCAGAGCGCGACCTTGTCCCCATCCCCGACCTGAAGACGCATCGCTCGCGGTACCGAGAAGTCCCGGAAGACCCGGGCGTCGCGACCGACGATACTCCCCACCAGGCGCCCACCCACGTGAATAACGCTTGCCCCGGCGAACAAGATCGAGCGCTCGATCTCGGCGCCCTCCAGGTGCACGCGCTCGCCGATCGAGGTATGCGGCCCGATATACGAGTCGATCACGCGAGCGCCGGCGCCGATGATGATCGGCCCACAGAGCACGCTCGAAGTTACCGATGCCGTCGGGTCGATGAACACGCGTCCTTCAAAGCGGTTGCCATCGCGCCCTGGGGGCGAGGTTTGCGGTTCGAGTTCATCCAAGACCGCACGGTTCATGTCGAGCAGGTCGATCGGGTCGCCGAGAAACGCACGCCACTCGCGCACCACACGTACCTGCATACGCACATTCTCGCGGGCGATCAAGCACTCGGCGAGAGTCTTCAGCTCGACCCCAAGGCTGGCCGACGGGTAATTCAGCCCCTCGAGCGCCCCGCTTCCAAGCATGCACACGCCTGCCATGCCTAGCGCTGAGTTGCTCGGGTCGAGCTCGGCCACGCGAAGCACCTGCTGTGTCGAGGGCCCCAGTGGTTCGGAGTTGCGAGCGCCCTGTGCGACGAGCAGCACTACATCCGCCCCCTCCTCGCCCAACACATCGAGAAAAGGGAGCAATGGCTGACCCAGTAGTCCGTCGGAGCGGTGCACGATCGTGGTGGCGCCGTTCGTAAACTGCGCGATCGAACGCAATGAGTCCGCCGGGTGGGTGTGCGCTTGATGAGTCAGATAGCGCACGGGCGGGCGCGCCCGGCTGTCGCTCTCGATACAGATCGAGATCTCCTCTACGAGCTCGGCAGGCGCGAGAACGGCTACTTCCTCCACGCCGGCCGCGGTCAAAGCGTCGAGTACGTGGCTGACGATCGGCCGATTGGCGATCCGTTGTAGCGAGGTTGTGCGGGTAGCGTCCAGCCACGGTCCCGTAGAGCGGGCCGTGGGAGGGACCAGGATGACGCCCCTGACTTGCACCCATACAAAACGTTCGCAATAGCCCAGGGCTCGCACGCGGATTTAAGATTGGCCAAAACATCCGTCCCATGCAGTAGCATCTGGAACAGTGCCTGAGTGCCACCCACCTGCCGCCTTGGCGGTACGGATGCGCGTGATGCTGGCGATCACGATGATCTTTGTCGTCACGATCGCCACCGTCGTGCTGCTCGCGCGGCCGGGCGGCGCTTCCGCAAGCGCAACGGCCACGCAGGCGCACGCAAAGAAGAAGAAATCTCGTCGGCAGACGAAGCTCACCCGCTGTGTCGTGGTCAAGCCCAAGCACACCTCGGGCAAGTCCTCTAGCCGTCGTTCGGCGGCTAGAGGCAAGTCTGTGGTCTGCACGGTCTTTCATCTTCGCTCAAAAGCTCCGCAGCCGCCCGGTGCCGCTGCCGTGACTCTCGGCACAGGGGCAAGCCCTGCAGCGGCAGGGACCAATCCGCCTGTGCTTCAGCTGGTTCCGCCAAGCGAAGAAGCAATTCCGCCGAGCAAAGAGGTTCCGCCCGGCAAAGAACCAGCCAAAGAAATCCCGCCCAGCAAAGAACCAACCAAAGAACCCACAAAAGAACCGCCGGGCAAAAAAACGACTCCGCCGGTTGAAACCGACGGCACTCTGGTCGGCAGCACGACGGTGCAACCTCACGTTGACACCGATACGGCCGGCTCCGCCGAAGCCTTTCAATACGAAGCCGAGGCTGGTGGAACCGTAAACAGCCTCGTCCTCTATGTGCCCAAGGCGAGTACAGCCTCTTCGATCGTGGTCGGGCTCTACAGCAACGCTTCAGGACACCCGGCGACGCTGTTGACCAGCGCGACGATCGAAGAACCGACCGCGAACGCTTGGAACAGCATCGAAGTTCCGCCGGCCACCGTGAGCGCCGGCTCAGAATATTGGCTGGCGGCCCTGGCGCCAAGTGGCGAGCTCGCGGTCGCCGATGTGGAACGCGGCGGGGAACCAACGCAGGAAAGTAGATCCCACTCGCTTGAAGAACTGCCTTCTTCATGGGGCACTGGAGCTTCTTATTTCAACTCCCCCGCCTCGTTCTATGCCTCCGGAGCTACCGTGAGCAAAGCGCCGGAAGAACCCAAAGCCCCGGAAGAACCCAAAACACCAGAAGAACCCAAAGAACCCAAGGAACCGGAAGAGCCGGTGGCAAGCTTCAGCTATAACCCCAGCTCCCCCACGGTTGGCCAGTCGGTCATATTCAATGGCTCCAGCTCAACATGTCCGGGCGGACCTTGTACGTACGAATGGTCCAACGACGACGGCCCGAACCAGCCGATCCCGCCCCAGACACCGCTGGGCAACGGCAAGAGCATCTCGTTGACCTTCTCGACCGCCGGCATCCAGTACATACGTTTGCTGGTCACCAACGTGCTGGGCCAGTCGGCGACAGTCGAGCACAACGTCACTGTCGCTCCCGAACCGCCACCGCCACCGCCCCCAACCGCGCCCAGCAACACGACGGCGCCGAAGATCAGCGGCACCGTCGAAGTTGGCCAAACGCTGAGCGCGACCGCCGGCAGCTGGGCGGGGAGTACGCCGATCAGCTACAGCTACCAGTGGCAGCAGGACGGCACCACGAACAACGCAGGTGCGACGAGCTCGAGCTATGAACCGGTGACAAGCGATGTCGGCCACACACTCGACGTGGTCGTAACCGCCAGCAACAGCGCTGGTAAAGCCTCGGTCACGAGCGCCCAGACCGTGGCCGTTGCCAAAGAAGCAAGCGTCGGTGGCCAGCAGACAAATTGCATCAAAGTCCCCTCAGCCTGCGGCTATCCAGATGCCACCAACACCGGCGTGCCGGCCGGCACCTCGTTGAAAAGCGAATCGCAGAACATCGCTGTGAATAAAGCCGGAACCACGATCAAGGACATCGCCCTCAACGGCGCAATCAGCGTCGAAGCCAACAACACCACGATCGAAGACTCCGAAATCACAGTCGAAGGAACCCAGACGTGCGGTAAATCCTGCGGTGGGCGCGGAATCTGGATCAAGCCCGGCGTCACCGGCACGGTCATCAAGAACGTAACCTGCCACGGTGCGGCTCCCACGGGCGAAAACGTCACGCAGTACTGCATCATGAGCAACGACTCCGACACCACGATCGAACACCTGCACGCCTACTACTGCACGGAGTGTCTGGCCGGAGCGATGGACCTCTCGGAATCGTTCATCGACGAGACGGGCGCCATGATCCCCGAAGAACACTATGAGGACATCTACTATGGCGGCGGCGCCGGCCCGCTGATCGTCAACCACAACACGATGCTCAACCCCGAGGGCCAGACGGCAGTCGTGTTCGCCAGCGTCAACTTCGGCGATCAGACGACGCTCACCATCACAAACAACCTGATGGCGGGTGGCGGCTACACGATCTACGGCGGCGGCAGCGGCAGCGGCGGCAAAGTCGTCGGCCCTGTCACGATCACCGGCAATCGCTTCAGCCGCAAGTACTACCCAGAAAGCGGCTCATACGGGGTCGCCTCCTACCTTGAAAACTCGGTCACCAGCTGGTCGGGCAACGTCTGGGACGAAACGCTGCAGACGGTCCCTATGCCCGGCGGGTGAGCCCCGGCCTGAGCACACCCAGCATCCGCGCGCGCATCTCGCTGTGCACAAAACGCCGAAACTCAGCATCTTCCACGCGCGGAACGCGCCGCGCGGCCGAGCGCAAGTAGCCGTAGAGAAAGGCGATGCCAGAGAGCCCGCGCGGGCGCGAAAGCGCTAGCTTGAAAGCTCGCAAGGTGACCCATGGAAGCGTGAAGTGCACGATGTAGGCGCACTCGCCATGACGCGCACGCCCCCTGAGTGTGCCGTCGGCGCTGCCCCAGGGACGGTGGTGGTGGGCGATCAAGTCAGGGTATGCGCGAGTTCGGTAGCCGCGCAGGCGCGCATAGGTCTCGTCGATCGTGTCCCAACCAAGCCGCTCCTGCATGCCCCCGACCGCCTGCAGGCAGCTGCGCGAGTAGCACTTCAAGGTGCCAGGCACATGGTGCTCGGAGGGAATGCCGATGACCTTCCAACCGGTCCCTTCCGGGTTGGGATCGGGGTCGGCGTATACGCCTCCGGCAAGGCCAAGTTGCGGGTCGCGCTCGAACTCGCCTAGCACCCGCTCGAAATAGTCGGCCGGCAGCTCGGTATCGCCATCGAGCTTGGCTATGTGAGTGAAGTCCTCCCAGGCGACGCTATTCAGGCCAAGGTTGAACGCCCGCGCCTCCGCCGCTGTGGCGAGACGGTCGGGTACGGCTCCGATCTTGGGCAGCTTAGAGGTATCGAGTACGCGCAGGAAATCGATGCGCTGGATCAGCTCCTCGAGAATCCGCGGCGTGCGGTCGGTGGAGCCGTCGTCCACGACAATCCACAGATCCGGAAGACGCGTCTGAGCCGCGACCGCGTCTGCGATCAGCTCCAGATATGCCTCCTCGTTGCGCACGGGAGAGATCAACAACAGCCGCTGGCTTGCCCGCTCGGAGGGAGTCGGCGAGTCGGCCCTGATTACAGGTGTATCGAGCGTCTCGGGCATCGTCAAAGCAACGCGTCGGCAGATCACACGCTTGCGGGCGATCCCATATGGCCGGCGGCACGGACCGCGTCGCGTATTACACGCTCGATCGTCGCCCCAGCGTCTTGCCAAGACGCCCCAGCCACGCTGCCGGCCGCCGTCTGCGCGGCCGCGGCACGCTCCTCGGCGGGCCGCTCAACCAGCGCCGAGAGCGCGTTGGCCAGGTCGAAGGGTGTCGCCGGCGCATAAACGACCTCAGGGTTATCGAGCACCATCCGGTTTTGCTCGGCGTCGTTGACCACGGGAATGCACCCAGCCGCAAGCATCTCGTGGGGAGCGAGCGAGACGTTGGTCGCAGAGAGAACGAGTCCAGCGACGCAGCGGTTGTAGAGAGCATTCAGCTCATCCGGAGCAAGCAGCCCGTGGTTGGTAGCGGCAAAGGGCAGCCCGCGGGCGGGCTCGCCATATAGGTGGATGTCGACCTCGGGATGGCGCTCGGCGAACAGGTCCAGAGCGGCAGAGGCAAGCTCGAACGCACGGCGGGGAGTGGAGGGTCGCGAATACAAGCAAACCCCAGTGCGCTGAGCGTGCGGGTCCAGTCGATAGCGCTCCAGGTCGCAGCCGAAGTCAAACCAGTCTGTGCTCATCTCGTACTGGCGTTCGAGCATCCCGGCCAGCCAGCGCCCGGCGGTCAGCCCATGGAAGCCGAAACGGTAGGTGGCCTGGGCAAGCAGGGCATTGCTTCCGGCCGCGTAGAACAGGGGCTCATAGTCCTGCACCAAGTACATACGCGCCCCCTTGGCAGGCGAAGTCAGGACCGGATAGGCGGTTTCCCAGGAAGTGGCAAAGATCGCGTGCGCGTCGGCGATGCCGTCGGCGGCGTCACGAATCTCGGCTTGCAAAGAAGGCCACCAAGCGCGCATCGTGCGGCGATGCTGCTCGATCGACCAGCCATGGCGATCCTGCAAGTAGATCGTGCAGCGGTGTCCAGCATTCTCCAGGGCGCAGGCGAGTCGGCTGATCGTGGTAAAGCCACCGGCCCCTGCGCTCTGAGGCACGCAAACCCAAGTCACCTCCAGCGGCTCTCCGTCTCTGAGCGGTAGCGGCTCGGGCAGAGTCCAGCCGGCGCCGGCGATCTCCGCAGCGCGCACAAGATCCTCGCGGGCGACCGGCAACGGTACGCTGCCGGCAGGAGAGATCCGATCAGCGGCGCGGGCACGTAGCCGTGTCGCGACGCCCGCATACCCTTCGGCCCGAAGCAGCCGACGCGTCTGCAGCATGCGCTCGTGCACCGTGGGACGGCTCATGCATATTAAAACGCCCGCTGCTGGACCGAACTTGTATAAGCACGCCCCTTCGGATGAGCTGACACCACGGTTCCGGATGAGCTGACGGACCCGCTCGGGATGAGCTGTACAGAAGCCCCGTTCCGTGACGACTACAGCAACGGCTGTAGGCGGTCGCGTCCCTCGACCAGCAGCCGTCTGGCCAGCGGCCAGGCTTTACGTCGCGGCGCGGCGACCTGGAGGGGATCAAGTGGGCGCTCGGCTACCAGCTCCAGGTCGAGTGTTCCCCCAGCACCAACGGCAGTCGTCTCGGATACGCCGATCCCCTCCTTGAAGCTCATCTGCTTAACGTCGTCGCCGTGGCGCAGCTCGTGCCAGCCGGCACCGCCAAGCGGCTCCTGGGCAAGCACGCGCACCCTCGCAATCCCTTCCGGAATATCGACCGAGACCCGGCGACCGTACATCTGCACGAGCAGCGTGTCGTCAACCCTGCAGGTGGCATAGGCCCCGCCGGCTACGCCATCTAGAGGACCCCAGCTCACCTCGCCCAGGTCGTTTATATCGGCAGCGGCCTGCTCCAGCAGGTCGAGCCCGTCGGCGAAGTCGCCGTGGTGGCCGTGGAGGATCAGCGGCTGGCCGAGCAGCGCACGGAAGATCAAATCCTCGCGGGACGCAGCCAGCGCTTGGCGCGGCGCCACAGGGATCCCGCCAGCGACCAGCTCGGCGGGATGCCAGCCGGCCAGGGGCGAGGGCGCCGGCAGCCCGTCGCGCCAGGGGTAGGGCCGACTGATACAGGCAGCCTCGAAGCCAAGCCTGAACATCGCGCGCAGCGCCGCCTCAGAACAGACACCGTGCGGCGGCGCCATCACACGAGCCACGCTCAGCCCGGAGTCGCGCTCAAGCGTCGCGATTCGTCGCAGCGCCTGTGCCATCGCCGCCTCCGCCTGACGGTCGCTGCCAAGCTCAGCGAGCTCGCGCGCAACGTGATCGTTGCCGTGGATCAACAGCGAGAGCGCCGCGGGATGCTCGCGTATGGTCGCCACCGCGCGAGCATCTGTCCGCCAGCCGTCGAGCGGCACGGTCGCGAAGGCAAGGTGGTAGCTGTGGCGCGAGGCGTGTTCTGCCAGCTGGGGATACTTCAAGAACCCATAGGACGGCCAGTGCAGGTTGGGATCGTCGATCACGAACGCCGCCCGTGGCGCGGGTAGCTTCCACCCTTGGTCTGAAAGTAGTTGTTGGAGGAAGTGCAGCAACGGCAGTAGTCCCATGAAGGACCCGGGGCACAGATGGTCGCGCAAGGTCTGTCCTTCACCCATATCGGCAAGCGAATAGAGGCTGCACTGCAGCCGGCTGTCGCTCGACTGCCACCAGACCGCCCGTTCCTCGACACGAGCAAGCACGTCCTTGTCGCTTTGCGGAGTAAGCGTCAGCTCGCCGACGCGGGTGTGCTCGGCGATCTTGCGTTTGCGCAAGGGCATCGCCAAACGCCCGTCATCGGCCAGCGCCACAGTGGATGAGGGCGATTTGTCGTGGGGGGGGATGGCGTGCCAGTCCTGCACCGCGGCGGAGCGCGAGCCATCGTGCCCGACGGTTGTATGCGCGTCGTGCCCGGCGATTGCATGCGCGTCGTGCACGGCCGGAGACGTGGAGTGCATGGCCCGATCGCCGCGTCGCTCAGCCGTTGCCAAAACTAGTCGCGGCAGATGCTCGGGCGCTTCGTTCAAGCGCGCGCCCTCTAGCACGAGCACCCCGTCGACCGTGCGAGGATCGCCGCTCCCATCCAGCTCGAAGCGCACCGGATAGACGCGCTCCAGCCAGTCCAGCAGCGCCGGACGCTCAGCTCCCCACGCGGCGATCACGCTCACCCGCTTGCGCGGCTGCTCGAACTCGAGCGCATCGTCGCTATGAAAGCCGGTCAAGCGGCTCCTCGTTTATCTCTCGTGGTCGGTCAGCAATCATTCGCGGCAAGCAACGGTAGGCGCTCAGTATCTCAGCGCGTCGTGATCCTGCTTGAGAACTTCACATATCCGCAGGACACGCG
The DNA here is from genome assembly GCA_963827045.1 of uncultured Solirubrobacterales bacterium. Lineage (GTDB taxonomy): Bacteria > Actinomycetota > Thermoleophilia > Solirubrobacterales > Solirubrobacteraceae > Palsa-744. The sequence goes on from CAWGZH010000002.1 coordinate 1,555,991, forward strand.
CGTGCGCAACGAGGCCGAGTCGCTTGCCGGGGCGGGTCACCGCGTGACGGTGCTCGCCCCGCGTGGCCCTGGTCAAAGCGCCCGTGAGCGAATCGAGGGCGTCGAGGTGCGGCGTTATCGCATCGTGTGGGCTGAGGGCTCGCCGTGGTCATATCTGTTGGAGTACGGAATCGCCCACGCCCAGTTGCTGGCCCGCTCGCTGGTAGCGCTGGTCCGTGGGGCGGATGTCCTGCACTTCAACGGACCTCCGGACACGCTGGCCATCGCCGGCCTGCTCGCACGGCTGGCGGGCCGCAAGGTCGTCTATGACATGCACGACTCCGCGCCAGAGCTGTTCGCCGCCAAGTTTGGCTCCTCAACCCTCGTGCGGGCTCTGCGTTTGGCGCAAAAGGCGGCAATTCGCTGCGCCGATCAGGTGATCGTCACCAACGAGACCCAACGTCAGCTGGTGATAGCGCGCGGAGCACGCTCACCAGAAGACGTGACGGTCGTGCGCAACGGCCCGCGCGTCAGCGAGTTCCCTGATCCGCCAAGGGGACTCGCAGGTCCGCTGACGGCGCCGAAGCTCGTCTACGTCGGGACGCTGGACGTGCAGGACGGCGTGCTCGAGCTGCCCGAGATCCTGAGCGCAGGCGCCTTGCGGGCAGCACACCTGACGATCGTCGGCAAAGGCGCCGCCTTGGAGGAGCTGCAGGCGCGCTGTCGTCGAGCCGGAGTCGAGGACCGCGTCACCTTCACAGGCCACGTGCCTCACGAGCAAGTAGCCGCACTGATCGCCGAGGCCGACATCGGCATCGACCCAGCCCCAGGCACCGAGCTAAATCACGGCTCGACGATGATCAAGGTGGCCGAGTACATGGGCTGCGGACGGCCGCTAGTGGCCTATGACCTGCGCGAGACGCGCCACACGGCAGGCGATGCGGCACTGTACGCCCCTTGCGGCGAGCCAAGAGCGTTTGTAGATCTGATCGGCGAGCTCGCAAGCGACGGCGAGCGCAGGCTGCGCCTTGGGCGCATCGCACGTGAGCGAGCAATGGAGCTGACATGGGACCGCTCAGAGCTCGCTCTGCGTGCGGTCTATCAGCGTCTCGCTCGCGCAGACTGAGCGCGAACGGCGCCTGTCGTAGGAGTTCGCGCACGAAGGGCTGCTGTTCGGCTCGCTTTGTGCCGAAGGATGTATCTAGGGTTTGCTTGCGAACGGAGGCTCGCTCGTGCCCAGCACAACCCCAAGCGCACGCCGCTCGACGATTGCCCGCGGGGCCCATCGCGGTCGCAGCTTGCCGGCGGCCGCGGCAAAGCTCGCACGCAGCCCATGGCGCAAGGCAAGCGCAGCCTTGATCGCGGTGGCGTGGACTCGCCCATAGTGCTTGCGCGCGAACAGAATCTTCGCGTAGCTGAGCTGCGCCGAGAGGTCGGCTCCAGGAGCGTGTCCGGTGTGGTGGGTGATGCTCATCGTCGGTAGGTGGGTCACCTTCCAACCGGCCTGGTGGAAGCGATAGCACCAGTCGGTCTCCTCCGAGTACAGAAAGAAGCGCTCGTCGAGCCCGCCAACTTGAGCAGCTGCCTCCGCGCGAGCGATCAGGAAGGCCCCGACCAGCCAGTCCACCGAGGACTCCTGGCGATAGTGCGCGGCGTTGGACTCCTCCTCGCGCCAGCCGCGTAGCGGCGTCCAGCGTGCTGCGCCAAGTGCCTCGCCGAGCGACAACCAGGCCGAGGGAAAGCGTCGGATCGAGTATTGCAGCGACCCGTCGGGGGCCCTCTGCACGACGCTCGCGACGCCGATCTCTGGCTGTGCGTCGAGCGTGGCCACGAGCTCGTCGTAGCTGCCGGCGGTCGTCTCAGCGTCAGGGTTGAGCAGCAACACGTAGCGCCCGTGTGCGCGCGCAAGGCCAAGGTTGTTGGCCGCGGCAAAACCGATATTGGGCTCACGCTGCACGCACATGTCGGGGTAGGCGTCTTCGATCGCCTGGGGAGTGCCGTCGCTGGAGCCGCTGTCGATCAATACCCACTCGACCGTGAGCTCGCCAATCGCGGCCAGGGCGGAGCGCAGCGTCATCAGCGCCAGCTCAGGGCGATTATGGGTTACCACGATCACGCTGAGATCGGGGCGATCTGGGGTATCGCTAGGGCTCATTTCACCAAAAGCAACGGTATCGCCCGACGTTTCTCGCGTCGGGCGATCTGTGAGCGCGCGTGGGAGCAGGGGAACGCGAGCTCCGCTCCACCCTGGCGCCCGCCCAGATGAGGAAGTTCTCGTGCCGCAAAAAACAGCGGGGTGTGATCGTTGCTTGCAGTGAGGACCACAGGCGACCGGTCGAGCGATGCGGCTTTATACGGTCACCGGGGCCGTCAAAGGAGGCAGATTTTGCCGTGGCCCTCTGAATTGCCCACGGTGGGCTGTAGACGCATGTAACCAATGCAGGAAGGACAGGCCAGATGGAGTTTGCGCTGATATTGCGAGAGCTGTCCCGACGCCGCGCGGCGCTCGGCATCGGCGTCGTCATAGCCTTGATCGCCGCGATTCTCAGCGTCTACCGTCTGACGTCCACGGGACTCGCACCACGCTCGCTGCAGTATTCGAGCGCCAGCACGCAGGTGTTCGTGGATACCCCGTCATCGGTCCTGGGCGATCTGCAGCCATCTTTTGAACCGCTGCAAGCACGCGCGACGGTCTACGCGAACTTCATGGCGAGCCCGACATTCCTCGCCCTGGTCGGTGAAAAGTCCGGCATTCCCGGCAGCCAGATCTACGCCGCCGGCCCAGTCGATCCGTCCGTGCCACGCGTGGTCGAGGAGCCGACGGCCGTGCAACGCAACGTGGAGATAACCGGAGAATCCACCCCATACCGGTTGAATTTCAACGACGACCCAAACCTTCCGACGATCGGCATCTATGCGCAAGCGCCTAACACCCGCCAGGCGGTGGAGCTCGCCAACGCGTCGGCCGCCGCTCTCGCACAATACGTGGCGACGCTCGCGAAAACCGGCAATACGCCGCCCGCGCAGCGAGTCGTGATCCGTCAGCTGGGAAGTGCTAGTGGCGGAGTCGTTCGACGGCGGCATCAGCAAGGCGATCGCGTTCCTGACGTTCGTCGTTGTCTTCTTCGTTTGGTGTGTCCTGGTGCTCATCGGCGGCCGTTTTGTCGAGAGTTGGCGCGCAACCGCAAATATCTATGACACGCGGAGCACTTCTGGCAAGGGTGAGGGTTCTAGCCCAAGCTCCAATGGTGGCGCCCACGGCGACGAGCATGCCGCGGAGGCAACGCTGGCGGCGCTGCGCTCGCCCTCACAACACAGACAGTGAGCAGCAGGGCCTTGGGCCGATGAGCGGCGGGGACGACCAGCGCGACGCTTTTCCGCACACACGGCGCCCATTGCCGTGGGTACTGGCGGCGTTCCTGGCGATGCTGTTCTTCGTTCCGGTGGACTCCACCGAACTGAAGCTCAGTCTCCCTGTCGGCTCGGACATCGATCGCTTCGCGATCGTGGGTATGGTCCTGGCCTGGATCATCTTCGGTGGCGACCAGCGCGCCTTTCTGCGCACACGGCGCTCTAAGTTGTATGTGGGCGCGGTGTGCGTATTCCTTGGATTGGCCATCGCCAGCGTGTTGCTCGGCGCCGGCCGAATCCTCAACGTCGGCGAGTTCAGCCTGGCCGAGAAGCGCTTCGGTCTACTCGGCTCGTTCCTCGTCCTGTCCTGGTTCACGCTCACCGCATTGCGCTTCGAGGATTTGCGTGGCTTCTCGACTTACCTGATCGGCTTGGCCACATTCATGGCGGTGGGAATGGTGGTCGAGCGCCACACGGGCTACAACATCTTCTACAACTGGAGCGCCAAGGTCCTCGACCCGATAGCCAAAGTCGCTCCATCTCCGACCGACATCCACCCTGCATACGGCACCGACGGCCGGGTGACCGTCGTCGGACCGACGATCCACGGGCTTGCCGCGACGACGATGCTCGTGCTGGTGATGCCGTTCGCGCTGGTGCGCATGTTCGACGCCAAATCGCGAAGGTCGTGGTGGCTGAACGGGCTTGCATTCATACTGATGCTTGCAGCGGCCGCCGCGACTGATCGCAAGACAGCTTTGTTGGTGCCGGTCGCGTTGGTGCTCTACATCGCCTGCTATCGCCCGCGCCAAGTGCTGAAGCTGGCGCCGATTGGCCTTGTCGTCCTAGTCGGTCTGGTGCACTTCGCATCCCCAGGTGCGCTGGGCACGATCTTCACGCCGACGGCAGGCTTTCAAAGCAGCTCAACCGAACATCGCCTCGGCGACTTCACCGACGTCGCACCAGACGTATACGCGCATCCGCTGTTCGGGCGAGGCTTCGGCACGCTGGACTCCGACCTGGAGACCCAGTTCCGCATCAACGACGACGAGTACATCGACGAGATCTGGGAGGTCGGCATCTTCGGCCTCCTCGCCTACATCTTCATGATCCTCGCGCCCGTATTCACAGCACGAAGAGCGATTCGTGGCCGAGATCCAGACATAGCGTCGCTTGCGCTGGCCTCGTCCGCGGGCTGTATCGCCTACTTGGTCGTAAGCGCGCTGTTCGACGCTTTCTCGTTCCCGCAGGCTCCGTATATGTTCTTCTTCGTGGCCGCGCTAACGGTCATAGCCTCCGCCGGCCCAGAGGGCAACGTGCAACCGTTGCGCGAGCGCGTGCGGGGAATCGTTATACGCCCACGCAGAATGGGCATTAGACGCATACCGCTGGTAAGCGGCTGGTTGCTGGTCCGCGATCCGGGCTGGGCCTCTGCTGAGTCGGTGGACGCGCAGACCGTCGCCGACTGACCCGCGCCGTGCGTGATCTGAGCTCGGCGGGTCCCTAGTCCGGGGTCTCGATCACAAGGTGGTGGAACCCCGTCCGTCTCTAGGAGCAGCATGCGGCGGCCGGGTCGCATGTGGCGGCCGGGTCGCACGCGGCAGCCGTCGGCTGGGCTGCTCTCGCACGTCTGTGAAGAGGAGTCGCGCGCATCGCGGCAACTAGTTCGGGCAAAGGGTCACGTTTGCATGATGGCCCGCGTTAGAAAGGTCTTCAAAAGGGAGGTACGCAAAACACTAGGAAAACTGAGACCTGTGGTGGATATTTTGGTACCTAACCTTTAGGTTCCTTCTCAAATCTTCTAGGCTTTTCTGGAAGGGCGTTTTCGAGATGATTCGGCATACCTGGCGGGGCGCCCCTGGACGTAGCTGCGCTGACCTTGAGGACGGATCGTGTCTCAGCCAATGTGCCCGAGTGCCTTGGTGGCAAACGAGGCGGCGATCGGGCAGGGAGCCACGACGCTGAGGAAGCGCCCGGCGCTCAACGGAACGATCAACGTCGGCGTACCCGCCACGCCGCAGTAGGCTCTGTGGCCGGCGATGCTCAGCGTGATCCGGTCCTGTAGCTGCGATTGCGGCTTGACCGTCGAGAAGTGCAGGGCCTGCACCGCAAGCGTGACCGGAGCCTTGGCGCCTTGGACGCTATAGACACAGGTGGGCCCTTGGGGCGCGTCCACCGGTTCGCCGACGGGCTTACCGACGATCGTCTGAGCCTCTTCGCGCGTGACAAGCGTGCAGGGATCAAGCGTCTTTGCACCAGAGGCATTGACCTCGTCGTCAACGCTGCCCGAGGGCTGGCGTGCCTTGAAGGGACTGCTCTGGCTGGGGATGATCTTGCCGGCCCCAAGCGCCTGGGGCGCAGGGTGAACGTCGCGCGCCGTCTGCACCGGCGCGTGCTCGTTATCTGCCGAGGCAGAGCTCGTCGTGGTCGAGGAGCTATTGGTCGAAGAGCCGCCGCATGCGCTCAGCAGCAGTGCAGCGACTGCGGCCAGCAGCGCGCCTGTTCCTGCACGGGCAAGGCCGCTGGCATGCGATCCAAGACGCGCAACTTTGGCATGGGCCTGAGTCGTGTGGAGCTGCCTCCTTGCCTGCGGGCAAGGAGCCTCCGCGCCTGAGCTCATGTTCACGAGCCCGGCGCGAACAGCACATCGACCCAGTAGTTCGCGGCATTGTAGCTGCTGTTGGGGAAGGCGGGACTCGTAGTGTATTCGTAGACCCCATTGGCGCTAGTGCCGTTTGCGAGCGCTTCAAGCGGCGGGTGGCTCAGCCCGGCGGAGCTAAATGCGGCAGAGTTCGCCGAATAGTGTCCGTTGGGCGCAAGATAGCTGGCGACATACGTGGTGGCGGCTGTGATCGGCACGGCTTCGGAGAAGGTCACCTGCTGCCAGCCGGAGGCGGTTTCGTTGGTGAAGGTGGCGGAGGCGAGCAGTGTCCCTGTTGAGCTCCAGAGGCTGCCGATGTGCGTACCGGTGTTGGCGGCCGCCTTGTAGAAGCGGATTCCGGTCACCGAGCCGCTCACTTCCGAGCTGAACTTGACTCCGACCTCTGTCGAGCTGTGGTCGCCCGCGTCAACGATTTCCGGTGTGGCGAAGTCGAAGAGCGTGTCGTCCGGCGTCACAGCATTCGAGGCTTGCGACCGTTCGCCTGTGCCGAGCGAGTTGATCGCCGCGACCTTGAAGGTGTAGCTCGTGCCGTTGGTGAGGCCCGTGATCACCGTGCTACGCGTCGAGGCGCTCACGCTTATCGGTGTCTGCGCTGTGCCGCCCACGTACGGGGTGATTGTATAGCCGGTGATCGGGCTGCCGCCGCTGTACGGCGCCGTCCAGCTCACCATCGCCTGAGTGGTCGCAGAGCTGGCCGACACGCCTTCGGGCGCTTCCGGTGCGCTGGGCGCGGCGGGCGCGAATAGCACGTCGACCCAGTAGTTGGCAGCGTTAAAGCTGCTGTTGGGGAAGGTGGGGCTCGCGCTGTACGCATACACGCCGTCCGCGCTTATTTCGTTCGATAGCGCTTGCAGCGGTGGGTTACTGACACCGCCAGAGCTAAACGCCGCCGAGTTCACCGAGTAATGCCCGCTTGGTGCCAGATAGCCGGCCACATAGGTCATGCCCGCCTTGATCGCGATCGGTGTGGCGAACTTCACCTGCTGCCAGCCAGAGGCGCTTTCGCTGGTGAAGGTGGCGGAGGCGAGCAGTGTCCCTGTTGAGCTCCAGAGACTGCCGACGTGCGTGCCGGTGTTGGCGGCGGCCTTGTAGAAGCGGATCCCTGTAACGGTACCGTTTTCCTGTGGGCTGAACTTGACTCCCAGCTCCACGGAGTTGGGGTCTCCGGCGTCGATCACCGAAGGGGTTTCCAGTTCGAAGAGCGTGTCCTGCGGCGTCACGGCTGAGGACGCCGTGGACGCCGCGCTGGTCCCCACCGAGTTGGTGGCACTCACCTTGAAGGTGTAGGCGGTTCCGTTCGTCAGCCCGTTCAGCTTGACCGAGTTGGCCAGGGCGGTCACGCTGACCGGCGTCTGGGCGGTCGAGCCGATGTACGGTGTCACTGTGTACTTGGTGATCGGGCCACCGCCTTCTTCGGCCGGGGTGGTCCAGCTCACCGAGGCCTGTCCCGATGCGACAGCGGCGAATACGCCGGTGGGCGAAGTGGGCGGACCGGAGGGCGGCGTTGGCGCGAAGGTCACATCGACGTAGTAGTTGGTCGAATTGAAGCTGTTGGAGGGGAACGCACTGGCCGAGCCGTAGGCGTACACACCGTTGGCGCTGGTCGAGTTGGCAAGCGCCTGCAGCGGCGGGTTGCTCGTGCCGGCGGAGCCGAACCCGGCGGGTGTCGCCGAGTAGTGCCCGTTGGGCGCGAAATAGCCCGCCACATAGGTCGTACCAGCTGTGATGCTCGCGGCTTTGGAGAAGGTCACCTGCTGCCAGCCGGAGGCGCTTTCGTTGGTGAAGGTGGCGGACGCTAGCAGTGTGCCTGTTGAGCTCCAGAGGCTGCCGATGTGCGTGCCGGTGTTAGTGGCCGCCTTGTAGAAGCGGATACCCGTTATCGACCCAGCCTTTTCGGCCGTGAACTTGACTCCGAGCTCGACCGAGTTGCCGTCGCCCGAATCGATCATGCTCGGTGTCGCGAAGTCGAAGATCGTGTTCTGCGGCGTCACAGCACCCGAGGGCTGCGAGGCTTCGCCGGCGCCCACGGCGTTGCTCGCCGTGACCTTGAACGTGTAGGTGGTCCCGTTGGAGAGTCCGGTGATCTTAGTCGAGGTGGTGGAGGCGCTGACGTTGGTCGATGGCTGCGCTGCTGAGCCGATGTAGGGGGTCACGGTGTAGCCGGTGAGCGGCGTGCCGCCTTCTTCGGTTGGAGCCGTCCAGCTCACAAGCGCCTGCGCGGTCGCTGGGCTTGCCGACACGCTGCTCGGGGCTTCGGGCGCTACGAAGGTCTGCGGCGTCACCTGGTTTGAGGCTGCGGACACAGGCCCAGACCCGTTGGGATTGGAGGCCTGCACCTTGAAGGTGTATGTCGTGCCGGGCGTTAGACCGGTGATGCGGGTGTTGAGCGCCAGTGGCGATCCGCTAACCGTCGTGGGCGTCTGTGCGGCGGTACCGATGTAGGGTGTCACCGTGTAGGTAGTGACCACACCGCCGGTAGTGGGCGCAGACCAGGAGATGCGCGCCGAGCCCGCGCCGGCGGTCGCGCTGACTCCGGTGACCTGGCCGGGAGGAGCAGCCGGCGAGAAGACCGGGTCCACCCAGTAGTTGGTGCCGTTGTAGGTGCTCGTCGGGAACGTGGAGGTCGTGGTGTAGGAGTAGAGCCCGTTGCTCGTCGTAGCGCTGGCCGGGACGGCATGCAGCGGCGGGCTGTTCAGCGTTTTCGGCCCGGTCGGCGAGGGCGAGTAGAAGTAGTAGGAGTCGGCGGAATAGTGGCCAGCGGGAGCGAGGTAACCGACGACATAGGTGGTGTTCGGGGAGATCTGAACCGGCGTGGAGAAGTTCACCTGCTGCCACCCGGAGGCTGTTTCGGAGGTGAAGGTCGCCGAGGCCAGCAGTGTCCCTGTCGAGCTCCAGAGGCTGCCGATGTGCGTGCCGGTGTTGGCGGCCGCCTTGTAGAAGCGCACGCCGGTAACGCTGCCGAACACTTCAGATGTGAACTTGAGCCCCACCTCGACCGAGGACGCATCCCCAGAGTCCGGTGTGCCCGGCGTGACAGCTGAGCCCCAAATAGAGCATGGGCAGGACACATTGACGGTGATGCCCGCCGACGGTTTCTCGAGGTTGGCGCTGTCATCGACCGCGCGCGAGCGGATTGTCGTTGTGGGATTGCCGTGCGCGGCCCACGCGTATGACCATTTGACTGTCTGTTCTGCGGGTGTGGTGAGCGTTGCCGGATGCCAGGTGGCGCCGCCGTCGGTCGAGACTTCAACGCCCGCGACCACGCCGCCGCCGGTATCGGTCGCGCTGCCCGTGATCGTGACGGCGCTGCCGTCCTGGAGTGTCGCGCCCTGCGTTGGCGAGGCGATCGTGGAGGTCGGGGGCGTGGTGTCGGTTCAACTTGGTTCCAGGCACGAGCCCGGTGGTCAGCGATCCGGGCTGGACACCCATTTCGGCGAGCAGGTTGACGGTCGCCTGCTCCAGGTTGGGGTCGGGTGGCGTTTTGCCAGGCTCGGTGGTTGGTGCTTCCCAAGCATTGAAATCGGCAAGGCCCCACGACCATTGCACTGTGCCGGCGCCGAACACAAGCGCGCCGCTAGGAGCCTTGTACAGCGTCAGGTGGTGTGTCGCGGTCGTGTTTTCGGAGAGTCGGCTGCCGTAGTCGTTGAACGTCTGCAGCCCGCTCACGGTCGTGGAGGAGAGGTCGAACTCGCCGGCGGGGCGGAAGCCGTTATCGACATCCTCGTCCCACTCATAGCCGAGCGTGCCGGCGCCGGGCGCGAGCGTCAGCGACTGTCCGGATTTCAGCGTCGAGGCGGCCGTGTTTTTCCACAGCCTGTCCTTGGCGTACTGGGAAGGCACGGTGATGTCGGAGGTGCCCGCGTTTACCAGGAAGAACTGGCCTGTCAGAGCATTCTCGGGCTTGCCCCCGTTGGCGGGCGGACTGAAGCGCGGGTCTCGCCAGCTACCGGTCCAGGTCGGCGGGTCCTGTGGGTCCACGGGCGCGTTGAAGTGTGTCTCCTTGTAGGAGGTGAGTGTGCGATAGGGCGTGTTGGTGCCTTCGGTGCTCGGCCCCCAACGTGTCTTCCAGAACATCTCGTTGCCGCTGAAGAAGGCAAGATTCACGCCTGCCGACAGCGCAGATTCAACGTTTGCACGCTGGCCTTCAGACCAATACTCGTCGTGGCCGCTTGAGATGAACAGCTTGTGGTTCTTCAGCAGCGCGCCATTCTGGTCAACGTTGGCCTCGCTGGTGTAGCTGACGTTGTAGCCGTTCTTCTCCATCCAGTAGATCATCTGGAACTCGGCGTACCAAAGGTAGGAAGCCCCACCGTCCACCGCGAAGGATCCCTCCCACGGCCGGTTGTAGGAGACTGCGTAGGCGGCCTTATAGGCTTCCGGTTCGCCGGGCGGGCAAGCGACTGTGCACGTGTAGAGGCTGTTGCCGCCATAATCGTTGTAGGCCTCCCAGGTGGCGTCGGAGGTCTGCAACAGGACTTCGGAGTGACTGGAGTCGTTGCGCACGACGAAGGGAATCTGGCTTTCGCCACTGCCGTCTTCGCGTACCAGATGGGCGATGTACACGCCAGAGACCGCGTTGCTCGGCACCGTCCAGGAAGCCGATACGCCCCAGTTGCCGCAGTCGATCAGACCGGTGGCGGAGTTCGTAAGGCAAGCCGGCTGTTTCTGGGGAAGCGTCGCGGTTGGTTTGATACCGGCCTGTACCATGCGCGCCCCGTCACCTCCGTAGTAGCCGAGGCGCAGGATGTCGATGTGGTACTTGGTCGAGGGCGTGCTGATCTTGAACGACTCGGTTTCGCCGACGTTGACGCTCATCGAGGTGCCATAGCCCTGGATCGTGCTGGAGCCGACGCCTTCGACCTCCCAGTCGCTCGGAGGATCGCCGGGCAGCGCGTTCTCACAGACGATCGGGTTGGGCGCCGACGCGCATTCGTCGGTCACTGCCAGTGCCGGGGAGCTCGTGGCGAGCATCCCAAGGCAGGCGATCAGCGTGGTGGCGGCAGCCAGCAGCAGCCCCGTCAGAGATAGTCGGCCTGTCTTCATGATGCTCCTCTTCCACTTAGGACTGCCGGCACAGTACGCACCAGAATCGCAATATTCAGCCACACCGAACGTCGGCGCGCGTATTCGACGTCCAGGCGCACCATCTCCTCGAGCGTCACCGTGGAGCGGCCATTGACCTGCCACAGGCCGGTCACTCCGGGCTTGACCGCAAAGCGCGCAAACCAGTGCGGGGGATAGTGCTCTACCTCATAAGGGATCGCCGGACGCGGTCCCACCAGTGACATCTCGCCGCGCAGCACGTTCCACAGCTGGGGCAGCTCGTCGAGGCTCGAGCGCCGCAGCGCCCTGCCGAAGCGGGTCACGCGCGCATCGCCGGTCATCTTGAATTGTGGCCCAGGTGTGGTGTGCTCGCGATGCTCGCCGGCGATCAGCCCGAGCACGTAGTCGCGATGGCGATCGTGCGGGACGCCATCGTGCATCGTGCGGAACTTATTGACCGTGAACGGCACGGTGTCGCGGCCGACGCGGCGCTGGCGAAAGATCGGCGAGCCCGGCGAGTCCAAGCGCACGAGGATCGCAATCAGAGCAAGCAGCGGAGAGAGCAGTATCAGCAGGATCGCCGAGCCGACGATGTCCAGAGCCCTGCAGCCGAAGTCCAGCAGCCGGCCTTTGGCAGGGCGCTCGGAAGCCACGTCAAGCGCGCTGCGCGGGACGACGCTTGAACCAAGCGAAGCGGTCTGTTGATCGATAGCGCTACTTGCCACAACAAAGAAACGCGCGGAACGTCGCCAACTTTCGTCCTTCTGAACCGCAAATTTGCGGGCTCACCTGGGTGAGCGCCGACGGACGTATGGCGTCAGGCGGCCAGCGCGAGCAGGCAGGCTTCAAGCCGCTCAAGGATGTAGTCCTGCTGATCCTCGGTGAGGTCGGGGAACAGCGGCAGCATCAGCGTCTCGCGGGTAGCGGCCTCGGTGTGCGGAAGATCGAGCCGAGGACCGTCCGTCGGTCGATTCGTATAGGAGGCCTCTTCGTGGATTGCCATCACGCCGCGGCGCGTGGCGATGCCGTCCTGCAAGAGGCTGCGCATCAGATCGGTGCGCTGCAGCGGAGCATCAGGCCCGACACGGACGCAATAGGACTGCCATGTGCGCTGCGCATATGTCGGGTCATAGGGGGCTTGCAGATGTGGAATGCGCTCCAGCGCGGCTGTATAGCGCTCGGCAAGTAGCCGGCGGCGCTCCAGGATCTCATCGAGCACCCGTAGCTGGCAGAGCCCGAGCGCGGCCTGCATGTCGGTCATGCGGCTGTTCCAACCACGCTCCGGATAGGCCTCGACGACGATGTCGCGCGCGGAGTGGCGAGCAAGGTCGGAGGTATCCATGCCGTGCGCGCGTAGACGCCGCAGCCGTTCGGCGACCTCGGGATCTGCCACGGCGATCATGCCGCCCTCGCCGGTGGTGATCACCTTGCGTGGATGCAGCGAGAAGCAGGCGAGCGGGCCGAGCGAGCCGATCGGCCGATCCTTGTAGTTGGCGCCGATCGCGCAGGCGGCGTCCTCGACGATTGCCACTTTATGGCGGCGACCGAGCTCCAAGAACGCGTCCATGTCGGCCGGGAGGCCCACTTGGTGCACAGGCATGATCGCCTTTGTGCGGGGTGTGATCGCGCGCTCGGCGGCGACTGGATCGAGGTTGTAGGTGCGCGGGTCTATGTCGGCGAAGACAGGCTGGGCCCCGCAGTGCCAGACGGAGTTGGCGGTCGCGATGAAGGACAGCGAAGGTACAATGACCTCGTCACCGGGGCCCACGCCAGAGACGTGGAGCGCCAGCGAAAGGGCGGTCGTACAGCTTGTGGTGGCAACTGCGTCGGCGGCGCCAACGCGGGCGGCGAAAGCCTCCTCGAAGGCTCGCACCCGAGGACCTTGGGAGATCCAGCCAGAGGCGATCACCTCGGCGACCGCCGCCTGCTCATCGCCCGCGAGGTGCGGGCGCGTGATCGGGATCTCCATCACGGTGTGGCGCTGAGCGTGGGCGAAGTGATCGAAGCGCGTTCGGCGCGCCACCAATCCACCAACAGACGCAAACCTTCTTCGAGATCGACCTCGGCCTCGAAGCCCAGCCGCGCGCGTGCCGCGCGCGTGTCGGCCAGACGCCGTGGAACCTTGTTGACCGAGCGCTCGGGTCCGTGTTCGACCTCGACGTTCGCGCCCATTACTTCGATCAGCAAACGGGCAAGCTCGAGCAAGCTGGTCTCTGTGCCGCTGGCGACGTTGAACACTTCGTCGCTTGCGTCCGCCGAGGCGGCAAGCACGTTGGAGCGAGCCACATCGGCGATGTAGATGAAGTCCATCGTCTGTGAGCCGTCGCCAAGGATCAGCGGTGGTTCACCGGCTTCGATGCGCTCCATCCAGCGCACGAGCACCTCGGTGTAGACCCCGTGGATGTCCATTCGCGGCCCGTACACGTTGAAGTAGCGCAATGCCACGTAATCGAGTCCCTGCATCGCGGTGAAGCTGCGCAGCAGCCCCTCGTTGAAAGTCTTGGCGGCGCCGTAGAGAGTGTCGTTGGCATAGGGGTGATGGGACTCCTCGGTCGGGAACTGCTCGGCCAAGCCGTACACCGAGGCCGAGGAAGCGGCGACGATCTTGCGCACTTTCTCGTTGAGTGCGGCCTCGATCACGTTGTAGGTGCCGTCCACCATCACTTCGAGAGCAAGGCGCGGTTCCGCGGCACATTGAGTGATGCGCAGGGCGGCCTGATGGAAGACGACGTCGATGCCGCGCGTCAGCTCGGCAACCAGCTCGCGGTCGCGGATGTCGCCTTCGACCAGTCGCACCGGTCCGTTCTCGATCGCCCAGGCGAGGTTGTCGCGACGACCGCGCACGAAGTTGTCGAGCACGACGATCTCCTGCGCGCCGGCCTGCACCAGCTGGTCGGCGATGTTGGAGCCGACGGCTCCGCCGCCGCCCGTGATCAGCGCGCGTTCACCGAGCATCTTGCGAGCACCTCATGATCACTCAACGGACAATGACGCGGGATTTTCCACGCGCAACTGAATTTGCCAGCGCTCGGTCCCCGGTAGAGGGTCTTGGCCTTGAGCGTGATCGAGTGGAACGTCCCCGATCGCGCGCGCCGGGTTGCCGGCCGCGATCACCCCCGCAGGGATCGATTTGGTGACGACACTGCCCGCTCCGATCACCGAGTGAGCGCCGATGCTCACGCCCTTGAGGATCTTGACGCCGTCGCCCACAAACACGTTCTCCCCGAGTTCGACCGCCGCCATCTGCGGTCGCCCACCGCGACGGCGGGCAGGGTGGAGATCGTGGAAGTCGCTGTCGAGAATCTCGACGCAGGAGCCGATCAGCGCGTTTGCGCCGATACGGATGCCCGGCCCTTCGCTCTTGATGAAGGCGTTGTTGTTGACCTGGGCACCCTCGCCGAATTCGATTATCGACTCCGACGTGGATGCCTCGATGTGGCAGTAGCCGCTGTAGAACTGCATCGAAGTGGGCCAGCCGAACTCGACGTCGCGGCCAATGACGATCGCGCCGTCGCCGAGCAGCAGGACGGGTTGCAATACCACCGGGGTGCCGCTCACACGCTCACACGTGGAGAGTGCACGGTACTTCCATATTCGAGCTCGACGGATCGCATCGCTGAGACGCCCCCCGCCTCTCATCGCGACCCACCGCGCTCCGCCGAGCTCTGCCTGTGCCAATCGCTCGTCCTCATCTGTTCAACAACGTCTCGGTGTGTGGCGGCCTTCCGCGTGAGCGTGTCGTGGATCGATGAAACCGATACTCGTGCGACCCCATCGAGCCGGTGCGAGAATCGCCCGCCGCTGCACGTTCATACAGCGATATGACCGACACTCGCAAACCATCAATTTCGGTTGTCGTGGCGGCCTACCAGGCCGAGCGCTTCATCGCCGAGGCGCTCGAGTCGATCCTCGGCCAAACCCGTCCACCGGATGAGCTCATCGTGGTCGATGATGGCTCGACGGATGGAACCGCGGCCGAGCTCGAGCGCTTTGCCGACCGTGTTCGCATCGTGCGCCAGGCCAACGGAGGCTGTCCGGCCGCGTTCAACACCGCCTTTCGGGAGGCTCGCGGCGACTTCGTGGCGCTGTGCGGCGCCGACGACATCTGGGAGCCCCACAAGCTCGAATGGCAGGCCGAGGCGATCGCGGCGCACCCCGAGGTGGATGTGCTCTGCGGACATGCGGTGCTGGTCGGGCGCATGGAGGGCGATTACTCTCGACCGCCAGGTGTGGGCGTACTCGACAATGGCGCGCTGAAGGACGCCCTCTACCGGCAGTGCTGTATCTGCGCGCCCTCGGTGGTCATCCGGCGTTCGCTGTTCGAGCGCCTCGGTCCGTTCATCGAGGACTTCGGGGCCGACGACTACGAGTACTGGTTTCGCTGCCTGCGCGATGGAGCGCGCTTTTACTACGACCCGCGCCCGTTGCTGAGCTGGCGCCAGCACGAGAACAACCTCACCGGGCGGACACCCTGGATGGAGGAGTGCGCCGATCAGGTACGGCGCATGTACGAAGCAGATGTGAGCGATCGCGCGATCGCCGACGATCTCTTCAGGACTGGTCGCAGGCTCGTTGAGGAAGGCCGCCCGCAGGAAGCTCGCCAAGCGTTCCGTGGATCCTTGCGATACGGGCGGGGCAGCACTTCCCAAGCAAATGCCAGGGCACTCGCTTGGGTGGCGATTCTGGGACTGCCGTCGGGTGCACGCGAGCTTGCCGGCCGGGCTCTGACGGATGTCAGTCGCGCCATCGACGGCCTGCGCGGCGGACGCGATCCGGTGCTGCCATGAAAGCCCCGACGATCAGCGCGGTCGTGCCCGTCTACAACACCGAGCGCTACGTTGCCGAGGCACTCACGGCAATCCTCTCCCAGAGCCATCCGCCCGACGAGGTGATCGTGGTCGACGACGGCTCGACCGATGGGACGCTGGACGAGCTCGCGGCCTTTCGCGGCGAGATCCGCGTCGTCAGACAGGGAAACCTCGGCGTCGCGGGAGCGATGAACCGCTGCTTTGAGGAGTCTCGTTGCGAGTACGTCGCCAAGTGCGACGCCGACGACGTGTGGGAGCTGGACAAGCTCGAGCGCCAGGTCGGGGCGGTCCTGGCCCATCCCGAAATAGACATCGCGATCAGCGGCTCATGCTTCTTTGGAAGCGATGAAGGAGCACGTGCTCCCTACCCAGGCGCTGGCATCCTCGACCAACGCGACCTTGCGCGCCGGCTCTATCGCGCAAACTTTGTGGCCTCCTGCGCGACGCTGGTCAGACGTCCCATGTATCGGCGGCTCGGGCCGTTCGTGGAAGGGCTCGCCTGCGAGGACTATGACTTCTGGCTGCGGGCGGTCGCCGCCGGCGCCGTCTTCTTCTACGACCCGAGCATGCTCGTCAAGATTCGGACTCACGACACCCAGGTCTCGAGCAATTTGTTGCGTATGCACGGAGCCGAGTACACGGCGCATTGCTGGCACGCTGACCTTGTCGACGACGCGCGACTCGTGCGTAAGGTAAAGGCGCGTGATCTGTCGAACATAGCGCGAGTAATGAGCGACGAAGGCTGCCCGCGGGAGGCGCGAGCGACGTTCGTGGCTGCGCTTCGCCAGCGGCTCTCGCCGCGCCTACTCGCCTGGGTGCTGGTCCTCTCAATGCCCGATCGTTACCGTCGCCCGCTCGCCGACAGGCTGGTTTCGATCAGGCGCACTCTGGTCTCGCCGGCGTCGCGGTGATCCGTGACGACCGAGGCGCTCGTGACGGCCGAGGAGTCCACGTCGGCTGAGCCGCAAGTGTCGCCCGAACAGCAGGCGGCGCAGCAAGCGGTGGCTGACGCACACGCGGCCGAGGAGCTTCGCGACGCCGCGGCGCACGGTGTGCGCTGGTCGGCGATCGCCCGTCCCACCGTCGAGATCATCCAGCTCGCCTCGATCGTAGTTCTCGCGCGGCTGATCGTGCCGGCGGAATTCGGCCGCTACGCAATCGCCCTGATCGCCCAAGAAGGGGCCTACCTGATGGTAGCCGGAGGCTTGAGTAGTGCTCTTGTCCAACGCAAAACGATCGACCGCGAGCACCAGCAGGCAGGGATGGCGCTTGGCTTGCTTGCGGGCCTCGCGCTTGCTGTACTCACGCTGATCGCAGCCAGCGTGATCGTGGCCCCGATCTTCGGCGAGCGCACGGCCTTCTTTGTGCGCCTGATGGCGCCGCTGTGCCTGGTTGCGGCGCTCAGCACCGTGCCCACGGCCACCCTGCGTCGGAAGATGGCCTTTCGGCGGCTAAGCGAGATCGAAGTGCTCAGCACTGTCGCACGCGTCGTAGTTTGCGTCGGCCTGGCACTTGCGGGCCTGAGCGGGGAGGCGCTGGTCTTGGGTGTGCTGGCCGGCTCACTGGCAACGGGCGTCATAGCTTGGGTCAGCGCGCCACCGCCGGCGCCGCGGCTGCACCGCAAGGCGGCACGCGAGCTGTTGAGCTACGGCTTGCCGGTGTCGCTTGCCTCGGTCAGCTGGATCGGCTTCAGCAATGTTGACTACGCGATCATCGGTGCTCGCCTGGGGGCGCTGCAGACCGGTTTCTATTTCCGCGCCTATACGCTCGCGGTCGAATACCAGAGCAAGATCAGCGTTGTGATGAGCCAGGTTGGCTTCCCGGTGCTGGCGCGCACACGCAGCGCCGCCGAGCTCAGCCAGCTGTATCGCCAGATGGTGCGCACGCTTACGATCCTGCTGTTCCCGTTGCTCGTGCTGCTAACGATCACGGCGCCCGTGCTCGTCCCTTTCCTGTTCGGCTCGCGCTGGGCGTCAGCTGTCGTGCCGGTCCAGATTCTCGCCTTGGGCGGGGCATCGACGCTCGTCATCGATGCCGTTGGAACCGTCTTCATGGCGACCGGTCGTGCCCGTGCGCTACTTGGCTATGGCATCGCGCACTTCCTGGTCTATGGGCTCACGGTGCTCGTGGTCGTGCACTTCGGGATCATCGCCGTCGCGATCGATGCGGCGGTCGTACACACTTTGTTCCTGGTCGTGGCGTACGCGATGATGCTGAACGGCACCGAGGAACGAGCGCTACCGCGACTGTTGAGCGACATAGCTCCGGCCACGCTCTCCTGTGTAGGCCTGGTGGCGGTCGCCTTGCCGGTGAGCTTGGGGTTGAGCGCGATCCACACGCCGGCGATCGTATGGTTGATGGCGGTCGGGCTGGTGGCCATTCCGCCGTATCTGTTGACGCTGCGCTTCGGTTTCCCTGAGAGCTGGCGCAGTCAGCGCTCGATCCTCGAGCGCATAGTGCCGGCCAGCAAGGGCCTCAGTCGGGTTGGGCGTCGGCTCGCGGCAGTGCGTGTGCGCTTCTCGGGCTAGCGCTCGGCCCCGTCTTTGGCCAAGCTGGGTGTCGCGGGCGTGCGACCGGTGTGGCTGCTGCAACACGTCACGCGGCGCGATCCGTGTCTCTCCGGCGCAGTGTCCGGGGTTGGCGTCCCGGCGCGTCGGTCATCTTGAAAAACGTCCTTCCGCAAAAGCCTGGGAAAAGTGGAGGGACCTATAAAGCTTAGGTACCTAACTATCTCCTTACGGTCGCGGTCGGGGGGTGTCTTTGCGTACACGGCTTTCTGAAAGACAGCCCTGCCGACGATGTGCTGCTGCGGAGGCGTGATTTGTGGACGTTTCTGGGCAGGCGCAGGAACTAGGGCCCCGCGGATTGAAGCGTGCGATCAGCTGTCGCGCCGTGAGAAGGCCCTACGCGATGCGCGTCTAGGAGGGGCAATCAATCCCCGCGCCCGGGGAACACCTGCCTGGCGCGGGGAGAGGAGAAGTCAGGCTCAGGCTGCGGCTCGCTCAAGGCGAGGCGCAAGTGCGAGCGGCATGCCGTTTGTGCGCATCGACTCGCTGGCAAGCTCAACCAGGGCGACGATGTCCAAGCCCAGTGCAACGTTCGAGCGTGGTTCAGAGCCTGTGCGGATGGAGAGCGCGAAGTCCTGCAGCTCCAGGCTGAGAGGCTCCTGAGGCTGCACTCGCGGGCTGACCACGTCGCCGGTTCGGTAGATGAGCTGGTGCTCGCCGAAGTTGGCCGGGGGCGGACCCTCGTCGATGCCGCGGTCATACACGCGGATCGGCTCGTCCGATGCAGTGTCGTCGTATTGGATCATGCGCTTGCTGCCCACGACAATCATTTGGCGAACCTTGCATGGCGCCAGCCAGGAGATCTGCACATTGGCGCTTGAGCCACCCGCGAAGGTGAGTGTCAAGAATGCGGTCTCTGGCACGTCCTGTTTGAAGACGCTGCTACCTGAGGCGGCGATCCCGACGACCGGCTGGTCGAGCCAGTAGAGCAGGATCGAAAGGTCGTGAGGCGCTAGATCGCAGACGACGCCGTCGCTCTGGTACTTGCCGAGGTTCATGCGCGCGGAGGTGACGAAGTGAATGTCACCGACCGTGCCGTCTTGAATCAGATCGCGCACCGCATTGACCGCAGGACTGTAGATGAAAGTGTGACCCGGCATCAGCACGAGCTGCGAGTCCTCGGCGATATCGGCGAGCTCCCGGGCATCGTCCAGACGCGTGGCAAGCGGCTTCTCTACGAGCACATGCTTGCCTGCTTCCAGTACCTGCTTCACGATCGCGTGGTGAGTCTTTGGCGGAGTGGCGACTACAACGGCCTCGATCGAGTCGTCGCAGAGCACTTCCTCCAAGTCTCCGAGCGCGAGCGCGTCTGGGTGACGGTTAGCCAGCGCGCCGAGGCGGGCTGGATCGCGGTCGCACAACGCTTGCAGCTGGAACTCCGAGCGCTCGGCTAGATTGCGCGCGAGGTTCGGGCCCCAGTAGCCGCACCCTACGACCGCGGTGCCGATCGGCATCTCGCGGGGCACGATGCGACGGTTGCGTCGTAGTCCGTCAACTGTTGTGTTCCACGAATCAAACATCTGTTATCGGCCCCTGAGGTGTGGAAATCGAATTCATATATTCGATCAACGTTGCGCGACTGCGCCGTCTTTTGCGAAGCTGAGCATTGCCCCAGAAACCTGGTCAAGCTCGTCGTCGCTCATCGCCGGGAACAGCGGCAGCGAGCAGATTTGCTCGGACAGTCGCTCGCTCACCGGCAGACTTCCCTGCCCCAGACCGAGGTGCGCGTAGGCTTCGGTGCTGTGGATCGGCGTGGGGTAGTGAATCGCCGAGGCGACGCCCTGCTGCTCCAGATGAGCACGCAGCGCATCGCGGTTGGCGCTGCGCACCACGAACAGGTGGTAGACGTGATCGGCCTCGGCAAACGGTAGCTCGACAAGCTCGATCGACTCACCCGCTCCCGCGTCGGCCAAACCGCCCAGACGGGCCCGCAGCTCTGAGCCCAGACGGCGTCGGACTTCGTTCCAGTCGTCCAAGCGTGTGAGCTTGCGCCGCAGCACTGCCGCCTGTAGCGCGTCCAGTCGTGCCGTGGTGCCCACGACGCGGTGGTGGTAGCGCGGACGCTCGCCGTGTGCGCGCAACAGCCGAATGCGTTCGTCAAGCTCGGGAACGGCCGTGACGATCGCCCCGCCATCTCCCCACGCGCCGAGGTTCTTGGTCGGATAGAAGCTGAAGCAACCAAGCACTCCGATCGTTCCGGCCCGACGTCCGTTGTAGCGGGCGCCGTGCGCTTGACAGGCATCCTCGATCACGTGGATGCCGGCCTCGCGTGTGATCTGGAGGATTGGATCGAGGTCGACTGTCGCGCCGAACAGGTGCACGGGAATCACACAGCGCACCTTTGGCGTGAGGCTGGCCGCGACGATCTCCGCGGTGATCAGATGTGAGTCGGGGTCAACATCGACCAGGATCGGGGTGGCGCCCACTGCGCTCACCGCCTCAGCTGTGGCGATGAAGGAGTTAGTTGGCACGATCACCTCGTCGCCCGGGCCGATCTCAAGCGCACGCAAGGCAAGCGCAAGCGCCTCGGTACCAGAGGAGACGCCGATCGCGAAATCGGTCTCGCAATAGGCGGCGAACTCACGCTCGAAGCCCTCGACCTGCTCGCCGAGCGTGAAGGCGCCTCGTGAAGCGACATCGCGCACTGCCCCCATGAGCTCCTCGAGCAGCTGCGGGTCGGCATTGTCCAGGCGCGCAAACGGGACTGACGGGCGCGTGGGGGGTGTGTCTGTCTGGCCCGCGCTCAACATGCCGCGCTCAACTGACCGTAGGCGACCGACGGGGACGAGCCAAGTCGACGCAGCTCTTCCTGAAGTGCCCGGCGGCCGCGATGGTGCAGGCCGTGGACGGAGCTCTCGGTGCGACCCATCTGCTCAGCTATCTCCGGCGGAGAGAGCCCGACGACGTGGCGCATGACCATCACGTCACGCTGCTCGTCGGGCAGGGAGGCAAGCGCGCTGTGCAGGTCCCGCGCGCGGTCCCTGGCGTCGTCGTCAACAAGCTCGTTTGCGCCGAAGACCTCCTCAGTCGGCGTTGGGCGCCGCCGGCGCAGGTGGTCCAGTGCGACGTTGCGCGACAGGCGCAGCAGCCAACCGGAGAAAGGTATGCCGTGATCCTGGTACTGCACGATCACGGTGATCAGCTTCATGAAGACGTGCTGAGTGAGATCCTCGGCCTCCTGCTCGTCTCGCACGATGCTGCAGATGTAGCCGTATACGTTGTCCGAGTAGCGCGTGTAGAGAAACCGCAGTGCGTCTCGGTCTCCCTCCTTGGTGCGCGCTATAGCTAGGCGTGTTTCGCGTGCTGTCTCGGGCGAATCGTCCAGAGTCGCACGGCGACGGAAGCCTACGTGTCCATCCTTGACATTGAGGCGGCGATGCATATGTGTTCCCCGTGGTTGGCGGTGAATATTTCCCCCCGCGAATCCGTGTGGCAGGGGTTTGTGTGCATCGATGATGGGTAATGCAATCTATTCCCACAATGGCCCGTTCGTCGCTATCTTCGTTCAGGCGATGAACGCTGATCCCCACCATGTGACGGGTGGCGTCCTATGATCACCGGTCTGCGCAATAGGCCGCAAATACCGCATAAATGCTGGACTTTTGCGCATCAGGCAAGCGTTCATGCGCGACGTCCGTGCCTGTTGTCAGCGGGTAAATATGTTTGTGTAAATCGTCGGACTACTGCCTACAAATCCTCGACTAGGACAGTCGGGGGAGGCGGTCGAGGCGTCTTCCGGACCAGTTTTAGAGCTCAGAAGAGGCGCTGCGCGCGGTCTGCTACCTCGCACGCGATGGCTAGCGATGCTGTTGCCGCCGGCGACGGTGCGTTGCGGACATGCAAGGCTCGCTCCGTGGTGGAGAAGACAAAATCGTCGACCAGATCGCCATTGCGTGCGACGGCCTGCGCACGCACACCCGTGAACGAGGGTTTCACATCTTTTGCGGTTATCTCAGGTACGTAGCGGGCTGCGTCACGGACGAGCGCCGATCGCGATGCCGCGTGGTGCAACTCGGTGAGACCCGTGCGCCACCAGCGGCCGAACATACGCCACGATCCTGGCCAGCTGAGGGTGTCGCCGAGGTCTCTGCGACGCAGTTGAGCGGGGTGTTTGGCATCGCGGGCCCCGGCGAGCAGGGCGGTTGGCCCGATCAAGATCTCGCCGTCGATGCGTCGCGTGAAATGGACGCCGAGGAAGGGGAGCGAGGGGTCGGGAACGGGGTAGATGAGCGATTTCACGAGGCCGCGACGCTCTGTGGCCAAGCGCAGGTAGCTGCCGAGAAAGGGGACGATGCGCGGGTCTGGGTCGGCGCCGGCCGCGGTTGCGAGTCGGTCCGACCATGCGCCGCCACAGAAGATCGCGTGCGTGGTGTCCGTGAACCCATGCGCATGGAGTAGGCGCAGACCTCGCCCTCTGGGCTCGACCGCGCGAACCTTGCACGCCGTCACGAGCATTCCTCCGGCTTCCAGCAAGTCACAGGCATAGGCGGCGGCGACGGCGTGGAAGTTGAACGATGCCGGTCGGTGGGCAGTAAAGGCCAGCCACGCCCCGCGCATGTGGCTCGAACTCGCGTATGTCCTCAGCGTCGAGACGGCGCAGCCCGTCCACGCCGTTGAGCGTGCCCCGTCGCTGGAGCTCCTCCAGCCGCGGGATCTCCTCGGTGCTCGCGGCGAGGATCAGCTTGCCGCAACGCTCGTGCGGGATCTCGTGCTCTTCGCAGTAGCGGTAGAGCTCCGCCGCTCCTTGCACACACAGCCGCGCCTTGGACGAACCGGGCTTGTAGTAGACGCCCGCATGGATGACACCGGAGTTGTGGCCGGTTTGGTGCTGACCCAGCTCGGCCTCACGCTCCAGTACGCATACAGATGAGGATGGAAAACGTCGTGCCAACTCGCGAGCTACGGCCAGGCCCACAATTCCCCCGCCGACCACTGCTAGGTCGGTGCGTGCCGGTGCCGATAGAGAGACCGGTAGATCGTCAGGGCTGGGCAAGCGGCCTAACATACGGCAAGGTGTGGTGTCGCGGCTCGGATGTGAAGGTGCTCCGTTGGGTCGCTCAGGCGGCGAACAGGCCTGAGCCGACCCAATCGCTTTCGCCGCGCGCGCCCGGCGGTGCGAAGAAGTAACCGCCGCCGACTGGAGTGATGTAGTCGATCATCGGCTCCGCGGACAAACGTTCTTGGATCGTCGCGAACTGGCGTTCAGGACTTTGGTTGAAAGCGACGAACATCAGGCCCTGGTCGAGTTGCCCGGCGGCGTCGAAGCCGCGCGTGTAGTTGAAGCCGCGGCGCAGGATGCGTTGATCTTCGGTCGCTGGGGTGCGCGGATTGGCAAGGCGTATGTGCGCGTCGAGGGGGATCCGCTTGCCGTTCGGGTCGAGGTCATAACGAGGTTCCTCGAACTCGCTGGTACCGCCCAATGGCGCTCCGCTCGAGCGCTCACGCCCGATCATGTTTTCCTGCTCGTTCAGGCCGACGCGATCCCAGAACTCGACGTGCTGGCGGATGATGCGCGCGACCTGGTAGGTGCCACCGGCAGCCCAGGCCGGCTCGCCGTCGGCAACCCATATCAATTTGTTCATGAGCGCCGCGTCGCTGGTCGGTGGGTTGGCGGTGCCGTCGCGGAAGGCGAACAAGTTGCGGCGACTGTTGTGGGGAGAGGGGCCGCGTGCGGCGCCGGAGAAGCCGTCGATATTCCAGCGCAGCTGTAGCGTTCCGCGCACGGTGCGCAGCAGCTCGCGCAAAGTGTGCACGACCGTGTCGCGCTGATGGGCGCAGATCTGCAGCAGCACGTCGCCATGGCTTTGCGCTGGATCAAGGTCGTCGACCGAGAAGGTCGGCATCTTGATCAGCTCGCGTGGGCGCTGCGAGGCGAGTCCGTAGCGTTTGTCGAACAGCGATGCTCCAAAGGCGATCGTCACGGTCAGCACGTCGGGGTCGTTGACCGGCCCGAGGATTCCCGAGTCGGCGGGCGGGTCGTCAACCTCGAACAGCGGGGTGGGGGTACCGTCGGTCAGTTCGCGCGCGCGCACGCTGAGCGCTCTCAGAGCTTCCTCGAGCGTCTTTCTGTCAGGCGCGAGCGAGTCGAGTGCCGCAAAGGTCGCTTGCGCTGGCGCGGGAGTAAGGATGCCTGCCTGGTGGGGTCCGTCGAAAGGCTCACGCTGGGCGAGCTGAGCCTGGGAGACGCTCCATTCTTCGGCCGCCGTGGGCTCGGTCGGGACCGCTGTCGCCTCTTCGGTCTTTGTGGCCGCGCGGACGATCGCGCCGGCTCCGCCGACCCCACCGGCTCCCAGCAGCACAGCCGAGCGGGTGAGAAAAGCGCGTCGATCTAGTGGGCTCATGGTGCGATCCGCGCGTCGCGCTTTGGTATCTGAGGAATCTGAGGCGGGAGTTCGGTCTCGAGCGCTCCGGGCACTTGGGACAGCGCCTCGAGTGCCCCGCCGAGCGTGCCGTCGAGCAGCTCGGCTTGAGCCTGGGTGAGCTGAGCGTTGCTCGGCAGGTGTCCGCCATGGGCGGCGGCAAGCGAGGCGATCACCGAACGCAACGCTGCGAGTTCGGTCTTGACGATCGGGATCGTGTTCTCACGTCCCATCAGCAGCGGATGCAGCGTCGCGATCACCTCTTCGGTGGCTTGCAGTCCGGCATTGGTCGCCAGCACTCCTTCCTTACTCCACGGGACGTCAGCCCCACTGAGTAGGTCGCGCGCTGCGTCCTCAAGGATCTCGTGTGCGCGCGTGGCGTATTCAAGCGGGTCGATCGAGACTTTCCCAAGCACGCCACGCAGCCGGTGCACGTTGCGGTTGAGCTGGCGTGCCTGGCTGAGCAGAGTGCGCGGTTCCGTCGAAGTCCAGAGTCCGTATTCGATCCTGTGCAGGCCCGTGAATTGTGGGCTTGTCGTGCCTCCGTGCAGGCCGCCCGCGTTGCCGTCGATCGCTTGGTTGAGGGTTGCGAGTGCTCCCACCAGGTAGACCGCGCCGAGCCGTAGATAGCGGACGTACGCAGCGCGCCAGGCTTCCTGGGCACTCGTACGGTCGTTGGCGGCGAGCGCGCTTTCCAGGCGCTTCACCTGGCTTTCCATCAAGCCGAGTTGGCCGACGGCGTAAGCGCGATATTGTGCGGTTGGCCTGTTGAAGGCTGAGGCCGGCAGCGGAGGTAGAGCGGATGGCGGTGTCGCTGCGGCTCCCTGGACCGCGCCCTGGTCGGAATTGATCACGGTCGAGCTCAGCACGTGTGGCGCGCGCGCCTCATAGGTTGCGAACGGCGTCAGCGTGTACGGCGCACTGGCAACCGCCCGCGCGCGATGGCCGCCGACTCCGAGTGCGGTGACCGCGAGGAAAGCTCCTAGCACTACGAAGACTGCGGCAACAGCTGTCGTCGCCCTTCGGCTGGTGATCGAGCTGAGCATCTAGAGAACAAACGACGCCTATTGCGTGCGGCTTGCGCTTTGAGCGCTTCCTTGCTCTACCTGGCGAGGCAGGCGCCGGCTTGCCCAGGGGGAGGATTTGCGACCACGCATCACGTGTAGCGGGTCTACCACACAACCGGCACGCCGTAGGCGGCGAAAGCGCGGTCGCGGGTAAGGATTGCGCAGCCTTCGAGCTTTGCTTGAGCGATCAGAAGCCGGTCGAAGGGGTCGCCGTGATGAAGAGGAAGCTCACCGGTCGCGTTGGCGTGACGCGCGGTGATCGTGAGCACCTCGGTATCGACTTCGTCGATACGCGCGAGCAGATCGCCGGGAGCTTCCAGCTTGCCGATAGCGCGCTTGATCGCGATCTCCCAGACGCTTACGACACTGACTACCAATTGTGTCTCCCGATTTTCCACCGCGTCATGGGCCTGCCTGGAGAGGCGCCCGTCGGCGAAGAGCAGCGAGAGCAGCGCGTGCGTATCGAGTAGAAGCTTCAATCGTCGATCATGCCGAAGGCGCGCTGTAGGTCCTCGGGCAGCTCGTCGAAGTCATCGGGTATGTGGCCCTTGCCCTTCCACACGCCCCTCAGCGCCAGCAGCCCACGCGGCTTCTCGTCATAGGCCACGATCTTGGCCACCGGGCGACCGGAGCGCTCGACGATGATCTCCTCGCCGTGGCGGGCGCTTTCGACCAGCCGCGAGAAGTTGGTCTTGGCTTCGTGCATGCCTACTCGTGTCACGAAGAAAGCTTAGCATCGGTTAGCTAGATTAGTCCAGGCTGGGCATTTACGCAGCCAAGAGTTGACATTTACACCGACGCGATCCCGCATTTGCGCAGCGGTCGGCTCATTGCCAGACGCGCACCCAGTTGACGAGCATGTGTGCTGGGAACTGGGTCGAGGCGTTGGGTGAGCCGGGCCAGTCGCCGCCTACCGCGAGGTTCAGCAGCAGAAAGAAGGGGTGGTCGAAGGGCCAGGCCGCGCCGGACGGCAGGTCCGCGGGCGTGATCGTCTTGTAGACGGCCCCGTCGAGCAGGAAGCTGATCCGTTCAGGGGCCCATTCGACGCCGTAGACGTGAAAGCCGGCTGAGAGAGGTGTAGGTGATTCTGCTATCCCGCCCATTCCGTCTTTTGGTGCCCATGGCCAGGCAGCGTGCAAGGTCCCGTGGACAACATTTGGTTCTGACCCAAGCACCTCCATTGCGTCGATCTCGCCACAGTCCGGCCAGGCATGTTCGCTGACATAGCCTTCGTCGCCAAGGAGCCAGAATGCGGGCCACAGTCCCTTCCCAGTTGGCACCTGGATGCGCGCCTCGACAAGCCCGTACTGGAACTGAAACTTATGAAGCGTTTGCAGTCGAGCGGACGTGTATTGCTTGGGTATGCCGTCCGAGCCCGTGTAGTCTTCGGCGCGCGCCGTAATGACCAGGTGACCTTGCCCATCGAGTTCGGCATTCGCGGGGCGAGAGGTATACGACTCCAGCTCTTCGTCGCCCCAGCCCTTGCCGCCGGTATCAAAGTTCCAGTTATTCGGGCTAGGGCCGCTGTCTGCCGGTCCGTTGAATTCTTCGGACCAGATCAGATGCGACGGCATGCTGGAGATCGGGTCTGCTGTGTCTGCTGTGACCCCGTCTCTGGCCGTGCCAAGCACAGCGTCCGCTCTTGGATTGTCCTTGGTTTTCGTTGCTGCACTGTGGTTGTGGGTGACCGGAGGTCGAGAACGTTTATGGCGGTGGTGACCGTGCGCTGAGTGGGAGGTGTGTCCCTTATGTAGGTGCTCTGGGTGTATTGGCTTGCGGGCTGGTCGGGCCATGACGGGCATTGCAACCGCCATCCCGGCAAGTAGGGATACGCAGAACATCAGTCTGAGCGAGCGTCGTAGCATCACCACCGCATCGCCACGATCGTGTCAATGCTTGAGCGTCCCCGCGCCGGTGAACTGGCCGCAGTCCGAGTCTGCTGGGCGGTCCTCAGTGCGTCGATGAAGAATTGCGCCCGGTCGGATGGGGTACGTGGGCAGACAAGACTTCAATCACACGCTCGACAGCGCTCTCGACCGACTCCTCGCCAGAGCGCAGGATGAGGTCGGGCTCTAGAGGCGTCTCATAGGGAGCATCCACTCCGGTCAAGCCGGCAAGCTTGCCCGCTCGGGCGCGCGCGTAGAGCCCCTTTGGGTCACGCTCCTCGCACAGCCGCAGCGGAGCGTCGACGAAGATCTCAAGGAAAGGCAGGTCGGCGTCGGTGTGCAGGGAGGCCGCCGCTTCGCGGTCCTGGGCGTATGGGCTGACGAGGCTGACAATCGCCAGCGTACCCGACTCGGCAAGCAGCCTTGCGACGTGTGCGGTGCGGCGCACGTTCTCGCTGCGAGCGGCCTCGTTGAAGCCGAGATCGCCGTTCAGGCCGTGACGCAGGTTGTCACCATCGAGCATGAACGCGGGGCGCCCCGAGATGACAAGGCGCTCCTCGAGCGCGGCAGCGATCGTCGACTTGCCGGCTGCCGGCAGCCCTGTGAACCAGATGGTGGCGCCAGCGTGCCCCAAGGATTCCCAGCGTTGATCGCGCGTGAGCGCAGTGCGCTGCCAGCGAACGTTGGGGCTGTGTTCCCGGCTACCCTGTCGAGGACTTTGAGCAGGAGCGAGGTCTGGCGCTTCGATCTCTGTCTCGCGGGAGGATCGGGTGTCGGCGGTTCTTTTGTTAGCGGTTGACATGCCTGGCACGTGAAAACCCCCTTTGGGTGCAACCGTTGTGTAGGCTCCACTACCGGGACGCGGTCACGCATTCGAGTCCCGTGCTTATTCTCGATCATGGATGCTCGCCGATGGATCGTACAGGGATGAACTGAACATATGTCTCTAGATCCATCAGAATCTACTTCCGACAGCTCGCTTGAGGTCTCGGTCGTGATATGCGCGTATACCGAGCAGCGCTGGGACGAGCTGCTGGCTGCGGTCAGATCGGTTCAAGGGCAGTCGGTTGCGGCGAGCGAGATCATCATCGTGATCGACAACAACCCGGCGCTCCTCGCGCGTGTGCGGGAGGCGCTGCCCGATGTGATCGCCGAGGAAAACAGCGGTGGACGAGGAGCGGGGCAGGCGCGCAACCGCGCCGTAGGTCTCGCCAGCGGCTCGATCATTGCGTTTCTCGACGACGACGCCGTGGCGACGCCTGAGTGGATCGAGCGCGCTAAGGCCGCATTCGAGAATCCACAAGTCATCGGTGTTGGTGGAACGATCGAGCCGATCTGGGAGGAGGGTCGCCCGCGTTGGATGGCCGAGGAGTTCTATTGGACCTTGGGTTGCACTTATCCCGGGCTTCCTACCGAGCCGGCGCCGATCCGCAACCTGATCGCCGCGAACATGTTCGTGCGGCGTGAGGCTTTCCTGGAGCTTGGGGGTTTTCGGGCCGGCTTTGGCAAGACTGGGACACGCTCTGGCACCGAGGAGACCGACCTTTGCATCAGAGCAAACCAACGTTGGCTGGAGAGCGTCTGGCTGCACGATCCGAGGGTTGCCGTGAGACATAGGGTGTCCGGAAGTCGGTCGCGGCTGAGCTATTTCATCTCGCGCTGTTATGACGAGGGCATAGCCAAGGCCTCAATCGTGGAGTTCGTGGGTGGACGAGACGGTTTGGCGGCTGAGCGCTTCTACACAGCTCGAATCCTTCCGAGAGGATTCGTAAGAGGTCTGACGGCTGGCCTTAGGGGAGATGCCGCCGGCCTCGCTCGCAGTGCATCGATCGTGGCCGGACTGACCGCGACAGTTGCGGGATACCTGGTGGGAGAGGTGGCTCTTCGCCGGGGAAGTGCGCCGACTGGCAATTCCGCGGATCTTGGCGAGACGCAGGCGGGGGCCAGGGGAGCCAACGGCGGGGGAGTGCTCGTCATCGGCTCTGGGACCCATTTCATCAGCGGCGTGAGCCACTACACCCGCTATGTGGCAGTAGCGCTCGCCGAGCGCACCCCCGTCTCGGTGATACTGATGCGCCGGTTGATCCCACGGGCCCTCTATCCGGGGCGTGCTCGTGTCGGCGACGAAACGCTCACAGACGAGAACTATCCGCCCGAGATGGAAGTCTTCGATGGGGTCGATTGGTACTGGTTTCCGAGCATGCTCGGAGCGCTGCGCTTATTGCGTCGCAGCCGGCCCGAGGCGGTTCTGTTTCAGTGGTGGACCGGCTCAGTGCTGCATTCCTATGTGCTGCTCGCGTTGGCGGCACGCCTGCAAGGGGCAAGGATCATCATCGAGATCCACGAGATCCAGGACACAGGCGAGGCCAAGCTGGCGCCGGTGCGCTCTTACGTGCAGCGCTTCGGTGATCGACTGATGAACATGGCCGACGCTTACATCGTGCACTCGGAGTTCGACCGCGAGGCGCTTGGCAAGAGCTTCGACATCGGGCAACGCCCGGTCAGGGTTGTGCGTCATGGGCCGTTCTCGCACTACGCGGTCGCTGAGTCCACGCGTTTGCGCGAAGCGCCTGAGGGCATGTGCAATATTCTCTTCTTTGGGACGATCAGACCCTACAAGGGCCTGGAGGATCTGGTGCAGGCGTTTGAGTTGCTGGCAAGCGAAGACGAGAACTGCTGGCTTACGGTGGTGGGCGAGACCTGGGAAGATTGGACGCAGCCGATCGAGATGATCGAGGCGTCGAAGTATCGAGACAGAATCACGCTTGTTAATCACTATGTCTCGGATGCAGAGGTCAGCCGCTGGTTTGCCGGCGCCGACGTTGTGTCGCTTCCATATCGACGTTCCTCCGCGAGCGGGCCGCTGCATCTCACCATGGACGCCGGCCTTCCGGTTGTCGTTACTGACGTGGGCGGTCTGACTGAAGCCGTTCATGGATACGACGGTGCGGTGCTTGTGCCTGGTGCTGACCCTGAAGCTCTGTACGAGGGATTGCTTAGAGCGATGGTTCTCTGCGGTCAACGCTTTGAAGACGCCAGCTCGTGGGCGGACAACGCAGACGCCGTGCTGGATCAGCTCTTGGAGCTCGGATCCCGCTCCTAGCGCACGTGAGCGCCTCACCCTCCGCGGATTACATCGTCAAGCTTCAGCCGGTGCGTTCTCAGGACGCCTTGGGCATATCGTAGGGGGCCGCGCACGATCCCCCTTCGATGCGTGCGCAGTAGCTCCTTGGGAAAGCGCTCCGCGTCGTCTACGCCCGCTGGTCCCTCATCGGCCGTCGTTTGCCCGAAGCGGATCAGTGAGAGCACGGCCGGGAGCGACCGAGCCGCCGTCGCATAGAAGCGCGGGTTGCTGGTGAGCGCCTTTGTCATGGTTGCGGTAAACCCCGTGCCGTAGCTGAAGACTTGGCGCCGCAGGGCCTCGTCGTCCTTGCGGTGTTCGTGCCAGCACAGCGCGCGAGGCTCATAGACGATTGCGCCGCCGCGCAGAATTGCCGTGGTCAGTGCGTACATGTCCTCCCCCCCGTCGGCCGGACTGCCGGCGCCGAGCGCCGGATCGAACCCGCCGCCGGCGACGAGCTCAGTACGCCGGAAGGCCATGCTGTTCCCGCTTCCAAAGATGTCGCCTGAGAATGGGTACAGCAGGAGTCGTTCGGTCCGTCCCGAGTGCAGATCGTACGTGCGGCGCTCCACACCCTTAGAGAAGCCTCCGAACTGCTCGAAGCGCTTCTGCGCCTCCGTCTGTAGTTCTAGCGGCAGCACCATCCCGGACGTCGCCGTCACGGCGGGTGCGGCGAAGGGGGCGACCAGCCACTCGAGCCAGCCCGGATCGACGACCACATCGTCATCTGTAAAAGCAATGAGCTCGGCATCGGTTGCGCTCACCCCGCGGTTGCGAGCGACCGAGAGTCCCACCCGTTGCTCGGATACGTAGCGCAAACGCTTGTCGTCATCAGCGATCGAGTTCACCGTGCGCCACACTTCACCCGTCTCCGGGCGGTTGTCGACCACGACCACCTCGAAGTCGGCTAGTCGTTGCGCGAGCAGCGACTGGATGCAGCGCCGGAGCCGCTCCTCGCGGCCGACGGTGCAAAGGATCACGGCAACCGATGGACCGGCCTCGGCTGGCCTACTGCCGGGACATCCGCCGGGGGGCGCACGAAGAGCACCGAGAAGCGCCGCCGGGCCTTCTGGCATTTGAGCACATCGGAAGCGTTCAAGATGCCGGCCGATCTCAGTCCTGAGCAATCGCCACAGCTCGGACGCAAGCTCCTCATCGGTATAGCTCCCTACATTACGATCGACGGACACGACCGCGAGCGGCTCACTGTGCAGACGGACCAGCAGTAGACCGTCGCGGGCGCGCGTGTCCCATGCGCGCCCGTCCGGCGAGCTTAGTGTGATTGACTCGCCCAGGTCCACCACCCCAACGGCGGTCGGCTCCATATGTCTGAATGCGGCGGTGGGAAGACAACCCTTTGTCAACCCATCCATCTCCCCTTTGCTCATGAGGCACTTTCCATGATCTGCGCATGACCAGGATGGTCCCAAGCCAAGCGCAGACACGTGGGGTTGACCACGCGCCCTGGCGTCGACAGAGCCTTAGCGGCTCCAAAAGGAGTGTCATGAAGTCTACGCATTCTGCATCTGCGCCAAAGAGACGGCGTGGACACTATTCCACACGAGCCAAGCATCCGCCGCTCGTTGAGCCCAGTCGAGGTAGTAGGATGTCCCTCCACATGGCCCTTCAACCGAGTGAGATTGGCTCGTCGCATCATCGGGCGAGCGAGCCCGTTCCGGTGCTGCTCATAGCGTCCGCCGGGCGAAGCGGCAGCACTCTCCTCGACCGCGTCATAGGCGCGCAGGAGGGCTTCTGCTCAGTGGGCGAGTTGCGGTTCATCTGGGAGCGATCCTTTGGAGAGAATCAGCTCTGTGGTTGTGGCCTGCCGTTCCATGAGTGCGCTTTCTGGAGGGCGGTCTCCTGTGAGGTCTTCGGCGTAGAGGCGGCTCAGGTGGACGCGGCAACTGCGATTCGTCTGAGGAAGTCTCTTGACGAAATGCGCAACGCCCCTTGGTTGATTCAGCCGTATCGTCCAGCCCGCTTTCGATCGGCGCTTGGTGTCTACAGCCAGCTGTTGGAGAGTCTCTACGAAGGCATACTAAAAGTATCTGGTGCGCGGGTGATCGTGGACTCAAGCGGGGATGCCACACACGGGCACATACTGTCACAGCTGCCGAATGTCGAGACCCATGTCGTCCATCTCGTGCGTGACTCCAGGGCGGTCGCGTTCTCGTCGAAGCGCACTCGCGAGCGACCCGAGATCCACTGGAAATCGGAGAATATGCCGATCGAACATGTTCATGCAAGTTCCAAGCGCTGGATGGAGCAGAACGCGGTTGCGGAGTTGCTCTCGAAATCTGCCGCCAGCTACTCCCGCCTGCGCTATGAGGACTTCGTGACCGACCCCTACGCCGCCCTGTCCGGGATCCTGGCGCCCTACGGGTGGAGGCAAAGCCAGCCGCAATGGACTCAGGACACCGAGATCGTGCTCGAACCCGCACATACTGTCTCTGGTAACCCCATGCGATTCAAGCAGGGGCAGCTCAAGATCAAACTCGATGACGAATGGCGTCGCGTCATGCCACAACGTGACCGCCGGTTGGCGACTGCCATCACTTGGCCGCTTTTGGCGAGGTACGGCTACCTGACTCGCCGCGGTGTATGAACCACGGCAAGAGCCGGTCAATGAGTTCTCAGTCGGAGTTCACGTCCGCTGTGGCAGGGTAGGTCGATGATCCAAGAGCTCTCGCACGAGGAGAGCGCACCTACAGCTCCGGCCATGTCGTCGATCAACAGTCCGTTTCTGGCGCGCCTGGCGCGCGGGGCGATGCTGGCTCTT
The DNA here is from genome assembly GCA_963827045.1 of uncultured Solirubrobacterales bacterium. Lineage (GTDB taxonomy): Bacteria > Actinomycetota > Thermoleophilia > Solirubrobacterales > Solirubrobacteraceae > Palsa-744. The sequence continues at coordinate 1,589,613 of CAWGZH010000002.1, forward strand.
GTCATTCAAGTTCTTGGCGCCGGCCTGACATATCTTTCGCAGGTGGCGTTCGCCCGCTGGATGGGGCTCTCGCAGTTCGGGGTTTACGCCTACCTGACTGCGTGGGCTACGGTCCTGGCGCTGCTTGGCGGGCTTGGGTTTCCTATGTCTGTGCTGCGCTTTATTCCTGAATATCGCGCGCATGGTGACCGCGAGCGCTTGCGTGGACTGGTGCGCGTGAGCCGTAGAGCAACTCTCGCGGCGAGCTTCGCCATGGCACTGATTGGGGTCGCCGTAGTAGCTGTGTTTTTCTCGGGAGGGACTGCGCTCGCAGCGGGAATCGCTATTTGGCTTGTACCAGCGGGAGCGCTGATCAACCTCGACACATCGATCATCCGAGCTGGAGGGCGAATCGTCGGCGCCTATGCGCCCTCTCTGGTCGTAAGACCTCTTCTGATCCTTCTCGGGACGGCCGTCGTCTGGTTCGCTTGGGGTCGGTTTACGGCAAGCACAGCGTTCATCATTACCCTTGCTGTTTTTGTCGTCGTGGCGCTCATGCAGTCGATGCTCGTCCGAGAGGTCCTGCACAGTGACCAGTCGCCACGCCCGGCAATTTATGAGCGGCGCCTGTGGTTGCAAGTTTCTGCGCCCCTCCTCCTCGTCGCGGGCTTCCAAATTGCGCTGGGCCAGACTGATCTCCTCGTCGTCGGCGGGGTGGGAGGGGTTCGCGATGCCGCTCTGTATCAGGCGGCTTCAAAGACCGCCACGCTCGTAGGTTATCTCCTGGTTGCATTCAGCGCCGTCGCTGCCCCGCTCTTCTCCGAATTTGAGGCGAGAGGAGACCGCGCAGGCTTGCAGCGGCTTGCAACCATATCGGCCCAGTGGGTGTTCTGGCCTACGCTGCTCATGGCTCTGGGCTTGGCGGTTCTCGCTCCCTACATACTGGAACTGTTTGGTCCGGAATTCGTAGCGGCGCGTTGGGCGCTTATTATTTTGCTTTTTGGACAGCTCGTAAGCGCAGGATGCGGCGCCGTCGGCTACCTATTGGGGATGACCGGACACCAAAACGACCTGGCGAGAGTATATGGGGTTACGTCGGTGGTCAACGTCGCCATCTGCTACGTCGGGGCAGATGCCTTTGGGCTCACGGGGGCTGCCTGTGCGACCACCTTCAGCCTGATCGTTTGGAACATCTGGCTCCATCATCTGACCACTAGACGCATAGGAGTTCGCGCATCGATTGTCTCGGCGTTGATCCTGAGTCGGAAAAGGCCTGGATAGATGCAAAAGCGTTTGGTGGCACCAAAATCGCATCTCAATGGACTCGAAGGAGATACACATGAGCAAGATGGTTGAGCGCGAAGCTACGGGCCGCACGCGTCCTCGCGTGGCGATTCTGATTGTCAACGGCTTTGACAAGCGCGGCCACTGGGGGCGGTACGACAGTGCCGAGGCGCAGAACCATCCGTGGATCGACATCTGCCTACAGCAGATAGAGAGGTACTCCGGGGGGTGGAATTACGATGTGATCGTATATGACAATTCGCACCTCAGACTGCACCGCGAGCTGATGCAGGCATACCCGCGGGTTTCCGTACTGCCGGGTGCGGGCGCAGCTGGCTTTGGACGCCTCGCTGACCGCGTTCCCTTTCGCCGTGTAGGCAATCTTTTCGAACAGAAACACCCGGAGGCTCTCGACCATCTCCTAGCTCGGGTGGCGTCGGATGTCGATTACATAGTCACGCTGGATTCCGATTCCTTCCCGGCGCGCGATGGCTGGCTTGACGCTCTTGTTTCCGAATGCGAGAATGGAGCTGCCTTGGCCGGTGTATACAGAGACGAGATGGCGCCCGCGATTCGCCCGTTCGTGCACGTTAGTGGTCTCTGTGCGCGCGTCGTCGATCTGCGCGCTCTGGATGTTTCGTTCAGCAGAGGCATGGGGCAAGATGTCGGGCAGAACATCACCGAGGCATTTGTACATACAGGCCGGAGAGTCGCGCCCCTAAAGCGGTCGAACAAGGTCAATTTTCATTTCCTGATCGGTGGTCTTTACGGAGACATCGTCTACCATCACGGCGCTGGGAGTCGAAGGGCCAAGTTCTGGACGTCAACAGATCTCGAGGCCGACGAGCGGGTTAGCACAATTTTGCGAGACGCGGCTTTTGGCGACCTCGATCACCTTCTGGAGGTGCTACGGGGAGAGACGCCGAACGACCTCGGCCTGGCGCCTATTTGATCTATGCACATCTTGGCTTTTCATATTTAGATCCCTTTTCTTTGTCCGGCCCGCATCTCACCCTCTGTTGATGATGTCTCCAAGATCCAATCTACGCGCGCGCCAGGCACCCTTGGCGTAGCGTATCGGGCCGCGAACAATCCCCTCGCGCCGCGCGCGCAGCAGATCATCCGGACGCCCTATCGTGCTGCCGTTCGCCTCTGTGCTGTCGCCGGTTTTGGTACGCGCGCGCCGGCGCAATCCAAGCGTGATTTGGAGAGATCTTGCCGCTGTGACATAAAAGTACGGGTCGCTGACTAGCGCCTTGGTCAGGACGGCACCGAGGCCGAGACCGTAGCCAAAAACCTGGTCGCGCAGAGCGCCGCCGTCTTTGCGATGTTCATGCCAGCACAGCGCGCGCGGCTCGTACACGATTCGTCCGCCGCGTAGGATCGCCTTGCTGAATGCCCAAGTCTCCTCGCAAGAGCCGGCGGGACTTCCAGCGCCTAGCGCCGGATCGAATCCGCCGCTGGCAATTATCTCGGTACGCCGAAACGCCATGTTGTTGCCGACTCCGATAGACCCGTTCACAAATGGATAGAGCAGTCGCCCGACGGCCGGCCCTGATCGCGAGTCATAGGAGCGCCGCGTCACCCCCTTTGAGAAGCCCGCGTACTGCTCGAAGCGCTTCTGCGCTTCAGTCTGTAGCTCCAGCGGCAGCACCATGCCACAGGCGACGGTTACATCCGACTTGACGAACGGGGAGGTTAGCCACGCCAACCAGCTCTCGTCAACGACGACATCGTCATCTGTAAAAGTGACCAGGTCGGCGTCGGTCTCATGGACACCTCGGTTGCGAGCAACCGATAGCCCGACCCGTGGCTCGGGCACGTAGCGTACGCGAGTGTCTTCGGCCATGATTGCCTCGACCATGCGCAACGTTGCCTCCTCCGCCGGTCGATTGTCGACCACCATCACCTCTAGCTCAACTTGCCGCTGAGCTAGCAGCGAACGAATGCAGCGCTCGAGCTGCTTCTCACGGCCAGCCGTCGAGATGATCACTGCAACCGATGCGTCGAGCTTCGGTGGAGCGCCTCCGTGACATTCGCTCGCGGAGGAGCGAAGTCCTGTAACCAACGCGTCAGCGTCACTTGGTATATCCCCACACGCACAGCGCTCGACGTGTTTACGAACCTTTGTTCCCGCGGACCGCCATATGGCGGTCGCTAGCTCACTCTCTGTGACATCACTGAGATCACGATCGACGTGCACGACCGCAAGCGGGTCTTCATGCAGGCGCACCAGCACCAGGCCGTCGCGTTGGCCGGCGCCCCACGTCCGTCCGTCCGGGGCTCTTGGGGCGATCGATCGGTCCAGATCCACAACCCCGACGGCCGTTGGCTCTGAGTGCTGAAACGCCGTAATAGGGAGATGACCGCAGGTCAGTCGATCCGTCTGATCTTCGCTCATAGGAGTTGGTGAGCATCCTATACCAACGGCCAGCTCGTCCAGCTTGTTCAGGTCCAATCTGGCGGCGTCGGGTGGCCAAGCGTCTTGTCTGTCACTGCCAGACGCGCACCCAATCGACCAACATTTGTGCAGGAAAATGAGTCGAGGCACTCGGTGGACCCGACCATTCCCCACCGACGGTGAGGTCCATTAGTAGGAAGAAAGGATGTTTGAACGGCCAGGCCGCGCCCGCGGGCAGATCGGCGGGTGTGATCGTCTTGTATACCGTGCCATCAAGCATGAAGCTGATCCGTTCGGGTTCCCATTCGACGCTGTAGGTGTGGAAGCCGGCAGAGAGGGGCGTAGTCGATTCCGCCTGGCCTTGCACTCCGGTTGGCGCCCACGACCACGGGGCATGCAGCGTTCCGTTCACAATGTTGGGTTCGGACCCGAGCACCTCCGCCACGTCTATCTCGCCGCACGCAGGCCAGTTTTCCTGTTCGTAGGCTTCGGAACCGAGCATCCAGAGTTGTCCGACCAACCCTTGACCTGCGGGGACTTGGATGCGAGCTTCAGCGAGTCCATACTGGAATTCGAATTTTTCGAGCGTCTGTAGTCTCGCCGACGTGTAGTTGCTCGTACTCTCGTCTTTGCCTGTGTATTTTTCGGCGCGCGCGGTTATCGCCAGCTCACCTTGCCCATTGAGCTCGGCGTTGGCGGATCGGGATGTGTAGTCCTGCAGCTCTTCTTCGTCCCAGCCGCCTCCGCCCGTGTCGAAGTTCCAATCGGGTCCCGGAGAGGCGCCAGCTGGGCCATTGAATTCGTCGGCCCAGATCAGCTTCCTCGACTTGGTCGGTGGCGGTTCTTTTGCAGTTGGTTCTTTGGGGGCTGGTGTTTGCGGGGGTTCTTCGGAGATCGGCGCCTTGGTTGGTTCTTTAGGCGTTGGGGTTTGCGGAGGTTCTTCAGATGTCTTGGTTGGTTCTTCCGGTGCCGTCGCTTTAGTTGGTTCGCCGGGCGCGGGCGGTTTGGGAGATTCTTCGGGTGTCAGAGTCTTTTCTGGTTCTTCGGGTGTTGAAGGCTTGGCAGGCCGTTCTGGTGCCTGGGAGTTAGCCGATTCTTTTGGCGCCGGCGATTGAGCGGGAAAAGGTTCGGGTGGAAACGATTTGGAAGCAGGCGATAGCGGTGTGGCAGACGTGGCTACCGAAGGCGGAAGACTCGTCGTGGGAGCGTTCGTATGCCCTGATTTCGCAGTCGTCCTGGCTCTGGTGCGGGTCGCGGAGGTCCCCTTGGCCTTATGCGCACGGCGTTGGCTATCGGCGCCGCGGTGGCGCCGAGGATGATGTGAGGCGCCCTCGGCAACCTGGTGCCTGGCGGCCATCACACTGCCGGGCATGGCCAGGGCGAAAGTCGCGATCGCCAGATAACTGCATACAGCTGCGGGGGCGGACAGGTAGCGTCCCATCCGTGATGATGTCGATCAGGACGAGATGACTGTTGAGCTGGCTGAGCGAACATGGACGCATGGCGCAACACGATGGCGGTGCACCGCGCTTGCACATGCAAAGCCGCCGTGTCCTGGCTTCTCTCGCGGTGCTGGCCGGGATACTTGGCGCGCTTGCGCCAGCTGCCGCATTTACGACGCGGCACCAGCAGGCGTCCCGCGTTGCGTCATCCAGCGCTCGGCGCAAGCGGCACCACGAGCCCGCTAAACGCCCCTTCTTTGCCGTGAGGGTCAGGGGCAACCGACTCGTGAACGCGCAGGGTCAGGTGCTCCGTCTTGTCGGTGTCAACCGCTCGGGCAGCCAGTACATGTGCGTGTTGGATCGCGGCATCTTCGATGGCCCCACCGATGCTGAATCGATCGCGGCGATGAAGGCGTGGCACATCAACGCCGTCAGGGTGCCGCTGAACGAGGACTGCTGGCTTGGCATAAACGGGTTGAACCCGGCCTATTCTGGCGTCGCGTATCAAGAGGCGATCGAGGGCTATGTCGCGCAGCTCAACGCCGCGGGGCTGTATGTGATCCTCGAGGTCCATTGGAATGCCCCCGGTAGCGAGCATGCGGATGGTCAGCGCGAAATGCTTGACGCGAGCCATGGATACACGCTGTGGCACAGCATTGCGACCGCTTTCAAGGCGCATCCGGCGGTGCTGTTCGATCTTTATAACGAGCCACACGGCCTCGGTAACACCACAGCCGAACAGTGGCGATGTTGGGAGCGAGGATGCGGAGAATACGCTGGTATGAGTGGCCTCGTGGCCACGGTTCGCTCGACGGGCGCCCATAACGTGATCCTCCTCGGTGGCCTTAGCTGGGCAGCCGACGACTCCGAATGGCTGAAATACGAGCCGTACGACCCACTCCACCAGCTCGCCGCCAGCTTCCATGTCTACTACGAACACACGGTGTGCATTACGGAATCGTGCTGGAACCACACATTGGTTCCGCTTGCCGCTCGCGTACCGCTGGTCGATGACGAGTTCGGCGAGCTGCAGTGCGGCGAACCTAAGGCGGTCGCTTGGCTAAACCAGTGGATGTCCTACGCGACGAACCACGGCTTCTCGATTCTGGCGTGGACCTGGGACGCTAAACCGAACCAATGCTCCCAGTTTCTCCTCACGAACTATGCTGGCTCTCCGACCCCATATGGCGCTGCGGTTGAGGCCTTCTATGCTGAACATAACATCCGGTAGATCGTCGTCGGATGTTCTGCGAGCTGTGGTTGTGGCGATCCGATAATTGTGGATTGGCGCGTGTTCGCTTGGAACTCGCAGATCCGCTGAACATGCTTCGATGGTAGGATCCGCCGGCATGTCAACCGCTTCGCGTAGGATCTCGGTAACGTCGATTCCGGCGCCCGTCCGGCAAGCACTGCGCCCGCTGATCGCGCCCGTAGTGCGACATACACCGGGCAAGATCGTTCGTTGGGGCAGCCTAAGACGCCTGCGCCCCTTTAGTGCGCATTACGGGCGCGACCGCGGAGAAGCGGTCGACAGGCGCTATATCGCTGGCTTCGTGGCCTCCCAGGCGGACGCAATACGCGGGGATGTGCTGGAGGTGCTCGAGCCGCTGTATGCGAGCCGCGCCGGGTCGGCTGTCAAGCAGGTCCACATCCTCGACATCGACCCTTCCAATCGCCAGGCCACGCTCATTGCCGACCTCAATGTTCCCGGGTCGTTGCCGGCGTCATCGTATGACTGCGCCATCTTGACGCAAACGCTTCAGCTCCTTGGGGACGTCGAGGCAAGCCTGGCAAACCTGCGTCAGTCCCTGCGGCCAGGCGGCACGCTCTTGCTCACGGTACCCTGCCTCAGCAAGATAGATCACGGGTTGCCGACTTCCGATTACTGGCGCTGGACACCTGCTGGCCTCAAGGTTCTTCTCGAGCGTAGCTTCCCCGGAGATATGGTGCGCGTCGAGGGCCACGGGAATGTGCTCACTTCAGTGGCATTCCTCATGGGCTTGGCGCAGGAGGATCTGCGTGAGGAGGAGCTGGGCTTCGACGACCCGGGGTTTCCCCTAGTGGCATGCGCTCGGGTGGACCGCGCGCGCTAGCTGTGATACTTGCGCAGCTTACTGGCGGCCGGTCGAGTGGAGTGGCTGCAAGGCGGATGCCTATGCGGTCTCGGGCTTGCGCAGAAACCGGAGCAATGGTGAGACGACTGCCAGGCAGATGAGAACATTTGCCCCGAGCCACGCGAAAGCGACGCCCTCGATCCCGTGGGAGTGGGCCAGTAGGACGGCTGGACCCAGAATCAGCACCAGCAGCGCAAGCTCGACAAGCGCGATACGCGACCCGCGGCCCTGAACACGCGCTACCGCCAAGAACAGGGCGATCACAGTTCGAAAGATGCTCGCCAAAAGCAACAGTCGCAGGACCGTCGCACCGTGCTGAGCGTAGACGTGACCAAAGGGCAGCAGTACCAGTGGCGCGGCGGCGGCCAGCAGCACGGCGGCGAGCACCATCAGCGCCAGCACGCGGCGGAGGAATAGCCGAGTGAGCGCTTGCAAGCTCTCCTGATCCAAGGCGCCCTCCACTACGAGCGAAGTGCAAGCAGTGTAAGAGAGGGTATCGAATGCGACCGCGATCGTAAACGGGATCGCAAAGTACGCACTCGCCTGCGCCCCCAGGACGGCGATCACCAAAAGCGGCAGGATGGTCAAGGTTACCTCGGTCAAGACCGAGGCGAGATAGTCCTGTGTCAGAAAACGCATCACGCGTTTGTGCCCAATGCGCTCGACTGACGATTCACGCGTCTCGCCGGCGATGTGCGTAGGAATTGCCCTTCTGAACACCAACAGGTTGACGGGAATCACCATCAGCGCCATCGGCAGCACCCATGCGAGGAACACTCCGTTGGCGGTACCGACGACGAGAAGGACGGGCAACGCGCCGAGCTTCAGCGCTCCGAATAGTCCATTCTCGATGGGTATCCAAGGGGCCCTCCGCGTAGCCATGAGCGCGGCTCCTTGCAATGTAAATACCCCCCACAGCGCGAGCGCCACCACAAAGCCCACCGCGAGCCTTGCTTCGTCGCCGAGGTAGGCCAGTTCGTGGGAAACGTCGGGAGCTACCAATACGAAGACGGCCCCTAGAAGGAGCGCCACCGCAGTCGTCAGTCCGTAGGCCCAAGTCAGAGCAGCTGCGCTGCGCTCCCCGAAGTCGGGCAGAAAGCGCACGATCCCGTTGCTCATGTTCAGTTGGCAGACTGATGAGAGTCCGAGCATCACCGAGATCAGAACCGTGTCTCGACCCACATCAACGGTCGGGTAAAGTCGTGCTGCCGCCACCCAGAAGCCCATACCGAGGATCGACGTAAGCGCTGTGTTGGCAAACAGGCTGTAGGCGCCCCGCAGCAGATGCCGCGAAGCGTGTTCGGACTCGGTCTTGGGTGATGCGGCGGACACCAGTGTTTTGGTAGTCATGATTTCTCTACGACGACCCGCAGGTCCCCATCGAGTATTCGGTTTAGATGACGTAGTCGAAGTCAACCGGCGACTCTACCGACGAGATAATCGAGAGCCCTCGGAGATCGCCGAATATCCTTTAAGTGATACTGTTCGCGGCTTTGGCTTAGGCGCCTCCGGGCCAGGCTGTATCGGTGGCGCAAAGATCTCGATTCAAAGTGCTCCATAAACGGAGCGGCACTCAAAAAGGGATTATGACGAAGCCGACGCAAACCCTTTGTTGTAAGTGGTTCATGCGCCCATCGGCTTGCTATCAGTTCATATATTTGTACAAGTTTATTGGCATACCAAAGCCGGAAATAGGGCGAGCGTGCCACGGCGCTCTCGAGGTGTCCAAGTGCGCCGGGTGGCGTGAGACGAAAGACTTCGGCATAGGTTGTCTCGTCTTTGTCGAATACGATGTATCCGTGTCTCGAGTATTGGCTGATTCTCGCCGCCACGTACGGTACCTGGGCTGCCCCGAGCGGTCGTTCGACAAAGACGGTCTCGCTCAATAGGTTTGGGTTGGCATCGCCTTCCGGGCCCAGGAACTCAGGGTAAGCTGCGCCGTACCTGAATGGAAAGCCGGGAGCTGCAAGCACCAAGACCGACTGAGGACGTGCATGATCGTAGAACCACTCGCTCGCCTGAACTTCGCCAGGTGCGATGATATTTAGCTCTTCCTGGCCGAGAAACGAAGGAATGAAAAGAGTGGTAAACACAGCTGCAACTGACATTGTGAGCATCCACTTCAGGCGGCGGCTGGGTACGGTTGCCAATGCCCACGAGATCAATGCTGCACACCAAGGGCTCGAGAACAAGATTATACGCAGCGACGCCTCGCCGCCGTAGTTTTGACCGAATAGGACGCCGAATGGACACAGCGCAAGCAGGACAAACGGCAGTGCTCGCATCAGCAATCCGCGCCTGAACAGGCGGATAAGGGCGCAGGCGAACGTCAACCATAGGAGACCTGTAAGGTAAAGCTCAGATTTGGTGTTAAAGAGCTTGCCAGCCGAAGGGTTCGGAGCGAGTTTTGGACCTTCCGCGTTGTTGAATGGATCGATGCTGGTAAATAGGCCATAGTTATGCTCTATGAACCTAAGGTTTGCGCCCAGATAGGCGAATGTCATGATCGCCATCACCCCGAGCATCCACCACGGACGGATCACACGAGCCAGCATCAACAGGGCGATGCTAACCAGCAGCATGTAAGGCGTTAGCTGGTGGCTTGCAACAATCACGGCGTCGATGCCTAGAACGGCGGTGATAGCTGTCCAACGAGGCCATTTTGCGACCTCTTCCATCTGCACGGACATCTGCGGCACCCGGCCAATGCGCTCTACCAGTCGTGTCAATCGCGGGGAATAGGTTGAGTCGTTGACCCGCAGTTGCCTCAGCAAGATCACCGTCAATGCAAGGCCAAGGACAAATGCGAACGCCTGGGGTGAGTAGTAGGTCTGTCCAACCCAGTTCGTGACAATAAAGAAGAGCCCTGCGCAAGCCGCGATGCGGATCTCTCGCGTGACAGCCTTCACGGCCGCCATGACAAGGACGGTGTCAAGTAGCAGAAAGAGGAGCTCGGCCCAACCGGCATAGACCTCGGGATTGGTGCTATCCCCTAGTTGCGAGAAGACGGCTCCGAGCGCAAAGAAGCCCGGCCAGCGGTTGTAGATGTCTATATTGGCGTTGGCCTTCCCATGCGCCTCGAGGTATCGGACCACGCCGATGTGCTTGTAGACCCAGGCGTAGTGCGGTTGGGCGGATAGCGCGGGGACGGTGCCGAACAGGATGACGGCTACGACTACTACATAGCCGACCATGATCAGGCCGCTTGTACGACGCATCGTGATCGCAGCGACTGCGCCTACGACGGCCAGGGCGAGCGAGAGATACCAGGTGATCGGCAGAGCGGGGGGCAGCCCGTAATCCCCAAGGTCATATGGGTTGAGATGGAGTAGCGATATTCGCCAGAGGACGAGCGCGACGAACATCGGAAGAGACAGCACCAGCATGCGCAGTCGCGAGCCGGCAGTCAGAGCATGTGGCGGCGCTGGCGTGAGGCCGTCTTGCGCGGTGGCGGCGGGTTGAAGCAGTGTGCTCACCGCGTCACCGTCCTGCTGTGCTTACCAGACACTAAACAGGTTTCCTGATCATCGCGACGTTACGTCGCAGATCGATAGCGAGCACGGCACACGCAACAAGCCCGAGTACAATCGCCCACCCAAACGGATGCCACCATCCCGTCCACACCATCGCCAGCGCGCCGAAAGCCTCGATTGTGAAACCGAAGCCCACGGCCAGCCCAAATGCCTCGAGCTCGTCTTCCACCGGCAGGCGCGTGAGCAACGCGCCGCCAGGAATCAGGCAGGCGGCTGCCAGCACCAGCAACAGTCGGGCGGCGCCATGTGACTGCAGCAGGCACACCGCCACGGTCGCGGCCGCGAGCACAAGCAGCAGGCCGTCGAAGGTGGCGCAGCGGCGCGGATCGCCCAGCCAGCCTGCGCGCGACTCGCTCGTCGTCGGGGAGTCTGTCGAGGCGTGATCGCCGTGACCGCCCCCCGCTGCCGCGTGCGCGCTCACCGCAGCGCCTCCAAGCGACTGGCCAGATAGGCCAGCGGGCCGTAGAGCAGGCCGGCTCGCTCTAGACGGGTCAAGCTTGCGGGAAACGAATCTCCCCGAGTAGCGTTCTTGCGCGACTCAGGACTCGTGTAGTAACGCGCGGCTTGCGGCACGCGCGAGATCATTCCCCAGCGGTTGGGCCCCATCAGCAGGTGCTTGGTCAACATCGCGCCAAGGGCGGCGCCGTAGTCGAAGGCGCGTCGTCGTAGATGTGCATGGGTGTCGGGATGGCGGTGCCAGACTACCGCGCGCGGTTCATAGGCCAGCCGGCTACCGGCGTTTAGCACGCGGATGCAGATGTCGAGATCCTCACAGCCGCGCGCGCGGGTGCCGGTGCCCAGGACCGGGTCGAAGCCGCCGAGCCGACGCAGAGCTGCCGTGCGGAACGCCATGTTGGCTCCCGAGCCGAAGTAGCCGGCCGTATAGGGGAACAGCGGCTGGTCGAGCGGCGGCTGCTCTAGCGCATAGATGCGAGGCAGGAAGCCCTTGGCGTAGCCGGCGAAGCGCTCAACAAGCAGCTGCGCCTGAGTCTCGAGCTCCAGCGGCAGGATCAGCCCCGTCACGCAATCGACATCCGGACTCGCCGCGAAGGCGGCGCGGATCGCCGGCAGCCAGGCCGGGTTAACGGTCACGTCGTCGTCGGTGAACGCCACCAGCTCACCTTGCGCGGCGCATAGGCCGGCATTACGAGCGCAGGCTAGGCCCGGGCGACGCTCCTCGACGTAGCGAATTCGCTCATCGCCACCGAAACGCTCGTCAAGGGCACACTTGACCTTCGAGTGCGCAGGCCTGTTCTCGACGACGATCACCTCATAGGGACCGCTCGCGGCCGATTGGATCGCCTCGACACAGCGAACCGCTGTCTCGGTATCTGCGCAGGTCGCGATGACTACGCTCACCAGCGGCTGTGTCTCTGGCTCCGGCGTTCGGGCACTGTCCGCCGGACCAACCTCTATGGGCCCGGTAGCCAGCCCTTCGAGTGAGACCGTGCCGTCAGGGTCGACCGGAAAGGAGCACCAGCCAAGTGGGTAGCCGTCCTGGCGCACGAGCGCCAACAGCTGGCGGTAGGGACGCCCGCCGCTGCTGAGCGGCAACTGCAGATCGCCAGGGCATCGCTTTAGGTCGATCACGCGCACGGCGACCGGTGTCTGCCCGTCGAGGCACTCGATCGACGTCTGAGAGAGGGGTATCGGGGGCGCGCTCACTGCCACGCTCCACCTCCCAGGCCGGTGCGGCGCCTGAATTTGCGCACGGCCCGGTAGCCGCGCGTACGCAGCCGCTCTCCGTGCCACGCATAAGGGGCCCCTTTGCCGTCGAGGATCTGGGCGATCTGCTCTGGGCTGGTGGCGGTGCCGACAGTGAAGCGCGCGATCGCCCAAGGGTCGTCGTCGGGATGGGAGAAAGCGTTCTTGACCGCCGCGGCCGAATTGAAGCCGGCGTCGATGACCGCCGCGCGCACGCGCGCGTCATATGCGCCGAAGGGATAGGCGAACGTGTTGACGCTGCGGTCGATGATCTGCTCAAGGGCTTGCTTGCTGTCTGACACTTCGCGCTTTATCTCCTCGATGCCAAGCTCGTCCAGCGGAGGATGGTTGACGGTGTGTGCTCCCAACTCGACCGTCTCGGGCTGTCGCGCGAGCTGCTCGAGCTGCTCGCGGCGGATCATCGCGCCGCTGTCGATTTGACCGGTTGTCACATAAACGCTCGCGCGCAGCCTGCGCTCGCGCAGCAGCTCAATTGCACGCGGTGTGTCCTCGTAAGCGTCGTCGAAGGTGACGGCCACTGCGTGCTCCACAAGCGGGTGCTCGCCGCGCAGCCCGGCGGCGATCTCAGCGACGCTAACCGGTGTGCGCCCGCTGCTCGCAATCGCATCGACGTGCCTTGCAAACTGCTCGTAGGGGACCGACAACGGGTCGGTCGCGGCCGCAGCGTCGGGTACTGCGTGATACAGCAGTACCGGGATTGCTCGAGAGCTCATCGCCGTCAAACGATTGCAGCAACTGAAGCGGCGTGAGTGGGTTGGCCGAGCAGGGGCCTTGGTCAACTCGCCTCGACGGGCGCCGCCTCCATGCTGTCGGCCACCGCATCCATCACATGATGGTGAATGTCCTCGCCGGAGTGCTGGTATGCCTTGACGTCGGCCGAGGCGCGGCGCAGGCGCTCGCGCACGATCGTGCGCAGCACACGCCCGCCGTCGCGGAACGTGCGCAGGTTGCTCTGCCCATAGATGCGGTCGCTCTCGAAGCTCGGCACCTCACGGATGTCGAGCCCAGCGCGTGCGACGCGGATGTTGATGAGTGTCTCCACCTCAAAGCCTGTGCAGTCGACCTTCATCGCCCCGAGGCAGTGTCGCCAGAAGGCGTTGTAGCCGTAGCAGAGGTCAGAGTAGGAGGTCCGAAAGAGAATGTTGACCAGCCCGTTCAATACGCGATTGCCCGTGCGGCGCAGCGGCGTTATGTCAGAGCTCCCACCTCCCTCGCGAAAGCGCGAGCCCTTGGCGAAGTCTGCCCCTGCCACAAGCGTCTCGACGAAGGCGGGAATCTCGCTCGGGTCGGCTGAGCCATCCGCGTCAAGCATCACGAGGATGTCGCCGGTGGCGGCCTCGAAGCCGCAGCGCAGCGCATCTCCCTTGCCGCGGTTCTGCTGCAGCACGATCTTGGCGTCGGGGCGCAGTAGACGTACGACGTCGAGCGTGTCGTCGGTCGAGAAGCCGTCAACGACGATTACCTCATGCAGGTCGCGAGGCAGCTTCGCAAACACGTGTGGCAGGTTCTGGGCCTCATTGAGCGTGGGAATGACCACGCTCACTTGCGGCCATCCTGCCGGTGCCCCGTCCTTACCCGAGCGATGCGTTGCGCCGACGATCGGCGTTCTTGGCCGCGGCTGAGGCTCGGGAGCTTCGCTTACGACCTGTTCGCCTACGTGCCCTACATGTGCTCTTGCGGCATGCCCGCTACCCGCCAGCCGCGATTCGTCCAAACCGCTCATAGTCTGATGTCCTTTTGTCGCTTCCATGCAACCCTCCCCCGACCCCGAATATGTGTGTCTTACAAACGCGCGACTCATCGACTCTCTTTTGCAAAGCCAACGCATTGCAGGGAGTTAGACACTCCCTGCTGGGAGAAAACCTCCTAAGAAGCTCGCTTGCCAGCCACCACCCGCTGGTCGGCCCCACCGTGCCTACCAGGCGTGCTTGAGCCGCACCCTAGCAGACTGGACGAATATTGGAAGGCGTCTTTTTACATTTAAACCTGATTCAAAAGGGTGAGATCTTGGTTCAGGGGAGTGAGATAGTGGCTTGGCCATTTGTCCAAAGTTTCAACTGGCCGAAAATTAGATTCCCGCTAATGGAATGTCAAGTTTGGGCGAAGAGGCGCTGACCACCACTGTCGCACCCTGGCGATGCGCTTGAAGCCACGCGCGTACTGACCCAAAACAGCAGCGCGATCCCAATCGGGCAGGCAAGCCACGGGATCGAGTTGGGATGCTTCAGCGGGTACAGCCAGTACTCGTCTCCGCCGGCCGCGTCGAACAGCAGATGAGAGACAATGATCGCCAACACCGACCAGCTGAGCCGCTTACTGCGACTGATGAGATAGACCAGCAGTGTAAGCACAAACGCAAACAGCAGGCTGTGAGTGTCGGGACGGTGGTTCAGGGTCTCGAGCGCGTGTGGGCGAAAGCTGCCGGCGGCCACGACGTGATCGAGATCGACCGCGGGGCCGCCGATGAAGGCGAGCACCCCGTAGAGAACTCGTTTGTTGCTGCGTAGCACGATTGGCAGGACCACGAAGAGGCTGATGCCTCCGTGTATCAAGACGGCCCCCACTGCCGATAGCGTCGGGTGCTGAGGCGAGGTGAGGAACGGCCAGCCGCGGTAGGGGTGCATTGCCCGGCAGGTTATTGCTCAGCTCGATGGTCCGCTGCAGCGGTTTTGCCTAGCGGTTGTCGAGCGAGTGCTGCAACGCCTCCAACACCCGCACCACGCGCAACCCGCTTTGTCCATCCGAGCGTGGCGCCCTGCCCTCGCGGATGCAGTCGATGAAATGCTGGCACTCCAGGCGCAAGGGCTCGGCGTTGGCAAGGCGCGGAGAGAAGGACTCGCCGGCGCGGGTTATGTACTCGCCCCACGAGCTTGCGTCCTCGTCAAAGCCCTTGTCGTAGACGGTCAGCTTGCCCTCTGTTCGCATGTCGTCGAATGTCGCCATGCGCTTGGAGCCGACGACGGTGATGCGCCGCTCCTTGTGGGGGTCGAGCCAGGAGAGGTGCAGGTGAGCGACCTGCCCAGAGGGAAAGCGCAGGTAGCAGAAGACGACGTCCTGGACGCCGCCACGCACATATGACTCGCCGTGCGCGGAGCACTCCACCGGTTCCTCATCGATTAGGTGCAAGACGACCGACACGTCGTGCGCGCCCAGGCTCCAAAGCGCATTCTCCTCGGCGCGCAGCTTGCCCAAGTTCACGCGGTTACCGTAAACGTAATAGAGCGAGCCCAGCTCGTCGGCGTCGAGCAGCTCCTTCAGATGAGTGACGGCAGGGTGGTACTCGAGCAGGTGCCCAACCATCAGGATGCGCCCAGCTTCCTCGGCCGCGTCCACCGCACGCTGCGCGTCTGCGACGGTCGTGGCCAGCGGCTTCTCGACAAAGCAGTGCTTGCCTGCTTCAAGCACGCGCGCGGCCAGCTCGGCGTGCGTGGGCACGGGCGTGGCCAGCACGACTGCGTCGAGCCCGGGGTCGGCGAGCAGCTCATCGATCTCGGCACTGGTGCGCACTCCAGGGAAGGCGTCGGCCAGCTTGGCGCGGATCTGCTCGGAGCCATCGCAAAGCCAGGTCAGCTCGCAGCCGTCGATCGCGGCGAAGTTACGCGCCAGGTTCGGGCCCCAATAGCCAAGCCCGACGACGCCGATGTTGACGCTCAAAGCGCCCCAATCGCGGCCACACAACGCTCGGCTGCTTTGCCGTCGCCGTAGAGCTGGGGATGGGTTTGGGGAATGGGTCGTGCCAGGGCCGAGAGAACGTGCTCTATATCGAGATCGACAAGCGTGTTCCAGTCACTCTGGACGGTCTCCACCCACTCGGTGGTGGATCTCAGGGTGATACAGGGCACCCCGGCAAGGTAGGCCTCCTTCTGGACGCCACCGGAGTCGGTCAACACCGCGCGCGCATTCTGGACCAGCGCACTGAAGCGCACATAGCCAAGCGGCTCGTACAGCATCACGCCGTCGAGCACCTGCAGCCGCTCTAGCAGCCCCGTTTCGCGTAGGCGCGCGCGTGTACGCGGGTGCACCGGGAAGATCACGCGTCCGGGCA
The DNA here is from genome assembly GCA_963827045.1 of uncultured Solirubrobacterales bacterium. Lineage (GTDB taxonomy): Bacteria > Actinomycetota > Thermoleophilia > Solirubrobacterales > Solirubrobacteraceae > Palsa-744. The sequence continues at coordinate 1,606,136 of CAWGZH010000002.1, forward strand.
GTGCGGCCACGACATCTACGAGCATCTGCAAGCGAGCGGGATCGTCGACATTTCCGGCGCGGTGGGCGGTTAGCAGCAGGTAGTCGCCGGCCTCGATGTCAAAACCCGCGAGAGCTTCGTTGTTCGCTCCAGCCGCGGTGCGCCACTTGAACGCAACATCGATCATCACATCCCCAACCACCTCGATCTTCCCCTGCGCCGACTCTTTCCTGAGGTTCTCGGCCGCTGTCTCAGACGCGCACAACAACAGCTCGCTCATGTGGTCGCAGAGGACGCGGTTTAGCTCCTCGGGCATCGTGCGGTCGAACGAGCGCATGCCCGCCTCGACGTGCACCACCGGCGCGCCGCGCTGGGCGCTTGCCAGCGCGCCCGCAAGCGTCGAGTTGGTGTCGCCGTAGACGAGCACCGCGTCGGGCTCGACCTCGGCCAGCAGGGGCTCCAGCGCCGCCAGCATGCGCGCGGTCTGAGAGGTGTTCGAGCCGCCGCCGATGCCAAGTTCTCGCTCGGGGGCCTGCAGACCGAGCTCTGAGAAGAACACGCTTGAGAGCGAGTCGTCGTAGTGCTGGCCGGTGTGTACGAGGATCTCCTCGTGCTCGGCGCGCAAGGGCCCAGAGACGGCGGCCGCCTTGATGAACTGCGGCCGGTTGCCTACGACTGTGAGAACGCGCACGGGTGCAGCCTACGCGCCAGCAGGGCAACGCGTGTGGTGGTGGTGTTCTGTTTTCGGATGCCTCGCGCGCGCACGCGAGGCATCAAGCCGCCGCGCCCACCACGGAAGTCGACCAGTCGATCACCGACGTTGGCTTGACCACATGGCGGGAGAGCCCCAGCTCCTTGGGTTCAAGGCCGAGCGCCAGCCCGACGAGTTGGGGGAGGTGCAGGACCGGCATGTTCAGCTCGCGCCCAACCACTTTCTCGACAAGCGGTTGCTGCATATCGAGGTTCAGGTGGCAGAGTGGGCAGGGAGTCACAAGGCAGTCGGCGTCGGCGTCGACCGCATCGCCAAGGTGGCGCCCGGCTTGCTTGAACGAGGCCTCCTTGTTCATCGTGACGATCGGAAAGCCGCAACACTTGCGCATCCCGGCGTACTCGATCACGGTGCCGCCAAGCGCCTCGATCAGCTGCTCGAGGTAATGGTCGCGAGGATGCTCGGTGTCGATGCCAAGACGATCGCGCGGCCGCACGATGTAGCAGCCGTAGAACGGCCCCACTTTCAAGTTCGTCAGCGGGCGCTTGACCATCGAAGTGAGCTTCTCGAGGCCGATCTCCTCGACCAGTAGCCAGAGGAAATTCTTGTTCGTCAGGCCCTTCTCATAGGTGAGCCCCTCATCGGCGAGCGTCTCGTTTACGTGCGCCCTGTACTCGGCATTTGCGTCCAGGCGCTCCTGGCACTCGCCCTGCGCCCCCTGGCAGGTGGAGCAGATGTTCATCATCAACTCCGCTCCTTGAACTTGCTGAGCGAGCGCGAATGTGCGCGCGTTGAGCGTGTCGGCAAGCTCCTGGTTGTGCTCGGCGATCACGCCGCAGCCGGTGCAGTTAGCGCGCTCAAGTTCGACCAGCTCGATGTCCAGCAGCGGCGCGACCTTAGCCATCGAGCCGTGCAGCTCGGGAGTGAAGCCCCTGCTCACGCAACCGGGCCAGTAGGCGACCTTCATGTCGTGCTCCCTTCGGGTGCTCGGGCGTCCGCGGTCATGCGCTTGCCTCAGATCCGGTGGTCGAGGACGCGACACCAACAGGCGTCTGCTTTGCGTCTTCGTCCTCGCCGGAGATGTACAGGTTCAGCTCGTAGCGCTCGGGCTTGCTCTCGACCTTCTCGTAGATCCGCTTGACCGCGTTCAGGTCCTGCTTGGGGATCTTGTGCCCGAACAGCGCGATCTTGATGCTCATCTTGCGTTTCATCACGCCACGGATCGCAACGGGAAGCGAGCTGAGCAGCTCCTTGCCGGCGGCAGGGTGGAACTTGCCAAACCAAGAGTTGCCGCCATAGGAGCGGGGCAGCATCTCCGCCTCGTGCAACAGCCCGTAGTCCTTGATCAGCGTCACGACAGTTTCCTCGTGGCGGTGACCGTTGTTCTGGTCGTTGATGTGCTGGTCGGCGCCGGCGATGCGCCGCAACCGCATGATCTGGCCCATCGGGTTGACGTCCTTCGGGCAGGCCTCGACGCACTTGAAACAGTGCGTGCAGTCAAAGATGCCCTGCGGATCTTCGCTCAGGTCGAGCAACCGCTCACGCTGTTCTTCGTCGCGAGGATCGCCGACGAAACGGTAAGCCTTGGCAAGCGCGGCGGGCCCAATGAAGCCGGGGTCGACCTCCATCGCCAAGCAGTCCGACACGCAGGCCCCGCACTGGATGCAGGCCATCGTCTGCGTGATGTCGACCATCGACTCGCGCGGCACGATGTGCTCGCGCTCGGGCTGTGGACCCTCGTTGATCAGCCATGGAGTCACGCGCTGCACCTTCTTCCAGTGCACCGCATCCATATCCACGATCATGTCCTTGATCACGGGCATGTTGCCCATCGGCTCGACCTCGATCACGCCGTCCCTGCTGGCTGCGCGCGCGTGGTCGAGGTGGGTGTGGCAGGCAAGCCCGGGTTCGCCGTTGATGCGCACGCCGCAGGAGCCGCAGATCGCTGCGCGACAAGAGCAGCGGATGCCGATCGAGCCGTCGAACTTCGCCTTCGCTTGCAGAATGCCCTCGAGCACCGAGCGATGGGGCTCCAGCTCGATCGTGTGCTCGTCCCAGTAGGGCGCCTCACCCGACTCGGGGTCATAGCGGCGCATCCTCAGCGTGAACTGCTCCGGCGGCTTATGGGTTTCGGCCATCAGCTTGCCTTCCTTGCTGTCGGGCGGACCCCCCGCGCGCGCGGGAGGCATGTGAGAGGGGGGGTGTCGAATGTGAAAGGGGGTGTATCGAGACATGATGTGTCGAGAGGGGATGTCTCGAGACGGCGGTTCTCGAAAGGGGGGCTCGTTGCGCGCATCAGTATTTCCTCTCCTCCGGCTCCCATTGGGTCATGGTCACAGGCGAATAGCTCACCTGTGCGTCATCGCCATTCAGGCTGATGTCGATGTGCTTGAGCCACTGCTCGTCGTTGCGCTCGGGGAAGTCGGTGCGGAACTGTGCCCCGCGCGACTCCTTGCGCTCGATTGCCCCAACGACGGTCGCCTCGGCGCAGTCGAGCATGTAGCCAAGCTCGATCGCCCCCAGCACGTCCTGGTTGAAGACGGTGCCTTTGTCATCGATGTAGGCGTCCTTGGACTCCGCTTGCAGGCGCTTGACGATCTCATGCGCCTTGTCCAGCCCTTCCTGGTCGCGGTAGACGGCGACGTATTGGTTCATCGTCTCGCCGAGCTCGCGCTTGATCTCAGACACGCGCCGGCCGGTGCGTGGCCGCGCGATGATCGCGTCGATCATCGCCACGTCCTCACGCAGCTGAGCGTCTGTGGCGTCAGGCAGGGCCATGCTTGCCGCCCGCGCCGCCGCATGTTCGCCGGCACGCCGGCCGAAGATAAGGGTGTCAAGCAGCGAGTTGGCGCCGAGGCGGTTACCGCCGTGCACCGACACGCAGGCGACCTCGCCGGCGGCGTACAGGCCCTCGACCGAGGTGGCGCCATTCACGTCGGTCTTTACGCCACCCATGATGTAGTGCTGGCCAGGGCGGATCATGATCGGCTCGCGGGTGATATCCACGCCGGCGAAGTCCTTGCCGATGTTGACGATCTCGCGCAAGGCCTCCAAGGTGCGCTTGCGTGGCACCTTGGTGATGTCCAGGTAGATCCCGTCTTTGTTGGCGCCGACGCCGCGGCCCTCGAGGATCTCAGTCTGCTCGGCGCGAGATACGACATCGCGAGAAGCAAGCTCCATCTTGTTGGGTGCGTACTTCTCCATGAAGCGCTCGCCCTCGGAGTTCAGCAGCACGGCGCCCTCGCCGCGCGCCCCCTCGGTGATGAGTAGGCCGTTCTCGACAAGCGTGGTCGGGTGGTACTGGACCATCTCCATGTCCATCAGCGGAGCCCCGATGCGATAGGCCTGGGCGATCCCGTCGCCGGTCACGATCAGCGCGTTGGTCGTCGGCGAGTACACCTGGCCGGCGCCGCCGCAGGCGAGGATCACGTTCTTGGCCTGCAGGGTCTCCATACGCCCGGAGCGCACGTCGCGCGCCACAACGCCGCAACAGCGCCCGCCGTCGTCCTGCAGCAGCGAGGTCACGAACCACTCCTCGTAGCGCTCGACCTGTTCGTGGTGCTTCATCAGTTGCTCATAGAGCACATGCAAGATCGCCTGTCCGGTGATGTCGGCGACGTAGGCGGTGCGCTTCATCGAAGCGCCGCCGAAGGCACGCAAGTCCAGTTCGCCGTTGTCGTTGCGGTGAAAGGTCACACCGATGTGCTCCAGGTGCATCACCTCTTGGGGTGCCTCCGAGCACATGATCTCGATCGCGTCCTGGTCGCCGAGGAAATCGGAGCCCTTGACGGTGTCATATGCGTGCGAGCGCCAATCGTCAGCGACATTGATCGCGGCGTTGATGCCGCCGGCGGCCGCCACCGAGTGGGAGCGCACCGGATGGACCTTGCTGAGGATTGCGACGCTCGAGCCGGCCTCTGCGGCGGCGAGCGCGGCACGCTGGCCCGCGAGACCTGCGCCGATGATCAATACGTCATGTGCTGGCATGGATTCCTGAGGGCTCGAAGGAGAGGGGCGGTGTCTGCGGCCTGGACTCTATAACGCGGGACCGGACGGGGATCGCCACATGCGTCACAGAAGCTGTTGCGCTTGGGGGTATCGCATGTTCTGAAATGGCGATGCCCGCACGCGCGCGGGGGCATCGCGTTTTTATGAACGTCCACCCGCAAGCCCGCCAGCGGGATTGAGCGCTTGGCGGATCTGGGCGACGGTAACGGTGCCGCGCAGGATGCCGTCGGCGTCCACGGCCACCATCCCGCCGAGCCGGCCGAGGGCCTCGCTGCGCAGCAGCGACTCCAGTGGCTCGTGTTCGTCGATGCGCACCTGCAGGTCCTGCTCGAGCACGTCGCCGATCTCAAGCGCCGGTTCGACCGGCCGCGATCTCCGCGTCGACTCGCTCGGAGCGCACCACGCCGAGGAAGTGGCGTGCGTGGTCCACGACCGCAAACCAGGGGCTGCGGTAGCGGGCAAAGAACTGCTCTTGGGCGTCCAACAGCTTCAGCTCGGCAGGGATCGTGGTCGGCTCGCGATCCATGATGTCCTTCACGCGCACGTTCTGGATGCGCTGGCCCATCGCTCCTTGCATCACCGCGCCGCCAGATGCCTGGTAGAGAATCAGGCCGAGGACCAGCGTGAACAGGCCAAAGCTGTTGCCCTCCAGCAGCGCGAGCAGACCCACGAGGCCGAGCACCATGGCAAATCCCTGGCCGGCGCGGCCGGTGATACGCGTGCCGCGATGGCGGTCGCCGGTGCGCCACCAGATGATGGCGCGCGCGATGCGCCCACCGTCGAGCGGAAAGGCCGGCACGAGATTGAACAGCAAGAGTGCTGCGTTGATGAAGACAAGCCAGGCCAAGAGGGCCACCGCCGGAGTGATCGTGAAGCCTTCTTCCAGCAGCAGGGCCCCGAAGAAGTGCCCGCCGGGGGCGAGCGCGAGCGTTGCCACCGCACAGATGAGCAGCGCCAGCAGCGTTCCGGCAGGGCCGGCGGCTGAGATCTTGAATTCCTCGCCCGGCGTCTCCGGTTCGCGGGCCGGACGCGCCATGCCGCCGAAGAACCACAGGTCGATGCCGAGGATCGGGATCCCCAGACGCCGTGACACGAGCGCGTGTCCCAGCTCGTGCAGGATTAGCGAGGCGAAATAACCGAGCGCGCCGACGACGGCCACAACGTAGGCCGTGCTGCTCGACCCGCCCAGTATGTCGTGGAAATACTGGGACAGGTACAGGATCAGGAAGAAGAGGACAAAGAACCAGCTCATGCTGACGCCCACTCTGATGCCGAAGATGCGCGCTACCTGAATGTTGCCGGGCATGCGCCGCGGTGCTCTTGTGGCCATAACTTGATCTTAGGCTGTGACGGCCCGTCAGCCGGGCGTTAGACCTGCACGCGACTGCGCTCGATGATCGCCTCGAAGTCGCATCCGGCCGGCAGTGTGCCGTACTCAAGCCCGCCGTCGCCGCCAAGGCGCGAGGCGCAGAAGGCGTCGGCCACGGCTGGTGCGCCATGGCGCACCAGCAACGACCCCTGCAGCGCCAGCGCCATGCCCTCGACCACGCGTCGCGCGCGCATCTCAAGCGTCATCGGGTCCGAGAACTGGCGCTCCAGCTTCTTGACGTGCTCGTCCAGGCGCGCGTCTGCGCCCCCGGCCTGCTTGACCTCGTGCATGAACACCTCCAAAGTGCGAGGTGTGCGCACGAGCGCGCGCAGCACGTCGAGGCTCATCACGTTGCCGGAGCCCTCCCAAATCGAGGCAAGCGGCGCCTCGCGGTACAGGCGCGGCATGCCCGACTCCTCGACGTAGCCGTTTCCACCGAGGCACTCCAAGGACTCGAAAGCGTGGTTGGGGGCGCGCTTGCAGACCCAATACTTGCCGACGGCCGTGGCCAGGCGCTTGAACAGGTGAGCATCGTTCAACTCACTATCGCCCTGAGCCGTCCCCTCGGCGCCGGCTTCGTCGTAGGCGCGTGCTAGGCGCATTGCCAGCGCCGTCGCGGCCTCGGACTCGACGCAAAGGTCGGCGAGCACGTTGCGCATCAACGGTTGGTCGATCAGCAACTTTCCGAACGTTGAGCGGTGTGCGGCATGGTGGGTGGCCTGCACGACCCCGGCGCGCATGCCAGCGGCGCCACCGATCACGCAATCGAGCCGTGTGTGGCCGACCATCTCGATGATCGTCGGCACGCCGCGTCCAGGCTCTCCCACCATCCGCGCCCACGCACCAGTGAATTCCACCTCGGAGGAGGCGTTGGAGTGGTTGCCGAGCTTGTCCTTCAAGCGCTGAATGTGAAACTCGTTGCGGCTGTCATCGGGAAGGATTCGCGGCAAGAGAAAGCAGGAGAGGCCTTCGTCGGTCTGCGCAAGCACCAGGAAAAGGTCGGACATCGGCGCCGAGCAGAACCACTTGTGCCCCACCAGCTCGTACTCCGCGCCCGGCCCGCCACCGTTCAGCGGCTTGGCGAAAGTCGTGTTCGCTTTCACATCCGAGCCACCCTGCTTCTCGGTCATCGCCATGCCCGCGATCGCCGAGCCCTTCTCGCTTGCTGGGACCAGGCGCGGGTCGTAGGTGTTGGCCGTCACCAACGGCCCCCACTCGGCCAGCAGCTCGGGCTGGGTGCGCAAGGCCGGTAGGACGGCGAAGGTCATCGTGATCGGACAGGCAAAGCCCGCCTCGGCCTGCATCGCGGTCATGTACAACGCAGCACGTGCAGCATGGGGCGCGGGCTCCGTGCTGGTCCAGGGCAGCGAATGCAGCTCGTGCTCGACGCCCATCTTCATCAGGTGATGCCAGGAGGGGTGGAACTCGACCTCGTCGATGCGGTTGCCATAGCGATCGTGGGTCTTCAGGACCGGCTTGTTCTCGTTGGCCAGGCGTCCCCAAATGATTGGGTTCCCACCCACCCCGTTGCCGCCGACGAACCTACCGAGCTCGGCAGCTCGCGACAGCGCCCACGAGGCGCCCTCGCGCTTGGTGGCCTCCACGAGCGGGAGGTTGCTGGAGAAGACGTCCACCCCCTCCAGCGGAGGGACCTGGTTGGCGACGGTGTGGGTCTGCCAGGTGTCTTGTCGCGAGACGGTAGCCATCAACACGACAGGTTACCTCTCCGCGATAGCATCGCCCGCCGGGGCAGTGGGATCCCGTCCGTCAGCTAAAACCGAGGACCGACACATGGCCAAGATTAAGGTGCAAAACCCAGTCGTCGAGCTCGACGGCGACGAGATGACGCGAATCATCTGGTCCTTCATCAAGGAGCAGCTGATTCTGCCCTACCTGGATATCGACCTGAAGTACTACGACCTCTCGATCGAGAGCCGAGACGCCACCGAGGACGCGATCACCGTCGAAGCGGCCAACGCGATCAAGCAGAACGGCGTAGGAGTGAAGTGCGCCACGATCACCCCCGACGAGGCGCGCGTGGAGGAGTTCGGCCTCAAGGAGATGTACCGCTCGCCCAACGGCACCGTGCGCAACATCCTCGGTGGGGTCATCTTCCGCGAGCCGATCGTGATCTCCAACATCCCCCGCCTGGTGCCCGGCTGGACCAAGCCGATCGTGATCGGTCGTCACGCCTTCGGCGACCAGTACCGCGCCACCGACATGGTCGTGCCGGGGGCGGGCAAGCTGATGCTCACCTTTACGCCGGCCGACGGCAGTGAGCCGGTCGAGCTGGACGTATACGACTTTCCCGGCGGGGGCATCGCGATGGCGATGTACAACCTTGACGAGTCGATCCGCGACTTCGCGCGCGCCTCGATGCGCTACGGGCTCGATCGTGGCTATCCGGTGTACCTATCGACCAAGAACACGATCCTCAAGCGCTATGACGGACGCTTCAAGGATCTCTTCCAGGAGATCTACGAGTCTGAGTTCAAGGGAGACTTCGAGGCCGCCGGCATCACCTACGAACACCGCTTGATCGACGACATGGTGGCCGCTTCGCTGAAGTGGGAAGGCGGCTACGTGTGGGCTTGCAAGAACTACGACGGCGACGTGCAATCGGACACGGTCGCCCAGGGCTTCGGTTCGCTTGGCTTGATGACGAGCGTGCTGATGAGCGCCGACGGCAAGACCGTCGAGGCGGAGGCCGCACACGGCACGGTCACCCGTCACTACCGCATGCACCAACAGGGCAAGCCCACCTCCACCAATCCGATCGCCTCCATCTTTGCCTGGACGCGCGGGCTCGCGGCGCGCGGGCGCATGGACGACACGCCCGGGGTGAGCGAGTTCGCGGACACGCTCGAGCGCGTCTGCGTGGAGACCGTCGAAGAAGGGAAGATGACCAAGGACCTCGCCCTCCTGATCGGCCCCGAGCAGGAGTGGCAGACCACACAGGAGTTCCTCGCATCGATCGACGAGAACCTCGAGCGCGCGATGGCATGATCGACATGCACGGCCCGCTTGAAGAGCGCATGTCTTCAAGAGATCGACACGCCCAGATGCGAAACACGTCTTTGCGAGCCGATCGAGTCCTTTGCGCACTATTTTTGAAAAATCGACCCCCAATAGGAGCTGAGAATCCGTGAGCAATCCCGTACGAGTCACCGTCACAGGCGCGGCCGGCCAGATTGGCTACAGCCTCGTGTTTCGCATCGCAAGTGGGCAGCTGCTGGGCCCTGATCAGCCGGTTGACCTACGACTGCAGGAGATTCCCCCGGCGATGGGGGCGCTTGAGGGCGTGGCGATGGAGATCGTCGACTGCGCCTTCCCGCTTCTGGCAAACCTCGACTTGCACGACAATCCGCAGGAAGCGTTTGACGGTGTCAACATCGCACTGCTCGTTGGCTCGCGTCCGCGCACGAAGGGTATGGAGCGCGCCGAGCTGCTGAGCGAGAACGGCAAGATCTTCACCGGACAGGGCAAAGCACTGAACGAGCATGCCGCCAGCGACTTGAAGGTGCTCGTCGTGGGCAATCCCGCCAACACTAACTGCCTGATCGCGATGAACAATGCGCAGGACATTCCGCGCGAGCGCTTCACCGCGATGTTGCGCCTGGATCACAACCGCGCGGTGGCTCAGCTTGCCAACAAGGTGGGAGCGTCTGTTAGCGACGTGAGCAAGATGGGTGTGTGGGGCAACCATTCCCCCACCATGTACCCCGACCTGTTTCACGCCGAGATCAAGGGCGAGCAGGCGGCGAAGGTGCTCGACGACCAGGCTTGGATCGAAAACGACTTCCTGCCCAATGTCGGCAAGCGTGGCGCGGCGATCATCGAGGCGCGCGGCGCCTCCAGTGCCGCATCGGCTGCCAATGCTGCAATCGATCATATGCGCGACTGGGTGAGCGGCACCAGTGACTGGGTATCGATGGGCGTCCCGTCCGACGGCTCCTACGGTGTGCCCGAGGGCCTCATTAGCGGCTTCCCGTGCACTTGTGCGAACGGGGAGTGGTCGATTGAGCAGGGTCTCGACATTGACGACTTCTCCCGTTCGAAGATCGATGAGTCGGTAGCGGAGCTAACCGGAGAGCGCGACACGGTTTCGAGCCAAGGGCTTATTTAGGCTGCGTCTTTTGTATGGGGGAGACGGCGCTCCCATACAAGGCGTCAGACCCTTGCGGGGCTAACGCTCTTAACGAAAAACGGCCGGGATCGCAGCGCGATCCCGGCCGTTTACGTGAATCGGGCTAGATCAGCCGGCTGGGTGCCAGCCCCTGCCTTGCTTCTTGATCTTCTTTTCCTGCTCCAGGCCTGGGAGCACGCGGTACAGGTAGTTCTGCTTGATACCCATCTTGGCGGCAAGCTCGGGGATCGTGATCCCGGGCTGCCCGCTGACGAACTGCAGGGCCTGGGCGGCACGCGTGCCACTGCCCTTGCGGCGCCCGGCACGACGACGGGGCGTAGCAGCTGCGGGGGCAGCTGCCGTCGTTGCCACGGCGGCCTTGGGCGGACGCCCACGTCGCGCGCCTGTCGTACGGCTCTTGGAGCCGCGTGGACGGCCTGGGCCACGGCGGGCCGGTGTGGCGCTTGAAGCAGTCGGAGTGCTGGCGGCCGCGCGGGGAGCTGTTCCGCCAACGCCCGCTAGGGCCGCCGCAGCGTCCTGGAGGCGGGTGTACTCGTCGATCAGCGGCTTCAGCTCAGCCAGTCGCTCGTTTATCTCTCGGCGCTTCTCGTCAAGGAAGTCAGTCACGATTGTGTCCTGTTCACTGGGGTGAATGCAACCCGAAAGTCGAGTTGCACGGTCTATGTAGCTTCACTTTACACAAGTTGCCCTACTACACGTCCACCTGTTAGCCACATACAAGCGCATTACTATCGCTCGTTGCTGATTTAAGGAATGTCAGCGCTCGAGTAGTGCACGCAGGCGCTCCAGCGTGCGGGTCGCCTCACGTTCAGGCATTCCCCCGACCAGCGCGCGGCTCGCGATCGCACCGAACGGCCCGAACGGCGGGTGGAACTCATTGCGATAGTCGAAGCGGGTGCAGCCACTGGAAAGGGGCTGCAGCTCGTATTCCGTGCGGGCGCGCGAGCGAGCCGGCCCGCGACCCTCCCACACGGCTAGCGTCCCCGGCTCGCACTCCACCAGTGTCCAGTGAACATCGACGCTGACTCCTCTCAGGTGGAGCTGCTGATCCATGTGATAGCCAATCCGTGGAGCTCCGTCGTCGTGGTGGCGCAGCTTGCGATGAATCGTGACCCAGTCGCCGAGGCGATCAGGGTCTATGACGGTTTCCCACACCGTCGCCGGTGTGGCGGCGATCTCGATCGAGGCGCAAACGGTGCTCATCGCGAAGCCAACCGTAGCTTGTGCGACTGTTTAAAGCAGGATGGCTCACGTGCGCGATCAGCGGGCGGCGAGCGGCTCGCGCTTTTCCCACTCGTATAGCGCGTGTTCGACGGCAGAGTCGAATGAGTGCAATTCCACATTCAAGGCCGTGGCTGCCCCCTGTCCGTTGGGGACCAGGTCGCCGGTGAGCCCTTCCATCAGCGGTAGCACCAGCTCGGGGTGCTCGTCGGTGAGCACCGCGGCCAGGCGCGCGGCAATCGGTGTGACACTGACCCCAAGCCCGAGGCTGGGGCGCGACAGCATCATCAGCTCGGCGATGCGCTGCACCAACTCCCCATAAGTGAGCGTCTCGGGGCCGGCGATCTCAAGAGCCCGTCCGGCGACATACTCGTTGGAGGCACAGGCCGCGAGTATCTCGACAAGGTCGCGCTCGTCGATCGGACACGTACGAAAATGCCGCCAGGCGGGTAGAGCGATTATCGGCAGGCGCTCGATCAGACGTACGAGAAAGCGAAAGGTGCGTGAGCGTGCGCCGATCACGATTGACGCACGCAGGGCCACCGATCCGGGCACGCCGTCGAGCAGGATGCGCTCGACCGCATAGCGGCTGGAGAGGTGGGTGGATGTCCGCTCGGGCGGGAGCGGACCGCCGAGGTACACGATGCGCCGCACCCCGGCAGCACGCGCGGCCTCGGCGAAAGTTTGCGCCGAGGCTCGCTCGCGCGCGGAAAACGAGATTCCACTTGCCTCGCCCCTGGAAGGCTCCATCGAATGGATCAGGTAATAGGCGACCTCGATGTCGCGCATCGCCTGCACCGTCCCCGCCCCGGAGAGCGTGTCGCCGATTACAAGCTCGAAGTCCGCGAGCGTCGCATCAAGATCGGATTCGAGCTTCATCGACTGAAGCGTCGACTCGACGCGCGTGCGATCACGTGCCAGTGCGCGCACGTCGTGGCCCTGTCCGAGTAGGGCAGGCAGGAGGGCCGAGCCAACGAAGCCGCTGATGCCGGTTAGGAGGATGCGCACCACTTCATGATGACGCCCCTACGGTTTTCCTCGCGGTTTGCGGGGAAGGCTTCTGGGTTGCCCTTGAGCGTGCGCCCAGCTAGTGCTTTGATCGCTGCATACCGGTCAAGCCGCGAACCAAAGGGGAGTCAGTGCCGAGGACGCAGAGCAAGCGGGCAGCCCGCAAAGTCACATGCGATGAGTGCTATTTCCGGTGCAACCTGTTGTGCGCACTTGATCTGGCCGAGCCCTGCGCCACCTTCCGGCCAAACGAGGCGCAGCTCGCGCCTCCGCAGCAGCTGCGTTTCGTCTTTCGCCAAGAGCGCCGCTCGCGCGCCGCGTGGGCGTTCCCCTCTGCGCAGGAACAGGCAGCGCTGCACGCCTGAGGAGAGCGGGGCGTACGCCAAGCACACGCTTGAGATACCCGCCGCTCCCGCTGCACATATCCTGGCTGCGGTGAGACCCGGGATTCCACTGCCTTCAGCTTGGCGGCGCGAGGCGTTGCGCACGAACCTGTGGCTGGTGCCGACGGTCGAGATCGTGCTGGCGGTGGCGCTGTTCGTCTGTACCTATGTGCTCGATCGAGCCGCGTACAACGGAACGCTTGGACTGCCGTCGTTCGTGATCAGCGGCACGGCGGACGCGGCCCGGCAGATCCTGACCGCGATCGCGGCGGCGGTGATCACCGTGGTGACGCTCGTCTTCTCGATCACGATCGTGACGCTGACGCTCGCCTCGACCCAGTTTGGGCCGCGGATGCTGCGCAACTTCATCCGCGACCGCATCACGCAGCTCACGCTCGGCAGCTTTGTCGCAACCTTTGTCTACGCGATTCTTGCGCTCGTCTCGATCGGTCCCGGCTCTCATGGGGAATTCGTGCCGCACGTATCGATCACCATGACGCTGGCGCTGGTGGTGCTGGATGTCGCCGTGCTGGTTGTCTTTATCGATCACATTGCTAAGTCGATTCAACTACCGCAGGTGATCGCGAGCATTGCGGGCGATCTGGCGCACGCGATCGAAGCCGATGTCGCGGTCCCGCCCGGCGACACGGGCAAGGCGGGACCGTCGCTGTCGGAGATGCTTGTCCGATTGGACGAGGACAGCGGCGTCGTGCGTGCGCCAAGCAGTGGCTACCTGCAGTACGTGAGCATGAGCACGCTGATCGACATCGCCAGCCGCAGTCACGCGGTGATTCGCCTGCTGCACCGGCCGGGCCACTTCGTGGTCGAGGGTCAACCGCTGGCGAGCGTATGGCCCGCCGCCGCGGCGCCCGGGGTGGCCCGGGCGCTTGGAGGCGCGCACGCCACAGGCCCTCACAGAACCCTCACCCAGGACCTGTCATTCGCCGTCGATCAGCTCGTCGAGATCGCCATCCGCGCTCTCTCGCCGGCGGTCAATGACACCTTCACCGCTCTGGCCTGTATCGATTGGTTGGGCGACGGTCTAGGCAAGATCGCCGACCGCTGGCGGCCGGCGACGGTGCATCGTGACGCCGCCGGTCATGTGCGTGTGATAACCGTCACCGTGAGCTTCCGGCGTCTGGTCGAGCGCGCGCACGACAAGATCCGCCAGGCCAGCCGCGGGATGCCCGCTGTGATGATCCGCCAGCTCGACGCCATCGCCAAGGTGATGGCGTACACGACCTCCTCCGAGCAGCGCGAGGTGCTGCTCGAGCAGGCGGAGATGATTCTGCGCGCGAGCGAGGAGTCGGTGCCGGAGGCTGCGGATCGCGTGGACGTGCGCCGCCGCTATGACGCGGTGCGCTTGGCCGACTCCAGAACGGAGGGATAGAGCCTACGGTCGGGGGGTATATTGGACGTAATCTTCAAGCTATGAGCAGAGGCGGTGGCTAAATGGCAGCAAAAGACAGAATCGGCAAAGCAAGCGAGGCGGTGCGCTCGAGCGACTACCTCAAACGTCTGATCGAAGACGAGCAGCTGCGCGACAACCTGCTCGCCGCATATGCGGCAGGACGCAGCGCCTACGGGCGTGTCAGCAACGGCAAGCCGGCGGGCAAGGCGCTGCTGGAGGATCGCAAGCTGCAGAAGGAGCTCTCCGAAGCCGCAACTGCGCTGCGCGACGCTTCGTATGCGATCAAGCAGCCGGCGTCCAAGCCAAAACGCAAAGGCGGCCTCGGGCGCGCCCTCTTGCTGATCGTCGTCGGTACGGTCCTGGCACTGGCCCTGAGCGAGGATCTGCGCTCGAAGGTACTCGATCTGCTGTTTGGCGCCGAGGAGGAGTTCGACTACAGCTCCACCACGATGCCGGCGCAGGAGGCCCCTCCAGCCCCAGCGGATGTGCCCGCCGCGTGAGCACGGACGCTCAGCGCATCTCCTAGATATGACGCACACCGTAACCGCTGACACCGACAACGCTCAGGTCGAGGACGCGGCTGTGAGCCGTGAGGTCGGCGAGCCGACCGGTTCGTCGACCCGTTCGCTCTCGGGCGAGAAGGCTCAGCGCATCGTCGAGGCGATGCGCCACAGCGTCGCGCGGCGCGGCGCAGCCGGCTCGACCTTCGACCACGTCTCACGCGAGGCGGGCGTCTCGCGTGGCCTGCTGCACTACTACTTCGGTACCAAGGAGCAGCTGCTCGTGGAGGCGGCACGCCGCGACTGCGAGCTGCGCATCGAGGCGCTGGAGAAACGTTTGGCGGGCGCACAGACGGCCGACGACTTCGTCGCGCTGCTGGCCCAGAACCTGCAGGAGACGATCTCAGAGGACCAGGATTTCGTGACGCTGGTATTCGAGCTGTTCACGCTCTCGCGGCGCAACGACGACATCGCGGTCGAGTACGCAAGCCTGCTGCGCCGCACACGCGAGCGCCTCGCCGGGATGCTGGCCGCCGCTCAGGAGGAGGGCGTGCTGCGTCTGCACGCCAAGCCGGACGCCGTCGCGGACATCCTCTTCTCGCTCGGCGATGGCTTCGCGCTGCGCATGATCTCAGAGCCCGACCGCGACTTCAGCGCATCGATCCAGGCCGGCATCGAGTGCGCCCGTTCGCTCGTGGCTGACTGACGCGAGAGCCAGCCCGCCAGCGCGTTGCCGACTGACGCGAAAGCACCCCAGCTCGCCTCTCGCCGACTGACAGCGCGGCCCCCTCTTATAATCGGGTCTCATGCCTATCTATGAGTACAGACGACCGGACGGCAGCACGTTCGAGCTGCAGCAGGCTTTCAGCGACGACACGCTCACAGCCGACCCGGAGACCGGAGTCCCGGTCGAGCGGGTATTGCACGCGCCGGCGGTCCATTTCAAGGGCAAAGGCTTCTACAACACCGACTACGGCACGCGCAAGCGTCAGCGTGAGAACGCGGCGTCAAGCGACTCGTCCTCCTCCTCTGGTTCCTCGGGGGAGTCTTCCTCGAGCGAGGGATCTTCCTCGGACTCTTCCTCCGCGGGCGACTCGTCTGCCAAGAGTGACTCCGCCGGCAAGGGTGAGAGCAAGAAGAGCGAGTCTGCGGGCAAGTCGGAGAAGAAAGCGGACACGGTCGCAGCCGCGAAGTAGGCGAAGTGGGGGTCTGATCGGTAGTCCCGCGTGTGGGTTTGATGTTCTGGAAAGCATGAGATCAACCGAGTTCATGAACAGGTGACCAGATCAATGGGTCCAGAAGAGGGGGGTAGTTTTGTGTAGGCCGGTGATTAGTTAGGTACCAAACTAATTGAGCTTGCGCACCAAGAACTAGCGTTTTCGGGACCTTGCGGCTGGAGTACGACTTTGCGCAAGGGCGAGGGCGAGGTCCGCGGTGGCGCGCCTGCCCGCGCCGGGCCCGGCGCGGCAAGAAGCAAGAAGCACGCAACGTCCGCGGGTGCGGCGCTCGGCCCGACATACATCACATTCGCACGGCGCCGGGGCTCAGCCCGCCATGAAGCGCGCTACCTCGGCGCGACGGGCCGCGTCGGAGACCGTCAAGCCTTCCCCACCTTCCGGCAGCGTGGTCTGTCCGGTGGGCTTGAGTACCTGTGTCGGCGGCGTGCCGGTCACCGCCAGCGCCGCGAACATGCCGAGCAGTTCCGCCTCGCTCATGTCGGAGATGATCGCCGGTGGCGCGTTCCAGGCGATCAAAGGCAAGCGCAGGAAGCTCGAAGGCGAGAGCAGCTGGTCCTTCATGTCGTTGAACAATGCCTGCTGGTGTTCCTCGCGCTGGATGTCGGTCTCCTCAGGAGCGCACAGGTTCTCGCGTGTGCGGGCGATAGCGAGCGCTTGCTTGCCATCGATGTGGTGGGTACCAGTGCTCAGGCGCAGGGTGAAGCCGCCGTCAGCCGAGCCGCCGTCGAGCTTGGAGACGATGCAGCCGCCGCTATAGGTGACCCCGCCCATCGCGTCGACCAGCTGCGGGAAGTTTTCGAAGTTGACTTCCACCACATGGTTGATCGGGATGTCGAGCCAGTGCTTGATCACCGACACCGACTCGGCCGGCCCGCCGTACTCGTGCGCCGCGTTGATCTTTTGCAAGCCGTGGCCGGGGATTTCGACGACCGTATCGCGTGGGATCGACAGACGCGCCGCGTGCCCGCCGCCGGTGCGGATCAGCATGATAGTGTCCGAGCGTCCGTACCCGGTCGTTTCCGCCCCTGGTTCCTTGCTGTCCTTCTGGCGGCGGTCGGAGCCGAGCACGAGGATGTTGTTGGCTGAAGTCAACGGGAAGCCGGAAGGGTCGAGCACGCTCGCGACATTGGAGGGGAGCGAGGTGCGCTCGAAGTGGGCGCTTATCAGGAAGAGGACCAGCGAGAGCGCAAGCCAGGCGAAGACGAGCGCGACCAGCCCCAGGATTATGCGCTTGGGGGTTATGCGCTCTCGCCAGGGGCGCTGGTTTGTCGCATTAGCGCCTGCCCCCTGCGTGCGCGGGGGTGTAATGCGTCCGGCGGGTTGCTCACCAGGCTTGCGCGGTCGGCGCGGCCCCTTCGGCGTAACGCTCTCCTCTAGCGCGTCTTTGCGCTGTCCAGGCAGGCGGGGAACGGCGCGGTAGCGCTTGTACTGCGGTTTGTCGTTGGGGTCGCGGGGCACGGGCCTGTGGTTAGTCGTTCGGGTCGCTGGTCATTGGACTGCGGTCACTGTGTTCGATGCCTGGGCGATTGTCGTGACAGGTGGGCATACGCAGGCCCGGTCTCAAGGGACTCCTATGGGAGTTCGCCGGCGAGCGGCGGGACCCTATATTCCTCGGATGAGCACCCCGGATGGCGCAGTAGGGCGGCTGGTCGTGTGTCCGACCCCGATCGGCAACCTGGGCGACGTGACGCTACGCGTGCTCGACGCCCTGCGCGACGCGGATGCGATCGCCTGCGAGGACACGCGACGCACGCGCGTGCTACTGGACCGCTACGAGATCGTGGGCAAGCTCTTGAGCTATCACGAGCACAACGAGTGCGAGCGCGCGCAGGAGCTCGTCGCGCGGATCCGCGAGGGCGCGGTGATTGCGCTCGTGTCCGACGCTGGGATGCCGCTTGTATCGGACCCTGGTTACAAGCTCGTGCGGGCTTGCATCGAGGCCGGACTGTTGGTTGAGGTGCTGCCAGGCCCGAGCAGTGTGCTCACGGCGATCGTCGCCTCGGGCCTGCCCTCAGAGCACTGGTCGTTTGTCGGCTTCTTGCCGCGCAAGCGGTCTGAGCTGGAGCGAATGCTGGTCGGAGCGTCGCAGACGCTGGTGGCGTTCGAGTCCCCCCAGCGTCTTGCGGCGACGCTGGCGGTGTTCGCCGAGCACGATCCCGACCGCCCGCTGGCCGTCTGCCGGGAGCTGACCAAGCTGCACGAGGAAGTCCGGCGAGGCAGTGCGGTTGAGCTGGCGGTCTTCTACGCCGAGCACCCTCCGCGCGGGGAGATCGTGCTCGTCGTTGGCGCCGCCGTAGCAGGGAGCGCCGATCGCGAGCAGGCAGTGACGGCGCTACGCGCACTCGTAGAGGCCGGCGCGCGGGCACGGCCCGCGGCAGGTGTCGTTGCCAAGCTCACGGGAGTCGGGGCGAACGAGCTTTACCGAGAGCTCACGGGTTCGTAAGTCGCCTCTGAGGCGTCCGTTTCGTGTCTCGCGGCGGTGACGGCCACTTCAGCTCGCGGCGGCCCTCCTCTCGCGATGGACGCACAGTAGCCTGAGACGAGCATGTCCTCCTTCTACGTAACCACCCCGATCTACTACGTCAACGCGGCGCCCCACCTGGGCCACGCGTACACGACGATCGCCGCCGACGTGCTGGCGCGCCACCATCGCCAGCGCGGCGAGGACGTGTTCTTCTTGACGGGGACAGACGAGCACGGCGAGCCAGTGGCCGACGCCGCGCATGCGCTCGGTGTGGAGCCGCAGGAGCTGGCGGATCGCAACTCTGAGCGCTTCCGGGCGCTGGCCCCCAAGATCGCGGCGAGCAACGACTTCTTCATCCGCACGACCGACCCTGAGCACATGCAGGTGGTGCAGGACGTCCTCTCGCGGGTCCGCGAGAACGGGCATGTCTATATGGGCACCTACGAGGGCTGGTATTGCCCCAAGTGCGCCGACTTCAAGGCCGAGAACGAAGTCGACGAGGGCGAGCTGTGCCCAATTCACCACGTTAAGCTGACGCGCGAGCAGGAGGACAACTACTTCTTCGCGCTGTCCGCCTTTCAGGAGCCGCTCGAGCGTCTATATGCCGAGCACGAGGACTTCGTGGCGCCGCGCAGCCGCTACAACGAGGCGCTGTCGTTCATCAAGTCCGGCCTGCGCGATGTGCCGCTTACGCGCCACAAACTCACCTGGGGCGTGCCGGTTCCCTGGGATGAAGAGCACGTCTTCTACGTGTGGTTCGACGCGCTACTTAACTACTACTCGGCGCTGTTCTACGCGCCTGTCCCAGCACAGGAGAACACTGCGGCGGTTGGTGTCGAAAACCGCGATGGCCCCCGCGCGCGCGGGGGCCATGTCGTTTCGCGGACCCTTACCGACACCTTCTGGCCCGCCGATGTGCACCTGATCGCCAAGGACATCCTGCGCTTCCACACCGTCTACTGGCCGGCGCTCTTGATGGCCGCCGAGATCGAGCTGCCAAAGCGCGTGTTTGTGCACGGCTACCTGCTGATGGATGGGGAGAAGATGAGTAAGTCGCTCGGCAACGTGCTCGATCCCTTCGAGGTGATCGAGCGCTTCGGCTCTGACGCGCTGCGCTTCTACCTGCTTCGCGATGTGCCCTTCGGCCAGGATGGCTCGGTCTCCACGGCATCCTTCGAGCAGCGCTACGAGTCGGAGCTGGCCAACGACTACGGCAACCTCGCCAGCCGCAGCATCGCGATGATTGCGCGCTACCGCGACGGCGTCGTGGCCGGCGGCGAGCCCGACGAGCTGCTCGGAGAGGACTTCGCCGGCTTGCCCGAGCTTGTGGCAAGCTTGCTCGACCGCGTCGAGCTGACCAATGCGCTCGATGAGATCTGGCAGCGCGTGCGCCGCCTGAACCGCTACGTGGAGGAGCAGGCGCCATGGCAGCTTGCCAAGGACCCTGAGCGCGCGGCGGACCTCGACCGCGTGCTGCGTACGCTCGCCGAGGGTCTGCGGGTCGTATCCGTACTCTTGCATCCCTACCTTCCGGATGCCACCGAGAAGCTGCTAGCCGCGCTCGACGCTCCCGACATCTCCTTCAGCGGTGCCGGCTTTGGCGAAGGGGAAATCCGTTTCGCGCGCAAGCTCGAGCCGCTGTTCCCCAAGAGCTCATGATCGACAGTCACACCCATCTGTACCTGTGCGAGGAGCCCGATGCCGAGCTGGTCGAGCGAGCCGTCGCGGCCGGTGTCACGCGCATACTGACGGTCGGCACCAACAGCACCTCCTGTCGCGCCGCGCTGGCCGCCGCCGAGGCCTTTCCTCAGGTGTATGCGGCTATCGGCCGCCACCCCAACGAAGCGCGCGGCTTCGATGACGCCGACCTGGCCGAGCTGCAGGCGCTGGCCGCGCACCCGCGCTGCATCGTGATCGGCGAGACGGGACTCGACTATTACCGAGAAGATACACCGAGGGAGGACCAGAAGCGCGCTTTCTCCGCACAAATAGCGTTGGCTCGAACTAACGGCACGCCTCTCACAATCCACACAAGAAACGCCGACGAGGATACGCTCGCGCAGCTGGCTGCCGAGGCCCAGGGCTTGAGTGTCGTAATTCACTGCTTCTCGATGCCCGACCGCCTCGATGAGTGCGTCGAGCGCGGCTACATGATCTCCTTTGCCGGCAACGTCACTTATAAAAGCGCCGCGGATCTAGCCGACGCGGCACGGCGTGTGCCGGCCGAGCATTTGTTGGTGGAGACAGATGCGCCGTATCTCAGCCCGCAGGTGGTGCGCAAACAACGCAACCAGCCAGCTTTCGTGGCGCATACGGCGGAGTTCATAGCCCAGCTGCGCGGCGTGTCCTTGGCCGAGCTCGACGCGACGGTGGAACGTAACGCCGAGCGCGTCTTCGGATGGTGA
Source organism: uncultured Solirubrobacterales bacterium (assembly GCA_963827045.1). Classification (GTDB taxonomy): domain Bacteria; phylum Actinomycetota; class Thermoleophilia; order Solirubrobacterales; family Solirubrobacteraceae; genus Palsa-744. The sequence continues at coordinate 1,626,978 of CAWGZH010000002.1, forward strand.
GCACCCATACTGGGGGTACCCCAAAGGGCATACCCAAAGGGCACACGGCAAGCAGGGCCAGTCGGCGCAGCAGAGAGCTGGGACAGAACTTCCTGCGCGACCCAAACATCCTGGAGGTAATAGGGCGTGAGGCCAAGTTGTCGGCAGACGACGTGGTCCTGGAGGTTGGAGGGGGAGAGGGGGTTCTGTCGGTGTATCTCGCGTCGCGTGTGAGCAGAGTGCACGTGGTGGAGCTCGACGAGCGTTTGCGCAGTGTGCTGGAGCGCAGCGTTGCCGAGTTCGACAACGTTTCGCTGTGGTGGGGCGACGCGATGCGCGTCGACCTTTCCGCGATGCGGCCGGCGCCGACCAAGATGGTGGCCAATTTGCCTTACGGAATCGCCACCGGGGTCCTCTTGCGCACGATCGAGGAGCTCGAAAATGTGGCTCTGTGGTTGGTGATGGTGCAGCGCGAGGTAGGCGAACGGCTGGCGGCGGCGCCTGGTAGCGGCGTGTACGGCGTCAGCTCGGTGCTTGCGCAGCTGGCAGGTGAGGTGAAAGTCGTACGGGCGATCCCGCGAACTGTGTTTCGCCCGGTGCCAAATGTGGATTCGGTGTTGGTGAAGATCGTTCGCACGTCCACCGCACCGCCACCCGCGGTACGCAAGCTCGTCGCCGGTGCCTTCGCGCACCGGCGCAAGGCGCTGGCGAGATCGCTCGTGCTCTCAGGTATCCACCACACGCGCGAGGACATCCGCGCGGCGCTGGTCGAGCTCGGTCATCCAGCCGACGAGCGCGCCGAGCGCCTGGCGCCGGCGGAGTTCGTCGAGTTGGCGAAGGTGCTGGACCTGTGAACGGGTCGCCGCTTGCCCTGCCGCTGCGCGCGCTGGCTCCCGCGAAGATCAACCTGGGTCTGTTCGTGGGTGCGCTCCGCCCCGACGGGCGCCACGAGCTGGCAAGTGTGATGCAGTCGATCTCGCTTGCCGATGAGCTCGTATTGCAAGTTGCGCCGCCCGGCGCCGAGCACGACGAAGTTGTGTGCGAGACAGTGGCCGGCGAGAACCTCGCGGCGCGTGCGCTGGAACTGTTTCGCGCCGCCACGGGCTGGGATGCGGCTCCGCTGCGACTGCAAATCGACAAGTGCATACCGATAGCTGCGGGTCTAGGCGGTGGCTCCGCAGATGCGGCGGCCACCTTGCGCCTCGCTACAGCTGCCTCGGGGCTGGGGGATTTGGACTTGTTGTCTGTGCTCGCCACCGAACTGGGTGCGGATGTCCCCGCGCAGGTGACGCCCGGACGCTGGCTGGCGACCGGCGCCGGTGAGCAGCTGCAAGCACTGCCCGATCCCGTCTCGCCACTGGGCGTGCTGGTTTTGGCGCAGGCATCCGGGCTCTCCACGGCCGAGGTGTATGCGACTGCCGATCGGATCGGCATCGCTCATGGTGCGCGCAATCTCGAGGAACATCGCGAAATGCTGGTGAAAGCGTTCGAGCTCGGCTCAGCTCTGCCCGCCGAGACGTCTCTTTTGCACAACGATCTGCAGGCCTCAGCCGTGAGCTTGTGTCCAGCGATCGAGAAGACGCTGCTGGAGGCGCGTGAAGCGGGCGCGGAGACGGCCTTCGTCAGCGGTTCTGGGCCTACCGTTGTGGCCTTGTTTGGACGCGCAAACGGCTTGTCCCGAGCCGAGCGCGCCGCCGCTGGCCTGGCTGGCCGCGAGCCGGCCGCGCTCGCCGCCGTGTCCGTGGACGTTGACTTCGCGCGTGTACAGCCTCTGGGTACGTAACAATGCGATTTCCATGAGCACGAACGACATCACCTATCTCGTAGCCGCATGCGCTGGCGTGTTCGGGTTCGCCCTGTACGTCGGGCTGATCTTGGTGCCAGCGTGGGGCTCTTACTCGCGTGTGTGGGAGCGCATGGCGGCAACAGTCCTGTCGTTGTACGTGCTGGGTGTGCTCGTCGGCGCCGGTGTGCTTGCGGCGCTCCTGGCCGTCTACCTCTGGGGTTAAGGGCATGTCCGAGCTCGGTGGTTTGGATGCCGTCACAGAGGCGGTGGAGTCGGGTGCAGGGTTGCCCGAGGTGGTGCGCGCCGCCTCGCGCGCTCTCGACGCAAGCCTGGCCGTAACCGACGCGGCCGGCGCGACGATCGCAGTAGCCGCGCGCTCCAGTGCCGATGAGCGCTCGCTGCTGGCCGGCGGCGAGGACGTCGCGAGCGTGGCGCTGCGCGTCGCCGATGCGGTCGTGGGAACGCTGTACATGCGCGCGCGCACCGACCCAAGCCCGCTGGTGCGCAGGCTACTGGTGACGATGATCGCCTCTGAGGTCGAGCGCGTGCGCGCCCCTGATCTGGCCTCAGAGAACGCAGCCGCCGACTTCCTGCGCGTCGCGCTCGCTCGCAACCAGATCCCCCGCGAGGAGCTGATCGCACGCGGAGCCGAGCTGTCGCTGGAGCTAAAGGACGGCGCAAGTGTGATCGTTGCCCGTGCACACCCTCAAGCGCCGACCGAGGAGGGCTGGCGCGCGCGTGCCCGCGCGGTGGCCGAGCGTGGAGCTCGTGCGGTCGTCGGTCGTTCGATCGCCGCCCTCTCAGAGCGCGACGGTGCCGCCGGTGTCGAGATCCTGCTGCTGGTACCGGGTAGCGAGGAGCCGGTCGCGGCCCGTGCCGCCGAAGCGGTCCTGCGCGAGATGCAAAGCGCCCTGTCTGGCTACACGTTCGCGCTAGGGCGAAGCCGCATAGCCGAGGACCCGGGCGAGCTCCCGCGCGCCGCCGGCGAGGCGCTGCTCGCTGCCAACGTCGCCGAGGGCAGCTCGCAAGAGGGGGTCCTGGCCTTTGAGCAGACCGGCGCCTACCGCCTGCTGCTAAGCGCGATGAGCGAGAACCCGAGCGAGCTGCAGCGCTTCTATGCCGAGACCGTTGAGCCGCTGGTGGCCTACGACGAGCAGTACGAGACCGACCTGCTGCAGACGCTCGAGACGTTTCTAGAGGCCGACGGCAACGTCGCCGGTACCGCCCAACGTCTGTTTACCCATAGGCACACCGTCTACTACCGCTTGGAGCGCGTGCGCGAGCTGACAGGCCTGGACGTGAGCTCCAGCGACGGTCGCGAGAAGCTGAGCCTCGGTCTGAAGGCGATGCGCGTGCTCGGCATCTCCTCCGCACGCGGGCCGGCATCTGAGGACGGCGCCCGAGGGGGCCGCGTCCCGCGACGCTCATGATCGGCCGGCACAGCAAGTGCTGGACCAGCGTCCCGTGGCGCTCCTGACAGTCGTTGAGCTTGCGGGCACGAGCGGCCGGCCGGACCGCGACGGTTTGCGAGAGGCGCGATCAGCCGCGCGCAGCAAACTCCACGACGTATGTGGCTCCCGGCAGGCCACCTGTCGATCTCTGCGGTACCGCGGGCGCGATACCGACGCCGATGTCGCGATAGCCGCCGCTCAGCATGATTTCTCGGTGCGGTGGCGAGAGCATCCACGCGCGCACCATCGCGGACGGCGTGGCGAGCGCGCCGCTGCCCCAGCCGATGTTCTGGCCCGTCGAAAGGCTGCGAGCGCGTGCGGCGTAAGCCGAGGCCTCGATGCGTTGCATCGGAGTCCAGCCTGACAGGCTGTCATCGCCGAAGTAGTCGCCGATCACCATTTCGCTGGCCTGCTTGCTGCCGATGCGTTGCAACGAACCGTTGGAATGCAACGGCTTGAGACGATAGGTCAGACGCTCATGCTCGATCAGGCACAGCGTGGCTGCGCTCACGCGAGTCAGGTTTGCGCGTGTGGGCTGCAAACTTGTGCCCTTACACGCAAGCGCAGCTGGTGCAAACAACATGACCGTGGTCGCCGACGCAAGCACCGCGACAATCGTCGTGCGCCTCAATCGCTTTACCACGGAGCCCCTACCCCATGACACGGCAATGATTCTTGCAGGAAGGCGTGACGAGATGTAGCAGTCGTGTTGTGCATCCATCTCTGGCGTGCAAATCAGGCATTGGGGAGGGCCTCGTTGGGCCGCGTTGAGGACGCCCATGACATCATCAGCGGACACGACCGCCGACGGTGGGGAGTGGGGTAATGGCAGCCCGGGAGACTTTGACTCTTCAAGTCCTGGTTCGAGTCCAGGCTCCCCAGTTCACCGTCGGTGACTCGGGACACTAGCGTCCGCTCCATCTAGAGTCTGTTGCGATGGCCGCCCCCACCGTCCTGATCCTGGCCGCCGGCCAGGGCACGCGCATGCGCTCCAGCACGCCCAAGGTGCTGCACGAGCTGTGCGGCATACCGATGCTGCTGTGGCCTGTGCGAGCGGCGCAAGCAGCTGGCGCGGCTCGGGTGGTTGTGGTCGACTCGCCGGCGCTCGCTCTGCAGAAGGTGCTGCCCGATGGGGTCGAGCTCGTGGTGCAGCCGAAATCCGATGGCACCGGCGGTGCCGCGAGAGCTGCCGCGGAGCTGATCGACCCGCAGGCGCCGGTCGTGATCCTCAGCGGGGACGTCCCGCTTGTCAGCGCACGGGCGATCGAGGAACTTGTTCAGGCACACGCGAGCAGTGGCGCGGCAGCCACGATGGCCACGGCGCTGCTGGACGATCCCAGCGGCTACGGCCGCGTGGTGCGTGGCACAGATGGTTCGGTGGTGCGCATTGTGGAGACCAAGAAGCCTGGCGACGCCACTGAGGCAGAGCTTCAGATTCGCGAGGTCAACTCGGGCATATATGTGTTCGACGGGTCGGCCCTACTTGGAGTTTTGCCGCGTCTCACCTCTGAGAACGCCCAGGGCGAGTTCTACCTGCCGCAGGCGCTTGACCTGCTGCGCTCCGACGGCGAGTCGATCGCGGCACATGTCGTCGAGGACGAGGGGCTGATGCTCGGCGTCAACGACCGCGTCGCGCTCGCGCAAGTGCGTGCGCTCGCCCAGCAAGCGATTGCCGAGCGCCACATGCGTGCAGGGGTCACGATCGTCGATCCGGCCACGGCCGTCATCGACGTCAACGTGCAGATCGGTCAGGACACGCTGATCGAGCCGTGGACGGCATTGAAGGGCTCCACAATTGTCGGCGCCAGCGCTGTGGTGGGCCCTTCGACAACAGCAATCGACTCGCAGATCGGCGACGGGGCCTGCGTGCGTGTGTCCTGGCTCGCTGAAGCAGTGCTGCACGCCGGCGTCACGGTCGGCCCGTTTGCCTATCTGCGCCCCGGCGCCGTGCTACGCGACGGCGCCAAGGCCGGGACGTTTGTCGAGATCAAGAACTCCGACATCGGCGAGAACGCGAAGGTGCCACACCTCTCCTACATAGGAGACGCCGACGTCGGCGAGCGCACGAATCTCGGGGCCGGCACGATCACAGCCAACTACGACGGTCGCGCCAAGCACCGCACGACGATTGGCAGCGGCGTGCGCGGCGGAGTGGACACTTCATTTGTCGCTCCGGTCACGGTCGGCGACGACGCCTACACGGCCGCCGGCTCGGTCGTCACAGAGAACGTCCCTCCAGGCGCGCTGGCGGTGGCGCGTGCGCGCCAGGAGAACCGCGAGGGCTATGCGGACCGTCGCAAGGGCGATGCGTGATGTGTGTCTTGTGGTTCGTCTGTCTTGTGGTTCGTCTTGTGGTTCGCCCGCTCGCCGCAAGGGCGAGGCCTGATCCCTCTCGACGAGAAGGATCACGAAGGCGAGGCGTGGGGTACGCTCGTCCGCCGCGAAGGCAAGGCTTGATGTCTCTACACTCCCGGAGGAGATGAGCGTGATCGATACGCGCACGCAGGTGGTCCCGACGAGCCTGCCGATCGACTACGACAAGCGGCTGATGCTCTTCTCGGGGCGTGCCAACCCACAGCTTGCCGTTGATATCTCGGCCAAGCTCGGCGTTGACGTGGGTCCTGTGACGCTTAAGACGTTCTCCAACGGTGAGGTGTACTGCCGCTACGAGGAGTCGATTCGCGGCGCCGACGTGTTCATCGTGCAGCCCACGTGCGGCAATCCCACCACCGGGGTCACCGCCAACGACTCGCTGATGGAGCTGCTGTTCATGATCGACGCCGCCGTGGGGGCCTCCGCGCACCGCGTGATCGCCGTCACGCCTTGGTTCGGCTACTCCCGCCAGGACAAGAAGTCCGCCCCCCGCGAGCCGATCTCCGCGCGTCTGGTCGCCCGCATGATCGAGGCCGCCGGCTCCGACCGCGTGCTCACCATGGATCTCCACGCCGGCCAGATCCAGGGCTTCTTCCAGAAGCCCGTCGATCACATGACCGCGCTGTTCATGCTCACCCAGTACTTCTCAGACCTTGGACTATCAGACCTCGTGGTCGTGGCTCCCGACGCCGGTCGCGTCAAGCTCAACAAGCGCTTTGCCTCCAAGATCGGCGCCGAGCTCGCGATCCTCGACAAGGAGCGACCCGCCCAGCAGGTAGCCGAGATCGGCTACGTGATCGGTGACGTGAAGGACAAGACCGCCGTGATCGTCAACGATATGATCGACACCGCCGGAACGCTCAAGGCGGCTGCTCGCACGGTGCTCGACGCCGGCGCCAAGAGCGTCTACGCGGCCGCCACCCACGCGGTCTTCTCCGGTGACGCGTTCGAGAACCTGGCTTCCTCGGACTTCAAGGAGATCGTTGTCACTGACACGATCCCAGCCCGCCCGGGGATTCCAAGCAACATCCGCGTGCTGCCGTGCGCCGAGTTGCTGACCGACTCGATCCGCCGCATCTTCACCGACGATTCCGTTAGCGAAGTGTTCGGCGGCGAGAATCAGCTGTTCTGAGCCGCAGCGGGCGATCGTGAGCTCATCCGAGCCGGCCCCATCGCCTCAGCGGCCGACCCCGTTGCGCGACCTCTTCGGTCGGCTGCGCCGTAGGCATATCGTGCCAATCTTCCTAGTGCTCGTAGTGTTTCTCGTCCTTAGCGCGATGCTCGCCCGCTTTCTTTCGACCGAGAACGTCGAACGCGACGATGTGCTCGCAGCGTTGGAAGCCGAGACTTCGGGCAACGAACGGGCGCTTTTCTCGCAGCTGTCAGGCTGTCGCACGATTCCCCGGTGCGTGTCGGACGTCAAGTGGAACTCAACGAATCTGCGGCGCCGTGGCTCGATCAAGATCGTCTCGCTCACTTCCGCCACTGCCTACTCGCTCACCGGCGCAACCGGCCATACGCGCGTGGCTTGGGTCGTGCTTGGGCGCCTGCCGGTCGTCCAGTGCGCCACCGTTAGGCGTACCGGCAGTTTCCTCACGGGTATTTCGGTCTCACTACTGGTTCTCAGCAAACCAATTCCAAACGAAGGTAACTGCTGAATCGCGGGATTGCTAAAGTCCTCGACCTCCTCATGGCTACTGCAACCACAAAGCTCGAAGTCGCAAGTCGCGAGCCGGACGGCTCACGCTCGGCACGGCGCCTGCGTCGCACCGGCCGTATCCCGGGTGTGCTCTACGGCGGCGACGTCGACTCCGTCAGTTTCAGCGTCGATGCACGCGAATTGCGAGTCGCGCTCGCCGGCTCCGGCGCGGTGGTCGACCTCAGCATCGATGGTGCCACGGCTACCCCGGTCGTGCTCAAGGAGGCCCAGCGCGACCCGGTGCGTGGCGAAACCACCCACGTCGACTTGCTGCGAGTACGCCTGGACAAGCCCATCCACGCGGTCGTGCCGCTGGAGCTCACCGGAGTGGACGAGACACCCGGTGTCAAGGAAGGCGGCATCCTCGAGCAGCTCATGCGTGAGCTGAACATCGAAGCGCTTCCAACCGCTATCCCCGAGTCGATCGTGCACGAGCTCGGCGAGCTGAACATCGGCGACACACTTGCCTTGGAGGCGATCTTCGTCCCCGAGGGCGTCACATTGCTCGATGATCTGGCTACAACCGTGGCCGCGGTCTCGGCACCTCGCCTACAGACCGAGGAGGAGTCCGAGATCGAATCCGAGACCGAGCTCGTCGGCGAGTCCAGCGGTGACGAGGCGGCCTCTGGTGACGGCGGCGCCTCCGCCGAGGAGTAGTTCTGCGCCCCTTTGGCGGTGGGGCGCCAGTTGACTGGCTGATCGTCGGGCTGGGCAATCCGGGTCGCGAGCACGCCGACACTCGTCATAACGTCGGCTTCATGGTGGCCGACGAGCTCGCTTCGCGCTGGGGCTTTTCGCGTCCGAAGGATCGCTTTCGTGGCCGTATCGCCGAGGGGCGTACGCCGGCAGGAGCAGACGGTGGCGTGCCTGGTGGAACGCCCGCTGGAGGCGTTGGAATTGCGGGCGGTGGCCAGTTGGGTGGAGCGCGAGGCGGCATATCCGCAAAACCGGATGCCCCACGCGCGCGCGGGGGGCATCGCGTTGCGTTGCTCTGGCCACAGACCTATATGAACGATGTGGGACGCTCGGTCGGCCCGGCACGCGGCTCGCTGAAGGTGCCACTTGAGCGTGTCGTGGTCGTCCACGACGAGATTGACCTTCCATTCGGCGACGTGCGTACCCGCCTCGGTGGGGGGCTTGCCGGTCACAACGGACTCAAGTCGCTCAAGCGGGAGCTCGGCAGCGCCGACTTCATGCGCGTACGAGTCGGCGTTGGTCGGCCTAAATCGACCGATCCAGAAGTCGTCTCCGCCTACGTGCTCGGACGCTTTCGCGAGTCATCTGAGGAAGTCGGCGACTTGATCGACCAGGCCTGCCAGGCGGTCGAGCGTGTCGTGCTAAGTGAAGAGCAGTAGCCGATGGACGTCCATTTGCACACAGCCGGCGCTCGACGGCGCGCGGCGCGAAGAGAGGGGCGCTGAGGCCGTGGCTTTGCGCGCGCTGCTCGGCGCCATCGACCAGGACGCGGGCGCTGCTCGGCTCGCAAGCGAGGGAGGGCACGCTTTCGTGTCGTCTTCGTTGCGCCCATACGCGATCGCCGCACTTGCCGACCGAGACGCTGCGTGCCCGACGCTTGTGGTGGTTGGCGACGATCGTGCCGCACGTGACCTTGCGGGAGACCTGCGTGCCTGGCTTGCGCCGCGGCGCGTGCGCTTCTATCCGTCTCGTGGCGTGGCTTATGAGTCGCACCTGACCCCGCCCCCGCACCTTGTCGGCCTACGAGTCGCAGCGCTCGACGCCTTGCTGTCGACCACGAGCGACGCGGATGCGCCCGTGGTCGTCGTCTCCGCTGTGGCCCTGTCGGAGAAGGTCCCCGACCCGGAGTTGCGTCCACGCTCGTTCACGCTGCGCGTGGGGGAGCTGCTCGACCTCGACGAGTGCGCCGCCGAGCTGGTGGGCGCCGGCTACGAGCGTGTCGACCAGGTGCAGGAGCGTGGCCAGTTCGCCATGCGTGGCGGGCTGCTCGACGTCTTTCCCGCCACCGAGGAGCACGCCGTGCGCGTCGACATGTTCGACATCGAGATCGAATCGCTGCGCTGGTTCTCGACGTTCACGCAACGCTCGCTCGGCGACATCGCAGAGGTGGAGATCGCCCCGGCGGCAGAGCTTGCGCCCGAGCATCGCGAGCTGGCCGAGATCGCCGCCGCGACAGGCGCGTTCAGCTCGAGCGAGGGAGATGAAACAGAGGGCCGGCCGGATATCGCCGAGCTGCTGCCCGTCGAGCGCTTCGGCGCACTGCTCGAGCTGATCGACGGGACGGGTTCCGGCACGCCTATCGGTGGCAGCTCGGATTCTAGTGGCGGCGGCTCGGGCAACGGCGGCGCGGGTGGCACGGCGTCGGGCACGCAGGTGATCGTGGCCGCTGAGGAGGAGTTGGCACCCGCTCTTACCGACCATTGGAACGACGTGTGCGCAGCCTTCGCCGACGAGGATGCCCACCACCTGTACGTGAGCCCCGAGGAAGTGCAGTCCAGCTTGGTCGCACGCACGAAGATCTGGCTGTCCTCGATGTCGAGCGGTCAGGAGATCGAGCTGCGGGCATCGGCCGCGGACACCGCCGCGCGCTCGTTGGCCGAAGCCGAGCCGGAGCTCGAGAAGCTGGTGCGCTCTGGCTATCGCACCGTCGTCGCCTTCCCGCGGCGTGGCGAAGGCGAGCGCGCCGCTTACAACCTCGGTCGCATGAAGGCCGACTGGCTCGACGCCGACGTCGATGTCACGCGTGCCCCGCTGGAGCCTTCGCTGCGCTTTGCCGCCGCGTCCCTGCGTGAGGGTTTCGTTGCGCCATCGCTGAAGCTTGCCGTCTTCCCAGAGCACCGGCTGCTGCGCCGCCGTCGCGCGGAGCGGCCCGGCGGCTCTGGCGCCGACGGTGTCGGTGGTGGCCCGACGCGGCGTGGTGCCCTGCGCTCCTTCACCGAGCTGCGTACGGGCGACATCGTGGTGCACGAGGACCACGGCATCGCCCGTTTTGCGGGCTTTGAGACGCGTACGGTCGCCGACGTCACGCGCGACTACCTCTACCTCGAATACCAAGGCGACGACAAGGTCTTCGTCCCCACCGACCAGCTCGCCAAGATCTCCCGCTATGTGGGTGCTGCCGGGGAAGGCGGGCCGCCACTGTCGAAGCTCGGCGGCACCCGCTGGGAGGCGATGAAGGCGCGCGCGCGCCGCGCCGCACAGGAGCTCGCGGGCGAGCTGCTCAGCCTCTATGCCGAGCGCCGCCGTCGTGCCGGTCACACCTTCGAGCCCGATACCGACTGGCAACGCGAGTTCGAGGAGCGCTTCCCCTACACCGAGACCGCCGATCAGCTCGAAGCGATCGAACTCGTCAAGGCCGACATGGAAGCGCCGCGCCCGATGGACCGGCTCGTGTGCGGCGACGTGGGCTACGGCAAGACCGAGGTGGCGCTACGGGCCGCCTTCAAGGCCGCCGGTGACGGCAAGCAGGTGCTGATGCTGGTGCCCACCACGATCCTCGCCCAGCAACACTACGGCACCTTCTCCGAGCGCCTCGCCGACTACCCGTTCACGGTCGAGCACGTTTCGCGCTTTCGCAGCGCCGCCGAGCAGAAGACCGCGCTCGCCGGGTTCTCCAGCGGCGCCGTGGACATCCTGATTGGCACCCATCGCGTGCTCTCGCGAGACGTGCGCGCCAAGGACCTGGGTCTCTTGATCGTCGATGAGGAGCAGCGCTTCGGCGTCAAGCAGAAGGAGTTGTTGCGCCAGCTCAAGCTGAAGGTGGACGTAATCTCGATGTCCGCCACCCCGATCCCGCGCACGCTGCAGATGTCGCTCGCGGGCTTGCGAGAGATATCGGTGATCGAGACGCCGCCAGAGGGACGCCGCCCGGTCAAGACATACGTTGGCGAGTACGAGGAGGAGCTGGTCAAGCGAGCGATCTTGCGCGAGCACGAGCGCAAAGGTCAGGCCTTCTTCATGCACAACCGGGTCGAGTCGATCGACGAGACGGCAGAGCGTCTACGCGCGCTGTGCCCCGGTGTGCGCTTCGCTGTAGCCCACGGCCAGATGGGCGAGGGAGAGCTCGAGGTGGTGATGATGGACTACCTACAGGGCGGCGCCGACGTGCTCGTGTGCACCTCGATCATCGAGTCGGGCATCGACATTCCTCAAGCCAACACGCTGATCGTCGAGCACGCCGACACCTTCGGCCTGTCCCAGCTCTACCAAATCCGCGGACGTGTGGGACGCAGTCGCGAGCGCGCTTACGCCTACCTGCTCTACGACTCCGCCGCAGCGCTCACGCCAGAGGCCGCCCAACGACTGTCGGCACTGTCGGACTACACCGAGCTTGGTGCCGGCTTCAAGGTCGCGATGCGCGACCTTGAGATCCGCGGCGCTGGCAACCTGCTCGGCGACGAGCAGTCCGGTCACGTCGCTGCGCTCGGCTTCGAGCTGTACATGCAGATGCTCGACGAAGCGGTACGCCAAGCTGGCCCAGCCGAAGGCGAGCAAGGCCAGGAGCTCCCCGAGCCTGTGCGCCTGGATGTCAACGTCAACGCTTACGTCCCGGCCGACTATGTCCCTTACGAGCAGGCCAAGATCGAGGTCCATCGGCGCGTCGCCTCGGCGCTCGAGGTCGCCGACGTCGAACGCCTGCGCGAGGAGCTCGAGGATCGCTTCGGCCCAGTGCCAGAGCCGCTCGCCAATCTGCTGGCTCTACAGCGCGCCCGCATCAAGTTCGGTCAGGCCGGCGCGCAGGTCGTCAGCTTTCGTGGCGACAGGCTCGCGGTGACGCCGATCGAGCTTGACTCGGTGCGCGCCAAGCGTCTGCGCGAGGAGTTGCCCGAGGCGCTGTACGAGTCTGGGCGCTCGCAGGTTTCGGTGCGTGTCCCCCCCGAGGGCGAGCGACGTTTCCCCACAGTGGTGCGCGCCGCCGACGTGCTGCTTGCGATCGTGCGCGAGGCTGCTTAGACACCTTTAAGGAAGTCGTTAAGCACAGCATGGGAAGTTTCCGCTAGAGTGCCCGCGTCGTGTCAAAGCTAACGGGTCAAATCGCAGCGCTCGGTGCTGTTTTGGTTACAGGGGTGGTGCTCACCGCATGCGGAAGCAGCGGCGTGCCCGGCAATGCTGTCGCCAACGTCAACGGCACGCCGATCACGGTCTCCACGTTCAACCACTGGATGACGGTCGCCGCTAACGCAAGCTCGGCCTCGACGACGACTGGAGCGGCCACTCCCAAAGTCCCGGTTCCTGACCCGCCCAGCTACAAGAACTGCATAGCGCATCTCGAAGCCACCGCGCCCAAGCCCGCCAAGGGCCAGCCAAAGCCCACAGCCGCGCAGCTGAAGACTCAGTGCGAACAGCAGTACACCTCGCTCAAGCAGTCGGTGCTGGGTTATCTGATCTCCGCCAACTGGGTGATCTCCGAAGCCGCCGAACGTGGCGTCAAGGTCTCCGACGCGGAAGTGAAGAAGCAGTTCAACCAGATCAAGAGTCAGCAGTTCCCGACCGAAGCGGCTTTCCAGAAGTTCCTGGCCAGTACCGGGTACACGGTCTCTGATGTGTTGCTGCGTGTGAAGCTCGATCTGCTCTCGACCAAGCTCCAGCAGAAGATCAGCAAGGAAGCGGGCGCCAAGCCCACTCAGAAAGATATCCAGTCCTACTACGAACAGCACAAATCTCAGTACGGACAGCCCGAAAAGCGCAACATCCTGATCGTCCTCACCAAGACGCAGGCGCAGGCTGAAAAAGCCAAGAAAGAAATCGAATCGGGCAAGAGTTTCTCGAGCGTCGCCAAGGCCGACTCAATCGACCCGGTCAGCAAGGCCGCCGGCGGATCGCTTCCCGGCGTGGTCAAGGGCCAGGAGGAGAAGGCACTTGACGAAGCCGTCTTCGGCGCAAAGGTGAAAGTGCTGGGCGGTCCGATCAAGACACCGTTTGGCTACTACGTCTATGAAGTCACGAAGGTGATCCCGGGCAACCAGCAGGCACTCTCGAGCGTGCAGTCCACAATCAAGCAGCAGATCACCGCCGAAAAGCAGCAGAAGGCGGTCAGCGAGTTCGTCAAGAACTTCCGTAAGAAGTGGACGGCGCGCACCGAATGCCGCAACGAATACTCGGTACAGGATTGCAAGTCCTACAAAGCGCCGAAGACGTCCACCGGTACCACGACGGCCACGCCGTAGCGCCAGATCCCTCACAGTCGCTACTTGCGCTCGATGAGCTGACGCACCTGCTGCGCCGCGAGTGTCCTTGGGATCGCGAGCAGGACGAGCACTCGATCGTGCCACACACGGTCGAGGAGGCCTATGAGCTAGCTGACGCCGCGCATCACGGCGATGACGCCAAGCTGCTCGACGAGTTGGGAGACGTGCTCTTCCAGGTGATATTTCTCTCGATGCTGCTCGAGGAGCGCGGCGCGGGCGATCTTGGGCAGGTCGCCGAGCACTGTCGCCAGAAGCTGATCCGTCGCCACCCTCACGTTTTCAGCGACACACAGGTGGCGGATGCCGGCGAGGTGTTGCGCAATTGGGACGTGATCAAGGCGGACGAACCCGGTCGCGAGCGGGGTGTGTTCGGCGAGGTGCCGGAGAACCTCCCGGCGTTGCTGTACGCACGCAAGCTGCAGCGCAGGGCAGCCACCGCGGGGTTGCATCCCTTCGCGCGGCCTTCAGATGGAGATCGAGCGCCGGCTGAAGCAGCTAGCGGCGCTCGCGCAGTCGCAGACCGGCCTGAGGAAGATCGAACACGGACGGCATCCGCGGGCAGCGGCCAGGCGCCAGATGCCGAGGGCGCCGATCGGCAATCCTTCGAGGCGATCGGCGAGCGCTTGTTTGCGCTCGTCGACGAGGCGCGCTTGGCGTACGTCGACCCCGAGCTGGCTCTGCGTGCCGCGGCACAGCGATTTCGTGAGAGCGTCGTCGAACCCCAGGAAACAGGACCATAAGAGTTGGGATCCCAAGGAGAGCAATGAGCCAGATCGATAGAGTCCATGCCCGTCAGATCCTTGACAGCCGAGGCAACCCGACTGTGGAGGCCGAAGTAGTGTTGCGCTCGGGTGTCCACGGTCGCGCTGCCGTACCTTCAGGCGCCTCTACCGGCGAGTTCGAGGCCACCGAGCTACGCGACGGCGGCGAGCGCTGGCAGGGCAAGGGCGTCACGCGCGCCGTGGCGAGCGTGGACGGCGAGATCGCCGGCGCGGTGGCCGGGATGGACGCTGCCGACCAGAAGGGCCTCGACGAGGCGCTGATCGCGCTCGACGGGACTCCGAACAAGTCGCGCCTTGGCGCCAACGCGATCCTTGGTGTGTCGTTGGCTGCCGCCCACGCTCAGGCAGCAGAGGAGGGGCTGCCGCTATGGCGCTATCTCGGCGGTGAGACCGCCCGCGTGCTGCCCGTGCCGATGATGAACGTGCTCAACGGTGGCGCCCACGCCGACAACAAGGTGGACTTCCAGGAGTTCATGATCGTCCCTTGTGGTGCCTCCAGCTTCTCAGAATGTCTGCGCATCGGCTCGGAGGTGTTTCATTCGCTCAAGCGCACGTTGCACGAGCGTGGCATGTCCACCGCCGGCGGGGACGAGGGCGGCTTCGCTCCCGACCTCGGCTCCAACGAGGAGGCGTTGGAGATGCTGGTCGCCGGTATCAAGGCTGCAGGATATGAGCCAGGGACCGACGTCGCGATCGCGCTGGACCCTGCTACCAGCGAGCTGTTCGAGGACGGCGCTTACGTGCTCGAGCACGAGGGTCGTACGCTCAGCGCGATAGAGCTGGCCGACTATTGGGCCGAGTTGGCGGCACGCTATCCGATCGTCTCGCTCGAGGACGGCATGGATGAGCAGGATTGGGATGGCTGGAAGGCGCTCACCGACCGCCTCGGCGCGAGCGTCCAGCTCGTGGGTGACGACCTGTTCGTCACCAACACCGAGCGGCTGGCGCGTGGCATCGAGCTTGGCGTGGCGAACTCGATCCTCATAAAGGTCAACCAGATTGGCACGCTCACCGAGACCTTCGCGGCGATCGCGATGGCGCGCGAGGCCGGCTACACCGCGGTCATGAGCCATCGCTCCGGTGAGACCGAGGACGTCACGATCGCCGATCTGGCTGTGGCTACCAGCTGTGGTCAGATCAAGACGGGCGCACCGTCACGCTCAGACAGGGTGGCCAAGTACAACCAACTGTTGCGTATCGAGGAGCAGCTTGGGGGCGACGCCGAGTTTCCCGGGCGTTCGGTGTTCCGCAGCTAAACATGCAGGAGTAACGCCTGCGGGCGCGAATGCGACCCTATGCCCACTGCCTCCGCTTCCGCTTCGAGAGCGCCGCGCGCCCGCCGCGTGTCCTCGGCCAGATCTGTGCCGCGCGTGCGCTGGGATCGGCTGGGACGTATCGCGATGCTGGGCGTGATGATGGCGATCGTCTATCTCTACCTGAGCGCTGGCGTGCGGCTGTTCTCTGCCTGGGGCGAGTCAAAGCGCGACGATGCCCAGGCCAGTGTGCTCGAACGCCAGCACAAGGCTCTCCAGCAGCAGCACGCACTGCTCTCAAGTCCTGGCACCGTGCAGGCAGAGGCGCGGCGCCTGGGCATGATCCATCCGGGGGAGCAGGCTTACATCGTGAGCGACTTGCCGGGGAACTGAAAATTGTGTGGTCCTGAAACTCCCAGCATTTTTTGAGCACCGCGCAGATATTTAGGTGCCTAACTATCTGGTCCGTGTCTGCGCAAGGGGGTGGCTTTCGGGGATGCGAGTTTCGGCAGTCTCACCTCGCCCAGCGTGGGGGCGTCGATGCCGGCCTCGCTCAGCGTCGGGGCGTCCATGTCGGGGTTCGGAGTGTCGCTGCTAGCCTCGCCCTCGTGTCCGGCTTCGAGAACGCCATCAACCAGTGGAGAGAGGGCGAGCGGCGCCTATCCCGAGCAAGCCCTGACCAATCGCATTTGCTGCAGCGCATCGCAGACACGCTCGTGGTCGAGCTGCGCAAACGTCTTGGCGGGCGCTTCTCCGCCGAGGAACTGGCCGAGCTCTACGGCAAGGGCACCTCATGGTGCCTACAGCTTGCGATGGAAATCGCTCCGGAGGACCCTTGGGCGTGGGATTCGCGGACCGTCGTGGACGCAGCCTTCGCCCGTTACCTGCGCGAGGCCGTCGACTACGCAGGCGGGCGCCTCATCCCTACAGAGAGCTAGTGCAAGGCGTCGTCCCACTCCAGGCGTCTAGGGCGTTCGATGAGCAAGCAAGGCAAGAACAGAGAGCTAGAGCGAGGGGTCGTCCCAACTCCAGGCCTCTAGGACGTTCGATGAGCAAGCGAGACAAGGACGCAGCGAGCGCCGTGTGCTTTGCACACAAGCGAGCGAGGACGCAGTATCGCGCAGCTCAGCGGACGTCCTAGTCGTCGGAGCCGGTGCGGCGGATCACTATGCGATCCTCTTCGACCGTGACCTCGATCGGGCGATGCCCAGCCCAGTGCTCAGCGTAGATCGGGTTGTCCTGGATCGCGGGATCGAGCCATAGCCCGTAGCCCTCTTCGCCGTGGTCGAATGTGCCCTCGAGCGGTCCCGAGTCGCGCGAGGATCTGCGTCCACGGCGGCTGCGCCTGCGTCGCGGGCTCGCGGGCTCGCTGTCCTCTTCATCGACTGTGGCGGCTTCTGCCTCGGCCTTCTCTCGCTCAGCCTCCATCGCGGCCTCTAGTTCGGCTGCGATCAGCTCGTCGTCCTCGGCACGCAGATCGATCTCCTCGGGGTAAGCGACGGCCGTCTGGGGGCCATCGGAGGGGCTGTCCTCGCCGAGCAGGTCGTTCTGGCGCTTGAACTGCTCGATCTCCTGAACGGTGACCTCGAGCTGGTGGGCCACCCAAGCATCGGTACGACCTTGTCGTACCCAACTTCGGATCTGGTTTAGGTGCGGGCGCAATGATCTTCGAGCCATGAACGGCCCGGGAGACTAGCGCATGCTCGGCCGGCTCGCATCGAACGTCTGAAATACGCGATCGTGCGAGCGTCCAGTAGACACTCGCACGATCTTCCGAAGCCGCGGATCGCACATTTAAGCGCCTCGCTCGCGTTCAGTGGAGCGGATGACTATGCTTGCCGATAGGGCGGGGCCGGGGGCGATCTCGCCCTATGTCCATGGCCAACTAGAAGGGTGCAACCGATGCTGGTTCTGACGCGCAAGCCCAACCAGAGCATCATGATCGGCGATGACATCGAGGTCTCGGTGCTTTCCGTGGTCGGCGAGAAGGTGCGGATCGGCATTCACGCGCCGCATGACATCCCAGTATTTCG
The DNA here is from genome assembly GCA_963827045.1 of uncultured Solirubrobacterales bacterium. Lineage (GTDB taxonomy): Bacteria > Actinomycetota > Thermoleophilia > Solirubrobacterales > Solirubrobacteraceae > Palsa-744. The sequence goes on from CAWGZH010000002.1 coordinate 1,644,498, forward strand.
GACCGAGATCTACGTCGAGATCCAGCGCGAAGGGGGCGAGCAGGCCAGTCCTTCAAGCGACGTCGTCCGCACAGAGGTGGACGACGCACTGGACAAGCTCGGCGAGTCTTCCTAGCCGAGCAGTAGATACAAAGTGCGGAACATGACCACGGTTACCACGGCCGCGGTCAGCACTAGCGTCAGCACGAGCAGCACGAAGCGGACCGAGCCGCGCTTGTGACGCCGGTCCACCTCGCGCTTGATCGCACGCTGCTCGGCAGTACGCCGAAGCGACGCGCGCCGGTGGCGCTCCATTGAAATCTCGCGGGCGAAGGCCCGCTCGATCTCAGTCAGAGACTGCCTCATCCTCATCGCGACAGGCTCCACCGAGGCCAGCCAAGGCCTCTGGGCTGGCAGAGTCGCCCAGTTGTTTTGGGCGACGTTCTACGCAACGGGAGCCTTGCCCTCGGCGCGCTCATACACCTTCACGAAACGCAAATAATTCTCGGCGATCTGGCGGGCTCCCTCGGAGCGTTCGATCTTGCCATCGACATACTGCTTCAGTGGGTTCCACCAGATCGAGCGGCCGATGGCAAACCCAATGAAGCCGTCTACGGGAGCGGCCTGCTCGAGCCAGTGGTCCACCTTGGCATCGTCGGCGCCGCGCCCAAGCACTACGCAGACAACGCCGTCGCGCCCACCGCTACGAGCTTGAGTCACGAGCATTTCGCAGTCTGAGCGCTCGTCGACGCCCTCGATCTTCCAGATGTCGACCTCGATGCCGGCATCCTGGATTGCCGCGATGGCGCCTCGCATCAGCTCGGGTCGCAGCTCCGCGTCATAGCGATCACTGCTTCCCTCCACGGCTTGCAATTGGGCCTCCTCGGCGGGTACGAGCAGCTCGAAGAGGAACTTGCGTTGCTTGGAGTGCAACCAGTCGGAGAGACGCTTGAGCTTGACCAGCTGCTCGGCGTTTTCATCGGCATTGCCATCCGGGTTGTAGCGAACGAGCACCTTCGTGAAATCCGGGTCGAAGCGCTCGATGTGCTCGCCGAACTCATCTGCGTACTGGAAGTCGAACATGTTCTGGCCCGAGCGCTCGGCCGGCATCGCGAGCTTCAGCCCCTGGGCGCGTGCTTCCTCGGGGACCGAGCCCCCGAATTGCTCGTCCACAAGCACGCCGGTCACCGATGCCTCCGCTCCCGAGGCGACGGCCCGCTGCAGCCCCTCGAAGATCAGGTGCTTGGCGTCGGCGATCATCGCGGTCTGTTCAGGGTCGGGGTCGCCTTCGATCCCGAAGAACTTCTTCTGAAAGGAGCCTCGGTGGTCGAACGCGAGGATGTAGAGCTTCTTCTCGTAGCCGAGTTGCATCGATCGGTTTCCTTTAGCTGTCGCTTGTACCGCCTCGCCGCCGCGCCGGCAAGGACGCTTGCAGGTCGCTGGCGAGGGACGATTGCACTCTATCGCCGGGGCCCTTGCCGGGGGGGCGAGATACGCCCTTAGAATGGACCGATGCCCTCAGGCGCCGATCTATTTGTGGTCTGCAAGAAGTGTGGCTCGGAGGTCAGTCCGTATGTCACCGAGTGCCCTTACTGCGGACACAGGCTGCGACGCCGGGCGCCAAAGCTGCCACGCGATCGTCTACGCGAGCCAGGCAAAAGCTCGCTGCGTCGGGCTTCGCTTGGCCGCTTGCGCAGCGGCGAGATCGCCGGCGTACGCGTCGATACCTCGCCGTACGCCACGATCGCCCTCCTAGCCGCGAGCTGTGGCGTATGGATCGCCTCCCAGGGCGCATACGTGAATCTGGGCAAACTCGTGATCCTGGGTCCGCTAAACGGCGATTGGTGGCGGTTGCTGAGCAGCCAGTTCGTCTATGGCAGCGGCTTCTCAGCCGGCATGTGCATGTTCGCCACATTGCTCTGCGTAGCTGTCTTCGGCGTGCTGATCGAGCGCCGCCACGGACCGCTCGTAGTGCTCATCTTGTTCTTCTTGGCCGGCATCACTGGCGGCCTAGCCGCCGAGGCGGTGTACACGTTTCCGATCCTCGGTGGCGCAAACGCGGGCGCACTCGCGCTGCTTGGGGCCTGGGCAGCCCCCAAGCTCCTCTCCGCGCGAGCCGGCGAGTACTACGACGGAGACCTGCTGGCCACTGCAGCGATCGCAGCAGTGTTGCTGGCGATGCCATACGCCCGCCCGGAAGTCAGCTGGCTGGCGGGAGTCACCGGTGCAGCGCTCGGCCTGACCCTCGGTTTCGGCTTGAGCCGTGCGAGAACGGTTTGAATGGATGTGACCCGCGGGTCGGATGGCGGGGGACAGGCGGCTCCCGGCAGCTTATGATGGAACGGCTTTGCCCGACCGCTCCTATACGGCTGCCGAAGTTGACACGGCGCTCGAGGCGCTGGTCGAACCTGGACGTCTCGCACACGCACAGGACGTCGTCGTGCACGCGGCACCCGCTCTCCAGCGAATCCTCGCTGAGGCGCTCAGCGAAGGCGGCTGGTTCGGGGATGCGCACGACGCCGAGGTGCGCCGCATCGCGCGCGAGCAGGACGAGCAGGAGTGCGCTCGCGCCCTCAGCACGTTGGTTGCCGAGCAAACCAGGCTTGGCATGTTCGTAGGCGTCGCCGTGGGCTTCGAGCTGGCGCATGAGCTTGCCGCAGCGAGCGGGCTGCCCGTCGAGGATCCGCTGGGCGGAAGGCCAAGCGGGGTAGCTACAGGTGGCGCAGCCTCCGGTGGAGCGCAATCGCCAAAAGACCAATCATCTACAGAGGAGCACTGACCATGCAGATTCGCTTTCTCGGCCATGCGGCCTTCGAGCTCTCAGACGGCGACACATCGGTGCTGATCGACCCGTTCCTGACAGGTAATCCCAAGGCAGCCGTCGCGGCCGAGCAGCTGAATCCCGACACGATCCTCTTGACGCACGGTCACGGCGATCACATCGGCGACACCGTGGCGATCGCCAAGCGCACGAACGCGCACGTAGTAGCGATCGTGGAGATCGCGAACGAGCTGGGCGAAGAAGGCCTCGAGAACGTGCACGACCCAAACATCGGCGGCACAGTTGAGCTCCCGTGGGGCTCGGCCAAGCTGGTCCCGGCCTGGCACACCTCGACGACCCCCAAAGGTACGGCCAACACGCCTGCCGGGCTGATCGTGAAATTCGCCGGCAAGACGATCTACCACCTCGGTGACACCGCCTTGTTCTCCGATCTGGCCCTGATCTCTAAGCAGGCGGGCGAGATCGACGTGGCGCTGATGTGCATCGGTGGCCACTACACGATGGATCGCCATGACGCGGTCGAGGCGGCAAGGATGATCGGCGCCAAGCAGGTGATCCCGTGCCACTACGACACGTTCCCGCCGATCGAGACCGACGCACAGGCGTTCAAGGCAGATGTCGAGGCTGCCGGCTCCTCGGAGGTGATCGTGCTCGCGCCCGGAGACACCCATTCACCATGAGCATGACTCACGCAGTCGTCCTGATCGAAGCCGAGCGTGACGCGCTCCCGACGCTTGGCGGCGAGCTGGCTGACATCGAGGGAGTCGCCGAGGCCTATTCGGTCACAGGCCAATGGGACTTCGTCGCGATCGTACGCGTCCCCGACCACGAGCAGCTCGCCGATGTCGTCACCGACAGGATCGGTCAGCTCTCGGGTGTGGGCCGCACGCAGACGATGGTCGCCTTCGCCGCGTTCTCAAAGCACGACCTTGAGGCGCTCTTCTCGATTGGGGAGTAGCCGCGCTCGCGAACAGCCCGTAGCTCCTGCCTCCACCGCTTTTGACCCTTATCGCTTCTGGTGCTCAACACTCACCGCAGTCACCGCTCACAGCAGCTAGCCACCCATGACCTCGATCCCGCTGAAGCCTCAATATGGCCCCACGCTAGGAAGCCTGCTCGAGCCGCGCTGGCGCTCGGCGGCTCCGACCGTGCGCGCGCTTGTGATCGCGGCCGGGGTCGGCCTGGTGACGCTGATGATCGCGCTTGTTCTGAGCTTGCTCAATGCATCCTATTCGCAGGGTGGCGCCGTGCCTTTCAGCTTCGAATACAGAGGCCTCTACAAGACGCCCCCAAACCCCGGTGGCTATGTGAAGGTTGCGCGCAACTCTGGGGGCGAGTTGCAGGATTCCTACGCTGTGGCGCCGCTCTCGATCGGGCCGTACGCAGGCAGCGTCACCGGCGAGCTGCCGCTGGCCGCCGCTGCCTACACAAACAAGCTCGCCACCCGCTTCCCAGGCTTCAGGCTGGAAGGCGAGGGCAAGACCCGCATCAGCTCGACACTGGCCGGCTATGACGTGCTCTACAGCGCCTTTGTCGGCGGACAAAAGCTCTATGGACGAGATGTGATCCTGATCCCGTCCCACCATGGCGCGCGCGAGGGCGTCGTCGTTGAGATGCTCAGCAGCGAAGCGGCGAGCATCTCAAAGCCGGTGGCAAGCTCGGGAGTGCTCGAAACGCCGCTGAAGACGTTCGCGTTCGGCTAGCGATTACGCGCCTGGAGGTGGGCCCGGTCGCGCGGGCATCGAGGGCACTACAGAGGCTCGGGGGTTTGGGACTTGCGGGCGGCGGCGGAGTAGCGCGGACTATTGCCCGTTGCCGTCTGCCGATGTCGTGTCGGCGGTGCTCTGCGTATCCGGCTGAGGCACGGTGCTCACGACGTTGGGAGTCGTCGTGCCGCCGCTGGTTGTTTCGCTGGGCGGCGAGGAAGTCGGTGCCGTGGGGTTGGTTGTAGCGGGCGGCGGCGTTGTCGGAATTGTTTCGGTTGTCGTCGTGGGCGTTGTGACAGGAGTTTCGGTTATTGGCGTCGTCGTGGGCGTGACCGGCGTCGGCGTGGTGCTGGGCGCCTGCGCGCTTGGCAGCTGGGTCGAGTCGGTCGTCACCTCGGTCACCGGCGGCGCCGGCTTGGGGACGGTTGTTTGCGCGGTCGTTGGCGCTGCAACCGTGGAAGCGGGCACTACTGCGGCAACGGTCGTCGGAGCTGCATCGCTCGGCGCTGAGATCTTTGGCTTCTTGGGCGACCGGCGCCGTGCCAGCGCGGCCGTGCGGTTCACCGGCAGGCCAGAGGAGACCGTCACCGGCTGGGCGCTGGAGCGTGTGATGACCGGTTCGCTCGCATGCGCAACCGGGAGCAGGACTGCGGCGGCAAACGCGTGGTGGTGGTGCCGGGGAGTGGTAGTGGTGGTGGCGTGGTCTGCTGCCACCGTCCCGGCCGTCACGATCGCCGCGACTGCCAGTCCCGCCGCTGCCTTGGTCGCCAGCGCGCCGACGCCGGCCGTCACGAAGCTGCCGGTTGCGCTCGCTCCGCCGGCCGCACCCGCGCCGGCGGCAGCGGCCCCTGCTCCGCCGGCGCCAGCCGCATGGGCCCCCCCGGCGCCGGCGGTTGACCCCAGCTTTGTGAGCACAAGCTTCTTGAGCATCAGCAGCGGCCCGACGGGCATGATCGCCGCGAGCGCCACGTTGTTGTCCTTTAGCTGCTTGCGAAATGCACGACAGCGCTCGCAGTCGCGCACGTGACGGCGTACCGCCGGGCTCGACTTGACCAGACCCTCAGCAACTTCGCCAAGCTCCATGCGGGCCTCATCGCAAGTCAACTTCCGCGCCTCGGCGGCCTCCGCGAGCGAGATGCGGGCGCGTACCAGCAGCGACTTGACAGCCGGCACCGTCGTCTCCATCGCGTCTGAGATCTGCTCGTAGGAAAGCGCGTCGATCTCACGCAGCAAAAGCGCGGTGCGCTGGGTCTCAGGAAGCTCTTGCACGTCGCCGATCAGCTGACGAAAGCTCTCACGACGCATCACCTTGTCGGCCGTGGACACACCGTTATCGGCGAAATGCACGTCCATCGAGTCCACGCCGATCGCGCTCGCCTTGCGCAGGTGGTTCAGCGAGCGGTTACGCGCGATCCGGTACAGCCAGGGACGCACGTTGATCTCGCGCTCGTCGGCCAAGATCGCGTTGAAGGCGGCCGCGAAGACCTCTTGCAGCACATCTTCGGCGTCCTCCTTGGAGCCGAGCATGTGCCGGCAGAAGGCCAGCAGGCGCGATTGATAGCGTGAGAACAGCGTCTCGAAGGCCGCATGCTGTCCGCGCCGGATCAGCGCGATCAGGCGCTCGTCGGACTGCAGTCGCAGCAGGGCCGAGGGACTTCTCAGGCCGGGTGCTGCTGGGGCTTTTAGTGCTGAGACCTCCACGGCGGTCCTTTCGACTGTTCTGCAACTAAATACACGCTAGCGCGGGAGTAGTTGCGGTCTTTATGAAGTATCGCTGCCCACCCACAAGGGCAGATAAACGCAGTTGGTGCACGATGGGACCAATTCAGAGCGTTTATTTGTGGTCCATGCTAGATATGCACGACAGCTACTGGACTAGAGTGCCAATGCTCGCCCGGGTGGCGGAATTGGAAGACGCCGTCGACTTAAAATCGATAGTCCGCAAGGGCGTGTGGGTTCGAGTCCCACCCCGGGCATGCGCTGCGCAGTACATCGGTCGCGGTAGGGGCCTGCTGTGAATCGCCGGCACGCCCCCCCAGGCGAAGACCAGCGTCCGCCGAGCTGACGTGGTAGAGCTGTCAAACTGACGATGGAACGAAGCAATCCCCATCAACATCGACCGTCGTTGTGTCAAAGGAGCGATGCCCCCGCGCGCCCGGGGTGACTCCCCTCAAGTAAAGTCGCGGGCCGATGTCCAGTCAAAGCACGCAGGAGGAGAGCACCGATCAGGCCCAGGAGCTGCACGGCGGGCGTTTGATCGCGCGCCGTTTGAAGGCGCATGGCGTGAGCAAGCTGTTCACGCTCTCCGGCGGTCACCTGTTCTCGATCTACGACGGTTGTCGCGAGGAGGGCATCGAGATCGTGGACGTTCGCCACGAGCAGACCGCCGCCTTCGCGGCTGAGGCTTGGGCGAAGGTCACGCGCGAGCCGGGCGTCTGCGCGCTAACGGCTGGGCCAGGCGTGACCAATGGTATGAGCGCGATGGCCAGCGCCCAGGCAAACCACTCGCCGATGCTCGTGCTCGGCGGGCGAGCCCCGGCGATGCGCTGGGGGCAAGGTTCCTTGCAGGAGATCGACCACGTCCCGTTCGTGCGTCCCCTGTGCAAGCTGGCGACGACTGCCCAGAGCACGGCGGAGATCCCAGGCTTGGTGGATGAAGCGCTTGCGAGTGCACTTGCTCCGCACGGTGGGCCGACGTTCTTGGACTTCCCGCTGGACTACGTGTTCATGAGTGCCGCAGAAGCCGATGCCCCGCGCGTGCGCGGGGGGCATGGCCCGCAAAGAGCCGACGCGCAGGCAATCGAGCGGGCAGCATGGCTGCTTGCCGAGGCTGAGCGGCCCGTCGTGATGGCCGGCACCGATCTTTACTGGGGGCATGGTGAGCAGGCACTACTAGAGCTGGCCGAGACGCTGCGCATTCCGGTCTTCCTCAACGGCTTGGCGCGTGGCTGTGTGCCGGCCGACCATGAGCTGTTCTTCTCGCGCACGCGCTCGCAGGCCCTTAAGGGCGCCGATGTGGCACTGGTGATCGGTGTGCCGATGGACTTCCGGCTTGGCTTCGGAGGCTCCTTTGGCGAGGACACGTCGATCGTCGCGATCGACGTCGCCGAGCCACAGCGCGCCCATCCGCGCGAACCGAGTGTGGAGCTGTACGGCGAGCTAGCATCGACGCTCGACGATCTGCGCACGGCGGCCGGCGGCAAGGCGCTTGCAAGCGCGGCTTGGCTTGACGACCTGCGCGTCGCCGAGAGCGAGCGACGTGCCGGGGAGCTCGCAGAGCTATCTGACGATCGCTCTCCGCTACACCCGATGCGGCTCTATGCGGAGCTGGCAAAGGTGCTCGACCGCGACGCCATCGTGATCGGGGACGGCGGCGACTTCGTCTCATATGCGGGCCGTGTGATCGACAGCTACGCGCCAGGTTGCTGGCTTGACCCGGGTCCGTTCGGGTGTCTGGGCACGGGCCCAGGCTATGCGCTGGCGGCAAAGCTGGCTCATCCGCAGCGCCAGGTCGTGCTGCTGCTGGGCGACGGCGCCTTCGGTTTCTCGGGCATGGAGTTCGACACGCTCGCTCGTCACGGAGTCAACGTCGTGGGTTTGATGGGCAACAACGGCATCTGGGCCCTTGAGAAGCATCCGATGGAGTTCTTGTATGGCTATTCGGTAGCGGCCGACCTGCGCCCAGCTACCCGCTATGACCAGGTGGTAGAGGCGCTAGGAGGATACGGCGAGTTGGTAGAGCGAGCGCAGGATGTTGCCCCTGCGCTGGAGCGTGCCTTTTCCTCAGGCAAGCCGGCGCTCGTCAACGTGCTCACTGATCCGAGCGTCGCCTACCCGCGCAAGTCTAACCTGGCCTGAACAAGGAAGCCGCCCGGGTGGGCGGCTTCCTCAGGGGCTTGACCTCGAGACAATGGCAGGGGTGCGCGCCTCGGAGGCCGGGTAGGATGGCCCGCGAGCGGATAGCCGATCGCTCGGCAGTGCTCGGGCCTATGGACCGGTCGTGAGGGTATGCGGCACAGCCCCATGCCTCCACTATCGGTAAGTGCTATTCGGCGGGCGAGGACAAACGGATTAATTGGATTGAGGTTCGTTCCAACGATCGTCCAGGCGCCCTCGCGAGTCAGCCGAGTCCCGCCAGGCGCAGTGTGCCCCCGCGCAGGATGTCGTGCTCGGAGACCTCGACGTGATCGAGGCCGAACGCCTTCATCGCCTCCTCCAAGAGGATCATCCCGGCAACGATCGTCGGCGCTCGGTCTGGATGCAACCCCACCACTTCGCGGCGCCCAGCTTCGGTCATGTCGGCCAGGCGCGCGATCAACAGCTCCACGGTGGCAAGCAGCAGCTCGTAGCCGTGCACGCGCTCGGGGTCGTAGGGCTCGAGCTCCTGGTCGATCGCGGCGGCCGAGGTAGCGGTGCCGGCAACCGCGATAGCGCGCTTGACGGCTTTGCGCTGCTCGCCTGGCAAGCCGGCAAGGAAGATCTGGCGCGTGTCCCCCGCCAGATCCTGCAGCTCGGTGGGGGAGGGCGGGTCGCTGTGGATATGGCGCTCGCTCATGCGCAACACGCCTGCTTGTACGGACACATGGAAGCTAGCCGTGTGGTCGGCACCAATGATGAACTCGGTCGAGCCGCCACCGATGTCGATCACGACCGTCGGCTCGGTCGCAGAAGCTGTGTCGCGGTCGCTCATCGCGCCGAGAAACGTCAACTGCGCCTCTTCCTCGCCGGACAACACGCGTGCATCGAGGTCGAATTGGGAGCGCACAAGCTTGGTGAACTCAGCGCCGTTGGCGGCGTCGCGCACGGCTGAGGTGAGCACGGCCAGGTTGGCCTCGCACCGGTAGCTGTCGATCGTGGCGCGGTAGTTGGTGAGTGTGGCGTGCACGCGCCCGATAGCCTCGTCGGAGAGCCGCCCACCGGCATCGACTTTGTCGCCGAGGCGGGTCACCTGCGACTCGCGATGCAGCTCCTTGACGGTGCCGGTCTGCGGGTCCACATCGGCGACGAGCAGGCGCGTGGAGTTGGTGCCTATGTCAACTACGGCCGTGCGCAAGGGGAGGGATCGTAGAGGGCAAGGGGAGTGGATGTGGTTTCGGTCGATTTGGGCGATGCCCCGCGCGCGGCCGCGGGAGCTGCACGTGAGTCGGTGCGATTGAGCGCCCAGGGCTTTTGGCAGGGCAAGCTTTTTGCTAGAACATGGGGAGCGACGCGGGGTGGAGCAGTCTGGTAGCTCGTCGGGCTCATAACCCGAAGGTCGCGGGTTCGAATCCCGCCCCCGCTATTCGAGAAAGCCCCGCTAAGGCGGGGTTTTTTCGTGGGATGACTGGGCCCGGCCGGAGGGCCAAGGTTCCAATAGGGTTCCGTTTGCGCGTGTGCGGCACCCGTCAGCGGTGGCCCGAGCCCGACCAAGCACCAGGTCACGGGCTCGAACCCCGTTCGCCGTTGAGTGTCCAGAGGCCGATTTGGGCCTGGGGAGCCCTATCTGGCTCCACTGGCAGGCCGATCACAACGCCGCTGCCGGCTCTCGCGCATCGGGACCATCAGCGACGCGTGGGCAAGAACTGTCCCGGGCCGCCGCCTGAACTCGGCTGTGACAGGGCCGACGCCGCCGCACGCAGCGCACCCGGAGTGCCCGCGCAGCTCATACATACCGGCCATCGGATCACCGACGCTTCGTTACCGCCGCCGAAGAATGCTAGGTCGGTGCTCATCAGAAAGCTTGTACCTGTCGGGTCGAAAGTCACCGAGCCAAGACCTGCTACCGGCCCGCTGTGCGCGACCGCGAACAGCTCCGGCACCGACAGAACGACCACCTGCCCACCGCCCTGGGCGGCCACCAAACTGCCCGTGGCATCCGGCTCAAGGTCGATGATTCCCTCCGCAAGCGCCCTCCGAGCCTGAAGTACCACCAGCTCTTGGTTCAGGGCCTCGACTGTACCGTCGCCCTCACCGACAAGGAGGCGGCCGCCGGCGGCCGCCAACGACAGGTCTCCCGGCGCCGCCACCTCGGCATGTCGCAGCTCCCGGCCGCCGGGGAATCTCAGCAAGTCCACAGAGCCGTTGGAGCTGGCCACCGCCAGATCACCTGAGCTCAACGCCACCGCGTCTGTGAGCTCTCCGCCATCGCCTGAGAGGTCGGCCGGAAGACGGATGACCATGTTCCGGCCCGCCTCGGCGAGCGCCACGAAGATGAGCCGACCGTCGCGCAGCGAGGCAAGGGTGCCCCGGCCGGGGATGCCCGGACGGATCGTCTCGATCTGTGCGCCGAGGTGCACGCGACGGACTAGACGGCCCGATCGAACCACGAGAACTTCTCGCCCATTCGCCACAATCGTCCCTAGCGTCGGGTCGAGGTAGGCACCACGGACCGCGCCGGCGGCCTCGACAGTCGATGCGATCCGTTGGAGCCCCCCGTCGGCGTTCACGGTCTCCAACGTCCCGTCGCGGGCGAGCACGAGCGGCGGGCTCGACGGGGCGAGTACCGCTGCAGACGGCACCTTTACCGAGCGGCCGACCGCGCGTAGGTCAACGACCCGTAGACTGCCATTGCTGCCCACTGCGGCCGCCCACTCGTCGTTTTCGCTTGAAGCCACCGCGTATCCGACGTGTTCGGAAGCGGGGTCGGTGAAGCCGACGATCTGGCTGCCTTCCACCGGAAAGGACTCCTGACCTTGGAGAGGGTCGCTTGCCAGCGCGCCTCCGCCCGGAAGGCAGACCAGGCCGAAGGAGTGGATCATGCTTCCCGTCGCAGTCGCGTGTCCGGAGGGGGTCACCGTATAGGGGATCGCGAAGGCCGGACCAGTCCCGTCGGCCATGTCCGTAGTGAGCACCGAGAGGTTGCGATCGCACACGTGGATCGATTCCCATCCGAGGCTGTAAGGGCCGGGGGACACGTCGATGTGCGCGTCCAGTTCGGGCCTCGCCCCGGGCTGCCCAACGTTCAGGTTCATCGCGTCATCCAGTGTCGCCAGTGACGCCTCGCCGCTTTTGGAATAGCGCGTCAGCGCGACAGCGCGCACAGGACCGGGTACGACCCCAATATTCCGCGCTGCCACCTGCGGCGTCGCCGGGTCGAACCGCAGCACCGTGCCGTTGCGGGCGACCCCGAGCGCCTCGGTGGCGGATACGAAGACAACCCCGACGAGATTCGAGGTTCCTGCCACCTCATGAATAGAGCCGTCGCGCACGTCGACCACGTTCGCGGTGCCCGTATGGCCGGTGACGAACACCACACGCAACCCGTCGGGCGAGAACACCGGGGCCCCGCCAGCATCAAGATTTGCAGGCAGCACCCTGGGAGCAGAGCCACCGCCGACGTTCACCAGCACGACGCTCCCGGTCGTGAGTACCGCCGCAACGGAGCGTCCGTCGTTGGTGACGGCGACCCCGCTCGCCGTCACCTCGGGTAGCCCGGTCTCCGTCACGCCTTCGCTGAGCGACCCGAGCGCATCACGCAGCGCGCCCACCGTGGTCGCGTTCTGTTCGAGCGCGGCAGCGCTCTCCGCCAGATGCAGCCGTTCGACGGTGTTCGTGCTGGCCTCGCTGTCCGCGGCGTCGGCTAGCGCCTGCACGTGACGCTCGGCGGACCTCGCACGGTCACGGCTGCTCTGCGCTGAACGCGCAGCGATGACGGCTACGAGCGCGAGTGCCGCGAGAACGGACACGAGGCTCACCGCGAGCGCCTTCGCGAGCCGTCGGTTTCTCGCGCCGAGCCGGAGAGTCAACCCGAGGCACGCCTGCACAGCTGACGTGAGTGTGATCCCCAGCGCATCGAGGTCGGCGCCCGCGAGCAGCTTCGCGTCGGACTCGCTCACCGCGGTGTTCCACCGTCCCCGGCGCGGCCCGGAAAGATGCGTCGCCACGGTCAGGCGCGCATGCGCCGAGCTGACCTCGCGTCCGTCGGCGACCGCGTCGGCTACGCCCGCGAAGTCCCTCGGGTTCACGTAAACCGCGGCGCGCGGGGCCTCGGGTCCGTCGGCGCCTACAGCGATCACCCGCTTGCCACGCAGAACAGCGTGAGCGAACTCTTTCTGGCAGTAGTCGCGCTCTCGCCAGAGCGGTGAGTCGAGTACGACGAGCGTCGCCGAACGGTCGATCGCCTCGCTGATTACCCGCCAATGCTCGGCTCCCGCCGGAACCATGGCCTCGTGCGGACCCTGCTCGCTCACCCGACGCCGACGCAGGTCGAGCCACACCGATAGCCCAGCGTGCTCCAACGCCTCGGCGAGACGGTCCGCCTCCGCGGCTTCGCTGCCCGCGTAGGAGATCGTGGCGTCGTAGATCACGGCGCCTCCGACGGGAGCGCGCCGGGCGCCTCTGCTTCACCGGGCGCGAGGCGACGCGGTACCGCGCCGGCGGTCGCGTTCAGCAGCGCTTGCCCATCCAGGAAACGCCAGTGGGCGAGTTCGACGCGTTGGATGCCCTCATCCGCACGCAGCAACAGGAAGGCGTCGCTTGCCCCGAGGAACGCCGCGTCGCGTGGCTGGGCCCCGAGGTCGGACTCTTCGTAGCGTTCGTCGGCGGCGATCGTTCGCCAGCGTTCGATATCGATCACCCAGTAGCCGTCACGGGCGAGGACCACGGCGAGCCGGCCGTTTTCGGAGAAGCGCGCATCGATCGCGCTGCCCAGCCCCGCGCCGAGGGACAGCCGCCTTAGCACCGCGCCGTTTGACGTGCTGACGAGAGCGACCTCGCCGTCGGGGCTGACCATCAGCACCCGGCGTCCCGCGGGTTCGATACCGGCCGCTCGGACTTGGTCACCGAGGTCGACCGGCACCTGGCGCACCGACCCCGACGATCCGATCCTGACCAGGGCGCCGTCGGCCTCGACGCCGACCAGTTCGTTCGCCCGATCGAACGCGATACTCGTCAGCCCCGGCAACGCGAACCTCGAGGACGCATTGGTGGTCGTGTTTGCGAGTTCGACCTCGCTGCGGCCAGCGAGCGCCACCAAGTGGCCGTCGGATGAGATCGCCGAGTTGCTGAGGGTCGGCAGATCCGGATCGCCCTTCGGGTTGCGATGCCACACATTCAGCAAGTGCTTCGGGCCACACCTGAACTCCGCCATGTAGCCGCCGCTGTCGATCGTGAGCGCGGAACACAGACCAGTCACTGCCGGGCGAATCGAGGTGTCAAGCGACACGAAGACGCGGAGACCAGGCTTTGAGAGATCGCGGGCGTCACCGACCCACAGGTACCCGGTCGCGTCGCCCCCGGTGCTGACTCTCGTCCCGGCTTCGTTGACCGCGATCAAAGGCCGCCAAGTGGCGGGCGGCGCACCGGGTGTTTCGTTCAGGTCGATCTGTTGGGCTGGATACACAGGGTAAACCGGTGCGGGTGCCCCGACATCCCAGACCCGCAGCCAGTGATCCTGGCCGATCGTGACGAGCCCGGCGCTTGTGGACGAGATCGCGCTGAGGGACCCCGTGCCTGCCAGGAAAGAGCCGACCGTGTAGGTGGCCGGCGGCACCTGTAGGACCACGTTGCCCGACAGCGTCGCCACGGCCACGGTGCCGTCGCTGAGCACCGCGGTTCCCGTCGCGCCGCTCGCCGCGGGCCAGATGGGATCTTCGGGTGTCGCGCCCGCCAACGCATCGCATTTCTGGGGAATCGGGATCTGCACGGGTGCACCACCAGCGACCAGTAGGACCACCGTCTCGCGGGCGTCGTCGAACACGACCGACACGCCGGTCGGGGCGTCGGGCTCAGCGATCACGGCACACGCCTTCATGGTGGCCCCCTTTACGATCGCGACGCGGTTTGTGCCGGCAACCGCGGCGAGCGACCCGTCGCTCGAGACCGCCACCGCGGACGCGGCTGCGACCGTCGACGACGCGATCGGCTGGGCGAGGTCACCGTGTGTGTCGAACAACAGCGCCGGCTGCCCGCTCCAACCGCCCAGCAGATACCGGCCGCCCGGACGCCACGCGAGCGACAAGGATTCCGAGCGGGCCAGGCGCGCGTACCGTCTGGAGAAGAGCAGCCTGAACGCCTCGTCCGCGCTACGCACCTGCACGAGGCCGCCGTTATAGGCCAGGGCGAGTAAGCGCCCATCCGCGCTGAGTGATGCAATCGGGACCCCGCCGTAACCGTGAGGGAGCGGCACCTTCGCGACGATGTGCCCATCGCGCGAATTGAGCAGCGCCACCGAGCCATCGACAAAGCTGACGGCGATGAGCGGCGAGGCGGGGGAGGACGCAAGGCCCACCGGCACGCCCTCAAGCCGGTAGGAGCGGTGCCAAGGGCCGCTGTCCAGCGCGCGACGCAGCACTTCCCGGGTTGAGCTGCCAGGCGCCAGGGCATACGCGCGTCGCGCCAGGAGAGTCGGCAGATCGGGGTCGGTCGCTAGCTCGCCGATCGCCAGACGGTCCAAGCGGTCCGCTTCAGTGTGCCGCGTGGCGCTGCGGGCGCTCGCGGCGGCCTGCAGCGCGGACTCGCGCAGGAACACAGCGATCACGGCCGTACTCGCGAGCAGCAGAATCACGAGGGACGCGAGCATGACCCGCACCGCGCGCGCGCCCTGGACCGCTCGTTCGCTCGCGGCCAGCAGGCCGTGGATCTCCGCCGGCACCGCCGGGACCGCCCGTCGCGGTCGTTCGAGCACCGTCCGGTTCGCGCGTGTCAGATCGCCCGCGCCGAGCAGAACGCTCGAGCGCGAGCCCTCGCCCGCCTCGAGATACCGGTCTGCTGTCGCCTGGAGCTCACGCCACGCCAACAACCACTCTGGTCTAACCCTCAACGAGAGGGAGATCCGCTCCGCGGCGTCACCCGCGGGGACGTCCTGCAGATCCAGGGGGGAGATACTCCTGATCGGCTCCGGGGGATCGAGGTTCAGTCGAGCGAGCTTCACGGGGATTATCTGCCCCTCCCAGCCGTCCAGCTCCGTGAGCAGGTGCTCGTTCTCCGCCACCAACTCGTCGCTCAGCAACACCAGCACCGGCAGGCTTCGCTTGGCGCCGTCCACGGTCTGCAGTTGGCGCAGCTCGACGTCGTGGCTGCGCAGGGAGAGTCCGAGCTCGGCCGCAAGCCCGGCAGTGCTGGGGTGGAAGGACACGTACGCCTTGACGGTGTCGGGCGACTGCGCTATCAGCTGAGTTGTCCCGCGATCGCGTATCGGCGACATCTACTCCGACGCTCCCCGATTGCTCATCGTGAAAGCGATGACCTTCCCGTGAGATGCGATGGCGGCAAGCGTGCAGATATAGGAGCCAGGGGCGCCGAGCGGGTCCTTCACGCGATCAAGGCTCCAGATCACGCCATGGGGGAGTTCGTCGGTCACGCACCCCTGAAGCTTCGCGCCCGGGTACATGATGGAGATGCGACTCACCGGGTCGCCGACCCGCAGTCCCCGGTCGGTCGTCCAACGCCCGCGCAGGGTCACGTCAACGAGCCGGAACTCGCTCGCGGGCTCGCACGGTCGGCCTTCCGGCGGGTTGGCGAGATCCTGGTAGGACGCCTGCACTCCGTCACTGGCCCATTCCGCGACGCAGTCCACCGGTGTGCCCGCACCGGGGCTGTAAAGCTGTGTAGGTCTCCCCAGTCGGCGGACAGCATCGTGGAGGTTGCCGCCGTTTGCTACACCGTCAAATGAGTTTGAGCCGATGATCCTGAGTTGACTAACGCTGCCGCACCCACCGACTGCGAGCCCGACGCAGACACCGACAAGCGGGTATGCGCGCCACGACGCCGAGCCCCGTGGCGGATCGCACTCCGCCGAGCCCGATGGGCGCGAGTTCTCGGTACCAGCGGCGGGTCGGGCCATCGAAAGCACACTGGAGGAGACACGGCGGCATCCTACATTCGAGCCTGTGGAACCGTCTGACAGTCCGCCTGATACACGACCGGCCGACCCATACGCGCTCGCGGGCACCGGCACCCGTGAGCGTCCCCATGCTGATGAACGACAACGCCACCAAGACCGCATCCACCAGCCCTGAGCTACCGGCGATCCTCGCGTGCGCATACCACAACACGAAAGTGCCTAACGCAGCGGATCGGGTTGCGGACGGTCGCTTTGATCTCAGATCGGCGCCTCACCAGTCCCCCGGCCTGCCCCGCAGTCCATGGTCCGCAAAGCTCTCAAACCAGGCGACGGCCGCCCTCACGAGCGCCGCGTCAAACAGGCATCTGTGCCCGCGATTCTTGCAGCAGAGATCCTCGCTCGCCTCGCCAAAGGACCGCAGGTGCTCGGGAACTGCCGGCCCGTCACCGCCCCAGTAGATGAAGTCCTGCGAGACGAGGACCCGGTCGGTAGCCGTGTCGGCGACGACGTTCAACGGGTTCGGGTTCCCGTCGTGCAGGCTGTGGTGGGAGTCAAGCTGACGCCATCCTCCGCTGCTGTCCGGCCGGTAGATGTTGTCCCCAAACGCGATCTTCTTGCTGGCCCTCAGGTCGGGGCGCTTGTGGGCGAAGCGCGGATCTGCCCAGTACTCGCCGAACGTCATCGCCTCCTGGACGCGCATCGCGTAGATCGCCCGGCCGGAACGTCCCTTGTCAGCGGAGCCGCTGCCGAGAACCCAGTCCCCGACCCGGGCGGTACGCCGGATCACCGGCTTGCATGTCGCCAGCGTGCACCACCCGAAAAACGGGTTGGGGGCGAAACCGAAGTCGCGCGCGACGATGTAGGAGTAGACCCGCAGCGCGCTAGCAGTTGTGGCGGGCGATGTCGCTGCGTGCGCGGGGCGCGCCCGCACTGTCCTGCCAGACGTCATCGCCCTGGATCGCTTGGAATATGGCGTCGCCGTTCCATCCCACGATGCCGTCGGCATAGTCCGCTAGTCCCTCGGGGAGGTCCGAATCGGCCGCGCCCGGGGCAAACACGCCCACGACCCTGGTGTCGTTCTTCACGGCGTACTCGATCTCCCAATCGACGTAGATGCTGTCCTTGGTGTCGGGGGAGATCAGCACCACAAGGGTGCCGGCCCACCGGATTTTCGGCGCCAGGATCTGGCTCTTGATGTAGTCCTCGTTCTTGGCTTTGTTCGGCGTCGACGCGTTGACGGAAGAGTCGCGGATGTCCAGCCCGCGGTCCGCCAGCAGCTCCTTGAGCGCGGCGAGATGGCGGTCATCCTCGTGGATGTGGCTGATGAATACGTTGCGCATCTCGGACATCGGCACTCAGATCTTTGCTCGAACGGGTTGTCCCAAATAGTGTAGGAGTGTCCCAACTCGGAAGGTTTATGAAAGCTAGATGATCCCGCCGATTCTCGAGATATTCGTGGTATGGCATCCGGATGACCCGGCCGGCGAGCTGATCGCTGAGCAGTTCGTCCAACACTTCCACGGAACCGCGTTCTCCGGCCTGATCGGCGGCGCTGTCGAGATCTACGTCCGGTCGCAGGGCTGGCGCGACGCACGGGACGCGCCGAGGCCGTTGTCGCCCGGGCCCTACGGGATCGCCGGGCCGGCGCTCACGGCGATCGTCCCGGTGCTCGGGATTGGGTTTGCCAACGCGGTGCAGTCCGGCGAAGGGCGCTGGTTCGACTATGCGCTGCAGATCACCACGCTCCGCCAGGAAGCTCGCGACAGTGTCGGCGTATTCCCCGTCCGGCTCACGGAGGGTGCCACCGACGGGACGAAGCTCGGCGAGCTGTTCGGTTCTATCCAGACCATCGGCACCCAGGCCGGCAATGTCGCCGCGGAGACCGCCTCGGTGCGCGCTCGGGATCTCGCGCAGGGCATCGCCCAGCTCGCGAACGGGCAGTCGCGGCTGAAGGTGTTCCTCAGCCACACCAAGCGCGCAGCTCGGGACGAGACGGAGCAGCTCACGCAGTTGATCACACAGGTGCGCAGTGTCATCAACGGCACCCGGCTGGCCGAGTACTTCGACGCGAGCGACCTGCAGCCCGGAGCGGACTGGACGGTTGAACTCGACGCCAACGCACGCACGAGCGCGCTGCTGGCGGTCCGCACGGACCTGTACGCCAGCCGGGAGTGGTGCCAGCGCGAGGTCGCGACCGCGAAGCTCGCGGGCATGCCGGTCGTGATCCTCGACGCTCTGACCGACGGCGAGGAACGAGGCTCATTCCTGATGGACCACGTTGCCCGGATCCCGAACGCCTCCGCTGGGGAGGATCTCAACGACATGGCGATCGTCGCTGCCCTCAACCAACTCGTCGACGAATCTCTCAAGCGCGAGCTGTGGGACCGCCAACGTCAGGTCACCGCTGGCGGCGCAGCGTGGGATATCGCGTGGTGGGCTCCACACGCGCCCGAGCCGCTGACGCTCGCCGACTGGCTGACCGGAGAGCTCGCCAGCCTGCCGGATGACGAGGACATACGCGTCCTTCATCCCGACCCGCCCCTCGGCCCCGTCGAGCGCGACGCCCTCGACCAGATCGCGGCCCTGTCTGGCCTCGCGGACCGTCTGGACATCATGACTCCGCGCGGACTCGCGGCCCGGGGCGGCTAGCGATGTCTGAACAGCACGAGCTCCTGGCCCGCGAGGGCCTGAAGGAGCTGCGCCTCGGGATCTCGGTCTCGGAGAGTGCGGATCTCATGCGGCTCGGCCTGGTCGAGACACACCTGCGTCTCGCCCTGGCCGAGGTCGCGCGGGCGATGCTGATCGCCGGCGCGCGCATCCTCTATGGCGGCCACCTCGACCCGAACGGCTACACCTCCTTTCTCAGGGCCGAGATGGAGAAGTACAGTCGCCGCGACCGGCCGTTGACCGTGTGCTTGGCATGGCAGGAACATCGGCGGATCCCGCTCGCGGATCTGGTTGCGGCCGAGGAGGATCTCGGCCTGTACGGGACGATCGTCTACCTGAGCGCAGACGGCCAGGAGGTGTCCCGCGATTTCGAACGGACCGAGCTCGCAGAGCCGGTCGAGGATCGGGCTCTGCGCCGGCAGGCCCTCACGGCGCTACGCGAACACATGACCGCCAAGACGCATGCGCGGCTGCTCGTGGGGGGCAAGCGCGCCGGCTTCCAGGGCCTCTACCCGGGTGTCCTCGAGGAGGCCCTTCTATCGATCCGGGACGAGCGACCGCTGTTCCTTGCGGGCGGCTTCGGCGGCGTGACGCTCGACATTGCGCGGGTGCTCGGACTCGACCCGGAGGGCCATCTCGGTGAGATCGGGGCGAACCAGGAGCATGACGCGGGCCTTTCGGAAGGCCTTGCGGCGATCGAGACGGCGGCGCAGGAGGCCGGATGGCGCGCCGAGCAAAACGGCCTCAGCCTCGACGAGAACCTCCGACTGGCGGCGACGCACCGTCCGAGCGAAGTTGCGTCCTTGGTTGCCCTGGGCCTGGGCCGCTCCAACCCGAACGAAAGGTCCGTGCAGTGAGCCAAGATCCGACGCCGCCGGAGAACCTCACGCTCGCGGATTACCAACGCGAATCCTCGCTCACCGACCTCGAGGGCGCCAACGATGACCCGATGACACCGCTGCTCGGCCTCGCCGGAGAGGTGGGCTCGCTGATTGCCGAGTACAAGAAGAAGCGCAGACCCGACGGCGTTGCCTACGCAGGCTTCGAGGAGGTCGTCAAGGTCGAGCTCGGTGACATCCTCTGGTATCTGGCATCACTCGCCCGGCGGGTAGACGTCAGCCTCAACGACGTCGCGCTCCTGAACCTCCAGAAGACTCGGCAACGATGGCTGCCGCCTGACCCGGCGCGAAGGGTCACGCTCGACGACGGCTTCCCCGAGACCCAGCGTCTACCGAGACAGTTCACGGCCCGCTTCAGCACCTACGAGGCCCCGTCGGGGACGCTCAAGGCACGGATGCAGATCGACGGAGAGTACGTCGGCGACGCGATCGACGACAACGCCCGCGACTCCGATGACTACCGCTTCCACGACGCCTTCCACCTCGGCTACCTCGCGGTGCTCGGCTGGTCGCCGATCCTGCGCGCGCTGCTCAAACGCAAGAGAAAGGACGACCCTGCCACTGACAACGCCGACGACGGCGCGAGGGCGTGCGCGACCGAGGAGGCCATCACAGCGATGGTGTTCGCTCTATCTCGCTCTTACAACCACTTCGACGGCGCCGAGCGGGTCAACGACAGGATCCTCGACGCGGTACGCGCGATGACCGTCGGGCTGGAGGTCGCGCATCGAACCGCGGCGGAATGGGAGAGCGCGATCCTTGCTGGTTTCACCGTCTGGAGGGCTTTGCGGGTCTCGGGCGAGGGAGTCGTGCGCGTCGATATGGACGCCGCCCTGATCGAGATGGCCGGTTAGCGCCACAGATCCAGCTGCGCGGTGCCCGGCAGAAGCCGCAAGTCTGCGAGCCCCCACCTGGGGGGGAACACCGCCATCAGCCGCTCGCGGCTGGGGCGGAACCTCTGCTTGATCCGGACGCGCCCGGAGATGCCCGCGGCGTCGGGGTGAGCGACGCGCGCGTACTTGTCCACCTCACAGAACAGGTTCTGGCAGTCGATCAGGTGCAGTGGGCGCCCGAAGAGACCGCCGAACTCGAGTCCCAGGCCGGCGAAGTACTCATCCTGGCGGTCGACCATGTGCCGGATGATCTCCGCCTCGATGCCGGCCGATTGCGGCCCGAAGCACTTGCGGATACCGTCACACGCCCCGGGGCCGGCGACGACGAACTCATTCTCGCTGCCGGCCATCAGCGGCGTGTAGTTCAGGTCGATCGCGTACTGGAAACCCAGGAACCTACCTATCGACGGATAGCTAACCAGTCGCTCATAGACGCCGGTAAGCGAGCCGGTGCACGACACCGTCCGCGCCATCCCGTCGCGCACCATCCGCTCGAGCAGCCGCAGATGGTTGCGATGCTTGCCCTGCTCGCCGAGCCGCGGTGGTGGCATCAGATACGCCGCCGAATAGATCGGGCCGTCGCTCGCCGCGTCGTCGAGGACCTGGGCAAAGTGTGTGTAGTCGTAGGTCCGCCAGTCAATCGGTCCGAGCGCATCCTCGAGACGCTGCCAGGTGGAGATCCGGTTGAAAATCTTGTACAGCAGCACCCGGAACACCACACTGTCCGGGTCGGTGGGCGCGCCGTCGCCGTAAATCACGTTCTGGATCAGGAACTGGGACACCCGGTCGGCCGCGCGGTAGACGTTCGTGAAACGGAAGTCGCGGAGGATCCGGTCCTCGCTCCACGGGCCGTGCGCGCCGGCCAAGCGCGCGAGATAGATCGCTTGGCGGGCCGCCGCGAACCGCCAGTAAGTGTCGAAGACCTCTGTCGGCTCCAGTGTCCGGCCGGCGATCCGGATGGGCCGCCGCGGCGCGTTCTCCTGCTGCGGGCCCTGGAGCCACCAGCGGGACTGTGCATCGGGCGCCAGCTCGCTGTTCCCCGGTAAGGGTCTCGCCACGGCGCGAGTATACGGGCGCGCCCGGCCGGGCCAGAGCGCCGAACCCGCAGTTTCCGCAACCGGAGCCACCCGCCGTCGCCCCCGCTACAGCGGCCGGGTCACCAGCCTCACCTACCCGGCGCCGCTCTGGCCGCCAGGCGCTCGAGCTCGGCCTCCACCGCGCCGCGGTCGGTGACATCTAGGATGGTGTGCGCTATCCGCCACTCCGCGAGCGCGGTGAGGATTGCCTCATCGGTCTCGCGCTGGAACTCCTCGTCGGTCGGCCGTACCCCGTCGGCCTGCAGCGCGATCCGTGGTGGGATGTAGATCAGCTCGTCGTAGCGCCCTGCCACCGCGAGCGGCGTCGCTCGGCGGAGCTCCGCGAGTAGGCCGTCCTCGAGCGCGCTCATCTCCTGGCGGGCTGCGGACTGCAGGGTGTAGGCCCACACGTCGATCAGCGTTCGCGGTGCCACCCACATGTCCAGCTCGCGCTCGAAACGGAACTGCAAGAGCCACGCCAGTGTCTGGCTCGTCACCGTCGCCTGATCGTTGACGGGCAGTCCTTGGGCCGCGAGCGTACGACCTGGGGTCGACAGCACGGGGACATCGAGCACGCCGGACATCTCCTCGGCCAAGGTGCTCTTGCCCACCCCGTGGGCACCCGTGAGGGCCACACGCATCGTCACTCGCTCCCGTTCGTCAGCGAGGGCACTCTAGCTCTCGCCGCGATGTGCCGCGCGTCCATAGGGGGCAAGCTACCGCGAGGTCGTGGGTCACGCCTGGGAGCCGGGCCGGCATGGAGCTACCACACGAGCGATCCAGCTGTTCGAATCAACGCGTGTGTGGGCGGGGCGAACGCGGGGCCGACCGGCCGGTCAACGTGCCGGAGAAGCGAGCGGCCAAGAGCGACCGCCTGGCGCGCCCTTGCGAGTGCGCCACCTGAAGCGCGTCCCACTACCACCTCCGGCACGACAGGCTCGTCCCAGGAACGCCCCAAGATCTTGCCCACCATCCGGCGCCGCGCAGCTTCGCACTCAGAACAGACCAGATGCACGGGTGTGCGCCTGCTGTGCGAACGCTGTGCAATTCGTTGGCCGGTTTGGGGCGCTCAGGGTCATCACACATGTGATGACGGCAGCAAGCATCCCTGCGGCCGGAGGTGGCGGCTATGCCCGGTACCTGGAGAGCAAGGCGGTCGCGCCCGAGCGCGGGGACTACTACCTGACCCCAGACGGCGAGTTGACCCAGGCGCCGGGTCGCTGGCTGTCCGATGAGGAGACGCTGACCAGGCTCGGGGTGCAGGCGGACGAGGCGGTCGATGGCGCGGACTTCATCGCGTTGATGGATGGTCGCCATCCGAGCACCGGCAGGTGGCTGCGACCCGAGGGCGCCGGCGGCGGGAGGGGCGGCGGGATCGACGTGACGTTCAGCGCCCCGAAGTCCGTCTCGACAGTGTGGGCGCTCGGCGACCCGTGGCAGCGCCACCAGATCGAGGGCGCACACGCACGGGCAGTGGCGAGCACGGTCAGGTATATGCGCGAGCAGGTTCCGATGGTGCGCCGTCGCTACGGCGGCCAGGTGGTGGAGGAGCACGCCAAGGATTTGGTTGCCGCGGAGTACCGGCACACGACCGCGAGGGGAGTCAGCGGGGCGCAGGCCCCCGATCCGCAGCTGCACAGTCATGTCGTGATCAGCGGCGCGATCCGGGAGGACGAGAGGATCGTCGCGATCGCTTCGCGGCCGATCTTCCGTTCGGCCCGTGAGCTGGGGGCGTTCTACCGCTCATCGCTCGCGCAGGAGCTGGCCCAGGAGGGCTATGAGATCGAGCGCGGGACTGGTAAGGACGGCCGGTACTTTGAGATCGCGAGGGTGCCGCGTGGCCTGACGGAGGAGTTCTCAGGACGCAGCCGAGAGGTCGCCCGAGCTGCTGAGAGTTTCCGTGCTCGCCACGGCCGGGCGCCAGAGCGCGGGGAGCTTCGTAGCCTGGCGCTCGAGAACCGCCGCGCCAAGGAGCTGACGACCCGCGGAGACCTGCAGCGGGTGTGGAGCGAGACGGGCCGTCGCCACGGGTTCGGTCCCGACGAGGCCGTGCGTCTAATCGGAGCGCCCGAACGGCCGAGGGTCGAGCGCCCCATCGAGGATCGCATCGAGGCGAGGCTGACCGAGCAGCACGCCGTGTTCCAGGCGCGTAATCTGCACGCAGTCGCGTTGGAGCAGACAGCCGGGGAGATCCCACCGGAGCAGGCGCTCGCGGTCGCTCGGGAGATGGTCCATGACCGGCGGGTGCTCACCCTGGAGGGCGGGCGTATGACCACCCTCGCCGTGCGCGCTCAGGAGCAGGCCATCGAGCGCCGTGCTGAGCTGCTCGCCCAGCCAGCGGGCCGGGACGTCGGCGAACACGCTCGCGCAAGCGCTGTGCGTGAGGTCTCCGAGCACATCGGGGGACCATTGAGCACGGAGCAGAATCACGCGCTGCGAGTCCTCACGGGTCCCGAGCGTGCCGCGGTGCTCGTTGCCCGGCGGGGACCGGAAAGGGCGTCGTGATCGACGCCGCCGCGCGCGCCGAGCGGCATGCCGGCCGCCACACGATCGGCATCGCCGTGTCTGGGTCCACGGCCGAGCGGCTCGGAGCTGACAGCCCAGCTCTCACCGGCCGGACGCTTACGCTCGACTCGCTGGTCGCTCGTGCGAACACGGGGACGGTCGAGATCGACCGGGCCACGACGGTCTTCCTCGACGAGGCCGGGATGGTCGACCACAAGCGCATGGATGCCCTCACCGAGCTGGTCGAGCGCTCCGGAGCAAAGCTGATCGCCGTCGGTGACGGCAAGCAGCTCCCCTCGATCGGGCCCGGCGGGATGTTCGACCGGCTCGCCACCCATACCCCAAACGCAGAGCTCACCGACATCCGCCGCACCCAGGACCCCGACGAGCGCAGGGCATGGGCCGCCCTTCGGGCCGGCGAGCCTGAGCGTGCGATGGCGCACTACTTCAAACGCGCACAACTGCATTTCTCGAACACCCGCGACGAGGCCGGCGAGGCGGCCATCCAGCGCTGGATGGCACTCGCCGAGAAGCAGGGAATACGCCAGGTCGCGTTGGTCGCCGACGCCTCCAACAAGGAGATTGACCGACTTAACGCTCGCGCCCAGTACCTCCGCGCTGAGCGCGGCGAACTCGGCCACCGAGAGATGCCACTCGAACACACCCACTACGGGCTGCGTGAAGGCGACATCGTCGCCTTCACATCCCAACACCGCCCACCAGGCCAACCCCGGGTGGAGAACGGAACCCGCGGCCAGGTCACGCGCGTGAGCGAGCGCGGCGCGTTGACAATCGAGCTGGACGGCTCAGGCCGGTCGGTGCGCCTCGCCGGCGAAGACGTCAACTCCCTGCGGCTCGGCTACGCGCAACACGTCTACCGCCAGCAGGGCGCAACGGTCGAGCGGACCGTCGTGGTGACCGGCGGCTGGCAGACCAGCAAGGAGAGCGCCTACGTCGAGGCGACCCGCGCCCGCCAGGGCACCGACTGGTTCCTCGCGCGCGAGGAGCTCGGCAGCGAGGGGCAAGACGCCGACCGCGTCATGCAGCTCGCGCGCAGGATGGGCACCAGCCGAGCGCAGCAGCCCTCGCTCGCCTACGAGCCCTACGACCCCGCCTTCGGCCCCGGCTACGACCTCGGACCGCTGCGAATCCTCCGCGTCCCGGCCATCCTGATGCGCTCCAGCCGCAACCACGACCGCCCAACGGCCAACCGCAACATCGATCGTGGGCGCTGACCGGGGCGCCCCGGACAGCGTCAACGCTATTTGACGCCGGCGAACAGATCCGAGGGCGGAATATCGAGCGCCGCAGCCAGGCGCATGATCAGACCAAAGGAAGGAGTGGCTTTGCCGGTCTCGAGTCGAGAGATGTACGTGTACAACACGTCAACCTTGCGCGCGAGGTCGGACTGGCTGAGGCCGCCTCTCTCCCGGGCACGAGCGAGATTGGCGCCGAACTGCTGCTCGGGGCTCATGGGCGGGAGCCTATCCACGGGTGCTATAGCACTCTACGTGCTACATTTTACCGTGCGATAGCGGTCGCGCGTTCGGTTCGCTCAGACCATCGCGACAGACACCACAAAACTAAGTGGCCCCGGCGCAGTTGAAGCTGCCCGGGGCCCGGCAAAGAAGGAGTGACCCTTCCATGCAAGATCAACCTAGCCAAGTTCTGGGCGAGTGCGACCCGAGGATCGAACGGGCGATCATCCTGCAGCTCCTTCGCGATGATCACGGTGATCGCTGGTCGTGCGCAGAGCTGGAGGTCGAGATCTCCAACGTAGAGCCGCTCGACATCCGCGACGCACTCGCGAGGCTCGATCAGGGCGGCATCGCGCAGATCTCCGGCGAGTCAGTCTGGGCGTCTCGTGCGGTCAGGCGGCTGGATGAGCTCGAATTGATCGCGATATAGGCGCTTCCGGATGCCCCAGCAGGCACCCTGCAGGAGGGCCGGTGGCTTCGACTGCGACGAGTCTCCCGCGACGCGCCAATGCCGTCCCTATCTACTCCCCGGCCAACTCGTTGGCCGTTTTCGGCCGCTTGGGGTCATTAACGGGGATGAAGGGGACAGAACCCACCGGCGCCGCCGTAGCCGAGTCGACACTCGCCGAGGGGCCGCTGCTGTGTCCGCACGAGGCGGCGACGCTGCTGTCCGTGAAGCCGAGCTGGATCTACGAAGCCGTACGCGCCCACCGGATACCGTGCCTGCGCGTCGGACGGCACATCAGGTTCACCCGCGCGATGCTCGAACAGTGGCTCGCCGAGCAAGTCGACGGCTGATGCCCCGCACGACATCGGACACCGACATATGGGTCACCGGCGATGAGTAGGCGCTCCTACGGCAGCGGGCGTCTCTTCGAGCGAGCCGACGCGGCTGGGCAGGTGAGCTGGTACGGCTCGTGGTGGTCCGGCGGCACGCGCATCAAGCGCAAGATCGCCGCCAAGCGCACCCCGGGCACCGCGGACGGACTCACGCGCGCGCAAGCCGAGAAGGAGCTGCGCAAGCGGATCGAGCGCGACGTGATCGTGTCCACCGCCGCCCGGCGCACATTGGACGAGGCTGGCGGCGCCTACGTCGATCACCTGGAGCACGTGATGGAGCGCAAGCGCTCCACGATCCAGGACTACCGCGGACATCTGCGCCGTCATCTCGTGCCGTTCTTCGGCGAGCGGCCGATCGACAAGATCGAGCCGGCCCAGGTCGCGCAGTACCTCAAGCGCAAGCGCAATGACGGCCTGTCCTCAAAGACCGTCCAGAACCACCTGAACTTCCTGCACGGCGTGTTCGCCTTCGCGGTCAAGCGCGGCTGGGCGCAGAGCAACCCGGTCGCCTACGTCGACCGCCCGAAGAAGAACCGCTCCCCCCACCAACGCGTCCGCTTCCTACAGCCACCCGAACTGGACAAACTGATCGACGCGGTGCCCGAGGACACCATCGGCGGGATCGAGCGGGCGCTGTATCTGGCCGCCGCGCTCACCGGCCTGCGCCAGGGCGAGCTGCTCGCGCTGAAGTGGCTGGACATCGACTGGCAGGTCGCGCGCGTGCGCGTCGCCGACAACTTCACGCGCGGGCAGATGGACACCCCCAAGTCCCACGAAGGCCGCTCGGTCCCGATGGCCGCCCGACTCGCCCGCGAGCTCGAAGACCTGCGCCGACGCTCCCGCTTCCCCGCAGACAGGGATCTCGTCTTCTGCCACCCCGACACCGGACATGTCCTCGACCCTTCCAAGATGCGCAAGCGGTTCAAGGATGCGCTCGCCGAGGCAGGCGTACATGAGATCACCTTCCACGAGCTCCGCCACACCTTCGGCACACAAATGGCTGCGGCCGGCGCCCCGCTGCGGGCGATCCAGGAGTGGATGGGCCATGCCGACGCGAAGACCACCGAGATCTACCGGCACTACGCGCCCGATCCGTCCAATGGGGCGGCGTTTGTCGAACGGGCGTTTGGCGGCGGCCGACCGCGGAGAATCGACGCAGGCGATCGGTACGCTCCGGAGCCAGATGCCTGATTCGCCTGCTCATCGGTCGGCCGAGACTCCCGAGTTGCCGCGCAGCTACGAAGAGTTCCTCGAGGACATCAAGGCGCGCATCCGCAGCGCTCAGGCGCGTGCGGCCCGCGCGATCAACGCGGAGCTCATCGACGTGTACTGGCAGATCGGCCAAGAGATTCTGCGACGCCAAGGTGAGGAGGGGAATCGCCGCGGACGTGGCGGGCCCAAGATCATCGAGCGGCTGTCTGTAGACCTGCGGGCGGCTTTTCCCGGTGCGCGCGGGTTTTCTGTGAGCAGCCTCCGCTACATGCGTGCCTTCGCTGCAGCATGGCCCGAGCGGGAAATGCTCCAGTCCGGTACTGGAGCATTGCCTTGGGCTCACATCATGCTGCTGCTGGACAAGCTCTCCGACCGCCCGACACGCGACTGGTACGCAGCTCGCGCGTCGAGCTGGTCCAAGGCGGAACTCGCGCACCATATCGCCAGCCGCCTGCATGAGCGGCAAGCGGCGGCGATCACCAACTTCGATCGCACGCTACAGGCCGGTGACGCTGAGGTTGTGCAGCGGATCACCCGTGATCCCGTGGTCTTGGACTTCGTGCAGCTCGCCGAAGGCGCCAAGGAGCGCGACCTGGAAGCGGCCTTGCTGGGCGACATCGAGCGCTTCATGCTCGCGCTGGGCGAGGGCTTCTACTTTGCTGGGCGCCAGAAGTCGCTGGAGATAGGCGGCGAGGAGTTCATTCTCGACCTCCTCTTCTACCACCACCCGACTCGCCGCTTTGTGGTCATCGACCTCAAGATCGGCCCCTTCCAGGCTGAGTTCGCGGGCAAGATGAACCTCTACGTCAACGCCGTCAATGAGCTCGTTGCGCACGACGAGGATCGCGCCACCGTTGGCTTCATCCTCTGCGCCGACCGCAACGCGGCGGTCGCCCACCTGACCCTGCAGGGGATCGCCACCCCGATCGCCGTGACTCGCTACACCGTCGGCGAGCGCGGTGTCCTGATGGCCGGTGAGGATGTCCAGATCACCGAAGGCCTCGCAGGGGAGATGGAGGGCCTGCGGCGGGTGGAGCAGCAGGTCGCCGAGTTTGCCGCCCGCCGGGCACGCGAGTTGGCGGAGGGCTCCGAGGACACCGAGCCGTAGATCCGCTGCGTCTGCTGCATGGGCCTGACTACTCGGGATTCCTGTCAGTGGGAACACGGAAGACTTCGGCAAGCCGCTGCAGCGTAAACGGCTGTCGCAGCTTGGCGACGACGTTCTGGTTGGCGAACATGCCCTTCTCCCAAACCGCCTGCTCGCGCGGCCGGACGTCGATCCAGCGCACCCGCGCCAAATACTCGCTCTGCTCTGGATCGTCCGCGTCCTCGCCCATGTTGGACGCCTCGAGCGGCGCTTGCAGGATCGGCACGGTCACGCCATCGACCTCGACGTTGAAGTCGCTGATCGCGACTGCCGGAGCGATCACCTCACCCATCCCTACATAGCCGGTCCCGGGGATCGCGGCCCAAACACGGGCTCCCTCGAAGAGGTTGCTCATCGCCTTGCGGTACTTCTCGCCATGGCCAGCGGAAACAAACCCGTAGCGGCGCATGTCATCCCAGTTGCGATGCTGGTTCTCCCCGACGGAGACAAAGAAGTCGAGTCCGCTCCAGGGAGCCTGCTTCTTGCCGCTGGCGCCGCTGGAAGCCTCGATCTCGGGATCGCTCAGCCAGGATCGCGCCAGATACTCCCGGTCGCCGTCTTGTAGGTACTCAAAGAACAGAACGTTGATCGGCACCCGATAACTCCGCAGATACTCGACGATCTGCTCGCTGCTGGTGTCGATACCACCGGCGACCACAACGAGGTGATGATCGGTATTGATGGACTCCGGCAGGTCGCCCTCGAAGTGACTGGTGAACGCCGAGTCGAAGTCCTCGCCCTGGTGGTGCTTTGCGTATAGCTCTCTGACCGCCTCGAGCGAGAGACCCTGTGCCCAGAACCCATACTCCAGTGCCTGGGCGACGACCTCACGCGGGGTTCGATCCCGCTTGAGCTCGATGACGTACAGATCTCCTCCCCCGTCGATGGCCAGCAGATCGATGCGCTTGCCGAAGTCGGTGATGACCTGCCGCCCGATCTGGAAGAGATCGTCCAGGCCAAGGATGTCGAGTCGCGCCTGGATGATCTTCTCCAGGCGCTCCTCGGATGCGATCACGTTCGAACGCACCTGCTGCGCCGACTCCCCGTCCAGCCTCCAGAGCCCGAACTTGACTGGCATCGGCAGTGCGTCTACTTCGCGGGGTCTGAGCGGTCGCGGTAGCCATCGTGGTCGGCTGCCACCTGCTGCTCGTGCCAACGACGGTCGCTGCGAGCGCGGCCACGATGGCGCTCGGCCTGGTGCTTGTGTGGCTTGCACAGCAGGCATCCGGCGCGCGTGCTCTTCGGACCCCTGCGCCTGTGGTGTGCCATCCGAAGGATGGTTGCATGACTCGCCACCGCGGTGGTCCCCGGTGGGCGCTGCCCGCGTAGGCGGTCTCGGGAGGCGTCCGTCCGCACGACAAGATGCCCTTGTGATCGCCCTGCACGCCGTCTGGTCGCGCGACTCGCAGCTTTGCGTGTGGGGAGAGGACTCCGACCTGCCCGCGCGGGCTGCGTCCAGCGAGCTCGTCGATCCAGGTTTGCGCACACGTTGGCGCGCACACGACCGTGAGCTTCGGCTTTGCTAAAAGCTCACTGAAGCAGCCGTCTCGTTCCCGGAAGACTGCTCTTCATGCCTCCGATCGAGGCGATCTCCGGCGCTGCGTATACCGGTCCCCTCCGGAGGCTAACGTGCTTGAGTGTGGAGCCTTTCGAATTTAGACCGTTCGCGCATCTCGCAACACCGAACGTTGCGCTTTACAGGCGGGTGATGGCGGAGTTCGTCGCCGCGAAGCGGCGCTTCGTGGTGCATCTGCGCACCGAGGATCTTCATGAGGCTCTCGCCCGCGCCGATTGCGATGGGCACGTACCTGTCGAGGCGGTCGCCGACGCCCTCGGGCAGCTCGTCGAGTGGGGCAACCTACGCGCCGACCCTGATACGAGCCGCGTGACGACGGTCGAGGACTTCCACCGCGCGCGCTTCCTCTATCAGCTGACCCACCCGGGCGAGGCCGCGGAGCGGGCGCTCGCCGTGTACGACGAGCAGCTCGGACGGCGTGGTGCTCTGCAGGCGGTTGCGTTGACGGACATAGTGACCCAGCTGCGGGCGCTGCGCGAGCTCGCCGTCCAGGCTCAGCCCGATCCCGGAAGCGTGGGGCTGCTGCTACGCGACCTCGTGGCGCGCTTCACCGACCTCGCCGGCAACGCCCAAGCGTTCATGGGGTCGCTGCAGCGCACGATCGACCTGTATGACGCCGACGTGGACGCTTTCCGCGCCTATAAGAATCACCTCGTCGATTACCTGGAGCGCTTCATCAAGGATCTCGTCACCGTGGGCGGGGAGATCTCCGCGCTGCTCGGCGAGCTCGAGCAGGCGGACGTGTCGCGTCTGCTCGGTGTCGCGGCGCGCCGCGATGCCGAGGACGCCGCGCCGGGCGGCGCGGATGACGGCGCCGCCGGCGAGGACCCTCGCGAGGGGGCCTATCTCGTCGAGGTCGCGGCCTGGGAGGAGCGCTGGCGGGGGCTGCGGCAATGGTTCGTCTCCCAGCCCGGCCACCCGAGCCAGGCCAAGCTGCTGCGCAGCAGGGCGCGGCAGGCGATCCCCGATCTGCTCACGGTGGTGGCGACGCTCAACGAGCGTCGCTCCGGGCGCTCCGACCGCTCGGCCGACTTCCGTGCGCTCGCGCAGTGGTTCGCCGAGGCGCCCGACGACGCCGCTCTGCATCGGCTGTGGCGCACCGCGTTCGGCGTATACGGGTCGCGGCACCTCGTCCTCGACGGTGACACGCGCCAGGCACGTGAGGAGCAGCCCGTGCCGGTGTCAACATCCTGGATGCAGGCGCCTCCCCTACACATCAGTCCACGCCTGCGGCGCACCGGCAGCTACGAGCGCCGTGGCCATCCCAACCGCGTCGCCGACCGCGAGGACGCCCGTCGCCTGCTGGCGGAGCTCGCAGCGCGGCAGACCGAGCAGACCGCCGCCGCGCGCGCTCGTCTCGCCACTGGCCGGCCGACCAACCTCGGTGAGCTTGGAGAGCTCGATCGGGATGCCTTTGGCCTGTTCCTGGCGCTGTTGGGCGACGCCCTCTCCGCCCGTCGATCGGGCCAGCGAGAGGTTGCCACCACGACCGCCGACGGCACCCTGCACGTCCGGCTGGTCGCGCTCGCGGACGCTCAGCTGATCGAGATCCACACCCCGACCGGCATCTTTCGCGGGCCCGATCACGTGATCGAGATCGCCGACCTGAACCCATATCCGAATGGCGCGAGTGCAGTGACGCTTGGCTCCTCCCGCGGTGCGGGTGCCGAGCGCCAGGCGAGTCCTCCGGCGGTCCTGGCGTGAGCCAAGCGCTCGAGAGTGCGCTCGACCACGCGCGATCGGCAGAGCTGCGACGGCGGCGCGCGCGTTGCTGCGCCGACCGATGCTGCGCGCGGGTGGCGCCGAGGCTGAGGACTTCCGCCTCGTCCGCCGTCACGCCGGTGAGCTGCGCTCGTGGTTCGACACGAACACGGGCTGGCGGCTGATCGTTAACAGCGAGGTGGCGAGACTGGTCAAGCTCGCGCCCACGACCGACGACCCGACGCATCCCGCGCGCGACGCGCGCTCGCGGGTGCCGTTCAGCCGCCGACGTCATGTGTCACGTGCCTCGCCCTGTCGGTGCTCGAGCGCTCCGATGCGCAGATCACTCTCGGGCGCCTGGCCGAAGGTGTGATCCTGGCGGCCGCCGACGAGCGGCTCGCGCGGGCGGGTGTCGTGTTCCGGCTCGAGGGACGCGAGGAGCGCGCGGAACTTGTCGCGGTCGTGCGGCTGCTGCTCGAGCTCGGCGTGCTCGCTCGCGTTGCCGGCGACGAGGAGGCGTTCGTGCGCGACGCCGGCGATGCCCTCTACGACGTCGAACGACGCGTGCTCGCAGTGGTCCTCGCGGCGCCGCGCGGGCCCTCGA
The DNA here is from genome assembly GCA_963827045.1 of uncultured Solirubrobacterales bacterium. Lineage (GTDB taxonomy): Bacteria > Actinomycetota > Thermoleophilia > Solirubrobacterales > Solirubrobacteraceae > Palsa-744. The sequence goes on from CAWGZH010000002.1 coordinate 1,677,324, forward strand.
CGATCGTCGCTCACGACTTTGACGAGCGGCTCTCCCAGCTTGGCGCCGATCCACTGCCGGAAGCTGAGGATCTGCGCACCCGTGCTCTGCGCCATCACCTCACGCGACGCCTGCTCGACGATCCCGTCCTCTACAACGACGAGCTTGACCCCGCGCAGGCCGCCTACCTGACCGGTCAGCGGGGTGCGCTCACGCGACGTATCTCCGAGCTGACCGGGCTCGTGGCCGAGGTTCGCGAGGAGGGGATCGCGATGGTCGACCCCGACGATGACCTGACTGACGTGCGGATGCCGGACGTGGGCACCGACGGCCACGTCACGCTGCTGCTGGCCGAGCATCTTGCGCAGCAGGCGGAGGAGATCGCAGAGGCCGAGCTGCACCGGCTGGTACGGCAGCTGGCGCAGGAGCACCGGGCGTACTGGCGTCGCAGCGCGCGCGAGCCTGGCGCCGAGGTTGCGCTCGCGGACACCGCGCTCGAGCGGCTCGTGGCGCTGCGGCTGATACGACGCGGCCCGGACGGCGTCAGGCCGCTGCCGGCGCTCGCCCGCTACGCGCTCGCCCCACCGACGATCGCCGAGGGGCGCTCGCAGCTGGAGCTGGAAGCGTGACGCGTCCGCTCCCGAGCCCGAGCGCGAGCGCTGGCAGCCGCTGCGCGCGGGGCCGGTGGACGTCTTCGACTACGACCAGGCGGATTTCGCTTCCGCGACGGCCGGCTGCTGCTGCGCGGCAACAACGGCACCGGCAAGTCCAAGGTGCTCGCCCTTACGCTTCCGTTCCTGCTCGACGGCGAGCTCTCCCCTCACCGCGTCGAGCCGGACGCCGATCCGAAGAAGCAGATGGACTGGAACCTGCTGCTCGGCGGCGAGCACCCCAACGACGAGCGGCTCGGATACACCTGGCTCGAGCTCGGCCGTCTCGACGCGGATGGCAACACGCTGTTCTGCACGCTGGGATGCGGCCTGAAGGCGGTCAGCGGCCGCGGCATCGCCTCGCACTGGTTCTTCCTCAGCGACCAGCGCGTCGGCGAGGAGCTGGCGCTCGTCGACGGGGTGCGCATCGCCGACCGCGAGCGGCTGGAGGAGGCGATCGGCGTGCTCGGCGAAAACTGCACCGCACGTGCCTACCGGCGCGCGGTCGACCAGGCGCTCTTCAGCCTCGGCGAGCAGCGCTACGACGCGCTGATCGACCTGCTGATCAAGATTCGCGCACCACAGCTCTCCAAGCGCCCGAACGAGCGCGCGCTGTCCGATGCGTGACCGTGCGCTGCCACCGCTCGACCAGGCGCTGATCGCCGACGTCGCGGAGGCCTTCCGCGGAGGGGTGGAGGACCGCGACGCGCTCACCGCGATGGTCGAGGTGCGCGACGCCGCCGCGGGCTACCTCGACACCTACCGTCACTACGCGCGGATCCCGTGCTGTCGTCGGCGCTGCGCTTCCGCGCCAGGCACAGACCGCCTTCGACCGCGTCAGCCGCGACCTCGCCGACGCCGAGGCCGCTCATCAGAAGGCGCGCGACGAGCTCCACGGCGCGGAGGCGGCGCTTGCGGAGCTGCGTTCCGAGGAGGAGCGTCTGCGCGCCCGCGAGCGAGCGCTGCGCGAGAGCCCGGAGGCGCGCAGCGCCCGCCAGCTCGAGCGCGCCGCCGAGGAGGCTCGCCGGGCCGCCGAGCGCGCTACTCAGGCGCGGGCGGTCCACCATCGCGGTGTCGAGCGACGCGATCAACAGCGTCAGCGCCTCGCGGATGCGGACGCACACAGAGCGCGGGCGGATGGGGAGCTGGCGCAGGCGCGCAGCGCGGCCGTCGAGCAGGCGCAGGTGGCGGGCATCGTTGACGCGTTCAGCGAGCGCGTGGATCGCGCGATCGAGACGGACGTGACAGATGAGACGGACGTGACAGAGCTGCGCCGTCGAGCCGAGGCGCTTGCCGAGCGCCAGCAGCGGGCGATCGATCACCTGCGGACGCTGCTCGCGGCGGTCGCCGATGGCCGGCGTGCGCTGATCGACGCACGCGAGCGTCACGAGGAGCTTGCGAGCGAGGCCGCGATGCTCGCCGGGCAGCGCGTGCAGGCGGCGGAGCTGCTCGCCGAGGCCGGCCGCGATCTGGTTCGCGCGGCCCGCGTGTACGTGGACGCCGCGAGCGCGCTG
>CAWGZH010000003.1:0-835943 GCA_963827045.1 uncultured Solirubrobacterales bacterium
GCGGATGACGCCGGCCTTTTGACGATCTCGGAACGGGCTCACGTTGGCAAAATTTTGGAGGGATTTTGGGGGATTGATAAAACCTGCTTTCCCGTTGCTCGGGATTGAGACCGCGCAGTGAACCCGGAAGCCAAAGGCCGGTTCGATAAAGCGGCGGCGGTGCTCGGACTTGATGAAGAGGCGAGGGCGCTCGCATGGCGCCGCATTGGCGATCTGCAATTGTCGGCGGATGACCCGACGGTGATTTTCATCGCCCTGGCCGGGGTGCTGGAAAAGGCGGCGGTGGACGTCCCCGCGGCGATGCGTTTGCTGCCCGAGCGCGTCGAGGAAGCGGCCCGCCGCGCGGTGGGCGAAGTTTCACAGTCCGCGACTTCGGCCGTTCGCGCCGATATGGCGGAAACGGCTGACCTTGTGGTCGCCAATGCAAAATCTGAAATCCAGGCGGCGGCGCTCGCCACGCTACGCGACCTGGCCCTGCGCGAGCGGGTTGTGGCGCCGCTACTCGTGATCCTGCTGGCGCTCGGCATCGGCGTCATCGCGTTAGGAGCGGGGTATGGCCTCGTACGTGCGGATGGCGCGTCGATCGACCGCCGGTGGCAAGCCCTGGCTTTACGAGTGGACGCCGACGATTGGCTTGGGCTGATTTCGGCAAATTCCTACGTTGGGAGGATCTCATCGGTGGCCCACGCCGTCGACACCTACGGCGGCCTCGACTGCGCCCACAACAACGCCGGCATCGCCGCTCCCCTTGCCCCGCTGGCCGACTACCCCGACGAGGGCTGGGACCGGACCATCGCCGTCATGCTCACCGGGGTGTACCACTGCCTGAAGGCCGAGATCCCGGCCATGCTGGCCCGGGGCGGCGGGGCCATCGTCAACACGTCCTCGGGGGTCGGCCTGGTGGCCTATCCGGAGCAGGCCGCCTACACCGCCTCGAAGCACGGGGTCATCGGCCTGACCAAGGTGGCCGCCCTCGACTACGGGGCCAAGGGGATCCGGGTCAACGCCGTCTGCCCGGGGACGGCCCGTACCCCCATGGTGGACCAGGCCCTGGCCGACTTCCCGGCACTCGACGACCACCTGAGGGCGCTGCACCCCATCGGTCGGATCGGTGAGGCGTCGGAGGTGGCCGAGGCCGCGGTGTGGCTGTGCACTCCCGCGGCCTCCTTCGTGCTGGGTGTGGCCCTACCCGTCGATGGCGGGTACGTCGTGCCGTGAGGGCTACCGAGACCTCGGCCACCGTCACCCGTCTGGCCGCCCAGGGCCATCTGATCGGGGGAGCTGGCGGCCGAGTGCTGCCGCCGGCACCTTCGCCCACCACTACGCGGCCAGCGGACGGATTCAGGCCGAGGTGGGTCTGGCCGGCGCCGGGGACGTGGACGACGCGGTGGCCGCCGCCCGGGAGGCCCAGCCGGCCTGGGCCGCCCTGTCGCCGAACCGGCGGGCCGCAGTCCTCTTCCGCCTGGCCGACCTGCTGGAGGCCCATGCCGGCGAGGCCGCCGAGCTGGCCGCCCTGGACAACGGCACCCCGGTCAGTGTGATGCAGCCCGGCCGCTACACGGCGGCCTGGGTCCGGTACTACGCCGGGTGGTGCGACAAGCTCGGCGGGGAGACCCTGGCCGGTGGCCGCACGGTCACCTCGGTCCGACTCGAGCCCTACGGCGTGGTGGCGGTGATCCCCCCGTGGAACGGATCGATGATGGGCATGGGCCAGAAGGCGGCTCCGGCGCTGGCCGCCGGCAACGCCGTGGTGGCCAAGCCGCCGGAGCTGGCCCCCTTCGGCGTCCTCCGCTTCGCCGAGCTGGCCGCGGAGGCCGGCCTGCCGCCCGGGGTGCTCAACGTGGTGGTGGGTGGGGCCACGGCCGGGGCGGCGCTGGCCGGCCACGCCGGCGTCGACAAGATCAGCTTCACCGGGGGCTCGGCCACCGCCCGCGCGCTGATGGCCACGGCGGCAGCCCACCTGACCCCGCTGGCCCTCGAGCTCGGGGGCAAGTCGCCCGCTCCTCGTCTTCCCCGACGCCGACCTCGACCGGGCCGCCTCGGTGGCGGCCCACCTGGGGGCGGCGCTCCTCTCCGGCCAGGGCTGTGCCCTGCCCACCCGGACCTACGTCCACGAGCGACGTCTACGACGAGGTGGTGGCCAAGGTGGTGGCCGCGGTCGGTGCGGTCCCGGTGGGGGACCCGCTCGACCCGGCCACCCTGGTCGGCCCGGTGGTCAGCGAGGCGGCCATGGAACGGATCCTCGGGGTCATCGACCGGGCCCGGGCCGACGGCGCCACCCTGCTGGCCGGGGGCACGCGGCTGGGCGGGGAGCTGGCCGACGGGTGGTTCGTGGCCCCGACCGTGTTCGGTGATGTGGACCACGGGAGCGACCTGGCCCGCAACGAGGTCTTCGGCCCGGTCCTGGCCGTCCTTCGGTTCGACTCCGAGGACGAGGCGCTGGCCCTGGCCAACGACAGTCCCTACGGCCTGGCCGCCTACCTCCACACCGCCGACCCCCGCCGCATCGAGCGCTTCGTCCGGGAGTTGGACGCCGGGAACGGTGTTGGTCAACGGCATGGGCCGCATCTCGCCGGCCGCCCCGTTCGGCGGGACCAAGCAGAGCGGCTTCGGGCGGGAGGGCGGGCGGGCCGGCATCGAGGAGATGGTGCAGACCAAGACGGTCTACGCCGACTCATAGTGCCGGAGTCAGCAGGGCTCCGTTCGTCCGATCTGGTCGAGCAGGGTGGCGGTGTCGAAGTAGACCCGCTCGTTGATGATCCGGTCACCGCGGAAGGAGAACACGGCGATGACCGGTACCCGGAACGACCGGCCGGTCGGGCGGCAGGCCGTAGAACTCGCCCCGGTTGGTCCCGAGGAGGTCGAACTCGGCGACGGTGACGTCTTCAGCGGCATGGAAGCGCACGTTGTCGTGGCGCTGGTCGGGGAATGCGGTGCGGGAGCTGAGGTAGTAGCCCATGACCTCCTCGGCCCCGTCGAAGACCTGGCCGGTGGCCATGATCTCGTAGTGGGGACTCCCGTCGAAGGTGGCCAGGGTCCTGTCGAACTCCCGGTCGGTCTCGGAGGCGAAGTGCTCGAGCAGCACCGCCTGGCGGCGTCGGCGAAGTGCGTCGTCCACGGATCCCGTCCCTTTCCGCCCGTCATGGGCCGACCGGCGGCGTCGGAACAAGACCCGACGCCCGACGATGATCATGGCACCCGCGACGTACTCGTTGACGGTCCCTGGTACGGAACAAGGACCGGGGACGGGCCCCGGTCCTTGTTCCTCCGCCTTCCGCCTGCTCCGCTCCGCCGCGGTCGTGGGCCCCGCTACAGGATGAAGAGCATCTCCTGGTAGGTGGGCAGGGGCCACAGGTCGTCGGCCACCAGGCGTCTCGAGGGAGTCGGCCGCCGCCCGGACGGTGTCCATGGCCGGCAGGAGGCCCTTCTGGGCGTGCTCGGCGTGCTTCTCCGTCGACTCCACGTCGTCGTGGTCGATCTCCGACCGCAGCGTGGCGATGCCCGACCGCAGCTCGGCGATCTTGGCGGACACCTCGTTGAGGGTGCTGAGTGTCGGCCTCGACCCCGGCCGCCTTCAGGCTGGCCACGTTGGTGGCCAACTCGGTCTGGTAGCGCAGCGGCCGCCGGCAGGATCATGGTGTTGGCCATCTCCAGGGTCAGCTCGGCCTCGACGTCGATGGCCAGGATGTACTGCTCGAGGGCGATCTCGTACCGGCTGTGCATCTCCCGGTGGTTGAACACCCCGTACTTGCTGAACAGCTCCATCGACTCCTCGGTGATGAGCTCGGGGAGGGCGTCGAGGGTGGTGCGGAGGTTGGGCAGGCCGCGCTCGGCCGCCTCGACCTGCCACTCGTCGGCGTAGCCGTCGTCGTTGAAGACCACCTTGCCGTGGTTGGTGATGATCTCCTGGAGGACGGTCTGGACGGCGGCGTTGAACTCCGTGCCTTCGGCGACCAGCGCCTCGAGCTCGGTGGCGATGTAGTCGAGGGCCTCGGCCAGGATGGTGTTGATGGTCACCATGGGGCCGGCGATCGACTGGAGCGAGCCGGGGGCCCGGAACTCGAACCGGTTGCCGGTGAAGGCGAACGGGCTGGTCCGGTTGCGGTCGCCGGGGTCGGTCGGGAGCACCGGGCAGCGTGTCCACGCCGATCTCGATGAAGCCCTTCTCCTTGGAGCTGGTGGCCCCCCCGGCGGCGATCTGCTCGAACACGTCGGCCAGCTGGTCGCCGAGGAAGATGGAGATGATGGCCGGCGGCGCCTCGTTGGCACCCAGGCGGTGGTCGTTGGTGGCCGACGCCACCGAGGCCCGCAGCAGGCCCCCGTACTTGTGCACGGAGCGGATCACCGCGGCGCAGAACACCAGGAACTGGGCGTTGTCGTGGGGGGTGTCACCCGGGAGCAGCAGGTTGCCCTCGGTGGAGTTGCCCGAGCGAGAAGTTGACGTGCTTGCCCGAGCCGTTGATGCCGCCGAAGGGCTTCTCGTGGAAGAGGCACTCCATGCCGTGCTTCTGGGCCACCTTCTTCAGGGTGGTCATCAGCAGCTGCTGGTGGTCGGCGGCCACGTTGGACCGCTCGAACATCGGGGCCAGCTCGAACTGGCCGGGCGCCACCTCGTTGTGGCGGGTCTTGGCCGGGATGCCCAGCTTGAAGAGCTCCCGCTCGCAATCCATCATGTAGGCCAGCACCCGGTCGGGGATGGCGCCGAAGTAGTGGTCGTCGAACTCCTGGCCCTTGGGCGGCTTGGCCCCGAAGAGGGTGCGGCCCGAGTTGAGGATGTCGGGCCGGGAGAGGAAGAAGCTCCGGTCGATGAGGAAGTACTCCTGTTCGGCACCGGCGAAGGACACCACGGCATCGGCGTCGGGGTGCCCGAACAGGTGGAGGATCCGGGCGGCCTGTTTGGCCATGGCCTGCTGGGACCGCAGCAGCGGGCGTCTTGTTGTCGAGCGCCTCGCCGGTCATCGAGATGAACACCGTCGGGATGCACAGGGTGTTCCCGTTGGGGTTCTCCAGGATGTACGCCGGGCTGGTGGCGTCCCAGCCGGTGTAGCCCCGGGCCTCGAAGGTGGCCCGCAGGCCGCCGTTGGGGAAGCTGGAGGCGTCGGGCTCGCCCTGGGTGAGGGTCTTGCCCTGGAACTCGGCGATGGCGGCGCCGTCACCACCCGGCTCGAAGAAGCTGTCGTGCTTCTCGGCGGTCAGGTGGGTCAGGGGGTAGAAGACGTGGGCGTAGTGGGTGGCGCCCTTCTCCATGGCCCAGTCCTTCATGGCCGCCGCCACCACGTCGGCCACGGCCGGATCGAGGGGCTTGGAGTGCTCGATGGTGCCCATCAACGACTTGAACACCGGCTTGGGCAGGCGCTTCTGCATGACCGACTTGGTGAACACGTTCTCGCCGAAGATCTCGCCGGGCGCCTCGGTCTGGCGGGAAGATCGATTCGGGCGCCTTGTAGTTCTTGACGGCGTCGATGGCATCGAGCCTGGCTTTGCTTCCACTCATTGATCGCTCCTAGTCACGTCTGGCAGTCACGTCGCAGGGGTATACAGCCGGTGACTGACCGCTCGGTCCGGGCCGGCGCCGTAACCGAGCTGTAATCGCAGAACCTACGAGCGCTTCGTAACGGGAAGATTTCGTGCAGATGAAGGTTCTGGTCACTCCCGCTGTGGACGAGGACCGACGCCGCCGTCGGTGGCGCCGGCCGCCGGACGGGTCCGCTACAATGTCATTGGTCGGTGACATTGATCGCTGACATGGTGGCCCGGCGATGGCCCCGCCGGTGACGCGGACGGCGACGAGGACGATGGCCGACACGAGCACGGAGACCGGGACGACAGGCAGGGTCCGGGGAGCGTCGGCCCGGCGCGGCCTTGCGGCACCCCGGGGCGCTCGTGCCCACCCTGGTCCTGGTGGGCACGGTCACCGCCATCGTCTCCAGTCTGGGCGCCCCGCTGATCCCGACCATCGCCCGGTCCAGCCACGTCTCGCTGAGCACCGGCCAGTGGCTGCTCACCGCGGCGCTGCTCACCGGCGCACTGGCCACCCCGGTGATGGGGCGGCTGGCCGACGGGGCGCGGCAGCGCGACGTGATCCTGGTGTCTCTGGGGGTGGTCTTCGCCGGCTGCGTGCTCGCCGCCGTCTCGGACCAGTTCATCGTGATGGTGGCGGGTCGGGCCCTGCAGGGCATCGGGCTGGGCCTGCTCCCCGTGACCATGGCCATCGCCCGACGCAACCTTCCGCTCGAGCGGGCAGGCCGGGCCATCGCCACCCTCTCCATCACCGTGGCGGTGGGCGCCGGCATCGGCTACCCGGTGACCGGGCTGATCGCCGAGTTCGTCGACTTCCACGCCGCCTTCTGGTTCGGGGCCGTCATGGTCGCCGGGGCCATCGCCCTGGCGTCGGTCGTCCTCCCCGGTCGGTCGGTGGTCGCGCCGCGGCCCTTCGACACCGTCGGGGCCGTCACCCTCGTCGGTGGTCATCGTGGGCATCTCCCTCGTGCTGAGCGAGGGAGGTGGCTGGGGGTGGACGTCGGTCCCCACCCTGGCCATCGTGGTCGGTCAGCGCAGTGGTCCTGGCCGTCTGGATCCGCCACGAGCTCCGCCAGGACGATCCCCTGGTCGACCTCCGCCAGGTGCGCAACCGGTCGGTGCTCACCGCCGACGTCTCGGGCTTCCTGATCTGCGTGGCCATGTACCTCTTCCTCCCCATCGTGGTCGAGTTCGTCCAGGTCCCGATGGCCGACCGGCTACGGGTTCGGGGCGTCGGTGGTGGTGTCCAGCCTGGTCTTCCTGCCCCTGTCGGTCGGGACCTTCGCTGCCAGCCGCTGTCTCGTGGCTGTACGAGGCCCGGTTCGGGTCACGCACCATGATCCCGCTGGGTGCCATGATGTGCGGCCTGGGCGCCCTGTTCTTCGCCCTCGAGCACCGGGCGCTGTGGGAGGCGTTCGCCGCCGCCGGTCTGGTCGGCATCGGCATCGGGCCTCACCTTCGCGGCCATGCCGGGCTTCATCGTCCGGGCCGTGCCCCAGCAGCGAGACGGGCAGCGCCATGGGCTTCTACCAGGTGCTCCGCAACATCGGGCTGTCGGTGGGCAGCGCGCTCGGAGCCGCCATCCTCACCGGCTACACCCACCCGGGGCAGCGGCTTCCCGAGGTCGGGGGCTTCCGCGCCGCGCTCTGGTCGCCGCCGGCCTGTGCGTCGCCACCGCGGTGATCAGCTACGTGCTGCCCGGGGCCGAACGCCAACCGGCGCCCGGACATGGCCGACGACGAGCTGGCCGGGATGGAGGAGGTCATGGAGGAGGAGGCCGAGTTGGCCGGGGCCGGGGTGATGCTGGCCGACGGCCGGCTCCTCCCGACCGAAGGGGCGTCGACTCGGGCCGGGGAGCGGATCCTGATGTCGACCCCCAGCCGGTAGGAGCCGGCGGAGCCACGGAACCGGTGGCGTCACCCGAACCGACCGAGCGAACGACGCGATCGAGGGACGCCGCCGCCAGCAGGCAGGCCCTGGTCACCGCGGCCCAGGACCTGTTCGGCCAGAAGGGCTTCGAGGCCACCACCATCCGGGAGATCGGCGAGCGGGCCGGGGTCGACGCCGCCCTCATCGCCCGCTACTTCGGCAGCAAGGCCGACCTCTACATCGCCGCCGTGGCCGCCGAGCGGATGGGCGACCAGCACGCCTCGGCCTACGAGGGGCTGGAGCAGATGGTCGAGACCATGGTCACCCGGGTCGACCGGGACGGGCCCGGTCCGATCCTGCAGGCTCTGGTCCGTTCGGACACCGCCGACGAGATCCGGGCCGCGGCCCAGGCCCGGCTGGCCCGTCGGCTGGTGGAGCCCCTGGTGGCCGGCATGGAGGATCGGCGGGACGACCGGGCCGGGCTCGCGGGCCGAGGTGGCCGTGTCGGCGCTGGTGGGCGTGGCGCTGGGGCGGTCGCTGGGCTGGTTCGGGGCCATGTCCGAGGTGTCCACGGCGGAGCTGGTCGGCCTGGTCGTCGAGGCGCTCGGGACCACGACCGGTGACCCTCCCGGACCGGTCGGCTGATGCTGGACGGTGACCGCAGCGGATGGCCCCGACGGTCGGGTCCGACCTACGGTGGTCCCGGGCGAGGGGCCGATCCCGAGGAGGGTGTGTGGCATCACGCGACAAGGTGCTGACCGGCGAGGTGGAGGAGCGGCTACGGCATCGGGAGCACTGGAGCATCCAGCCGTCGTCCTCGCCGGGGATGCCGGCACAGTGGTGCTTCCTCTCGGGTCCGGAGATCGAACTGTCGGTCACCGTGGACCGTGGGGCCATCGTCGTGTACGTCATGGACCCAACACCGAGATCTTCGCAGGACGGGGCGGCCCTGAGCGAGTGGGTGAGCAAGATGAACGAACGGTGTACGTTGACATAAACATGGCCGGTGTGGTCGATGATTGTGATGTGCCACATATGTCTTGGCCTCCTCCATGTAATGGGTCGTCAGGAGGATCGTCTGTCCATCGCGGTTGAGCTCGCCCAGGATCTCCCACAGAGCCAGACGGCTCTGTGGATCCAGCCCGGCAGTCGGCTCGTCCAGGAACAGCACGGCCGGGCGGTGAAAGATCGCGCGCGCCACCATCAGGCGCTGGGCCATGCCGCCGGAGAGCGCGAACACTGAAGCCTTGGCCCACTTGGCGAGCTGAAACTGCTCGAGCAGCTCATCGGCGATGCGTGTCGAGTCGGCTGCACTGACGCCAAACAGGCGCCCGTGGAAGTACAGGTTCTCCCACACCGTCAGCTGACGGTCAAGCGTGTTCTGCTGGGAGACCATCCCGATCAGCTGCTTTGCGAGCGCCGGACTTGAGATCACGTCGACCTCGCCGATCCAGGCTTCTCCCGAGGAAGGGATGACGCGGGTCGTGAGCATGCCAGCCGTCGTCGTCTTGCCCGCCCCGTTGGGCCCGAGCAGGCCGAAGATCTCACCGGCGCGCACCGTCAAGTCGAGACTGTCCACGGCGGCGAAGTCAGCACCGTCGTAGACCTTCGTGAGCGCCACCGTGCGGATCACCTCGGCAAGTACGCCGTCCTCAGTGGCGCCCGCGAGATCCGCTCCAGCCGGCGCGGCCCCATCGATGTGCGTCGAGCCCATCCCGAGAGTGTATGAGGCCGGCTTGAGAGATTCTTCAGGTTCTCTTTCGGGCGATGCGCTTTCCTGAGTACAGATGAACCACACGATCACGCGCCGCCAGTTGCTGCGCTCCGCCGGAGTCGGAGTGCTCGGGCTGAGCTTGAGCGGGGTGCTGGGCGAGATCGTCGCCGGCGCTCTGACGCCGCTCAACCAGAGGCCACCCAAGCCGCCCACGTGGCACACACGACCGGACTTGCGCATCCCTTCTCTGACGGTCACCCGCAACGAGCAGGGAGCCTCAAGCGATCCGATCTTCATCGCGCCCTACAACGTTCCGGTCGGCCAGGTGGGCGCGGTGATCGTCGACGCTGGCGGCCAGCCGATCTGGGAGAACCCGCTGGCGGGCAAGGTCACGACCAACTTCCGCGTGCAGTCATATATGGGCGAGCCGGTGCTCACCTGGTGGGAGGGCGTGATCGAATACGGCCACGGCGTGGGCGAATATGTGATCGCGGACTCCGCCTACCGCACGGTTCGCCGCGTGCAGGCCGCGCGCGGGCTGCGAGGCGACCTGCACGAGTTCGTGATCACCCCGCGCAACACCGCACTGTTGACGAGCTATGTGATCACGGGCGCCGACCTGACCTCTGTCGGCGGCCCCCGCAAAGGCACGATCCAAGACGCGATCTTCCAAGAGATAGACCTGGCCAGCGGCAGGGTGCTGCTTGAGTGGCACAGCCTCGATCGCATACCGCTCGAGGAGTCCTACGCGCCGGTCGAAGCTGAGAACTGGGATTTCTTTCACATCAACTCGGTCGACCTCGACGGCGACGGCAATCTGCTCGTCTCCGCGCGCAGTACCCACACGATCTACAAGCTCGATCGCAGCGGAGCGATCCTGTGGCGTCTGGGCGGCAAGCACAGCGACTTCGAGATGGCGCCGGGCAGCAACTTCGCCTGGCAGCACGACGCCCGCCGGCAGCCCGACGGGACATTGACGATCTTCGATAACGGGGCCACACCGGCGGTCGAGAAGCTCTCGCGCGGTCTGATCCTCAACGTCGATGAGCAGGCGATGACAGCAACGCTGCTGCGCCAGTACACCCATGCGAAGATCTTGACGGGCAGTCAGGGCAACATGCAGTTGCTCGAAGGAGGCAACGTCTTCATCGGCTGGGGCGAAGTGCCGCGTGTCTCGGAATTCGAGCGCTCGGGCCGGCTCGTGTTCGACGCGGTACTCGGCGAGAAGTATCAGTCCTACCGGGCTTTCCGTCTGCCATGGAGCGGCCAGCCGGCGGAAGCCCCGGCGATCGCCGTCAGCCGCGACAGTCGCGCGGGGATGACCGCTTATGCCAGCTGGAACGGGGCGACAGGCGTTCAAGCGTGGCAACTGCTGGCGGGTACGCGGTCTGGGGCGCTCACCCTCGTGTCCAGCATGGCCGCGCGCGGCTTCGAGAGCGCGCTGCACAGCGCCTCGGCAGGCCCTTTCTTCGCCGTGCAAGCGCTCGATGCGAGCGGCGCCGCGCTGGGCCGGTCGCGGACCGTCAGCATCGTCTGAGAGCGCTCCCCTAGAGTGTCGGGAGATGGGGGACTTGCAAGAGAGAGATGGCTTTGGGACGCCCACGCCCGGCGGCGAGCCGGCGATCTCGTTGCGCGGCGTGGTCAAGCGCTACGGCGAGATTGTGGCCGTAAACGGCCTCGATCTCGAGGTCTCGCCGGGCATCTGCTTCGGCCTGCTCGGCCCCAACGGCGCGGGCAAGTTCGACAACGATGCGGATGCTCACCGCCCAGACGCTGGCAGACGAGGGCGAGCTGTCGGTGCTCGGCTACTCGCTGCCAGGCGAATCAAAGCAGTCGCGCCTTGAGATGGGAGTCGTGCCGCAGCTTGACAACCTCGACGTCGAGCTGACCTGTAGGCAGATCCTGACGGTGTACGCACGCCTGTACCGCGTGCCGCGCGGCGAGCGCCCGGCGGCAGTGCAGCGGGCGCTTGAGATCGCAAACCTCGTGCCGCGAGCGGACACAATCGTGCGCGACCTCTCGGGTGGCATGCGCCGACGGCTGCTGGTCGCCCGGGGCTTGATCCATCAGCCACGACTGGTGCTGCTCGACGAGCCCACGGTAGGGCTGGACCCGCAGGTACGCCAGGAGCTGTGGTCGTTGATCGATGGGCTGCGCTCAAGTGGCGTGACGGCGCTGATGAGCACGCACTACATCGAGGAGGCAGAGCGCCTCGCGGACACCGTGGCCGTGATGGACCACGGCAAGATCGTCGCACAGGGAACGCCCGCCGAGCTCGTGAGGCAGTACGCCGGCGAGCAAGTCGTGGAGGTGTACGGCCCGCCAGAGCACTTGGCACAGGTCAGCGAGCTGGCGTCGAGCAACGGCTGGTCGAGCCGGCGTAGCGGACCGGCGGTGGCGATCATGCGCGCCGAGACGCTTGACGGGGCAGCCCCAGAGGGAGTGCGCCGTCCCGCAAACCTGGAGGACGCGTTCGTGGCGCTGACCGGCGAGGAGATCGAATGAGGGGCCGTATGCATCGTTGCAAAACGGCGATGCCCCCTGCGCGCGCGGGGGGCATCGTTGAAAATAGGAACATTGCGAGCGGAGATCTGTATTGCGAAAAAGGGTGTCCCCCTGCGCGCGCGGGGGGCATGGCGTTTTGAGCACACTCCCACAGCCCAAGCACGAGTCGCGCCGCATCCGCCGGCTCGAACCGGCGGCGCTCGCCGGCGTGATGAGTCGCGACGTAGCGATCTTCGGGCGCTATTGGAAGGCGACGACGTTCTCCTCGATCGTGCAGCCGACGATCTACCTGCTCGCGTTCGGGCTGGGCTTCGGTTCGCTTCTGCCTCACATAGCGGGGCTGAAGTACGAGCAGTACGTGGCGACCGGCGTCGTGGCTACCGCCGTGCTGTTCTCCTCCGCCTTCCCGGGCATGTTCAATACGTTCATCCGCTGGCAGTTCCAGCGCACCTACGATGCGATCCTTGCGGCACCCGTGGACGTCGAGGAGCTGGTCACCGCGGAGATGCTGTGGATCTCCGTCAGGGCGGGTGTGTACGGGATGGCACCGCTGCTGGTGGGGATCGCTTTCGGGTTGGAACCGAACGTGGGCATGCTGTTGGTGCCATTCATCGGCTTCGTCACCGGCTTCGGATTCGCAGGGTTCGGCGTGACCGTCGCGGCTGTGGCCAAGACGATCGACAACTTCAACTACATAACCAGCGCGGTGCTCACCCCCATGTTCCTTGTCGCCGGCACGTTCTTTCCCGTGTCACAACTGCCGGCCGTGCTGCGCACGATCGCGAAGTTCAACCCGCTGTACTACTGCGTGCAGCTCGTGCGCGACGCCTCGCTGGGGAACCTTGGTGTAGCCGACATCGGGCATGCCGCGGTGTTGATCGTGTTTGCACTTGCGATGTGGCGGATCGCGATCTGGCGGTTGGGCAAGCGCTTGATCGACTGAGCGCTCTCCACGATTCAAAAAATCCCCTTTTGGGGGACCTTGGCGCATGCGCCAAGGTCAGCAGGGCCGCATGCGGCCCTGCTACGAGGTCGCGCATGCGCGACCTCGCCGGACAGTGCATGCACCGTCCGGCACAGCACTCCACGCACCGCCACCTGCGCCACCACGGCTTGCCAACAGCTCGGCAAGTGCACCGGAGTCGCCCAACGGTTACGCCACATGTCCATATCACGGACGATGAGCAATGACACTCGAGCAGACATGCCGAAAACAAACCGGCATGGTACCGTCCCGACTGGTTGAACGGTCGGAGGGCCGCATGGAAGACCACAAAAATCATAGGAGATACACGTGGATGAGTTGAAGACGAAGTGGGAACAGCTGGAGCGCCCGGTCAGGCTGGCCATAATCGCGGCAGCCGTGGTTCTCGGTCTGATCGTCATCGTGAAGATCCTGCCGGCACTGGTAACCGCGATGGGCATCGGCCTGTTCGTGGTGATCCTGTTCGTTCCCTACTGGATACCCACGATCCTCGCCTTCGCTCGCAAGCACCCGAGCAGAGGCGGCATCGCGGCCCTGAACTTCTTCTTCGGGTGGACGTTCCTGGGTTGGGTAATCGCACTGGCCTGGTCGCTGAGCGACAACACCGCGCGAGGCCATACGGTCATCGTCAACGCTACAGTGGCCGGCACCCCGGGCACCGTGGCCCCACCGCCCCCGCCACTGCACCATGTTGGCGATATCGTCAACGGGCACCGTTTCGATGGCGTGTCCTGGATCCCAGTGCAGGCACCCCCCGCCCCTCCGCAGAGCCCCCCGCCGCCGGCAGTCGGCACCGGTCAGACCGGCACATAGGACGCCCGCGGCTACTCAGAGCGAGCGACGGCGGCCTCGAATTGAGGACGCTAGCTCTCCAGCGGAGAAATGGGTACGGCGGCCTCAGGCGTGAGTACATGGAAGCTGAAGGACTCCTCCAGATAGAGCGTGACATTGTCGCTGTCATGAGACTCGTAGCCAACCGCTAGATCCTGGCCGGATTCGAAGCTGAAGTCACCACCGCGCATGCTCAACACGATCGCTCCCCTCACGCCTGGCGCCCACACGATCGGGCCCTCGAGGATCTTGCGTAGATGATCGAGCAGTGGATAGCCGCCGTGCTCGGCACTCTCCACGACACGCGTGTATTCCTCGCGGCCAAGCGCCAGCCCGTACGGTCCGGCGATCCCTTTGCGCAATAGGAGCTCTACGGCGCGAGCGACATGCGCCGGATACTTCTCAACACCCCCGTCACTGTGAATCGCATCGTGCGGTGAGCACTCGCCGATCCCATCGATATCACCCTTTGGCCAGGAGTGGAACACAGCAAGGTTCTCGGCTTCGACGATGCTTTGAGCGGCGACGTCGAGCGCATCGAAGTTAACATCCTCGGCGCCACGGTCGCCGGCGCGCAGCTCCTCGCGAGAGACGGTGAATCTTGCACGCAACTCAACCAGTGGAAGGACGACGCGGCGATTTGCCTCCACGCCCTTGATCGGGCTCACGTTGACGCTCTCGACACGACCAAGGTTGGTAGCCGAGTACTCCCAGCCATGGGGTCCGGAGAAATCGACCAGCCGCCTACCGGCGAGCCCTGGCAGTAGACGCTCACGGGCCTCGTCGTCAATCGTCTTCCAGCCGTCCTGCGTGATCGGCGCGTGATCGCGCAGTAGATGGCTCATCGTCCCTCCTTCAGACTTCCGATGCCCAGTGAACCAGCGGATACAGGGGGCTGTGAGCGGGAGTCCTCGGTTGAGTCGGAGTCTCCCGCAGCGGCCTCTGCTGCCTCTCCGTGCTCGACGATGTCGCCGTCCTTGAAGAGCACTCCTTGGGCGATCTCTCGCCACTTTGGCTTGCGGCGAAGCAGGAACTCGAGGTCCATGCTGAAGTGCTTGAACTCCTCGCCGACAGCATCTGACATGACGCCCCGCGCTTCGGGATCGCGCTCGACCGCGAGGCGCTGCTCGTACCAGCCGATCGCTTCCGCCTCCTCTGTCAGCGACGCGCAAAGCCTTGCGAACGTGCGTGTCTCCTCAGGGAGCTCCTGCGGCGGCTCGTGGTATTGGTCGAAGCCCATCTATTCCTCCTCGGCGGATGTGGTTTCCTGGAAGCTGTCAGCGAGCGTCTACCAGAGATCATGCCACTCAGAAGCTGGGCGGGTCTTGAGCGCCCGCTCGATGCAGTCGCGATGTCAACAAAGCCAGAAGGGAGCACCTAAATGCCTGAGCGAGACGGATATCTGCCCGGCGTCCCGTGCTGGGTTGATACCAGCCAGCCTGATCCGGAGGCGGCCGTTGCCTTCTACAGCGGCCTCTTCGGATGGGATTTCAAGGACGCGATGCCACCGGGCTCAGCCGGCAAATATTTCATCGCAAGCCTGCGTGGCGGCAGCGTGGCCGCGGTGGGCTCGCAACCCGAGGACGCGCCGCCGACGGCCATGTGGAATACCTACGTCTGGGTCGAGAATGCCGACGAGGCAGTCGCGAAGGCGCGTGATGCAGGCGGACGTGTCGTGGCCGACGCCTTCGATGTATTCGACGCGGGCCGGATGGCCGTGCTCACCGATCCAGAGGGAGCCGCGTTCTGCGTGTGGCAGGCGAAGCAGCACAAGGGCGCGCAGATCGTCAACGAACCCGGTTCGCTCAACTTCAATGGCCTAAATACGCGCGACGCGCAAGGCGCTCAGTCCTTCTATGGCTCGCTGTTCGGGTGGGAGGCACTCGGCCTCGACGGCGGTGTCCAAATGTGGCGGTTGCCCGGATACGGCGCCTTCCTGGAAAAGAGCGATCCTGGGCTGCGCGAGCGTATGGCGCAGAGCGGTGCTCCGAAAGGCTTCGAGGATGTGGTCGCAACACTCAATCCGATCGCGGATGACCAACCCGATACTCCTGCGCACTGGAGCGTGACGTTCGCGGTAGATGACGCCGACGCGATGGCCGCGAAGGCCGGAGAGCTGGGCGGGCGGGTGATCGTCGCGCCGTTCGATGCTCCCTGGGTCAGGATGACTGTTATCAGCGATCCGCAGGGCGCAACGTTCATCGCAAGCAAGTTCGTCCCGGAGAACAAGGAACTGGGCGGCTAGTCCGGCCCGACAGGAGACCACACTACAGCGGTGGCACCTGGTTATTGACCTGCGGTCCGTGGTACTGCCACGTCGATCGCCGCTGGGCCGTCGAGCAGTGCGTGGTAGGTGATTGGCAACTCTTCGAGGGCCTGCCATCCGCTCTGACGCGAGATTTGCTCAAAACGGAACCACGAACGGAACCACCGGAATGCCGACTCTCACCCGTCCGACTATCGCGCGTCCATGTATGCGAGGAACATGTCGATATAGATCCTGCCGTATAGGGGCATAAAGTCGTCCCGCGTTACGCGCGCTGAAAGCCGTGCACCCTTTCCAGTGAAGCGTGTAACGGCGGCGGCTTTTCCCTAGTCTTGGGAGTCCACAAACTCTAGGAGCGCACGAACAGCATTGAACACAGCGAACGCAAGACTCACGCTAACCGCGATAACATTGGTGTGCGCACTTACATACAGATTTATGTATGCATAAATGAGGAACAGAACAGTACCGATAAGCAACCCAACGGTTGACGTAGTCGCCATCCAGGCGAGGCCCTTCGCCGCCTTTCCCGACTGTCTCCGAGTCCGCAGGTAACTCCAATTACTTTCTTCCCACAGATGGATGCCCGAAGGCATCAGCAATATCTCTAGGTCGTTGGCAAATACGGACGGATAGAGCGCCTGCATGACGGCCCCTGCAGCATTGGAATAGGTGCCACAAGCGGCAGCGAGGGCCACAAACTCGTATGCTACGAACGAGGCGATCGCGGGTATGATGGTCTGCACTACCGCAAGGTTGGTGAGCTTGAGTGGTCCGAGAGTGATTTCGGCGTTCTTCGTATGGGCAAGTACGAAGAACCCTACGGCGAGGACGACGAACAGTCCCCCCATCCGCCGGACTGTGCGTGCTATCTCGTACCAATTGGTGTACAGCAGTTCGAGATACTTCTGCCCGAACTCGGCGCCAGTCGGCGCCACAAACGCATCTTTGGCCCTATCATCGAACGACTTGAGCGACATGGTGCGGGGATCTTTCCATAGCCGACGGACGTAATCCGCGCCCTCTACTCGACGAGTCGGCGGTTCACTTCTTCGTCCACGCCTTGAGGAGGACCACGCGATATTGCGGTTTCTCCATCAGACCGAACTTCGCGGGCAATGCGGGGAGTCCTTCCACGAGCGGTCCTCGCAGAGCAACGCGCTGCATCGTCCGCGCAATCCCTCCCCCTCGATGTCGCGTTACCGATCCCGAGACTTCAGGCGTGAGCCAGATCGCGCATCTCGCGCACCGGGTGACGCCCCAGCGTGCTGGACGTCGCGTAGGCAGCGATATGTCCGTGCGGCCGGTGGGTCACGCGCACACGAACGCACCCACGTAGCCGGTCTACGATGCTGCGCGGAAACGGGATCAACATCAACTCAGTCTCATCGTCCACGACGACCGTGGCGCGGCACTCATCGGCCAGATTGCGCCACACGACCTCATCGGCCCAGTCCTGATCGCCGGAACGAACGCGACATCGT
Organism: uncultured Solirubrobacterales bacterium; assembly: GCA_963827045.1. Taxonomy (GTDB): domain Bacteria; phylum Actinomycetota; class Thermoleophilia; order Solirubrobacterales; family Solirubrobacteraceae; genus Palsa-744. The sequence continues at coordinate 17,175 of CAWGZH010000003.1, forward strand.
CCGGGTAGCCGAGACTGTCGTCGCTCAGCGTGGCGGCCATGAACAGCTCGTCTGTCTTCTTGTCGATAGCGCTCATCGTGTTGACTCCCAACCACGAACGATATCGCTCCAGCTCGTCAATAGCTTGATCTCTGCTGCGTGCATCGCCTGATTCGGCGGCCCATGCGAGACGATTGGTGGCTGCTTATCCGATCCCACGTATCGGTGCTCGTGGTGCTCCGCGGGCGCGTGCGCGTTGTCGAAGGTGCGCACTGTATGCCACCCAGCAGCACGATTGCGTATTCCACGGGATGAGTGCTTGAGCGCTCAACGACGACCTGCACATCACGAGCCAATTCGCGTCGCCGGGTCCGATCCTTGGTCACCGAGCCGATGATTCCAAGCCAACCGGCGAAACAGGCATGTACCCGTGCCCACGCACCGTCTGCACCTCTCGTTGACGGACATCGCGGAACCTCATTGGAACCTTGAGGCCCCTCAGACGCGAAAAAGCCCCATGTCATGGGGCTTTCAGCCAGGGGGCGATACTGGGCTCGAACCAGTGACCTCGCCTTGTCGATTCGTCTGGTGGGTCGGCGGAAGTCCCCGGAAACGGGCGGAAAGCAGCGATTTAGCAGGCAGAAGCTGATGCCCGTGGCCGACCGCGCGGAACCGCAAAAACCCACTCGAATCCGCTGGATGGAGGACGCGAGGAGGACGCGGCATCGTGGCGGCCTTCCATCGAGCGGGCTTCCCGAAGCCTTACTCGCCCGCGAGGTGTCGGCTACTTCCGCTAGCGTCCCTTTCGTGGACACGAGCACGGATATCGAGCGAGCCGCGCAGAAGCTCGCCGAGACGGCGGGCTCACCCGTACGCGTGATCCTCTTTGGCTCTCACGCACGCGACCAAGCTCGTCAGGGAAGCGACCTGGACTTCCTCGTAATCGAGCCTAACGTGCCCGACCGACACGCCGAGATGGTGCGCCTACGCAGCGCCCTGCACGACCTGCGCAGACCTATCGACGTGCTTGTCTACAGCGACGCTCAGGTCGAGGAATGGGGCGACGCACCCGGCACCGCGCTCCACGCAGCACTCACCGAGGGTCGGGTGCTTGTCGAAGCGTGACGAACTCGACGTAGCCAAGGCGCTGCTCGCCAAGGCCGCTGGCGACGAAGCGGGACTACACGCGCTCGCAGACCACAGCGACGTGCCCGACCACGTCGTAGGGTTCCTCGCGCAACAGGCAATCGAGAAGTCCCTCAAGGCAGTCCTCACAGCGCGCCGGGTCCGCTTCGAGCGCAGCCACGACATCGACTACCTATGCGGCTTGATCGAGGACGACGGACTGGATCTCACAGAGGACTTGAAGGCCGCAGTCTCTCTGACTCCCTGGGCCGTCGAGTTTCGATACGCAGACCCCTTCGCACCCAACCCACTCGACCGCGCCGAGGCGCTGGCGACCGTGGGTGCCGTGAGGCAGTGGGCCGAGCAGGCGATAAGTAAGAAGCGCGTAGGATCATCGTCCGATTCCTCTGAAGGCCAGGCGACGCGCGACGAGCAGTAGCAGCACCGAACGCTTTGTGCGCTTTGTCACAGTAAAGCTACGGGCAGCGTCGCGGGGGACACGGCCCTAGCTCGCGGGTCCCAGGGAGGGTCCAAAGGGCATTGACCCCCGCTTTGGCCGGGGTCTGAGCAACAAAAAAGCCTCGCATTAGCAGGGCTTTTGTGTGATGGGCGATACTGGGCTCGAACCAGTGACCTCCGCCTTGTCGAGGCGGCGCTCTCCCAGCTGAGCTAATCGCCCCGGGATGCCCTCTAGCCTATCAACGGAGGCCAGTTAGGGACCGCGTCCAAGGTCCAATCCGCCGCCTATACCATGCCTACTCCGGAGCAGATCGTCCCGCGGCCGACGCTCGAGCTCTCAGCCACGGGACGCCTGGATCTCAAGCGTTCGACATCAGGGCACGATCACGGTCTCGCCTTCGCGTCCTTCGCCAGCCGATTCCACGCCAGCCGATCCAGTGCCGCTCGAACCGACTTCGCTGCCACCTTCGACGCCCGTACCGCCGCTCGATTCGTAGCCGTTCGGCCCAGGTTCGCTGCTTTCGTCTTCACTGCCTCGAGTCGTCAACGATCCTCCCGTTTGATACGGAGATTCTGCGCCATGAGGCGATGCTTCGCTCCCAGAGCGCTGCACGCGCGATTCGCCGCTTTCGGCCCCTTGCGTGCTGCTGCTACCGCCGGACTCGATCGTCTTGACCACTTCAGAGACGGTGTTCGAGGAGATTGCGAAGCCTACGCCTGTGCTGCCAGGCTGAGAGCCTTCGGTGCGCGCCGCGTCGCTTGCGATCTGCGAGTTGACACCGATCACATCGCCTTCGGCATTTAGCAGCGGACCGCCCGAATTACCCGGGTTCAGTGGAGCGTCGGTTTGGATCACGTTCTTGATCGTCGCTCCGTCGGGCGCGGATATTTCACGTTCAAGGGCCGACACGATCCCCTTCGTGAGTGTCTCGTCGAGACCGTAGGGATTACCGAGCGCGTACACAGAGTCGCCGACCTGCACCGAGCTCGAGCTGACCAGCTTCAGGGCGTGGAGACCAAGACCGGAGGGATTGATCTTGATCAGCGCAAGATCGCTGTTGGGATCGATACCGACCACGCTTGCGGTGCGGGTCACGCTCGTAGACTTGCCGGGACTGACGGTAATGCTCGTGCCTTCGGCGATCACATGGTTATTGGTGAGAATCAAGCCTTCGTCGTTGAGCACGATCCCAGTTCCGCTGTCCCCTCCGTCGGCGTCTGTGACCTTGATCGAGACCACGCCCGAAGCGTCGCGCTGGTAGACCTGAGTTGCGGTCGGCGTCGTGGATGACACGTCCTTGGTGACACCACCTGTAGAGCCGATCACCGGGGTGGTGGGCGGGCTGGCCGGCGCCGTCCCGCTGGACCCGCGGGAGGCGGCGAAGAACACACTGGCAGCGACCGCTCCGACGAAGGCTGCCAAGACGATGGGAAAAAAGAGACGCTTCACGAGACACCTCCGAGTTAGGGATCTCAGTGTGCGCGCTCGCCATGTACGAGCGCTAACGCCTCTCGAAAGCGACCCTAACGAGATTAGAAAAGCTCGATAACGGGGCCTGAAGCCTGCGATAAGCAGCCAAACGCAACGCAAGTACCTGGCAGGTCTCAGCGGATCGCCAGATCGGCCCTCCGGACAGACCCAGTAGTGGAAGGAGAGTCGGTACGCCTGCAACGTGCGGAACACCCTCGCGCGCAGGGGTACAGGTAGAACGCTCGCGTCCCGCGACACGGACGCTAAGTGACGTGCTCGCCGAACGCGGTCCCCTGACCGGGCCGATCACCGACGCCGGTACAAAGGCGCTCCTAGCCGTGCGCGGTGAGGACTCCAACGGCGTGCATGGCGGGCCCTGAGCAGCCCAAGCGGCGCTCAAGGCAAGCGGTGGTCAAGCGCTTTCGGCGTTGTGTCGTTGATCGGCGATTTTGTAGCTCGGCTCGCTCGCCGCGGGATGGCGGACACCGTAGGCGAAGGCGCGCAAGGCGAGAGGCCTCGTGGGATGGGCAACTGGAAGCAGGATCAAGCGGAAGCGTCCGGTTGGCCACGGAACATAGGTCTTCACGCAGCCCGCGAGGCGGGTGCCGTCGCGGCCTTCCTCAGCACAGCGCTTGAGGCGCGAGAAGGACAGTCCGCCGTCGCGATCGACTTCGCGCCGGAACAAGTCAAGGGCCTTACGAGCAACGGGCGGGTGGTGCGTCAGGTCCTCGGCGATTGCGTCCTCGTTGAACTGCACCGGCACGATCGGTGCGGCCGGGGTGTCGGCCACCGATTAGCCCTCGCCGTCTGTGGGGAGCTGCCCGAAGTGCTGCTCGAACTCCTCGGGGGTCAGCTTGCGCTCCCCGTGGCGAGCGAGCATCGCTTTCTCGCTCAGGTCAGGTCGCAAGAGGACACGGCCGTCGGCACGGCGATCCTCGACCACATAGTCTCCAGACACAGATCGCCGGTGAGCGTAACGTGAGCAGGCTCCATCCTTTGTAGTGTCGCACGCGCAGGGGACTGATCCAAGTCACGCTGTCCCCGAGTGGCTACCAGCCGACTTGATTCTGTAGATCACGCTGTTATCGGATGAGGACATCGGCCTGTCCCGTAGGCGAGATCTTTATCTTCGGGGGGGCGATGTCAGATGACGGTCAGCAAAGGTTCGGCGACGAGGCGCTCCAAGAGCTATTCGCGGAGTTTCGTGGCCAGCTGGTGTCGCCTGGTGGTGCAGCAGCATTGCTAGGTGTCAAACGCGAGACGATCCATACGTTGGGCAAGCGCGGGCGTGAGCGCTTGGTGCCGATGATCTCCGTAAAGGCGACGACCGGAATCGAACCGGTGTAGACGGCTTTGCAGAGCGCCCGAGACTCCTGTGTTTGGCTTATCTAAGCGGCTTTCAGGGGCGCCCAGTGCTCTCAGATGACCTCGTAAAGCACTCCGTCTGGGAGAGTTTTGGGAGAGTGCGCTCTTGGGCCGGGCAGCGATGAAGCAGACGACGAAGGCGATCGTGGCCGCCCAGCTCAATAGCCACACCGGAATCGGCAGATCGGCCTTGCCGACGATCCCATGCATCAGCGCAACCTGGGGGAACGCCGCGCCAACCGCGAGCAACCAGCCGGCAGCAATACCAACCCGTGCCATTATGGGGATGGTCGAGCTACCGCCTGCATCGAGCCGGGCTGGCCGACCGCACATCACACGAGCTATGGAGTTTCGATGAGCGACAACGACCAGCAGACCTACAGCGTCACCGGAATGACCTGCGAGCATTGCGTCGCGGCCGTCAGCACGAAGGTTGGCGAGTTGCCCGGAGTGAGCAGCGTCGATGTCGACCTCGCAAGCGGCGGCGTCGTCGTGCATGGCGGCGTCGATGGCGAGGCTGTCCGGGGCGCCATCGAGGCGGCCGGATACAGCCTCGCCTAGCGCGCCGGAGAGCGCCACGCGATAGCTTGGGCCGTCGTCGTTCAGGCCACTCCGGGCACTCCTGCGCTCGGTATCGCGGCGGGAGTTGGCGCCTCGGCGGGCGCGCGCTCCCTGGAGAGGGACACCTGTGCGACCGGGAACAGACAGACGGCCAGCAGCACGAACAGCGGCCCGGCGTTGACGTCGGTCGCGCCTTCGGACCAGAACGGACCGCCGAGGTCCTGCCCGAAGACCCAGTAGGCGAGCGAGAGCACGATGCCGACTGCCAGCGCCGGCCAGCGCAGCGGCGTCCAGACGCCGATCGCCACGGCCGCCGAGACGATCGCCAGTACGACCGCGATCGTGGTGCCGTGCCCGTGGGTGTGGTTGCCGATCGAGTTCTGGAATTTGGCCAGCCAGTGAGGTGAGGCTTCGGCCATCCCTTTGATCATTTCGTGGGTCGCTTCCCCTGCCCGGTTGACATTGGCGAGCCAGAGGCCCGCCGAGAGCGCCCACAGGCCCGACCAGGCGATCAGCCCGCCCCGGTCCCCGAGCGGGCCGAGCGCGGCGGGTGAGCGTCCCTCTTCCTTGCTCGTGGGGTAGACGAGCAGACCGATGATCGCGTAGAGGATCACCGCTCCCGGGGCGCCCATCAGGGGTGAGGGCATCGTGTTGGAGGTCAGCCCGCCGAACCCCTCGCCGAACCACCAGACGACCAGGGCCCAACCGAAGGACACGACAAGCGCCGGCCTGACGAGGCGCCTGCTGCAGATCAGCGCCAGGCCGATCGCGACCTGGATCTCGCCGGACAGGCTGTTCCAGAGCGTCAGATCGCGCCCGTAGAAGCTGTCAAAGGTTTTCATCGGGCCGCCCACGATCGACCACTGTTTTTCGGCTGCCGGAGCGAACACTTCACTGACGATGTTGTGGGTGAACATGAAGCTCTTGAACTGGAACAGCCCATCGAGCAACCAGACCACGCCGAGGGCGATCTGGACTCCCCGGGTGGTGACGCGGAAACGGCTTGCAGTGGAGTGGCCTGCGGACGGGGCGCTCATGACATCACCAGCTGCATCGCAGCGAACATGTAGGCCATACCGAGCGTCATCGCCGACATCGAGACACGCAGATCCTTGAAGCAGATCAACGGTTCAGCGACCGTGGCCGTCATCGTCCCCTCAGGCGTGACGGCGATGTTTCCGCCGCCCCCGCCGAAGATCGTCCGCTCGTCGAAGCTCCGAATGCGATCCGTCGCCCAGAGCACCGACTGCACCGCGAAGTACGCGACCAGCAGCCACGTGATCGGGGCCTGGAAGCCGCTCGGCGACCACATATAGGCCATCGCGCCGAGGTCGAATGCCATCGTCAGCCACAGCAGGTTCGTCGCGTTGCCGGCGAACATCTGGACCAGCACCCACAACAGGATCGCGATCGCGGCGTTTGCGAAGGCCAGCGACCAGAACCCTGGGGGGATGTTGAACGAGTCGACGGAGCCCGGGGCGAACTGGAACGCCATGCCAATAGCCATGAAGACGTGGCCCGAATGCCATATGCGCTGTTGGCCGGTGCTTTCGAGCACGTGACGGGCGTGGATAACGATGATCGCGAAGAAGACGAGCATCCAGATCACCGTAAGCCAGCTCGGCAGGATGTTCGTCGAGTTTCTCCCGACGCTCATCACGAGGCCGCCCATCGACATGTGTGTGCCGTGCGAGGCAGCGCTCGAGCCCATGTGGGCCATCGACGATCCACCGCTCATCGTCATTGATTCCGCTGAGGCCGAGCCGGCCAGCGCCAACCCGCCGACGAGCAGGCCGCTCGCCAACAGGAGCGCTCGCTGCCCGAACCGTCTGACAGTCCCAGTAATCATGTTGTCCTCCTTGGCTTGTCACGCCCGGCTGAGGGTCGCCGGGTGTGGTGAATGCCCGTTGGAGCACGGGCCGGGGTCTGAGCTGCCTCGGCGGCAGCGGCGCCGATCTGCGGCCCTGGGAGGACGACATCGCACCCGTCTCGAAGGCGGAGCGTCACAGTGGACACTCCGCGTAGCGTTCGGGTCGGAAGCCGGCCAGTCAAGTGGTCGGCAAGCTCGCCGACCGGGCCGTCAGATCAGGGCAGACGCCGGGGGCGCTCGCCCACAGCCCGGAACCGCGAGCGCTGGCAGACGGGCGCCAAGCAAGCGCGGCGCCCGTGGGACAAGCAAGGAGGGGGCGACACGGACGACGGCAGAGCGCCGCCTTAGCCGGTGAATGACGCGCTCGCCGGGATAACGTCCGGCCAGCAGAGTCATCGCCAGCAGGGCTGCCGGCGCCAGCAGCAACGTGGCGGTGACGCCCGCGACCGCGACCAGCAGAACCGCCACGACCGCGCACAGCACCAGCTGTAGCACCAGACGCAGTCGTGTGCTTCGCCGCATCCGCCGGACCATACACAGGCGGATGCCCGCTCGCAACATCGCTTCTGGAGGGCTCGGAAGAGCGGTCAGCTGATCGGGACTGTGAAGGATCCTCCGAGGGCGTAGTGGGCGCCGTCCGCGCCGGAGATCCTGAAGGTCCATTCTCCCTGTTTCAGGTTCACCTGGCCGATGAAGTGGGCAGGGCCCGCACGGAAAAGGCGCACCGCGGCTTTGGCGCCGGTGCTCGAGGTGGCGGTCATGGCGATCGATTGGAGCGTCGGCTGGGTCGAGGAGCCGCTGACGAGGTAGGTGTGCACCTGGACGTTGCCCGGTTGTAGCGGCAGGATGTTCAGATCGAGCAGCTCGCCGTTCGGCTCGGCGATCGTCCGGGCGGCTTCGGACGGGCCGACGAAGGTGCTCGGATCGGCGATCACGAGCGCCCCCAGGATCGCGGCGGGTGCGATCGTGGCGAGCGTCAGGCTCGTGAACCGCTGAGCCCGAGAGCGCACGGGCGTCGGCTTGCCCGGCCGTCCGAAGCTCCGCAGGCGCAGGCTATTTGCGACGACGGTGACGCTGGAAACCCCCATCGCCGCCCCTGCAAGTGTCGGGCTAAGCAGGCCGGTGATCGCAAGTGGCAGCGCGATCAGGTTGTAGCCGAATGCCCAGCCGAGGTTCTGCAGGACGATCATGTACGTCTCGCGCGCCAGACGCAGGGCGCGGGCGACCCCGCGCAGGTCGCCGGAGACGACACTGATGTCGGCCGCCTCGATCGCCGCTCCGACCCCTGTGCCCATCGCGATCCCGAGATCGGCCTGCACGAGCGCCGCGGCGTCATTGACGCCATCGCCGACCATCGCGACTCTCTGGCCGGCCGCCTGGAGCCGGCGCACCTCGGCGACCTTCGCATCGGGGGTGACACCGGCTAGCACGTGGGTGATGCCGACCTGCCGCGCGACCGCGGCGGCGGCGCGCTCGTTATCGCCGGTCAGCATCGCGACGTCGATCCCCATCCGCTGCAGGCCTGCGACGGCGTCGGCGGACTCGGGCTTGATCGTGTCAGCGAGCGACAGCGCGCCGACGGTCCGCCCGTCGCGCATGACCACGACGGCGGTTCGCCCGCTCGCCTCCCACTGATCGAGGATCGCGGCCTCACCGCTCGCACCGCTCCCGTTGGCCTCCGCCTGCTGCGGACGGCCGACCCAGACCTCCGAGTCGTCGACCCGCGCGCGGACGCCTCGCCCCGGCAGGGAGCGGAAGTCGCCGGCCGGCGCGATCTCGAATCCACGCTCGCGGGCCGAATCCACGATCGCCATCGCAACTGGATGCTCGGAGCCCGCCTCGGCCGCTGCCGCGAGCGAGAGGACCGTGTCTCGATGCTCGCCCGGCGCAGCCCAGACGTCGGTGACCGACAGCTCGCCGGTAGTGATCGTCCCCGTCTTGTCCAGCACGATCGTGTCCAGCTCCTGGCTGCGCTCGAGGATCTCGGCGCCGTTTATCAGCAGGCCGAGGCTCGCGCCGCGGCCGGTCCCGACGAGGATCGCAACGGGCGTCGCCAATCCCAGCGCGCAGGGGCAGGCGACGACGAGCACCGCGATTGCCGCGAACAGGCCACGCTCGGACTGCCCTGCGAGCACCCAGCCGAGAGCGGTCGCCGAGGCGAGCGCGAGCACCGCCGGAACAAAGACGCGCGCGATCCGGTCGGCCAGGCGCTGGATCTGAGGCTGGGAGGCCTGGGCGCGCTCGACCAGGTCGACCAGCTTCGCGAGCGCCGTGTCAGCTCCGACCGCCGTCGCGGTGGCCCGGAGCACGCCGTCCACATTCACGGTCGCGCCGGTGATCAGGTCTCCCTGGGCCTTCTCGACGGGCAGGGACTCGCCGGTCAGCATCGACTCGTCGACCGCCGAGGAGCCGGACACGATGATCCCGTCGACGGGGATCTTGTCGCCGGGACGGATCAGGAACAGGTCACCCGGGTGCACGGCCTCGACCGGCACGAGCCGCTCGGCCGCGGACGGGTCGGCGGGGTCGAGCAGCCGTGCCTGCTGCGCCCCGAGCTTCGTCAGCTCGCGGACCGCCTGGCCGGCCCGGTTGCGGGCGGTCGCCTCACACCAGCGTCCGACGCACAGGAAGGCGATGATGACGGCCGAGATGTCGTAGTGCAAGTGGGCGTTGAACTCGCCGCCGGGACCGCCGTGAATGTGGACATTCGGGGCGGTGAGCAGCTCGACGGTCGCGTATGTGAACGCGGTCAGCGTCGCGAGCGCGATCAGCGTGTCCATGTTTGTGGTCCGGGCGCGCGCCCGGATCCAGGCTCCGCGCAGGAATGGAAGGCCGGCCCAGAACTGGATCGGGACGCAGAGCAGAGCGACGATCCAGCGCGCGGTGACGTTGTGCGGCTCGGAGTAGGTGAGGATGACGACGACGGTGGCCAGCGGCACGGCCACCAGAACCCGGCGCAGCCATCCGGCGCGGTCGGTCGCCTCCGCGGCCTCGATCTCGGCCACAGCATCAGCTGGGGACTGGCCGCTCGTGTTGACCGGCTTCGCTCCGTAGCCGATGCGCTCGACGACTTCGATGAGCTGTTGCGCATCGGTCCGAGACCCGACGGTGTCAACTGCCGCGCGGCTCGTGGCGAAGTTGACGGTGGCCTCGGAGACCCCGGGCGCCGAGCCGAGTGCGCTCTGCACGCGCGCCACGCAGGAGCCGCAGGTCATTCCTGTGACGTCAAGCTCGATCAGGTGGTGCTCGTCTGCCGGCGCCTCGCCGGTAGCCGGCTCGACGGTCTGGTTCGTGCTCATTCTCAAGGCTCCAGGTCAGGACGGCTGCGGAATGCGACAGCACCTATTTCAGCACGCCCTCGTCCGGCACACGGCCGTCAGTTCGCGAGCGTGGCGACACGCGGTACGCGGCTGTCGGCTCGCGGTGCCGCTTTCGCTGCGCGCGTATCGCTGCAACAGAGCCAGCCCAACCACACAAGATGCACAGGGGTGCGGGCGCTGTGCGATCGCTGGCTAATTCGTTGGCCGGTTTCGGGCGCTTGGGGTCTGTACACGGTGGATGATGAGTGCTTCGAGCATCGGTGCTGGCAGGGGCGGGGGTTACGCCCGCTATTTGGAGGGCAAGACGGTCGCCCCCGAGCGCGGGGACTACTACCTAACGCCGGGTGGGGAGCTGGCGGAGGCGCCGGGCAGCTGGCTATCGTCCTCTGAGACCATGGCCCGTCTGGGTGTCAACGCCGCTGCGCCGGTGGATGGCGGGGATTTCATCGCGTTGATGGACGGCCGGCACCCCGGAACGGGAGCGTGGCTGCGCCGGGCTGGCGCGGATGGGTCGCGGGGTGGTGGGATCGATGTGACGTTCAGCGCCCCGAAGTCGGTGTCGGTGGTCTGGGCGCTGGGTGATCCGTGGCAGCGTGAGCAGATCGAGGCGGCGCACGCCCGGGCAGTCGAGCGCTCGGTCGGCTACCTGCGTGAGCGGGTGCCCGTCGTTCGCCGGCGCTATGGCGCAGAGGTCATCGAGGAGCCGGCAAAGAACCTGATCGCTGCGGCGTACCGCCACACGACCGCTCGGGGTGTTTCGGGTGCTGAGGCACCGGACCCGCAGCTGCATACGCATGTCGTGATCTCGGGTGCGGTGCGTGAGGACGATCGGATCGTCGCGGTCGCGTCCCGGCCGGTGTTCCGTGGCGCGCGGGAGGTGGGCGCGTTCTATCGCTCCGTGCTCGCAGAGGAGCTCGTGGGGGAGGGGTATGCGATCGAGCAGGGCACCGGCCGCGACGGACGCTACTTCGAGATCGCAGGGGTCCCGAAGCAGCTGCGTGACGCGTTCTCCGGCCGCCATCGTGAGATCGCACAGGCTGCGGAGCGGTTCCGTGCCAAGCACGGACGGGCGCCGGAACGTGGGGAGCTGCGTGACCTGGCGCTTGAGAACCGACGCGCCAAGGAGCTCACGACCCGCGGGGATCTCCAGCGTGTCTGGGCGCGGACGGGTGAGCGTCACGGGTTCGGGGCGGATGAGGCGGTGCATCTGATCGGCTCACCCCTGCACCTGCCGCCTGAGCAGGCGTTGGAGGATCGCATCGAAGCGAAGCTGACCGAGCAAGCGGCCGTCTTCGACGCTGGAGCGCTGCGGACCGTCGCGTTGGAGCAGACAGCAGGGGAGATGAGCCCCGATGAAGCGCTGGCGGTCACACGCGGAATGGTTGCCGACCGTCGTGTGCTCACGTTGGAGGGCGGGCGGATGACGACGCTCGCGGTGCGCGGGCGGGAGGCGGCGATCGAGCGACGCTCCGGGCTGCTCGCCCAACCAGCCGGGCGGGATGTCGGCGAGCACGCCCGGACAACCGCGCGCAGGGAGGTGGCGGAGCGCATCGCCGCGCCGCTGTCCCGCGAGCAGGAGCAGGCCCTGCGCACCGTGACGGGCCCGGAGCGCCTGGGGGTGCTCGTCGGCCCGGCGGGCACCGGGAAGGGTGTCGTGATCGACGCCGCCGCGCGGGCCGAGCAGACCGCCGGACGGGAAACCATCGGGATCGCGGTGTCGGGTTCCACGGCCGAGCGTCTCGGCGCAGACAGCCCGGCGCTCGCGGGGCGCACACTCACCCTCGACGCCCTGACCGCGCGGGCGGACACGGGGAGGGTCCAGATCGGGGCTGGTACGACGGTGATCCTTGATGAGGCCGGGATGGTCGACCACAAGCGCATGGACGCCCTCATAGAGCTGGTAGAGCGCTCGGGGGCGAAGCTGATCGCGGTCGGCGACGGCAAGCAGCTCCCATCGATCGGGCCCGGCGGCATGTTCGACCGGATCGCAAACCGCGCGCCCACCGCGGAGCTGACAGATGTCCGCCGCACGAGCGACCCCGAGGAGCGCAGGGCGTGGGCGGCGCTGCGTACCGGGGAACCAGAGCGTGCGATGGCCCACTACCAGGCCCGCGGACAACTGTTCTTCAACGACACCCGCGATGAGGCCGGTGAGGCCGCGGTCCAGCGCTGGGCCGAACTGACCAAGACACGTGACATCCGTGACGTCGCGTTGATCGCCGACGCGTCGAACGTCGAGATCGACCGGCTCAACGCCCGCGCCCAGCACCTCCGCGCCGAACGCGGCGAACTCGGACAGGCCGAGATTCCGCTGACCCACCAGCACTACGGGCTGCGCGAAGGAGACCTGATCGCGTTCACCAAACAGCACCAACCGCCAGGAGACCCCAGGGTCGAGAACGGCACCCGCGGACAGGTCACCGAGATCCACGACACCCGCGGCGTAACTGTGGCGCTTGACGGGTCGCAGCGCCACGTCAATCTCACCGGCGAGGACCTTGAGTCGCTACGGCTCGGCTACGCCCAGCACGTCTACCGCCAGCAAGGCGCGACCGTAGAGCGCTCCGTGGTCGTCACCGGCGGCTGGCAGACCAGCAAGGAGTCCGCCTACGTCCAGGCCAGCCGCGCCCGCCAAGGCACCGAGTGGTTCCTCGCCCGCGACGAGCTCGGCCTCGAAGGGCAGGACGAGCGGCGAGTCACGAGCCTCGCCAACAAGATGAGAAACAGCCGCGCCCACACACCATCACTCGCGCACCCCGAGCTGCCAGACCCGGACTGGGGGAGAGGCTTCAAGCCGACGCTCGCCCCAAGCCGCAGCCACCTGCCGGGACTTGCGCGCACCATCCACCGCATCATCCAACCCGACCGATCACCAGACCGCGGCCGATGAGGCAGCGCCTTCCTCGCGCGTACCGAACCAGGCGGCGGTCGTGCACCACCGGAGCCCACCGTAGGCTGTGTCGGTGCCACGGATAGCAAGCTTTCAAGGGCTGGTCGTCAAGCTCTATTTCGGCGACCACCCGCCGCCACACGTCCACATCTACGCGGGACGCGTCGGACACCCGGGAGTCCAGGCGGCGCGCTTCTCGATCGATTCAGGCGATTTGATCGACGGCACGCTTCCCGCAGCCAAGCTCGCGGCGGCGACGAGCTGGTGCCGGCGACATCGCGAGGCACTGAGCGCCGACTGGGGGCGTGCGCAGCTCGATCTACATCCGACCGGCCGCTACGATTGATCGTGATGGAGCCCGCCATTGCACCCGAAATGGTTGCCGTGATCGCGCGGCCCGAGCACACTGTCCGCATCGTCTTCGCCGACGGCGAGGTGCGGGACGTCAACATCACTCCGCTGCTCGATACCCCTGCCTTCTCGCCCCTCCGGGACCAGGCAATCTTCAGCCAGGTCAAGGTGGACGAGGACACGGGCACGATCGCGTGGCCGGGCGATGTCGACCTGGACCCCGACGTGATCTACGCCGCGCTGGATCTTGGGCCGAACAAGGCCCGCATCCGGGTGCTCACGCCCAGCGTCGCCGCCTGACCTCAGACATCCTGACGGCACCTCAAGCGAAGTCAGTGGCCGGTTTCGCATGGTTGGGGTCAATACCACCATGAGCACAGAACCAGCGACAGTCCCGAGCACGTTCCCACGGCCCACGGGCGACGCGACGAGGCTGCTCACGGCCGAGGAGGTCGCCTCCCGCCTGGGCGTTCAGACGTCATGGGTCAGCAAAGCCGCCCGCGCGAACCGCATCCCTCACATCTGCGTCGGTCGCTACCGACGCTTCCGCTGGCCAGACATCGAAGCGTGGCTGGAGGGCCAGCGTCGCGGATCATGACCGCGCCGCCGGCTCCCATAAAATCCGCGCCTAGATAAGGGAGCGTCCCCGAGGTTGCACCCTCGGGGACGCTCCGGACGACGGTCGAGCGGCGCGAACACGCCCCCGACCCCGGCATCAGGAAACGAGGTCCCGATGCAAGCCAAGAAAACGCACGCGCTGGTCAAGGTCGAGCTCTCCAAGACGTGCAAGGGCAAGCCGCGTCGCAAGCCGGTCTGGGTCATGCGCTACGTCCTTCCGTCCGGGAAGGACTCCCGCAAGGTGCTCGGACCCGCTTGGACGAGCAAGGGCCGCCCAGCCAACGGATACCTGACCGAAGGCGACGCCTTGGTGAAGGCGGAGGCCTTTGCCGCGCAGCACTCGACGGACTCGACGGACTCGCGTCGGACGTTCCGCGTCGCTCTGGACGCGTTCATGTGCCACTGCACCGTGGAGAAGGGCCTGCGCGGCTCCACGGTGCACGCGTACCGGAAGATCGGGGAGCGCTTGGCCGAGCGTCCGTGGCGCAGCGACTCGGCCTGGGCCGACCGCGTCCTCGACACGTTCAGCGCGGAGGACCTGCTGGCCGTGCGTCAGGAGCTGAGGCAGGCCGAACGCAGCGCCGACACGATCAACCACTACCGCCGCGTCGTCCGCGGCATCTTCGGCACCCATCCGTCGAGCCCGGCGCTCGCCTGGACGTGGAAGACCCAGAAGGTCGAGAGCGAGGGCAAGCTCCAGTTCTACACGCCCAAGCAGGTCCGGAAGCTCATCGCGGAGGCGTACTCCGACATGGATGAGGCCATCTACACGCTCGCCACCGAGGCCGGCCCGCGACTCAGCGAGATCCGCGCACTGAAGGTCGGCAACGTCAACCTCGACGCCGGCGTCCTGCGCTTCGGGACGGCTTCACGACCACCGGCGGCCACGCTGGCAACAAGGGCCGCAGGGTGCGCTCGGTCCCCATGACAAGGAACGTCCGAAAGGCGCTCGCGCCGTTCTGTGACGGCAAGCGCGCCGAGATGCTGGTCTTCGAGCACGACGCCAAGCCCGGCGAGCCGATCTGCGGCTCGGGGCTCTACCGCCGGTTCCTGAACGCCGGCAAACGTGCGGGCCTCCCCGTGTTGCGACTGCACGACCTGCGCCACACGTTCGGCACCCAGGCGATCCGCGGCTTCAAGATCCATGAGGTCCAGCGGCTGATGGGCCACCGACACATCACGACGACGGAACGCTACCTCCACTACGCACCCGACGCCGACGCTGCAGACAGGCTCTCGGCACTCTGGGAGACCGCCGCGGTGGACACTCCTCCGCCAGCGCCCGCCGAGGCGGCCAACGTGGTCCCCCTGCACCGCGCTACCTGACGCGTCAACGAACGGCAGCGACGAGGGGCGAGCTGTGTGGCTCGCCGCTGCCCGTGCGTGGTCTGGGAGAGTTCTGGGAGAGTTTGCGCTTTTCGGTGTCCTGCGCACCTGGGCCGGCTGCCCGAAAACCCCTCTCTTGCAGGCACTTCTCATGAAGGCGACGACCGGAATCGAACCGGTGTAGACGGCTTTGCAGGCCGCTGCGTAGCCACTCCGCCACGTCGCCAGGGCATGCGTAGCGTAGCGCCGCCGCGGTATCTTGGGGCCTGGGTCCGGCTTGATCGTGGAGCCCTGCTGAGGGCGACGCTTACGGTGAGGCGAGAAACTCGCGCGAGAAACCGGACGTGCCAGGGCGAAACCGAGAACCTGGTCGCCAGGTCAAGGGCTGGTGACTATGACCTTGACGATCTGCCGGCCGACGTTGGAGAAGTGGTTGGTGTTGTCGTTGGTCCGGAGCCAGACAGGGCCCGTCGTCTGCGGC
The DNA here is from genome assembly GCA_963827045.1 of uncultured Solirubrobacterales bacterium. Classification (GTDB taxonomy): domain Bacteria; phylum Actinomycetota; class Thermoleophilia; order Solirubrobacterales; family Solirubrobacteraceae; genus Palsa-744. The sequence goes on from CAWGZH010000003.1 coordinate 32,991, forward strand.
GTGTAGTTCTTCAGCGTGTCGCCCGCCTCGAAGAACCCCGGATTTGTCGTCCCGCCCTGGCATCCTTCGGCGACGTTGACCGGGGAGCCGCCGACGAAACCGATCAGCGACTCGACCGGAGCATTTTCATCGATCTTCCAGCAGTTCTTGTAGACGGACGGGCCGAGGCCGTTCGCGTCGGAGAAAGGGAAGAACTGGGGGTTGCCGCTCCAGCTGCCGTCGGTGCGCGTGTCGCTCCACAGATGCTGCCCGGCGGCTATCGACAAACCCGTCGGCACCCAAGATGCGGTCACCTGCACCGTCACGATCTTTTCGTCAACAATCGTCTGGCCGGCGGAGCTGATCGCGGCCAAGATGCCCGGATCTCTCCATTTTGCCGGCCCCGTCACCGGAGTCGGCCTGCTCGGCCTCGTCAACCCCAGCCGCGCCCTGAGTTCCGGCGAGAGCTTTTCTGCTGTGATCGCTCCGTCACGGATCTTCGCGGCGGTGACGGCGCCCGCCCGGATCTGTCCACTCCCGACGCTGTTGCTCGGCAGCCGCGTTGCTGCATAGGACGTGCCGCCGAGCGCCACGAACAGCGCGATAAGCCCTATGTGGTGACGCCGGACGTAGGCCAACACGTCGCCAGCCTAGCAGGCGATCGATCGTCTCGTAGGCGGTCAATCGCTCGGGCCAGGGCCAGTCCGACCACATGGGTCAGGTCCTCGGCGCCTTGCGCCAACCCCGAGAGCCAGCCGCCCGCCAGCGTCATACCCATGCTGAAGTCGCGGCAGGCCGAGGCGACGCCTATGGTGGGCGAGTGGTTTACGTAGGTTTGCGGAGAAATCTTCGCGTATACATTCAGCGCCGGGCACGTGTACAAACGATCCTGTCGGCGGCTCGCATCTGGCTCCCTCTGGCTGAGATGGTAGGCCGGCGCCCGTCGCGTACTGCCTAGCGCCCTTCTGGCTTATCCGGTCGTCCCGCTAGCCTGAGCCTGGATCAGTATGACGAATCCAACGCTTGATACAGAATCGACACGTCCATCAATCGAGGTACCGAAGGGCGCACCGATGCAGCGCTTCAAACACTTCTGCGCTAAGCCACGGAACCGTGCCGGCATCGCTTGGGCTGTGCCGACGACCGTCTTGTTCCTTATCACCGAGATAGCGCGAGGGCGCTACAACGCGGCTGCCGTAGACGTGTTTCCGTCGTTTGCCGCCGCGTTCCTACTAGGGCGTGCAGTGAAGGTCGAGCCCGGTCATGCCCGCTCTGATGAGGTTGGGATGCTGGCCTACGCGCCTCTCGCGGTTTGGTCGTTTGCGTTTTTTCTCGTTCCGGCCTTCTTCTCCAATGTAGGTAAACAGCCGCCTCACGCTCTCGACAGCTTCTACACCGCTGCTTCTGCAGTGCTCGCGGCGCTACTTATCGCTCTAATGATCGAGAGCCGTAGCCTTCTACACGTTGACCCGCAGCTACAGGCGCTTCGTAGTTGGTGGATCGTCTGCATCGTGGTAGGCCTGATCGCGGCGCTCACAGGGCTCACACCCGACCTTTCTCTAATAGCGCGCAAGACGGCGTTTCAAGTTACCTGGGCTGGACTCGCCGGTGCCATCACCGCCGGAAGTCTGGTTATGGGCCGCGACTGGCTGGCGGAGCTAGCGGAAAAGACCCGCTACACGCCCTCGTCCTGACCAAATCGTCCTTGAGCGAAATCCAGATCATCGGGATTCGTGCGCTGTATGCTGCCGTCGTGGGCTTTGACTACCACCATCTCCACGAAGCGACGTTTCGCACTGAGATGTTGAATGCGTGGCGCGAGGAGTGGGCCGACCTCTCAGCGAACTGGCCGCAATACCAGCGGCCCTGCGGCAAGCAACTCACTGACGCCGGCTGGGCTGCGTTCGAGCAACTGTCCCTTGTAATCGCTCCTATCGCGAATGTTCTACGCCACTCACCGCCGCGATCCCCCCTGCACAAGCACGAGTTGCCCGTTACTGAGCCGGTAAACAGTGCCCACCGCCCGCCCGTAACCACTGGCAGCTGGCGCAATGGACGACGACGAGGGCAATGTCTGAGCGTGCGAGATGCTCGGCGTGCGCTGTTGCAGACGATGCGTGTGCTGATCGAGCGTCAGCCCGAGGCCGGCGATCAGGAACGCGACGGCAAGCACGATGCCGATGTCGAACAGGTTGACGAGGCCTTCGAGTGGGTCTCCGGCGGCGTCTTCGATGTGGCCGTAACGACCCAGACCGGCGCGGCGGTTCATGTGTCGCTCTCCGTCGGGATCGGCGGTCTGACCAGTCTCGTGGCGAGGGTTTGCGCGGAGTGCGCCGCCGCTGGGTTGGGTGCCGTCGGCTGTTCCGAGCCCACGCGAATGTGAGCAGGGGTGACCGCGACCGTCGCTCGCTCCAGCGCGGTGAGGTCCTCGGTGTACATGCGTGTGCGGGTCAGCGTCAAGGCGAACGCGACGGTGCCGACCAACAGCCCGATCGTCGTGGCGGCGAAAGCCGTGCGCAGATCCGTCGCGAGCGTGCTCACTTCACCATGACCGAGAGCTGCAAGTCCGGGCGCAAGCGGTATGAGCGTGCCCATCAGACCGAGCGCTGGACCGGCGCGAACGAGGATGCGAGTGTGATCCAGGCGTCTTTGCACCGCGAGCTCGTAGTCGGCAAGCGCATACTCGACACCAGCTTGTTCGCCGGCCAGGTTCGCGCGGGCGATCTCGAGAAGAGCGTCTCTGGCGAACGAGCTAGGCGCGCGGGCCGAGAGGCCGGCGGCCTGCCCAGGGTTGGCGAGGACTTGGCGGACAAGCGTTCGCAGCGAGCCGCGTCCAGCACGAGCGCGCGAGACCAGCTCGATTGCGAAGCGTCCGACCTCTACCGCGCAGAGCAACAACACGAGCAAAGCAAGCAAGAGCACGGGAACACGCAGGGACGAGGCGATCCGTGCCAGCGCTTCAGCGATACCCCCGGTGTCGGCAACGGTGCTCATAGGATCGCCTGAGGGCGACGATGCTCCAGCTGCGCGCCGATCAGGAATGACAGCAGGAGCGCGCCGGCGATAGCGATTGCAAGCCAAGGTGTCTGGTTGCCTCCGGCCCCGGCGCTATGAAAGCCTGGTGCACCCGGTTCGAGCGCATCCCGACCGTCAGTGTTGGTTGACGCGTCGATCAACACACCTCTGATCTCGTCTCCACCGGCCTGTTGGCTGTCGTTGTCTGTGAGGGATAGGGTGCGTGTCCCCGCCGAGCCGCCGGGGCCCGTTCCCGCGGAGGCAGATTCCGGACTGCGGGTGTTGCCATGACGCTCGCCGCGTGGTTCTGGTGGAGGTCTGTCGAGGGTCGTTGCCGTCGCTGTGTCGTGGTGGAGGTTTGGCTCGCGGCGGTGGTCGCTGTCATTCTTCTGGTGGCGGCTGCTGAGCAGTCTCACGCCACCGGGCGTCTCACCTTTGCTCTGTGGCTTTGGGCGACTGAACAGTGCGGCGCCGTCGCCGCCCCCGTCCGCGATCACGCCGCCGCCCGGCTGGGAGGACTCACCGCCCTGGCCCGATGCTGCGATGCCTGGCGAGGAGGGAGCCATCGAGCCCTGGTCAGGCGGCTCCGGGGTGGTAGGTACTGCCAGCGGCACAGGTGGAATCGGCAGCGGCAGACCGGCAAACGCCGGGGCGACATACGCCGTCATCCACACGTCATTCATCGCTTCGCGCGCCCGGTAGCGGATGCTCCCATCTTCTTGCTGCATCGATTCCATATAGGAAAGCGGTTCGTTCCCAGCGCCATCGAGCCAGCTTTCGGGGTTCTGGCCGGCGGACCAGATGGCCTGCACTGCCCACGCACTGGACGCGACGTTCGGTTCAGCTTCTCCCGGATACTCAGGGAAGCCTCCATTGAGATCTTGGGCTTTATGCAGGTATTCGAAGGCTCTGCGCTGGGCAAGCGTTTCATGCCTGCCGGCGGCGTTCAGAGCTTGGATCGCGGCGCCGGTCATATCGACTTCGCCTCGTTCTGGGCCGTTTTCGGCACAAGTCGTGATGGCTGTCTTGGGGCAGACCGCGGGCCAGCTGCCGTCCGTGTTCTGCTCGCTTTCAAGCCACGTCGCCGCGCGCTGAACCGCCGCCTGGACGGCGGGTTCTGAGACGAGACTGAGCGCGAGGATCGCGAATATCGTGTCGTTCATCCCGGCCGTCTTCGCACCAACCTCATGTGGAAACGAACCATCGGAGAGTTGACGCCCCAGGATTTCGTTGACGAGATCCACTCCACCGAAATCGCGCGGTGAGGTACCGGAAGCATCAACGACGAGCAGCACACGCTCCAGTTCTGTCGTGCAAGAGCTGTGCGAGCATTCGCCACCCGGCTCGGTCAGCGCGCCCGCGTGCCCGACGAGATAGGTGTAAGCGCTGGCGCCTTCTGGCCGGGCTTGATTCTGTGGGTTGATCCCGTCGGCAGCGAGCGCAAGCGCAACCCATGCGCTGAAGTCGGGGTCCGACGCCGCTCCAGGTTCACCGCCGAAGCCGCCATCCATGTTCTGCACGTCCTGCAGGAAGCGCACAGTGCTGTCCAGCCGTGGCTGAGCCCTCACGCTTGGCGTGGCCAACGCCGAACCAGACATGCAACCTACGAGCACCGCACATAGGGCAAATATCCTCGGCAGCGGACAGCGGACAATCGTGAGCATTTTGCTGCTCACCTGCTATTCCGCCCAGACAGAGTGCGACGCTTGGAGCGGGGCCGCTTCGGCGAGACGATCCTGCACTTGCGCGAGCTACGACCGTGACTGCCGACGCGTTTGTCTCGCACACGGTGGCAGCTAATGCGGGGACGTTTCTTCGTCGTCGGTTTTGCGCTGTGCTTGACAGTTTGTCCCGCGGACGTGCTCACGCCCAGGGGCGGCGTTTGCAGAACCGCGAGCGGCGGGGTCGAGGGCAGAACTTCCGCTTTGACCTGCGGCTCGGGCACCGGCTCGGTTTCTTCCTCTTGACGCTTAATTTCTTCTTCGCGAAGCTTGGCTTCTTCACGTTGCCTTGCTTCTTCTTCCTGGAGCTTGACTTCTTCCTCGTGCTTCGCTTCTTCCTCGTGCTTCGCTTCTTCCTTTTCGATCTCTTCAGCCGTTCGCTGCACCGCACGCGCCTGGTCTTCAGCTGGCGGCGCTCCGCAGCCGCTCTGGCCTTCCACCGGGACACACACGTCCAGACGGTTTGAGCGGATCACGCTTTCCTTGCCGCCACTGCCGAGCTCAGTCGCCTTGATCCTGTGCCATCCCGGTTCTGTGAACGTGATGCTCGCCTTGCCTTGAGCATTGGTGATGACAGTCGCCGAGCTCTCTGTCTCTACCCGCTCGAAGCCATTGGCGCTGGTCAGGACCGGTGAGACATCAGCGCCTGCAAACGGCGCACTGCCCGTCCTTTCCGGATGGGCGGGCGGCACGTCTTCGGCGTCGTCGCTGTAGTCGAGCACTTCGACTTCGAACGGCTTGTTCAGTTCCGCCGTCGCCGTCAGGGGGCGGGTGCCGGAAGTATCGCCCGCGGGGAACAGGGCAAGGAATGGCCTGTGGCCAAAAGCGTTGTATGCCCACAGCGCTTCATCGCCTGTACTCAGCTCGTACTGGCAACCACCGACGTTCGTGAAGACGTTGTTGACGAGGATGCCCCACGACATGCCTTCTTCTTCGCGGTCCGGGCCCCAGCGCGTGATGAAATAGTCGTGGTAGCCCGGATACCACTGCCCGTCGAAGGTTTCCCCGATCAGGCTCATCGCATCGACCGATGCAGCCGTCGGCGTCGCGCCCGGCGTCTTGTTCTGCGGGTCGAGTGGATTGATCCCATCACAAGGGCGCGCTTCGCTGTCCGAGGATGCCTGCACGTAATGGCCTTCGGTCCATATAGGCCCCTCGAACAGCGTTTCGCTCTTGCCCTCGATCCGAACGTTGACCAGTGTCGGCTCGGCCTGCGCGCTTGTGGCAATGATGATGAGAGTTGCGACGGTCAATGTCGCGATGGTGGTGCGCATGTGTCCCGGCCCCTTTCGGCGGTTGACTGGCCCCGCGCCATATTGCTCACGCGGGACCAGCCGGCCTGGCGTGAGACTAGGTGAACCGCAGGTAGATCGTGTCGCCCAGATGGATTTCGCTTGTGAGCGTCGCTTGTTTTTCTGCTCCTCCGTCGATGCTGTAGTCCCACAGCGCTTTGGCCGGGGCCGGATAGCCATTGATCTGGCTAATCGCTCCCGCTTCGGAGGAGTGTCCACTCACGCATCCTGCCGAGGTCGATTCCGCTTCGGCTGCCACGAGCACCTTTTCGAGGGTCGTGACCGTTTCTTTGGGTGCGAAGGTCACCGAGCAGACCTTCAGGGCCGTGCTTTCGTTGTTGATGATCAGAGTCACTGGGCTCTTGACGGCTTCAGTGCTGAACCCGCTTGCGGCAAACCACTGTTCAAGGCCTTCGCTGGGTACCGGCGGCGTTACCGTAAAGCCCGCCCCCGCCAGCGACCTGACCGCGTCCTGACTGGAGTATTCGTTCGCGGTCGAGCCGGTGGTGAGATATCTGAACGCGCCACTCGCGAGCTGTTGTGAGATCAGGAAGTCAATCGGCGTCTTTTTCGTTCCCGATGCCGTGAATTCCGTGCCTTGCGGTTCGATGCCGCAAGCATCGAGGCCCTGCACCGCCCAGGCGTTCGAGTCCGTGTTCGCGCCAAATTCAGATTCGAACGCGCCGCTTGAGGAGACCAGCAGCCCTTTCAAGTATGTCACGGCTTTTTTGACCACAGTGCTCGACTTTTCGACATGCGCGTTGCACAGTGCGGCAATCGCAGCACCCGTCATGTCCGGTTCTGCCGCGGCTTTGAGCTTGGTTTCGTTGCCTTCGGCCTTTTCCCACGCCCAGCCACCGTCAGTGTGCTGGTTTTTTTCGATCACTTCGACCGACTTCTTCAGCAGCACGTTGGGCACACGCTGAACGCCGCCGGTCGTCTTCGCGTCGACCAGCGCCAGAACGGCGAAGACGGTGCCGTTGAAGTTCCCGGGAGGACCGTAGTAGCCGGGGCTTTCGGGCTGGTAGTAGGAGGCGATCCCGGCGATCAGGTTCTGTGTCTTGGAGACCCGCGCCGGGTCGATCCCGGCCGCGTAGGCGACCAGCGCGGCCCGCTCGTATTCGGTCACCAGAGCTTCTTTGGGCCATTTCGTGGCGGTTTCGTTACTGAGCAGTTTGCGGTACCACGTACGGACGTCGGTTTCGGCCCCGGCCTTCTTGATGTTCGCCGCGGCCACATGGGCCGCTGCAAGCGAGTTGATGTCCCAATCCGAGGGGAAACCGCCGCTGGTTTCCTGCAATCCCTCCAGGTAGGTGACGCCTTTACTGACAGAGGCTTCGATTTCGGCTTTGCTCGAGGTCGCCGAGGCGGTTGCGGGCAGCAGCAGTCCGCAGAGGCAGACGCCGAGCAGCGCGAGCCGATGAGTCAAGGTACGCATTGGGATGGATCTCCTTCTGTAAGGGACGAAAGGACATCTCATTTCCCACCCCGAAGAGTGAGAGCGATGAAGACCTAGCCGTCCGTTCGCGAGAACAGGGTCCGTATGTTTGGCGTCACCCGTCGAGTAGTCGGACTCGAGCACGCAGAGCCTCTTGGCTCGCTGCCCATACCGTTGCGCGTCAGTCCCGGATTCCCACCGGGTTCCCTCGAGCGCGTGACCGACAACACAATAACCGTTCGTCGGACGGCATGCAAAAAGAGTCCGTCAGCCGATGCGCCAAAACGAGTCGGTCCGCCAATGCGCTACGCTGCCGCCAAATAATCCACGGATCGGTGGACGGGGAAGCCGGTGAGAGACCGGCGCGGGCCCGCCACTGTGACCGAGCAACAACCCGCCGCACGCCGATGCGGCAGCCACTGGCCCCACCTCAGGGGCTGGGAAGGCGTGGCGGGAAAGGCTTGGAAGCCAGGAGACCTCCCTCCGATCCTATCCATCTAGCACCCTCGTGGAAAGGGGTTTACGGATGTCCCACCAGAACCTGGCCAGGGTCTGCGCGCCGGCGCGCGGACACAACGCGACCCTCTCAATAGCGCTTGCGATGCTTGTGTTGGCGCTCTTCGCCGTGAACGCTCGAGCCGCGAGCGACGAAACGATCGGCGACACATTTCCCGTATCGGTCACACAGCAAGGCGCCTACGCAAACGACGAAGGCACCGCCGATTACGGACCCGTGTCGATCTCAGGCGACGGACGCTACATCGCTTTTGAGAGCAACTCGACCAACCTCGGTGAACAAGGACCCACCGGAACGATCGAGGCATACGTGAAGGACCTACATACTGGAGAAGTCAGACTTGTGAGCCGTGCAAACGGCACCAATGGTGAACCCACGGGCGAACCCGGCGTCGAAAACGTCAAGATCTCCGGGAGCGGCCGCTACATCATCTTCGACTCGAAGGCCACCAAACTCGTCGCCGGCCTGCCTGCGGAAGAACCCGAAGAACAACACGTCTACAGACGCGACCTGCAGACCGGGGAAACCACTCTGGTGGATCGTGTGAGCGGCGCCGATGGCGCGATCCTCAGCCGTGGCGCCATCGCCGAGGCAATCTCAGACAACGGCCAATACGTCGTGTTCGCCGCCGACGCGAACGATCTGGAAGATCCGGCAGGCGCCCACACGAAGACCAGCTTCGAAACCGTGTACGTACGCAATATGGACACTGGGACGACGACCGCGGTCAGCCGTGCCAACGGCCCTGCGGGAGAAATCGCCAACCAAGAAAGCCAGGCATATTCGATCTCACCCGACGGCCGCTACGTTCCCTTCGTATCGAGAGCGACCAACCTCGTGCCAGGGACAGAATCGAATATCTACCAGCAGGTATACCTGCGCGATCTCCAGACCGGCATGACGACGCTCGTCAGCCAAGTCCCCAGCGGGGAAGCCGGTGAAGGCCGCTCAGAAAACCCAGTGATCGTGGGCGAAGATGGCTGTGATGTGGAGTTCAACTCCGAGGCCGGCAATCTCCTGGAACCGCCGTCGATCACGATCGACGGCGAGCCGATCCAAATCAGCGGCCCGCAGATCTACCTGCGCGATCTCTGCTCGACCCCCGCAAGCACAACGCTCATAAGCCAGGATGCGGACGGCATCGCAGGCTATGCGTACGGCGCCTTCGGCGCGAGCGCCGACGAAAACGACATCCTGTTCGCGGGTGCATTCACGTCTGGGTACCACCTCTTTCTGCGCGAGAAGAGCACAGGACAAACAACACAACTCGATCGCGCCAGCGGAGCCGAAGGAGTATCGGCCAACAAGGAAAGCCAGCAGGCCGCAATCTCGACCAACGGCTGTCGAGTCGTGTTCGACTCCAAGGCGACCAACCTCTTCGGCCAGACGGGCCCACCCGAAGGGCCAAATGGGGAAATACCGACAGAGGTGTATGTTCGCCAGCTGGCTGCTTGCAAAGAAGAACCCACCGTGGAGCCCACAAGCCTGACCTTCCCCACTCAGGCGCAGAATACGATCGGCGCAGGGCAGACCGTCACCGTGACAGCAGGCTCCGAAGCACTGCAAATACACAACGTGCAGCCCAGCGGAGCGGACGCCTCAGACTTCATTGTCACCGCAGACGAATGCAGCGGCGAAACACTGCAACCGGCTCAAAGATGCACCCTGCTCGTCAGGTTCGCGCCAAGTGCCGAAGGGCCACGGTCGGCATCGCTGACGGTGCATGCCGCCAACATCACCGGACTGGAAATCCCCTTGAGCGGAGAAGGCGGTCAGCTGCCGTCCGGCGAAAAAGGCGCACAGGGCGAACTCGGTAAGCAAGGGCCACAGGGCGCCCCTGGTCAACAGGGACCTCTCGGCCTTAAAGGCGAAACCGGTGCACACGGAAGCAAAGGCGCAAAGGGCGCGCGTGGGCCTGCCGGACCTCACGCCAGAGTCACTTGTCAGCGCGCAAAGAATCACCGTAAAATCACCCGCTCGGTGAAGCTTTACGGCAAGACGACTAAAGTGTGTCGCCATGTTCCGGGTCGTGCATGCTGGCCGATCGGAGATCTCGTCGATCTCCGATCGGTCCAGCCGGACCGTACATGTACGGTCCGGGACCGCGCCGCATGCGGCGCGGTCTTCCCTAAGATCGTCAATAGGGAATGACAACCAACGAAAGGGTGCCAGCTATGGCCAAGGTTCTGTGCGTGCTCTATGACGATCCGATCGACGGCTACCCGCCGAAGTACGCGCGCGACGGCATCCCCCAAATCGATCGCTACCCCGATGGGCAGAGCACGCCGACGCCACAGGCAATCGACTTCACCCCAGGCGAGCTCTTGGGATGCGTCTCGGGCGAGCTCGGCTTGCGGCGTTTCCTCGAGGAGCGCGGGCACGAGTTGGTCGTCACCTCCGACAAGGACAGCGAGGACTCGGTCTTCGAGCGCGAGTTGCCAGACGCCGAGATCGTGATCTCCCAGCCGTTCTGGCCAGCCTACCTGACCTCCGAGCGGATCGCTCGGGCGCCGAGGCTCACCCTGGCTGTGACAGCAGGCATCGGATCGGACCACGTCGATCTGCAAGCCGCGATCGAGCGTAACGTCACGGTCGCCGAGGTGACCTATTGCAACAGCATCAGCGTCGCCGAGCACGTAGTAATGATGATCCTCGGACTCGTGCGCAACTACATCCCCTCGCATCAAGTGGTCTTGGATGGTGGCTGGAACATCGCCGACTGCGCCACGCGCGAGTACGACCTCGAGGGCATGCAGGTGGGCACCGTCGCCGCTGGACGCATCGGCTCGGCCGTACTGCGCCGGCTCAAGCCCTTCGACGTCGGCCTGCACTACACCGACCGGCATCGTCTCCCGCCAGAGGTCGAGCAGGAGCTCGGCGTCACATTCCATGCGAACGTCGATTCGCTCGTACAAGCGTGCGACGTGGTGACGATCAACGCACCGCTTCACCCTGAGACTGAAAACCTTTTCGACACGGAGCTGATCGGCAAGATGAAGCGCGGCGCCTACCTGATCAACACCGCGCGCGGCAAGATCTGCGATCGCGAGGCCGTGGCAAGCGCATGCGAGAGCGGCCAGTTGGCCGGCTACGCAGGCGACGTCTGGTTTCCACAGCCGGCGCCCTCAGACCACCCATGGCGAACGATGCCCAATCAGGGCATGACCCCGCACACTTCAGGCACGAGCCTCTCCGCACAGGCCCGCTACGCGGCGGGCGTGCGCGAGATTCTCGAGTGCTACTTCGAGAACAGGCCAATCCGCGAGGAATACCTGATCGTCGATGGTGGCAAGCTCGCAGGCGCGGGAGCACACTCCTACAGCGCGGGCAACGCCACCGGCGGAGCGGGCGAGGCGGCGCGATTCAAAGCCGCCTGACACTCACGCAGTTGATCTGCGCCATTGGCGTGAGCGCCGGCTAGACATCTTCTACATTTATCCCGAGCTCTAGCGCAAGGTTTTGGGAAAGCTCCATGAGCTGCAGGCGATCGATAATCGCCCCACGCAACCCAAGCACAGAGCCCGCGAGCGCAAGCCCCGAGCCGCGCAGGTCCACACACGAGAGCTCGGCCTTGGAGAAGTCGGCTTCCAGGAGCTGACAGCCGGAGAAGACCGTGTCCTTGATCCTGGCTCCCTGGAAGTCCGCCCCGATGAGCACACAGTCCTCGAAGGACACGTGCTCGATCTCGCTATGGCGAAAATTTGCGTAGTCGAGCTTGCAAAACTTGAAGCGCACGTGCTCAATCCGCGCCTCGGCAAGGCCAAGCCCTGTCAGGTGTGCATCGCTGAACAGTGTGCGCCGCAGTTGCGCACCGCCCCAGTCGCTGTTGGCGGCGTCGAGCCGCTCGGCGATGACATCGACAAGTTCGACCCCGCGCAGCTTGGACTCGCCGAGACCGACATCGACGAGCTGCCCCCGCGCCAGGCGCCCAGAGCCCGCATCCAGGTTGGGGAATGAGGCGGAGCAGACGCGCACGTCCTCCAGCTCAAACCGTGCGGCAAGCCCATCGAGATCGATCGGCCTGAGCTCATCGGCAATGAGCTCAGGTGCATGTGTGGCGCCGATCGGACTCGGCTTCATCCGTTGAGAGCTCGCTTCGGCGCCAGCCACTTAAGCGTCTCGTCGTCGAGGTCGCCGTCAAGCTCCGCTGTACCCTCGCTGCGCAGCGCCCCGCGCACGCGTAGGAATTCGCTGACCTGGGCCACATCGTGGACGCGCACTATGTGCGCGCCGGCGTTGACCCCAAACTCGATGGCGGCCAATGTCCCAGCCAGGCGTTCGTCCGGCTGGGCGCCGCTCAGCATCCCGATGAAGTACTTGCGCGAGACGGCAAGCAGGATTGGACGATCAAGTTGCTGTAGCTCGCCAAGACGGCGCAAGACCTCGATCGACTCTTGCGGTGTCTTGGCGTAGTCGAGGCCCGGATCGATGACGATCTGCTCGCGAGCGACGCCTCGGCTCAGGGCCAGTTGCATGCGCTGCTCGAGAAAGGCAAGAATGTCGGCTGTCGCGTCCTCGTAGCCGGGAAAATGCGCTTGCTTTGGAGCAGCGCGAGTGTGCATGACGACGAGCCCGGCGCCGCCGGCGCCGACGACGTCCGCGAGCCGCTCGTCCACGAGCCCACCGACGTCGTTGATCAGCGCCGCTCCAGCGTCGATCGCGGCCTCCGCGACGCCGGCTCGCCAGGTATCGACGGACACAACTAGCTCACGCTCGGCGAGCGCCGACACAAGCGGCACAAGCCGCTCGATCTCCTGCTCCTCCGCCAACACCGGCGTGTCGGTTCTGCCCGACTGGACGCCGATATCGAGGATATGCGCGCCGGCGTCGCTTTGGCGCATCGCGAACTCCAATTGCGCGTCCAAGCTGTCGAGCGAGAGCGGATCGGCGACCGAGTCGCTGCCGATGTTCACTATCCCCATGATCAGCGGCTCCCCGTTGCGAAGCTTCAGGAGCCCATTCCTGAGCTGCAATCTCATCGCGGACAGCCTGCGACGCGGGGAAGCCAGAGCATGGTGGCGAGCATAATGCCTCTCAAGCAGCACCCTGCGCGCCCAGATAGAGCAGCGAGCCCGGGGTGTCGAGCGACTCGCCTGTCTCCAGCAGCGTCTTCAGCGTCGAGAGGATCATCGGCCAGCCACCGTAGAGCTGTTCGTTGGCGTCCTCGCGTAGCTGATCGTGGATGACTGTCAGCCGGCACGAGCTGCCGACCGCCTCGATTTCGTAGGTGACCCGCGAGGTCGCCTCGCGCTTGACGTCCTCGCCCCACAGAGCGTTGAAGCTCTGGACGAGCTTGTGCGGCGGGTCGACCTCCAGGTTCTCGCCTTCAAGGAGCAGCTCAGGAGCGTTCGCACTGCCGGCGGAGTAGGTCGAGCCTGGCGTCCAGTCGGAAGTGACGTTGGCTCCAAACGTGTACTTCCCTCTCATCTCACCATCGGTGAGGGCCTCCCATAGACGCTCGGGTGTCGTCTTGATGTAGATCTCAAATATCTTCTCCATGAGTTTCTCCTCGATGTCGTGCTTGAGCTCGCTCAACGTTGCGGCCCATGGCTCTGAGTACTTACTCACCCAGCGGTCGTGGACGAGCCGGATCGGAACGGGATTCAAGAAGTGCAACTTCTCGCGGCCGCGCTTGCGGGCGACAATGAGCCCAGCTTGTTCGAGCACCTTTAGGTGCTTCATCACGCCGAAGCGCGTCATCGGCAAGCGCTGCTCGAGTGCACTCAGCGTCTGCCCGTCGCGCTGAAACAGCTCGTCGAGCAGGCTGCGCCGCGTGGGATCCGCCAGCGCCTTGAACACCTCATCCATACCGCCATGATACGTGACTATTTGGTCACCTGTCAAGGGCATTCCGCAAACTTGCTCCCCCACCGCAGACCCATACCCGCGATTAGGCAACCGCTCTGCCGGGAATCATCTCCCCCACGTGATCGAAGAGATCTCACCTGTGCTGTTTCACTGGAGCGCTTTTCACGAGGGCATCGGCCATCCCGTTCACAGCAGCTTTGCGCTTGACTCGAGCACGCTGATCGACCCGATGCAGCCGCCCGAGGGTTTGGACGCGATCGCCGAGCTCGGCACACCCGAGCGGATCGTGCTCAGCAACCGCCATCACTATCGCCACAGCGCGCTCTACGTCGAGCGCTTTGGCTGTCCCGTGCTGTGCCACAAGTCAGGCATCGCCCACTTCTCAGCGGATCGCCCCGTTGAGGGCTTCACTTTTGACGAGCAGCTGGCCGACGGTTTGCGGGCGCTGGAGCTTGGCTCGATCTGCGCCGAGGAGACCACGCTGCTGCTCGAAGCAGACGCCGGCGCACTGTCCTTCGGCGATGGGCTCACGCGCGACCGAGACGGCGCGCTTGCTTTCATGCCCGACTCACTGCTCGGCGACGACCCCGGGCGCGTTCGCACCGGCATCCTCAAGAGCCTGCGTCGGATGCTCGACGAGGAGTTCGACACACTGCTGTTTGCCCATAGCGAGCCCGTCAAGGGGACGGGAAGGGATTTGTTGAGCGCCTTCCTCGCCCAGGAGCCTGCCGGCCAGCTGAGCTGAGAGCGCGCTCAGCTGACCGTCACGACCAGCTCCGTTGACTCAACCGCGGCCACGATCAGAACTGGGGCTTCAACCGGCCGTCACGACCAGTGGCTCAGCGGGCTCAGCGCTCATCTCGGGGCCTGTGATCGGCTTGAGCCTGGCCGCAAGCGGCAAGCCGAGCAGCGACACCGCGGCCATCGCGATGAACGCTGCCAGCGGCTGGTGTACCAAGACCTGTACCAGCAGCGCCACCACAAGCCCGCCCAGGTTGCCCGCCATCCATACGATGGCGCCGGCCGTGCCCGCGGCCGACCCGGCCAAGCGCTCGGTGGAGGTGAGGATCACCGGCAGCGCGGGCAGCAGCATCGCCCCCATCGCCACAATCACCACGGCGCGGCCCGCAAGCGATGGAATTACTCCGAGCGCAACACAGCCGACACAGCCAACGATCACCGCAGCACGCATGAAATTGCGTTCGCTGCCCCTGCGTGCCACGAGTGGCGGCAGCACCGCACAGCCGACGACACCGGCGATCACCATCGCGACAAGCAGTGCGCCCGCGGCCGTTTCCGAGACGCCGGATGGCTGCAGCAACGTTTGCAGCCACGTGGCCAGCGCAACGAAGATTCCGAAGCCGACGAACACGAGGCCGCACAACGTGCGCATGCTCGGCAGCGCCCACAAAGCGCGCGCAGCATTGCCGGCGATCGCAGCGTGCTCTGTGCTCTCGTGGCCCGGACGCCGCAACGTCACGGCCAGAGCCAGCGCCGGCAGCCCGGCCAACACGGCCTCTACGACCAGCAGCCGCTCAATGTGCCCGTGCCCGCCCAGCGTGGGACCGAGCAAAAGCGCGATCAGCATGCCGACGAAGCCGCCGGCCGAGCCCAAGGAGATGCCGGCCGCGCGCTGCTCGACCGGCAGATACTCGCCGGCGAGCTTGCTCACTGCGCTCAGCACCACCGGCTGGGCGACCGCGACCGTGACCTGACCCGCCATCGCCCAAGCGAACGTGTCGCCCCCCAGGCGCAGCAATCCCCCGAGTGCGACCAGCAGCCCTCCCCCCGCCAACACGGGACGAAACCAGCGGTCGAGCAGGATGCCCGAGGGGATTGCCAGAACGACATAGAGCAAGGGGAAGATCTCTGCCAGCCAGCCCACCGCACCGACCGAGACGCCATAGTGACGAGCCGTCTCTGTGGTGATTGCGGCGTAGGTCAACCACAGCACCTGTGTCGCCGCACACACGAGCCCGTAGGCGACGATCACACGCCAGCCGCTGGCCCGACTCATGCTCAGGCCCCCACGCTCGCGAGCGCGCCTTCGAGCGTCTGCTGCGTCTGTGGGCCGCGCAACTGAGCGCGCAAGCGCCCAGTGCTGTCGATCACGAACGTCACCGGCGGTCCTCCAGTCATTCCATAGTCGCGTCCGACGTTGCCGTCGGGGTCGCGCAGGTTGGGAAACGTCCAGCCATATGTGCGGATGAACTTGCGTGCATTGGCGAGTGACAAATCCTCCCAGTTGACCCCGACGAGCGTGGCCTTACCGTGCAGGCTTCGTGCAAAGCGCTCGAGCACCGGCGCCTCGTGTTCGCACGGTTCGCACCAGCTGGCCCAGAAGCTGACGAGCACCGGGCGCCCGCGCAGGGCAGCCAGCGTGACGGTCGAGCCGGAGAGGTGTTCAAGCGGCAGAGGCGGCGCAGGGCGCCCGTCGTTCGTTTTGCTGCCGGCGAGCCCGAACACGATGAAGACCCCAAGAGCTGCAACGACGGCGGCGCCGATCAGCAGTGTGCGCGGGTGAGGCATCGCTTGGCGAAGTTATCACCCAGCGGCCAGGCACAGATCGACCCGCGCACGGGCGGGCAGATTTATAACCCACCCCACACAGACCCTGGCACAGATCGACCCGCGCGCAGCGGGCCGATCCGGGGAGGGATGAGGGAGGAACGATGCCCTCAAGTTGAGTGTTGCCTGAAGTGGCCTTTGTCAAACACGCCACCGGCGATCCGCGCGCGTCACACACGCGCATGGCCTTCTACGAGCTGAGCAACGGCTCTACGCGAGCACCGCCGCGCGCGTCGCACACGCGCATGGCGTTCTTGACGCTGTACAGATCGGCGTCGGCGCGGGCGATGCACTCACCCAAGCTTTCTCTCGGCAGCCACTCGCCGATCCCGACCGACCATGTGACCGGCAGGTCCTCGTCGCGCAAGCGATCCAGGACGGCACTCGCGCCCTCAGGGGTCGTGGCGGGCAGCAGCAGCACGAACTCGTCGCCGCCGTGGCGCGCGAGGATGTCACCGGTGCGCAGACGCTCGCGCCAGGACTTGCCCAGATCGGCCAGTACGCGATCGCCGACGGTGTGTCCACGCAGGTCGTTGATCTGCTTGAAGCCGTCCAGGTCGAGCATCGCGAGCGTCAGCCGGTTGCCGCTGCGCTGAGCGATCGCATGCTCGCGGATGGCCGCAGCCATGAAGCCGTTGCGATTGAGCAGGCCCGTCAGCGTGTCGGTGTCGGCCTGCCGGCGCAAGCTCTCGCTGAGGCGCCCAAGCACGATGCAGATCGACCAGATCGTGACGGTCACGATCATCCAGTAGATGCCTACCTGCGACAGCCCACCCAGTAGCAAGGCAACGCCAAAGGCAACGCTGATCAGCATGCCCTGCGCGATCACCACGCGGCGCTCGAAGAAATGAGCCGAGTAGATCGCGATCCACGGATAGGAGAAGGCGGCGATCATCATGCCACCGTGCGTGGTCGCATGCGCGACCAGGGCACTGCTCACGAGCGTGCCGCAGGCGGCCAGCAGCTCGAAGCCGAGCACCGGGATACGCCGCGCCGCCAGCCACACCAGGCAAGCGCCAACCACCCCGAGAGCACCGGCGGCCCCAATCAGCGCTATCGGCTCGTTTGAGCTGATCGGGAACAGGATCGCCGCCAGGCAAACGAACGCCTTGAACATGAACAGCAAAGCCAGCGACCAGGCCATCGCCGGGCGACGTGCCACGACGCGCCGCAGCGAGGAGCGTAGCGGCGCCGACCCGCTCCGCGACAGCGGCAAGTGGGCCTTCGCGGCTTGCGAGAGCGTCTGAGATGAGCTTGTCAACATCGCTTGCCAATCTTTTCGGTTTGGATGGGCGTGCCCTTGAGCAGCCACTCCCGCTGACAACAAACCTTTGCCGGCCGGACGCAGCCGGCTAAGCGCCTCTGATCGCAGCGCGCCGGCCGGGAGGGAACGCCTGCGCGCTAGGCTGAACAGCTATGGGCCTATTCAAATCGCGGCACACGAGCATGGTCAGCGCGGACGATGCGCTCCCCGGCCGCGATCAGCCGTTGCGGGTGGCCGAGCGCCACATCGTGCTCGGCACGCCGATGCAAGGGCCGTTTCCGGCCGGCATCGAGCAGGCTGTGTTTGGCATGGGCTGCTTCTGGGGCGCGGAGCGACTCTTCTGGCAGGCGCCGGGCGTCTACACAACCGCCGTGGGCTATGCGGGCGGGATCACTCCCAACCCCACTTACGAGGAGGTGTGCAGCGGGCGCACCGGCCATGCCGAGGTGGTGCTGGTCGCCTTCGATGCGAGCGCCACCAGCTACCAGGAGATGTTGAGGCTGTTCTGGGAGGGCCACGACCCGACGCAGGGCATGCGCCAGGGCAACGATGTCGGCAGCCAATACCGTTCGCTGATCCTCTACGAGGACGATGCCCAGCGCGAGGCCGCGCTGGCATCGCGCGAGACCTACCAGCGCATGCTCTCCGCAAGCGGCCACGGCCAGATCACGACCGAAATCGAGCCGGGCGGCATCGCCCACCCGTTCTATTACGCCGAGGATCACCACCAGCAGTACCTGGAGAAGAATCCGGGCGGCTACTGCGGTCTGGGCGGAACAGGCGTAGCCTGCCCCGTCGGCTTGACGACTCCTTAAGCAGCGCGGCCCGCCGAGGCGGGCCGTGGTCGCACACGCTTGATAACCACTCATGAGGTTAGCAGGCGGACGGGCGACAGAACACAACGGCGCTTAACGACCGAGACCCCGCCTTGGCGGGGTCTCGGATCGTCATCGTGACTGACCAGAAGACCGGGTGGGCGCGCACAGAGGAGACACGCCCAACCCGATCCGCCGTTTGTTATGCCGCGCTGCCCGCCGGTGTCGGCTGGAAGGACGGCGCGTGCGGTCCACCGAGCGTCGGCACGTCCGATGGGTAGACCTCGTTGCCGTGGATCGCGTGATCGCCGATCTCCAGCTCCTCGTCGGAGAGTCGCAGCGGCATGAATATGCCGACGAGCTTCAGCAGGATGAACGTCATCGTCCCGCTGAACAGGATCACCCACAGGCCCGCCTCGGCCTGCCAGCGCAGCAGCGTCCAGCTGCCGTTCACAAGCAGACCGGAGACGCCTGGGAGATTCGTATCGCCGCCCTTGCCGATGTACTCGACGACGTTGGAATCGGCCAGCAGTCCGACCAGCAGGCCTCCGCAGAGCCCGGCTATTCCGTGTGTATAGATCACCCCCAGCGTGTCGTCCACGTGTCGGAACACTGGAGCACGCGAGAGGAAGCGAATCGACATCCACACGATCGTCGAGGCGACGACGCCGATGATGATCGCTCCGTAACCGTTCACGAAGCCGGCCGCGGGCGTGATGCCCACCAGCCCCGTGATCATGCCGTTGACCGAGCCGAGCAGCGACGGCTTGTCGCGGAAGATGTAGTCCCATGCGATCCACACGAGCATCGCCACCGCGGTGCAGAGGTTCGTGTTGAGAACCGCCGCCGAAGCGTCGGCGCCCGCGTAGTAGGAATCTCCACCGTTGAAGCCGTTCCAGCCCAGCCACAGCAGACCGGCGCCCGCGGCAACCATCAGCAGGTTGTTCGGAGCGTCAACCTCTCTGTCTCGTTGCAATCGTGGTCCGATCACGGCCGCCGCCACGAAGCCCGAGATTCCGGCCGCCAAATGGATGACGTATCCACCCGAATAGTCAAGCGCTCCATGGGCCGCGAAGTAGCCGCCGCCCCACAGCAGGAACGCGTTGACCGTGTACACGAACGTGATCCACAGCAGCACGAACGGGATCCACGCCTTGAAACTGATGCGACCGAGGACAGAGCCGAGCATCAGGATCGGCGTGATCGCCGCGAACACGAACTGGAAGTACACGAGCGAGGACTCGGGGAAGTGGAACGGTGGCCCCGTCGAAATCGACGGAATCAGCGCCTGCCCCTCCTCCGCGGCATGTCCCAGCACGCTTCCCGGTTCCCCGAGCGCCGTGCCCAGGAAGCCTTTCGTGCCGAAGATTCCCCCGCCGCTGTGTGCGATCGGGTTGTCGAAGCCCATCTTGAAGGCCCACAGACACCACGCCACCAGTACGAGACAGAACGCTACGAACGTGAGCATCATGCTGTTGACCGACCAACGCTTCTGCATGACCCCGCCATACAGGATGGCGAGACCGGGAAGGCTCATCAGCCCGACGAACGTCGCTGCGGTCATCTGCCATGCGTTGTCGCCGGCGTTGAGCCAGGATGGATATGACAGCCATTCGGCTGTCGCCAAGATGGACATATGCCTCCGTTTCCTACCGTTGTAGATACGGCGAGCCGCCGCCCGCACCCGCGGTGGCCGACTCGCCTCTTTAGCTGTCCTTATGAAACCGGGGCGTGCGCGACACGGCTAGGGACACGGTGGCCAACAGTTGACCGGCGCGTTTCGACATTTGTATAGAAGGCCCGCAACGGCGGGCTTTGTAGTCGTCTGCATGCCATTCGCCCCGGAGCAAGACCTGAGAAAAACCGATGATGCCCCCCGCGCGCGCGGGGGGCATTGCGCTATTCGAATGGATAGCCGGCGCGGCGGCAGGCCTGCTTCAGCGGCTGGGCGATCTCCTTCGAGGCCTGTGGAGCCGCGCACAGGGTCTTGGCGCGCGCGCCACAGGCATGCATCCGGGCCGCACCAAGGGTGCTGGCAAACGTTATGTCCACGCAGTCCTTCGGCTCCTTCGAGCCGCTCGTCAGTGAATAGGCGCCGAGCCCAATCAACACAATCAAGACGCAGCTGGCCAACACAGCAACCACAGCCCTCTCACGCCGCCCCCAGCGCAGGGGCTCAGATAGCCGCTTGGAGCGGTTCTCCATGATCATCGCGCGCCCCAGTCTAGTGTCGGGATGCTAGGCGGGCTCGTCAGACTCGGGCGCGAAGGACAGCGCAGCCGAGTTGATGCAGTAGCGCTGCCCGGTGGGACCGGGCCCGTCGTCAAAGACGTGGCCAAGATGCCCGCCGCAACTGCGGCACACGACCTCGGTGCGACGCATAAACAGGCCGTTGTCCGGGCGTAGCTCGACCGTCTCGGCAACGGCCGGCTCGGTGAAGCTCGGCCAGCCCGTGCCCGACTCGAACTTCGTATCGGAGCTGAACAGGTCGGCGCCGCAGCCCGCGCAGCGGTACATGCCGGAGTCCTTGTTGTAGACGTACTCGCCCGTGAACGGCGCCTCCGTGCCCGCACGGCGCAGCACCTCGTACTGCTCGGGCGTCAGCTGCTCACGCCACTGCTGCTCTGACTTCTCGACCTTTGCCTCATCGCTCATACCTTCAATGTTCTAGCAGTCCCTGGCCCACGCTGCTATCCTGATCCTTACGTTCACGTCAACTTCCACATCCCGCTTTGGCGTCAGCGCCGACCATGAGCACTACAAGTGGTGGGCACTGTCCTGCACGAGCCTCGGCATGCTGCTGGCCGCGACGAACTCCGGCACGCTGATCATCGCGCTGCCGAGCCTGGAGCGTTCGCTGCACGCAAGCCTGCTGGCGCTCGTGTGGGTGATCCTCGCCTACCTGATCGCCGCCACCGTGCTCGTACTCACGGCGGGTCGCCTCAGCGACCTGTTCGGTCGCAAGCGCGCTTATGTCGGCGGCTTCTTGCTATTCGCCTTCGCCTCACTCGGCGCTGGATTTTCCGGCGGTGCCACCGAGTTGATCTGCTGGCGGGTTTTGCAGGGGATTGGGTCTGCGTTCCTGTTCGCCAACGCGGCAGCTCTTGTAACAGACGCCTTTCCCAAGGAGCAGCTTGGACTGGCTATGGGTGCCAACACGATGGTCGCCGCCGTCGGCCTGGTACTCGGTCCGGTCTTGGGCGGCGCGCTCGTTGAGATCTCCTGGCACTGGGTCTTCTGGTTCAACGTGCCGCTGGCACTGGCTGGCGCGGCTTGGGGTGCGCTGATCCTGCGCGAGCTGGCCAAGCCCGACAAGGTGCGCGGCTTCGACACGCTCGGCACCGTCACGTTCGTCGTCGGGCTCGACAGGCCTCGTGCTTGGTGTGTCCAAGGGCGGCCTGTCCGGATGGTCCGATCCGGTCGTGATCGGCGGTCTGGCGTGCGCTGTCGTGCTCCTGCCGCTGTGGGTCATGATCGAGCGACATACGCGCGCGCCGATGCTCGACCTGTCGATCTTCAACAACCGCCTGTTCGCGGCGGCATCGGCCGCCTCGTTCATCAACGGGCTGGCCCGCTTCGCCTTGATGTTCCTGTTCGTCTTCTACTACCAGGGCGCCCAGTCGAACAGCCCGATCGAAGCGGGCATCAAGCTGATCCCGCTGGCGCTCGGCATGCTCGTCGCCTCCC
This sequence comes from uncultured Solirubrobacterales bacterium, assembly GCA_963827045.1. Taxonomy (GTDB): domain Bacteria; phylum Actinomycetota; class Thermoleophilia; order Solirubrobacterales; family Solirubrobacteraceae; genus Palsa-744. The sequence continues at coordinate 55,095 of CAWGZH010000003.1, forward strand.
CCCTGGCCGGCATCTACGCCGACCGCCACGGCTCGCGCATGCTGGCCTCGCTCGGCATGCTCGTCAGCGCCGTCGGCCTCGCCGGCATGACGACGCTTCAGGTGCACTCCCCCTACTGGCAGTCGATGATCTGGCTGGCGCTGGTCGGCATCGGCTCGGGCATGTTCAACAGCCCCAACACCGCGGCGATGATGGGCACGGTGCCGGCTCAGCGGCGCGGTATCGCCGCCGGCGCCCGCACCCTGCTGCAGAACACGGGCGCTGTTTTGTCGATCGCGTTCGTGCTGGCGATCGTCACCTCGGCCGTCCCCAAGGCCACGCTGTTCGCCGTTTTCTCCGGCGTCACGCGCGGCCTCTCAGAGCAAAAGCTCGCCCCCTTCATCGCCAACATGCACGTCGCCCTGTGGGTGCTGGTTGGCACTTCGGTGGTCGGCGCACTCGTCTGCCTGTTGCGCCCAACGCACGCGACGCTCGAGGCCGAAGACGAGCAGCTGCGCGGGCGCGAACAACAGCGCGTTCGCGAGGAACAGCCCGGCCACGACGCACGCCCCGCGTTGCGTGCAGGGGTACGCGCGTGAGCGATTCCCGCGCGAGCCTCGCTGGAGTTGGCGAGTCTGTGCCGAGCAGCGAGGCGCCGCTGCGCATCGGCGATGTCGCCAAGCTCGTCGGCACGACCCCACGCACGATCCGCTACTACGAGGAACTCGGCCTCCTCGCCGGCGCGCCAGAGCGGCCCTCGGGCGGGCATCGTCTCTACACCCAAGCCGAGGTCGAGCGCCTGCGCGAGGTGATCCGCCTCAAGGAGCTGCTCGGCGTGAGCTTGGACGAGCTCAAGGACCTGCTCACGGCCGAGGAGGCGCGCGCGGCCGTGCGCGCGCAGCTGCGTCGCGACGACGTGCACCCCGAGCGCCGCCGCGAGCTGCTCGAAGAGGCACTCGGCCACCTTGACCGCCAGCTGGAGCTGGTCGAGCACCGCGCTTCCGAGCTTGCCAAGCTGCACCGCGAGCTGACAAGCACGCGCGAGACGGTGCTCGGGCGACTCGACGAGCTTGCGTCCTACAGTGAGATGAGTCCCGCGTCCTGACCGCCCGAAGGGAGCCCGCCGTGGAGCGCAAGTGGTGGACATTGATCGCCGTCTCGGTGGCGATCTTCATGCTGTTGCTCGACATCACGGTTGTGAACGTCGCGCTGCCCTCGATCCAGTCGTCGCTGAAATCCTCCTTCTCGGATTTGCAGTGGGTCGTCAACGCTTACGCGCTCACGCTCGCCGCCTTCCTGCTGACGGCAGGCTCGGTCGCCGACCTGATCGGCCGCCGGCGCGTGTTCACGCTCGGCCTGATCGTGTTCACCGCTTCCTCGGCCGTGTGCGGACTCTCGACCACGCCGCTGATGCTGAACCTCGCCCGCGCCGTACAGGGCGTCGGCGGCGCGATGATGTTCTCCACTTCGCTGGCCCTGCTGGCCGAGGCCTTCCGCGGGCGCGAGCGCGGGACCGCCTTCGGCGTGTTCGGCGCCGTCACAGGCGCGGCCGTCGCCGTCGGACCAGTTGTCGGCGGGATCATCACCTCTGGCATCGGCTGGAAGTGGATCTTCTTCATTAACGTTCCGATCGGGATTGCCGCCGTAGCGATCACGCTGTCGCGCGTCGTGGAGTCGCGCGACCCGGGCGCACGCGGCGTTGACTGGATTGGCCTCGTCACTTTCTCCGGTGCCCTATTCATGTTCGTATTCGCGCTGATCGAGGGCAACGAAGACGGCTGGGGCTCGACGCGGATCGTCAGCCTATTGCTCGGGGCACTTGTGCTCCTCGTCGCCTTCATAACCGCCGAGCGCATGCAGTCGCGGCCAATGCTCGATCTTTCGCTGTTCCGCAAGCCGGCTTTCACCGGCGCCAGCATCGTCGCGTTCTCGGTCTCCGCCTCGATCTTCGCGATGTTCCTGTACCTGACGCTCTACATCCAGGACGTGCTCGGCTACACGGCGCTACAAGCCGGGCTGCGTTTCCTGCCGATCACGCTGCTGTCGTTCATCGTCGCCCCGATCGCGGGCAGGCTTAGCGTGCGCATGCCGGTGCGCTACCTGCTCGGCGGCGGCCTCTTGCTCGTCAGCGCCGGGCTGCTCGCGATGACCGCGATCGACTCCACCTCCGCTTGGACGACGCTGATCCCCGGCTTCGCGCTGGCCGGTGCAGGCGTCGGCATGATCAATCCGCCGCTTGCCTCGACCGCGATCGGCGTCGTGCACTACTCGCGCAGCGGCATGGCCTCGGGCATCAACTCGACCTTCCGCCAAGTCGGCATCGCGACGGGTATCGCCGGCCTCGGCGCTGTCTTCCAGCACGACGTGCTGAGCACGACCACGAAATCGCTCGGCGGGCAGCTGGCGTCAGTGCAATCCGCCGCCCACGGACACTTGAACACGCTGCTGCAGTCAGGCGAAGTCAAGCAGGTGTTCCACGCCCTCTCCCCCGGCGCGCAGCTTGCGCTCAAGCACTCCTACCGTGTCGGCTTCACCGAAGCCTTCGACCACATCCTGCTGATCGCTGCTGGGATCGCGTTCGTGGGGGCCGTGTGCGCGCTGGTGCTGGTGCGCCAGAAGGATTTCGTGGCCTCGCAGGCGCCGGCAGAGAAGCAGCCCGAAGGCGTACCCGTCGCAGCGGGTTAGCCTTACGCGCTGGCGAGTTCACGGGAACAGGTTGAGAGCCGTGACGTGGGCGGGTCGCAGGACGCTGAAGTGCCGGTGGTCGAGCGTGGCCAGCTTGCTCTCGCCGAGCCTCTCGACAAGCGCGAGCACGCTCGCGTTGACCACGCCGAGCAACTGGTCCTCGTACTGCCTCTGAATCTCAGCGCAGCGCGAGAGATCGGATGTGGTGGCAGCCTCCAGTCGGTATGCGCCGGCGAGCAGATCCTCGAGGAATGTGATCCATGCCCTTGCGCCAAGGCGCTGATGACACCAGTAGTCGAGCTCGGCCAGCACGAGGATCGGCACGACCAGATCCTCGTCGGCCTCGCTCAGCAGACCGGCGCAACGGTCGTGGTCGGGGTCGGCCACGTCGAGCGCCGCAAGCAGCGGTCCCGTGTCGAGCACGAGAGCCATCTACGACGGCGGATGGGCGATCGGCTCGCCTGTCAGCTCCGCGGCACTGAGACCGTCAGTCGATCTCGCGATACCCAGACGCGGACGACGCGAGGCATGGAGGGCGCTCGCCTTCTCATCGATCGCTTCCGCCAGGATCGCCGAAAGCGAGACACCGCGCCTGCGCGCCTCAGCCTCGAGCGTGTCGAGCGAGACGCGCCTGGCGGCCACGGTCGTGCGACGAGTATCGCTGGGGACAGTCTGATGCATGAATCGTGATTCTAACATCATCTCCGGAGCCCTCCCCTCGGCCACCGAACACGTCAGGTGCAACACGGTGCTACACTTGACCGATGCCGACCACTCGCCCACGCCACACGATCACCGAGACGCCGCCCGTGCAGGAGGCGCTTGACGAACTGCGCGCAAAGCTCGGCCAGGGAGAGACGATCGACTTCGCCGAGCTGGTGACGCTCGGAGCGCAGGTGAAGGCCCGCCGACTGGGAGCCGACGACGCGGAGCCTCGTGCTGCCCGTAAGCAATTGGCCGAGAGAATCCGCACTCGATCCTTTCCCTACGAAGTGGACATCACCGCCGCCGAAGAGGTCAAGTACCTCGGCCTCATCGCCAAATACGAGTAGCCGTGCTGCTGCTCGATAACTCGGCGTGGGCTCGCATCGTCAACGGCTCGTTGGATGAGGAGAGGGCCGCGACAATCGCGTCGTGGACAGAGCAACGAGAGCTTGCCACGTGCCTTCCCTTCCTGCTGGAGGCCGGCTACTCCGCCCAATCGGCGGCTGGCAATAGGACGATGATGGCCGACTTCGCCCTGCTCCCGCACATCCCGATCACGCCCGCCGTGGAAGAGGTTGCGCGCCAGGCCCAGCGCGAACTCGTAGTGGTCGGCCACCACCGCCTCCCACCGCTCGACATCATGATCGCCGCCTGCGCCCACGAGGCCGGCGCCGGGGTGCTCCACTACGACCGCGACTACGACATCCTCGCCGCACGCACCACCCTGGAGTTCGTAAGCGTTTGGGTCGCGCCGGCCGGAAGCCTGTGAAGCGTGGCGCCTGCCCTACGCTGCCGCCTAGCAGCTGAGCGACGTGCCTGGCTGTCCAAGCGTCAGCGTGTATCTGCTGAGGATCGTCGGCCGAGCTTGCACCACCGAATAATGCGGTAGTTCCTACTCTGGTATTCTAAGGACATGAAGGTGGACAAGCTGAGCGTGTCGTTCGCTCCCGACGTCGGCGACGCGGTCAGGGAGGCGGCGCATGCGAAGGGATCGAGCATCTCGGCCTGGCTGGAAGACGCGGCCGCAGCAAAGCTGCGCACGCAGGCGCTGGCGGAGTATCTGCGGGAGTGGGAAGCCCGGCACGGAGCGCTGAGCGAGGAGGAGCTCGCAAAGGCCGCGGCCGAGCTGAGCCTGACCGTGCCAACAAGCGCCGCCGCGTGAGCGGATGAGCGCACTTGTACTCGACAGCGGCGCGCTGGTGGCCGTGGACCGTGGAGAGCGGCAGATCGCGGCGCAGCTGCGTGTGGCCGAGCAGAGCGGCATCGACCTGCGCAGCACCGGGGTGGTGATCGCCGAGGTGTGGCGCGACGAGCGCGGACGCCAGGCAAGCCTCGCGCGACTGTTGAAGGGCGTTGACGTGCGCCCAGTGGACCGGCGCCTGGGACAGGACGCCGGAGCGCTGCTCGGCAGAGCGGCCGCGAAGGATCCCGCGGACGCGACCGTCGTCGCGGTCGCCGCCACCGGCGACCGCATCCTCACCAGCGATCCGCGCGACATCCGGCGGCTCGTGGCCGCCTCGCGCCGGGCGATCTTCGTCGTGGCCTGCTAGCGCTCGCATGGCTACCGGTGACCTCGCTGCCGCGGACGAGGTCAAGCACCTCAGTCTCAACTGCGCAGCAGCCGCTCGACGCGCTCCCCGCTGGCGCTCAGGAACCAGGCGTTGGGCTCGCCCTTGACGGGGACGGCGCGATTCTCGAGCAGGCCGAGCTTGCGCAGACGCATGAGCAGCTTTGAGATCTGGCCCTGGTCGCCGATGTCGGCGGCGCGGGCGATCACGCGGTTTGAGCCGCCGGGGTGCGCGGCGACGGCGGTTATCACACGCATCGTGCGGTAGGTCAAGCGCATGTTGAGGCCGATGAGCGCGTCCTCTGAGGCGGGCGCCGACCCATCCCGCTCCGCGTCCATCGCCGGCAGCGCCCGATCGAACTCCTTGCGCGCCGCCGCCGAGCCCAGGTAGGTGCTGCACGATCATCGCCATCAGCGGATTGGCAAGCTCGACCATGCGCAAGTCCCCGCGACCGCGAGCAGGCACAGTGCCTCGACTCTCGCTCGAGCGAGAGTCGAGCAGCCGCGCGTGCAGCACGGATGCCACACCGCCGACGATACCCTCCGCCATCAGCGCGGACCCGACCGCGGCACCGCCGGGCCGTCGTGCGCTCTGGCCTTCCTCGATCGCGCTCGCCAGTCGCGCGAGCAGTCGCCTACGGCGCTCGAGCGCGCGCGGGCCGGCGGCGGGCCACTCGACGACCAGCAGGCGCGCCGCGGCTGGCTGCTCGTCGAAGAACGCGAGCAGCGCGAGAAGGCCCGCCCGAATGCGCCCGCGCCAGCCGCCCCGCTCCGCCTCATACGCGGACAGCACGGGCACGGTCGCGCGCGCCACCGTGTCCTCGAGCGCTGCCAGCAGGCAGTCTTTGCAGTCGCGGAAAATCTCATAGAACGTGCGCCGTGAGACGCCCGCGCGCGTCACGACGTCGGCGACCGTCAGGTTCGCCACGCCATGCGCGTCGGCGGCCTGCATAGTCGCCGCCAGCAGGCGCGCGCGCTGGATCTGCCCGATCTGCCCGGGCTCGAAGCTCTCGCGCGCGGAGCTCAGCTCGGCGTCGGGCGCCGCCCGCGACGTCGTCGCGTCCCTGCCCGACATCTCATTTCTTCTTCCCGTGCGCGCTCTTCTTGCCGTGCTTAGCGGCCTTGTGCGGCTTTTTGGCCTTGGGGCAGCCGCTGACGGCGATTGGCGTGCTCTCTTTGATCACGTCGCCGTTCTGGGCGGTCAGCTCGGTCGGCATCTTCAGGCCGCCCTTGACCGTGCACAGGTTGCCGTTGCTCGCGAGCGCCGAGTAGCGACCCTGCGGCAGCGTCAGTTCGAAGCTGCCGACGGGCTCGTCGGGAATCGTTCTGAACGTGGAGCTGGTGATGCCCTGTTTGCTTATGAACGTTTCGCCGTGCAGGTAGATCGTGAAGCCGTAGCCCTGCAGCACGATGATCAGTTCGGGGAACTTGAGGTCGCCGTAGCTGACGAAGTACGCCGGTCCTTCCAGCGGAACGGGCAGGATCGGCGTTACCGCCTTGGCGTAGCCGACGCGCGAGGCCGCCGGGCAGTTGGCAGGGTTGGCTTCGAAGACCTTGGTCGTGCAGGCCTTCTGCAGCGTCGTCAGCCGCGAGGGCAGCTGCTTGGGCAGGTCGACCTTGACCGCTTTGATGTTGGCCTGGGCGCCCTGCGACGCATTCGGGTAGGTGAGCGCGACGTGCAGGCTCTCGCCATTCGTGCGTGAGGTTTTTGCCGAGGTCGTGGCCTTGAATGTCGGTTTGAAGCCGAGGCTCGAGCAGTCGGCGGCCTGGAACGGCGCGGACGCGCCGACCGTCATCTGATCGGCGGGGTTGGCCGGGTTCGCGCCCGCCCCGGTGATCGACTCTGAGATCGTCGAGGGGTTGCAGCTCGTGGGGTTGAGGATGAATTTTTCGCGGTCGATGTAGACGCGGATGTCGCGCACGTGCACGACGATCCCGTCGATGATGTGCGGGATCGGATCGGAGTTAGCTCCGTTGATTTCGACCTGTGCGGTGATCGGGTTGATGCTGAGCGCGAAGCGGATCACGACGGTGCCGAGATCGAACGGGCCGACCTTCGCGGCCGTGATTGACACAACCGACAGCGCCGAGCCGTGGTAGGGGCCGGCGAGATACACCTTGCCGGGCGCCTCGGCGAGCACGCTGCCGACACCGGCGCCGACGAGCGTGTGCCCGATTTCGCTAGCCGCCGGACACGAGGGGTGTTCCAGCTCTTCGGTGCCGGTCACGCTCCTGGATGCTTCGATGTCGGCTTCGGGACAGAACGGGATCCCCGACAGGTTCCCTGTCAATCCGGACGGGAAGATCGACGTGAATTTCGTGATCTCCTGTTCACCGTCTTCCCTGACGATGCGCAGATAGAACGGACTGTAGGAGCCAGCAGTGTTGTGTTCGGTGCCGGAGATCACGCGCGGGTCGAACGGCGGGACGCCGCCCGATGGGCACGGTCCGCCGTCGAAGCTGCTCGTGATCGCAAACGGCGGCACGAGATCAGTCAAGACTTCTTCAGGAGCTGACCACGGGTTCAACTGTGCTTGGGCCTGATAGCTCCCGCACGCCGGTGGTGTTACGAGCGGTGAGGTCTCGCCTTGACGGAACTGGAACGTGAACAGGTTGAACGGCACCGGCGGCAACCCGTCCAATGGTGTCATCCCTTCGAACGTCGTCACCAACTGTCCCGTAACCGGGTTCAAGCTCACGTGCCCCGGGACCTTCACGACCACACCACGCACCGGGAAACGCGCGATCACATACAAAGCAACCAACGAACTATCAGGGTCAGCTTCAAACGGATTACCAAACGGTTGCGCGATAAACACCGACCCCGTGCCTTCTTCGTTTAGAGCCGGTGTCTTGATCTTAACCGAACCTAGCTTCGAGTCGTTCGGACAACCAGCTTCCGCCGGTGTTTCCAATGTTTCTGCTTCGAACTCACTCGCAGTGCACGCCCCCAAACCAGCTCCGGCCGAGGGGTTGACCGTCATCCCTTCCGGTAGCGTAACGACCGCCTTCTTCAAGGCGGAGGCGGCTAGGCCTTCGGCGTTTTCGTCGGTCTGGTGTACGCCGAGTTCGACGCTCAAACCTGTCGGTGCGGACGCGCTGGTTGTGCTCGGTACCGCCGTGAACGTTCGACTCAAGGCCCAACCGATCACACCCGAACAACGCTGAGACCAGCGGGACCGCGAGCGATGGTTGCGCATCGGGTTGCTCCCAAGAGACACTTTCGAACGTCGCGGGTCTGCGCTTCCCCGGTGCACGATGTCGGGCTCGCCAGATACGGCACCCGCGAGTTATCAGAGGACGCACCGGTCTCGCGTTCCAGGCCCGTCCCTTCAAAACGCCAACGGTCATGCGCCGCTTCTGTCGGTACGGCCCAGATCGTGATCGCGAAGAGATTCTGTTTGACGATCGCGTTGATGTTATGAAACGTCGTCTTGAGCTGGTATGTGCCTGGTTGCACCGTCACGTCGGCCTGCACGCGAGCAGCACCAGCGAACACGGGGAACCCGAGCTTCGCGACATCACCCGGCTCCGGCGCGAGATTATAAACCGGCTCGGTTACCGCCTTCCCGCCCCCGGGACCTTCAAAGAATATGCTCGCCACACCTATCTGTGTCCCGATAGGACATTCTTCATTAGAGAACTTCGAGATCGAGCACGTCGGTGTTTCCACCAGATCGCCACCGAACCCGGGTGGCAGCGTCAGCGAGGTTTCCTTCTGGTCGCCCGCCACGACACCTTCGTCGTTGACCGTGTCAAAACCGATCGTGGCCGTCAGATCCGCGTGCGCACCAGCCTGACTATCCGAGAGCGTCACGCTCGTCGAACCCGGCGCGAGCCCATACCCCGACAATGTCCCACTAACAAGCGTCGGGACACTCACAAACGCATCCGGGGCACCCCCACCCGACACGTGCACCGTGTTCGTGACCTTCTGTTCGCCCGAGAGCTCCACGTCCACCGGGAACCGCACGACCAGGATCTCCTGCGGCACAACACGCCCCGAGAACACACACGACACATCGTTACAACTCATCCGGGTACCCACTTCGTCTGACTGGGCGCCACTGTTATGCAGTTCATAACCTTCGCCGCCCCTACGATCCAACGTCACGCCTTCAGGCAACACATCAGAGATCGTGACCGGTTCCCCATTACTCGCTTCCCCACCACTGTTCATAACCGTAATATCAAAAGCCTGGTCGCCCTTCTCATCACCCGGCACGAGATTCGTCGGCGCCGACACCGCCATCACCGTCCACCGCGGACCGCCCGTCACAGCCACAGCCGAGGACACAAACGCCCCCAACGACACCAAGACCACGCAAAGGATCACTATCGCCGCTCGCTTGAACATGTTCACTTTCCCTCCCTGACGATCCCGCGGGTCCTACCGGCAGCCGCTTTCTTGGCGACAGTCGTCTTCTTGGCTTTAGCTTTGGCTTTGCCTTCGCTTTTGCTTTTGTTTTGTTTGACGCACTTGCCTTTCTTCTTCACATCGCCTTTCTTGCACGTAACACCCTTCGCCTTCGTTTTGCTTTTCGCTACGGCCGGCGGTGTGCTTGGAATGTTTCCCGGACCGTTGAATGTGAGCGATGCCGGTGTCTGATCGATCGGGGCGCCCGGCGGGTTATCACACGCGTCGCCTTCACACGGTCCCGTACCACTAGATGGCGGGAACCCTCCATCGATCCGTGCGTCATACAGATCGCCCTGTTCGTCATTGTCCCCCGGCACGAGTTTGGAATGCGTACCAAAGAACACGTTACTGCCATCCGGACTGGAATCCAGGAAATAATCATCGGTAGAGGACTCGCCGGAGCTGATCAGGCTCACACACCCCACCGCTTCCGTGCACGACCCGCTGCCATCGCTCTCCCACTCATACACATCGACCTTCCCGTTCGTTGCCTGCGACACCAACGCTTCCCGGGTATCGAAGAACACGTACTGACCATCTTCTGAGATCGGCCGCGGCGGCGTACCCGCCGGATTACTGTCGTCGACTGCCGAGCGCGTGAACGTCGCAGGAAACGACGGTCGCGACCCGTTCGGATTGCACGACACGCACGTCACACTCTGATCTTCCGCGTCGTAGCGGTACAGCTCCTGCTTACCAGCAGATTCATAACCCGTAATATTCTGGGAAGAGGCGAAGATCAAGAACCCGCCGTCACCAGTCGTATAGAACGGGGCATCCTCCAGCAACCCGGCGACTTCTGGACCACCTCTTAGAACGCGGCTGCCGTACCACGTGTCCTGCGGTTCGTGCAATGACACATAGCCCGCCGATGGCGCGACATAGCTCGTCGTGTGCGTCAACGTGTCATACCGGTACAGGTAAGGTCCCTTGCCTTCCGGTGCCGTCTCGGTCAGGCGTCCCGAGGCCTCGTAGTACACGGTCGACCCGTCAGCGGAGACCGCGACGACATTTTCCACCCCACCACCGTGTTCGCCGAGACCTGTTTCGGCGTGCGAGATGCGTGTGAGCTTCGCTTCGTCTTCACCCGGTTCACTGTTGTACTCATACAACTCAACATCATGCAGTTTCAGAGTTACGGCTTCCTGGGTCAGCTCTGTCTTGGTGATGAAGAACACCCGCGAACCGTCCTTTGACGCACCGACAAACACCGCGGGTTCTTCAGGGTTTCCCCCGCCCAGTTTAACTTCCTTTTCCGGTTCTGAGATCTTCACCGTGCTCTGCCCGCTCACCCGCACATACAACTGCGGCGTATGCGTCGCACCGCCTTCCCAACATTCGGTACCACTGCCATTCGGGTCCGGTGCGGTGAACACGACCCTCGAACCATCCGCCGACACTGCCCCATGCGCACTGACCCCTGTCTCACCGACGCCCGTGCCGATCACCGCGCCGCACTTGTCGATCAGCCCGCCGCCTTCGGATTCTGACTTCACGTCCACCAACGACAGGCACCCCTTCGCCCCGGACCATTCATACAACCCATCGCTGTCTTCGTCGAGCTTCTGCTCGAGCGCTTCCTGCGCGCCCCCGCACAACGCCAGCTTGTGACCTTTGTCCTGCACGACCACACTGCTCAAATCCGCGGACGCGCCGACCATTTTGGGGTTTTCGCTCAGCCTCCCCGCCACTTCGCTGCCGGACGCTACATCCTGATACGGGCCGCCCACTGCGCCCACGAAATCGTTGCTCGCGAGGTCGGCGATATGCCCGATAGCGTCCTCAAAACCGACGAGCGAGAAATCGTACGGATCGAACACAACAGCCGCCCCACTCTGCACACCAAGACTCGGGGATGCGGCCGTTTTGAACGTCCAACCATTCGCGGTACGCGAGAACACAAACGAGTCCTCGCCCGACGTAGGGAACGACCCGAACGCGACCGTCGTATCCAACAGGAAATGATCCCCATCTTCAGAGGCATGCCCACGATCGTAGTTCGTGCCCGATTCGCCCCTACCCGTCGATTCGATGCTCGGCGGCGCCCCGAACAGGTCTTCACCGTCTTCCTTGTTCGGCGGGGTCACCATCTCATACGCGCGATGATCCGGCAACACCCCACCCACTCTCGCGGGCAACGTCGCGAACACGCCTTCCGTCTGCGGCCCACCGGCCGTACCCGCCGCGTTCGTTGCCACCACGCGGAAACGATAAGACGTGCCCGCCGTCAGACCAACCGGCTGCACGCTCACATCCACACTCGCATCCCCCGCGCCCACATCCCCCGCAGGCACCGGCACACTCCCAGGCGTTTCCGGACCGCTCCACCCATCCCCATCAGCCGTGAACGCCGCTGCCGTCAAATATTCAAAACGGTATGTCGTATCGCTCCCCGACGGGTCGATGCTCGCGTGCAGATCCGCACCCGTCGAGGACACGCCACTCACAGACACGCCTTCCACGACCGGCGGCGCCGCCGCCGCAAACGACCCCCCCTGACCATAGACCACGCCACCTTGTTCGCTCGCATCCGTAGCTGCAATCAGACGGTAGCGATAGTTCGTGCCCGGCCGCAACCCTTTGACTTCCGCGTCAACCGCCTGATTCTCCAAACCCTTCTTGAACGACCCCGCGCCACCCGCACACCCAACCTGAGTCGCGTGCCCCCAACCATCCCCACCTTCAGTCGTATTCGCCACGCTCACGCTCGCACCCATCGGCAGCAGACCCGAGGAGTCCCAACTCAACACCGGCACCGCGGTGTTGGCGAAATGCGTCTTGAATTCAACGGTGTAAGGACCACCCGCGGAACCGTTCACCGCGACATTGCCTGCACCCACAGACAACACGCTCTGTAGTGCCGACTGCACCGTACCGGCACTCGCGTTATACGGCAATGCTGAAACCAATTCCACTTTCGAGCCCGGCGCCGTGACATCCGCCGACAGCGTCAGCGTGCCCGCACTCGCACCCCTGCCCACTTCGGTAATCGTCGTCCCGTGGGGAATGCCCGCACCCGACACTTCCTCACCCGCCACGAACGCGCCCACCGACGTTTCCACAGACGACACCCGGTCGGACACTGCCCTCAACGCCACACCAGAACCCGACGCTTCCGCGTCCGCCGAGAGCACCAGCACACCTGGATCCACAGCCACAATCGTCGTCCCCGATGGAATACCCGCGCCCGAGATTTCCTCGCCCGCCGTGAACACGCCACTGCTCGTCACAAGACCGCTCACCCCATTGAGACCGGCGACCACTTCGCCCGTACCTTCAGCCGGACCGACCAAATCGCCCTTGCCTTCCCCGCCCGTACCCTGACCCGCAAACGACAACGCGAACGTACCCCCGCTCGCACCCGACACACTCACACTCTGCACCCCGTTCACATCGTTCGCCCTGAACCCAGCTTCGCTCACATACTCAAACTCGCACTCTTCCAACCCCAACCCTTCATCATCTACAGTCCCATCCAACGTGGCCACACTTTCAGCTTCAGACACTCGCCGAGCCCCACTCACCCCACCAGTCACCACACCCGGAAAGAACGCACCCGCACCAAACTCATCCACAAACGCCCTGCCCAGCCCTCCCCCATGCAAGCTGCCTTCAGACACGCCCACATACACGTTCCCTTCCGCGCTCACGGCAATACCTGTGGAAAACTGCCCGAACGGGACGCCCTCCGCCGTACCGGTAACCTGCCCAAGATATTCACCGGAGGAAGCGAACTCATCGATCACGCCACCACCGGAGTTTACCTGTTCGGACTCCACCAGAAGATCGCCCGTGGTCGGATCGACCGCGATGCCATCCAACGTAACACCTGACTCTTTAAAGGATTCGAGCGGCGTCCCGGCTTCCGTGTACTCATGCAGAAAACACCCTTCCGGCGAGAACTGATCGACCCCGAGAACCAGATAGTTACTGCTCTGGACAACATAGATGTCGCCCGTGCCCGTGGAGACCGCGCTACCGGAGTCCACCGCGATCCCTTCGATCAGGGGCTTCTCACCTCCTTCCCAAAGTCCGCCCGGCGTGCCGACCAATTCGCCGTTTCCATCGATATACGCCGGACGCGAGCCGTCTTCCAGGCAGGTGAATTCAACCGGATCGCCACTAGCGTTCACCCGCCGCACACTCCCACGGTATTCTTTGTCTACTCTACCGTTGGCGTAATAAACATCGCCCGCGGTCAGCCCCGTCGAGTTATCGACCGCCACAAATTCCACTAGTGGGCCGCTGGGCGGTACTCCGGTGCTGATCAGCTTGCCGCTCGTATCGTCATACGCCAAGCTCCCCGCCGGGATCCCGCTGAGCTGGGCGGTGAACGCATCGGACGTCGTGAATTCATCGACCAGTGGAAGGTTCCCGTCCTCGATCCACACGCGTCCCGGACTGCGCGAATCAGTCGCGATGGACGTGCCACCGGCAAACGGCACGAGGTTCCCATTCGCTCCCGTCTGCGTGCCCGTCAACTGCCCCACGTACGGTCGCGAGAACACCGCCAGCGCGGGGGCGCACACCACCAGCAGCCCGCACACGCACGCGACCAGCACGCCGAGCGTAAGCGCGAGCGTATGAAGGCGACGGGATGGGTTTGCGCTGGGTGTGCTTGTCATGGTGGCTGCTCCTGTTCTCACGTCGTTGTGTGGGTTGCCCGCGGGCGCTCCGAGAGAGCCGGTGAGAGCGCCCGGGGAGATCGCCCCGGTGGGCACGGGACGCGCCCAGTGCCCACCGGTCGCCGCGTCTCGATTGGCTTCACCGATGTCGCCGGCCTATGTGCCTGTCGTGGCCGGCCGGGCGATCTTACGGCGCCGCTGGGGCGGTCACGGCCCAGGTGCCGTACCCGGATTTGCCTTCACTTTCTGCTTTCATTCGCAGTATCGTTCCGGTTGTTCCTGCTCCACTTCCGAACGGGTACGTCCCGGGGGTCTGAAATGGACGGAGAAATGGCCTTTCTCCTTGTTCCGCCACATACACGCACAGGTTTCCCGGTGCGGCCGTCGGCGCCGCCGCGGACCCAGTGCATTCTTTCGATTTCTGTTCCACTTCCGCCGATCCGCCAAACACCGTTTTTCCGACGGGTTCGGGGAAGACAACTTCTTCGTTATGGGCATTGATGAAGTGAACCTGGGTTTCACCGAGTTCCACACTCAACGGTATCGAGAACGAGATCGGTATATACAAAAGCGGTTGGGGACCTGCTGGGGCGGGTGTATCCCCGTAGGACCATGCGCCCGTCTCGGTTTCTTCGGGCGGCAGTGTCTTGGTGAAACCGCTCAGACCGTTTTTACCCGGTTCGCCCGCTTTGCCTTCTTTGCCCGGTTCGCCTTGTTTGCCTTCTTTGCCTTCGGGCCCTTGCGGCCCCTGTGGCCCTTTTTCGCCCGCCGCTCCCGGAGCGCCGTTAGTCCCGTTTGTCCCGTTCGTCCCGTTTTTACCTGCGGGCCCGGCCTTGCCGACCAGCGACTTCAGCACCTTCGGGCTGATCTGTTTGGTCGAGCTGATCAAATATTTGCCGGCGGCGTACGCGCCCCCGCTCATCGCGAACACGAGCGCGAGCGTCATCGCGACGTTTGCATACGTCAGGCGCCTGCGTACAGCTGAGAACATGTCCATCCCCTCCGATTGCTTGTCAAACTTGGTCCCCAACGGGTCGCCGCGCTGTGCGAAGCCACCTCCCGGTTGGACGATGATGGTCGATACGGTGCCGGCTACACAAGCCAAGGCTTGCAACGTTCTAAGGCTTGTGAGTGTTGAGGGTCGGCGTGTGTTCCCGATTTCATATAAGGCTTATAACGTTGTAAGTCTTGTGAGTATTGGAGACTCGGCCGCGTTCCCAGAGGCCATGATCTTAGGTTTCGTTATCTTCCCTAGTAATCCACTTGTGAATCGGGTACGCTGTAGTTATGAAGGCGGGGAAGGCCTCTGGGGAACGAGCTGAGAAGCAAGACGCGACGCCGATGCGCTCGCCCGTCAACTGGGCACTGTTGGGCCTGATCATCGAGCGACCGAGCTATGCCTACGACCTCGCGCAGCGCTTCGAGCGCCGCTACGGCGAGGTGCTGCCGCTGAGCAACATCGGGCACATCTACACGGCGCTGGGTGTGCTCGACGGGCGCGCGATGGTCGAGGAGATACCGGGCACGCGCGCTGGGCGCCAGCCCAAGCCGCATTACTGCGCCACCCCTATGGGTGTCTTGGAATACCGCGACTGGCTGATCGGCCAGGTGAGCGAGGACCGCCGCCGCAATCAGCTGTTCGTGCTCGCGCTTGGTGCTTTGACGAATGAGCCCGAGCATCTGCGCGAGGTCATGGTGGGCTACGAGCGGGCCTGCCTGGCGGAGGGCATGCACACCCCGATCGCCGGCGCACCTGACGCGGCCTCCCCTGACAGCGCACTGGCGCTGATGGGCCGGCTGAGTGATGAGGAGAACCGCCTGGCCGTCGGCGCCAAGCTCGAATGGGTCGCATACGCTCGTGAGGAGCTGAAGAAGCTGGGCGGCCGCCGGCAAGCAGACAGCGTCACGCGGCCAGTCGGCCGGGGGCAGACGGGATGAGCCTGCTCGAACTGCGCGGCGTGCACAAGCGCTACGAGGACGAGGGCGGCGCGCGCACCGTCCTGCGCGACATCTCGCTACGGGTCGATCCGGGAGAGCTGGCGGTCGTGTGGGGCCTGCGCCGCTCGGGCCGCTCGACGCTGCTGCGCGTGGCCGCCGGGATCGAACCACCCGACGCGGGCACGGTGCGCTTCGACAGCCTCGATCTTGCAAGCGAGGGCGAGCGCCTGCTCGGCGAGGGGATCGGCTACTGCCAGAAGACGTTGCGCTTCGCCGACGGGCACACCGCGCTCGACCACGCGATGGTCGGCCTGCTCTCGCGCTGGGTCCCCCCCGCGAAGGCCCGCCTACGGGCGCTGGGCGCGCTGGAGCAAGCCGGCGTCGCGCACTGCGCGCGCATGACGCGGCGCGAACTGTCCAGCGCCGAGGCGCTGCGCATCGGACTCGCACGCACGCTCGCGCTGAAGCCGCGCATGATCGTGATCGACGAGCCTGTCAAGGGCGTCGAGCTGAGCGAGCGCGACGCGATCCTGGCACTGCTGCGCTCGCTCGCCGACGAAGGCCTGACGGTGCTCGCGAGCACGGGCGAGTCAACCGGCCTCTCGCAGGCCGACCAGGGATTCGTGCTCGGCGACGGCGAGCTGCGCGGGGCGTCGCCGGTGCAGCTAGCTCAGGTGCTGCCGCTGCGCGCGCAGCGCGAGGCGAGCGGGTGAGCGGGCGCGCGTGGGGGGCGCGCGCCACACAAATGGGAGAACGAGCGCACAGGAGGCAAGCGTCGTGAGCCTGTTGGAGCTGGAGAACGTCGTCAAGCATTACGTGGGCGTGGGTGCGCGGGCGGGCGTCCCCGGGGGCGAGCCGGTGCGCGCCGTCAACGGCGTCAGCCTGAGCGTGCGCGAGAGCGAGATGGTCGCGATCCACGGACCGAGCGGCTCGGGCAAGACGACGTTGCTGCTGCTGATCGCGACGCTGCTGGCGCCCGACCGCGGCGCGATCCGCTACCGCGGGCGCGCACTTTCCTCGCTGTCGGAGGATGAGACCTCGGCCTACCTGCGCCACGACGTCGGCTTCGTCTACCAGAGCTTTCAGCTGATGCCGGGCGTCACGGCGCTTGAGAACGCGACGCTGAAGCTGCTGCTCGACGGGATCGGGCCGCGCAAGGCGCGCGCGCAGGCGCGGCCGTGGCTGGAGCGCCTCGGCATGGGCGAACGCCTGGGACACACCGCCGAGCAGCTCTCCGGCGGCGAGCGTCAGCGCGTGGCAATCGCACGCGCGCTTGTCGGCGATCCGAAGCTGATCCTGGCCGACGAGCCGACCGGCAACCTCGACAGCAAGCGCAGCCTGCAGACGGTCGAGCTGTTGCGACGCGTCGCCCATGAGCAGGGCGCGAGCGTCGTCTTGGTCACCCACGACCGCGACGCGGCGGCGCGCGCCGACCGCGACTTCACGCTACGCGACGGCAGGCTGGTCGAGCAGCGTCGCCACGAGGCGGAGACCGAGATGCGCAAGGAGGACTCGGAACCCGAGGCCGACGAGCATGACTCAGAGCCCGAGGTAGACCCCTACGACCCGGAGCCGGTGGGCTGATGCGCCCGTCCGCGCTGCTGTTCATGTACCGCCGGCGGCTGAAAGCCCACCTTGCCCAAGAGCTGTTCGCGGCCGCCGGCATCGCGATCGCTGTAGCGCTCGTGTTCGCGGCGGTGCTCGCCGAGGGCAGCATCTCCAGCTCCGCCGGGCGCGTCGTGCACACCGTGATCGGGCCGGCCGACCTACAGCTGCGCGCGCGCGGCTCAGGCGGCTTCGCCGAAGCGGCAAATGTGCGTGTCAAGCGCCTGCCCGACGTCAGGCAGGCGGCGCCGCTGCTGGAAGAGACGGCCACGGTGACGGCCGGCGATGGGCGCTCGATCTCAGTCGAGGTAGCCGGCACCGACCTGCGCCTGGCGGTGCTCGACGGGCTCGCGGAAACGCTGCCGATCGGCTCGCTGTCGAACGAACGGGATCGCGCTCAGCCAGGCCAGCGCGCGGGCGCTCGGGTTGGGCCACTCGGCCTCCAAAGGAGCCAAGGTGACGCTGAAGCTGCGCGGGCGTGCGTACACGTTGCCCATATCGGCCGTACTGGGGCCAGAAGCAGCCAGCGCTCTCTCCGGCGCACGTGTGGCCGTGATGCCCCTCAGTCACCTACAGCGGCTCGCCGCCCTCCCCGGCAAGGTCACGCGCATCTTCGTGCAGAGCAGGGCCGGACAGCACATGCAGGTGCGCGCCGAGCTGACGCGGCTGGCGGGCGGGCGGATAGAAGTGGCCGCCGCCGACGCCGACATCGCGCTGCTGGGCCAAGCGCTCGGCCCCAGCGATCTGGCCAGCGGCCTGTTCGCCTCGATCGGCGCGGTGCTCGGCTTCCTCTTGGCCTTCAACGCGATGCTGCTGACGGTCTCCGAGCGCCGCCGCGCGATCGCCGACCTGCGCATCGCCGGCGCGCGGCGCGTGACGATCGTGGAGATGGTGCTGTTCGAGGCGCTGTGCCTCGGCGTCCCCGCCTCGCTGCTCGGGCTCGGCGCGGGCTACCTGCTCTCCAGCGGCGTCTTCCACCAATCGACCGACTACCTGGCTGAGGCGTTCACGCTGTCGGGCGCCACCATCGTGAGTGCGCGCGCCGTGCTGCTCGCGCTGGGCGGGGGCATCCTCGCGACGTGCCTGGCCTCGACGCTGCCGCTGCTCGACCTGCGCCGCGGGCGCGCGCGCGACGCGATCTACGAGCAGCGTGGCGCGCCGGGGAGCGGTCTGAACCGGGGCCTGCGCGCCCGGCTAGCGGTCGCCGCGCTGGCGCTGCTGGCGGCGGCAACCGCGCTGTGGACACTCTTGCCCGCGGCGGCGATCCCGGCGACGGCGCTGCTCGCACTGGCAACCGTGTTGGCGGTACCGCTCGCGTTCGCGGCCGTGCTGCACGGCGCCGACGCGCTCGGCGAGCGCTTGCAGCGCGTCTCGATCCTGCCGCTGGCGCTGTCCTCGCTGCGCGCCACGACGCTGCGCTCGCTGGCGCTGGCGGCGACCGGCGC
The DNA here is from genome assembly GCA_963827045.1 of uncultured Solirubrobacterales bacterium. GTDB lineage: Bacteria > Actinomycetota > Thermoleophilia > Solirubrobacterales > Solirubrobacteraceae > Palsa-744. The sequence goes on from CAWGZH010000003.1 coordinate 74,064, forward strand.
CGTCGCGCTGTTCGGTAGCGTCGCGCTCGGCGGCTCGCGCGCGAACCTGCTGTCGGGGATCGACACGTTCGCGCACAGCTACGTGGCCGACGCGGACATCTGGGTTTCCAATCCCGGCGACAACCAGGCCGTCAACTCCTTCTCCCCCGGCGCCGCTGTGGCGCGCATCGCGCGGGTGCCGGCCGTCGCTTCTGTGGAAACGTTTCAAGGCGGCTTCACCCAGCTGGGCAGCCGGCGTGTATGGGTGATCGCGCGCCCGCCCGATGCCGCGCGCCACGTGCTCGAAAGCCAGATCCTGGACGGCAGCTCCGCGACCGCGCTCACGCGCCTTGCGCGGGGCGGCTGGATCGCCGTCTCCGCGCAGATCGCCGCCGAACACCACGTCGGGCTCGGAGGCACGCTCGTGCTCGCCACCCCCAGCGGACCGCGGCCCTTCAGGATCGCCGCCACGACGACAAACCTCGCCTGGCCGCCGGGCGTAGTCTTCATGAGCGCCGCCGACTACAGCCGCGCATGGGCCACATCAGACCCGACCGCGCTGGGCGTGCGGCTGCGCCCGGGCGCAAGCGCACCGGCGGCACGGGCCACGATCGCGGCAGCCCTCGGGCCGGCGAGCGGCCTGGAAGTGTCGCTCGCGGCCACGCGCGCGCAGCGGATCGACGCGCTCGCAAGCGAAGGGCTCGGCCAGCTGCGCGAGATATCCACGATGCTGCTACTGGCCGCGATCGTGGCGATGGTCGCCGCGCTGGCATCGAGCGTGTGGCAGCGGCGCGCCGGCCTCGCCGGCCTGCGCCTGTTCGGCGCCACCTCCGCCAGCCTGCAGGGCATCCTCTTGATCGAAGCGACGCTGATGCTGAGCGCCGGCTGTGTCACGGGGGCGCTGGCCGGCGCCTACGGCCAGGTCGTGATCGACGCCTTCCTGCGCCACGTGACCGGCTTTCCGCTGGCCGAGCCCCACGACCAGCGTGCGGCCGCTCGGGACCCTGCTACTCGTCCTGATCACCGCGCTCGCGATCGGCGCGATACCCGGCTGGCTTGCAGCACGCGTGCGCCCAGTCCTGGCGCTGGCCGATGAGTAGCGCGCGCCCCCATACGGCCCGCGTGCTCGCCGCCTTTGCGCTCGCGAACGCGCGCTATTGGCTGTGCATGGCGGCACAGGTGCGCCGCGAGATGCGCCACTGGGAGACGCGCGCGCAGGCGATCGAAGACCCCGAGCTGCGCGCGCTGGCGCTCGGAAAGCTGCGCGCCGAGGGCTTCAACGCCGAGGCGGCGGCGATGGCCGCGACGATCGCCCCGCGCGCGACGCGCGGACACGCGGTACGCGCGATCGTCGCACTGGAGTTGCTGTACGACTACCTCGACGGGTTGAGCGAGCGCCCGCACGCCGATCCGTTGGGCGAGGGCGAGCGGCTGTACGCGGCGTTCGTCGGCGCGCTCGACCCCAGCGTGAACGCGCCCGGGGCAGACGACTACCTGGGCGAACTCGGTGGGACCGTGCGCCGCTCGCTGGCACGACTCCCCGCGCGCGAGGCGATCGCACCCTACGCGCTGCAGTGCGCCGCGCGCGGAGCGCAGGCGCAGATCCGCATGCACGCCACGCACACGCTCGGCGCGGCTCAGCTCGGCGAGTGGGCGCGCGGCGAAGCGCACGGCACCACGCTGCAATGGCGGGAATTCGCCGCCGGCGCGGCCTGCTCGGTACTCGCGCTGCACGCACTGATCGCGGCGGCGGCCGACCCGCGCACGACGCCCGCGCAGGCGCGGCAGATCGAGACGGCCTACCTGTTCACCGGCGCGATGGTTACCCTGCTCGACGGCGTCGTCGATCAAGAGCGCGACCTCGCCGCCGGCGCGCTTAGCTACGCCGGCCTGTACGAGGACCCGGCGCTGCTGGCCCAAGCGCTCGCGTGTGCGACGCGTGAAGCCTCGCGTCACTCCAACGAGCTGCGCAACGGCGCCCACCACCTGATGACCCTCGCCGCCGCGGCGGCCTACTGGTGCTCAGCGCCGGGGGCGCACGGCGCGCGTGCGCACCCGGCGCTCGCGGAGCTTCGCCGCGAGCTACGAGGGCTCCTGTTCATCCCGCTGCTCGTGATGAGGACTTGGCGAGTCTCGCGAGCGGCCCGTCCACGCCGGCGAGCATTTGTCACGGAGGCACAATTATGAGAAATCTGTTGCGAGGCGCCCTGGCCACAGCCGCGCTGAGCCTCGGCCTGCAGCCCGCCCTGGCCGCGGCCGCGCACACGACAAACGTGCGCGACGAAGGCAGCCTGCGCTTCACAAGCGACGAAGCCACCTCGATCGTCAACGAGGGCGGCCTGTCGGGCACGCTGCCCGGCAGCGGCCGTGTGTACTTCACCTACAACGGCAGCCCCAACGTCAGCGCCCGCTTCACGATCCACACGGCCGGCGGCACGATCGACGGCACCGCGAAATGCCGCCTGAACAATCCCAACAGCCCCACCCCCAGCTTCCGCGGCGCGCTGCAAATCGTGGGCGGCAGCGGCCGTTACGCGCACGCACGCGGCAACGGCGAACTGTTCGGCGTGTTTCACCGCCGCGGCTACGGCTTGGTCGTGCAGGCAATCGGGAAACTGAGCTATTGAACGGAGCGTTCGTGCGGCGACGGCAGACAGCGAGGCGAACGGCGCCCCGCGTGCGCGGGCGGCCGCACAGAACACGTGCCCTGCTCGCGTCGCTGATCGCCACGCTCGCGCTGTCCGCCGCGCTCGGCGCCGCGCCCACCTCAGCGACACAGCTGACGAGTATCAGCGCCGGCTTCTCCCCCCTGCGGCTGGGCTCGCACACAGCCCTGTCGCTCGGCTTCGACGTGTGGACGTCCGACGGCAGCCTGCCCTCGGCGCTGACCGGCATCGTCTTCCACTACCCCGCCGACCTCGGGCTGGGCACAAGCGACCTGGGGCTCGCGAGCTGCAGCCAGGCCAAGCTGAGCCTCGACGGCCCGAAAGCGTGCCCGCCGAACTCGATCATGGGCAGAGGCAGCGCGCTCGCCAAGTTCCAGGTCAGACCCCGAAATCTCCGAAGAGACGGCCGAAATCGCGCTCGTGGCGGGGCCTTCGCAGAATGGGTATCTGAAACTGCTGATCAGCGCGAGCGGCGCCTACCCGGTAGCGGCACGAATCGTGATGTCAACGCTGTTGTTGCCGGGACAGTTGCAAATAAACGTTCCGCTCGTGGCGGGTCTGCCCGAAGGGCCGGACGTCGCGGTCGTACGGGTGAAGGTCACGATCGGCGGCAACCTCACCTACTACGAACGCTCGCACGGAAGACGCGTGGCCTACCGCCCGCAGGGGATCCTGCTGCCAAGGCGCTGCCCGGCGGGAGGATTTCGCTTCCACGCGGACTTCTCGTTCCTCGACGGCACGCACTCGCAAGCGCAGACCATCGTGACGTGCCCGCGGGGATAAGGGTGGGCACGCTCAGCCCAAGGACCGCATCGACAACTGTCCGCGTCTCACCCACCCTTGACAAGCGATCGTTGTACTGCCATTGTGAGTGCATGACGGTCGCAAAGGCACAGAGACTTCAGATCCGGGTGGATCGCGGCGACAAGTCGCTGCTCGAGCGGGCGGCGGCGGCTGCGCATTTGAACGTTTCCGCATTCGTACTGCAGGCAGCGGCGACACGGGCGGAAGAGGTGCTCGCCGAGCGCGGGAGCATTGCGCTCAGCCCATCGGCAGCCAAGGCGTTCAGCGAAGCGCTGGAGCGGCCGGCGCAGGTCAACGAGCGTCTGGCCGGCGCACTGAGCCGGCCACGCGGCTTTGCCTGGCTCGATTGAGCTTCGCCGCCCAGCGCCGCTCGACACCCGCCGCCACGACCGCTCGGGGTTCGAATGTGGCGAGCCGGCACTCGACGAATGGCTCAGACGCTACGCCGGGCAGAATCGCCGCCGCGACACGGCAGCCACCTGGGTAATCGCCGATAGGGACAATCGGGTGGTTGCGTACGCAAGCGTCGCGATGACCGGCATCGACCGTTCGGCGACGCCCGCAAAGCTCGGCCGGCACACACCCGATCCGATACCCGCGCTTCTGTTGGGACGCCTCGCTGTCGATCGCCGCCACCACGGGCGAGGAGTGGGTTCAGCGCTCGTCGCGCACGTGCTCGCAAGCGCGGTCGATTTGAACGCACGAGCTGCCTGCCGGGCCGTTGTGGTCAGCGCGATCAACCGCACAGCACGAGACTGGTGGGAGCGGCTGGGCTTTCACGCCTTCGACCCCGAGGACGAGGACTGCCCCGATCTCTATCTGCTCACAGCGGAGATCGCCGAGACCTGCTCGTAGCCCGCGCACTCGAGTACCGGCAAGCGCGGGTAGCGTGGATAACCTGGGTCGGTACGCGAACGCTCGCACAGCGAGAACACCGAGCCGCGCGTGTTGGGCACGAGGCGGCGATGCTTGCAGGTGTCGCACAAACCCGCATTTGGCGCAAGCGGACGAGAAACAGAGGGATCGCGAGCGGACATGGAGTAGAGCGTAGTGATACGACCCGGGCACGCACGAGGGTGCGGTGGGGGCTTGTGGCGTGGACAGGGCGCGTCACACCGACAAAGCACGAACAGCTATCCCCTGCAATAATAGTTGACTAAGCAACTATGGCCACCTTCTACCGACTACTCGGCTTTCTGCGTCCTTACAAGCGCGGCGTAGTCGTCTCCTGGGTCCTCGCCAGCTTCGCGATGGCGATGAGCGTCCTCTTGCCGCTGCTCACCGGCGAAGCGGTCGAAACGATCAACTCGGGCGCCAGTCATGCACGCCGCCACGAACTCGTGCAGCGCTCGCATGACCGCCACACGCTGCTTGTGTACGCGCTGGCGATCATCGCGGTGGTGCTAGCGCGCTGGGGCTTCACCTACTGGCGGCGCATGATCGCCGGGCGCGTATCGCTCGGCGTCGAATACGACCTGCGCGAGCGCCTCTACAGCCAGCTGCAGCGGCTTGAGCTGGGTTTCTTCGACCACCAGCAGACCGGCCAGCTGATGAGCCGCGCAACCGTCGATCTGCCTGCCGTGCGCTTCTTCCTCGGCTACGGCCTCGTGTTCATTTTGCAGTTCGTGCTCACGATCGTGCTCGCGGGCATCGTGATGATCGTGATCAACCCGTGGCTCGGCCTGATCTCGCTAGCGCCGGCGCCGTTCGTGGTGCTGATCTCCTACCGCTACGGCCGCCGCGCGCGCCCGGCGATCCAGGAGGTGCAGCAGCGTATTGCCGAACTGACCGCAGACGCGGAGGAGAACATCTCCGGTGTGCGCATCGTCAAGTCCTTCGCGCGCGAGCCGCGCCAGCTGGAGCGCTTCCGCCGCAGCGTGGGACGTACGTTCGAGCAGGCGATGGTCGCCACACGCCTTGAAGCAACCTACAACCCGGCGATCGGCTTCCTGCCGCAGCTCGGCATCGCGGCTGTGCTGCTGCTCGGCGGCAACGCGGTGATCCATGCCCACTTGACACTGGGCCAGTTCACGACCTTCTACCTGTTGCTGAACATGCTTGTGGGCCCGCTGCGCTCGCTCGGCGTCACCTTGAACCTCGCCCAGCGCGCAACTGCCTCCGGTGCGCGCATCTTCCAGGTGCTCGACCGCGAACCGACGCTCGCCGATCCTCCGGGCGCGCCGCCGCTGCCAGCCGGTAGCGGTCACGTGCAACTGCGCGGCGTCACGCTGCGCTACAGCGACCCGCATGACGAGCTGAACGTCGGAACCTTTGCCCAGGTCGGCCGGGGACAGGACAACGCCCATGCCATCGCGCAAAATGGACACACGGCGCCGGCCCCGGCGCGACGGACAGTGCTACACGACCTCGACCTCGACGTGCCCGCGGGGCGCACGGTCGCACTCGTGGGTGCCACCGGCTCGGGCAAGACCAGCCTCGTCGCTTTGATCTCGCGGCTTTACGATCCGGTCGAGGGCGAGGTGCTGCTCGATGGCGCCGACGTGCGCTCCGTCGGCTTGCAATCGCTGCGCTCGGCCGTGGCGGTCGTCAGCGACGATCCCTTCCTCTTCTCCGCCAGCGTCGCCGAGAACATCGCCTATGCGCGACCGGACGCCGCAACCGAGGAAATCGAAGAGGCCGCGCGACGCGCCCAGGCGAACGATTTCGTGCTGCGCCTGCCCGACGGCTACGACACACAGATCGGCGAGCGCGGCCTGTCGCTCTCGGGCGGCCAGCGCCAGCGCCTGGCGATTGCGCGCGCGCTGCTTGCCAACCCGCGCGTATTGATTCTTGACGACGCCACGTCTTCGGTCAACGCCTCCACCGAGCAGTCGATCAAGCTCGCGCTCGCCGAGGCGATGGCGGGACGCACGACGTTCGTGATCGCCCACCGCCTCTCGACGATCGCCTTGGCGGACGAGATCGTCGTACTCGACCACGGGCGGATCGTCGCTCAGGGCAATCATGAGGAGCTGCTCGACGCCTCCGAGCTGTATCGCGAGATCGTGGAACGCGGCCTGCCCGAGCAGGTGTTCCTAACGACTGAGACACGCGAGCGCGAGGTGAGCGGCATATGAGCCAGACCGGCGAGAGGTGCAGTGGATGCGAGGCGGACCGGCCATGACTCCCCCAGGCGGCATGGGTCGCGGCGGCATGGGCGCCGGCATCGGCGGTCGCGGCGGCGCCGGGCGCGGAATGGGACCGGGCATGCACCGCGGCGGCGCGCAGTGGGACGGCTCGCGCGCTAGCCGCGAGAGCCGCGGGCGCAACCTGCGCGGACTGCTGGCGCTGCTTGCGCCCTACCGCCTGCGCGTGGCCGGAATGTTGACCGCGCTGGTGCTGGGAACGGCGGCCTCGCTCGCGCCACCGCTGCTGGCCAAGGCCGCGATCGACGAAGGTATCGATCGCCACGACTTCAAAACGCTCGTGCTGGTCGTCGTCGCGTTCCTCGTTGCCGCAGTGCTCGTGTGGCTGATGACCTACGTGCAGACATATTTGGTCGGCTGGGTCGGCCAGCGCACGCTTGCCGACCTGCGCATCCGCCTGTTCACGCACTTGCAGAGCCAGCCGATCGGCTTCTACGAGAGCCGCCCGGCGGGCGTTTTGATCTCGCGCATCACCAACGACGTCGAGGCGCTGGAAAGCCTTGTGACCGACTCGGTCGTGACGCTGTTCCAATCGGGGCTGACGCTGGTCGGGGCCGTGGCGGTGCTGCTCTACCTGGATGTGAAACTGGCGCTGTTGACGTTCTGCATCCTGCCGTTGATCGCGGCCAGCAGCTTCTGGTTTCGCCTCACCTCGGCCGGCGCGTTCCGGCGCACACGCGAGACGATCGGCTCGATCACCGCCTACCTGCAGGAGACGCTCTCGGGCATCCGCGTGGTGCGCAGCTTCGGCCAGGAGCCGCGCCACCTCGCCCGCTTTGCCGAGCTCAACGAGGACAACTGCGATGCCAACATGGTCACCGTTAGGCTCAACGCCGCCTACTTCCCGGCCGTGGAAATGCTCTCCGGGATAGCGATCGCCGGGATCGTGCTGTACGGCGGCTACCAGGCCATCTCGGGCAACGTCACGGCCGGCACGATCGTCGCGTTCGTGGCGACGCTCTCCTACTTGATCGAACCGATTCAGCAGCTCTCCCAGCTGTACACCACCTACCAGTCGGGCATGGCCGCCCTGGAGAAGATCTTCCAGTTGCTCGACGTCGAACCGGAACTAACCGACAAGCCAGGGGCGCCCGCGTTGGAGCGCATCCGTGGCGAGCTCAACTTCGAGGACGTCTCCTTCGCATACCGCCCCAGGCGTGCGCGCAAGAACGTGGACAAGTCGGTCAGCGCACCTCTGGAGGCAGGACTGCCGGCGCCATTGGAAACAGAGGAGGTGCTGGCGCTCGAGCACATCGACCTGCAAATCCCGCCGGGCCAGACGGTCGCGCTGGTGGGCGCCACCGGCGCCGGCAAGTCCACAATGGCAAAGCTCGTCGCTCGCTTCTACGACCCCACCGAAGGGCGCGTGCTCGTGGACGGTCACGACCTGCGCGAGGTCTCCAGCACGTCCTTGCGCTCGCAGATGGGGATTGTGCCCCAGGAGGCCTTCCTGTTCTCCGGCACGATTGCGGAGAACATAGCTTTTGGGCGGCCCGGTGCCGAGCAGGAGCAGGTTCGCCAGGCCGCCGCCGCCGTGGGCGCCGAGGAGTTCATCGCAGAGCTACCCAGTGGCTATGACACCGAGGTCGGCGAGCGTGGCGCGCAGCTCTCGGCCGGCCAGCGCCAGCTGATCGCCTTCGCCCGCGCGTTGATTGCCGACCCGCGCATCCTGATCCTGGATGAGGCAACTTCCAACGTTGACCTTCACACCGAGGCGCGCATCGAGCAGGGTTTGCGCCGACTACTGGCGGGCCGCACGTCGATCGTGATCGCCCATCGGCTGTCGACCATCCGGGGTGCGGGCAGGATCGTCGTCTTGGAGCACGGCAAGATCGCCGAGCAGGGCACGCACGAGGAGCTGATCGCGGCGGAGGGCCGGTATTACGACCTGTACCGCGATTGGGCGATCCACGCGGCGGCGTAGCTCTCACCTGAAGAGCCGTATCGCTGGATTTTCGAGCGCCAGAACGGCGGAGTTTAGTGGTCGTGAGCCTGTTCGAGCTGTAATAGAGTCTTCCTCTCATATGGCACGCACATTGCATGTCAGGCTCGACACCGACTCTGAGGCAGCTCTCAGTACCATGCGCGCCGAGGGTCTGAACAACTCCCAGGCCGTTCGCCTGGCACTGATCGAGGCCCGCGCTCGCCGCCGACAGCGATTGGCGCTTCGCGAAGAGGCCTCGCGCTTGGCCGTTGACGCCGATGACCGTCGCGAGCTTACGGCGCTCGCCTATGACCTTGATGTACTGACAGAGACTCCGGGACAGGGACTCGAACCGTGGGCAGCGGATCTCGCAACCCCTGTGTCAGAGCCTAACATGGCTCCAGTGCAGGCGAAACGCCCGATCGCTCATCCGGCTGAATCAGTACACGACTGGCCCAAGATTGGCCCGAGGCTCTCACCCACGAGCAGCCAAACATGAGCCGCAGCCACGCACAGACCCCATCGCTTGCGCACCCCGAGCTGCCCGACCGCGACTACGGGCGGGGTTACAGGCCAGACCCCCTAGACGAGCTCGCCCAAGATATGATGAAGCCCTCATCAACGACGTCGCTTCAATCTGAAAGTGACGATCTGTGTGATCGATCTGGGCTCCCCCCCCTTTGGCGTGTACGTGATCGTGAGGGCTGCGCTGAACTTGCCTCGCCTGGCAAGGATCGCCTTTGCGCTGGCCGTTGGGATGAGCGTCAGGACGATCCGCCCAGCCTTGCTCACGGTGAGTTGCAGCCGCGCGATCACGACGGTCGTCTTGCGCTTCTTCTTTGTAGAAGCATCGGCGAGTTGCCCTGCGCTTGCCTCCCCCACGATTTGAAGCGTGCCCGGCCCGGGCAGAGTCAGTGTCAACTTGACCGTGCCGTGCGCCGCCACGCTCGCCATGCCGTTCAGCACGAAGGCGTTGCTCACGGTGCTGGTCAGCGTGCCTGAGCTATCGCTGTCGCCCAAAGAGCCACCACCCAGAGATCCACCACCCGAGGAGCCGCCACCGCTAGGTGCTTGTGCGGCCGGTACCTGCAACGTGTTGCTGGTAGCGCTCTTGTGCCCAGCGCTGTTGGTCGCCGTTACTTCACAGGCGAGACTGTCGCCCGCATCGGCAGCCTGCACCTCATAGGTGCCCGCGATTGCGCCCGGTATGGGCACGCCGTCACGCAACCACTGATCGGTGAACGTCGGAGTCGGTTTGCCCGTCCACGTGCCGTTCACGCAATCCAGGGTTTCTCCCACGGCGGGCGTGCCAGAGACCACCGGCACGCCGAGATCTTCGGGCGCAGTCCCGCCCGCGACAGACACACTTCTGCTGGTAGCGCTCTTATGCCTGGCGCTGTTCATTGCCGTCACTTCACAGGCAAGACCCTCGCCAACTTCGGCGACCTGCACCTGATAACTGCTGCCGGTTGCGCCGGAGATCGGGACACCGTCACGCAGCCACTGGACGGTGAACATCGGGCTTGGTTTAGCGGCCCAGACACCGTTCGCGCAGGTCAGGGTCCCCCCCACGGCGGCCGTCCCGGAGACCGCCGGCAAGACCGTGCTTTCGGGCGCCAGCGCCGGGACGCTCACGCCAGCGCCGGTGGCACTCTTGTGTTCGGCGCTGTTGGTTGCCGTCACTTCACAGGAGAGGCTTTCGCCCGAATCGGCAGACTGCACGACGTAGATGCTTCCTGTCGCACCCGAAATCGGGGCGCCGTCACGCAGCCACTGGACGGTGAACGTCGGGGCCGGCTCGCCCGTCCAGGCGCCGTCAGCGCAGGTCAGGGTTTCTCCCACAGCGGGAGTCCCCAAGACTTCCGGCAAGACGGTGTTTTCGAGCGTTGTCGTGGGCTGGGGCGTCCCGACCATCACCCTGCCTTCCGTGTCACCGACAATGCACATCCCTTCCGGGGTACAGGACACCCCTGTCATGTCGTGCACGCCAAGATTCAGTTTGTGGCTCAGCGTTCCTACAGGCTCCCCGTACACGTTGCTCATGACCCACGCCTTCGCGCCGCCGGCCGGTTCGAAGGAGATCGCCACATTGCCCGCCGGGCCTTCGCCGCCAAAGCTCGTCGCCACGCACGGCCCTCCCGCCGCACACGAGATTTTACCTAGGCCGTTCAGGTCTTCGAAAGATACTTCAGCCCAGGGGCCGCTCGTGGGATCGCCCCAGCTGACGACGGCTTCCGGTCGTTCGCCAGTTGCGACGCACAGGCTCACGGAGGGGCAGGAGATGCGGCCGAGGCTGCCAGCGTCGACATCTCGCGCGGTCCACTTGCTCGTACCACCCGCCGGTTCCGTCGATGTGATCACATCCCCGCCGTCGGCCAGAACGCAGAGACCTTCAGACGGACACGACACTCCGTCGAGACTGGAGTCGCCCACCTGTGCGACGCTCCAAGCGCTTGCCCCTCCCGTGGGATCATTGGAGCTCACCACGTCGCCTTCACGGTCGATCGCCACGCACAGATGCACCGACGCGCACGAAACCTCGTTCAGCGGAATCGCGCCGTCCACGTTGGCGATACTCCACGCGCCGGCTCCCGCCGTCGGATCTGTAGAACTGAGGACATCTCCCGCGTCATCCACGGCTACGCAGAAGCCGGTCGAGGGGCAGGAGACGCTGTTCAGCGCATGTGCGTCCACGTGACTCCCGACCCATGCACCAGAACCCCCAGCAGGATCGACCGAGGTCACCACGTTGCCCGCGTCGTCCACCCAGACGCACATCTCAACCGACGCGCACGACACACCCTGCAAAACGCTGTAGCCCACTTCAACAGGCGTGATCGTCCAAGTACCGGCGTCATGTGTCGGTTCGGTTGACGTGACAACACCGCTGCTGCTGTCCGCCAGAACACACAGATTGGCCGCCGGGCACGACGCACCGTCAAGCGCGGGGGCGGTTTCGAGTCGTGTCGACGTCCACGCCCCCGAACCACCGGTCGGCTCCGTTGACGTAATAACTTCGTTGCCGTTCAAAGCCACGCAGAGGCCCCACGAAGCGCATGAGACGTGCTCGATCAACCCGCCGCTGACGTGGGCATTGCTCCACGCGCTCGCGCCGCCAGTGGGATCGGTCGATGTGAGCACATCGCCATTGTTGTCGGTCGCGACACAGAGGCTTTCAGACGAGCACGACACGTCATAGAGCGTGTTGCCGGAATCCACCTCGGTCACCGTCCATGCACCGGCGCCACCGGTCGGGTCGGTCGCGGTGACGACATCCCCTCCGTATTCGCTACCCACAGCGACGCACAGCTTCACCGACGGACATGATACGCCGCCGAGCGCTTCTTCGTCCACGTGAACCTCGCTCCATGCTCTCGCGCCACCAGTTGGATCGGTGGACGTCCAGACATCCCCATGATTGTCCGTCGCGACACATAGGCTCACCGACGCGCATGACACGGCCTTCAGATGACGACTCACGTTCACGACACTCCATGCGCCGGCGCCGCCCGCCGGGTCGGCTGAGGTCGCGATGACTCCTTCACCCACTGCGACGCACATTTCAGTTGACGGGCACGACACCCCATTGAACCCTTCAGTCACTTTGGCCCTGGCCCATGCTCCCGTACCTCCCCTCGGGTTGGTGGAGGTCAGCACGTCTCCGACGCCGTCCACCGCAACGCACAAACCCGTCGATAGACACGACACGCCGCTTACTTTGGTCGGGTAGGCAAACGGCGGTTGATCGTCAATGGGGACCGGGCTCGCCCAGCTCAGGGGAGACGAAGCCCACGCCGGCCCGGCGGTGGCCAGCAGGCTGCTTGCGAGCAACACGGCAACAAACCCCGCAAGCCAGAACCGCCGACCAGCCTCCTGAATCGTTATGTTATTTCTTTGTCTTACCATGCGCGCCCTCCTGGACGAGCTGCACAGCTTTCGCTTGGGCGTTCTCTGGGCTGAGCGCAAGTTCCAGAATCGTCAGGCCAGCCACGAGTCGCCGGTGGTCTTTGCTGAGCAGCTTGCAGCAGGTGGAGTCCAGCCTGACCATCCGGCCTTCGCTTCGTCGCCCGATATCGAGAAGCTCACGACTGCCGTGACACTCCATACCACAGTGTAGTCTAGGCGTCACCCTACCCCGTGAGGGGTGCCACTACTCGGAGCTTCGGGGGGCTTGATGGGGCGGAAGATGGCTCTGTGCGATCCGCTGCTGCACTTGGCCTCAGCTGCCCTGTGTTGGGCGCCGTTAGCGGCGATCGCATTCAAGGCGTGTGTCTTGATGCCGTTCCGACGCAGACACGCCGCGAACTGCGCAAGCCGCTGACGGGAGGCGGGCTTGCTGAGGCGTGCGGCCTTGACCAGGGTCGCCGTTCTGTGTACAAATCCACCGCTGAGAGCAGTCGTCGTCGTGCCGGTAGACGTGATCGCGCCCTCCGAGCCGTTTGACGAGTCGCCACACGCCGCCAAGCCCATGCACACCACCAGAGCGAGCGGCACACTCACGGCCCATCTGTGGCGATAAGGCGAGGTAGGCATTTGCTTGGCTATGGAGACGGTTGACATGCTGATCCCATACGCACTCAACGGTATATCTCCGCCAAGGTCACACGACTTTCTTCAGATTTGCTCTTGTCGTAATAACCGACGGCGATACACGTCGTGAACGAGGTACACGAAACCGCTAGCAAGCGGTTAGCCGGCGCTCCAGTCGGATTGGGGCTCGACTGAATCGACCATTCCGTTCCATTCCACTGCTCAGCCAATGTCGCTTCTCCGACTTCCCCTTCCTTTGGCGTGTAGGTCCCCACGGCAGTGCATGCCGCAGACGACGTACACGACACATGACGCAGATTACTATTCTGAGCTCCGGTCGGATTTGCAGTCAACTGCACAGACCACGTTTTACCGTTCCAGCCCTCAGCTAGAGTAGCTTTGCCGCCTGTACCGGGTTCATAGAACCCTACGGCGGTGCACATGCTGGCGGACGTGCATGACACCCCTTCCGGCCAGGTGTCTCTCGCCCCGGTCGGGCTCGGGGGTTCCTGAAGCGACCATGTTTCGCCGTTCCAGATCTCGGCTTGGGCCAAAAACGCCGTCCCCGCACTATTCTCGTACTCACCGACCGCTGTGCACGCGTTAGACGATGTACACGATACATCCAACAGCTGGCTTATTTTCGCACCGGTTGGGTTGGGGGTTTCCTTGATCGACCACGACGTTCCATTCCAGTTCTCGGCGAGCGTTGTATATACGCCCGCGCTACTGATATAGGCCCCGACAGCGGTGCAAGCGCTCGATGAGGCGCATGACACGTTGAATAGCCCGCTTCCTTTCGCGCCCGTCGGACTGGGCGGTTCCTGGATCGACCATGCTTCGCCATTCCACCGCTCCGCCAGCGGCACCGCCACGCCTGAGCTGTTGAGGTAGGAGCCCACAGCCGTACAGGCACTGAGCGAGGTACACGACACTCCATCCAGTTCGGTTTCGGTTGCCCCGGTCGGTTTGAGGGTCGTCTGTTCCTTCCATTCTGCGCCATTCCACACCTCCGCCAGCGCCAGCGTGGCACCCGAGCTGCTGTCGTAGGACCCAACCGCGGTGCACGCGGCGGGTGACGTACACGAGGTTCCTTCCAGGCGGCTTGTTTTCTCCCCCGTCGGGTTCGGCGTTGACGTGATCGACCAAGACCAGGGCGCCGTTGCAAAGGCCCGGCCGACCCCGTCTGCCACAACGCCGTCGGTCGCGACTGTCCGGAAGTAATAGACCGTGTCCGCGTGCAGACCGCTGATTGCTTTGCTCACTTCCACATTGCTCGTACCAGACCCTGCGCTCACTTCACCCGTCTTCGTTCCATACGAAGCCGTTGTCCCATATTCGAAATAGTATTTCGTTTCCGCTCCCTCCGGGTTAACGATGCCGTTGAGCGTCGCCGTGGTTTCGGCCACACTCGTAGCCTGCGTGGTTTCCACGTATGGGGTTATCGTTTTAAAGCTTCGGGGGGACCCGTCGGTGGCTCCTTTCGTGTTGGTCGCGACAATCCGGAAGTAGTACGTGGTACTCGCCGCTAGCCCTGTGATGGCCTTGCTCTCTTCCAGGTTGGCAGTACCCGAGCCGGCACTAACTTCGGCTGTTTTCGATCCGTACGATTCAGTGGTCCCATATTCAAAGTAATATTTTGTTTCAACGCCCCTTGGATTAACGATTCCATTTAGGGTAGCCCCGATTCCGCCTATGCTCGTCGCCGCCTTGGTTTCCACGGTTGGCTTACCTATGGTTGAAAACACCTGTTGCGCACCGTAGGCAGTTCCGCCACTGTTGATCGCAACTAGCCGAAAATAATACGTCGTGCTCGCCAGCAGACCCGTGAGAGCCTTGCTCTCTTCCAAGCTGCTTGTGCCTGAGCCGACGCTAACTTCAGCCGTTTTTGATCCGTATGATTCAGTGGTCCCATATTCGAAGTAATACTTACTTTCTGAGTTTTCCGGGTTAACCGTACCATTCAGCGTTGCTCCCGTTTCGCCCACGCTGGTCGCTGCCTTAGTTTCCACAACTGGCTTGATGGCGACCCGCTTCTCCGCCAGCATCCTCTCTGGACCGCCGTTCTGGTAGTCGCCCACCGCGATGCAGGTTTCCGGAGCCGCTGACGTACATGATACGCCAGCCAAATCGTTTAGCCCGTTTTCCGGATTTGCGGGAATCTGGATCGACCATTCCGTTCCGTTCCAAAACTCAGACAAGGTCAAGGACTTTTGCCCTTCTTCGCTGGGCGGGGTAATGTAATAGTTCCCTACCGCGGTACAGTCTGTCGCCGAGAGGCACACCACAGAAAGCATTACGCTTGCTCCCTTCGCCCCAAGCGGAGTCGGAGTAGTTTGAATAGACCATTTGGTGCCATTCCAGTGCTCAGCCAATGTCAACTGCACGCCCGAACTGTTTACGTAGCCTCCAACGGCTGTGCATTCCGTTGACGACTCGCATGACACACCGCTGAGAGCGCTCAATGTCGCACCCGCGGGATTTGGGATTTCCTGTTGCGCCCATTCCGTACCGTTCCAACGCTCCACCAGGCCACCATAAAAACCTGAGCTGTTTTCATAGGTGCCCACTGCGGTGCATGCGGTCAACGATGTACACGACACTCCATAGAGACGACTCTGCTTGGCTCCGGTAGGAATGACCATCGATTGCAGTGACCATTCTGTGCCGTTCCAGCGCTCGGCGAACATCATCAGCGGATAATATATACCAACGGCCATACATGCGGTGGACGTGGTGCATGAAACGCTTCTTAGTTCGCTAGCTTCCCCTTTCGGACTAGAGATCGTCTGGAGCGACCATTCGGTGCCGTTCCATGAATCCGCCACATTGACTCTTTTCGTAGACCCGCCGCTACCAACCGATATGCACGCTGTGGACGACGAACAAGAGATACCATTAAGTTCGCTGTCCGCTACAGACGGAGTCGATTGGATCGACCATTCTGTCCCATTCCAACGCTCCGCGAGCGTTTTAAAGCCACCATCGTCGTTGAGTCCGACGGCCGTGCAAGCGGTCAACGATGTGCAGGAGACGCCCGCCATGGTACTGGCTTCCGATCCGGTTGGGTGAGGAGTTGTCTGGATTGACCAACGCGGTGTGGTAAACACATGATCTGCCCCATATACACTTTCAGAGCCATGGGTGGCCACCAGCCTGTAGTGATATGTTCCTTCAAGTGCGAGACCGGTGAGGCTCTGGCTGACGCTCTGCCAGAGCGCGCTCGACCCGACACTACCACTCGGGACCGGCACGTTTGTACCGTAGGATGTCGTCGGCCCATATTCGAAGTGGTAGCTCGTTTCCACCCCCCCTGGGTTTACGTAGCCATTCAGCTTGGCTGCCTTTAGCGTTAGGCTTGTTGCCGCCTCCGTAATGGCAGTAGTTTTGGGTGTGAGTTCAAGGGGACCGTCAGGGGTCCCCCAGCCGGTCGAACCATCATAGCCTTCCTCGGCTTCACAGAGGTAGTTGCCGCACTTCCCATTTGACCCCGAGGTCACATCGAACAACGAGTGCCTGTAAAAAGCTTCGGCACCCTCGTCTTTCACTGTAGTGCTTGCATGCGCCTCGATACCAGTGACCAGCGGCGAGGCCACGCTCGTACCACCCACCAGTACCCAACCCAGTTTTCCTGTTCTGCCTTCTGCGCCTGCTTCGTATTCATATGAGTCATACACGGACACGGGGGATTCTTCGTAATTCGCGACTGCCGCGACATCGTTGTCCGTGCGCTTGGTACAACCAGGGTCGTGCTGCCATTCGGGCTTCGCCTCATACGCGCTGCAACCACTGCCGGTGCCTACCCACACGGTCTCTTCCCAACCGCGTTCGCTTCCCGTCTTTTTTTCAACGTCGTCCCGCCCACAGAGATCACATCCTTGGACGCAGCCGGATAGGAAACCCCATAGCCAGAGTCGCCGGCACTGGCTGTGGTCGGGATGTCTGGATGGTTGAAATCCGTGTCCTTGGTGGTCTCTTCGGAATACTCGGCGCCACCCCAGCTGTTGCTAACCTCGGTAGCGAGCTTTTTCCCGCCGCTTTCCAAAGCGACGGCCTCACTCTCAGCCGCATACAGGTTGCTGGTTTCCCTGTTGGTCGCCTCGACCAAGATGATTTTACATTCCGGGCATGCGGCTGAAACCATGTCCAGATCGAGCGACATCTCCAAACCCCAGTCTTCGACGTAGTTTTCGTCGTCAGGTATTACGGGATATTTGTCTGTCGGATATTTTTCTTCCTTACCTTCCTGATTGACCTTTTTGAAGCAACCGTTTGCTTTAGTGCACGCAGGTTATCCAAGCGCAGCCGTGCTCGAAGGCGGCGCGACGGTAGGTTCGGTCAGAAAAGGTTCCGGTTCCATAAGCGAAGACCCCAAGCCGGTTGCACCGCCAGCGCTAGCAGCCTGTGGCAGTACACATCCCAGCAGAGCAGCGACCAGAACCGCCAGGCAGGCCAACCAGCTCGTTCGACATCCCCGCACCCGCTCACATCGACGGGCTCGCAGGACTGGACTGGAGTGCAGAACCCTCATACCTTCCCCCTTACTTGAACGTTTGGTGCTGCTTGACCGGATTACACGACCACGCGGTCAGACTTCGGTCAAGGCTTCAAGGCTTTTCGACATATGTTCTATTGTTCGGTACTCATCCGTATACCTGTCTCACAGCAACCATTCGCAGGAGCGCGAGGCGGGCTTATCCTAACGCCTCCAACGGGAATCATTCGACCTTCGGGAATAGAATTGACTGCAAATTGCGGGCAAAACCTACGCGCAGATCGTCGGTGGTGTGCGTAAGCGACGATCCTCACCGAAGCGCGGCAAACACCTGCGCGCGAAAGATCCTCGACCGCGGCGCTGTGGCGGCCTGTAGGCTGCATCTCCCCAGAGTCTCACTTGTCGTGGACTGGTGAGGGTGGCGCGACGCCTACGAAGACCCCGACTGCCGGTTATGGCAGCGGCTGACCGGCACATCAGCCAACCTACGCAAGGGGGAGCGCCCGTTCAACTTCGTCGGGGTCTGGGACAGGGCGCTGAACGGCTGAATACGCGAGCCATGTCGTGCTAACGCCGTAACAGGGATGCCGTGATTGCTTTGCGACACACACCGGACGCACTCCGACAGGTGCAGGCCCCAGCGCCGCGCACGGACAAGCCTCACTCAGAGCTTGGCCTGCTCGGCGCCCGTTCACCCTGACCTCCTAGATATGGTGCTGGAGCACGGCAAGATCGCCGAGCAGGGCACCCATGAGGAGCTAATCGCCGCGGAGGGCCGGTATTACGACCTGTACCGCGACTGGGCGATCCACGCGGCGGCGTAGTCCCCGACGGATCCCTCGGTCCTTTCGACCTCAAACAACATCTCTCTCGTAACTGCGGGGGATGGATTCGAACCATCGTGACGGGTGTCAGAGACCCGCATCTTGCCACTAGATGACCCCGCAACGCGGCCTCATAGGATAGCCGCGATTACGGACGACCCTGGAGCCCGATTTCCGTCCGGAACACATGGGAACATGTGTTCGTGCTGATCTCCACCGCGATGCGCGTTCAAACGCTCCTTGACGAAGGCCGTTCGCGCACAGAGATCGCAAAGGAGCTGAGGATCTGTAAGTCAACGGTTAGCTACCACGCGCGCCGCCTCGGAAGCACGATGGACCTCCGTGCCGCCCGGCGCTATGACTGGCAGGCCATCCAACAGCACTACGACTCCGGTCATACCTTCACGGAATGCATGACCCACTTCGGCTTTTCCAGATATGCCTGGCATGAAGCGAAGAAGCGCGGCGACTTGGTAACCCGGCCACGCGTTATGCCGATCGAGCAACTGCTGTGCGGGCGACGCAGTCGAGCCCATCTCAAGGGTCGCCTAATCAAAGCTGGCTTGCTTTCCGAGCACTGCCAGAGCTGCGGGATCGTCAACTGGCGCGGCCGGCCACTCGCACTCGAGCTACACCATGTCAACGGCGACGGCCACGACAACCGATTGGAGAACCTGGCCCTCCTCTGCCCCAACTGTCACAGCCAAACTGACAGCTGGGGAGGGAGAAACAGCACGCGTCGAGGCCCTACGCCTCCGCCCGACTCCCGCTCGAAGCGAAAAACACCGTAATCGCCTCCTCCAAACCCGGGTCCAGCACCAGCAAGACCTCATCCCCCGCTTCGATCACTGTGTCGGCCTTGGGCACGAAGCCGCCTCCCGCGCGCAGCACCGAGATGATCAGGCTGCCTTCCGGCAAAGCGATGTCCGAGACGCGCTCGCCTACTACCGGGGCGCCGTTGCTGACCTCCAGCTCGATGATCTCCAGGCGCTCCTCTTCCAACGCGAGCAGGTGCACCAAGCCATAGCGCGGCACCTCATGCTCGATCAAGCGCAGGATCAGGTCGGTCGCGGAGACCGCCGGTTGGATGCCCAGCAACTTGAAATGGTCGTAGTTGCGCGGGTTGTTGACGCGTGCGATGATGCGCTCGCACAGGTACTTCTCCTTGGCAACCTGGCAGACGAGCATGTTGTCCTCGTCGTCGCCGGTGACGGCGATCACCAGATCGGCTCGCTGGATGCCCGCCCGCTCCAGGACCCACAGCTCGGTGGCATCGCCGTACTGGACGGCGTGCTCGTACTCTTCCTCGATCAGCAGGTAGCGCGGGCGCGAGGACTCGATGATCGTGACCTCGTTGCCCTTGAGGATCAGCTCGCGTGCGAGGTTGCGGCCCACCTTGCCGGCACCGACGATGATCACGTACATGGCTTGACCTATGCTGACTCGGCCGCGAGCGCGCTCTCGAACATTTCGATCGCGTGCTTGGTCGGGGAGATCGTGTGCAAGCCCTGTTCGCCGTACCAGCCGGCGCGGGCCGGGTCCATAACCCGCACGAGCACCTTCGGCACGCCGAAACGGCGCTGGGCGATCTGAGCGATGATCAGGTTTGTGTTGTCGCCGTCGGTCGAGGCGATGAACACGTCGGCGCGCTCGATTCCGGCCTGCACGAGCGCTTCGGTCTCCAGGGCCGTTCCCACCGTGAACTGGCCGTCGGATTCCTCCCAGCTGCCGCTCTGGCCTGCGTCGAGGCGCTCGTGGGAGAGCGGGTCCTCGTCGAGCACCGAGACTTCATGGCCGGCCGCCAGCGCGGACTTGGCCACCGCCGAGCCGACACGGCCCGCTCCAACGATCAAGACGAACATGGGAAGCGCGGCGCCGGGATTGATGGGGGGATGGCAAGCACGGCGTGTGAGATTAGACGATGGGTCCGCCGCTCGGCCCCGCGAGTGGCTCAGCCGGAGCTATCTCCGCGAGCGCATCCTGAGCAGGCGAATCCTGACCCGCCTCCTCCCTGGCCAGGACCTCGGCATAGTCGCGCTCGGACGGCGCCGTCACGATCACACGACATGCCGCCTTTTTCACCACGTACTTGGTGACGTCGCCGACGAAGTTCTCAAGCGGGCCACCGCGCCCGCCCAGACGCGAGCCACCGCGAATCCGAGAGGGCTCCTCGGCACCGAGCACGATCGCCTCCACGCCACGTCTGCGTGCCTCCTCGAGGATCGCGTGGCCGACGCGGCGAGCCCTGATCGTGGCGGTCGCGACCTGTACGCCCGCGTACTCCTCCCCCACCGCCTTGGCTCGCGCCAGCGCTTGTCGTGCGTGCTTGACCTGGGCATCGGGCAAGCGCGCGTCCAGCGGCAGCGACATCGGCATCTCGAAAATCCACACCGCCTCGATTGTCGAGGCGTCAATCGCGGCATCGTCGGTCGGCTTGCCTGCCACCAGCAGCGCAGCGGTCTGAATGATGTCCTCGTCCAGGCGCGTGCCGCACAGCGGGACCAGGATCGAGCCGTACTCGCGCTGTGGCAGGTGCTCGGCACGCAATGCCTCCGCCGAGACGGTCACGCGTCGCAACAGCGAGGTTTCATCGGCGCGCCGGTAGATGACGTACAAGAGGATCCCGGCGGCCATCCAGCCGAGCCCGACGTAGCGGGCGGTGTGATGGACGGCGATCGTCGCGATCCAGCCCAGCGAGCATACGACCGTGCCGATCACAGCCAGCAGCGGCAGCTCGCCTCCGCGCACGCGCACCGAGAACGGCGTGCGGTACAGGCGCTTGCGGTCGGGCTCGCTGTAGCGCATCTTGACGACCGAGGCGTGGGCGATCGTGAACGCCAGCATCGCCCCGAACGCGTATGTGCCGACGAGGAAGGTGAGGCTCTCGGGGACGACCAGGCCCGCGGCGATCACGCCGGCGAGCAGGATCAGCACGTAGGGAGTCGAGCGCTGCGAGTGCAGGCGCCCCAGCCCGCTCGGGATCTGGCGGTTGACCGACAGCGAATAGGCCAGACGTGAGAGGCCGAGCATCGCCGAGTCGGCTGCCGCGATCAGCGTGAGGCCGGCGATCGCGCCGATCGCGTACGTCAGCGTCTGCGAGAGCCAGTGCGGATGCATATGCGTGAACAGGTCGAGCACCGGCGCCGCCGAGAAATGGTGCCCCGGCACGCCTCCCGGCGCCAGCGGAAACGCCGATACCGCCACGATCGCGACGCCCACATAGGCGACCACGACTGTCACGGTGCCACTTGCTATCAGCCGTCGCAGGGCACCCCGGCCGACTTTCACCTCGCCCGCCAGACCCGAGGCCGACTCCACGCACGTGAAGGCGATCGTCGTGATCGTCAAGCCGAAGACCAGGCCCGCCCATGTCGGGGCGCTACCGAGATGGATCTGGCTGATCAGCCGGTGCGGTTCGAAGAACTCCACGAGCCCGACCACGATCACGATCAGCTCGAGCAACAATGCCCCGAGCACGATCACACCGATGCGATATTCGCGACGCCAGTGAAAGCCACGCACGTTTGTGAACACGACGAACGCGATGATCGCCAGGGCCAGCAGCAACGCCTCGGTGTAGTGGCCCAGCGGAGCCCAGAAAACGCGCAGATACTGGGTCGCGGCGAACGCGGTGACGGCAATCAGGATGACGTAGTCGAGCAGCATCGCCCAGCCCGCGATGAAGCTCACAAGCTCGTTGAAGGCGTAGCGCGCGAACACGGTCGAGCCACCTGGTTCCTGGTGTAGCGAGGCGCCCTCCACGTAGGTCATCGCCGTCAGCCCGAACATGATCGCGGCGATCAGAAACACGACCGGGGTCAAGCCGGCCGCATGGTCGGTCACGACCCCAAGCGAGAAGAACACGGCGCTTGCCAGCGACGTGTAGACGATCGCGAACAGGATCGGCGAGCCGAGGCCGTGGCGCAGCGTCGTGCGTGCGCCTGCGCCGAGCTCGATGGCGCGCATGTGCGCCGCACGGCGCTGTCCCTCTGGCGTGCTCATGCTCCGCGACCTCGTCTGACGTCAACGTAAATACGGCCCGTTCCGGCGACGACGAACAAGAGCCCGAGCAGCACACGTATGCTGAGCACGTCTTCGCCGATGAGCGCCTCGACTATGAGCGCGATGCCGATTGCGACCATCGCCAGTGACAACACAGTCGTGCCGGCGCGATGTAGCTGCCTGCCCGTCATTTCATCTCTTCCGTGAGCTTAGGGCCTAGAAAGGTCGATGAGACCGCCCACCTCTGAGGCGAACGGTCCCATCCTTGACGAACTCAGGTGATCAAAGGGATGATGAGGATCGCGACGATGTTCGCGACCTTGATCATCGGGTTGATCGCCGGTCCGGCCGTGTCCTTGAAGGGGTCGCCGACCGTGTCTCCCGTGATCGAGGCTGCGTGCGCCTCAGAGCCCTTGCCACCAAAGGCACCGTCCTCGATCAGCTTCTTGGCGTTGTCCCAGGCGCCACCACCCGCGGTCATCATGACCGCGAAGAAGAAGCCCACGACGATCACGCCGATCAAAAGGCCGCCGAGCGCCTTCTGATCGATCAAGCCCACGATCACCGGCAGCGCGATCGGCAGCATCGCCGGCAGGATCATCTCGCGCTGAGCGGTGCGCGTGACGATGTCAACGCACGTGGCGTAGTCGGGCTCTTCGGTGCCCTCCATGATTCCCGGGTGCTCGCGGAACTGGCGGCGGACCTCCTCGACCACGGCGCCACCAGCGCGTCCGACCGCCTCCATCGAGAGCGAGGCGAACAGGCATACCATCATGCCACCTAGCAATAGGCCTATCAGCACGGGCGGTTCGTTGATGCCGAAGGTGATGAAGTTGCCGTTCGACTTGTCCGCCAGCTCCTGCTGGAAGCCAGCAAACAGAACGATCGCGGCGAGTACGGCCGAGCCGATCGCATAGCCCTTGGTTACCGCCTTTGTCGTGTTGCCGACGGCGTCAAGCGGATCGGTCACGTTACGCACGTCCTCGGGCAGCTCAGCCATCTCGGCGATACCGCCGGCGTTGTCGGTGATCGGGCCGAATGCGTCGAGCGCCACGATCAGGCCGGTCAGCGACAGCTGGCCCATGACGGCCACCCCGATGCCGTAGATGCCGGTGGTGCCACCGCCGGCGAGCTTCCAAGCGCCGAGGACGCCAAGCACCAGCACGATCGCCGGCAAGGCTGTTGCCTGCAGACCCGAGCCGAAGCCCTGGATGATGTTCGTCGCGTGTCCCGTGACCGACGCCTTTGCCGTCTTCTTGACTGGCGAGAAGCGCGTGGAGGTGTAGTAGTCGGTGATGAAGAACAGCAGCGCGGTCACGCCGATGCCAATCAGCGCGCACAGGTAGAACTTGCCCCAGGAGGGCGGGTTGACGACGTTGCCGACCTGGCTGAAAGTGAGGTCTTTCATCAGCCAATAGGTGATGGGCGCGAATGCCGCGGCAGCGATGATCCCCGAGACGACCAGGCCCTGGTAAAGGGCTCGCTCGACGTTGCCGGCCTTCGAACGCACCGCGAACGTGCCGATGATCGAGGCGATGATCGCGACGCCGCCGAGGATCAGCGGGTACATGACCACGCGCGTGGCCTCGTGGAAGGTGAGCACGCCCAGCAGCATCACCGCCACCGCCGTCACGGCATAGGTCTCGAACAGGTCGGCGGCCATGCCGGCGCAGTCGCCGACGTTGTCGCCGACGTTGTCGGCGATCACGGCCGGGTTGCGCGGGTCGTCCTCGGGGATGCCGGCCTCGATCTTGCCGACGATGTCAGCGCCGACGTCGGCGGCCTTCGTGAAGATGCCGCCACCGAGTCTGGCGAACACGGAGATCAGCGAACCGCCGAAGCCGAGCCCGATCAGCGCGTCAACAGCGGTCTTCTGGCTGTCGTTGAAGACGGCCGTGAGCAGGCCGTAGTAGCCGGCTAGACCCATCAGCGCGAGACCCGCCACGAGCATGCCGGTGATCGCACCGCCCTGGAAGGCGACACGCAGCGCGGGCGAGACTCCGCCGCGGGCGGCCTCGGCGACGCGTGCGTTGGCGCGCACCGACACGTTCATGCCGATGTAGCCGGCCGAGCCGGAGAGGATGCCGCCGATCGCGAAGCCACAGGCGACAGCGATGTTCTGGATGAAGATCAGCGCCACGAAAATCACCACGCCGACAATCGCGATCGTGGTGTACTGGCGGTTCAGGTAGGCACGGGCGCCCTGCTGGACCGCGAGTGAGATGCTTTGCATCCGCTCGTTGCCCGGCGAGAGCGCGAGCAGAGCGCGGGTGGTCACGAGGCCGTACGCCACAGCACAGGCGGCGCACACAAGGGCAACGACGACCCCATGGTTCGTCAGAAAGCTACTCAACAGAAATCCTCCGCGGTCTGGTTAGGTGCCGCGCGAGGAGATTCGCGCGCACGTTGATCGCACGGGCCGCTCCCTAAGAGCGCACGACCCGGCGTAAAGGCGGGCGCAGTCTATCGTTTGCGCCAGCGGAAGGCGGTCAAGGTCGCGGCGGAGGACCGGTCAAGGTCATGCCCAAAGGACGATGCCCCCCGCGCGCGGGGGGGGCATCGTCCTTTGCGAACTACATCAACACCAGCCCCAGCCGGCCCGGACTGCCTCGCCTGCGCGATGCAAAGCTCAGCTGCCGGGCACCCACAGCCTGCCGCTCGACTGGGCCGGCCCAGGACCAGACGGCTGATCGTCCTCCGTCGGCTTCTCGGGCTCCTTGGCGGCCTTGGCCTGCGACGCTGGCGTCGTGCTCCTGCTCGCGGCACTCTGCGCCTCGCGCGAGTAGGCGACCTGCAGCTGGGCGATCGCGTCGCGCAGCGGTGCCAGCTCACCTGGCATGCGCCGCTCGAGGATCGGCATTAGCGCACTGGCACCGTCGATCGCGTCGCGCACCTGCTCGAGGTCACGCTCGCCTCCCTGTGCTGCTGATTGGTCGTCCGAGGCGGCCGACGGAGCCAAACCGAGCCGACGACCGCCGATGTTGATCAGCGAAACCGCCGTCTGGATGATCATCTCGGCGCTGGTGATGCGATTCAGCTCGGCTTCATACGCCACACGCATCTCATCCTCGCTCGGCTGGGGCTGTTGTTCGCTGCTCACACCGTTACCTCCTGGGAATAGGTCTGTCTTGTCTCTCCTACCGAGGTCGCGAATACCTCCTCGCGGCTTGCTCCGGCGTCGATCATCGCTTTCTGTCGCTGTGCTCCGTTGCGCTCGGGGAACGCGAGCTCGACACCCAGCTCGCCGCGTACCGGGCCGGTCCAAGCAGCCAAGCGCTCGACGATCTCTGTTGCCGGATACTCCTCGGCGCGCTCGAGGTCGACCATCTTGCCGTCGAGCCCAAAGCGGATCGCACGCCACATGTTCTCCTCGATCAGGCGCGGCGGCTGGTCGGCGAACGGGACGCCTTCGTCGAGGTCCCGGGCAGCCTGGGCCACGCACGCCACAATCAAAGCCGCCAACGCCTCGGACTCGCCTGCCGTGCTCTGCGCGTCGCAGATTCGCACCTCTACCGTTCCGAACTCGAAATGTGGGCGCACCGACCACCACACCTGCGTGAACTCCACGATCGAGCTTGTCCGCAGCAGGAACTCAATGTACCGGCGATACGGCCGCCAGCCACCGAACGCGTCGGGAATTCCGCAGCGTGGGAAGTTGCGCGTGAAGCTTTGCGTGCGCGCCGAGTGCAGGCCCGAGTCGCGACCGTCGAGATAGGGCGAGTTGGCGGAGACCGCCAGCAGCAACGGCAGCACTCCTCGCAATCGGTCGCAGACACGCACGGCGCGGTCGATGTCGTTGATGCCGACGTGCACGTGCAGGCTGAAGGTGTTGTTGCGCCAGGCGACATACTTCAAGCCCCGCTCAACTCGCCGGTAGTGCTCGGTGTCGATGATCGGCTGCTCGCGGTAGTCGGCCCACGGATGGGTTCCCGTCGCTCCCAGTTCGGCACTCTCCTCACCGGCCAAGGCAAACAGCCGTCGGCGGCGCTCGCGCTGACGTCTGAGCGCGTCGGTGAGGTTCTCGCCGCGGCCGGAGACGATCTCGATCTCAGAGGAGATCAGCTCGCCCGTGATCGCCTCCGCCAGCAGCGGGTCGCGCTCGCTCGCGCGGGCACGCAAGTGCTCGAAGCGTGGGACCAAGTCCAGGGTGGCCGGCTCGAGGATCGCGAACTCCTCCTCAATGCCGACCGTGAGATCGGTCAACTGCGCAAACGTTTCAACTGCTTTATCTAGGTCTTTACTGGTCACTCAGGTGGGCCTATGGAGCTTGCCGGTATGGGAGGGGGAAAAATTAGTGTTAGGTGCAGACGCGGCGCAGGCAAGGTCAGGCAGGCTTGGCTCTTCCGACCTCGGGAATCAGGTCAAGTAGAAGTAGAGCGCGTAGAGCAGGTCAACCGCCGGGCTTGAAGTGTGGACGGTCACCTCGGGCGGGACCGCTAGGAGCGACTCGGAGTAGTTGAAGATGATCTTCACGCCGGCCTCCACCAGCTCGTCCGCCAAGCCCTGAGCGGCGCGCGTGGGGACGGCGAGCACGCCCACCACGATTTCCTCGTCTTCGACGACCTGGTGTAGCTCACTGGTGTGGCGGACCGTTTGGCTGCCAACCTTGCTGCCGACCTTCGTCTCGTCCACGTCGAAGATCGCCACGACTCGGAAGCCGTGGTCGGCGAAGATGTCCGAGGAGGCGATCGCCTTGCCGAGGTGGCCGGCGCCGAGCAGCGCGATGTTGTGTTGGCCTGCTGTGCGCAGGATCTTGCGAATTTGCGAGACGAGCGACTCGACGTTGTAGCCGACTCCGCGCTTGCCGAACTTTCCGAATCCCGACAGGTCGCGGCGAATCTGGGTCGAGTTGACGTGCGTGTAGTCGGAGAGCTCTTGCGAGGAGATCGTCTCCTTGCCCATCTTCTTTGCCTGTGTCAGCACCTGCAGGTAGCGCGACAGCCGTGCGGCGACGCCGAGCGAGAGCCGCTCGCCGGCGAGCGCATCGCCGTCGTGGATCGCGCTCACCGGAGTGCTCAACTCGTTGTAAGCCATCGTTCTCTGACTCTAGAGGATGGTCTGCAGACGCTGCCGCAGCGTGTCCTCGTCGACAAAATATTCGAACAGCTCCTCATCGCCCAGCGTGACTACCGGGATGCGCTCGAAATACGCTCGGTGCAGGGCCTCATCGGTGGTTATGTCAACCTCCGACAGCTCGAATCCCAGCTCTAAACGCAGCATTCGCAGGACATCTTGCGCCTCCACACAGAGATGGCAGTCCGGCTTGGAGTAAAGCGTGACGACCTTCATAAAAACCCTCATGCCCCCCGCGCGCGGGGGGGGCATGACGCTTTTTTCAACACACACGACTCGCTATGGCCCAATAGTCCTGACCCCGTGAGCCTCAACCCCGCGTGCTCCCTCGATCCGTTCCCACTCACCACGGGCGCTCTCCGGTCGCATAGGCGTCCAGGCCCAAATAATCGGGGTATGCCAGCGCCGGCGCGAAGCGTGCGGCGCTGGCGATCATCGCGGCGTTGTCGGTGCATAGGACAGGCGGCGGCACGTGCACTCCTACACCCAGTTCTCGCAAGCGTCGGCGCAGCTCACCGTTGGCCGCAACACCGCCGCCGACGGCCAGCCGATCCAGGCCCGTCAGCTCCAGCGCTTCCTCGGTGCGCACGATCAGGTGCTCGACGATCGCGGCTTGGTAGGAAGCCGCCAGATCGGCCTCGCGCTCGCGACGCTCAGCCTCGCTGAGCTCGCGCAGCTTGTAGAGCAGCGATGTCTTCAGACCCGCAAAGGAGAAATCGAGGCTGCGGCCGAAGGTACGCGTGGCGCCGCGTCCTCCTCGTGCTCGCGAGCCGGAGGTCGGGAACTCGAACGCCTGCGCATCGCCATCGGCCGCCAGACGCTGCAGCGCAGGTCCTCCGGGGAAGCCCAGGCCCAGCATCCTTGCGCCCTTGTCGAACGCCTCACCCGCGGCGTCGTCGAGCGTGCGGCCTAGCGTCTGGAGGCCTTCGTGCTCTTGCACGTCAGCCAGCAGCGTGTGGCCACCACTCGCGATCAGGCACAGGAAGGGCGGCTCGAACGCCTCCTCATCGGCTTCAGACACGAGAAAATTGGCAGACACGTGGCCTTGTAGATGGTCGATTGCGGCGAACGGCAGGCGACGGGCCGCCGCCAGTGCCTTGGCGCTCGAGAAACCGACGAGCAATGCTCCGATCAGGCCTGGGCCCTGCGTCGCGGCCACCCGCTCCACCTCGTCCAGCGTCGTAGCTGCCTCCTCCAGAGCGCGCTCGACGACGAGGTCGATCAGCTCCAGGTGGTGACGCGAAGCGATCTCGGGCACTACACCGCCGAAGCGCTCGTGCGCCTGCTGGGAGGAGATCACGTTCGAGCGGATCGTCCCGTCCTCGGCAACGACGGCCGCGCAGGTGTCGTCACAGCTGGTCTCGATCGCGAGGATCGTCATCGTCCGCAGCCGCCTGGAGTGGCGCAGCTCGCGCGTACAACACTCGCACCGGCGACGTTCGTGTCGGCGAGGTTGGTGCGCGCACCGATGACGGCTCCCCTTGCCACCCGCGTCATACCGGTCCCGGATTCGGCACGTCGTCGAACGAACCCGCCAGCGTCGCCGGCGTGCGCCACATCACCAAGGCGTCCTCGCCGTTGTCCTGGTAGTAGCGCCGGCGCAGGCCCGCCGCGCGGAAGCCTTCACGTTCGTAGAGATGAATCGCCACATCGTTGGAGCGGCGAACCTCCAGCGTGAAGCGGGCGCTGTCGTCTTGCACCAGCTCGTACAGCTCTCCGAGCAGGGCCGAGGCGACGCCCTTGTGTTGATGCTCGACGTCTACCGCGACGTTCATCACGTGCCACACCGTGTCGTAGCGCGAGCAGATCAGATAGCCGACCAGCCGCTCTTCGTGCAGCGCGGCCAGGCAGACGCCCGAGGACTTGGACAGCTCGAGCACGAACATCGCCAGCGACCACGGCGTCGGGAATGCACGACGCTCGATCGCGATGACGCGCGGTAGGTCGGCATAGGTGAGACCACGTATGTCCAGCGAGAACGAGCCCTCGGTAGTGAGGCCGGCCAGCGAGGCGCACATCAGGCTTGCACCCCCTCGAGCGCGATCTCCGCGTCGGGGCGGCGGCGGTAGTCGGGCAAGACCTGCTGCTCATTCGCAGATGCCTGCTCACCCAACTCACAGATCGCGTGTGCCTGAATCCGGTGATGCTCGCAGTCATCCTCGGCGACGTGCATGCCTGCTCGCTCGAAAGCTTCGCGGTAGAGGATGGCGCCGTCACCCAGCGCCCGCCACTGCTCGGCTTGCGTGTCGATTGCTGCGCTCTCCAGCAGCTCAGCCACTCCATCCGGGGAAACCGCCTGTGGCGCGATCAACTCTTGGACACCCTCATAGGCCGCGACGAAGACCTCGCCGCGGCGCGCGTCAATCGCAGCCAAGACGCGCTGTGCGTGGCCGCCCGCACCGTGGGCAAGCGCACCGTGGGCAAGCGCGCGCAGGCTCGACACGCCGACCAGCTCCACACCGAGCGACTGCGCCAAGCCTCGTGCCGTGGCGATCCCGATGCGCAAGCCCGTGAACGTTCCTGGGCCGGTGCCGACCGCGATCCGCTCCAACTCAGGCCAGTCGATATGCGCCTCGACGAGCAGGTCGTTCGCCAGCGGCAGCAGCCGCGTGGCGTGGCCTGGGCGCTGACGCGCATCTGGGTCGTCGCGCGCTTGTAGCGTGTGCCCGTCCGTAAGCCTCAGGCCTACGACCGTCGCCGGCGTCGCCGTGTCGAGCCCAAGCACGATCACCTCGTGACCTCGGACACCGCGTTTGCCTGTATTTCGTCTGGCTCATCGCCTGCCTGCCCTGTCCGTCCATCGACTCGCCCCGCCATAGCCCCGCTTGCACGCTCGCCCAGCTCGCACACCTCGATGCGCCTGCGATCGGCGCCCTCGTGGGTCAACGTCACCAGCAAACACGCGTCGCGCAGCTCTGGGGCCGCCTGCTCAGGCCACTCCACGAACGCGATCGAGTCGGGCGCGAGGTAGTCGTCGAGCAGCTCCGGCTCCTCCTGCCCAAGAGCCGCCAGACGGTATAGGTCCAGATGCGAGACGGTTACATCCGAGCCCCGGTAGCGGTGGCCGATCGAGAAAGTGGGGCTCGTCACCGCACCGCCAACTCCCAAAGCTTTCGCCGCGCCACGCACGAGCGTGGTCTTGCCAGCTCCCAGCTCGCCGCGCACGAGCACGATGTCGCCCGGCTTTAGGGCAGCAGCAAGCTCGGCGCCCAGCGCCTCGGTTTGGGCTGAATCCGAGGTCTCGACGATACGTGTCGCCACGAGAGAAGCCTAGTCCAACCAGTGCCGGCATCCGCGAATCCGGACCAGCTGACAACCGCACCGCCTAGCGCCGACAAAAAACGGCCGGCTCGCGAGAGAGGAGAATCGCGAGCCGGCCGTGGTGCTTGGGAGGATGGATGTACTCGGTATCGGCAGACCGTCCCGCCTGCTTGAACGGCCGCACGACCCCTTTCATCTCCATATACGAACGCCACGACGATTTGGATGCCCACCCGCGTGAAGCCGCCCAATTTGGAGCTTCGGTCCCGCTCAGAGGAACTCACAGGAAGGTCCCTCAGAGGAAAGTTCAGAAGAGACCCAGTTGATCCACGGTTCCGGCCGACTCGTCGCCCCCAGCCGGTGCCTCACCCGCCGAGCTGCCGCGGGCCGACGTCCCACCTGGCGATTTCGCGTCCCCCAAGCTCAGATCCGCGGACATCATGGTCCCGGTCTCCGCGGTCTCCGATTGCTCCCGCGCAATTGCCGCCTGCGCGAGCGCCTCAGCCTCTCCCTCAACCGGCTGGGGCGGCTCGGGCTGCTCCAGTAGCTCCGGCAGGCGCGCGAAGTCCTCGCGCAGCGTCTCGAGCATGCGCGGGGTGTACAAGGCAGCGGCGGGATGGAAGATCGGATAGAGCCGTACCGTGCGCCTGCCGAGTGTCAGCTCCTGTGGCTTGCCGTGCAGGCGCGTGATCCCAGTCGGGTCGTCCCTGAGCAGCTTCGTGGAGAAGTTGCCCAGCGAGCAGATCACGCGCGGCTGGATCAGCTCGACCTGCCGATAGAGATACTCACGGCAGTTCTCGATCTCCAGCGGCAGTGGATCGCGGTTGCCCGGAGGGCGGCACTTCAGGACATTGGCTATGAAGACGTCCTTGCGCTCCAGGCCGATCTCTTTGAGCAGCGTCTCCAGCAGCTTGCCGGCGCGACCAACGAACGGCAGCCCCCGTTCGTCCTCGCTGGCGCCCGGCGCCTCGCCCACGAACATCAGCTCAGCGTTTGCATTGCCTGCGCCGAAAACGACGCTCTTGCGGGTAGCGGCCAGCTCCTGACAGCGCGTACACACGCTTGCTTGAGCAAAAACCTGCTTGAGGGCATCGCGCCGCTGATCGATCTCCGCCGAAGACACAGCTGCGGATGGTAGTCATCGACGCTCTTGCACGGTATGCTTAAGCAAGTCGCGACCGGTATCCCTCTGGGAACTGGACCGAGCCAGATGAACTTTTCGATCTCCACATCGATTGGGCCTGCGCTAGAAATGGCTTGCGGGTCTCGTGCGGGCACTGAGCCTGCGATGGGCATCGGGCCTGGGATATGCGCCGAGTTCGCATTCGAGCTCACATGGGAATCGGGCCCATGACCATGAGAATCTTGCGTACCGTTGACGAGGTGCGAACGACGCTTGAGCCGGCCCGCCGAGCGGGCCGCACGATCGGCCTGGTGCCGACGATGGGGGCCCTCCACGAGGGCCACCTCTCATTGATCGACCGCGCACGTGCTGACTGCGATGTCGTTGTCGTATCACTGTTCGTGAACCCCGCGCAGTTCAACGAGCACGCCGACCTCGACCGCTATCCGCGCCAGGAGCAGCGCGACCGCGAGCTGGCCGAAGCTGCTGGGGCAGACCTGCTGTTTGCGCCCGCCGCCGAGGAGGTCTACCCGGCCGGCTTCTCGACCTCGGTCGAGGTGCTCGGCCTCACCGATCGCTTGGAGGGGGCCGTGCGCGGAGCAGGCCATTTTCGCGGTGTCACGACCGTCGTTACGAAGCTTTTGAACATCGTCTCGCCCGATGTCGCCTACTTCGGTCAGAAGGACGCGCAACAGGCGATCGTGATCCGTCGCCTTGTCGAAGACCTGAACATCAACGTGCGCATCGAGGCTTGCCCCACCGTGCGCGAAGCCGACGGGCTCGCGATGTCCAGTCGCAATGCCCACTTGAGCAGCGAGGATCGGGCTCAAGCGCTTGCCATGCCCCGCGCGCTTGCAGCCGCCGCTGCGGCCGTCACAGACGGCGAGCGCTCAGCCGATGCGCTGATGGCAACGGCACGCGAGGCGATGAGCAAGTTCGACGTCGAGCCTGAGTACATCGAGCTCGTGCAACCGGACACGCTCGATCCCGTCGCGCGTTTGGAGCGACCGGCGCTGCTCGCTATCGCGGCCCGGATCGGCTCGACCCGCTTGATCGACAACATGACCTTGGATCCTTCGATACCCATCAAGCCACAACCAAGAGAGGCCATCATCGCATGCAGCGCGTGATGCTCAAGTCAAAGATCCATCGGGCCACCGTGACCGATTGCGACCTCCATTACGTCGGCTCGATCACGATCGACCCTGACCTGCTCGAGGCCGCGGACATCCTCGAGCACGAGCAGGTTCATGTTGTCGACGTCGACAACGGGGCTCGCTTCGAGACGTACACGATCGCCGGGCAGCGCGGCTCGGGCGACATCAAGGTCAACGGCGCTGCCGCGCGACTCGTACACCGCGGCGACACGATCATCGTCATCTCCTACGGTCAGTACGACCGTGCGGAGATGGAGCACTACGAGCCCCGCGTCGTGCACGTCGAGGCTCAAACCAATCGCATCATCACCGTCGACGACGCGGTGGCGACCCTGCTGAGCTCCCCGCCGGCCTCTTTCGAGACCGGTGCACGGGGCTAGGCACGGCGTCAACCAGCGCCAGAGAGGAGCAGTCCACCATGTCCAACGATCCCACCCTCAATATGCCCTCCGGCCCCGAGCGGCTGCCGATGACGATCCCAAGCCTGATGGAGCACAAGCGTCGGGGAGAGCCGCTCGTGATGGTCACATGCTACGACTACCCCAGCGCCCGGATCGTCGAGGAGGCCGGCATAGACCTCGTGCTGGTCGGCGACACGGCGGCGATGACCGTGCTCGGCTACGACTCCACCGTCTCTGTGACCGTCGACGAACTGCTGGTGCTCGTCAAGGCGGTCCGGCGCGGGTTGCGCACCCCACTGCTCGTCGGCGACCTGCCGTTCGGGTCCTACGAGGTCTCCGACGAACAAGCGGTGACTACGGCACAGCGCTTTGTCAAGGAGGCACGCTGCGACGCCGTGAAGCTGGAGGGCGGCGGCGTGATGGCACAGCGTGCACACGCAATCGCGTCGACTGGCATCCCGGTCGTGGGACACGTTGGCTTGACTCCACAGACGGCCACAGCGGTCGGGGGCTTCAAGGCGCAAGGGCGCACCTCAGACCGCGCGCTCCAAGTGGTCCAGGACGCACTGGCACTACAGGATGCGGGCTGCTGCTGCGTCGTCTTCGAGGCGATCCCGGCTGCCGTTGCGGAGGTGGCGATGGAGCGGATCGAGATCCCGGTGATCGGCATTGGCGCGGGAAGCGCCACCGACGGTCAGGTGCTCGTGTGGCACGACCTGCTGGGCCTTTACGAGTGGGGCAGTCCGCGCTTCGTCAAGCGTTACGCGGAGCTGCGCCCGCAGATCCTCGACGCCTTGCAGCGCTACTCGACAGAGGTGCGCGCCGGCGAGTTTCCGAGTAGCGAGTACACCTACTCGATCGACCCCGCCGCACTCTCAGAGCTACGCGAGTTGCTTGCGTAGTCGATTTTGCGGATCAGCCTGGCGGGCGCCCCGGCGACGATCGAGAACGGCTCGACGTCTTTGCTGACGACGCTGTTGGCGCCGACCACGCAGCGCTCGCCGATCGTTACGCCGCTGGTCACCACAGCGTTCGCACCGAACCAGCAGCTATCGCCGATCGTGGTCGGGCCCTTGCTCTCGAAGCCCTGCCAGGTGATCGGCTTGTCGGGATCGTCGTAGCGGTGGCTTGAGTCGCTGACGAAGCAGCCGTTGGCAAGCATGCAGTGGTCGCCAATCTCCACCAGCTGCTCGGCGGCGATCATCACGCCCATGTTCAGGAACGTGCCGCTGCCGATGCGCACGCGCGCGCTGCCTGGCATCGTGATCCACACGTTCGGCTCGAACAGCGTGTGCGCACCGATTTGCAAGCGTCCCTCGCGCAAGGCTTCGAGCACGTTTCCGTGGATCGGCCAGCGCGCAAAGGCTTCGCGGCGCATGAACTCGCGGTGGATCGCCACGCGATTCCAGGGCAGTGAGTTGCGCTCGTACCAGCGCCATCTGGTGATCCACAAACGCAATTGTGCAGCGCTCACGCAGCAACCTTGGCGCGGCGCTTGCGTGGCGCCGACTTGCGCTTGGGCACGAGCAAGTCGCGCAGGAACTCGCCCGTGTGCGACCCACGCTCGGCTGCTACCTCCTCCGGGGTGCCGGCGGCGATCACCATGCCGCCCTCCTCTCCCCCCTCCGGGCCCATGTCGATCAGTCGGTCGGCGCACTTGATCACGTCGAGGTTGTGCTCGATCACAACCACGCTGTTGCCGGCGTCGACGAGCCGCTGCAATACCTCCAGCAAACGCTGTACGTCGGCGAAGTGCAGGCCCGTCGTGGGCTCGTCGAGGATGTACAAGGTTCGGCCCGTGGCGACCTTGGACAGCTCGGTTGCGAGCTTCACGCGCTGGGCCTCACCGCCGGAGAGCGTCGTCGCTGGCTGGCCGAGGCGGATGTAGCCGAGGCCGACGGCATCGAGCGTCTCCAGGCGACGGCGGATCTTGGGGATGTGCTCGAAGAAGTGAAGCGCCTCCTCGACCGGCATCGCCAAGACCTCGGCGATGCTCTTGCCCTTGAACTTGACCTCCAGCGTCTCGCGGTTGTAGCGGCGCCCGTCGCACTGCTCACAAGGCACATAGACGTCTGGCAGGAAGTGCATCTCGATCTTGATCTGACCGTCCCCGCGGCACACCTCGCAGCGCCCGCCCTTGACGTTGAAGGAGAAGCGTCCCGGCTTGTATCCGCGCGCGCGCGCCTCTTGCGTCTTTGAGAAGAGGTCGCGGATCACATCGAACAGGCCCGTATACGTTGCGGGATTCGAGCGCGGCGTGCGCCCGATCGGCGACTGATCGACGGCGATGATCTTGTCGAGCTGGTCGAGGCCATGGATCGCGCGGTGCGCGCCCGGGCGCTGTCTGGCACGGTGCAAACGGTTGGCCACCGCCTTGTAGAGCACTTCGTTGACGAGTGTCGACTTGCCCGAGCCAGACACACCCGTCACGCACGTGAGCGTGCCCAGCGGCACGTGCACGTCAACGTCACGCAAGTTGTGCTGGCTTGCACCAAGGATCTCGACATAGCCAATCGGCGTGCGTCGCTGTGCCGGCAGCTCGATCGTGCGCGTGCCCGCCAGAAACTGGCCGGTCAACGATGGCTTGACCTTTTGCACCTGCGCGGCGGTGCCCTGCGCCACGATCCAGCCACCATGTTCGCCGGCGCCGGGTCCCAAATCAACCAGATGGTCGGCGCTGCGCATCGTCTGCTCGTCGTGCTCGACCACGATCACCGTGTTGCCAAGGTCGCGCAGACGCTCCAGCGTCGCGATCAGCTTCTCGTTGTCGCGCTGGTGCAACCCGATCGAAGGCTCGTCGAGGATGTAGAGCACGCCCACCAGAGAGGAGCCGATCTGCGTGGCCAGCCTGATGCGCTGCGCCTCGCCGCCCGACAGCGTCGAAGCGGCACGATCCATCGACAGGTAGCCGATGCCCACGTTCTCAAGGAACTGAAGGCGCTCTGAGATCTCGCGCAGGATCAGCCGTGCGACGTGACGGTCCGTCTCTGAGAGCTCAACCTCTTCAAGCCAGGCCAGTGCCCGCCGTGCCGAGAGCGCACAGAAGTCCTCGATACGTGTGCCCGCTACAAGCACCGCGCGCGACTCGGGCCGCAAGCGCGCACCACCACACTCCGGGCAGGCACGCAAGGACATGAACTCCTCGATCTTCTCGCGCGTCCACTCCGAGTCGGTCTCGCGATAGCGCCTCTGCAGATTTGCGAGCACCCCCTCGAAGCGCGTGCCATAGGAGCGGGTGCGCCCAAAGCGGTTGCGGTAAGTGATCTGTAGCGGCTCGCCATTCGTTCCCGACAGAAACAGGTCGCGATGCTCCTGCGACAGCTCTTCCCACGGCGTCCCCAGGTCAACCTTGTAGCGCTTGGCGATCGCCTCGGTTACCTGCTCGTAGTAGTTGGAGGCGCTGTTCGCCCATGGCGCGATCGCGCCTTCCCCGACAGACAGCGTCGGATCGGGCACGACCAGATCGGGGTCGATCACCATTTGCGAGCCAAGCCCCGTACAGCGCTCGCAGGCGCCGTGAGGGGAGTTGAAAGAGAAGATGCGTGGCTCGAGTTCGACCAGCGACGGTCCATGCTCGGGGCAGGCGAACTTCTCGGAGAACGTGAACAGCGTTCCGGGCGTGGGCTTTGCGCCCGGCACGATCTGGGCATTCGCCGCCTTTACACCGAGGGCGCCGGATGAGTGGGACTGGCCGTCTCCCGGTGCGGGCACGCCATCGCCATCCCCATCATTTTCGCTTCGTGAGGACCCAACGATCTCGATCTCGACCAGGCCGTCCGCGAGCCCGACCGCTGTCTCAATCGAATCCGCCAAACGCTTGCGGATGTCGTGGCGCATCGCCAGGCGATCCACGACGACGGAGACGTCATGCTTGTAGCGCTTGTCCAGGACGATCGACTCCTCGAGCATGCGGATGCGCCCGTCGATCTTCACGCGCGCGAAACCGTCCGCACGCAGCTCCTCCAAGAGCTTGCCGTACTCGCCCTTGCGGCCCCTGACGACCGGCGCCAGGACCATGAAGCGCGTGCCCTCGGCCAAGCCCATCGTCTGGTCGATGATCTGCTCCGCCGACTGGCCGACGATCGGTCGTCCGCAGATCGGGCAGTGCGGCTTGCCCACGCGCGCCCACAGCAGACGCAGGTAGTCGTAGATCTCGGTCACGGTCCCGACGGTCGAGCGCGGGTTGCGCGAGGTCGTCTTCTGGTCGATCGAGATCGCCGGCGAGAGCCCCTCGATCGAGTCAACGTCGGGCTTGTCCATCTGGCCGAGAAACTGGCGCGCGTAAGCGGACAGCGACTCCACGTAGCGACGCTGTC
Organism: uncultured Solirubrobacterales bacterium; assembly: GCA_963827045.1. GTDB lineage: Bacteria > Actinomycetota > Thermoleophilia > Solirubrobacterales > Solirubrobacteraceae > Palsa-744. Next base: position 111,765 of record CAWGZH010000003.1, read on the forward strand.
CCTCGGCATAGATCGTGTCGAAGGCAAGACTGGACTTGCCCGAGCCTGACAGGCCGGTGATCACCACCAAGGCGTCCCTTGGCAGCTCCAGGGAGATGTCCTTCAGGTTGTGCTCGCGCGCGCCGCTGACGACGATCTTGTTGCTTTGGGCCATTCGGCTGTCATTGTATTGACGCGAACAGATGTTCGCCAAACCTACCCTTACGACACCATATGGTGTATAATGACGTCATGCCGCGTACGCAGGTATATATCGGCGAGGAAGAACTCGAGGTCCTTGACAATGCCGCACAGCTGGCTGGGGCATCGCGCTCGGAGCTGATCCGGAGAGCGGTCCGCGAGTCCTATGGACTAAAGACCAAGGCCGATCGTCTCCGAGCACTGCGGGCAAGCGCCGGCTCTTGGAAGGGGCGTGACTTCACCGGCGCAGAGTACGTCGATTCCATCCGCGGCGATTTGAACGACCGTCTCGATCGCCTCGGCCTGCATTGAAGCTCATCGACACGACCGTCGCGATCGACCACCTTCGCGGCAACGCGGATGCCGTCACATTCATAACCAGCTTGGTCGAAGAGGGCGAGACACTCGCCGCGAGCGAGGCTGTTCGCTTCGAGCTGCTTGCCGGGGTTCGACCAGGCGAGATGGACGCGCTCGAGCAATTCTTCACCTCGCTCGCATGGCTTACCGTGGACGAGGACATCACGCGCACCGCCGGCTCACTGGCCCGCAAGCACCGTAAGTCCCACAGCGGCATCGACGACATCGACTACCTGATCGCCGCGACCGCGATCGTCGCCGATGCCGATCTGCTCACAACCAATGTGCGCCACTTTCCAATGTGCGAAGGGCTGGTGCCTCCATACTGAGAGAGGCGGCTCAATAGCTGGCGCTCTCGATATGCTGAGTTCGTGGACGACCCAGGACTACCGATCGCCTACGAGGTGCTCGACCCCGGCACCCCGGTCTACAGCAGCGACGGCGAGAAGATCGGCGAGGTCACACATGTGCTTAGCGTGCCCGAGGAGGACGTCTTCGACGGGATCGTGATCGATAAGCACGAGGGCCACGGCGAGCACCGCTTCGTCGATGCCAACGACGTCAACTCGATCCACGAGCACGCGGTAACGCTCAAGCTCGACGCCGACGCCTGCCGCGCGCTACCTGCGCCGACCGAGAATCCCGGGGTCATGAAGGACGACCCGGCCGAGGGCGCCCCGGGGTTCTCCGACAAGCTGCACCGCGCCTGGAACCTCATCTCCGGTAAGTACTGAGCAGAGTAAGACAGCGCGTCCGGCGCCCAGATTCACCCTTCGATAGCCGCGTAAACCTCGTCGAGCAGGCGCTCGCGGTCGGGGACGGCGAAGTTCTCCTCCAAATAGCGAGCAGTATCCTCGCGCGAGTCGCCGTTGAGCGCCATGTTAAGCGCGACCAGGCGGGCCCCGTCGAGGTCGCCGTTGACAGGGGCGGCATCGCTCACAGCCGCCGGCTCCGAGAACAGCGGCTGCTCGTCGGACGCGAACTCGCTCGAAGGTCCCGCGGACGCCGTGGGCGCCTCGAAGCGCTCCTCGGCGTATGCACTGGCGTCCGGGGCTTCGGTGTAGGGATCGCCCTGCATGCCCGCGTGCGACTCGAGGAGTGTCTCCACGAAAGGCTCGTTATGGGTCTCGGGAGCCGGAGCGGGGACTGGACGATCCGCGTCGCTGTACCCCGCGGAGACCGGCGGCTCCACCGACGGCTGCCTGCCCGCGCGTCCCGAAGCCGCGTCGTAAAGCACTTCCATCTCGCCCTCGACGGCCGACAGGTCGTTGGCCAAGCGCCCAGCACCACTGCGCAAGCTGTCTACCAAGGCCCGCGTCTCGCCGTCGAGCGAGCCGACGTGTCCAAGTAGTGCCTCGGTGGCTTGCGACACGGCCGCGACGTGCGCCCGCGCCCGCGCAACCGCCTCCTCGCGTGTACGCCGTGCCTCGGCATCGGCGGCCTCGCGCACCTGATGCGCTTGCTCGGCCGCCTGATGCTCGATCGTCTCGGCCGTCGCCTGGGCAGCCTCAAGGATTCCCTGGACCTGAGTAGCGGCGCTAGACGCAAGCGACTCTCCGCCACGGCTCGACGCTTCACGCTGTAGCTCATCTACCTCGGCGGCAAGCGCTCGCAGATGAGCGTCCACGCTAGCCGGGTCATAACCGCGACGCACGATCGGAAAGTCGCGCCGCTCGATCCCCTGACGGTCCAGTTCCACAGCGCTCATCCTATGCCACCTCGCCCGCAGGAGCCTCGCTTGCCTTGCCTACCTCGCCCGCATCGCTTGTCTCGCGCTCATCGCTTGCCTCGCCCGGCTCAGCGGCAGACTCGCTTCCAGCGCTCTGCCCCGACGGCGCCTCGCTGATCTGCGCATCCTTCAACTCACGCCGCAGCTCCCTGATCTCGTCGCGCAACTGTGCTGCGTACTCGAAGCGCAGGTCGTCGGCGGCGGCGATCATCTCCTCCTCGAGCTCTATAACCATGCGCTCCAGCTCGTGTTGAGGCATATCTTTCGCCTTGGCCCTGGTTGCATTCTTGCGTCGGCGCCCCTTCGGCACCTTTGACTCGGCTTGCAGGAACTCGGCGATGTCGGAGATGCCCTTGACGATGCTCGACGCGGTGATCCCGTGCTCCTCGTTGTAGGCCACCTGGATCTCGCGTCTGCGGTCGGTCTCCTCGATCGCCGCCTTCATCGCCTTGGTCTCCTTGTCGGCGTACATCAGCACCTTGCCCTTCACATTCCGCGCCGCCCTGCCGATCGTCTGGATCAGCGATGTCTCCCCGCGCAGGAAGCCCTCCTTGTCGGCGTCGAGGATCGCCACCAGTGACACCTCCGGCAGGTCCAACCCCTCGCGCAACAGGTTCACGCCGACAAGCACGTCGTATTCGCCGAGCCGCAGATCGCGAATGATCTGGATGCGCTCGAGCGTGTCGATCTCCGAATGCAGATAGCGCACCTTGAAACCCATCTCGATCAAATACTGCGAGAGGTCCTCGCTCATCTTCTTGGTGAGCGTCGTCACGAGCACGCGCTCGTCCACGTCCACCCGCTTGCGGATCTCGTTCATCAGATCGTCGATCTGGTTCTTGGTCTCGCGCACGTCGATCTCTGGGTCCACCACCCCGGTGGGCCTCACGATCTGCTCCACGATCCGCTGCGAGCGAGTGCGCTCGTATTCGCCAGGCGTGGCCGAGACGAACACGAGCTGCGGCGTGATCGAGAGAAACTCGTCAAACGTCTGCGGGCGGTTGTCCATCGCGCTCGGCAATCTGAAGCCGTAGTCCACGAGCGTGCTCTTGCGCGAGCGATCACCCTCGAACATCCCCCCGATCTGCGGCACGGTCTGGTGTGACTCGTCGATAAAGCAAACGAAGTCCTCGGGGAAATAGTCGATCAAGCAATACGGCCGCTCGCCTGGTTTGCGTCCGTCAAGGATGCGCGAATAGTTCTCGATCCCCGAGCAAAAGCCCATCTCGCGCAGCATCTCCATGTCGTACTGGGTGCGCTGGCGCAAGCGGTGTGACTCGAGCTGCTTGCCGTCGGCCTCTAGTTGCTCGCAACGCTCGTTCAATTCCCGCCCGATCGCCGCCACACCGTCCTCGATCGTGCCCTCCTTGACGTTGTAGTGCGTGGCCGGCCAGATCGCCACGTGCTCGAGATCGTCGGCGATCATCTCGCCGGTCAGCGGGTCGAAGTGCTGCAGCCGCTCCACTTCGTCGCCGAACAAGGTCGCCCTGAAGGCTGTCTCGGCATAGGCGGGGAATACCTCCAGCGTCTCTCCCTTGACCCTGAAGGTGCCGCGAGAGAGCACCGCATCGTTGCGCGTGTACTGGATCGAGACGAGCTTGCGCAACAGCTTGTCGCGGTCGATCTCCTCGCCGCGACGCAGAATCTGCATGTTCATCTCATAAGTCTCCGGCGAGCCAAGTCCATAGATACAGGACACCGACGCCACCACGATCACGTCGCGCCGCGCGAACACCGCCGCGGTGGCCGCGTGCCTGAGGCGGTCCACCTCCTGGTTGATCGCCGAGTCCTTCTCGATGTACAGGTCGCGGCTGGGGACGTAAGCCTCGGGCTGGTAATAGTCGTAGTAGGAGACGAAGTACTCGACCGCGTTCTCAGGGAAGAAGGTGCGGAACTCGTTGCACAGCTGCGCGGCGAGCGTCTTGTTGTGGGCGATCACGAGCGAGGGCTTCTGCACCTCGGCGATCACGCCGGCCATCGTCATCGTCTTGCCGGTGCCGGTCGCGCCGAGCAGCGTCTGGAAGCGGTCGCCCTCGCGCACACCTTCGGACAGCGATTCGATCGCCTTCGGCTGGTCGGCCGTCGGCGTGAACACAGGGTCGAGCTTGAACTCAGGCACAGCCCTCTACGTTAGCCCGAGCTGACGGGGATAGACGGCTCGATATTCCGCCTGGGCGCGCATCACCTTCTGTACATATGCCTGCGTCTCGGGAAACGGTATTTCAGAGACGCTAAGCGTCCTGCCAGTTTCGCGAGCCTTCGCCACCCACGCATCGACATTGGCCAGCCCACCGTTGTACGCCGCCACGGCAAGCATCTCGTTGCCTTCGTAATGGTCGAGCAGGTAGCGCAGGTACCAGCTGCCGTAGGCCACGTTGATCTTCGGCGTTGCCAGGTCGCCGGTCGTGAAGGCGGTGCCTCCGGAGAGGTGAGCGATGTATTGGGCGGTGGAGGGCAGGATCTGCATCAAGCCGAGCGCGCCGGCCGAGGAGGTGCGCGGGTCGAACTTCGTCTCCGCGTAGATCACGCCGGCGATCAGCGCCGGGTCGAGGTGCTTTTCGGCCGCCTGTTCGCGGATCACCGATGCGTCGCTCAGTGGCAAAGCCCCATTCTGCGACATGTGCTGGATACGGGAGACCACGATCGCCACGAGAGCCACGCTCACGGCAAGCGCTATGGCAGTCCGCCTCATCCCGAAAGCTTGGCAAGCACGTCGGCCAGTTCGCGCCGCAAGTTGGCAACGCTACCGTCATTGTGGATCACAAAGCTGGCACGTGTGGCCTTTTCCTCTTGGGAAAGCTGTCTGCTGGCGCGCTCTTCTGCGAGCGCGTGCCCGCGCGTGGCGGCACGCGCGCGACGCGTGTCCTCTTGCGCGATCACCGCGATCGTCGCGTCGAAGCCGCTCTCCATGCCGGCCTCGAACAGCAATGGCACCTCGACCACGGCCGCCTTAGGCGTCGGTCGCAACGCGCGTGCATGCTCGATCCACGCACCCATGCGAGCGCCGACGAGCGGCCACAACAGGCCCTCCAGCCACTTACGCTCCTCCTCTCCGCCGGCGAACGCCTTGGCGGCGATCGCGGCACGATCGACGACTCCCCCAGGCGCCACCTCGGCGCCCCAGTGCTCGACGACAGCATCCTTGACTTGGCTCTCGCCATAGAGCTCGTGCACCACGGCGTCGGTCGAGAGCACCTGCGCGCCGAGCTCTTCCAGCACCTTCAGCGCAGTCGACTTACCAGCACCCATGCCGCCGGTGAGCCCGACGAACGGCACCACCGGCTGCACAGCTCTAGCTCGTTAGTCTTGGACTGGCTCGCCGACAGGCTGCTCGGCGTCGGCCTCGGCGACCGGCTCCTCGGAGGCCACCTCCGCAGCCTGAGCCTCTACAGCCGGCTCCTCTACAGCAATCTCAGCGACCGCTGCCTCCGGTGTCGGCTCCTGCACCGCAACCTCAGCAACCGGCTCCTCAGCGGCAGGCTCCTCGGCAACAGGCTCTACCGCCTGATCCTGGGCCGCCGGCTCCTCCACGAGGACCTCGGCAGCGGGCTCCTCCGCGACGGGCTCCTCCGCGACGGAGGCCCCCTCAGCCGGCGCGTCAACGACGGCCTCAGCGGCGGGCTCGACGACAGCAGCCTCCGACGCCGAAGCCTCGACGAGCGCCTGTTCGGCCGCGGCCTGATCGGCTGCCAGCTCACCGGCGTCCTCTCCGACGGCCACGTCGAGCAAGTCCTCGAGCACGACCTGCTCGTCGGCCACGGCCTCTGGCTCGGCGGGCGAGGCTGCCGGCGCGTCCGGTCGTGGCAGAGGCAGGATCTGGTCCTCGACTCGCTTGGCCGACAGCGACAGGCGCCGACGCTCGGAGTCGATCTCGAGGATCTTCACGCGGATCTCATCACCCGGATGGACGATCTCACGCGGGCTCTCGACATGGTGGCCGGCGAGCTCAGAGATGTGCACCAAGCCCTCGACGCCGTCGAGCACCTCGACGAACGCACCAAAAGTGACTACCTTCGTGACCTTACCTGCGAGCTCGTCGTTGACGTTATAGGTATCCACGATCCGCTGCCACGGGTCTTCCTGGGTCTGCTTGAGACCCAAGGAGATGCGCTGGCGGTCGCGGTCGATGTCGAGCACCTTGACCTGCACGGTGTCGCCGATGCCCAGGATCTCGCTCGGATGGTTCACGTGCGACCAGGAAAGCTCTGAGATGTGGATCAGGCCGTCGATCCCGTCGAGATCGACGAACGCGCCAAAGTCCACGATGTTGGAGATCTGACCCTCTACGACCAGTCCTGGCTGCAGCCGGTCGAGGATCTGCTGGCGCACCTCCTTGCGCTCCTCCTCGAGCACCGCGCGGCGCGAGAGCACTACGTTATTGCGCGAGCGGTTCAGCTCGATCACCTTCGTCTCGATCTGCGTGCCTAGGTACTCGTCCAGGTTGGGCACGCGGCGAATGTCGACGAGCGACGCTGGTAGGAAGCCGCGCACTCCCAGGTCGATGATCAAGCCGCCCTTGACGACCTCGATGACGGACCCCATAACCGGCTCGCCCGACTCCGCGGCGGCCTCGATACGGCGCCATGCCTTCTCGAAGCGGGCCCGCTTCTTGGACATGATCAGGCGGCCGTCCTGGTCCTCCTTGGTGAGGACCATCGCGTCGACCTCCTCGCCGAGCGACACCTCCTCGCGCGGGTCGACCGACTTGCGGATCGACAGCTCGCCCGCCGGGATAACGCCCTCGGACTTGTAACCGATGTCGACCAGGACCTCGTCCTTGTCGATGCGCACCACGTTGCCCGTGACGACCTCGCCCTCCTCGAAGGGCTGCATCGTGGCGTCGTAATTGGGAACTATCTGCCCATCTATTTCCAGGAGAAGTCCGTTTGAGCCCTCGACCACTTGGGCGGGGCTGTTCTCGATCAGTGTCTGCACTTGGCGAAGCGTAGCGCAGCCGTATCATTGGCCGTCGTATGCCGGTCAGAGCGACGAAGCGCGGGGAGCTGCGCACACCCCTGCAGCGCGATTGCGACGTGCTCGTCTGCGGTGCCTCCTTCGCCGGGCTGGCCATCGCGCGCGAGCTGGCCGACACCGGGGCGCGCGTGCTCATGATCGACCGCTATGAGATCGGCGAGCGCCAGACCTCGGCTTGCGGGATCCCAACCGGTTGGCTGGAAGCGATGTCGCTTACGAGCTCGCTGCGCCAGACCTTTGACGAGCTCGTCGTGCACACCCCATGGACGACGGCGCACTGGCAGCTGCCTTGGACGTTCTCCACCTTCGACTACCGCGAGCTGTGCGCGCTGCTGTGGGGGCAAGCCCATCCGAGTGACGCGGAGTTTGAGACGGCCACGGTCAGCGGCCGCGACGGCGACACCGTTCATACCGACCGTGGAGATTTGACAGCGCCGTTGATCGTCGACGCGCTCGGCTGGCGTCGTGTGCTCTCCAATGGCGCACCGATCCAGCCCCCGAACGCGCGCCTTTCGCGCGGCCTGGAGGTCCATCCGCACGGCGCCGGCGAGGAGCTGGAGCTATGGATCGACCCCGCGTACATCCGGGCCGGCTACGCCTGGAGCTTTCCCGCCACCGATGAGCTGCGCGTCGGTGTTGGCTCTTTCTGGCCGGCCCACCACGTCAAGGAGCCGACCGTGCGTCTCGCCGGCGAGCTTGGACTGCCACCCGACGGCTACCAGGGCAATTGGATCCCTCACCAGCTGCGCGCGGCTGTCGAGGACGGCGTCTTCTTCGTCGGCGACTCGGCCGGGCACTGCCTGCCGCTCACGGCCGAGGGGATTCGCACGGCGTTTTATTTCGCGATCGCGTGCGCGCGCGAGCTGCGTCCCGTGCTCGAAGGTCATGCCGCGCGCGAGCAGGCGCTCGCGCGCTACGGCGCGTTCTCCGACGCGCACGAGCGCAAGTACCGCTGGCTACTGAACACCCAGCGCATCGTTGGCCAACTCACGCCCAGCCGCGCGATCACCCTGATGGCGCGCTCGCTTGCCTCACAGCGCGTGTGCCACTGGGCGTTCAACAACTACCTGCAGATCGCGCCCCCGTCTTTTGTGGGCGCGAGCCCGCGCCAGGCCCACAGGCCCATGCACATACCGGCACCGGCCTGAAACTCCTCAGCCCACACACATACCGGCACCGGCCTGAGCGCTCACTTCAGCACGCGACCTCCTCCAGCGCTCGCACCAGCCGTCTGATTCCCTCTTCGATCGCCGGCTCGGTGAGGTTGGCGTACCCCAGGATCAAACCGTCGTGGACGGGTCTTGGCTCCATGAAGGAGTAGCCAAGCGGATACACGCCCACCGAGTGTGCTCGGGCAGCGTCCAACAGCTTCGGCCCGTTGACCGGACGCTCCAGACGCACGCTCGCGTGCAGGCCGGCCGCGAGCCCAGTCACGCGCGCGCTCGGGAGGTGGCGCGCGAGCGCGAGCACGAGCGCATCCCGGCGCGCACGATAGCTCCTGCGAGCGGTGCGCAGGTGCCGATCGTAGGCGCCACTGTCCAACAGCCGCGCGAGCGCGAGCTGCTCCAGGGTGGGACAGCCGCCGTCCGAAAGTGCCTTCGCACCCACGACGGCGTCCACCAGCCGCGCGGGAAGTACGAGCCAACCGAGTCGTAGCGCCGGTGCCAGTGTCTTGCTGACCGTGCCCATATACACTACGCGCTCGGGGGCCAGTCCCTGAATGGCGGCCAGCGGCGGGCGGTCGTAGCGGTACTCGGCGTCGTAATCGTCCTCCACGATCACGCCGTCGCTCGTGGCCGCCCAAGCGAGCAGCTCGGCGCGACGCGCCGGCGAGAGCGCGACGCCGGTGGGGGACTGATGCGCTGGAGTCACGAGCACCGCATCGATGCGACCGGCCGCAGCGATCGTGGAGAGCTCCGCCACGCGCGCGCCCTCGCCGTCCACCGGCAGCGCGACGAGCGTTGCGCCGTTGGCGAGAAGGATCGCTCGATGCGGTGGCAGGCCCGGGTCCTCGACCGCGATGCGAGGAGAGCACAGGGCTTTGGCCAGCAGCGCGAAGCCCTGCGCTACTCCGGAACACACCACGATCGAGCCAGGGTCGGCGACGACGCCGCGCACGCGGCGCAGGTGCGCGGCTACCGCCGCTCGCAACTCCGGCGCGCCCCGAGGATCGGGATAGCCGAGCGCCCGGTCGGGCGCCTCGCGCAGCGCTTCGCGCATGACACGGAGCCAGGCGCTCCTCGGGAACGAGGCGAGGTCGGGGTAGCCCGGGAAGAAGTCGAAGGCCAGCGCGTCGCGAGTCGGCTCCGTCGCCGGCTCGGAAAGCGTGCTTGCCATGTCGGCGACGAACGTGCCCGCCCCCGGCCGCGCGAGCAGGTAGCCCTCGGCGAGCAGTTGCGCGTAAGCGTCAACCACCAGCCGACGCGAGACTCCCAGGTCAGCGGCGAGCACGCGCGTGGCCGGCAGCCGCGAGCACGCCGCCAGCCGGCCGGAGCGAACCGCCTCGCGCAGGCCGTCCTCGAGCTGGGAGCGCAGCGACCGCCGCACGCCACGGTCAAGCGCAAGCAGCAGCTCAGGACCGGAATTGGTTCCCTCGATCAATGTCAAAGTGGTCCTTTACAGGGCACCACGATCACCATATCGTGAGCGATACGAGGACGTGAGGACACGCTGCGCCACAACGACAAGGAGTGCGAGATGAGCAGAATCGACGGTGTCCCGGCCAACAAGGCCAATCCACTGGTGCGAGTGATCTACAGCATGGTCCGCCGCGAGCTCGGACGCATGACCGGCAAGCGCGAGCTCACGCCCGACATTCCCGTACGCGCACACAGGACGTCGCTACTGGTCGGCTACGGGCTGCTCGAGAGCGCTGTAGCCCGCAAACCGCGGGTGGATGCCCACCTGCGCGGCCTGGTGCAGCTCAAGTCGGCCGTGATGCAGGGTTGTGAGATGTGCCAAGACATCGGCTCACAGCAGGCCCTTGCGTGGGGTGTGAGCGAGCGGCAGGTAAGCGATCTATACCGTTACCGGCAGAGTCCGCACTTCGATGAGACCGAGCGACTCGTGCTCGACCTCGCTGTCGGGATGACGATGACACCGGTCCAGGTCGGCAACGATCTGTTCGCCGAGCTGCGCTCGCGCTTCGACGACGCCGAACTGGTCGAGCTCGTCAACCTGATCGCCGTGGAGAACCTCCGCTCGCGCTTCAACGCCGCGTTCGGCCTGCCCTCGGCGGGCTTCAACGAGGGCGCCGTCTGCGCTCGCATGGAGGGTCCGCGGACAACGGTGGAAGACGAGCCGGCGGAGCTTGGCGCCCCACTCGCGACCGCCTGAGGATTCCCCCCGTCAAGAGGCCCGACCGGACAGCAACTCTACCGACGCACGACCAGCACGACGCCTGCCACGAGCAGCACGAGTCCCAGAATGCGGGTTGTGTCGATTGGCTGCTTGGCGATCCCCAGCAGGCCGAAACGGTCGATCAGCACGGCGGCGGTTAGCTGGCCGGTGATCACGACGGCCGTCAGAGCGCTAACGCCGAGCGTGCGCACGGTGAGGATTGCGACGGTCACGTAGGCCGCACCCAGCAGGCCGCCCACGAACGCCCACCAGGGAGCCTTGCCGAGGTTGGCCAGGCTGCCGAATCCTTCGCTGGTGAGCGAGACGATCAGCAACAGAGCGACCGTGCCGACCGTGAACGAGACGGCGGCCGCGGGAACCGCGCCGACGGCGCGGCCGAGGCGCGCGTTGACCGCCGGCTGAGCACCGACCAGCACGCCCGCGACCGCCACCAGCGCAACGGCCAGCAGGCGGCTCATGAACGCTGCCGCCCTGCCCGCGCCGAACATTCCGATCGGAGAGTAACCCGATCCGATCGAAGCGAGACACAGTCCGATCGCGGAAAAGCGGATGCGGGTTCGCCGGCGCCCGTCACTTCGCCTCCAACCAGTTCTGCCCGACGCCGATGTCTACCGCCATCGGCGGGGAGTGCTCCCACACGCCGCACATCTCCTCCTCGATCAGCAGGCACGCCGTCTCCCGCTCCTGCGGCAGGCCTTCGAACAGCAGCTCGTCGTGGATCGTGAGGATCTGCTTGGTGGCGAGACCCCTGTCCCGCAGCCCGTTATGGCAGCGCACCATCGCCAGCTTGATGATGTCGGCCGCGGTTCCCTGAATGACCGTGTTTACGGCCAAGCGCTCGCCGAGCGAACGCACCTGATAGTTGCGGGCTTGCAGCTCTGGGATCTGGCGGCGCCGACCCCACAGCGTCTTGACGTGACCCTCCTGCTTGGCCTGCTCGATCGTCTCCTCGATGAACTGCGCGACGCGCGAGAAGCGCTCTAGATATGCGTCGATGAAAGTTTTGGCCTCCTCACGCGGGATGTTCAGCCGATCCGCCAGGCCGAAATCCGAGAGCCCGTAGACGATCCCGTAGTTGATCATCTTGGCCTTCGAGCGCATTCCTGGATCGATCTGCCCGGCGGTGACGCCGAACACCTCTGAGGCGGTGGCAGTGTGAACGTCTTCGCCGCGCTCGAAGATCTCCACGAGCACCGGCTCCTCAGCTGCATGCGCAAGCACGCGCAGCTCGATCTGGGAGTAGTCGGCTGAGATCAGCACGCAGCCGTCCTCCGCCTCGAAGCAACCGCGGATCTCACGCCCCAATGGAGTGCGAATCGGGACGTTCTGCATGTTCGGGTTGGTGGATGCGAGGCGTCCAGTCTGCGCTCCGGCCTGCAGGAAGGTGGTGTGGATGCGCGAGCGCTCGTCCACCATCTGTGGGAGCACATCCAAGTAGGTCTTGATCAGAGTTGAAAGTTCGCGCCAGCGCTCGATACACGGCACGATCTCGTGCTCTTCGCGGATTGACTGCAACACGCGCGCGTCGGTGGAGAAGCCCGTCTTGCCGCGACGCTTGCGCGAAAGGCCGAGCTTTACGAACAAAATCTCGCCCAACTGCTGGGGTGAGCCAATCGTGAACTCCTCCTCAGCGAGCGTGAAGATGCGCGCTTCCAGCGACGCGATCTCCTCATAGACACGCTCTGTGATCTCGCGCAAGCGCTCCACGTTCAAGCGCACACCGAGCAGCTCCATCTCGCGCAACACCGACACCAGCGGCAACTCGATGTCTCCCATCACCGCCTGCAGCTGGCGCTCGGCGATCTGCTCGCGCTGCCACGTGGCCAGGGCCCCGAGCAACAGCGCCTGAGCGGCAACAGGGTCCTCGACATCTGTAACCAACCCGCGCTCTTCGCACAGCTCGTCGAATGGGTAGCCGCGACGGGCCGGCTCGAGCAGGTAGGCGCCGAGCAGCGTGTCATGCACTAGACCAGACGGGACCAAGCCAAGCGCCTTCGCGTCGTGGGCGACAACGGAACGATCGCCGCAAGCGGCCACCACTTCCTCCGTACTCAGGCAGTCGCCGACAAGCACACTCCCACGCCGAGCCCTACCGGCAGGCGCCTGCTTGACAGCATGCGCCTCGCCGTCCGGCATAGGCTCACCTCCTGGCGACGATTGACCATTCGACGGCGACTGGGCTTCCAGCACTGACTCGGCGTTCGGCGACCGCTGGGCGTAGACGGCGAAGCGCCATGGCGAGCCTTCGGCGAACAGCTCGCCCTCCGGCGCTTCGATCGAGCTGACCACCACACACAACTCCTGCGCCGCCGCGTCGCTTGCCGATGCGAGCTTGGCGATGTCGGCCACCACGCCGTGTTGCACGTGTGCTGTGAGCTTGACCTCATCCGAGGAGGTCGTCTTCGCCAGCTCGACCTCGCCGAGCGCCTCCTCCAAGCGGCGCAGCGGGTCGCGCAGCTCGTAGCGGCGGAACACCTCGCGCAAACGCGAGCGATCGGGCTCGCGCGCCGCCTCACCGCTCGGGTCGAAGTCGAGCGCCAGATCGCGCTGCACGGTGGCGAGGCTCATCGACATGCGCGCATTCTCGGCGTGCTCGACCAGGTTCTGTTTGCGCTTGGGGCCACTGACCTCATCCACGTGCGCCAAGACCTGCTCCAGGCCGCCGAAGCGCTGGATCAGCTCGCTGGCGGTCTTCTCGCCGATGCCGGGAATGCCGGGAATGTTGTCGGAAGTGTCGCCCTTCAGGCCGTAGAAGTCGGGGATCAGCTCGGGCGGCAAGCCGTAGCGGTCGATCACCGCCTGGCGGTCGTACAGCTTGGTCTCGGTGATGCCGCGCGCCGTGGCCATCACCTGCACGAGACCCTGCTCGTCGATCAACTGGAAGACGTCTCTGTCGCCGGTGAGGATCGTCACCGGCACGCCGGCGTCCCGCGCCTGCTCGGCAAGCGTCGCGATCACATCGTCGGCCTCATAGCCCTCCAGCTTGATGTTGCGGTAGCCGAACGCCTCGACCAGAGGTTCCATCGCCGACCACTGCGCCTTGAGCAGATCCGGGCGCGAACGCCGCCCCGCCTTGTAGTCGGCGAACAGCTCCGTGCGCCCCGAGCTGCCCGCGTCCCAGGCGACGACAGTAGGCTGCACGCCATAGTCGGTGATGATCTTCACAAGCATCGAGGCAAACCCGAAGATCGCGTTGGTAGGCTCGCCCGTGGAGGTCGCGATCGACTCCGGCAACGCGTAGAAGGCCCGGTAGACGAGGCTGGGACCGTCGATCAGGAATACGCGGCGCTCCACGTCGGGCACTTTATTGAGAAGCAAATAACATGCCGGGCCGGCCCGACCCGTGCGCCGACTATTTCGAGGAGTCCCGTCCCAGTGAGCGTCACCCCCAGCGCGCAGTACCGCCTCACCATCCGCGTCAAGATCGACGAGCAGCAGGGCATGCTCGGCCAGGTCACCGACATGATCGGCGAGCAGGGCGGAATGGTGGTCGGCCGCGACCTCGTCGAGGCCGGCGCGGGGCACAGCGTGCGCGACATCGTCGTCGACGCCGGCAGCCGCGACCATTGGAACCGCATCCTCTCAGCGCTCAGCTCGCTTGCCGGCGCCGAGGTGATCGACACGACCGACCGCACCTTTCTGCTGCACGTCGGCGGCAAGATCGAACAGCACAACAAGCATCCCCTGAAGACGCGCGACGACTTGTCGATGGCCTACACCCCCGGCGTGGCACGTGTCTGCACGGCGATCAAGGACGATCCCGACAAGGCCTTCCAGTACACGATCAAGCGCAACACGGTGGCCGTCGTCTCCGACGGCACCGCGGTGCTGGGTCTCGGCGACATCGGGCCGGCCGCGGCGATGCCTGTGATGGAGGGCAAGGCGTGCCTGTTCAAGGAGTTCGCCGGCGTGGACGCTTTCCCGATCTGCCTCGATACGAAGGACACGGACGAGATCGTGCGCGCCGTCACGCTGATCGCGCCCGCCTTCGGCGGGATCAACCTCGAGGACATCTCCGCGCCGCGCTGCTTCGAGATCGAGGAGCGGCTCAAGCGCGACCTTCACATTCCCGTCTTCCACGACGACCAGCACGGCACCGCCGTGGTCGTGCTGGCAGCACTGCTGAACGCGGTCAAGTTGACCGGCCGCAGCCTCGCGGAGCTGAAAGTGCTCGTGATCGGACTGGGGGCAGCGGGCGTCGCTGTCACCAAGATCCTCTTGGAGGCTGGTGTACGCGACATCGTCGGCGCCGACTCGCGCGGCGCACTCTCGACTTTGCGCGAGGACTACCTCGACGGCAGTATGAGCTCGGTCAAGCGCTGGTATGCCGAGGCGACCAACAGCGAGCAGCGCACGGGCAGCCCGGCTGATGTGATCGAGGGCGCCGACCTGCTCGTCGGCCTGTCCGGTGCGCGCGCGCTGCCCGTCGAGGCGCTGGCCAAGATGAACAAGGACGCGATGGTGTTTGCGATGGCCAATCCCAACCCCGAGGTGATTCCCGAGGAGGCCGCTCCCTATGTGCGCATCATGGCCACCGGACGCTCGGACTACCCCAACCAGATCAACAACGTGCTCTGTTTCCCTGGCATCTTCCGCGGCGCACTCGACGTGCGCGCACGCTCGATCACCGAGCAGATGAAGATGGTCGCCGCGACCGCAATTGCGGCGATCGTCGACGACAGCGAGTTGCGCGCCGACTACATCATTCCCTCCGTCTTCAACCGCGACGTGGCTCCCGCCGTAGCAGCCGCAGTGGCCGAGCAGGCGCGTGCCAGCGGCGACGCACTCGCCGGGCAAGAGGTCGGCTACGCACAGGGCGATACCCTGATCGGCATGGGCGAACAGCGCGTTCACAGCAACGGCTGAGGCACAGGCGACCGGTCACCGCGCCGGCCATGCGACAACGGACGGAGCGAGAGGGCCATGCGGATAGCGATCACCGGAGCAACGGGCCTGATCGGCCGTCAGGTGGTGGCGGCGTTGAAAGAGCGTGGCGACGAGGTAACAGCACTCTCGCGCGACCCTCGGCAGGGAGAGCAGTGGGACCCGATGCACGAACCGGCGCCCGCTCAAGCGCTCGCCGGTCGCGACGCGATCGTGCATCTGGCCGGCGAGAACATCGCGCAACGCTGGAGCGCCGCGGCCAAGCAGACCATTCGCGACAGCCGCGTGACGGGCACGCGACAGCTCGTGCGGGGAATCGGCGAGCTGGCAGAGGCCGAGCGGCCGCGGGTGCTGGTGAGCGGCTCGGCAATCGGCTACTACGGCGCGCATGGCGACGAGCCGATCGACGAGGACGCTCCCGCGGGCAGCGACTTCCTCGCACAGACGTGTCAGGCCTGGGAGGCAGAGGCCGACGCGGCCGAGGGGTACGGGTTGCGCGTGGCGAAGGTCCGCACCGGCGTGGTGCTCGATCGCGACGGCGGTGCGCTTGCCAAGATGCTGCCGCCCTTCAGGCTCGGCCTGGGTGGGCCGATCGCGGGCGGGCGCCAGTACATCTCCTGGATCCATCCAGCGGACCTGGTCGGCATCGCACTCGCCGCGATCGACGGCGAACAGTGGCACGGCCCGATCAATGCCACCGCACCCCAGCCGCAGCGCAACCGCGACTTCGGCAAGACGCTCGGGCGCGCACTGCACCGCCCCTCCTTGCTGCCGGTGCCCGGGGCCGCGTTGGGACTCGTGTATGGCGAGATGGCCGAGATCGTCACGAGCGGCGCACGCGTGCTGCCGGCCAAGGCGCTCGTGCTCGGCTACAAGTTTCGCTATCCCGAACTGGACGCGGCGCTGCGCGCCGCGCTCGACGGCGACTGAGAACATCTGGCTGCGGGATGCTCATGGATCGTGAACGCCATGGATCGTGAACGCCGGGGTGTATGGCTCGTCTTTGAACGATCTTGCCAACACCCCCTTTCGCGAACACATAGATAAAGGTTAGGTACCAAAATAAAGCGCTCGTGTCCAAACAAAGGGGTATCGGGCGTGCAGGTCATTTCGAAAGACGTTCCAACGGGCTCAGCCGGCTGTGTCGAATGCGCGCCAGAAGACGGGCGCACCGTTCGCCAGACGGTCGATGGCATAGGTGGATAGGGTCGTTTCGCCGTTCGACCGTATCGAGTGCACGCCGAGCACCGAATGGCGTTCGTGCGTGGCGAAGAACTTGTCGATCACCGCCTGGCGATCGTCGCCGTTGTTGCCGGCGGCGCGAATCGCGGCGAGCACGATGCTCATCGCCTCATAGCCATACAGCGCATACGCTTCGCCCGCCGTCGCGAAATGGCGACGGTATTCGCTCAGTACGCGCCGCGCCGAGAGCGGATAAAGATTGATGGGCAGCACTGGCGAGCCGATGAATGTCGCGCTTTCAGCGGCCCGAAGGTGCGAAGTGAACACGCTGTTGTTCATCGTCGCCGAGGCAAGCAGCGACAGCTGCGGCGCCGCGGCATGCAGCTCGCGCCAGAGTTCTGCCGCTTCCTCGGTGGCGGTCGCGCTGACGAACACGGCCTGCGCGCCACTTTCGGAGATCTTCTTCACCTCGCCGGTGAAGCTTGAGGAGGGAGCGATCGTGATCGTGTCGTCGCCCACCACCTTGATCCCGGCGTGTTCGGCATCGCCCTGGACGATCGCCGCCAGCGGCGTGTCGAACGGGTCCTGGTCCGCGACCAAATACAGCTTGTGTACCCCGAGTCGGCGCAGCAGCGCCACTTGCGCAGCCGCCTGAACCGTGTCGCCAGGCGCGATCCGTCCGAACGTGCGCTTGCCCGTGAGATAGAAGCGTTCCGGCTCGCCCTGGTTGGCGTCAAACGAAGACGTCAGACCGACATAAGGACTTGCGGGGCTGACCTGCAGGATGCCGGCGGCATTGGTGAGCGGCAGCGACACGGCCGTCGCACCAGAGTTGAAGTCCCCGAGATAGGCGATCGTTGTAGGGTCCTGCGCCGCCGCCTTCGCATTGGCGGCGGTGACCCCCGGATCCCACTGGCCGGTCGTGGTGTTGGAATCGTCCAACGACACGTAGTTGACCGTGAAGCGGCCGACATGCCCCTGTGCGTCGGAGAGCGCGAGCTTCTCGCCGCCGACGATCTGCTGTGAGATCGACCCCTCGGGACCCTGCAGCGGCAGGCTCGAGTAGATCGTTAGTTGACTGCCGATGTTCTCCGCGGCAGTCGAGCTGCTTACGCCGCCACAGCCGGTTAGCGCCGGCAGAAGGGCGAGAGCGGCAAGGACCCCGGTGCCCACCCAGCGCGCGCGCACGCGATGGCTAGTGCCCAGAGTCGCGACGGCCCGGAAGGTAGCCGGAGAGGATCTTCAGCGAAGCGCCGACGATGGTGACCAGCGCGGCGAGCATGAAGGAGTCAAAGCCCTTCGCGCCCAGCGCCCACAGCACGATCCAAATGACTAGCCCGGCGGTTACGGTGAGTACCAGTCCCATTGCGGGCGAATCCTATAACAGGTGAGCGCGACCCTACGCCGCCAGGGCCGCGGCGAGTTCGCCGACAACCTCCCCGACAGCCCCGGCGGGATCTTCGGACTCGGCCGCGGCGCGCACCAGGCGCGTACCGACGATCACGCCGTCCGCCCCGGCCTGCGCCGCTTGCAAAGCATGCTCGGGGGTCGAGATCCCAAAGCCAAGCGCCACCGGCGCGGCGGTGCTCGCCTTCGCGCGGCTCACAATCTCGGCGAAGCGATCCGACAGCGCGGCCCGCTCGCCGGTCGTGCCGACAACCGACACCGTGTAGAGAAAGCCGCGCGCGCGCTCCCCGATCCTGGCAAGGCGCTCGGGTGGCGTGGTGGGCGCAACCAACGGCACCAACGCAAGACCGTGCACGTCGCAAGCCGCTAGCACCTGTGGCGCCTCCTCCAACGGCAGGTCCGGAACGATCAGCCCGCTGGCACCACTCTGGGCAAGACGCTCGACAAACGCCTCTGCCCCCGGCGCGAAGACCATGTTGGCGTAACACATCAGTACCACCGGCACGCTTGGCGCAAGCGTCCGCGCGACCTCGAGCACGCCTGTGAGACTCGCGCCCGCCGCCAGCGCGCGTGTCCCGGCCTCGTGGATCACCGGACCGTCGGCAAGCGGATCGGAGTAGGGCACCCCCAGCTCCAACAGATCCGCGCCGCCGGCAACACAAGCTTGGCCGATCTTCGCCGACTCCTCGAGCGTTGGAAAGCCGCCCATCAGGTACGGCATCAGGGCGGCCCGCTTGCCACTGCCGGCGAAGGCAGCAGCGATCTCCTCGATGCCGGTAGTCGCGGTAGCGCTCACAGCCCCCACCCAAAGACAAAAAGGGCCGGCTGGCCCGTGCGGCACAGCGCGACCGGCCACACGGGAAGCCTCAAGGGGACAAGCGAATCTTGTCTCCCAAAAAAATTCTCAACCGGCATCGAGCACCTCGGCCAAGTCCTTATCTCCGCGCCCTGACAGACACACGAGGTCCAGCTCGCCCTCGGTCTGCGCAAGCGTCCAGGCGAGCGCATGCGCGGTCTCGAGCGCCGGAATGATCCCCTCCAGGCGGGCAACCTCGCGGAAGGCAGCGAGCGCCTGACGATCGGTGATGGCCTCGTAGCGCGCCCTGCCGCTGTCGCGCAGGTACGCGTGCTGTGGTCCGGTGCCCGGGTAGTCCAGACCCGCCGAGATCGAATGCGCCTCGATGATCTGACCCTCCTCGTCCTGCATCACCGCCGAGAGCGCCCCGTGCAGCACCCCAGCGCGGCCGGCCACCGTCAGCGGCGCGCCGTGGCGCTCGGTGTCGATCCCGTCGCCGCCCGCCTCGACCCCGACCAGTTCCACGGCGGGATCGTCAAGAAAGGCAGTAAAGATGCCCAAAGCATTGGAGCCCCCGCCGACGCACGCGATCACGCGCGCAGGCAGGCGTCCCGCCCGCTCCAGCAGCTGCGCACGCGCCTCGTCGCCGATCACGCGCTGCAAGTCGCGCACCAGCGCAGGGTAGGGTGCCGGACCGACGACCGAGCCGATTATGTAATGGGTGTCGCCGACATTCGTCACCCAATCGCGGATCGCCGCGGAAGTGGCCTCCTTCAGCGTCCGCGCACCAGCATCGACCGCATGCACGCGTGCCCCAAGCAGTTCCATGCGCTGCACGTTCGGCGCCTGGCGGCGCGTGTCCTCGGTGCCCATGTAGATCACGCACTCAAGGTCGAGTAGCGCACAAACGGTGGCGACGGCGACACCGTGCTGGCCGGCACCGGTCTCGGCGATGATGCGGTGCTTGCCCATGCGCTTGGCCAAAAGCGCCTGCCCAAGTGCGTTATTGAGCTTGTGCGAGCCGGTGTGGTTGAGGTCCTCGCGCTTTAGATAGACGGCCCGGCTGAGCCGCTCGGAGATGCGCTCGGCGAGGTACAGGGGAGTGGGACGTCCAGCGAAGTCGCGCAGCAGGAGCCCAAGCTCGGCCCTGTACGCGGGATCCTCGCGCGCACCAAGCCAGGCTTGCTCCAGCTCGGCCAGCGCTGGCATCAGCGTCTCAGGAACATATTGTCCCCCGTAGGCCCCGAAGCGGTGCTCGACTGTGCTCACGTGGGCGAGCCTACCGACGGCGTCGCCTCCTGCGACGGCTCGCCGAGCGAGAGCGTCTCGGTGGGCTCAGGCTCGTGGGACGTGGCTGGTGCAGGTTCATGGGAAATGACGGCCTCCTCCGGCGCCTGCGCCGCGAAAGCGGCACGATCCACGGCGGCGAAGAAGTCGCGCAGCAATGCCTGATCCTTGATCCCAGGCGTGCTCTCGGTGCCGCTGGCGGTGTCAACAGCGAACGGACGCACACGCTCGATCGCCTCGCCCACGTTGCCGGGATTCAGGCCACCGCTCAAGATCAGCGGCACTTTCGAGCGCCGCCCAGCCAGCAGCGCCCAGTCGAAGGTCTCCCCTGTGCCGCCGCGCAACTGCTCATGTCCAGGCTCTGTCGAGCGTGCATCGAGCAAATGAAAGTCTGTGTGGAAGCGAGCCGCATCCTGGATGTCGGCCATCCCGGATACCTGTAGCGCCTTGATTATGCGTGCGCCGGTGCGGCGCGCCGCCTCCCCACAGAAGGAGGGCCCCTCATCGCCATGCAACTGCAGCAGCGTCAACCCGAGTTGCTCGCTGACGCCGACGATCTCCTCCATCTGCGCGTTGACGAACACCCCACACAACTCCACCTTGCGACGCAGGCTCGTCGCGATGCGCTGTCCCTCGGCAAGCGAGCAGGCCCGGGGAGAAGCATCGAAGAACACCATGCCAACCGCCCAAGCCCCAAGCTCGACCGCCAGCTCGGCGTCCTGCAGGCGAGTGATGCCGCAGATCTTCATCTTTGTCGCACCGTCGGACATGCCCCAACACTAGCGACAGCAGCCGATCAGCTCCTGGCGACTTAGACACCATTTGTTCACAAACTCCATTCTTGCGTAATCCACCACTATTTGGAACCATCCTTTTGGGATGCCTGATGAACGATTACAAGCTTTGAGTGATTTCCCGCAAGCTCAGACAACAGCTTGTAGCGACCGGCGTCCACACCGCAAAGCAAGGGCTCAGCTGTGACCGCTGTCCTCCACACCCGGCAGTCGTCAACGGCGCTTATGAGGATGCCTCCGGAGCGCACAGTTGCGCCAACTCGGATTGAACCGCGACTAAAGACACAGTTCGGGCGGGCAACCAGCGCGATGGTTGGCTTGACGCTTCTGGCAAGCATCGTCAACTATGCCTCCAACATCATCTTCAGTCGCTTGCTATCACCAGCCTCCTACGGTGACCTGACAGCGCTGATCGCCTTCAGCGTGATCGTCGCGGTACCGACGGGCGCCGCGCAAACGATGGTTGCCGAGCGGATCGCCATTCTGCTGGCCGAAGGCAAGCACGACCAGGCGCGATACCTGATCCGGCATGCGGTCGCTCACGTGGCAACAATCGCGTTGATCCTCGGATTGGCCTATACGGCGTGCATCCCGCTGATCAAGCCCGCGCTCGGTCTACAGGCAATCGGCCCCGCGATCGCACTGGCGCCCCTATTGATGCTGTCGTTCGCAATACCCGTTGCCTTCGGCGTCCTACAAGGGATGGAGCGATTCATCACCCTGGGCGCGCTATTGCTCGTGGTGGCTATTTCACGAATCGTCATCGGCGTTCCGTGGACACTCGCCGGCGGCGGTGCCGGCGGCCCCCTATTCGGGCAGGCAATCGGATGCCTGCTTGCAATCGGCGCAACCGGCCTGCTCTTGCGTGGCCACCTACTGGGCCGCGGAAGCGGTGCCGCGCGGGCCGGCCTGCGCAGGCGCCCAGACCGTCGCAGCGTGGCGGCCGGAGCAGTATTCGTCGCCTTCGCTCTGATCTCCAATCTCGACGTGCTGCTAGCGAAGATCCTGCTCTCCGCACACGCGGCGGGCGAATACGCCGCGCTCGTGACAATCGAGAAGATCGTGATCTTCCTCCCGGGCGCCGTCGCCATCGTAATGGTGCCCAACGCAGCGAAGGCCAGGCTCGCCGACGACTCCGCCCGGCGGGTGCTGCGAATCGCCGCGCTGCTGGTCATCGGCGCAACGCTGTTGGTGGTGGTACCGGCCATCGTGGCCCCCCATTTGCTGCTGCAACTCATGTTCGGTCACAAGTATGTGAACGCCGCCGCCGGCGTGCCACCAATCGCTTGTGCGGGCGCAGGGCTTGCACTGCTCTACCTGCTCGTCGTGTACACCGTCGCAATTCAGGATCGTGGGTGGATCTGGTTGCTGGCCGCGGGCGTACTCCTACAGGTGAGCGCGATAGGAGCACTGCATTCCTCGCCGACCCAGATCGCCACCGTCCAAGCTTGCGTGGTCACCCTCGTGCTGATCGCCAACGAGTGCGTCTTCCATCCCGTCCTGCGAACGGACCGGCTCATCGTCAGCCTTACGCGCCGGCACCCGACATCTGTCAACAGCTAGCACGGTGACTGTTGGGGGATGACATACATGCCGCTGCTGACGCTGATCGTGCCGATCTACAACGGCGCCACGTACGCCGCCGAGAACGTAGGTGAGATCACTAGCACGCTGGAGAGCCTGGACGCACCGTTCGAAGTCCTGGTGGTGTGCGATGGCAGCACAGACGGCACCAGCGCGGCGGTGGAGAGCCTCGGGGATCCACGCGTACGAGTTCTCCACTACGCCCTGAACCAAGGCAAGGGACACGCAATCTGCTTCGGTGTCCCCTACGCTCGCGGACGCCTAATCGGCTGGCTCGACGGCGATCTCGATATCGAGCCGCAGGCAATAGTAGACGCTGTACGGCGATTCGAGCACGTCAACGTCAACGCGGTCATCGGCAGCAAGCGCCATCGCGACAGCCAGGTCGACTACCCACTCTCGCGGCGGCTGCTCTCGCGAGGCTTCCAAGTGCTCACGAGAGCCCTCATACAGGTCAACGTACGCGACTCGCAGGTCGGGGCGAAGGTCTTCCGTCGCGAGATGCTCGAGGTGGTGGTACCGCTACTGTTGATCAAGCGCTACGCATTCGACCTCGAGCTGCTCTCAGTCGGCGTCGAGTTCGGGTTCGATCGCATCGAGGAAATGCCGATCCGGCTTCACTATCGGTTCCGAGGCACGGGGATCGACAGGCAGGCAATACAACGAATGCTGATCGACACCCTTGCGATCGCATATCGCATACACCTGCGCCACTGGTATGTGCGCCAGTTCTCCGCCCGACAGCGTGAGCGCACAGACGCATACAGAGCGCTCACGCAGACCGTCTCGCAACCGCCTGTCCCCGCCGACTTCGAAATCCTCACCACCCACTCATGAACCAGCGGGCCTCAAACGCCGTCAGAGCGCCCGCGCTTTGGCCATATGCCTTCACCAATAAACTGACAGCATTCGCAGACACGCGCAGCGCACGATTTCAACTGGTGCTGGCGGTCGCCGTCTACGCCGGCTTTGCCTGCGTCGTGACGTGGCCGCTCGTCCTGCACATCACGCATAGTGTCTATGCCATTCCTGGCGACCCGTTCGGCGCCATGGCGATCTACCGCGAACTCGTCAACCACCATATAAACCCGTTCCTGCCCGGCACACTTCACCAGTTCGCCGCGCCAGAAGGCATACCAATCCCCTGGCCACGCAATCTCGCCTCTGCACCTGGAGTGCTTTCGCTGTACCTACTGACCGCCTTCTTCGGGGACGCCGCCCCAGCTCTGAGTCTCTACACGCTGGCCGGCTACATCCTCACGGGCACCATCACATTCTTGTTCGCTCGCCGTGTCACCGGAAACACCTGGGCTGCCTTGATCGCCGGCTGGATATTTGCCTTCTACCCATTTGCCGTCATCAACGGTCTCGGCCACAACGACAACGTCCAAGGCTGGGTGCTCATGCTCGCTGTGTGGCGTATGGCGGAGCTGATGTGGAAGCCTACACGGCGCAATGGGCTGTTCGCGGGTCTCGCCGTGGTGCTCGCGATGTGGTGGTCTCCATACTTCATCCTCTTTGGCGGAGTCGCCTACGCAACTGTTACCGCCACAGCCCTACTCATCTCATGGCGGCGCCGAAACCTGCGCGAGATGCTCGTCCCTCAACTCATCGCCGCCATAATCGTATTCGCCTTCGCCGTCTACCTAGCCCTCCTCACAACAGCCGGCTCAGCAGAAGTCGGTGTCCGCTCGCACGGCATACGCGACCTATACACCTATGCGGCTCGTCCATTGGAGTATCTGATTCCTGACGTCGAAAGCCCACTTTTCGGCGGCCTCACGCGCCACTACATCAATACACATCAGCACGGCTCCGGCGGCATGGAGGATACGCTCTACCTCGGGGTCACAGTAATGCTGCTGGCGCTGGTGGCGGTCGCGGCGCTTTTGCTTCGCAAGCTCAAGCATCGTGCCGGTAACGTCGCGGTCGCGATGTCCCTGCTCGCCGTAGTTGCCATCGCGATATCGATGCAACCGGAAATGACAATCTTCGGGGCAGGAGTCCCCTTTCCCTCTCATTTCATCGCACAGGTCACAACCACATGGCGCGTCTACTCTCGCTTCGTGATAATCGTAATGCTGGCGTTCTCACTACTTGCTGCCATAGGCCTCGACGCGCTCGCCCGTAATCGCGGTTTACGGGCGACGCTGATAATCATGCTGCTGGCGACAATCGCCGTCCCGCTGGACCTCTGGTACCACCAGCCCAAAGGCGTAATCAAACTATCAACGCCCACAATCTACAAGGTCTTGGCCCGTCAGCCGAGGGGCCTGGTGGCCGAATATCCGCTGTCTGTAGGCGGCGGCAACGATTACGCCGACACCTACTATCGCAACGTCTACAACATGCCCATTCTCACTGGCTATAACGAAGAATCAAACCAGGAACTACGTGCCAAGTCGCTCTATAACCTAGCTTATCCTTCAACACCCAGAAAACTTGCAGCGCTGGGTGTCCGCTATGTGATAGTAGACTCCTCTCCTCGCGACTGGGGTTGGCCGCGGTCGGGAAAGCCTGGAGCCGGCTTCCATCTCATCGCGCAAGAACCCTATGCGAGTCTATATGCCGTAACGGCACATCCGACCGGCACCGCGCTCGTAACCGCGGGTCAGGGCTTCACGGTGACACGGGTCATACCGGCAGGACCAGTCCTCTGGCTCGAAAAATCGAGCGGCACGATCGCCTTGGCTGGCACCTGTACCCATTGCGAAGGTGTGCTCTCGATGGTATTGGCATCGGGAGCACTAAGTCCGACGGCAACGATAGTCGATAACCACGGACACATACTCACACAGGGAACGGTCTCAGGACACACTCAGGTGAGAATACCTCTCAGTTTCTCCAAATACACGACTCTCACATTGAACGCGGCCAGGGCACCGGGGACAGTCAACCGAACAGAAGAGGGCTCTGGCATCAACATAAGTATCACCAATCTCGAATTCATCGCCGCCAATCAACAAGCCAGCAGCGCTCGCCCAGGCCGTCCGAACGAAGGCAAAGCGACATGACCCGACACCAGGCCTGAGTCCCGAGCACGTAGATCTGGCATGTTAACTGCAATCGTAACCGGCTCTGGCGGGCTCATCGGTTCGGAAGCCGTCGCGCAATTCGTCAAAGCCGGCTTTCACGTGGTCGGCATGGAGAGCAACATGCGCGCACGATTCTTCGGCCAACAGGCCTCGACAACGGAAACGACCGAAAGACTGTGCACGCTATATCCAGAGTTTCAATCGCTAGATATCGACATCCGCGACGCTGACGGCGTGCTCCGTCTATTTTCACAGCACGCAAGTTCAATCGAGCTGATCGTCCACACGGCTGCGCAACCGTCACACGACTGGGCCGCCTCCAATCCCCAGGTGGACTTTGCCGTGAACGCCAACGGAACTCTCAACCTACTGGAGGCGGCGAGAAGGTACACACCTGACGCCCCATTTATCCTCTGCTCCACGAATAAGGTCTATGGCGATCGTCCCAACCACCTGCCCTTGTCGGAGAGGGAGACGCGCCTTGAACTCCCCGAGGAGCACCGCTATCACCGAGGCATCGACACAACAATGTCGATCGACTCGTCGATGCACTCGCTCTTCGGTGTATCAAAGGCAGCGGCGGACCTGCTGGTACAGGAGTACGGCCGTTACTTCGACATGCCAACCGTCTGTTTCCGCGGGGGCTGCCTGACCGGTCCCAACCATGCCGGCGTGCAACTGCACGGCTTTCTCTCCTACCTGATGCGCTGCACGGTCACTGGCGAGCCCTATACCGTATTCGGGTACGCAGGAAAGCAGGTCCGTGACAACATCCACAGCGCCGACCTGGTGAATGCTTTTGTCGCCTTTCAGCAAGACCCAAGAGCCGGTGCCGTCTACAACATCGGCGGTGGACGTCGCTCGAACTGCTCGGTGCTCGAGGCCATCGAGCTCTGCCAGCAGATCGTCGGACGGGAGCTTAACTGGTCGCTGAGCGAATCCAACCGCATGGGCGATCACCGCTGGTGGATCAGTGACCTGGAACCCTTTGAAAGCGACTACCCGAACTGGACGCTCCAGTATGAGCTGGAGGACATCCTGCGTGAGATACAAGAGCGCAACGTCGAGCGCTGGGCCAACAGTGTCACCTGAACCACGCACAAAGTCGCAGAGCGGGGAGACCTATCCTCCGACGCGGTTCACGCACGCGGAGCCGCGCTTGCTCAGGCTCGCGCGGCGACTCCCGCCATCGGTCCCGCAGGCCGGCGTGCGAGTCCTCGGCGCCGCCCGCGCCCCCCGTGCGCTGATGCGCTACCTGAGCGACCGCGGCGTCTATCGCCGGCTGCCAAACGCCGAGCCGCTGCGCTGGCGCGACGCCTTCCCACAGCTCGGCGACCGTCTCACAACTTCGCCGTTTGACCGCCACTACTTCTTCCAGGACGTGTGGGCAGCACATCACGTCGCGGCGCTGGCGCCAGGCCGCCATGTCAACGTCGGCTCACGGGTCGACTATGTGGGCTTTCTCACCACGATCTGCGACGTGGCGTTCGTGGATATCCGCCCTCTCACCGCCCAACTCGACCGGCTCGAGTCGATCGAGGGAAGTGTGCTCGACATGCCTTTCGCTGACCGCTCTGTGCAATCGCTGTCGTGTCTGCACGTCGCGGAGCACATCGGCCTTGGTCGCTACGGCGATCCGCTCGACCCGCTTGGCACCCGCAAGGCCGCGGCCGAGCTGCGTCGTGTGCTCATGCCCGGCGGGCAGCTCCTGTTCTCACTACCAGTCGGGCGGCCACGTGTCTGCTTCAACGCCCACCGTATCCACGATCCCCACGATGTGCTCGAGATGTTCGAGGGGCTGCGGCTGGCCGAGTTCTCGGGGGTCGGCGACGACGGCATCTTCAGGCGCGACCAAGAGCTAGGAGAACTGGACCACGCTCGCTATGCGTGCGGAATGTTTCGCTTTGTACGCCCAGCGCCGGATAGATCTACGGACCGCTCAAATGCCTCAGCCTGAATTACCGCAGGTTCAGACCTTCTCGCGTACAGATCGCCCCATGCGAGTTTTTCCATGGGTCTGGCCAGGAATGAGATTATCTCTCGATCATCGACCCATTTGGGTAGCGCCCACGACACGGAATCCCCAAAGGAGAGATTGAACTCTTCCATCCCTAGACGGCTCAGATGCTCGACGCAGCGCGCGGTGACAGGCAGCGACTCCGACGACCACTCGATCGACGCGCAATTCACTGGTTGGGTCAAACCCGAGAGAACTCTGTACTCGAAGCCCTCTACGTCGATCTTCAGGAAGACCGGGGTGCCGTGCTCCGCGATCAGTGCGTCGAGTGTGGTGGTGGCCACGACCCGTGTCTCATCCCAGCGGCGATCTGTGAATCGGCCGCTTTGGCGCACTGCGTCGATCCAGTCGACGGACATGCTCGACAGGGTATCGGCGTCTGAGACAAACAGCTCAAGCGTCCCCTGCTCCTCCGCGCAGGCGCCCTCGAATAACGTGAACCGCGGCTCATCCTTCCACTTGTTACACAGACGCTCGATACACTCGGCCTGAGGCTCGACCGCCACCACAACGGCGTCGAGTGCCAAAAAGATTTCGCTCCTCTCACCCATGTTCGCGCCTATGTCGAAGACCAGATCGCCACTACCGATAAAGCTGCGGTAGAACCGTAAGCGCCGGCCTCTCATGCGTCGCGCGTAAGCCAGCCGTACGCGCGTACGCGTGGACCGTTGTATCCCATTAACCATTTCTTTTACCATTGAATGGTATAATATCATGATTCTGATTATTGGTAGAACGAGTCCGAACGCCGGCTCGTTCACGACTTCAGGGCGGTCTGTCTCTAGCCGGACGGGCGACGGGCGACGATGTTGAGCATCGTCGAGCGTCCCAATGCGACCTCCACCGCCGAGCCGAGGCTGAATGCTGCTGTCGTGAGCGGGTTGAACGGGGAGCTTGCGATGTGACACAACCGGCTGGGCACCCGCCGGTCGGCAAGCGCGAGGCCAAGGCTGGCACTCCACATCAGAGGCGAGAAGCCGGACCAGCGATCGAGCAGTTCGAAGCCGGCGTCCCTCAACAGCGAACTAAGCGCGCCGCTGGAGAAGACGACCAGGTGACGCGGGACCTCGTACCCCCACCAATGTCGTCCGAATACGCGCGCAGACAGGGCCCGCGCGTCAGGGGTTCCAATGAATAGGACACCGTTGGGACGCAGCCCGCGGTAGGCCATCCCCAATGTGATCGCCGGCCGGCGGAGATGCTCGATCACATGCCGCATCACGATCGCGTCGTATGAGACTTCAGGCAGGACCTCCTCGTCGAGGTTTGCTGTCCGTACTGCAAAACCCGTGCGCCGCGCGGCCGCTGCGGCTGTGGATGCGTCGAGCTCGACGGCCTCCAGTGAACCGGTCCAACCACACAACTTCAGTCGCTCCAGAAACTGACCGTTCCCTGCGCCGAGCTCGATCAGCCGGCCAGCGCCGTCGCTGTGTCTCATGAAACGACGAACCTCCGGAAGGGTAAGGGGCCTGGCAAGTCGATCGAGCAGCGAACGCGTCTGGCGGTAGTGACCGTAAGCGCGCGAGTAGGCCCTGATGAGATCGGCTTCCGTCGGTTGTGGCGTCTGGAAAACAGATGCGCAGTTGCAACATCTTTGGTAGGAGAATTCGCCAGCGACGGCCCCCAACGCCAGATCGCGAGCATAGAAGGCAGACGTGGTAGCCAACGACCCACACACTGGACAGAGGTCACTCACCGGACTCAGCTTCCCTAGTCCAAAGCCACTTGGCCGATTGCGCAATCGCCTGCGTCACGGCTGCGCAATCGCCTGCCTCAGGTACCGTGAGTCGGCGTGAAGTTTCATCTACCCCTAACTACCCTTCAAAGCCTGCGATTTTCAGAATGTTTCCAACGATCGCGTGCCAATCGAATTGACGCGCGTAGTGCCTCGCCGCCAGGCGCCGACGCTGCCAGGCCGCGGGGTCCTCGAGCGTGCGCTGAATCGCCTCGGCGAACGCCGCGGGGTGGTCGGCGAGCACCTGCGCCCCCGCGTGCTTAGCCAGGTCCTCAGCGTTCGGAGGCACGTCCGTCAGCAGTATTGGCAAGCCAGCCGCCAAGTATGACTTCAGCTTCGAAGGATCCGCGTAGCGCGTGAACGACTCGACCCGCGTGCTATAGGGCGCAAGCGCCACCGCTGCCTCAGACAGGAGGCTCTCGAGACGACGATGGTCGGAGATAAAGCCATGAAAGCGCAAGCGGTCGTTCAGGCCTCGGCGGGCGGTCTCCCTCCGCAAGTACTCCTCCAGCGGGCCGTGACCAGCTATGTCGGCCGTGACCTCGACGTTTCGCTCAGCAAGCAGAGTCATCGCCTCCAGAACGGTGTCGAGGCCCATGCGCTCCACCAGATGCCCGATGAATATGACGCGACGAGACTTCCAGCCATCCGACGGGACCACCGGGACTCGGTCAACCCAGGCACCAACCGGCGCGATCGCCCTCGGCGCGCCCTCTTCGACGCTGAGCCCATGGCGCGCGTCGCGTCCAGCAAGCGCCTGCTTGGAGAGCTCCACGCGAAGATCGACTCGGCGGCAGCAGCGGTTGTCAATCGCGTCGTAGGCTCGTGTCAGGGGGCTGCCTACGCCGAACCGATCGGGCACGAAGTCGACGGCCCAGTAGACAACCTTGCCCGCGCGCCCAACGCGACGCTCCAGCAGTCCACGCGCACAGAGTAGGTTGTTGAAGGCGATCCACGCATCGGCACGAGGTAGCGTGAGAGGCAAGAACACATCGAGTGGGTACGTGTAGGGGGTACGTGATGGCAATTTGAAGCTGCGTCGCCGCGCCTTGCGTGCCGGTTCGTAGGTTGTGATCTCATGCCGATCACCATCCTCGGCGAGCAGCGGATGGGAGACGGCCGTCACTCGGCGGGCCCCTTTGGCGAGGAGATATTCGAGCACGCCGGTCGCCGGAGGCGCGCCGAACGTGCCGTTCACGAGAACCACAAAGGTGCTGTCGGCTACCCGTCGTCCCGTCCCACTCTGAGACTCCGGTAGACCTCCGGGTAAGTGTGGCATCGGTGCTCTACCGGCAAGAATGCTCATTGAGACCATCCGCTCCGATCGAGCTTCGCCGGGCGCACAGCGCCCCGCAGCGTCCCGATCGCGTAAACCACGAGCGTGATCCAACACGCCGGAACATGAAACAGCCAAGCCGGATCGGCGACGCGACGATAACCCCTGAGCACCTGCGCAAGGAGTGGCACGACGAGCACCGTCGCCGCTATAAACCACAGAATCCCGAGTCGCTGCTGTGTCGTCCACGGGTATGTGCGCATTCCCTGACTGCGGAAGTAGAAGAAGTCGTCTGTCCGGCGACGAGTCTTGTTGTAGAATCGCGCGACGGAGTCACAGTAATAGTGACGAATCGGCACGTCCACTCGCGCAATGATATTAAGACCCGCCGCGACAAGATCGTGGACCGCGTCGATATCGAACAGATAGTCGCCCACGTCGATCTGCGCATAGGCCATGCGTCGCACCACATAGCCGTTTGCACCCATCGTCGGTACGTGAGACGCATACAGTTCGACCCGCTCCCAACCATCGCGGCTTTCGGCGCGTACCGGATAGCCTGTCCAGCGTTGTTGCAACTCCGACCAGCGATCGTAGTTGCCTATAAAAAGCGCCATCGGATCATTGATTCCCGTCAATGCTTGGTATCGATTGATGAAATGATCCTTCCTCCGATACTCCCATCTGAGGCACTCAGAGGAGACAACGGACGAATCGGCCATCAACGGACGTACCATGCGACGCAGCCAGTCTAAGCCAACCAGAACGTTGTCGGAATCAACCATCAGGATCAGCTCGCGTGTCGCGTAATGTAGACCCTCCGCCTTACCGGCCTCGCCGGTGGCAAGCCGATTCTCCAGGATCTGGTCCACCCTGTGACGCCTGGCTATATCTAGCGTTTGGTCGTGTGATCCGCCGTCAATGATGATGATCTCGAGCAGCTCGCGCGAATAATCCTGGTCGACGATCGACTGGAGGCACTCGTCCAAGTACCTTGCGGAGTTCAATGTCGGTATCACGACACTGATGCCAGGCAGTGTCTCGTCGGCTAGCACTGGGGTTCCCCGGCTGTGAGAGTACCGAGGAGCCCTCGCAGGAACCCCCAGCCATAAGCACCGTGTGCAGCGGCGAGCGCTATCGGCAACGCGGCGGACTCGTCAATGCGCGCCCCGTCGTACCGGGCGAGCGCACTGATGCCCGCCCAAGCCAGCATCGTAACCGCAGCCACCCGCGCGACGGAGTGCGCCCGCAGTGCCGCTGCATACACGACAGGTGCCACAAACAGTACAACGGTCGGCACGAAGTAAACTGCTCGCCGCGATGTGGCCGGATAGTGACGCACAAACGATCCGCGGCGCCGACCCACATTACCAGTCTGTTTCATCAGCGCCCCAAAAACTGGCCGGCGGTGATGATAGACAATGACTTGCGGATCGTACCCGGTTCTATATCCCCCTTCCCGCAGCGCTAGGCAGAGCTTGGTGTCCTCCCCTCCGTAGTAGTGCGAGCCCCATCCGCCCACGGCCTTGAGGACATCGGTACGCACAAAGAAGTTGTAGGCCGGCCAATCGTCCACCTCCCGCCGAGGCCGGCTTGGCACGAAGCGATGCCGCAGGCCGCCGGAACCAAGCCGCGACTCGTAAAAGGCGCCCGCCAAGCGCCGTCGAAACGACGAGTTTGGAGGTGTGATGCCAGGCCCACCGAGTGCCTGCAGACTAGGATCTTCCGCAAAGCGGCTGAGCGCACGTTCCACCCAGTCCGGCGCGGGGTAGGCGTCATCGTCTATGAACGCACAAATCGGCGCATCTGTGTGAAGGAGAGCCGCATCGCGCTTCTCCGCCGGAGAGGTGTCCGTCGAGGATCCGGTTTCGATCACCCGCACGCCCGGCGGAAGATCTGCGGGTCGGCGGTCACAAACAACGACGAGTTCAGCGCGTGGATCCCTCAACCCGAGAACTGTGTCGATGCACTGGCGCGCTTCACTGGTCAGCCGATGCAGCGGCACGATGACGGCTACATCGGGCATTGCCTACAGCGCTCGTTATAGGCGAATGGCTCATAGACAAGCGTCACAATTGGCAGCGTCAACGACATCTACCCATGATAGCTGTTTGCCAGTATACGGAATCGTGCGGCTATACAGGCAAGCGTCGGGCGCTAGTTGACGCGCGGGAGCCCTCCGCCGCTTGACACGGCCAAGCCCTTACCCTTCGGGCGTGTTGGGGTTCTTGATCGAGTTCGGGCGCGACGTGAGCGTCACTTTGATCGTCTTCTTTTCATAAGTGCCGCTGCCGGTGGCGCGCATCACTTCGACCGAGATCGTGTCGCCCGGCTTCTTGGACCCGATCAAGGAAGAAAGATCTTCAGCGCTGCCGATCGCTTTGCCATCGACACCGACGATGATGTCGCCGCCGACGGCCACCTTCCCGCCGTCCAGCTGCGCTTCGAGGTTGCCGCCGCGCAGACCGGCCTTGGCGGCGGGCGTGCCGGCTTCGACAGTCTCGACCATCGCGCCGCTCTTGACGGGCAAGTTCAGCCCCGAGAGCGAGCCGTTGACGCTGATCGTGCTGACGCCGAGATAAGCGCCGCTGACAGTCCCGCCTTTCTCAAGCTGCGGAAGCTCAGACTTGGCGGTGTTGATCGGAATCGAGAAGCCGATCCCCACGCTGCCGTCGCCGCTGCCGCCGGTCTCGATCTGGGAGTTGATGCCGATTACTTCGCCCTCCTCGTTGAGGAGCGGCCCACCGGAGTTGCCGGGATTGATCGGCGCATCGGTCTGCAGAACATTGTCGATCGAGAAGCCATTGGGCGAGGTGATCTGACGCTGTAGCGCCGAGACAACGCCAGTAGTGAGCGTGCGGTCGTAGCCAAAGGGGTTGCCGATCGCAAGCACCGGATCGCCAACTTGCGCCTTGCTGGAGTTCCCGAGCGTCAACACGTGCATCGTGAGACCTTCGGTGGGGATATGCAGCACGGCAAGGTCGTTCGAGGGATCCTTGCCGACCACTTTCGCTTCGACGGTCTTGCCGTGTTCGAAGCTGACCTCGACCTTGACCGCGTTCTCGACGACGTGGTAGTTGGTCAGGATCGTCCCGTCGCTGTTGATCACAAAGCCCGAGCCTGTGGCCGTCCCTTGCTCGCTTTCACCGCCAAGGCTGAAAGGCGATTCGGTCTGCTTGACGATCGTGGAGGTCACGAGCGCGACCCCCGGCGCATCCCGCTCGTATATCTGGTGCGGAGTCAGGCCGCCGCCCTGCTGCGATGCGTTCGACGGAGCCACTGGAGTCGAAGCCTGCTGCACGACCGTGACCGTCTTCTGCGAGGAGCCGAGATCGCCGGCTGCCGCGACCACGGCGACGACAACCCCGCCGCCGATCAGGGCCGAGAAGAGGGGGATGAAGAACATGCGCTTCACTGGCAGTCAGGATGAGGGATGGCGATCAACGAGAACTAAAGAGGACCATGCGACTGCATAAAAGATCAGAACCACGGTCGGCCCCCGCGGCCGAGGACAGACGACATGGGCTTGACAGGCTAGCGCTGCTGAGGCAAGGCCCGCGCCGAAGAGCCCGCCAGCAGCTTGACAAGCGCCTGCTCAGGCTCAGGCGCACACATCAACGACTCACCGACGAGCACAGCCGCCACCCCCGCGCGCTCCAGTTGCTCCAGCTGCTCGGGCTTGGAGATCCCAGACTCGGATACCACCGTCGTCCCTGCCGGCATCTCCGCAAGCAGCCGCTCCGTACGTCCGACATCGACGCTGAAGTCACGTAGGTCGCGGTTGTTCACGCCAATCAGCCGCGCCCCAACCTGCTCTGCCCGCATAAGCTCATCGCGATCGTGCACCTCCACGAGCACATCCAAGTCAAGCCCAAGCGCACGGTCGTGGAGCGAGGCAAGCTCCTCAGGCTCGAGCGCAGCCACGATCAACAGCACAGCATCCGCACCGGCAACCACAGTCTCATACAGCTGATATGGATCGACAACGAAGTCCTTACGCAAGATCGGCAACTCAGATGCGTCGCTCGCAGTGTCGATATCGGCCAGCGACCCGTCGAAGTTGGGCCGCTCGGTCAACACCGACAGAGCACTCGCGCCACCGCGCTCGTAGGCGCTGACGATCGCAGCGATGTCAGGCTCCGGCTCGCGCAGCTTGCCCGCCGACGGAGAGCGGCGCTTGAACTCGGCGATCACAGAAATACCCGGGGTAGCGAGCGCATGGCGAAATCGGCTCGGTCGGCGAGAACTTATGTCTGTCCCGATAGGTGTTTGTTGCTTGCGACGCTCAACCTCTTGACGAGTTTCGGCCAAGATGCGGTCCAACACAGTCATCCCGCCACCTGCTCAGGTGCGTGGCGTCGGCTGGCTTGCACATAACGTTCGAGCGCCGCAGACGCGCCCCCCGATGCGATCGCCGCGCGAGCAGCCTCGACGCCGCTCGCGATCGAGTCGGCGGCACCGGCGGCGTAAATTGCGGCGCCCGCATTGATCAACACTAGATCGGCGCGCACACTCTGCTCGCCATCGAACACCGCAAGCGTTACTGCGGCGTTCTCGCTGGGCGACCCCCCACCGAGCAGCGGGTCTGACGGATCCGCAAGCTCGATGCCGACATCCTGGGGCGTGAGCACGTAGCGCTTCAGCTCGTCGCCGTTGACCTCAACGACCTGGGTAGCTGCCGAGGTGGAGACCTCATCGAGCCCGTCCTCGCCGGCAACGACAAGCGCGCGTTGCACGCCAAGGCGTGCCAGGGCGCCTGCGATCGTCTCCAGGAAACTCAAATCGACAACGCCCACAAGCTGCTGGTTTGCTCCCGCCGGATTGGTCAGCGGCCCGAGGAAGTTGAAGATCGTGCGCACCGCCAGCTCGCTGCGGACCGGCACGACGAAACGAGTGGCCTGGTGGTGGGCGGGTGCGAACATGAAGCCAAAGCCCGCCTCCTCGATGCACTGCGCGACGGCCTCAGGGCCAAGGTCGATGCGCGCACCGAGCGCCTCCAAGAGGTCGGCCGAACCGGACGAGCTGGTTGCTGAGCGGTTGCCGTGCTTGGCCACAGCACAGCCCGCGCCGGCCGCCACCAGCGCGGCCGTGGTGGAGACGTTGAAGGTGCGCCGCCCACCGCCGGTGCCGGCCGTGTCGAGCAGGTCGTGGCGCATGGTCGGCACATGTGCCGCCAACTCGCGCATCGTGCCGGCCAGCCCGGCCAGCTCGTCAACCGTCTCCCCCTTCGTGCGCAGCGCGATCAGAAAGGCAGCAATCTGAGTCTCCGAGACGTCGCCGTGCATAATCTCGGCAAGCACCTCGGCGGCCTCTTGTTGGCTCAGGTCGCGCCGCGAGGCGACCGCGTCAATCGCACGCGTGAGGACGGGATTTGGCACCTACCGGAGCCCCATCCAGTTTGCCAGGAGCTTCTTGCCTTCATCGGTAAGCACCGACTCGGGATGGAACTGGACGCCCTCGGCCGGCAGCTCACGATGGCGCAAGCCCATCAGCACGCCACCGCCGTGTGCGGTCGCTTCCAGGCAATCGGGCAGCTCGTCATCGACGACAAGCGAGTGGTAACGCCCGACCTTCAGCGGCGAAGTGAGCCCCGTGAAGATGGTGCGCCCATCGTGCTCGATCGTCGTGGCCTTGCCGTGCACGGGCTCGTGCAGCTTGACGAGACCGCCAAACGTTTGGGCCATCGCCTGGTGGCCCAGACAGACGCCGAGCGTGGGGATGCCTGCTTCCGGCATGCGCCCAGCTACCTCAAGCGAGACGCCGGCCTCGTTGGGAGTGCAAGGTCCTGGCGAGATCACGCAGCGCTCGTAGCCGTCGTCGAGCAGTTCATCGATCGTGGCCGCGTCATTGCGCACGGCGCAGACTTCGGCTCCGAGCTCGCCCAGGTATTGCACAAGGTTGTAGGTGAACGAGTCGTAGTTGTCGATCACAAGCACGCGCATGCTCAAGCCCAATCCGCCTGTTCACAAGCAAGCTCGACGGCGCGCAGCACAGCCTTGCTCTTGTTCACAGACTCCTCGTACTCGTACTCGGGCTTGGCGTCGGCCACGGTGCCGCCGCCGGCCTGCACGTGCGCGACCCCGTCCTTGACGACGACGGTGCGGATGTGGATCGCGGTGTCGAGGTCGCCCGTGTAGCTGAGGTAGCCGATCGCGCCGCCATAGCCACCGCGCTTGGTGGACTCGAGCTCATCGATTATCTGCATCGCGCGCACCTTTGGCGCACCCGAGAGCGTGCCCGGTGGCAATACAGAGCGCAGCGCGTCCATCGCGCCGACGTCCTCGCGCAAGGTGCCAGACACCGAGGAGACGATGTGCACCACGTGGCTGTAGGTCTCGATCTCCATCAGCTCGTCGACGGCGACACTGCCGTACTCGCACACGCGTCCCAGATCGTTGCGCCCCAGGTCGACGAGCATCACGTGCTCGGCGCGCTCCTTCTCGTCTTCCAGCAACTCGTCGGCGATGCGCCGATCCTGCTCGGGGCTCGAGCCGCGCGGGCGCGTACCGGCGATCGGGCGCGTGGATACGTGGCGTGCAGAGACGGTGAGCAACGGCTCTGGGCTTGCGCCGGCGATCTGAAAATCGCCGAAGTTCAAAAAGTACATATAGGGACTTGGGTTGACGGTGCGCAGGCCCCTGTATATGGAGAACCCTTCGACAGGCACCTCGGCCGAAAAGCGCTGCGAAGGCACGACCTGGAAAGCGTCACCGGCGTAGATGTACTCAACGATCCGCGCCACCATCGCTTCAAAGTGCTCGCGTGTCATGTTCGACTCGAAGCGCGGCACTGCGCGCACGCCCGCTTTCGCGCCAGGCGGCACAGGACCGGCCAGGCATGCGCGCACTTCGGCGATCGTGCGTGCCGCCACCTTGTGTGCCCGCTCAGCGTCGGGCTCGGCGTCGAGGTCGGCGTTAGCCACAATCGTGATCGTGTGCTTGAGATGATCGAACGCGACAAGCGCATCGGTCAGCATCAGCGCCATGTCCGGCAGACCGAGTGCGTCCGAGTTTGGCTCGCCGAGCGGCTCCACGGTGCGCACCAGGTCATAACCAAAGAAGCCCACGGCACCCCCCATGAACGGGAACCCACCCACCCCGTCGGGCAGCGGCGCCTGGCGACAGTCGGCGACTGCAGCGGCCGCCAAGGCATAGGGGTCCCCCGGATCGCCAAGCGACCAGCGCAACACCGAGCGCGGGCGGAAGCCGATGAACGAGTAGCGCCCCATGCGCTGCCCTTGCTCGGCCGACTCCAGCAGGAAGGCGGGCTCACCCGGCGCCAGCTCGCGCAGCTTCAGAAAAGCGGAGACCGGCGTCTCGCAGTCGGCGATGAACGTCTCCTGCAGCGGGATCAGGTTGTAAGCGCCCGCCGCCCGCGACGGGGCCGCACTACCAGCGGCACTCATCGCGCGCATCCCGCCATGAGGCACGCGAGCGCGCGAAAGCCGGCCGGGTCCCGGCTGACGCTACCGGCGGCGCTCATTGAGCACGCCCTCCGCGTCCGACAACGCCAAGCCGCGACTGTGAAGCAACACCAGCAGGTGATAAGCAAGGTCAGCGGCCTCTTCGGCAACCCGCTGGTCGGTCTCCTCGCGCGCGGCACGAGAGACCTCCTCTGCCTCCTCCATCACCTTCTCGCCGATGCGCCTGGGATCGTCGAGCAACTCTACGGTGTAGGAGCCTGCGGGACGCTCGCTTGCGCGCTCGCGCAACGTGCGCTCGAGCGCCGGCAGCGTCTCGTGAGGAGCTCCAGGCTCCACCTCGCCGCGATAGAAACAGCTGCGCTCGCCCGTATGACAAGCAGGCCCGGCGGGTTCGACGAGCGCAAGCAGAGCATCGCCGTCGCAGTCGACACGCAGCGCTCGCACCGCTTGGGTGTTGCCGCTCGTGGCGCCCTTGTGCCACAGCTCCTGGCGCGAGCGACTCCAAAGGTGCAGCTCCCCGGTAGCGCGCGTACGCTCCAGCGCAAGCTCGTTCATGTAGGCAAGCGTCAGCACCTCGCCGCTGCTCCAGTCCTGCACCACGCAAGGCACGAGACCGCGCTCGTCATAGACGAGCAGTTGCTCCACTTCGTCGGCTGCCGCTGCGCTCATCCGCCGAATTGTAGGTTGCTAAGAGTCTGTCCGGAAACTCGGGTGCGTGGATGGCGTGTGCATGACCAAGTGCCGCTAGGACGCAGGACCGAAGGCTTGGCGGCGCCAAGTCGAGGTCCGAGGACGCCGCGGCACGCAGCGTCAGGTGCCGCCAGGCACGTGCACGAGTTTCCGGACAGACTCTCTAAGACATGGTCTCGTTGCTGGAGAGAAAGCTGATCGTGGTGACCGGCAAGGGCGGGGTCGGCAAGAGCACAATTGCATGTGCCCTAGGGCTCGCCGCGGCACAGCAGGGGCTGCGCACGATCGTGGTCGAGCTCGGTGCCCAGCATCATCTGTTCGACCTCTTCGCCGCCGATGAGACCGGCCCGAATGGGCCCAACCGGGCGATGCGCCTCGACGGCAACGAGCACAGTCCTCCTAGACACCGGCCCGACCGCCACAGTGGCGAGGAGGTCGAACTGCAGGAGCGCCTCTGGACCATGTCTATCGATCCAGACCGCGTGCTTGGCGAGTGGCTGCGAACACTCACCGGCCGCATCTCGGCGCGGCTGCTCTCGTCGAGCAGCACCTTCCAGTACTTCGCGGCCGCGGCTCCCGGTGTACGGGAGCTGGTGAGCATGGTCAAGCTGCGCGAGCTATGCGAAGGGCGCGGTGCTGCCAAGAGCGGATCGAGCGATTCGCCTCGCGAGAGACGAGGTCGACCGACCTATGACCTCGTCGTTCTTGACGCGCCCGCCAGCGGCCACGCGCTTGCGATGCTGCGCTCACCGCAGACCTTCTCCGCGATCGTGCGCGTTGGGCCGCTGGCCGAGCAGGCACAGGCGCTGCGCGAACTACTGAAAGACGCGCAGCGATCGGCGTATGTCGCGGTAACCCACGCGAGCGAGATGGCCGTCACCGAGACGCTCGAGCTGGAGGAAGGCTTGCGCCGCGAACTGGACCGGGACCTCGACACAGTGATCGTCAATGGCACCATGCCAAGACGCTTCAGCCGGCAGGATTTGGAGCGAATCGCGCTGGCGAGGAGGGACGGCGGCGACGGCGCGAACGCCAATGCCGCAAGCAACGCCATGCGAATGGCGCGAACCATGAACGACCGCGCCAAAGTCCAGCTCGTACAGATAGCCCGCCTACGCCGGCAACGATTTGCCGATGGCTCGCCGCCGGCTGTGCTGACAGTGCCTTTCGCGTTCGTCCCGGTCTTCGACCTCGATGCGGTACGCCGAATAAGCGACCGGCTTGCCGGCAAGATCTGAGAGCCGGGACGGCCACGCCGCGCCTGGCCTTACGTAATCCCCAACCGATCCAACAACCCCTCATCTCCGCGCCAGTCGCGCCGCACGCGCACCGACAGGTCCAAATGCACCTGACAGCCCAGCTCGCGCTCAATCTCCTTGCGTGCGGCGGAGCCGATCGCCTTGATCATGCGTCCGCCCGCACCGACGACGATCCCCTTCTGGGACTCGGTCTCGACCCACAGCAGCGCGCGCACCCGCACCAAGCCCTCACGCGGGTGTTCGATCTCTTCGACGATCGCCTCCACAGCGTGGGGCAGCTCTTGGAAGGTGCGTCTGATCGCCGCCTCGCGCACCAACTCTGCCAGCAGCACCGACAGCGGCTGGTCTGAGATCGCCTGTGGGGAGAACATGAACGGACCTTGCGGCATCAGCTCGGCGAGGTGCTCCACAAGCTCGACTACACCCTTGCCGGTACGCGCGGAGATCGGGAATATCTCGCCGCCGAGGTCAAGCTCAGCGGCAGCCGCCAGCACCGCAACGGTCGCGGCACGGTCGAGCCGGTCGACCTTGTTGATCGCGATCGTCATCGGCACATCCACCTCGGCGAGCGCCTGCGCTATGTAGCGGTCGCCGGCGCCGACCCCCTGCTCCCCGTTGAGCACCAGCAGCGCCGCATCGGAGCCCGCGAGTTCCAGTCGCACCCGTCCAGCCATGCGCTCGGTCAGCATGTCACGAGGACGCTGAACGCCGGGCAGATCAACGAGCACGATCTGCCACTGCTGCTCGGTGCGTACGCCGCGAATCGCTCGGCGTGTGGTCTGCGGGCGATCGGAGACGATCGCGACCTTGCCACCGACGATCGCGTTGACGAGCGTCAACTTGCCGACGTTGGGGCGGCCGGCCAGCGCGACAAAGCCGCTGCGCGTCACTGCTGTATCCGGCTCCGTGGTTGCGTCGCTCACGAGTTGCCCCAACGCATGATCTCGGCTTGCAGCGCCAGCATCTCGCCTTCGTCTGTCTCATGATCCATGCCGACGAGGTGAAGCGTCCCGTGCACGATCGCCTCGCTCACATCGCTCGTGAAGGCTGGACAGATCACGACATCGCCAAGCTCGCGCGGAACACCTGCTCCAGGAGCGTGCGGATCGGCGCCATCGACGGGGAAGGAGAGCACGTCCGTAGGCCCGTCTTTGCGGCGGTGCTCGCCGTTGAGCTCGGCCATACGCTCGGCGCCCACGAACTCGACGGCGAGATGTCCCTCGTCAACTCCGGCCGATGCGAGCGCAAGCACGCACAGTCGCTGTACCCGCCACTGAGGAAGCGGCCCTGCGAGCAGTTGTGCGCCGAAGACCTCGACCTCGAGCATCGATGCGAGCAGCTCAGGCTCGACGCTCGGCCAAACGCTGAACCACGACCTGCCCCTCGGCATCGTCAGTCTCGCCCACGGCGTCCGACCCGGATCGCGCGGAAGCAGCAGGCCGCGCGGGAGCCTCACGTCGCCCACCTACGTCAGTCGTGCGCCTGCCGTGCACGTCATATGCCTCCACGATTCGCTGCACGAGCTTGTGACGCACCACGTCCTCGCCGCCGAAGCGCACGAACTCAATGCCCTCGATCGCATCGAGCACCTCCCCCACCACGACCAGACCTGAGCGTTGCTCGCGTGGCAGATCGACCTGGGTAATATCGCCCGTGACGACCATCTTGGAGCCAAATCCAAGCCGCGTGAGGAACATCTTCATCTGCTCGGGCGTAGTGTTCTGAGCCTCGTCGAGGATCACAAACGAATCGTTAAGCGTGCGCCCACGCATGAACGCTAGTGGCGCGATCTCGATCACGCCACGCTCCAGATGCTGGGAGACCTTCTCCGGATCGAGCATGTCGTGCAGCGCGTCGAACAGCGGTCGCAGATAAGGGTCCACCTTCGCCATCAAATCCCCGGGCAGGAAACCGAGTCGCTCGCCAGCCTCGACAGCGGGACGGGTGAGGATGATCCGATTGACTTCGTGGCGCGAGAGCGCGGCGGCGGCCATTGCCACTGCCAGGAACGTCTTGCCGGTGCCGGCCGGCCCTACACCGAACGTCACGGTGCTCGACCGGATCGAGTCGACGTAGCGCTTCTGATTGACGGTCTTCGGAGCGACGCTCAGGCTGCGGTGCCGCCACACGACGTCCTCCAAGACACGCGCCGGCGATTCATGCGCATCCAGCGCGCCCGTCACCGCGACGATCGTACCGGGCGCGACCTGATGGCCACGGCCGATCAGCTCGGAGAGCTCGTGTATCACCCGCTCGCCCATGTGTGCATCCTCTTCGGAGCCCTCGAGCGTGAGTAGGTTGCCGCGCAGGAACACCTTGCAACGCAGATGCCCCTCCAGCGCACGCAGTACCGCGTCCTGGGTTCCCGCCAGCTCGGCGGCGACCTCACCCGGCAGCTCGATCTGCGTCCTCATCCCCCGAGCGCCGCCCTGACCAGGCCAGAGACCCGCTTGCCGTCGGCGCGCCCATCGACAACCGCCATAACACTCTTCATCGCCTGGCGCATGTCCTTGGGTGACTGCGCACCGCTTTCAACCACGGCCCGCTCGACGATCACCTGGAGCTGGGCGTCTGAGAGCTCGGCCGGCAGGTAGGAGCCGATCAGCTCACCCTCGGCCTCCTCGCCGCTGGCAAGGTCCTCGCGTCCACCGTCGCGAAACGCCTTGGCGGCCTCCAGGCGTCGCTTGCGCTCACGCCGCAGCACCGCCAGCTCGTCCCCGGAACCGTCCTTTTCCGCCTTCTGCAACTCGGAGAGGATCATCCGCAGCGCGCCGACGCGCTGCTTGTCGGCAGCCCGCATCGCGCTCGTCAGGTCTCCCTTTACGTCATCGAGAATCGTCATCCTCGACTCAGGATACGCCCAGCAGGCGAGACTTTTGTGTCGATTCATCGCTTTCGCCCGGTTGGCCTGTCCGTTGATCGGCATGCCGGGCGTCGCCGTAGCCGCGCGATCGGCAGAATGAGTGGCGATGAGCGCATCCGTCTATCGCGACGCACTGGCCCCGTTCCTGAAGGATGGCGAGCGGTTGCGCCCCGCCGGCGCCGAAGTATTCGATGCGCACACGCATCTCGGCCTGGACGAGGACGGCCGCTCGCTAGACCTGGAGACGCTGCTCTCACAGCTCGATCACGCACATGCGCGCAGGGCGTGCGTCTTTCCGTTGCACGACCCCGAGCGCAAGCCCTCATACAGCGTGCCCAACGACCGAGTGTTGGAGTGGGCGGGAAAAAGCGAAGGAAGGCTGATCCCGTTCTGTCGGCTCGACCCAGCGGAAGCGCCCGTCTCCGAGGGGGAACGCTGCATCGCGAAGGGCGCCCGCGGCATCAAGCTGCACCCGCGCGCGCAAGCGTTCGCCTTCGACAGCCCCGAGATGGACGCGATCTTCACTCTGGCCGAGGAAGCGAGCGTGCCGATCCTGATCCACGCGGGCCGCGGCATGCCGCCGATCGCCGACGGGCTGGCCGACCTAGCCCTGCGCCACCCCGACGTCGTCTTGGTCCTCGCCCATGGGGCGATCTGCGACCAGGGCATCCTCACCTCGCGCCTGGCCGACCATCCGGGCGTCCTCTACGACACGTCGTGCTTCTTTCCGATGGACCTGATCGAGCTGTTCGCGCGCGTGCCGGCCGAGCGGATCGTGTTTGCCTCCGACCCGCCATACGGGCTCACCTCCAGCGGCCTATATCTCGCGCTGCGCGTCGCCACCCACGCAGGACTCGACCAGCAGGCGATCGGCGCTGTTATCGGCGGGACGATGGCCGGGCTCGTCGATGGTCGCGGCCTGCCACCGGTCTCCGCGCCGCGTGGCAAGCACCAGATCACGATGCAAGGCCGGCTTGCGCGCGCCTACGGGTACGCGAGCCTCGCCGGTCCAGCGATGTTCGCGGGAGCCGTCGAGCAGGCGCAGGGAATGCTCGACCTGGCGATCGCGGTGTGCCGCGACCCCGAGCCGGGTGGAGTCGGTGAGGCGCTCGAGCAGATCGGCGTCGGCCTGATCGCGGCGCGAGCTCTGCTCGAGAGCGAGGAAAACCTGCGGCCAGCGCTTGACCTGCTGTTCAGGGCGGTGGCCCGTGCCGCCACCGAGCTGCCCGCTAGCGCGCCAGCCACAGCGCCGACCACTCCCCCTGCTCGAGACGGGCTCGCTCGCTCAGGCCAAGGCGTCTAGCGAACACTTCGGCCACCTCGTCGGCCTGCTCGCGCAGCAGCCCGCTTGCGATCAGATCGAGGCGCTCGGGCAGAGCGCGAACCTCTGACTGGGCCATCTTCTCTGCCAAGTCGATCAGCAACGGCCTCAGAAGATTTGCAAGCACTACCTGCCCAGTGTCAGGCTTGCCGCCATCGATTTTGGTCGGGGCGCCGAACACTGCGGGCACTCCCTTCAAATCCCCATCCCCAACAAGCCAAGGCAGCGACTCGCGGCGCAGGTCAAAGCAGCGAGCCTCCAACTCGACGTCATTGACAGCCGCGTTGGCGAGAATCGCGCGCACGCTCTCACGGTCGTTGTCGAGTGCCAGCACCCGGCGATACCCAAGCTTCAGCGCCGCGATCGCCAGCACGCCCGAGCCAGAGCCGACATCGAGCACAGGATCGCGG
Organism: uncultured Solirubrobacterales bacterium; assembly: GCA_963827045.1. GTDB lineage: Bacteria > Actinomycetota > Thermoleophilia > Solirubrobacterales > Solirubrobacteraceae > Palsa-744. The sequence continues at coordinate 156,328 of CAWGZH010000003.1, forward strand.
GCGCCCTCGCCGGCGGCAAGCTCCAGCAACAACTCCAGGCACATGCGAGTGGTCGCGTGCGCGCCGGTGCCAAAGGCCTGCGCAGGATCGATCACGATCTCAAGCGCATCGGCGCGATCGCTCGGTGCCTCCCACGGGGGCCTTACGAAAAGGCAATGCCCCCCGCGCGCGCGGGGGGCATGCTCCGCGGAGACGTCCTCCACGACCAGTCCACTCAGCACTTGCGGATCTGTCGTCGCGGAAACATTCCCGTCCAGCGGGTCTGCCGTCGCGGGCATATCCCCATCCGCTCTCCCCCCAAGTGTGCGGGGAACACCCGGCGCACGAGCTTGGATGAGCACCGGCCTATGAAACTGCTTCCAGCGCTCAGACCAATCGTCCGCAACCTCGCTAGTCGAGATCCCGACCAGCGCACCCCCCGCAACAGCCCGCACGTCCGGCAACAGCGGCAGCTCGCCCGGAGCACCGTAGACGGCATATTCGACCATCCCTTCTCCCTCATCGCCTGCCGGCAGCTCGATCTCCTCGACGCCGCTGGGCGCAAGCTCGAGCAGGTCGGCAAGCACGAGCTCGGCGTCGCTGCGCCGAACGCGTAGCGCCAGCCGGATCACGCGCCCGGCCCGCGATACCGCAAGCCGCTCACGCCGCCTGGTGGCGCAAAACGCGGCGTAGCTTCCCGAGCATCGACTCCTCGGAGCGTAGGTTCTCCTCGGTGAGCGTCTCGCTCAACTGCCCGAGCAGCTCGCGCTGAGTCTCGCTGAGCCGGCGCGGGATGAGGACGTTGACAACAACGCGCAGGTTCCCGCGACGCCCGCCGCGCAACGAGGGCATCCCCTGTCCGCGCACCGTGAGGATCTCGCCCGGTTGGGTGCCGGCGGCCACCTCGATCGGAACCACACCGTCGAGTATGGGCACCTCCAGCGTTGCCCCGAGCGCCGCCAGCGGAGCAGCGACGTCGAGCGCTGTGATCAGGTCGTCGCCTTCGCGGATGAAGCGCTCGTCGGCGCGCACGCGAACGAGCACGTAGAGGTCGCCAGCGGGAGCGCCGCGCTCACCAGCGTGCCCGCGCCCGCTCACGCGAATCCGCTGGCCATCATCGATCCCCGCGGGGACCGTGACCTGCTCGCTGCGCTTTACCGCCAGCTGCCCGCGACCGCGGCAAGTACCACAAGGCTTCCTCGGCACGCGTCCGTCGCCGTGGCAGACATCGCAGAGGCTGGTGCGCATCATCTGACCGAAGGGAGTGCGCATGACGCTCTGCACCTGGCCGGCCCCCTCGCAGCGCGAGCATCGCTCGATCGGGGTACCAGGCTCGGCGCCGTTGCCGTGACAGTGATCGCAGCGGTCGATCGCCTCGTAGGAGACATCGAGCTTGGCACCGACCGACGCTTCGAGCAGTGTCATCTCCACGGCCACGGCGATGTCGCCACCCAGCGCAGGCCCTGCGCTTGAGCCACCGCTACCGAAGAAGGCGTTGAACAGGTCGCTGACGGAACCAAAGGACTCGAAATTGGGAGCGTACCCACGAGAGCGCAGGCCCTCGTGCCCGTAGCGGTCGTAGGTGGCGCGGCGCTCAGGGTCGGAGAGGATCTCGTTTGCCTCCGCTGCCTCGCGGAACTTCTCTTCGGCCTGGGGATCGTGGGCATTGACGTCCGGGTGCAGTTCGCGGGCGAGCTTGCGAAAGGCCTTCTTGACCTCCTGCTCGCCAGCATCGCGAGATACGCCAAGCACCTCGTAAGGATCCCGGGGAGTGGTTGCGCTCATCGACTGGCCATCGCTTCCTCAGCGCTCCGCGTAAGCGTCTTCGACGAAGCGCGAGAGCTCATGGGCAGCCTCGCGTACAGTGGCGATCGCGCCGGCATAGTCCATGTGCACCGGCCCAATCACCGACACGGCCCCGAGCTTGCGGCGCGCGACGCCATAGCTGGCTGCGACGAGCGCCAGCGAGCGCATCGCGGGAATCTCGTTCTCGCGACCGATACGGACATAGACGTCGGACTCCCCGAGCGCGGCACGCAGCACGCGCAGCAGAGCTGCGCGACGCTCGAGCATGCTCATCAGCTCGTTCACCTCGGTGAGATCGCCGATTGCCCGGCTGGAGAGCAGGTGCGCGGTGCCATCAACGTAGAGCGTGTCCTCGGTCTCGGATTTGATGCTGCCAAAGGCGGGCGCGAGCCGATCGACGAACGCACGCTCGCTGACACCGAGGCTTGGGTCGTCCAAGCGCTTGGAAAGCATCCGTGCGCCGAGCCCGAAGCCGACGAGCCGCTCGTTGAGGTATTCGCCGGCCCAGCTCACAAGCCCCTGGTCGACGGGCCCGTCGAAGCTGGTGAGCAGCTTGGAGACGCCACCGGTCGAGGTGATGACGACAACCATCGCCACCTGGGGTTGCAGAGCGAGCACCTCTATGTGGCGAATCGTGGCGGTGTCAAGCGACGGCGCCGAGACGACAGCCAGCAGGCTCGTCACCTGCGAGATCGCGACGCTTGTCAGGCGCATCGCCTCCTCGACCTCGCTGCGGGTCAACGACAACGACAACGGGCGCACCGGTGCAAGGCTTTGACCGGTGCCGAGCATCCTGTCCACCACATAGCGGTGACCCGCATCGGTGGGCACGCGCCCGGCGGAGGTGTGCGGATGAGCAAGCAGATCGTGCTCCTCGAGCAGGGCAAGCTCGTTGCGCACGGTGGAGGGCCCGCAATCGAGGCCGGGGTCGGCGGCGATCGCCTTGGAGGCCACCGGTTGGCCGCTGTGCAGGTGGTCCTCTACCACCTTGCACAGGATCAGCTCCTGTCGGGGGGTGAGCATGACGGGGATTCTAGTCTGCACCTCAGTCCACTCCTCGTGCAGCTCGCGAGCCCGCGATCGCCCTACGAACGCTCGGGTGGCTGTGCCGCACGTATCGTCAGCGGTGCACGCTCAGCAGAACCATCAGCGCCGCCCCCGTAGCCCAGAGCGGAGCCAACGATCTCAGACCTTCAGCTCGGCCTCGGCGTTGCGAATGATCCGGTTGCCACCCTGCTCAGCGACAGTGTCCACGATCACACGGCCATCTGAGGCCTCACGCACTGTGCCGGTGACGACAACCTCTTGCTCAGGCACGCCCATGCCGCGAAACTGAACCGACAAGCGCTTGAGCGTCGCGGGACCACCCGCAGCCTCGGTCTGGGCGCGAGCGACCTGTGCCATCGACCACAGCCCGTGCAAGATGCGTCCGGGCAGCCCCACGGCTTTGGCGAACTCCTCGTCGATGTGGATCGGGTTGAAGTCGCCGGATGCGCCGGCGTAGCGGTTGGTGAGGTACTTGTCAGGGGTGATGCGCACCTCAGGGATCTGCCCCCCAATTGAAAGATCGGCCATGACTCAAACTCCTCGGACGATGTTGGTCCAGGTTCCGCGGCAAACCTGCTCGCCGCGCTGGTTGACGGAGACGGACTCGAACACGTAGTAGCCGCGGCCGTCGCGTTCTGAGATGTCCTTGACGGAGGCGGTGGTAGTGATCTCATCGCCCGCGACGACAAGCGGCCCCCACTCGAACTCCTGTCCACCGTGGACCATCATCGCGAAGTTCATTTCCACCTCGGGATCGAACAGCGACGGCGCAACCGATGGGGAGCTGTAGACGACCGCGAACATTGGCGGGGCGACCACGTCGGTGTAGCCAGCGTCGCGCGCGGCTTTCTCGTCGAGGTGCAGCGGGTTGGTCTCACCCACCGCGCGCGCGTACTCCTTGATCTTCTCGCGGCCCACGGCATATGTGGTGGGCTCGTATTTCTTTCCGATCGCTTTGGTGTTGACTGGCACCGGGGAGGCTCCTTGTCGGCTTTATAGGTGTTGGCGCATACTAAGGCTCCTTAAATGCAAAAGGCGCCCTGGGGCGCCTTTTGCTGAATGCTCAAGCGAGTCGGGCTAGAAGACGAGGTCGTCTTCGATACCGGAGCCGACACCAACGAGCTCGCGCTCGTCCGCGTTCGAGTCGCCATCGATGGAGTCCTCGAGCGAGCCCTCGTCATCGGAGGACCCGCTGGAGCCACCTTGGTCGCCGCGACCGTCGAGAAACTGAACGCTCTCCGCGACGATCTTGACCGCCTGTCGCTTGGTTCCCTCGGCGGTCTCCCACTCATGCCAGTCTAGGCGCCCGTCGATGGCCACGCGACGGCCGCGACTCATATAGCGGTGGACCGACTCGCCCGCAAGACCAAAGACGCTGACGTTGAAGAAGTTGGGCTTCTCCGCGTAGTCACCTTCGGCGGTCTTACGGGTTGTGTTGCAGGCAATTCGCAACTCACAGACATTGCTCCCAGAGGGGAGCGCCCGCAGTTCGGGGTCGCTGGTGAGACGGCCGACGAGCACGACGCGGTTGATGTTCGAGTAGGACATGATGTTCTCCTTTGCTGTTGAGCTCGCCCTGTTGATGAAGGTAGGCGGCGCTTGGGACGGTTCTTTGCGCAGCAAGCCAAAAAGCGCGTTTCGGCCCGATTTCGCGGGCTAAATTCGTCTCGCGGCACCGCCGATTGGACGGACTTTCTCGGCGCTTGATGACCCAGCTGGCCTTTCGGCTAGCGGGCTGGCCGCGTGTCTTTGTCCAACAGCGAGTCGAGTGGCACGACCACCACCTGCTCGAAGGCGCGCACCTTCGCCACGGCTCGCATGAGCGCTCGCTGGACATCCTCGGGCGCGAAATAGATCACCCCGGCAATCGTGCGACAACGCGCCCAGGCTCGACATATCTCGATGAGTCGTTCTGGGGACTTGATCGTCAGCTCGACCTCGACGGCAAGTGGCAGACCCCCATCAGGGTCGTGCGGGTATAGAACGAGGTCTGGGCAATGGAGACGACCCTGCCGCCCATGCGATGTGGCGAGCTTTGCGCTGGCGAGCGGGTGTCCCCGCTCGCGCTCGTCACGACGCAACTCACGCTCGCCTATGAGGCGATGGTGCGGGTAGCGACGTTCCAGCATCGCGGCCGTCGCAGCACACATGATCAGATGGTTTGCGGTGGACGGGCTCACCGTGCACACATCAATGTCGTGTGTCTGGCAAGCCCGCAGACCGGCCCTCGTGGTCGTGAACAACATTGGCCGTCCAGAGAGAGGGCGCGCGCTCGCCAGCAGCTTGCGCCGCTGCGCGACGATCAGCTTGGCGCGTGCCGAGGCGACGCTCACGCCAGTTCGCTGGGCGAGGGCCTCGGCGGTGACGGCTCCAAGCGAGGCCGTCCAACGCGCGATCTCGATTTGCTCGGGAGTTGGTGGTCGATCTTGTTGTCTCATACGGTTCTCCTGTGTCGTGTCTGGGATGGAAGAACCGTTCCGGGAGTGTTGAGGCGTCCAACGCTCCCGGCGGTTCACTTGGCGATGAATGAGGTGGTCTTGGGGATGGATGGGTGGTCTTGGGATGGGACGCGCTATCTGACAAGCAGACGTCGGTTGGGTCGCTCGACTGAGGAGAAAACCTCGACAAAGCGCGCTGAGGTGTGGCCACCGAGCTCGATCACCGCAGCCCAACCCGGCGACAGGCCGCGCATGTCCTCGGATGCCAACAGCGGCTTGGTCGTACGCGTACGCGTCCAGCGTCCCCCGCTTGTGTGCGTGGCACGCCACACGCCGCGACTGCCGCCGAGTCGACTGATCAACTCGGCCGACTCGGGCACGACCTGGCGGTGGGCGACGATTGCCGAGAGGTTGCCCAGGACCTGCTCCAAGAACTGCTTGCGTCCCTCTAGACGCAGGTCAGAGAGCTCCTGGGTTCCCAGCAACAGGTTTAGACCTGCTGATCTTGCCCTGCCGAACAGATGCACGACCTGCTCGGCGGCGATCGCGGCGAACTCGTCGATCACCACCACCGTGGGGATCGGGGATGCCTGCAGCGCAGCCATCGTCGTTTGCAGGTCTTGCACGATTGCCACGCCGAGCATGCGTGCCAGCAGTGGCAGCGAGTCTGCTTTCAGGTTGAAATACACGACCGCTCGCTCTTTGACGGCACCGAGCAGATCAAACGTCTGCGCGTCGACCGTGTCTGGGTCGAGCCAGGGCGCGACGTCTGACTCGGCCATGATCGCCAACCTGTCGCGCACGCCACCGAGATCGGTTCGTTGGCGCGCGGTCAGCGACTCCAGGTAATCGAGGGTGACATCTGCCTGCGCTTCGGGGAGTGTCCGTGCCAGCACTTCCAGTTGTGCCGGGTCGAGCTGCTTGACGAGCGCCGGCAGGCTCACGGTGGTGCTGGCGGCGCGCAGCGCGCGCACGGCATAGCCGAGATAGCGCTGCGCTTGGCGTTGGTAATGAGGCTCGGTGAAGTGCTCGCCCGCTAGCGCCTTGTCGGCGATCTCGCTAGCGCCACCATGGCCGAACGGGTTGTAGACCGATGGACCGGTGGGCGTCCATTCGATGAATTTGCGCTCGGCGAGGTGGGCCGCCTCGAGGAGATGCGCGCGCATGCGGGTATCTCCCTTGGGATCGATCACGACCGCACCGAGCCCTGCCTCGATTGCCCGGGTCGCAAGCCATGTCTCGGTAACCGTCTTACCCGAGCCGGTGGCGCCAACGATCAGGGTGTGCTTGCCGCCACTGTTGCTGCCAAACGGGATCGCAAGCGTCTCGCCGTCCTCGGCGCGTCCGACCGGGACGCGCTCATCGCGCAGAGAAGTCCAGGCAGAGAGGTGGACGATCCGCTCCAATAGCCGCCGTACAAGCACATGTAGCGCGTGGCTCGGACCGCGGCGCTTACAAGCGATCTCGGCTAGATCGCCGCCGGCCATGAGATCTTCCGCGTGCCAATGGTGACCGCGTGCACTGGCGCAAATGGCGGCGGTGCCGAGCGTGCTTGCCCAGCCGGCCAATATCGAGTGGGCGAGGAGAGCCACGGGAAGTGCGCAGGCCGCCCACGTCCAACGCAGGTGACGCCGGCGCATGACACGTACGGCGAACAGGCCCAGCGCGACGCCAATCGCGATGTGAACCGTTGTCGAGCAAAGCCATCCGACCAGTTCGCTCAGAGGTTGCAGTGGGTTGGCTGTGGCTTCGTTGGTGTACTGAGATGCGGGCATAAGCCGCTCCTTTCCTGGACCGGCTCTCGCCGGCCGTTGGTGGTCAACGAGGAAGCGGCGAGCCGATGGCCCGCCGCTGTGCTGCATTTGCATGTGGGCTCTAAGAGCCCGCCAAGGTGGGTTCAGAACGTCTGCAAGGAGAACGCCGCAAGATGCTTCTAGATAAGGCGGTAGCCCACGCCCCAGACGTTCACGACAAAGCCTTCGGCACCGACCGCATCAAGCTTGCGACGCAGGCGGCTGGCATGGCTGTCGAGCGTACGCGCGCCCTGGTCGGTACGGCGGTTCCAGATCATGTGCAACAGCTCACGCTTGGAGCAGACGGTCGTCGGCTTACGAGCCAGATGAACAAGCAACTCGTACTCGAGGCGGCACAATTCGACCTCGACCCCGCCGAAACTGACGGTGTGCGCCGCGGTGTCGATCGCGAGCGAGCCGACCGACAGGATCGGATCGTCGACAGCGTCCTCGGCGCGTCGTAGCAGCGCCCGCAGGCGGGCACGGAGCTCCAAGTAGGAAACGGGTGCGGCGATGAAGTCATCGGCACCGGCATCGAAGGCTCGCAACAGCTCGAGCTGGCCGGCCCCTGAACCGATTGCAATCACCGGCAGGCGTGCATCCCAGTGCCCTCGGGTGCCACCCGCCTCACCGGCGCCCCGGATCTCCTCCAGTAGGTCAAGCGCGCCGCGCGGTGCATCCAGCTCGCCAATGACAACCACACGGACACGATGCATCCGCGCAAGTGTGCGTGCGTGCTCTGCGCCGCTGGCGAGTACCGCTTGGAAGCGGTCGGCGTGCAACTGCTCGACGAGCTCACGAGCGAGCGACGAATTGGCTTGGACAAACAGGATTACGGCCTCCCGCATATCGTCGTCGACCTCGATGTACGGGACCGACCGAACATGCTTGGTCTTCACTGGAGTTCGACCTCGCGTGGACTGATGCGCAGGCCCTTGCGCGCGATCGAGCCGAGCACTTCGCTGTGGATCCATGGCGTTATCGCCTTCTCGCCACCTTCGGGCATGATCCCGATCCGTCGCGCGAGCCAGCTCGTCTCTCCGCTGACTTTGCCGCGGCGATCACGCTTGACTACGCCACAGCGCAATGCGATCTCGCTCATGCTGGTGCCGCCGCGATCGACCGCGTCAAGGACGACTTCGCGCAAGCGACGATTGAGCACGACTGGACTGCCGTCGAGGCGCTCCAGTTCACAGCGCATACGAGTAACCGAGAGGCTGTGGTCGTTGTCGTGCAGCGCGATCGCCTGTTCGGTGAGCGTGCGCATCGGCTCGTAGCTTTCGACGGCGCCAACAACCTCGCGCAAACTGGTCTGCTGCCAACAGTGATCGTCGCTCTCGGTGGCACCTCGACACCAGCGCATCTGCGGGATGCAACGCTCTCCCTGAACCGGCGACAGACGGTAGAGGTTGCCGTCGCGCCCGGCTACAAGTGCATCCTCGCTATTCAGGTCGTGCCGAGTATCATCCACTTCGCAGGCCAGCGGAGAGATCCGCAGATCCTCTGGGCGCATGCGCCGACACCAACGCCCCCTTACGTCTTGGAGGTAGTGGTTGCAGACGAGCTCTGCGTTGCCCCGTGGCTCGTCGGCGGCAAGGTGAGCGACGAGCCTACGGTCGCGGAGCGTTGTGGCATCGCGATCTAGCACGAGCACGCTACCGCCGTGGCCCGGGAGTGCGAGCAGGTCCCGAGCGCGGCCTTGCCCGTCGCGGTAGCTGGCAAGCCGAGTGCTTGTCGGAATCTCCTCATCGTGGGCTGGGTGGCGCGAGGGCAACGGGCGCGACCGGGCGTGGGGATTGCGGCGCGAGAAAGAACCGCGCCTGGTGGGCGGTGCAGATGAGATGGCAGACGACATAGATGGGCTCCTGACGGTCTGGACGGCGCCATGTTGGCGCGGCCCGGTTGTGTGATGCATGCGCCTTGTAGACGTGCTTCAGCGCGTCGTCAAGTGCTAGGGGCGATGCTGAGGGCAGTGCGGAGAAGAAGTCCGAGGCCCCCTAAAAGGGGTCCTCGGAGCGGGCTCTCACCGTCGCGAATCGCTCACGAAAGTTGGCCGAGAATCGCTCAGCCATGGATCCCACCGAGAGTGATAAACACACGACCACCAACTCCCAATGGGGCTGGGTTGTCTCTGACTCTCGCCCAGAAACGAAATCGAAATCGGCGACACGCGCCGGAATGCTCATGGATACAGGGAAAAGAAGAACATCCAACTTAGCTCCTGCGGGGCAACGCCCACAGCAACGATGAGCACCGACCGGGCTATTTTCGCCAGCGAGGGGCGACTGCGTGGCACCACCCCAGCAGGCTCGCCCAATATCTGCGAGGGTGGCGCAGTTGCCTATGTGCTCAGCATCCGGGTGACTGCACAAGTCCCTCTCACCCACGTTGGGTGACTGCAGCCAGAGGTATCGAGACTGCAGCAGAGGCCCGGCAGACTCGTGAGCGCTCAGACGTCACGTTTCGCCTACTTGCTCCTGACAAGAGCTAGACGCAACAGTGAGCAGTTAGCATGAATCGCCTCGGGTAGTCACAATGTTGGTTAGTGGACAAGAGCGAGGGGCGCAAAGCGAATTCTCCGTCGGCTGGCCGAGTCCCAGCCCGCAGGGCTCGAAAGGGCAAGCGAACCGTGGCTGACCCGCGCGCCCGGATGATCGATGCGATGCTCACGAGCATCGGCGAGCAAGGCTACGCCGCGACCGTCGTTGCGGACGTGATCGCTAAGGCAGTGGCTTCTCGCAAGACCTTCTACGAGCACTTCGAGGACAAGCACGCCTGTTTCTTTGCGATGAGCGAAGAGATCATCGACGAATGGGTGGCGCGCGTGGCGCGCCCCGAGAGCACCTCAGAAGACGGGCACCAAGCGATCGATTCCCTGGTCAACGAGCTCTTCACTCTGACGCTCGAGAATCCAGCTTCGCTGAGGGTCATCGCGGTCGAGCTAACGGCGGCTGGGCCTGCAGGTATAGAGCGCCGCGAGCGAGCGCTCTACAGACTCGCGCAGCCGCTACGCCATGCGCTCGGCGAGGAGGCGGGCGACGTTGATTTGCTGGCGAGGACGATTGTCGGCGCGATCCTGCGCATTCTCTACGCTCGCGCCCGACGTGGAGCACGCGTGCGTCGCCCGCGTCGAGGCGCCCTGCTGGCACTCGTGCCGGAAGTGTTGACTTGGGCCAACTCATACATCTCGCGAACCAGCGTCGCTCTTACGGCGAGCCACACCAGCGAGAATGGCTCTACAGCCCCGGTGGGCGGGCGAGCTCCGGGTACGTTGTCGCTCGGCTCGCGCGCGATCGAGCGCCGTGGGCTTCCGCGAGGCGAGGGCAATGTGTCGCGCAGCTTCGTTGTGCACAACCAACGTGAGCGGATTCTGGACGCACTCGCGAACTTGGCGGCGGCGAAGGGTTTCGGAGCGACCACGATTCCCGAGATCGTCCAGGAGGCCGCCGTGTCGGTGCAGGCGTTCTACGAGCATTTCTCTGGCAAGGAGGATGCTTTCTTGGTGGCCTATGAGCTCGGTCACCGCAAGGCGCTTGCAATTGTTGAGCGGGCCTACGAGGCGCAAGAAGACTGGCCCACGGCGGTGCGTGTCGGGGCCGCGACGTTGCTTGAGTTTCTTGCAGCCGAGCCAGCGTACGCGCATCTTGCTCTGATAGACGCTTTGACAGCCAACCCGAAGGCGGCGGCCTTAGCACACGACGGAATGAATGCGTATGCCTGGATGCTCCAGCCCGGGCTGGAGCCAAACCTCAACGGCAATCCCCCCACGTCCGTTGCAGTCGAGGCGACGACCGGGGCACTGCTCGAGCTCTGCTTCGTTTATGTGGCTGCCGAGCGAACGCGAGAGCTGCCCAACTTGAGCGAGTTTGCCGCAGAGATCGCTCTACGCCCGTTTGCGGGCATGAATGTGCGCTGAGACCCACCGCGCTTCAGCGGATCAAATCGTCAAATGTAGTGTTTGTTCAGTGGCTCTTTTGTAATCACGCGTGAATGATGCGGATATGGTTGAAACTGAGCAGACCGAGATCGACAAGCAGATCATGGCATTTGGTGAGAACCTGCGCCGCGCCCGCAAGCGTGCTCAACTCACACAGGTAGAGCTCTCGACCGCGGCACCGCTGGACCGGGCCGCGATAAGTCGCCTGGAGTGCGGGGAGCGTGCTCCTGATTTGCCTACCCTGTTGCGAATTTGTGCGGCCCTTGGGGTCGAGCCGAGAGACCTGTTGCGCGGCATCGGTCCGAAGGTCTCCCCACGAGGTGTGCCCAAGGGAGCACATGCGCAGGGCAGCACGAACGGGCATGGTGGGCGATTTGGAGGGAACCTCAGATGGGCTCGAGCCCGAGCAGGTATCTCACAGGAGCAACTGGCACTCGATGCCAAAGTCGATCGAGCAGCGATCAGCGTTTATGAGAACGGCGGGCGCGAACCAAATTTGCGGACAGTGCTAAAGCTTGCGCTCAAGCTCGAGGTTCGCCCTGCGCTGCTGCTCGACGGAATCACGCCCTAAGCATCAATTTTAGGGGTCTCGCGCGACGCATGGCTCAGGTCAGGCCATGTTGTCGCGCGAGACCAGTTCTCGGGCGCGAGGAGAGGAACGCCGCGCCAGAGTTCGTTCGGGAGCCACGGCGGGGTTACCACGGTCATCCGAACCCTCTTCCCTTGTCCGCCCATTCGGTTCCCGGGAAGTCTTGTGTATCTCCTCCACCCTCGATGAGATCAATTCCTCCGCACTGCTACTACGGCCCGATTTCACGGCAACAAAACGTACCAGCGGATCACGCACGGTTCCGAATCTCGGACCAAACGTGATAGTCGCACAATGTTCGATTGGTGTCAAGATGCCCACGGTGGAAAATTTTGCTTCTCCTGCACGAGGGCCGGCCGGGTCTGCAACCACGGCCGGAAGGCCTCCTCCGGCTCTCGCAGTCGCGCCCCGAACCGGCCCTCTGTGAGGGTTGGTCGGCCGCTGGGACGCTAGTCCGCAAGACGTCCCCGGTAGACCACATCGCCGCGCGCTGACGACGACCCCAAGAATGCCTAATCTGGCAGTCTTTGTCAAATCTCTAGAGGTAGTTCTATTCTGCTGTTTCTTACTCGACTACAAGACCTGGACTGGCCAGCTTTTCCAGTTTGCGCCCACTGGCACACCCTAGCTCCAACGCTGGGCAGATGCGAGGAGGACCGACTGGGGCCGCACCGATTCGGGGGGCTTCTCCGATGGTACGACCACGCCAGCCGGCCCTCCAGGGTGGTCGGCCCAGTGCCGGGACGCCCGTTCTCAGGTCAGAGATATTCCCGACTCCGTGTCGTTCAGACCCGTCGGACGGGTCCGAACGGCATTGTTGGGTAGCTGGGTGAGGGTGTCAAGAGAAGTATCGAAGTCATCACAAATTGTTTCCGATGAGGATGGTTTAGTTCCGACAGATAGTGAAATCTCGATGATTCTGCTTAGCTTAAATCCTGACAGTAGATATAATCGTTTTTAGTCGAACTTAATCCTGGGTCCGTCCGTAAAAATGACATGGCTCAATCAACGGCTCTCGCCTACGCGGATCGCCACCCATCGTGCTCCGCACCCCTGGCGGCAGAGCTGGAACATGCCAGCCTTGCAGCAGGGCATCGTGGGCGTCACGCTCAGCAGCAAACAAGATGTTGGTGCGTCCTTGATATTCCCAATCTTGGGGATACTCGCCCGCGTAGGCGCGGCATGCCGTCAGGATCTTGTCAGCTCGCCTGACGCACTCGCGGGCGCGGGCGCGATCTCGGCATACGAACACCACAATCGGCAACTGGCTACCCGTACGCGCCCGGCGTCCGAGATTGGCCGACCAGCCCGTGAGGAAGTGGTCGTAGCGCTCGACCTTCGCCGCGGCGACACCCTCAGGCAGACGATCGTCGAACTCGACAATCAACTCCTGACCCCCCTTGCGAAGCAGCGTCGCGTCGGGCCTGATGCTCTGGAAGCGCTCGACCTCGAACCTGCTGCCGTCCTCGGCGGTGCGCATGAAGTCGTGGGGAGTGCGGCCGCCGGGAAGGCAGAGGTCACTGAGAGCCAACATTGGGCCATCGCCTGACTTCGAGCGCTTCTGCGGGGAGATCACAGACTCCTCGGGGCCTCTCAGCTCCAGCAGACCCTCAGACAGCGCTCGCTCGACAGCGAGCGTCCAGCCTGCGACGCGAACGTCGTGGCGCGCCTGTCGCAGCAGCCGGTCCTCTCTTTGGTGTTTGGATGAGGGGATGGTTGGGTCGTTCTCCTCGGAGACCCCTCTGGAGAGATACCGACTGGCACTCGAGTGGCCACGCACAGTCAGCAACTCGCGTCCAGTCGGCGTGATCGAATAGCACATCGGCATTCCTCCACCATCGCGACGATGGAATTGGAAGCGGGCCACAAGCCCAGCGTCGGAGAGTCGCTTCAAACGGCGCTGGGTCGTCGTGACAGCGCGCCTTCCGTTGAAGCGTCGGTGTATTTGGCTACTGAGCACATGTTTCAGTGAGACCAGAAGCGCGAGTATCTCTATGTCCAGCGGCTCGGGATCCAGCCCGACTATGACAGCAGGCGGCTTTGCCCAGCGCACGCTGTGGGCGGTGCCAATGTCCACCAGCTCGCCATAGCTATCCGCCGGCTTCGACGCCGCCTCACTGGCGCCGATACCACCGGCAAGCACAGGGCGCGAAATGGGAGGCGACGCCGCGGGTGGAGCCGATACCGGATCTAGGGACGGGTCTGAAGCAGGCGAGGAGACCGAGGTTGGAGCCGGACCTAAAGCCAGAGCGGGACCCAGAGCATCGGCGGGCGCGACCGTGACCGCGGAGGCACCTGCCGCGGGGCGATCCCGTGAGGCCTTTTGCTTGATCTGCCCGCGCTTGGTGCGCTCCCAGTGCGGCTGACTGAAGTCCTGCAGGTAGCGGCCTCCTCGGTCTGCCTGTCTTGCCGCGTGAAACGCCAAGCGCTGCTCGTTCGCACGCAGCGGAAGCGTTTGCGCCACGAACGGAGCCTGTCGGCCCTCCGCCGTGACCCAGCTTGCGATCGCGGAGTGTCGGGGCAGATGCAGGCGCACATCGGGGCGCCCCAGCGTCGAGAGGTTACGAATCCCTGGACGAACGGTGTCTGAGAACTCGGCCATCATCAGACTTGCAGCGTCGCGTGCGTCCTCGACCGACGCGGTGGCGAAGTAGACGCGGTGGGCAAACAGCGCATCCAACTGGTCGCGCATGTCGCGATCGATCCATTGTGCATCTGCCTGCCAGCAAGCCACCGTCTCCAGGCCCGCCGAGCGCTTCAGCGCCATCGTCTCGGCAAAGCCTCTGTTGAGTACAAGCGGCGCCTCGTCCACCTTCAGGGCCACAGCAGTGCGCTGCTCTGCCTCGAAGCCATCTTGGCGGCGCGCGAGTGCGGCGTCGAGCATCCCCGTGAGCAGTTGCATGAGCACACTGGTATTACCAGCGCCCATGACGCCGAGTGCGCCCTTTACGACCAGCACCTCTTCGTTCGCGATCACCTCGTCGAAGCTGACCCGCAGCGAGTCATTGAGCAGGACACGCTTGATCGAGGGCGAGTTGAGCAGTCGCGCCAGCTTGTTCACCGGCGCATCCAACTTGGCTGTGGTGGTACCACGTGCGTCGGCGAGCTGCGCTGAGAGCTCGCCAGTGAAAAACTCAGAAATCTCCTTGAACGCGGGTTGAGTACGCAATGCGCCGGCAACGCGCGAGCGGTATGCGTAGCCCTCCTCCCCCACCGACAGGAGCCGCGCCGCATCCCACAGCGTGCTGTGGCGGTCATAAGCCAGAACGGCGATGATCGCGTTACGCAGATAGCGGTCGGACGAGGCTCTTATGTCTCCGTCACTGAAGAGATTCTTCAGCGCCGAGACAACATAGTCGGCGATCGCGTCGGCCGGCGCATCCACCGCCAACGGATTGAAACCGCAAGTCGGGTGAGAAAAGTCAAGCAGCGTACACGTGCGGTCGGTCGGCACAACGCTGACGGCGGCCTCGGCGGCGTCGCCCTTGGGGTCGAGCACTATCACCGCGCAACGCTCGCGCCGAAGGTCCTCCGCGACCGTGGCCACCAGATAGCTCGACTTGCCCTGCTCAACCGTGCCTGGTACCGCCGTATTTTGGCGACGCAGCGGCGGGTGGATCGAGACCGGACCACTGACGTCGCGTAGCGTGCCCGTCCCCTCCAGCGGGCGAAAGATCGTCGGCGGAGCCGGCGCAAAGGGCAATGGGTTGCGTGCGAAGGGAACAGTGGAGTAGTCCACCGAAGGCATCTGCCAGACGTTCGCGAGCTCTGTTGAGGCGAACACGCCCTTGCGGATCGAAGGCAGCGGATTGCCCTCGCCGCGCGAGACGCGTCTGGTGTACATGCCAAACCAGCCGTGGCGAACCGATGTGCCGCGCTCCACCAAGCGGTTCTCAGCGCTTTCGGCGCGCAGCTCCGAGGCTATCCGCTCGCAGACGGCACGGTTCGGCCCGACCAGGCGCAGATCTACGAAGAACAAGGGTTGGTGCTGGACGTCCAGGCCTCCCTTCAGCTCCTCGTCCTCCACCATCGAGCGATCGAGCGGCGGCAGCCTTAGCTTGCGCTGACGCGAAAGGTGGTGCTCATGGCGCTTGTAGCTGCGCTTGGAGTGGCCCTCGAACAATGCCGGAGTAGGCGTAAGCACGATCTGCACAAACGCTGGGGCTCGGCATGCAGCCATCATTGTGATCAGACGGTTCACCGTCGGCACGCGGTCGCGGTCGAAAGGGTCGATCAGCTTCGCGCGCATTATGAACGGACTGTGCTTCTTCAAGCGAAGCACGTAAGGTGGCGGACCTAGCGTCATCGACTCGTCCTGTAGGCGACAGTTTGGGTAGGCGTTGCGCAGTGCCGCCTCCATCACACGCTGCATTCCCACAGGACAGGTGAGCGACAGCCACGCCTCGCGATGGCAGTGAATCTCAAGAGCAACGGATGGCTGGCCACTGAACAGTCTCCGCCACCAACGGCGCAACAGCCGCTTGTGCAGGGCATCGAAGACATTCACGACCGCCTCCGTGGACGGATCATCGCCGCGGTAAGGCACGACCCTGAGGCGCACGTAGCGCCTCAGGCGACGAGAGCGCAGACGAGCAACGACCAGCGCTATCAAGCATGCGACCAGCGTCAGTCCTACACCGAGGATGGCCACGGTCACGGTGTGGGAGGGCTTCGGCAGTATCACGCAGAGCGGCAACTCTTCCTCTGCTCCGACGGACAGCACGTATCGGGACGGCACGATGGGCAGACGAGCGGAGGGTAGGCTGTCAGCCGCTTGTCCTCAACGCACGCGAACGCGCGCGGGCGCTAATCAGCTGTCGACTCGCGCTGCGACAATCGCAACATCATCGCGCAAGCGGCCCGCTCCGCTCGCAAGCGCAAGTTGCTCGAGTCGCTGGACGATCGCGGTTGGCCCAATTCCAGCTTGGCCGGCGAGCATGCTGCATAGCTGCCGCGAGGTCAGGCCCCGCAGCGGTGCGCCTGCGTCGAGCAGACCATCGGTATAGAGCACAAGAGTCGATCCCTGCTCGAGTTCGAGCTCGAAGTCGAGTACGTTCGAGCCCGAACGCACGCCTAGCATCATGCCTTGCATGCTTGGACAATGGCTGGAACCATCGTGTGCCAACACCACCGGCGGAGGATGACCGGCCGCCGCCACAACAGCCCGAGCGCGCTTGCTAGTCAGGTCCAACCGAACGACCACGACGGTCGCGAACCGCTGCGCCAGCGCGTGCCCGAGCATCACCTCATTGACGGCCCCAAGAACCTGCGCCGGGCTTGCTCGCACGAACGCGAAGGCGCGAATGCTATGACGCACCAGTGCAGTCACTGCCGCTGCCTCTGGACCCTTGCCACACACGTCGCCGACGACCAGCCAGCAGCCAAGCGGGGTGGTGAACACGTCATAGAAGTCGCCGCCCACATCGTTGCCCTCGCCGACGGGATGGTAAGCAGAGGAGAGGCTCACGCGCTCGAGCACAGGCAAGCTCTCGGGCAATAGACTGCGCTGCAGTGTACGCGCCATTTGCGTGCGGGCGGTATACATACTCGCGTTGTCGAGCGCCGTGGCAGCACGATCCACAAGATCGCTCATCAGGGCCATGTGCTCGGCGTCGTGGCGACGACCGTCGTGCACGTAGAAGAACGACAGCGCTCCTAGTAGTCGTCCGCGAGAGATCAGCGGCATCGCTACCGCAGAGCGATAGCCACTGGAGAGAAGGAGTTCGCGCACCTCGGGCTCCGGCGCAATCAGCTCGAGCGTGAGCGCGTCGGTCAAGTCCTCTGCGGCCACCGGGGCACGTGAACGAATCGCACGGGCGCTGGGGTGCTCACCGTCGAGGTCGAGAGGGTACTCGGCGCACAGTGCCTCGAGCTTTCCTAGCTCTCTCTCGTGCTCGGCCACCGCCACTGTCTCCGCGATCGTACCGTCGTCGCGCAGCAGGTCGATCACACACATCTGCGCAAGCCTGGGCACCGCCATCTCGGCGATTGCTCGCATCGTCTGATGCGGGTCGAGCGAGCGGTCGAAGATCCCGCCAGCAGCCGCCAGCATCTCCTTTGCTTCCCCTACCCTACGCCGCTTGCTCCAGCCCGTCCACAGCACGACGCTCACCCCTATTCCACTGCTTCCCCGCATCTCCAAGGTAGAGCAACGCCGGCCTTCGCGTCTATTGGCAGGCATCAGACGTCAAGACAATTACCCGGACTATCTGCCACAGGCTGTCAACTTCCACGAATCAGCTACCGCGCTGGGAGCGCAGTGCTGCCGGTGCTCACATTGGTCTAGTAGCTCTCTCCACCCGCTCGCCACGCTCGGTCAGGCACCATTCGTTGGGAGCACCCTTTGATAGGGCATGATCGACGTTTTCGATCAGGTCCAGTCGCTCCAGGCGCGAGAGCAGCTTCGATATCTGACCTTGATCGGCGATCCCTGCTCCGTCGGCGACTTCACGGTTGCTAGCTCCGGGATGCTCCTTAATCGCCGTCAGCACTCGTACCGTCCTATAGGTCAGGCGCATATCGAGCCCAGCCATCGGATCCTTGCCCACACCCGGCTCAGCTTTGCCTCGCCGGCGCACCTCGGGCGGGCGGCGAGACAGTTCTCGACTTGCAGCGCGAACTCCTAGGTAGGGAAGCACGATCATGCTCATCAGCGAACCGTGCAGGCTGATGTAGGGCTTGGTGCTTCGTTCGAGCAAGCGCGTGTGGATCACCGCGAACACGGCGCCGATCACGCCTTCAGCTGTAACGCTCGGCGGCTCACGCTTGACGTTGGCGGTCGTACGAGCCCGATCGATCACCTTACGCAACCGCTCGAGCACCCGCGCGCGCTCTTCGAGTACTCGTGGACCCCCACCGAGCGCGTCCACGACACACAACCGAGCCAGCTCGGGCTCCTCATCGATAAAGACCAGCAAGGCCGCCAAGCCAGCACGGACCCCCTCACGCCATGAGGTCTCCTGCTCATATGCCTCTACCACCCGCAAATGCAGCTGCTCGAGCGTCCGCTCGAACACAGCCAGGAAGCAGTCCTCGCGATCGACAAACAGGTCATAGAACGTCTTGCGGGAGACTTTCGCGCGGCTGATCACCTGCGCGACAGTCAGTCGCGCATACCCGTTTTCCTCGATCGCCTCGACTGCGGCGCTGAGCATCCGGGCACGCTGGATCTCCGTCACGTGGCCGCGCGGCAGCCCGTCGTCGCCAGGGCGCAATGCCCGCGCTTTCGAGCGTGTCTGATTGATTGAAGCCATGTTTCCCTGCCTGGTCGGTACTGTTCGTCGTTGATCCGAGTCTGCGCCCAAAGGGCACAGCGCTCAGCCACAAGCGTGACGCTCCTCCGCACACCCATCTCGGCAGTGCGTCACACACAGAGATTCCCGGGTTCGACCGCTCAAGTCGAGCCGTGTCTCCTACTCCATCTCTGATCGCCGTCGCTCTCGCGAAATGCAGTCATAGCCAATCGTGCATGCCGAGTCTTTTGAGCGGCGACTCTGACGGTCTGCGCCATTAGTCGCAACAGGAGCCTCGCGAGAGCAAGCAAAGCCTTACAACACCGGCCTCGAGTTCTCTCGGAATGTCTCTGACCGTCGCCGCTCTACTTGGGCGAACCGGCACTTACATCTGCTCTCTCGACTTTGCCGTCGAGCACGACGAGAAAGCGACTACCAATAGAAAAACCCCGCTTCAGCGGGGTTTTTCCTTAGCAGGTCGATAACCCGGATCCTGTCATTGAGCAGCCATCCATCTGAGCGGCCTACCTGGATCTCGGCGGGCAACCTGCAAACGATCCGGTTTGACCTTGCATCGGGTGGGGTTTACCCAGCCACCGCGTCACCGCGGCGCTGGTGCGCTCTTACCGCACCATTTCACCCTTGCCTGCCAGCCGTTCACGTGGGACGGCCGACATCGGCGGTTTGTTTCTGTGGCACTTTCCCGCGGGTTTCCCCGGGTCGATAACTCGACCACCCTGCCCTGTGATGTCCGGAGTTTCCTCGAAGGCCCAATAGGCCTCCGCGGCTGCTTGACCTGCCGCACAACCGTAGCGCGAAGCATGCGCTCTGTGAAGAGTTGGGCCGACGCGTGCACTTCGAGACGCTCAGTCGGCGACCAGTGTGTCGATGAGTCAGCAGAGTTCCGAGCCGCAGCCGAGGCAGGAGCCCATCTGTTGGTCATCGCCGTGAGAGCCCAGAGCCATGGAGCTCGCGCAGACCGGACATTCGACGGCACCACGCACTGCGAGACCCTCCCACATGCCGGTGATGAGCTCATCCAGCGTAAGCCTGCCGTGCGCATCCGCCATTCCCGCGAGCAGTGCTCCACCCAGCCGACGACGTGTATCGCGCTCGAAGCCCTCAGCAAAAGCCGGGGCCCGCTCGAGCAGCAAGGTGCTCATCACATGCTCCTGAGCAAGCCGACCACGCGTCCGAGCACCTTGACCTCCTTGGTGCGGATCGGCTCCATCGTCTCGTTCTCGGGTTGCAGACGGATGTGGTCGGACTCGCGGAAATAGCGCTTGACCGTGGCCTCCTCGCCGAGCAATGCCACGACTATGTCGCCCTGCTGTGCGGTGTCCTGCTGGTGAACAACAACAAGGTCGTCTTCGACGATTCCAGCGTTCTTCATCGATTCTCCACGTATCCGTAGGAGATAGTCGCCGTCGCTGCCGCCAGCAAAGCTTGGAACCGGCACATACTCCTCGACGTTCTCTTCGGCGAGGATCGGCTGACCAGCGGCGACCGAGCCGAGCAACGGCAGACTTTCCGGCCTTACGATGTTGCGCACGCTGTCAACTGCGCTTCCAACAGCCTTGTCGAGCAGCTCGATCGCCCGTGGCTTGGACGGATCGCGACGCAGAAGACCGATCTTCTCAAGATTTGCTAGATGCGCGTGCACGGTGGATGACGAGGCCAACCCGACGGCCTTGCCGATATCGCGCACCGTCGGTGGATAGCCGTACTTGGCCGAGTACTTACCGATGAAATCGAATATCTCCTGCTGACGCTTGGTCAGATCCATGTGTGCGCGGCTCCCGTGTCGGATGAATTGGGTCCTGAAACGAACATGTGTTCGTACAGTAGCGCGAGCCGTGGACGGATGCAACCGGCAGGCACTGCCCGAGCCGGGCGCCGGATATACTCGCCCGCTCTGCGCTCGTGGCGGAATTGGTAGACGCGCAAGGTTGAGGGCCTTGTGGACCGAATGGTCCGTGGTGGTTCGAGTCCACTCGAGCGCATTGGAAAAGCCCTGGAAATCGGGGCTTTTTCTCGTTAAGGTCTCATCCGTCGCCCAGGAGCGCTACTGTTCGGTTTTGGACCAATGGCCCAGCCGAACAATTTGCCGAACATTCTGCGTGCCAGATGTTCGGCAGGACGAGCCCATGATCTACGTCGCCAAGAACCCTCTCAAGCCAGCCAAGATCACCTACTTGTGCCGTTGGCGAGACGCTGACGGCGGCCGGCAGACACGCCGGCTCACGCACGAGGAGTCGGCGCGAGTGCTCCTTGAACGGCCACGCGGCAAGCGGGCGGGCGGGGCCAAATGAGCTGCAGCTTTACAAGGGGCGTGTGGGAGGTGCGCTGGCGGGACGGCGACGGTCGGCAGCGCTCGCGTCGCTTCGATGACGAGGCGCCCGCAAAGGCATTCGATGAGGCGATCCACGATCAAAAGGCACTGGAGCGTAAGGAGACGAGTTATGGCGACGGCGGCGGTGTCTACTCCTACGAGACCACGCAGGGAAAGAGATGGCGTTGCAAGGTCAAGCGCTCGGACGGAACTTGGACGTACAAGCGGGGCTTTACGAGCCAGTCGGCTGCTGCGACCTGGCGGCGACGACAAGCCGAGAAGGTAGAGCGACGCGAGGTCATCCATACGAAAGAGACCTTCGGAGGATTCTGGCCGCGCTGGCTGGCTCGCCGCAAGCCGTATCTCAGCGAGGGGACTTGGAAGACATACGAGCGCGACGGCCGGCTGCGCCTCATGCCAGCGCTGGAGTCGCTCCCTCTCGCACGCCTTGACGTCGATCATGTTCGGGATCTAGTCGATGAGTTGGCTGAGTCAATGGAAGCTGGCGAGATCGCTCCAAAGACGATCAACAACACTCTCGGCACTCTGGTTGTAGCCCTCAATGGGGCGGTGAAGGAAGAGCACCTGATGCCCTTCAATCCCGCGCTACAGGTCCAGCGGCTGCCTCCTACCGACATCGAGCGTGACTATCTACGACTGCACGAGATCCCGGTCTACCTGGACTCCTGCTCGGATCTGTACCGACCGCTGGCCGAGACGTTGATCGGCGCCGGCCCGCGAATCTCTGAAACTCTTGCTCTGAGAAGGATGGATCTGGAGCTCAGCGAGGAGGGCGGCGTGCTCGTCGTCCACTCAACTAAGTCCAAGAGGTTCCGCGCGGTTGAGATCGGGCGGGCTCTGGCGAAGGTGATGAGCGGCCAGCTCGATCGCCGTGCGGAAATGCCTGGCGGCGATGCTCCCGACGCACTCGTGTTCGTTATGCCAGTGCGGATACGAAAGCGGGATATGGGAAGGTGGGAAGGCAACGGTGACGGCAGCGCGATGAATCGCACTACGGTCTCGCGCGACTGGCACAAGGCCGCTCTACAGGACGCCGCCCTACGCGACATGCCCCTGCACGCGCTCCGGCACACCGCAGCGGCGGCATGGCTGGCGGCAGGCAACTCGCTCAAGTACGTGAAGGACCAGCTTGGGCATTCGGACATCACGACAACCGAGCGCTACTACGGGCATCTTGAGCGCAGCGTCCGCGCCGCAGGACCGGCCGCTACCGAAAAGGCGATAGCTCGCGCGGTTCGCCTGGCCGCTTAGGGGCGTCGGCGACCCAGGCGGGTGCGCCCGCCCGTCTGAAAGACATCTCCACGGGTCGGCGCGGGGGAGCGCGTCTGACTTACGGAGCGGCCGGGTAGCCACTCAGCACGAGCTTCGTCTATCCACCGCTGGAGGTCTTCTGGAACGAATCGAAGCGGACCTTCGCGACCTCCAATGCGGATTGATGGGATGTGACCTGCCTTAGCAGCGTCGTATAGCCAGGTGCGCGAGACTCCCAGCCGGGCGGCTACCTCTGCAGGCTTGAGAAGGTCTACCTCACTGATCTGTGGACTGCTCATATGGTTATTGACCGTGAGCGCCACGAAACGGCCATGTAGTTTGGTTTGGGCCTGTTGGGGCCCAGTGATGAGTGGGCTGGCCGTCGGTTCGCGGAGCCCGTTTCGGGCTGTGGGCGTGACGGTTAGGTAGTGGTGTCCGGTGCCCCGTAGAGGGTGTGGCAGGCGACGGGATGACTCAAGTAAAACGGCTGGCCCCGGCTGTCGGGTGCCTTACGTTGGATTTGTCTCCCGCCGCCTGTCACGGACGCCGCCATGACTTCATAGAAGCGTGCCTGTTGCTCGACATGGCTTTGTCTGGCGGTCTCTACATCACACCAGCGCCAACCAGCAAATGAGGAGACCGAAATTGATGATCGCAGTAGGCGTGGACACACACAAGCAGCAGCATCATGCCGTCGCTCTGGACGGCCTCGGACAGGTTCTCGGGGAGATCGTGATCGCGACCACCTTTGCCGGCTACAGCCAGTTCGTGTGCTGGCTGAGAGATCTCGGTAAGAGCGTTCTGGTCGGGATCGAGGGTGCCGGCAGCTGGGGCGCGGGACTGTGCGAGTTCCTGCAAGCCGAGGAGGTCGAAGTGTTCGAGGTCGAACGTCCTCAACGACGTGAGCGTCGGGGCGGCAAGTCTGATCGCATCGATGCTCTGCTGGCCGCCAAGAAAGTCCTCACGGGCGACGGACTGTCGACACCCAGAGGATCCGGGAAGCGTCTGGCACTGCAAATGCTGTTGGCGGGCTACCGCTCCATCGTCAGCGAGCGCTCACGTCTCTACAACCAGCTGCAAGCACTGCAGGTCAGCGCACCATACGCGTTGCGAGAACGGATCGGCCAGGCCCGCAACGGCGCGGCGCTCGCGAACCGCCTCACCGGGATGCGCACTCGACCACCGCGAGCCAGCAGGAGAACTTGACACTGCAGGTGCTTCGCGACATCGCCAACCGTGCTCGAGCACTCGACGCAGAAGCCGAGAACTACACCCGCCAGATCGAGGAGATGGTCAGCAGCCTCGCGCCGACGCTGCTGGAGGAGCCTGGCGTTGGACCTATTTGTGCCGGCAGGCTCATCGCGTTCAACCCATCACGTTTCAGGAGCGAGGCAGCGTTCGCGCGCGCCAACGGTACCGCCCCGCAACCCGCGTCCTCCGGCAAGACCGTCAGGCATCGTCTCAGCCGCGGCGGAGACCGCCAAGTCAACGCAGCGATCTACACGATCGCGCTCTCTCGCTCAGTCCACCACCCCAAAGCCGCGCCTACATGCAACGCAAGATCACCGAAGGAAAGACCAAACGAGAGGCCATGCGATCCCTCAAGCGACACCTCTCCCGCCACCTCTACAACCAACTCGCCAAAACGCCCTTGACAACATAGAAGCATCCAACGAGTTTGCTCAAGGGAGCCCTGTTCGGCATAGAGACCGCCTTTGATCGGCTGCGGCCCTTGCGGCGCGACGCTGACAAGCCAGAGCGGATCGCCATAGGGGCCTCGACCTGGATTGCCCTCTTTGTCTGCGTCCATGTACCTTTCCGGGTAGCGTGCTGCTCGACTGCGTGACATCACCAAGACTCGGGCGACACCGTGCGATCCCAAGCGAAGCGGCCGCCTGATGGCCGAGCTACTGTCGCTTGAAGGGATGGAGAAGGGATATGCGCGGGGCAGCGAGTGGGTGCCAGTCCTCTCGGATGTCTCGCTGGAGGTCATTCGAGGCGAGATCGTGGCGGTCGTCGGCGGGCGCCTTGAGGGCAAGACGACGCTGCTGAAGATCGCGGCTGGAATGGAGCAGGCAGATCATGGGACTATCTCGCTCGAAGGGTGCGCGCTGCCGGACCTTGTTGATCGGCCCCGCGAAGTCCGGTGGATCGGGCGCGACGGACCTGGATTGGAAGTTCAAGTCTCAGAGTTCGTGGGATGGCCGCTGGCTCGGGGTGGACGAGGACGCCGACGCGCGGAGGCGGCGGCAAGGCAGATGCTTGAGCGGGTTGGGGCGCTGGAATGCCTGGATCTGCATTGGAGTCAACTCTCGAACCGGCAGCGTGTGTTGGTCGGACTTGCGCAAGTGTTCTTGGGTAATCCCAAGGTCATAGTCATTGACGACCTACTCGATGCCCTTGGAGAACCGACGACTGAGGAAGTGTCTGACTTGCTCCGGGCGCTGGTGGATCAGGGCGAGCCGCGCTGTGGAGTGCTGATGAGCGTTTCGGATCTGGAGTCGGCCATGTTCGCCGATCGGGTGTTGGCGATCACCGGCAAGCGGTCTCTCAAGCTGCTGTCGGGACGACTTACGGACGAGGGAGAGGTCATCCCCCTACATAGGCGCGCGATGAGGTCTCATATACAGTCAATGCCGGCGTGCTACACGATGGCGATGTTGTAATTGTTGACAGACTGCGCGGCTTCCGCGGCTACGTGGGGCTGAAACTAGACCTCGGCCTAGGATCGCGCTTGCCAGCGTACTGCACGAGCATGGGCAAGCTACTTCTCGCATATCTTTCAACTGAGGAACAGAAGGCGACTCTCAAGGGTCGTCAGCTCGTTAGAAACACACGAAGCACGATTACCAGCAAGGACTCGCTGTTAAGGGAGCTTGAGCAAATCCGCGAGGTAGGGTTCGCAATCAACAACGAGGAGCTTGTAGCGGGTGTCCACTCGATCGCGATGCCCGTGCAAGTCGAGGATGTCGTAATCGGAGTCATTGACATAGCTGCGCCAATGTCGATGGTGACTCGTGATGAATTGGTCAATAATTTTGGCTCGCGTCTCTCGAAGACAATAGAGCTGATAGCTGCGAATCTCACGAGCTCGGGATGTGCGCGAGATGGCCGAGATAACATTGTGAGAGATCTGTATGAGTTCTGAGTCCAAGATTTCTGTTGGTGGCGATCGTTTGCCGACAACTAGTGGCGCACCAGAGATCCTCGATCCTTCTGCCGTCACGGCGCAACAGGTGCGCAAAGCTCTACAGGCGGCCGTGCCTTTCATCGGCGTGATGATCCAAGAGGCATGCCGATCTGCGGCGTCGCGGCACTCTCCGATGCCGCCCTGTATGAAGCAAAGCAGGGCGGCCGGGTATGCCTCGCCAGCGATACCCACCACGAGGACGACCGACAGCTCCTCGTAGTCGCCTGAACGCTCATCGCGCGATGGTAACTCCGCCAGCTCGCCGGCACACGGCGCCAATGTCAGGCCCGATGGAGCCCTGGCAGATTAGGACCCGAGAGAGGTCAGCATGAGCCTCAAGTATTCGCTGGTCCTGGCCAATAAAAAAATGAGGACTCGGCTGTCGTTAGGTCCGAGCCCTCACCGCTCCACGCTCATTGGACTCGGGACTGCCCCCTACTCATTAAGCAGCCCCCCAACCAGCGCTTTGCTCACCAATACGGCCCGGCACAACCCGACGGATACCAGCCCACGGAGAGTGCCCAGCCGGTCGCGGGTGGCCCATCGCCTAACCACATTTGGCAAAACCTACTGTGTGAAAACATACCGTCAGAGCGATACCACTCATCCTCACAGTTCTACCTAACTTGTACCACTGATCCCCACAGTTTCGATACACAGCGGCTGCATAGGACGAATTTTATAAATGGACTATCCCGTCCTTCAAAATCAATGGTAAGGTTCGGCGACAGCAAGACCGGCCGAAGGCTGGTCACAACACCAGGAGGTATATTTCCCGATGGGATTTCAAGGCTATAAGAGAGGGCGACTGGTCCTCGCACTGTCCCTGTGCTGTGCTGCTGGCGGGGCGCTGGCCCCGAGTGCTGAGGCGGGCTGGGGCGGCCGTTGCAGTGCGGGCGAAAATCATCATTGCTACGCGACCGCGGGCCGAAACATACAGCGCTACGGTGGTGTGCTGGCGTCGATCGTCTACGTAGACACGACCGGCGTCAACGCCAACGACGGTGTCGTGAACGAAGAGCAGTGGATCAACTTCCCGGGCACGGAAAGAGACAATGGTGACTGGATCGAGGCCGGGCAGACTTCGGGTATCCGCGAAAATGGCTCTTACGAATGCTGCACGATGCGCCCGTTTTATGCCGAGATGGGGCCGGGCAAAGATAAATATCAGGTACACGAAGACGAAAATGCGGTGCCTCAGAACAGCTACAACCATTACGTGTTGTTCGACGCCGAAGTCAACGGGGGCTGGGACATCTATTGGGGAAACACCCTCGTTGGGCGTTACGGTGGTGGCTGGCCCGCATACCTGACAGAACAGGAAGCGGGTATCGAGGTTGCCTCAGAAGCCCGGCCGTCGGAGTGGGGACGAGACCAGACTTATGCCTCGGACGGTGGGGCGTGGAGCAGTTGGGCCACAGGAGTTGAATATTTCTACAACTCCGGTATCTGCGCCGAACAGAACACCGAATTTCCCACCGTCGAAGGTGATATCATGTGGGGCACGCAAGGCTACGATGAATGTCTCCACGCCGAACCCTAAAATGAGAGGAACCATGCGAACGAAGCTCACACTCATATCAATAGTGGCCGTCGTCTGCGTGTCGGTGTGTCCGGCATACGCGAGCGCGAAGTTGACGGCGAGTGAAGTGGCATCGAGCCTGCTCTTGTCACAAACCCCCACAATGAAAGGGACGGGGGAAGTGACTTTCGAAACGGCGCTTGGCACGGAGCTCGAAGTCGTGAACGTAATGGAAGGCAGGCCCCGCGCGGCTGGTTTCAATGAAAGCCACGCGCCCGCGTGTTTTACTCCTTGCACACCGGCCGATATCGAAGCCGAGCAGATAAGGGAACACGAACTTCAACAGGAAACCTATCTCGTGGTGATGCGGGGTCGCACGTTCGCTCCATCTGAGCACCTGAGAAGGGGGGCGAGCGAGGTGACGGGTAACGTCATGACGGTTGCCGTCAACGCTCATACCGGCCAACGGACATCAATGGAGATCGGCGGTGAAAGCCCACCTCCCGAGGCAAGCGCTCTCGGCCCCGTAACGTTGCTGGTCGTCCCGGCCGGCACGACCGCGCAGGCCGCTAGTAGGAAGGTCTGCTACGCGCATCGGGTTGGACGCCGGCTGAGGTGCAACCGATGAGCTAGTAGTGCTCCGTTAGGTTGGTGGTCCTCAATGGGTGTTCGGGTGGCAGCTCTCTGCGGCAGACCGGGTAGGTTCCGTGCCAGCAGGCCAGGAGGGTTTGGAGCAACCCCAGAACCCTCCACCAACCCCAACGGAGCACTAGTCGCGCGGGAGGCGCGAGCGCGTCGAGCAGGATCAGATGATGAGCAGCGCGAGCACCCCCGGGAGCAAGGCCGGCGCTGAGGCGTACGCTCAGTCGGGGACTTGTCAACTCAGACAAGTCCCCGACGAGCGCTTTGCTCACCAATATGGCTAGGCACAACCCGACGGATACCAGCCCACGGAGAGTGTCCAGCTGGTCGCGGCTAGCCCGTAGCGTAACCGTATTTTTGACAAAACTGACTGTGTGCAAGCACACCGTCAGAGCGATACCACTCATCCTCACAGTTAGATCGTGGCGTGTACCAGTGAGCCCCACAGTTTCGCTAGATGGCAGCGCACTTTTGATCGCTACCAGCCGAATAGCGCGGAGTAGCGAGCCAGATGCCGGTGTGGGTAATGGGTGAAGGTGGCGGTAGCACTCAGCGGATGCCGAGTCGTTCCGGTAGCTCATGCAGGGAGCGCAGAATCTCGGCGCCGGCGCGGCGCAGCGCGGGCTCGTCGTTGTCGGCGGCGTATCCCAGAGCGCGCATTACGGCCGACACCGCGGCGGCGATCCCGGAGGGAGTGTCCTCAACGACTGCACATCGCGATGCCTTGACGTCATCGCGGCGGCAGCGTGAAGGAAAAGGTCCGGTGCGGGCTTGCCATGTGGCACCGACCACGCTGAGAACAGCGCGCCGGCGTGGAACAGGTCTCGCAGGCCAGTCAGACCGAGGGTCAGCCGTGTCTTTGTGACCTTGCCCCGAGAGGCGACGCAGACGGCTAAGCCGGCGACGCTGATGCGCTCGACGGCCTCGGCCGCACCGGGCACGGGGCGCAGTTCGCGATGAAACGCCGCAGCGCGGTCCTGCTCGTAGCGCTCTAGCCAGTCCTCGGGAAGCTCGCGGCCAAGCTTGGCTTGTGCAGGCGACACAACGTCAGTCAGGAGCAGCCTTTGGTATTTGCGTCGCGCTTGAGCCAAGGTGGTCGGCAGACCCTCGGCAGTGAGAGAGCGCGCGAGGACTTCGTTGGAGATGACCTCGCTGTCTACGAGCACGCCATCACAGTCAAAGATGACGAGCTGCAGATCGAGTGTTAGGTTCGCGGGCGTCATCGTCATCGTGCGTGATGGTCGATCGCAGGCCATCGGCGGCCTATTCGCTTGCCCACTCGTCGGGTGGTGCTCCGGGGGTCCAGGTCTTTGTGACGCCGCCGCCTTCTTGGCGGAGGGTGTGGGCGTAGTCGTTGAGCTGGGTTTGGAACGCGAGCTCGTCGCGTGGGTCTGTGCCGGCGTCGTCGAGCTCTGAGCGCCAGGTCGCGAGCGCGCAAAGCATCTCTGTCTGTTGCTCGTCGGTCCACCAGTCGTCTTTGAGGTTCGCCAGGGCGCGGGGGTAGCGGCCGTGTAGCGCGACGACCTGACCCCACATTTCTTGGCGCCATGTCGGGTCGCCGCCGTAGGGCTCAAGCCAGCGCGCGCGATCACCGTTGCCGCCCACGATCCCGGGTGCTTGTCGGAGCTGGCGGACCTTGCCGTCCTTGGCGGCTTGGGCGATGCAGTGGCGGACAAAGAGCCCGGCGAGCGTGGACTGCGGTTCGCCGGTGCCGGCGGCGAGCTCTGCGAGCTGGTCGGCTTGGGGGTCGGGTAGGACTATCTGGATCTTGCGGCTCATCGTGTTCGCTCCTGGGTGCGGTCGGGTGCTTGGACGATTCGGTGGATGGCGCGCGCGAGTCCGGGGATCGGCCGCTGGCGGCTCGGTGCGAGCGTCGGCCGGTAGCCAGTGCCGTATTCCATGTCGGGCAGCTCGGGGTGCGCAAGCGAGGGTGTCTGTGCGTGGCTGCGATGCATCTGCTCGGCGAGACGGCCGATGCGGTCGGTGTCTTGTCCTTCGGTGCCAAGGTCTTGCCGGGAGACGAACCAGGTGGTGCCCTGGCGGGCGCGGGACGCCTCGACGTAGGAGGGCTCCTTGCTTGTCTGCCATCCACCTGTCACAACCAACGTGCGGGTGACGGTGGCTCCTGCGCGCGATGGATGTGCTGCGCGTAACCCAGCCGCAAGCGCGCGAGGTCATCCCCGGCGAGCGTGCGCTTGCGGGCGGTGACATCGAACTCGATCAGCACACCGCCGTCTGGGGTGATGTCGAGGACTTCTCCGCGGCTGCCGTTCTCGATGCGTTCTTGGCCGGGCTCGTGGTGCTGATCGATGAGCGCTACCCGGTCGCCCTGGCGGACGCCGTAATGGACACCTGGCACCGAGACTTCTGTCTCGCCAAGTTCGCCGCGCTGTGCGCGGAAGTACTGCGCGCGGGCGTTCAGTCGGTGGATCTCCTGGTTTGAGGAGTCCGATATCAGCGCGACCTCGCTCGGGTCGTGGCGCTCGGTGAGCTTCGCCCACGCCCGGGCGGCCTGCTCGACTGCCTCGTCGCGAGTGTCTGTCATGTGGAGCTGCCCGCGGGAGTGGTAGTGCGCCATCGCCCGATCCGAGCGGCCCGCACGGAGGTCGGCCCATGCGCGCTGTTCAGCCGGATCGAGTGTGCGGCGAACGTTCGATAGCTCCGCGTTCGGCGCGAGACCGATCAGCCGCTCGAACATGCCGCCGGCGCCGATCGAGGGGAGCTGCGCCGCGTCACCGATCACGACGAGCTTCGCCCCGGTCTGCTCCATCGTCTCAGTGAGACGGTCCAGGCGGTCGGTGTCCGCCATCCCAGCCTCATCGCAATAGACCGTCGTAGCGTGGTCAACGTCGAGTTGGCCCCGCTCGACGCGGGACACGAGCGCGTCCAAGGTAAGGGTCTGCCCGGCAAGCGCCGGACTGTCCTGGCCGAGCCTTTGCGCGGCGGACCCCGATACCGCGATCCCGAGAGTGCGGTGGCCGGTGTGCTGCTCGGCGCGTGCTGCAGCGTCGATCACCACGCCCTTGCCGGTCCCGGCGGGACCGACAAGGATCGCGCCGCGCTCCGGGCCGGTGATGATCTGCAGGGCGTGGGCCTGCTCGCCTGTGAGCCGGCCGCCGATCCGCTCGGCGAGCTCGTTGCTTGCGATCGTGCGAGCGCTCTCCCACACGTCCCGGCCGGCACCCTGGGCGAGCACGGTGAATCGTCGCTCGATCGCCTCCTCACGCGCTCGAACGGTGATGGTGGTCATCAGTCCGCCCTCCAATGGCAGGACACGGCGCTCGGCGATCATCGCCTTTGAGAAAGCGAGCGCTTCCCTGGGTGAGAGGTCTCCGGCGGACTGCTCCAAAAGGACCGCGCGCAGCTCACCCGGCTCGAAGGTCGCGGCACGCTCGGTCAGTCGCTCCTCAACGCGATCGGCAAGCGGCCGGCGATTCTCGAGAACGCGCTCAGCCTCACTCTGGCTGCGCTCGGCCGGGGCCTCGAAGCGCGCCGCGGTCTCGTTCCAGGAGAGCTGCAGGTCGGCCTTCGTGACGAGCACCTTCGCCTTACGGTTCTCCAACTTGAGCTGACGCAGCTCTCCACGCTCAGGCGCCCGACCCCATCTGGCACGGAACCGCTCGGCGGCCCTGGCGACCTCACGACTCCTGGCTGAGAAGGCGTCCAACATGCTTCGCGGGACGCCCTCGATCTCGAAGTACCGGCCTTCCTTCCCGCTGCCACGTTCGATCTCATAGCCGCGCTCGGCGAGCTCGTGCGCGAGCGCAGAGCGGTAATACGCGCCGACCTCCCGCGCAGAACGGAAGATCGACCGCGAGGCGACCGCGACGAGGCGGCCGTCCTCGCGGATCGCGCTCGTTATGACGACATGACTATGGATCTGCGGGTCAGGCGCGTCACCCTCCATGACGCCCCTTGCGGTCGTATGCCGATACTCCGCGGCAACAAGGTCGACGGCGTGCTCCTCAACCACCTGCCCGTCGTAGCGGCGGCGCACCGTCGGCACCGTCTCCCTCAGATGACCCATAGCGTCGGTCACGGCCGCAGCGTGCGCGGCCTCGATCTCCCGGCGCTCGTGCTCGTCGCCGAGCGCCCACACAACGGACACCGACTTGGGCGCGCTGAACGTCAGGTCGATCCCGCCGCCACGGCCGCCGCCGGCGCCCTCGGGACGAAGCCACCCACCCGTGCGTGGATGGCGTCCCTCCATCAGCGCGATGAACTCAGGACCCTCGACAGTCGCGCCCTCGATTCCCAGCCGGGCGAGCGTGTCAGGGGTCGCTAGCCATCGGCCCGGTGCCTGCGTGAGCTCTCCCTCGGGGTTGAGGTAGTAGTCGCCGCGCTCGGGCTCGATTGTCTTGCCCTCCAGGTAGCGGGCGTACCCTCCGCCCTTGCCGGCGGCGATGCTGGCTGCGGTCATCACATGGGTTATTGACCGTGAGCGGCCCAAAACGGCCAACGATTTAGGTTGGCGCGGAAGTTGGGGTTCGCTGGTAGCCGCCGTGACGTAGGTCAGCCTCCTCTTCGAGTTGTTCATTGGCCCAGGTGTGTGCGGGCTTAAACCACTGTCGGAGGAGGCTGGATGCAGAGGATGACGGACGTGCCTGGGACTGTCCACGCGGGCTCGCCCGCGTGGACAGTCGGCATCGATCTGGGGCGCCGCGCCGCGCACGAAGCGGTCTTGCGCGCGCCGGACGGGACCGATCGGCGGCTCAGGTTCACTCACTCCCGTGAGGGCATCGACGGGTTCCTCGGGGAGCTTGCCGGGCTCGAGGGTCGCGTCCTGGTGATCATCGAGCCGACCGCTACGCGCTGGCAGGCACTCGCTGAGGAGCTGTCCGGGCAAGGCGTTGAGGTGCGCCAGGTTCACGCGGCGACCGTCGCGAAGCTCCGCGGCGCGCGCGACATCACTGGCGCCAAGTCCGACCGTGTCGATGCCCGCACCCTCGCCGGCGCCGTTGACTACTCCCATCTCGTGCGGCCCGACGCACCGGCGGTGGCGTGCGCGCACGCGCTGTGTCTCGAGCGGCTGCGGCTGCGTCGCGAGCGTCGTCGGCTTCGCGGCGCGGTCAAGACTTGCCTGGACACGATCTGGCCCGAGTTCCTGCAGACCTTCCGTGGCGGCGAGCGCGGCGTCACAGCCCGCGCCGTGATCGCTGTCACCGGCGGAGACCCCGCACGCGCAACCAGGCTCGGCGCGCAAGAGCTTGAGCGTCGAGTCCGGGCAGCCGCACCCGGCCGCCATATCGGGCACAACAAGATCAAGCAGCTGATCGAGAAGACCAGCCGCCCGGTTGGCTACCGCGCTGCCAGAGCCGCCTACGCCGCTAGGCTGCAGCGGCTGATGCGCCGCCGCGCGCTCGTCGAACACCAGCTTGAAGCACTCGAGGAAGAGCTCTTGCACCTCTACCCCCGACTCCCCGGAGCACAACGACTGGACAGCCTGCCGGGCCTCAGAGAACTCGACCGGGCGCTTCTTCTCGCCGCGGCCGGCGACGTCCGCAGGCTCAGGTCCCCGCGCGCGCTCGGCAAGCTCGGCGGCTGCGCACCGATCGCAAGGGACTCCGGGCAAAGCACCCCGAAACGCAAGATCTCCGAGCGCTGCCGCTACCAGCTGCGCGACGCTGCCTTTCACGCCGCCAGACACATCATCAAAGCGTGCCCTGCCTTCCGGGCGCTTTACCGTGCACTGCGCCAAAGACTCACCGCCAGACAAGCCGTGATCGCGTGCGCGAACCGGCTACTGCGCGTGATCTGGCGCATGGTCAACAGCAACGTCAACTACAACCCCGCGAAGGTCGCCCCTGCACTGAACCGCTAGCCCACACCCAGCCACGGCTGTCCTCTCACGACCCACCCGAGCGCAAGCCCGCATCCGCAATTTCGAGCCCACGAGCTCGCGCCCGCAACAAGGGCCCCTGCGCACGCCAAAGACCGCACAAGGCCCCCGGCCACCAAGGCCGCAAGCGCACCTAATCAGGCCACGGCGTGCCATCTCACCGCTCCCAGCAACCAGCAACGAGCACACAGCCAACAGCACCCCGACAACCGCGCCAACAGCACGGACGAACACCCCTGCCAACACCAAACTTGACAAAACGCCAAAGGCCAGTTCGCACAGTCATCGCACAGCGCTCGCACAGCCGTGCATCTGCGGATGAAAAGTCAAGGGCTGCGCGAAGTTTTTTTCGGGGTTGCTGAGGGTGCTGTTCGACCTTGAGGGTGCGGCCTCGGCGGCACAGCGATCGCACGGCGCCCGGAGGGCCGATGCTTCTATGTTTGTCAAGTTTCGCTGTTTGCGGGATTTGGGAGTGTGTTGTTGAGGAGTCTGTAGAGGTGTCTGGCGGTGTAGCGCTTGAGGCAGCGCTTGATTTCTCGGGGTGGTGTGTCCTTCGGCTTGGCGGCGGGCTGTGTATGCGCGGGTTTGGGGGTCGTCGCGCATGCGGCAGAGGACGATCGTGTGTGGAGCGCTCGGTTGAGTTGTCGGTCGCCTGAGCGGTTGAGGCGGTGACGGACGGTTTGTCCTGATGACGCTGGGATGGGTGCGACGCCGGCGAGTGCCGCGAAGGCGGCCTCGGAGCGGATCCTGCCGGTGTGGGAGTACGCGCAGAGGATTTGTGCCGCGACGATCGGTCCGACGCCCATCTCGCTCAGGAGGCTGGGCGCGACACGCTCGACGATCGGTTCGATCTCTCGTTCGAGCTGGAGGGCTTCTTCGCGGAGGGCGGTGGCTCGTCGGGCGCTGGCGCGGATGGCGATGATCGTGGCGCGCTGTTCGCTTGTTTGTGTGGGGCTTATCCGCAGACGAGCGCAGCGGTCGAGCTGCTCGCGGGTCGCGAGTCCGCGCAGTCCTTCGCGAAGCGACGGTGCGGCTGACACGAGTAGGCCCTTCATCAGCGTGATCGCTGCTCGCTTTGATTTCACGGCGCTCTCACGGGTCGCAAGCAGCACGCGTAGTGCCTCTCGCTCGCCGCGCTAGCGCGGTCGCGCGAGGTGCTCGCGTGTGAGGGCTTCCTTGGCTGCTCGGATCGCGTCCAGCTCGTCGGACTTCGCGCGGTCGCGGCGCGCGGGTCGGCGGGGACGGTCGACCTCGAGCACCAGCTCGCCTTCTCGCTGAAGAAAGACGGTCAGTCCCGCACCGTAGCTGCCTGTTCCCTCGACTGCCCACGCACGACGCCCGGGGGCGTTCTCACGCGCGAAGCGTAAGAGCCGCCTGTAGCCACGCTCGTTCGCGGCGACGGTGATCTGTCCTTGCACGACCGCCGTGTCCGCAGCGAGGATCGCCGCGGAGTGCGAGTCGCGGTGCGTGTCGATGCCGAGCACATGGTCAACTTGGTCTGCCAGCATGGAATACGACCTCCTGTTCTTGGGGGTTTGTCTGTCGGTACTCGGCCTGGGCAATAGGAACCGCGAAGGGCAAGACTGTGATGAGTCACGCCCCACACCGCGGGGCGGACAGGCTTCTGATCAGGCCACAAGCGGAGGCCAGGCCGGGACCGGCAGCAACAGACGGACAGATCAGGCCAAAAGCACCCACGCCAAGCGCAGGGCCAGTGCATATGAGAGTCACGTCCATCGCCACCGGAGCCAGCCTGAACACCAGACCCGACACTCCCCCACATGGGGAACGTTAACTACAACGCAACCACTGAACGCACCTTCACGACACAGCAATCGCCATACACACACTCACAGTGCATATGGTCTGTACTGGCTTTTTGTCGTGCCGACGGGCGTGCCGTGGCGCAGGGGCGAGCGTCGGCGGTGGGGTCGCGCCCGGTACTTCGGAGTGGAATGATTTGTCGTGTGGTGCGGGTGACTGACGTAGCGAAGCGCAGGCGTCAGGGGCTTGTGGCCTGCCGCGCGGCTTTGCCCTTTACGGGCCTTTGAGATGCGCGCCCCGGTGTCGCGCCCGCACCACCCTTTTTTGGTGCCGTTGTTCGCCAGTCATCGATGAGACGCCGATAAGCGAGCTCGGCCTGGGCTTGTAGCTCGCGCTCGGCCGCGCGCTGGCTGCTGGTCGGCCTGACGTTTGGCCCGCTGTGGCCCCGCGGCAGCGGCGGTGCGCCAGCGAGCAGTTCCAGGCGGCGGGTCTTCTGTCGTGTCAGCGACGGGCGCGCGAACGCATAGTCCTGATCCTTGGTGAGTAGATGCCAGCAGAGAACGACTAGCTTGCGCGCGACAGCGACTGCGGCGACCTGCGCGTTTTGCGGGCGCGGACACGCTCACCGAACGCTCTCAGTGGACCAGGCGAGCGGATCGAGATCCACGCAGCCTCGACCAGCATCGAGCGGGCCTGCGGGTCACCGCGCTTTGAGATGTGCCCATAGCGAGCTGGCTCTGACCCGGACTGGCGGACCTTGGGGTCAAGGCCGAGATAGGCGACGAGCTGCCCCGACTCTGAAAGCGTGTGATATCCCCGACCGCCGCGATCACGGCTGCCGCAGTCCCAACGTCAACCCCAGGAATCGTCAGGAGCCGCTGAAACCCGGGGAACGCGAGGGCCTGCTGGGCGATCCGCTGGTCAAGTCCGGTGATCTCGCCGCTCAGGAAATCGATGTGGCGCAAACAGCTCCTCACCGTCTCGGCCTCCTCCCTGGGTAGCTGCTGCTCGGCCAGCCACACACGTCCCTTCTTCCCGAAGAGGTCGCTCACTGGGGGACGGCCGATCAGACACCTTGCGAGGACCGCGTGCACCTCGTTCTTTACGCGTGTGCGTGCCTTGACAAGCCCTGCGCGGCGAGCGACACGCCTACGCAAAGCGCTCGTGGCCTCATCGGGTACCCACACCGCTTTGAGCATTCCGGCAGAGAGGAGCTTGGCGAGCATCGCCGCGTCGAAACGATCGGACTTCACACGCGCGTGAGAAATCGCCCGTGTCTCAGCGGCGTTGCACACCACCACTCCTCCCACCCGACCCTCGGCGAGAAGCCGGGCGATCATCATCGCGCCGCAGCTCGCCTCCAACACCACCTGATCGCTGCCCTTCAGACCGGCCGCGAACTCCCGGATCGCCTCCGGTGTGCTCGCGATCCGACCGACCCGCGAGACCTTGCCTGCCTCGCTGACCGCAACCTCGCAGAAATCGAGGTGAACATCCAAACCAAAGAACCGCACGAGAAACCGCCTCCCTTCACGAACTGGACATATGAAATGGAAGGCACCGCGGGCAGCGACAACTACGGATACGGGCTCTCAGCCCACCCGGGTGAGTCGCAGGGGCGGCCATCTAGTCATTGACGGGCTCTCAGCCCAGATGCACGGCGGCCTGCCCACAAGCATCCTTCCCACAAGGCCCCTGTCCCGGTCAAGCAACCTTAGGATCGCCACCGGACAGCAGAGGCCCAGGCGGTATTTCATACCCGTAGCCTGTGCACTTGGTGGTTGCCGATTGGCAGCCACCGGGGCCGACGGGCAGAACGCTAACGTCGAGCCGTCTGTCGGGGCAAGTCGAGCAGGGTCTCGGCGCGAGCGAGGACCTGCGAGGCGGGTAGTTCGAGGGCGGCGGCGATCTTGAGGATGTTGGCAAGCGAGACGTTGCGCTCGCCGCGCTCGACATCGCCGTAGTAGCCGCGGTTCAGGCCACTCTTGAGGGCCATCCCCTCCTGTGCGATACCGCGCTCCTTGCGCAGCTCGCGCAGGGCGTCTCCAAATGCGGCGTGGGTTGGCGAGAGGGCAGGCATCAGGAGCGGTCAGTCTGTCCGAATCACACGCTATAAGTCTACCCCCTATACGAGTCAATCAAAATGGCCCCGGCGCGGCGGCAACCGCCCGGGGCCCGGCACAGGAGGCAAAGCTCCCATGCAGCAAGAGCGTAACCAGACAGCAGCCGAAGACGACGCCAGCCATGACTGGGGGATTATGGTCCGACTCCTAGACAAAGACGACCAGCGGCCGTGGTCGGTCGAGGAGTTGATCCGCGACCGCGAGGATCGGCTGGGCACGGTTGACGCCATAGCCCGACTTCAAGGGGCCGGTCTGATCCACCGAAGGGAGGGCGACCTTCTCTTCCCCACGCGCGCCGCGCTGCACTTCGACAATATCGCGGCATAGACAGGGCAGTCGGAGGCACGCCGCGCCGCAGCGTTGGGCGCGGCGCGTGCCTCACGTCTCTGCTTGGCACTCATACCTAAGACGGCTCATGAACCGCAGCAATCGAGACGCGGAAGCCAAAGCCCTGCAATCGAGAAGCCGCATTACGAAGACTGATGAGGCTGAAGAAGGGAAGAGTCAGCGGCGTGCCCCTCGTACTACGTGTGATGACAACGAAGCTGATCTCGTGGTCGCTCGCCATAGGGCGCTCGTCAGGAAGCACATCGGCATACGATTGATCCTCATTGCCCACGACCGCACGAGCCTTTGAGCGGAAATCTTGATCCAAGAGGAGACGTTCTGCGCTGTTAACTCCTTGAGCAAACAAGTGGCTAAGGGTGGAAGAACTGCCTCGTTGCTTAACGTGAATCAACCCACCCTCGCGCGTGAGGATGTCGCATATCTCCATCTTGTCCGGACCGCCATCGTAGACGAGCTTCTTGTCGAGACATAGAGCATCCATCTCGTTGGCAGCCTTGATGTTATAGGCTCCCTCATCGGTACCAACATCGGCATCGGGCAAGCCCGTTAGCTGCTTGATGGCCTTGATTTCAGCGTCCAGCTTGTCGTTGTACTCAAGATCGACACGGAACCACTGACCACCCGACAGGACAAACATACAACCGTCGATCTCAGCCTGATATACGATACAGCGATAGACGGGCCAAGCGGCCATCACCTGCCTATCCGATGCGCGTATAGCAACGAGACGATCACCCTTAAGCAACGCTAGGTCGATATCGCCCTGGTCACGACTATTGAGATACGCGGTAATGCGCGGATCGGGCTCTGACTCTTCCTCATTCGCCATAGATGAGAAACGGAAGCCGTAGACGTCAAGCCAGTCGAGAGTTTCCGGTGCGGCGAGGTGAGCATCGGTTATCTCTCGCGTGGCAAGTGCCGAAATCAATGCGTCGTCGAGTTCACGAATCCGCGCGGGATTCTTCTCAGGCCGAAGGTAGTCGATGAAATCGAAGTGCTCCTTGTAGTCATCAGCTTCATACGCTTCGAGCAGACGCTCTGCGAGTTCCGGCAGATCGGGGACCCGAGCACGAGTCTGGATGCCCAGCGCATCGGCACCAGTCAGTCGATGAGCAAGCGATGTATCTCGTGGCGTTCCTGTGACGGCACGAAGCAAATCGCGGCTTACATCTAGACCAAACGCGGAGAAGGGCGAGTTGCGACTCAAATCACGCCTCGTATGCACGGTTGTCTCATCGATAGTCTTGGCGTTCAACGCTCTTGAGCTGATCGGGTGCGACTGTGTTCAGCACGACTCGCAACCCAAAATCAGGCTCAAAAACTTCGGGGTCCAGCAGATGGCGACCTTGACCAAACGTGATCGCAAACAATCGTCTTTCACCTCCAGTAGTAGAACCGCCGATG
The DNA here is from genome assembly GCA_963827045.1 of uncultured Solirubrobacterales bacterium. Taxonomy (GTDB): domain Bacteria; phylum Actinomycetota; class Thermoleophilia; order Solirubrobacterales; family Solirubrobacteraceae; genus Palsa-744. The sequence continues at coordinate 195,585 of CAWGZH010000003.1, forward strand.
CGGAAGCCGTAACGAGCCCATCCAGCGAATCTGCAACATGACTTGAGAGGTATGCCTTCCATCCTGGGGGATGAGGTGGCGTTGATGCGACAAACAGCGAGTCTTCCTCATCATTTACCGCTGTCACGCGGTGGCTACTGACTACGCCGACATCGCGCAGCACGTCCTGCCGCGTCAGGTTCTTCTTTAGTAGCGAGACGGTTAGCTTCTCAAGTTTTGGCTTCCGTGCCATAAGGAGAAGCCTAACGTTTGGCACGAACCGTACATAATGATGTTTACTTCTCGGCCTGTCGGCGGCGCGAGGGGCTAGGGTAGCGGCTTGTCCCCCTCGTGCCGCTCTTGGGTCTCCACGACCTCGGCGTCCACAATCCCGTTTGTGTCGCTCGTGTGCGGCACGGAGACGACGTGCCGGGCAGTTATCTCTTGGACGACGACGGGCCACGCTTCCAGCGACTTCTGTATTGCCGGGCCAGCAGCAAATAGAACGTAGATCGACCCGGCTACTGCCATGACGTTCTTGATGACGCTCGCGTTCCTGGTCTTTTCGTTGACCGCACTGCTGGCGACTGCGGCACCCATCAGGGCGTCGGTCGCTTGCCGGATGGCTTCCGGTCCCCCAATCTCGATGTGGTGAAACGCCACCTCGATTTCCGTGAGGCGGGCCACGATCAGGTGCGCGACCTCCTCTGGCAGTTCTTCATCGCTGGTGACTTCCTCTACGAGGGCCTGTAGCTGCTCGACGAGCGCGGTCCGATCTTCCTCTAACGGGATCGCCTCATCGGGTGCCACTGCTTCAAGGATCGCTGCTACAAGGCCCAGGGCCTCATGCGCCTCGTCGCTGGGCCTGACATTCGCAGTTGCTTCCTTGAAGGGCCGCTCGAGCGGGAAGATCGCCTGTAGCCACTGGTCACGGTAACGCGCCACCGGCGCGGCGACCCGTTCCCTGCCCGGCTCGGTGGCAGCGGCGTCGATCTGCGTGACGAGTTCCGCGACGGCACCGAGATGCTCGCCGGCGGCTCGCCAAGGATGTCAGACCAGGTGTCGATAAGCGGCCTGTCGCCGTTCATATTGCGGAGTCGCGTAAGCAGAAGGTAGAGGCGCCCTGCTGGGTTGTTGATCGAGGTCATCAGCGAGTCACAGAATACGGTGGTTGGATGTGGCAGACCTAGAGCCGAAGGCCAGGTCAGTTCTCGCCTACTCTCGCCATCAGGGCCTGCTAGCCAGCAAAGACGAGACCGAGCACTGTCGATCAAGCCAGTGGGCAGCGTCAGGATCGATCCATCCGGCGATGCGCTTCATTTCGCCAACCCTGTCTTCGACGGGCTGCGAAAGCAGACAATCGTGGTGAGCGACTCGATTACGGAAGGTTTGGATCGACCTCATCGGCTGAGTCAGATCCTTCCGCGTAATCGCACCAGCCGGAAAGGCGTTGCGAAGCCGGTGACGCCAAAGCTCCTCGTATCCCTTGCTGAACAGACCGGCCCAGAAGCCAAACGATACCCCCGCGACAACGCGACTGCGGGTGATGTCCTTGCCCTTCTCAAGACGCTCGACGGCGACGATGACTTGCTTGACGCCGTTTGGCTGCAAGATGCTGAAGTCCATGAGCCATGTGTCGCGGATCGGAGTCTGGGGTTGGTCACGACCCAGCTCTGCGTCGATTGCGTTGCGAATCAGCACCTCGAAGCCGTGGATCGTTGCGAAGCAAGCCGCCGCGAGACGCACATGCCACTCGTAGAGCGCCACGGCGCGCGCGTGATCGCCGTTTGCCTCTGCGAGAAAAGGCTGGAATCTTGCATCCGAGATCCAGGCCGCTACTTGTTTAGCGTCCATCTGCTCGCTAAGCTACATGAGACGCCCCGGTACCGCCTAGGACTTCCTTCGGGGAGTTATGCGGCCGGGGCTTTGTCGTTCTCATGCCGCTGCAACGTTTGGTCTACAGGCTGAGCCTCGTGTCTTCATTCGACCCCGTGACCCGGCGACGGATGCCGCGCTGGTTCTCTGAGAACAAGAACACTTTGAGAACATCCACCTGTCCAGACCCGTCCGATGCCTCCAGCAATCCCCACAAAGTGGACGATTTGGACGCCTTCGGACCTATCCACACCAACCGTATCCGGTTGAGGGCCTTGTGGACCGAATGGTCCGTGATGGTTCGATCCACTCGAGCGCATGGAAAATCCCTGCAAATCTCGGCCTCATTCTGAGGGCCAGCCTTCGCTAGGCACCTAGCCGCCAACTCAGCCGGCACTCCGCCCACGCCCGGGCTAGCGTCGAGCGAGTCGGCGGCCGCTCTCCGTGTCCGGCGGCGTGTAGTTGAGCTCGTAGTGATGGTAGAGAGCGGACTCGTCGGCTTGGGAGAGCTCCTCGCCATGCTGTTCGATGTTGGGCGCAGCCTGAACCTGCTCCTTGGTGACTGCTACTTGCAACTCGCCGGGGCCCAGCCTGACCCCGGCGAGCGGCACAAAGGTCAGGTGTCGCCCGATGAACCCCTCCTTGACCGTCGCGAACTGTGGTACGTCGGTCTCGACGTTGACGTATACGTCCTCGAGTTTGCCGATCTTCTGGCCCGCGAGGTCTACCAGCAGCTTGCCGTGCCAGTCGGCGACGTTGAACGCCGCATCGTTTTGATCGTCGTTCACGGCGTCCGCACACCTCTCGCTTGGGCTCTCACCCCACTCTTTTCCCCCTTCCCACGAGCAGAAGCCTTTTTGGCACGTGCGGCAGTCCGGCGTTGCGAAGCGGGAATCTCCGCCTTGGCTACCGTCTTCGTCAGACGCGGAATCTGCTTCTCGAGATAGGAGCGCATGCGTTCCTCCTCACGACGGATCCCGCGTGCGAGTCGCTGCGTGTCCTTATCGCCCAGTGTCTCGGCAAGCGCCTCGATCGCCGAGTAGGTGGCGATCTCCTCGGACTCGCTTGCATACTCGGTCTTGGCGTTCTTCAGTTGCTTCTCCTCCTCGCCGGTACCGCGCAACGCGTGCAGAGGGCCCTGGGCGAACGCCGCCGCCTTCTGCGCGCCGCTGAGAACCGCTTGGGCGGCGTCGGCGACAGACGCAGGACCGGGCGCGTCGATCGTGGCCGCCACCCCACCAAGCTCCTTGACGCGTTTCTTGACATCTCGGCCATGGCGCTTGGTTTCCGACAGGTGCTGCTTCAAGCGCTTCTTGTACGCGGCCTGTGTGGTCATCGCGGCATGCGCCTCGAGCGCCGTCTCCAAGCGCTTCTCGAGACCATAGGCCTCGTTCAGATACTGGACTAGCTTTACGTCACCGGCAGACCGCTCAGTCATCTTGCTCCCTCTGAAGACGCCCACGGCGCCCACGTCAGCGTCGCCTAAAGCTTCGGTACCCGTAGAAGCGTTACCCCATGCGTTCGAGGGACGCGAATCTCGATCCTCAGACCCCGACCTTAGCCACAACTTCCCCCGCGGCGACGGCATCGGCCAGCCGCTGGTAGTCGAGCTCGTTCTGATCCGCATAGACCACAGAAAAATCGGCAATCGCCCGGTCGAACTTGGTCCCAGCGCCCAGATAAGCCGCGATCGCGAGCCGGTCGCCCGAGCGGGCGTGGGCGCGCGCCAAGGACCACCCACACGCGCGTGTGTACGCGTGCAGGCCCCACTCATTCATCGTGGACAGGTCAGCCGAGGCCTTCCAGTCCCACAGCTGGCGAACGTAGAAATCGTGCTCTTGGCCGTCCAGGCCCTGGCTGCGCTGCCAGCCGAGGAAGGTGTCGCTCGCGGCGTGGGAGAGCCGCTGACCTTGGACGACCCTCTCGCCGTGGTTTGCGAACTCGCTCGCGCCCAAGTAAGGCTCGAGCACCGAAGGCTGGGCCTCCTTGGCCTGCAATACCAAGGGATCCTTGCCGTCGCGCCCGACGAGCAGGAACACCCAGGCGCGGGTACCAACGCTGCCGACGCCGACGACCTTGCGGGCCATATCCACGAAGCGGTAGGTACCAAACAGATAGCGCCGATCGACGTCAAGGCTCGCCGCATACTCGTCCAAGAGCTCGCGCACATAGGCGCTCTCGTCGCGGGCGTCGCCCGGCTCGAACAGCTCGCGCAAGGGAACCAAAAGCGGCGGGACGCTGCGAAAGCGCAAGTCCCCGTCGACACGCTCGGTGAGCTTCTTGACCGCCCGCAGGCTCGTCTTGCGGCGCGCCTTGGCGAATGGCTTAGCGAACACTATGCGCCCCTTCGCGCCGAGCCTGCCGCCGAAACGCTCGACCAGCTCGCTGGCTGTGAGACGGTCATACCAGACGTCGAGGTGACTCTCGTTGACAAAGCCGCGTATGCCCTCGCGGTACTCGCACACACAGTCGCGCACGATCCAGCGGCGGAGATCCGCAGGCAGGCCGATGTCGCGGCCCGCGATCTCGGCGCTAGCGGCCATCCGCTTGACGTCCCACTCCCACGGGCCGGGCAACTCCCCGGACTGCAGGGTTGCGCGAGCCGCGCTAGTCACAGGGACACCTGGGGTGTCTGTCTTGAGAGACGGCTGCGAGCAAGTCGTCCGTGACCGGCATCCTCAACTCGGCTGCGGCACGATCCTGATGTAAGGCTTTGGCGTCTCCCAGCCATCCGGGTAGGTCGCCTTCGCTTCATCCTCGGAGACCGATCCGGCGATGATCACCTTCTCGCCCGGCTTCCAGTTGACCGGCGTTGCGACCTTGTGGTTGGCTGTCAGCTGCAGCGAGTCGATCACCCTCAGCACCTCGTCGAAGTTGCGTCCTGTTGTCATCGGGTAGACGAGGATCAGCTTGATCTTCTTGTCGGGGCCGATCACGAACACGTTGCGGACCGTCTGGTTGTCGGCGGGAGTGCGCGCGTCGGAGTCACCCTCGGTACTTGCAGGAAGCATCCCGTACAGCTTGGAGACATTGAAGTCGCTGTCGCCGATGATCGGGTAGTTCGGCGCGTAGCCCTGGGTCTCCTCGATGTCGCGCGCCCATTGGTCATGCTTGCTCGACTGATCTACCGAGAGACCGATGATCTTCACACCGCGACGGTCGAACTCGGGCTTGATCTTGGCCATGTAGCCGAGCTCGGTCGTGCAGACCGGGGTGAAGTTCTTTGGATGTGAGAACAGCACCGCCCACGAGTCGTCGATCCAGTCGTGGAAATGGATCGGTCCCTCGCTGGTCTCTGCCTCGAAATCTGGGGCAATGTCGCCGAGTTGCAAAGTCATTCTGTTCGTCCTCCCGGTCCGCACTGGTTGGTTTGGATTCGCACTGGTTCGACGGCGATGTTAGTGCAGCTCTCTTGTGCGTCCCGGGACGAATGTCTAATGCAGCTTGCGAGGCGGCCACGCTGCACTCTCCCGCGTGGACGTAATCACAGCAAAGGCCCCTTGTGACTGTCGCGTGGCCACTTTTGTGACCGTCGCGTTATCTCCTAGCGCTCAACCCCGGCAACGCGCGGCAGCACCAGCAACGAGCAGCGTGCGTGGCGCTCCAGGTACTCGGACGTGCTGCCGACGACCAGGCGCTTGACCGGGCCGTAACCCCGTGAGCCGACCACCAAGATGTCCAACTCGTCGCCGAAGGCCGCGAGCTCCTCGCCGGCGAAGCCGTACACGGCGCGACCGTCGACATCCGGCAATGCGCGCATACGCTCCCTGGCGTCCTCGATCATCACTTCCATGGTGTCGCCGATCGCCGGCGAGACCATGCCCGAGTAGGCGTAGGACGGCACCGACACCGCCTCCAGCGCGATCACGCTTGCCCGCGTCGGGGTTGCGAGCTCGCGCGCCATCGCGAGCGCTGCCTCGCTCTCCGGCGAGCCGTCGTAGCCGACGCCGATCTTCGCGATCGGGGCCGGCGCCTCGGCGTAGCTGTGGGCCGCGACCGCCACTGCGCAGGGGGAGCCGTTCAGCGCGGCGCGGGTGTCGTCGCCGAGCATCGCCCGGCCGAAAGTGCCGCGCGAGCAGGAGCCGACGACGATCAGGTCGGCCTCTTGCTCCTCAGCCTGCTGGTGCAGACCCTTGCCTGGGCTGCTCGAGACGACGCTCACCAGCTCTGCCTGCACGCCCGCGCGCTCGCGCTCGGCCTCCAGCAAAGTGTGCGAGCGTTCCTGCTCGGCCGAGACCGCGCCCGGGCTGGCCGCGTCGACTGGGCGCAGCACGCCGCTGTGGACGTTGAGCAGTGTCAGCTTTCCTGCCTCGTCCACGAGATGCGTGGCGAGCGCTATCGCGTCGCGTCCGCCCTGCCTGTCGTCGACTCCCACCAGCACGTTCTTGAACATCGCGTCGCTCCTTGGCTCCCTGTTGCAGTCGATATTCGCAGTCGGACCTCAGCCTAGACGGCACGCGAAGCGACACCATCCGGGAGCGCCCTTGCACAGGCTGCGGCTTTCTACGCATGCCCCCCGCGCGCGCGGGGGGCATGCCGATTTTTGCTCAATACCCGACCCCACACAGCAGACACGCCGTGCCCATCCCGTTCGATGCGTAGCATCTGGCTCATACCCGATCAGGCCACAGAGGACTCCGGGGCGACCAAGCCCAGCCGAGCCGACGCTCACCCGCCGATGCCGCGCGACAAGCGCGGCTGGCAGGTCGCGCCGGCTCCCGACGGGCGTGGCATGCCCGAGCAGACGCCGACCGGGCCTCCCCCGCACCGCAGGCGCGGCTTTCTCTGGTTCGTGATCGCGCTGCTCGCGCTCAACTGGCTGTCGGTCCTCTTCTTCGCACCCGCAGCCGGCCAACCTCGGGTGACGGTCTCCTTCAATCCCTACTTCCTCGAACAGGTCAAGTCAGGCGAGGTCAAGTCGATCTCCTCCAAGGGCGACACGATCGAAGGCACGTTCAAGGCCAAGCAGCGCTACCCATCCAGCGATAAGAAAGCGACGCCGACGACGCTGTTCGCGACCGAGGTGCCGAGTTTCTGGAACGGCAGCGAGCTCGCTGCGCTGTTGCAGGAAAAGAGAGTTGAAGTCAATGCCAAGTCCACTTCCCAGAGCTCCTCGATACTGACTGAGCTGCTGCTCGGCTTCGGGCCAACGCTGCTGATCGTCGGGCTGTTCGTGTTTCTCGCGCGGCGCGCGATGCGCGGCGGCGGCGGCATGGGCGCGCTTGGCAATTTCGGCCGCTCCCAGGCACGGCGCATCGATCCCGAGAAGATCCGCGTCACCTTCGACGACGTGGCGGGCATCGACGAGGCCAAGGCCGAGCTCTCGGAGGTCGTCGACTTCTTGCGTAATCCCGAGCGCTACGGGCGCCTCGGCGGACGTATGCCACACGGGGTGTTGCTCTCCGGGGCGCCCGGTACCGGCAAGACGCTGTTGGCGCGTGCCGTGGCCGGCGAGGCGCATGCCGCATTCTTTTCGATCTCCGCGTCGGAGTTCATCGAGGCGATCGTCGGCGTCGGAGCCTCTCGTGTGCGCGACCTGTTCGCCAAGGCCAAGGAGGCGGAGCCGGCGATCATCTTCATCGACGAGCTCGACGCGATCGGGCGCTCGCGCCAGGGGTCGGTGTCCGTGACCGGCGCAAACGATGAGCGCGAGCAGACGCTCGACCAGATCCTCACCGAGATCGACGGCTTCGAGAGCTCCGAGGCCGTTGTCGTACTGGCCGCCACCAACCGGCCTGACGTGCTCGACCCCGCCCTGCTGCGTGCTGGACGCTTCGACAGGCGCGTGACCGTGCAGGCGCCCGACCGCGACGGTCGCGCGAAGATCCTCGCGGTGCACACGCGCTCAATCCCGCTCGATGACGAGGTGAGCCTCGACGCCATAGCCCGCTCAACGCCGGGAATGGTCGGCGCTGATCTGGCCAATCTCGCCAACGAGGCGGCCCTGCTTGCCGCCCGCCGCGGGCACGAAAAGGTGAAGATGGCCGATTTCACAGATTCGCTTGAGAAGATCATGCTGGGCTCGCCCCGCGGGATACTGCTTTCTCCGGCGGACCGCGAGCGCACCGCCTATCACGAGTCCGGACACGCGCTCGTGGGGATGCTGACTCCCGGCGCCGACCCCGTACGCAAGGTTTCGATCATTCCCAGAGGGATGGCGCTTGGCGTGACCCTGTCCACGCCCGACGCCGACCGCGTGTCCTATTCGACCGAGGAGCTGCAAGCCAAGATCCGTGTCGCGCTCGGCGGACGTGTGGCCGAGGAGGTCATCTACGGCACGATCACCACCGGCGCCGAGTCCGACATCCAGCAGCTGACCGCGATCGCACGGCAGATGGTTGGGCGCTGGGGGATGAGCGAGGCGCTCGGGCCGGTCACGCTGCTACCCAACGACGACCAGCCGATGCTGCCGGGAATGAGCGTCACCTCCGAGCAGACACAGCGGCTGGTGGACGAGGAGGTGCGCAAGCTGGTCGAGCAGGCGCACGACGAAGTGACACAGCTGCTGACCGAGCACCGCTCGCAACTGGAGAGCTTGGCCCAAGCGCTGCTCACGGCGGAGACGCTTGACGCCTTCGACGCTTACGCGGCGGCCGGCGTGCCGGAGCGCGACATCGAGCCGACGCCCGTCTCCTAGAACGACCCCGCCTGGCACTCGGTGCGCTGTCGCCGAGAGTGGCACCCCGCGGTGGCGGGCGTTGTGCGAGAGCCTTGGCTTCAGCCGCGAGGGCAAGCCCTACGGACCCGCGCGGAGCGTCAGCTCACTCATGCCAACCGCACGCCCCAGCGCGCGGAAAACGCCTGTCCGGGCTCCAGCCGCGCGAGCCCATCCCCGCTCTGCAGAGCATTGGCTGCGCACGTCATCGGCTCGACTGCCAGGCCGAGTCGCCGGCGCGACGGGGCGAGCGTGTGGGCGGTGTAGACCTGTAGGACCTCGTATTGCTCGTCCACCCACAGCTCCACGCGGCTGCCGTCGGAACGGTGAAGGCACGCGGTGGCACGGCCACGTGCGTCGCGGATCAGATCGCAGAAGCCGGAGTCGATCTGAAGCTCGCCGATCTGGCGCGGCTCGCGAAAATCGAAAGGAGTGCCCTCCACCGGCTCTCGATCGACGGGAACCTGGTGGCGCTCGTCCACCAGCAAGCGGGTGCGCGCGGGCAACTCGAATTCACAACCATCGATTACGCTTTCGCCGGGCGACAGGTAGGGATGCTGGCCCGCACCATACGGACATGCGCGCGAGCCGACATTGACAGCGCCGATCGTCACGTGCAGGCCGTCCTCTCCCAGCTCGTAGGCGACGGTGGCGTCGAGCGCGAAGGGGTATCCGGTCTGGGGGTGAAGGCGCGTGGCCATCACGACACGATGGGGCTCGCGCTCTGCCGCCCACCACGAGCACCATCGCAGCAAGCCATGGATCGCATTGCGCTTTGCGGGCTCTGTCAGCGCGAGTTGGTGACGTTCACCGTCGAACTCGTAGCGACCCTGCGCTAGCCGGTTGGGCCACGGAAGCAAGACCGCGCCGTGCGCACCGTCGCACATCTCCCCCATCTCGTAAGGGTGCAGAACTGGATCCCCGGCAACCGTGTACTCGCGCAGCCCACCCCCCACTTCGACGATCGTCGCGTGCTGGTCGCCGAGCGCGATCTCGAACTGTTCGCCTGATGGTGTCGACGCCATTGAGGACTCGGCCTTTGGGGACTCTTCTTGCACGCGACCCATCTTGACTCATTTGGAAGGCCATGCCGCATGCGGCATGGCCCCGGACCGCACATGTGCGGTCCGGCGGGTCGGCGCATGCGCCGACCCGAACAGCGCACCCACGCTGTTTCTATAATGGGAGGCAAGCGACCACAGGAGGTGAGCACCCGAGGTGCTGCGCAGGCACATCGAGAAGCTCACCGGCGCAGGCGCGACGACGCGCCTGCTTGGAGTGGGGCGCACGACCTTCAAGGCGTTCGAGGTCCCCAACTACCGCCGCTAGATCTCCGGTCAGGCGATCTCGCTGTGCGGCACTTGGATGCAGATGGCAGCGCAGTCGTGGCTGGTACTGACGCTCACCGGCTCGGCGACGACGCTTGGCCTGATCGTGGCGCTGCAGACGCTTCCGATCCTGCTGCTGGGCCCCTACGGTGGCGTGATCGCCGATCGTGTGGACAAGCGCCGCACGATGATCTTCCTGCAAGCGATGATGGGCGTCCAGGCGCTGATACTGGGCGTGCTCACGATCACCGGCGAGGTACGCGTCTGGCAGATCGGCGCGCTCGCGGCTGTGCTTGGTGTCAACAATGCCTTCGAGAATCCCGCGCGTCAGTCGTTCATGCTCGAGATGGTCGGCCCCGAGCATTTGCGCAACGCGGTCAGCCTCAACTCGGTGCTCGTCAACGTCGCGCGTACGATCGGGCCGGCGGTCGCCGGCCTGTTGATCGCGACCGTCGGCGAGGGTGTCTGCTTCCTCGCCAACGCCGCCAGCTTCATCGCTGTGATCGCCTCGCTTTTGACGCTCGATCTCGCCGCGATCCAGCCGAGCCCGCCCTCAGGGCGCGAGCCTGGGCAATTGCGCGAAGGCTTGCGCTACATCAGGAACAATCGCGAGCTGGCGATCCCGCTGCTGATGATGGCACTGGTGGGCACGCTCGCCTACGAGTTCCAGGTGACGCTGCCGGTCATGGCTCGCCAAGGGCTGCACGTCGGCGCGGCGGGCTATGGCTTCATGACCGCCGCGATGGGTGCCGGCGCAGTGGTTGGCGGCCTGCTTGTCGCTGCCGTGGGCCGCACCGGACTGCGCCCGCTCGTGATCGCCTCGGGCGCGTTCGGCGCCGTGATCGGACTCGCCGCGCTGGCCCCGACATTGCCGGTGGAGCTTGCCGCACTTGCACTCGTCGGCTGGGCGAGCATCTCCTTCATGGCCACCGGCAACTCGACGCTGCAACTCGGCGCCGCGCCTTCGATGCGTGGTCGCGTGATGTCGCTATGGTTCGTCGCCTTCCAGGGCTCCACCCCGATCGGGGGACCTTTGATCGGCTGGGTGATGGCCTGGGCAGGGGCTCGCGCCGGCCTTGGCGTGGGTGCCGTCACCTGCCTGCTGGTGGCACTGATGGGGCTGATGGCGCTGCGCGGGATCTCCCCGTTCGCGCATGCCGACAGCGCTGCGCGTGCGGTGGAGTCCTGAAGCGAGTGCGCGGCGGCTACATCCAAAAGCGCGATGCCCGCGCGACGCGCACGCGGGGGACGTGCGCATACGCGGGGGCGCGCGTTACGCGCGCGCAGACACGCGCCCGCGTCGCGCGGGGCACCCCAATTTCACAACACCCTGCACGCCGGCTAGGAGCCGGCTTCGCCCAGGAAGTCGATCAGCAGCTCGTTGACGCGCCCGGGCGCGTCGTGCTGCACCCAGTGCGTGGCATCTGGGATGCGCTCCATGCGCAGGTTGGGCACCCACTCGCTCGCCGGTTCGGCCAGCTCGCTGCCTAGGTGACGGTCAAGCATGCCCCAGATCACCATCGTCGGCGCCGGGATCGGCTTCATTGCCGCTAGCGTCGCGCGCGGCGAGCGGCGCAATGCCGCCCTGTAGTAGTTGATCATCCCGGTGAGTGCCCCCGGCTGCGACCAGGCCTCGACGTAGCGCTGCAGGTCCTCGTCGGTGAACGCCTTTTTGGAGTCCGAGCGCAGCGAGCGCTTGGCGAAGGAGAAGTCGTCGCGCCCGATCAGGTACTCCGGTAGGCGCGGGATCTGGAAGAAGAACATGTACCAGCTCTTGCGCAGCTGCCGCAGCGTCCTGAAGCCCTCCAGCATGCGCGCGGTGTGCGGCACGTTGAGGATCGCCAGGCGCTTGACCACATCGGGGTGCAGCATCGCCACGGCGTAGGCGACGGCAGCACCCCAGTCGTGACCGACGACATAGGCGTCCTGCTCGCCGAAGCTGCGGATCAGCCCGGCGATGTCGCCCGCCAACAGCGACGCGTCATACGCGCGCCAGCCCTTGGGCTTGTCGGAGAGGTCGTAACCGCGCATGTCTGGCGCGACGACGTGGTAGCCGGCCTCAGCCAGGGGCCCGATCTGATGACGCCAGGAGTACCAGAACTCGGGAAAGCCGTGCAGCAAGATGACCAGCGGCCCAGTGCCGGCCTCGACGTAGTGCAGTCGAATGCCACCGCCGACATCCGCATCGCCGTGGCTGAGCTGTGCTTCGATCGTGCTCACTATCCCCATCGTAGACCTCGCCGTCCGCTCGCGATGTCACCTTGTAGTTCCACGAGCATGAAAAGCGAGGAAACGTGTCCGTTGCACTGTTGATAGCCGGTCTTGTCGTCGGCGCCTTGGCCGGCGCCGCTGTGGCCGCTGCGCTTGCGCGCTCCGGCAGCGAGCGCATACGCGAGCAGCTCGACGCGATCTCCGTCGATAACCGCGAGCGGATGCGCGACGAAATGAAGTCGATCTCCGCCGACGTGCTCAAGCAAACCGGAGATTCGCTCGCTGGGCGCCTGGCCGATCAGCGCCGTGCCGAGGAGGAGCGTGGTGCTGCCGAGATGGCCAAGCGCGCGGAGGAACTCAAGGGCCTCGTGGGTCCCGTCAACGAGAAGCTCGGCCGTGTCGAGCACGAGATCGGTCGCCTGGAGCGCGAGCGCAAGCAGGCCCAGGGCGAACTGGCGACCATGGTGCGCCAGCTGCACGAGGGCGTCGGCGGCCTGCGCCAGGAGACCGGCAACCTCGTCTCAGCACTGAAGCGGCCCAACACGCGCGGCTCATGGGGTGAGATCCAGCTGCGCAATGTGATCGAGATGGCCGGGATGATCGAGCACTGCGACTTTCTCGAGCAGAGCACCGTGCAATCCGAAGACGGTGCCCTGCGCCCTGACGTGCTCGTCAAGCTGCCCGGCGAGAAGCTGATCGTGGTCGACTCCAAGGTTCCGCTCGACGCTTATCTCGCCCATCTGGAGGCCCAGAGCGACGAGGAGCGTGGCGTACAGATGGCACGCCACGCACGCCAGACTCGCGACCACATAACCAAGCTCGCCTCCAAGGGCTACCAGCGCCAGTTCGACACCACCCCCGACCTGGTCGTGATGTTCGTGCCCTCCGAGGGCATCTACCACGCGGCGCTGGCCGAGGACCCGGCACTGATCGAGTACGGCGTGCACCAGCAGGTGCTGATGGCGACCCCGACGACCCTGATCGGGCTGCTGCGCGCCGTACACTACGGCTGGCGTCAGGAGCTGATCGCCGAGTCTGCGCGCGAGATCGCCGAGTCTGCGCGTGAGCTGCACCGGCGCATTGCTCGCTTCGTAGACCCACTCGCGAAGGTTGGGCGCGCGCTCGGCTCGGCGGTTGGCTCCTACAACGAAGCGGTCGGGTCGTTCGACAGCCGCGTGCTGCCGCAACTGCGCCGCATCGAGGAGTCCGGCGCGAAGTCTGAGCGTGAGCTCACTAGTCCCGCGCCGGTCGAGGCGACCCCGCGGCCGCTCAGCTCCGGATCACGGCCGCTTGAAGATCTGCCCGACGGCGAGCCGATCCTCAAAAGGATCACGAGCGCAGCCGCGACCGGCACGGTCGCCGGCAGCTCGTCTACGGCGAAGAACAGCAGGTCGAACGAGATCGCCAGTAGCGCAACCAGTAGTGCTCCCCAGGACTGACGCAAACGCCGCCCCGTCGCTGCACCCGCGCGGACACCCATCATGCCGGGGGATATCCCGAAGGGCGCAGTCAGGCCAGCGAGCAGGCCGCCGAACACCCCAGCGACGAACAGGTCCCCATATCCCATCACCGCCGAGCCGAACACCTCGGCCTGCAAGCGCGGCAAACCACCCACCGGATGAGCTGCGTTGAGCGCGTTGTTCGGTGCCTGCAGCAGGGTGGAGACCACAAGCGCCGCGTCAGCGCAGGCCATCGCCACGATCCCAACCGCAAGCCAGCGAGCTGGAGTTACGCCCGCGACCAGGGCGCCGAGCGCCACGCAGCTGAGCGCCGAGAGCAAAACGCCCGCGCTCTGGCCGAGGAGCGCGCCGCGATCGGCCCAGGCCAGAACGAACAACGGCACGACCAGCAGCGCCAAGCCAGGGCGGGCGCCGTGCATCAGCCAGCCAAGCGCAAGCGCGGCAAGCACGGGGACCGCAACGAGCGCGATATATGTCAGCGCCTGGGCACTACCCTGTTCAGCCAGCGAACCCACAGCCACGAAGCCAACGATCGAGAGCGCCGGCACGAGCGCCCACAGGCGGCTGCGCATGCGCGCGATCCACGCGGGAGACCAGGCGCGCGGTAGGGCAGCGACCAAGCCCTGGCAGAGTGAGAGCACGCCGATGGAGATCCAAAACGGAATCACATAGTCAAAATAGACGCGGATGACCCGCTGGAACTGGACATGGGAGGATCGCTCCCAGGCAAACCGCACTCCGACGGCCGGTACCGCGGAGGACGACGAGCCTCAGACGAGCCCCTCGGACGGCGCCGACTCGGCTTCGAACGCGAGTGGAGTCGCCGTACAATCCGCGCCCGCAGATCACGTCTTTCGCCGGCGCCGTGCTGGTGCCGTAGGGCTGGCGATCGTGCTGGTGGTGGTGCTGATCGCGGCCGTAGGCTCCCACAAAAGCTCAGGCAAGACCCCCGTCGTCGTGACAAAACACCACACAAGAGCCCCCTCGCTCACCCCAGCCGAACGCGCGGCCGCTGTCGTCAAGGGCGAAGAAAATGCGGTCAACTCGGTACTCGCCTATACGCCGGCAGTCACCAGCGGCGGCGCGCACGGCAACGAGCTGGCGCTCACCTTCGACGACGGGCCCGGGCCTTACACACAGCAGCTCGTGGCTGCGCTCGACCGGCTGCACGTACACGCCACCTTCTTTGCGATCGGCGACCAGGAGCAGTACTTCTCTGCCGGCACGATCGCCGAGATCAAATCTGGCGACGTGATCGGCGACCACACCGAGACGCATCCGATGATGGCCACACTCTCTCCGCACGAACAGCACGAAGAGCTGTTCGACCAGATGGCTCAGATCGAGGTGGTCGGCGGCAGGCGTCCGCGCTTGTTCCGCCCGCCCTACGGGTCATTTGACGCAACCACGTTCAAAGAGCTGCACCACCTGCATCTGCTGATGGTGCTGTGGTCGGTTGATACCTCCGACTACACCCTGCCCGGCGTGAGCGCGATCGTGCATACCGCGCTTGCCGGGGCCAAGCCAGGTGCGATCATCCTCATGCACGACGGTGGCGGCAACCGCGAAGAGACGATTGCGGCGCTGCCGGCGATCATCAGGGGGCTGCGCAAGCGTGGGCTGCATCCTGTCACTGTCCCGCAACTGCTCGAGCACGACCCGCCCCCGCACGGGCTGCCACTGCCGACCAACTTGAGCGGCGATTAACGCATCAGTGCGCGAGCTGCACCGTCTTGACGACGAGCAAGACCATCGCCACAACCAGATAGCCGCGCAGCATGAGCATTCCTGCCTTGCGTCCAGGCGACCACACCGGACGCTCCAGCAGGGCCAGCGGCGGCATCGTCCACGTGCTGCGCTCCACGACCGGCTCCTCATCTGACGCCATCGCCGGTTGTGCCAAGCGCCGGCGCAGCGTGAAGGCGCCCGCGACCAGCAAGGCCACGGCGGTACCGAGGCTGAGGTACT
Organism: uncultured Solirubrobacterales bacterium; assembly: GCA_963827045.1. Lineage (GTDB taxonomy): Bacteria > Actinomycetota > Thermoleophilia > Solirubrobacterales > Solirubrobacteraceae > Palsa-744. Next base: position 211,061 of record CAWGZH010000003.1, read on the forward strand.
CGAACAGAGCCGTCACATCGATGCTCGGGAACATCGTGCTCGCCATCAAGATCAGCGAGAGCTCCACGAGCACGGCGATGATCACACTTGCGATCGCGTTCAGCCAGGGCGGGTTCGACCACGGGCCCAGCACCTCGCGGTCATTGCACAGCAGCAGCAGAAACACCGTCGCGCTCGGCAAGAGCACGCCCGCCAGCGCCTGTACTGAAGTCGTGATCAGGCCGAGCGGGGCACCCGGGATCAGCACGATGCCCGCCGCGAACGCAACCATCAAAGTGAAGCTCGCATAGAACACCTTGGCGTCGCGAATGCCGCGGTTGAGCGAGTGGCGCTGGCCGAACACGTCGCCGAACGCGTAAGAAGTGGACAGGGTCACGGCCGCTGCGCCGATCAGCGAGGCATTGAGCAGGATGATCGCGAAGAACGTGCCCGCCGTCGAGCCGAGCGTCCGCCGCAGCTCGGTGGCAACCGTGCCCGCGTCGTTGAAGTGGCCCGCGTAGACGGTGCCGCCGAAGGCGAACGCAGCCACTGAGATCAGGGCGCCCGCGCCCAGCACGACCACGAACGCGCCAATCACGGTGTCGGTGCGCTCGTAGTTGATCCAGCGCGGCGTGATGCGCTTGTCGATGATGTTCGACTGCTGGAAGAACAGCTGCCACGGTGCGACCGTGGTGCCGACGATCGCGATTATCAGCAGCACCGCGGTCGAGCTGACGCCGCCCTTGATGCTCGGCGAGAACGTGTCGTGGGCGACCGTCCCGAGATTCGGATGGGCAAGTATCAGCAGCGGAATCACGAGGAAATTGGCGAGCACGAACACGTACATGAAGCGCTCCCAGCTGCGAAAGCTTCCTGTGGATGTGATCGCCACCAGCGTCAGTGCGGCTGCGGGCACCGCGATGTACTCGCTGACGCCGAAGTACTCGAGCGCGAGGCTCACGCCGATGAACTCGGTGACGATCGTGAGGAAGTTGAGGATGAACAGGTCCCCGACCGAGAACCAGCCCCAGAAACGGCCGAAGCGCTCGTTGATCAGACGCGCGTGGCCCACTCCGGTGACCGCTCCCAGGCGGATCACCATCTCCTGGTTGACGATCAGCACCGGAATCAGCAGCACCAGCGTCCACAACAGCGTCGTGCCGTAGTTTTGACCTGCTTGCGAGTAGGTGGAGACCCCGCCGGCATCGTTGTCGCCGACCATCACGATCAAGCCGGGGCCCATGATCGCCAAGAGCGCCAGCAGCTTCGCGCGCACTCCACGCCTCGCACCTGTGTCGTGCAGCTTGATCGTGCCGAGCGCGCCGCGAATATCGCCGATATGGGCCTCGTCGAGCACCGGCGGCACGCCATCTGGGCGCGGCGGAGCGAGCGGCGTGCTCAGCGTCGTTTCCTCGGTTGTGTCCGGGCGCTCAGACATACGGCCCGGACTCTAGTCGCGGGCGAGTCCGAAGCATCTGCCCGGACGAGACTTTAGTCGCGGGCGAGACCGAAACGGCGCCGCCAGCCGGCCGGCAAAGTGAGCTCCAGCACATCATCGACGGTGACTACCCCGACCACGTGCTCCTCCTCGTCAACAACAGGCAGCATCACGAGGTTGTAGTCGGTCATCGTGCGCGCGACCTCCGGCAGGTCGGCGTCGGTGTGCACCGACTCCGTCTCCTGCTCGGCAACGTCCGACAAAGGCGTGTGGGGGTCGCTGCGCAAGAGCGTCACGACCGCCGCCGAGCCCGACAGCTTGTCCTCGTCGTCATGTAGATAGACGGTGGTGAGCGTGGTGGGCGCGATCTCACTCGAGCGCACCCGCTCGAGCGCCGCGGCCACTGGCTCCTCCGCGGCGAGCACGATGCAATCGGGGCTCATCAGACCGCCGGCCGTCTCCGGGTTGTAGCCGAGCAGGCTCTCGATCTGGTGCTCCTGGGCGGGCGGCAGCAGCGCGAGAATCCTGGAGCGGCGGTCCTGCTCGATCTCGACGATCAAGTCGGCTGCGTCGTCCGGGGCCATGCGCGCGATCACGGCTGCTACCTGCTCGTCGGGGCGCTCGCGGATGAACTCGAGCTGGTGGTGCTCGTCGAGCTCCTCGAAGACGTCGGCCTCAAGCTCGCGGTCCTGGCCGACCGCCTTGATGATCTCCTCACCCTCCTCGTGCGATGCCGCCTCCACAAGGTCGGCGATCTCGGCTGGATGCAGGTTGGCGAGCTTGCGGTGGGAGAAGCGCAGTCGTGCGGTCGGCACGTGGTCAACAAAGGGCTCCAGCGCCGTCCAGTCAAGGAACGCCTGATCGCCGATCCAGCCCTTCAGCGGGCGCGGCAAGCGCCGGCGCAGACGCGCGCGCCTGGCGTTGTCCACGCCGACGACCCGCCACCAGCCCTCGATGCAGGCCAGCTCGATCTCATGCGCTGTGACGAGCACCGGTGGATCGGCCTCGACGTCAACGAGCGTGCGTCCAAGCACGTCCTGGCCGAGCAGCACCTCGCCCACGCGCCGCTCAAAGCGCTTGAGCGACAATTTTTCTCCCGACAGACGCACTGCGCCTGGTTGCAGCTCGGCGACGCGCGCGATCGGCACGAACAGCTCACGCCCTCCGATCCTCGCCTTCAGCCCGGTCACAGGCGGATAGCCGCCGTCTGCGAGGCGCACGATCAGGTCTTCGACGCGTCCAAGCCTCTCCCCCGCCCTGTCGAGCAATGGACTGCGCAGGACCGTCGAGAGGTGCATCACCGGCTGTGACAAGGCATCCATACGTTAATGCTCCACCCGGACCATACCGAGCTTATGACCTACTCGCAAAGCAACGCCGCGCCGATCGCTCCGCCCAGATCACCGAGGCTGGCCAGACGCATGGTCGGCGGCTGCTCGTCCTTGAACAGGTGCGGCTTCATCGCCGCCAGGATCCGCTCGAGCATCGGCTCGCCGAAGCGGCTGCCCAAGCCCCCACCGAGCAGCACCATCTCCACGTCGAGCAGATTCACCGCCGAGGCGATACCGCTGCCGAGCGCCTTGACCGCGCGCTCGATCAGACGCTGCGCGAGCTTGTCCTCGTGCTTGAGGGCGTGTGCCCACACGCCGCTTGAAAGTGTTTCGCGATTGCGATCGCGCATGATTTCGAACAAGTCGGTGTGGTGGCCTTTCTCGACCATGCGCTTTGCCTTGACTTCCATTGCTCGGCGTCCCGCATAGGCCTCCATGCAGCCGCGCCTGCCGCAGGTGCAGCGCGCGCCCCCTTGCTTGACGACCATGTGACCGATCTCTCCAGCGTCGCCGCGCCCGTGCCACAGCTCGCCGTCGAGCGCCACGCCACCGCCGACGCCCGTTCCCCAGAAGACGCCGAGCAGCGATTTCGCTCCGCGACCGGCGCCGAGCAACAGCTCTGCGTTGGCGGCCACAGACACGTCGTTGTCTAGCTTCACACCAGGCCCGAGTCGCTCGGAGAGCAGCGCCGCCAGCGGGACTTGATGCTCCCATTCCGGCAGGTTTCCCGCGCGCGCCAGCGTGCCCGCCGCCGCATCGACCTCGCCCGGTACCCCGGCGCCGACGCCATCGAGCTGAGCAACGTCGAGCTGGGCCGCGCCGGCCGCCTCGGACATGCACGCGACGAGCTCGTCGATCACCGCAGAAGGCCCGCCCTCGTGTGGCGTCAGCCTGCGAGCCTGCCCCAGAACGGCGTGGTCCTCTGCGCGCATGACGATCGTCTGGATCTTGGTCCCGCCGAGGTCGATTCCGCCGTAAGTGGCCATAGTCTCGGACTTTACCCGCCCTTAGGGCGTTTCTTCTCCCACTCTTACGCCACGACCCCAACATCAGAGGTGCCGATGACCAAGCGCACAGGAAGTCCCTGGCTCAATTACCTGCTGGGCCTTTTGTGTGTGGCCGCGATAGTCGCCGCCATTTTGCTCGTTGGGCCGGCCTCCGGGAGCACGAGCGCCGTCACGCGCACGGCCAAGGCCGCCGAAGGCGTCGTCCAATCCACCGTCTCGGGCAGCGGCAACCTGCAGCCGGCCAGCCAGCTCAACCTCGGCTTCAAGACGGGCGGCACGGTCACCAAAATCTTTGTGTCCCAAGGCGAGTACGTGACCGAGGGCAAATTGATCGCTGAACTGAATCCGCAGAGCGCCGAAGTAACGCTCGAACAGTCCAAGGCGACACTGCTTTCCGCCGAAGCGAACCTCGCCAAGGAGGAAGAAACCGACGGCGAAGGCAGCACTGGATCTGGCGGATCGGCCTCCGGCGGCGCGAGTGCGGCGGCCGCATCGGTTCACCCAATCGACGCCGAAAAGGAGTCGGAATCGGGGCCGAGCGCTGCGCCGAGCACTACATCGACAGAATCGACCCACACGACCACTGGGCCAAGTACCGCTCCCGTAGAACCAACCCACACGACCACCTCCAAGACCACCGCACCCAGGCGCAAACAGGAAGAATCGCGGGCGAGCGGTTCGTCCTCCAAGGAAAGCGAAAGCTCAGGCTCGTCGAGCAAAGCCACCATCAGCACCGCGACACGCGAAGCGAACCTCGCCTCAGCCAGAGCTGCCGTCAAGAGCGACCAGCTGACGGTGCAGAGCGATGAAGAGGCGGTCGGCGATACCAAGCTGTACGCGCCGCAGAGCGGCACGATCGTCTCGCTCTCCGGGCAGGTCGGAGAAGTCGTCACCGGCAGCGGCACGACCAAGGCCTCCAGCGGCAGCTCCTCGAGCTCCTCGGGATCGGGCAGCTCCGCAACCGGCTCCTCGGCGGCGACGGGGCGCTCGGCCAGCGGCGCCTCATCTTCGTCCTCCTCCGGCTCGGGCTCCTCTACTTCCTCGAGCTCCGCCTTCGCGGTGCTCAGCGATCTCTCCTCGATGCAGCTCGTGGTGGCGCTGAGCGAATCGGAAATCGGCAATGTGAAGGTTGGCCAGATCGCCACTGTGACAGTCGAAGCACTCGAAGGCCGCACCCAGGGAGGCGCGTCCTCTGGGACGCAGGCGAGCAAGCTCGCGGCTCATGTCAGCGAAGTCGCCACCCTCTCGACCAGCAGCAGCGGCGTCGTCAGCTACGACGTCACATTCCAGCTCGACCAGATGGAACCGGGGCTGAAGCCCGGCATGAGCGCAACCGCCGAAGTCGTCGTCAAGCAAGCCGAAGGGGTCAACGTGCCGACCACCGCCATCTCAGCGGATTCGGTGACGGTGGTGCGCGACGGCAAAGACGTGCGCCAGCGCGTCGTCACGGGCCTGGCCGGCAACACCTCGACGATCATCCTCGGCGGCCTGAAGGCGGGCGAAACCGTCGTGCTGCCGGCGGCCACCAGCACGAGCTCCAGCACCAGCCTCACGTCCCGGCTGAGTCGCCTTGCCGGCGGTGGCGGCGGCGGGCTCGGCGGTGGGGCCGGCGGCGGTGGTGGATTTGGCGGCGGAGGCGGGGCTGCCTTCTTCAGAGGGGGCGGCGGCTGATGCACCGCCCCCTGCGCCCGAGCAACCAGAGCGAGACGCGCACACCGCGCGTGCGCCCGCTGGTTGAGCGTGGGCTGCCGGCCCGCGGCGCCACCCGCAAGAGCGCGGCCCATGGGCGGGCGCCGGTTATACAGGTGCACGACGTCTCCAAGACCTTCGATCTCGGCCAGATCCATGTGCACGCCTTGCGCAAAGTCTCGCTGAGGATCGAGACTGGCGATCTCGTCGGCATCATGGGCAGCTCCGGCAGCGGCAAGAGCACGTTGATGAACATTCTTGGCTGCCTGGACATTCCCACGAGCGGGCGCTACCTGATCGACGGCGTCGACGTCAGCCACATGGACGAGGACGATCTCTCCGACCTGCGCAATCGCAAGATCGGCTTCGTCTTCCAGAGCTTCAACCTCGTGCCACGCACGAGCGCGCTCGACAACGTCGAGCTGCCGCTCGCCTACGCCGGCCTGGGCCGTGCCGAGCGCCGCCGCCGCGCCGAGGCGGCGCTTAGCGCGATGGGCATGGCCAACCGCTTCCACCACCAGCCCTCCGAGCTCTCCGGCGGCCAGCAGCAGCGCGTCGCCGTGGCGCGGGCGATCGTCACCAACCCCTCGCTGATCCTCGCCGACGAGCCGACCGGCAACCTCGACTCGCACTCCACCGAGGACGTGCTGCGCATCTTTGGCCACCTCAACGAAGAAGGCCGCACCGTGGTTCTGATCACGCACGAGCCCGATGTCGCCGACCAGACCAAGCGTGTGATCCGTCTCTCAGACGGGGAGGTTGTCGAAGACCGCCGTTTACTTGGCGTGCGCGACGCGCCGCCGGTGTTGCATGCACAGAAGTCGGCTCATCGATGATCGGACCAGGCACCCTGCGCATCGCTTGGAGCGGGATCACGACGAACAAGCTGCGCTCGGGGCTGACGATCCTTGGCATGACGATCGGCGTCGCCTCGGTGATCGTGCTGATCGCGGTCGGCAACGGCTCCTCCAAAGCCGTCGAGTCGCGCATCCAGAGCCTCGGCACGAATGTGCTGATCGTGATGCCCGGCGGCGGCGGCTTTCGTCTCGGCGCGCGCGCGAGCAGCGCAAGCGGCGTCTCGCTCACCAAGCAGGACGCCGAAGCGCTGCAGAACCCGAGCCTTGCGCCCAACGTGCAGAGCGCCTCGCCCGTCGTCAACGCCGACTCGGTGAAGCTCGTGTACGGCAGCTCCAGCTACGAACCGTCCTCATTCGTCGGCACCACACCCTCCTATCTAACCGCCCACAGCTACAACGTCGCCGAAGGCAGCTCGTTCACCTCCGCCGACGTCAGCCAGCACAAGCGCGTGGCTGTGATCGGCCAGACGGTCGTCGAGGAACTGTTCTCCGGGGTGAGCCCGGTCGGCCAGAACATGAAGGTCAACGGCAGTAACTTCGAAGTCGTGGGCGTGCTCGCCTCGAAGGGAACCAGCGGCACCACCAACGAGGATGATGTCGTGATGGCGCCGATCACGACCGTCCAGAACACGTTGAGCGGAGCGGGGCCGATCGACTCGATCACCGTGCAGGCGAAGTCGGAGTCCTCGCTCAACGCGGCCGAAGCGGAGGTCTCGACGATCATCGAGGAACGCCACAAAATCAAGGACACCTCTGAACCTGGCTTCAGCGTGCTCAACCAGGGCTCGCTGCTTGAAACCTCGAGCTCCACGAGCAGCGTGTTCACGACGCTGCTCGGTGAGGTGGCCGCGATCTCGCTGCTGGTCGGCGGGATCGGCGTGATGAACATCATGCTTGTGAGCGTCACCGAGCGCACGCGCGAGATCGGTATCCGCAAGGCGATCGGCGCGCGCCGCAGCGACATCCTCACCCAGTTCCTGACGGAGGCCGTACTGGTCTCGCTGATTGGCGGCCTCACAGGTGTGTTCGTCGGCGTGGTCGGCAGCCAGTTCGAGATCGCTGGGGTGCACCCGGAAATCGCCACGTACTCGATCTTCCTTGCCTTCGGTGCTGCCGCCCTTTCCGGCCTGTTCTTCGGCACCTACCCGGCCGCTCGCGCGGCTTCGCTGCGACCGATCGAAGCGCTGCGCTTTGAGTGATCAACCGCCCCCCCAAGAGGAGTCCGTCATGCCCCCTGAGCAAGTCACCGTCGAACAGCAGGAGGAGTGGTTGGAAGAGCCCCCGGAGTCGGAGCTCCCGCCAAGGCCCCGCCGCCGGCTGCTGACGCCCGTACCGCTGGCGTTGATGGGGATACTGGCGATTGCCTGCGGCTTCATCGGTGGCGTGCTCGTCGAGAAGGGCCAAAGCTCTTCCAGCTCATCCGCCGGCGGCGCGTCGGGTCTCGCCTCGCGCTTTGCCGCTCTACGCGGCGCGTCGGGGGCCTCAGGTGCGTCGGGCACCGGTGCACGTTCTGGCGCCGGCTCCGCGGCCGGCGGCTTCGGCGGCGGCGCCTCGGGTGCAGGCGGCTTCACTCGCCCGACCGCCGGCACCGTTGCCTACCTCGAAGGGAGCACGCTGTATGTGACCAACTCCGAAGGCAATACCGTCAAGGTCACGACCTCGGCTGGCACGACCGTCAACAAGACGGTGAAATCGTCCGTCAAAGGCATCCACCCCGGCGAAACGGTGACCATCACCGGCGAAACCGGCTCGGGCGGCTCGGTCAGCGCTGAATCGATCAATGTCGGCTCCGGCGGCGGCCTTGCCGCCCTCTTCGGCGGGTCCGGTGCCCGCGGCGGCTCCGGCTCGAGCTCGCACAGCGGCAGCGGCGAACCAGCACTATTCGGAGGCTAGCCATGCAAGAGTGGTTTCTCCAGAAGACTGTTCATCGACAAAGGAGTTCCATGCCTCACGCCAATACTCGCAGCCGCAAGCCCGCGGTCGCCGCAGTTGTAGTCCTGTTGCTGGCATGCCTAGGCCTGGTGGCCTGCGGCGGCTCGTCATCGAGCACCACATCCTCGAGCGCGAACGCAGCCTCGACCGGTGGCGCTTCTGGCACGTCCTCGACGGGGTCCACGTCTACTACGCCGGGCACGCCGGGTAGCGGACGCGGCTCGGCTCGCTTCGCGGCGATGCGCGAATGCCTGCAGAAGAACGGCATCACGCTCCCCAAGCGCACCCCGGGCGCTCATCCGGGCGGCGGCTTCGTCCCAGGTGCGGGTGCGGGCGGCGGACCACAGTTGCCCAGCGGCGTAACGCGCGCGCAGTACGAAGCGGCATTGAAGAAGTGCGGCGGCGGGAGCGGACACTTCTTCGGCCGCGGTGGCGCGGCGGGCCGGCTCAACAATCCCGTGTTCAAGGCAGCGCTCACCAAGTACGGCGACTGTTTGCGTCAGAACGGCATCAACCTGCCGGCAGCGAACACCTCAGGCAACGGCCCGATCTTCGATACGAAGGGGATCAACACCACCAGCTCGCAGTTCAAGGCCGCTTCGGCGAAGTGCCGTAGCGCACTGACAGGTGCCTTCAGGCGTCCGGCCGGGGCGCCGGGCGCCACTGGAGCTCCGCCTGCCGGCGGACCGGCCGGCGGAGCTTCCGCCGGCGGCGAAAGCAGCACAGGCTGAGCAACGCATAGGGCGAGGCGGTGGTGCCAGCGCATCGCCGCCTCGCTCGACTCCTGGTCGAAGCGGAGTGCCACGGCAGGGTCCTCTAACCTGCCGATCCCCCACTTACCCGGCCAGGGGCAGTACTACGTTCTCGGCAGTAAGCTTACGGCCGCGCGCTGGTACTGGACCCGGGATTGCCGGGCGCGGTGCTCTTGTCGCGAATCGCCGAGGCGCTCGGCTTCCTCGACAGCTTCGGCGTCTGCAGCGTGCTCAGCTGTGTCATCAGCCGCTGCCACTCGAGCGTGTTCAAGATCGGATTGGCTGGAAGTGGGGCCGTCGCGCTCGTGCTCGCCGCGCCGGCCATCTTTGCGCCTACGCTCTTGCTCGTTTTCGCAGAGGCAGGCTTGGCCAGCTCGATCTTGATGTAGGCGGAGTAGTCGGGCGCCGCCACCGTGCTGGGCGCGCCCGGATACCTCATCAGGCTCACGATCCGCTTCGGTGCGAACTTGTGTTGGAGCGTGAGCAGCGTACGAATCGTGATGTCGGTGATCGTGCCGGCGCCCTGGTGACCGGCGATCGGGACGCCGTTGATAGCCGTCAGGTAGAGAGTGTCCGGTGGCGGGAAGGTGGTCACGACACCCTTGGCTGTGCGCCCGGTGCTGCCACAGCGCAGCTCTCCGACTGTCGGCTTCAGACCGCTGCGCGAGAGGAACACGAGCAAGGCGAGCGCTTGCGAGCCGACCTTGCCGGCGGCCACCTGTTCACGATCGCAGCGACCGAGCTTGATGTCGGGATCGGCGAGCACCGCGCTGTCCAATTCGGCGCGCGAGAGCAGGAACGCGTCGCTTGCGGTAGCGCCGTCGAGCACCGGACCGTCTTTGGCGCCTTGCGGGTGCAAGGCGATACCGAGCTGGCGCCAGTTCTCGAGGATCGGTTGCGGATCGATCGCGCTCTGAGCGCCCGCTGGACGGATCGCGAAACGCAGGCTCGCGTCTGGACGTTCAAGATTCGAGTCGAGGTGACCCAGCACCGTGCCTTGGGCAACCACCGAGCCACGACCCAGCTTCATCAAACCATCGGCGGCGGCCTTGGCGCCATCCGAACGTGCTGTCAGAAGACGCACAGCGGCGGCCGCATCGGGGTTGTCTGGGTGAGCGAACACGCGAACCTTGCCTGTCTCTACTGGCGCTTGCGCCTCTTCAGCCAAGCCCGATGACGACACGCTTGCGGCCTTTGCGGTCCTCGCCGTCTTCTTCTTGGCGACGTGCAGCGTGACTGGCAGCTGACGACCGGCGCTTGCGGTGAGCTTTGGCGTCGGGTCGCTCGCGCTTTCGCCGCTCTGAAGCGCACCCTTGGGGACCTGGACTTGGACCGGCTTTGGCAGCCGGTAGTCAGGCGCGATGCTACCGAGACCGGCATAGGTGAAGAGATCGCCGTAGGTGTCGCGCAGCACAAGGTAGCGGCCGAGCTTGTGAGAGTGACCGATGCCGACAATGCGCCCATCCTCGACCGCTACCACCGGCGCGCCCCGACGAGCAAGAAGCTCCGAGAGCTGCGAAGGCGGCGCCGCGCCGTTCGCGGCTCGTTCGGCGGCGGCGGCGCTGGCGGTGGGCGAGGGTGCCGGAGTCGAACCGGGAAGCGCAGCGGCCGCGTGGGCCGCGGCGCCCGTCGCCTTCGGCGCCAGCGGTGCGGCGCCCGCAGTTGCACTCGATGCGCCGGTTGGCGTGGGCGCAAGCGCACCCCGCGGAATGATCGACGTGGGACTCAACTTGGCTCCCGCCACTGGCAGACTGCCCTCGGTGAGGCCGGTCAGGGTGGCGATCACCGACGGGGGATAGCTGGCAAACAGACGCGCGCGCAGTAGCACCGATTCTACGTAGGCTTCGGAGTGGTTGTAGGCGAGGATCGCGGCACGGAGATTGCTGGAGGCGCCCGCAGCATGTAGGTAACGAGCGGCGGCGAAGATTGCGTTGACTGGGTTGTATGGATCGGCGTAACCCGCGTTTACGGCGTCCACGCCGTACTGCAACCAAGTTTCCGGCATGAATTGCATCCAGCCGACAGCACCGGCGGTCGAGACGGACAGGTCGGTTCCGAAGTCGGTCTCAACTTCGTTGATCGCCGCCAGCACTGGCCAGGGCACGCCGTACTGCACTGCTGCCGCCTGGTAGATGGGCAGTAGATACAGCGGGATCCGGTAGAAGTCCAACGCCCGGATCGAAGCTGATGAGCCGGCGAGCATTGCGGCGAGCGCCTCGGACTGAGCCGCGGCGAGCTGTGGCGCAGCGGCGACATTGCTCGGGCCGCTGGGCGTGGCCGGGGTGGTGGCCGGGGCAGTCGTGTTCGGCGCCGGGGCAACCGCCTGTGCGCCAGTCGTTTCCTGCGTGTGCTGAACGAGAACTTTCGGGCCGCTGACAGACGGTTGTGGCTGCTTTGCCGTGGGCTGCGGTGCTTGCGTGGCGCTGGTTGGAGTCGTCGTCTGCGTCGTGGTGCTCGGTGGCGTACTGACCGGGGTGCTGGTCGTGCTTGGGGCGGTGCTTGTCGGCGTCGTTTCTGGCGTGGTCGCCGTGGTGCTGGTCTGCGTCTGGGTCGGTGCCGATGGCGCCGGCGTGGTCGTCGTTCCTGTCGGAGGAGCGCCACCGCTCGGGGGTTCGGCGGCGAGCGCGCCACCGGACAATGGCCCGCTCAGCCCGACTGCCGTGAGCCCACCGCCGGCGAGCGCGGAGAGGATCACTCGACGTACCTTCAGGGGCACAGGCCGCCTGGAGAGCGCGTCATCTATGCCCGACATGCTTGGCCCCTGCTCATTCGTTTCTCGCCCCATGGTCGCGTTCGAGCAGGACGTCCCTGTACCCCGGGAGCCCCCTGACCCTATTCATATCGGCAGGGAAGCACGGCTTCGTAAAGGATTCGTAATCGGAGCCATAAACTCGGGGTGAAATAGCGGATTCCAGGTGCATATAGCTGCTCTTAGCGGCAAAAGCGACCTGACTGTACAGATGCCCGAGGCGGAGCCTTGAAGATGGCCGAATTGGCCGACTTTGCGCACGCCCGCTTGCAGAAATCGCTAGGCTTTGCCAATGGAAGCGATCGACTCGGTCCTGCAGGTGTTCCTCGCGGTTGGGCTTATCTTCCTTGTGCTGATGCACTCGGGCAAGGACTCCGGCCTCTCCGGCGCGTTCGGCGTGGGCAGCGGCCAGGGGCCGCTGGGTGGTGGCTCGATGGTGGAGCGCAACCTCAACCGCTGGACCGTCGCCTTCGCGATCATGTTCGTGCTGAACACGATCCTGCTGCTGAAGAAACCCTGGTAGGCGGTCCACAGGACCTACTTCGCTGAGTCAGTGGCCTGATCCTCTTCGGCGGCCCGATCCTCTTCTGAGCTCTCCAGCTTGTTGAGGATCTCCACCGCCTCGGCGCGCAGCGCGCCGTTAACTGCCTCGTAGTCTTCCTGGGAGAGCTTGCCGGTGCGATAGTCGAGCTCGGCGTCGCGGATCTCCCTGTACTTCGCCTCGCGCTCGGCCTCAAGCTCGGAGCGCTTCGACGCGTCTGACTCCTCAGGCTTGCGCGCGACGAGTAGCGGCCGGCTCACGACCACCATCACCGCGGCCAGCAGCATCAGCGTCAACATTGCCTCAAGGACGCTCATCCTTGGACTCGCATGCTATCCACTGAGATGTTCGCCACGACGGTCGGCGTCATTGTGGTCCGCACTGCGCTAGGCGCGGGCCAGGCGCCGTGCGGCACGGCTGCGGGCTCGCACGCTGACACGCGCACGCACTGTGCTCGGAGCCGGCCACAACGCGATCAGCGCGCCGCAGGCCACGATCGCCCCGCCGATCCAGATCCACATCACAAGTGGTGAGACGATCAAGTGGAATTCGGCGGGCGGTGGCGAGCGCATGTATTCGCGCGCCATCACAGCCACCGCGATCATGCCCTCGTCGGGGCGCACGAGCGGGATCGTTTTATTGCCGATTTCGATGATCCGCTTCAGGCGTGGCGTGTCGATGTCCGGCGCAATCGCACTCCATATGTCGCGCTTGACGCCACCGTCGATGCCTACCTGACTGACCGGCTGGCCGCCGATCAGGTGGGCCACTGAGCCCTGGGCCGGTTCGCCAGAGTCGTAGAAATCCTCGGCTGGGGTCAGCGTGGTGACGTGCTTACCTTGCTTGGTTACGTCCAACACCGCGCCAAGGCTGAGCGTGGAGCCCGTATGCACAGGGTCGTACTTTGGCGTTACCGAAGCTGTCGGGCGCACATAGCGCACGGTGTAGGCGCCCACTTTCGTGGACTGGCCTGGTGAGAGGCTCAGCTCGGATGCGTGTTGGAAGGACGAGGAGGCAGCCACGCCCACGAACAGCACCGCGATGCCGATGTGCACGACATAGCCGCCGTAGCGCCTGCGGTTGCGCTTGACGAGCGCCAGGAGCGCCAAGGGCGCCGGCTCGCCGGCGATCGCGCGGCGCACTCGTACCCCACGCCAGTACTCCTGTCCGACGCTGCCCAAGACGAAGGCGGCACAACAGAACATCGCCAGCGCAAACGGTTTGCCGTCGGCCACGCCCGTGGCAAGCAACACCGCAAGCGTCACCAGCGCGAAGGACAACGGTATGACGAAGTTGCGGCGGGCGTTTGCGAGTGTCGCCCGGCGCCATGCGATCACCGGGCCGATACCGCTCAACAGCACGAGGATCAAGGCGAGCGGCACCGTGTAGCGGTCAAACCAGGGTGGGCCCACCGAGGCCTCGTGGCCGGTCAGCGCCTCGGAGATGAGCGGGAAGTAGGTGCCCCAGAAGATCACGAAGCAGAGTCCGACGAGCACGACGTTGTTGGCCAGGAAGATCGACTCGCGCGAGAGCAGGGAGTCGAGGCGGTGCTCGCTGCGCAGCATGTCTCGACGCGAGCTGACGAGGTAGATCGAGCTGAGGATCAGCACTCCGATCAAGATCACGAACGGCACACCGAGCGTCTGGCCACCGAAGGCGTGGATCGAGTTGAGGATGCCGCTGCGCACGAGGAAGGTGCCCATGATCGCGAGCGTCCCGGTGGCGAGCACGAGTGAGACGTTCCACACCTTCAACATGCCGCGCTTCTCTTGGATCATCAGCGAGTGGATGAAGGCCGTGGCGCACAGCCACGGCATGAGCGAGGCGTTCTCGACCGCGTCCCAGCCCCAGTAGCCGCCCCAGCCGAGCTCGGAGTAGGACCAGCGCGCGCCGAGCATGATGCCGATGCCGAGGAACAACCATGCGGCCATCGCAAAGCGCCGTGTCGCCTTGATCCATTCGGCGTCGACTTTTCGTGCCAGCAGGGCGCCCATCCCGAAGGCGAGCGGGACGATGCACAGCGTGTAGCCCGAGTAGAGCATCGGCGGGTGGATCATCATGCTCGGGTGACGCAACAGCGGATCCAAGCCCACGCCTTCGGCGGGGGCCGGGTCGGTCGTGGCAAACGGCGTCGCGTAGAAGACCATTAGCGCTATGAAGAAGCCGCCGAAGCCGAGCAAGATCGCCGTCGCATAGGCGCTGACGTCGCGCATGCGCTTGCGCGTCAAGAACAGCACGAGCGTTCAACCACAACGACAGCAGCCATGCCCAAAGCAGCAGCGAGCCTTCTTGGGAGGACCACACGGCCGCCGCCTTGTAGAACGTCGGCGTCGTCGCGCTCGAGGTGTCCGCCACCGTGTTGAAAGAGAAGTCGTTGCGCAGGAACGCGAGCTCGAGCACCGCGAAGGCCACCGTGAGGATGCCCGCCAGCGCGTACACCGAGCGCCGCCCGGACTCCGAGAACTCGGCCCGCCCAGTCCTGACGCCGTAGATCGACGCGCCGATGCCGTATGCGCACACGCCCAGCGCGAGGATCAGGCAGGCGCCTCCGAGCTGTGCCATCAGTAGATCTTGGTCTTGGGAGGGGCCACCGTGTACTTCGACGGACACTTCGTTATCAACGAGTTGGGTTCGCCCACAAAGCTCCCGCCCTTCTTTTCGACGGTCACGATCACCTCACGCCCTTCGCGGAAGGGATCGGGCACCGTGCCCGTATAGCTGAGCGGAACCGAGGTTTCGCCCGCCCGGTCCTGCACGCTGAAGTAGAGCGTCTGTCCTTCGTGGCGGACCGACCCCGCCTTGACCTTGCCGGTCAGCTGATAGCTGCGTCCCACGACCGCTTCGTGCACGAGCTGACTCGGGGTGACGGTGGGGCTGGCGGCGCTGAAGCTGGTGTAGATCAGGGCGCTCGCCAGGATCACGGCCGCGCTCAACGCGACCACCAGCCGCACCCTTCGCTTGCGTGCGGGACTCATCGACCGTCGATTATCTCAGAAGCGGCGCACGCGACGTTCCAGCAGACACCGCCACTCCATCTAGGCGAGCGAGGAAATAGCGACGCCATAGCGAAACCTTTGGGTGTCCCGCGCGTCTTAGAGGTAGAGATCGATGCGACAGAGCCTTCTTCATCCACTCACCGCCTGGCGCCACCACGAGATTCAGGCGGCCGCTCCGGACATCACCGTGAAACGCATGCGCGACGCAGGTGGCCCAATCGACGAGGCGTGCTACCCCTGCGCGTGCGGGTGCTTCTTCATCGCACCCGTCTCGACCAGCGTGTCGTGCCCGCATTGCGGGCGTACGCAGGCCTGGTAGGACGGCAGCGGCGACTGGGGCTGCAGTTCAGCAGCGTCGCTGCTAAAGTGGCTGCATGAGCGTGGCCATCACTGTTCGCGACGTGCCCGATGACGTCAGGGACGAACTCGCAGCGCGGGCAGCACGGGCGGGCAAGTCGCTGCAAGAGTACCTACGCGGCGTACTCATGCAGATGGCAACGCGGCCGCCGGTCGAGGATGTGATCGCTCGCGCACGGATGCGTGTAGATCAGACGGGTGCACGCATCGACGCTGCTTCGATCCTCGCCGCGCGCGACGCCGAGCGGCGGTGAGCGCACGCGTCGTCTGCGACGCCTCCGCGCTCGTGGCACTGCTGCTCGATTCCGGCCCCGAAGGACGCTGGGCGGCACAGACCATGGACGGTGCCGACCTCGCCGCGCCGAGCCTCGCCGCGTTCGAGGTGGCGAATATCCTCCGGCGCCACGAGTTGACCAGCGCCGTCAGCGCCGATCAGGCCGCACAAGCTCATGCCGATCTGCTCGACCTAGCGGTCGAACAGTGGCCGTACGAGCTGCTCGCCCCCAGGGTGTGGGAGTTGCGGCACAACCTCTCGAGCTATGACGCGAGCTATGTCGCGCTGGCCGAGTTGATCGGAGCGACGCTCCTCACCCTGGATCGTAAAATCGGCCGGGCGCCGGAACTGCGCTGTCCTGTAGCGACACCCCCGGATAGCTCTTAGCCTGGATCCACCGTGGGATTGTTTGGTGGGGTGTGATTGTTGCTGTTGGCGTGGTTTTCGGGTGCCTCGTTGGTATTGGTCGGCCGGGGGGAGCGGCGGGCGTCTTCTCGGAGGTCTCGACGGACGTGTTTTCGGGCAGCGGTGAGCGCGCCGTGTCGGCGGCACGCAAGGCTACGATGAATGTCTCCACGCCGAACCTAAAATGCGAGGAACCATGCGAGCGAAGCTCACATTCATATCAATAGTGGCCGTCGTCTGTGTGTCGGTGTGTCCGGCATACGCGAGCGCGAAGTTGACGGCGAGTGAAGTGGCATCGAACCTGCTCTTGTCACAAGCTCCCACGATGAAGGGAACAGGGGAAGTGACGTTCGAAACCGCGCTTGGCACGAAGCTAGAAGTCACAAACATAATGGAAGGCAAGCCGCGCACGGCTCGTTTCAATGAAGAAGGCGGGTCTGAATGTTTTGAAGTTTGCACTCCGGCCAGTATCGAACTCAGCCACGAGCTAGCGATCGAACGCGAGCAGGAAACCTATCTCGTGGTGATGCGAGGCCGCACGTTCGCCCCACTCGAGCGCCTGAGAAGGGGGGCGAGCGAGGTGACAGGTAACGCCATGACGGTTGCCATCAACGCTCGTACCGGCTTCCAGACCTCAATGGAGATCGGCGGCGAAAGCCCCCCTCCCAAAGCAAGCGCTCTCGGTCCCGTGACGTTACTGGTCGTCCCCTCCGGGACGACCGCGCAGGCCGCTAGTAGGAAGGTCTGCTACGCGCATCGGGTTGGACACCGTCTGAGGTGCAACCGTTGAACTAGTAATGCTCCGTTAGGTTGGCGATCCTCGTAGTGGGTGTTCGGGCGGCAGCTCTCTGCGGCAGACCGGGCAGGTTCCGTGCCAGCAGGCCAGGAGGGTTTGGAGCGACCCCAGAACCCTCCACCAACCCAACAGAGCACTATTAGGAACGCACGCTTCGTGTGGTGGAGTGCGAGAGCAGCGAGGCCGAGCACTATTGCTCGCGATGGTCGCTCCCGCGTCTTGCGGTTCGTTCAAGAGCACCTGGTGCAGGCGCTCACAGACCCCAGCTTCGTTCCAGTCCCGTAGGCGACGCCAGCACGTCATCCCCGACCCACCAATACACAATGAACCCGAACGGAACGTGGTCAGCGAGCAAACGTCAGGCCGACTGTTCCGAATGGTAGGATCGGAGCCCAGTGGAGGCCTGGATCGCGACCACGAATGACAGCCCGATGGATGCGCCCCCCATCGGCGTTTATACCACCGAGGAGTTAGCGCTCGCGGCCGCTGAGCGCGTCTCACCCGGCGAGTCCAACGCGGAACTGTTTGTGCTCGACGAGGTGCCAGACTGGATTGACACTCTTGAACGTGAGGAACGACTATTTGGCGGTGATCAAGAGTGATCTGTCGAACACTGCGACCAAGGGGAAACGCTGCCTTGCTCTCGCGGCAGCAGCCCCGCATCCGTCTTCTCAGCCTGGACTGTGCGGATATTGAGGAGGCAGCGTGCCGTCCCGCTTGAGCACGCGGGGATAGGAGCCAGCGTCGACTCCAGTCTGGTCGCTCAACGTGAGCTGAACCCGCCACTCGTCGCCATAGTCGAACACGTAGGCGATCCTCGCTCCTATGGCGAGGTCGAGCTCGGCGAGCGGTTCGTCCGCCGCCCGGCATTCATTGCGCCAATCGTCGTAGACGACTTGATCTCCTGGTGCGAGGAGCAAACGAGGACCCCGAGCAGGCACGCGCCCAATACGCCGCCCACCTGATGACAAACAACGACGCGATCCCGTGGCCACCCGGTCGCAACGAGCCATGCTGGTGCGGCTCGCAACGCAAGTACAAGAAGTGCTGCGGACCCGCGCCAGCCACGGCGATGAAAGGCCAGAGTCGCGCATGACTGGCGCAAGAACTGGCGCACAGCCCTTCAACCGACGGCACGACCCGGGCGCGAACGACGCACAGACGCGTGCCTAACCGGCCAAAAACCCAGTCCCAGAGCTACTTTATGTGCATCCCCGAAATAGCCCGCGAGATCACCAGCTGTTGAATCTCGGCTGTGCCCTCGAAGATGTCGTAGATCTTCGCGTCACGGTGCCAGCGCTCGACCGGGAACTCGCGTGTGTAGCCGTTGCCGCCGAGGATCTGGATCGCACGCTCGGTCACCCACACTGCCACCTCGCCTGACTTGAGCTTTGACATCGAGCCCTCGGCGTTTTCGAACGGGACCTGGTTACGGCCCATCCACGAGGCGCGCCACACGAGCAGGCGAGCGGCGTCGATCTCCATCTTCATGCGCGCCAAAGTGAAGGCGATCGACTGATTCTCGATGATCTTCTTACCGAACTGTTCGCGCTCCTTTGCGTACTCGAGTGAGTACTCATACGCCGCGCGGGCAATGCCGAGCGCCTGCGAGCCGACCGTGGGCCGTGAAGCCTCGAAGGTGGCCATCGAGGCGTTGGACTTGTTCTTCTTGCCCTCCCTGGCACGCGCTAGGCGTTCGTCGAGCTTCTCCTTGCCGCCGAGCACGTAGTTCTCGGGGACGCGACAGTCATCGAGGTACACGTCGGCCGTGTGCGAGGCGCGCAGACCGTGCTTTGAGACCTTGGCGCCTTCGGAGATGCCCTTGGCTTCGCTCATCGGTACCACGAAGGCGGCGTGGCCGCGGGAGTTGAGCTCGCGGTCGACGGTCGCGATCACGACGTGCACGTCGGAGATACCGCCGTTGGTGGCCCATGCCTTCTGACCGTTGAGCACCCACTCTTTGGTGGCCTCGTCGAACTTGGCGGTCGTGCGCAGCGCGCTCACGTCCGAGCCGGCGTTGGGCTCGGAAGAGCAGAAGGCGGCGACCTTGATGTCATCGGGCGTACCGAAGCAGCGCGGGATCCACTCGCCGATCTGCTCGCCGCTGCCCTGACCGAAGATCGCGGCCACCGCCAGTGCGGTGCCCATGATCGCCATGCCCATGCCGGCGTCGCCCCAGAAGAGCTCTTCGTTGACGATCGGCAGGGTCAATCCAGTCGGGTCAGCGAAGAACTGAGCCAAACCCTCGAAGCCGTAGAGACCGATCTTGGCGGCCTCTTCGATGATCGGCCAGGGAGTCTTCTCCTTCTCGTCCCACTCGTGCGCGGCAGGGCGCATCACGTCGGCGGCAAAACCGTGGACCCAATCGCGAATGTCCTTCTGGTCTTGGCTCAGTGCCATCGAGAAGGCAACCTCTTTGCCGGCGGCGCTCGTGATCGCCTCGACGGCGGCCTCGGCGGCTCCGGTCGCCTCGCTGGCGGTTACGTCGGTTGCTGACATGGGACGAATGCTCCTTTGCTAGCTCGATGGAGTGGTGCGGCTGAAACTGGATAGCCGACATCCGGCTCTCCCGCCGGATTCGACCTCGCCCGGCCCTAAGTCCGGGGACAACCACGGGCGAACGCGCCCGTAAGTCAACGACTAGATCCTAGCAAAGCGTAAACGGTTGTCAAATGCGAGATTGAACGGCATTTACATTCGCGATATAGTCGCTGAAGATGACTACCGCACCCAGCTTCCGAGAGTCAGCCGCGCCGACGCGGGTGTCGCGCCGACGCGAGCGTGAGCGCGAGATCATCGCCGCCACGCGGCTGCTGTTTGACGAACGCGGTCTGCAAGACGCCTCGATCGAGAGCATCGCGCGCGCTGTCGGCATTAACAAGGCATTGATCTACCGCTACTTCTCCTCCAAGGAGGAGCTGTATGTGCTCACCCTCTCTAGCTATCTCGCCGATCTCGCCGAGCTGCTCGAGGAGGTACCAACCGAGCTGGACTCGGTCGCGCGCCTGGAGGATGGCTTGCTTCGCTACACGAGCTTCTGTCTCGAGTATCCGGCGTTCCTGGATTGCGGGCTCTCGCTGATGCGCCGCTCCGGAGAGGACTTGCGCGAGAACATCTCCGACGCCATCTGGATTCGTCTCGGCCAGAACATGGCTGCCTGCCTTGGCAAGCTCTCGCAGATCCTCGCCGAGGGCGCCGCGCAAGGCGTGTTCCGCGTCGAGGATCCCGACTTCACCGCCAACCAGCTCTATGCGCAGACACTTGGCACGATGCACCTGGCACGCATCGGCGTGGGCGTGCGCACCGTCGGAGGCAACATCCCTGAGCCATTCCTGATCGAGCCGGCGCACGTGCAGCGCGCATGCATCGACGCGGTGCTCGCGTCGGTCGGCGCTCGCCGCGACTAGCGCGTTCATCCCGCCTACGAGCGTGTAGCCGAGTGGTGGTTTGGTTCGCGCAAAAGGCGATGCCCCGCGCACGCGGGGCATCGCGTGGAGAAACCACAGACGCGTGCACTCGCCCGCGGCTAAACCCCTATAAGCCGATCCAGTTTGTGGTGTTAGACTCCGGGGCATCTTCATGTCTTCGATGCAGAAAGTGGCTATGCGCAAACGCACAATTCCAGCTGTCCTGTCCACCCTCGCCGTGCTCGGCGCCCTGCTCGGAGTGGCCGCCTGCGGGTCATCTGGTAGCGGCAAAGAAGTCACGCTCGTGGCCTACTCGACGCCACAGGGGGCCTACACGTCGCTGATACCGGCGTTCAATGCCACAAGCGAAGGCAAAGGAGTCACATTCAGCCAGTCCTATGGACCCTCCGGCGAACAGAGTCGCGCCGTGGCCGCCGGCCTGAAAGCCGATGTCGTCAACTTCTCGCTCGAACCAGACGTCACACGCCTGGTGAAGGCTGGGCTCGTCTCCTCGGACTGGAACAAGAACGCGACCCACGGCTTCGTCACCAACTCAGTAGCCGTGATCATCGTGCGCAAGGGCAACCCCAAGCACATCACCGGCTGGAGCGACCTGGCCAAGCCAGGCATCCAAGTGATCACGCCCAACCCCTTCACCTCCGGCAGCGCGCGCTGGAACATCCTCGCCGCCTACGGAGCCCAGATCAAGGAAGGCAAGACGCCCGCCGAAGCACAGGCCTACCTGCAGACGCTGTTTCACAAAGTCGCCAGTCAAGACAGCTCTGCGCGCAACGCCCTCCAGACATTCCTCGCCGGCCGCGGCGACGCCCTAATCGATTATGAGGACGAGGCGATCACCGACCAAAAGAAGGGCTCACCGATCGAATACGTGATCCCCAAGGCCACCATCCTGATCCAGAACCCAATCGCCGTCGTCAGCGGCGGCAACACCAGCGACGGGCAAAAGTTCGTCAACTACCTGCTCTCGCCCGCCGGCCAGAAGATCTGGGCTGAAAACGGCTACCGGCCCGTTATCGAAGGTGTGGCAACCCCTGGCCAGTTCCCGACCCCACCCGGCCTCTTCACGATCGAGGCGCTTGGCGGCTGGACCAAGGTGGACAAGGAATTCTTCGAAACGGGCACCGGCATCGTCACCAAGATCGAGCAGTCACTGGGGGTCTCAACCGCCAAATGAGCACCGGCTCGGCATCTGAGGCACTGGCACCTCTCCCCGCCCGCCGGCGACCCTCCCCGGCCGGCGGGCGCCTGCGCCGGCGCGGCGGCAGCGCGCTCAGTCGCGGGCTGCTGGGCGTGTACCTGTCGGTACTCGTGCTGCTTCCGTTGGCGGCACTCTTGGCAAGCGCTGCTGAAGGCGGACCTTCGGCCTTCTGGCAATCGGTCTCGAGCCCGGAGGCCGTGGCCGCGTTGAAGCTCACGCTGATCGTCTCGGCGATCGTGGTGGCGATCAACGCGCTATTCGGCACGCTGATCGCTTGGGTGCTCGTGCGTGACGAGTTCCCCGGCAAGCGCGTCGTCAACGCGCTTATCGACCTCCCCTTCGCGCTACCCACAATCGTGGCGGGGGTCGTGCTGCTGGCGCTATATGGCAAGGGCGGCCCGGCCGGCGTGGACATCACGTTCACGCGCGCCGCGGTCGGTCTGGCGCTGTTGTTCGTGACGCTGCCGTTCGTCGTGCGCTCGGTACAGCCGGTCTTGATCGAGTTGGACGGCTCCATGGAGGAAGCCGCGTCCTCGCTGGGAGCAGGCGCTTGGACGGTGTTCCGACGCATCGTGCTGCCAAACCTTGCGCCAGCGATCCTGTCTGGCGTCGCGCTCTCCTTCGCGCGCGCTCTCGGAGAGTTCGGCTCGGTGGTGCTGATCTCTGGCAACCTGCCCTTCAAGACCGAGGTCGGGGCCGTTTACATCTTCAACCAGGTCGAGAACGACAACGTCTCGGGTGCCGCCGCCGTGTCGGTCGTGCTGCTTCTCTGCGCATTGGTCGTTCTGGGCGCGATGAGTTGGCTGTCGCGAAGGATGTCCACACATGTCCTCTAGAGCTTTTGCTCCGCTCGAGGCCGGCGCCATCTCCCCCACTGAGACGACCGGCATCAGGACCACGTCTGTGCGCGTGACTCCCCCACCCGGAACGCACAGACGCTGGACAGAGAGCGCCGGTGCCGCGCGGACAAGGCGCCTCGGCTTGCGCTTCGTGGCGCTGTTCTACCTACTGGCGCTGCTCGGAGCGCCGGTCGCGATGATCTTCTACCGCACCTTCGAACACGGGCTGGCGCCCGCGTGGAATGCGGTGACGCAACCGAACGCGATGCACGCCTTCTGGCTGTCCATCGAGCTGGTGGCGATTGTTGTGCCACTGAACACCGCCGCGGGGATCGGCATTGCGCTGTTGATGGAGCGGGGCCGGATGCGCGGACGCAGCGTGCTCGGGCTGATTGTGGACCTGCCGTTCGCAATCTCCCCCGTCGTCGTCGGACTCTCGCTACTACTCGTCTACGGCCGCACCGGTTGGTTTGGCAATTGGCTGACGGCACACAGCGTCCAAGTGATCTTCTCCGTGCCAGGCATGGTGCTGGCCACGGCGTTTGTCTCGCTGCCGTTCGTAGCGCGCGAGACCATCCCTGTGCTGCACGAGCTCGGCACCGATTCCGAGCAGGCCGCGGCAACGCTTGGCGCGAGCTCTTGGCAGACGTTCTGGCGCGTGACGCTGCCCGCCATCCGCTGGGGCGTCGTCTACGGCGTGGTGCTCACGACCGCACGCGCTTTGGGCGAGTTCGGGGCGGTGAGCATTGTCTCTGGGCGTATCGAGGGCCAGACGCAAACGCTGCCCCTGTATGTGCAGGATCGCTTCGAGAACTTCGACACGACAGGTGCCTACGCGGCCGCGGTGGTGCTCGCTTTGCTGGCGTTCGCAACGCTCGCGACGATGAGCCTGCTCGCCAAGCGCACCAGCAGGGATACGGTGGTCTGATGGCGATCGAGGTTCACGGAGTCTCAAAGCGCTTCGGCACGTTCACGGCGCTTGACTATGTGAACGCGACAGTCGAGGACGGTTCCTTGACGGCGCTGCTCGGCCCTAGCGGTAGCGGCAAGTCGACGCTGCTGCGCGTCATCGCGGGCCTGGAGACCCCAGACACCGGGAGCGTCGTGATCGGCGGACGCGAGGTGACAGCTGAGGCGGCGCGCCGGCGCGGCGTGGGCTTCGTCTTCCAGCACTACGCGCCCTTCAAGCACATGACCGTCTTTGACAACGTCGCCTTCGGCCTGACCGTACGCCACGAGCCTAAGGCCGCCGTACGCGAGCGCGTAGAGGAGCTGCTTGGCCTGGTGCGCCTGGATGGTCTGGCCAAGCGCTACCCCGCGCAGCTCTCCGGCGGCCAGCTACAGCGGATGGCGCTGGCGCGCGCGCTTGCCCCAAAGCCTGAGGTGCTGTTGCTCGACGAGCCCTTCGGCGCGCTCGACGCGCAAGTGCGAAACGAGCTGCGCGAGTGGCTGCGACGACTGCATGAGGAGATTCACGTCACCACGATCTTCGTCACCCACGACCAGGAGGAGGCGATGGACGTGGCCCAGCAGATTGTCGTGATGAACGCCGGACGGATCGAGCAGGCCGGTACCCCCCACGAGCTCTACGAGCATCCGAGCAACGAGTTCGTGATGTCGTTCATCGGGCCGGTCAACCGGCTCGGCGACGCACTCTTGCGCCCACACGACATCCAAATCCTCCCGGGTGGGCGGGACTTTTATACAAACACGGTCGAGGCGCTCGTGCGCCGCGTCGTGCACCTCGGCTTCGAGGTCCGCGTCGAGCTGACACTGCCTGACGGCCGCGATATCTGGGCCCAGGTCACCCGCGAGACCGCTGCGGAGCTTGAGCTGGCCGAGGGTCAGATCCTCGCCGCCCGCCTACCCGCCCCGCGCGTCTTCGCCTAACGGGTCTCCCAAGCTTCCTCTTCACGCGTGAGCGTGACGATGTCCTTGGGTAGTTTCCCTGAAGCGACATCTGCCACGGTGACGTGCTCGAGCACCTTGCGCAAGTTCGAGCGCAGGGCGATCCATACCTGCTGCAGACACTCGGCCGAGCCCACGTACTCGACCTCCTCTGGGCGCTGCCCGCGCACGCCCACGAGCGGGCCCTCCACGGCGCGGATGACCTGCGCGAGGTTGACCTCCTCGGCTGGGTGGGCCAGCCAATAGCCGCCCTCGGGGCCGCGCTGGGAGCGCACGATCCCCGAGCTGCGCAGTTGCGTGAGGATGTTCTCCAGGAAGGACAGCGGGATGTGCTGGGCCTGAGCCACCTGGTCGACCTTGCGTGGGGCGTCCTGGCTGCTACCGGCTAGCTCGACTACGGCACGAACTGCGTAGTCCGCCTTGGCTGTGACATGCATTGTCGCGCATTCTGTCCTAAACGGCGAAGAGACGACGCGCCACCTCGCTACGCGAGGACTCGATCCTCTCCGGACTTTGTCGACAATGACCCTGGATGTATCGTGTGTGGCACCTGAATGTCCCTCTTGGTGATGGCGACGTAAGCGACGAGCAGCACGAATACGCCGAGCGCCAGAGCACTCACCGTCCCGTCTCCGAGGCCCAGGCCTGTGGCTGAGTGTGGCTTGCTCAGCCAATCCGCAAGCGAGGCACCGAGCGGTCTCGTAATGACGTAGGCGGTCCAGAAGGCGGCGATCGGGTTGAGCTTCCCGCGCCACCATGCCAGCGCGGGGATGGCGATCAGTACCGCAAAGAGGACCGCTGAGCCGAGGAAGCCGAAGTTCAGGGACGTCGCGGTGAGATCACCGGCCGCAGTACCCAGTGCAAATGTCGCTAGCACCGCGGCCCAGTAGTAGCTCTCGCGGCGGCGTGTGGTGATGCTGTGAATCGAGAGTGTGCCCTCGCTGCGTTGCCAGAAGAAGAAGACCGCTGCGACCACAGCGGCAAAGATTGGGGTCGTCACGGCATAGGGGATGCTCGCTCCATCGTGAACGCCATCGGCGGCCATGGTCCCGAAGACCGCGACCATCATCACCGCAAGCCAGTAGACCAGCGCGCGGTATTCGGGCGTGCGCATCTGTAGCCACAAGGCGAAGGCCAAGCCGAGGATGCCAACCGCTCCGGCGATCGGAACGCTGTGCTGGCCCATGAAGTCGGACATCGACTCGCCCATTCCGGTCGTAAGAACCTTGATCACCCAGAAGACGATCGTGATCTCTGGCACCTTCGCTGCGATCGGATGGCGATCTCTGAACTTCCTTGTTCGCGCGCGAGGCACCGTGTCTCCTTTCATGGACGGGCAATGCCCTGAGCCTGAGCATTCGCCCATGCACGAGACGGCGACGGCGAATCGTGCAAGGCTAGCCCATCCCCGCCACGCTATCGCCGGTTCCCCCGAGCCCTCCAACGTAGTCCAACAGCCGACGATCGATCGGTGTGGGGCGCGTATTGTGACGGTTATGCTCACTGACTCATGATGGGCACAGGTCCAGAAAACGACTCACAGACAATCGTGCAGGCACAAGAGCTGTCTCGTCGCTACGGCGAGGGCGAGGCGGCGGTTGACGCGCTCTCTGGAGTGACTGTGGACTTCCCAACAGGACGTTTCGCGGCGATCATGGGACCCTCGGGGTCGGGCAAGTTGACGCTCATGCACCTGCTGGCAGGGCTCGATCGTCCGACTTCCGGGACGGTCAGCGTCGGCGGTGTGGAGTTGACCACGCTGGATGACCGCGCACTCACGCAGCTACGCCGCGATCGCATCGGCTTCATCTTCCAGACGTTCAACCTGCTGCCGGTGTTGAACGCGGAGGAGAACATCCTGCTGCCGCTGTCGATCGCGGGCCGTGAGGTCGACCGCGAATGGTTCGACCGTCTCGTGGACACGGTGGGCATCCGCGACCGGCTGAGCCACCGGCCCGCGGAGCTCTCCGGCGGCCAGCAACAGCGGGTTGCGGTTGCACGCGCGCTGATCTCACGTCCCGCGGTCGTGTTCGCCGACGAGCCTTCCGGCAACCTCGACTCCAAATCCTCAGGCGACGTGCTCGAGCTGCTGCGTCATGCCGTCGACGATTTCTTCCAGACGGTCGTGATGGTCACCCACGACGCCCACGCCGCCTCGTTTGCCGATCGCCTGCTCGTTCTGGCCGACGGCAGGATCGTGCACGACGGTGAGGCCGGGAGCGCTGAGCAGGCGCTGGATTTGATGAAGGCCGTGGGCTGATGCATGCCGGCGCTGGTCTGCCGGTCGATGGCCGCGATCGTCCTGGGCAAAGAGGTAGAGCCTAATGCTCACGCTGGTGCTGCGCGGCTTCGTGCAGCGCAAGCTGCGGGTGCTGTTGACGGCGATCGCGATCGCGCTTGGGGTGGCGCTGATGGCGGGCACCTACATCCTCACCGACACGATCAACCATGCGTTCTCGGAAGTGTTTGGCAGCGCCTATGCAAACAAGTCGGTGGTCGTGACCGAAAAGGAAACGCTCGGTGGCTCTCAGGCCTCTGCGCTGACTGAAGCGACGCTCGCCCGCGTGCGCGCTGTGCCGGGCGTGGCAGCGACCTCGGGCGACATCTCAACCAGTGCGGCGTTGCTCACCACATCAGGCAAACGGCTCACCAGCGGCGGCGCGTTTGGGCTCGTCGATGCCTTGCAGCCGTCGCGCTTCGAGGCGTTCACCGCGACCATAGGTCACCTGCCGAGCACCGCGAGCGAGGTCGCGATCGACCAGGCGAGCGCCAAGCGCAACCATCTGACGCTCGGGCAGCAGATCGTGATCGCGGGTAGGTCTCCGGCGCGGCACTACACGATCTCGGGCATCGCCAAGTTCGCGGGCAGCGAATCCTTCGGCGGCACGACCGTCGCACTCCTGCAGGCAAGCCAAGCCCAGTATGTGGCGGGCGAACCGGGCGCGTACGACAGCATCAACGTCGCGGCAAGCTCGAACGTGGCTCCGCAGGAACTGGCCTCGCGTGTACGTGCCGTCCTACCGAGAACGCTGGTGGTGCGCACCGGAGCCCAGGAAGCCGCCAACCAGACCTCCGAACTGGAAGAAAAGCTGGGCTTCCTGCGCACTTTCCTTTTGATCTTTGCCTATGTGGCGCTCGTGGTGGGGGCGTTCATCATCTTCAATACCTTCTCGATCACCGTCGCCCAGCGCACGCGTGAGTTCGGCCTGCTGCGCACGCTCGGCGCCTCGCGCGCACAGATCATGCGCACGGTCATCCAGGAAGGCCTCCTGCTGGGCGTCGTGGGAGGGGCGATCGGCCTGCTGGGCGGGATCGCGCTCGCGCCAGCGCTCGACGGGCTGTTCAAGGCATTCGGGGCGGACCTGCCGGACAACGGCACGGTCTTGGAGGCTCGCACCGTGATCGTCTCGCTTGGTGTGGGCATCATCGTGACGGTACTCGCGGGCCTCTTCCCGGCGATGCGCGCGACGCGCGTGCCGCCGATCGCGGCGATGCGCGAGGGGGTGCAGATCCCGCTGCGGCCGCTGCCCACGCGGCGGACGCTGATCATCCGGTTCGTGCTCGGGCTCCTCTTGATCTTCGGACTGGGAGCCGTGATCGGGCACGGGATCGGGTTGCTGCTCGTGATCCTCTGGACGGCTCGCGCGATCAGACTGGGAGTCAGGCTGCGCCGCAAGGGCGAGCGGCCAGCGCGCCACTACCGGGTGATCCCCGCGCTCGGGAGAGCGATCGGCTCGCTCGTGGCCTGGCGTGGCATCACCGGGCGCCTCGCGCGCGAGAACTCGGTGCGCCAGCCCGGACGCACGCTCGTGACCGCGCTCGCGTTGACGGTCGGACTTGGGCTCGTGACGTTCATCTCGGTGCTCGCCGCGGGCACGAAGACAACGATCGACAACGCGGTCAACCGCTCCTTCGCCGGCAACCTGATCGTGCAGAACTCGCATAGCGAAGGGGGCATACCCGCGGCGGTCGCGCCTGCGGTGAGACAGGTCCACGGCGTGGGCGATGTCACCGCGATCGCCTTCACAAAGGGCAGAGTGCGCAACGCATCAGCACCGGGGGCACCGGTGATCGACGAACAGAGCGCCGTGACCGCAATTGAACCCGAATCGTTCGCGAGGATGTACAAGATCGAATGGGAACACGGCTCTAACGCGATACTCGCAACGCTCGGGCAGGGCGGCACCGTCATCACCAAGAAGTTCGCCAGCGCTCACAAACTGCGCATGGGAGAGCGCCTGTCAGTCGCAACACCCTCAAGTCACGTGGTGAGCTTGACGGTGCGAGGCGTCGTCAAGGAAGAAGTGCTCGGCCTGCTCTCCAATCTCACGATCTCGCGCTCGCTGGCACGCATCGCGTTTGGGCAGCGCGAAGACGCGATCAACTTCGTCGCCTACGCGCCCGGCGCAAGCGGCGCTGAAGTGCAGCACGGGATCAACTCGCTGCTGCGCCGCAGCTTCCCGCAGGCGCACTCGCAGACGGCGGCGCAGTACACCCAGGAACAGAGCAACAAGGTCAACAAGTTCCTGCTGCTCGTCTACGTGCTACTCGCCCTGTCGGTGATCGTCTCGCTGTTCGGCATCGTCAACACGCTGATCCTCTCGATCTACGAGCGCACGCGCGAGTTGGGGATGATGCGCGCGATCGGCACCTCGCGCCGCCAAATCCGTCAGATGATCCGCTACGAGTCGCTGATCACCTCGCTGATCGGCGGCGTGCTCGGACTAGTAATCGGCGTCGTTGGGGCGATCCTCGTCACCACCTTCGCGTTGTCGGGCTCGGGCTATGTGCTCTCGATACCGGTGGGCACACTGGTCGTGCTGCTGATCCTCGCGGCGCTTGCCGGGGTGCTCGCGGCACAGCTGCCGGCACGACGGGCTGCCCGCCTGGACGTACTCGGCGCGCTCTCTTCCGAGTAGCGAATCGTTGTGCCTGTGTGCAGCGATCGCTTCACCGCGATGACCGCCTCCTGTGGTTATCTGTGCGGTTGACCACTTCCGTGAGCGTCACCGGATCGAACTCAGCTAAGGGGCAGATCACCCAGCTATGCTTCACCGCGATGCGAAGGTACCGACCAGCTTGTGTCTAGGCCCCCTGTCAATGCCTGTGAGACCGGGGCGGTTGAGAGCAGAGTCGAGCAAAGACGCAAGACTGAAGTCTTGGCGTTGCCAGGTCGAGGTGCGAGGACGCCACCATCGCGGATCGTTACGATCGGCCGGCAAAGACTGTCGGCCGAATCCAGGTGTACACGCATTTAATAGGGCCTCTTAGGGCCGTACCCATCTGAGCACGCTAAGCAGTCATCGATGACTCCTCAGACCGGCGGCAGCCCATCGTCAGTTGTGCGCTCTATCGTGCTCGCACCGATAGAGTCCCTGAGATCGTACGAGGTGCCGGACACGGCGGGGGTCACGCAAATAGCCCGCTCGCTTGCCGATACGGGAACGCTACTCGACCCCGTTGTAAGCGACCTTGGTCGGAAGATGCTCATAGACGGTCACCACCGCTGTGCGGCCCTACGCACGTTGGGAATCGATCATGTTGCCACGTTCGACATCGATTACTTTTCGCCACGAGTAGAAGTGCGGGGGTGGGCCCGCACCAGCAACATACCAGTTAACGAGATGGGAGGCATGTTTCCGTCCGACATTCCCACCGAGACGGGCGATTGGCGGGTCGTCGCCGACATGGGACCCGACCGGCTCATTGCGGTCCGTCGGTATCAGAAGGCGCTCTTGGCGGCTCACTTTGTACAGCAACTCAGTGATCGTGTCGAAGCGGGCGGTTGGAGCGTTAGCTTGAACGTCGAGAACCACTTGCCGGACCCCCCGGGACGATCAGTGCGTTTCTTTGTCGCCCCGATTATCGGCAAGTCGCAGGTGTGGGAGGCGGTTCAAACGCAAGCGCCGTTCCCTAACGAGGTAAACCGGCATTTGATTCAGGGGCGGCCTGTGGCATTTCGAATCCCGCTTGAGTGCCAAAGCAGTCCAGAACGACTGGCTGACTGGCTTACTATGAGATTCAGTGGGCCAGATCGAACGGTCGCCAGGCCGGGCGGCGCGCTCGTGAATGGCCGCTACTACGACGAGTCAATCGTCGTGCCGGCCGATGAACTCCAGGCCGTTGAACAGTCTGTCTGACATGGATCAGATGGAAAGCCCATACCGAGCGTAACACGCCAGTGAGCAGTCAGTTTTTTTATGGCTCACAAAGCTAGCGGGCTCATGCCCGAAGCTATAAGCTGCCCCACATGCGGCAATGGTTGAAGGCGAATGGTGGTCCGATGGCGATAGTCGTCGTCGGCCTGTCCCTTGTCGGCCTAAACGCCTACCTCGGAGGAGGAATCGTTGTGGTAGGTGCGATCTCCTTTGCCGCTACGCACCCGCGACTCCGCCGTCGCACTCGGCTGGCTGAGGCGTGGGACTATGCATGCATAGAAGCTGCGCTGCGCGAT
This sequence comes from uncultured Solirubrobacterales bacterium, assembly GCA_963827045.1. Taxonomy (GTDB): domain Bacteria; phylum Actinomycetota; class Thermoleophilia; order Solirubrobacterales; family Solirubrobacteraceae; genus Palsa-744. The sequence goes on from CAWGZH010000003.1 coordinate 241,991, forward strand.
GCGCCTCCACGCTCTCGCATACGTATCCTGGAGACCTGGCTGCCACATGTCGAGACACTGGCGCCTAAGCTGATCGATAAGGACAAGGACTTCACGCTACAGATACTTCTCATGCACCCTGGAGCACCAGTGGCAAGCCACGATCTGCTCGCGGCCCGCGTCGAGCATCGCAACGACTTCAACCGAAGCGAAGCTAGACACAACATAATCGCGACGATCAACGTCTTGCTGAATCGCCAAAGGCAGGTCGAAGGAGAAGTAGACCGCACAGTAGGCCTTCAGATTAGGGTCTATACGTTTCTCCCCTTCGGTCCGTTTTACGACGTAGGCGGACATATGGTTGCCGGGCTCTACCCGAGCCATACGGCTTCGGAGAGCGGTCCCATGTTCATCGTTGCGCCCCCTGGCGAAGGCAGTCGGGTTGAGGCCGGACCTCGCGAGAAATCCACATGGCATCTGTTGGACACCCATTTTCAGGTCGGTTGGAGCGAGGCGACGAGCATCTCGGATCTGAACCTCACTACCGACGCTGATCGCCTGTGACTTTCACCAGCTTGGCAGACGAGCAGGCCCGAGAGACCCTTGCTACTCATCGATTGGCCACACCCTGTCCGATCATCGACCAGGACATCCTGATGGCAAACCTCAGGGGCATGGCTGAGGCTGTCAGTCACTCGGGCTGCGGACTACGTCCCCATTTCAAGACGCACCGAGCGATCGAGATAGCGTCGCAACAGATGAAGCTGGGTGCATGCGGCCTGACATGCGCGACGATTTGTGAAGCCGAGGTTTTGGTTAAGAATGGGTTCGACGACATCCTGATCGCCTATCCCCTGTGGGCTGATAAGAGCACCGGCCGGCGGATGCAAACGCTGAGCGAGATGGCGAGACTCCGAATCGGGGTCAACTCCGTCGAGAGTGTTGAGCGCATCGCCGAGATTACGAGGGGTGGCCCCACGCAGGAGCTGATCATCGAGATCGACCCGGGCTTCCAGCGGAGCGGCGTGAAATCCAACGAAGTGCTGCGTATCGCCAGCGCGATAGTGGATCACGGCCTGATCGTGTCCGGTGTATTTGCCTACCCCGGCCAGGCGTATGACGCACCAGAGGCTGTCGCCACAGCCGTGCAAGATGAGCTGCGAACCCTCGCCGAAGCGCGCGAGATACTTGAAGAGGCCGGTATCGCACCGTCGGTTGTCAGTGCGGGCTCGACACCGACTGCTCGACTATCGGCGGGAGAGAGCGTTACCGACGTGAGACCGGGCGTGTACGTATTCAACGATCGTCAGCAGGTGCTGTTGGGGACATGCCGAGAATCCGAGGTCGCATTGGTGGTTCTCGCGACCGTGGTGAGCACATCGGTGCGTGGCTCGTTTGTAGTAGACGCCGGGAGTAAGGCCCTCAGCAGCGATCGTCTGCCATGGATACCCGGATTCGGTTCGGTGCTTGGAGCCCCCGACGTCATCGCCCACTCGCTGTCCGAGCATCACGGCGTCTTCAAGCTGCCTGACGGAGTTACGACGCCACACATCGGAGAGGTCGTTGCGATCGTGCCCAATCACGTCTGCAATGTGGTGCACCAATTTGCCAATCTTGCAGCCATCGATGGGGACGGCGCTTGCGCGCACTGGCCTGTAACAGCCCGATTAAGCTAGCCGCAATGACTGTCAAGGTCGGTTGAAGTGCACCGTCGATCTAGCGCACTCGACGCTCCTCGCCGCTCCTCGCCGCTCAGCCTCTGATTCGGCCTGGCTACAGCTCGACCGATCTCTGCGGCCAGCATTCGTGCCGACTCATATAACGACGGCGACCCGGAGCATCGCTGGCCCGAGCGGTCTCGCAGCGGCTAGCTGAGAGCGCGGGAACGGCGCGTGATAGGGATCTCAGTGTCCGGGGACCGTCCACCGTCGATGTGAAGGATCTGCTGGTGATCTCGGCATTCACTCGGGCTCCTCGGCGGCCGTATTCGACAACCACTGAGGGGGGGTCCAGTCCCCCTCAGGGTCCGTGGTTTGCCCCACCTCGATCAGATGCCCGTCGGGATCGCGGACGTAGCAACGGATCTCGTACTGGTGCTGCTTCGGCGGCGTCAGGAATTGAGCACCACGGGCGCTCCATTCGGCGTACACGGCCTCGATGTCTTTGACCCGGATATTGAGGAAGCTGCTGACCCGGTCGAGGTCGCGTGGCGTCTGGAGGGTGACCGCCGGCTTGTCATCCGTCGGTCCACCGCCGCCATTGATGACGATCCAGCTGTTGGATAGTGCGACATAGGTCAGCCCTCCCGGGCCGGAGAAGGCCACCCTGCCGCCGAGTACCTCGGTGTAAAAGCGGCGGGACCGCTCTACATCATCTGAAACGATGAAATGAGCCAAGACCATCTCCTCATTGATATTGCTCATAGTGACCTTCCTTGTTGAAATGGCTCCTCCGGACCGGTGAACGTCCCGCCGGTCTGGGGCACGATCCGCCGGTGGCCCTGCGCGACCTCGCCGAGATCCAGTGGTTTACCGAGGGTCACCTCCAGGCGGTAGACCTTCCTGAGGCGAGGGTCCGGAAGCTGACCGCTCATGGTCATGCTGCTCATGTTGGCACCTGCAGGTCGGTTTCGGTTTCTGGCATCGATCCAGGGTCGTGCGGATGCCTGGCGACGCGGCCGCGGGTTCGCTCGCGAGCGCTCCGGACTCGCTACGCGCCGCCCGGGAGAGCCTTGACATCTGCTCGGATGAGAGGAAAGTATGGGCGACTCGACGGGAGCGTGGAGGCGATATGAACAGTGTCCAGGCCGGTGAGTTCAAGCTTGAGGTCGTGGTCTTGCCGGTCTCGGATGTGGACCGGGCGAAGGAGTTCTACGCAAGCCTCGGCTGGAGGCTCGACGCGGACGTGACTGCGGATGGGGACTTGCATCTGGTCCAGTTCACGCCGCCGGGCTCCGGGTGCTCCATTCAATTTGGCACGAACGTCACATCCGCCGAGCCCGGTTCGGTCCAGAGCGTCTACCTGAGCGTCTCTGATATCGAGGCGGCGCGTGAGGATCTGCTGGCACGCGGCGTAGAGGTGAGCGAGGTGTTCCACGAGCGGGCATTGGGCGCTCGGTTCCACGACCCCGGACGTGTGCCCGGGCCGGCGCCTGACCACAGCACCTACGGCTCGTTCGCCGAGTTCACCGATCCAGATGGCAATGGCTGGCTGCTCCAGGAGATCACGGCGCGGCTGCCGGGCCGCTGAAGGGAGCTAGATGAGCAGCGACTATGACGTGATCGTGCTCGGTGGCGGCTCGCCGGGCGAGCACTGTGCGAGCGCGCTGGCGGAGGGCGGTCTGCGGGTGGCGGTCGTGGAGCGCGAGCTCGTGGGAGGGGAGTGCTCCTACTGGGCTTGTATTCCCTCCAAGACGCTGCTGCGGCCGGGCGAGGCGGTCCATGGGGCGCGCGAGGCCGCCGCAACCGCGGAAGTGGATGTCGAGACGGCGCTCGCCTGGCGTGACTTCATGGTCTCCGAATACTCCGACGCCGGCCAGGAGCGCTTCCTTGCCGATCACGGCATCGAGCTGCTGCGCGGCAGCGGGCGGCTCGCCGGCCCCGGGGTCGTGGAGGTCGACGGCGTGCGCCACACCGCAGAGCACGTGGTTCTCGCTAACGGCGCCGATCCAGTCGTGCCGCCCGTGCCTGGCTTGCGCGAGCTCGACGGCGTTTGGAGCAACCGCGAGGTGACCTCCATGAAGGCCGTTCCCCGCCGTCTGCTGATCCTCGGTGGCGGGCCGGTCGGGGTGGAGATGGCGCAGGCCGTGCATCGGCTCGGCGGCGAGGTGGCGGTGATCGACATGGCCGAGCACGTGCTCGGGCGGGAGCCGGCGCCGCTGGGTGAGGCGCTCGGCGAAGTGCTGCACAGTGAGGGCATCGAGCTCGTCCTGTCGGCGAACGCGAGCGCCGCACGACGCGAGGGCGAGGACTACGTCGTCGAGATCGACGACGGACGCGAGCTGCGCGGCGACCGGCTGCTCGTCGCCACCGGCCGGCGTCCGCGGGTGCTCGGGCTCGGCCTGGAGACCGTCGGCGTCGAGACCGACGCGCACGGAGTTCCAGTTGACGCGTACCTGCGGGCGGCGGCGAACGTGTGGGCGATCGGCGACGTGAACGGGCAGTGGCCGCTCACCCACGTCGGCAAGTACGAGGGCGAGGTGGTCGCCGCGAACATCCTCGGCGAGCCGCGAAAGGCCAACTACGAGGCCGTTCCCCGGGTCGTCTACACCGACCCGCAAGCCGCGGCGGTGGGCGCCTCCGCCGGCCGCTTCAGTGCCATGGTCCCGCTGTCGGAGGTGGCGAAGACCGCGACCTACACGCGAGCCTACGCCGACAGCAACGGCTTCCTGACGCTGCTCAGCGACGGCGAGCGGCTGACAGGCGCCTACGCGCTCGGCCCCGAGGCGGGCGAGTGGCTGCAGCAGGCGACGCTCGCGATCCGCGCCCGGGTCCCGCTCGGCGTTCTGACGGACACGATCCAGCCGTTCCCGACGTTCTCGGAGATCTTCGTCGCCGCGCTGAAGGCGCTTCGCGGTGAGATCGCGGCAGCGTCCAAGGCGGTCGGCGCGGGACCACCGATGGCGAGCTGACGGAGGGAGAGACGCTGAGAACCCCGAGGACCTTCGTCACGACCTGCGCGAGGTGACGCGCGAAATCCGGCCCGACCGGGATCTGGCTGCCCCCGGCCTCCGCGAGGCGTGGGAGGCTGGCGACCATTCGGCGTTCTATGCCGACGCGGACCTCGACCCCAGTCTTAGGGCGGCATAGGTTCACGTCGGTGGGCGCGTCAAGGGCGTATGGGCCTTCGAGACGTTCGTGTCCGAAGCGAGTTTGTGGCTCCGTCGGCACAGCGTCTCGGTCGAGGACGGGGAGTGCCCGGTCATCGTTCAACTCGGGCGTCTCGACTGTGCGCCCCCTCTCAGCTACGGCGGCGGCGATCGAGTGAAATCCCCCGGGCGCGGCCGTCTGTCACGGTTCCGCGTAGCTTGGGAAGCTTGCCGTGGATAGGCCGTTTGGCCCCGTAAACCGGGGAATCACGGCGAACTCCTTGCGCCGTGGCCGCGCCGGGACCGCAACTCTTGCGAGCTTTGGGGTGCCGTGAATACGCGAGCCACGATCAAAACCTACGGTTACGTTGGCTTGAGCTCGGCTTCCGGTAGGGCATGTGCCGGCGCATGAACTCGTCGAAACGGGGCACCGTGAAGTCGACGTGACCGTAGTCCTCGGTGGCGTAAGTCAGTCCCTTGTCGATCAGATGTTGACGGGTCATCGAAACCTCTGTGGTCCTGCGCCCCAGCTTCGCGGCGACCTGTCCCGACCGATAAGGCCCTTCGCCGAGCTCGGCCATCGCTCGCATGTAGCGACGCTCCTCTCGGGTGGCACGCTGAATACGAACCTCATAGATGCTCGTGTCGAGGGCCTTCTGCGCGACCGGAATGGCCGCCTCCACATCCTGCCTTGCGATCGGCGCGGCTTTGGCCAGATTCCAAGCATGCTTGCCCAGTTGTTGAATGTAAAAGGGGTAGCCACGTGTCCAGGCGAGGGCGAGCGCCACGGCACCCTCCTCGTAATCGACCTGCTGATGGCGAGCCGGCTCGACCAAGGCCGCCCGCGCATCTCCCTCCGAAAGGCTGGCGATCGCCGGGAACGTGAACAGACGCTCGGCGTATGAGCGTGCCTCGCCGGTCAACCGCGGAATCTGAGGTAGACCGGCGGCCGCGACGGTGACCGGCACGTTCTTCTGCGTCGCGCGGTGCAGCGCGCTGATCAACGACCGAAATTCGATCTCGCCGGCGAACTGAACCTCGTCTAGAAGGAAGACAACCCCCGAGCCCTTGCTGGCGGCAGCCCCTCCGAGCTGCAGGAAGAGCTCGGAGAGATCACCGGCGATCGTCCCCTCATCGGCCTTTCGCAGATCTACCTCCAAACCAAAGCCATCCGGGCCGGTCAAGTTGATCGTGCCGAGATGCTCCAGCGCTCCACGCACCGTCTTGGAGGCGCGCGCGCTGAGCTTCAGGCGCGCCAGAGCACTCTCAACATCGCGGGCGATCTCGCCGATCAAGCTGCTGTCAGGGGTGAGCTCGTGGTAGTAGGTCAAGAAGCCCTCAGACTCGGCCCGATCCTCGAAGGCATTGAGTAGGACCGTCTTACCCACGCCGCGCAAGCCACGGATGATCATGCTCTGCTCAGTAGCGCCTCGCTTGAGACGACCCACGAGGACTCGGAACTGCTCCAGCTCACCAGAGCGACCGGCAAGCTCATGAGGGCGAGAGCCTGCGTTCGGCGTGTAAGGATTCCCGATTGGGTCCATCGTTCTATCGACTTATAGCAGTTTATAACCGATGTTGTTATAAGTCTTTATAACTCGCGCGAACCCTGCGAGAGCATCTATCACGCTAATACCAACGTCGAAGCGACGCTCGTCTCCTCTCGATAATCTGGAATCCCCGCAGCCGGCGTGTATCAGATCGCGCCGGCCTTCCGCGCACCGGTTCGCGTTGACTTCGGTTTCATCGAACCAAACCCGAAGCCTACCCAGGCGCAGGAGCATCTGAGCCTGGACGACACGGCGGCGATCTGATCGAATCATTCTCAGATCGGGAGTGTTGAAGGGCTAGATGGCGAAGCGAACTCTAGTTCCAGTAGCGTTGGCGGTTCCTTTGTGCACCCTTGCGGCGATGCTGCCGGCCCCCGCTCTCGCGGGAAGCTTTTCAGAACCCGTACGTTTGCCTGGAGGCCAAGACACCGAATGGCGCTTCGCGGTGAACAATCGCGATGAAGCCGTCGGCGTGCGTGGCTCTGAAAAGGGGGCGCTCTTCTATGCGCTGGAGGCAACAGGAGGGCTCGGCAGTCCGACTGAAATCGGGATCCCCGGCAACTTTGCCTCGACAAAGCAGTCCGTAGCGATCGACCCGCGAGGGAGGGTCGCGGTCGGACTGTTGTACCGCGATGACACTGTTGTGCCCAGCCGCGAATACAAAGAGCACGAAGGCCCGGGATGTTGTGGACGGGTCGCCATCGCGAGCTGGCAGCTCGGCCAGCAACCCCCGATGGCTCAGGTGCTCTCAGCCAAGCAAAGCGCGAAGACCGGACCCGATCATCAGGTGTTCGAGGCCCCCTCCATTGTCATCGGACCCTCGGCTATCACGGCATTGTGGACCAGGGAAGGCCCCCAGGAAGTCGAAAACGGACCGGGTGAACCTCCCGAGGTCAATGAAACGCAGCTCGAGGCAGCTTTCGGCCGCTTCTCAGAACCACTGCATGTTGCGCGGGTGATAACGGCCCCCAGAGGGATATCCCTCATCCATCTCAGCCTCGCCCCCAACGGCGACCCCGTTGCTAGCTGGCTCCAGGACGGAGACAAGCTCCTCAGCGTCAGCGGGTCACGCACGGGCACCCTTCATGAGCCGAAGCGTCCCCAGCGGATTCCTCGACTGAGCGAGCCAGCCGGATTTGCAACGCAGGCCGGGGGCGACACCGTGTTCGCGTACTTCTGGGACTATCCAGAAGGAGCATCGCGCCCGCAGACGTGCTCTCGCTGCTCGCGCGGCAGGTTGATGATGATGAGCGCCAGAGCGGGTGGCCCCTTCGGACGCCCGCGCCAAATTTCCTTTATCAACGAAGCGATCGAAGCGACGCTCGCCGGCGGACATCACTTCCTCATGGCCGTCTGGGCGAAGTCCTTCCACTTCGTCGAAGAAGGCCACCTATACGTCCAGCGCGGGAGCGTATCCGGACGGTTCGGAGCACCCCAGGCACTCGGGTTCGGAAGTCACCCGCAAGCCTTTGCGGACTCTCACGGCAACTCGGTGATCATCTACCGACGTCCCGCCATCCACAACCAGAACACCTACGAAATAGTCGCAGTCTCCGCGCGGTCAGGCCATCGCTTCGGACCCCCGCGCCCGCTCGCCCCACACCTCAAAGGCTGCGAACTCGACAACGGGGGAGAAATCGACCCACAATCCATAGCCACAAGCCCCGCCGGATACGCGGTCTTCTACATCACATGCGAAGAAGGCGCAGCTCAATATCTCATCCGCTACACACCATGAAAGCGTGCGAGGAAGGCATGACACGGATGCCACAACAGAGGAATGGGATCACGGCCCGGGTTCTGGTTGGCGTGCTCAGCGCGATCGTCTGCTTGGTGGCGTTCGGCGAGCCCGGCGTCAGCCGCCTGGAGCGCTCCACAGCGGATCGTGGACACCACCGGAGGGGACGCGGGCACGGTAGCGGTATTGCACTCGCCAGCCACAGTCTCGGTAAGCGCATCCGCGTCACCCCAAGCCGGTAGCCATCTGCGCATTTCGACCTCCTCGCCCACCTGCAGAGCCGTTCGCGGCGAGACCGGCACCACGCCTCGGCGCTCTGCGTCACGCGCTGCGGTAGAGATCGCCACGCGCCCGGCAAGCGACCCGCGCCACGCAGACCTGCGTGGCGAAACAGGTGACCCAACCGGTCAGGAATCGAGAAGCGCCGGTCACCGAGGTCACCTGGAGTGACAACCATGAACATCACCAGTCACTGGACCAGCCGCACGGGGTTCGCGACTGCACCTCCCGCGATCCAGCGGATAACCTGATCCGCATCAACGAGCTCCGCCAGCCATCCGATTCGCAGCCATGAAAGGAAGCGAGCCTTATGAAGACAATGACATGTAAGCAATTGGGTGGACCGTGTGATTTCCCGCATCACGGAAACACCGCAGATGAGGTCATCAAGGCACAGGACAAACATCTAAAGGATGTGGTCACACAAGGCGACGCAACCCACGAAAGTGCTCTCAAGGAGATGAAGGGTAGGTGGAAGCATCCCATTTCAGGAATGGGGTGGTACAGGAAGGCCAAGCGTGATTTTGCTGCTCTTCCGGACGACTGACGAATGCCGATCCGCTCCCGCGCTCAGCGTCGTCGCGACACCGAGCATCGGCGCACCCACGACATCGATGTCGTGTGGCGAGTGCCACGTTCTAGGTGTCCTGCCCACATAGGTTGTGAACGCGGCTGATCGGTGGCTGGTCGCCGATCCCTGAATGTGGTCTGCGCGTGTTGTAGTGCTCGAGCCAGTGTGGCAGGGCTCGGTTGCGATGGTGGTGTGAGCGGTAGGTGAGGCCGTAGGCCCACTCTCGTGCCATCGTCTGGTGGAAGCGCTCAACCTTCCCGTTCGTCTGGGGCCGATAGGCCTGAGTACGTATGTGCTTGATCGCTCGGGTGGTGAGCAGTTCCCTTAGGGACTGGTTCTTGACGTAGACCCAGGCGTTGTCTGTCATGACACGCTTGGTATGGATACCGCGAGCCTCAAACCAGTCGAGTGCTCGCGCGAAGAAAGCGGTGACCGTTGCGGCTCGTTCGTCGCCCAGCAGCTCGACGTAGACCAGACGGGAATGATCATCGACGACTGCGTGAGCAAAGTCATAGCCCGAGCCTGCCCGCTTCTCGGCGCCCGTTCTGTCACGAACCCCGGTCACGGCGTGCCCTGGGCGCTCAAAGCGCGCATGGCGTGCGGTGTCCATGTGCAGCAGATCACCGGGGCACGGCCACTCATAGCGCTTGGCGGGCTCACGCGCAGAACTCTTGATCCGAGAGAGACCATGGCGATGCAGCACCTTCCACACCGTCGAGTGAGGGTGTCCCGTCCTGCCAGCCACGAGTCGTGGTCCCCAGCCGGTGTGCCGCCGCGCTTCACAGATGCGTTCCTGCTCGACCGCGTCAAGCAGCCGCGGACAGCGCCGAGGGCGGCTGGAACGGTCGAACAACCAGGCACCCGAGGCGAGCTCATCGACGCTGGCATCCAACCGCCGATGCCACCAGCGATGAGCTGTTGCCACCGAGACACCGAAACGCCTAGCGGCCTGCCTCAACGTCATCCCACCCATTACCGCCTGCGTCAACGCCAGCCGACCAGCCGGTCCGAGCTTCGCTCTACCGTGGATCTGCATCCGGGTCCTCCCATGGAAGTGAGTTCTCGTAGACCCACAGCCTGGGATGAGACCCGGATGCCTCCTCAACCGTTCACAACGTCCGTGGGCACGTCATCTAGGCCTTGGCACCCCGTCGAGTTGACCCACTTCCGAGCACGGCAACTGCGGAGCGGCACGCGCCCGCTGCGCCCGGCGAAGCGGAAGCGCTTGCTTTGCCGCAACTCCGACCTGGTCCTCGTCCCGAGCGCAAGCGTGGGGGCAAGTTCGCCGCGCGCTCGCTCGGCTCCGTGGCTGTCGCGTAAACCCCCGGTCCGTCCGAGCGGATTAAGAGACTTCAGGCATGGCTATGAAACTTCTTGGCGTGTGATCGTGAGCAGGTGTTCTTGATGCCTCTGGACCGGTGCTGCGGTGCTCGGCTGGGCGCTTAGCTGGACCAGAGCAACCTGCCGGGGACCTGTGCGTCCTCGTCTACCCGGTAGGCGGCCGATGCGCGGTGATACCCGTCGCCGATGACCAAGTAGTCCCTGATCCCACCGATCAGGAGGACCGGTGAAATAGGGATGCCGTTCTTGATCTTCTTGAGCTTCTCGGCGACCTCAGCGCTCTGCTTTGGCTTCAGGGGCGGCAGTCCTGCCGCGCGCAGCAGGTCCTTGGCGGCCCAGTGGCCGAGAGGGGCGGTGCGCAGGGCGGCAATGGTCTCCGAGAGCGAGGAGGGCGGGAGCACCATGCTGAGAAAACTGTGGGCGGCCAGGTAGTCCTTCTCTTCGGGCTCCTCGAGCCAGCGGATTCTCGGAGTGCTTGGCACCAGTCGAGTCTAAGGGCTTCGTGGGGTTGGAGTGGCGCTACTCCTGAATACTGGATCCTCAAGCCATCCACGATCGGCGGCCCCAGGCGCGCATTTCACGTCTCGTTCGCGTTTGCGCTTGCGGTGAGACCCGACTGGTCCCACTGTGTGCAGCGGACGCCCTGTGTACGGACGGCCTCCTTCGAATGGACTTGGAGGACTAAGACTCTCAAGAGTCCGACCGAGAGATCGACGAGGAGCGCTAACGGACGGCGCTTGGTCGATCCCGTCGGGGCCGCCCGACGGGATCTTTGCGTTCTCGGTTCTACAGGCCGCGACGGCCGCGGCGGCGGTAGCCGTATCCGCCGGTGAGCAGCAGGAATGCGATGATGATGAGGACGATCAGGAGCATGGTCACCTCCCGAGTCTCAGTTGAGTTGGCTCGCGCATGGCTAGGTCTGCTTCTTGGTTCTCTTGCGGCCGGTGAGGGTGTCGGCGACCTTGTCCACGGTGTTCTTCGCAGAGCCCTTGGCCTCCTCGACGCGGCCTTTGTTCTTCAGGCGTTTGTCTCCGCTCAGCGCGCCGGCAGCTTGCTTGACGCGACCTTTTGCCTTGTCGATGTTCTTGTCGGTCATGCACCCTCCTGATTGCGTATGGACGAGCGCTCGAGTTGGTAGCGGTGGGTGCCGCCGATTAGCCGCGCGATCAGTCCGCCAACGAGCAGGTAGACGACCGCGGCGATGCCCCAGTTGACAGCGATAGCCGTGTTGGCACTGTGGAAGCTGAACATGCCGTCGAACGGACCCGCTAGCCAGCGTGCCCAGCTATGGACTTCCGAGACGATGCTGTTGGCCGGATTGGCCTTGAGCACCACCAGCAGAATCCCCGCGAGGATGATCAACACGACGATGCTCACAACGAGCTGAACGACGCGCACCAGCAAACCCACGCCTTGCCCAAACGCTCGGACGATGGTCGCGTCACGCCTACCCTGCCGGCGTGACACTTCGACCGGTTGACTATCCGGATCGACAGCGGAAGCAGATCCTGCGGGCCTGGTCCTGAACATGGAACCTCCTGTTGGTCTTGCATCCCTTCCGAGCAAAGCCCGGCGGGTCGCGCAACGGTGCAGAGAACCTGTTCGCGAAGGCGATCCCACGCCAACGGAGCATTCCGTCTGATGCGGCGGAAGCACGCACAACCTGTTTCGCAACCTGCTCTCGGCGTGCTCTCCATTGTGCTACCCACTTTGGAGGCGCGGCCAAACATTTGTTCGATACGGCGCTTCACCGCTCGGCTCCTACGCTTCTGGCTCTCCGACGCCGATGATCCCGGTGCGCGGGCCTTTGGCGCGGTACGCATGTGCGGACCGCCGCGATCGACTTCCCAGAACCACAAGCCGAATCGTGAGGAGAACGCCGACGGAGCGTTCGGTCGCATGTTGGCCGGTTACGATTCGCGCAGCGCCTAGCGCGTGCGGGCTTGATCCGCGGCGAAAATGATGAAGCGGACGATCGCCGCGAGGCCGAGCCAAATCAGAACTCCGGCCCCGATCTTGACACCGATCGTGTGATGGTCCGGTTTGGTTTTGTTGAGCTCGACGAACAGGACGAAGGCACCGCTCGCGACGAGCGCCACGACCCACGGCGCGAGCGTTTCGCGGAGACCACCCGCCGCCCGGCTGTTCGGGCCGTCGGGGGTCTTCTCAAGGTCGGCCATACACCAGTCATACCCGATCCACCCAACCCAAGCTTGGTCGGGGACGGGTGGCTGCGGCATCCGCCCGCCTGAGACGCGCTGGCAGGGCGCCGGGCGCCGAGGTCACCCACGCCAAGTTCGCTTGACTAGTGTCCTGACGCGTTAATTGTGTTGCAGTATCCGGCGAGGTTGTCGAGTTGATGGCAAAGCAGCCTTACGGGTCGTGGGCAGGTCTTGATGTCCGTCGCGATCTTCGTCATGGTCGTCGTTGATCGCGCTCGTGATTTGCGCTTGTGGTGACATCCTCCTCCCAGCCGCCCCTGACGGCTGCTTTCGGAGGTGGGTGTCGCGCAAAGTTGCTGCGGGTGATGGGTGAACGTCAGCGGTGCCCGTAGAGATCTGGTTTTGCGGGCCTGGTCGAGTCTCTGTGTGGCCCGGGTGTCGTTTTAGGCCGCCTGGGCGGCCAGGTGGTGTTTGTGGAGCTTCAGCAGGTTGTGAGTCGCGGTGATTAGCCGCTATTCGGAGCGTGCGGCGGATCTGCCTCGTCGCTGGAACTGGGGGCGAGGCCCGGGAAGTACTGAAAAGCGATGGTCCTCAAGAACGCGATGATCTGGGCCGCCGACGGAGGCGTTGCCGGGTCGGTCAGCTCGGGCGGGATCGTCATCCCGGACTGCTTCGCGTGCTCGATCAGTCCCCCGCCCATAGCTTTGCTGAGGGTGCTGAGCGCCTTGCCCATCAGAGCTTCCTCCATGTGGTACGCGGGCGCCGGGAGTGGGTGTACATCCGGCCAGCTGGCGGGGTCGCGCGGGCTCTCGCGGGAGAGCAGGTGGTCGAACCGGCGGGCGTCGGCATCGCGGGCGGTGAAGGGGTCGCCGAGCTTCCACACCTTTCGCAGTGTGGCGATCATCGACGTGTGCCGGTGCTCCTCGTTGATCACGATGCCCTCGTCCACCCAAGGGGAGACGATGATGGCCGGCACTCGGTATCCGGAGCGGTCGAACTTGAAGCCCATCTCTCCCGCTGGTGCGCTCGGGTCCGGTGGAGGCACGGACCCTGGAGGCACGTGGTCGTAGGTGCCGCCGGGCTCGTCCCAGTCGATGAAGAACGTCGTGTTGTACGCATTGGAGCCCTCCGTGGAAGCAGCCGAGCGGATCGCCTCGTAGATGCGGGCCAGGAACGCCTCACCGCCGAGGATCGATGATGGGGGGTCGATTGGGATTTCGATGTCGGCGGGGAGCGCCCGGCCTGCCGCCGGGTGATAGTCGCTGTGTCCCCATGATCAGGTTGGGCTCGATCATGCTGAAGTCGGGCAGTGCACCGTTAGAGACGTCATGCTCGAACTCGGAGAACGGCACGAAGTTTCGTCGCGAGGCGATCCTTCAACCGCGACATGTGAATCAAGGCAGCGGCCGAGAACGACATCGGTTCCTGCACGTAGACCTTCCAGGTGCGCCCATGCGCCTCAAGGCGCTCGAAAAGGGTTTCGGCGGTGTTGTGTTGCATGAACTTCGACGCCGGGCTGTTGACGACGAAGCCGGATGAGGTCGCGGCCGTCCAGAACGAGCGGTTCATCAGCGTTTGCGAGGGAACCTCACAGAACCAATGGTCGAACACGCCAAAGCCCTTCGTGATCCCGTTGAGCACCGGCACCTGCTCCGGCGTGTAGCCGGTCATGACCTTGGCGTACTCCTCGTAGGTGGGCTGGCGACCCATCTCGCCCGTAAAGCAGCTGATGTAGTCAGTCACAAAACCGTCCATGCTCGGCACCGCCCCGGGCTCGGGCGCGTTCCACGGCTCGGTGACCTGATCGCCGACCTTGAAACGGTTGTGCTCTTCGAGGACGTTGAACAGCTGGACGTTGGTGTGGAAATACTCCTCGCCCGAGTCCGGGTTCGGGGCATCCATGTCCGTTCCGACCATATAAGAGACCGACTTGCGCTCGGCGCCGTGCTCCGCCCACTCAGGGATCGGGTTGCTCAGATCCTTGCCGATCACACCCTCGAAGGTCTTGCCATCCTCGCGCCCGTACAGGTGGCCCAGGAGATTGTCGATCGACCTGTTCTCAAACAGGACCAGAACGACATGGTCCATCGCGTGCGAACGATCACGGCTCATTGAACGCCTCCTCGGCGGTGGCTTGTGGTCATCGTCAGCTCCTTTGTGAGTCGGTGTCGGTGATGCCGGGAGAGGTCGCGCCGTGCTCACGGTCGGTTTGTCGTGAGAGGCGCTCGCGCTCGCTCCACTCGTCCTCGTCCAGGCGGCCGGACCCGGCGGTGTAGCCAGACTTGCCCCCACCACGTCCCCGCAGTACGTAGGCGCAGCCAACCGCTATCAGCGCACCCGCGAGCGGTCCTACGACATACACCCAATAACTCGTGAAGTCGCCACTCACGAGGGCTGGACCGAAGGAGCGCGCGGGATTCATCGAGGTACCGCTCACAGGCGCCGACCACAACCCAGCGAGCGCTATATACCCGCCCACACCCAGTGCCGCGATCGCACCGACGTTCTGCGCCGAAGACGCGGTCCCCAGGATCACGCTCACCAGCGTCGCCGTGAGGACTATCTCCATCAGCAGCGCCTGCCAGTTCGCATACCCGGGGCCAGGGAGCGTGGCGCCGAGATGCTGGATGTTGCCGAACACCGCGAACAGGAACAGGCACGCCAGCGTCGCGCCGATCAACTGGACGATGATGTAACCCGGGAGGCGCTTCCACGGGAAGTCTCCGCGCAACGCGAACGCGAGCGAGACCGCTGGGTTCAGATGAGCGCCGGAGATCGCGCCCATGAAGAGGATGATCCCCAACACCATCAGACCGGGTGCGACGACGGCTGCTGGAAGGCCGATTTCGCCCTTCCCGTGCAAGATCCCTCCACCCGCGGCTACAAGCACCAGCATGAACGTGCCCAACAGCTCGGAGAAAAGTCTGCGCCACTCCAAACGCGGATCGTCAAAGTCTTTACGGTCGCCGAACTCCAACTCGAGCAGATGCCGACGGCGTGGACTGAGAAGCCCGAGACCGGGAGCCTCCTCCTGCACCACATGCTCCTCGGACACGACCAACCCCCTTCAGACGAAGACTAGGAAACCTTTACCCCAAAAAGCGAAATCCGAGTCTCGCGGCCGCTCGCTCTAATCCGCAGTCAGCTGGTGAGCCCGGCGATGCCGTTGCGCAGCAGCACAGCGGCCAACAGCAGGAGGATCATCGCGGCGATCGTCCTGGCATTGCGCTCAAGCCACTCCCGGGCGCGCGTGAGCAGCCGCTGCGTTGGCCCGCGCGCGACCGCGAGCGCCACCAGCGCAACCGAGAGGGGCAGCAACGACACGAGCGCAAACCCGACCCACTCAGCGATGTACTGACCAGTGCTCGGGTTCGTCTCTGAGATGTCCTTCAGAGCCAACGGGATCAACGCGCCGGGGTTGGCCAGCGTGGCCCCCGCGGCGATGATCGCGATCACGGGCGAGGAGGCCACCTTGCTCATCTGATCGATCATGCTCGCCACTCGCTTGGGATCGCGAGGCCGCCGCAGAAAACGAACGACGACGAGCAGCACCAATACCCCAGCGACAACATCGACGATGGCGACCCAGGTCTTCGGTGTATTGGATTTCGGGGAGGCTGCGGAGTTCCCCAGTACGAACGCCGCAATGACACCAACGACGAGCGTCACACCGAACGCGCCGAGATAGAACCACAGGCCGGTGCGCATCGGACGCTCGCCCACCACCAACGCCAGCACCGACAGAAACAGCGTCACGGGCGAGAGCATCGCGGCGAGCCCCACGAGCACGAGCTCGGTATCGACCGAGGTCATCAACCGATCCTACGCGTTGAGAGGAGGCCGAAGGGTTTCTGTGCAACTCGGAGGTTTTGGGTACGGCGGACCCTCCGGTGACCCGGTGACTCCCGCGGGCTGGTCGAGACCAGGATCTGTAGGCCACGGTGGGCCAAAAATGCAGGACGGTAGCGGTGGTAGTGTCGTGGTGTGTTTCGTTCAGTCGCTTGTTTCACTTTGGTGATCGTCGTGGTCTTTGCACTGAACGCCATAGCCGGCTCGGCTGTCGCCTCGTCAGCGAAGGTCAACTTCGGGGATATCTCCCACAAGGGCCTGAAGAACCTGGGACCCGCTTCAACGGGGCTGAAGCTATCGCTCGAGCTGGGGATGATCGCCAACCAGCAAGGCATCGCGAACGCCGTGAAGGCGGCAAGCAATCCCTCCTCTTCGACCTACGGACAGTATCTCTCGCTGTCAACGCTGCAGAAGCAGTACGGCGCCTCCTCGTCGCGGCGCAACGCTGTCGTTGGCGCGTTCAAGCCCTATGGCGTCGCGGCGACCATCGATGTGACGCATCTGCGCGTAGGTGCGACGATAAGTATCAAGAACGCGCAGAAGCTGTTCGGAACGAAGTGGGATCTGTATGCGACCGGCCAGCCGAACCAGGCGGTCGCGCTTCCGGTCAATACACCCAAGCTGGGTTCGGGTCTGAACGGCAACGTCAACACCGTGTCCGGACTGGGGCTCTACGTAACCCAGCGCGCGTCCGCGAGCTCGTCGGTGTCCAGCGCGCAGGCTTCGGTTGCGGGCGGGACGCCCACCCGCACCGGAACGATCGAACCGGGCTGCGCCACCACGACGTACCCCGCGGCCGTATTCTCGACCGCAGGCCTGTTTCCGAACCAGATCCTCAGCGCTTACGGGATCGCCCAGCTACAGGCCGGCGGCTTGCAGGGCCAGGGCGCGCGCCTCGCGATCCTTGGCGAAGCGCCGACGCCGATCAACGATGTCAACGCGTACCGCAACTGCTTTGGTTTCCCCGGGACTGCGCTGCAGATTCACGGCGCCTCGAACAGCTCACCGATCCTGGAGAGCTCGCTGGACGCGATGACGGTCGCGATGGTCGCCCCAAAACTCTCGCGCCTGGATTTGTGGGTGAAGGCGCTCGGGCAGGCCGACCCTCAGGGCGCCCTCGAACTGCTGGCCGACCCACTCCAAGCGACGACGAACGGCACACCGCTCCCGAACGTGATCTCGATCTCCTACGGCGTGTGCGAGGCGACCGTCGCGCCGTACACCGCGGCCCGCACGCTGTTCAACCGCCAAGCAGCCGCGACGGCTGCGCTGGGGATCACGATCGTCGTCGCAGCCGGGGACAGCGGCTCCTCTTCGTGTGCGCACGGCGTGCAGCCCTCGCAGCTCACCAGCTTTGACGAACAGAAGTCGGCGTCCTGGCCAGCTACATCGCCGTGGGTGCTCGCCGTCGGCGGCACGAACCTCACGCTCACGCCCGCGAACGCGATCGAATCCTCAGGCGTGTGGAATGACACGGAGTACCCGTCGCCCTACCAACAGACCGCCGCAGGCGGGGGTGGCGTCAGCACATTCGAAAAGCGACCGTGGTGGCAGCCCGCGATCCCAGGCCAGAGCACCTTCAGAATGGTTCCCGATGTCGCCGCGTTCGCTGACCCGAGCCCCGGCTACGCGATCATCTGCTCACACGAAGTACAGGGCTGCGGTCCCTCACCCGGCCAGACGATCTCGTTCGTCGGGGGCACGAGCGCGGCCACACCACTCGTCGCAGGGATGATTGCGCTGTGGGACCAGCAGGCCAGGCAATCCGGCCTCCCCAACCCCGGGTTCGTCCCGCCCCTGCTCTACTCGATCGCCCAGCACGCACCCGGATCGTTCCTGGACATCACAACCGGGAGCAACGCAGTCTTCGGCGGAGTGTCGTGTTGCACCGCAACCCCCGGATTCGACCTGGCATCGGGGCTCGGCTCGCCGCTGGCCAACCAAATCGCTCAACACCTGCATCACTGAGTCCACCAAAAACACCCGTCCACTTCAATAACTGCAGACGAGCGGTTCCGATCGCCATAGCACTGCACTAAAGGAAAGAACCGATGACAGAGCAATCCCTAGATGAACTCGGACCTGTTGACTATGTCGTGGTCGAGTTTCCAGCGGGCGCCAGCAACTTCACGGGCGAGATGGCAGCAGAGCTGCTCACGCTGGTCAACTCCGGAACGATCCGTGTGATCGACGCACTGATCCTCACTAAGGACGAGAACGGCGCCGTCGAGGCGATGGAGCTTTCCGATGTCAACGAGCTCGGAGAGCTGCAAGCACTCGAGGCTCAGCTTGCGGAGCTGCTGGCCGAGGAGGATGTGGAGCAGCTCGCCGCCGCGATGGAGCAGGGAAGCACCGCCGGCGTGCTGATCTGGGAGAACCTGTGGGCAGCGCCATTCGCATCAGCGGCGCGGCGCTCGGGTGGCCAGCTGATCGCGAACGGAAGGATTCCGATTCAAGCGATCATCGCCTCAATCGAGGCCGATGAACCCCTTACGACCGAAGGAGTTTGACAATGCCCCTCAGGCCAACACGTAGAGGAAGAGTCGGCGTGATCCGCGCCCCAATCGCGAAGACCGCGATCGTGGCCAAAGCCGTCACGCCTGGCCCCGCCCCGGTCGCGAAGACCGCCGTCGTAGCCGCCGCCGTCAGACCCGGACGTCGTCGTCGCATCTAGCGTTAACGAGATCGAGCACGAAGCGGCGCAGGCTGTCATGACCGCGACGCTCGGTAACCCGAGATCACCGCATCCCGTGGTCGCAAAGGGACCGCAGATTCCTGTCCTTTTTACCCGCAGACGCCCGCGTCCGTCCGCCTGGCAAGCCGCCCCCCACAAGCCAGATCCCTGCTCTAGGGCCAGATCCCGCTTTCTCAAGCCAAGCGGCGGACGGGCCTCGAACCCGCGACCTCGAGCTTGGGAAGCTCGCGCTCTACCAACTGAGCTACCACCGCACCGAGGCAGATATTACGCCGCTTCCCTCGCACTGGCACTACGCTTCCTGCTCGATGTCCAAACGTTCCTTCATGCCTCTGCTGATCGGTGTGGCCGGTACCGCGCTTGTCGGGCTGCTCATCTATGGGGTGGTGGCCCAGTCCCCCAAACGCACGCTCGACGAAGCGATCAAGCATAGGCACCATCCCACGGCGCCGGCGGCGAACATTCCCATGCCGCTGCTCTCTGGCAACGGTGCGCGCACCCTTGCCTCCTATCGCGGCAAAGTGGTTGTCTTGAACTTCTGGGCGTCCTGGTGCACGCCCTGCCAGGAAGAGGCGCCGATCCTGGAGCGCGCTCAGCACACGCTGATGCGCCGCGGCGGCACCGTGCTCGGCGTGACCTTTCGCGACTCCTCGCCCGACTCGACTACCTTCGTCAAGCACTACGGCGTCAGCTACCCCAACCTGCGCGATACGACTGGCGAATTCGCCCAGGCGTATGGCACAACCCAGATTCCAGAGACGTTCGTGATCGACTCCTCTGGCGACGTGGTGGCGATCTCGCGCGGGGAAATCGACGAAGCGTTCCTGAACCATGCGATCGCTTTGGCGGAGAGCATATGAGGATTTTTGGGGCGTGCCCGTCGTTGAATGTGGGGCTTGGCCCGAGTCCCGTCTCGCGCCTGACCCACCACCTTGCCCGTCCGGCAGCGACGCTGATGCTCGTGGCGGCACTTGGGGCCTCGCTCCCACTCGACTCCAGCGCTATCGCCGCTACACCACGCACGAGCATGCCCGCGATCGAACGTCAGGTCATGTGCGTGACCTGCAAGATTCCCTTGAACGTGGCCGAATCGCCACAGTCCCAGCGTGAGCGTGCCTACATCCGCGGGCTGATCGCCGAAGGCAAGACCGAAGCCCAGATCAAGAGCGAACTTGTTGGCCAGTACGGGAGCTCGGTGCTTGCCTTGCCGAGCGCCAAAGGCTTTGACCTGGCCGCGTATCTCGTGCCCGTCGCTGTCGTACTCGCCCTGATCGGGCTGCTCGCGCTGCTTTTGCCGAACTGGCGGCGTCATGCACGAGACCAGGCCGCAACCAGCGCCGACTCGCCCAAGCTCAGCACGGGCGATGCGGCGCGCCTGGACGCGGACCTCAAGCGTTTCGACTGACTGCTCTGGCAGGGACCAAATTCGAGCTCACACGTGACGATCCCGCCACGCTCGCCCTACAGTCGGGTCTGTCCCCAGCATGCTTGGCCCCACGGTCTGAGCGCGCGCTCGCCCTACAGTCAGCCTGCTCCTCAGCGCGCCCGTCGGCTCTACATCTCCGCGGGCGCGTCCACCCCGAGCAGCTCGAGCGAGCGGGCGATCGTCTGGCGCGAAGCTACGCACAGTGCCAGGCGCTGGGATTCGAGCGCCGGCGACTCGGCGCCGAGCACGCGGCAGTCACGGTAGAAAGCCGTGAACTGTTGGGCCAGCTCCAGCGCGTAGGCGGCTATCCGGTGTGGCGCGCGACGCGTGGCCGCCTCACTGACCTCGCCCGGGAATGCCAGCAGTTTCTTGATCAGGCTGCGCTCTGCTGGGTGCAGTGCGCCACTCCCATCCCCCATCTGCGCCAGAGCCCGTTGCACCTGCTCGACGCCAGCCTTCGCGAGCATTGAGGCGATGCGTGCGTGTGCGTACTGCACGTAATAGACCGGATTCTCGTTGGACTGCTCGCGTGCCAGGTCGAGGTCGAGGTCGATCGTCGTGTCGTGCGAGCGCGACAGCAGGAACCAGCGCGCAGCGTCTACGCCGATCTCGCGCAGCAAGTCGTCGAGCGTGACGAACTCTCCGGCACGCTTGGACATCTGTGCTCGCTCGCCGCGACGCACGAGATGGACGAGCTGCATGATCAGCATCTCCAGGTGCTCTGGGTCACCGCCCAGCGCCTCATACGCCGCCTTCATGCGCCCCACATAGCCGTGGTGGTCGGCGCCCCACACGTCGATCTGGCGGTCGAAGCCGCGCTCGCGCTTGTCCTGGTGGTAGGCGATGTCCGAGGCGAAGTATGTGTGCTCGCCGTTTGAGCGCAACAGGACACGGTCCTTGTCGTCGCCATAGTCGGTCGTGCGCAACCACAGGGCGCCCTCGCTGCGGTAGGTGTGGCCCTGCTGCTCCAGGATCGAGAGCGTGTGTGCCACCGGGCTTGGCTTGCCGTCGTGCAGCGCGCTCTCATAGCTCCAGGAGTCGAAGTTGACGCGAAATTCGCTTAGCGACTCGGCGATGTGACCCATCATCAAGGCAACCGCCGCACGTCCCAGCTCGACCGACTCCATGCTCGCCGCGTTTGCCAGCTCTGTTGCGAGCCCGGTCACGTAGTCGCCGTGATACCCGTCCTCGGGCACCTGCTCGCCACGCGCGAGCGCCCCGATCGACTCGCCCAGCTTGAGCACCTGAGAGCCCGCGTCGTTGACATAGAACTCGCGCTCCACGCTGTGGCCATGGAAGGCGAGCACCCGTGCCAGGGCATCGCCGTAAGCCGCGTTGCGGGCGTGGCCCACGTGCATCGGACCCGTTGGGTTGGCCGAGACGAACTCGACGATGATCCGCTCGCCGGCTGGCGCTCCCCCGCGCCCGAAGCTCTCCCCGGCCGCCAGCAACTCGCCGAGCGCAGTGCGGTGCCAGGCATCGGAGAGGAAGAGATTCAGAAAGCCAGGCCCCGCCACCTCGAAGCGCTCCAACTGTTCGCCGAGTCGCTCTGCCAGCAGGTCGCCCAGCTGCTGGGCCAGCTCGCGCGGCTGGGCGCCCGCGGCTGGCGCGAGCAGGAGAGCCGCGTTCGTAGAGTAGTCGCCGAAGTCCTGGCGCGGCGGACGTTCGAGCGTGATCGCTCGATGCGAGCTTGCGCTACCAGCGTGCTCGCCGGCAAGGGCGAGCACGGTCTCGCGCAAACCTGTCTCGGTGGTCGTGGAGCTCACGGTCGATGATCTTATGCGCCCGAGGAGGTGTGCCCGACGGGAGTGCGAGACGGGCTCAACCAGAGCGCCGCCACGGCAGCTCCAAAACGGTCTCGGCCGCTTCCGTGGGGGAGGTTGCGATACTAGCTCTGTGAACGACGAGAACCCAGGCGCCGAGCGCCACATAAACATTCATCTCTCTCCCGAGATCATGGGAGGCGTATACGCGAACTTCGCGAACGTCAGCCACTCCGACTACGAGTTCACGGTGACCTTCGCAAGGGTCGACCATGAGGTCGAGTCAGAGGAGGTACCGGGCGTGGTCGTCTCGCGCGTGAACCTCTCGCCACGCTTCATGCGCGAGCTGATCGACGCGATGGAGGACAACTACTCGAAGTGGCGCACCCGCGAGGGCATCAAGAACCTGCCCGAGTACGGCGGCGCCGAGGCCGGGGAAGCCGACGAGTAGTGGCGTGTCGTGCGCCCGCGAGGTGCGCGCTCCCCGTCTCGTGCCGGCATTCCTGCACCCCGTGCGGGGCGCAGGATCTCGTTTAGGGCTCATGGCGGATGAAGGTCGCGGTCGTCTCGGACATCCACGCCAACCGACAGGCATTTGAAGCGGTGCTGGAGGCAGTCGCCGACAGCGAGGCTTCCGAGCTCTGGTGCCTCGGGGACATCGTCGGATACGGTGCCGATCCGGACGCCTGCGTCGAACTGGCACGCCGTCACGTGGCGGTGTGCCTGGCCGGCAATCACGACATGGCGGTCGTCGGCGAGCTTCCCCTGGACGAGTTCTCGCGCGGCGCGAGTATCGCGGCGCAATGGACGCGCGAAGTGATCGCCCCTGCAAACCAATCGTTTCTCGCCGATCTGCGCCCCCAGGGCCAGGAGGACGCGCGGGATGGTGCGATCGGGCTCTATCACGCAAGTCCACGCGACCCGGTTTGGGAGTACGTGCTATCGGCGTTGCTGGCGGAGCTGTGTTTGGACCGCGAGCCCAACCGCATCTGCCTGATCGGCCACTCCCATGTCGCCTCGGCGTTCACGCGTCAGGCTGGGGAGGCGGCAAGCGGCGAACCGTGTCGCGAGGGCATCGAGCTCGACCTCGCAAGCGGCGAATGGATGCTCAATCCCGGCAGCGTCGGGCAGCCACGCGACGGCGACCGCCGGGCTGCTTGGTTGCTGCTGGATCTCGACGGGTACCAAGCTTCCTACCGACGTACCAGCTATGACGTTGCCGGCGCCGCCGCGGCCATCAAGGCAGCGCGTCTGCCAAACTCGCTTGCGGAGCGCCTGGAGTACGGTCAATGAACATGCGAATGCTTATCCGCCTCATCGTGGTGGCGCTGTTGGGCGCCGCCACCGCCCTGCTTGTGTCCTGTGGAAACTCGGGCGCCGGTTTGATCCCGAGCGCCAACGCAGGGCCCCTGCAAGAAGATTTCGAAGCTGTCGCCAAAGCCGCCGAAGCCGGCAACGGGAGCTGTGCGAAGACCGAAGAAGCTCTCGGCAAAACAGAGGAGGACTTCCTGGCGCTCCCGGCCACGGTCGACAAAGGGCTGCACAAGCGCCTGGAAGAGGGCATAACGAACCTGCGCAAGCAGGCGCTGACGATGTGCGAAGAACCGACCGCAACAGACACCTCGACGACGAGCACCCAGACGAAAACCACGCCTGCGACCGGCACCACGAGCACTGAAACCACGACAAGCACTGAAACGGCGACGACTCCGACCACCCCGACGAACACGCCGACGACACCCACCACCAGCACGCCGCCGAACCCCGGCGGCGGAGTCGAAGCTCCCGAAGAAGGCTCTGGCGAAAACGGGGCAGGGCTCGGAGCAAGCAAAGAAAGCGCCGGTGACGGTGCTTCCAATTCTGGCGGGGCAAGCGCAGGAGGCGGCCAATGAGCGACCCTGAGATCGCCGGGCGCTATCAGCTGCAGAGCAGACTTGGCTTTGGCGGCATGTCGACCGTGCACCTCGCGTTCGACAAGCGCCTGGAGCGCCGCGTCGCGGTCAAGCTGCTGGCCGAGCACCTCGCCGAGGACCCCACCTTCGTGTCTCGCTTCCAGCGCGAGGCTCAGGCCGCGGCACGCCTCATCCATCCCAACATCGTGCAAGTGTTCGACTCCGGCCAGGATGAGAGCAGCGGGCAGTATTTCATCGTGATGGAGTACATCGAGGGCCAGTCGTGTGCGGAGATCCTGCGCGACGACGGTTGGATCGAGGTCGACGAAGCCGTCGCGATCATCGAACAGGCCTGCGAGGGGCTGCACTACGCCCACCGCCACGGCGTGGTGCACCGCGACGTCAAGCCGGGGAACCTTTTGCGCTCGCGTGACGGCGAGGTCAAGCTTGCCGACTTCGGCATCGCCAAGGCCACCGAGCAGTCGAGCATCACCCAGGTCGGCTCGGTGCTCGGCACCGCTGCTTATTTGGCGCCCGAGCAAGCGCGCGGCGAGGAAGCTGGGCCACGCGCCGACCTGTACGCACTTGGCGTTGTCACCTACCAGCTGATCTCCGGGCGCCTGCCCTACGAAGCCGCCTCGCTCACCGAGCTTGCGCTCAAACAACAGCAGGAAGAGCCGGCGATGCTCGACACGCTCGTGGCCGCGGTCACGCCGGAGCTGGCCGAAGCGGTCGCGATCGCACTGGCGCTCGACCCGCGCGAGCGCTACGAGAGCGCGCGCGAGATGGGTCGCGCGATCTCAGACGGTGCGCTCGGCATCTCCCCCAACGAGCATCGCATGCCGGCGCGCGATGCCAGGCACGCCATCGAGGCAACAAGCGTGCTTGCCAGCGCCACACGCACACACAGCCCCTCCGAAGGACGAGGAGCGGTCGCCCCGCGCCAGCCCCGCCGCGGGCCGGCGCGCGCGGCCCCGCCAGTCGTTGCGAGCGCACCGGTGCAGCGTCGTGGCGCGGGATTGCGCCGACTCGGGCTTGCCGTACTAGCGCTGCTGGCGCTCGTCGGCGTGATCGCGCTGATCCTCGTATTGAGCTCTCCCCCATCAACGACGATCAAACTGCGCAACGTCTTCTACGAACGCACCCAAGAATCCGCCGAAGCGTTGAAGCAACTCGTCAACGAAAACACGAAGTAGCCCGTAGAAAAGACGAGGGGCCCGCTTGCGCGGGCCCCCGGTAAGAACTACCGCCCTTTCGAGCGGGGCAACTGTCACCTGTCCCAATAGACTAGCAGTACCAACCGTCGCCTTCAAACATTGGCTCCGGCGGTCGGACTCGAACCGACATCTAGCAGGTGACAGCTGCTCATGTTGCCCTTACACCACACCGGAACACAGTTGTCAGCATAGACGAGGCTTGTGACGGTATTCTGTCCCGCGTAGCGAATCCGCCACGTCGGCCATCCGTCCGTCAAGTATTCCCTGGCGTAGATCGGCCATCAACCGCGCCAGGAACGCAAGGTTGTGTTCGGTTAGCAGGCGCATACCCGTTAGCTCCGAGGAGCGCACCAGGTAGGAGAGGTAGGCGCGCGAGAGTCCACGTTTGCACGCGTGACAGACACAGTCCTCCATCAGCGGCTGCTCGGACGTGCGCCACTCGCTTTTCGTCAGATCGACCCGCCAGCGTGTGCCTGGATCTGGGACCAGCGCCGTCCCGTGACGTCCCAGACGCGTCGGCATCGCGCAGTCGAACGTGTCGATGCCCAGTTCGACACCGCGGATCAGGTCATCCACGTCACCGATCCCGAGCAGGTGTCGCGGAAGCTGTTCGTACTCGCCGCCCAGCTCGGCGACGGCGTAGCCGACGACCTCGTACATCTGTGCCTTCTCGGCACCGAGCGAGCCCCCGATCGCCACGCCGTCGCAGCCACTGGCAACCACCGTGCGAGCAGAGGCCCGGCGCATGTCCTCGTACACACCCCCTTGCACGATCCCGTAGACGAGCTGGTCGCTCGGGCCATGCTCGGCGTGCCAATCCAGACAGCGTGTCAGCCAACGATGGGTGCGCTCAGTCGAGCGCTCGGTGTAGTCGCGGTCTACGTGAAAGGGAGTGCACTCGTCGAACACGAGCGCGATATCCGAGTGAAGCGCGGCCTGCACGACCATCGAGTCCTCGGGAGCCATGAAGCGCTCGGCGCCGTCAACGTAGGAGCGGAAGCGCACGCCCTGCTCCTCGATCGAGAGGATCGCCCCCTCGCGCGCGCTCCCCTCCCCTTGATGCTTGCGCGACGGACGGGCCTTGATCTCGTCCGCGATCGTGCCGTGCCCCATCGAGAAAACCTGGAAGCCGCCGGAGTCGGTCACGATCGGCCCGTCCCAGTCCATGAAGTTGTGCAACCCCCCGAAGCGCTCGATCAGCTCGGCGCCTGGGTTGAGCATCAGGTGGAACGTATTGCCGAGCACCATGTCATAGCCGAGCCCCTTGACCTCTTGCGGCAAGAGGCCCTTGACAGTGGCCTTCGTCGCGAGCGGCACGAACGCCGGTGTGCGAACATCGCCGTGCGCGGTGTGCAGCCGCCCTGCGCGGGCATTTGTGGCGCCGTCGCGCGCTTCGATCGTGAGGGCCACGACTGGGCATCCTAGCCCGGCACGGGCGCACAGCCATGAAGCCTGCTGACACACGACCGTGCGGAGTACGGGACATGTCGGGTCGCCGGATACGCTGGCCCGAGCCCCACGGGCTCCTAGACCATGCTCGCTTCGCTCATCAACGTCGGCCACCTTGTAGAAACGTTCGGCTATCCCCTGCTGTTCCTCGTCGTGATGGCCGAGTCAAGCGGCTTGCCGATTCCCGGCGAGACCGGTCTGATCGCTGCTGGCGTGCTGGCCAGCCAGGGCAGGCTGCAGATCGAGCTCGTAATCCCGATCGCCGCAGCCGCCGCGATCATCGGCGACAACATCGGCTACCAGATCGGCCGCAAGGGCGGGCGCTGGCTGCTGGAACGGCCCGGGCGCTTCGAAGGCCAGCGCCAACAGGTGTTGATCACCGGCGAACCGTTCTTCGAGCGCCACGGCCCCAAGGCCGTGTTCTTCGGACGCTTCATCTTGGGGCTGCGCGTTTGGGCCTCGTGGCTGGCCGGCGCCACGCACATGCGCTGGCGCTCCTTCTTCCTCTGGAACGCGCTCGGAGGAATCTGCTGGGCGACGGCGATCGGCCTGCTCGCCTACTTCCTCGGCAACGCTGCTGGCAACGCCGTTGAAGCGTTCGGTCTGTACGGGATCGCGGCGCTGGTACTGGCCGCCATCGTCTTCTTTGTAGCCCACCGTCGCGGGCGTCTGTAACTCAGGCGCCTTAGGCGCCGCAACAGCCGGCGGTCACACGCTCCCACATCTTGCCGAGCGCCTCCAGCTCTCCCTCGGAGAAGTGCGAGAGGAAGTGCTCGCGCACGACCGCGCGATGGGTGCCGCGCGCGGCATCCAAACGCTCGCGACCGCTCTCGGTAATGCAGGCGTAGGCGCCGCGAGCGTCGTGTTCGCAGCTGCAGCGCCCAAGCAGCTCGTCGCGCTCCAAACGATCGACCAGACGTGTGAGACCACTGCGTGAGAGCTGGGCCTGCTCGGCGAGATCGCACATGCGCATGCGCCCACCCGGAGCGTCGATCAAGTGCTGGAGCACCTCATAGGAGCTGAGCTGCAGACCGTGCTCGCGCTCTAGACGGTTCTCCAAGCGCTTGGCAAGCGAAGCGTGCGCGCGCAAAAGGCCGCGCCACGCACGAAGCTCGGCTTCGCTGAGGCTGTCCGATTCGCCGAGAGAGTCCTTCCCCTGAGGAAGCTTTAGAACTGTCGCGGTGGCTGTTACGGTGGACATGATCGTGCTCTAAACCGGCTGTGCGCTTACTCGAACATAGCAGCGTCGCGGGCCGGAATCCCTGTCAACTGTGCGCCACAGAGGCGCTCAGCTGCTCCTCTTGGTGGCCGTCCAGGCCCACCACATCATTAGCGGTTGCAACGGTAGGCGCGCGTACAGTGCCCAGCGTGGGATCTTCGAGAAGCGCTCGGGGGTGCGCGCCATGTGCAGGTTTGCTGGGAACACCGCCGCCAGCAAAGCGATCAAGCCGAGCCCGGCGAGGCGACGTGTCCACGGCAGCAACACGCCGAGGCCACCGGCCACCTCGGCGACGCCGCTGACGGCGACAAGGCTCTGCGCGCGACCCTTCATGCTCGGCGGCACGATCGCCTCGTAGGCGCGCGGCATCAGGAAGTGATTGACGCCGGCGCCGATGAAAGCGATGCCGAGCACCAAGCGTGAGCGGCGGCCGCGCCGTGGCCGGTCGGCGATCGAGCCGAGCGTCTCGGCGTCTGTGTCGGTTTCCATCGTCTCTCCTCGTTTGAGCGTCGTGCTTCGGAGCCTCAGCTCACGATCAGCGACGTCCCTGTCATTTGCGGGGGCTTGGAGATCCCAAGCAGATCGAGCACTGTCGGCGCCACGTCCGCGAGGATACCGCCCCCCGCGCGCAACTGGAGACCCGGCGCGCACACGATCAACGGCACCGGGTTGAGCGAGTGGGCGGTGTTGGGGCTGCCGTCGGGCTCGAGCATGTGGTCGGCGTTGCCGTGGTCGGCGGTCACGACACACACACCGCCACTCTCGCGCACGACCTCGAGCACCTTGCCCAGACACTCGTCGACCGTCTCTACCGCGGCTACGGCGGCCTCTATGACGCCGGTGTGACCGACCATGTCGGCGTTGGCGAAGTTGATGACGCCGAACTCCGGCCGGTCCTCGCGCCACGCGCTCACAAACGCGGTAGCGGCCTCGCGGGCGCTCATCTGGGGCTTGTGGTCATAGGTGGGCACATCGCGCGGGGAGGCCACCAGCTCGCGACGCTCGCCCTTGCACGGCGTCTCCTCGCCGCCGTTGAAGAAGTACGTGACGTGCGGGTACTTCTCGGTCTCGGCCACGTGCAGCTGGCGCGCTCCGCTGTTTGCGATCACTTGCGAGAGCGTCGTCTGCGGACGCTGGGGCGCGAAGGCGACCGGGTAGGGCCAGCCCTCCTCGTACTCGGTGAGCGTCGCCAGTCGGCTCACGGCGGGTGCGCCATCGCGACCCTCCCAGCCAGGCAACTCCGCAGCCTCGGTACGCGAGGCTGCTTCGGCTCCCGTCGCGTGCGAAGAGCCATCCCCGGTGTCTTCACCAAAGTCCGGTTCGGCCAAGGCCCTGACGATCTCACGCATGCGATCGGGACGGAAGTTGAAGCACAGCACGCTGTCTCCAGGACGAATACGTGCCTCGGCACCGACCAAAGTGGGCTCTATGAACTCGTCGGTCTCGCCGCGCTCGTAGGCGTCGCGCACTGCCTGCTCGCCGCTCGAGGTGCTGTACGGAGCGCGGCCATGCGCGAGCATGTCGTAGGCGCGCTGCGTTCGCTCCCAGCGCTTGTCGCGGTCCATCGCCCAGTAGCGGCCCACGACCGAGCCGACACGCACGCCCCTGGTGGCGTCCAGCTCGGCCAGGTAGCCCACGCCCGCATGCGGCAACGTGTCACGCCCATCGGTGAAAGCGTGCAGCACAACGTCCGCCTCGGACGCCAGCTCGCCGCCGAGCGCGATCAGCGCCTGCAGATGCTCGAGCGAGGAGTGCACGCCACCGTCTGAAACGAGCCCGAGCAGGTGGACACGTGAGGCACCGGCGAAAGCAGCGCGCAGCACCGGGTTCTCGACAAGCGACCCGTCCGCGACCGCCTCGTCGATGCGCACGAGATCCTGCTTGACGACAGCGCCGGCGCCGAGGTTCAGGTGACCGACCTCGGAATTTCCCATCTGCCCTTCGGGCAGTCCCACAGCCGCGCCGCAGGCGGTGAGCGTGGTGTGGGGGAATGTCGCCCACAGCTCGTCGAAGATGGGTGTGTCGGCAAGCGAGACGGCGTTGCCGGGGCCGGGCTCGGCCAGACCCCAACCGTCGAGCACCACCAGGCATACGCAAGGCGTACGCGCCGCCTGCGAGCCCTCAGGCGCGCTCATTGCTGGGCGGCCGCCACGATCGCGGCAAACGACTCGGCATCGAGCGATGCGCCGCCCACGAGCGCGCCGTCAACGTCGGGCAGAGCCAGCAGCTCCGCGGCGTTGTCGGGCTTGACCGAGCCTCCGTAGAGAATGCGCACCTGCTCCGCCACCTCGGGCGAGCGGCCGCCGAGCAGCGCCCGCACGAACGCGATCGCCTCCTGGGTCTGCTCAGGGCTGGCCACTAGGCCTGTGCCAATCGCCCAGATCGGCTCGTAGGCGATCGTCACCTCAGCCAAACGCTCGTCGGACACACCCGCAAGGTCCTCGCCGATCTGGTTGCGCAGCTTGCGCTCGGTCTCCCCCCCGTCGCGCTCGGTCTCGGTCTCGCCTACGCACAGGATCGGCGCAAGGCCTGCCGCGAGCGCGGCAGACACCTTCAGCGCTAGTGCCTTGTCGGTCTCGCCGAACAGCTCTCGCCGCTCTGAGTGGCCGAGCACCACGCCGCCGACGTCGAGCTCTGAGAGCATCGGCGCTGAAATCTCGCCGGTGAAGGCGCCCTCGGGCTCGTGGTGCATGTTCTGGGCGTACACCTCTACGCGCGATCCGCGCGCACTGTCGACCATCGCTCGCAGGTCGGTGTACGGCACGCAAATGGCGATGTCAACCCCGCTAACCGACGACACTCCAGGCAACAGAGCTTGGATGTATTCCTCGGCCTGCTCCTCGGTCTTGTACATCTTCCAATTGCCCGCGATCAGCGGACGGCGTTCGCCGGCCATCAGGCGATTCCGGCGCCCTCGAGCGCCTGGACTCCCGGCAAGACGCGTCCCTCGACCAGCTCGAGCGTTGCGCCGCCGCCGGTCGAGAGGTGATCGACCGTGTCCTCCAGACCGAAGTGGGCCAGCGCGGCGGCCGAATCGCCGCCGCCGACGACCGTCACGCCCGGCGCACGGGCGACGGCCTGGGCGACCGCGCGCGTGCCCTGCGCGAACGGCTCGTACTCGAAGGCGCCCATCGGACCGTTCCAGAAGACGGTGCCCGCCCGCGCGATCTCGGTGCTGTAGCGCTCAACTGTGGCGGGTCCGATGTCGAGTCCCATCCAACCCGTCGGCACCTCGACCCCGGCCAGCACACTATGTTCGGCATCGTCGGCGAGGCGGTCGCCGATCACCAGGTCGCTTGGCACCAGCAGGCGCGCGCGGCCGGGCTGCGGCGAGTGCGTTTCGCTGGCCCGCGCGAGCAGCCTGCGAGCGTGCTCGGTGTCCTCCTCGCCGCACAGCGACTCGCCGACCGTGTGACCCTGCGCACACAGGAACGGGAAGCACATCGCCCCGCCGATCATCACCACGTCGGCCAGCTGCAGGAACCGGTCGATCACGCCGATCTTGTCGGCTACCTTCGCTCCGCCGACGATCGCTACGAGCGGTGGCTCGGGGTGCTCTAGGATCGCGGTGAGGGTGGTGACCTCGCGTTCGAGCAGGCGACCGGCCGCGCACGGCAGCAGGTGCGCAACCTCGGCGGTGCTCGCGTGCGCGCGGTGAGCGGCGCCGAACGCATCGTTGACGTACGCGTCGGCGAGCTCCGCTAGGGCGCGCGCGAGCTCGGGGTCATTGGCGGTCTCGCCCGGCTCGAAGCGTACATTCTCGAGCAGTAGGATCTCGCCGTCCTTCAAGCCTTCGGCGAGCGCCCGCGCGCGCGGGCCGACGACCTCGGGCGCGAGCGTCACGCTTGCGTCGGTGAGCTCGCGCAGCCGCTCCGCGACCGGTGCGAGCGACAGGTCGGCCTCCGGCCTTCCCTCGGGACGCCCAAGATGAGAGACAAGCACCAGCCGCGCGCCGCGCGCGCGCAGCTCTTCGATCGTGGGCAGCGCCTGCACGATACGCGTGTCGTCGGCAACCGCGGGCGCCCCGTGCTCGTCCTTGCACAGCGGCACGTTGAAGTCCACGCGCACGAGCACACGCTTGCCTTGGACGTCGAGCTGGTCGATGCTTCTCATCGTTTTTGCGCTCCCATCGTCGTGACGACCCCATCGTCCGCGGGGCCCTTACGTGTCCTCACCGCTGCACCATCCATGAAGAGCTGGTCGAAAAGTCGAGGGAGCGGGCTCACAGGACCTTCTGTACGAGGTCAACGACGCGATTGGAGTAGCCCCACTCGTTGTCATACCAGGCCACCACCTTCAGCATTGTGCCGTCGATCGTGGCGGTGAGCTGCGAGTCCACAATCGAGGAGTAGGGCGAGGTGAGGATGTCGCTCGAGACGATCGGATCCTCGGTATAGGCCAGCAGGCCCTGCAGAGGACCGCTCTCCGACGCGGCCTTCAGCGCCGCATTGACCTCCTCGACGCTCGTCTCACGCGCGCACTCCACCGTCAGGTCAACAACCGATCCTGTCGGGACGGGCGCACGTACGGCAAAACCATGCAGCTTGCCCTGCAGCTGCGGCACGACCAGCCCGATCGCCTTGGCGGCCCCCGTAGAGGCCGGGATCAGATTGATCGCCGCTGCACGCGCACGGCGCAGGTCTTTGTGGGGAAGATCCTGCAGACGCTGATCGGCCGTGTAGGCATGAATCGTCGTCATCAGACCGTGCTTGATGCCAACCGTATCCACCAGCACCTTCGCCACCGGAGCAAGGCAGTTAGTCGTACACGAGGCGTTTGAGATCACGTCGTGCTTGTCGCGATCATAGGCCTCATCGAAGTTGACGCCGAGTACTACCGTCACGTCAGGGTCGGTAGCGGGCGCCGAGATCACGACCTTCTTGGCACCGCCCGCGAGGTGCTTGGCGGCGCTGGGACGGTCTGTGAATAGTCCGGTCGACTCGATCACAACGTCCACCCCGAGCGACCCCCACGGCAGCGCGGCTGGATCACGCTCAGCAAGAACGCGCAACTCACGCCCATCGATCACGATCGTTTGCTCATCCGCCACGGCCACCTCGCCCGGATAGGGACCGAGGATCGAGTCGTACTTGAGCAGATGAGCCAGCGTGCGGCAGTCGGTCAGGTCGTTAACGGCAACCCACTCGATCTCATCCGCGTCCCCCCGAGCCATTGCGGCGCGGAACACGTTGCGACCGATGCGGCCGAAACCGTTGATTCCCACGCGAACGGGCATTCACAGCCTCCTGACGAAAAAATAAAACGAGGGGCCCAGCTCGTCGGCCTCCGGCCGACTGCGCCACCCTCTATATGAAAAATGAACGATGCCGGGCCTCGGGAGCCTCGCTCCGTTGCCCGGCGTGGGTGGAAAAGGCTATCAGCGGCCCATTCCGCCGCCTATAAACGCCTACCCGCCAATCGATCAACGCATTCTCAGGCCAGACGCTTGCGCTCCGCGAGCTAGGAGCGCGAGCGCTTGTCGATGTCGCGGTGGGCGACCGCGACTGTGAGCTCCTCGCGATCGCGGTAGCGGGCTGCGAGATGCTCGGCGATGGCCACCGAGCGGTGACGGCCGCCTGTGCAGCCAATCGCGATCACCAGGTGCGCCTTGCCCTCCGCCACGTACTCGGGCAGGAGGAAGTCGAGCAGTGAATGTAGGCGCAGATAGAACTCGTCTAGGCGACCGTCGCAGGCGATGTACTGCACGACCCGCTCGTCGTGACCGGTGAGGTCGCGCAGCTCGCTCTCGTAGTGCGGATTGGGCAGGAAGCGCACGTCGAAGGCGAGGTCCTCCTCGCGCGGAGGGCCGTGCTTGAAGCCGAAGCTCATGAACGTGAGCGCCAACCGACCCGCATTCTGGCGCGGCAGCAGCTCGTCGGCGATGCGGCTGCGCAGCATCGCCGCGGACATGCCCGTGGTGTCGATCACGAGGTCTGCGCGCGAGCGCAGCGGCTCCAGCAGCGCGTGCTCGGAGGCAACTCCGGCAGCGACACTGCCCCCGGGCGCGAGCGGATGGCGGCGGCGGGTCTCCTTGTAGCGCGTGGAGAGCGTCTGCTCGGCGGCCTCGAGGAAGAGCACGTGATGGGTGATGCCGAGTGCCTGCAGATCGTCCACGACCGCTGTCAACGCCTCGAAGTAGACGCCGCCGCGTACGTCGGAGACAACCGCCGCGCGCTCGACCTTGGAGCCCTCGTGTACGAATAGCTCGACAAGCGAGCGGATCATCTCCGGCGGCAGATTGTCCACGCAGAAGTAACCCGCGTCCTCGAACACGTTCATCGCTGTGGACTTGCCGGCGCCGGAGAAGCCCGTGATGATGACGAGGTCCTGCAGACGCGACACAACGGTCGGTCCGCCTTCGCTGCGGAGAGGCGCCACGGGCCTGGCTGCGGCCATGTCAGCATTGTGCCTGGCCCGACGGACGATCGCGACAGTTCAGCCGGCCCGGTGCAGGAGCGCGTGTATGTCGCGGGCGGTCTTAGCCGGTAGACCCGGCACTCCCTGCAGCTCCTCACGCGAGGCCGCGAGGATCGCCTCAGGTGATCCGAAGTGTGCGATCAACGCACGCTTGCGCGTCGGACCGATACCCGGCAGCCCGTCGAGCAGCGAGCCGGTCATCGCGCTGTCGCGTCTGGCGCGATGGTGGGTGATGGCGAAGCGATGCGCCTCGTCGCGAATGCGCTGCAGTAGCTGTAGCTCGGGACTGGAATGATCGAGCAACAGCGGCTCGGGGCGGCCTGGCATGAACACCTCCTCGATGCGCTTGGCCAGCGAGACGACGGCAACGCCGCGCTCGCGAAAGCCGGCTAGCGGGGCTAGGCCGGCGGCGAGCTGGCCCTTGCCGCCGTCGATCACCACCACGTTGGGCAGTGCCGCGAAGCTGGCGTCGTGGCTCGGGTCATGCGGAGAGAAGTCGGCCTGCTGCTCCCACTGGCTGAAGCGTCTGGAGAGCACCTCCGCCATCGAGGCATAGTCGTCAGGGCGGGCGGGATCTTCAATCGTGCGTATCTTGAAGCGTCGGTAGTCGGATTTCTTTGCTGCTCCGCCCTCGAACACGACCATCGAGGCGACTGTGTGAGTGCCACCCAGATTGGAGATGTCAAAGCACTCTATGCGCACCGGGATCGCGTCGAGCCCGAGCGCAAACTGCAAGCGTTCGAGCGCCTGGGCTCGGTGCTGGTGGCGCCGCTCGTCGCGCAGGCGCTCTTGGTCGAGTGCCAGCATGGCATTACGCTCGGCGAGCTCGAGGATGCGGTGCTTGTCACCTCGCTCGGACGGGCGCAGCTCAACCGGACCACCGCGCCGCTGCGAGAGGGCTTCGCCCAGCACCGGCCGCTCGGCAAGCTCCTGCTGAACCACGAGCAGCGCCGGGATCGTGGTGGGACCCCCGTAGTACTGCAACAGGAACTCCTCGGCGACCTCCCCCAGCTCGCGCTCGGTCTCGTTTGACAAATAAAAGGAATGACGGTCGGAGAGGATGCCGTCGCGCACCTGGAAGACCTGAGCGTTTGCGTCGCGACCATCGGTGGCGACGGCAACGGCGTCGAACGTTCCGATCGAGCTCTTGGCGACGCGTTGGCGCTCCATCAGCGAGCGTACGGCGCGCAGCCGGTTGCGCTCGAGCGTGGCCTGCTCGTAATCCTGAGCGCCAGATGCCGAACGCATGCGCTGCTCGAGATCACGCTCGATCGTGCTGAAGCGCCCGGAGAGGAAGTCGATCACGCCGTCGATGCTGCGCCGATAGTCTTCCTTGGTGACGTAGCCGACACAGGGCGCTTCGCAGCGCTTAATGTAGTAATCGAGGCATGGGCTGCCGCTGCGGCGGCCCGGTTCGGGGCCTGTACAGGAGCGATACATGAAGACCTTGGCGAGCACCTCGAGCGTAGAGCGCACACGCTTGGCGCTCGAGTAAGGGCCGAAGTAGGCGCGTCCCGAGCGGTGACGCTCGCGTGTGAAATAGACCCTCGGGTATTGCTCGTCGAGTGAGATGGCAATGAACGGATAGGACTTGTCGTCGCGCAGGCGGATGTTGAAGCGCGGGCGATACTGCTTGATGAAGCTCTGCTCGGCCAGCAGCGCCTCGGCCTCGCTGGAGACAACGACGCACTCGATCGCTTCGACGCTTGCCACCATCTCTGCATGGCCGGGGCTGGAAGGCACCTGAGCCTTGGAAAAGTGGGAGGCCACCCGCTTGCGGATCGACTTGGCCTTGCCGACGTAGATGACGCGGCCCTTAGCGTCGCGAAATAGGTAGACGCCCGGCCTGTCCGGCAGTACGCGTCGCTGCTCGACCAGACTGGCGCGTCGTTGCTCTGCGCCACTCTTCGCTCCTGGTGGCCTGAGATCGCTCTTCCCGCCGTGCCCAGGAACGCTTTTCCTTCCCCCCTTAGGAACGCCCTTCCCGTCTTGCTCAGGGATGTTCTTCTCGTCCTGTCCAGGAACGCTTTTGCTTCGTTGGTTGGCGTTATTCAATAGGTGCGTGAATAGCGGTAGACGGCCAGCAGCGTGTAAGCGGCTATACCGATCAGCGCGAACCATGCGAACTCGCCGAAAGACGTCTGCCACATACGCGACCGAGCCGCAATCGTGGCATAGCCGACCGCGACGGCACCGTAGAGCAGCGCCCGGTGACGGTCGCCGAGGCTGTGCAAGTCAACGCCGTGTTCACGGTAGAGCCTGTAGCCGAAGAAGGCGAAACCGGCGGCGAACACAACCCATAGCGCCGCCGCAAACGCATCGGCAGCGCGACCGCCGCCCGGCAAAAACTCGACCGCCGCGGCTATCAGAGCGACGATCGCGATGTTGCGCGCGGTTTTCATCCGATCCATGACGACATTCTGCCCATGAACTCACTCAGTCTAGTTGGGCTGTCCGGGGCAGACCGGCGCCCACGGCAGGTGGGAGACAAAGTCGCAATCTCCGGAATGATCTTGCAACAAGTTATCCAACGTTTTCACCGCACGAGCAGTTTTACGCTACACTACGTAAGCCCATTCGGTCCTAACCCGACCGAAACGAGGGTTGGTTGGCAGGCGCCGGGGTACTCGTCATTCAGGTCAGAGAGCCCCGGCGCCTGTCTTTAAGCGTCCACCAGCGTTTCCAGACGCTCATAGGCAGCTTCGACTGCACGCTTGGCCGCCGTGTGACGTGCCTCGGACTTGGCCGCCTCGTACTTTGTCGCCCAGGCCGCCGGATCGGCTAGCTCGTCTTCGAGCGCTTGCAGAGCCGCCTCTGCCTCTTCGATAGCCAGCTCAGCCCGATCCTGCTCACGCATACGATTCTTGGACGACCCCGCCGACTTGGCCTGCAAGGCCTGCGCCTTGGAACCGGGTTTCTCAGACTTCGGCTTGGCAACTTGCGGCTTAGGTGCTTCGCCACCTGATGCAAGCCGCTCCTCGCGCACCCGGACGTACTCCGGCCAGCCGCCGAGGAAGCTGCGCAGCGAACCGTCTTCGATCGCTACCGTGCGGGTGCCTACCGCGTCGAGTAGAGCCCGGTCGTGGGAGACGAGCAGCAGCGCGCCGTCGAAGCTTTGCAGGGCATCCTCCAAGGCCTCGCGGCTCTCGAGGTCGAGATGGTTAGTGGGCTCATCGAGGATCAATACGTTCGGCGGGCGCGGTGTGCCGTTCATGAGGATCGCCAGCGACAACCGGCGGCGCTCGCCGCCGGAGAGGCCTTCCAGCGGCTTTTCGGCATCCTCGCCAGAGAACAGGAACCTGCCTACGAGCGCACGTGCCTTGTTTGGGGGCAGGCCTGTCGCGCGCTGGGCGACCTCCACGACGCTCTGCCCTGGCGCGCCGCCCGCGCCCAGCTCATCGGCGTGTTGGGAGAGGTAGCCGACGGTGACGTTGTGCCCTGTGGAGAGCTTGCCCCGCCCGAGCTGGCGGCGTCCTGCCAGCGTCTCGATCAAGGTTGTCTTGCCGGCACCGTTTGCTCCCACCAAGGAGACGTGCTCGCCGCGCTCCAGCCACAGCTCGGCATCGTCGAGCAGGACCAACGGGCCACCGTCAACACCTGCGCTCTCAATCTCGACACGGCCGTCCTGTAGCTCGAAGATCACTCGTCCGCTGCGCTCGGGCGCCTTGAAGGAGAACTCGAGTGTTGCCGCGTCGCGTGGGTCACGCTCGATGCGCTCGATCTTGGCCAGCTGCTTGACGCGCGATTGGGCTTGGCG
The DNA here is from genome assembly GCA_963827045.1 of uncultured Solirubrobacterales bacterium. Lineage (GTDB taxonomy): Bacteria > Actinomycetota > Thermoleophilia > Solirubrobacterales > Solirubrobacteraceae > Palsa-744. The sequence goes on from CAWGZH010000003.1 coordinate 280,102, forward strand.
CGCCTTGGTTGCCTTGGCTCGGAAACGCTCGACGAAGCGCTCCATGCGCGCGATCTCGGCCTGCTGTTTGTCGATCGCCTTGCCCAGCGCTATCTCCCGCGCGGCCTGCTCGCGCCGCCATGCGTGCCAGGTGCCGGCAAAGAAGCGCGAACGGGATGAAGCCCCGCCCGCCCCGCCGTAGAGCTCCAGCACCGCGGTACCGACAGCCTCCAAGAACCAGCGATCGTGGGCGACGAGCATCACGGCCGCGTCGAGGTCCACCAGCGTCTGCTCGAGCCACTCCAGCGACTCGATGTCGAGATGGTTGGTGGGCTCGTCGAGCAACAGCACGTCGGCGCTCGTGGCCAGCGCGCGCGCAAGCGAAGCGCGCGTTAGCTGACCGCCAGAGAAGGTGCCAAGGCCACGATCTAGGTCAGCGTCCGAGAAGCCGAGGCCGTGCGTCATGACGGTGGCACGGTCACGCCACAGATAGCCGCCGTATGACTCCAGGCGTGCTTGGGCGCGAGCGTAGCGGTCAAGCAGCGAGTCCTCGCTTGCCCCCTCTGTCATCTTCTGCTCGAGCTTGGCCAGCTCGCGCTCCACCTCCAGCTCCTGCACACAACCGGAGAGCACGTAGTCCCGTAGCGACATCGTGCGCTCCCTGGGTGGGCGCTGATCGTGCAGGGCGATGCGTACGCCCTTGGCGACGCTCAGCTCGCCCTGGTCGATCCGCTCCTCACCGGCGATCATGCGCAGCAGCGTTGTCTTACCGGCACCGTTGCGACCGGCGATCGTGAGGCGTTCACGGCGCTCGAGCTTGAACGAGACGCCGCCGAGCAGCGGCTTGCCGGCCATGTCCTTACGTAGGTCTGAGGCGATCAGGAGAGCCATGTCGGAGGATGGTAGGGGGCGCCCAGCGCGAGCCCTATCTTCCTGCCCGTTCGATCGGTCGCCCTCTGGATGCACCGGGATGAAACCGCTCACCGCGCTCCACACGGTGCCGGGCAGGCAAGTCTGCGACGCGCTCCGATAGGATCAGCATCCTCATGCGTCGCCTGCTTGCCAGCCTCTGCGCCTCCGCCATCCTGCTGCTTGTGCTCGCCCCCGCCGCACTTGCCGATAACGACGGGCGCGGCTTCTACGGAGCCACCAACGACAAGGTGATCACTAAAGCCGGTTTCATCTTGATCATTTTCTTCCCTACCTTTGTGCTTGTCATGAGCCTCTTGCAGTGGCGCCTGGACAAGCGCAAACAAGCTCGCAAAACGGCACACACCGCGCGCATCGACGATGCACGCTGGCGCGGCGGTTGGTAAACCGGCCTGGCTGGCCTGGCGATGACGAGCGAGCCTGACCCAACGTCCGGCTCCCAGCCTCCGTCTGATCCGAAATCGGTCCTCTACGAGCGCCACGGCGCAGCCGCCGTGATCAGCATTGATCGGCCTGAGCGGCGCAACGCCGTCGACGGGACCACCGCCGAGGCCTTGCACTCGGCGCTCATGCGCTTCGAGGGCGAAGAGGATGCGCGCGCGATGGTACTCACAGGCACTGGCGGAGTAGCGTTTTGTGCTGGAGCCGACCTGAAGGCGATCGAGACGCTTGGTGGACGTCTGACGTCGCCGGACGGGCCGATGGGATTCACACGGCTGACGCCCTCCAAGCCGACGATCGCAGCGATCTCGGGGTTCGCTCTCGCCGGCGGGCTGGAGCTGGCGCTGTGGTGCGACCTGCGGATCGCCACCGAGGGCTCGCAGCTCGGCTACCCCGAGCGCCGCTGGGGAGTGCCCTTGATCGATGGCGGCACGCAGCGCTTGCCACGCATCGTCGGGCTTGGGCGCGCGCTCGACCTGATCCTGACGGGACGCATAATCGACGCTGACGAGGCTCATGCGATGGGGCTGCTCACCGAGATCGTCGCCGAAGGGGCGCATCTACATCGAGCGATCGAGCTTGCCAACAACCTTGCTCGCTTTCCGCAGCGCACGATGCTCGCCGACCGGCAAGCTGCAATCGATGGCTTTGGCATGACGCTCGAGCAGGGACTCGCGCTCGAGTCCCGCGCCGGGCCCGAGACCTACCTCGACGCGGTTAACGGAGCGCAGCGCTTTGCCTCCGGCGAGGGACGCGGCGGAGCCGGCGCCGGGGCTTAGCGCCTATCCTCGACTGATCGAACCTCGGGAGAGCAAATGGCCTATTTCGTAACAGGAGCGACCGGCTTCATCGGGCGCCGACTGGTTGAGCGACTGCTAGAGCGCAGGGGCAAGATCCACGTGCTTGTGCGCGAGGACTCGTTGGGGCGCCTGGACGAGCGGATCGAGTACTGGGAACGGGTCTCCGATGCGACCGTGAGCAGGCGCGTGCATCCTGTGATCGGGGATTTGCGCCAGCCGCTGCTTGGGTTGACCGACGAGCAGGTCTCAGAGCTGGAAGGGACGATCGACCATCTCTTCCATCTCGCGGCCGTGTACGACATGACCGCGCCCGTGGAGCTCGACACGGCGGTCAACGTCGGCGGCACCAACCACGCGGTGGAATTGGCTGGGGCGCTGCGGGTCGGGCGCCTGCACCACGTTTCCTCGATCGCGGTTGCCGGTGCCTACAAAGGGGAGTTCTACGAGGACTACTTCGAAGAGGGGCAGCGGTTGCCCTCGCCCTATCACGCCACCAAGTTCGAGGCCGAGCGCATTGTTCGCGAGCAGGTGCACGTGCCTTGGCGCGTGTACCGGCCTGGGGTCGTCGTGGGCGACTCCAAGACCGGCGAGATGGACAAGATCGACGGTCCCTACTACTTCTTCAAGGCGATCCAGCGCATGCGCCAAGTGGTGCCACAATGGCTGCCGCTTGTCGGGCTGGACCTCGGCAAGACGAACGTCGTGCCTGTGGACTGGGTGGCCGGCGCGCTCGACCACATCGCCCACCGTCCGCACCTCGACGGCAGGGCCTTCCACCTGACATATCCGGGCGGTCAGCGCGTGGACGAGGTGATGAACGACATCGCATCGGCCGCGAACGCTCCTCGCTTTGCCGTGAGCATCGACAAGCGCGTGCTCGATGTTATGCCCACGGCACCGCTCTCACTGCTGATGCGCATGCCACCGTTGCGTCAGGCGCGCAGGCTGACACTTCGCGAGCTTGGCATACCCAAGGAGGTGCTCGAGCACATCAACCTTGTGCCCACTTTCAACACGCGTCAGGCCGAGCGGGCGCTGGCCGGCTCTGACTTCGAGCATCCGCCTGCGCTACGCGAGTATGCCGTGCAGCTTTGGGATTACTGGGAGCGCGAGATGGACCCGAGCATCAGCCGTGGGCGCACGCTTGGCGAGGCTGTGCGCGACAAGCGCGTGCTGATCACCGGCGCCTCTTCGGGGATCGGCAGAGCGACAGCCGTGAAGGTCGCCGCCGCGGGCGGGATTCCCTTGCTGGTGGCTCGCAACGTGGAGAAGCTCGAGGACGTTCGCGCCGAGATCGTCGCCGGGGGCGGGCTTGCTTACGTGTATGCAGCCGATATCTCCGACATGGACGAGGTCGACCGGCTGATCGAGCGCGTCAAAGACGACCACCGCAACGTGGACATGCTCGTCAACAACGCTGGGCGCTCGATCAGGCGCTCGATCTCGTTGAGCTACGAGCGCTTTCACGACTTCGAACGCACAATGCAGCTCAACTACTTCGGGGCTGTGAAGCTGATCATCGGTCTGTTGCCGCAGATGCGAGCGCGCGGTTTCGGGCACATCGTGAACATCTCCTCGATCGGAGTGCAGACCAACCCGCCTCGCTTCTCGGCCTATGTGGCCTCAAAGGCGGCGCTTGACGCGTTCACGCGCGTGGTCGCCTCCGAGGTGATCGGCGACGGTGTGACGTTCACCACGATCCACATGCCGCTCGTGCGCACGCCGATGATCGCTCCCACGAAACTTTATGACGCGTTTCCCACGATAACTCCCGAGCAAGCCGCGGACATGATCTGTGAGGCGCTGCGCACTCGTCCCAAGCACATGGGGACCACGCTCGGCACGACCGGCGAGGTTCTCTACGCGCTTGCTCCCGGTGTGGTCGACCGCATTCTGCACCTCGCCTACCGCGTGTTCCCCGACTCGGCCGCCTCGCGCGGCGAGAAGGGGACCGACGAGCGGGCTTCGCTCGAGCAGCTGGCGATGGCGAACCTGATGCGGGGCGTTCATTGGTGAGAGACGAGCCGGCGATCGAAGTACATGACCTGCACAAGCGCTACGGCGAGTTCGAGGCTGTCAGGGGCATCGACATCGAGGTGCAACGAGGCGAGGTCTTCGGTCTGCTTGGGCCCAATGGCGCCGGCAAGACAACGACAGTCGAGATCTTGGAGGGCTACCGCGAGCGCAGCGCGGGCGAGGTTTCGGTACTCGGCCACGACCCAGCCGCCCGCGAGCTTACATTGCGCAAGCGCATCGGGATCGTCTTGCAGAGTAGCGGCATCTACAGCCACCTGACACCGCGCGAGGCGCTGCGCCACTGGGCCGGCTTCTACCCGCACCCGCGCGATGTCGAGGAGGTACTGAACCTGATGGGTTTGCAGGAAAAGGCCGACGTGCGCACGCGCAAGCTCTCCGGCGGCCAGCTGCGCCGGCTCGACTTCGCCTTGGCGCTCGTCGGCGACCCCGAGCTGATCTTCCTCGACGAGCCAACCACCGGCTTTGACCCCCAGGCACGGCGTGCGGCCTGGGAGACGATCCGCTCGCTGCGCTCGCTTGGCAAGACCATCCTGCTGACGACCCATTATTTGGACGAGGCACAGGCGCTGGCCGACCGTGTGGCAATCGTCAAGGACGGGCGTGTGCTCGCAATCGGCCCGCCACGCGAGCTTGGAGTGGGTGCGGCGCACTACCGCGTCAGCTACCGCTTCCCGAGCGGCGAGCTGGTCGAGCGCGAGACCGACGACCCGACGAGCCTGCTGGCACAGCTGACTAGTGAGGCGCTTGCGCGCGGGGAGCGTCTGGAGGAGCTGAGCGTTGGACGGCCGACGCTCGAGGACGTGTACTTGGAGCTGACCGCACCGGCGGTAACAGACGCCGAGGCAACCGATGGCGACCGGGACGAAGGCGATCGAACTGACAGTAGCCACGCGCCGACCTCCGACCCCCAATCACATGAGGCGAGCAATGTCTGACGCACTCACGCTTAGCTGGCGCCAGTACCGGCTGGAGCGACACATGTTCTGGCGCAACCCGAGTGCTGCCTTCTTCAACTTCGCCCTGCCGCTGCTGTTTCTCGCCGCCGGCGGCATCATCCTGCACGGCAAACAGCACGACCTCAACCTGCTGGTTCCTGCGATCGCTGGCATGAGCGTGATGTCGACCACGTTCACCGCGCTGGCCTACAACATCGTGTTTCTGCGCGAGCGGGGTGTGCTCAAGCGCATCCGCGGCACACCGCTGCCGACGATCTCCTACTTCGGCGGAGTTGCGGCCAATGCAGTCACCAACACCGCGCTTCAAATCGCGATCATCACGGTCGCCGGCAAGCTGTTCTTCGGGATCGGCTGGCCGCTTGCGTGGTTTGAGCTTGTCGTGTTCGTGGTCGCCGGCGTCATCTGCTTTGCCGCCCTTGGCGTGGCCTTTGCCCACGTGATCCCGAACTTCGAGTCGACAGCGGCCTACGTCAACGCGATCTTCCTGCCGGTTGTGTTTGTCTCGTTCTACGTGTTCGACAGCAAAAGCGCACCCGCGTTCGTGCGCAACATCGCCGAAGCACTACCGCTGAAGCCGCTGATCGACGGTCTCTCCGCCGCGATGGTGACAGGTAAGGGACTCAGCGACAACCTCTCCGCGCTTGCTGTGATCGCGCTTTGGGGCGTGTTCGGTGTTTACTTCGCGGTGCGCGGTTTCTCCTGGGAGCAGTCGCGCGACTGAGCGTGGCCAGCGGCCCCAATCGAGCCTGACGTACCTCCAAGCCGACCGGGACAAGCCACCACAGCACAAGCCACCCAGCACGGGCCACCACTATTCTGGGGGCAGGCTCCAATCAACCGCCGGAGGGAAATGCAAATGAAGCAGCTCGCAGAGGATCTCCACATGCTGAAGGGCTTCCCACCAAACGCGATCAACGTGTACGTGGCGGGGGACGTATTGATCGACTCGGCCACGCGCCAAGCCGAGAAGCGCATCTTCAAGCAGATCGCCGACCTGAAGCTGACGGCGCACGCGCTTACGCACGTGCATCCCGACCATCAGGGCTGCAGCCACGTCGTTTGTGAGCGGCTGGGCATCCCATTGTGGGTGGGCCAGGACGACGTGCCGGCGATGGAGACCGCAGGTAGCGTTGTCGGCGAGAAGGCTCCCGCATGGCTCAAGCGCGTACAGGAACGCTATTGGGTTGGTCCTCCCCATCCCGTCTCGCGCGCGCTACGCGAGGGCGATGAGGTGGCCGGGTTCGTCGTGCTCGACACCCCTGGGCACACGCGCGGTGAGGTGTCCTTCTGGCGCGAGTCCGACCGCGTGCTGATCCTTGGCGACGTGCTCAACAACGTGAACCTGATGACCGGCCTTCCAGGATTGCACGAGCCTCCGGCGCTATTCAACGTCGACTCCGTGCGTAACCGAGCCTCGATTCGAAGGGTCGCTGCACTGCGTCCCGCGCTCGCGCTCTTCGGCCACGGTGCGCCGCTGCGCCACCCGGACAAGCTCGCCGACTTCGCGGCGCAGCTGCCGGCCTGACGCCAGCGGGCCGTTTACGAAGCGCTGTTCGTCGGCGCGCTGTTCGTCGAAAGCCCACGTGTTGCTCACACCCCCCTTTTGCGAACGCGTACATAAAGGTTAGGTACCTAAATAAATCATCCGCGTCCAAACAAAGGGGGTGTCGAGACGCACCGCTCATTCGAAAGACGTTCTAAATACGATCCGCCCGATGACCGAGAGCATCTTTACCGGCGACGGCGACTTGTTCACGCCAACCGAGCACGCACGCGGACCCTGGGACCCGCGTGCACTACACGGGGGCGCGCCGGCCGCACTGATCGCGGCCGCGTTCGAGCGGATGCAGCCTGGGGCGGAGTTGCCGTTTGCGCGACTGTCCTTCGAGTTCCTACGTCCCGTGCCGATGTCGCCCTTGAAGCTGAGTACACACATCTCGCGACCTGGACGGCGCGTGCAGGCGCTCAAAGCAGAGCTGAGCGCCGACGGCGTGGCGGTGTGTCGCGCGAGCGCGCTACGACTCGTGCCGGTGCCCGACGAGCTGCCGGAGCTTGCGCTCGCTCAAATCGTGGCCGCGCAGCCGCGGACAATCGCGTCTGCACAGGATGGCGAGCAAGTGCACTTTGCGCTCGATGATATGGAGCGCAAGAGCTTCGCGGCGACCGCGATGGAGATGCGCTTTCTACGCGGTAAGCCGCTTGTAGGTGGATTGCCCGAGCGTGACACGGCTTACCCGTCCGATCTACCAGAATCGAGCACAACACATCAGCACAGGCTGGCTGAGCGGGAGATGACCGGCGGGCAGCCCCAGGCACAGGGAGCCGGACATGTTCCCAGTGGCGCGGCGACGGTTTGGATGCGGCTGCGCCATCCGCTGGTGCCGAACGAGCCGCTCACCTCACTCGCGCGCGTCGCCGCTACCTCCGACTTCGGCAACGGAGTGGCGACGGTGTTGCCGTTCGACAAGTACCTGTTCATCAACGCAGACTTGACGATCTCGCTTGACCGCCAACCCATGGGCGAGTGGGTCGCGCTGGATGCCCGCACGCTGCTGCATCCAGGCGGGATCGGCTGGTCTGAGAGCGTGCTACATGACGAGCTCGGCCCGCTTGGGCGGGCAACGCAGGCGCTTGTCGTGCAGCCGCGCTAGCGCACACCAGCTCGAATCAGCCGGCCGCCGGATCGCTCACGACAGAGCGATCTCAATCAGCCGGCCGCAGGGCCGCTCGACGGCGAAGCAATCTCGAACTCGGGCAGGTTGTTGCCCTCTTCCAGCTCGGCGAGCTCACCCTCGCGCTCCTGCAGGTAGGCGCGCAACGCCTTCTCCAGGCCCTTGCCTCGGCGAAAGCCCTCGAACATCTCGTGTACCGGTAGCTCGGGATCGTCGAGGCGGCTAACGATGCCCTTCAGTTCCTCATAGCCCTGCTCGAAAGTAATCCGCTCGCGTGCTTGCGCGCGAGCCGTCTCCTCACGCTCCACATGGTCGGCTCCCCTGCCGCCGGTGCCCTTGTCACCGGCTCCCTCAAAATGGTTTTCTTGCACGGCCTCTCCTGGTCGCCGCGGCAGCGAGTCGGGCTCTTCCCGACCGGCGCGCAACTCCAGCTCATCGGTCTCCAGCTCATCGGTCGGCTCGAACATGATTGCCTGTGACTGTGCGGCCTCGCTCATGGGCACTCCCCTCGTGTGATGTCGGTAATCGTGGCACTGGCTTGGCCGTCGGCAAAGCTCAAGGAAATGGTGTCGACCGGATGAAGCTCAGCGACACTTCTGACTGGGGCGCCGCCGGCATCAGTCGCCATCACCCAACCGCGCCGGCGAAAGTCCTTCGCGTCGATGACCGCACCGAGCGCCGCCACACGTTCTGTGTGACGCACGAGCAGGCGCTCGGCCGCCGGACCGAGCCTGCTCGCGTCGCGCTCGACAGCCTGGCGCTGAGTGACCACGCGCCGGCGCAGTTCGCGGATCGCTTCAGCTGAGCGGCGGTCAAGGGCGGCGATCAGGTCCAAGCGCTTGCGCGTCACGCGCGCGCGCGAGCTGTGCAGTAGTTCTCCCATGCGCTGCACCATCGCCCGTGGACGATCGAACACGCGCGCGAGCGCCATACGCTGACGGTCCAGCTCCTCGAGCAGCTCGACCGCGGAATGGCGAATGGCAAGCTCAGCCGCCTTTGCCGGTACGGGCGCGTAGGCCGCCGCCACGTGATCGCAGTTGGGGCGATCCTTGGTGTGGCCAATGCTCGTTATGACCGGCACCGTGCAGGCAAAGATCGCTCGGCACAGGCGCTCATCGTCGAAGGCCAGCAGGTCGGCTGTAGAACCTCCACCGCGAGCGAGCACGATCGTGTCGATGCCATCGACGGCCTGCAGGCGTCCGAGCGCGTCGATGACCGAGCCAACCGCATGCATACCCTGCACCGAGGCGGCACAGAAAACGATGTCCTGCGGTGGGAAGCGCCGGCGCAGGGCTTGGATGACGTCGATGTTGGCGTCATTGCGGGCGGCGATCACGCCCACGCGCCGCGGAAACGCGAGCAGCAGCTTGCGCCTGCCGGGGTCGCACAGCCCGTCGGCCTGCAGGCGCTGCAGCGTCTCGGCACGACGACGCAGCAGCTCGCCCTCGCCCGTCGGGCGAACACGGTCGACTATCAGCTTGGTGGCGCCGCGAGGCGCATAGAAGTCAACGCGCTCGTAGTGCGCTTGGATCAGGTCGCCCTGGGCCGGCAGCGGGCTGCAACGCGCGACGCGCCCCTTCCAGATGCACGCGTCCAGGCTTGCGGACTCGTCGGCGAGCGTCAGGTAGACATGTCCCGAGGAGCGATGCAGGCTGACCTGCGTGACCTCCCCCTCGATCCAGCCGTCGCCCAGCGCTCGCAACGCTCCACCGATGCGACCGGCGACCTGTGCAACAGGCAAGGCGCTCTCGGTCTGCGTATCGGTCGCACCATCCACAGCCTCCGAACATTAAACGCCGACCCGGCGCGAACTCCTGTCTTCAGGCCGGCTCACCGGGGAACGGGTCGGCGAGCGACGCCAGCACGTGATCCGGGTCGGCAGCCTCCAGTTCCGCGACGTCATAGCGCCCACTCCCCACCCCGACAGACACCACGCCGACCCCCTTAGCGGCGGCGATGTCAAGCGGCGTGTCACCGACGACGAACACCTCGCTGAGATCGAGCGCATGGCCGAGCAGCCGCTCTCCACGCTCCACCGCCGCGCGCGTGAGCGCCACGCGATCCTCGGAATCCGAGCCGTAACCACCGACAAGGAAGAAATGGTTCAACTGGCCGCGCCCGAGCTTCGCGTGAGCCACGGCTTCCAGCCCGCCCGTCGTCAGTCCAAGGGCGATGCCGGCATCGGTGAGCTCTTCGAGCAGGCTCTGCACGCCGTCGAGCACGCGATACTCCTCCGAGGAGGCCACGAAATCCGGCAGCACGGCCTGGTAGCTGGCCATCAGCCGCGTGAGCTCGACGCTCGTCGGCTCGCGCTCCATCACCTCCTTGAACGTGGCACGTCCGATCGCAGGGTCGGTCATCCCGGCAGTCGAGTGTTCGGCGATGTTGACCTTTGTGTCGAACTGGCGCTCGAACGCCCACGCCCAGCTGCGCGCGCCGGCGCCACCCGTGTCGATCAGGGTCCCGTCGATGTCGAACAGGATCAGCTTCGCCTGGCTCATTCGCTCATTCTCCTACCTCGAGGGGCCATCTGCAGCGCGAACACGATGCGGCAGATCTTCGTGCTCACTGAACCAGCCCTTGATTTAGATAGTTGCGTGTGCAAACATCCTGTTATAAGTGTGCTCGAACGGCAATCCACTTGCACGGGCATGCATTTCATCGCCGCGCCCGGCCGCCACCCAACCCACTAAAAGGAGCTCCAATGTCCGACACCGCCACCGCCACATCTCCCGCCGGCACAACACCTCTGCCAACCGGCACGTGGAAGGTCGATCCGATCCACTCGAGCGTCGAGTTTCACGTCAAGCACCTTGGCATCGCAACCGTCAAGGGGCAGTTCAAAGCGTTCGAGGGCACACTCGAGGTCAGCGACTCCGGCGCCCGCGCATACGGAACCGTCGAGGTCGCAAGCGTCGACACGCGCGAGCCCCAGCGCGACGAGCACCTGCGCTCCGCCGACTTCTTCGAGGTCGAGAGCTTTCCGCAGATCACCTTCGAGTTCGACCGCAATCCGCCCGCTCGGCGAGGACGAGTTCGAGATCGACGCCAACTTGACGATTCACGGTGTCACAAACAGCGTGACGTTGAAAGCCGAGTTCGAGGGCGCCGAGACCGACCCACAGGGCAACGACCGCGTCGGCGTGTCAGCCAGCACCCAGATCAGCCGTGGGGACTACGGCATGAAGTTCAACGCAGCACTCGGGTCAGGCAATGTCGTCGTTAGCGACAAGGTCAAGATCCTTGTGGACGTGAGCGCGGTGAAGCAGGGATAGCAGGCCAGACGCCACACAAAAACCCTGCAAGGCGGGGCTTTTTTTGGGTTTTGATGGCCTTTGTCGTAGGCCCGCGCTATTGTACGGAGTTGTGTCACTGACAAAGTCGTACAATTTTCCGTACATAGGCGCGGCGCCGGCGTGGCCACAGATGAGACTCCGATGAGCTTCAGACTCGTTCAAGGCCGTTGGGAAGTCCGGTGGCGCGATGCCACCGGCCGCCACCGTTCCAAGCGGTTCCGAAGCGAGGAGTCGGCCAAGGAGTTCGACGAATCGATCCACGACCATGAGGTCGCCGAGCGCAGGCAAGGGCAGCACGGAAACGGTGGCGGCGTCTACCCCTACAAGACCGCCACCGGGACGAAGTGGCGCTGCTCGGTCAAGCGCTCAGACGGGTCCTTCACGAGTAAGCGCGGCTTTACGAGCAAGAAGGCCGCGCAGGATGCCCGTCGCCGACTGACAGAGAAGCAGGAGCGCGGCGAGGTTCGCCACACCAAGGAGACTTTTGGAGCCTTCTGGTCGCGTTGGCTGGACCGTCGCAAGCCCTACCTGGAGGAAGGAACGTGGGCGGCCTACGAGCGCGACGGGCGTTTGCGGCTCGTGCCCGCCTTGGGTGAAGTGTCCCTCGGTCGTCTCGATGTCGACCACGTCCGCGACCTGATGGACCAGTGGACCGAGGCGATGGAAGCTGAGGAGCTAGCACCCAAGACGATCAACAACAGCCTCGGGACGCTCGTGGTCTGCCTCAACGCGGCAGCCGAGGATGGTCTGATGGCGACCAACCCAGCTCTACGTGTGCCGCGGCTACCGCCGGCGCACATCGAGCGCGAGTATCTGCGCCTACACGAGATACCTGCCTATCTGGACTCGTGTTCGGATGTCTACCGGCCGCTCGCGGAGCTGCTAATTGGCAGCGGGCTGCGTATCTCCGAGGCCCTGGCATTGCGCATCAGCGATCTCGAGCTTGAGGACAGCGGCGGACTGGTCGTCGTCTACCGGTCTCGCAAGAAGAAGCGAACCGTCGGCTCTACGAAGTCCGATCGCTTCCGTTCGGTGGAGATTGGGCGAGGACTATCGCGCGTCCTGAGCGACCACGTCGCGTGCCGCGATGAGATGGCCTCCGCCGAACAGCACGAGGCGCACCTGTTCGTGATGCCCGTGCGTGTCCACGTGCGTGATCGTGGCCGCTGGACCGGCTATGGAGCCGGTGAGCCGATGGATCGCCGGACGGTCTCACGCTGCTGGCACAAGGAAGCCCTGCAAGACGCCGCGCTCAGAGACATGCCGCTTCATTCGCTACGGCATACAGCGGCGGCCTCATGGCTTGCCGCCGGAAACTCGTTGATGTATGTGCAGCGCCAGCTGGGGCACAGCAATATCGGGACTACGGAGCAGTACTACGGGCACCTGGAGCGGCATGTGCTCGCAGCTGGTGCGCGTGCTACCGAAGAAGCGATTGCTCGTGCTACGCGGCGGCTCTCATAATGCCCCACAAAACTCGAGCACAAGCACCCGAATCATAATCCGCGTGTCGGGGGTTCGAGTCCCTCCTCCGGCATAGCGAAAAGCCCTGCAAACACAGCGCTTTGGAGCATAGCAAGGCGTGTGGATGGGGTCGCCGATTTCTCTGCGGATTTCTCTGGAGGGCCGCTCCGGGGGCGCGGAGGGTCGGGACCAGTAGTTCGGGCGTCTTTTGGAGCGGATGGACGGTGTTGAGCAGGCAACAGTCGAGTAGGAACAAATCTCTTGGCCGCTTCGCGCGCTTGGGGGTCTGTAAGGGGTATGCAAGCACCAACAGCATCTACCCCGCCAGGCGCGCTCACGGAAGATCGACTACTTCGCCCGGAGCAAGCCGCCTGGTACCTCAACGTCAAGACCAGCTGGGTTTATGACGCAGTACGAGCTGGGCGACTGCCGTGTCATCGCGTGGGTCGACATATACGCTTCACGCGCCCCATGCTCGACAGTTGGCTGACTCAGCAACTTCGGCGATAGCCATCTCGTAGCCTCAAGACACAGCCTGGACAGCACCAATCCTTTCCTAAGCCGAATCCCGGGTCGAGTGGCCCATCCTCCGCTATTCGGTCGCCTGGCCAACAATCCACGTTGTGGGAATGGGTCCCCAAGAGCGGCTATCGTCGGACGCTCCGCGGTTGTCACCCATCAGAAACCAATGCCCGGACGGGATCTTGATCGGGACCGGGAAATTGCACTCTGAGTTGATGCCGCACGCACGAATATAGGAATCCTTCTCTCGGACAAATTCGCGCGAACCATTTATCTTCCGATAGACATGACCGGCGCGGATATAGATTTCGTCGCCGGGACCCGCCACGACACGCTTGATCAACCTGACTTTAGAAACCTGCGGAATGGGCGCATCACAAGCAGCCTTTCCGGGTTTCACGACGTGCGGGTTCGGGCCGCACTCATTCTGCAGGGAGCCTTCCGAAGCATAGAAGACCACGATGGCTCCCACGGCCGGCGCCTCACGCTTGACCACAACCTTCGTTCCAATACGTAGCGTCGGTTCCATCGACTCTGACGGCACACGATATACCTGCAGTTGTTCGGTAGCGGCCGTTGACCTAACGCTGACAGACGCGCGAGTATCGCTAGCTGCATCAACGCCACCTCCGCAGCCAGCCGCCAGCAAAGCAGCGACCACTCCTAGGCTCAACCCAGCCGGGGCGGAACGTCTCGTAACCAGCATCATCTCTCCTAGCTCTCAACCTTCTCCGTTGTTCCGACGAGGCAATGCAAATCCAACGATTAGTATAGCCGGCCACGGTATGACCAGCGCAGCGATCAGGAACAGGCTGAAGCTGTAGCCCCGACGTTCTGCCATCCTTGCAACCAGCACCGCTGGAATTATCCACAATACGGCGAGCGTCAAGAGCAGAGCGCCATCGTGTATCACGATAACTCCCTGCTCTAGCGATCCGACGCTATACCACATGCGTAATGTCTAAGGTCACGCGACCCTCCAGCAGTAGCTTGCACAGATTGGCCGTCACAACCTCCGGAGCAGGCAGCGCACGATTATTACACACTGCCTTCGCTATTCGCCTACGCCTACCAGTCATTGACGATCAGACATTCTGAATACGTGCCCCAAGGACAATAGCCCACTGTCGGAGTAATAGCGAAATTGGGAATTTCACCTATCCTTGGGCCACCTTTATAGGCATATCTGACTGTAGTAGGAATGTAGAGCCAGCAGTGAGGTTTTTTTGGTTTCGAGCCACCTTTTCTGGCTGATTCAGAGCATGTCTGCAACAGGTTGCCTGTCGCAAACGCCCATTGTGCGACTTCATCCAAACTGTAGCCAAAGAGACCTTTCTGCACGACTTCCTTGAGTTGGGTCAGGAAATTAACGTTCAGATGTTCCGCGACTATCTCAAGGACCTCCTTGGCGAGTGCGTCCCCATCAACATAGTATGCAATTTCAATGCCCTCGAGCGTACCAGAGATGGCTTCTGCTGCCGCGATACTCACATCCCCAGACCAAGCCGGGTCTTCTGAGCAGGATTCTGGAGCGGCCCTACACGCGGCCTCTTCAGCTTCGCGCTGTTCCGTCGCCGCGATTCCCGGCGCTTCGGCCTCAACGCGCGCTCCTCCCTGCATGTTCCAGGGTTCTGCGGTGAAGGTGGCGTAGGTCCCACCGCCGATCGGTGACGGGTAGCCCGGGCTTTCGACTGGCAGGGTCTGCAGCGTTCGTCCACTCTGTGGCACGTATGACGTGGCACCGTATGTAATGACACCTGAAGATAGCGACTTAGAAATATCTGAGGCACCCAGCCAGGCGAACTTCGGCGGTGTTTTTTCGTTGTTCGGGACTCCGAATTCAGTGCTGTTGTAGGTAGATAGCAATTTGCTAGCGCTCGAACTCAATTCGGCCGTGGCGACCACATCACCCTTGAGATCGTGTAGCTGTAGAACCGGCGTACCACCATTGGTCTGTTCGGCGGCAAGCGCGCCGTCGATGCCGGGAATGTTGCGTGTCCATTTGCCGCTTTCGCAGGTTTCAGTGCCCACGCTTGCTTCGCAGCTCCATGCGACCGCTTCACCGGACCCATCGTAGTGGTTGATCGTTGTTTTGCCGCCTGACGTGGTGGTCAACACGCGCCCGTCTGGTTCGAGCCCATATTCGTTGGTTACGCCGTTCTGTGACTGCGAAGCGACTGCACCATCGACATAGAAGGTGCTTTTTAGTTCGTGACCTTCAGCGTCTGCTGCAGGAAGCTTTGTAATATCACCGAGCCCTTCATATTCGATCCCGGTATCTGTCATGCGATTCGCTTCGTCGTAGGTGTGTTTTTCTTCGGTCCCGCCTGTAGTCGCGCATTCGCCTTTGGTTCCGGGTTTGCGTGAGGTGAGCTTTGTGCGGTTGGATTCTTTTTCGTATTCGTAGAGCCGGACGCTGCATTCGCCACCGGCAGGTGTTTCTTGTGTTTCGGTGAGCCTTGCCAGCGTGTCATAGGTGTAGTTCTCGGTAGCGAGGGTACTTGTGCGGTTGAGTGTTTCGCCGCGCACTGTCGATCCGATCGTTTCGCTGTACCAGACGGGCGCTGATTTTTCTGAGCAGTTGGTCGTCTTGATGTATTCGAGGTGTGTGGCTTCGCCGACCGAGTTGTAGGTGTAGTTGGCGCACATGCCATTCGGATATGTCTCGCTTGTTAGCTTGCCTTCTGTGTCGTAGGCGGCGGTGAATGTTTCTGCCGCAGAGTCCCACAGCGTTTCGAGCTGCATCGTGTTTTTGTTGTATGTGTATGTCTGTCGGCTTTTAGCCCCGTTGCTGCTGTCGCTTGCTTCTTCTACCTGGAAGTCCTTTCCCGGGCCGCCATAGGCGTATTTGGCGGTGTTTTCGCCGGAGGCGTCCCCGTATTCTGTGAGCTGACCGAGCGTGTTGAATTTGTTCGTGACGGCCTTTGTTTTACCGCCGATGGTCGCGCTCTCTGCGTCTAGAATGCCTTGTTTTGGTTCATATTCGTAGGTGACCTTTGGCAGCGTCTTGTCTTCGTTGCCTTCCACTTTTGTTTCGCTGCTCGTGAGTCTTCCCGCCGCGTCGTATGTGTCTTTTCTTGTCCTAACGGATGTTGGGTGTGGTGAAAACGTGAAGGTTTCAATGGCGGTTTCTGGCTCGTCCCACATGTTGTACGTGATTTCCGTGACGGGCAGGTTAGGAACTCCGCTGGTTTCGGGCTGTTTTGCCGGCAGCGTCTGACAGACTAGTCCGGTCCATTCTGGGTGTTTGCGACAGTTCGCGACTTCTGCTTCGTTTTCGGACGTGTAATACACGATTTTCGCGTCGTGTGCTGAATTCCCCGCTTCTCCAGAGGGGCTTCTGGTTTCTGTTACTTGACCTGCTTCGTTGTAAGACGTCTCACTCTTGAGTTTTTGGCCGCCCGACTCGGTATCGGTTGTGACAGATGTAGGCGCACGTAGCGTCCAACCTAAGTTGTTCTGCCCTGAGTAGGAGGTTATGGTTGTGCGTGGTTCTATTTCCTCTTCGACCCGGCCTTTGCTACCGAGGATCTCGGTGAGGTTTTGTTGTTCGGTTAGGAGGTTGAAGGTTTCTTTGCTGAGGGATTCTTTGTTTGGTCCTTCGGCCGGGACTTTCTCGTCGTAGAAGTATCTGACGTGATCTCGAGCCTCGGCTTCTTCCTGTCCTTTGACGCCGGTGTACTTGACGAGGTGCTCGGGGCCTTCGGTTTCGCATAGGCGTGTTCCGAATTCTGTGCTTTCTCGTTCTTCGTTGAATTCCGATTCCCTACTGCACTTGTTCTTGTACGTGTTGAACGTACTCAACAGCGTCGCGACTTCTGCTGATTTTTCGCCTGCTTCGATCGCTGTAGCACGGTTGTCTGGCGTCAGTGTCCGTGTAGCGTCGTTTTCTTCGTTGTATTCGGTAGTTGATATCGAACCGTATTTGCCGTTGCTCGGAGTCTCAACGTTCACTACACGACCTTGTTCATCGAGATAGTAGGTCGTGGCGCGCGTGTAGCTCGAGGCCGGCCAGCCCTGCGGCGAGTCTGGCGGCAGAATCGCCGTGGCTTCCACCGGATCATCGTTCTGCCCCCATTTAGCGACTTCGGTGCTTGTCATCGCGGGCAATCCCGATCCAGCGGTCAACGGCACACCATACTCCAGCGTCGTGACAGCGCTAGAGCCAAGCGCGGGTGGCGAGGGCGGGTTCGTGTTGTTCTGTATCACAAACTTCTGGACCCTGTTATTCCCAGTGTCCGCCACCCACATGCTGCCGGCTGAATTAAGCACTGCGCTACGTTGTTCGGTGAATTGGCCGTTACCCGTGCCGACGCTTCCCACTGTCCCAATATATTCGCCGTTAGAGTTGAACTTCTGCATACGGTCGTTGAGCGTATCGGCGACCCATATGTATCCTTCTTTGGTGATCGCGATACCCTTCGGTTCTTTGAACTGACCGGCGCCTGTCCCAACAGTACCGAACTGTTTCATGTAGCTACCCGTGGAGGAGAACTCCACAATACGGTTATTGTTCGTGTCTGCGACCCAAACATCCCCGCTAGGATCTATCGCAACCCCACCAGGATTGCTGAGGTTTTCTTTATGGATGATTTCTACCGTCCATTCACCGATCTCCCGAATATATTCCCCGGTTTCGCTGAACTCAATCACGGTTTTACCGCCTTCAGCAACCCACACGTTGCCTTTGGCGTCTATGGCGAGTCCTCGTGGGCTTTTTATCGTGATGGTGGTTTCGGTAGGAAATTTGCCCATTTTCCATGAGCTTACCGTTCGTACCCATTCGTGTTTTTCGTTGAACTCCTGGACGTTGTTGTTCGTCTGATCTGAGACCCAGATATTGTTTTTTGCGTCTATAGCTATGCCAACGGGTTCTTTGAACTGTCCATTGCCGGTGCCTTCACTGCCGAACTGGCCCATGTAGCTCCCGGTTGATGAGAACTCTTGGACGCGATGATTGGCTGTGTCCGCGACCCACAGATCACCTGATGAATCCATCGCTATGCCTGCTGGCGATTTCATCTGTCCATTGCCTGTCCCGGAACCGCCGAACTGGGAGCTGTAGGTAGGCAGCTGTACGACCTTGCCGCTCATTGCGGTGAGCGTGGTCGTCGTGCCACCGTTGTTGACGGCGCTCACTTGAACGAGCAGCTTGTCTTCCACGTCCGCGGCACTCGGCACGTAGGAGGGGTTGGTCGCTCCGGTGATCGCTACGCAGACTCCGCTGCTGGCGTTGCATCGCTCCCATTGGTAGCTGTAGCTTCCTGGGCTATTGCTCCATTTGCCTGCTGTCGTGCTTAGTTCGACACCTTGCACCGGACTCGTGCTCGACAGTTTCGGCGCTTCGCTAAGGGTCGGCTTTGGATTTATGGTCACCGACGTGGATGCGCTTGGGCGCGTAAGCGCCAACAGCCGGCCGCTACCCGTGTCGCCTACCGCCGTTCCGTAAGTGAACAGCCACGGCTCTTGACCTGGCTGCTCGAGGTCCGTGAGGTGCCCTTCTTCATCGTAACCGTAGGTAGTCTTCAGCGAAGATGTCCGTGGATCCCACTCTGAGCGTAGGCGACCGAGCTGGTCGTACTTGTATTCGGCGACCGCGATCCCTGGTTCTTCGACTTTTTTGCTTTCAGGGTTATAAGCCTCGAAGAGCACTTGCTTGAGATGACCCGTGTAGTCACCCCATTCAGATTCGGCTTCGCCTTTAGCGGTCGTTTCCGTCGCATACACGAATTTCAGCGCTCGACAGCCGGCCTGGAGTTTGCCAGCTGGACATTCCACTTTGGCTGGTACGGGCGCCAAGGCTTCAGTGGGGCGCGTGACTGTGCCTGTCGTCGTGATCATAGCGATCTTGTTGCTTTTTAAGTCTGCATACCAAAGGTTATGTTCAGGGCCTTCGGTTATCGCCCACGGTTCGCTGCCTTCGGGCTCTGCGTATTCACTAATTTTCAGTTCACCTTCGCCGGGGGGCACAAACTTAAGGATCTTGTTGGCTTTGGCATCGGTCATCCATAGAGTTTGTTCAGGACCAACTGTAATCCCTGATTCACCACCGTCAGCGCCAGACCATTGTGTTATAAACCCTGCCGGCGTGATACGGTCAAGGTTAGTGTTGCCTTCTTCAGTGGCCCAGAGATTGCCGTCCGGCCCTGTGACGATCTGCATAGGCTTGTATTTTGTGAGACCGATTTCACCGTAATTTTCGATGCTATTCGAAGTAGTGACCGCGCCAAATCCACCTTTTTCGCCGTTCTGTTCGGTAAACCACATACGTCCATCAGGACCGCGCGTTATGCTCTCTGGGCTTCCGCTGAATCCTTCTTTGATCTGTGCCGAGACCACGCCCGATGTTTCGATCTTATCGATCGTTTTCATCGAGTGATTCGTGACCCACAGTCTGCCTTCAAAGCCTTCCGCTATCCCCGTGGGTTCGCCCCCTTCGGGCAAACTATATTCGGTTATGACACCGGTAGTGGTGATCTTACCGACCTTGCCGGTACCGCAATCGGTGAACCACAGGTTTTCATCCGGCCCTCTCGTTATGGCGCAGGGAGCGCTCCCGGACGGCAACGAATATTCTGAGACGTAGCCCGTGGGGGTGATCTTGCCGATCTCGTTGGTCCCGCGGTCCACGAACCACAGGCGCCCGTCAGGACCCGTAGTGATCGCATACGGGCTGCTTCCAGATGGCACAGGATATTCTGCATGCTGACCGACAGTCTGGTAATCCCATGTCACCGTGTCTGTTGCGACTGCGCCTTCCTGACGCGTCGGCACCCAAACCTTCGTACCACCGCTCGGCAGCGTGAACTTGACCTTTGTGTGGTCCGCTGAGTCTTCGAGGTAGAAGGCTTCCTTGGCTTTTGTTTCTTTGTTTTCTTCAAGCGTCAACGTCAAATTGGAATCCCCTACAGGAGATTCATAGGTGTTCGTTTCTGTCTTTGCGAAGATTGTCTGCCTGCCATTACTCCCCGTCAGCATCATGCCGTGATCGACCAGTTCCACCAGCGACTCTGCGGACCCACCGACAGTAACGCTCCACTGCGGACCAAGCGGCCCTTCGGCGCCCTCCTGGAGCGCCCGCGAACTGTAGCCACGAGATACAGACAGACCAGAACCCATCGAGACATCAGTCGAACTCAGGCTAAAGTCACCGGACTCAAGGTCCACAGAACCGGGACCCATCGATACAGGCGTCGAATGCCGGATAGAGATAGGGTCATAGAACCGTTCTTCGTTGCCGGCCCTATCACGAGCGATTACCTCTATTTGATGCCTACCGGCGCCCAGTTCTGCACCGTTGAAAGTCCATTTTGCGCTGGCCGTGCATTCGCCTTTGGGTTCGCTGCATTTCCCTTCGGTGCCTTCTTTGCCACCCGTACCCCCATTGGTTCCTATCAAACCGCCGTCTATATAGAACGCGATCGATTCTATGCCCGAACTCGGGATCGTTGTGCCTTCGCCGTCGGTCGCTTCCACCGTGAGCTGATAGGGCCGTTCGCTCAATTCGTTGCCGTACGGTAGCCCGCCGATTTTTAGTTTGCGTGGCTTAGACTTGTCTACCTTGACCGTCGCTACGCCTTCGCTTTCAGTTGACTCCGTCCCTGCCATCCCGTCTTCGGCTCGATAACGTATTTTGTCTTCACCGTTAGCCAGTTTTGGGTTTAGGACCCAGAATTCTTCATCCTTCGGTTCACACTGATAGCCCTTACACAAGTCTTCTTCGGTGAGATAGTTATGTTTAGCGACCTGTTCCCATTTACCCGACGAGCTTTCGTATTCCAGTTGCGTCGCCGACACTCCGATACCTTTGTCTTCGGATATCAGCTCTGCTGCACCATCGTGTTCGCTCAACCATCCACCGCCGTCCAACACATTCTTTCGTTTGATTTTTTCTTTTTCGCCTTTGACATTGATCACTTCGCCTTCCAATTCCAGCGACGATGTGTTGTATTTAGTAGTGGAATGCTCTGCGGGCTCTGTGATCGATACTTCGCCCGTGTAGAGATAATCCGAGAATTTGCTGCCGTTGCCGGTCACCGACTGCTGGAAATGGACTGCGTTTTTTTCTCCGCCGTAACTGGAAGTGCAAGTAGTTTTGCCTTTAGGACACAGCGCTTCGGGCAATGCTCGCTTTGCATATTTTGGTTCTTTTAGTTCGGTGGAAAGCTGCTCCTTTTCTTCGGTGACAGCATTATCTTGAAGTTCGATGATACTTTCAATTTTTGCGCTGGTATTTTCTGCTTCTGTTTCGCCTTTGAACTCAAAGATTTTAGAATTCCCTCGGGTTTGGTAGATCCAGACCGCGAATTCGCCGGTTTTGTATTCGCCTGTGGCACATGTTTCCAGGTACTGTTCCCCCGGGCCTTTGCACGCAGCATTAGTGTGCCCGAACTTTGTGCTCCCAGAGGGTTCAGAGTTGAATTCCCAATTTGCCCGCTTGGCACCAGACTTCGTTAGCTGACTGTCGATAATGGATGGGTCAACGTAGATCGGATACTGGTAAGACCCTGCACGGTGATCCACGCTTACGACAAGTAGATCGCCCGATACGCTCATCGAGACAGGGACAGAGCTTTCCGCCGCGTCCTGAGCCTTCGGCGGCAGAATACTCGCGATCGTCTGCCCTTCCACCGTCACCCTGGCCCCACCCTGTCCGTCACTCGCCAAGGTCGCACCTACTGGCATCCCCACACGAAAATAAAGTTGTTCAGGGCTTTGGGTAGACCGCAACAGAGCGTCCACATCAAAACCGATCGTAGTCGGCTTTACGAGAGTATCGGTATCCAGCTGAGTGTTCGCATACAGCACACTTGCCCCTATGAGCGAGCCATCCGAGCCAACAAGTGACTGACCCTGCGCATCCGCAGGCGTCACCGACACGCCCTGCTCAGGCAAAGAGATGCCATCCCCCAAACGCTTGGGGATGTCAACACCAATAAGACTCCTGGCCGGCTGAAACTGACCTGCAACCGCACCTAGAGAGAGATCGATCGGCACCCGCGTACTTGAAGATGTTTCAATCGCGATTGGGCTCAACGATTCCAAAACCGCGCCCCTGTGATTGGGCAATTCCAGCTCCGCCGTATTCGGCGTCGGATACGTGACGATCCGCTCGCCCGTAGGCAACTGCGGTGAGCCGCCCGCTGGAACGTCCACGATTCGCGGGAACGACTCTCCAGCCAACTTCCCAGCCTGTTCCGGATTTAGACCCTCAAACTTAGTTTGTGACGCTTCGCGTGCCATGACGGCTTCAGGACTATGGAACTTAGATTCATGTTCATATTGCAGTTCTTGAGCTTCTTCGGGGGAGCCCACAACGACTGTTGGATTTGAGAACACCGACGACCCAGACCCAGGGACCAACGAGGCTTCTTCTGCTCGCGCGACCGCAGACCAGCTCATCAAGCCCACCAGCCCGCACAACATACACGCAAACAGCGTCCGCCACATAGACCGCATACCCCCCACCTTTTCTTTCGAAATATTCACACTGAACAAAGCCTGACCATCTTGTGAAACGCCGTGGCGCTTCGGAGCTTTAGATAATTCCCTGAACCGCACCCCTTTCTTCACAGAATCTTCTCGTCGTCACGCCGAAACCCGAGGCGCGCAGAAATGTTGTCGGCGGTGGCGAGGAGATGCGGCAAGAGCTGGTCAGCCATTTCCTCCAGGGAAATCATCGACGTGTGAGCCGCCAAGTTGAGAGCGGCCACCACCTCTCGACTCTCAGACCGGATCGGACAAGCGATCGACACCAAACCAAGCGCGTACTCCTCGTCGTTGACCGCCATACCCTCCTCAAGCACATGCTGGAGCTCAACATACAGCGCCTTCCTGCTCATAATCGAGTTGGGACCGCGGCGCGTGAGCGTCATGTCTCCGATTAGCTTGAGCTGCTCGGCTTCGGGAAGGTTGGCCAACAGGACCTTCCCCATCGAAGTGCAATAAACTGGCAGACGTGAGCCGGGACGCAGGCTGAAATCGATCTTGTTCTGCCCCCGACGGAGGCTTCGGGCGCGATCGACATAGAGAACCTCCGGGCCGTCGAGTACCGACAGATTCACCGTATAGGAGGTGCGTTGGCGCAGCTCTTCAAGGTAGGGACGCGAATGTTCACGCAGCCCGGTCGAGTTCAGAGCTGACATGCCGAGGTCGGTCACACGCAGGCCCAGCCTGTACTTGCGCGAGGCACCCTGCTCGAGGAAGCCAAGGGCCAGTAGCGTGATTGCGTAACGATGAGTCGTCGAGCGACTCATCCCGAGGTCGTCAGAAATCTCGGAGATCCCAAGCATCGAACGCTCAGGCGTAAAGCAACCGAGAATGGCGAGTCCGCGCTCCAGCGACTGTGAATAGCGAGGCTCTCGCAAGCTCGGGATGCTCCACTCACCCTCGGACTTTGTATCGGAGGCTCTCGGACACATATCCAGGCCCTACTGGAAACCCTTGAGGTTTGGGCGATCGCCGAAGTAGGCGACAGACAAGAATTCGAGAGTGCCACTGCTCAGCTGGACATGATGCACACCGAGCCCATCGGGCTCCTCGATTGCACACCACCATGCTGCAGCCGAATCGGGCGCTTCCTGGGGCGAGAGGTCTACCGGCCAGAACTCACGGTCACCGTGCGTATGAAGGCTGGCGACTCGGGCGCAAACGGCCGCAACACGTCGTGCATCGAGAGGCACGCTCGCGACCGACCTTATGAAGTCCTCGCCAAGCACGTACGGACCCAACGGGTGCTTACGACGCTCCGCTCGCAAGAACATCCGACACCATGCCTCGGTGACCGCGAGATACATGTCCTCGTCTGACCGTGGCCAATGTGCGTCGTGCCAGCCATCGGTATTCATCGGTGGATCAAGGGTCGCTGTCGTCATAAGGACCCAGCCGCTAATCGCAATGCTCGAAAGCTCTGCGACGCTACGTCTTGGTAGCGCTCGGAGTAGGCCACGGGCGGGCCCCCGTCTGCGGCAAGAGTTTGTTCTACAGACGAGTAAGAAACATTTCTAGTTCGCTGTTGGTGGGATGTCCTCATCCACCGACTTCGACGCGCAATCCTGGCTTGGGACGTGCTGCTTGAGCTGGCGGTCGAAGCGCCTTCTCGAGTCCGCCTTGTTGGTGCCTGAGCTGCCATGCCACAGAGAATGCACGGGATCGGGCGTTCTGCCAATACCTTTAAGGAAGGTATTTGGAATCGGGTCTAGCGAGTGTTTTTAGAGACCCGTCGAGCTTGGCGCTTATCGCGCCGACGGCCTTGTTTATGCGCTTTAGAACGGGAGGCGAACTCCATTGTCGCGGCGAGACTACGCTCGGCGGGGGATCTGGTCAGCACCCTTTAACGAAGGTATTCGTGTTTTGGACTGGCGCGGATCGGAGGCTCAATGTAGGGTTTCCGTCTACGGAATGCTCCCGTTCACGGGTACCGCTGATTTGAGGGTCGGAGGAGATTGAATGTCCACGAAGCACGCACTGTTGGGACTCCTGATTGAGGGGTCTTCCTACCCTTACCAGCTCGCGGATCGCCTGAAGGAGCGGTTGGGACCCGCTTGGGAGCTCAGCTCCGGCCAGGTCTACAACACAATCAGGAAGATGGAGGAGGAAGAGCTGATCGAGCCAGTAGCCGACGGCTCAGGGGACCGTAAGCGTCAACGTTTGGTCTCGATCACCGATAATGGCGAAAGAGAGTTCGAGGACTGGCTGGAGGCCGTCTTAGTCGCCGTCAAACTGCCTCGGCGGCCAGAGCTGCTCAAGATCACGCTGGCCGGCCCTGCCCGCTTGAAGACCGTCCTAGGCCACCTAGATGCTTATGAGGAGAGATACACCAAGCGCCTAAACGAATTCAAGGAAGTCAGCAACCTGATCCCGCACCAGCGAACACTTGTACGCGCCGATCACGTCCTCCTGCGGCTGAATCTCAGCTTCGATATCTCCTTGCTAGAAGGAGAGCTGCAGCGCGCCAGGGAGATGCGAGAGATGCTCCTATGGCTCCACGCACAACCAGAAGCCGTCTGGCCGTCAATCGCCGACCCGTCAAAGACGCAGAAGGCACGGGCTCGACATGATGCCCGAGACGAGCTGTTCGAGGAGATGGCCGCGACGCAGCGCAGGCAACGTCAGCGATGAGGTTCGGCAAGCACCGCGGGGCAAAAGATTACGTCCCCACCACACATTCGGGATCGGATCTGTCGTGGTGATCCTTCGCTTTGAGCACGTATGCAAGTCCTACCAGCGGCGCGGAGGATCGAAGATCGCACTGGATCATCTCTCCTTTGAGTTGGAGCGTGGCCAGATCATGGGGATCTTCGGTCCGAGCGGAGCAGGCAAGACCACGCTGCTACAGGTTGCGGCGGGGCTTGAGGCGCCAGACAGTGGGATCGTGACCTACAAGGACGAACGTCTGAACGAGATGTCAACGGCGCAACATCGCCGCTACCGACGCCGTGAGGTGGGATGTATATGGGCCGGACAACCGTGGGTGCCAGGACTCAGCGTCTGTGAGCACGTCGAACTCCCAATGCTCATCGATGGTGCCGAGAAGCCGGTGGCTGAGCGTCGCGCTCGCAAGTTCCTGTTGGCGTGTGAGGCCGACGAATGCGCCGACCTCGCGCCAGAAGAACTCTCAGACGGCGAGCGTCAACGCGTCGCGATCGCACGCGCCCTCATAGCCGAACCACAGCTCCTGCTCGTAGACGGCGCCGTCTCAGGCCTCTCGATCATCGAGCAAGAGCAGATTATGGAGCTGCTCGCCACCCTCGCACATCAAGCGAAGGTGGCGGTGCTTGTCGCCGATACGAACGCGGGCCAGTTGCTGCGTGTCGATCCGATCATCTATATGCGTGACGGCAAGCTCATCGGCGCAGAGCCACCTGATGAGCGAGGCAAGCTCTACCGGCTGCCGACGCCTGAATCGCGTCCTTCAGCAGCCGATGCTTGACCTTCGTAGCGCCCGGAAGTACTACTCAACGGGCGCCGGCGATATCCGAGCCGTCGATGACATCAGCCTCACGATCGATGCTGGCGAGCTGGTCGCGCTATTCGGCCCCAGTGGTTCTGGCAAGACAACGCTCTTGCTGTTGGCTGCCGGCCTGTTGCGCTGCGATTCGGGCGAAGCCCGCTTCGAGGACCGCGACCTCGGCACTCTGACCAAGGCCGAGGTGCTCGAGTACCGTCGCACCAAGCTCGGGTTCATCTTCCAGAACTTCAACCTCGTACCCGGTATGGACGCCGAAGAAAACGTGATGCTGCCTCTACTGCTACGCACCGTCAATCACCGTGAGGCAAGCAAGCGCGCACTCGCGGCACTGGATGATGTTGGTCTGCTGGCTCGGGCAGGTCACCCGCCAGCGAAGCTTTCCGGTGGAGAGCAACAGCGCGTATCGATCGCGCGCGCGCTCATCGGCCAACCAAAGCTGATCCTCGCCGACGAGCCCACGGGCAACCTCGACACGGAGACCGGGGATGCCGTACTAGGTCTTTTGAGCAGTCTTCCTCGCGAGCGGGATGTCGCGATGATCCTCGTCACGCACGACGCCCGCGTCGCGCGCTATGCCGACCGGGTCTTGGCGATGCGTGACGGCAAGCTTGTCTCCTACGATCCTGAGACGGCTGAGATCGGGCGATGATCCGTCCGGGCACGCTGTTTCGCTTCTACCGACGGCATCTGCGTGTGCAACCTTTGCGTGAGTTGATGGCGGTCGTTGGTGTCACTGCTGGTGTTGCGCTGCTGTTTGCTGTGCAGGTCGCTAACAGCAGCGTCACGGGTGCTTTTGAACAGGTCGTCCATGGTGTCGCCGGCCGTGCCACTCTCGAAGTTGCCGCCAGATCGCCTGAAGGCTTCAGCGAGACGATCGGCGAACAGATCGAAAGCACACCTGGGATCAAGGCCGCAGCACCCGTGCTGACCCAACAGGTGATCGTGACGGGCCCCAAGGCCAGCAAGCCGCTCACGCTCGTTGGCGCCGATGAACGCCTAGAGACCCTTGGCGGCCAGTTGATCTCGCGTTTTGAACGCTATGCCGAAGTCTCTCGACGCGGCCTGCTCGTGCTGACCCAGCCGACCGCTGAAGCGCTAGGCGTCAAGCGCAGCGATGTAGTCGCAATCAGGATCGGTGAGCGCACAGAACACCTCGCGCTCGATGCGATCGTGCCGGACAGCCAGCTCGGTCCGCTTGCCGAAAGCCCGATCGCGGCGACATCGCTGCCGGTCGCCCAGACGCTCTCACGGCTGACGGACCGAATCACCAGGGTTCTGATCGAGCCGAGCGAAGGACGCGAAGCTCAAGTCCGCCGAACCCTCGATCAGCGTTTCGGAGGCATGTTGAACGTGCGTCCGGTCAACACCGAAGTCCAGTTGCTTTCAGACGCAGCGAAGCCCGAGGCGCAACTGACGGCGCTGTTCAGCGCGATCAGCTTGGTCGTCGGGATCATCCTGGCGTATAACGCGCTGCTGCTTGCCAGTGGCGAGCGGCGAGTCTTCATCGCCTACCTCGTCCAGTTGGGGACACCTGACAGCTCGATCATCGCCTCGCTTGCATTCGACGCTCTTGTTCTCGGTGTTATCGGTTCGATCCTTGGCCTGTTGGCGGGTGATGCGATCTCGCTGCTGGCCTACCGGGCGCCACCGGGCTATCTCACAGCCGCGTTCCCAATCGGTGGACAACGCATCGTCAGCCTGCAAACAATCCTGGTCGCGCTCGGCGCTGGGTTGTTCGCGGCGTTCGCCGCTGCGGCGTTGCCGGCGATCTCGCTGTTGCGCAGCAGTGCCATCGCACCTGATCCCGAACGTGTGGTCTCGCTACTGCGTCGTCCCCGATTCAGCGAGTCGGCGGTCTTTGGTTGCGGAGCACTGCTGCTCTGCGTCTCGGTCGTCGTGTCCCTGCTGTGGGCAGAAGCCACGGTCGTTGCGTTGGTCGCGCTGGCGGTCGGCTTGGTGTTGTGCATGCCGGCAACGGTTCGCTTCATCCTCAAGCTCGCGCGTGCCGCGTCCAAGCGTTCAGGCGATCCCTCTGCTCGGCTTGCCAGTGGCGAGATGAAGACCTCCCCCACCAGAACAGTCGCGCTGCTCGCAACCGGCACTATCGCCGTATTCCTGATGGTCACCATCAGCGGTGCCGTCGCAGATGTTCAACGAGCCGTCCGTGCCGGCGCCGAAGAAACCGGATCGAACGCCGACCTGTGGATCAGACCGGGCGGCGCCGAGAACGTATACGGCACTCAACCATTCGCCCCGGCCCAAACGCAACGCCAGCTACAGCGTCTCCCCGCGGTGAGTTCGGTGTTGGCGTATCGCAACTCGTTCTTGGATCTAACCGATCGTAGGGTCTGGGTCAACGGCATCCCGCCGCAGGCGCCGAGCCCAATCGCCGAGAGCCAGCTCGTGAAAGGCCCCGCTCTGCTCGCCGCGCGACGTTTGCGCGAAGGAGGTTGGGCTGTCATCAGCCAGACCATTGCAACCGAACACCATGTAGGACTCGGTGAGCGTTTCATCCTGCCGACACCATCCGGTCTCGCGAGCTTCAAGATCGCTGCGACCATCTCAAACTACGGTTGGCTGCCCGGCACGATCCTCCTGAACGCCGACGACTACAGTCGGCTATGGCGCACCACGAGCGCGAGCCAGCTCGCCGTCACGCTCAAACCAGGAGTCCCGCTAGCCGAAGGCAAGCTCGCGGTCGAACACGCTCTGCCCGCCGGTTCTGCGCTGGGTGTGCAGACCGCTGAAGAACGCCAGAAACAGGTCAGCACCGTCCTCGGCAGCACCCTCTCACGTTTGGATCAAACCTCGGCGATCGTCCTGATCGCGGCGATCGCGACAGTCATCGCCATGATGATCTCAGCGGTCTGGCAACGACGCGGAAGGCTGGACACGCTCGTCTCGATGGGAATGAGCTTCGGCCAGCTCGCACGACTCGTGTTCTATGAGAGCGGATGCGTACTACTCGCTGGGTGTCTGATCGGAGTGGCCAGCGGCATCCTCGGCCAATACTTGATCGACAGTTGGCTTCGCCACAGCACCGGATCGCCAATCGTCTTCTCCCCCGCCTGGACACTGGGGTTGCGTACCGTGCTGATCGCGACCGCCATCTCAATCATCGCCGCCATGATCGCGGTTCTACGAACCTTCGGCTTCAGGCCGAAGACCGCTTTCTCAACCGAGTGACACCGTGCGCCACACTGCGTCCAGCCCTACCGGCGAAACTATTCACGAACCGGAAGGACTGACGCCCGACCAGAGCACACTCGCCCCTGGGCTGCGACTAATCCCCAGCAACGTCAGGAGCGATGTCTACCACTTGTATGACGTTCTGCGCAAGCTCGACGACCTCGTAGACGACGATCAACCCGAGGCCGCACAACGACTCGGGGCGGTCGAAGCATGGACACGAGACGAGCCCACAGATACCTATGAGACACGCATCCTGGACGACCTCGCACAACGCCATGAACTACCCAAGGATGCGCTTCTGGAGTTCTGCAAAGGGATGCGCCACGACATCAAGCGCGCCGTCATCCACACCGAAGAGGATCTTGAACTCTACGCTCAACGCGCGGGCGGATCAGTGGGGATCATGCTTGCACGCCTCCTTGGAAGCGCACGTCCCGAAGCCGAGGCGAAGATGGCGATCCTCGGTAGAGCGATGCAACGCACCAACATCCTGCGCGATATCGACGAAGACGCCACCCACAACCGTCTCTACATCGCACAAAGCACAATCCAACGCTTTGGAGCACCACTACCGGGTGTCCGAGTCGACCTCATCCGCGACCAGATCGCGCGCGCAGACGCGCTCTACGAGCAAGCAAAAGATGCAACGTCGATGCTCGCCAGCGGTCAACGTGGGATGGCTCTATGCACCACCCTATACCGCGAGATCCTGCGCCAAATCGAACGCGCGGGCTACGGACAGGCCCCTGGCCGCATCGTCGTGCCGACCTGGCGTAGACGCCTGCTTAT
This sequence comes from uncultured Solirubrobacterales bacterium, assembly GCA_963827045.1. Lineage (GTDB taxonomy): Bacteria > Actinomycetota > Thermoleophilia > Solirubrobacterales > Solirubrobacteraceae > Palsa-744. Next base: position 310,150 of record CAWGZH010000003.1, read on the forward strand.
AGCCAGACACCACCTTCGACTCGATACCTGACCGGCAGCACCCATGCGTGCCAAGGCACGTGATCGGACAGGCCGACGAGCCCAGCTCCGTCCCAGAGACAGACTCGCCGGCCACCGGAATCTATTCAAGATATGGTTTGTACCAGATCATCCAAGCACTAGGTCCAATCTGGACCCTCGAACATCATGTCCAAACCATTTCGCATCACCGTCAATCGTCGCGGCCGACGAGTATCAGGAGCACTCGCGGCAACCCTCGCTGTCGTCGTGGGTAGTGGCATGGTCGCTCCGACCGCGTCCTACAGTTCACGCCACCCAGCAGCGCGTGCCGCGCGTTCGCTGAACGCGACCACAACAGCGCACCTGCATCTCGTCAAAGCAGAAGGCTCCGAGCTATTCGAGGAAGGAGCGGTCTCCGGAGCGCTCCCGGGATCAATGCAGGCCAAGCTCAAGACCGGAGCGGTCTACACCGGCAGCTTCACGACTCACACCCACAGTGGATCGGTCAAGGGTTACGGCAACGCTACACCCCACGGCGCCGGCCGCTATCAAAGTTTCAGCGGCACATTCATCGTTACCGGTGGCACAGGCCGCTACGCCCACGTCAGCGGACACGCAGGACTCTACGGCGTATTCGACCGCCGTACCGACGCCGTGACCGTCCAGACAACCGGCAAACTGTCGTATTGAGACAGCCAACGCCCGGTCGGCAAAGACGAACACGGCGAAACCTGATCCTCGCGGCATTTGCCTGCTGCGCCTGCGTGCCGGGCCCCGCTCAAGCCTCACCGTCGGCAAAGCTTCACGTCTCGTTTGTTCCAAACAAGCTGGGCCAAAGCACAACGCTCGAGTTCAACGCTCAGATCATCGCATCCAGCGGTCGCGTGCCAGCACCGCTGACCGAACTGGATGTGAGCTACCCTGGCAGCCTTGGCGTCGCCGTCGGCGAACTGGGCCTAGCAACTTGCACCAAGAGGCGACTCGAAGCCCTCGGCGCCGAAGGCTGCCCCGCCGACTCGCGCATGGGCGAAGGCAGCGCAACCGCCGAGATCCCGGTCGGACCAGAAATCGTTCGCGAGACCGCCAAAGTCGCGATCTTGCGCGCCCCCGAACAGGAAGGACACCTTGCCCTCCTCTTCTACGCAACCGGCGAAACCCCAGTCTTCGCGCAGATCCCATTCACCGGCCTACTACTTCCATCGCCGCCGCCCTACGGGGCGAGCATCCACATCAACGTGCCGCTCGTACCCAGTCTGCCCGCCGGACCCGATGTCTCGGTCGTACATCTACACGCAACACTCGGACCACTCGGCCTCACCTACTACGAAAACAACCGCGGCAAACGCATCGCCTACAAACCAAGAGGGATCCTCCTACCCCACAAATGCCCCCGCGACGGCTTTGCCTTCAGCGCCACCTTCGCCTTCCTAGACGGCAGCCACACAACGAGCAACACAAATGTTCCATGCCCAGCAAGAACGTGACGACCGATCATCCAGCCTTCGGGTGGCCATGATGCGCAGAGCACGCTTGCCACGCTCGATCGCCTCAGCGCACTGCGCGCGCGGATGAAGCCCAGCCGCGGAGCGGTCGAGGTGGTCCGCGAGGGGCGCGCAGAGCTTGAGCGGCGAACGTCCTGAGCGGCGCGGCGGCGGAGTCGTCATCGACGCGAGCGCGCCGTTGCGCGCGAGCCCGAGGCCGAGCGCGTCAACCAGCGCGTCAATGCGGCGGATGCGCGAGGGTGTCGAGCTGTCCGCGCGACCGCTCGCGCGGGTCGTACTCCTCAGGCTCGCCGCAACCCTGGGCAAACTGGCGTATCGCCGGCACCTTGACGCCCTGCAACGCACTCCACCTCATTAGCGGTATCGCTCGTTCTTCTGCGGAAACTAATGAATTACTTCTCGTCCCCGATCAAATCGGATTTTCGCTGCTTCGCGCACCGGCGTCAAATGCGCTCGCTTGCAGGCATTTTAGTTTTGGCGCCCGAGCCGCGCGACACGGAAGGAAAGGGTTGATTTCGCAGCTGCTCAGCCACTCACTCATGGATTTTTGTCGATGCGAAAATGGTTTTTGTTGACGATCCGAGGGGTTTCGCGCACCGCATGGATTGGTGGCTTGACAGCTCAACAGGGAGTGCCCTAGACACGGCCGATCTGGCTCCGTACACGCGCTGGTATTGACCACACCCAGAACGGCTGAGGGGCAAAGCCCCCCGTTGGCCGACACCTATACGTGCCACCATCAGACTCTGCATAGCCGCGCCCCGAACAAGCTCCATCCAGTCAGTGGGGGGCAGTGACCCGCGGCCATGCGTCGATGGCAGTACGCAGGAACTAATGAAGCCCACCGATGTCGCCTACCGCCTCGGAGTCTCACGCTCTTGGCTATATGACGCCGCCAAGACTGGGCGCATACCGTCGATCCGCATCGGTGGCGAAGACGGGCCGCTGCGGTTCGTATCCGAGGACATCGACCGCTGGATCGATGATGCCCGCAACGCCTGGAGACCAGGCAGCCCAGCGATTGCCACGCACGATTCGCGGCATGACACCCGGTCGCGGTATCGCCTTGCTTCGTGAGCTCCGCGAGTCCTTCCGGCGCCCGCGGCCTGGTGTACGCTCGCCGCCACGCTCATGAAGCTGTACTCGAAGAACGCCGAAACCTTCACAGCGATACTCAAAGGCCGTGCCGCCGCCGCAAGCTGCTTCTTCGAGGCCGTGAAGACAAGCAAAGCCACTGCGACGGTCATACCGCCTATTGAGGCGCTGAGTTGGGCGGTGAACTGCTGCCGATGGGTCGCAGTCGCCGGAGTAGCTTTTATGTCGGGCTGCGGCAGCTCAGCGACGAAGACGGTGACCGTGCAACAGGCGATAAGTCAGACCACGGCAACGACCCAGACCGCTGTACACATCTACGCGCCGTACTCCGCGGAAGGCAAGCTCACCGTCCCGGTGACCAAGACGGTCGCCGGAGAATGCTTCACCAGCTCGATCATCAGCCAACGATCTGACGCGTGGCGCTGCAACGACGGGAACGAACTACAAGATCCCTGCTTCGCGGCAGTCCTCAACGCACACTCCGTGGTCTGCCCACAAAACGGTCCGTGGTCCGGACAAGCGCTCCGCATTAAGCTCGCCAAGGGACTCCCGAGCGATGGAGCCAATATCTTGCGAAACGACCACGCCGACAACGATCCCCAGACCGACCCAGCGTGGGCGATTGAACTAACCAGCGGAGCGCGATGCCTGTTCCTGGCTGGGACAAGCAGCATCGTCGCTGGCCTACGCCAGAGCTACGAATGCACAGGCGGACTGAGCCTCTTCGGTAACGAGGCTCGCTCCTCTGAGCCCTGGACCATCTTCGGCCGACACGGCTCCATGGGGCAATTGACGCAAGAGACAGTCGCCTCGATCTGGTTCTAGCCCAACGTTCAAGCTCCCATGAACAGGCTCCGACCCCGGCGCACCGACTACCAGAGAGCCGGACGTTATCCCCCAGCTTTGTCCGAGTAGAGATCGCGCCGCTGGAAGCGTCCACACGCTCGCAGCCCGTGACAAAAGTTTGACAAAAGTCATATCGTACGATGCGTCCGATATGTCCAGAAACCCGCACAAAATGGACGATCTGGACGCCCTCGGACGCATCTACGCCGCGGGGTCAAGGTCAAGATCCTTGTGGATGTGTCTGCTGTAAAGCAGGCGTAGCAGGTAGATCCGCCGCTCTGATCGCGCTCGTGATTTCGACGGTGAGCGCGGTCAGAGCCGCTGCCGCCTCGCTCAAGCAGTTGCTCCATGTCCCGACCAGTCGTGTGATGGCCACTATGGCCAAGCGCGGCGAACGGCAGCGGACGTACATCACCGGGAACCAGGTGCAGATGCTTTGCGAGCACGTCGCGGGCTACCGCGGAGGCAGACGTCGAGCGACGATGCGCCTCTCGCGCGAGGGCTTGAGCGAGATCGTCAGGAAGCGAAAGTGTTGTGCGCTTCATACCTGCGTACTAGCGCTCAGTGACAAGACATTGAGCCCTCCGATTGAAGCACCCGCCCAATGAAGTGCTTCTACTCCGTGGAGACAATCGATGTCGTGGTGCCCCGCCATTGACGATGAGCAACTCGAAATAGATAACTGCTACAACGATCAACGGGACGGGCAAGATCAAGGTCGTGACGAGGATCTCGGACGCTACGGCAGGAACCTTGCCCGCCGAGACACCACCCATCTCGACCAACCTCCCAACAACACCTAGCGGTATTCCGAACAGCAGGAGCGTGCCGAATATCCGCCAGCGGTTGTAACGCACGAGGGCGCGACTGCGTGCGAGAGCACCAAGCCCATGCGGACGCTCCAAGACGACGACCGGCGCCGCGATCGACCAACTCAGGATCAGATAGCAGACCGCCAATACCAGGAACACATTCGCGGCAAGCCCAATAACCAGGATCCCGCCCAGATGGGCAAATCCATAGGCGAGGTGACCACCCCCACCTAGCGCTGCTCCGACGAGCAAAGAAAGCGTTATGAGCGGGCCAACGAAGGACAAGAGCGTGATCGCAATGCCCGCAACGACCCCGACCAACAGAAGCGAAGCGAGTACCGGCCTCACTGCACGTAGTGCCGCGCGAAGACTGACGACAGACCGGCCGTTGCGGGCATCGGCCACGATTTGCACCACAACACCGGTGAACAGCGTGACAGCGAAGAGAATGGCAAGCAGGATCAGGAGCGCCAACACACCTGAGTGCTTAGCCGGCATGACGTCGAGGATTCTGAGGAGGCCGGCGAGACACACCGCGAGCGGCAGCAAAAGCGGCGCCTGAGCGACATAGACCTCGAGCGTATGACGAACAATCGCGATGACACTGATCGAGCGTCTCATCCTGCCCCACAGCCACTCACGGGGCTCACCACAGATCAGACCCGTATCTACCCAGTGCCCGAAAGACCGCAGTCCACCAAAACCCCCAAGGCCGCCCATTGCACGCAGAAGCCTACACGAGGCCAGTCCGCAGTGAATCGGCAGATTCGCACAGTCAGACGATCCGTCCGGGCCCTCTAGAAGGATCCACCCGTGCTGATTCCCGTCGTGATCTTCGTCGGTCTCCTCAGCGTCGGCGTGATCGCCGGTGCTCGATAGCTTCCTGACCTGGATGAGGGGCCGGTCGGGGGGATCGAGCTTTTCGTGACCTGCGGACTGCTGGGGACCGCGCTCGCATTGGTGGGTTTGCACATCTACTCGATCGTCGAAGCAGTCAACAGCTTCGGAGGAGACCTCAGAGCCTCTGGGAAGGGTGAAATTATCGCCTCCGGACTCGTCGATATGGGCTGGGAGGCAGGCTCAGTGCTCGCACTAGCGACCTTGGTCTACCTGCTTGCGCCAACCCCTCTGAGTCTTAGCGGTTAGACCCCCGGTGTCGAGTAGGTGTAGCGGTTCGATCGACAAGCGACTGCGAACTGCTAGCGCACCACAATCTCGCCCAACGCCTCGTCCACAGCGGCGAGCGTTGAGGCGTCGAGCGTGATGCCTGAGGCAGACCCATTCGCCCGTACCTGCTCAGGCCTGCTAGCGCCCACGATCGCAGAGGCGAGGTTCGCTTGGCGCAACACCCAGGCGAGCGCAAGCTGGGGCATCGTCAAGCCGGCCGCCTCGGCAACCGGCCGCAGCCGCTGTACCGCTTCGAGCACTGGGTCCTGCATCAGTTGGCCGATGAAGTCGCTCATGCTGTCGCTGGCGGCTCGCGAGTCCGCTGGCGGCTGCTCGCCGGGACGGTACTTACCGGTGAGCACTCCCTGACCCAGTGGCGACCACACGATCTGGGAGATGTCCTCGCGCTCGCATAGCGGGATGACCTCTGCCTCCGGCGCGCGCCACAGCATCGAATACTGGGGCTGACTCGATACCCATTTCGCCACGCCAGGCAGTGCGAGTGACTCCTCGATCTTCTCGACTGGCCACTCGCTGAAGCCGATGTGACGGGCCTTGCCGGCCTCGACCACTTCGGTGAGCGCCTGCATCGTCTCCTCCAGCGGCGTCTGCTCGTCGTAGCGATGGCACTGATAGAGGTCTACGTAGTCGGTACGCAAGCGCCCCAGGGAAGCATCGATCTGCTTATGGATCTGTGCCGCCGAGAGGCCTCTGTCGGCATCGGACATCTGGAAGTAGATCTTCGTCGCGAGCACGTAGGAGGAGCGGTCATAGCCTGGCAGCACCTCGCCGAGCAACGACTCGGCCGCACCACGTCCGTAGACGTTGGCCGTGTCGATGAAGTTGATGCCCTCTTCGAATGCCGCCTTGACGCATGCCTCGGCCTGCTCGCGTGCCACTCCGCCAGAGTAGGTCAACCACGAGCCGAGACTGATCTCCGAGACATCGATGCCGCTGGAACCAAGCTTGCGGTAGTTCACGCAATGCACAGTACCCATTGCGCGCGATCCGTATCGTCGCCACACGCATTCACACCGACAATCGTCGGCTAACCCTGTAGTCGGAAAGGGCTCTACCGCCGCCAGCCCGAGGCAAAGCTCTGAATGGGTGGAGCAACGGCGCGCATGTCCGCCCCCATCTCGGATCCTTCCTGCTCATCCTCTGGCGTCGGACGATCGGCGCCCGGGAGCCGGCTCACGCGCGCTGCGTTACTCGCATCCCCTCCCTCGGTTGGAGCAAGGAAGCGCTCAAGCGCCGCCAGCTCGGAGACGATCACGTTGAGCACGCCTGAGGGAGAACGCTCCAAACGACCGCGTGCCAGCAGCAAAGGCTCAGCGCGCGCGAGCGCACGGTGGCGCTCGTACACGGCGCCCGACACCACCAGGTTGACGGTGCCCCACTCGTCCTCGAACAATAGGAACATCGTGCCCTTGGCCGTTCCTGGTCGCTGACGAGCGATCGTCATGCCGGCCACCGCCACCGAGCAGCCGTGCGGCAGACGGGACAGCTGCGCGCTCGTGGCCAGCATCGGTATGGACAGGCGCGGGCGCAGGACAGCCATCACATGGTCGTCGACCGTTACCCCGCTCGTGGCATAGTCGGCGAGCACCCGTTGCCAGCGATCGAGCGAGCGCAAATGGGGGGCTGCGGGCAACTCGATCGGCAACGCCAGCTGCACCGCATCGCCAACAGCATCCCCCGGAGAGGCAACTCCAAGCTGCCACAGGGCTTGCCGCCTGTTTTCCGCAAGGCCGTCGCAGGCGCCGGCCCAGGCCAATTGCTCGAGTGTGCCGCGACGCGTCGCCGCTCGCGTGGCGAGATCGCCCAGGTCGCGAAACCTACCGCCGCGTTCGCGCTCGGCGACGAGCTCTCCTACCTCATCCGCAAGGACGCCTTTGACATAGCCCAAGCCGAGCCTCACCGCCCCTTGCTCGACCGTGCAGTGCACACCCGAGGCGTTCACGTCGAGTCCCAAAACCACTATCCCACGTCGCTGTGCCTCATGCACAAGGCTGTCGGGTGCATAGAAACCCATCGGCTGCTCGTTCAAGAGCGCACACAGGAACTCAGGCCCGTAATGGACGCGCAGCCACGTCGACTGGTAGGCCAGCAGGCCGAAGGCGGCGGCGTGAGCCTTGGGGAAGCCGAAGCCGGCAAAGCCCGCGACCATCTCCCATACGCGCTCCGCCGTCTGCGCATCGGCATCCACATGGCGCATCGCGCCATCGATGAAGCGCTTGCGATGACTGTTCATCGCCTCCTCGGAGCGCTTGCGGCTCATCGCACGGCGCAGTCCTTCGGCCTCGCCTGGCGAGAAGCCCGCGAACGCCTCCGCCACCTGCATCACCTGGTCCTGGAAGATGATCGTGCCGAGCGTGCTCTGCAGCACCGGCTCAAGTGAAGGGTGCTCATAGGGGATTCGGTAGTCGGGGTCCTCGCGCAGACGCCCACGACGCTCGATGTAGGGGTTGATCGCCCCACCCTGGATCGGTCCGGGGCGCACGATTGCCACCTGCACGGTCAGATCGTCGAGGTTCCTCGGCAGAGTGCGTCGCAAGGACTGCATCTGGGCGCGACTCTCGATCTGAAAGACGCCGACCGTGTCGGCCGCACGGATCGCTTTGAACGTATTGGGCTCGTCGAACGGTATTCGCGACAGGTCCACACGTTCGCCGCGCGTGCTCGCGATCAGATCGACGCAGCGTTCTACCGCCGAGAGCATCCCTAGCCCGAGCAGGTCGATCTTCAGAAAGCCCGCGTCCGCACAGGAGTCCTTGTCCCACTGGACCATCTGTTCACCCTCCATCGCCGAGGGCACCACAGGGCAGCAATCGATCAAAGGCCTCGTCGACACCACCATCCCGCCAGAGTGCTGGGAGAGATGACGAGGCAGTCGGTATGCCTCTCCCACAAGTCGCGCAAGCCAGCGCCAGGGTGTGGAGCGCGCCTGGACAGTCTCTCCGTCATCGAGGTGAGCACGGCCTGTATGCGAGCCGTTGGCGGAGCTTCCTATGGAAGCTCCGCCCGAGCTGGCGGCAACGTCGCGTTCCACATCGCCCCTGCCATCGGCCATGCGCGCGATGCGCTCAATCTCTCCTGCAGGCAAACCAAGAACCTTGCCCAGCTCGCGGATCGCTCCCCGTGCACGAAACGTCGGAAAGGCCGCCACCAGCGCGGCGTGCTCGTGCCCGTAGCGCTCGTGTACACGCGGGATCAAGATCTCGCGGATATCGCGCGGGAAGTCGAGGTCGATATCGGGCAGCCCGTGCAGATCCTCGTGCAGGAAGCGCCCCAGCAATAGTCCGTTTTCGATCGGGTCGATATGCGAAAGGCCTGTCAGATAGCACACGATCGAAGACACCGATGAGCCGCGCCCGCGCCCTGGGGCCAGCAGCGCACGCGCCGTGTCGCGGCCCCGCACCTGCACCGCCACTTCGCGCGCAAGCTCGAGCATGTCGTGGTGAAGTAGGAAGAAGCCGGCCAGACCGAGGCGATCGATCACGCGCAGCTCCTCACCCAGGCGCGCCTGCGCCTGCGCGCGAACGACACCCCCCTCGTAGCGATCCTCGAGGCGTGCCCAGCACAACTCGGCCAGCCGTCGCGGAGCGCTCTCGTCCTCGGACCCCGGGTAGCTATAGCCGAGGTCCTTCGTCAGGTCGAAGCTCAGCCGCTCGGCAAGACGCAACGTCTCGCGCACCGCCTCGGGATGCTCGGCAAAGCGAGCGGCCATCGCCTGCGGCGAGCTCATCACGTGGGTGTTGTTACCGCGCCGCAATGGCTCGGAGGCGTCGAGCGTCATGTGGTTGCGCAACGCCACGAAGGCATCCTGCAGCTCGGCGCGTGAGCGCGTGTGGGCGTGCACATTGCCGGTGGCCACACACTTCGCCCCCAGCTCGCGGGCGAGCGCCTCCAGCGCCCGATTGCGGGCGCGGTCGTGGCGAGCATAGGGACGCTGTAGCTCAACCCACAGCCCCCGCGGCCCGAATGCGTCGAGCAGTCGACGCGCAGTCGACCGCTCGTGCACGCCACGCTCGGCGCAGCCCGTCAGGCACACGAGCCCTTCGGCGTGATCGAGCACCGTCTGGAGCGCCACCGCCGGCTCCGTACGCTCGCGCCCACCTCCCTCGCGCGTGCCGGCATGGGCGTGGGTGATGATCCGGCACAGGTTGCGCCACCCGCGCGCATCGCGCACCAGCAGTGTCAGGTGGCGGATTTGATTGGGGGATCTGAAGGGCGTGCCTCCTCGAGCACGAGCCGATCTGTGACCACACGCCGCGCCGCTACCAGAGGCTTCCGCCACGGTCACGTCGATCTCCGCGCCGTGGATCGCGCGCACCCCGGCGTCTTTGGCGGTCTGGGCCAGCTCCATCGAGCCGGACACCGAATTGTGGTCTGTGAGCGCCAGCGCAGCGTGTCCGAGCTCCGCGGCGCTGTGGGCGAGCTCATCTGGGAGCGACACGCCGTCCAGGAACGAGTAGGCCGAGTGGCAGTGCAGCTCGACATATGGCGGCGTGCCGGTCGAAGGAGATTGGACCTGGGTGGCCATCTCACGACCCCTGGGTGAACCAACCGCCGGCGCACAGGTCGTGGAAGACGATCAGGTTGCGGCCACGCGCGCTCACGAGCTCCCAGTAGCGGCGACGCAGCGGATGCTCTGTCCACCAGCGGTCCTCCACCAGCCACGACTCGCGCACCGCCTCCACCTGCTCGCCGTTGATCTCACACGGAGCTCCGCAGCGCGCGAGGACTCTGGCCGCACGCGGCAGGTTCAATGCGCGCGGACGGCTCATCTCCGCCTCCGATCTAGATGCGGCCCGCGAACGGATGACGCTCTGAGAAGCCTTCATCCCGGAAGCGGGGTGAGCACGACCCTGCGCTCGGGCACGCGCGAGTCAGGGTCGATGCATACGGCTCGCAAGGCGGCGTCGTGCCCGGCCACGGTGCGCACTTGACTGACCGCCTCTCCCAGTCGCATGCGCCGTGCCTGCTCGTCTTGCTCGAGCAGTGAGCGCTGATCGCCTCCCCCTGGGCCGAAGCGCTCCACGCCGAGGCACAGCGACTCGGCTGGCGCCGGCAGCAATGGCAGACGCAGCGACAAAGCGAGCCCCACACACTTTGCGTCGCCGAGCGCCTGGCGGAACACGACCCGCTCGCGCCAGGTCCCACCGCCCACGAGTCGTGCTGAGAGCACAACCGCACGCACGGTCCTGCCGCGACGCTCTGGACGCGCGAGCAAGCGATCGACGAGCACCCCCAGCACGCGTTCCAGCATCAGCCCACTGCCGGCATCCCCGACCTCCAAAGACTCCTCCAAGGACTCCTCCACTCCCCGTGGTACAAGCGGACTGTCCTCGCCGCCGGCCAAACGATGAGCGAGTGTTCCCGGCTCACCGAAGCGGTCGGCCAAAGCATCGCGTCCGAGCTTGCGCAGCTCTCCAAGCGTGCGCACGCCGAGACGCTGCAGTGGCTCCACCAAGACAGCCGTGTCCTCTCGAAAGCCGAGCAAGTCAACCGGCCGGGCAGCCAGATAGCTCGGTGCCGCCTGCGCTTGCACGATCTTGGCGCGGCGCGTACTAGTGCCAAGCGCCGCGGCCAGCGCGCAGAAGCGTGTCGGGCCCGACCCGATCCTCACCGGTCGGGCAAGCGCGCGACGCACGGCTGAGATCGTGTGGGTATCCGAGCCATGCAGTCCCCGCAGCCCGTCGGCCTCGAAATAGGCGAGCCCCGCGCGGGCCGGCTCCACCGCCGCGCCAATCCCCTCCAGAGCGCGCACAACCCCCTCCCACGCCTCGGCCACGGCCAAGGGATCGGCGGGTACGAGCTCGAGCTCCGGACAACGCGCAAGCGCCTCGCCGAGGACCATGCCTGCGCTCACCCCAAATGCCTCAGCAGCGCCCGACACTTCCCCCAAGCGCAGCTCCGCCCCAGCCATCGGTGCGAGCGCGAGTGCCCTGCCCGCCAGTGTCTGGGCCCCGGCGGCGGCGACCGTCAGCGCGAAGCGAGGGATGTGGACGCATACGACCATATGCGAACATATGTTCGCATATGGCTAGGAGCCCGCTACAGACAGTTGGCTCAGTCCATACCCAGCGGACCGCTTGCCGACCCGCTGAGGAACTGCCGCACAAACGGGTTCTCCGAGGAGAACATCCGCTCGGCATCGCCAGCTTCGACGATCCGCCCACGCCACAACAGCGCGATGTACTCGCCGATCTGGCGCGCCGAGGCGATGTTGTGCGTGACGACGATATAGGTGCCGCGGTGGACCTCGTGCATCTCCTGGATCAGTTCGCAAAGGAGCGCCGTGCGCACTGGATCGAGGCCCGAGTCGGGCTCGTCGAAGATCACGATGTCCGGTTCGGTTACAAGCGCACGCGCGAAGCCGGCGCGCTTGCGCATCCCGCCGGAGAGCTGCGAGGGAGCGTCGTCCATGGCATCGGCGAGACCAACGTCGGCCAGACGCTGGCGCACCCGCTCACCGATCTGGCCCTCGGACATATCGGTGTGCTGGCGCAAGGGAAAGGCCACGTTGTCGAATACCGACATCGAGCCGAACAGGGCGCCGTCCTGGAAGAGCACGCCAATCCTGCGGCGCAGTTCCAGCAACTTCGGCATCGTCAGCCTCGGAACCGAGTTACCGAGCACCTGGATGTCGCCCGAGTCGGGGAACATCAGTCCGATCAGGTGCTTGATGAGCACGCTCTTGCCGGTACCCGAAGGGCCGAGCACGACCGTAATCATGTCATCGGGGATCGCGACGTTCAGGCCGTTGAGCACCGGGATGCCGGCCAGGCGCTTGACCACGTCGAAACAGCGAATCGACCACTCGCGGTCGGTTGCCTCCCCGGCGAGATCGAGGTCGCCAGCCCCGGAGTGGTACTGAAACTCCTCGCCATCGCCTTCGACACCAAGCGCCGCGTCGGAGCCAGTAGCCTCCTCGCTCTCCTCGTGAGTGCTCCCCTCGCTCTCCACTGCACAGATAGTAGTGATCTGCGAGGACTCAGGTCAACCCACGCACGACAGCAGCCACGTGCACGGCCGGTACCGGCCCATACACATAGTCTTGACATACGGAGGCCGTTGGGTCTACTATCGGTGCTGGGAGGTAAGGAGATGTTTCACCACAGGCACTCCGCCGCGGGGTTCGAGGCAGTTGCAGACACCTCCACGGGAGCGCAGCTCGCGGTCATGACGCACGGCGGGTCGGACCCGCGTAGGCGTCTGCTCGACGCGATCGTCGAGACAGTAGCGCTGCGCGGTTATGACCGCACGACCGTAAGCCGCGTGCTATCGAGCGCGGGCCTCGAGGAGGCAACGTTCAGCGAGCACTTCTACGATAAGCACGATTGCTTCATGCAGGCCGCGGACGACCTGCTGGGTCGTGTAGAACGCAACGCGCTCGCGCAATTCCAGCAAGCGGCGCCGTGGTCTGAGCGTGTGCGACTGGCACTCCAGAGTCTGCTCTGTGCGCTCGCCCGTAACCCGGCCGGAGCGCGTGTTGCGCTTGTTGAGATGCCCGGCGCGGGCCCGGAGGCCTGCGAGCGCCAACGTTCTGTGCTTGCCCTGTTTGCGGCCCTGATCGAGGAGGGCCGCTTGCAATCGGCGGATACCTCCGCACTGCCCGCCCAGACTTCCGAGGCGATCGTCGGCGGGATCGCCTCGATCGTGCAGCGCCGCATCCTGCAAGGGGACACCGCGAGGCTCCCGGAACTGCACGCCGATCTCACCTACTTCGCACTACTCCCATATCTCGATCACGAGCGTGCGCTGAGCGTCGCTCAAGCCTCCTCGCCCTGAACCTCTTCAGGGGCTTTCAAGCCAAGCTGTCTTCAGAGCGCTTAGACCCAACTGAAAGCCCAGTCAAGCCACCAGGAGTGCCGAACGACAGCCGTCTACTTCGACGGCGTGGCGTGCGGGAACTGACTTGTCTGCCCGTTGAATGTGAAGGGTCCTTGCTGGTTGCAAGCAGGTGCCCCGATGACATTGGTGGGGCTTTCCGGATTGTTGGCAACCGGCGAATAGAGGGCATGGTTTTCAACTGGATGGCCCTTCTTCCTGCTGCCCGGTACAAGTCCCACCAGCTGTTCGAGGATTTCTTCGCTGAGCGTGCCCAGGGGCGGCCCACTCAGGGAGGGAGCGGAGTTGGCACAGGTTGCGCTGCTGAACACCTGCAGGCCGGTGGCAAGCGAGTTGAAAGCGCCAGGCTGCGGGTAGGCATTGGCGCGGTTGGTGCCGATCCGCTGCTGGTAGACGCCGAGGCCTTCGGGCGTCATCACCTGCATCACCTTCAGGAAATGCTGTTGAGGACCTCCGGGAAGATTCGTGTTTTTGCTGTGTGTCTGGGTCGAAGCCGCCCCGTTGGCAAACAGCGCCTGCAGCTCTGGTACGTACTGGCTCGCATACTGGAAGAAGGGATTGAAGTTGTGCAGCACCGGGCTCAATGCAGCGAGCATCGGCACGATCAGTTCGGTCACCTTTTTGACGTCCGGCAGGCCGGTCTTGGCGGCCTTGGCCAGTGGACCGAGGTTTGTGAGCAGGGCATTGAACGGCGGCGTGAAGGGCTTGACGGCCTCCAGCAACGGCGTCAATTTTTCCTCGAAGGGGCGTATCGCGTTGTACAGCGGAACGGTGTTGGTCGCGAAGGCGTCGACGCTACGCAGCGCCGTCTGAGAGTTACGCTCGAATGCGGGCAGCAGGCGCCAGGTTTCGGCAAACTCATTGCTGGCTGCGGCGAACGCGTGGAAGGCGCGCTCGCCGTTTGAGGTCAAGCCGCGGAACTGTCCCTCGCGCGCAGTCAGGGCGTCAAACACAACACCCGTGTTGTGGATGCTTGCCGTCAGCGCCCCCTCCTGGGAGTTGGCCACGGTGACGAGCTTGTTGGCGTCTTCCACGAACGGTTGGATGATCGCGAAAGACGAGTTGATCTCTTCGCCGCGACCCCCGAGACCTTCAGCCAGCGACTGCATCCATACCTGGAAAGCCTCACGCGTCTGCGGGTTGAACGCGGAGAGGATGTCGTCGAGCGTCACCGACGGTTCAACTTGGGCCTCGGGCAGTTCCCCGCCGTCCGGCAGCGAATGGGAGTCGGTCCCCTCGGGCTTGAGCTGCACATAGGTCTCTCCCAGCAGCGTCTTCTGGCGCAGGATGGCGCGCATGTTGGCGGGGATCGGTGCGTATTTGCTGGCGATTTCTACCTGTGCGTGCGCCAAGCCATCTTTGTTGTATTTGAGGCTGATCACGTGACCGACGTTGACACCGCTGATGCGCACGTCGGACTGTTCGGCAAGCGCCAGCGTGCGCTGGAAGGCGATCGTGAAGCGATAGCCCTTCGGCTTGAGCGGCACGGGGCCGCCAAACGACTCCCACAGGAACAGCAGCAGCCCAAAGCAGCTCAGTGCGAACAGCACGATCACGAGGATGTTGGCGAGCGTAGGTGCGCGCTTCTGCATCTCAGCGAACCCCCCCGTTCGATGCCAAACGCGCAAAGGCGCTGTGTTGGGAGCCAAGCAAATTCATGGTGAAGCCCTTACTTGAACCGGAATGCGCTTTGACACGTGCAGCCGCTGCCGTGCTAATCGGCGCCTTCAAGCCCTGGGCAACGCATTCCGCTTCCGTCGGCGGGTTGAACAGCGCCACGAGCAACTTCACCGTCGTATTGACTTCGCCGGCTCCCTGGAGCAGCGTCAGAAGTTCGCAGTTGAGGTAGGCGACCGTGCGCCCGACCGGGCCGTGAGCATCGGCGGTGCTGAGCACGCTGTTGAGGTCGTGGGTGCCCCAGTCGAGGAAGAACAGGAAACCCCCCTGGTTGGGCCCGGGGTTGTAGGCAAACTCGTTGAAGAGTTCGTTGAATACCGAGAAGCTCTTTTCCAGCCCCGGGAAAGCTTCGCTGAGTTCCTCAAGCGATGGATTGAGCTGGTTGATGACCGGCAAGATCTCCCGCGCCAAGGGGCGGATCTGGTTCTTGATAATCGGCGTGCTCTGCTTGAACAGCGAACGCGTGGCTTCCTGGGCAGGCGCAAGCGATTCGGCGAACGGCTGGAGCTTTGTCAAGGTCGAGCCGGTCACCGCTGCTGCTCTCGCCAACTTGCCGAGGCCGCTCTTGGTCTTGGCTAGCGTGCTTGGCAACAGATGCAGCGTCTGCTGGAAGTTCTGGTCCTGTTCGGCAAACACCTGGAAGACGGCATTGGCGGCGTCGATCGCCTGTGAGATTTCGGTGTCCTTGTCGCCCAGCGCGCTGACGAACAGCTGGAAATTGTGGATCGCGTGTTCGATGTTCTTGTGGCGCAGCTTCAACTGTGCGGTGATCTTGCGCGAGTAGAGCGAGATCGGGTCGAAGCGCTTGAAGGCGGCAGAGAGATTCTCGGAGTTGCCCTTCAGGCCTTCGCCCGCACCGTCGATCAGCTCCTGCAAGTAGTCGCGCGTTTCGCCGTCGAGCGCGGCGAGGAATTCGTCGAAGTTCACATCTGGGGCAGTTTGGGACTGGGGAATGGTGTAGCCGCTGGGCACGCGACCGGAGCTGGGGGTACCCGGGTCGACCTCGACGGTCATGTCCTTCAGCTGCGTCTTGGGGCGCAGCAGCATGGTGGCGTTGCGGTAAATGTAGCGTGCATACTTGGGCGTGATGTTCATCGTCACGAGCGCGCTGCCTTCATCGGCCTGAACGCTTGCGATTTCGCCGATCTTGGCCCCGGCGATCGTGACCGACTGGCCCTGCCCCGGCGTCACCGCCTGAGCCGTGCGGAACTCAGCCTTGAGCGTTACGTATTCCTTGCCCACGACAGGTACCCATCCGGGCAACGAGAAACGCTCGTTGGAGAGGATGTAGCCGCCCACGAACAATGCGAACACGACCATCGCAATAATCGAGATGAAGGCGGTGCGGTAGCGTGCAATCTGGTCGCCCAGGCCGCGCTCTCCATGATGCTCCTCGGGCGTCATGGTTCGCTCCCGTCCGCCGGGCCATGCGAGAGCGGTCCGTTGATGTTCTGCGGTGTCTGCGTGTAGCAGGGTACGAGCGGCTTGTAGGGCGGCTCGGCAGCTGGGAACGCGGGGCTCGTTCCCAGCGGAGGCTGCGAGGTGTGAGCCAATAGTCGCAGGCCTTTGCCACTCGAAGCCCCAACCGCGGTAGCCGGCGCCGAGCGCAACGTATTGTTGCCGGTCTCGATCATGAACCGACCTGTCTGCCCATTGCCATCAAAGCTTTGCGCAATGCCCGCGGCGCCCACCATCGCATACCAGAATTCCTTGTTGACTTCCTCGCCGGAGGTACTCGAGCCGTCCTGCAGCTTGGTGGTAGTCGCCGGGTAGAAGATCGTGCTCAGGCACTTGGAGAAGAGGTCGGTCTGTTTGAAGAAAGCGGGCTGTGTCACGACCAGCCCAGCGAGCGTCGGGGCCGCTTCGCGCAGACCCTTGGCGATGCCACCTAGCTCCGTCGGGGCAAGCGAGGCTTGTGTCTGTTCGATCCACGGGAAGGCCGCCTCGATCGTCGAGGGAGTCTGTTCTACTCCTGGAACAAGCGCGAGCGAGAATTTCCTGATCGCGGGGGCGGCGGCGTTGAAGTCGGTGAAAGCGCGATTGGCGTTCTGGAAGGTCCCGGGCAACTCGGCGATCGCCGCCGTGAGGCTCGTGGACTGCGCGGCGAAGGCGCCGAGGAAGGTGTTGAAGTTGCCAACCCATTCTCCGAGCTGCTGTTCGTGCACGTTCAGGGCAGCCGTCAATTTCTCTATGCCGGCAACCAGCTTTGAGAGGTCGTGCTGTTCGACGCCGCCGAACGCTTGGTTTACGATCGCGGTGCCTTCCAACGCTTCAGGACTGTCGTAGTAGGTCTTTTTCAACGCCTGCGCAGCGGTCAACCCGCGCACGGCCGGGTTCTGTTCGGCGTCTTGCGCAGCGGTTGGCTTACGCGTCAGCGCTGAGCCGTATTCGGCAAGCAGCGTCTGCAGGTTGGCACGCGTATCGGTATTGAGCGCGTCGAGTACCTGATCGAGCTGGACCGGGTCGGAGGTCTGTGTGATGGGGATCGTGTAGCCGGAGGAGACGGTCGGGGACGTCGGCGTTCCGGGCTGCAGGTCGACGAACCAGTTGCCTTCGAGCAGGATCCGCGCGCGGATCTTAAGCGTCGCGTCACGGTGAATCGGCAGACCGCCATTTGTGATTTCCATCGTCACAACGCCCGTGTTGCCCTCGCGCTGGATCGAGGTGACCTTCCCGACGTTGACGCCCGCGATACGCACCGGTGATTTGGGGCTGATGTTCACGACGGTTGAGAACACCGCCTTCAGGCGGAAGCCGTGCTTGAACGGGATGTGCTTGGTGAAACCGAAGTACACGACGATCACCGTGATCACGATCACGATTATTCCGAAGCGCACGGGATTTGATTTCTGTAGCTCGACGACCGGCATCTCGTCGTAGCGTTTCCACCAGCGCACACGGCTCATTTCTTGGCCTCTTTCGAGCCCTTCAAACCGAGAGCTTCGAGTGTGGAGGCCGGATATTCCACGCCGAACAGGTTGTTCTTGCGTTCCGTCTCTTCGGTTTTGGTCCCGACGTTTCCAGGGACATTGCCGATCGCGGCTTCGCCAATCTTGTAAGGCTCGTTGCCGGCTTCGCACTCCTTTGACTGGTCGGGGCCGGCGACGTTGGGGTACGGGTTGACATGCAGATGGTTGTTGTCTGGCCCAGGGCCTGCGCTACCTACGGTCGGAGGTTCTGTAGAGGGACCGTTGGCGTAAGCCGAAGAGGGGAAGCCCTCGTTATTTGGTCCGGTCGGTGCAAGCACCGGGGCCGCTCGCGCAAGGGTACCCACGCCGATGCTTTGCGAGAGCAAGCTTGCGAGGTTGCGGAACGTGAGCGTCACGTAGTTGCAGGTCGTCTGCGCCGGAGCCAACCCCGCGAAAAGCGGGTTGGCAAGCCCGAGCGTGTGTGTGGCGTCTTCTATGCCGGCGATCACCAGCGGGTTCTTGCCGAACTTGGCGAACGCTTCGGTCGCTTCGGCAACCTCGCCGTTAAGCGCCGTCGCGGAGCGCAGGTTGACGGCGCCGACTTCAAAGGCGTGTCCAAGTGGCGCCGCCACGGTCGTGAGAATCTTTGCGCTCGGGCGCAAGAGGCGCATGAAATCGGCGCTCTTGTTGACAAATTCGGCCTCGAAGGGGAACGAGTGGGTCGCCTGGCGCAACGCGGACGGCCCGTCGACGATCGTCTGTTCGAGCGAGGGGGCGACGGTCGCCCACGCCGTGAAGAACGTGTTGAGATTGGTGTAGAAGGCAGCGTTTTCGTTTGCCACCGGCGCCACTTCTTTGGCGGCACGGTCGAGTGCCACGAACAGCTGCCCGAAGCCCGTCTGCGGCGAGGCGAGATTGTGCAGCACGGGGATCGCGTTCGTGACGAGCGGCCGCAGCGTCGAGATCGTTTCGTTGAGGCCAATCCCGCGCCCGGCGAAGCCATTGCCGAGGCTCGTCAAGTTCACCTGGTTGGCCTTACGCGTCTTTTCGTCGAACATGTCGAAGAACTGGTCGATGTCGACCGGTTCGCGTGTCTGGGAGACGGGGATCGTTTCGCCCGCCTTGAGCGTGCGCTTGGAGTGACCTCGTTCGAGCGCCAGATACTTCAGACCGATCGTAGAGACCGATTGCACAATCGCGGTTGTGTCTGCCGGCAGCGGTTCAGTGGCCTTTTCGAGCTTGAGCGAGACGATCGCGGTGACGCGACCTGTTTTCGGGTCCTGATACGGGCTGAGCCCACTGATCACGCCGACACGCTCACCGCCGATGCGCACCTGGTTTCCCTTCTGTAGGCCCGATGCCTCCGGCAGCTGCACCTTGATGTCGTAAGTCGGTGTGAACGGCAGGCCGTTGTTGGCGTTGTAGGAGAGGAACACTGCGACAACCACGATCAGCGTCGTGACGGCACCGATCAGCAGCGGACTGCCGGCAAGTGAGTTGGAGCGACGGCGGTTCATCAGGGGACCTCGCTCGGGTCGCAGCCCAATTGGCCGTTGTCGGTGAAGGGCGAAGATCCGTCGGCCGCCGGCTGTGTCGCGGCACCGGGGCAACGGCGCAGCTGGCCGGTCTTCAAGCCCTGCACGACCTGGGTCGGATTTGCCGGCTTCAACGTATCTTCCGCGCCCAGTTCGAAGTCGGGGAACATGCCCGCTACACGCGCGTAATGACCATTGGCGTCGTAATAGGCACCAGCCTGACCGAACGCGCGCAGGAAGCCCTCGAGATCGGGGGTGTAGGGCCCGAACAAGGCTGTGATGGGCACGGATTCTTCAAGCGCTCGCACGTTGTCGGGCGAGGCTGTCGTGAGCGTCTTGGCGATCTGCGGCAGTGCAAGCGCCGCTTCTGTCAGATCGTTGCTGGCGCCGGGCTTGCTGATCGCTTCGCTGAAGTTGCTCACGACCGGCATTGCCGTGGTCACCAGCGGCTGTAGCTTGGATACGAACGACGAGAGCAACGGCGCCGCTGGCTTGGTGGCATCGACCAACTTGGTCAGGTCGGCAAGCGTCGCTGGCAGTGTTTCAAACGTGCGATTGCCTTCCCTGAATGTTGGAGGCAACGCCTTCAACCCGGCAGTCAGGTTGGACTGCTGAGAGGCGATCGCCCCAAAAGCGGTGTCGGCGTGGCTGACGAGTTCAGTGAGCTGCTGGCTGCGTCCTGCCAGGACCGTGGTCGTCTTGGCCGATTCCACGAGGAAGTTGGAGAAGAGTTCCTGGTCGCCTCCGAATTCAGCGAGCACGTGATCGACCGCGGCCAGCGCCGGCGGGAAGTAGCGCGCATCCTTCTGGAGTTGGGGAGCGACGCCAGAATACTGTTCGGCGGAGCCCTGGATGAACTGCTGCAAGCCCTTGCGCGTCTTGGCATTGAAGATGCTGAACAACTGATCCAAGTCCACGACGCCGTGCGTGGATGTGATCGGCAAGGTCGAGCCGGAGGGCAGCGCGGGACGGTTGTTGGGCCCCGGCGCGAGCGCGATATAGCGGTTGGCGACGCTCGACAGCGACGGCACGCGGATTTCGGCGGTGGTGCCCTCGTGTAGCGGCGCCAACGAGGATTCGACGTTGATCGTGATGCGCACGTCGTAGTCGTGCAGGAGCGTGATGTTCTTGATCGAGCCCACGGGCACCCCTCCGACCTGTACCTGATCGCCGCGCACCAGCTGTCCGGCTTCGGGGAAGATCAGGTAGTAGGTGGCACTGCCGTTGCCGCCAAGCAGGAGCACGAGCACGATCGCAACCACCACTGCGATCGCCGCGACAGCGACGATCCGAGTCGTGTTGGCACGCCGCGGCGGCGGGGGCAGCGACGGGGGCGTGGATGCTGGTGGTGGGACGGTGGTTGCCATCGCGCTACTTGCCTTCCGCGGCCGGCGAGGCCGTGCCGGAATTGTCTGGGATCGACGCCGGCGATGGCTTGGAGCTGACCGTTGGATCGGGCACCTCGCCGAGCCGGGCGACAAGCGCCAGCCATTGGGCAGGCGTCAGCCCAGAACCTGACACAGCGGCGGCGTGCGCCTGAGCGATGGCGAGTGGAGCG
The DNA here is from genome assembly GCA_963827045.1 of uncultured Solirubrobacterales bacterium. Taxonomy (GTDB): domain Bacteria; phylum Actinomycetota; class Thermoleophilia; order Solirubrobacterales; family Solirubrobacteraceae; genus Palsa-744. Next base: position 331,108 of record CAWGZH010000003.1, read on the forward strand.
AAATCGACGCTGATCGTGTCCCCCTCGTCGGCGAGCACCGTCATGTGGAGCGTGCCGAAACGCATGGAACTTGCGATCTGCAGTGGTTTCATGACGCCTTGCAGCGCTGCGAGCTTGCGCGCCGCGACGAGCCCGAGAGCGCTTGGCCCACCTGCCTCAACGACGGGAGTCCCGTCGATCGCCGAAAGGTCGAGTACTTGGCCGGTAACGCCGGGCGACGGCAGGCCGTTCTTGGCCGTGGATGCCTGCGCGCAGCTGCGCGAGGATACCGTCGGGCGCAAGCCCGACGCGGAGAGGAACTCAAGCGCCGCAAGCACACGCCTGTCGGCTCGGTCGTCGGCGATCAGACGTCGCTCGCAGCGCGGTAGACGGATCGCGCGATCGCGTGGGACCTGTAGCTCAAGCTGGGTCTTTGACTCGAGCAGCGCCTGTCCGGGACTTGGCGTGAGCTTGGCAAACGGCGTGCGGCCCGTAGCTTTCACGGCGGAGGAGCTTTGTAGCTTGACCCAGCCGTCGAGGATCGGCTTCGGATCGATCAACGGCTCGCCGATACCGGCCGGACGGATCTGAAAGACGATGTGAGGTTCGGTCCCGGAGCCAACGTGGCCCAGCACAGTGCCCGCGATCACCTGCGCGCCAACGTGCAGTGGGTGCAGGTAGACGTTCTCCGCCCCGTCCCTGAAGGAGCGGGTCGCACCGCTGGCGGCCGGGTTTGACGGGCCAACATCTAGGCCCACGCTGGAGAGGCCCGCCGCGCGTGGCGCGCCGGCTTCGGCCGATTCGAGCACCGGATAGAGCGAAGCAAGCGTGCCGAGCCCAGCATAGGTGTAGGTGTTTCCATAGGCATCCACAAGCGAGATGCTCGGGCCGAACGGACCGGCCGGGTCGATCTGTGCGATGCGCCCGTCTTGTGCCGCGATCACGGGAGCCCCGGCCTGCGTGTAGATCGTCGTCGCGGGCACTGTATGCGGCGAAGGACCTTCAGTAGTGGGGAAGCCGTCGCTGTAGTGCGAGGCCGCGTACACGGGAAAGCGCGCTTCGGTCAAGCCTGTGATCGCGCCGAGCAGTTCCGGCGGAGTGCCGCCGAGCAAGCGCGCTCGCAACATCACCGATTCGACGTATGTCTGCGAGTGGTTGTAGGCGAGCACCGCCGCGCGAATGTCTGTATCGCCACCGGCCTGCTTGAGATAGCGAGCGGCGGCGAAGATCGCGTCGGCGGGGTTATAGGGGTCCTCATAGCCGCTGTTGTTGACGTCAACGCCATATTGACTCCACTCGCTCGGCAGGAACTGCATCCAGCCCTCCGCGCCGGCGCTCGAGACACTCAGGTCGCGGCCGTAATCAGTCTCGACTTCGTTGATCGCGGCAAGCACCTGCCATGGGATCCCATACGCGGCACCAGCGGCCTGGTAGATCGGCAGCAGGAAGGGCGGGATCGAGAAGCTGTTGATGAAGAAGCTGGGCACGTTCGAGAGCGACCCACCGAGAGTCGAGGGCAGCGGCGGCGTCAGCGTCGAAGGTGATACGGCCTTGGTGTTCTTATCGTTCTTGCCGGTCGTGGTGCTCGACAGCGGCTGCGTCGTGGAGGGGCTTCCGTGAGCGTGCGTGACAGTCGTACGCGGCTGCGAATGCTGTGTCCGCACTTCCGGGGCGGGGACGGTAGTGGTGGTGGATTCACCCGTTGAGGTCGTGGATAGCTGTGGTGTCGGGGTCGTGTTTGTGCTCGTGTTCGTGCTCGTCGGCGCGGGCTCGACTGCCGGCGGGGCGGGCACATTCGTCGTCGTCGTAGCCGCGGGCGCGGTCGCTTCCGCCGTGGGAGCCGTCGAGGTGGTTTCGGCAAGTGCCGCTTCGACCGGGGCCAGCACCGCAAACGTCGCGAGCAGCGGGAGCAGGAGCGCAGTGAGTGGTGGGCTGGTCCTCATTGTCAGTTGCCGAGCAGGTAGTTGAGCAGCATGCCGCTTGCTTCGGAGGATTCCGAGGATGGGCTGTAGTAGGTAGTGCCAGACGCCGCGCCACCCACTGGCTGGGACGTCGGCGTCGCGCCGGAGGCGCTCGACAGCGCGCCGGCGGCGCCATTTGCTTCGCCTGTGACAGCGCCCGGATACTTGGCGATCGCCTCAGCCGGTGTCATCCCTTTCAGGACGGCCAGCGTGCGCTGCATCACAAGGCCTGTAGAGCTAGTGCTTGCGGCGGAAGCGGCCTTCGTACTGGCGGTCTTGGCGCCGAGGAATTTCCCTGTCGTACAAGTCGGGTTGGTCACGACCGAGTAGCTCAGGCAGGTGCTTGCGAATATTTCAGTACGCAGGAAGTGCCCAAGCGCGTCGTAGCCATTGACGCTGCCGGAGCCGAGATAGATGAAATCGAGCAGGCGCTCCAACCCCCCCGTGCTTTTCAAGCTGGTGAGCAGCCCAGAGAAGTTGGTCGAGAACGGCTTGGCGTTCTTGCCCAGTCCCTTGGCCAGCGCGAGTAGCGGTTCGGCGGCGGTCAGAGCCGAGGCCGTCCTTTTGGCGTTTTTGCCGAGCGTGCCCAGGAAGCCTTCGAAAGATTTCGAGAACGGCGCCGTACTCACGAACAGTTTGTTGATGCCGGGCGCCGCGATACCGAGATCTTCAAGCGTTGGGGTCGTCTGGTCGGCGAAGCGTCCAAGCCGTTCCATCGCTGGTCCGAGCTGTTCGAGGAAAGCGGGGAAGTCGGCCAAGTTCTGAGCGAGTGCGCCGCGCTGGTTGGCGGTCGCCTGGGCGACAGTCTTGCCCGCTTTGATGAAGCCCACGACCTGTCCGCGATCGGCCGTGATCGGCGCGAGCGCGCGGTCGCCTTCGACAGCGAGATCGGTCAGCACCTTGTTCTCTTTCGCGAGGATCGCCAACACTTCTTCGAGTCCTTGTAGAGCCGGATTGGCGCGGCGGATTACGGCGTTCAGGTCCGAGCCGCGACCTGCGAGACCGGCGCCGAATTCGTTGAGGAGGATCGTCAAGCGCTGGGCCTCAGGCAAGCGCGTGATGTCGCCGAGCAGGTCAGGGTCCACCGGGCTGTGCGTGTTCGTGACCGGCAGAAGCACCTGGCCGGCACCTTCTTGCCCAGCGGGGATCGTCTTCAAGGGCGGGGGCAAAGGCGTGCCTTCGACGCGCGGCTTGGTGGGCAAGCAGTCCACGAACTTCTCGCCGATCAGCGCCTGCGGGCGGATCGTGCAACTGGCGTCTTCGCGGAAATCCTGGAAGCCGGGAGTAGTGATGTTGAGCACAACTGCGGCCTTTGCCTGTGGCGTGGGCGTGACCGATCCGACCGTGCCGACGTTGACCCCGTCAACCTTGACGTTCTCCCCAGAGGTCAGGTTGCCGGCATCGTCGAAGATCGCACGAACTTCATAGCTGCCGCTGGAGCCGCCGGCCGAGGTCGCGAGCAGCACAACGGCAACGAGCGCGACCGTGCAGACGGTACCCGCGACGGCGGCCACGCCCCTCCTGAACCCCTGATTCTGCGTCCTCAACCCGATCCTACCTCTGTGTCGATAACGAGGAGAGGGCGGCCGATCAGTTTTGGATTCGGCCGCCCTGTCCCGCTGTCTCTCAGACCTTACGCGCATCGCGCGCGCTCTGAGGTACCTCTTCCTTTACTTTCCTCCAAGTCCTGCCGGTGGCCGCCGCCAGCACCAGGCGGCCACCGAACCTCTCCTAACTCTGTAGCGGCCCTACTTCTTCGGGCACGGCGCCTTGACGCTGACCGGGACCGTTTCCCCGCTAAGGAACTTCAGTTCGGCCTTGACCGGGAACCCGCCCTTGGCGCACTTCTTGGGAAGCGTGCCGTAGGAGACGAGCTTTTTGCCCTGCATGAAGGCGGCGCCGACCTTGACTTTGACCTGTTCCACCGATCCATAAGGGGCGCCAGGCACCGTTAGCACGAGCGGGACTTCCGTCGTGAGCACAGGTCCGAAACCACTCGAGGGCGAGCTGAATTTGCCCGTCGAGAGCAGTTCGATCACAGCCGGTTCGCGTCCTTCTGCATAGAAGCCAAGGTTGCCGCCTTCCTCGAAGAAAGGCTGCACCGTCAGCGTCTCGTGCACGCGCGTACCGCCGAAGGAGACCACGCCTTTGGCGGAGCCCTTCGGTCCGGCGAACGACTTCTTCGGACAGTTCTGGACTTCGTGGCTTTCAAGTGTCGCCGTCGGGCAACTCGTGAAGCCTTTGGTGTCGAGCTTGGAGCCGGGAGGCGTGTAGAACGTGACGCTTGTCAGCGGCGAGGGGAAGCCACCATATTCGGTGCCGCTGATCGTGATTTCGGCTTCAACGTCGGTGCCAGCTCCAAAGATGTTGCCGGTGCCGGGCCATGTGGGTCCGCCGTTGGAGCTCGGATTCTTCGGGATCGGGACGGCTTTGACCTTAAGCGTCACGACCGGTGCCGCCCCTGCGACCGCCGGTAGGGTCAGCATTGCTACGGCGAGGCCGAGCAACGCCAAACGGGTAGATGCTTTGCGCATCAGCTTCTCTCCTCTGTTGATGGGACAGGTCCGCCTACGATCCGGGTAGCTCCGGTCCTTGACGGTCCGGCGACATCGAGTCCCCTAACGTCTCAGCCGTCCGGGGAGCATTGGCGATTTGCCCCCAAAGATTACCCGGATCGGACGACAGGTTCAACTAGGTGGTTGCGCGGCGGCGCTCAGATCGAGCTCATCGCCAACGTAATGAACCCCGATCGGCTCGACGATTACCTGGCGCTGGCCAGGCTCCACAGAGCCCGCTACGACGGCCCGAAAGCCCATTGCTAGAGCCATTTCGACAACCTCCGCGCCCGTTCCCTCGGGGCAGTAGATCGCGTAGCCTGAGCCCATGTTGAATGTCGAGTACGCCGCGTGCTTGTCAAGACCAGCCTGCTCCACCAGGAACGCAAGGACCTCCGGTACGGGGGGCAACTCGGAGATGCGATAGCTCAGCGCCTTGGCCGGACGCATCAGCTTGAGCAGACCGTGGCCGGTCACGTGGCTGAAGTAGGAGATTCCGAGACCAGACTCGAGCAGCGCCTGCACCAGCGGGACGTACATCACCGAGGGGTCGAGCAGCGCCTCACCCAGCGTGCGCCCACTCGGCAGGGCGGTCATATAGCCGTCGGGCAGGCGCTCGACGAGCAGTCGCGCGAGCGAGGCTCCGTTGGCGTGCAGGCCGCTGGAGGCGACCAGCACGATCTCATCGCCCGCCCGCAGCTCCTCGCCAAGGATCGCCGCACGTCCCGCCGGCACCTTGCCGACAGCCGCGCCCGCCAGCTCGATGTCTTCTGCCGCGACGAGCCCAGGCAGCGACGGCGACTCGCCTCCGCCCCACGTGCAGCCGGCGTCGATGCACGCACGCTGCCAACCCCGCAGCAACGCCGCGGCGCGCTCGGGCTCGGTGTACCACTCCGATGCGCCGGTGGCGAAATACGCGTTGACGACCAGCGGCAGCGCGCCGACACAGCAGAGGTCGTTGAGGATCGCCGCAACCGTGTCATAGGCGACGTCGGCGAAGCGGTTGATGCCGTGGCGCTCGAACAGCTGTCGCGCGATGACCGACTTCGTGCCGAGCCCCTCCATCACGAAGGCAAGCGTCGTATCGCCGAGCTCGAACACGAAGGCCGGCTCGCCACGCGAGGCGTCGAGCGCACGCCCGCCGCGGACGGCAAGCAGCGACGAGGTGGCGAGCGCGCGTGCCATCGCCATGCGCTTGCCCTCATCGAGCGCGTCGTAGTCGACGCCCGCCGCCTTGTAGTTGGTCGATCCCTCGCTCATCGGCGATGATCCTATTCCCACTGCCGAGGAGGAGACGATGGACTTCCAGCCGAGCGAGCGTTGCATCGAGTTCCAGGAGCGTCTGAGCGCGTTCATGGACGAGCACGTCTATCCTGCCGAGCCCGTGTACCAGCGCCAGCTGGCCGAGTCCGGCGACCCCCACCACCAGCCGGCGGTGATGGAGGAGCTGAAGGGCCGCGCGCGCGCGGCGGGACTATGGAACATGTTCCTGCCGGACGCCGATCACGGCGCGGGCCTGTCCAACAGCGACTATGCGCCGCTCGCGGAGATCCTTGGGCGTAGTCATATCGCCTCGGAGGTATGCAACTGCTCGGCCCCGGACACGGGCAACATGGAGGTCCTGCACCAATTCGCCACAGAGGAGCAGAAGCAGCAATGGCTTAATCCTCTACTTGAGGGTGAGATTCGATCCTCGTTTGCGATGACCGAGCCCGCCGTGGCCTCTTCTGACGCCACCAACATCGCGCTGCGCATCGAGCGCTCAGGAGACGAATACGTCCTCAACGGGCGCAAGTGGTGGATCTCAGGTGCTCTGCATCCGCACTGCAAGATCATGATCGTGATGGGCAAGACGCAACCGGACGCGGCCCGGCATCGCCAGCAAAGCCAGATCCTCGTGCCGATCGACAGCCCCGGTGTGCAGATCTTGCGAGGGCTGCCTGTCTTCGGCTACCAGGACCAAGAGGGCCACGCCGAAATCCTCTTCGAGGACGTGCGCGTGCCGGCAAGCAACCTGATCGCCGGCGAGGGCGATGGCTTCATGATCGCCCAAGCACGACTCGGCCCGGGGCGCATCCATCACTGCATGCGCTCGCTGGGCGCCGCCGAGCGGGCACTGGAGGCGATGTGCAGGCGGGCCGTGGAACGCACGACCTTCGGCCAACCGGTGGCCGCCAGGGCCAACATCCAGGACTGGATCGCCGAGGCGCGCATCGAGATCGAGATGGCACGCCTGCTCACGCTCAAGGCCGCGTGGCTGATGGACACAGTCGGCAACCGCCATGCACGCACCGAGATCGCCGCCATCAAGGTGGCCGCTCCGAGCATTGCCTTGAAGGTGATCGACCGCGCGATCCAGGTGCACGGCGGCGGCGGCGTCTCAGACGACTTTCCGCTCGCCTGGACCTACGCGCACCTGCGCACCCTGCGTCTGGCCGACGGCCCCGACGAGGTCCACAAGCTCTCGATCGCACGGCGCGAGCTAGCGCCGTACACGCCGGCACAGGCGGATTGAGCGAGGTTTCCGCTACGCGACGCAAGCACTCCAAATCGCTCATGCCCCCGCGCGCGCGGGGGGCATCCCGTTTTTTCAAATAACCCACAACCCGCGTTTACGCCTTACAACCGCATTTACGCCCGGCGGAGGCGCAGGCTGTAGAGCACGGCGGCAACCGATGTGGCGAGATTCAGACTCGAGACACCCTCGCGCATCGGCAGGCGCAGGCGCGCGTCGGCGCGTTCGAGCAAACGCTCGCTGAGACCGTCGCGCTCGGTTCCGAACGCCAGCAAAGCGCACGGAGGCACCGCCTCGGGGCGCAGCTCTTCTCCCTCAGGGTCCAGCGCCAGTAGCGGCCTGTCGGTCTCGGGGAGATGCTCCAAGCGCGCAACCGGCAGCGCGAAATGCAGGCCGGCCGAACCGCGCACAGCTACCGGATCCCAAGGATCCTGGCGCCCGGTCGTAAGCACGCCCGCCGCCTCGGCGGCTGCGGCGACGCGGATCACGGCGCCGAGATTGCCGAAGTGGCGCGGATCCTCCAACAACACGAGCGGCGCCTGCCCTTCGGCGGCGAGCACGGCGAGCGGGTCACTAACAACGCGACGAGCGATGCTGACCACGCCGGTATGCGGGACGTAGGGGCCGAGCCGCTTGAAAGCCTCCGCGGGTAGCACGGATGCAAGCGCTTGCATCCGCTCGATCAGATCAGGGGCCAGACCTTCTCCCAGACGTGTCAGCTCAGTCGTGTCAGAGCACACGACCAGCTCTACAGACGCGCCAAAGCGAAGGGCATGCTTTAGCGCATGAAAGCCTTGCAGCACGACCAGATCCTCGTTGCGACGCGCCTCGTGGAAGCGCCGCACGATCGCGGGTGTGTCGAGGCTGGGCGCGCCGAGGCTCACCGGCTGAGTTTATGCCCGCCTCACGGCTTGCGCCAAGCTGCTCACTGGATTCCCTCCCCCGGCTGCTCCCAGCTCTCGGCGCCCGCTGCTCTGCCGATCGGCGCGCGACGACCAACTCGCTGCTATCGTTCGTTCGAACGAACGGCTCTCTGAATCGGCGATGTGAGTGGGAGCACTAACGGCACGCCTTCATTCCAAAATGTCCTCAGCCACCCATTCAAGCCCAGCCTCAGACGCCGAAGGCGCCACCGCCCCAGGTTCGCCAGGCGACCTGACGGAGTGTGTGGCGGCGCTGGCCGAAGGGCGCATGAGCTCAACGCAACTCGTACAGCAGACGCTCGCGCACATCGAGGCCACCCAGCCCACACTCAACGCCTTCCGGATCGTGCGCGCCGACGCTGCCCGCGCGGAGGCAGCCGAGGCCGACAGGCGCATCGCGGCCGGCGAGCGACTTCCCCTGCTTGGAGTGCCGATAGCGATCAAGGACGACGTGGACCTCGCCGAGCACCCGACCTCCTTCGGCTGCTCAGGGCCGTTCGCGGCCGAGGCCGAGGACTGCGAGATGGTGCGCCGCCTGCGTGCGGCCGGGGCGGTCATCGTCGGCAAGACCAACACGCCTGAGATCGGCCTCTACCCGTTCACCGAGGGCAGGGCCTTCGGTGTCACGCGCAATCCCTGGAGCCTGGATCACACCCCCGGAGGCTCCAGTGGCGGCTCGGCAGCGGCGGTCGCCGCGCACATCGTTCCAGCCGGTCTTGGCTCCGACGGAGCCGGTTCGGTGCGCATTCCCGCCGGCTGGTGCAACCTCGTGGGCGTCAAGCCCCAGCGCGGACGCATCTCCACCTGGCCCGATGCGGAGTCCTTCAACGGCCTCACCTGCATCGGTCCGCTGACCCGCACCGTCGCCGACGCCGCGCTGATGCTCGACGTGCTGAGCGGCAACCACCCCGAGGATCTGCACGCTCCCTCCCCGCCGGCCGAGCCCTACGCCCAGGCGATCGCCCGCGAACCGCGCCCATTGCGCATCGCGCTCTCGCTGCGCCACGCCTTCAGCGGCGCCCCCGTTCACCTGCACCACGAGATCGAGGCCGGCGTGCGAAGAATCGGCCGGGTGCTCGCCAATCTCGGCCACATTGTCAGCGAGCACCACCCCAGCTATGGCCTGATGGGCCTCACGCTGATCGCGCGGGGAGAGTCTGGAGTGCACGAATGGGTCAAGCGCGTGCCCAACAGCTCTCTGTTGGACGCCCGTACCCGCTCCACAGCGCAGGTCGGCGGCATCCTGGGCAGGACCGTCCTGCCCCTCGCCAGACGCTTTGAGCGACGCTTTCAGGATCGCATCGGTTTGATTTTTGGGGATTTTGACGTGCTTATAACTCCCACGAGCGCTGGGGTACCATTGCCGATCGGCAGGACCGATGGACTCTCCAGTTGGTCCACGCAACAAGTGATCGCCGGTGCTTGCCCTTACGCGTGGCCTTGGAATATCCTCGGCTGGCCGGGCGTTAGCGTTCCCGCGGGGCTTACCGGCGACGGTCTGCCTTTTGGCGCGCAGCTACTGGGACCGGCCGACAGCGAGGGCAAGCTACTATCACTCGCCGCCCAGCTCGAGCGGGTCGAGCGCTGGCACGAGCGCATCGCGCCGCATGGCGTCGGCACGTTCGCGCCTCGATGATTAGCGCAATCGCACCATCCAGTGCAGACGCATCTGAGGAGCGGGACGGCGGAACTCAAAACGCCGATGCCCCCCGCGCGCGCAGGGGGCATCCCATTTCGAATAGGCCCCCCAGACCAGCCAGCGGCAACGTTGTGGGCGTGCGCGAGCGCATGCTGCGGGCGACCCTAAAGCTGATCGCAGACGGCGGCGTCGCCGCGGTAACCAACCGCCGCGTCGCTGCTACCGCCGGCGTCTCGCTCGGCTCGCTCACCTACCACTTCGCAAGCCAAGCCCAACTGCTACGCGAGAGCCTGCTCCTGCACGTCGAGGAGGAGACCGCAAGACGCCAACAGATCGCGCAAGAGCTGGCAGAGACGAAACCGGGCGTGCAACAGGTCGCGGAAGCCGTCGAGCAGCTCGTGGCCGTCCCCTCGGAGATTCCCCAGCAGATAGCGGAGCTGGAGCTACACCTTCAAGCCGCGCGCGACCCCGAGCTGCGCGAAGCCTCACGGCGTTGCTTCGAAGCCCACGAACAGATCGCGAGCGCCGCCCTGAGCACACTCGGGATCCCTGACGGAAAGCGCCACGCGCCCGCCGTTGTGGCGCTAATGACAGGACTTGCGGTGCGCCGACTTGCCGCCGGCGGTCAAGACGCGCAGGGAACCTCCGAGGCACTGCTCGCGCTTGTGCGCGGGCTTGGGCCTCGGTAGGGGATCTGCAGCCTGACCGAAACCGCCAAGGGCTCGAGCGCGGTTAACCCGGTCCGGGGATAGTTCCTCTCCGGCGCGCAATCTGCTTCAGCCTGCAACCTGCCTCAGCGTCCGAGCGTGCGCGTCAGCTCGCGAGCGCGAACGCGAACACCACCAATCAGCTCGCGCACCTCTGAGAGGCCGGCCCGCAACTCCACATCACCGACCTCGATCGGCAGCATCGAGTCCTGCAGCTCGCCCAGCATCCGATCCGCCTGCCCTGCGGCATCTACGGCGGCCTCGATCAGACCCTTCGTGCCGTTAGACGGCGCCACCGGAGACGGTGTCTGAAAGTTGTGCCCAGGCAGCTCGTGGCGCTCGGTAAAGCCAGCGTGAACACGCTTGGCCCGACCGTAGGCGGCCTGAATCGGCTGGAACAGCTGGTCTTCAAGGCGCTCGGCAGTGCGTTCGTCGAGATGTTCGTAGGCCTCGCTCAGCAATGCCAGAGCGATAGCGATCTCATCGGCGGCTCCCGCGAGATCGTCGAGGATCTGCTGGCGGCCCTCGGCAGTGGTGTAGGCCATTGCCGACAGCCTACCCCGACAAACGCATCTCCCCCAGCCCCAAGCTCCCTTATGCGCGAAACCGCGTCTGGCGATCAAACATGACTTGCGAGACGACGTTCCTCGAGGTACGCATGTTCGCGCTTGCCCATCTCGGTAACCGGCGGGGCATTTTCAAAATGCTCTGCCGCTATCGACCCCCAGTGAGTGCCGGCGCGCAGCTGCCCGATCACCGATATCACCCCAACTTCGATCCGAGCCATGGCTGTGCACTCGGGCGACATGGTGAAATGGCGCACAGCGTTGGCAGAGGGACCGTTCGGCGAGCACCTGCGCTCGATCCTCCTTGCGGCATACTCCGGCGTGATGGTGAACCGCTGCTCTGCCCAGAGCATCGCCCCGTCCTCCCGCCAAAGGGCGAACACTTCCTCGGGTGTGACGGGATCAGAGGACTTGCAGAACCCAGCCTCCACACACGCCCGCCAGGTTCCGAGGACGTCGTTGCGCAAGCATTTGTCCACGATCGCGTCCATCATCTGGACCTGCTCGGGGCGGAAGCGCTTGACGCAGCCGAAGTCCAGGAAGCTCACGCTCCCGTCCTCGTGGAAGATGTAATTACCAGGATGCGGGTCGGCGTTGAACTGGTAGATGCGCTCGTAGGCGCCATAGACGAAGCGGTAGATCGCCTCCGCCCACTGGTCGCGCAACTCTTGCCCAGCCACGAGCGCATCACTCCAGGACAAGCCCCGCACGAGCTCCTGGGTCAGCACGCGACCGGTGCAAAGCTCACCGACCACCTCCGGGACGTGGATGAACGGGTGCCCACGGTAGTACTCGGCGAACTCGGCCTGGTTAGCCGCCTCGTGCCGATAGTCGAGCTCCTCGATGATGCGCTCGCCCATCTCACGCGCCGCGCCGCGCAGGTCAAAGCTCATCTTGCGCGGTGACATCCCGCCTACGGTCAGGCTCAGAAACGTCGCCAAAAGTTCTGTGTTCTTCAGGTCGGCATAGATTGCGTCCGCCACCCCCGGATATTGGATCTTGACCGCAACGGCGCGGCCGTCGCGTAGTCGGGCCGCGTGGACCTGGCCGATCGAAGCCGCCGCGAGCGGCTCCCAGTCGAACTGGGCGAACAACTTCTCGGTCCGTCCCCCAAGCTCGCACTCGAGCACCTCGCGCGTGAGCCTCGGGGCCATCGACGGCGCTTCATCGCAAAGGCCGATGAGCGCCGCTTGGTAGATCGACTGGAGCTCCGCCGGCACCATGGGGCTTACCAGCACAAACGAGGCCATCTGCCCCGCCTTCATCAGCGCGCCCTTGGAGTGGCCGAGCAACTCGGCGTAGCGCTCGGCCGAGCGCACATGAAACTCGATTCGCCGCGCTTCTGTCCGGCTACCGCGCAGCCTGCCCGCCAGCGCCCCGGCGGCGGTCCGCGCCGTCAGGCGCATGAGCGGAGCGACGCGCCGCAAGCGACCCCGACCGATCCCATCGCTACGCGGGTCACGCGCATCTGGCGAAAGCTCGAAATCGGACATACCCACCCTTTTGATCAATCAGTCAAGCTTGACTTTGACCAAGTATATCTTGGAGAACGCGTACACGGATCGACACACGCGCGGCCCCTAAGGCCGCGTAGAGATGCGAACGCTCCGTGATTGTCGTTTCGCTAGCGCCCGCAACGCTTTTCGTACAACTCGTCGGCGCGGACCATCAACTCGCCAAGGCTCATGTGCAGTCCTTCGCATAGCTTGAGCAGGGTCTTGTACGTCGGGTTGCCCCGGCCGCGAACGTACGTGCCGACCTGCTTTACGGCCAGACGGGACTCGGCGGCAACGCTCCTTGTGTCATGTCCGCGTTTTCGGCGATCACCAATTCGATCGCCTGACCAAGTGCGGCGTGGCGCAGACTGAGCGGCTTGGAGGTCCTGCGTCGTGACACGTCATCGCACTTTGGGGGTTTTCTTGGAGCAGAGCAGTGACAAAGATCCCGACCTGGTCATCCTCGGACGAGCCGTCAGGACGATACGCGAGCAGCAGAGCATGAGCATCGACGAGTAGCCGAAGCAAGCGGAGTTCTCCGCGAGCGTATCGGCGCACTCGAAGCCGGACAGCTCGACCCCACCTACGAGCTACTGCTGGAAGTCGCCGACGGCCTCGGCACTCAGCCCTCGGCACTTGTCGTTATGGCAGAGCGACTTCGGGCGTCTGCCGGCCAGTGAGCGAGCGGATGCTGAGCAGGACCCTGCATCTGATGTATCATCTGCATCATGAAGGAGCGTAGAACGACAGTCGTTGCTCGCGACGAGGACTTGGCGCTGCTCGCCCACGAGGCCCGAGACCGAGGGCTGTCGCTCGGCAGGATGCTCGGAGCGGTTGTGGCTGAACGGGCGGATGAGCTCAGGCAGAGCCGACGTCCACGCCTGGCGACCTTCCGCGCCGACACCAGCATCGCTGTCGCCGCCGAGCAAGAGCAGCCGGCGGCACGCGACTACCGCCCTGCGTGACGCTCATCCTCGACACAGGGCCAATCGTCGCGGCCCTCAACGAACAGGACCCCGACCACCAGCGCTGCGCGGCTCTGCTCGCAAGAGCGCAGGATCTGCTCGTACCAAGTCCGGTACTCGTCGAGGTCAACTACTGGCTCGTCAAGCTCGCCGGAGCCAAAGTTTGGAGCGACTTCGTTGCCGATATCGACCGAGGCGCGTACCGAGTGGCACATCCAACCGATGCCGATCTGACACGCGCCGCCGAGCTGGAGAACACCTATGAGGATCTCGATCTGGGACTAGTCGATGCCTGCACCATCGCCCTCTGCGAGCGTCTGGACGAAACCACCGTTGCCACGCTCGACCAGCGACACTTCTCAGTCGTGCGCCCCAGACACTGCACGCACCTCACACTCCTCCCCGACTGACGGGCTCGGCCTCGGCTCACTCGCTCACCAGCGGAGTGTTGGGAACCATGAGAAGGTTACGGCTCGCCAGCGACGGTTCTTTGCGCAGGGGGTACGTTTTGGCCCAACGGGACGTTGTGCCGGCTATCGCGATTTGGATGCGATTCGCCGTTGGACCGCGCCCCCTCGCCAGCGTGTGTCCGCCCGAGTTCGGCGAGCATCTCGACAGCTTCGGGGTCTGACCCCATCGTGCGAGCGAGGATCGAGAGGGCGGTGCCGAGCAGGCCATCGGGCACAGCGTCGGGGTCGGTGAGCTTCAGCATCGCCAGGCCGATGCCCAGCCCAAGCATCACGTTGGCGAACTGCTCGTAGGCGTCGAGGGGCGGTTGCGTACTGGAGTCGGCGGTGTCGGAGTCGGCGGTGTCGGAGTCGGCGGCGCTGGCGGCCACGAAGCTGGTGAAGGTGCGGCGCAGCGTCCCCAGCGCGTCGGCCAGGTGTCGGCGCAGCCGCTCGTCTCGCTGGGCGTTGACCCACGACTCGACGAACAGCTGAAAGCGCTCAGGGCGCTGCTTCAGGCGCATCATCCAGTCCTGACTGCCGGCCAGCGGTCGCTCCCAGCCGCTGCGCTCACGGTCGAACAGCGCGAGCTGCGCCTCGATCTGTCCAGCCATGTACTCCTCCACGAGCGCCAGCAGCAGGTTCTCCTTGCTGCCGAAGTGGCCATACACCGCGCCTTTGGTCAGCCCCGCCCGCGCGGCGACATCGTCGAGGGTAGCCCCACCAAAGCCTCGGCTGGCGTACACCTCGGCGGCGGCCCGCAGCAGCCGCGTCCTGGTTTCGGCTTTGCGCTCGCTGCGATCGAAATGGCCGCGCGGCATCAGCTTGACTTATATTTGGGAATAGATATATTCATGCAAATATTCTAATGCAAGCGTGAGGAGCGAGCCGTGAGGAAGAGTCCGGTGAGGAATCCTATGAGAAAGAGTCAGCTGCCACCGGGACCCCGCATGCCATCGCTGCTGCAGGCGGTTGGCAACTGGACGCGCCCCACCGCCTTCCTGGAGCGCGCCCGCGCGCGCTACGGGCGCCGCTTTACGATGCGCCTGGCCGGCCAGCCCCCGTGGGTCGTCCTGTCGGACCCCGAGGAGATCAAGGAACTGTTCCTGGCGCCCCCGGACGTCCTTCACCCAGGCGAGGGAACCCGGGTCATCGAACCGATCGTGGGTCGCCACTCGGTGATCCTGCTCGACGAGGACTCCCATCTGGAGCAGCGCCAGCTGATGCTGCCGGCCTTCCACGGCAAGCGCATGGAGCGCCTGGCCGGCCTGATGGGCGAGCTGGCCGACCGCGAGGTCGCGTCCTGGCCACGCGGCGAGACGATCGCGCTGCACCCGCGGATGCAGCGCCTGACGCTGGAAATCATCCTGCGCGCGATCTTCGGCCTGGAGCGAGGCGCCGAGCTGGATGAGCTGCGAGAGCTGATGACGAGGATCTTCTGGTTCATCGATGGCCCGGTGACCATCCTGCCACCCCCACCGGGCCTGTGGGCCAGCCGCGACCCAGGGGGAGTGCGCGGGCTGGCGGGTCGGCTGGCGAGGAGATTCGGACGGCTGGCCCAGATGGAGAGCGTGGGTGCGCGCGTCGACGAACTGGTCTTTGGGCTGATCGAAGAGCGCCGGCGCGAGGGCGGCGGGAGCGGCGATGACGTGCTCGCCATGCTGCTCGGCGCCGAGCACAAGGACGGCTCGCCGATGAGCGCCGAGGAGCTGCGCGACGAGTTGATGACGGTGCTGATCGCCGGCCACGAGACCACGGCCTCTCAGCTGGCCTGGGCGTTCGAGGCGCTCGCGCACCAGCCGGCCGTGCTGGGACGCCTCTATGAGGAGCTGGACGGGGACCGCGACGAGCAGTACCTGACGGCCACAATCCATGAGATCCTGCGCCACCGTCCGGTGCTCCGCAACGCCGAGCCGCGCCTGGTCAAGCGAGCTGTCGAGATCGGCGGCGTCAGCTACCCGCCTGGAGTGGCGCTGGTGGCAAGCGCCTACCTGGTCCACCACGACCCCGCGATCTACCCCGAACCGTACGCCCTGCGCCCGGAGCGGTTCCTTGGATCGCCGCCCGGCACATACACGTGGCTGCCCTTCGGAGGCGGCCGGCGACGCTGCCTGGGCGCGAACTTCGCGATGCTCGAGATGAAGCTGGTCCTGCGCGCCGTGCTCAGCCGCTGCGAGGTTCACCCAGCCGGCGAGCACGCCGAGGGCACGCGCAGGCGCAACATCACCAGCAGCCCCGCGCTGGGAGGCAGAGTCATCCTCCGTGAGCGCACCCCGGCCACGACCCAAACGAGCCCCTAAAGAGGCGCGCGTACGCAAGCTTGCGCCCACAGCGGCTTGAAAGGAGCGCCAGATTTTTATGAGATGGTTCATGGATCTCTCCTACCCGCTGATGAAGCGAGCGCGGCACCGCAAGGCGGCCGAGGTGGCCCGGCAGGCGCCGACCGCAGCGGATTTCGACGGGCTGGGCAAGGCCCGCCAGGCACTCGTCGTCACCTTCAAGAAGTCCGGCGAGCCGGTCCCGACCCCGGTCAACTGTGGACTCGCAAAGGACGGCAAGCTCTACTTCAGAAGCGAGCCCCACGTCGCGAAGATCAAGCGAATCAACAACAACCCGTGCGTGCTCGTCGGGCCGTGCAACATCTGCGGCAAGCCACGCGGGCCGCTGGCGCAGGGCACCGCGCGGATCCTCTCGACGGAGGAGAGCAGGCAGGCGTATAAGGTGCTCAGGGCCAAATGGAGCCCCTGGATGTGGCCCAGCGAGATGGCCATGGACCGCCTCGGCGTCGAGGTCATCTACATCGAAGTGATCCCCCAAGCCGCACAGTGATGACTCCCACCTTCGATGTTGCCGTCGTCGGCGCAGGCTCGGCAGGCTGCGCCGCAGCCGCCAGACTGAGCGAGGACCCAAACTGTCGCGTTGTGCTGCTCGAGGCCGGAGGAGACGGCCGTCGCGACCCGCGGATCACGGTCCCCGCGTTCGCCGTATCGCTGCACGGAAGCAAGCGGGACTGGGGGTTCCGCACAGAGGCGCAACCATCGCTCGACGGGCGCAGGCTTCGCTGGCCGCGCGGGCGGACACTCGGCGGCTCGAGCGCGCTCAACTACCTCACCTTCCTGCGCGGAGATCCTGCCTGCTACGACGGCTGGGCGAATGCGGGATGCGCCGGCTGGGCCTACCGCGATGTGCTGCCTGTCTTCAAGCGCCTCGAAGACCACGACTTGGGCCCCTCCGAGCATCACGGTCGGGGCGGGCCCGTCCGAGTGAGCGCACAGCAGGGTTGGGCCAATCCGCTCACTGAGGCCTTCCTAGACGCGGCCGAGCAGGTCGGGCTGGCGAACATCGAAGATCTCGATAACCCAGGGAAGGGCGGCGCCGGGCGCTACTTCGTCACGGTGCGCGATGGGCAACGGGCGAGCGCGGCAACGGCGTATCTCGCGAATGCGCAGCTGCGGCCAAACCTCGAGATCCGTACCGGCGTGCTCGCACAGCGCCTGCTCACCGACGGTGAGTTCGTGCGAGGCGTCGAGATCTCCGCCAAACGACGAGTCGAGCGCATCTACGCCGACGCGGTCATCCTTTGCGCTGGCGCGATCGGATCGCCGACGTTGCTTTTGCGCTCGGGCATCGGCCCGGCGGATGAGATTCGACGGCTCGGTATCGACCCCGTCTTCGACGCGCCGCAGGTGGGCGCGAACCTGGCCGACCACCTGCTCGCTCCGGTCGTCTATGCCGGCCCACGAGGTCTGACTTTGCCTGAGGCGGCACTGCGACCTGCCGCGGCCATCGCATATATGCGCGAGCGTGGCGGCCCTTGGGGCTCGCTCGGCTCGTGTGGTGTCATCTGCAGATCGCAGCCTGACGCGGCACTGCCCGACCTCCAGATCACATTCGCGCTCGCCTCCTTGGTTAACGACGGCCACACCAGACCGCAGCGCGCCTTCACACTCGCTGCGGTTGGACTGCAACCGGCAAGCCGCGGCCACCTGCGGCTACGCGATGCCAATCCAGCGACACCCCCTGTGATAGAGCCCAGCTACCTCAGCGATGAACGCGACTTCAAGCCAATGCTGCACGGCATCCGGCTCGCACGCCAGATCGCAAACGCTCCAGCTCTGGCACGCTGGAGCCGTGGCGAGCGCGAGCCGGGCTCTGAACAGAACAGCGACGCGGAGCTCAAGCAATGGCTAGGGCACAGAGCGCAAAGCTCATATCACCCTGTCGGCACCTGCCGCATGGGCGGCGATGCCGATGCGGTAGTCGATCCCCAGCTACGGCTGCAGGGAGTGGAGGGGCTCTGGGTTGCCGACGCCTCGGTGATGCCGACCATCGTCAGCGCCAACACGAACGCCGCCTGCCTCATGATCGGGGAGCGCGCCGCCGACTTCGTGCGAGCCGCTCGACGACCATAGGCCGACCACCCAGCGCCTACCCAAACTCACCGCGCCCAGGCTAATGGATCGCAACATGCCCGAGGTCTACTCGCGATACCAAGCGTTGTGAGCCAGGCTGGTTTTTGACAGAGGCTCCAAGAAGCCCAGGGCAGATCAAAGCCTCCGTCAAACCCAGGATGGCTCAGTCTCGCCCAGTCCGCCTGGCCAGTGGCAGCATCGATTCGATCACCGCGCTCGCCACCCGGGAGGTCGATCTGCGCCGCGTTCGAGCCTTAAAGAGGCGCGCGCAAGTCCGCGCCCACAGCGGCTTGAAAGGAGCGCCAGATTTTTATGAGATGGTTCATGGATCTCTCCTACCCGCTGATGAAGCGAGCGCGGCACCGCAAGGCGGCCGAGGTGGCCCGGCAGGCGCCGACCGCAGCGGATTTCGACGGGCTGGGCAAGGCCCGCCAGGCACTCGTCGTCACCTTCAAGAAGTCCGGCGAGCCGGTCCCGACCCCGGTCAACTGTGGACTCGCAAAGGACGGCAAGCTCTACTTCAGAAGCGAGCCCCACGTCGCGAAGATCAAGCGAATCAACAACAACCCGTGCGTGCTCGTCGGGCCGTGCAACATCTGCGGCAAGCCACGCGGGCCGCTGGCGCAGGGCACCGCGCGGATCCTCTCGACGGAGGAGAGCAGGCAGGCGTATAAGGTGCTCAGGGCCAAATGGAGCCCCTGGATGTGGCCCAGCGAGATGGCCATGGACCGCCTCGGCGTCGAGGTCATCTACATCGAAGTGACGCCAGCGCGGCTCAGCGATCGGCCGTGAGCTGCGCGAAGGCGACATGGCGGGGCTCGCCTGCTGTAAGGCGACACGCAGCTTGAGCATGCGTGCGTCGCTGAGCGTGAGCATGTAGCGCTACGAGAAGCCCTGCTTTGGGCCGGGCTTTGGCCTGCGCTGTGTGCGGTCGGTTATACGCCGAGTACCTCGGCGACTGCCGCTCGATCGCCGAGTTGCGCGTCAACAGCCGGCACGACATACAGCCCACCTACCGCATCATCACACCCGACCGTACCCTCACGGCCAGGAGTTTGCGCAACGTCAGGAAAAGTGGAGACGCCGGGAATCGAACCCGGGTCCGCAGTCGCGTATGAATGGCTTCTACGAGCGTAGCCGGCGCTCTGATCTCGTCTCCCGCTAGCCTCGCCGGCCGGGTTGCGGGGGACCAGCCTCCTTTTGTGTTCCCGGGTCAGCGGAGGCGGGCCTCACCGGGTGAGCCTACTTTCTGATCCCGAAGATCCCCGCCGTAGGCGAGCGGGGCTCGAGACCTCGTGCCTTAGCTATTGACTAAGCAGCGAGGGCGTACTCGTGAGAGTTCGCACTTATGGTTTTCCCGGGTGTTTTACGAGGCCGCCCGGGACCTCGACTCGCGACCATCCACACGAGCCAACCGCGTCGAAGCCTGTCGTCCCCGTGGATGTATACCTGCTGCAGTGTAGCGTCCGTTTCATGCGATGCCCCCCGCGCGCGCGGGGGGCATCGCCGTTTGACGAACACCACCCGGCGACTCGGCGACCCGGCGACCAGTTAGCCAGCCGCCGATAGACCGTCCACGGCAACTCCGCCACGTTCGCGGGCACAGCGTTTAACGAAGTCGACGCGGTCCCGGGCCGCTTTGAGGAACCTTTCGTCGGTCGGCCCGAAAGCCTTCCGATGATTGGTGGCGCGGCCTCACACCTCGGTGGCCTCGCTCTTTGCGGCTCGGGGGTCCGCGTCTTCATCCAACGTACGCCTCTCGCTGACCTCCGTCAAGAGGGTTTACCCGCTTTCCCCGCACATTCCGAAAAAAGCGTTTGCGGCGACGCACAGACGGCTTATTAGGCGCCGCTTATGACGGCTGCCACAATGGATGGATGGACGGTGAGGTGCCCCTGGCAAGCGAGACTCCCTTCGGAGCCCCGCGGCGTCCCCTACGCAAGAGGATCGGCAGCGCCTTTGCGGGTCTCGCCGCACTTGCGGCGAAGTTCGGCGCCTACCTTAAGACGGGGCTCTTGCTGCTGCCGAAACTGGCCTTGCTCAGTACTGCGGGCACCGCGCTGATATCAATCGCCGCCTACAGCCTGCTCTGGGGCTGGACGTTCGCCGCCGGCTTCGTGGCCCTGCTGTTCGTGCACGAGATGGGCCATGTGATCCAACTCAAACGCGAGGGCCTCAAGGCAAGCACACCGATGTTCATTCCCTTCCTGGGCGCTGCGATCTTTGCTCGCTCGCTCGGCGACAACGCACTCGCCGAGGCGCGCGTGGGCTTGGCCGGACCGATTCTCGGCACGCTCGGAGCGGTCGCGGTAGCGATTGCCGGAGCGCTGACTGGAAGCGACCTGCTGCTCGCGCTCGCCTACCTAGCGTTCTTCCTGAACCTCATCAACCTGATCCCGGTCGTGCCCTTCGACGGTGGCCGCGCGATGGCCGCCGTGGCACCATCGATGTGGTTCGTGGGAATCGGCGGCTTGGTTGCAATGATCTTCCTGCTCGGCAATCCATTCCTGCTCATCTTCATCCTGCTGGCGATGCGTGAGATGCCGCGCCGCTGGCGTCAGTTGAGATCGCACTCGATCGAGCAGGCCGCCTTCTACCGCGTGCCGCGTCGCAGCCGAATTGCGATCGGACTCGTGTACGCAGGGCTGATCTTGGTGCTTGGAATCGGCATGTCCGAGACTCATATCCTCGTCAGCGCCGGGCACAGCTTCCGAGCGATCTGAACTCGACCACCAAAGCGGTCGCTCCAGCTGACGACTCAGCACCAAATACAGGCAATCGCCAAGCGCAACGGGTTGACCGAGTGCGAGCAGCTCGCCTGAACCCTGTCAGCGTCTCGCTTCCCTGATACCCCGTTCCATCTCACGCTTGGAATCGCGCTCACGCAGCGTCTGGCGCTTGTCATAGAGATCCTTGCCGCGGGCTAGCGCGATCTCGACCTTGGCGTGCAGGCCCTTGAAATAGATGCGTGTCGGCACCAGCGTGAGGCCGCGCTCTGAGACACGTCCGGCGATGTCCTCGATCTGCGAGCGGTGCAGCAAAAGCTTGCGTGGGCGCTCAGGGTCGTGGTTCTCACGCGAGGCCGGCAGATACGGCGGTATGTGCACCGACTGCAGCCATAGCTCACCCCCGCGGATGGTGGCGTAGCCGTCCTTCAGTTGGGCGCCAGAGGCACGCAGCGCCTTGACCTCGCTGCCCTGCAGCGCGATGCCGCACTCGACACGGTCGGTGAGCTCGTAGCGGTAGGAGGCGTAGCGATTGCTCGCCACGTCCCCGGCGCCGATCTTGCGCTTCTTGCCCTTTGCCTTGGCCATCAGGCGAGCCTATCCAGACCGCCCTCGCGACGCGGAGCGCCGTGAGGGTACCCCAGCTGACGCCTCAGCCGGCCGGGGCAAGATCGACCCGTCCGGCTGAGGCGTCGACCCTGACGACACGCACCTCCACCGGATCGCCGAGTCGCAGCATCGTGCCCGAGCGCTCGCCGCGCATGATCGTGGACTGCTCGTTGAGCGACCACCACTCGCGCTCCTCGCCTGCGCTGAGCAGGCGCACCGGCAGCATGCCCTCGTAGATCGGACGCACCCGAGACTCAACCCGCACTTCCGCACCCGCCTCGGCATCCCTCCCAGCGGCATGCCCCCCACGCGCGCGCGGGGCATCGCCAAATGCGACAAACGCACCAGCCCCGATCAGGCCCGTGACCTCGCCCGCGAAGACCTGGTCGTATCCCCCATTCAGCAAGACCTCATCAAGCAGGAAGCATGCCGCGATGTCATCGCCCTTGTGCTCCAGCTTTGCGGCATCGCGCTCGCGCTCGGATGTCCATTCGCCCAGCTCGACGAGCTTGCGCGCGCTTGTCACGCGCTCCCCTACGCCGATGGAGGACAGCAGCGCCCGATGACAGACGAGGTCCGGATAGCGGCGGATCGGCGAGGTAAAGTGGCAGTAGCAGGCCGAGTGCAGGCCGGCGTGGCCGACGTTCTTCGGCGAATAGCAGGCCTGCTTGAGCGAGCGCAGCACAAGCGAGGAGAGCGCGATACGACCCATCCCCGTACGACGTACGTGGGCATTCACCCGACGCGAGATCTCGCCAACAAGCTCCGCTGCCTGCGCCGGGAACAGCGGGTCTGGCAACGGTGGCGTGGAGACGCTCAGCGAGGCCAGCTGAGCGATGAGCGTGCGGATCCTCTCAGGATCGGGGCGCTCGTGAACGCGGTACAAGCTCGGTACCGAGGCCTGCGTGAGCTGACGCGCGACGGCTTCGTTTGCGGCGATCATCAGGTGCTCGATCAGGCGGTGAGACTCGGTTTGCGCACGCGGGCGTATATCGGTGACGTTGCCGCGCTCATCGAAAGAGAACTCGGGCTCTTCAGAGTCGATCATAAGCGCACCACCGGAGTCGCGCGCTCGTTGCAGCTCGGCGGCGGCGGCACGAGCAGCTGTGAGCGGCCCTCCCCACGGTTCGGACGCCGGCTCGTCCTGCGCGAAGATGCGATCGACCTGCTCGTAGTCGAGACGCATGTCCGAGCGGATCAGCGAGCGGCAGAAGCTCGCGGAGACGACCTTGGCGCCGCGCAAAAGCATCTCAACAGTCACCGCCAGACGCTCCGCTCCCGGAACGAGCGAACAGGCGTCGCTGGAGAGCGCATGCGGGAGCATCGGCTCGACCGTGCCGGGCACGTAGACGCTCGTCGAGCGCCGGCGCGCCTCGACGTCGATCGCCGAGCCCAGCGGCACGTGTGCGGCGACGTCGGCAATGTGGACCCAGACGCGTACCGTGCCGTCGGGCAAAGCCTTAGCGGAGATGGCGTCGTCGAAGTCGCGCGCCGTGGATGGGTCAACGGTGAAGGTCGGCAACTCGCGCAGGTCGCGTCGCACGCCCTCCCGCAGCTCGACTTCGGCCTTGGCCCAGGCGCGCGCGCCCGCCTTGCGCGCTTCGCGCTCGACCGCCGAGTCGAAGCGGAGTGCGTGGCCGGCCTCGCGCAGCATCTGCTCGATGGCGTCGCGAGCGGTTTCAGTGCGCTCCTGCGGCGGCCACACGACACGCGTGTTTGACGATCCACCCAATCGCGGTGATACGCGCTTGCCGCGCGCGGCGCTATCAGGCGCTCGTGCACCCGCGCCGTCCTTGCGGAGGACACTCGACTTCGCCGCGCGCGCGCCGGATGTCTTGGTGCTCTTGCGCGCACCGCCCGTCTTGCCGTCCTTGCCCTTCCCTCCGGCCTTGGCGCCGCCCTTGTTTTTTACTGCGGCCTTGCCTCGCTTGCTTGGCCCTCCGCGCGAGCCGCCGCGCGGCGAGCTCATTTGACCTTGGCGAGCAGTGTGTGCAGCGCTACTTCGAGGCCGCGTTCTGTGTCCACGCCCTTTGGCACCCGAACTTCTGGGGTTATGCCTGCGCCCTCTTTGACGCCTCCTCCACCCAGGTTGCGACCGTTGGGGGTGAAGTACTCGCCTACCGTGATCTTGATTGCGCCACCGCCGGAGAGTGGCTCCAGCTCTTGGAAGACGCCCTTGCCGTAGGTGTGGGTGCCCACCACGGTGGCACGGCGATGGTCTTGCAGAGCCGCGGTGACGATCTCCGACGCCGAGGCGGTGTCGCGGTCGACGAGCACGACCATCGGTACCTGGCTGGGGATGGCGCCGCCCGCCGCGGTGAGCACCGTCATCGGCTGAGAGCGTCCCCGCGTGGTGACTATCACTCCCGAGGAGATGAAGATCGAGGCGATCAGGCGCGCTTCGCTGACGAGGCCGCCACCGTCGGCGCGCAGGTCGAACACGAGCCCACGCGCGCCCTGCTTGAGGAGCATGTCAACTGCCGAGCGCACTTCGGCCGCCGAGCCTTCGCTGAACGTCGCGAGGTAGACCCAGCCAAGCTTGACCCCGTGAACGGTGCGCATCATCGAGGCGACGACGGGCTCGGAGATGATCGCCCGTGTGACCGTGAGCTTGTGCGGTGCTCCGTGCACCGGCTTGACGGTCAGCTCTACGTTGGTGCCCGGCGGGCCCTTGATCAGCGCGGTCGCGGTGTCGGCGGGGACACCGTGCAGCGAGCGCGAGCCGACGGCGACGATCGTTTCCCCCGGCTTCAGGCCCGCGCGTTGGGCTGGCGAGGAGTTGAACACGTGTACGACTTCGAGGCCCGCCGTCTTTGGGTCTACCGATACGCCGATTCCGGCAAAGCTGGCCGGCTGGTCGAAGCTCGTGAATTCCTTTGGGCTGAGGTACTCGGAGTAGGGGTCATGAAGGCTGGAAATCATTCCCGCGACCGAGGAGTTCGCCAGAGCGCTCTTTGAGACCGGTCGGTAGTAGTCGTGGGAGACGCGTTCGATCGCTTCGTCGACGACCTGCGTGCCGTTGTTGGCGACAAATGCTTTGCGCGCGAAGCTTGGAAGATTGTTTGGGTGACCGCCTAGCCAGATGCCAAGGAGCAGCAACAGCACTGGCAACAGCACCGCGAGAGCGGCAAACAGGACCTGTCGTACGCGGGAGCTCATACCCCCACCCTACGCATTCACCGAGGCTGCTGGGGCGCTCGGCGCCATGTCTAAGCCCTTGGTCAGACCCGCAGGAATCTACGCAGCGACAAGCCAGAGCCTGCCGCGGAGACAGCGATGGCACACGCCATGAGCACCAGGATCAGCAGACGGAAGTCGATCATGTCGGGCTGCGAGATCAGCTTCACCGTGCCGGCCAAGGGATCGATTAGCGTGACCTTAGCGACCGCAAGCAACCCGATTGCGCATACCCCTCCCAATGCGCCCAGAAACAAGCCCTCGATCACGAACGGCCAGCGGATGAACCAGTCGGTCGCGCCGACCAGCTTCATCACCTCGACCTCGCGCCGGCGTGAGAAGAGCGACAGGCGGATCGTGTTGGAGATGAGCAGGATCGAGGAGAAGACGAGCAGGGCCGCCAGCAGGGCCATCGTGATCTTGACGATGCGCGTGGCGGAGAGGATCTTGTCGGTTTGGGCTTGGCGATCTTGGACATCGGCGATCGCTGAGTCGGTCACTAGGCGCTTGGTCGCTGGGCTTGACTGGTTCAGCTCGGCTTGGATCGCGTCGGCTCTTGCAGGATCGGTCGGGGTGATCCTTAGGATTTCCGGGAGCGGGTTGTAGCCGATCAGCTGGAAGGCCTGCGGATCGATCTTGCGCTCCTGTTCGTAGCCCACCTGCTTGGAGAGCACTTCGACGTGGCCGACGTATGGGGCGTGTTCGACCTTGTGGCGCACACGCGCCACTTCCGCGGCGGTGGCCGTCGTGTTGAGGTCCACGTCGACGACAACGCGACCGCGAATCGAGTTGGCTGCTCCATTTGTTGCCTGGACGACCGGGATGAAGACGCCTAGTACCAGCGTCGTCACCAAGACACACGACAAAGCGGCAAACGACGGGGCCGGGTTGCGCCGCATCGAGCGCACCGCCTCCTTCAAGAAGAAGCCGAGTTTCATCGACGCGCGCCGCCCCTCGGGCGGGGGGTCTCCTCGGCAGCCGTTTCCCGCTTCAACCTCTCTGCCAAGTCACCCGTCGTCTCATCCTGTGCGT
The DNA here is from genome assembly GCA_963827045.1 of uncultured Solirubrobacterales bacterium. Classification (GTDB taxonomy): domain Bacteria; phylum Actinomycetota; class Thermoleophilia; order Solirubrobacterales; family Solirubrobacteraceae; genus Palsa-744. The sequence continues at coordinate 356,816 of CAWGZH010000003.1, forward strand.
ACAGGCCTGTCGCCTCGTCGCGGATGATGCGCCCACGGCGCAGCTCGATCACACGGCGGCGCATCTTGTCGACTAGCTCATTGTCGTGGGTTGCGACGATTACCGTCGTGCCGGCTCGATTGATGCGGTAGAGCAGCTGCATGATCCCGATCGAGGTGTCGGGATCCAGGTTGCCTGTGGGCTCGTCGGCCAGCAACAAGGGCGGGTGTGAGGCGAAGGCGCGCGCTACCGCCACTCGCTGCTGCTCGCCGCCGGAGAGCTGATGTGGGTAGTTGTGTAGCTTGGTCGAGAGGCCTGTCAGGCGTAGGATGTCCGGTAGCGAGGAGCGGATCTGCTTGCGCGAGGCGCTTGTCACCTGCAGGGCATAGGCGATGTTGTCGTAGACGGTGCGCGTTGGCAGCAGCTTGAAATCTTGGAAGACGACGCCTATGTTGCGCCGATAGTACGGGACGTGCTTGTGGTCGATCTCGCCCAGGTGGCGGCCGGCCACGCGGATGATGCCCTCGCTCGGGTCGAGCTCCTTGATCAGCAGGCGCATGATCGTCGACTTGCCCGAGCCAGTGGCGCCGACCAGGAAGACGAACTCCTGGCGATCGATCGCAAAAGTTGCCCGCTCCAGGCCGATGTCGCCCGAGTCATAGCGCTTTGTAACGGCGCGGAAGTCGACGACGGTGTTGGCACCCGGGGTGCTCACCGGAGGCTTGCTTGGAGCGCCAGCCACGACAGGGCGCTGCTCTGGCGCGACGACCCGCGCGCGGCTTGGGCTCATGTGCCGCACGAGCGCGCGGCGCGGAATCGTGCGCGCCGGGCGAGGGCTTTTCTTTGGGTCGGCCATGGCGGGGCACAGTAGCGATCTGATCTGTTCAAAGTCGCATTTTTGCCTGCATGCAAGGCCTTTTGCACGACGCAAGCCACGAACCACAAAGAGGGGTTTGCGCTAACGCAGCGAGTGCGACGCCGATCGCCTATCGTGCTTGCGCATGACAGACATCTCGACGCACACCGTTGCCGGCAACGGCCTGCCCGTGTACAGCGTGAGCCTGCCCGGGACACGAGCTCTGACGGCTCTCGTAGCCTTCGACGCAGGGGCTCGCACCGAGCGCGTCGAGGAGAACGGGATGGCCCACTTCCTTGAGCACCTGGTGTTCAAGGGCGGCGAGAAGTACGCCACCTACAAGGACGTCAACGAGACGGCCGAGCGGCTTGGGGGGATGCTGAACGCCTATACGAGCCATGACCTTGTCGCCTTCCACATCACCGTGCGCGCGGAGTCGGCGCCCGAGGCGATCGATCTGCTCAGCGACTTCGTGGCGCGCCCGAAGCTCGACGCGGAGGAGCTCGACCGCGAGCGCGGCGTGGTGATTCAGGAGATCAATCGTGCTTACGACCAGCCCTCGACCGTGGCTGAGTATCTGATCGACAAAGCGGCGTTTGGCGACCATCCGCTTGGGCGCACTGTGCTTGGCCCGGAGGAGAACTTGCGCAGCTTCACTCGCGAGGGAATCGTCAGCTTCCGCGAGCGCCGCTGGGCCGGGGCTTCCGGCGCGGCGTTCTTGGTTGGGAATGTTGAGTTCGTTCCCGGACCGGACCAACTGGCAAGTCTGTTCGCCCGTTTTCCAACCCTGCATGAGCCCGAGCCGTACTCGCCAGCTCCGAAGTTCGCCCCCGAGATCTTGGTGGAGCAGCGCGACACCAACCAATCGCACTTGCGCATGATCTACCGGCCACAGATCGACGTGGGCAACGTCAAACAGCGGGCCGCGCTGTCGATCTACTCGACGCTGCTCGGCGGCTCGATGGGCTCGCGGCTGTTCGAGGAGATTCGCGAGAAGCGCGGGCTTTGCTATTCGGTGTACGCGATCGCTCACGCCTTCGCGGACGTGCCGATCTTGCAGCTGGGCTCAGGGCTCGACTCGGAAAAGTGTGTCGAGGCCTACACGCGCATGCGCGAGATCGTCGATGAGCTGCGCGCAGACGGGCCGACTGAGGAGGAGGTGCAGCGCGCTCGGGCTTACTCGGCCGGACGGCTGGTGCTTGCCTTCGAGAACACGAACGCCGTCGCTCGCTATGGGGCCAGCCAGAAGATCGTCTACGAAGAGGACGTCGATCCCGACGCCGCGATTGCGGCGCTTGACGCCGTCACATTCGATGAGGTACGCGAGGTCGCAGCAGATGTGGCCGAGAACTTGGCGGTCGCCTGCGTGGGGCCGCACGAGGCCGGCGACTTTTAGCCGAGCGCAACCATGCGGTCGATGGGGATGCGTGCCCGCTCGGCTATCTCTGGCGCTACTCGCACCTCGAACTTCATATCGCGCAGGGCGTCTCTCAGCTTCTGAAGCGTGATCATCTTCATATACACGCAGCTCGCCTCGGCATTGGCCGGGATGAAATTCACATCCGGGGCAGCCATTTCAAGCGGGTAGAGCATGCCAGTCTCGGTCGCGACGACAGCCTCACGCCGATGGCCTGGATCGCGGGCTGAGTCGCGCTCGATGTCACCGGCGTAGCGCAGCATCCCGCCTGTTGAGAGCATGTGCACGCCCTCGGCCGACACGTCGCCCGCGGCGACGTACTCCATGATCGAGGTCGTGCAGCCGCACTCCGGGTGGATCAGGAAGTCAGCGCCGGGGTGGGCGGCGCGCGTGGCGTCGATGTCCGACGGGCGAATGCCGGCGTGCACGTGACACTCGCCGTCCCATACGTGCATACGCCGGGCGGGTGGGGACACCATCTTCTCGACGTAGGCGCCCAGCCACATGTCCGGCCCAAACAGGATCTCTGTGTTTTGGCCGTGCGTCTCGTAGATGTGGCGCACGACGTCCACCGCGTTGGCCGAGGTGCAGCAGTAGTCGGTCAGCGCCTTGACCTCGGCGGTGGTGTTCACATACATGACTACGACGCCCTCTGGATATGAAGCCCTCCACTCCGCCAGCTGCTCGGCGTCGATCGAGGCAGCCAGCGAGCAACCGGCGTCCAGGTCAGGAATCAGGACCGTCTTGTCCGGACACAGGATCGAGGCCGTCTCAGCCATGAAGTGCACGCCACAGAAGACGATCGTCTCGGCGTCGGAGGCGGCCGCCTGGCGCGAGAGGCCGAGCGAGTCGCCAACGTAATCAGCGACGTCCTGCACCTCGGGCACCTGGTAGTTGTGCGCGAGGATCGTCGCGTTGCGCTCGGTCGCGAGAGCCCGCACTTCGGCGTGCAGCTCGGTGACCTCAGCTGGGCTTAGCGCGGGCAGTGGTCCCTGGGTAGGGATCATCGGCAACGTCTTCATCTCCTCACCTCCAGGATCAGGGACAGGTCGAGGGCCGGCGCGGAATGGGTGAGCGCGCCAACCGATATGAAGTTTACCCCTGTCTGCGCGCGCTCCCGGATGTTCTGGAGCGTCACGTTGCCACTCGCCTCCAGCTTGGCGCGACCACCCACGTGGGCGACGGCTGCCGACAGCTCGGCGACACTCATGTTGTCGAGCAGCAGACGTGGCGCGGCCGCAGCCAGCGCCTGGTCGATCTCCTCCACACGGCGAACCTCGACCTCCAGCGTGGCCGCAAGCACAGGGGCCACCTCGCGCACGCGAGCCACCGCCTGGGCGATCCCGCCGGCCGCCGCGATGTGGTTCTCCTTGATCAAGATCGCGTCGAACAGCCCGACTCGGTGGTTGCTGGCGCCTCCGGCCACAACCGCCGCCTTCTCAAGCGCCCTCAGCCCTGGAGTCGTCTTGCGCGTGTCGAGCACGACCGTTCCCGTTCCCTCGACCTCGCGCACGAAGCGGGCTGCCAGCGTCGCGATCCCGGACAGGCGTCCGAGAAAGTTGAGCGCCGTTCGCTCACCTGTCAACAGTGCACCGGCCGCACCTTCGATCGAGAGCACCGGCCCGCCCTCCTCTCGCCAACTGCCCTCTTTAGCCAAGCGCTCGAAGCGCACGTCAGGGTCGAGCAGCGCGAAGCACGCCTCGGCAGCGTCCAAGCCGAAGATCGTGCCCGGCGCCTTCTGCGTGATCAGTGCTCGCGCACGTGCATCCGCAGCGACGGTCGCACTTGTCGTGACGTCACCAGCGCCGACGTCCTCGGCCAAGGCACGCCTCGCCAGCTCGGTCAGCTCGTCGCCGCTCACTGCATGGACGAGGCCGACTTGAGCAGATAGGCACGCACAAATCCATCCAAATCCCCGTCGAGCACGCGCTGCACGTCGCCCATCTCATAGTCGGTGCGATGGTCCTTGGCCATCGAGTAAGGGTGCAGCACATAGGAGCGGATCTGCGAGCCGAAGTTGACGTCCTGGGCCTCGCCCTTCTCGCGCGCGATCTCTTCTTGGCGTTCGCGCTCCTGCTTCTCCACGAGCTTGGAGCGCAGCATCGCCATCGCGGTGGCGCGGTTGGAGGTTTGCGAGCGCTCGTTTTGGCATTGCACCACGATCCCCGAGGGTCGATGGGTGATGCGCACGGCCGAGTCGGTCTTGTTGACGTGCTGGCCGCCGGCGCCCGAGGCGCGGTAGGTATCCACCTGCAGGTCGTCCTCGTCGATCTCGACCTCGCCACTGTCCTCTACTACCGGCGCCACCTCGACACCCGCGAAGCTCGTTTGGCGGCGGTGGGCGGAGTCGAACGGGGAGAGGCGCACGAGCCGGTGCACACCCCGCTCGGCGCCGAACAGGCCGTAGGCGTTTTCCCCCGAGACCTTGAACGTGGCCGACTTGATGCCGGCTTCCTCGCCTGGGCTCACCTCCAATAGCTCAGCCTTGAAGCCGCGTCGCTCGGCCCAGCGCATCATCATGCGCAGCACCATCTCGGCCCAGTCTTGCGCGTCGGTGCCGCCCGCGCCCGCGTTGACGCTGACGAGCGCGTCACCCGCGTCATAAGAGCCCGAGAACAGGCGCTGCTCCTCTAGCTCCGCCAAGCGCTGCTCGACCGAGGCGAGGTGCTCTTGGACCTCCTGCTCGAGTGCGGGCTCTTCCTCGGCCATCTCCACCAGACCGTCGAGATCGTCCACGTCAGACTGCAATTCGGTGAATGTCTGCAGGCGCTTGCTTGCCTTGGCATGCTCAGCCGAGACCTTCGCGGCCGCCTCGGCATCGTCCCAGAAGCCGGGCGCTTGCATCTGCGCTTCGAGCGCCTCGACGCGCTTGCTCAGTTGAGCTGGGTCAAAGATAGTCCGCTAGCAGTGTGAGCTGCTCGCGGATGGCCGCACGGCGCTGCGGCGTCGACTCGCTTGGGGGGGCTGTTGCCATCGGGCGCAACGCTATCAGCAGCACCGGGCACAACCGATCCACGAGAAGACAATGCTGCCTGGGCTTTGATGCCCATTCGGATGACACCTCACGCCCAGGCGATGTCTCAAATATCGAGTAATTCGGCTGTCAATCTAGTTGCAAGACGCCCGTACTGGTGTACGCTGTCGTCATAGCTGTCATCCGCCATGCTGTCAGCCTCCGTGAGGCTCCCCGACGTTTCATCGTGCACAACACGCACGAGCAGATCCAGCTAGCCGCCGTGCGCGTAGTCGCCGTCAAGGGCTACCACCAAACCAGTATTCGCGACATCTGCGCCGAGGCGAACATCTCCGCGCGCTCCTTTCACGAACACTTCTCGAGCAAGGAGGAAGCCGTCCTCTCTGGCGTCGAAGCAGGGGTCGATCGCGTGATGGGTTTCTGCCAAGAGGTGTACCGCAATTCACCGAGCTGGCCCGACGCAGTTTGGGACGGTATGTACGCATACTCCGAATGGACAAAAAACGAGCCCGCATTCGCTCGCACCGGGATCGTCGAGCTACTCTCAGTTGGGCCCTCAGCCCAGGAGCTGCTGAAGTCGCTGATGGAGGCCTTCATGATCTTCCTGCAGCCGGGCTATGATCTGCTAGATCCGGAGGCGGCTGGCAGCCTCGACGAGCCCGTGACTCAGCGCTTCTTCGAAGTGCTCTACCTGCACGTCAGCCATCACTCCACAGAGACCGTCGCGACGATCATCCCCGAGCTGGCACGCACGCTGCTTACCCCTTTCATCGGCACACAAGCAACCGAGGAGTTCATCGCCAAGCGCGAATCGGAGCGGCCTATGCTCCGTGGCAGCGCTTGAACTTCCTACCCGAGCCGCACCAGCAGGGGTCGTTGCGGCCGACTTCGTGCTCTGAGTCTGTGACGCGCTGCTCTACGACCGGGAGCGCCTCGACCGGTTCGCCTTCGCCCTCGTAGGCCGCTGCGTCGGGGCCCGCTGCGGCGGCGGCCGCGGCGATTGCGCCGGCGCCCATCGCGCTTGAACCACCCGAGTAGGAGACGCGTCCGGCGCGCGTTGAGTTGCCCGAGGCAGCAAACGCCGGGACCGGTGCTCCCCCGCCGTTCTGGCCGTCAACGCTGACCTGCACGTTGAAGATCATGCGCGTGAAGTCCACCCATACGCTGTTCATGAGGTCGCCGAAGAGGGTGAATGCCTCGTTCTTATAGGCCACCAGTGGGTCGACCTGGGCGAAGCCACGCAGATGGATGCCCTCACGCAGATAGTCCATGTCGTACAGGTGCTCGCGCCAGCGTTCGTCGATGATCTGCAGGATCAAGAAGCGCTCGAGCGCACCAATCATCTCCTTGCCGAGCTCCTGCTCGCGTGCCTCGTACTGCTTGACCGCGGCCTGGGTGATCTCCTCGTTCAGGTAGCCGCTGTCGATCGTCTCCGGGTCGAGATCATCCTCGTCGAGCTCGACCGGGAAGAACTGTCCAAGCGCGGTGAGCAGGCCGTCCAGGTCCCAGTCCTCCATGTAGTCGCTCGGCGTGTACTGCTCGATTGTGCGCTCGATCGCCTTGACCACCTGTTCGCGCGCCTCCTCGCCCATCTCCTTACCTTCGAGCACCTCGTCGCGGTAGGCGTAGATGATGCGCCGCTGCTCGTTCATCACGTCGTCGTACTCGAGCACGCGCTTTCTGATCAGGAAGTTCTGTTCCTCGACCTTCTTCTGAGCCTTCTCGATCTGCTTGGAGAGCATGCCCGCCTCGATCGGCTCCTCATTACCTTCCTCGTCCAAGCCGCCCAGTCGATCGAGGATCTTGTATATGCGATCACCCGCGAACAGGCGTACGAGGTCATCCTCGGCCGAGAGAAAGAAGCGGCTCTCTCCGGGATCGCCTTGACGGCCTGCGCGCCCGCGCAGCTGGTTGTCGATGCGCCGCGACTCGTGGCGCTCGGTGCCGCAGATGAACATGCCTCCCGCCGCCATCACGCGTTCACGGTTGACCTGTACCTGCTGCTCTATCTCGGGCAGCAGATCCTTCAGGCGCTGCGCGTAAGCCGGGTCCTCGGGATCGATGCTCTGCTTCGCAAGCTGCCGGCTCGCCAGGTGCTCGGGGCTACCTCCGAGCTTGATGTCCACGCCACGGCCGGCCATGTTCGTGGCGATCGTGACGGCACCTGGCTGGCCCGCCTCGGCCACGATCTCCGCCTCGCGGGCTGCGTGCTCAGGCTTGGCGTTGAGCACGGTGTGGGCGATCCCGCGCTTCTTCAGACGGTCGCCGAGCAACTCTGAGACCTCGACTGAGATCGTGCCGACCAGCACCGGCTGGCCATTCTCGTGACGCGCGGCGATCTCTTTGACGACCGCCTCCCACTTGCCCTCCTTGGTCTTGTAGACCTGATCGTTGCGGTCGTCACGGACCATCGGCATGTTCGTCGGGATCTGCACGACCGGCAGCTCATAGATCTTCATGAACTCGGTGGCCTCCGTCAAGGCCGTGCCGGTCATGCCGGAGAGCTTGTCGTAGAGGCGGAAGTAGTTCTGGTAGGTGATCGAGGCGAGCGTCTGGTTCTCCTCTTGGACCTTCACTCCCTCCTTGGCCTCGACCGCCTGGTGCAAGCCCTCCGACCAGCGCCTGCCGTCGAGGATGCGGCCGGTGAACTCGTCGATGATCTTGACCTCGCCGTCGATCACGGCGTAATCGACGTCGCGCTTGTACATCGACTCGGCACGCAGCGCCTGGATCAGGTGGTTGACGAGATGTCCGTTCTCGGCCTTATAGAGGTGGTCGATGCCAAGGAAACGCTCGGCCTTGGCGACGCCGAGCTCCGTGATGGCGACGGTCTTCTGCTTCTCCTCTATCTCATAGTCGAACTCTGCCACGAACCCCTTCTTGGCACGTGGATCCATGCCTTCAGGCGTCTTGCCCGCGATCATGCGAGGGGCCAGACGGGCGAACTTGACGTAAAAGTCTGCCGCCTGTTCGGGCGCGCCGGAGATGATCAGCGGCGTACGCGCCTCGTCGATCAGGATGTTGTCGACCTCGTCCACGACCGCGAATGGATGGCCACGCTGCACCTTTTCAGAGAGGTCCTTGGCCATGTTGTCGCGCAGGTAGTCGAAACCGAACTCCGAGTTGGTGCCATAGACCACGTCGCATGCATAGGCGAGCTGCTTTTCCTCGTAAGGCTGCTGGTTTTGCAGTACCCCAACGCTGACATCCAGGGCGTTGTAGATCGGGCTCATCCAGGCGGCGTCGCGGCGAGCAAGGTAGTCGTTGACTGTCACGACGTGCACACCCTTGCGTTCGATCGTCTCAGAGCCGGTGGCCCCCTCGCGCGGGGCCAGCGAGTTGAGCACGACCGCGAGCGTCGCCGTCAGCGTCTTGCCCTCGCCGGTCTTCATCTCAGAGATGCAGCCGTCGTGCAGCGCCATCGCCCCGACCAGCTGCACGTCGAAATGGCGCATCCCCATCGTGCGCTTGCCGGCCTCGCGCACGATCGCAAAGCACTCTGGCAGCAGATCCTCGAGTGACTCCCTCTCGCGTGCGCGCTCGCGCAACTCGTTCATGCGCTCACGCAGCTCGTCGTCAGTCTCGAGCTCCAGCTCGGTCTCGTAGGCGCTGATCAGCGCGACGCGCTTCTCGTAGACCTTGAACTTCTTGCCCTCGCCGATGTTCAGCGCACGATCCAAAAGCGACATGCGCTCAGGGTACCGACTACGCCGTCGATCCTCGCCACCGATTGGTGCAGAGCGCAGTTCGCCTCAGACGCGAACGCGCTGTACGCGCTCGCCGATCAACGGAGAGGACTATTCGACCGCTGGCGAAGGCCGCACCGGCGGCATCGCGGCCGCCGCATGCGCCTCGCGGCGATGGCGGCGCTTGTCACGATGGCGCTTGACCTGGCGCGCTAGCTCGTCGACAACCAGGTTCAACGAATGCAGCATCTGCGGCGAGGAGTCGCGCGCTCTCAGCGTGACGCCCTTGAGGTAGAGCGTCGCCTCGGCCACATCGCTATCGGCGACGCGCGGGTTCGGCTCCCTGAATATCTCGAACTCCAGGCGGGCAAACTCGGAGACCTGGCGGGAAACCTTCTCCAGCCGGCGCTCCAGATGCTCGCGCATGTCGTCGGTGACCGGGACATTGCGGCCCTTGATGTCTATCTGCATCAGGGACTCCCTTCACTCGGAGACGATGTGCATCCATCGTACCCCTCCTGGCCGCTCCTATGTGTCGGTTTTGCACGGATGTTCTACGCGTACGATCCGACCCGAGTCGGAGAACATGCTCTCGGGGCCTGCATCCTGTAGGCCCCCGTCCTTTATCTGGGCCGCAAACTCTCGAGGATCCCCGCGTGCCCGGCGATCGCGCCGATCAGGATCGCGCCTGGAGCTACCTCGGTTCCAGGAAGCAGGATGCTGTCGCGCAGCTGGGCTCCCTCGCCGACATGGGCACCGTCGCCCAGCACAAGCGGGCCCGTCAGACGCACGTTCTCGCCCAGCTCCACGTCGCTGCCAATCCAGACGGATCCCTCGATCTCGGCGCTCCGAGGCACGACGCTCTCCCCCGCTACGATCAAGCCTGGGGCAACCTCGCGACCCTCGACCTGCAGCCGCAGCTCGCCGCGCAGCGCGTCGAAGGTGCCTTGACGCAGCTCCGCAAGTGAGCCGACGTCGTTCCAGTACTCGCGCACCTCGTGGATATGGAACGGGATGTCGTTCTCGAGCAGGGTTGGAAACACATCTTGGGCCCAGTCCACGAAGGGGCGATCTGGGAAGTAGTCGAAGATCTCCGGGCTGAAGATGTAGATGCCGCAGTTGCCAAGGTCCGACAGCGCTTCCTCGGGGCTTGGCTTCTCCTGGAAGCCAGTGATGCGCCCGTCGCGGTCGTGCAAGACCACGCCGTACTCACGTGTGTCGGAGACCTTCTTGACGGCAAGCGTCGCGATCCCGCCCGCCTCGCGGTGACGGGCCGCGAAGGCGCTCAGGTCAATGTCTGTAAGCGCGTCGCCTGAGATCACAACAAACGAGTCGTCCCCGAAGAAGTCGGCACAGCCGCGCACTCCCCCGGCGGTACCAAGTAGCTCCGGCTCGAAGCGGTAGCTCAGGCGCTCGCCGAAGTACCGCTTAATCGACTCGGGAAAGTAGTGCAGGTTGGCGATCACGTCCTCGAAGCCGTGATGTTCGAGCAGATCGAGGATGTGCGCCATCACCGGGCGGTCGAGGACCGGCACCATCGGCTTGGTGATCTCGTTCGTGAGGGGGCGCAGGCGAGTTCCGAGACCCGCGGCGAGGACCATCGCTCTCATTGGCTGCGCAACCTATAGGAAACGGAAACGGCAAGAAGCGGCGTCCAGACCAAGCCGCAAAGAACTCTCAAAACGAGCTGCACGTAAACCCCCCCCCTTGCCTGGACCAAAGGAGTTTATTTAGGTACCTAATCATTGACTACGTGTCCACATAAGGGGGGTGTTTCCGGGATCGCTCAAAATGAACTGCACGACTCAGCGTTCCCAGAGCATTCCGCCCCCCCACTCACGCAGCACAGCTGACGTCACACAGCCCATTCCACTGCACAACCTACGCCGCATAGCCTTTGAGAGCTTCTTACGCGCCGTGTTCCCATGAGCTTCGGTATACGCGCTGGTCCTCGCGCAGCTCGTCGATCCGCACACCGAGCGACTCGAGCTTCAGGCGCGCAACTTCCTCGTCGATTCGGTCGGGTACAGCCAGCACGGCCACGGGCAACGTGCCCCCGCTCTTGACGAGATGCTCGACGCACAAGGCTTGGCCGGCGAAAGACATGTCCATCACCGCCGCCGGGTGGCCCTCGCCGGCCGCCAGGTTGACGACGCGACCCTGAGCCAGGAGGTTCAAGCGTCGCCCGTCGGCCAACGTGTACTCCTCCACTAGCGGCAGCGCCTCACGCCGTCCGCCGACGGCAAGCGCGCGTAGATCTTCGAGCTTGATCTCAACATCGAAATGCCCCGCGTTAGCCAGCAGCGCACCGTCCTTCATGCGTTCGAAGTGCTCGCGGCGCAGCACGTCGCGCCCACCGGTGACCGTCACGAACACATCTCCGCGCTCGGCCGCGGCGAGCGCTCCCATCACCTCATAGCCCTCCATGCGGGCCTCCAGCGCACGCAGCGGATCGACCTCGCAGACGACGACCGAAGCACCCGCGCCGCGTGCGCGCAGGGCTACGCCGCGTCCTGTCCAGCCATAACCCAGCACTACGACCGTGCGTCCGGCCAGCAGCAGATTGGTGGCGCGCAGGATGCCATCGATCGTCGACTGGCCGGTGCCGAAGCGATCGTTGAAGGCACGCTCGGTGCGCGACTCGTTGACCGCGAGCACCGGGCAGGCAAGCGCGCCCTCCTCGGCGAGCGCCCTCACCCGCAATAGCCCGGCGGTGGTCTCCTCGGTGCCGCCCAGCATCTCCGAGGCGTGGCTCGGATCGCGCTCGTGGATCGCACCGATCAGATCGGCGCCGTCGTCGATCGTGACCTGCGGTGCGCTTTGAACCAGCTTCTGCACGTGCTCGGCGTACTGCTTGGCGCTCTCGCCGCGCGCAGCTAGCACCGTCGCGCCATGGCGCTCGGTGAGCGCCAGCGCCACGTCATCTTGGGTGGATAGCGGATTGGCCGCGCACAATCCCACCCGCGCTCCACCAGCGATCAGAGCACGCACGAGATTGGCTGTCTCGGCCGTCACATGCAGGCAAGCGGCGACGCTCACCCCCTGAAGCGGGCGCTCGCGGCGTAGGCGCTCGCGCACCTGCGCAAGCACCGGCATCTGCGAGTCGGCCCAGTCGATCCGGGCCTGGCCGCTGTCAGCCTCGGAGGCGAAGACTGTCAAGCCGCCCCCGCCTTGCTTTGCCTGCCATCTTCGACCGCTTGCCGAGCAACGCCTGCCGACCGCACGTCACAGCTCCGTCGCGGGCCGCCGACTGTCCGGTCCTAGTAGCGGTAGTGATCGGCCTTGTAGGGGCCGCCGACCGGCACGCCGATGTAGGCCGCCTGCTCCTCGCTGAGCTCGGTCAGTTTCACGCCGAGCGCGTCCAGGTGCAGGCGCGCGACCTTCTCGTCGAGGTGCTTGGGCAGCACGTATACGCGCTTCTCGTACTCGTCGTTCTTTGAGTAGAGCTCGATCTGGGCGATCGTCTGGTTAGTAAACGAGTTGCTCATCACGAAGCTCGGGTGACCCGTGGCGTTGCCGAGGTTCAAGAGGCGTCCCTCGGAGAGCATGATGATCGCGTGACCGTCTGAGAAAACCCACTCGTCGACCTGGGGCTTGATGTTGATGCGCTTGATACCCAGGGTCTTCGTGAGGCCGGCGATGTCGATCTCGTTGTCGAAGTGACCGATGTTGCCGACGATCGCCTGGTGCTTCATGCGCGCCATATGGGCAGCGGTGACGATGTCCTTGTTGCCGGTCGTCGTGATGAATATGTCGCCGCTCTCCACCACGTCCTCGAGCGTGTTGACCTCGTAGCCCTGCATCGCCGCCTGCAGCGCGCAGATTGGGTCAATCTCGGTGATCACCACGCGCGCTCCTTGGCCGCGCAGCGATTCGGCACAGCCCTTGCCGACGTCACCGAAGCCGCACACGACCGCCACCTTGCCGCCGATCATCACGTCGGTGGCACGATTGATGCCGTCGATCAGCGAATGACGGCAACCGTAGAGGTTGTCGAACTTCGACTTGGTGACCGAGTCGTTGACGTTGATCGCCGGGAACAGCAGCTCTCCGCTCTCAACCATCTGGTAGAGGCGGTGCACGCCGGTCGTGGTCTCCTCGGTGACGCCCTTGATGTCCTGGCCGATCTTCGTCCAGCGCTGTGGGTCTTCCTCCAGCGAGCGCGTGAGCAGCGAGAGCACGACCTGGAACTCCTCGGACTCGGCCGAGGCGGGGTCTGGGACTGCGCCGGCGGCCTCGTACTCGGTGCCCTTATGCACGAATAGCGTCGCATCGCCGCCGTCGTCGAGGATCATGTTGGGACCGGAAACGCCAGGCGTTCCGTCCTCGCCGGGCCAGCGCAGAGCGCGGTCGGTGCACCACCAGTACTCCTCCAAGCTCTCGCCCTTCCACGCGAACACGGGCACACCGCGTGGGTCCTCAGGGGTGCCGTCCGGGCCCACCGCCACCGCTGCCGCCGCGTGGTCCTGCGTGGAGAAGATGTTGCAGCTGCACCAGCGCACCTCGGCTCCGAGCGAGGTGAGCGTCTCGATCAGGACGGCGGTCTGGATCGTCATGTGCAGAGAGCCCGTTATGCGCGCGCCCGCGAGCGGCTGAGCCTCTGCGTACTCGCGGCGGATCGACATCAGGCCAGGCATCTCGTGCTCGGCCAGCGTGATCTCCTTACGCCCGAACTCGGCAAGCGAGAGGTCGGCAACCTTGAAGTCGGTGTCGGTCAGCGTTGCGGTGGGGGTCATGCGATCTCCATGGTCGTGGTGTGTGGCTTGGCAGCGACAAGCAGTCGTTGATGCTTTTCTTGCTCGAAGCGCAGCCAGTCGGCGGCGCTGACGTCCTCCGGACGGGAAGGTTTCGCGGCGAGCCACAGGTCGATCGCATCGCGCAATTGCGGATCGCGCTCGAGTCTCAGCGCAAAGCCGACCTCGGCCAGGTCCAGTCGGTGCTCCTCCAGCAACTCGCGCAGTGTGCTCAAGCGCTGTAGCTCACCCGGGCCATACAGTCGGTATCCGGAGCTTGAGCGGCCCGGCTCAACCAGCCCGACGCTCTCGATATAGCGCAACATTCGCGCCGACCAACCGGTCGTCTCGGCTGCCTCGTTGATCGTCAGGGCATCTACAGCAGCAGTCTGCATCGAGCTGACCTTATCACGCCTATGTCAAGGTTGAGAGGACTGTGGGCGCTTTGCTGGCCGATCGACGATCCCATCGATCGTCGATCGGTTGCGTCCTCGCTCCCTTGTGTGCTATCGCACACTTCACTCGCTGCGCCCTTGTCTCGCTCGACCCACAGCCCTCTCAACGGCCTGTAGAGATGACGAGACGAGAGCTAGCGCTTGACCAGATCGGTCTTGAGCTGTTCGATCAGCTTGACCGGGCCCGGGTCGACGCCGCGCAAGGTGGCTAGGTAGATCGAGATCAGGTCGCCGAGCAGGACCAACGAGATGACCCGCTCGATCGTCGTCTGACCACGCGTCTCCAGACGGAAGCTGGCCGAGGCGCTGCCGGCGATCAGCTTCTCGGTCAAGTCCATGCGCTCCTTCACGCGCGGATGGGCGTCGGAATCGTCGAGGAACACAGCCGAGAAGCGACCGACGTCCAACGCCCCCTCCCAGCCCTCGAGCTCGTTGTGATCGAGCTCGGGCAGCTCGTGAGCGAAGGCCGGCTGCTTGGAGTTCTCGTTGATCTGAGTCTTCCAGCGATAGGCGATCGGGACCGTGAGCCCTGCGCCGGCGATCACCGGGGCAGTGCCGAGCAGGCCGCGTGCAGTCTGCTTGGCCAGGGAGTCCTCGGGCGCGTCAGGGCCCCACTCGGCGACAAGTTGCTCGGTGTGGGAGGCGGCGACGTCGATCTCTGAGGTGAGGCGCGGTCCGGCTCCGCAGAGGGCCGCTACCTCCAGAGCCGCAACGGTCATGTAAGCCACGGCTGCCCTCGGCTGAAAACCTCCGGGGAGCGGTATCACGGGGACACCGTCGGCGCGTGCCATCTCGCCTAGACGCCCGCCAGTGGTGACCACCACGCGCTGGGCGCCAAGCGCACCGGCGGACTCATAGCAGGCGAGCGTCTCCTCGGTATTGCCTGAGTAGCTCGCGCACAGCACGGTCGTCTCCGGCGTCGTCCAGGGCGGAAGCCCATATGCGCGTGTCACGAAGATCGGGCGCGAAGCATGGTCGCCAAGCGCTGCTCGCGCCAATGCGCCACCGATCGCCGAGCCTCCCATTCCCGCTACCACCAGACCCGCTGGGGTGTCCCACTCGGCCATGATCGCCGACTCCACCCGCCACAGCGCGTCGCGCAGATGCTCAGGCAGGGCAAGTATGTCCTCCAGTTGGCTGGAGGCGTCCACGCGGGCGATCGCCTCGCGCGAGAGCACGTCGGTGGTCGGGGTGGCAGCGCCGCCGCCTTGGCTCATTTACTCGTCTCCTGTTGGGGGTGTGACCGTGATGCTCGCGCCAGGATACCTGTCGCGGTGGACCCGACTTGGCTTAGGTCACCTGAGCGGGTCCAGCGCCCCAGCGACACTAGAACTTGATGGCGCCGTCGGGCAACGTCACCCCGGGGAAGATACGCGCGCCGCCAGCGATCGTGTTGTCCGCTCCGACGGTGACTCCCTCGCCCAGCACCGCGCCCTCTTGGATGTGGGTGCCGTCGCCTATCCGACAGCCGGCGGCGACGATGCAATTGCGAAGCGTGCAGTTCTCGCCGATCTCGCTGCCGGCGAGGATCACCGCGCGCTCGACGGTCGAGCCTGCTCCGATCTTGACGTCGCTGCCGAGCACCACGAGACTGCCGACGTGGGCGCCCTCCGCGACAGTCGCGCCCGCCTCGATAACGGCCGGCGGAATCGCCCGGCCGAGTATTTGCGCTCCCTCGGCCACCGACAGATAGCCGTCGCCGAGCCGCTCGTGCACAGCGGTACGAACGTTGCCCTCGAGGATGTCGAACGTGCCCTGCAGGTAGCGCGCGGGCGTTCCGATGTCCAGCCAGTAGCTCTGCGAGGGAAAGCCGTACAAGCCCTCCCCGACCAAGCGCGGCCAGACTTCGCGCTCGATCGAGACGTTGCGGTCCGGCGGCACGAGATCGAGGATCGAGCGCTCGAGCACGTAGGCGCCAGCGCTGATCAAGTTCGTGTCGATACGGTCGGAGCTCGGCTTCTCGACGAACTCCTTCACCGCATGGTCGTCCTCCAGGTGAACCAGCCCATAGGCGCTGGGGTCCTCGACCGGCACGAGCGCGAGCGTTGCCTTTGCACCGGTGCGCTCGTGCTGAGCGATCTGCTCGGTCAGGTCGATGTCGGTGAGCACGTCTCCGTTGAGCATCAGGAAGCGCTCGTCGAGCAGCGACTCGGCGAACTTCAACGCGCCGGCCGTGCCACGCGGGTCGGGCTCCTCGACGAAGCGCAGCCTGATCCCATAGGCCGAGCCGTCGCCGAGCACATTGCGCACGCTTGTCGCAAGGAAGCCGCAGGACATGATCACGTCATCGATCCCGTGCGCGTGCAGCCACTCGAGCATGAACGAGATGAACGGGCGGTCGACGAGTGGGACGACGGGCTTGGGCACGGTCGAGGTGAGCGGACGCAGACGCGTGCCCTCCCCGCCGACCAGGATCACAGCTTGCATCAGCGCCTACCTATTCCCTCGTAAGTGAGGCCCACAGCGCGTACAGCCTCGCCGTCGAGCGCATTGCGACCATCGATTACGAGATTGCCACTCATCGACGCCGCGACCTCGCGCCAGTCGAGCTCCAGGAACTCGGGCCACTCCGTAACAAGCACAACCGCGTCGGCATCTGTAGCTGCATCCATAGCGGATTCCGCGAAGCGAAGCCCACTTATCAGGCTGCGCGCCTCGCTCTCCGCGACAGGATCATACGCGCTGACGATCGCGCCGTCGGCGTTGAGCCGTGCCGAGAGCACCAGTGAGGACGCCTCGCGCATGTCGTCAGTGTTTGGCTTGAACGCCAGTCCCAGCAGTGTGATGCGCTTGCCGACGAGGCCTCCAAGGTGCTTCTGCAGCTTGGAGATCACGCGGCGCTTCTGTAGCTCGTTGACCTCGATCACGGCCGTCAGCAACTGGAAGTGGTAGCCAGAATTGCCGGCCAGCTGCTTGAGCGCATCGACGTCCTTGGGGAAGCAACTGCCACCGAAGCCGATGCCGGCCTGCAGGAACTTCGGCCCGATACGGTCGTCCAAGCCCATGCCGCGAGCGACCTCGACCACATCGGCGCCGGTCTCCTCGCAGACGTTGGCGATCTCGTTGATGAAGGAGATCTTGGTGGCAAGGAAGGCATTCGATGCAAGCTTGACCATCTCGGCACTGGCGATGTCGGTACGCACCAGCGGCGCTCCGAGAGGGGCATAGAGCTCGACGACCGCATCGCCCGCCCAGTCTCCGTTGTCGCCGACGACGACGCGATCCGGGTGCATGAAGTCCTCGACGGCGGAGCCCTCCTTGAGGAACTCGGGGCAGGACACATACCGCAAGCCGTCCTTGCCTTGCTCGCCGAGAATGCGCTGGATCGCAGCGCCCGTGCCACACGGCACCGTCGACTTCATGACCAGTGCGTGGCTGTCAGAGCTTGGGATCGCATTGACCACGGCGTGCACCGCCGAGAGGTCGGCATCGCCAGAGTAGGTTGGTGGCGTGCCCACGGCCACGAACAACAGGCGGCAGTGCTCGAGCGCTTGGCCAAGGTCTGTAGAGAAGTGCAATCGCTCGGAATGCTCGGCCAGCAAACGCTCGAGTCCCGGCTCGTAGATCGGGACCTCGCCACGTCGCAGACGCTCGACCTTGGCCGCGTCGATGTCTACGCACCACACCTCGCTTCCCAAGGCGGCGAAGCCGGCGGCCGTGACAAGTCCCACGTAGCCGGTGCCGATCACCCCGATCGGCTCGCGCTCAGCGCTCATACTTCAGGCCGATACAGCGAGGAACGCCTCGTAGCGCTTGATGTCGCGCAAGGCGCGCGCGTGCTCCTCAGAGCCCTGCTCGGCACGCTCGGCAGACGCGCGAGCATCGGAGAGCTGCGTCTCGATCGTCGGACGGTCGAGTGCATCCGGGGCGATCGCCTCCTCCACGAGCACAAGCGCGCGATTCTCGGCGAACTGCAGATAGCCCTCGGCCTGTGCGAAGCGGACGATCTCAGACTCAGAGCGGTACAGCCGCAGCTCGGTCGGCTCCAGGCGAGCCAACAGCGGCTCGTGGTTGGCAAGGATGCCGATCGAGCCGACCGTCGTGAAGGTGGAGAGCATCTCCACCTCCTCTGAGAAGACCTCACCCTCGGGGGTGAGCACTTCGACTGGGAACTTGGTGTGCGCCATGATCTACCTCTTGGCCGCCTCGACGACCTCGTCGATCGTGCCCTTCAGGAAGAACGCGCTCTCGGGGACCTCGTCGTGCTTGCCTTCGATGATCTCCTCGAAGCCCCTGATCGTCTCCGCGATCGGCACATAGGCGCCCGGCGTGCCCGTGAACTCTTCGGCGACGAAGAACGGCTGAGAGAGAAAGCGCTCGATCCTGCGCGCGCGCTGCACTGTCAGCTTGTCCTCGTCGGAGAGCTCGTCGATACCGAGGATCGCGATGATGTCCTGCAGCTCCTTGTAGCGCTGCAGGATCTCCTTGACCCGGTTGGCGACGCGGAAATGGTCATCGCCGAGCACGTCCGCCTTGAGGATCGTCGAGGTCGAGTCGAGCGGGTCCACCGCGGGGTAGATGCCCTTCTCGGAGATAGCCCTGGACAGCACCGTCGTGGCGTTGAGGTGGGCGAACACCGATGCCGGTGCCGGGTCGGTGAGATCGTCCGCGGGCACGTAGATCGCCTGCACCGAGGTCACAGAGCCCTCGCGTGTCGAGGTGATGCGCTCCTGCAGCTGACCCATCTCGGTCTCCAGCGTCGGCTGATAGCCGACCTGGGAGGGCATGCGCCCCAGCAGCGCCGAGACCTCTGAGCCGGCCTGCACGAAGCGGAAGATATTGTCGATGAACAACAGCACGTCCTGGCCCTGGTCGCGGAAGTATTCGGCCATCGTCAGACCAGAGAGAGCGACCCTCATGCGCGCTCCCGGGGGCTCGTTCATCTGGCCGAAGACGAGCATCGTCTTGTCGAGGACGCCCGACTCCTTCATCTCCAGCCACAGGTCGTTGCCCTCGCGCGAGCGCTCGCCCACGCCGCAGAACGCCGACAGCCCGCCGTGTTCCTTGGCGAGGTTGTGGATGAGCTCCTGGATCAGCACTGTCTTGCCCACGCCAGCTCCGCCGAACAGCCCGACCTTGCCACCCTTGGCGTAGGGGGCGAGCAGGTCGACGACCTTGATGCCGGTCTCGAACATCTCGGTGGTCGGCGTCAGGTCCTCTGCGCGCGGGGCCTCCTGGTGGATGCCGCGGCGCTGGGTGTCCTTGGGCAACTCCTCACCGAGGTCGATCGTTTCCCCCAGCAAATTGAAAATTCGCCCTAGCGTCGCCTCTCCGACCGGCACCGTGATCGGGCCGCCCGTGTCGATCACCTCGGCGCCGCGCGCCAGGCCGTCGGTCGTGTCCATCGCCACCGCGCGCACGCGGTCGTCGCCGAGGTGCTGCTGGACCTCGCACACGAGCACATCGCCACCGGCCTCGGCGCTGATGCCCTCGGCCTCCTCGTCGGCCGCGGCGGCCGGACGCGCGATCGTGATCGCGTGGTTGATCTCGGGCAGGCGCTCGGGAAACACGGCCTCGATCACGACGCCCTGGATCTCCTCGATGCGCCCGACGTTGCGCGAGGCGGTTCCGTTCGCTGCTGTGGCCGGGTCTGTGGTGGTGCTGGGTGGCATTAGCTCTCTGATCTCCTAATCATCTGTTCAAGTTCGTTTAGACGTCGAGTTCAAGCTCGTATAGACGTCAGGCCGGTCTGGGGTGTCGATGAGCAAGCCAGACAAGGACGCACCGACCGCCGTGTGCTACGCACACAAGGGAGGGAGGACGCAGTATGGCGCCGCTCAGCGATCACGCCAGACCCTCGGCGCCGGCGACTACCTCCATTATCTCCTGGGTGATCTCAGCTTGACGGGCACGGTTCATTTGCAGTGTGTACTCCGTGATGATTTCGCCGGCGTTCTCCGATGCGCTGCGCATCGCGGTCATCTGGGCGCCGAAGAAGCCTGCCGCCGACTCTACGAGCGCCCGGTAGATCGATATCTCGATGTAGTCGGGAACCAGGCGCCTGAGGATCTTCTCGGGGTCCGGCTCATAGTCGACCGGCGTCCGCTTCGGGACGGCAGGCGCCTCTCGCGAGCCCGCAGAGGTGTCGTGCTGATCGCCGGTGATCGCCTGATGGGAGAGCGGGAGCAGCCGCTGACGCGTGACTTGTTGCGTGAGCGGCGATACGTACGAGTTGTAGAGCATCTCGACGCGGTCGACGCGACCATCGACATAGGCCTCGATCACGTCGTCGGCGATCGCGCGCGCGTCAGCATAGGACGGCCGGTCGGAGAAGCCCGTGTAGCTGCCGCTTAGCTCGTATCCGCGGAAGGTGAGCGAGGATACGCCACGGCGCCCGGTCCCATACCAGCTGCTGTGCAGTCCTTCGCCGGTCAACTCCGCGGAGAGGCGCACGCCGGCACGGATTATTTGAGAGTTGAAGCCACCCGCCAGGCCGCGGTCGCCGGTAACCAGCAGCAAGCCTACGTTGCTTTCGGACTCGTGCTCGCGCAGCAGCGGCAGTCGCTCGGTCTCCGAGCCGGCCGCTTGCGCGGCCTGGCGGGTCATGCGCCCGATCGCGTCAGCGTACGGGCGCAGAGCGGAGATGCGCTGCTCTGCGCGTCGCAAGCGCGCAGCGGCAACCATCTCCATCGCCCGTGTGATCTTCTGGATGTTCTTGACCGAGGCGATCTTGTTCTTGACGTCGCGTTGAGATGCCATGACGATCTACGGTTAGCCGGCGCTAGGCCGCCTGAGGCTCCTGCTCGGGCGCTGACTGCTCCTGGTGCTGAGGCGCATTGTCGTCACGGCCCAGAGGCGCGTCCTCATCCAACGGCTGACCCTCCTCGTCGAGGTCGTAGCCGAAGTCCCGCGCGAAGTCCTCGACGGTGTCGCGTACTTCCTTCTGGGTCTCATCCGACCAGTCGCCGCCGTTGATCTTGGCGCGCAGCTCCGGGTGCTGGGAGTGCAGGCGTTCGGTGACGGCGAGTAGAAACTCGGGCACGCGCTCGACGTTGAGGCGGTCCAGATAGCCATTGGTGGCCGAGAATATCTGCACGACCTGATCCTCGACCGCCAGTGGCGCGCGCTCGTGCTGGTTGAGCGTCGCCACCAGGCGTTCGCCGCGGGCCAGCGTGCGCTGTGTGTCGGCATCAAGGTCTGAGCCGAACTGTGCGAAGGCCTCGAGATCGCGGTATTGGGAGAGCTCGAGCTTGATGCGTCCGGCGACCTTCTTCATCGGGCCGATCTGTGCGTTGCCACCGACGCGCGAGACCGAGATGCCGACGTTGATCGCCGGGCGCACGCCGGAATTGAACAGCTTCGACTCGAGGAAGATCTGCCCGTCGGTGATCGAGATCACGTTCGTGGGGATATACGCCGACACGTCGCCGGCCTGCGTCTCGATGATCGGCAGCGCGGTCAGCGAGCCGCCGCCAAGATCGTCGTTGAGCTTGACCGCGCGCTCCAGCAGACGCGAGTGCAGGTAGAAGACGTCGCCCGGGTAGGCCTCGCGGCCCGGCGGGCGGCGCAGCAGCAGCGACATCTGACGGTACGCGTAGGCGTGCTTGGTCAGGTCGTCGTACACGCACAGCGCGTGCTTGCCGTTGTAGAGGAAGTGCTCGGCCATCGCGCAGCCGGCATAGGGCGCCATGAACTTGATTGGAGCGGCCTCATCGGCTGGCGCCGCGACGATGATCGTGTTCTCGAGAGCCCCGTACTCCTCCAGCGTCTGGGCAAGCGCCACGACGGTCGACATGCGCTGACCGATGGCCACGTATACCGACACCACGCCGGTGTCCTTGTTATTGATGATCGTGTCGATCGCGATCGCCGTCTTGCCGGTCTGGCGATCGCCGATGATGAGCTCGCGCTGGCCGCGGCCGATCGGGATCATCGCGTCAATCGCCTTCAGGCCGGTCTGCATCGGCTGCTTGACCGGCTGGCGCTGGACCACACCGGGCGCCTTGAACTCGGCCGGGCGCTTCTGCTCGACAGCTATCTCGCCCTTGCCGTCGAGCGGACGACCGAGCGGGTCCACGATACGTCCAAGCATCTGCTCGCCGACCGGGATCTCAAGCAGCGAGCCGGTGCGCTTGACGGTGTCGCCCTCGGACACCTTCTCCCACTCGCCGAACAGCACGGCGCCGACGTTGTCGGACTCGAGGTTCAGCGCCAGGCCGGTGACGCCGTGAGGAAGCTCGAGCATCTCGAAGGACATGCAGTTCTCCAGCCCATGAAGGCGCGCGATGCCGTCGGCCACCGACAGCACCGTGCCCACCTCGGTCAGCTCGGCAGTGCCGCTGTCGAGTCCCTCGATGCGGCTCTTCAGAATGCTTGTGATCTCGTCAGGATTGATCTGCATGGCGTTTAAGAGGCTCCTTGGGCAACGTGCCTGCGCAGCTGCTCCAGTCGGTTGCGAATAGATGCGTCGAGGATCGAGTTTCCGACCCTGATGACGATGCCGCCGAGAATGTCGGGGTCCACGCGCGCGGCCAGGGTGACCTTGCGCCCGGCGCGCTCTCCGATCGTCTTGCCCAGGCTCTCGGTGGTCGCCTCGTCGAGCGCGATCGCGCTGGTGATCTCCACCGGCAGGGTCTTGTTCTCCTCGTCCCACAGCCGCTCGTACTCTTGACGGATGCGGAAGATCACGGGCATGCGGTGGTTTTCGATGAGCAGCTTCAGGAAATTGTCCAGGATCTCGTCCGCCCCGTCGAGCAGCGTCGACAGGGACTGCTGCTTCTCGATGCTCGAGAAGTAAGGCGAGAAAAAGAACACGGCGAGCTCGCGATGCTCGTCGAGCGCATCCGCGAACTGACCGAGCTGCTCACGCAGCTCGTCGAGGCGACCCTTCTCCAGAGCGACCTGGAACAGAGAGCGCGCATATACCTGGGCGAGCTCCTCCATTTAGTTGCTCTTGGCTCCCGATGAGAGGCTGGAGAAGTCCAGTTCGCTCAAGGCCTCCTCGACCAGACGCCGTTGGTCGGCGTCGTCGAGGCTCTTGCGCGTGACCTTCTCGGTGGCCATGATCGTGAGGTCGGCGACCTCGCGGCGGATGTCGTCGAGCGCGCGCTTGGTGGCCGCCTCGATGTCGCGCTCGGCGCGCTTGGCTGCCTCGGCGAGGATCTCCTGCCCGCGCTCGCGGGACTCGTGCTCGTGCGACTCGGCCGTCTGGCGGGCGCGCTGGACGATCTCCTCGGATTGAGCCCGCGCCTCCTTCAGGCGCTCGCGATATTCGGCCAGCAGCTCGTCTGCCTCCTGACGCGTGCGCTCGGCCGAGTCGATCGACTCGTCGATCGCGGCGCGGCGCACGTCCAGCGCATCGCGGATCCAGGGGAACGCGAACTTGATGAGGATGAAGAGCGAGATGCCGAAGACGAGAAACGTCCAGACCATCAGCCCGACGTTGGGCGTGATCAGCCAGGAGTCGCTCGAGGCGATCGGCGTGCTCTGGATGATGGCGGAAGGCTCCATCGACCTATAGGAAGAAGGCGATGAAGCCGCCCACCAGGCCGTAGAAGAAGGTCGCCTCGGTAAGCGCGAAGCCGAGCCACTGGATCGAGGTGATCTCGTCGCGCATCTCGGGCTGGCGGGTGACCGACTCGATCACCTTGCCGAACAGCATCCCGATGCCGGCGCCGGCGCCCGCGGCGCCACCACCGGCGCCTACGCCGAGGGCGATCGCTTTACCGGCTTCCTTGCCCACTTCGACCGACGAGTTCGCGGCCGCGAGCAGCGGGCTGACTACGTGGATTGACATGAAAGGGATGAGGTGAAGCATCGTTCTCCTTGTTGGGTCCTTAGTGGCTTGCGGAGGTAGCGCCACCAAGGTAGATGGCGGTGAGAATGGCAAAGATGAAGGCTTGCAGGCCGGCGATCAAGACAGCCTCGAACAGGTAGAGGATGACTCCGAGCGGCATCGTGAACCAGCCGAGCAGCTGCAGTCCGAGCAGCACTGCCAGGTTGCCGGCCATGAAGTCGATCAGCATGTGCCCGGCGAGCAGGTTGGCCCACAGACGAATCGTGAGCGACAGCGGCCGCAGGACGAAGTTGGAGAGCATCTCGAGCGGGAAGATCAGCACCAGCATCGGCCCGCCAATGCCCTGTGGGATCAAGCTTTTTATATATCCCCACGGTCCGTGGGCGCGGACTCCTTCGATGTTGTATGCGAAGAACACACCAAGCGCGAGCATCAGTGGGACCGCGACATTCGTCACGGCGGCATAAATCTGGAACGACGGGATGTTCGTGCCGAACACCCTGAACGTGTTCTGCGAGTTGACCGGCAGCGGGATGTAGCCGATCAGGTTGGAGACGAGGATGAAGATGAACAACGTGAAGACGACCGGGAACCATCGCTTGGTCAAATTCTCGTCCATGTTCTCGCGCGTGACCTGCGACATCAGGTTGTAGCCCATCTCGACGGCGACCTGCATCCGACCCGGGCGCTTCTGCATGTGCCGGGCCACGTACAGCATGATGCCGAGCGTCAGCAGGGTCGCGATCAGCAGGTAGAGGACGCCCTTGTCGAAGTTGAGCGGCCCGGCGATGTGGAACCACGTTTCGAGGTGAAAGGAGTCGATGACCTTGAAGCTTTCGTTTTTGTGTCCTTTGATCCCGAAGCCCACGGCAAAGGCGATCAGGCCAAGCAGGTAAACGAAGGCGATGCTGTAGCCGATCTTGCGGCCTTTGCTCAACGAGCTCACGCGGTTCATCGGGCAACCTTCGGCTGTGGTTTGGCCGGCGGCGACGGTGGCCCAGAAAAGACCCGGATCACGAACGCCACTGAATACGCGCAGAAGATCACCACTGCCGCCGTCAGACCGTCGGAGCGTCCGCCAGCAACTCCCGCAAGGACGATCGCACCCGCCAGCAGCCAGATTCGCCCGAAAGCCTCGAATAGGTTGAAGCCGAGCTGCGCACGGGGCGCGGCGGCCTTGCCGACCCAGCGCCTGTCGAGCTGCGCGACGATACGCTGAATGATCCACGCTCCCGCTCCGATCGCGTAGCCGAGCGTCGGTGCTCCGAGCGCCAGCGCCGGGACCGCGAGGAGCACGACGAGCACGACATCGAAATAGCGCAGAATCGCCATCACGCGTCCGCCCACAACAGGGTCAGGATTCGTTGCGGCCATGGATGAACGCGAGTCGCGAGTCGCGACTGGACGATGGCCGGGCACAGTCCGGCCGCTGGTTTCGGCTAGTTGATGGGGCATGTGTGATCGGATGGCCACCCTACAGATGAGAAGGTCCACGCGCCGTGTGGCGGTGGACTCATTGCTCCCCTCAGAGCAAGTCGTCGGTGGCAGCGGCGAGTCTACCGGTTCTGCGACTTAGTAACAACTTTGTGACATGCGCCACGGACGCCAGTCGCACCACAGCGAGTGCCAGCGCGAACGTCAAGAGGCCTCCGATCAGGTCCAGCACATAGTGGTTGCCGGTTGCCAGCACCGCAAACGCCGTCGCGCATGGGTAGACGAGCGCCAGCGCCCGCACCCATGTGCGTGGGGAGATCTGCCACAGCGCAAAGCTGCACCAGACGGCCCAGGCAATGTGCAGCGAGGGCATCGCGGCGAGTTGGTTTGCGTCGGAGGCGAGGCTGCCGGTATGCCACGAGCCGATCGTGCCCGAGGCGGCGACGACATCGGTGAAGCCGTCGGCCACGAGCATCCTGGGCGGCGCCACCGGATAGCGCCAGAACACGATCAGCCCAATCACGTTGATCAATACGAGCGTGCTGCGCAGAGGGCGGTAGATGTCGGCTCGCTTCCACCACAGCCAGCCGAGCAGCCCAAAGGTCACAATGAAGTGGGCGTTGTCGTAGTAGTAGGAGAGGATGGTCGCGAGCGCCTGATGCGCCACAAGCCAGCGATTCAGGGCCAGTTCGGGTGCGATGTGCAGCGATTGCTCGAAGCTCAGGATGTCGCGTGCATGCGCGAGCGCCAGTTTTTCTTGCAGCGGTGCGAGGTTCGTGACTATGTCGTACAGCCACGCGAGCCACGCGATCACAAGCAGCTCGCCCCACCAGCGCGGACGCCGGATCGGCTGCTCAGGCGGGGCTGGGTCAGACAAGCAAACGATGGTATCCGGCGGCGAAGCGTAAATCGAGCTCATAGGGCAACCTCTGGTTGCTGAGTGGTGTTGATCTCTTTTTCTCTCCGAGGGAGGGAGATCGGGTCCGACGGTTGGATGGTCGGGGTCTGAGACTCAGTGCACATAGCTGACCACCGCCGGGAGAGCGCCAGTCGTGCTTGCCGCTTAGACGGCCCGCGTGAGACAAGCGCCTCCCGGTGGTGTGAGGCACCCAGAGCGGCGACAGGGCGTCGCCCCACCGAGGGCCTGCCTATGAGCACCCGCCACGGTACCTCCTGGCCAGCGTTTTTCAAGCGAACCTTTATCGAGGAGGAGGATCTATGCGCGCAATCAGCGGGATCGACTGGGCCAGTGACTGGCACGATGTTCACATCGCCGATGAGCACGGAGCGCTGCTCGCTGCCGAGAAGTTCAGCCACGACGAGCTTGGCGTGAGCGCATTGATCGAGCTGCTGCTCAGTCACCGCGTGGAGTGTTGCGCGATCGAGCGTCCCGACGGGCTCTTGGTCGGACGACTGCTGGCGGCAGGGATCACCGTGCTCGCAATTCATCCCAATCAGGTCAAGGCCGCGAGGGACCGCTTCCGCGCAGCGGCTGGAAAGAACGACCGTTTCGACGCGTTCGTGCTGTGCGAGCTCGCCAGAACCGACCGTCACCGTTTCCCCGTGCTCGCGCCACCCAGCGACGAGACGCTCGCGCTGAAGGCACTCGTGCGCACCCGAGAGGATCTCGTCAACGCCCGCGTCGCGTTGGCTAACCAGCTCCGCGCCCAACTGCAGGCATTCTGGCCCGGCGCTGAAAGAATCTTCGCCGATATCGACAGCCAGATCGGGCTGGCGTTCCTCGAGCGCTATCCCAGCCCCACCGACGCCCGCAACCTCGGCGAGAAGCGCCTGGAAAACTTCCTCTCGCGCAACGCCTACTGCGGCCGACGCACCCCCACCGAACTGCTCACCAGACTGCGCAGCGCACCCGCCGCCGCCGTCGTCGGAGAACTCGAGCAGGACGCACGACGCTCTGCTGTGATCGGTCTCACCGCCGCTCTGCGCCCCATCGTCGAGCAGATCAGCCAACTCACAAGCCAGATCACGGGCGCCACAAGAGCGCATCCCGACGGCGCGATCTTCCTCGCGTTCTTCCGCGACCGCAAGAGCGTCATCACAGCCGCCGGGCTGCTCGCCGAGATCGGCGACAACCGCAACCGCTACCCCACCAACGACTCGCTCGCCGCCAACGCCGGCCAAGCCCCAGTCACAATCCAATCCGGCAAGCGCAGCAACGCCACCTTCCGCTGGGCCTGCGACAAGCGCCTGCAAGCACACATGAGCGTCCTCGCAGACAGCACCCGACACTGGCACCCCTGGGCACACGACGTCTACCAACGAGCCCGAGCCCGCGGCTGCAACCACCCCCACGCCATACGCATCCTCGGACGCGCCTGGACACGCATACTCTGACGCTGCTGGCAAGACCACACGCCCTACAACCCCACCCAACACCAAGCCCTTAACGCAATCCTCACCCAACAGGGTTGACACAGGACGTCTCACGGCAGCACCGTCTCGATGCCGCTCTCGGCCAACACGTCCAGCACGCGTGGCAACGCTTGAGCGGTCCGTTGCCATGAGTCAGGGGCGCTGTAGTCGTCGGCGTCGTGGAGCAGCAGGATCGAGCCCTCGGTCACCCCGTCTGTCACGAGTCTGGTGATCGACTCGGGGGTCGCGCGCTTCTCCCAGTCTCGTCCCCAGTGGGTCCACAGGAGCGTGCGCCAGCCCGCCCGCCGCGCAAAGCGCAGCGCGCTTGCGTTGAGCACTCCATAAGGAGGCCTATACAAAACGGGCGAAACCCCGCTTGCGTCCTCGATGACCGCCCGCGCCCGTCTCAGATCGTCGCGAACCTGCCACGGGGCGAGGCGCAACAGATTGCGGTGGCGGTGACAGTGCAGGCCAATCGTGTGTCCAGCCGCGAGGATCTCCCTCGGCAGCGAGGGGTTGCGCAGCACCTGCTCGCCCACCAGGAAGAACGTGGCGCTCACGCCTGCGCCCACGAGGATGTCGAGCACGGCCGGGGTGCCCTGCGTGTGCGGACCGTCGTCGAAGGTGAGCGCCCAGCCACGCTCGTTCGCGGTGCGATCCTCGACCCCCAGCGAGCGGCGCAGTGCGGGCCAGATCGGCGCTGGCGAGCGCGGAAAGCCCACCGGCCACGAGCTGGCAAGCGCCGGTAGCGCGTAACTCGCCATCGCCACCGCCGCACCCGCGCCCGCAATCCGAGGAGCGCTGCTGCGATGATCGTTGGGGTACATGGTCGATCTCATCTTGGGAATCCTGGCGGCCGTGGCCGCGTCGGCGCTCTACAGCCTAGGGGTCGCGCTGCAGGCGATG
Source organism: uncultured Solirubrobacterales bacterium (assembly GCA_963827045.1). GTDB lineage: Bacteria > Actinomycetota > Thermoleophilia > Solirubrobacterales > Solirubrobacteraceae > Palsa-744. The sequence continues at coordinate 385,365 of CAWGZH010000003.1, forward strand.
GACGCCAAGCGCACTCCCCATACCGAGCACCTGCACCCCGCGCTTGCCCTGAACCTGCTGCGCCGTACACGCTGGCTGGCGGGAACGGGGCTTTCGATGCTTGGCTGGCCGCTGCAGGTCGTTGCCCTGCTGCTGGTCTCGCTGGTGATCGTGCAGCCGACGATGGCCGTCGGCCTGCTCGTGCTGCTGTTCTTTGGCGAGCGCATGCTCGGCGAGCGTGCCGGGCGGCGCGAGCACCTCGCGATGCTTGCGATCGTCGTCGGCGTCGTCGGTATCGCCGCGTGTGCCCCAAGCCGCAGTACCGGGCACCGCAACGACCTGATCGTTACAGTCGTGCTTGTAGGGCTCGGGCTGTTTACGCTGCTCCCATATGTGGTCAACCGCGTGCGCCGACCGGCCGCATCGCTGACGATGGTGGCCGCGGGTCTTGGCTATGCCTGGAGCGGTGTGGCGACGAAGCTGTTCTCCGACGACCTTTCCCGGGGGCGCCTGTGGTTCGCGGTCGCCTGGGGACTCTCGACGGCAGGGGCCTCCGCCGTGGCGGCGCTCAGCGAGATGAGCGCCCTGCAAATGCGCCCGGCGATCCAAGTTGCGCCGGTGGTCTTCGTGACTCAGACGATCGTGCCGGTGATACTCGCGCCGCTCTTGCTCGGGGAAGACTTCAGCTCCACTCCGCTCGGCGGCATACCGCTCACGATCTCTCTGCTCGTGCTCGTATCCGGCGCTGCCGCGCTTGCCCGCTCACCGCTCTTGCTCGCCTTGATGGAAGGTGAGGCTGTCAGCGAGCCCAGCGGCTCCACCGAGAGTCCCTCGGAGCGCAACTGCGAGACGATCCGCTCGACGCCGGCAAGCGACGAGGCGTCGCCGTCAACCGACACCACAAGCACATCGCCGGCACGCATGCGGCCATGAGGCATCGGGCCAGGCGCGTTCAAGCGTTCTGAGCCGGCAACCGGAATCGCGCCGGCGGTGCGGGCGAGCACAAGCTGTCCCACCGTCAGGCCTTTCGGCGGCTGCAGGAAGTAGAAGCGATGGCGCAGACCGAGCGCGTGTGCCTGCGAGCGCAGCGCCCCGCGCGTGCGCACCCAACGGAAAGGCGAGCCTGAATGGGGTAGTTCGGGCAGGAGTTCGTCGTGGTGCGCACGCAGCTGCGCGATCGTGGTAGACGCGTCCGCGCCGTTGTCGGCGAACGATACGCGAATACCGGCGCCCGCCAGCTCGCTTGCGACCAACGTGACCTTGCCCGCGGGAGCTCGCACCACCAAGCCCACCTCCGGCGTTGAGGTTTCCACGCGCTTGAGTGCATGCCCTCCTAGGAACAGCGCGGCGAACGCGGTTACCTCGTCGGTGGACATCAACCAGGTGCTCACAACCAAGAGCAGCGCCATTTGCGTGACGAACGCGATCATGCGCAAACGCCACAGCGGGATCGGGCGTACGCGATGGGGAGCGTCGAGCACGAGGTCCACCGCCGCCGGGTCGAGCCGTGGCTCGGGTGGCTGAGATTCGCCCGCTCCTGCACCATCGACACTCTCCACACCGTCGGCCAGCTCGGGAGCGGAAACCGTGTTCTGGCCGGCGACCGCCAGCAAGCCCTCACGCGGATGCTCGCCACGACCACGCAACGCGTGGTGTTCGGCGAAGCTAGCCCGCACGTGCTCGCACAGCTCGTCCGTATCGTTGGCGAGTCGCAGCAGGCCGAGATCGGCCATCGCGCGCGTGTTCAGACGCGCATGTCCCACCGGCAGGCCGTAGGAGACGACCGGTGTGCCGGTGGCCTTCGCCTCCAAGCACGTCACGCCGCCGGTTGAGTGCACGAGCGTGTCGGCGGCCGCCAGGATCTCCGGCATCCGTTCGGTGAAGCCGTACACGCGAACGCGCTGCTCGTCGGCGAAATCCGACTCCAAGCGCTCGCGCAGCTGTTCGTTGCGCCCAGCCAGACAGACGATCGCGCTCACGTCGGGGATACGGGCGATCGCTCGCACCGCGCCCTCGATGTCGCCCACTCCCCAACCGCCTCCTGAGACGACGACCATGCGGCCCTCTTGCGGCAGGTCGAGCGCTCGGCGGGACTCCATCTGGGGGCGCTCGTCGAGGAACTCGGAGGAGATCAGCGGGCGTACCAGCTGTGCGCTGCCACGCCCGGCGATGCGCTCGACCGAGCTCATCGACTCGCCGTACATGACCAAGTGACTGTCGATGCCCGGCTGGGCCCAGAAGAACAGGCCTGTGAGATCGGTGATCGTTGCGACCGTCGGGCAGTGCACCTGCTGCGTGCGACGCAAGCGCGCGAGCACCACCGTCACCGCTGGGTACGTGGAGACGACGACATCAGGGTCGTGCTCGGCTATGCGTCTTGCCAGCGGGCTCGAGCCGAACAGGCACAGCAAGCTGCGCGCCAGCACTCGCACCGGGGCGACGGACTCCAGCAGCCAGTAGATCACCGTGTAGGTCCACGGGAAGAAGCGCAGTTGCACGCGATAGCCGTCCTCGACGACGGGCTGCAGCAGCGGGCCCATCGCCGCAAGCCCGTCGATCACCGTCACCTCCGCGGGCTCGGGCGCGCTCTCGATCTGATGTGCGAGCGCGCGCGCGGCCGCGGCGTGGCCCTCGCCGACGTCAGCCGAGAGAATCAGCACACGCTTGGGCCCGGGGCGCCGGCGCGATGTCGGTGTGCGGTGGCGGCGTGGCATACAGTTTCAAGCCTTGCCCGCCCGGTGGACGGAACGGCCTCCTCGCAAGCTTGGTGAAGATGCTCTCAGCGCAAGCGACATGCAAAGCGTAGCGGCCGCGCCGAACAGTCGTACCTCGGCGAACCCGTCCCCGCGCTCTTCGGCGGCATTGCATGCGCTCGGTGTCGCTGGCCTCGTGGGCATTGTGGTCGGTGCGTTCGGAGTCGCGGCCGGCGCCGCGGGCAGTCCCACGCCCTATGTCCCGGCGCGCATCGGGGGCTGGCCGGGCTGGCTGAGCGGGCCACTGCACGGACTCGGGATTGGCATCGGCTCCTCGAGCTTCCAGGTGCTGACGCTTCTGATGTGCGCAGGCTACGTTGCCGCGCTGCTTGCAGCGCGGGTCTTGCCCGGCAAGGCGATCGCGCTTGCGATCCTGGCGGCCAACCTTTTGCTGCTGCTCGGCCCGCCGCTCATCTCCCAAGACGTCTTCGGCTACCTCGAGTTTGCTCGCCTGGGCGTGTTGCACGGACTGGATCCCTACACCCACGTCGCGGCGGAAGCACCGACCGACGCTGTGTTTCCGTTCATCGGCTGGCCGTTCCAGCATTCCCCCTACGGGCCACTGTTCACGCTCGGCACCTATCCGCTTGCCTCGCTCGGGCTTGGCGGCGGCCTGTGGGCGCTCAAGCTGGTGGCTGTCACGAGCAGCCTCGCAGCGGTGGCCCTGACGGCGAGCGCGGCACGCATGATGGGACGCTCGCCCAAGGTGGCGGCCGTATTCGTCGGCTTGAATCCGGTGCTGCTGGAGCTTGCCGTGGGCGGCGCGCACAACGACACGCTCGTGCTGCTCGTCCTAGCCGGGGCGCTGGCGCTGGCGGCTCGCAAAACCGGCATGCCCCGCGCGCGCGGGGGGGGCATCCCCGTTTCGATAAACCCTGCGGACCCCGTCTCGATGAACCCTACGGACCTCCGCGCGACAGCCGCCCTGCTCGTCGTCGGGATCGGCGTGAAGGCTTCCGCCGGGCTCGTGCTCCCGTTCGTGGTGCTTGCCCCGAGAGCGTGGCGAGAGCGAGCGCATGTGGCGGCGAGCGCGCTTGGCGTGCTCTTGCTGCTCGCGGTCGTGGCGGTTGTCGGCTTTGGGACGCATGCCTTTGGCTTCCTGGGCGCGCTGGGCGAGCAGCAGCAACTGATCGCTACGCACAGCCTGCCGGCGGAGACGGCGCGCTGGGTCGGCCTCAGCGGGCTGCCTGGGTGGTGGCGAGACCTGTTCGTCGCCGGCTTCCTGGTGGTGCTGGTGCTGACGCTGTGGCGCACTGCGCGCGGCGGGGAATGGCGGGCGATGGCCGGTTGGGCCACCTTGGCTCTGCTGCTGTCAACCGCTTGGCTACTGCCCTGGTATGCGATATGGGTGCTGCCGCTGGCCGCGCTCGCTGATAGCCGCCGCCTGCGCGTCGCCACGCTCCTGTTCTGTGCTTACGCGATCTTGATCCATCTGCCGCTCGCCGATCCCCTGCTCAGCCCCTCCAGGCACGTTGCTCGCCACGCCGTCTACCCCAACGGGCGGCCGCTCGCCCAGCGACGCGGCGCGCGAGCGATCGCCCTCGACCTGGACCGTCGGGCGCTCGCCGACGACGACGTCGTACTCACCGGTCTCTAGGTCGAGCGCGACGCCGCTTTCGATCTCAGCAGGCGAGGCCTCGGGACGCAAGCGACGCAGCCGCAGTGAATCCAGGCGGCGGAACTTGAGGATCTCGAGCACGTATACGAGGTAGATGCTGGCAGCCACGACTAGCGCCGCCAGGCCCACCATCACCAGTGTCCAGCCGAGGTAGAGCTGGCCTTTGTGGTCGGAGTAGGGCACAAAGCGCAGCGCGAGCGCAAAGCCGGCGAGCATCAGCGTCCACGCGTACAGGTAGGCGATCGTGCGTCTACTCGAGAAGCCGATGCGAGCCATGCGATGGTGGAAGTGCTCGCTGTCGGCGGCGTAGATCGGGCGCTTGTACTTCAAGCGCTTGAGCACCACGAAGGTGGTGTCCAAGAACGGTACGGTCAGCAGGATCAGTGGCAACACGAAGGACACGACAACTGGCTTCTTGACCGCTGCCTCAACGGCCACCACGCCCATCAGTAGTCCCAGTAGGTTGGCCCCGCAATCGCCCATGAAGCTCGAGGCGGGCGGGAAGTTGTGAATCAAGAACCCGAGCGCCGCCCCGGCCGTCAGCGCCGCCAGCACGCCCGGTTCCGCGCGGTCAAGATCGAAGGCGATGATCGCGAGCGTGCCCGCGATGATCACGCAGACCCCGGCGGCGAGACCGTCGACGCCGTCGGAGAGATTGACGATGTTCATCATCACGACGAGACCAATCACTGTCAGCGCCGGACCCGCGTTGGTGGCGCCGGCGTTGGGGAAGTGCAGCGTGCCGGCGAACGGCAGGGTGATCGACTTGACGGCGACGCCGAAGTGCACGACGACCACGGCGGCGGCGATCTGGCCGATTAGCTTTACAAGCGGCGGCAGGTCGAAACGGTCGTCGAGCGCTCCGACGACAGTGATCAGCGCTGCGGCGATCAGCACGCCATGCCACATCTCGCCGCTCGAGCCGTAGCCTGCCGGCAGGAAGGCGAGCACCGCCACGAGCACGCCCGCGAAGATCGCCAGACCGCCGAGCAGCGGCGTCGCGCGATCGGAGAGTCCTCGCTCGCGCGGTTCGTCAACGGCCCCCACAGCCCTTGCCAAGCGCATCGTGAACGGCGTCAGCAGCGCGGTCACGGCCGCTGCTGTCAGGAATGCGTAAAGCGCGTCGAGCTCGTTGAGTTTGGCCATCGGCTCGCGCACAGCATCGCAGGCGCGGGCGTCAGTAGTGCTACGCGGGGGCCGAAGCGTTCAAATGCTCGTAGAGCGGATAGCGCTCCACGATCGCCTGCACGCGCTCGCCGAGCTCCTGCCTACGCGACTCGAACTCCGGGGTTAGCGCTGCCGCGACCACCTGGCCGATCTCGGCGAAGTCCTCGACCTGCAGGCCACGCGTGGCCAATGCGGGGGTGCCGATACGCAGGCCTGAGGCCTCCATCGGCGGGCGCGGGTCGAACGGGACGGCGTTGCGGTTGACGGTCACGCCGATCTCGTGCAGACGATCCTCGGCCTGACGTCCGCTCAGCTCGGGCTCACAGGCACGTAGGTCCACGAGCGCCAGGTGCACGTCGGTGCCACCTGTGAGCACATTGACGCCGTGACCGGCGCCCAAGAGCTGCTCGGCAAAGATCTTGGCGCCTTCCACGGTGCGCCGCTGACGCTCGGCGAACAGCTCGCTTGCGGCAATCCTCAGGGCCACCGCCTTGGCCGCGATCACATGCTCGAGCGGACCGCCCTGTTGACCTGGGAATACGGCCGAGTCGATCTTCTTGGCGTACTCCTGCTTGCACAGGATGATTCCCGCGCGCGGGCCACCGAGTGTCTTGTGGGTGGTGGTCGTCACTACATCCGCGCCGTACTCGACCGGATTCGGATGCAAGCCGGCGGCGACAAGCCCGGCGAAGTGGGCCATGTCCACCATCAACAACGCTCCGACCTCGTCGGCGATCTCACGAAAGCGCGCGAAGTCGAGCTGGCGCGGGTAGGCCGACCAGCCGGCCAGCAAGAGTCTTGGACGGCGCTCACGCGCGACGCGCGCCACCTCATCCATGTCGATCCTGCTCGTCTCGCGGTCGACCTCATACGCGGCGATGTCATACAGCTTGCCGGACACGTTGATTTTCATGCCGTGCGTCAGGTGCCCGCCGTGGGCGAGCGACAGGCCCATGATCGTGTCGCCCGGTGCAAGCAGCGCGTGGTAGACGGCCGTGTTGGCCTGAGCCCCTGAATGCGGCTGAACATTTGCGTGCTCGGCCCCGAACAGCGCCTTAGCGCGGTCGATCGCCAGCTGCTCGGAGACGTCCACCCACTCGCAGCCGCCGTAGTAGCGCCTGCCCGGGTAGCCCTCGGCGTACTTGTTCGTCAGCACCGAACCCTGGCATTCGAGCACGGCCTGCGGTACGAAATTCTCCGAGGCGATCATCTCCAGCGTGCTCTGCTGGCGCTCAAGCTCGCCGCGCAGGGCGGCGGCGAGCTCCGGGTCCACCTCGGATAGCGGACGGTTGAAGTAGTCGGGGCTGAGATCGGACATGGGCGCGCTCCTAAAGCTTGTGATCGCTATGGGTGCCCAGGCGCGCGGCGATGATCGCAAAGCCGCTTCCCGATGGTCGATTCCACCTCTCGCGCCAGTCGCGGCTGCGCACTACGAGGCTAGCAGGAGCCGGCCAGCGCCGTTTGGATGAATGCCGCATCGAGCGGCCCTACGCGCACGACACGCCAGCGTCCACTCCGCTCGTAGTCGGACAGGTCAATCACTGTGGAGGCGACGCCCGGAAGCTCACCGCCATCGAGCACGAGGTCAACGCCTTCGCGCAACTCGATAGGCACGTTTCGCAAGTCGCGTCGATCGGCGCCGCCGGAGAAGTTGGCGCTTGACTGTGCCGCCGGCACGCCGACACCGGCCAGCGCGGCGAGCGGGCCCTGAAGCAGCGGCACGCGTAGCCCGAGTAGAGCGCCACCACCACCGCCTGGATCGCACGCCAATGGGAACCGCCTACTGGAGTTCTCCAGCAGCAGCGTCACCGGGCCCGGGAGCAGCGTGCCGAGCGCGGCGAGTGTGCGCGGCCCCAACTCGCTCAGTGACGCCAGCGCCGGCTCGCGTGCGAAGAACATGACTGCGGCAGGCTTGACGGCCGGCCGCCCCTTGAGCTCATATATACGCCGCACGGCACTCTCACTTTCTGGATTGCAAGCGAGCCCATAGACGGTGTCCGTGGGAATCAGCGCAACGCCATCCCCGGCCAGGCATTCTTGGAGGCGCTGGGCGTCATCGAGTGTGAGGCTCACCTCGCCCCCAGACGAGCGTCCGCGCGATTCCGACGGCGGCTCACGCGCGCTCTCCGATGACGACGCGCTCGATCCCCGCGAGGTCGCGCTCCGCGCGTACCGACGAAAAGCCCGCAGCATGCATCAGCTCGCTGACGACGGCAGCCTGACCGGCGCCGACCTCCAGTGCGAGCAGGCATACGGACGGGCGCGCGGCTGCTTGGCCGATCAAAGGTCGAATCGCATCGAGCCCGTCCTCGCCCGCGAACAGAGCGCAGGACGGCTCGTGACGAAGGATCTCCGGCGCGAGCATCGCCCTGTCTGCGTCGGGCACATATGGCGGATTGGAGAGGATCGCATCGAACTCATCGGGCACACCCTCCAGCAGGTCGGCTGTGAGCCAGCGCACGTCGAGGCCGAGCCGCTCACCGTTGCCGCGCGCCAGGGCCAATGCGCCGTCGCTGAAATCACTGCCAGTGACGTGTAGATCCGGACGCTCGTCCTTTAGCGCAAGCGCGACGGCGCCGCTACCCGTGCCGACGTCGAGCACGCGCGAGGCCTTCGGCAGCGAGAGGGCGATCTCGACAAGCAACTCTGTCTCCGGGCGCGGAATCAGCGCCCTGGAATCGACGTCCAATTCGAGGTGACGGAAGTGGCGTCTGCCGATGATGTAGGCCACCGGCTCGTGCCGTACAGAGCGCCGGCGCACAAAGTCCTGGAACGTGCGCACCGCGGGACCGGCGACGACCAGCTCGTCCTCTCCCTGCCGGACGCGCGCCGATGCGAAGGAGCGTCCGGAGGATTCATCCGTGGCGCCCGGCGGCCCCATGCGCCCGATGAAAAGACGCTCGCGCGATACTCCAAGGGCGTGCGCCAACAACAGTTCGGCGTCCAGTCGCGGCGTTTCGCAGCCGGCGGCCGCGATCGCTGTGACGGCGCCGTCGAGCGCGTCGCGAACGGATGTCCCACGAGCGAGTGGCCCAACGGGCGAGGGAGGCATTCCAGGAGCTCGCTTGCGAGGAGATCGCGCTCGCGCGATCAGGCGTCCGTTTGCGCCTCGAGCCGGCGACGCTTCTCATCGGCCTGCAACGCCGCTGTGATCTCTTGCAGATCGCCTTCGAGGACCTGGTCTAGGTTGTGCACGGTGAGCTTGATGCGGTGGTCGGTGACGCGACGCTCGCCGTAGTTGTAAGTGCGAATCTTCTCCGCGCGATCACCGGTACCGACCTGCGAGCGGCGGTCGGCGGCTAGCTCCGACTGCTGCTCGGCAAGCGCGCGCTCATACAGACGGGCGCGCAGCACACGCAAAGCCTTCTCGCGGTTTTGCAGCTGGGACTTCTCGTCCTGCATCGAGACGACGATGCCCGACGGCTTGTGCGTTATTCGTACCGCCGAATCGGTCGTGTTGACCGACTGCCCGCCCGGGCCGGAGGAGCGGTAGACGTCGATCTGCAGGTCTGCGGGGTTGACCTCGACGTCGACGTCCTCGGCTTCGGGCAACACCGCGACTGTGGCGGTTGAGGTGTGGATGCGACCTTGGGACTCGGTCTGGGGCACGCGCTGGACGCGGTGGGTGCCACCCTCGAACTTGAAGATCGAGTAGGCGTTCTCGCCCTTGACCGCGAACGTGTACTTGCCCTCGCCGATCTCCAGCGACTCGGGCTTGAGCCCGACATGTTCGGCGTTGCGCGTGAGCATCCGGTAGACGTCGCCCGCCCACAGTCCGGCCTCGTCGCCGCCGGCGCCGCCCTGGATTTCGACGATCACGTTCTTCTCGTCGTTTGGGTCGCGCTCGACCATCGCGAAGCGGATCTCCTCTTCGAGCTGCTCGATGCGCTCGCGTGATGCGCTCAACATCTCGCGCAGCTCGGGATCGTCGCCGTCTTCGGCGATCAGCTCCTCTGCCCCGGCCGCATCGTCGCTTGAATGCCGCCATTGCGCCGCAAGCTCGGCGGCCGGCTCCAGCTGACGGTATGCGCGACCGACCTCGGCGTAGCGTTCGCGATCACCGATCACCGCGGGATCGGTCATCTGCTCGCCGAGCTCGGCGAAGCGAGCCTCAATCTGCTTGATCAGCTCCTCGATCATGCGGCCAGTCTATGTGCCCTTGCGGAACCCCACCGAGGCTGAGAACGTCTTTCGAGATGATCCGCACGCCCGGATCCATTCCTGGAAGAGACGATGCGCGGGCATACGGCGGCCAAGCGCTTACGCCACGACCTCCACGCCAACCAGATCGGCGGCGTCCATGCTGCCGGGAGTCTCGAGCTCGAGCACTGCCTCAAGCGAAGCGATCGCGACCGCCAGCTGGTCGAGGCTTGGCTCCTGCGTGGTGAGCAACTGCAACTTCAAGCCGGGCAACATGACCGCTTTGACCCAACGCCTGTTGCGGTTGCGTCCCGCGAACTTGATGATCTCGAAGGAGATGCCGGCGATGATCGGCACGCCGAGTATGCGCGAGGCGACCAACAGGTACCACACGGGCAAGCCGACGGCCCCGAACACGAAGATCGAGACGACCATCACGATCAGCAGGAAGCTCGTGCCACAGCGCGGGTGCAGACGCGAGAAGCGCTGTGCGTTGACCGGTGTGAGCGCCAGGCCCGCCTCAAAGCAGGAGATCGTCTTGTGCTCTGCGCCGTGGTACTCGAAGACGCGCCTGAGGTCTTTGATGCGTGAGAGCAAGACCATGTAGGCGAGGAAGATCAGAGTTCGCACGATGCCCTCGACGATCCAGAACAGCGCTGAGGAGCCCAGCTGTCCCTTGATGAGACTGGTCAGGCCAAGCGGCAGCAGGAAGAACAGACCGATCGCGAACACCATCGCAACCACCACTGTCCCGACCCAGACGCCGGTACCGATTTCCTGTACATCCTCATCTGCCTCGCCCTCTGGCAGCTGGGCGTTGGCGGAGATGCCGAGCGCCTTGAAGCCGATCGCGAGCGACCCGCCAAGCGCAACAATGCCGCGCAGGATCGGCAGACGCAGCCAGCGATGGCGCACCAGCGCCGAGGTGAGTGGGAAGGTGACGACCTCGATCTCACCGAGCTCCTCCAGCTGCCCTCGCTCCTCCTCGCGGCTGAGCTCTCCCTCCCGCGCGAGCGCCACCTCCAGCGAGTGAGAAACGTCGAGCGCACTGGCGGGGGGCCCGTCGTGCAGAGCGGCTGGGCGGTGGTCGCGCAAGCCGTCGGGGCCGTGGTCGCTCGATCCGTCGCCTTTCTGCACTTCGCTGCCCTGCGCGTCGGGGCTGGGGCGCAGTGGCTTGCGCACCGCCACCGCCCAGTGGCGCACGCCGCGCATCATCACTCCCTCGAGCACCGCCTGGCCGCCCAGTGGCGCGTCTCGCCTTGCTGTCAGCTCGCCGTCGGGAAGTTGACCTACGGCACTTCCTGGGTCGCCTGGGCTGGGCGACGGACGCAGTACCTGTGCGGTAGCGGCCGCCTGGAGGTTGCTCGACTGCACCCTCCCGCCGGCACCCGGTCGAGAGGACATCCTCTTACTGGGGGCGAGCCTGCGCCTGAGTGCCGCCCGTCTGCCCGCTGCGCTGACGTCCCTTGGCGACCCGGCGTTGGAAGCGCTCTACGCGTCCACCCGTGTCCACGAGCTTCTGCCGTCCGGTGTAGAACGGGTGGCAGTTGGAGCACACCTCGACGTGGATCTCGTCCTGTGTGGCACGCGTCGTGAATTCGTTGCCGCAGGTGCAGCGGACATGCGTCTCAACGTAGTTGGGGTGGATCGAAGCCTTCATGGTTGAACCATTCTAGCGACCTTAGGCGCCTGCGGCTGGCGGGGTCTGCATAACCTGCCCAGGCAAGGTCGGCTGGACGCAGCGAGAGGTGTGAAGTTCCTCGCGCTTGAACACGTGTCCTCGTTCGTCAAGCCAGCGAAAGTGCACCAGGACGCGATAGGCTGCGGGAGCGTCGAGGTTGGTGATCTGCTTGACGTACTTGTAGATCTCGACCCCAGGTTCTGAGGTGCGCCATACACCGAAGCCGGGGGCCGCAAGCGTGTGGAATTCGCTTTCGCCGCGCAAACGTTGCTGCAATTCGATCCGCATTGCCATCTTCTGCGTCGTCGCGGTGGCGGCCATCTGTGCAGTGAACGTGGCAGAGCGTTCCGCCTGGACAGTCGAGGTAACACACTGTTCGATCCCGACCGATGCCGTGCCATCGGCGGGGGCCGTCGCCGATGCGTGCAGGCCGCTGTCCGCGAACGCGGCCTGAGCCCACACAAGCATCACTAGCGCGCCCGCCAAGATAAGGGCCACTCGCGCGGCCCGCGCATATTTGAACACCATCCCTCTCATTCAAAAGCCTCTAACACCGGCGGGCCCACGTTGTTTCGCACAAAGTGAGCACAAGCGCCGAGTCGGAAACGCTCAGGTGATCTGATAGAGGGGACCGTCGCCCCCCTCTGGGACGGTGAGGCGCCCGCCCTTTGCTGTGATCGCGCCGCACTGCACGCAGTTGGTGTAGTTGACGATCACGTCTACAGGGCCCTTCTCGGGGGCGTCATCGGGGATCTCGTATACCCCGGCCGGACACATCCAGCGCCAAGTTTCGGCGACCTCACGCGGGACGTGTTTTTGCACGCGGATGTGGTTGGGTGCGTCGTCGCGGGTGGCATTGCCCGTAATGAACACCGAAGAGAGCTTGTCGAAGGTGTACTTGCCGTCGGGCTTGACGTAGACGTCCTTGGTGTTGCCGACGAACATTCCGATCGAGTCGTTGCGGTGCCAATCGGCGCGACCGGGCAGCTTGCCCTTGGTGATCTGCTGGATGCCCGAGAGCGGCCCACCGAGGAACAGGCCCTTCTGCAGCGGCTGACGCGCGTTGCGCACCTCCCACAGCTCTTTGCCGATCGATGAGTTCTCGATCGCTTGCTCGTAGTCGGACAGGTCGCTGCTGCCACGCTTGATCGCCGCGTAGATCGACTCGGCTGCAAGCATCCCTGACTTGATGCAGTGGTGCACGCCCTTAAGCGCCATCGTGTTGACCATGCCGCCGGAGTCGCCCACGAGCACCGCGCCGGGCATCGAGAGCTTCGGCATCGACCAGTAGCCACCGCCCGGCAGCGCCTTGGCTCCCCAGGCGACGCGCTCGCCACCCTCGAGGATTTTGCGCACAAGCGGGTGGGTCTTGAACGTCTGCAGCAGGTCGTGCGCGGAGGTCGTGGCATCTGCATAATCGAGCTCGACGACGAAACCGATCGAGACCATGTCCTCGCCGGTCTTCTCGTTCTTCATCGGGTAGATCCAGGTGCCGCCGATCTGGCCGTACTTGGATGAGATTTTCAGCGGCCAGGGACCCATCGTGTGGATTAGGCGGTCGAGCGGCTTTGCAACCTTCCAGACCTCCTTGACGCCGAGCTCCCACACCTGCGGCTCGCGGCCCTTGGCAAGGTCGAACTCGCGGATCGCGGCTCCCGTCAGGTGCCCCCAGCAACCCTCGGCGAGCACGGTCGCATGTGCCTTTATGTCGGTGCCGGGCTCGAAGTTCCCAAGCGGCTCGCCGTCCTTACCCCGGCCCTTGTCTCCCGAGCGCACGCCGACGACGCGGCCGTCCTCGACGACGAGCTGGGTGGCAGCGGTCTCGGTGAGGATGTAAGCACCGGCCTCCTCGGCCTGCTGCTGTTGATAACGCGCCAGCGCAGAGACGGAGACGACCTCGTTGCCATGATTCTTGAACGGCGGCGGCGTCGGTATGCGCAGCGACATTTTGGAGGTCGGGGTGAGGTAGACCGCCTCTTTGGTGACTTCGCCGAAGGCGAAGCCCTCCTGGCGCCACTGCTCGCGGGTAAGCTCCGGGAACAGTTCTTCCAGTGCGTGAGGGCGCATGACCGCACCGGAGAGGTTGTGCCCACCGCAGGTCTTGGCCTTCTCGACGACCGCCACCGGCACTTCGCCCAAGCGCTCCAATGTATCGCCCCCACCCGCCGCATCGTCGCCGAGCAACTGCAGCAGGCGATTGGCGCAAGCGAGCCCCGCCGTGCCGCCGCCGACGATCGCCACACCGACCTCGATCAGCTCGTCCTCAGGGTCGAGCCCGCGCTTGACGAACTCCTTTTGCGGGTCCACTGGTGGCGGGAAAGCCGCGGGTACGACCTTCCCATTGGAAGAACCGTTGTTAGAGGACATCGCTTGACGCTCCTTTTCGCTCAGGCATCCACATCCACCCGTCGCCAGCTGGCGCTAGCTCGCCTTCTTGGCCTTTACGGCCTCGGTCAGCTTGGGCAGGATCTTGTTCAGATCGCCCACGATCCCGAGGTCTGAGAATTCGAAGATCGGCGCGTTTGAATCCTTGTTGATCGCGACGATGTTCTCCGAGGATTGCATCCCGACCTTGTGCTGGATCGCACCGGAGATACCCGCAGCCAAGTACAGCTTCGGCGAGACCGTCTTGCCGGTCTGGCCGATCTGGGCGGCGTAGGGGTACCAGCCCGCGTCCACGACCGCGCGGGTCGCCGCGACGGCCGCGTTGTTTCCAAACGCTGCCGCCAAGTCCTCGGCGAGCTGAAAGCCCTCGGCCTTGCCGAGGCCACGACCGCCGGCGACGAGGATGTCGGCGCCCTCGATGTCAACGTCAGCGCCGCGCTGTTCGCCGCGCGTGACCATCGTGGCCTGCTTGGCGTGCGGGCTCAACTCGAAGCTGAGCTGCTCGACAGGGGCAGCGCCTGCGGCTGTCTCTTTGATCTCAAACGCGTTGAGGCGCCCGATCACGATGCCGACGTCCGAGCGGTACTTGATCTCGGAGATCGCGGAGTCGCCGAGGATCGGACGCTCGGCGATCAATTCGCCGCCCTCCGCACGCACCGCGGTGACCTCCATCGCAACGCCCGCACCGAGGCGTGCGGCCAAGCCGGCTCCGATCTCGAAGCCGAGCAAGCCGCCGCCGAACAGGGCGTACTTGTAGTCACCACCTGAGATCGCCGCGCCCATCGCGTCTACGACCGGCTGTGCGAGTCCTTCGGGACCCTCGGCGATGAGCACCTTCTTGGCGCCGTAGTTGCCGAGTGACGCCGCGAGGTCCTGAGGGACGCCCTCGCCCACGAGGATCGCATGCGCCTCGCCGCCGAGCTCGGCCGCGAGCTTGGCGCCCTCAGAGATAGCACCCAATGAGTTCTTGTTGATCGCGCCTTCGTAGTGGAGCGCGTAGACCAGGATGTTCGCCATCTAGATCAGCTTCCTCTCGTCGAGCCAGGACACGATCTTCTCTACGGTCTCGGCTGTGTCCTCGTCCTCGATGATCTCGCCCGCGGCCTTCGCCGGGGGAGCCTTCGCGGCGACCCACTGGGCAGCGGAGTTATCGCCGCCCACCTTCGAGGCGTCAACGCCGATGTCGGCCGCGGTGACCGTATCGAGCGGCTTCTTCTTGGCGCCCATGATCGCCTTCAGCGACGGGTAGCGCGGCTCGTTGATGGCGTCGCCGACGGAGATGACGGCGGGCAGTGTGATCTGCACCGTGTCGTAGCCGTACTCGGCCTGGCGCTCACAGCGCAGGGAGTCAGCGGCGACGTCCATCTTGATGACCTGGGTGAGCGAGGGCATGCCGAGATGCTCAGCCACTACTGCACCGATCGTGTAGCACTCGCCGTCGTCTGACTGCTGGCCGAGCAGCACAAGATCTGGTTTCTCACGGTCCAGGGTCTGGGCCAGGGCGTAGCCGGTGGCGGCCACGTCTGAGCCGGCAACCGCCGGGTCTGAGAGATGCACCGAGCGGTCTGCGCCAAGCGAGACTGCCTTGTGTAGTGCGCGTACGGCGCTCTCCGGGCCCATGGTCACGGCCACGATCTCCTCCACGGGGGCTACTCCGCCCTCGCGAACCTGCATCGCAGCCTCGATGGCGTGCGTGTCATACGGGTTGAGGTTCTTCTCCCCGCTGCGGTCCATGCGCCCCGTCGAGCTATTGATGCGCTTCTCGACGGCGGCGTCCGGGACCTCCTTCACCAGGACGCAAATCTTCATTCAGCTACTCCTTAGGGGTGTCGATGGGGCAATCCTACCTCAGTTGACTGACGAGTCAATCAGGTGGTGTGGGCAGGCGTGACTCGCCACGGCAAGATGCGCACATGCGCGCGCATTCATACTTTTTGTGCGATTTACGATAGTGGCTACTATTTGTAGCTACGATAGTAATAGTAACAGAGAAAGACAATACGACCACACGCTCAGCCTGCCTGACGGGCTGTAGTGGCCTCGCGGATGAAATCGACGATTGCCTGCGTGGGCGCTCCAGGAGTGAAGACCTCGGCCACGCCGAGACTCTTCAGCTCGGGTATGTCTTCGGCGGGGATGGTGCCGCCGACGGTGACGACCACGTCATCGATGTCCTGCTCGTGCAGCAGCTGCACCACGCGCGGCACAAGCGTCATATGTGCGCCCGAGAGGATCGACAGGCCAACCGCGTCGGCATCCTCTTGGATCACCGTCTCGACGATCTGCTCGGGAGTCTGGTGCAGGCCTGTGTAGATGACCTCCATGCCGGCGTCGCGCAGCGCGCGCGCGATGATCTTTGCGCCGCGGTCGTGGCCGTCGAGGCCGGGCTTGGCCACAACGACGCGGATCTTGGGGTGGGTGGGACTCAATCTGTCCGTACCGGCCATCTCAGACCTTGATGATGAAGGCGTCACCCTGACCGCCGCCAGAGCAGATCGCGGCGCAGCCGAGGCCGCCGCCGCGACGGCGCAGCTCGAAGAGGAGGCTGCCGATGATGCGCGCGCCTGAGGCGCCGATCGGGTGTCCTAGCGCCACGGCACCGCCGTTGACGTTGACCTTGTCCTCGTCGATGCCGAGCACTCGGATCGAGTTGAGCGTGACCGAGGCAAACGCCTCGTTAATCTCCCACACGTCGATGTCCTCGGCTTTCAGGCCAGCCTTATCCAGCGCCTTCTTGGCGGCCGAGGCCGGCGTGCGCGCGAGGTAGGCGAAGTCGTCGGCGGACTGGGCATGAGCTACGACCTCGGCCAGCGCCTGCTTTCCGTTGGCGGCCGCCCACTCCTCGGAGGCGACGACCAGCGCGCCGCCGCCGTCGTTGACGCCTGGGGCGTTGCCCGCCGTATGCGTGCCGTCCTTGCCGACGAGGCCCGGCAGGGCCGCGAGCTTCTCCAGGGACGTGTCGCGGCGCGGACCCTCGTCGACCTCGACGACCGTGTCCCCCTTACGACCTTTGATCGTGACCGAGACGATCTCCTCGGGCAGGCGGCCCTCGTCGGTGGCCTTCACCGCCAGCTGGTGCGAACGCAGCGCCCAACGGTCGAGGTCGGCTCGCGTCAGCTCGAGCTCGTCGCCGACCTCCGTGGCCTCGACAAACATCTGCTTGCCCGAGAACGGGTTGGTGAGCCCGTCGTGGACCATCGCATCGAGCGCCTTGACGTCGCCCATGCGGAAACCAAAGCGGGCGCCCGGCAGGAGATACGGAGCCTGGGACATCGACTCCATGCCGCCGGCGACGCCGACCTGCACGTCGCCCGCACGGATCGCCTGGTCGAGAATTACGGTGGCGCGCACGCCTGAGGCGCACACCTTGTTGACGGTCTCCGAGGAGACCTCCTTGGGGATGCCAGCCTTGATCTGGGCTTGGCGCGAGGGGATCTGGCCCTGGCCTGCCTGCAGCACCTGGCCCATGACGACGTGCTCGACCTGCCCGGGCTCCACGCCCGAGCGATCGAGGGCACCCTCGATCGCGATTGCGCCGAGCTCGGTGGCGTCGAGCGTTGACAAGCCTCCTCCCATCTTGCCGATGGGTGTGCGCGCGGAGCCGAGGATCACGGTCTTGGGCATCGAGGCGATTCTCCTAATTTAGATTTGTCCCATCCACCCGGCCGGCTGCGGCCGAGGCATGCCAATCCTACCGGGCCGCTGGCGCTGTGTACGTGACGACAGGCACATTTCCGCGCGCGCAAGGCCTTTGTAGGCTAAGTAACCGGCGGCCCGGTATCGTGCTCGGATCGTGAACGTGTCGTGGACCACAGATCCAGCCCAGCAGACGGGCGCCGACACAGTGGCGATTGGCCTGTTCGAGGGCGAGGACGTGCCTGCGGGCGCGCCCGAGCAGGTCGGTGAGCTGCTCGCAAGCGGCGAGGCGCGGTGCTCCTTCAAGTCGCTTGCGCTGACGCATGCGGACGGCAAGCGCTGGCTGACCGTGGGCCTTGGGACACGCGACGATTTCACCGCCGAGCGGGCCCGCGTAGCGGCGGCCGTTGCTCGCGAGCGCGCTAGGGAGCTATCGACGAAGGTCCTTTGCTGGCAGGCGCCTGACACTCAGGACGACGTCGTCGCGGCACTTGTGGAGGGGACAACACTGGCCGACTACAGCTTCGACAGTCACAAGTCTTCGCCGAAAGACAACCTGACAGGCGCAGGCAAGCAAGGTTTCGATGCAAAGCCTAAGCACATCGACGACCTGATCGTGGCGGGCGATGGCGAGTTGGCGAGGGTTGTTAGCGATGCACAGATCGTGGCCGAGGCCGTCAGCGAAGCGCGCGACCTGCAGAATCGGCCGGCCAACGACCTGACTCCAACCGCCTTGGCCGAGCATACGCGCAAGCTCAGCGAGGAGATCCAGCACCTGTCTGTCGAGGTGGAGGGACGCGAGGGGTTGCTGGCCCGCAAGATGGGCGCGTTCGCGGCAGTCGCGCAGGGCTCCGATCAAGAGCCGGCGCTGATCACGATGCGCTACGAGCCGCCCGGGGCCTCCGGCCCTATGCTCGGCTTCGTAGGCAAGGCCGTCACATTCGACAGCGGCGGCATCTCCTTGAAGCCTGGGGCGAAGATGGCCGAGATGAAGTTCGACATGTCCGGTGGCGCGGCCGTGATCTCAGCGTTGGCAGCGATCGCTCGGATCGGCCTTCCGCTGCGGATCGTTGCTGTGGTGGGCGCCACCGAGAACCTACCGAGCGGTCGTTCGGTCAAGCCCGGCGACATAGTGACGGCGTCCAACGGCAAGACAATCGAGGTGAACAACACCGACGCCGAGGGCCGGCTGGTGCTCGCGGACTGCCTCTGCCACGCAATCTCGCTTGGCGCCGAGCAGGTTGTCAACCTGGCCACACTGACCGGCGCTGTGATTATCGCGCTCGGCTCCACCTATGCCGGTTTGATCGCGAACGATGACGATTGGGCTGGGCGCGTCAGCGAGGCTGGGGCGCGCACCGGCGAGATCGCCTGGCGGCTACCGCTGCACGAGGAGTACGACGAGCTGGTCAAAGGCAAATACGGCGACCTCGACAACGCGCCCGAAGGCCGCAAGGCCGGCACGATCACCGGCGCTACGTTCTTGTCGCATTTCGTCGGGGACACTCCCTGGGCACACTTGGACATCGCCGGCTCGGCCTGGGATCTCGGTCGCGCCTATGCGCCCAAAGGTGCTGCCGGCTACGGCGTGCGCCTGTTGGTGCAATTGGCTCGGGCCCACAGCGCCTAGCGGTCCTCCCTTTCAGCTGCTCCGCGGCGTTCACCCTTCCACTGCGCGGCCCAGCCGACCCCGGCCTCGACTGCTCCTCGAGCGGCCCGCGGCAGACGCGCTCTAGGCGACTCGAGTCGGCAATCCGTCACTGCGCATGTAAGCCACCCAGACGACTGGTCACAGCCGCCCAGGCATCCCCACGAGGGTCGATGTGGGCACGGTGCCTGCCTGCCTCGCCTTGGATCTCGACCAGCTCGACAGCGCCACCGGCCGGGCGCTCGGCGCGCTCGTATTTGCGGCTCATCTCGACGGACACCGTCTCGTCTGCCGTGCCGTGCACGAGCAACACGGGAATGCCCAGCGGCACGTGCGCCATCGGATCGGCGATCGCGTAGCGCTCGGGGAGATTCTCGGGGCTGCCCCCCATCAGGCCCCTGACGGGGCCCTGCGGGATCCTGTGGTAGCCGTCGGCCAGATCGCATACCCCGGCCTGTGAGATCACGCGGCGTACACGAATTGGCGCCGGGGTACCCGGCGCGCCCAGCGGGAGCTTCGCCCGGCCTGCCGCCCACAGCGCCAGGTGCCCACCGGCGGAATGGCCAAGGATGCTCACACGCTCCAGGTCGATCGGCGCGTCGAGCACCGCGAGATAATCGATCGCGGCGGCCACGTCCTCGAAGGTCTCGGGCCAACCGCCGCCGTCACCCACGCGGCGGTACTCGATGTTCCACACCGCCCAGCCGCGCCGCATCAGATCGCCGGCCAGACCGCGCATCACGATCTTGCCGTAGCGCACCTGCCAGGAGCCGCCGTGGATCAGGACCATGACCGGGTGCGGGCCTGCTCGCCTGGGCAGATAGAGGTCGGCGCGCTGTGAGCCGTGCGGGCCGTAGCGATGGCGCTGGCGGGGCGCGAGGACATCGAGGATCAAACGTGTGCGGGCCACAAGCTGGCAATCCTAGAGCGAGCATCCCCGATCTCCACCCACATCCTGTGGATTGACGATGGAGCCTGTGAGGCATCGCCCAAACAATAGGTATGGGCAACACCAGTATTTTTGTGTGGACACCTAATAATTTGGTACCTAACCTTTAGGTCTCTATACAGTTACGCCTGGTCTTTTTGAGACCGCACCTAGCGGAACTCGCGTCTCGCCTGCTCTCTGTGAGAATGCGCGCGATGAACTTCGACCTCTCCCCCGACCACGAGCTGATCCGCCGCACCGTGCGCGAATTCGCCGTCGGCGAGGTGGCGCCGGTGGCCGAGGAGCTCGATCGCACGAAGTCGTTCCCGTATGAGATCGTCGCCAAGCTCGGTGGCCTGGGGCTGATGGGCATTCCATTTCCCGAGGAGTACGGCGGGGGCGGCGGAGACACGCTTGCCTACGTGCTCGCGGTGGAGGAGCTGACCAGAGTTGACTCCTCGGTGGCGATAACCCTGTGTGCGCATACCTCACTGGGCACTCAGCCGATCTACCTGTTCGGCTCGGAGGAGCAGAAGCGCGAGTGGCTGCCACAGCTGTGTTCGGGCACGAAGCTCGGCGCCTTCGGCCTGACCGAGCCTGAGGCCGGCAGCGACGCCGGCAACACACGCACGCGGGCACGTCTCGAGGGCGGCGAGTGGGCGATCGACGGAGCCAAGCAGTTCATAACCAATGCCGGCACCGACATTTCAGGTGTGGTGTGCATCACGGCAGTCACGGACGGCGGCGGGGCGACCGACGAAACCGGCAGCACCCCCCCGCGCGCGGGGGGGACCTCCCAAAAGGAGATATCCAACATCCTCGTGCCCAACGGGACCCCTGGCTACGAGCAGGGCGAGCCGTATCGCAAGATGGGTTGGAACGCCTCGGACACGCGGCCGCTCAGCTTCACCGATTGCCGCGTACCCGAGCATAACCTGCTCGGGCCGCGCGGACACGGGTTCAAGCAGTTCCTGCACATCCTCGATATCGGTCGCATCGGCGTGGCGGCAATGGGCGTGGGGCTCGCCCAGGGGGCGCTCGACGAGGCGCTTGCCTATGCCAAGGAGCGCCGGGCGTTTGGCAAGCCGATCTCCAAGTTCCAGGCGATTCAGGCCAAGCTTGCCGACATGTCCGCGGAGATCGAGGCAGCGCGCTTGCTCGTCTACAAGGCTGCGCGAGAGAAGGACGCCGGGCGCAACTTCACGCTGACCGCAGCGCAAGCCAAGTTGAAGACAGGGCGGCTGGCGGTGCGCTGCACCGAGGAGGCGGTGCAGATCCACGGTGGCTACGGCTACATCGAGGAGTATCCCGTTTGCCGCTTCTATCGCGACGCGAAGATCCTCACGATCGGCGAGGGCACCGACGAGATCCAGCAGATGGTGATCGCCCGAGCGCTTGGGGCATAGCCGCACACACCCGATAGTCAGCGGGCGTTTTTTGGGAGACAAGATTCGCTTGGCCTCGCGGCGGGCGCCCGTCTGACCGGTCTCAACTCTCGCGTCGCCGAAGCAGGCTTTTCTCAGCGCGGCTCAAGCACTACCAGCGGTATCTGCCGGTCAGTCCGCCGACGATAGTCTTCATAGCCCTTGTAGACGCCGACCGCGAGCTTCCACAGGCGGTCGTACTCCTCTGCTGTGGCCACGCGTGCGTGCACGGGCATGCGCTTTGAGCCAATCTGGATCGTCGTATCGGGATTGGCCTTGAGGTTGTAGAACCAAGCAGGGTTCTTTGGGTAGCCTCCCTTGGAGGCGATCAGGATCACGTCGTCGCCGTCGCGCGCGAACACAAGCGGCGTATAGCGGTCCTTGCCGCTCCTGGCACCGACATGATCGAGCAGCAGCATCTCTGGGACACCCGGGACGCGGTGGCCGATCCGGCCGCCCGTGACACGGTAGAGCTTCGCGTGGCCGCCCATCAAACGGACCAAGGTCGGCCAGGTACGGTCGGCCAAGTTGAGATAGTCGAAGGCCATCGCGTCGCACTGTACAGACAAGCTCTCTGCCTACGCCATCCGGCTTGACGGTCTTGGCACGCGATCGATCGGCAAGGAGCGGCCTCGCGGAGAGGCCCATACGGGGGTTGCCAGCTGCCCGAGCGCGACCTGCGGCCATGGAGCTCCTGGGCGGCCAAGATAAAAGCCCTGGACGAGCGGGACGTCCAGCTCGATCAGAGCATTCAGCTCCGACGGCGTCTCGATGCCCTCGGCGACGAGCAGGCTGCCGACATGGGTGGCGTAGCCGACGAGCGCGCCTACCAACGCCTGACGGTCGTCGTCCTCGTCGATCCCGGTTATCAGCGAGCGGTCGAGCTTGAGATAGCTGGGGTGAACGGTGGTGATCTGGCGCAGGCCCGAGTAGCCCGCGCCCATGTCGTTAACGGCCAGCTTGGCGCCGCGAGCCAGCAGCGGTCGCATCGTCTGCTGGAGTTGGGATTCGCTCTGGACGAGGGCCTCCTCGGTGACCTCGATGATCAGGCCCGAGAGGTCGGCTGGCTGCTCCAGCAGCTCGAGTGTGCGTCGGTCGAGTAGCACCGGAGCGGATAGGTTCACCGAGAGCAAAGTCCCGGGCGGGCGCGAAGCGAACAGCTCGAGCGCCGCACCCAAACACGCTCGCTCGAGCAGGTCGCGCTTGCCGAACTCCTCGGCCACCGCCAGCCAGTGCAAAGGGCTGTCGGTGCTGCGCCGCCCGAAGCGGGCCAGCGCCTCGTATGCGTGGATTACGCCGCTTCTGGGATCGACGATCGGCTGTACCGCCATCGAGAGGCCCCTGCCTTCGATCAGGCGGTCAAGCGTGCCGCGGGCACTGCGCTCGCCTGTGCCGCTGAGCGAGCCGCCCGTATAGGCGGAGATCTGGCCTGTGAGCCCGCTGCGCTTGGCGACGCGCAAGGCGATGTCGGCGGCACGCAGCAGCGCTTCGCCGCTGTCTCCGTCGGCTGGGGTTTGCGAGATGCCGACGCATGCCGAGATCGGCCTTGGGTCGTCCTCGGAGCGTTGCGGGAGCATCTCGAGCAACGCCCGCGCAAGCGCGACGGGATCAACCGTACGCGAAATCACGGCGAACTCGTCGCCGCCGAGGCGCCCGACTGGCCGCTCGGCTCCGGCGGCGGCGAGTAGCCGCTCGCCTACGGCCGCGAGTAGGGCATCGCCGGCCGCGTGGCCGTGCGTCTTGTTGACGATCCCGAAGCGCTCGAGATCCAACAGCAGCAGCGAGACCGGCGCCAATCGCTGCGAGCTCACAACGGTCTGCTCTAGCAACGCGCGGAAGGCGGTGTAGGAGAGCAGCCCCGTCAAGTCGTCGTGGTCAGCGTCGTAGCGAGCCTGCTGCAGCAGATGGTTGAGCTCGCGCGTGAGGCGTCCGCTCGTCAGCAGCAGGCCGATCGTAGCGCCAAATAGTGCTGCGTATTCGAGGCTGAGATGGCCGGTGCGCAGGATCGGCAGAGCGAGCGCGCCCAACACCACCGTGCGGCCGATCCAATGGACGCGCCCACCGCGTGCGAGAACCCCGCTTGCGACCGCGGCCAGCCAGATGATGCTGATCACGCTGACTTGCTCGGTCTGCACGCCGATGATCAGGATGCCGGCCACACCCGAGAACGACTCCTCGGTTCGCATCCACGACAGGCGTGGCGCCGAGAGCTGGACGACCGCGGTCACGACGATCACCACGAAGCCCGCCATCCCGGCCTTCGGATGAGCCAGCAGGCCACTGTCGGCGAGGACCAGCGCCACTCCCATCAGACCGAGTCCCGCGCGAGTCCACGCGGCTGTCTTGCGTGCCCTCAGGACGTGAGCGTCGGTGTCGTAGTTCGGCGGCATGTCGTCAAGGACTTCCTTGTCCGAGCGTGGCAGCCCACCCGGGGCTCGCAAACGTCTTCGACAAATTCATTCGATCCCTTTAGCTGGGATGTTTCGATAATCGACCTGAGGAAGGACTGACTGACCGTGGTGACACACAGGGCGCACGCTTCAAGTTGCGTGACGCGCTAGGCGCGTAGCATTGCTTGTGATGTCAAGGACAATCACACACAGCGAGAAGCCCACGGGAGACAGACCGGATCCGCTCACGGCGCCCGCACAGGCGGTGCCCGCGCGCGCAGGCAAAGGGGTACTGACGCTTGGCGATTGCGCCCGAGCATTTTGGAATCAACCCTCTCCTCCCTATCTCCTCGGGGCCGTCCTGATCGCACTTGCGGCGCGACTGGCGCAAGGAGCGTGGAGCTGGCGCGACCTGGTCATGGTTGCCGGGCTGATCGCGGTGACCCCCTTCGTTGAGTGGGCGATCCACGTCTACATGCTGCACTCGCCTCCGTTCAATCTGTTTGGACGCCGTGTGGAGATGCTCACGGCGCGCGAGCACCGAGCCCATCACGAAGCGCCCGGTGTGCTCGACGGCGTGCTCTTGCCGGTTTACGGTGTGCTTGTGTTTCTCCCCATGATCGCGCTCGCTAACTGGGGTATGTCTTTCCCGATCGCGCTCGTGCTCGGAGGACCTCGCCTTGCTTACGCGACGACCGGGATCCTCACCAGCTTCACGATCCTCGGGCTGTACGAGTGGAGCCATTTCCTGATCCACACTCCCTACCGACCCAAAAGGCGTTATTTCAAGGCGATCTGGCGCAACCACCGCCTGCACCACTTCAAGAACGAGCGCTACTGGTTCGGCGTGACCTCGACCATTGGTGACCGTGTGATCGGCACACTTCCCGATCAGCAGACGGTGCTCCGCTCCCCCACCGCACGCTCGCTGAACGTCGATCGCTGAACGCCGGGCTCCTCGGAGCTATGCCGCGTAGGGCACGATCCTCTTGTCCGTGCAGCCGACCAGACGGTAGTGACGATTCGTAGAGAGCTTGCGCATCACGAGGATCTTGCGTCCTGGGCCGTTGCAGTAGACGACCCCGTGACCGTAGACCAGCAGCAGATGGTCTACACCCGCCCCGGTCCATATGTAGTTTGTGCCGTGGCTTGCGTAGATCCAGTCGTCGCCCGCTCCGCCGTATAGACGGTTGACCTGAGCCGTGTCGTTGCCTTCGGCGTGCGAGTCTCCCCAGATCACATCGCCGGCCGGTCCGGCGTGGATCGTGTCGTTGCCGTCACCGCCGAGCAGCTCGTTGTGGCCGATGTTCGCGGGCACCAGATCTGTCTGTTCGTACTTCGCTGCGCACGCAGCGGGCAAGCCCGACGGCAGGGCTGCGGTCGAGCTGAGGAGAGCCATCGGGAACACGAAACTGGACCGTGGAGCCTCTAGCGAGGACTTCTTGGGTCGCGACGGACCTTCGGGTGAGGTGCCTTCCGAGGATTCGGTTTCCGACGGTGCGCTTTCCGGTGGGATGGCTTTGGAGTGTGCGGCTTCCTGCCGGCATTCGGTCTCCAGCTGGGACAGCGTCGTGAAGCGTGGACCGTCGCTGATGCCCGGGTAGCCGCAATCGTGGTAGAGGCCCCCGGTATTTTCGCCGTCGCACGAATAGCTTGGGTCGGTGCCGTCAAACGGGTCGTATCCAGGCCTACCGTCCAGCGGCCTGTTTTTGTTGTTCGAGTTTTGCAGCAGCATTCCCGTGATCGTCGGCCAGCCCAGGTGACTGGCCTCTGCGGTGCGTGCCCGCACGTTCACCTGACCCTCGGCCGAACGAGCGAAAACCACCGCGCTGAGCGTCAGCGTCGCGGCCAGCAGGCACGCGCAAAGCGCGATGTGGTGGTCCGGGCGCACCCGAGTCATCGGCATAGCGTAGTCAGCCCCCGTGTCGCTCGAGCAAAGCTGTGGCGGCGCTGGCCGGGTCGAGCCGTCGCTCGACCACCTCGTCCAGCAAGCGCTTGAACTCCGGGTCCTCGCGCAGCTCCTCCTCCAGGCGCCGGCGTATGCGTGCTGTTGCGATCGCCAAGACCTCGTTGCGCAGGTTGCGACCACGCCGTTCCTGCAAGGTGCCCTCTCCCAGGATGTGCTCGCGGTGCTCGTCGAGGCGCTCAATCAGCTCACCAACTCCCCTGTTATGGGCGGCCTCGGTCTTGACGATCGGCACGCGCCAGCGCGGGTGGGCGGGACTCAATTCTGTGTCTCCGCTGACATTGGCCAGCGACAGAACACCTCGAATCTCGCGCACCATCGTGTCGGTCAAAGGGTGGTCGGCCTTGTTGATGACGATGATGTCCGGGATCTCCATCACGCCGGCCTTCAATGCTTGGATCGAGTCGCCGGAGCCCGGCATCAGCACGAGCACGATCGTGTCGGCGTGGTCGATGATGTCGATCTCGGCCTGGCCCACTCCGACAGTCTCCACGAACACGTCCTCGCGGCCCGCCGCGTCGAGCAAGAGCGCGGCCTGCAGAGCAGCCTCTGAGAGGCCTCCCAGTGCACCGCGATTGGCCATCGAGCGGATGAACACGCCCTGGTCGAGGAAGTGCTCTGTCAGGCGAATGCGGTCGCCCAGCAGCGCGCCTTGAGTGAAGGGCGAAGAAGGGTCGATCGAGAGCACGCCGACAGAGCGGCCTGCCTCGCGCCTCGCCTTGGTCAGCGCGCCGATCAGCGTCGACTTGCCGACGCCCGGCGGGCCCGTGAAGCCGTAAACCGCCGCTTTGCCGGTGTGGGGGTAGATCTCGCGCACGAGCTCCCAGCCCTCGGGACGATCGTCCTCGACGAGCGTGATCGCGCGTGCGAGCGCACGGCGGTCGCCGTCGAGAAGACGTTGGGCGAGCGTGGGGGTCACGCGCGAAAGTATCTCGGAAAGCCACTTGGGTGCCCCCATCGCCTTCCCTCTGGGTCTGAGGCGCATATGTCGAGGGCGGTACTGGCCCCACATGCTTCACGGCGCCCAGCGCCCCCGATGCGACTCCTAGCTCTAGGATGCGCGCTCGTGACACGAGCCACACACGCGCTGCGCACCATGCGCTGGCTGCGCGCGCACAACCTGATCAACCGCCACTACCTGTTGTTGATGACTCGGCTGGCCTATCTGAAGCTGCGCTACGGCAAGCGCCTGCAGACCGACGGTCCCTGCTTCATCTGTCCGGGCGTGAAGCTCGAGATCGGCAAGCACGCTGTTCTGCGTATGGGGCGCTGGTCTTGGATCGGACACGACTCGAAGATCCGCGTACACGAGGGCGAAGTCTCGATCGGGTCCAAGACGGTGATGGGCCAGGAGTGCACGATCTCCGCCTACCAGCACGTGTCGATCGGGCGCGAGTGCATCATCGCCGACAGGGTGATGCTGATCGACTTCGATCACGGCGTGGTCGAAGTGGAGCGCCCGATCCGTCTGCAGGGCATCTACAAGCGCGATGTACGCGTCGGCAGCAATGTTTGGATGGGTTATGGGTCGTGCGTATTGAGAGGAGTGAGCGTCGGGCACAACAGCATCGTGGGCACGAACGCAGTGGTCACCAAGGACGTGCCCGAGAACGCGGTCGTGGGGGGCGTGCCGGCCCGCGTGCTGCGCATGCGCGAGACGCCAGAGCAGTTGCGCTGGGAATAGCGCTAGCGTCCTACCTCGGATATATACAACCGGCCAGCCGGGTGCTGGACAGCCATGTCACGGTGCAAGCAACGTGAACGGATCGGCGTGCACCGCAAGATTGCGCAGAGCACCGAGATCCGCATCTGGACCGGCCGCAAGTGCTCGCTCGAACTCGGCACGGTGGTTGGCAAAGCGCTCCTGCGCATATGGAACAGCCAGACCGCGAGACACCATGAACGCCCAGTCGCTGGCCTGTAGCGCAAGCAGCTCCCGCAACGCGGCAGCGCCCGCCTCGCTGCCGGCGGTCAGCGTCCGCAACTCGGCGGCTCGAGTCGCAAATGCAATGTCTGCCACGGCCGGCCCCGACCAGGTCGAGAGGTCGCCGTTTCCTCCCCAAGTGCTCGCACCCCACTCCGGTGTCCCAAGCGGCGCGGGCTGTGCCATCGCCGTGGCTTCATCGAGACGCACGAGCTTCAATCCCTCCCTCGCACACTCCTCCACGACGGCCCGCAGCCACACCACGCCCTCATACCACCAGTGTCCAAGCAACTCGGTGTCCAGCGCACATACGACCAACCCGCCGCCGGGCAGCGCGTCCCCGCTCTCGGCCGTCTCGTTGACAGCTCTGAGCCGCTCGATCGCATGGACTACGAACTCCTTGGCGTGCTTACGCGCGAGGCCCAGAGCCAGCTCGTGGTCATAGGTGCTGCCGTCGTTGGCCCACGGCTGGTGGTGGTGGACCGTGTGATGGTGGTAGTCGCGGTAGCTGCCGTGCGCCGGATAGCCTCCGTCGCTCCAGACGCGCGCGATCGTGACGCGATCGATCGGGACGAGCACGACGCCGGATTCGCCCACGAGTGGACGCAGGTGCTCGCGAGCACCCGGGCCATAGCGGTTGGTCAACTCCACGCACGTCGCATGCACACCGGCTTGCTCGAGCAGCGGCTCCAGATGTGGAGCATGGGCGCACTCAGGTAGCCAAAAGCCTCCCTGCCAGCCGCCCGGAAAGCGCGCACGATGGGAGTCCACACCGGTCTGCACCTGTGCGCGCACACCTGCGTCCGTTGCCAGCAGCGGCAGCACCGCATGTGTGGCCGACGAGGTCCACTGCGCGTGACGTCCGAGCGCGCCGAGCAGGTCTCCCCCGCGTTCGCGAAAGCGCCTCAGAACGCCTTCGTACTCGCCCCAGGAGCGCTCCAGCTCGCACGCCAACTCGTCAAAGCCATTCTCGCGCAGCCCGGCGATGTCTTCGGCGTGTGTGCGTCGACGAACCTCGTCGACGAAGGCTTCGAAGCGCTCGCCCACGCCCTGTGCTTCAAGCTGGTCGCACAGTACTGGCGTCAATGACAGCGTCAGTGGCGCGCCCTCGTCGAGCAGGTCGAGCAGCGGCAGGTAGCTGCCGGAGATCGCCTCCCACAACCACTCCTCGCCGAAAGGCCAGGTGCCAAAGCCCTCAACGTATGGCATGTGCGTGTGTAGGACGATCGCCAGCTCGCCCTTGGGGCTGTTCACGGCCGACAGACGGCGATGAAGTCGAGCGCCTCATCCAGATCGCTCTCGGCAGCCGAGCGCAGCGCGAAGTCGCTTGCGGCTATCGCCGGCGTGAACCAGTCGTAGAAAGGCTTGGTCAAACGCAAGCGTGGATGGACACGATCCCAGCCGAGTTTCAGCGCCAGCGCATGCGCTCGCAGCTTGCGCGTGTAGAACAGGCCAAACATCTCGACCCGGGCGAACGTGCCCTCGCACAGCTCTTGGAACTCGTGCGAGCGGTACTCATGCACGTGCCAAGGATTGTCCGAGCGCTCCGCGCCCTTGGGCGCCAGTGTCAAGACGTTGGGCGTGGAGACGAACACAACGCCTGCCTCCCCCACGAGCGAACGGAAGTGCTCAAGGACAGCCGTCGGGTCCTGCAAGTGCTCGATCGTCTGCAGGAACACGATCGCATCCGCCGGCTCGGGAAAAGTCTCGACAAGATCGCGGGCGAAGCGCAGGTTGGCGCGGCGATAGCGCAGGCGCGCATGCTCGTGCGCTTCAGGGTTGGCGTCGACCCCGACGACCGACGCGGCGCTGCCCGCGAGCACGTCTGAGCCGTAGCCCTCGCCACAGGCCATGTCGATTGCACGTAAGCCCGCGATACGCACGGCGATCCACTCGTAAACGGCCAGATGACGCCTGAACCAGTAGTTCTCCTCAGGCACATCCGGCAAGGTGCGCTCGCCGGTGAGCGCAAGCGGAGGCACCCCCTCGGGCTGGTCGCGTTGCTCGTAGAGAGACACAGACAAGGCGCGCGAGTATATGGTGCCGGGCCGTGACACCCCTTACCAACGCGGAGGAGATCCGCGACGTCAACACCCGTTACCACAACGTGGCGGCCGACCACTACGACGCCAAGTGGGGCATCGACTTCGGCGACGTGGGCCAGGCGCAGGTCACCTCCAAGGTGCACAAGGCGCTCGGCGGCGAGCCCACTCGCTTCGAATGCTCCTTGGAGATCGGCTCGGGCACCGGCTACTTCACGCTCAACCTGATGCGCGCCGGGCTGATCGGCACAGCAACCTGCACCGACATCTCTCCCGGAATGCTGGCCGCGCTGAGCGCCAACGCCAAGCGGCTCGGCCTCGATGTGACGACGGTACCCACCGACGCCGAGCGCCTGCCCTTCGCGGACGCGAGCTTCGACCTGGTGATCGGTCACGCGATCCTGCACCACATCCCCGATCTCGCCCAAGCCTTCCGCGAGTTCGCGCGCGTACTCGCCCCCGGCGGCATTGTGCTGTTCGCGGGCGAGCCGTCGCGTTACGGCGACCGCCTGGCGAAAGTCCCCAAGCGCGCAGCTGGCGCCGTCGCGCCGCTGTGGCGCCGTGCAATCGGCGCGCGTCCCGCGCCGCCCGCGGACGGAGGCGCACCGGAGGCTTCGCTTGAGGGCTTCGTCAACGTGCACGCCTTCTCGCCGGGCGAACTCTCCGGCTTCGCCGGCCAAGCCGGCCTCACCGACATTCGCGTAACCGGCGAGGAGCTGCTGGCCAACTGGTTCGGCTGGACCAACCGCACGTTGGAGGCCACCGCCCATCCCGAAGACGTGCCTTGGGGCTGGCGCAACTACGCCTACCGGGGTTATCTGGCTTTGCAGGGCGTGGATCGGCGTCTGCTGGAGTCGCGGCTACCGGCGGCGATGTTCTACAACCTGATCGTCACAGCCAGAAAGCCCTAGCTGTCCACCGAGGGTCGTCCGTGGCGCGCCCATCCGACCCATCCGATTCACTGCCGCTGTTTCGCGGCAGCCGCCCACTCAAGCGCTGGCGCTACGTGGGTGTCTTCGGCGAGCAGTTCATGATCTGCGCGGCCTCGGTCCATGTCGGGCCGGCACGGCAAACGTTCTGGGCGGTGTTCGAGCGCACGGGCACCCCGACGGGCACACCCTCTGAGGCGCACCCTAAAGGGCATACCCAAAGGGCACACGGCAAGCAGGCAAGCGGTGCGATGACAGAGCGCACCCACATAATCCCGCGCCGTAGAGCGCTCGACTTGACTCCAGGGCACCTGCGAATCCGCGACGACGCGGTCCTACTCGACCTCGCACTCCAGGAAGACGAAGGTATCGAAGCAAAGTGCCCCAACGGCAAAGCATATGTATGGACACGCAAGCAGGCCGGCGTACACGCCCGCGGCCAACTGGTTCTCGGTGCCCGCCCGCCGATCGCGATCGACGCGCTTGCCGTGATCGACGACACCGCCGGCTACCACGCGCGCGTGACGGAGTGGTGGTGGGCCGCCGGGGTCGGCAACGGCCCGGACGGCACTCCGCTCGCATTCAACCTGGTACAAGGAGTCAACGACCCGCCAGCAGGCAGCGAGCGCGCAATATGGGTTGCGGGCGTTCCGCACGAGGCGCCACCGGTGCACTTCTCCGCCGATCTGTGCTCGATCTCTTCAGACGACGGTTCGGAGCTGCGCTTTGCTCCCGAGGCCGAGCGCAGCCGCCGCGACAATCTGCTGCTCCTACGAAGCGACTACCGCGCTCCGTTCGGAACGTTCAGCGGCAAACTGCCGGGCGGTATAGAGCTCACGCATGCTGTGGGAGTGGTGGAGCACCACCGCGCCCGCTGGTAGCGGCAGATGCACAAGCAGTTCGTGTTTAGCGGGGCTTGCACCCGATGCGAGGCGTGCCAGATCAGGCACCCAGACCGCGACGCGCGGTAATCAGGCAGGCAGCGTGCCCGCGCCGACCTCCAAGCCTCCGCACACCGTCTCCACAACCATCTGCTTCGCGCGCTCTAGGTCCGCCTCGTCCTGCGGCAAGAGCCCGAAGATCCACCCAGTGAGCACCTGCTCGATCGCGCCATAGAAAGTCATCGCGGCGAACTCGGCGTCGATGTCAGCCTTGAAGATGCCTTCCTGCTGGGCCTTGGTGACGATCTCACCGATCAGGCGGTAGGCCTCGCGGATCTGGCCCAAGTGCGTCTGGCCGAAGGAGTTGGCCGCGCGCGTGACCTCGACGATGATGACCTTCATCAGGTCGGGGTCGTGACGGTAGCTGTCGATGATGAACGAAGCGATCGCGCCGAGCTTCTCGCGCACCGGAACCGGCTTGCGATCGACCTCGCGGATCATCTCGAGCATCACGCCCCAGCGCTCCAGAAAGAGCGTGTTGAGCACTTCCTCCTTTGAGGAGAAGTAGTGGTAGAGCAGGCCGTAGGCCACACCGGCCTCATCGGCGATGTCCGACACGCGGCAGGCGTGAAAGCCCTGACGCGCGAACACGCGCACAGCCGCGTCGAGGATCGCGCGGCGACGGTCGGGGACGGCCTTGGCCCTTGTGGAGCTCATCGTGCCTCGTCCGATCGTATGTGGGCGACATCGCCCACATCCTGGGAGGCAGGAGCGGCGTGTGTCTGCGCCGAGGAGCGATGGTAGAGCTTGGGGCGGCGATGAGATAGCAGCGGCACGCGCTTGCGAACATCGTCCTGGTGCTCGAAGTCGAGCTCCGCGACGATATGTCCCGGCTTCTCGCCGTCAGCACGCGCGAGCACGGTTCCCCAAGGATCTACGATCAGCGAGCTCCCGCCTGAATGGTGACCCCCAGGGTGCTTGCCGACCTGATTGGCGGCAACGACGAAAACCTGGTTCTCGATCGCCCTGGCCCGTATGAGTGCCTCCCAGTGATCGCGCGTGGTCGGCAGCGTGAACGCCGCCGGCAGCACGACGATTCGCGCGCCACGCAGCGCCAACACACGGAACAGCTCGGGGAAGCGCAGGTCGTAGCAGATCGACATGCCCAGCTTCGTGCCATCCTCCAGCTGACTGACGACGACTTCCTCGCCCGGCTCGTCCGTGTCCGACTCGCAGTAGCGCTTGCCCTCGATCTCCACGTCGAACATGTGCAGCTTGCGATACACCGCCTTGATCTCGCCGTCGGGACCGACGTGCACGGAGGCGTTGGAGAGCTTCTCGCGCCCCTCGACGCGCTCGGCGATCGAACCCGCCAGGAGATCGAGCTTCAGCTCGGCTGCCGTCGCACGTGCCCAAGCGATCGCGCTTCCGTCGAGCGGCTGTGCGCCTGCACGCAAATCTTCCGGGCTGCCCATCGCCGTCCACTTCTCGGGCAGCACGATCAAAGTGGCGCCATCGGCCACAGCCGCCCGTACTTGCTCGTCGGCGGCCGCGATGTTCGCATCCACATCCGCACCGGAATTCAGCTGAACGGCGGCAGCCTTCATATGCCCTCTGAACTCCCCGGTGTCCCGGTACGTGGATAGATTGACTGGTCAGTCAATAATCGAAGAATAGCGCTGCACCGGCTTGTGCCTACGCTCCTCTGAACGCGACGCTCTGAGACCTCTACCGCCCGCGCTCCCGCTGCGAAGCCAGCTCCGTCAGCAGCAGCTTCGAGTGGATCGCGCCGATCAGCTCGCGCAGCGGCTCTGCCCCCGCCGCGATCATCTCCACGGCACGCTCCACCTCCACCTCTCCGACGAGGCGGTCGAGCAGAGCGCGGACCTCCTCTTCCACGAGCGGGCCAAGCGCCTCTCGGTAGCGCAGCGTGTCGTACACGGTGAAGCCCAGTGCCTCCTCGTAGCCACCGGCGCGGAAGCGTGAGATCGCCTCGATGAT
The DNA here is from genome assembly GCA_963827045.1 of uncultured Solirubrobacterales bacterium. Lineage (GTDB taxonomy): Bacteria > Actinomycetota > Thermoleophilia > Solirubrobacterales > Solirubrobacteraceae > Palsa-744. Next base: position 418,857 of record CAWGZH010000003.1, read on the forward strand.
CTTCACATCGTCTGCGTCATAGCCGGCGCGGCCCGGTGTGAGCACTCCAATCTCCTTGAGGCGCTGCAGCACGTTGGCTGGGATCTCGTAGCGCTCGCGGATCTCCTTTGCGGATACACGGCCGTGTTCTGCACCGGCGAGCGCGCGCTCGAGGATGCTGTCCTCCAGCTCAAGCAACGCGCTCACACGCTCAGGGTTCTCCTCTAGCACCTCCTTGATCACCCGCAACGGCATGAAGCGCTCTTCCTGCAGGCGCTTGATCAACTGGATGCGCTCGACCAGCTCGGGTGGGTAGTAGGCCATGTTGCGGCTCGTGCGACGAATGTCCTCGCCATCGCCGAGCAGGCCCTCGCGGATGTAGTGGCGGATCGTGGGGGCGCTCACACCCGAGCGCTCCGCCAGTTCGCTCATCTTCAGCGACGCTTCCGAGGCCGCCATCAGGTCGTTCCGCCGTGTGCGCTCTGCCGCAGGGCGGCGCTCATGCGAGGAAGGCGCCGTTACCCGCGCCATCGCTCTGGCCCGCGACGGCCCCCTGCTCCAGCAGCTCCGCCAGCTGCTCGTCGCTGTAGCCTGCGGCGCGCAACACTTGCTCGGTGTGCTCACCCAGCCCAGGGCCGGGTATACGGTTGTGCTCGCCCGGGGTGCGACCGAGCTTCACGGGGATCCCCAGCTGACGCACACCGTCGTGCACGCCGGGCTGGTCGAGCGTGACCACCATCTCGCGCTCACCCACCAACTCGGAATCGAGCGCCTCGTCCAGATCGAGCACGGGCTCCAGACAGCAGTCGTGTTCAGTGGCGAACGTGGCCCATTCCTCGCGCGTGCGGCCCTTGAAGATCTCGATGACCTGCTCGTGCGCGTCAGAGCCTGGGCGCTCGAACTGCTTCTCGATCAGGTCCTCCCGTCCCACGCCTCGACACCACGCCTGCCAGAACTTGGGCTCGAGCGCCCCGAGCGTGACCCAGCCGTCGGAGCACTCATATGGCCGATAGCAGACGATCGATCCCGCCAGCATCTGCTCACCGCGCCTCGGGACCACACCGTCGGCGAAGTATTGACTGGCGACCATCGCAAGCCAGGAGAGCGCGCCGTCAGCCATCGAGACATCCACGAACTGGCCCTGTCCCGACCCAGGATTTCCAGGCCCACCGTCGCGCTCGCGCAACGCGGCGAGGATGCCGAAGGCCGCCATCAGCGCACCGCCGCCGAGATCTGCGATCTGGCCGGCTGCCTGCACGGGCGCCCCGTCTCGCTCGCCCGTCAACCCCAGCAGTCCGATCAGGCCGAGGTAGTTCATGTCGTGACCGGAGGCATCGCGCTTGGGGCCCGTTTGGCCATAGCCGCTGATCGCGCAATACACGATCCCCGGGTTCACCTCGCGCATCCGCTCGTAACCGACGCCAAGGCGATCGAGCACGCCGGGCCGGAAGGACTCGAGCACGACGTCGTATTCCCCCACCAGCCGCAGCAGCACCTCACGGCCAGCCTCGCTCTTGAGGTTGATGCGGATCGAGCGCTTGTTGCGGTTCAGCGACAGGAACATTGCCGACTTCGCGCTGTCCTGCGCGCCCTCGTAATACGGAGGCGCCCAGCGGATGTAGTCGCCGGCGCCGGTGTCCTCCACCTTCAGCACCTCAGCACCGAAGTCGGCGAGCAGCAGCGAGCAGAAGCCTCCGGGCAGCAACCGCGACAGGTCGAGAACCTTGACGCCTGAAAGGGGCAGGCCCATCAGGCGATCCCGAGCAGCCCGCGCGCCTCGGCCACCGTGGCGGGACGGCGGCCCACGTCTTCAGTCATCTTCCGCGCCTGGGCGATCAACTCGCCGTTGGAGCGCGCCATCTCGCCGCTGGGCAAATACAGGTTGTCCTCCACGCCCGCGCGGATCGAGCCGCCGAGCGTGAGTGCGGTGGCAATCAGCATCCACTGGTCGCGCGAGATGCCGATCACACCCCAGTGGTGTTTGACATGTCCGCCTCCGGGAACGTCGCCGATGTTGTCGACCATCGCCGCGAGGTTGCGCGGCGTTGGCGGGATGCCGCCGACGACGCCCATCACGCAATCGACGTGCAGCGGCGCTTTCAGCACGCCCATGTCCACCAGCGGGGCGAGCGAGCCGACGTGGCCGAGGTCAAAGCACTCGTGCTCGGGCTTGATGCCAAGCTCGTTCATCGCGCCCAGCAGCTCGACGATCTCATCGAACGGGTTCTGGAAGACCATCTTGAAGACGAAGTCTTTGCGCGTGCGCGAGTACTTGGCGTAGTTCATCGAGCCCATGTTCAGCGCCGCCACTTCGGGGCGGCATGCGCGCAGGTACTCGACGCGCTTTGACACGGGCACGCCGACCGTGCCGGTGGAGTAGTTGACGATCACGTCGTCCACGGCGCCGCGGATCGCCTCCGTGATCGCGGAGAAGTCCTCGACCTCGTAGCTGGGCGTGCCGTCGGGTTTGCGCGCGTGGATGTGGATCATCGAGGCTCCCTCGTCCACCGCGCGCTTGGCCTCGGCGCCGTACTCCTCGGGCGTGTAGGGGATCGCGGGGCACTGCTCGCGGTTGGCGATCACGCCCGAGATCGAGCAGGTGATGACTACGGGATCGTCCAAGCTCATGAAGCCCTCCGTGGATGCGGCATCGTGGGAACGGGAAGAGGCGCGGCTTTCATACAGGGACTACCCCCGACCTCTTATATGGCCGCTCGATCTTCTTGCCCTCGGCCAGCTCCAGCCCGCGGCAGATCGTGGCGCGCGTCTCGCGCGGGTCGATCACGTCGTCGACCAAGTCGTTGCCCGCGGCGATGTACACGTCGAACATCTTCTTGAAACCCTCGACCAGCTCGGCCTTCTTGGCGGCCGGGTCCTCGGCGGCGTCGACCGCCTTGCGAAACGCGATCTCAACGACGCCCTCCGCCCCCATCACGCTGATCTCGGCGCTCGGCCACGCCACGATCAGGTCGGGCTCGTACGCGCGCCCACACATCACGTAGTAGCCGGCGCCGTAGGCCTTGCGCGTGATCACCGTGATCTTCGGAACGGTGGCATTGGCTACGGCGTACAGCATCTTGGCGCCGTGGCGGATGATCCCTTCTGCCTCGACCTTCGTGCCGACCATGAAGCCCGGGACGTCCTGGATGAACACCAAGGGAATCCCGAACGCGTTGCAGAGGTTCACGAAGCGCGCGGCCTTGTCGGCGGAGTTGTTGTCGAGGATGCCGCCGAGCTGCTTGGGCTGGTTGGCGACAATCCCGGCGGGGCGCCCGCCGAAGCGTGCGAAGCACGTGATGATCGTCTTGGCCCACTGGCCCTTCATGTCGAAGATCTCGCCGTCGTCCACGATGTGCTTGATGACCTTGTACATGTCATACGGCTTGCGGTTGGACTCGGGCAGCACGTCGAGCAGCTCATCGTCGCCGCGCTCGATCGGGTCGGACACCGAACACACGGGCGGGCGCTGTTCGCAGTTCTGCGGCATGAACGAGAGGTACTGCTTGATGCGCTCGATGCACTCCTCGTCGCTCGCCACCTCCATGTCGCCCACGCCCGACTTGCGGCAGTGCACGCGCGAGCCGCCAAGTTCCTCCTGGGTGACGTCCTCCCCCACCGCGGCGCGCACTAGGTGGGGACCGGCGAGCGCCATCGAGCCACGGCCCTTGACCATCGGCACGAAGTCGGCCAGCCCGGGGATGTAGGCGGTACCGGCAGCGCATGGTCCCAGCAGCGCCGCCACTTGAGGAATGACACCGCTCATGATCACCTCCTCGCGGAACAAGTGACCGGAGCCGGCGAACATCGCGCCCGCGGCCTCCTGAACACGCGCGCCGGCGGAGTCGAGCAACCACACGAACGGGATGCGCTTGGTCAATGCGAGCTCGCGCAGGCGTGTGACCTTGAACTCGCCGGTCATGCCCATCGAACCGGCCATCACCGTGAAGTCGTAGGCACATACAGCGGTGAGGCGGCCATCCACCTTGCCGTAGCCGGTGATCACGCCGTCGGCGGGCGCCTCGACGCCGTCCATCGCGCGCTGGGAGGTGTGCGGCTTGCCGTGGATGCCCAGCTCCACGAAGGTGCCGTCGTCAACCAGCAGCGCGATCCGCTCGCGAGCGGTGAGCGCGCCCTTCTCGTGCTGGCGGTCGATCTTCTCCTGGCCGCCGCCGAGACGGATCTGGGCACGACGAGCGTGCAGGTCCTCGACCAGCGGGCGCAACAGCGACGTCGTTTGCTCGGCGCTCATATGTTCCTCCGACGGGATTCCCCCGCGCGCGCGGGGGGGAGCACGTTTTGGACGTACACCTTCACCGCCCCTTCCACTCCGGCTCACGCTTCTGGAAGAACGCGGTCACACCCTCCACGATGTCCTCGGTGGAGATTGCCAGCGTAAGCTGCGCACGCAGGTAGTCCAAAGCGTCGTCCAACGGCATGTCGAGCTGGCGGCGCATTGCTTCCTTGCCCAGGCGCATAATCAGTGGCGACTTGGACGCGAGCTTGGCGGCCCAATCGTCTACCGCGGCGTCAAACTCAGCGGCAGCCACAACCTTGTTGACGAGCCCCGCCGCAAGTGCTTCCTCGGCTGACCAGCGCTCGCCAAGCAGCAGCAGCTCATTGGCCTTCTTGCGCCCGATGTTGCGATAGATCAGCGCCATGATCATGAACGGGAACGCGCCCACGTTGATCTCGGGCGTGCCGAACGTGGCGTCCTCGCCGGCCACGATCAAGTCGCAGGCAAGCGCGATCCCAAGCGCCCCGGCGAGCACGTGCCCGCGCGCAGCGCACAACGTGGGCTTACCGAGCCCGACGATCAGCTTGAACAAGCCGACGAAGCGATCAGAGCCGAAGTGCTTGTGCACGAGCGCCACCTCGGCTGCGAAGCCGCCGAGGTTGGCGCCCGAGGAGAAGACCGTGTCGTGCGAGGAGGCGAGCACGACCACGCGCACGGCGTCGTCGTCGCGGGCGCGCTCGAAGCCGGCGATCAAGCCGTCAAGCACCTCGGCTGACAGCGCGTTGCGCGTGGCGGGCTCGTTGAGCGTGATCGTTGCCACGCCGTCTGCGACCTCGTAGAGGACTTTGTCCACCTGTGCGTCCGTGGAGGGCGCAGGCGCGGATGGGGTCTGCTCGCTGCTCACGAGCGCATCCTAACCCGATCTGACGTCAGTGAGAAGTGAGAAGTCCTACTGTTTACTTTCTCGCGTCCGTGCGTTAGCGTCATCGCACAACTGAGAGCCCACGAAACGAGGTGCCCGCCGGGCGCCCGAGCACATGAGGAGACCAGCCCGATGGCAACCGCCGAGAGCGTCCTGAAGCCCGACCACCAGAGCAAGCGCAAGCACTTCATCTTCACCGACGAGCACGAACAGCTGCGCGAGTCGATCCGCAGCTTCGTCACGAAAGAGCTTGCCCCGCACGCGGAGGAATGGGAGGAGACGACGTTCCCCGACTCGGTGTTCCATCGCATGGGCGAGCTGGACCTGCTCGGCCTCGACAAGCCCGAGGCCTACGGCGGGCAGGGCGGCGACTACTTCACGAGCCTCGTGCTGGGCGAGGAGATGACGGGCGCCAACTCGGGCGGGTTGGCGATGGGCGTGGCCGTGCACACCGACATGGCGATGCCCCCGATCCTCGCGTTCGGCACCGAGGAGCAGAAGCAGGAATGGGTCGTGCCGGCGATCAAAGGCGAGAAGATCCTGTGCATCGGCATCACCGAGCCCGACGCCGGCTCGGACGTCGCGGGGATCAAGACGCGCGCGGTGAAGGACGGCGACGAGTATGTGATCAACGGCTCGAAGACCTACATCACCAACGGCCACCGCGCCGACGTGATCGTGCTCGTGACGAAGACCGACCCCGACGCTGGCTACGGCGGCTTCACGCTGTTCCTCGTGCCGATGGACGCGCCCGGTGTGATCCGCGAGAAGAAGCTCGAGAAGCTCGGGATGCACGCCTCCGACACAGCGCTGCTGGCCTTCCAGGACGTGCGCGTGCCCGCGAGCGCCGTACTGGGCGAGGTCGGCAAGGGCTTCTACCACATCATGTGGGAGCTTCAGGGTGAGCGCCTGATCGGCGCCGCCGGCTCGGTGGCGGGGGCGCAGAAATGCTTCGATCGCACGCTCGTGTACGCCAAAGAGCGCAAAGCGTTCGGCCGCGAAATCGGCAAATTCCAAGTGATCAGGCACAAGTTCGCCGAGATGGCCACGAAGATCGAGAGCGCGCGCCAGATGGTGTACGTAACCGCCTGGCGCTTTGCCAACGGCGAGTACCCCGTGCGCGAGATCTCGATGGCCAAGCTGCACGCTTCGCGCATCGCCGTCGAAGTCGCCGACGAGTGCATCCAGATCCACGGCGGCGCCGGTTACATGAAGGAGTACGGGGTCGAGCGGGCGTGGCGCGATTCGAGGTTGAATCGGATCGGGGCGGGGACCGACGAGATCATGCTTGATGTCATCGGCCGTTCGTACGGTCTGTAAAGAGTTCTTTTGAGCCTGGGAAGACATGGCCGCATGCGGCCATGTCCCGACGGCGCATGCGCCGTCGGCCGGCCGGCACATGTGCCGGCCGGAACTGCCCAAATTAATTGATGAGTAATCCCACACCCCCCTTTACAGACGAGCACGAAGATCTGCGCGAGTCAGTTCGCGGCTTCTTGGACCGCGAATTCGCACCCCATTCACAGCAATGGGAGGCTGAGCGCTGGTTTCCCGACGAGGTCTTTCCAAAGCTCGCGGCACAGGGCCTACTCGGCCTGAAGTATCCGACCGAACTGGGCGGCCAGGGCGGCAATTACCTGCACGAGGCAGTGCTTGTCGAGGAGCTGTCGCGGATCGGCTCAGGCGGCACCGCCGCGGGGATCGGCGCACACATAAACATCGCCACTCCCCCCATCTGGAAGTTCGGCAGCGACGAGCACAAGCAGCAGTACCTCGTGCCGGCGATCAAGGGCGAGAAGATCGGCGCGCTCGCGATCACCGAGCCCGACGCGGGCTCCGATGTGGCCGCGCTGCGCACGAAGGCCGAGCGAGTTGACGGTGGCTGGGTCGTCAACGGCGAGAAGACCTACATCACCAACGGCGTACGCGCGCACTTCATGGTCACGGCTGTGAAGACCAAGAATGAAGACCCGCCCACCCAACCCACCCGCCACCACGACATCTCGTTCTTCATCGTCGATCGCGGCGAGGGCGTGAGCTCATCCAAGCTCGAGAAGCTCGGCTGGCATGCCTCGGACACCGCCACGATCTCCTTCGAGAACGTGTTCGTGCCCGAGCAGAACCTGCTCGGCGAGCTGCACGAGGGCTTCAAGCTGATCATGGCCAACTTCCAGTGGGAGCGTCTTGCCATGGCGCTCGGCACTGTCGGCGCAATGCAGCTTGCCTACGAGCGTACGGCCGAGTACGCGCGCGAGCGCAGCACCTTCGGCCGTCCCCTCTCAAAGCATCAGGTCATCAAGCACAAGCTTGCCGACCTCGCCACGAGCGCCTACACCGCGCGCTGCGTCACCTACGACGCGCTGCGCCGCTTCGTCGCCGGCGAGGAACCGATCAAGCAGGTGACGATGGCCAAGCTGATGACCCAGCGCGCCTCCTTCGAGCTGATGGACGAGTGCCTGCAGATCCACGGCGGCATGGGCTACATGGGCGAGCATTGGGCCCAGCGCGCCGCCCGTGACGCCCGCCTCGGGCCGATCGGCGGCGGCTCGGACGAGATCATGCGCGAGATCCTTGGGCGCTTGCTGGGGTTGTAGTCGCGAGATTGGGCGCCGCGGACGTGATCCGCGTCCCTTGCAACCCGCCCACTCGAGGCAGTCTGGCGCCTCGCTGACTCAGTCGCGCCGCGGCGTCATCGACTCCAGCGTCTCGCCGCCGTCTCGCGCGACCAGTGGACCGTTGCCGGCCTTCTGCTCGGCGAAGTGCTTGCTCAGCATCGTCTCCTGGCCCTGGTAGTTGGAGCCGACGTCCTGGCCGTAGAGCACGTCCGGGTCCCCGGCCATCCGCTCGAACGCGAGCTTGCAGACCGGCTGGCGATGCTCGACCATGAAGGACACGTCGCGCGCACGCACCTCGAGCGCCGCGCGGCTGCCGTGTTTGAGCTTGCCCTGCGAGTAGCCGAAGCCGGGGTCGAAGAAGCCTGCGTAATGGGTGCGCAGCTCGCCGGCCGTTGGGTCGTAGGCGAGCATCTCGGCCGCATAAGACGGTGGGATGCTGACCCCCTCGGCCGAGAGCAGCAGGTAGAAGACCTCCGGCTCGAGCACGATCCGTCCCCCGAGCTCTGGATGTACCGGCTCCCAGTAGTCCTGCCATTTGAGCTTGCCGATCTGCTCGAGATCGACGGGCAGGCTGTTGCGCTTGGCACGGTAACCCACGATGTTCTCCGGGCTGCCCTGGATGTTGAGGCTCAAGAACAGACCATCGGCCAGCGACAGCTCCGAGGCGCGCAGCGCATGGCTGTCCATATACAGCAGCGGGAACTCTTCGTGCACGGTCACCAGATCCCGATCGCTGAGTCGCGCGTCGCCGTGGCTGAGGCGAACCTGGTTGAGCGAGAGGCCCTGCTTTACGCGGATCGCAAACGAGCGTGGGACGACCTCCAAGTAGAGCTTGCCGTGGTAGCCGGCGGCGATCTCATCGAAGCGGTGACTGCGGTCGGTGATCACGCGCGTGAACACATCCAGCCGCCCGGTCGAGCTCTTGGGGTTGGTCTTGGCGCGAATCTCCTGCGGCAGGCGCAGCTCCTCGATCAGTGGCACCAGATAGGGCCGGTCGCGCTCGAGCGTCGCCCCGTCGCGCAGGTCGATCTTGTCGAAGGCGAGGTCCTCGATCTTCTCCTCGACTGTCGAGCCCGAGTCCGGCAGGAAGCTGCAGCGCAGCGCCCAGGCGAACTCGCCAAGGCGCAAATCCACGCTTGCGGGCTGGATCGACTCCAGCGGCACGCGCCAGTCCCCGGCGGTGATCAGGCCGTGTGTGACCGCCTCGCGTAGGCGCTGGGCGGGTAGCACCCCGCGCGCCTCGGCAACCTCGGTTTCGAGGTCGCTCGGCTGAGTTGTCGGATCGCTTGCCATATGGAGCTGAGTCTATGCGGTGGCTGCGACGAAACGACCGACCAGAGGTTCCCGGCACGACCCGCATAAGACGCGAAATGTGTCCCATTTCAAGCAAACGGTCGGATGAGGAGGTGTGGCCGACCGCAACAACCCATCTCCACAACCACCGCACCGCACAAAGCGCCATCCCGCACACAGGTGACAGGTGACAGGTGGTATTGTGATGTCTCATGAAGAAGACCAGCATCTACCTGGACCCCGACGTAGACCGAGCGCTCGGCCGTCGCGCCGTAGCCGATGGCACGACGAAGGCCGCCCTGATCCGCGCGGCGCTGACAGAGGCAGCAGCGGTCGAGCGCATCCGCAAGCCGCGGGCGATCGGCGTGTTCGAGGGGCCCGGAGACTTGTCCACCAACGTGGACAAGTACCTGGCGGAGGGATTCGGCGAAGATTGATCGTCCTCGACACCTCGATCGTGCTGGCCGTGATGGACCGACGCGATGTCAATCACGAACGCGTGCGGATGTGGATGGAGGGTGTGCAGGACGAATTGTGCACAACGCCTTTGGTGCTCGCCGAGCTCGACTATCTGATCCCCAAGCGAGGCGGCTCCGCTGCCGCACAGGCGCTGCGCGAGGACTTCCAAGACGGCGCTTACCTGCTCGAATGGTGGCGCTCGGCATTGCGCGAGACGATCGCGACCACAAGCCTGTACGAGTCGATCGACCTGGGCCTGACCGACGCCTCCCTAATTGCCCTCGCGGCACACCTGGAAACCACCCGCGTTGCCACGCTCGACGAACGCCATTTCCGGGCCGTGCGGCCGCTGAGAGGCGACGCCACCAGCTTCACGCTGCTGCCCGCCGACGCGGCCTAATGCCACATCCATTCCGGCTTCCGGGCGCATTCGGTCCAGCGACCACGCCCGCCGTTAAGACGCAGCAGCTCTCCTGCCGATGCATGAAGCGTGAACCGCTGCCTTACGTTGCTGCTTGCCGTCGCGATGACCGCGCTAACGCTCATCCTGCCCGCGACCGCAGGCGCATCGAGCACGCACTCTAAGAAGGGCAGCGTGCACGTGCGTCACATCACGATCCATCGTGCACCGCACAAAGGGCGCAAACACAGACACAAACACAAGCGCAAACACCATACGCACAAGCGTGCTGTGCACCATGCGCACAAGTCGCGTCCCGCTACCGCGGCCGACGAATGCCCGAATGCCAACTTCACGCCCGCGGCAAACAACATCGAAAGCGTTGTCGCGGCAACTCTGTGTCTCGTCAACGACGAACGCGTCCGCTTCGGCGAGTCGGCGTTGATCGAAGATCCTCGCCTTGCAGCTGCGGCAGTCGGACACTCGCGCGACATGGACGCGAACGACTACTTCTCGCACACAAGTCCCAGTGGCCAGACGCTGCTGATGCGCATCCAGGCGAGCGGCTTCATCCCCAACGCCAACGTCGGCTATACGCTCGGCGAGAACATCGCCTGGGGAACACTGTGGCTGGGCACGCCGCGCGCGATCGTCAAAGCCTGGATGGAATCTCCAGGGCACCGCGCCAACATCCTCAACGGCTCCTACCGCTACACCGGCATCGGCATCGACCCGGACCTGCCGAGCTCGATGTCCAATGGGCAGACCGGCGGGATGTACACCCAAGACTTCGGGACGATCATCTCCTGACGCCGGTCTGAGCCGAGCTGCGCCTCCTATGAGGCACGAGCCGGTTGTTGGGGTGAGCATTGGTTTGGCCGGGCGGATAATCTCCCGCGACCGACCACTACAAGGAGAATCGAAGCCATGGGAGTACTCGACGGTAAGTCCGCGATCGTGACCGGCTCGGCGCGCGGCATCGGACGCGCGACGGCTGAGCTGCTGGCCGCGCAGGGCGCGCAGGTGCTCATCAACGACCTCGACGGCGACGTCGCCGAGCAGGCATCGCAGGAGATCGCGGGCGAGACCGCCGTGTTCTCCGGCGACTTGACGAAGGGCGATGCGCCCGAGAAGCTCGTGCAGAGCGCGATCGACGCGTTCGGGAAGATCGACATCATCGTCAACAACGCCGGCTACACGATCGACGCGCCCATCCACAAGATGTCAGACGAGCAGTTCCAGGCGATGCTCGACATCCACCTGATCGTGCCGTTCAAGGTGATCCGCGCCGCCGCGCCGCACCTGCGCGAGCCCGCCAAGAAGGAGCGCGAGGAAGGCAATGAGGTGTTCCGCAAGATCGTCAACATCTCCTCGATCTCGGGCACGATGGGCAACGCCGGGCAGGCCAACTACTCCTCGGGCAAGTCGGGCGTGGTGGGCCTCACCAAGACGATCGCCAAGGAGTGGGGCCAGTTCAAGGTCAACGTCAACGCGGTGGCTTTCGGCTTCATCGACACGCGCCTCACGGCCGCGAAGGTCGAGGACAACACGATGGAGATCGGCGGCGAGAAGGTCCAGCTCGGCATCCCTGAGCAGATGCGCGGAATGGCCTCGATGCTGATCCCGCTCGGACGTCCCGGCACGGCCGAGGAGGCCGCGGGCGGCGTGTTCTTCCTGTGCTCGCCGTGGTCCAACTACGTGCACGGGCAGGTCCTCAACGTGACAGGCGGACAGTTCGTCGGGATGACGTCCTAGCGGGTCGTTCGTATCGGGTCGCTCCGTATCGGTCGCTCCGGTCTTGGGGCGGGCGGAGGTATATAGTTCGTTTTTGTACAATTCACATTAGTGACTACTATATGTAGCTACATTGGTGAATCGAGTAAAAAGAGAATAACTACCTCCGCCTCCCCAAGAGCCGATCGAGGAAATCGGGCGACACTCGCCTCCGGGGCAATGCACGAAGCCGCGATTTATGCTGTCGCTGTGCCCTTGACGTGGGCGCGCCGCTCGGCCCGTCGCTGTTCGCGCGCGCGCTTGAGCATGCCCTTGCGGCCGTGTTCCTCCAGGCCGTTGTACAAAGCCTTGATCTCGGTTAGCACCCCTTCGGCCACCGCCTGCTGTTGCTCGCGGCTCGCGTTCTCGACCGCCTCCCAGCGCATCGCGTCGCCGTACTGAACGGTCACCTTCGGGAACTGCAGGCGCTTCCAGTTGCGGATCTTGCTGGAGCCGTGGATCGCTATCGGCACGATAGGCGCGCCCGTTTCGAGCGCCAAGCGCCCGATGCCGGCCTTGGCGTGCTCGGCCAGTTTGCCGTCGCGCGAGCGGCCCCCCTCGCAGTACATCGTGATCGCGCCGCCGCGCTCGAGGATCGCTTTGGCGGTGACGAACATCTCTTCGTCGCGCGCGCCGCGGCGCACCGGGAACACTCCGCCATGGGTGTAGATGAACTGCATCGGCCCGCTGAACAGCTGCGACTTGGCCATGAAACGCACCTTGCGGCGGATGTAGCAACCCATCAGGAAGTGGTCCATGAAGCTGAAGTGGTTGGGCGCGAGGATCACCGCTCCCGAGCCTGGCACCTTCTCGGTTGAGATCGGGCGTGCGCGGAAGAACGTGTAGGCGTACAGCGAGGTGAGCAGACGCGTTGCCTCGTAGGCCCAATCCGGTTCGCGCGTGCGGGCGCGCTCGTGGAAGCGGTCGAAGTACTCCTTGGGGCGCGGGTCGGTGTAGACCTGTTCACGCATCGACGCAAGCTCGCTCATCTAATTGCTCTACATCGCCGGCGCGGCAAAGTTACGCGGTCATCATCAGGACGACATCGCCGCATGCGGCGATGTCCCGGACGGTGCATGCACCGTCCGGCCGAGCAGTGCATGCACTGCTCGGAATGGGGCCGCACATGTGCGGCCCCACGGCCGGCGCATGCGCCGGCCGAACAGCAATCATCGCCTAGTGCGCACAAGCGCATCGGTCCATCCCGCAAGCAACGTCTCACGCTCGTCCTGGCCCATGTGCGGCTCATAGCGTGCGCCCTGCCGCCACCCCTCGCGCACATCGGACACTGTCCACGCGCCAATGCCCACACCCGCCAGATAGGCAGCGCCCAGCGCGGTCGTCTCGGCTATCTCAGGCACGAGGACCGGTACGCCGAGCATGTCTGCCTGGAACTGCATCAGCCACGCGTTGGCACTGGCACCGCCATCGGCGCGCAGCTCCGCGAGCGGCTCGGCCGAAGCGTGCTCCATCGCCCGCAGAGCGTCCACAGTCTGGTATGCGATCGCCTCCAGCGTCGCGCGAGCCAGATGCGCCCGACCCGTGCCGCGCGTGAGCCCAACGATCGTGCCGCGCGCGTGGGGGTCCCAGTGCGGCGAGCCGAGACCGGTGAGCGCCGGCACGAAGTACACGCCGTCGTTGCTCTCAAGCGTTGCCGCCAGCGCCTCGGTGTCGCTCGCCCGCTCGATCACGCCGAGGCCATCGCGCAACCATTGCACGGCGGCGCCGGTCACGAAGATCGACGCCTCCAGGGCATACGCGGTCGAGCCGCCGATCCCCCACGCGACGGTACTCAACAGTCCGGGCTCGGGCGCCGGCGCCGCGAAGCCGGTGTTCAGCAGCACGAACGAGCCGGTGCCATAAGTGTTCTTGCCCATGCCGGGGTCCACACACGCCTGGCCGAACAACGCCGCCTGCTGGTCGCCGGCCACGCCGGCCACCGGCACGGCGTGACCGTGCAGCGCCTCGGAACGCGTGACACCAAGCACGCCCGCGCTCGGCACTAGACCGGGAAGCGCTCGCTCCGGGACGTCGAGCAGCTCGAGCAGCTCCGGGTCCCATCGCCGCGCGGCGATGTCATACAGCATCGTGCGCGAAGCGTTCGACGGATCGGTGATGTGCTCGCCGGTGAGCTTGAAGATCAGCCATGCGTCAACCGTGCCGAACACGGCCCGCCCGGCGCGCGCGCGCTCGCGCAGCCCGACGACGTTATGCAACAGCCACTCGATCTTCGTGCCCGAGAAGTACGCGTCGAGCACCAGTCCCGTCCGCTCGCGCACGAGCTGCTCATGACCCGCGGCGCGCAACTCCTCGCAGCGCTCCGCCGTGCGGCGGTCCTGCCACACGATCGCCCGGTGCAGCGGCTCGCCCGTGGACGGGTCCCAAACGCACACGGTCTCGCGCTGGTTAGCGATCCCGACCGCCACAAGCTCTCCCGCACGCACCTCGGCGTCCTCCAGCGCCTCGCCCGCGACGGCCTGGGTCACCTGCCATATTTCGTTCGCGTCGTGCTCGACCCAGCCGGGCTTCGGAAAGTGTTGGGCAAACTCGCGATAGGCCCTACCGACCGGTCTGGCGTGCTCGTCGAACACGATGCATGTCGTGCCGGTGGTTCCCTGGTCTATCGCAAGAATCATCGCCGGGCGCTCATTTGAATGGGGCTCGCTGCGCAGCGAGCCTACCCGCTTTGAGCAAGTCCGACCGGCTAGCAAACCGACCGGTCAACAAACGGCAGCGTCAGTCGATCTCCAGACGCGGCAGCACGCGCGCCAAGCTCGCCGGCAGCCACCAGTTGCGCTTGCCGAGCAGACACATCAAGGCTGGAACGAGCATCAGCCTGATCAACGTGGCGTCGATCGCTATCGCACCGGCCAGCGCGAACCCGAACTGCTTCAGTTCGAGGATGTTGGCCGTGAGAAAGCTGCCGAACACCGCCACCATGATCGCCGCGGCTGCCGAGATCGGACGCGCGGTGTGCTCGACGCCGGACGCCACCGCTAGGCGATTGTTGCCGGTCTTGCGCCAGGACTCCTGCATACGCCGGATCAGGAACACCTCATAGTCCATCGACAAGCCGAACAACAGCACGAACATGCACATGGGCAGATACGTCTGGATGAATCCTGGACTTGTGAAGCCCAGCACGCGTTCGCCGTGTCCCTCCTGGAAGACCAGGACGACAAGCCCAAGCGTGGCGCCCGTGGCCAGCAGGTTCATGAGGATCGCCTTGACCGGCAGCACCACGCTGCGAAACACGACAAGCAGGAAGATCAGCGCCATGGCAAGCGTGATCGCCAGCACCACCGGGAACTTCCTGCTGGTTTCCGCCGACGCGTCAACAGCCTGAGCCGTCCAGCCGCCCACGAGCACCGTCGGTCCTCCATTGGCGTGAACCACGGGCGCAAGGTCCGAGCGTATGTGCCTGACCAGCGTATACGCGGCGGGAGAGTCGATCGGCACCGAGGACGTCGCCGTGATCAGCACTCCAGCCGCATACGGGGTCAGCGTGAGCCCCGCGACTCGCGGGTCGTGGCGCAGGCGACGAGCCAGCGCACGCGCGCCCCGCCGCGTCGCGGCGCCGTCCTTCCTCGACGCGCCACGCGCTCCGCCACCGAGGACCACCACATCGATCGGACCCACGGCGCCGGCATTGAAGGAGCGTGCTAGCACCCGATCGCCTTCGCCCGAAGGCGTACCGGACAGCGAGGAGAAGGCGAGGTCGATCCCGTATCTCATGCCGAACACGGGAGCCATCGAGACGATCAGCAAAATCGAGACGACCGCCACTACGACGATCGGGCGACGCATCATCGCCAGCGCCCACCTGGCCCAGCCGCTATCGCCCTCCATCGCTCCTTGCCTGAGCTCCGACGGCTGCAGGCGTGCTGGCAGCGACCCAGCGTTGATCCTCCCACCGAGCTGCGCGAGCCCCGCTGGCAGCAGCGTCAGCGCCGCCGCCAGCACACAGATCACGGTCGCGATTATCCCCACCGCGAACTCCCGGAAGATCGGTGCGCGAACGACAAGCAGCGACGTGAGCGACAGACCCACGATGACACCCGAGTACATGATCGTGCGGCCGGAGGTCGCGATCGACGCACCCACCGCCTCGGCGATGCGCCGGCGTTCGCGCCTGGGGCTCTCCGGCAGGCGCGCGAGCTCCTCGCGAAATCGACTGACGATGAACAGCGAGTAGTCGATGCCGATGCCCAGGCCGATCATCGTCACGATCGTCAACAGGAAGGTGTCGAACACGAATACCCTCGCCAGCAGGCCAATCACCCCGAAGGTCAAGAGCAGCCCGGCGTCGGCCAGCAGCAGTGGGACCATGGCGGCGCTGAGCGCGCCCAGAGCCAGCAACAGGATCCCGAGCGCCACCGGCAGGCCGATCGCCTCGGCCCGCTCGGCGTCGGCCGTCTCCACCTGCGCTATGTCCTTGGCGGACGGCGAGAAGCCCGTCAGCCACGCCTGCACTCCGCCACCGCTCGCCCGTGCGACGACCTTCTGCACCTCGCCCGCATCGGCAAACCGCTTGCGAGCATCGCCCCCCAAAGCCAGTCGTGCGACCGCGGCATGCCGGTCAGCTGAGATCGCCGCCGGAACACCATGGCCGCCGTAGGGTCCCAGCACCGCCGCCACCCCAGCTTGCGAGCGCGCGGCGCGCACCACCCTCCCAACCACCGCGCGATATGCGGGATTGGTGGCGCGGTATCTGTGCGAGTAGAACACAAGCGCGTCCTGCTCGCTGCCAGCGCCGCGGAAGCTGTGCTCGAGCAGCTGTTCGACCTGCGTTGACTGGCTGCCTTCGACCGCGTAGTCGGGAGCGCTCAGGACTTCTTTGAGGCTTGGGTACATGACCGCGCAAACGACGAGCGCGATCGCCCAGACCAACAGCACGACGCGCCGGTGACGCGCCATCGCGACACCCCATCTGTGCCACGACGACGGCCCGCCGGAACGACGCTCGTCCGGCCGTCGTCGATCGGATTGGCCATAGCCGGAGCTTCCCCGACCCTCCGGCGCCCGTGAGCGCCTCGTCTGCACACCTGACCCCCCGATAACAGCCTACTTATACCTTGATAAGGGCATGTCGGCAAGTTTCGTGCCGGCAACCCGGCACCGGCGAAGAGACGGATATGCGCTCAGACCGCCGAGCGCTCGCCGCACACGACGAGCAAAGCGCTCAACGGCGAGCCGGCGACTGGCAAAGCCTCGGCGACCAGCCAGCGACTCGCAAAGCCCTCGGGGCCCTCAACGACGAGCCATATACGCGCGGGCGCAGTCGAGCAGCTGCCGGCCGCGATGGGCAAAGCCCGACGGCGTGCGACCCGTCGCTCGGTGCTCGAGGTTGAGCTCGACCTCCATCACGCGATGGCCCGCACGGGCCGCGTCGATCGTCATGCCGACCTCCATGCCAAACCCCTGCGCGAAGGGCAGCACGTCCTCGAGCGCTGTGGCGCGCAGAGCGCGCTGCCCCGAGAGCGGCGCCGCCAGGTCCAGGCCGCATTGCCTGCGTATCGCCCAGCGGGCGAACCGGACGGCGAGCCCCATACCGCCTCCCACTCGACGGGAGAAGATCGCCACGGCGAGATCGGCGTGATCCTGCCCGATCGCATCCACAAGCGCCACCAGCAAGCGTGCCGACTCGCCGAGGTCGCCGTCGCATAGGACCACGGCGGGTTCGCCACAGTCCCCGCGGCGGCGCATGCTCGCCGCCTCACCGAGATAGTCCTCGCCCGCCACCCCAGTCTGCTCGCCGAGATCCCCGCCACGCCCGCGCAGGGGCGACTCCGGCCCTTGCCGAACGCCCTCTCGCGCAATGCCATCTGCCCTCAGACGCCCCAGCACCTGGCGTGCGGCAAGCGTCGCCGCGCCTCCCTTGCCGATGGTTTGCCCGCTGCGCACGACCGTCGCTCCCGCCCGTCGCGCGATCGCCGGCGTATCGTCGGTCGAGCCGTCGTCGGCCACCCACATCGAGGCACCCGGGAAGGCGCCCGCGAGCGCTTTGAGCGTGGCCTCAATGCGCTCGGCCTCGTTGCGGGCCGTGAGGATGATGAACGTTTCCTGGGACATGGTCGGTCGGGAGCGGCGACTATTGTCCCTGACCTTCATCCCGATCGACGTCCCCGGAGGTTCGCGGCATGGCTGAGGTAGAGGCTCACATCACTGGCACGGTATGGAAGATCGAGTGCGCGGTGGGCGACGAGATCGACGAGGGCGACACCGTGGCGATCCTCGAGTCGATGAAGATGGAGATGCCCGTGGAGGCCGAGGACTCGGGGACCGTCGTGGAGATCCTCTGCGCGGAGGGCCAGGCGGTCAACGAGGGCGACGTGCTGGTAGTGCTGCGGTAGACGCTCTCCCAACATGCCCTCGGGAGAGGCGCATTTACATATAGGATGGGCTCGATCGAAAAAGGGGGGAGTGACGATGGCAGCCTTGAGATCGAAGGCTGTGGAGCGCAGCGGGGGATGATGCGGCCACTGGTGTTCCACGACGCGGCTGCCGCAATCCTGCTCCTCTCCAGCGTCACCCTCGCGAATGTGTTTGCGGTGGCATTGCTCCCACCTCTACGCATCCGGGTCCGAGACTGGTCTGGAATGGTCGTCGCCGGCTCGATGATTACCAGCACGGTAATCGCCGGCGCGATCGCGTGGTTTCGCCTCGCCCCCATCCCGGGCGATCCCTGGTTGCCGATAATCGTGGGGATTGCCCTCGTCTGGACGGGCTTCGCTTTCAGAGCATGGTCTATCGTGACTCTAGGTCGCTTCTTTCAACTGGCGGTCGTCATCCAAGAGGATCACCGGGTGATCCAGGCGGGGCCGTACCGATGGATCAGACATCCGGCCTACCTCGGCGCGATCATCGGATTCATTGGCATCGGCGTCGCAACGGACGATTGGCTCAGCACAATCGTCATGCTGGCAGGTGCTTCGATAGGCCTACTGGTACGCATCAGGGTTGAAGAGCGAGCCTTACTCGAGGGACTCGGCGAGGACTATGCGCGGTTCAAGCGAGGCAGGGCGTGCCTCGTTCCCGGCCTGTTCTGAGATGCCACAAGGCTCACAGCTCCCTGTCGGATAGCGTCCCGGGACGCACCACGCTGACCTCGGCGTCGTGACATAGCCCGGCCACGGCGCATCGGGAAGACCGGCGCCGCTAGCCTGTGCGCCCCATGCCCGATCCCACCCAAGCGCGAGAGCTCGCCGGCGGCAAGCTGCTTCTCGACAAGCCGGCCGACGGCGTAGCGCGACTAACCATCCGCAACCCGCAGAAGCGTAACGCGCTCGATCATCCGATCCTCGACGCGATCGTGGCGGCGCTCGCAGAGTTTGGATCGACCGGCGCCGACACGCGCTGCGTGGTCATCACCGGCGCAGACGGCATGTTCTCAGCCGGATATGAGATCGGCGGGATAACGGACGGAGCCTTCGAGCAGGAGGCAGAGCGCCTGGTGGCCCATCCGTTCACCGAGGCGATCGAAGCGCTCGAGGCATTTCCATACCCGACCCTCGCGGCCCTGTCTGGACACACCATCGGCGGCGGCCTCGAGCTGGCGCTTGCCTGTGACCTGCGAGTGGCGTGCGCAGAGCTGAAGCTCGGCATGCCACCGGGCAAGCTCGGTCTCGTTTACTCGCACACCGGCTTGCGTCGTTTCATCGACACGATCGGCGTCGCTCGTACCCGCGAGCTCTTTCTGCTGGGAAATTATATCGACGCCGACACGGCGCTTAGCTGGGGGTTGGTCAACCGAATTGAGCTGAGTCCCGAGCTCGAGAGTACCGCGCTTCGCATGGCAGGCGAATTGGCTGCCAACGCACCGCTCGCGCAGACAGGCAACAAGCGTGTGATCGCGGCGCTGCTAAATGCACAGGCGGCGCTGTCCCAAGATGTGGAGGACGAGCTGATCGAGTTGCGCCGCGCGTCGTTTGCCTCACACGACTTGCGCGAGGGCATGAGAGCGTTTGCCGAGAAACGCTCACCCCGCTGGCGCGGCGAATAAGCACCGCGTAGACAATCCTGGTGCCGCAATCGAACGCCGCGCGCGACCTTTGCGAGGGTACCGTGACCATCGCCTCGTCGCGCCCAACACCCAGCGTCGGCACCCCGCCAACTCGAAGCGATGACAATCTGGATCTTTTCTCTCAACATGCGTCCATCACTCCCCGCTCGTCACATGTGGTCAACAGCCACTCACTGATCACTCCAGCCGTGGCACCGGCGTGCTCGTCCATTATCGTCAAATGATCGCCAGGCGCCTCGAGTACCTCGCCGCCAGGCTCCCAGCGCTGTTCACTATCGACCTCCCCAGCTACACCGCGCAAAGATTCGCTGGCCTTTACGCACAACGTCGGAGCGGCTATCTCGGCTGGACGCCACGCGGAGAGCAAGCGCACATACCCGCCCATCGCCGTCAGACGACAGTCGTTTAGGAAGCCGAGCATGTCTCCCACCAACGCGTCACCCAGTGCATCCAACATCGCCCCCGATACGCCATCGGCGATCGGATAGCTGTCAAGCAGGACCACGGCCACAGGCCCAAACTTCCCCTCACGCTCGAGACGGCCCGCCAGCGCATGGGCGAGCCATCCACCCGAGGAATGCCCGAGCAACACAAATGGAGCGCCGCAACGTTTTTCCGTGGTGAGGGCAAGCGCCTCGACAGCAGCCTCGATGCTGTCGGGCAGATCCTCACCCTGCGCATAGCCTGGCAGGGAGAGCGCTGAGATCGTGCGGCTCCCTTGGAATGCCTTTGCAAAGCTTACATACTGATAGGGGCTCGACGGGGCAAGCGCGGTGGGCACGCAAATCAACTCGGTTGGCGCGGGACCTTTGGCAAGTGTCACCCATTCCGAGGCGATGTCACAGGCCGAGGCAGTGGAGAACGCTGAGCGGAACTTCGAAGCCGCCGTCAATACGCCCATGAATTGACCCACCTCCCTACGGCTGTGCGCCTGCAACAGCATCGAGACAAGCACATCGGGCGAGGCATCCTGCTCCGCTAGAGATTGCGAGCTTTCCATATCTGTCGCGTCCAATCCAGCGCGGCCCCCTTGCGGTAGATCGGTCAGCCTGGAATCTATGTAGGCAGACAGCGCCTCAGGGGTCGGGCGATCAAACATCACACTCATGGGTATACGCAAATCTGTCATGCGGTTCATCCGGCTGCGCAACTCAACGGCGGTGGTCGAGTTGAACCCGATTTCGAGCAAGCTCGCACCCGGATCTATGGAGTCTGGCGAGATGTCACCCAGCACGGCCGCTATTTGCTCCTGCACGGCTCGCAGGATCAGCTCACCGCGTTCCTCTCCCTGCCCACTCGATAGTCGCCGCAAAAGCGCCCCGACTTCCATCTGCGCTCCCTGCTCCACCCCGTCCGATAGGGAGTCCTGACGATCGGTGGCTATCTTGATATTGGTGGTATCTTCGAACGAAGCCGCAAGCCAGTAAGGCTTACGTTGGAACGCATAGGTCGGCAGCGCCACCTTCGCGGCGCCGCTGTCTGCGAATACCTCATTCCAATCGACGTCAACCCCGTGCGCCCACGCTCCGCCCAACGAACTCAGAAACCGTCGCGCACCGCCATCCCCGCGCCGTAGAGAACCCAGTACACAATGTGCCCGCCCATCCGTCGTACATTGGTCAATCGTCTCGGTTATCGCAAGCAAGAGAACCGGGTGCGGGCTCGATCTCGACGAACGTGCGCGAGCCATTCTTGAGCAGGCGCCTGATCGCCTGTTCGAATTGCACGGGCTCACGCGTGTTGCGATACCAGTACTCTGCGTCCAGCTCGGCAGTGTCCAACAATTCACCGGTCACCACCGAATAGAACTGCGTATCGCCGCTACGTGGAACGATTCCCGACGACACCTCCAGCAACTCCTTACGAAGCACCTCAACCTGTGGCGAATGCGAGGCGACGGTCGCCGGGACTTCGCGCGCACGTATACCCGCCGCGGCACACTGCGCAAGCAGCTCGGCCAGCTCAGTGTCACCACCCACCACCGTCACCGAGCTCGGGCCATTGACCCCGCCAATGGAGACCCGACCGCGCCATTGCTCTATCAGTCCTTCCACCTGAGCAGCCGGCGCCGCGACCGACACTGCAGCGCCGCTCCCTACCATCGCCACAAGGGCGCGACTGCGCAGCGTCACCACGCGTGCGGCGTCTTGCAGCGACAGCCCACCGGCGACATATGCAGCGGCGATCTCACCTTGCGAGTGACCGACCACGGACACCGGATGTACGCCACAGGCGCGCCACAGCTCCGCGAGCGACACCATCACCGCAAACAAGACCGGCTGCACCACATCGATACGCTCGAGCGTTGGGGCGTTCGGCGCCTGTCGCAAAACATCCTCCAGCACCCAATCGACGTGCGGCGCGAGCGCATCGCCGCACGCGCGCATCCACTTCGCGAACACGGGCGAGCGATCCAGCAGCTCAAGCGCCATGCCCTCCCACTGTGAGCCCTGACCGGGAAATACGAACACGACCTTGCGCTCGTGCCCGTCTGCCACACCCTCGATCACCGTTGACGCGGGCTCGTCGTGAGCCAGGGCGTGAAGCCCGCTTAGCATCTCCGCACGATCGCCGCCTGTGACAATCGCCCGGTGCTGCAACGCCGAGCGGGTGGTCGAGAGCGAGAACGCGACGTCGAGCGGCTCGAGTTCCGCTCTGCTTACCATCCACGTTTGCAGCCGAACCGCCTGATCGTGCAACGCACTCGCAGTCTTTGCCGACAGCATCAACGGCGCCGCGCCATCGCCCGCAAGACCAAGCGGACATTGCTCTAGATTGTCATCACTCCCAAGCCCGCTCAGGTGCGCGGCCGCCTCAGATCGATCCGGCGCGTCCACCGATTGCGCGCCGTCGCCATCCGCATCCGCGCCGTCGCCAGCATCCGCCCTGCCCGAGGGGGACGAGCGCGACGCTTCAAGCCCGCCCGGCGCCTCCTCGACGATCATATGAGCATTTGTGCCACTGGCCCCGAAGGACGAGACAGCGGCGCGGCGCGGCTCTCCACCGCGCAGCCAGGGCTCGGCGTCTGTCAACAAGGAGACCGCTCCCAATGTCCAGTCCACCTTGCCGGTGGGCTCGTCCACGTGCAAAGTCTTTGGTAGAGACTCATGCCGCAGCGCCATCACCATCTTGATCACGCCGGCGACGCCCGCCGCACCCAATGTGTGACCGATATTCGACTTCACCGACCCGAGCCGCAGCGGCCGCTCGCTCGAACGTCCACGACCGTAGCTTGCGACGAGTGCCTCAGCCTCGATCGGATCGCCCAGCACCGTAGCCGTCCCATGCGCCTCGACCACATCGATCTGCTCGGGTGTGAGACCTGCCACAGACAGCGCTCGCTTGATCACCCGCTCCTGGGCACGTCCGTTGGGTGCGGTCAACCCGTTACTCGCGCCATCCTGGTTGACGGCGCTGCCGCGTATTATCGCCAATACCTCGTGTCCAAGCCGACGCGCGTCGCTGAGACGCTCGAGCGCCACCACGCCGGCGCCCTCTGAGAACACGGTCCCATCGGCACTATCGGCAAACGACTTGCACTTCCCGTCGGGCGCGAGGCCGCCCTGGCGAGACATCGAGACAAACACAGTCGGCGTACACAACACAGTTACCCCGCCGGCCAGCGCCATCGTGCATTCGCCCGCGCGCAGCGAATTGCAGGCAAGGTGCAGCGCGACGAGCGAGGAGGAACAGGCTGTGGTGACGGTCATAGCCGGTCCTCCCAGACCAAGCACATACGCTATGCGGCCCGCGAGCACGCTTGTGTCGCTGCCCATAGCCGCATACACAGCCAGCTCCTCGGGAAGCGACTGGTTCATCAACCACATCGCGTAATCCTGTATCGTGAAACCAGCAAACACCCCGGTCTGACTTTCACGCAATGAAGTCGGATCGACGCCTGCGTTCTCGATCGCCTCCCAGGCCACTTCCAGCAGCAGACGCTGCTGGGGATCCATCGTCAGCGCCTCGCCTGGTCCAATCCCGAAGAAGCCTGCGTCGAACTCCGCGGCGTCATACAGGAAACCGCCTCTGTCCGTGTAGCTGGAGCCGGGCGTGTCAGGATCGGGGTCATAGACGCTCTCCATGTCCCAGCCGCGATCGGTCGGGAAGGCGCCGATCGCATCGGCACCGCAAGACACCAGCTCCCACAGCTCCTCCGCAGAGCGCACACCGCCGGGATAGCGACAGCCCATGCCGACGATGGCGACGGGCTCGAGCCCTCGCTCCTCGACCTCACGAAGACGCAGACGCGCATCGTGCAAATCAACCACGACCCGCTTCAAATACTCCCGCAGCTTATCATCGTTGGTCATCGCGTCCCTCCGTATCTTTCACTTGCAAAGTGCTCACCGAAGCCAGGTCTATTTGAGCTGCCCGTCGATGAAACTGAAGATCTCCTCATCGGATGCGGACTCGATCCTGTCTGTGACCGACTCACCTTCTCCTTGGCCCGCCTGCCCGTCGATGCCTTCCAGCGCCAGCCAGAGTCGCGCCCTTACGTCGGCTATTTCCGTGTCGTCTTTCAGAGACGCGATGGCCGCCTCCAGCTCGCTTAGCTGCTCGATCACGGAGGTACCGGATGGTGCCTGAGCCCGCGCCAGCTCTTCAGCGAGGTACTCGGCGAGCGCAACCAGATTGGGATAATTGAAGATCACCGTCGCCGGCAAGCGCAGACCGCTTACCCGGCTCAGCCTGTTGCGCAGCTCGACGGCCATAAGCGAATCGAACCCGAACTCGCTAAACGGCGTCTTGACGTCTATCTCATCCGAGGATACGTGACCCAGCACAAGCGCTGCCTCCGAGCGCACAAGCTCGAGCACCACATCCTTCAGCTCGCTCTCCGGCACGCCCTCCAGATGCCACATGTGCAAGCGATCGCCCTCGCGACTCCCAGCGCGCGCAGTTGTGCGATCCAGACCGCACAACACGGCCGGGAGCATTCCGGTGGAAGCCGCAAAGCTCAGGGCGGACGGGTCGAGCCGCGCCAGCAGCAAGAACGGCTGATCGCTCGCGCTCGCTATGTCAAAGAGGGCGAGTCCATCCTGGGTCGAGAGCGCCTCGATGCCGGTGCGCCGCATCCGCAAGCGATCGAACTCGCTCAACCTGCCAGTGATCCCGCTCTTTTGCGCCCACAGACCCCACGCCATCGAAACAGCCGGCAGCCCCCGCGCACGCCGGTAGGTGGCGAGCGCGTCCACGAATGCGTTCGCGGCCGCGTAGTTGGCCTGTCCGGCGCTGCCGATCACCCCGGCGCCCGAGGAGAACAGCACAAACGCCTGCAGATCCATGCGCTCGGTCAATTCGTGCAAGAGCCAGGCCGCGTCGAGCTTGGGGGCAAGAACGCGCTTGAGGCGATCGGCGGTCAGGGACGCCAGCACGCCGTCGTCGGTGACGGCCGCCGCGTGCACCACCGCGCCCAGCGGGTGCTCAGCGTCGACCGAGTCAAGCAGCGCCTCCAGCTGCGCGCGCTCGCTCACATCACACGCGGCGACAGTCACGCGCGCGCCCAGCCCGGCGAGCTCCGCCTCCAACTCCGGGGCACCCTCTTGCTCGCGACCGCGTCGGCTCGCGAGCAGAAGGTTACGGGCCCCATGCCGAACGACCAGATGGCGCGCCACGAGAGCCCCCACGCCGCTCGTGCCGCCGGTGACGAGAACGGTGCGATTCGGATCGAACATCGGCGCGCCGGCGAGCGACGAGCGCCCGTCAACGCCCTCGTCCGCCAAGCCACCATCCACGTCTGTGCACCTGGCCTCATCGCCGACGGGCGGGAGCGTCGAGGAGAGCTCGGCACGCACGAGGCGGGGAAGGAGCACCGCTCCGTCGCGCAACGCGAGCTGAGCCTCCTCTGCAAGGGTGGCCGAAGCGAGCGTGACAGCCAGTGATTCGCGGGAGGAATCTTGGCCATCTATATCCAACAGCACAAAGCGTCCCGGGTGCTCAGACTGGGCCGAACGTACAAGTCCCCAGACCAGCGAATGGGCGAGACCAGTCACGGCCTCTTCTCCCACTGCAACGGCACTCTCGGTGACGAACACAAGGCGACAGGCGGAGAAACGGTCGTCGGCAAGCCATCGCTGCAACGTCTCCAATGTCCGGCTTGCACTATCGTGCGCGGCCGAGAGCATAGGAGGCTCCTCGGCGCATGCCTCTTCGCCGATGGTGGCCGCACACGAGGTAAGGTCGATCAAGACGACTTCCGGCGGCACCTGCTCGACCTCGAGCGCCGCCTTCAGCTCCGACAGCTCCCTGTACTCCTCTACGGAGGCGACGCCGGCACCTTGCAGGGACTCGACTAGCTTTGCCTCACCGGAGCCGACGATCGCGATCCGGGTGGGAGGGCCGGCCGCTTGAGACCCGGAGCGATCCATCGCCTCCAAGCCCTCTCCCGCCACGGACCATTCCAAGCGAAACAGAGAATCGTGGTAGGGAGAGTTCGCACAGGCGCGGTCCGCATTGGACCCAAGCCAGAAGCGCCGACGCTGGAAAGCATAGGTGGGGAGCGCGACGCGCCGAGCGTCAGACTCCTCGAACATTGTGCTCCAGTCCACCTCGACGCCTCCTACCCATGCCTCTGCGAGCGAGGTCGAGAAGCGCTTGGGACCGCCGTCCTCGCGACGCAGCGAACCGATCACACCGACCTCACCCCAATCCTCGAGGGCATCCTCAGCGGTTTCCTGCACGGCAACCGCGAGAACCGGGTGGGGACTCACCTCCACGAATGTTCTGTGGGCCTGTCCAAATGTGGCACGTATAGCCTGCTCAAATCGAACCGTCTGGCGTAGATTGCGATACCAGTAGTCCGCATCGAGCATGCCGGTATCCAACAACTCGCCGGTCACCGCCGAGTAAAACGGGACGTGCCCCGAACACGGCGCGATCGAAGAGCACGCCTCCAGCAGATCCTCACGAATAGTCTCGACCTGCCGAGAATGCGCCGCGTAGTCAACGGGGATCTCTCGCGCCCTCACACCATCGGTCGCGCACTCTGCCAACAACTCGCCAAGCGCCTCACGCTCACCCGACACCACAACCGACCGAGGCCCATTCACCGCAGCAACAGAGACCCGATCGCCCCAACGCTCAAGACGCCCCCCGAGCTCATCGACCGACAAGACAACCGACACCATCCCACCCAGACCCGACAAACGAGTCAACGCACGACTACGCAATGCCACGATCTGAGCCGCGTCCTCGAGCGATAGACCACCAGCCACATATGCACCGGCGATCTCACCCTGGGAATGACCAACCACCGCCGCTGGATGCACACCACAAGCACGCCACAGCCCCGCAAGCGACACCATCACCGCAAACAAGACCGGCTGCACCACATCCACCCGATCAAGCCCAACCGCACCCGCTTCACCACGCAACACACTCTCGAGCGACCAATCCACATGCCGCGCCAGCGCATCGCCACAAGCACGCATCCCTTCAGCAAACACAGGCGAAGAATCGAGCAACCCCACCGCCATGCCAACCCACTGCGAACCCTGACCAGGAAACACGAACACGACCGGCCGACCACCCCCGACCGCCGCCCCCGTGAGCACGCTCGCCGTCGGGTGTCCCTGAGCGAGTGTGCGCAGACCATCGATCAACTCCGCGCGGCTCCCTCCAAGCGCCACCGCCCGATGTTCGAAGACCGCACGGCTCGTAGCTAGCGAGAAGCCGACGTCGCGAGCATCCAGATCCGGTTCGCCTTCTACGCGGGCCGCCAGGCGCTCTGCCTGATCGCACAACGCCATTTCACTCTTGGCCGAGAGGACCCACGGCAGCATTCCCTCGTCCAGCAGATGGTCTGCGAAAGGAGCCTGTGCACCGACGCCGTCAACCTCGGGGGCGCCTCGAACCTCGCCCTCGTGGGCGGCCATGTGCTCATCGTTCGTCGGACGCTCATCGGCAGCCCCGTCCCCGTCAGCCACGAGCTTGGTCGCGGCCGCGACGCTTCCTGAGGGCGGCGCTTCCTCGATGAGCACGTGCGCGTTGGTGCCACTGACACCAAAGGACGACACGCCCGCGCGCCGGGGCCGCCCGTTGCGCTCCCAAGGAATCTCTTCGGTCAGCAGCGAGACACGGCCGACCGACCAGTCCACTTGGCTCGACGGGGCATCGATGTGCAGCGTCTTCGGCAACCGCCCATGCCTAAGGGCCATCACCATCTTGATCACACCCGCTATACCTGCAGCGCAGGCGGCGTGTCCGATGTTCGACTTGATTGACCCGAGCCACAGCGGCCGCTCGCCCGGCCGTTCCTGTCCGTAGGTTTCGAGCAACGCCTGCAACTCGATCGGATCCCCCAGGGTGGTACCCGTCCCGTGGCCCTCGACAGCATCGACCTCAGCGGCAGACAGACCGGCGTTTGCGAGCGCCTGACGAATTACTCGTTGCTGGGAGGGGCCGTTGGGCGCGGCGAGACCATTGCTGGCGCCGTCCTGGTTGATCGCGCTTCCGCGCACCACCGCCAACACGTCATGGCCCCGACTGTGGGCATCTGAGAGCAGCTCGAGCGCCACCACGCCCACGCCCTCACCCCAGATGGTGCCGTCGGCACCGTCGGCGAACGACTTGCAACGTCCGTCCGGCGAGAGCCCCCGTTGACGACTGAACTCCACGAACCCAGTGGGTGTCGCGATCACCATGACTCCTCCGACAAGCGCCAGCGAGCATTCGCGGGCTCGCAATGCCTGACAGGCCAGGTGCATTGCCACGAGCGATGACGAGCAGGCCGTGTCTATAGATACCGCCGCACCCTCCAACCCAAGGGTGTAGGCGACTCTGCCCGACGCAACGCTCGATAGGAGCCCGGTCAACCGGTAGCCCTCTACGCTCTCGGCATCGACGTTGGGGTCTCTGCCGTAGTCACAGGCGCCGACTCCGGTGAATACACCCGTTTGGCTGCCCCTGAGCGCACCGGGATCGATACCTGCGTCCTCCAGAGCCCGCCATGACGCTTCCAGCAGAAGTCGCTGTTGAGGATCCATCGCAAGCGCCTCGCGCGGGCTGATCTCAAAGAACTCCGCATCGAACTCCCCCGCGTCGTCGAGGAACCCGCCTTCTGCCACATAGCAAGTGCCGGGGGTATCCGGGTCGCTGTCATACAGGCCATCCAGATCCCAGCCGCGATCGGTTGGAAAAGGACCGATCGCATCGACGCCGGATGACACCATCTCCCACAACTCCTCCGGAGAACGTGCGCCGGGATAGCGGCAACTCATGCCAACGATGGCGACCGGCTCGAAACTTCGCTCTTCGACCTCTCGAAGACGTATGCGCGCATCGTGCAGATCGATCACGACTCGCTTCAGGTACCCGCGCAGCCTCTCGTCGTCAGTCATTTCACTATCTGTCATCACGCCACCCCATATTTATGATCCTCACGATTTATTCCAGGCCCAGGCTTCAGTCGAGCTGCCGGTCGATGAAACTGAAGATCTCCTCATCCGACGCAGACTGAATCTTGTCGGTGACTGAGACGCCGTCTCCGGAGAGCCCCAGCTCACCAAGGCCCTCGAGCAATTGGCGCAAGCGTGCCCTTACCTTGACTCTCTCCGCATCGTCGTCGAGTGCCTGAAGCGTCAACTCCAACTTGCCAAGCTGCCCGATCGCGGAAGCGTCCGTTGAGATCTGCCCTCCGGTCAACTCGCTCACCATGTATTCCGCAAGCGCAATCGGAGTGGGATAGTCAAATATCACTGCGCCGGACAAGCGCAGCCCGCTGGCCCGATTGAGCCGATTGCGCAGCTCCATCGCTGTCAGAGAGTCAAAGCCGAGATCCCTGAAGGGACGCCCGACATCTATGGCGGCAGAGGAGGCATGGCCCAACACCAGGGCCACCTCGGCACGCACAGCTTCGAGCGTTACGCGCGCCCGTTCGTGCTCGGGGATGGCGGCCAGGCGCCGTGCCAACAAGCCCCCACCGGCGCTCGCCTGCCGAGCTGAGGAGCGAACCACGCCGCGCAGCATCGGCGGCAGTTCATCCGATCTGGCTTGTGCACGCAACGCTGTGCGGTTCAGGCGCATAGGCAACACCAACGCCTCGCCGCAGCGCTGTGCCGCAGCGAAAAGCTCAGAGGCCTCATCGGCATCGAGCACTCCGACCCCCATGCGCGCCATTCGCATCAGGTCTCTCGCCTGTGGCTCGCGTGCCTCATCGAGCTCGGCTCGGGGTCCCCACGCGATCGAAACGCCGGGCATCCCACACGCTCGGCGGTGGAGCGCCAGCGCGTCGAGGAAGGCATTCGCCGCCGCACGGCTCCCCTGGCCCGCGATGCCAAGCGTGCCCCCCGCGCCGGAAGACAGCACAAACGCAGACAGATCCAGATGCCGAGTGAGCTCATGCAGATGAAGCCCCGTATCGAGCTTTGACCTCAGCACGCGCTGGAGGCGCTCGGCCGTCAGCAGGCCGACCACGCCGTCGTCGACCACGCCGCTCGCATGCACCACGGCGCTCAGAGGGCGCTCCGCGGATACAGAGGCGATCAACTCCCGCAGTTGCTCCCGGTCGGCCAGGTCGCACCGCGCCAGAGTGACACGGGCGCCAAGCCGCTCAAGCTCGGCCTGAAGCTCGAACTCCTCCTCCTCCTCCTCCTCGACACTGTCACCTGCCAACACGAGGCTACGGACCCCGTGCTCGTCCACAAAGCGCCTCGCCATGAGAGCCCCCGCTCCGTGTGTGCCGCCAGTGATCAGCACCGTCCCCTCAACGTTGAAGGGTGAACCGTCCTCTCGATCGAGATCTCCGTCCCCTGTAGCTGACAGCTGGGCGAGCCGCGCCGCAAAGATGGCACCTTCACGTATGGCCACCTGCGGCTCGCCGCATGCGAGCGCAGACCACACTGCCTCCCAGGAGCCAAGCTCGCCGTCGATGTCCACCAGCCCGAGACCGCCGGGATGCTCTGACTGGGCTGAGCGCAGCAGGCCCCAAACGGGCGCGACCGCGAGTCCGCACACGTCCTCTCCCGTCCGTACCGCCACGGCATTGCGCGTGAGCACCACCAACCGCGAATCTGCGAGTCGCTCATCGCTCATCCAACCTTGCAGCAGCACAAGCGCCGAGTGCGCCGACGCATGCGCAAGGTCGAGCACGCCCTCTATGCCGGCCGCCTGGCTCGCGCCGGATCCCACCGCTATGGCTCCGTCGGACCAGCGCTCCAGCCCGTATCCGACGAACACCACCTCCGGTGGCTCGACGCCCGTGTCAAGTGAGCGGCGCAGCGCGTCCAAGTCGGTGTACACGCGAGTGTCGCATGAGAACGCGTCGTGCTCACCGGCCGGCTCATTCCCGCCGTCCACGCAGGCCACATCCTCGAGGCGCGAGCTGGAAGCCGGACCGCACAGCGCGCTCGCAAGCTCGCCTGCACCCTCGCCCACCACTGCCCAACGCGGCTGCTCGGAGTGGACCGGTGCCGAGCAGGTCTCCCAGTCCAAGCGGAACAGCGAATCGAGGCGACGCCGGCGCGCGCTGGACAGCTGTTCGACCGACAACGCTCTGAGCGAGAGCGATCCGACGCTAGCCACCGGCGCGCCAGCCTCGTCGGCCAGCGCCAGCGCCAGCACATCGGGGGCCACGCGTGACAGGCACGCGCGCAGCGATGTCGCACCAGCCGCGTGCAGCTTTACGTCATCCCATGAGGACGGGAGACTCACACTCTCCGGCGCGATGGCGTCAGCGTCGCCTCTGGGTGCCGCGCCAACGCCGTGCAAAGCCGCACCGAGCAGAGCCGGATGTATTCCGAAGGCGTACGCCGTATCCCGCTGCTCCTCCGGAAGCGTGACCTCGACGAAGGTGTCCTCTCCCCGACGCCAGGCATCGCGCAACCCCCTGAACATCGGCCCGTGCTCCAAGCCGAGCTCCGCCATATGGTCATAGAGGTCATCGATATCCAGACGGTCGGCCGCCGGCGGCGGCCACTCACCGGCGAGCAGCGCCATCCGCTCCTCAGACTCGGGGCGAGCCTCGGCCCGATCGTCTGGCGCGAGTGTTCCACCGGCGTTGCAAGCCCACGTCTGAGCTGACTGCGGATCCTCGTTTGCCGCATCCTGTGAGCGCGAATAGATACCGACCGTACGTTCGCCCGACTCGTCCGGTGCGCCCACGACGAGCTGGATCTGCAAAGCACCGCTCTCGTCGAGCACCAGCGGCGTCCGCAGCTCGAGTTTGCTCACCGACACGCACCCAAGCGCAGATCCGGCGTGCAGGGCCATGTCGAGGAAAGCCGTGCCAGGGACCAGCACCTCGCCCAACACCACGTGTTCGGCCAGCCATGGATGGGAGCTCAGCGAGAGGCGTCCGGTGAACAGCAGCCCCTCGCCTTGCGCCGGAGTGACTACCGCCGCCAGCAGCGGGTGATTGGCGGGCTCCTGCCCCGCTGCGAGGATGCCCCGCGCAGCACCGATCGGGGCCGCCAGCCAGTAGCGCCGTCGCTGAAACGCATAGGTCGGCAGGTCGATCCGGCTCACGCCTGCGCCCCCGACCAGCCTCTCCCAGTTGACGGCCGCTCCACGCACCCAGGCCTCCCCAAGCGAGACCAGCATGCGACGTGGGCCACCATCGTTACGACGCATCGAACTGAGCACCGCCACCTCCTCGCCCTCGCTGGCCGAGGACAGGCCGACGTCAAGCGTCGTCGTCGCTGTTGAGCTGGACGCTCCCGCGAGGGGGAGCCCGGACCTCGCCGCACCGGTCGCGGCTTGCGAGCGCTTGTTCGCAAGCACGACGTCGGCGGTTTCCCGCACTGCGACGGTGAGCACGGGGTGCGGGCTGATCTCGATGAAGTTGCGCGCGCCCGCATCAAGCAGCGCTCCGGTCACGCGCTCGAACTCGACCGTCTGGCGCAGATTGCGATACCAGTACTCCGCATCGAGCGACGCGCCGTCGAGCTGACCGCCGCTCACGGCGGAGTAGAACGGCACCGCCGAGGGACGGGGGGCAATCGTCGAGCAACCCTCGAGCAACAGCTCCCGGATCTCCTCCACCTCGGCCGAGTGCGCCGCATAGTTGACTGGGATCCTGCGGGCCCTGACCCCCTCCGCATCGCAGACGGCGAGCAGCCGCTCGAGCGCGCCGGCCTCACCGGAGACGACCACCGCACCGGGGCCATTGACGGCCGCGACCGAGATACAGGCCCCGAACGGCTCGATACACGTGCGCGCCTGAGCCAGACCTACAGCGAGCGACACCATGCCACCGCGCCCTGCAAGGACTCTCAGCGCACGGCTGCGCAGCGCGATGAGCCGCGCAGCGTCCCCGAGCGAGAGCGCACCCACAACACACGCGGCCGCGATCTCTCCCTGAGAGTGACCCACCACAGCGTCTGGCCGTACCCCGCACGCTTCCCACAGACCGGCCAACGCGACCATCACCGCGAACAGCACGGGCTGCACGACGTTCGACGCGCTCGAGCTCAGGTGCACCCTCTGCCCCCAGCAGCACATCCTCGAGCGCGAAGTCGATGAACGGGGCGAGCGCCTCGCCGCATTCGCGCAGACGCATCGCGAACAGGGGCGAGCTCTCCATCAGCTCCACCGCCATACCCTGCCACTGGGAACCCTGGCCGGGGAACACGAACACCACGGCACCGGCCCCGCCCACCGGAACGGCTCCACGGACCACACCTGCGCCCGTGCCCTCCTCCGCGAGCGCCTGAAGTCCCGCCAGCAACTCGGTGCGCTCGCCACCGACAATCACTCCGCGGCAGTCCAGCAGCGGCCGGCTCGCCAGCGAGAGTGCGACATCCGCAGCGCTCAGATCGGGGGCGGCGCTTGCGAAGTCTCGCAGCCGGCCGGCCTGCCCCCGAAGCCCGTCTGCTCCCCGGCCGGACAACACCCACGGCAGCGCATCCAGCTCCAGGACAGCTCGCGCACAGTCCCCCGATGCGCTCACGTGGCCCTCCCGATCGGTCGCGCCCTCAACCGCCGATCCTGCGCCGGACCGCTCGTGCTCGGCAGATACGGTCCCATTTCCGGTGGAGCTCTCGCGCTGTGCTGCACTATGGGCGCGGCGACCGTCATGCGGCGGCGCCTGACACTCCGCGGAGGCTTCCTCGAGGATCACGTGCACATTCGTGCCGCTGATCCCGAACGAGGAGACGCCGGCACGTCGGGGCTCGCCGTTACGTGACCATTCCCGCGCCTCGGTGAGCAGGGATACATCTCCGGCCTCCCAGTTGACATGAGTCGAGGGACGATCCACATGCAGGGTGCGCGGGAGCACACCGTGACGCATCGCCATCACCATCTTGATCACGCCGGCCACTCCAGCGGCGGCCTGGGTGTGGCCGATGTTCGACTTCACCGACCCCAGCCACAGCGGGCGACCGTCCACGCGATCCCGTCCGTAGGTCGCGATCAGCGCCTGTGCCTCGATCGGATCGCCGAGCGTGGTACCCGTACCGTGAGCCTCCACGGCGTCGATCGCGCTTGCCTGCAGACCCGCGCTCTCAAGCGCTTGGTGGATCACCCGACGCTGAGATGGGCCATTGGGAGCCGTGAGACCATTGCTGGCCCCGTCCTGGTTGACAGCGCTCCCTCGCATCACCGCCAGCACTCGATGTCCGTTGCGGCGCGCATCGGAGAGCCGCTCGAGCAGCACCATGCCGACCCCCTCCGAGACGCTCATCCCGTCCGCGGCGTCGGCGAAGGACTTGCAGCGGCCATCGGGCGCAAGCGCTCGCTGGCTGCTGAACGCGACGAACAGGCCAGGCGTTGAGATCACTGTGACGCCACCCGCCAGCGCCAGCGAGCATTCACCCGTTCGCAGAGCTTGGCCGGCCAGGTGAAGCGCCACAAGCGAAGAGGAGCACGCTGTATCGACCGTCACGGCGGGACCCTCGAGCCCGAGCGCGTAGGCCACCCGACCGGATATCACGGCCCCGGTGGCCCCGGCGAGCACTCGAGGTCGCCGCTCTGCCGGCCCTGCCGCAAACTCATCGCCGCAGGTCTCCGTTCCCAAGCCGTAGTCCTGATACATGGAGCCGGCAAACACCCCGGTGCGGCTGCCGCTCAGCGAGAGCGGATTTACGCCGGCGGCTTCTATCGCCTCCCAGGATGCTTCCAGAAGAATGCGCTGCTGGGGGTCCGTGACCAGCGCCTCACGCGGGCTCATCTTGAAGAACTCCGCATCGAAGTGGGCCGCGCTGCCGAGAAACCCGCCCTCGCGCACATAGCTGCGTCCGAAGTCGCCCGCATTGGGGTCGGGGTCGTACAGCGCCTCCAGGTCCCACCCGCGATCCGGCGGAAATCTGGATATGGCGTCACCGCCTGTCAACAGCAAATCCCACAGATCGGCGGGAGCGTCGGGCGCTCCGGGAAACCGGCAGCTCATGCCGATGATCGCCAGCGGCTCACGAGCGGCCGCAAGCAACTGCCGGTTCTGGCGCCGCAGGCGGTCAGTCTCCTTCAGCGACTCGCGCAGAGCGTGAACCAGCTGCTCGCTGGAGGCGCTCACGGGTCGCTCCTCTTGCCTGCCCCAATGCCAGCCGGACCGTCCTGGGCAGACTCTGCCTGACTCGACTCCACCGCTACGGGCACATCCTCCCCAGGACCCTCCAACGCCCGCTCGAGCTCCACCGCCGCTGACTCATCCGGCCCTTTGAGTGTCATGCCAAGCAGATCCTCGACGGCGAGCGAGTCGATCAGCTCCGCCGCGTCCCGCTCATCGGTGAAAGCTTCTCCACCGCTGTGCCCATCGAGCGCGAGCAGCGTGTCGAGCAGGCCCGTCTCGCGTAGGCGAGCAAGCGGGATTGCGGCGATCGTGTCGCGTATCCGAGCCTCCTCAGGATCCAATTCACCGATCTGCGCGACCTCCGGAAAGGCCTCCCGCAGAAGGCGCTCCGCGAGATCGATCGCCGTCGGGTGGTCGAAGATGACGGTGGCTGGAAGCCTTACGCCGGTGACCGCGGTCAGCCGGTTGCGCAACTCGACAGCCGCCAGCGAGTCAAAACCCAGCTCCTTGAACGCTCGCTTGGGATCGACCGCACGAGCGAAGCCGAATCCCAACACGGCAGCCACGTGCTCACGCACGATTTCAAGCATTGCGTCTTGGCGCGCCTCCGGCGGGAGCGCCCTCAAGCGCCGTACCACCGAGTCACCGGCGCCCTGCACCGTGGCGTGCACAACGCCACGAAGCAACGCCGGCAGGGCCCCGGCTCTTGCCCGCGCACGCAACGAGCTAAGGCCGAGACGAGCCGGTAGCGTCACCGCGCGATCCAGTCCCAGCGCGACATCGAATAGCTCGAGTCCGTCCTGCTCGGAGAGCGCAGAGAAGCCTGAGCGCTCCATGCGCCTCTGGTCAAGCTCACTCAGATCCTCCATCGAGACACCGCGAACCGTCTCCCACAATCCCCACGCGAGCGAGATTCCTGGGAGACCCCTTGCGCGTCGATAGGCCGCCAGCGCATCCAAGAAGGCATTGGCCGCCGCATAGTTGCCCTGGCCGGGGTTTCCAAACGTTCCGGCCGCCGAGGAGAAGAGCACGAACCCTGAGAGGTCGAGCTCCTTGGTCAGCTCGTGCAGATGCCACGCGGCATCGACCTTGGGCGCGAGAACTCGCTCGAGCTGCGCCCGGTCGAGCGAGTCGATCACACCGTCGTCGAGAACCGCGGCTGCGTGCACAACCGTGCGCAAGGGACGATCAGGTGGGATCGACGCGATCAACGTGTGCAACCGGGTCCGGTCGGAGACGTCGCACGCCACAATGCTCGCCTGCGCCCCGAGCGACTCGAGCTCGGCGATGAGCCGCTCACCCGCCTCGCCCCCACCGCTGCGGCTAACCAGCATCAGCGAGCGCACTCCATGCGCGACCACCAAGTGCTTGGCGAGCAGGCGACCCAGGCCACCCGTGCCGCCCGTGATCAGCACGGTCCCATGCGGATCGAGCATGGGGGCTCGGCCACCCGAGTCGGATGACGCCGTGACGCCGTCAACCGATCGCGCGTTGACGCCCGCCACGCGCGGCACGCGCGCAAGACGCAGGGCCGAGAACGCGCCTGCTCGCCCCGCCAGCTGAGGCTCGTCATGAGCAAGGGCAGCCGGCAGTGCGGCCCAGGAGGCTTGCTCGCCATCGAGATCGACCAGCCCGAAACGACCCGGATGCTCAGACTGCGCCGAGCGCAGGAGACCCCATGTGGCCGCGGCCGCGAGATCCGGCACGTCCTCATCTTCGTGTGTGGCAATCGCTCCGCGTGTGGCTAGCACAAGTCGCGTACGGGCGAATCGGTCGTCCGCGAGCCAACCCTGCGCGAGCTCGAGCGTATGTGCGACAGCCGAGTGAACCGCTGCTTGCATGGAGGTCGCGGTCTCTGCGCGATCGGTCGCCGGCAATTGCCCTTGGCCCAGGGCAACCTCGACTCCACCGGAGACACAGTTGACCAGCACGACATCCGGGATCGTCCCGTCGCTGTCGAGACTCGCCGTCAGCGAGGCCAGGTCTGCATGGGCGTCAACCGTGACACCGCCGACGCTTAGCTCGCCGGCGGTTGCCTGCGCGTTCTCGCCAAGAACCGCCCAGTGCCCGGACGCGGTCTCCGCGGCGGTGGGAATCGCCATCCAGCCAACCGAGAACAGCGAGTGGTGATAGCCGACACGCGCTTCACCGAGCGCGCTGAGCGAGACCGGACGCACGTTGAGCGAGCCCACCGTGACCACCGGTGACCCGGCGCCGTCAAACCCCGTCAGCGACAGCGCGCCGGCCCCGTTTGGCGCAAGCCTCACACGCAGCGCCGAGGCGCCGGGGGCATGCACGCGCACCTCCGACCAGGAGAATGGCAGCCAGACGTGATCGCGCAGTCCCTCGGCGGGCTCTGCCCCCACACCCGCGCCCAACGCGTGCAGTGCGCCATCAAGCAGTGCGGGATGAATGCCGAAGAGCACGGCGTCCCGCTCGTGCTCGGTGGCCAGCGCCACCTCCGCGAACACGTCCTCTGCTCGCCTCCACGCTGCCCGCAACCCCTGGAAGGCGGGTCCGTATTCCAAGCCGCGCTCGGCCAGCTGGTCGTAGAGCTCCTCGATGGCCACCGCCTCCGCGCTCGCCGGGGGCCAGTCGCCCATCCCCAGATCGCCGCCCTCCTCCTCGATCCGCTCGAGCGTCTCCGATGCTCGCTGAGCGAGCACACCCTCGGCGTGCCTCGTCCAACTCTCCTGAGCGGCTGAGCGATCTTCGAGCGCCTCCTCCGGACGGGAGTGGATCGCGATCGTGCACCGGCCGTCGTCGCCGAGCCTGCCGACCGACACCTGCAGCTGCGTCGCGCCACGCTCAGGCAGCACCAATGGAGCCTCGAGCGTTAGCTCAACCACCGTCTCGCACCCGGCGAGCGCTCCCGCCTGCAGAGCCAGCTCGAGGAATGCGGTACCCGCCAGCAGCGTCATCCCAGCGGCGGCGTGGTCTGCCAGCCAGGGGTGAGCCTCCAGCGAAAGACGTCCTGTGAGCAGCCACCCACCGCCGTCAGCCAAAGCGACCGATGCGCCGAGCAACGGATGCCCTGTGGAGCGCTGACCAGCCAGGGACATGTCGCCGCTACCCCCAGCGCCTCCCTCGATCCAGTAGCGCTCACGCTGGAACGGGTAGGTTGGCAGGGATGTCCGTCTGGCGTCTGAGCCCGCGAACAATGCCCTCCAGTCAACATCCACGCCGCTTGTCCACAACTCCGCCAGCGAGCCGAGAAACCGCTGCGGGCCGCCCTCGCCACGACGTAGGGTGCTCGCCACAACCGCGCCGGATGGATCGGCGAGCACATCATCGATCGTGTCCTGCATCGCAACCTTCAACACAGGGTGCGCGCTCACCTCGAGGAACGTGGCGAATCCGTCTGCGAGCAAACCACCTATCGTCCTCTCGAACTGCACGGTCTGGCGAACGTTGCGATACCAGTACTCTGCGCCGAGCTCGGCGGTATCGATCAGGCCGGCGGTGACCGTCGAGTAGAAGGGAATCTCCCCCGAACGGGGTGTGATCGTGGAGAACATGGCCAACAGCTGCTCCCGAAGCTCCTCGACCTGCGGAGAATGGCCCGCGCACACGGACATCGCTATCTCCCGCGTCTCGACATTCTCGACGGAGCATTCTCTCAACAGCTCCGCCAGAGCCCCTTCCTCTCCAGAGACCACGTTCCACGACGGTCCGTTGACCGCCGCTATAGCCAGGCGGCCCTCCCAGCGCTGAAGCCGTACGGCAAGCTCCTCCATACCGAGTGACACGGAGGCCATGCGACCGCGACCCACCAACGACAGGAGCGCGCGGCTACGCAGCGTCACGATCCGCGCCGCGTCCTGCAACGACAGGCTGCCGGCCACATACGCAGCGGCGATCTCCCCCTGCGAATGGCCGACAACCGCAGCCGGCCGCACACCGCAGGCGCGCCACAGCGCCGACAGCGAGACCATCGTCGCGAACAGCAGCGGCTGCATAACGTCCAAGCGATCCAGACTGGGTGCACCCGCACTGCCCTCGAGCGCCTCCTCAAGCGACCAGTCCACGAACGGCGCCAACGCGTCCCCGCACGCTTTCATGCTCTCGGCGAACACGGGAGAGCAACTCATCAACTCACGTGCCATGCCCTCCCACTGGGCTCCCTGACCGGGAAAGACGAACACGATCTGGCTGGCGTTCTCTCGGCGTGCGGCGCCCCTCACCACGCCGGTCGCGGCAGCGCCACTCTCGAGGGAGCGCAGGCCGGCCGAGAGCGAGTCAGCGGAGCCACCGAGGATCACCGCTCGACGCTCCAGCGCAGGCCGATGCGCGAGCGAGAGCGCCACGTCGATCGGCCGCGGTCGCGGATCGCTTTCGACGTGCCGCCTCAGACGCGTTGCCTGGGCTGAGAGGCCCAGCTCATCCCTGGCCGAGACCGGCCAGGGCGTCACGCGGCTGACCAGCACACCCTCGCTCCAAACGCCCAGCTCGCCTGCGGCGCCATCCCCGGCGGGCGCCTCCTCGAGCCAATCGCCCACGACGGCGACTGAGCCCGCGACGGCCACGGGCGCCTGGGGATCGGCGGTGGGAGCCTCCTCGAGAATGACGTGCGCGTTCGTGCCACTCGCCCCGAACGAGGACACCGCTGCTCGTCGTGGCGTATCGCTCTCAGGCCATGGAGCGGCCTCACGCAACAACGTAACGGCCCCCGAGCTCCAGTCCACCTCCCGCGAGGGCTCCTCGACATGCAGCGTCCTTGGCAGGAGACGGTTGCGTAGAGCCATCGCCGTCTTGATCACGCCGGCCACACCCGCGGCCGCCTGTGTGTGGCCTATGTTCGACTTGATCGAGCCCAGCCGCAGAGGTCGCTCGTCGGTGTGGGCCTGCCCGTATGTGGCGAGCAATGCCTGCGCCTCGATCGGATCGCCCAGGGTCGTCCCGGTTCCGTGTCCCTCCACGAGCTCCACCTGTCCGGGAGAGCAGCCCGCGTTGAGCAATGCCTCGCGGATTACACGTTGCTGCGAGGGACCGTTCGGAGCGGTCAGCCCATTGCTGGCTCCATCCTGGTTGATCGCGCTGCCGCGTACCAGCGCGAGGACCTGATGGCCAAGCCGTCGGGCGTCCGACAGGCGCTCCAAAACCACCATGCCCGCGCCCTCTCCCCAGCTCGTACCGTCGGCACCGTCCGCATAGGACTTGCAGCGTCCATCGCGCGCGAGGCCCCGCTGGCGGGAGAACCCCACAAATACCTTCGGCGACCACATGACCGTGACGCCACCGACAAGTGCCAGGGAGCACTCTCCTCCGCGCAGGGACTGGCACGCCAGGTGCAGCGCCACCAGTGAAGAGGAACACGCTGTGTCAATAGATACCGCGGGGCCCTCCAAGCCCAGGGTGTAGGCGACTCGACCTGACACCACGCTGCCGGCGACGCCCGCGCCCATCGATGCCTCCAGCTCGAGCGAAATGGGGCCCGCCACCGCGGTCGCATAATCGTGATACATCACTCCGGCATACACGCCGGTGGGGCTGCCGCGCAACGTGGTCGGATCGATCCCAGCGTCTTCCAGCGCCTCCCAACTCACTTCCAGCAACAGGCGCTGTTGAGGGTCGAGCGTCATGGCTTCTCTGGGACTTATGCCGAAGAACCCAGCGTCGAACTCGCCCGCTCGATCGACAAATCCACCTTCACA
The DNA here is from genome assembly GCA_963827045.1 of uncultured Solirubrobacterales bacterium. Classification (GTDB taxonomy): domain Bacteria; phylum Actinomycetota; class Thermoleophilia; order Solirubrobacterales; family Solirubrobacteraceae; genus Palsa-744. The sequence goes on from CAWGZH010000003.1 coordinate 459,657, forward strand.
AACGTATGCGGTGCCCCGTTTGTCGGGATCGGGGTCATACAGACACTCCAGGTCCCAACCACGATCTGTCGGAAAGCCGCCGATCGCGTCTTCGCCCTCAACCACCAATCTCCACAGATCCTCCGACGATGACACCCCACCCGGATAGCGACAGACCCATACCCACGATCGCAATCGGCTCGCGATGACGCTCTTCGGACTGCGTCAAACGCGAACGCACATCGTGCAGCTCGACGGTCACCTGCTTGAGGTAGTCGAGGATCTTATCGTCGTCGCTCATCGCGATCTCCGCTCATCCGAGGTCAAGAAGTCTCGTGTCGATTTATTCACTTTGACCGCAACTCCCTATCAATAAAATCAATAACCTGATCGGCCGTCGCGGTGCGCATCTGATCAGCCACTGTCGTTACTTTCTCCAATTCACCGTTTTCTCCGAGTCCATCCATAATCGCCTGTAGGCGCGCTCTTATCCTCGGACGATTGGCCTCCTCCGAGGCCGCCGTCGCGAGTAGCCTCTCCAAGCTGTCAAGCTCAGCGTCGAACGTGACAACGACCTGCGCGCCGTCCGGAGCGATGCGCTCCAACAGGTAGCCCGCGAGCGCCGTCGGGGTCGGGTAATCGAAGATGAGCGTGGCGGGCAGACTGACTCCAGTTGCCTCGTTCAAGCGGTTGCGCAGCTCGATGGCCGCCAGCGAGTCGAATCCGAGATCCTTGAACGCCTGAGCCGCCTCAATCGCCTCCAAGGAGGTGAATCCAAGCGCGGCAGCGGCATGACTGCGCACGGCGCTCAGCACAATGCGCTCGTGCTCGTGCGCCGGAGCGCCGGCCAAGCGCTTTGCGAGAACCCCTTGCTCGACGCGCGCGGTACGACGACTGCCGGTAGCAGCCATACCGCGTAGCATCGACGGCAAACGGCCCGCCTGTGCCTGGATGGCGAGAGTCGATCTATCGAGGCTCAGCGGCACCAGCAGCGGCTCGTCTCGACCGTGTGCGAGGTCAAAGAGCTCGAGGCTCTCCATGTCCGACAGAGAGTTGAGTCCTGAGCGTGTCATCCGCGCACTGTCGAGGTCATGGAGATGCTGTGTCATTCCGCTCGCGGCGTTCCACGGACCCCATGCCAGCGAAACGGCCGCCAAGCCCCTGGCGCGCCGGTACGCCGCCAATGCGTCGAGGAACGTGTTGGCAGCGGAATAGTTGGCCTGGCCCATTCCACCAAGCACTCCCGCGGCCGATGAGAACAACACGAACGCCGATAGATCGAGATGCTCGGTCAGGCTGTGCAGGTGCCATGCCCCGCTCACCTTCGGAGCCAGTACGCTGTCGATTCGCTCAGGCGTCAGCGCGCCCACCACACCGTCGTCGAGGACACCCGCAAGGTGGATCACGGCGCATAGCGGATGCTCCTGCGCGACGCTGGACAACAATGCCTCCAGTTGGTCTCGCTCGGCCACATCGCAAGCTGCGATGCTCACCTGAGCGCCCATTGCCTCGAGCTCGCGCGCAAACTCGACCGCACCCTCGGCATCGCCTCCACGGCGACCGACAAGCAGCAGGTGGCGTACCTCATACTGCACCGCCAGATGTCTTGCCACGAGCTTGCCCAGACCACCTGTGCCGCCTGTGACCAGCACCGTGCCGCGCGGGTCGAATGGCACTGAGGTGATTGCTCGGGCTCGCCGGTCCGTGGGCTCGATCGGCATAAGGCGCGGCGTCAGCACGCTGCCTTGCCGGATGGCAAGCTGGGGCTCATCGAGCATCGGCGCACCGCCGAGCGTTCTTGCCAGCAGATCCCACGACTTCCGATCCTCATCGAGGTCAACGAGCTGCAGGCGGCGTGGATTCTCTGTTTGTGCGGAGCGCACCAGACCCCAGATCGCTGACTGCGCGAGACCGTCCACGCTCTCGCCTGGCCGTACAGCCACTGCGTTACGAGTCACAAAGATCAGCTGGGAGGTCAACAGACGAGTGTCCGCAAGCCATTCCTGTATCAAGTCAAGCGCCACATGGGTGGCGCCACGCACCTGGCCAGGACAGACCCGCGAGTCCCCCCCTCCCACCGCGGTCGCCCTCATCCTCAACCTCCAGCTCATGAACGTCCCCGTCAGCCACCGACTCCCCGACGTTCGATTCCAGCGGATCCGTCATGCAGGCGAACACGACGATCTCGGGGGCCGGGACGCCGCGCTCCATCGCGTCACGCAACGAGGGCAGATCTCGATAGAGATCGAGCGAACCGTAATCCGCGAGCGCCGAGCCCATGAGCTGCGCCGTCGCCTCGCCAATCAACGCTCCACGGATACTCGAGGGCTCCCGATCGACAGCGACCGTGACCCAATCCACACTCAGCAACGGGATCTGGCGCCTGTCCGAGGCCTGCCCAAGCTGCTTGGCGGTTACGGTCCGCGTGATCAACGAGTCAACCCATGCGATCAGCGCACCACTCTCATCGACAAGCGTCAAGGTGATACCGCCTGAGGCCAGCGGCAGGATGTGCACGCGCAACGAGGAGGCGCCGACTCCCCGCACGCTCGCGCCGTTCCAAGCGAACGGAATCGCCAACTGCTCCGCCGCCAGCGCGTATGCCAAGCTCCCCTGAAGGGCGGCGTCCAGCAGAGCCGGATGGATCTGAAATCTGCCGGCGCGTGGCAGCTCGTGCTCCGGCAGGCGAACCTCGGCGAACACCTCGTCACCACGTCGCCAGAGGGCTCTCACTCCAAGAAACGCCGGCCCGTAGTCAACACCCAGTGCGGCCATGCCCGCGTATACGGACTCCACATCCACCGGCTCGGCGCCGTTAGGTGGCCATGCGCCCACGAGCGTCCCCGCGTGCGCCGCCGCACCGTCGCTCACCGCGAGCAGACGATCGGTTGCCGCCAGGATACCGCTCGCGTGGCGCGTCCATTCGCTGATCTCTCGCGTGCCTTGCCCTGAGAGCTCGCGCGGGCTGGAATAGATCTCGATCGCCCGCCGTCCCGCATCGTCGGCCTCGGCGACGGAGATCTGCAACCGCACCTGCTCCCCACCCGAGAGCAGCAGTGGGACCTCCATCACGAGCTCCTGAAGGAGATCGCATCCCACCTCTTCGGCTACGCGAAGCGCCAGATCCACGAACGTCGTGCCCGGGACCAACACCTCCCCGAACACAACGTGGTCGTTCAGCCAGGGCTGGCCGTCGGTCCCGAGCCGGCCGGTAAAGAGCCATCCGCGACCATCCGCAAGAGGCAGGGCGCCGTCCAATATCGGGTGCTCGCTCACGCTCATCGCGCTCGAAGTGAGATCGCCGGAGGCAGAGTCATGGCCGTCGAGCCAATGGCGTTGGCGTTGAAAGGCATATGTCGGCAGCTGCACGCGACGCGCGCCGAGGTCGTCAAACGCCTTCCCCCAATCCACCGAGATCCCGTGGACCCACAACTCCGCGAGCGCCATCAGCAGCGTGTGGGCTTCCGGGCGGGAGCCACGCAATGCAGAGGCCGCCTTGACGGCCCGACTCCCCTTCTCGTCTGACTCCCGCTCACCGCCCGCAGCGTCCCGCTCACCACCCGCAGCGCCCGCGAGGCACTCCTGGGTCATCGCGCTCAGCACCCCATCGGGGCCGACCTCGAGGAAGCACGACACCCCCCGATCGGCCAGCCAGCCGACACAGTCGTAGAACCTCACAGGCTCGCGCACCTGCCGGACCCAGTACGCGGGATCGCAGATCTCCTCGGCGAGCGCCTGCGCACCGGTCAGATTCGACACGATCGGAATCCGGGGAGCGGCGAACGTCAAGCTGCCCGCCACCTCCGCATACTCATCCAGCATGGCCTCCATCTGTGGCGAGTGGAACGCGTGACTGACACGCAGGCGCTTGGTCTTGCGTCCGCGCGAAGCCCACAGACGCTCCAGCTCCAACACGGCGTCCTCATCGCCTGAGAGCACCACCGTCTCAGGACCGTTGACGGCCGCCGGCGAGACCTGCTCCTCGAGCCCAACCAGGCTCTCGCGAGCCTCCTGCTCGGATGCCTGGATCGCGATCATCGCACCCGATCGCGGGAGAGCCCCCATCAGCTGGCCGCGCGCGGCGACGAGCACACACGCCTGCTCGAGTGCGAGCACCCCGGCGACATGAGCGGCAGTCAGCTCACCGATCGAATGCCCGAGCAGATAGTCGGGACGCAGTCCGAAATACTCGAACAGCCTGAACAAGGCTACCTCGAGCGCGAACAGTCCCGTCTGGGTGAACATCGTGTCATCCAGGAGCACACCGCCGCCGGCAGTCTCGCCGTGTCCATCCTCGCCGAACATCACACCACGCAGCGAACACTCCAACAGCTCATCCAGATGGCCGCAAACCTCGTCCAACGCTCTCCTGAACACGGGAAAGCGCCCATACAACTCACGCCCCATGCCAACCCGTTGCGCTCCCTGTCCGGTGAACAAGAAGGCAAGCGCCGCGTCAACACCCGCAATAGATCCCTCCACCACCACGGGGTCCGGCTCACCCTGCGCAAGCGAGCGCAAACCGCCAAGCAGACTCTGCCGGGCCCCACCGAGCACGATCGCGCGATGGTCAAACGGCGAACGAGTCACAGCCAGCGAGAACCCGACATCGACCGGTGCGAGGAGCGGATCGGCCTCGACACGCTCGAGCAGCCGCCCAGCCTGCTCGCACAACGCCGAGCTTCCCCTCCCGGACACGATCCACGGAATCGCCTCGACATCCGCTGAGCTCTCCACGGAGTCCCCGACGTCACCTGGACCCGGATCGCGGAGCGCACCCACGACCCCACCAGGGGCCTCCTCCAGAATCACGTGAGCGTTGGTGCCGCTGGCTCCGAACGAGGACACCCCCGCCCGGCGCGGCTCATCCTGCGCCTCCCAGGCAGTCTCCTCCAACAACAGTGAAACCGAGCCCGTCAACCAGTCCACCTGCTTGGACGGCTCATCCACGTGAAGGGTCTTGGGCAGCGTCCGATGCCGCAAGGCCATCGCCATCTTGATCACGCCCGCCACCCCGGCGGCGGCCTGCGGGTGGCTGATGTTGGACTTGATCGACCCCAGCCACAACGGTTCCTCTCCCCGCCGCTCCTGCCCGTAGGTCGCGAGCAACGCCTGCGCCTCGATCGGGTCGCCGAGCATCGTGCCCGTGCCGTGCCCCTCCACGGCTTGAACCTGGTCGGCCGACAGGCCCGCGTTGGCGAGCGCCTGGCGTATCACCCGCTGCTGAGCGAGTCCGCTGGGAGCCGTCAAGCCGTTGCTGGCGCCGTCCTGGTTGATCGCGCTGCCCCGCACGAGCGCCACGATCGGATGACCGGAGCGCTGTGCGTCGGAGAGCCGCTCCAAGAGCAGGACGCCCGCTCCCTCCGACCAGCCGGTGCCGTCCGCGGCATCGGCAAAGGACTTGCAGCGACCGTCAACGGAAAGACCGCGCTGACGACTGAATGCGACAAAGCCGTCCGGCGTCGAGGTCACCGCCACGCCGCCCGCCAAGGCCATTTCGCATTCGCCCGCGCGCAGCGCTCCGCACGCGAGGTGGAGGGCCACCAGCGAGGAGGAGCAGGCGGTGTCAACCGATACCGCCGGGCCCTCCAGCCCGAAGCTGTATGCCACGCGCCCGCTCACCACGCTGCCCGCGTTGCTGGTCACCCGATAGCCCTCCAGCTCGCTCGGCAGGTTGAACCCGTAGGCGCTTGGATTGATGCCGGCGAAGATCCCCGTATCGCTCCCGCGCAGCGACAGCGGATCGATGCAGGCGCGCTCGAGCGCCTCCCAGCAGACTTCCAGCAAGATCCGCTGCTGAGGATCCATCGCAAGCGCCTCCCTGGGACTGATCCCGAAGAAGGCCGCGTCGAACTCGCAGACATCGGGCACGAACCCCCCGTTGCGCGTGTAGCTCGTACCCCGTCGATCGGGGTCGGGGTCATACAGAGCCTCCAGATCCCAGCCGCGATCCGTCGGGAAGGGACCGATCGCATCGACCCCGGAGTGCACCAGTTGCCATAGCGACTCGGGTGAGCGAGCTCCCCCCGGATAGCGACAACTCATCGCGACGATCGCTATGGGCTCCTGCGTATGTGTCCCGCCGGCTCTCGCTGCGACGACGCCCCGCGGTACTCCGGCGACTTCGCGCAGCAGGTGCTCTGCGAGCAGTGTGGGGGTCGGATAGTCAAACACGATGGTGGCAATCAACCGCAGGCCGGTCCTCGCCTGGAGGCGCTTGCGCAACTCGACGGCCATCAGTGAGTCGAAGCCGAGATCTCTGAACGCTCGATCGGGGGCGATCGCGTCGAGGCGAGTTTGTGCCAGCACGTCCGCGGTCTCAGAGCGAACGAGATCGAGCACGGCACGCTCGCACTCGCGCTGAGACAGGCCGGCCAGGCGACTCGCCAACAGATCGCCCTCGGCAGTGTCCACTTCCAGACGGTCCTGTGCCTCCTTCAAGGCATCGCGTACCGCCGGCAGATCTTCGATGAGCGGTCGCGGGCGCGCGAAGGCATACGAGGGCGCATAGCGGTCCCAGTCCATCCGGGCCACCGTGAGGCACGTCTCGTGACGGTCGAGTGCCTGCGCAAGCGCACCGATCGCTCGCTCGGGCGCCATCGGCAGGATCCCGCGCCGGTCCAGACCCCTCCGTGCTGGAAGCATCGCCCATACCCGCGCCACCCCACAGACCCCAGGCCACCGAGGTGGCGGGCAGTCCGAGCGAGCGACGATGCTCTGCCAGGGCGTCGAGGAAAGCATTCGCCGCGGCGTAATCGCCCTGGCCACCGGAGCCCATGGTGGCCGCGACCGACGAGAACAGAATGAACGCCGACAGATCCATGTGCTCGGTCAGCTCATGCAGATGAAGCGCCGCCTGAGCCTTGCACGCCAAGGTTTCCTGGAGTCGGGACACGCTCATCGCCTCGAGCATCTCCCCGCCCGCCACTCCGGCGGCGTGAACGACCGCGTCCAATGGATGCTCGGAGGGCAGCGCCGCAAGCAGCTCGGCGAGTTGACCGCGATCGCTCACATCGCAAGCGAGCACTCTCACATCCGCTCCAAGCCCCTCGAGCTCGCTCCTGAGCTCCGTCGCACCCTCGCCGGCCGGGCCGCGACGACTTGCCAGGATCAGTCGCGGCGCGCCTGCCAGCGCAAGCCAGCGCGCCACGTGCGCGCCCAGCCCTCCCACGCCACCCGTGATCAACACCGTACCTCGCGGCCTCCAGGTCTCCTCTGGGGAGGCGCTACCCGCGACAGGTGCCGCCAGCAATCGCCGCACGAACAACCCGTTGGAACGCACCGCAAGCTGGTCCTCTTCCTCCATCCCGCAAAGAGCTGCACACAGCGATCGCGCTGAGCCGTCGTCGAGCGTCGTCGGCAGGTCCAGCAGCCCGCCGCGACGCTGCGGGAGCTCCAGACCGACGACACGGCCCAATCCCCACACCATTCCCTGCACCGGGCTCCGCAGCTCCTCTGAGGGCTCAACCGACACCGCCCCGCGCGTGGCAAGCCAAAGCGGAGCCGGTAGCTCGATCTGCTCGAGCGCCCCCACCAGTGCAAGCGTGCCGGCCAATCCAAACGGCACAGCCCCACGCTGAGGATGAGGGTCCTCCCGGAGAGCCAGCAGCGACAAAACTCCGTCAACCCTCCACTGCGACGGCTGCGAGGTCTCCAACTCGGCCGCGACGATGGACACGCCGTGCGTAGCAGTCAACGCATCCCGCAAGCGCTCGGCGAGCAAGCCACGATCGGACATCGCGCCCTCCTCGACGTCGATCTGCCCAACCTCGGCTCCATGCATCCGTAGCGCACCGAGCACCGATGCGACCCATGGATCATCAGCGCGATCCGACGGCACGATCGCAATCCAACTGCCCGACAGTCCAGCCTGCGACGCGCGCACACGCTTCCAGCCAACGCGATACCTCCAACCGTCGCTGAGCGACTCCTCGCGACGCCGACGCCGCCATGCCGACAGTGCCGGCAACACCGCCTCGAGCGACGAGCGCTCCCCGTTCTCCTGGAGCCCCAACGCACCCACGAGCCCACTCACGTCCTCGGCCTCGATCGCATCCCAGAACCCACTCTCGATCGCGTCACCGATCTCGGAGCGGCCACCGGGATCGGCCAGCGACTCGAGCCAGTAACGCTCACGCTGGAATGCGTAGGCGGGCAACCGAACAGTCTCGGCGCCACTGCCCTCGAAGATCGCACGCCAATCTACCTCCACACCCGCAACCCACGCTTCCGCCAGAGACGTCATAAAACGTCGCGCTCCCCCATCGCCGCGACGCAACGAGCCGAACATGTACGTCTCGGCAACATCCGAGGAGCCCTCTTGCGAGTCTCCGTGAGCCTCTCGTTCGCCCTCGAGGAACAGCTCCGCTGTCTCCACCACGCCAACCGCCAGCACCGGAGCTGGGCTGACCTCGACGAACGTTTCAAAGCCGTCGCCGAGCAACGCGCAGGTCGCTTGTTGAAAGCCCACGGTCTCGCGCAGGTTGCGATACCAATAGCCACCGTCGAGCCCTGAGCCATCCAATCGCGTCCCCGTCACAGACGAGTAGAACGGAACCTCGCCGCTCTGCGGAGAGATCGAACCGCACAGATCGCAGAGCTCCTCCCGCAGCATGTCAACCTGCGAGGAGTGCGCCGCGTAATCCACCGCGATCCGCCGCGCCTTGACGTGCCCCTCTTGCTCGCACGCACGCAACAGTTCCTCCAGCGCATCGCTCCCACCTGAGACGACAACCGAGCGGGGACCGTTCACCGCCGCGATCGAAACCTCCCCGGCGTAACCCTCGATCAAGCGCTTGACCTCCAGCGACGAGGCGGCGATCGAAACCATCCCGCCTCGACCCGCCAGAGCAACCAGGGCGCGGCTACGCGCCGTCACGACTCGCGCGGCGTCCTGCAAGGACAGCACCCCGGCAACGTGCGCCGCCGCGATCTCCCCTTGAGAATGCCCCACCACAGCATCCGGGCGCACCCCGCAGGCACGCCACAAATCAGCGAGTGCAACCATCACAGCGAACAGCGCCGGCTGCACAACGTCAACTCGATCAAGAGTCGGAGCCCCCTGCTCCCCCCGCAGCACCGCCTCCAAACGCCACTCGACAAACTCGGCGAGCACGTCGCCACATTCGGCGATCCGATTCGCAAACGGCTCCGAGCACGACAACAGCTCGACACCCATCTCGGCCCACTGCGAGCCCTGACCCGGGAACGCGAACACAACCCCGCCGCGCGCGCTCCGATCGAGGACTCCGCTCAGCGAACTTATCGTCGGCGCCTCCCCGTCAAGAGCCGCGAGCAGCTCATCACGACCGGAGCCAATGGCCACGGCGCGCTGCTCGAGCACCGGACGACTCAACAACGAGACCCCCACGTCCTTCGCGCCGAGCGTCTCCTCATCCGCCACGAAAGTCCGCAGCCGCTCAACCTGGCCCCGCAGCGCGTCAGCGTTATGCGCTGAAAGCACCCACGGCAGGACATCACGCCCCAGCACACTCCCGCCTTCGGTCCTCGCCTCCGGCGAATTCGATTGCGGGCGAGGCGTCACGGTCCGATCGTCCAAGAACTCCTCGAGGATCACGTGGGCGTTCGTCCCGCTGATACCAAACGAAGACACCCCGGCCCGGCGCGGTCGGCCGTCCTTCGCCCAGGGCACCGGCTCGGTCAACAAGGAGACATTGCCCGCCGACCAATCGACCCGCCGCGACGCCTCCTCGACATGCAGAGTCTTGGGCAACACGCCACGTTGAATCGCCATAGCCATCTTTATGACTCCCGCAACTCCAGCCGCCCCCGCAGCGTGGCCGATGTTCGACTTGATCGAGCCAAGCCACAGCGGTCGGCTCGCGTCGCGTTCCTGCCCATAGGTTGCAAGCAGCGCCTGTGCCTCGATCGGATCTCCCAACGCGGTCCCCGTCCCGTGAGCCTCGACCGCATCGACCTCTCCTGGGGAGAGCCCCGCGGACTCGAGCGTCTGACGAATCACCCGTTCTTGAGACGGGCCGTTGGGCGCCGTCAAGCCGTTGCTCGCGCCATCCTGGTTGATTGCGCTTCCACGCACGACCGCGACAACGTTGTGACCGAGGCGCAGCGCGTCAGACAGGCGCTCGACCACCAATACACCCGCGCCCTCGCTCCAACCGGTGCCGTCTGCGCCCTCAGAGAACGCCTTGCATCGTCCGTCGCGAGCCAGCGCCCGCTGGCGACTGAAATCGACAAACAACTCAGACGAGGTGATCACCGTCACCCCACCGGCAAGCGCCAGCCGGCATTCGCCCTGGCGCAGCGCCTGACACGCGAGGTGCAGCGCGACAAGCGACGAGGAGCACGCTGTGTCCAGCGAGACGGCCGGACCCTCCAGACCGAACGTGTATGCGACTCGTCCCGACGCCACGCTCGTGATGCTCCCCGTCAAGCGGTAGCCCGCAAGCGCCTGATCCTGCGTCGTCTGGCCCATACCGTAGGTCGAGGAGCTCAATCCCGCAAACACTCCCGTTGGGCTCCCGCTCAGTCCGGTTGGGTCGAGGCCCGCGTCTTCAAACGCCTCCCAGCAGACTTCCAGCAGGAGTCGTTGCTGGGGATCCATCGCCAAAGCCTCGCGCGGACTGATACGGAAAAGCCCCGCGTCGAAGCTACCCGCCTCTGAGAGGAATCCGCCTTCCTGGGCCCAACTCGCACCAGGACTGTCGGGATCGGGGTCGTTGAGAGCATCCAGATCCCACCCACGATCGGTCGGGAAGGGCGAGATCGCGTCATCGCCACGTAGAACCAGCTCCCAGAGATCGGCAGCCGACCCCACACCGCCCGGATAGCGGCAGCTCATGCCCACGATTGCGATCGGCTCGTGCGATGATGCCACGCGCACGGGCGAGACGCGCTTCTCGCGCCGACCGCTCGCCAGCTTCTCAAGCAGATGCCGAGCCAGCGCGAGCGGAGTCGGATGGTCGAAGGTGAGCGTCGCGGGCAGACGTACGCCGGCATCCGCGCTCAACCGATTGCGCAACTCCACGGCCGCCAGCGAATCGAACCCGATCTCCTTGAACGAGCTCTGGGCGGCAACGGCGCGAGATGAGGAGTGTCCGAGCACCGCAGCTGCGTGAGTGCGTATCAAATCGAGTAGCAGCTTCTCTCGCTCATCCTCGGCGGTTCGCGCCAGACGACGCGCAAGCGATCCACCGGCGCCACCCGCGGCCCGCTTGGCCTGCGTGTGCACCAGACCGCGTGCCGGAGCCGCCAACTCCCCCCTGATTGCCTGCTCGTGCAACTGCGCGATGTCAAAACGAGCCGGTATCACGACCGGCTTGCCCAGCCTGTGTGCGGCATCGAAGAGCTCGAGGCCCTCTTGGAGAGACAGACCTGTCACGCCGGCGCGCTGGATGCGACGCAAGTCGGCCTCACCGAGGGTGGCTGTCATGCCGGCGACTGGCGCCCACGGACCCCAGGCAATCGAGACCGCCGGCAAGCCGAGCGCGCGGCGGTGTGCAGCCAGCGCGTCGAGGAACACGTTCGCCGCGGCGTAATTGCCCTGGCCAGGTCCACCGAGCGTGCCCGCGATCGACGAGAACATGACGAACGCCGCCAGATCCAGGTGCGCGGTCAGCTCGTGCAGGTTGATCGCCCCATCCACCTTCGGCGTCAACACCCGATCCAACTGATCGTTGGTCAACGAGCCGACCGTTGCGTCGTCGATCAGCCCCGCGCTGTGAACGACGGCAGTCAGCGGATGCTCGACCGGCAACGACTCGAGCAACCGCGCCAGCTCGCCGCGATCGGCCACATCGCAGGCGGCGATCGTGACCGTGGCGCCCAGCTTCGTCAGCTCTGCCAGCAGCTCGCCGGCGCCCTCCGCGTCCGGCCCCCGGCGACTTGTCAACAGCAGGTGACGCACACCGTGGTTGACCACGAAATGCCTCGCCATCAGCGCCCCCAGACCACCGGTAGCGCCTGTGATCAGGACCGTGCCCTCAACGTCCATGGGCACCGGGAGCTTCAGGACGTTCTTGCCCACGTGGCGCCCCTGTCCGAGGTGGCGAAACGCATCGCGGGCTTCGGCCAGCTCCCATGTGGTGGTGGGCAGAGGCCGCAGCACCCCACGATCGAACAGCTCAATGACCTCGAGCAGCATCTCCTGGGTGCGCCCGGGCGATACCTCGGTAAGGTCAAAGGCGCGGTAGGACACTCCAGGGTGCGCGGCGGCCACCAGCTCGGGCTCACGGATGTCGGTCTTGCCGAGCTCAACGAATCGTCCGCCTTCGTGCAGCAGATCGAGCGAGGCGTCCACGAACTCACCCGCCAGCGAGTTCAGCACGACGTCCACGCCCCGGCCTGCGCTCGCGGCCAGGAACTGCTCTCTGAAGTCCAGCGCACGGGAGGACGCAAGCCGCGTCGGCTCGAGCCCGAGCGATTCGAGCGCTCCCCACTTCCGTGGACTGGCCGTCGCAAATACCTCGGCACCGAGATGGCGGGCGATCTGGACCGCCGCCATGCCCACCCCACCCGCCGCGGCGTGTATCAGCACCGACTCGCCGGGTTTCAGACGCGCAAGCTCGACCAACCCGTAATAGACGGTCAAGAACACCACCGGCACCGACGCGGCCCTCGAGAAGGACCAGCCGTCCGGCACGCGCACGACCAACCGGCGGTCCGTGTCGGCGACTGAGGCGAATCCGCCCATGAGCAGGCCCATCACCGCATCGCCGGGAGCGATGTCGCGCACCCCCGGACCGACCTCCAGCACGATTCCGGCGCCCTCGGCGCCGAGCACCATGTCGCCGGGGTAGACGCCGAGGACGGACATGACATCGCGGAAGTTCAAACCGGCTGCCCGCACTGCGACCCGTAGCTGCTCGGACTCCAGCGGTACGTCCTGCTCCGGCAAAGCCGCCAGCGAGAGACCCTCAAGCGTTCCCCCGTCGTCTGCTTGTAGGCACCACTGCGACGTGCCATTGGTGCTGTCTCTGACCACCAGTGATCCGGCGCGTGCCAAGCGAGGTACGTGGACAGCGCCCTCTCGCAGCACGAGTTGGGACTCCCTGTGTTCCAGTGCTCTCTCGATTGCTGCCGGGAGCCTGGTCCAAGAAGCCGGCTCGCCGTCCACGTCAACCAGGACAAACCGACCCGGGTTCTCCGCATCGGCGGAGCGTAGAAGGCCCCATATTGGAGCCTGGGTCAACCCTGGAACGCCTTCGCTTGCATCGAGTGCGACCGCCCCACGGGTCACGAACACGAGGCATGAGTCCGAGAACCGCTCGTCCTCGAGCCAGCTCTGCACGAGCTTCAATGCCCGGCGTGCGGCCTCGTGCACCGCGCCCGCAAGCGAACATGGGTCCGCTTCTGAAAGTCTCTGCTGGCTCTCGGCAGACACAACCTCAGTCAGACCGTCGGCAGCCTCCGGGAGGGCGCAGCTCGTGTGGTCCACAAATACCCATGCGGGCGCCCGAGCGCCACCGTCGATCGACAGTGCCAGCGATTCAAGGCTCGTGTGTATCTGAAGGTTGCCCGCGGTCGTGCCGAGTGCTGGGATGAGCTCACTCCCATCGCGCGCCACAATCGCCCAGTCAGACCCGAGCTGCTCCTCTTGGATGTCTTCCAGCGGCATCCACTCGACCGCGAACAATGAGTCCTGGCCGGCTGGATCACCGCCGATGCGCTCACCTGAGAATTGGCGTAGGGCAAGCGACCCGACCCGCGCCACAGTCATCCCCTCGCCATCCCACAGGGTCAGCGATACCGAGCGCTCCCCCGCGCGTGACATGTGCACCCTCAACGACGAGCAGCCCACAGCGTGCAGGCTGACATCGTTCCATGAGAACGGCAACAGCAGACCGTCTTGCACCTGCTCGCCATCCTCGGGCAGCGCGTTCACACTAACCACCTGCAGCGCGGCATCCAGCAGTGCTGGATGAATGCCAAACGAACCGGCCTCGACACTGTGCTCGGCGGGCAGCGCAACCTCCGCGAACAGATCTTCCTCACGCCGCCATACCGTGTGCAAACCCTGGAAGAGCGGCCCATAGCCAAAGCCGCACTCGGACAGGCGGTCGTACAGATCGTCGATCTGAATTTCAACCGATCCCGCCGGCGGCCAAGTCTCGGCGACCGGTGTCGCCTGCGGCTCCACGCTTTCCTGCCCGCCTGGAGCGAGCACCCCGGTGGCGTGGTGGATCCACCCCGCCCCGGATGTCGAACGCTTCGAGCTCCTCGCTATGAACTCTGGAGTAGACACTCAACGATCTGCACTCCAGCTCGTCCGGCTCACCCACCACGAGTTGGATCTGCACAGCATCCTGCTCCTCCATGACAAGCGGCGCCTCGATCACGAGCTCCTGCACCAACTCACAGCCCATCTGACTGCCCACATGCAACGCCAGCTCCACGAACGCCGCACCTGGCAATACCGCCCTTCCCATCACAACGTGATCCGCGATCCACGGATGGGACTGGAGCGAAATTCGTCCCGTAAACAACCGGCTCTCACCGTTGGCAAGGGCAACCGCAGCGCCCAGCAGCGGATGATGCACTGGACTCAAGCCGGCCATGCCGACGTTTCCAAAAGCACTCGCGGGAGCATCGATCCAATAGCGCTCGCGCTGGAATGCGTATGTCGGCAGCGCCACGCGGCGAGCGCCGGAGCCATCGAACAACGCCCCCCAGTCAACGGAGCCGCCATCGACCCAGATCTCAGCGAGCGCGCCAAGCAGTGAACTGGGCTCGGCACGATCGCCGCGCAATACCGGCACAACCACGAACGGACGACTACCGGCCGAGTCGCCACCCTCCATCCGATCGTCTTCATCCTCGGTATCGGGCCGATCGGGCGCGGTGCGGTAACTCCGATCATGCGATTCGTCGTGGCCAAGCGATCCTTGCTGAGATTCTTCGTGCGAGTCGTCGTGTCCGAGGCACTCGTGGCACATGGCGGCTAGCACGCTCCCAGGCCCGATCTCCAGAAAGCGCCTCACCCCGCGATCGCGAAGCCAGCCGACGCCAGTGGCGAAGCGCACCGTTTGGCGTACCTGATCGACCCAGTGCCGTGGATCGCAAATGCGCTCGCCGGAGAGGACTTCGCCGGTCACATTCGATACGACCGGGATCTCCGGCCGCGAGAAGGACAAGCCGCTTGCCACCTCCGCGAACTCCTGCAACATGCCATCCATTCGCGGCGAATGAAACGCATGGGACACACGCAGACGCTTGATGGAGCGACCGCGCTGCTCCCAGGTTCTGGCTAGCTCGAGCACAACCTCCTCATCGCCGGAAAGCACCACCGACAGGGGCCCGTTGACCGCGGCCAGCGCGACCCTCCCTTCCCACGACTCAGTATCCGTCAACTCATGCAGAACCTCTTGTTCAGAGGCTTGGATGGAAACCATGGCGCCGCCCGCGGGGAGCGCTTCCATCAATTGACCCCGAGCGGCCACGAGCGCACACGCGTCCTCGAGCGAGAGCACTCCCGCCACATGGGCCGCCACAAGTTCACCAACAGAGTGACCCATCACGAAGTCCGCGCGCACTCCACACGCTTGGACGAGACGAAACAACGCTACCTCGAGCGCAAACAGAGCGGCCTGGGTGAAGGCGGTTCGATCCAAGAGCGCCGACCCCGGACTCGGGTCGCCCGACACCTGTTCTCCCCGCCCCTCGCCGAATACGACCTCGGCAACCGAGCGACCCAACCGGAGATCCAGGTGTTCGCAGACCTCATCGAACGACTTCCTAAAGAGAGGAAAGACCTCATAAAGCCCGCGCCCCATGCCGACCCGCTGCGATCCCTGTCCGGCAAATAGAACCGCCACTCCTCCAGCATCTCGATGTGCCCTACCGCGCACGACGAATGGAGGGGAGCCGTTGCCAATCAGCGCGCTAAGACCATCGAGCAGCGCCTCGCGCTTGGTATCGAAGACCACTGCACGATCCTCAAAGACAGAGCGACCCGCAAGCGAATAACCGATATCGGTCACGCTCAGCTCAGAACGCTCCTGTGCATGCGCCAGCAATCGCCGGGCTTGGCCTCGCAGCGCCTGCTCGCCGTTCCCCGACAGCACCCACGGGATTAAGCCACCGGCGAGCACAGCACGGTCGGAGTGGACATCCTCGAGAACTCCCACGGAAGTGTCATCAGGCGCCGGCACCCGCTCGACCAAAGGCGCCTGCTCGAGGATCACATGCGCGTTGGTGCCGCTCACTCCAAACGCCGACACTCCAGCCCTGCGCGGTTCATCTTTGCGCTGCCACGGAACCTCCTCCGTCAGAAGTGCAACCGCGCCATTGGACCAGTCCACCTGAGTGGTGGGCTCATCCACGTGAAGCGTCTTGGGCAACAGCCCCTCTTGCAGAGCCATCACCATCTTGATCACCCCGGCCATACCAGCCGCTCCCTGCGTATGGCCGATGTTCGACTTGATCGACCCCAACCAAAGTGAACTATTCAGATCGCGATCCTGGCCATATGTCGCGATGATCGCCTGCGCCTCGATCGGATCGCCCAGCACCGTGCCTGTACCGTGCGCCTCGACGGCGTCGATCTGGTTCGCCGACAGTTGCGCGTCGGCGAGCGCCTGTCTGATCACTCGCTGCTGCGAAGGCCCATTCGGGGCAGTCAGTCCATTGCTGGCGCCATCTTGGTTCACCGCGCTTCCACGTACGACTGCCAGGACAGGATGTCCGTTGCGTTGCGCGTCGGACAGACGCTCGAGCAACAACACACCGGCGCCCTCACTCCACGCCGTGCCATCGGCGGCGTCCGCAAAAGACTTGCACCTCCCATCGGGGGAGAGACCGCGCTGGCGAGAGAACCCTATGAAGACCGTCGGCGTGGCAAGCACCGTCACACCGCCGGCCAAGGCAAGCGAGCAGTCTCCCGCTCGCAACGCCTGACACGCCAGGTGCAGTGCCACCAGCGACGAAGAGCACGCCGTATCGATGGTTACCGCGGGCCCCTCCAAGCCGAAGGTATATGCGACACGCCCCGATACCACACTGGCCGCGGCACCCATAATGCCGTACCACTCCAAGTTGCTGGGCATCTCTTGACGGGAACGGATGTAGTCCTGCCCGACGATCCCCGCGAAAACGCCCGTCTGGCTGCCCTTGAGCGAGTGCCCGTCGATGCCCGCGTCTTCGAACGCCTCCCAGCAGGTTTCCAGCAACAACCTCTGCTGCGGATCCATCGCAAGCGCCTCACGCGGACCTATACCAAAGAAGGCTGCGTCAAAGTCCGTAGCGCCGTCGAGGAACCCGCCTTCGCACACATAGCTTGTACCGGGATGATCGGGATCGGGATCGTACAGATTCTCCAAGTCCCAGCCGCGATCGCCCGGCAAACCGGAGATGGCGTCGGTACCGGAGGCAACCAGCTCCCACAGATCCCGCCGCGAGCGCACCCCACCCGGATAGCGACAACTCATCCCGACTATCGCGATCGGATCGCGGCGTTCTTCCATGAGACGGCTGTTTTGCTGTTTGAGCCGCTCAACATCCTTCAAGGACGCTCTTAGCGCTTCAACGACCTCGCTCGTGGGAGTGGTGGACGCCATCAGGCCTCCTTTCCGTCAGGCACGGATCCCTGCAACGCTCTCTGGACAAGATCGTCGAGATCCATCGACTCGATCTGTTCCATGACGTTCTCAGCGTTATCCGTTAGAGAGACTTCGTGGGCATCTGCGCCGGCCAACTTCAATAGAACCTCCATCAGGCCGGCATCCCGTAGATGACTGAGAGGAATCGACGCAATCATCCGACGTACGTCCTGCTCGTTGTCCTCGCCGTCTTTCGTTATGGGTGCCACCTGCTCCAGCAAGTGGCTGGTGACCAGAGCGGGAGTTGGATAGTCGAATACCAGCGTGGTGGGCAAACGAAGTCCGGTCACCGCGTTCAGTCGGTTGCGCAACTCGACGCCGGTCAACGAGGTAAAACCCAGCTCCTTGAATGGGCGCTCGGGATCCGCCGTCCTTGGCAAGACGCTCCCCAGAACAATTCCTATCTCGCTCTGGACGATTCCAAGGACAATCGCGCCGCGCTCTGTCTCTGTCAATCCGGTGAGACGCCGTGAGAGCGAGCCCCCCTCGATCACACGCCGGACAGGGACGCGCACAAGGCCGCGCAATAGCCCCGGTAGGCTCCCGTTCAGTGCCTGTGCACGCAATGAGGCAACGTCCAAGCGCACCGGCAGCAGCAGCGCATCGTCCCGACCACATGAGTCATCAAACAGCGCGAGTCCTTCCTCAGAAGACAACGCGCTCAATCCCGAGCGTCCGATACGCGCCAGATCTGCCTCGTTCAGCGCGCCGGTCAGCTCTGTGGCCGTGGCCCACAGTCCCCACGCCATCGACATACCTACGAGACCGCGTGCCTGACGATAGGCTGCCAACCCGTCCAGGAACGCGTTGGCAGCAGCGTAATTGCCCTGGCCGGGACCGCCGAGCGTCCCCGAGGCCGAGGAGAACAGCACGAACGCGGAGAGCTCCAGCTGCTCGGTCAGCTCGTGCAGATGCCACGCGGCATCGAGCTTGGGCGCCAACACTCGATCGACCCGCTCGGGGGTCAACGAGTGGATCACCCCGTCGTCGATGACCCCGGCCGCGTGGATGACCGCGCCCAGCGGATGCTCACTGGGTACCGACGCGATCAGCTCCGCAACCTGTGCCCGATCGCTTGCGTCACAAGCTATGACGCTTACATGGGCGCCCTGCGCCTCCAATTGGCTTTGAAGCTCGCCTGCGCCTGGAGTGTCGGCCCCACGCCTGCCCGCCAACATGAGACACCGCACCCCATGCTCGGCGACCAAGTGCCTGGCGATCAGCGCGCCCAAACCGCTCATTCCACCGGTGATGAGAACAGAATGTCCTGGATCCAACCACTGCCCGGGTCCCGCGGAAAGCGGACGCTCTCTGTTCGAGGCCACTCGCCCAAGCCGGGGAACCAGCAGCTCGCCGTTCCTGACGGCCAGTTGAGGCTCCTCCGATTCAAATGCCGCGGCTACCGCCGAGGAGAGCGTCCGCCACGAGGACTCTCCCCCGTCAACGTCCAGGAGCGCCAGACGTCCGGGATTCTCCGACTGGGCAGAACGCACAAGCCCCCACGCCGCGGCGCTCGCCAAGCCTTCAACACAGTCTCCCTGTAGCACCGCCAGCGCGTTCAGGCTCACCACAACTAGGCGAGAGACCTCGAAGCGCTCATCCGCGAGCAACCCTTGCAGGGCGTCCAATATGTCGTAGAGAACCACACGCGCAGCGTCCACCACGCCGTCGTTGCCCCTGGGGGTCGCATCGACGAGCACCGTCTCCGGTGGTGAAGCGCCTGCTTGAACGTCTGCTTGAACGGCATCGTTTAGAGCCGGCAGGTCGGGATATGCCGCTACAGACATGCCGAGGCCTTTCAGCCCTTCGGCGATCGGCGAGTCCTCGCGACCCAACAGCACCCACTCGCTCGAAGCGGATGACTCGCTCAGCAAGGGGAGCCCCGACCGGATCGGAGCCCAGTCCAAACAGAACAACGAATCGCTATCGCCGCCTTGCCGGGCGGCGAGATCGGCCTCAGAGACCGCCTCCGTCACCAATCCGTCTATCGAGGCCACCAGTCCACCGGCCTCGTCAGCCACGGTAAGGGAGACAGTGTCCTGCTCACCCCGGTGCAGGCGGGCTCGCAGCGAGCGGGCGCCTGACGCATAGAGGCTCACCCCGCTGAAGGAGGATGGCAGGCTCGTCCTCACCCCCGCATCCTCACCCTGTGGCTCCCCCGCATCCCTCCCATCGCCGTGCGGTTCGACCAGCATCGGCTGCAGCACCGCTTGGAGCAATGCCGGGTGCAGGCAAAACGAGTCGGCGTGGGCCAGCTGGTCCTCCGGCAGAGACACCTCGACAAGCAGTTCGTCTCCATGACGCCACACGGCTTGCACCCCCTGGAAAGCCGGACCGTAGTCGAAACCACGCTCAGCCGATCGTGCGTGCAGTCGATCGAGCTCAATGGGCTGAGCATCCTGCGGCGGCCACACTCCATTCAGAGGCTGCGCCCACCCGTTCGAGGCTGGCTGTGCGACACCAGGTCCCGCGGGCGCGAGAACACCAGTCGCATGACGTGTCCATCCATGATCTGACGACTCCTGCTCCTCAGATGAGTCGCCGTCAGCACGGGAATGGATCGCCAGTGTGCGACAACCCGACTCGTCCACGTTGCCCACCGACAGCTGGAGTGCGACCGCACCGCGCCCTGGCAGGACCAGCGGCGCCTCCAACCTCAGCTCCTGCACGAAGTCGCAGGCGAGGCCGGCGCCCACGTGGAGGGCAAGCTCCAAGAACACAGTGGCGGGAAGCAGCACAACGCCCATCACCGCGTGATCGGAAAGCCAACTGTGAGTGTCGAGCGAGAGCCGTCCTGTGAACAGCCGCCCTTCCCCTTCGGCAAGTGACACGGCGGCTCCGAGCAACGGATGACGAGCTCTCGCAAGACCTGCTGCGCTCAAGTCTCCCGCGGCGCCCCAGCCCGCCTGCAGCCAGTAGCGTTGTCGTTGGAAGGCGTATGTGGGGAGGGATACCGGTAGCGCTCCCGACGCGGCGAACACCTCACTCCAGGCGACGTCCGCCCCACACACAAACGCTTCTGCCAAAGACTTCAGGAAACGCCCGGTGCAATCCTCATCGCGACGCAACGAGCCCATGACATGGACAGCACCCGGATCCTCGACGCACTCATCGACCGTCTCCTGCACCCCCGCGGTCAACACCGGGTGCGGACTGACCTCGATAAATGACCGGCGTCCATCAGCCAACAACATGCGCACGACCCGCTCGAGCTGAACCGGCTCACGCAGATTGCGATACCAGTACTCCGCGTCCAACTCGACCGTGTCCAGCAAGCCCCCGGTAACGGTGGAATAGAACGGGATCTCGCCACTACGAGGCTGCACCGACGCGCAACCATCGAGCAACTCCTCGCGAATCTCCTCCACAGCCTCCGAGTGCGCCGCATAGTCAACCGGGATCGCGCGTGCCCTGATGTTCTGCTCCTCGCACTTCTCGAGCAATACCCGCAGCGCCTGCGTGTCACCCGAGACGACAACCGAAGAGGGACCATTCACCGCCGCAAGCGAAAGCGAGTCCTCCTCAAACCCCTCCAACAAACGGACAAGCTCATCCACGCCCGCCGACACAGACACCATGCCACCACGGCCCGCCAACGCAGTCAAAGCCCTACTGCGCGACGCCACAACCCGCGCAGCATCCTCCAACGACAGACCGCCGGCAACATACGCAGCCGCGATCTCACCCTGAGAATGACCCACCACCACACTCGGACGCACCCCGCAAGCACGCCACAACTCCGCCAACGAGACCATCACGGCAAACAACACCGGCTGCACCACATCAACCCGCTCCAACCCCGGAGACCCCTCAACGCCCCTCAACACATCCAACAACGACCAATCCACAAACGGCGCCAAAGCCTCAGCACACGCACACATACACCCAGCAAACACAGGCGAACCATCCAACAAACCAAGCGCCATACCCACCCACTGCGAACCCTGACCAGGAAACACAAACACCATCCCGTCGCCGCGCTCGCGGCCGGCGGCACCCACAACGAGGCCGGAGTCAGACTCCCCACGAGCCAGGGAGTCAAGACTCAGGAGCAACTGCTCTCGCGTCCGGCCCAATACGACGGCCCGATCCCCGAAGACCGGCTTGCGACCCAGCGAGAAGCCGATATCCGCCGCACCCAACTCAGGGCACCGCTCGGCGTGCTCGTGCAATCGACGTGCCTGCGCACGCAGGGCAGCCGTTCCCCTGCCGGACACCGGCCAAAGCACGAGTCTTGACGTATCACCACAACCCCCAGCGAAGACTGCTTTGCTGACTTCCCGCGTCGTACGATCCACACCGTCAGCGGATCCCTCCCCGCCGGCAGATCCCCCGTCGGCGGCGCGCTCCTCCTCACTCAGCGCACCATCGATAGCAACCGACGAATCCATCGGGGTGACGGAAGCCGTCACAGGCGCCTCTTCAACGATCACATGCGCGTTCGTGCCACTGATCCCAAACGAAGACACACCCGCACGGCGGGGCTCACCATTACCCACCCAATCCACCGGCTCGCTCAACAACGACACGGCGCCCGCCGACCAATCCACGTTCTGCGAGGGCTCGTCCACGTGCAGCGTCCGCGGCAACACTCCATGGCGCATCGCCAACGCCATCTTGATCACGCCGGCCACGCCGGATGCCGCCTGCGCATGACCGATATTCGACTTGATCGATCCCAGCCACAATGGAGAGCGACCCTCTCCGCGGTCCTGGCCGTATGTCGCCAACAGTCCCTGGGCCTCGATCGGATCGCCGAGGGTCGTTCCCGTACCGTGGCCCTCAACCGCATCCACCTGCCTCGGCGAGAGACCCGCGTTGGCAAGAGCCTCACGAATCACGCGCTGCTGCGAAGGCCCGTTCGGCGCTGTGAGCCCATTGCTTCTGCCGTCCTGGTTGACCGCGCTGCCACGCACGACCGCCACCACACTATGGCCAAGACGCTGGGCCTCCGAGAGACGCTCCAACAGGAGCACGCCGACGCCCTCGGAGAAGCCCGCACCGTCGGCAGCCGCCGCGAACGACTTGCAACGTCCATCAGGCGCAAGACCACGCTGCAGGCTGAACTCCAAGAACACCGTCGCCTTGGACATAACCGTCACTCCGCCCGCGAGCGCAAGCGAGCACTCACCCTGGCGCAAAGATTGACACGCCAGGTGCAGCGCCACCAACGACGAAGAACAGGCGGTGTCAACCGTCAACGCGGGTCCCTCCAGACCGAGCGTGTAGGCGACCCGCCCAGAGATCACGCTGCCGGCATTCCCCACGCTTAGGTAACCGTCCACGCCCAGCGGCACGTGCGTGCCGAGGCCCGTGGCATAGTCGGCTTGGTGCATCACACCGGCGAACACCCCGGTGCGTGTGCCCCGCAACGATGCGGGATCGATCCACGCGGCTTCGACCGCCTCCCAGCACGCTTCCAGCATCAGCCGTTGCTGAGGATCCATCGCAAGCGCCTCGCTCGGGCCGATCCCGAAAAAGGCGGGATCGAACTCGCTCGCGTCGCGTACGAACCCACCTTCGCGGGCATGGCTCGTGCCAACTCGATCTGGATCGGGGTCATAGAGAGCATCGAGGTCCCAACCGCGGTCGTCGGGAAAGCCCGCGATCGCCTCACCACCCGATGCCAGTAGCGTCCACAGTTCCTCGGGAGAGCCAACGCCACCGGGGTAGCGACAGCTCATCCCCACTATCGCGATCGGCTCGTCCCCACGCATCGGCTCAGTCCGCGTCGCGACAACCTCGACGCGAGCATCATCGATCTCGGCCAGCAGGTGCGCAGCGAGCGACGTCGGGGTGGGATAGTCGAACACGAGCGTGGCCGGCAAACGCAGGCCCGTCTGCTCAGCGAGACGGTTACGCAGCTCGACCGCGGTGAGCGAGTCAAACCCCAGATCCTTGAAGGAGCGCTCCGGATCGATCGCTCGCGCTGAGGCGTGACCCAGCACGGTGGCCACCTCAACACAGACCTCATCGAGTGCCACCTTCGCGCGTTCCGGCGCCGACGCCGCC
Organism: uncultured Solirubrobacterales bacterium; assembly: GCA_963827045.1. Lineage (GTDB taxonomy): Bacteria > Actinomycetota > Thermoleophilia > Solirubrobacterales > Solirubrobacteraceae > Palsa-744. The sequence continues at coordinate 483,221 of CAWGZH010000003.1, forward strand.
CGCAGCCGCTTTGCGAGCGGTCTATCGTGAGCGTTTGTGGCGCGCACCGGAGCTACGCGCACCAGTCCCCGCAGCAACGCTGGCAGCGCTTGCTCCCTCGCCTGGGCACGCAACGTAACGGTGTCCAGGTGCAGCACGATCGCCTGCGCCCGCTCTGCCCGCAACGCAACGTCGAACAGTCGCAACCCCTCCTCCGTGGACATCGCACGCATCCCGGATCTCGCGAACCGCCTCAGATCGGCCTCACCCAGACCGGCCGTCAAGCCACTCGTCTGCGCCCACAGCCCCCACGCGATCGCAGTCGCCGGCAGACCCTGGGCCCGGCGATCGGCGGCCAGGGCATCCGTGAACGCATTCGCCGCCGCATAGTTCCCCTGTCCGGCGGCGCCGAATACGCTGGTCGCCGAGGAGAACAGCACGAACATCGAGAGATCCATCTCGCGCGTGAGCTCGTGCAGGTGCCAAGCGGCGTCCACCTTCGGCTTGAGCACGAGATCGACGCGCTCAGGCGTCAGCGACTCGATCACGCCGTCGTCGATGGCTCCCGCCGCGTGCACCACCCCGCGCAGAGGCAACTCCTGTGACAGACCGCCGATCAGACCCGCAAGCTGATCGCGATCGGTGACATCGCATGCCTCCACCGCGACCTCGGCCCCGAGCTCGATGAGCTCCCGCTCCAACTCGGCCGCGCCCTCCGCGTCGCGCCCCCGACGACTTGCGAGTACCACGCTCGGCACCCCATGATGGGAAACCAGGTGCTTTGCCACAAAACCCCCAAGCTTCCCCGTGCCGCCCGTGATCAGCACCGTACCCTGCACGTCAAGTTCGGGCTCCCGCTCACCGCCACGCTGCGTGGCGAACATCCGCGCCAGCCTGGGAGCCAGCAGCTCACCGTCGCGTACCGCCAACTGCTCCTCGCCCGCGGCGAGCGCCGTCCCAAGCAGGTCCGACCACGCCGAGCCGGCGGCGAGATCGATCAAGCCGAACCGCCCCGGATGCTCCGCGATGGCCGAACGGAGCAGGCCCCATGCGGCGGCCGCGACGGGATCGGGGGGATCGTCACTCGCGCTAATGCACACCGCGCCGTGCGTCACGAGCACCAGTCGCGCATCTGCATAGCGCTCATCGGCCAGCCACGCCTGCGCCAATTCGAGCATCCGCTTGACGCCGGCATGCGTCGACTCAGGCGGTCGCCCCTCACTCCGCTCCTCCATCCAGTCGACGAGCACGACCGCGGGAGCCTCGAGTCCGCCATCGATCGCCTCAGCCAGCGAGTGCAGGTCTTGGTACACGTCGAGACCCAACCCACCAATACCGGAGTCAAGCTGTGCCTCACCGCCGAGCAGAACGATCGATTCCTCGTCGGGCCGCGAGGCGCTGGGCACAGGCGTCCAGTCCAAATAGAACAGCGAGCCGTCACCGTTCACGCCCTCTCGATCGAGCTGCTCGGGGGACATCTGGCGCACCGTCAGCGAGCGCACTGACGCCACGTGACCGCCGTGCTCATCAGCCAAAGTCAGCGAGATGGCATCCGATCCCGCCGAGGAGAGCCGCACACGCACACTCGAGGCCCCCACCTGACTCAGCCGCACACCGCTCCACGAGAACGGGAGGAACACGCCCTTCTTACCGACCGCGGCCTTCGCCCCATCGACACCGGCATCTGCGCCAAACACGCCGTCGCAGGCATGCAGGGCCGCGTCGAGCAACGCGGGGTGCAACCCGAACAACCCCGCCTCATCGCGTAGCTCCGGCGGCAACGACACCTCCGCGAGCACCTCATCACCCAACCGCCACGCGGCTCGCAGACCCTGGAACGCCGGTCCGTATTCGAGACCTCGCTCGGCCAGACGGCGGTATACCTCATCGACGTCCAACTCAAGAGCGCCCGCCGGAGGCCACGCCTGGCCCAGTAGCTCGGCGTCTCGCCCCCCATCGAGCGCCCGATCCTCGGCCCCCCCGTGCCCGGCCGGTATTAGCATGCCCGTGGCGTTGCGTATCCAAGACTCCTCGCCCAACTCAGACGCGCCTGGGTCCAAACCAATTCCAAGGGAATGGATGCTCACCGCGCGAGCACCCGCCTCGTCTGCTTCCCCGACCGCTATCTGGACCTGTGTCGCACCCCCCTCAGAGAACAGGAACGGCGCTTCGAGCAGGAGCTCGTCAACGTGCCCGCAATCGAGCTGCGCCCCGGCATACAGAGCAAGCTCCACCAACGCGGCGCCCGGCAGCAAGACGACACCCATCACAGCGTGATCGGCAAGCCACGGGTGAGTATGCAGCGAAAGCCGGCCTGTGAACAACCACTTCCGATCCTCGGCGATCGTCAACGCCGCGCTCAACAACCCATGATCAGTCGGACGCAAACCGGCCGCCCTGACATTCCCACTCCCTCCTGAATGCCTACCAAGCCAGTAGCGTTGTCGTTGGAAGGCGTATGTGGGGAGGGATACCGGTAGCGCTCCCGACGCGGCGAACACCTCACTCCAGGCGACGTCCGCCCCACACACAAACGCTTCTGCCAAAGACTTCAGGAAACGCCCGGTGCAATCCTCATCGCGACGCAACGAGCCCATGACATGGACAGCACCCGGATCCTCGACGCACTCATCGACCGTCTCCTGCACCCCCGCGGTCAACACCGGGTGCGGACTGACCTCGATAAATGACCGGCGTCCATCAGCCAACAACATGCGCACGACCCGCTCGAGCTGAACCGGCTCACGCAGATTGCGATACCAGTACTCCGCGTCCAACTCGACCGTGTCCAGCAAGCCCCCGGTAACGGTGGAATAGAACGGGATCTCGCCACTACGAGGCTGCACCGACGCGCAACCATCGAGCAACTCCTCGCGAATCTCCTCCACAGCCTCCGAGTGCGCCGCATAGTCAACCGGGATCGCGCGTGCCCTGATGTTCTGCTCCTCGCACTTCTCGAGCAATACCCGCAGCGCCTGCGTGTCACCCGAGACGACAACCGAAGAGGGACCATTCACCGCCGCAAGCGAAAGCGAGTCCTCCTCAAACCCCTCCAACAAACGGACAAGCTCATCCACGCCCGCCGACACAGACACCATGCCACCACGGCCCGCCAACGCAGTCAAAGCCCTACTGCGCGACGCCACAACCCGCGCAGCATCCTCCAACGACAGACCGCCGGCAACATACGCAGCCGCGATCTCACCCTGAGAATGACCCACCACCACACTCGGACGCACCCCGCAAGCACGCCACAACTCCGCCAACGAGACCATCACGGCAAACAACACCGGCTGCACCACATCAACCCGCTCCAACCCCGGAGACCCCTCAACGCCCCTCAACACATCCAACAACGACCAATCCACAAACGGCGCCAAAGCCTCAGCACACGCACACATACACCCAGCAAACACAGGCGAACCATCCAACAAACCAAGCGCCATACCCACCCACTGCGAACCCTGACCAGGAAACACAAACACGACGTCCTGATCGCCTGCCCTGACACCATGCACCACGTTGGCGGACGAATCCCTTCGTGCAAGCGCGCCCAGGCCGGCCGTCAGCTCCTGCCGACCGGCTCCGAGCACGACCGCACGGTCCGCGAACACCGAACGACGGGCAAGCGAAAGTCCAACATCTCCTACGTCGAGATCGGGAACCTTTTCGATGTGCGCCGCAAGCCGCTCGGCCTGAGCACGTAGAGCATCCGGACCGCGACCGGAGATTACCCATGGTGTGATCGACATGTCCGTTAGGACACCCGTTGTCCCAGAGGGGTCCGGCATGCCACCCTCGGCGATCACCTGCTCCGGCTCCGATGGCCTCTGCTCGAGGATGACGTGTGCGTTCGTGCCGCTCATGCCGAACCCCGAGACGGCTGCACGACGGGGAGCCTCGCGCTCCGGCCATGGCCTGGCCTCGGTGAGCAACGATACGGCGCCAGCCGACCAGTCCACCTGCTTTGAAGGCTCATCGACATGCAGCGTCTTTGGCAACACGCCGTGACGCATCGCCATCAGCATCTTGATCACGCCGGCCATGCCGGCGGCGGCCGACGCGTGACCAATGTTCGACTTGATCGACCCAAGCCACAGTGGCCTGTCGGCCGGGCGTCGCCCGTATGTGGCAAGCAGCGCCTGCGCCTCGATCGGATCTCCAAGCGTGGTCCCGGTGCCATGTGCCTCGACCACATCGATGTCCGCCGGAGCAAGTTGAGCCGCGGCAAGTGCCTCGCGGATCACCCGTCGTTGAGAGGGTCCGTTGGGTGCCGTCAAGCCGTTGCTAGCGCCATCTTGGTTGACCGCGCTCCCGCTCACCACGCCCAGCACGCAGCGACCGCGGCGCCGCGCGTCGCTGAGACGTTCCAGCAACAGCACACCGACGCCCTCCCCCCAGCCCGTCCCGTCGGCGGAGGCCGCGAATGCCTTGCACCGTGCGTCGAGCGCAAGTCCACCCTGACGACCGAGCTCGATGAATAGACCCGGGATTGCCATTACCGTGACACCACCCGCGAGCGCCGACTCACACTCGCCGCGGCGCAACGACTGACACGCCAGATGCAGTGCCACCAACGACGAGGAGCAAGCGGTATCGACCGTCAGCGCGGGTCCCTTGAGCCCAAGCACGTAGGAGACGCGTCCCGATAGGACGCTCATGGTCGTTCCCGTCACGCCGTAACCCTCAACGCCTCGCAGGCCGTCCCACGCGCTCGCGGCATAACCCTGGTAGCCCGCTCCGATGAACACCCCGGTCCTGCTACCCATCAGCGACTGAGGGTTCACGCCGGCGTGCTCGAGCGCCTCCCAACAGACTTCCAGCGCAAGCCGCTGTTGCGGATCGGTCGCCACCGCCTCCCTGGGGCTGATACCGAAGAACTCGGCATCGAAGTCCCCCGCGTCATAGAGGAAACCTCCTTCGCGCTCATAGTTCGCACCCACGTGGTCAGGATCGGAACCGAACAGGTTCTCCACATCCCACTCTCGGTCGGCCGGGAACTCTCCGATCGCATCGGTGCCCTCGCGGACAAGCTCCCACAGATCCTCGGCCGAGCCCACGTCGCCTGGATAGCGGCAGCCGATACCCACAATCGCGATCGGCTCACGACCGCTCTCTTCCAGTTCGCGCAGACGCCTACCGGTCGTGCGGAGTTCTGAGGTGGCGCGCTTCAGGTAGCTGCGCAGCTTCTCATCGCTCGTCATATACGGAACCTCTCGCAATTGAGCAGGATGACCAAGGCGAGAGGGTCATACAGCCCCCAGGCCTTTGTCGATCAGCTCGAAGATCTCATCGTCGGTCGCCGTATCGATGTTGTCCTCCACTCCCGCGCCGTCAATCCCATCCAACACGGCAAGGAACGTCTTCAGCCGCGCAGCGAGCCGGTCCCGTCCAACCTCATCGCCGACAACGGAGTGCAACATCGACTCGAGTTCGTTGAGCCTGTCGTCCATTTCGCTCTCACTCGTCGTATCGCCGATCGCGAGCTCCTCGATCAGATAATTCGCAAGCTCGACAACGGTGGGATGGTCGAACACCATTGTGGGGGGCATTCTCAGCTCGGTAGCCGCCTGCAGTCTGTTACGTAGTTCGACCGCTGCCAGCGAGTCGATGCCGAGGTCTTTGAACGGGGTTTTGGTGTCGATCGTCCTTGGTGAGATATGCCCGAGCACTGTGGCTACCTCTGCGCGTACGAACTCAAGTGTTATTCCGTGTCGTTGCTCCTCGGGCGCAGCGAAGAGGCGTTGCGCCAGTCGGTCGCTGCGTGCGGTCGATCGGTGCGGGGTGCGTATGAGTCCTTTCAATATCGGGGGCAGCGTCCCGTTCATCGCTTGGTGTCTAAGCATCCGCTCGTCGAGGCTGACCGCCACCACCAACGCCTCACCGAGATCACGTGCACGATCAAACAACCGCAGACCCTGCTCGCCAGAGAGACCCACCACACTCATACTCTGCAACCGCGCACTATCGACCCCACCCAAACGACCGACCATCCCACCAACACCAGCCCACGGCCCCCACGCCAACGAGAGACCCGGCAAACCCTGCGCGCGCCGCCGAGAGGCCAACCCATCAAGAAACGCGTTCGCTGCCGCGTAACTAGCCTGCCCAGGACTCCCGAACAGACCCGCGACCGAGGAGAACAACACAAACGCCCCTAGATCCATATCACGAGTCAACTCATGCAGATTCCACGCACCATCGACCTTCGGCGCCAACACACCCGCGACACGCTCCGCCGTCAGGGACTCAAGCACTCCATCGTCGAGCACACCAGCCGCGTGCACAACCGCGCTAAGAGGATGATCGCGATCGATGCCCTCGAGCAACGCTTGCGCTTGGGCTCTGTCGGCTATATCACAGGCAACGATCTCCACCTCTGCCCCGAGACCAGAGAGCCGCTCCAACAACTCCTGCGCGCCATCGGCTTGCGATCCCCGCCGACTCGCCAACAACAAACGCCCGACACCATGCTCTGACACCAAATGCTCAGCAACCAACCCACCAAGACCACCCGTACCACCCGTCACCAACACAGTCCCACCCGAACCAAACCCCTCCCCCGGCAACACCAAAACGTTCTTACCATCACCATTTGTTTGCAAACGCCGCTCCACGACCTCGGCCGAACCCCTCGACCGCCATGCAGGGGAATCTGTCCGCGCAAGCCGCGTAGCCCAAATCCTGCCGTCCCGCACCGCAACCTGCTCTTCCCCACACGTAAGCACCGCGGGCAGCGCCCCTACCAATGAGTCCTCTCTGTCGATATCGACCAACACAAACCGTCCTGGGTTCTCAGACTGGGCGGTACGCATCAAACCCCACACCGCGCCACCGGCGAGATCAGATACAGCCTCCCCTACGCGTGCCACTACCGCACCACCGCTGACCACCACCAACCGACTCCCGGCCAACCGCTCATCGGACAACCACTCCTGCACCAAACCCAACACCCCAACCACACCATCCCGCACACCGCCAACCACACCACCATCACACTCGACATCCACGACTGAAACCGGGGCCACCACCACTCCAGGTGCACCCACCCCCGAGTCAAGCCGACGCCTCAAGCACCCCAGATCGCGATAACGCTCAACGCTTTGCTCAAACTCCCCAAGCTCATCTCCCAACAAGACCCAACTCTCAGCCGATCCTGCGACAGAGCCATCCAACCCAGACTCAACCGGAACTTCTACCCATTCCACCCCATAGAGCGCGTCAAGACCGTCACCCTCCACACCACCTAGCTGCTCTGCTGACAACGCCCGCGTTACAAGCGAATCGACCACCAACAGAAGTGCGCCCGTCTCATCGGTGACCTTGATCGAAACCGCATCTGCTCCGATAGGCGACAGTCGCGCTCGCAGAACTGCACCACCCAGGCCGTACGAACTCACACCACTCCACGAGAAGGGCACCCTAATGGCGCTATCGCCACTACTCATCAGGTCAAACCCAAACACGTGAAGCACCGTGTCCAGCAGGGCAGGATGCACAAGAAAGCCCCGAGCATCCCCAAGCTGCTCCGCGGGCACCGTTGCCTCCGCGAACAGATCCTCGCCATGACGCCACGCCGCGCGCAACCCCCTGAACGCCGGCCCGTACTCAAAACCACGTTCGGCGAGAGCGCCATAGAGGCCATCGACCTCCAAGGCAACCGCTCCCGCGGGCAACCACGGCTCTTCGGACATCTCACACGCCGAACCACCATTAGCGAGCACCCCGCCGGCATGACGCGTCCATTGCTCGGAAAAGCCGGCGTCGTGCATCGAGTCGATCGCCGGACACGAATAGATCTCAAACAAACGCCGTCCCGCCTCATCAGGCTCACCGACCGTGACCTGCAGCCCCACCCTGCTCTCACCAGACAAAAGCAAAGGCACTTCCTGGACGAGCTCCTCGATCACTTCACACCCAACTTGGCTTCCAGCACGCAACGCCAACTCCAAGAAGGCGGTCCCCGGCAACAACACAGAACCCGCGACAACGTGATCCGCAATCCATAGATGCGTCTGAAACGAAACCTGGCCAGTGAACAACCAGCCACGCCCATCCGCCAGAGCCAGGGCCGCGCCCAACAACGGGTGCTGAGCAGAGGCTTGACCCAACGAACCCGCATCGCTCGGGTTAACCGACGAAGCATCCAACCAATATCGCTCCCGCTGGAATGCATACGTCGGCAAAGCGACCCGTCCCGCTGGGGAATCCTCGAACAGCCTCTCCCACTCCACACGCGCCCCGCCGACCCAAGCTCGCGCGAGCGCGCCAACAAGCGTCGCATCTTCCCCGCGACCGGCTCGCAACACCGGCGCCACCGTCACCGTAGGCCCAGCGCCGCCGCGCGCATTCGTGCCGACGTCGCGCTCGCCCTTCTTCACAACCGACGCGTCGCCCTTACCTGCGCCCGCCAAACCGTCAGCCACGCACTCCTGGACCATGCCGCTGAGCACTCCGTCCGGTCCGAGCTCGAGAAAGCTCGCAACACCATGCTCCACCAACCAGCGAACCCCATCGGCAAAGCGCACCGTCTCGCGCGCGTGGCGCACCCAGTACCCCGCCGAGCAAAGCTCCTCAGCCGAGATCGCCTCCCCCGTCACGTTGGAGACAATCTGGAACCTGGGCTCGGAGAATGACACGCCTTCCGCGACCACCCGGAACTCTCCTAGCATCTCATCCATCCGCGGCGAATGAAACGCATGAGACACCGACAGGCGCCTGATCTTGCGCCCGCGCTCGCTCCACGCGCCAGCCAACTCAAGCACCTCGTCCTCCTCGCCCGAGAACACAACCGAGGTGGGACCATTCACGGCCGCCAGCGCAACCCTCCCCTCATAACCGGCCAGCGACTCCAAAGCCTCCGACTCGCACGCCTGCACAGCGACCATCGCCCCACCGCTTGGCAAGGCCCCCATCAAACGACCGCGGGCCGCGACAAGCCGGCAGGCGTCCTCCAGCGAGAACACCCCAGCCACATATGCGGCCACCAACTCGCCGACCGAATGCCCCATCAGATAGTCAGGCTCCACACCCAAGCTCTCGAGGAGCCGAAACAACGCGACCTCTGTCGCGAATAGGGCGGTCTGGGTGAAGACCGTCTGATCGAGCAGTCCCCCCGAGCTCCCTTGATCCACCGTGCTGGAACCTCCCGAGGAATCCTCCGCGGCGCCCCCCGACTCCACGGAGTCACCCGTGGCGTGCTCGACAGCCGGCTCATCCTCGCCGAAGACGACCCCACGCAACGAACACCCCAGAAGCCCATCCAGACGCTCACACACCTCGTCAAACGCAGCTTTGAACACCGCAAACTCGTCATAGAGTCCACGGCCCATCCCAACCCGCTGAGCACCCTGGCCTGTGAACAAGAACGCGAGGCTGCCACCCTTGGCCTCGCCCGCAATCCCTTCGACCACACCCCCCGCCGTCTCCCCTGACGCCAACGCCGTCAATCCGTCGAGCAAACCGTCACGGTCTCCACCCAGCACTACGGCCCGATGCTCAAACACGGTGCGACACGCCAGGGAGGACCCCACATCGGCCATGCCGAGGTCGCCATCGGCCGCCACAAACGCCCGCAGACGCCGAGCCTGATCACGCAACGCGCCCCGAGTTCGTCCCGACACGACCCATGGGAAGACACCAAGACCAGACACCCCGTCAACGCCACCGGTAACCCGGCCGGCCCTGGGCGCCGGTGCGGGCTCCCCCTCAGACGCTTCCTCGACTATCACGTGCGCATTCGTGCCGCTGATCCCGAATGAAGACACACCAGCTCGCCTGGGATCCTCGCCACGCTCCCAGGCACGCTCCTCAGTCAACAGCGACACCATGCCGCTCCCCCAATCGATCTCTGCGGAAGGCTCATCCACATGCAACGTCCTCGGTGCCACCCCATGGCGCATCGCCATCACCATCTTGATCACCCCCGCAACACCAGCCGCCGCCTGCGTATGACCGATATTCGACTTCACCGACCCCAGCAACAACGGCCTATCCACAGATCGACCCTGCCCGTAGGTCGCCAGCAACGCGTGCGCCTCGATCGGATCGCCAAGCCTCGTGCCGGTCCCGTGCCCCTCCACGACATCGACCTCATGCGGCGAGAGCCCCGCATTCGCGAGTGCCTGTGAGATCACCCTCTGCTGAGACGGCCCATTCGGCGCCGTCAACCCGTTACTCGCACCGTCCTGATTGACGGCGCTACCACGCACGAGCGCCAGCACAGGATGCCCGTTACGCTGAGCGTCTGACAACCGCTCCAACAACAACACCCCGACACCCTCGGAAAAACCCACACCATCCGCGCTGCCGGCAAACGCCTTGCACCGCCCGTCGAGCGCCAACCCACGCTGTTCAACTGAATTCGGTGAACGCCGCCGGGCTTGAGATGACAGTGACCCCACCGACCAGCGCCAATGAGCACTCACCAATCCTCAGCGACTGACACGCCAGGTGCAGCGCCACCAGCGACGACGAACATGCCGTGTCGATGGTCATGGCCGGACCCTCCAAACCGAACGTGTAGGCAACCCGACCCGATGCCACGCTGGTCAGGGCGCCGGTCATGCCATAGCCCTCCAGGTTTGCAGGCATCTGGGATATTCCAAAGCCGTAGTCTTGCGAGCTGATGCCGGCGAATACACCCGCCTGACTGCCCTTCAGCGACGACGGGTCCAGACCGGCGTTCTCCAGTGCCTCCCAGCAGGTTTCCAACAGCAATCTTTGCTGTGGATCCATCGCCAAAGCCTCGCGACGGCCAATTCCGAAGAAGTCAGCATCGAAATCCCCCGCGTCCTCGAGAAAGCCGCCTTCGCGCGCGTAGCTCGTGCCAGCGCGATCCGGATCAGGGTCGTACAGATTGGCCAAATCCCAGCCTCGATCGGTGGGGAACGCTGAGATCGCGTCATTCCCGCGGATGATTAGACGCCACAGCCCCTCCGGCGAGCACACACCACCTGGGTAGCGACAGCTCATACCGACGATCGCGAGTGGCTCTGCGGTGAACAGACCGCCAGACCCCCGATCTCGATTGAAAAGCGGCTCCTCCACAAGCCCGTCTATGAGATAGCCGGTCAGCTCATCGGCCGTTGGGTAGTCGAAGACTAGAGTCGTCGGGAGTCGTCTCTCCAGCGCGTTACTCAATCGGTTGCGCAACTCCACCGCCAGCAACGAATCAAATCCAAGCTCTTTGAATGCACGACTTGGGTCTATCGCGGCACCGGAGGGATGACCGAGCACAGCAGCCACGTGATCACACACGATCTCCAGCACAGCCGCTCGGCGCTGGTGCTCGTCGAGCCCCTCCAAACGCCGCTCCAGAGAACCGCTCGACGCCTGAGCAACTCTTAGACTTGGCGCTTGAACGAGCCCACGCAGAAGCGGCGGCAACGTTTCCGTCCTGGCCTGCGCCCGCAGCGCGGCCATGTCCAGTCGCACCGGCACCGTGAGCGCGTCGCATGCCTCGCTGGCCGCCGCATACAGGTCGAGACCGTCCGCTTGATCTAGAGGCCGAACGCCCAACCGCCCCATCCTGGCCACATCGGCTCTGCCCATGTGCTCTGTCATCTCGCTCGGTTGCTCCCACCATCCCCACGCCATCGAGGTCCCAGCCAATCCTTGACTGCAACGATGAGCCGCCAGCGCATCCAAGAAAGCATTAGCTGCGGCATAATTGGCTTGTCCGGGGGAACCGAACACACCGGCCGCTGAGGAGAACAGCACGAAAGCGCTCAAATCTTGGTGCTGAGTCAGCTCGTGCAAATTCACAGCCCCGTTGACCTTTGCGGCGAGCACGCGATCTACCTGCTCGGCCGAAAGCGAATCGAGCATCCCGTCGTCGAGCACACCGGCGGCATGGACGACGCCGACAAGCGGAGTATCCTCGGGAATCGATCCGATTAGCCGTTCGAGCTGCATACGCTCTGAGACATCGCACTCGACAATCCGAGCGTTGGCGCCTAGCGCGAGAAGTTCCGCCTCCAACTCCTCGGCCCCGGGCGCACTCCTGCCTCTGCGGCTTGTCAGTAGCAGATTGCGTATCCCCTGTGCGGCGACGAGATGACGTGCCACGAAACCGCCGAGCCTGCCCGTGCCACCTGTGATTAGCACTGTGCCGCTCGCCGGCATGGAGGCCGGCAACCTCAGCACGATCTTTCCGACGTGGCGCCCTTGACTCATGAAACGAAAGGCCTCAGGGGCGCGCCGTAGGTCCCAGGTACGAAGCGGCAGTCTCTGGAGTGCGCCAACCTCGAACATCCCAACAAGATCGATCAACATCTCCTGAGTGCGCTCCGGCGCAGCTTCAATCAGATCGAATGCTCTGGATTTAACTCCAGGATGTCTCTGCTCAATATCACCGGATTCACGTATGTCCGTCTTGCCCATCTCGAGAAACCGGCCACCGTGTGGCAGGAGCTCAAGCGAGGCTTGCACGAACTCTCCTCGCAGCGAGTTCAAGACGACGTCCACGCCCTGTCCATCCGTGAGCGCCAGAAACTTTTCCTTGAAGCTCGTGTCACGCGAGGAGGCAATATGCGTCTGCTCGCAACCAAGCTCCCTGAGCACATGCCACTTCGCCGGACTCGCCGTCGCAAACACCTCTACACCCAGATGCCGGGCGATCTGGACAGCCGCCATCCCGACTCCACCCGCGGCCGCGTGAACCAGCAGTCGATCCCCCGCTCGCAGGCGCGCCAGATCCAGCAGACCGTAATAGGCGGTAAGAAACGCGAGTGGAGTTGACGCCGCATCGACTTGCGACCATCCGTCGGGAACCCTCACGAGTAGTCGATGATCTGTAACTGCCAAGGGCCCGAAGCTGCCGGAGAACAAGCCCATAACGCGGTCGCCAGGGGCTACCCCACGCACATTCGAGCCAGCATCGACCACTACACCCGCAGCCTCGTTACCGATCAAATCCCAGTCACCGCGCGTTGGCACCAGCCGCAGCGCGATCATGACATCCCTGAAGTTCAATCCTGCAGCCTGTATCTCGACGCGGACCTGATCCGGCTCCAGCGACTCGTTTACCTCGGGGCAGGCGACCAGACCGAAGCCGTCGAACGTCCCGGACACTCCGCAGTCCAAACGCCACGCCGATACACCCTTGGGCGCTGATAGCGCACCCGCCCCCGCTTCTCCCAGACGGGGCACATAGAGCTGACCGTCGCGTATCGCGATCTGCGTCTCGCCACCGGCCATCGCCGACGCGACAGCCAAACCCAGAAACTGTGGAGATAGCTCACCGCCGTCGATGTCCAACAGCAACAGCCGCCCAGGATGCTCCGCTTGTGCAGAACGTGTCAGACCCCATATTGCACTGTTGACCAAGCCCGGCACATCCTCTCCAGCTTGTGTCGCCACAGCTCCCCGAGTGAGGATGACGAGTCGCGATGCGCTGAGATCTTCCGCCGAAACCCATGTCTGGGCGAGCTGAAGCGCCTCGTGCACACCGGCCCGCGCCGCGCCCGCGAGCCCACTCTCGACCGACCCGGGCGCACGCTCCCAGAGAACGACATCAGGGGCCTTCTCGCCTTCGGCGAGCGCCTGAACCAGCGTCGCCAGGGTCGCATGGCGGTGGATATCCATACCACTGTCGGTCAGCGAAACCGCCAGCTCAGAGGCAGGATCCCCAAGCACGGCCCACCGTCCCGAAGGTGAATCGGCGGCGACGGGAACCGTGATCCAGCGAACGCCGAGCAGCGACTCGTGTGCGCGTCCTGCGGCCCGACGCAAATGCTCCACCGAGGTGGGCCTGACCAACAGCGAGCCGACCGAGGCGACCAATCTGCCTTCATCGTCCACCGCGACGAGAGAGAACTCGTCATCAGCCTCCTTTGACAGTGCGATCCGCAGCGTGCGCGCGCCCGTCCGGTGCAGGCAGACATCGCGCCAGCAAAACGGCAGACGCACCGCCGAGGAAGTCGCGTCGCCCAGCCAATCTGTCAGCGCCACCGCGTGCAACGCCGCGTCCAGCAGCGCTGGATGGATCCCGAACAAGTTCGCCTGATCGTGATGAGCTTCGGGCAACGTCACTTCTGCGAGCAGCTCTCCACCCAGCCGCCACGCCGCACAAAGGCCCTGAAAGACGGGTCCATATTCCAGCCCGCCATCGCCAAGGATCTCATACACCTCGTCGATCTGAATGGGCATTGCGCCCTCTGGAGGCCACACTCCAGACAGGACGGAGACCATCTCGACCGTACGACCCTCAAGAGCGATCCGCGGCTCTGTCTCGCCGGGACCGAGCAAGCCGCTGGCATGGCGAGTCCAGGCGGTCTGTGAGACTGACCCTTCTCCCGCCGCACCCTCGGCGCGCGCATGGATCTGTATCGGTCGCGACTCGTCCTCATGCGGCGATCCAACCGATACCTGCAACTGCATGCCGGACGAATCGTCCAACATGAGCGGCGTCTCGAGGGTCAGCTCCCGCACGTGCTCGCACCCGGCGCGCGAACCTGCATGACGCGCCAACTCGAGCAGGGCCGTTCCCGCTAGCACGACACTCCCCATGACGACGTGATCGGAAAGCCACGGGTGAGTCTGGCGCGACAGGCGACCTGTGAAGAGCCAACCGTCGTCGTCGGCCAGGGCCACAGCGGCACCCAGCAGAGGGTGCTCGGCGGGTGCCTGGCCGATCGATGCGACATCGCCGCCACCACGCGAGTCAAGCCAGTAGCGTTGCCGTTTGAAGGGATATGTCGGCAGCTCGGGGAGCACCGCGTCCGATTCGCCGTACAGCGCCGTCCAATCTACCTCCACACCGTGCGTCCAAACTTCCCCGAGCGATCTGATAAAGCGCTCAGGGCCACCCTCCTGGCGACGCAGCGAGCCGAAGGCAGCGGCGGTAGACGCTCCTGATGTATCGCCGACAGAATCCTTCGCTGTAGGCGAGCTCACAAGCGCGGCATCGATCGTCTCCTGTACCCCAACCGTGAGCACCGGATGAGGGCTGACCTCGATGAACGTGCGGTGATGATCGGCGATCAGCGCTCGTGTGACCTGCTCGAACCGAACTGTTTCGCGCAAGTTGAGATACCAGTAGCGCGCGTCAAGACCAGCCGTGTCGAACAGTCCCCCAGTGGTCGCCGAATAGAAGGGCACATCGCTCGAGCGTGGCGATATGCCCTCACAGCCACTGACCAGGCGCTCTTCGATCTCCTCCACCTGTGGTGAGTGCGCCGCATAGTCAACAGGGATCCTGCGTGCTCGCACCGCGTGCGCCTTGCACTGGGCCAAAAATTCGTCAAGCGCCGCCGCCTCGCCAGAAACGACAATTGCGCCGGGACCATTGACCGCGGCGATCGATACGGGGCGTTGCACTGATTCGAGTAGCACCTTCAGCTCATCCAGCCCAAGCGCCACCGATACCATGCCACCAAGACCGGCCAGCGATACGAGAGCCTTGCTGCGCACAGCCACAACTCTCGCCGCGTCCTCGAGCGAGAGCGCTCCCGCCGTATATGCGGCCGCGATCTCTCCTTGGGAGTGTCCGACGACGGCGTCTGGCCGCACACCACACTCGCGCCACAGCTCCGCGAGCGACACCATCACGGCGAACAGCGCCGGCTGGACCACATCGACGCGCTCAATGTCCGGTGCCGCCGGCATATCGCGCAAAACCTCCTGGAGGCGCCAGTTAACAAACGGCGTCAGCGCCTGTTCACAACGCCGAATCCACTGCGCGAAGATCGAGCAGCGATCTAGTAGTCGCACGGCCATACCGGGCCATTGGGCTCCCTGGCCGGGAAAGACAAACGCAATCCGCCCCACATCGCCCGAGCGTCCGTCAGCGACAGCCGCTGTGCCATCGGCTCGCGCTAGAGAACGCAGGTCCGTGAGCAGATCCCCACGCGATCCACCCACGAGAACAGCACGGTAGGCAAGTGCCGGCCGCCTGGCGAGAGCGCGTCCTATATTTCGATCGCTCAGATCGACCGTCTGCCCTAGGTGAACCTCCAGACGGTCTGCCTGCATGCGCAACCCACTCGCATCGCGAGCCGAGAGAATCCAAACATCCGCGTCTGCCCCAAAGAGGCGGGGCGACTCCTCAGCCTCCTGTCTGCTTGCCGTCGGAGGAGCCTCCTCGACCAGCACATGGGCATTGGTCCCGCTGATACCGAACGCCGAGATCCCTGCACGACGTGGAAGCTCACCGCCCGGCCACGGACGTTGCTCGGTAAGCAGCGACACAGCACCCTGCGGCCAGTTGACCTTCGAGGAGGGGCGATCGACGTGCAGAGTCTTGGGCAGCATCTCGTGGTTGAGTGCCATCACCATCTTGATCACCCCGGCTACACCGGCCGCCCCCTGAGTGTGACCAAGGTTGGACTTGACCGACCCGAGCCAGAGCGGCTTGTCCGCGGGACGACCCTGTCCGTAGGTCGCCAGCAGTGCCTGCGCCTCGATCGGATCGCCAAGCATCGTGCCTGTGCCGTGACCCTCCACTACATCGACCTCATGGCCAGACAGACCGGCGGATGCGAGCGCATCCTCAATAACACGCTGTTGAGACGGACCGCTCGGCGCGGTCAACCCGTTGCTGGTGCCGTCTTGATTGACGGCACTGCCTCGAATGACCGCAAGCACTCGGTGACCCAGGCGCTGCGCATTCGAGAGACGCTCCAACACCAGCACGCCCACACCCTCACCCCAACCTGCCCCGTCGGCCGCGTCGGCATAGGACTTCGATCTCCCATCCGGGGCCAGGCCACGCTGGCGGGAGAATTCAACGAAGCATCGCGGTGTGGCGAATACAGTCACACCGCCTGCCAACGCAAGCTCGCACTCCTGCGCCCGCAGAGCTCCACAAGCGAGGTGCAGCGCAACGAGCGAGGACGAGCAGGCAGTATCGATCGTCACCGCAGGACCCTCCAAGCCAAACGTGTAAGCCACGCGCCCAGATGCGACGCTCCCCGCACTGCCTATCCCGATATAGGCCTCGAGATCACTGGGAACCGACCCTCCCAGACGACCACCATAATCCTGATAGATCACTCCGGTAAACACGCCTGTCTGCGTACCGCGCAGCGAGTCGAGAGACAAACCCGTTCGTTCCAATGCCTCCCAACTCACTTCCAGCAGAATCCGCTGCTGCGGGTCAACCGCCAGCGCCTCTCGCGGACTGATGCCAAAGAACTCAGCATCGAACTCATCCGCATCGTGGATGAACCCACCTTCGCGCGCATAGCTCGTTTTGGCATTGTCAGGATCTGGGTGGTACAGCGCGTTGACATCCCACCCGCGATTCTCGGGGAATGCCGTTATCGCATCCCCACCTGATGCGACCAGCTCCCACAGATCATCGGGAGAGCGCACGTCGCCTGGGTATCGGCAGGCCATGCCCACAATCGCGATCGGCTCACGCTCCTGCCCTTCGACCTCCCGCAGACGCCGATGCGCCTTGCGCAGATCCACGGTGACGTGCTTCAAGTACTCGAGCAGCCGTTGTTCGTCGGCTATATCGCCCCTTCGCCTATCCGTGTGCATGTGCGCTCTCCTCTTGCTCCGGCGCGCCGAACTCCCTGTCGATCAACTCGAAGACTTCCTCGACATTCGCGCCGCGAACGTCTCGGTCATCGGCGATCACGCCCTCGCTCCCGCTCCAGTCGGCGAGGAACTTGTGCAATCGAGCGGCAATCTCCGCGCGTACAGCCTCGTCTGATTGCGATGCGATAGCCGACAGTCGTCGCTCCACCGCCACGAGCTCGGCGTCCAGCGAGGCCGCCTCACCACCCCCCCCGGATTGAACCTGCCCAAGTAGATATCCGACGAGGGCGCTCGGTGTGGGGTGGTCGAAGGCTAGTGTGGCTGGTAGGCGTAGGCCTGTGTCTGTGGCGAGTCGGTTGCGTAGCTCGATTCCCGCGAGAGAATCGAATCCGATGTCCTTGAATACTCGTGTCGGCTCGATCGTCTCGGGAGAGGCGTAACCCAACACACCGGCAGCGTGCGCTCGTATGAGCTCCAGCACGATCCGCTCACGCTCAGCCTGCTCGACGCCCCCCAAGCGTTGCGCCAGCGAACTGCTGGGAGGCCCAACAGCACGGCGGCGTGGCGTGGTGCGTGTGAGTCCTTTTAGTAGCGGGGACAGTGTCCCGTTCATCGCTTGGCGTTTGAGTATCCGCTCGTCGAGCATCACGGGCACCACCAACGCCTCACCGAGATCGCGCGCGCGATCAAACAGTCGCAGACCCTGCTCTGCGGAGAGACTGATCACACCCGAGCCCTCGATACGCGCACTATCGACCCCACCCAGAAGATCAGCCATGCCACCAACCTGGCTCCACGGCCCCCACGCCAGCGAGACACCCGGCAAACCCAACGCACGCCGCTGAGAGGCCAGCCCGTCAAGGAACGCATTCGCTGCCGCGTAACTAGCCTGTCCAGGACTCCCGAACAAACCCGCGACCGAGGAGAACAACACAAACGCTCCTAGATCCATCCCGCGAGTCAATTCGTGCAAATTCCACGCACCATCCACCTTCGGCGCCAACACACCCATCACACGCTCCGCCGTCAGGGACTCGATCACTCCATCGTCGAGCACACCAGCCGCGTGCACAACCGCGCTAAGGGGATGATCGCGATCGATGCCCTCGAGCAACGCTTGCGCTTGGGCTCTGTCGGCTATATCACAGGCAACGATCTCCACCTCTGCCCCGAGACCAGAGAGCCGCTCCAACAACTCCTGCGCGCCATCGGCTTGCGATCCCCGCCGACTCGCCAACAACAAACGCCCGACACCATGCTCTGACACCAAATGCTCAGCAACCAACCCACCAAGACCACCCGTACCACCCGTCACCAACACAGTCCCACCCGAACCAAACCCCTCCCCCGGCAACACCAAAACGTTCTTACCGACATGCCGCGCTTGGCTCATGAAACGAAACGCCTCGGGCGCACGACGCACATCCCACCCCCTCACCGGCAACGCCCGCAACACACCCCCCCGGAAAAGCCCCAACAACTCGCCGAACATCACCTCGATACGCTCAGGACCAGCGTCGTCCATCAAATCAAACGCTCGATAAACCACACCCGGATAAACACTCGCGACCTCAACAGGATCGCGAACATCGCTCTTACCCATCTCGACAAAACGACCGTCCTCACAGAGCAACTCGAGCGATGCATCGACGAACTCCCCAGCCAAACAATCCAACACGACATCCATGCCCCGCCCACCCGTGACCCCACGGAAACGCTCACCAAACTCAAGTGAGCGCGAGGACGCGATGTGATCCTCATCCAACCCCATCCCACGCAAAACACCCCACTTACCAGGACTAGCCGTCGCGAACACCTCAACACCCAAATAAGCCGCCAACTGGATAGCCGCCATACCCACACCACCCGTCCCCGCGTGCACCAACAACCGCTCACCCTCACGAACACCAGCGAGATCCACCAGCGCGTAATACGCCGTGAGGAACACGATCGGCACCGACGCGGCCTGCGCGAAAGACCAACCATCGGGCACCCTCTCAAGCAAACGATGATCAGCGACCGCGACAGGCCCAAACGCACCATCAAACAAACCCATCACACGATCACCCGGCTCAAACCCCACAACACCAGGACCAACACCCAACACCACACCCGCACCCTCACCACCAACACCCGCATCCCCACCCCACGCATCAGCACCAAGCGCGACGAACACGTCACGGAAATTCAATCCAGCCGCACGCACCCCCACCCGCACCTCACCCGGACCCAAAATCCTCTCAGGCCCCACAACCCCAACCAACGACAAATCCTCGAGCCGACCACTCTCACCCTCCCGCAAACACCACTCCGAAACACCAGTCGGGACCCCCAACAAACCCGAAGCGCCCCCACGCACAAGCCGCGGAACCAAAACCCCACCATCACGCACCACCACCTCCGACTCCCCACACCCCAACACACCAGCCAACACCCCCAACAAACCACCCAACCCATCCACACCCACATCCACCAACACAAAACAACCAGGACTCTCAGACTGCGCCGAGCGCACCAAACCCCACACCGCCGCACCCACAAGATCCACAACACCCTCACCAACACCCACAGCCACCGCACCACTAGTCACCACCACAAGCCGACAACCCACCAACCGCTCCTCAGAAGACCACTCCTGCAACAAACCCAACACCCCAACCACACCATCCCCCACACCACCAACCACATCACCATCCCCATCGCCCGCTACACCACCACCATCCGCACACGACACACAATCCACCAACACCACACCCGGAACACCAAAACCCCCATCAACAGCCCCCAACAACCCACCCACACCATCAAACACCCCAACACCCGCCAACAACCCCGCAAGCACCCCATCCGACCGCCCCAACACCACCACACCACCCACGACACCACCCACACCCAAACCAGCACCATCCACCCCAGAAACCCCAAGAATCTCGGGAGCCCCAGGAGGAGCCCCAACCATCCCAAGAACCCCAGACACCCCCGGAGCCCCAACCCACTCCAACCCAAACAACCCACCAGAATGAATGTCACCAGTGCCACGCAACTGCTCAACAGAGACCTCCCGCAACACAAGCGAGTCAACACTGAGCACCAACGCGTCCCGCTCATCAGCCACCGTCAAAGAGACCGTATCCCTCTCGACACGCGAAAGACACACCCGCAGCACCGAAACACCCACCATCCGCAAACTCACACCACTCCAAGAGAACGGGACCCTCGTCCCCACACCACCCTTCTCCGAACCCGCCCCCAATACATGCAACGCCGCGTCCAACAATGCGGGGTGCACCATGAAACCCTCAACCCCACCCTGCTGCTGCTCCTCCGCCAACGCCACCTCTGCAAACAACTCGTCCCCACGACGCCAGACAGCACGCAACCCCTGGAAGGCTGGACCGTACTCCAAACCCTGTTCAGCGAGAGCGTCATACAAACCATCAACATCAACCGACTCCGAGTCCGCGGGAGGCCACTCACCCGAAACACCAGCAACGGCCTGCCCATCCAATGAGACCGAGTCGGCGGGCGCGAGCAAACCCTCCGCGTGACACACCCACCGCGCCTGGACATCCAGACCAGCCTCCCCCGACCCCTCCGGACGCGAATACACCCCCACCACCCGGCAACCATCCCCATCGAGCTCACCGACCTTCACCTGCAACTGCACACCACCCTGCTCGCCCAAGACCAGCGGCGCCTTCAACGTCAACTCACGCACACACCCGCACTCGACCTCGCTGCCGGCACGCAACGCCAACTCCAAGAACGCTGTGCCCGGCAACAGCACATGACCCCCGACCACATGATCGGCAAGCCAAGGATGGGACTGCAACGAGATCCGTCCCGTGAACAGCCAACCATCGTCCCCAGCCAAAGCAACCGCCGCCCCCAACAACGGATGCTCAGCAGACACCTGCCCCAGCGAAACGGCATCCCCCTCACCAGTGCTCCTCGCCCCCAACCAATAGCGTTCGCGCTGAAAAGCATACGTCGGCAACACGACTCTGCCGGCGCCTGAGCCCTCAAACGTCGCGCTCCAATCGACGTCCACTCCACGCACGAACAGGTCGGCAAGCGAGCGCAAGAAGCGCTCATATCCGCCATCTCCACGCCTCAGCGACCCAGCCACAACAACGTCACGCGGCTCCCCGGGCAACGCGTCCACCGTCTCCTGCACACCCACCGTGAGCACCGGGTGCGGACTGATCTCCAGGAACGCGGGTTTACCCCGCTCGAGCAATACGCGGACTGTCCGCTCGAAGTGCACCGTCTCGCGCAGATTGCGATACCAATAGCTCGCATCGAGCTGTGCGGTGTCGATCAGCTCGCCCAGCACAGTAGAAAAGAAGGGAATCTCGCCGGAGCATGGCGCTATCCCCGCGAGATCCTCCAACAATTCGTCACGCACTGCATCCACCTGAGTCGAGTGCGCCGCATAGTCAACCGGTATCCGCCGGGCCCTCACGCCCTCGAGCTCACACTCCAAAAGCAGCCCATCGAGCGCCTCGGTATCGCCCGAGACGACCATCGAGCGAGGGCTGTTGATCGCTGCAAGCGAGATCCTGTCTCCCCACCGCTCCAGCCGCGATCCGAGCTCCCGCGCGGTGAGCGCGACAGAGACCATCCCACCCAGTCCGGCCACGCGCTCGAGCGCACGGGCACGAAGCGCAACGACACGTGCCGCATCGGCCAGTGAGAGCCCACCCGCCACACAGGCGGCCGCAATCTCGCCCTGGGAATGACCGGCCACGATATCTGGGTGCACTCCGCATGCGCGCCACAGCGTCGCCAGCGACACCATCGTCGCGAACAACATGGGCTGCACGATGTCAACGCGATCCAGGCTCGGTGCGCCCGGCGCCCCGCGCAACACGTCCACGGGGGACCAGTTCAACAAACGGCGCCAGCGCATCGCCGCATTCCGCCATGCGCTGGGCAAACAGCGGCGAGTGGTCCAACAGCCCAAGTGCCATCCCCTCCCACTGTGAACCCTGCCCAGGAAACAGGAACACAACCTCATCGCCATCCCTTGCGACACCACACGTCACACCGTCCCGCGCCTCGCCCCGCCCCAACGCCTCGAGATCTGCCAGCAGCACCTCGCGATCGCCGCTCAGCAACACCGCGCGGTTCGCGAGCCTCGCGCGACTCGTGAGTGAAAGACCGACATCCACAACATTGCAATCCGGGTCATCCACGACAGCCGCCCGTAGCCGACGAGCCTGATCACGCAGAGCCGACTCGCCACGACCCGACACGACCCACGGCGTCATCTCAGCGATGACATCGGTTCCAAGCACGCATAACCCGGCCTCTCCTAGATACTCACCTCCCAGGTTGCGTGCGAGCTTGTCGCGATCGATGCCCGCGCCGGAATCACCAGCCGCCACGACGTCCTTGACCAGTGGTGCTTCTTCGAGGATTATGTGTGCGTTGGTGCCGCTGATCCCGAACGAGGAGACACCAGCGCGCCGTGGTTCACCATCGCGCTGCCACTGTTGCTCCTCGCTCAACAACGCGATGGCGCCACTGGACCAATCGATCTCCCTCGAGGGCTCATCGACGTGCAACGTCCGCGGCAGCACTCCATGACCCATCGCCAACACCATCTTGATGACTCCGGCCACACCCGCCGCGGCGGCTGTGTGTCCGATGTTCGACTTCACCGACCCAAGCCACAGGGGTTTGTCCTGTGGGCGTTCGTGGCCATAGGTCTCAAACAGTGCCTGCGCCTCGATCGGATCGCCGAGCCTCGTGCCCGTCCCGTGCGCCTCGACCGCATCGATCTGAGCCGGGGAAAGCCGAGCGTTCGCGAGTGCCTGCTGGATCACTCGCTGCTGAGAGGGACCATTAGGCGCCGTCAACCCATTACTCGCACCATCCTGGTTCACAGCGCTCCCGCTAACGATCGCGAGCACACGATGACCGTGTCAACGCGCCGTCTGGAGTCCCTCGAGCACGAGCACACCGACACCCTCGCTCCAACCCGTGCCATCGGCCGCCTCGGCGAATGCCTTGCACCGTCCGTCCGCAGCAAGTCCGCGCTGACGGCTGAACTCGACATACAGCTCGGGCGTGGACATGACCATCACACCACCCGCGAGCGCCAAAGAACACTCGCCCGTGCGTAGCGACTGAC
Source organism: uncultured Solirubrobacterales bacterium (assembly GCA_963827045.1). Taxonomy (GTDB): domain Bacteria; phylum Actinomycetota; class Thermoleophilia; order Solirubrobacterales; family Solirubrobacteraceae; genus Palsa-744. Next base: position 506,826 of record CAWGZH010000003.1, read on the forward strand.
ACGCCAAATGCAACGCCACCAACGAAGAGGAACACGCCGTATCCACCGACACCGCCGGCCCCTGCAAACCAAGGGTATATGCGACCCTCCCCGACGCCACGCTCGCGATCTTGCCCGTCAAACGGTAACCCTCAAGGTTCTCCAACGCCCCCCGACCAGCCCCGTACCCAGACGGTGCTATCCCAGCGAACACCCCTGTCTCACTTTCCCGGAGCGACAACGGATCCACTCCAGCGTCCTCCAACGCCTCCCAACAAGCTTCCAACAGCAAACGTTGCTGGGGATCCATCGCCAAAGCCTCACGCGGACTGATCCCAAAAAACCCCGCATCAAAATCCGCGACACCATCCATAAACCCACCATCCTGCGCATAGCTCTTCCCCGGACAGTCGGGATCAGGGTCATACAACTCCTCCAGATCCCACCCCCGATCGCTGGGGAACCCCGAGATCGCATCAACACCCGAGGTCAGGAGATCCCACAGCTCCACGGGTGAGCTCACACCCCCTGGATAACGACAACTCATCCCCACGATCGCGATCGGCTCCTCAACCACCCCCCGCGAGACCACCACGGGGTCACGCACGCCCCGGCGTGCCCCAACCATCCGGTCGAGCACAAACTCAGTCAGAGCAACAGGTGTGGGGTGGTCGAAGGCTAGTGTGGCTGGTAGGCGTAGGCCTGTGTCTGTGGCGAGTCGGTTGCGTAGCTCGATTCCCGCGAGAGAATCGAATCCGATGTCCTTGAATACTCGTGTCGGCTCGATCGTCTCGGGAGAGGCGTAACCCAACACACCGGCAGCGTGCGCTCGTATGAGCTCCAGCACGATCCGCTCACGCTCGGCCTGCTCAACACCCGCGAGACGCTCCGCCAACGACGACGAGCTGGTAACAGCACTAGCACGGCGGTGTGGCGGGGTGCGTGTGAGTCCTTTCAATAGCGGGGGCAGCGTCCCGTTCATCGCTTGGTCTCTAAGCATCCGCTCGTCGAGCCTGACGGGTAGGACCAACGCCTCACCGAGATCGTGCGCTCGATCAAACAGCTCTAGGCCCTGCCCTGCGGAGAGACTGATCACACCCGAGCCCTCGATACGCGCACTATCGACCCCACCCAGAAGATCAGCCATGCCACCAACCTGGCTCCACGGCCCCCACGCCAGCGAGACACCCGGCAAACCCAACGCACGCCGCTGAGAGGCCAGCCCGTCAAGGAACGCATTCGCTGCCGCGTAACTAGCCTGTCCAGGACTCCCGAACAAACCCGCGACCGAGGAGAACAACACAAACGCTCCTAGATCCATCCCGCGAGTCAATTCGTGCAAATTCCACGCACCATCCACCTTCGGCGCCAACACACCCATCACACGCTCCGCCGTCAGGGACTCGATCACTCCATCGTCGAGCACACCAGCCGCGTGCACAACCGCGCTAAGGGGATGATCGCGATCGATGCCCTCGAGCAACGCTTGCGCTTGGGCTCTGTCGGCTATATCACAGGCAACGATCTCCACCTCTGCCCCGAGACCAGAGAGCCGCTCCAACAACTCCTGCGCGCCATCGGCTTGCGATCCCCGCCGACTCGCCAACAACAAACGCCCGACACCATGCTTTGACACCAAATGCTCAGCAACCAACCCACCAAGACCACCCGTACCACCCGTCACCAACACAGTCCCACCCGAACCAAACCCCTCCCCCGGCAACACCAAAACGTTCTTACCGACATGCCGCGCTTGGCTCATGAAACGAAACGCCTCGGGCGCACGACGCACATCCCACCCCCTCACCGGCAACGCCCGCAACACACCCCCCCGGAAAAGCCCCAACAACTCGCCGAACATCACCTCGATACGCTCAGGACCAGCGTCGTCCATCAAATCAAACGCTCGATAAACCACACCCGGATAAACACTCGCGACCTCAACAGGATCGCGAACATCGCTCTTACCCATCTCGACAAAACGACCGTCCTCACAGAGCAACTCGAGCGATGCATCGACGAACTCCCCAGCCAAACAATCCAACACGACATCCATGCCCCGCCCACCCGTGACCCCACGGAAACGCTCACCAAACTCAAGTGAGCGCGAGGACGCGATGTGATCCTCATCCAACCCCATCCCACGCAAAACACCCCACTTACCAGGACTAGCCGTCGCGAACACCTCAACACCCAAATAAGCCGCCAACTGGATAGCCGCCATACCCACACCACCCGTCCCCGCGTGCACCAACAACCGCTCACCCTCACGAACACCAGCGAGATCCACCAGCGCGTAATACGCCGTGAGGAACACGATCGGCACCGACGCGGCCTGCGCGAAAGACCAACCATCGGGCACCCTCTCAAGCAAACGATGATCAGCGACCGCGACAGGCCCAAACGCACCATCAAACAAACCCATCACACGATCACCCGGCTCAAACCCCACAACACCAGGACCAACACCCAACACCACACCCGCACCCTCACCACCAACACCCGCATCCCCACCCCACGCATCAGCACCAAGCGCGACGAACACGTCACGGAAATTCAATCCAGCCGCACGCACCCCCACCCGCACCTCACCCGGACCCAAAATCCTCTCAGGCCCCACAACCCCAACCAACGACAAATCCTCGAGCCGACCACTCTCACCCTCCCGCAAACACCACTCCGAAACACCAGTCGGGACCCCCAACAAACCCGAAGCGCCCCCACGCACAAGCCGCGGAACCAAAACCCCACCATCACGCACCACCACCTCCGACTCCCCACACCCCAACACACCAGCCAACACCCCCAACAAACCACCCAACCCATCCACACCCACATCCACCAACACAAAACAACCAGGACTCTCAGACTGCGCCGAGCGCACCAAACCCCACACCGCCGCACCCACAAGATCCACAACACCCTCACCAACACCCACAGCCACCGCACCACTAGTCACCACCACAAGCCGACAACCCACCAACCGCTCCTCAGAAGACCACTCCTGCAACAAACCCAACACCCCAACCACACCATCCCCCACACCACCAACCACATCACCATCCCCATCGCCCGCTACACCACCACCATCCGCACACGACACACAATCCACCAACACCACACCCGGAACACCAAAACCCCCATCAACAGCCCCCAACAACCCACCCACACCATCAAACACCCCAACACCCGCCAACAACCCCGCAAGCACCCCATCCGACCGCCCCAACACCACCACACCACCCACGACACCACCCACACCAGAAACCCCAGGAGAAGCCCCACCCAACCCACCCACCCCAGACACCCCAGACACCCCAACCCACTCCAACCCAAACAACCCACCAACACCAACTGTGTCTTTGGTGGTGTTTTTGAGTGTTGTTGTGGTTGTTGTTCGTAGTGTGAGGGAGTGGATGGATAGGACTGGTTCGTCGTGTGTGTTGGTGGCGGTGAGGGATATGGTGTTGGTCTTTGTTGGTGTGAGGCGTGCTCGTATCGTGGTGGGGGCGGGGGAGCTAGCGACAACAACATTTTCCCAGGAGAACGGCAGGCTCACGCTGCCCTCATCGCTCTCTGCACTGGCGGGTATGCCAACGGCGGCCATGGTGTGCAGCGCGGCGTCCAGCAGCGCTGGGTGCACCATGAAGCCCTGGGCCTCACCCCGCTGCTCCTGGGGCAACGCGACCTCCGCGAAGAACTCATCCCCACGACGCCACACAGTACGCAACCCCCGAAACACAGGACCGTACTCAAGGCCGTGCCGATCGAGATCGTCATACAAACCGTCGATATCGACTGGTTCCGAGCCCACGGGGGGCCACTCACCCATAGCACCAACAATGTCCTGTCCATCCACGACGGAGTCAACAGACCCAAGCAAACCCTCCGCGTTACACACCCATCCCTCCTCGACGCCCAGACCATCCTCCCGCGATCCCTCCAGACGCGAATACACCCCCACCACCCGGCAACCATCCCCATCCGGCTCACCGACCTTCACCTGCAACTGCATCGCGCCCCGCTCACCAATCACCAGCGGCGCGCTCAACGTCAACTCACGCACACACCCACACCCAACCTCGCTACCAGCACGCAACGCGAGCTCCAACAACGCGGTGCCCGGCAACAACACATAACCCATGACAACGTGATCAGCAAGCCAGGGATGAGACTGCAACGAGATCCGTCCTGTGAACAACCAACCATCATCCCCAGCCATAGCAACCGCCGCGCCCAACAACGGATGCTCAGCCGACGCCAAGCCCAGCGAAACGGCATCTCCCCCACCAACTCCCCCCGCATCCAACCAGAACCGCTCACGCTGAAACGCATAAGTAGGCAACTCGACTCGTTTCGCGCCGGAACTCCTAAACGGGCTCGCCCAATCAACGTGCACTCCACCCACCCAAAGCCGTGCGAGAGCAGCAAGCAACGACCGATCCTCCACACGACCAGCACGCAACACCGACGCCACCGCGATCGTGTCCCCGCTAGCACCCCGAACACCCGCCTCGCCCCAGCGCTCCCCTTCCCCTAGAACCGACGAGTTCCCGGCCTCACCCTCCTGACCATCCACGCATTCCCGGACCATGCCGCTGAGCGCACCATCGGGACCAAGCTCAAGAAAACTCCTCACACCCTGACCAATCAACCAACGCACACCATCACCAAAACGCACCGTCCCACGCGCGTGACGCACCCAATACTCTGCCGAGCAAAACTCCTTGGCAGAGACCACCTCGCCCGTCACGTTAGAAACGATCGGGATACTCGGCTCAGAGAACGACAAGCCACGAGCAACATCAGCGAACTCCTCAAGCATCCCGTCCATCCGAGGTGAATGAAACGCATGAGACACAACAAGACGCTTAACCCTGCAACCCCGCTCCCCCCACACCCCCGCCAACTCCAACACCGCGTCCTCATCACCAGAAAGCACAACCGAAACCGGACCATTCACAGCCGCCAACGCAACCCTACCCTCATAACCGACCAACGACCCCAAAACCTCCGACTCCGACACCCCAACAGCAACCATCGCACCACCCTCAGGCAACCCACCCATCAAACGACCCCGCGCAGCCACCAACACACACGCATCATCCAACGAAAGCACACCACCAACGTGCGCCGCCACCAACTCACCAACCGAATGACCCAACAAATAATCCGGTCTCACACCCAAACCCTCAAGAAGCCTGAACAACGCGACCTCCAACGCAAACAGACCAGCCTGGGTAAACAACGTCCGATCCAACAACCCCCCCACCAGTGCCCGATCCACTCCATCCAGCGGTCCCTTCAAACCACTCGACGAGCTATCAGCGGACTCGCCCACGCCGAAGACAACCTCCCGCAACGAACACCCAAGAAGCACATCCAGCCGCTCGCAAACCTCGTCGAACGCACCACCGAACGCCGGGAGAGCCTCATACAACCCGCTTCCCATCCCCACCCGTTGAGCGCCCTGACCGGTAAGCAAGAACGCAAGCCCGCCACCCCGAGCCTTGCCCACGACACCCTCGATCACACTCTCAGCAACCTCACCGGCCGCCAATGCTGCCAACCCACCGAGCAACTCATCACGACCCTCACCAACTAGAACCGCGCGACGCTCCAACGCCGAGCGGCCCGCAAGCGAGAACCCAACATCCTCGACAGTCAGATCAGGCGCGTCCACAAGAAACCCATGAAGACGCTCAGCCTGCCCACGCAAGCCCATCTCCCCACGACCAGACAACACCCACGCAGCCACGCCCACACTGGACCCAAGCTCAGCACCGGTCACCAGACCACGCTCGACAGTCATCTCCACCGGCTCGCTCTCGAGAACTGGTGCTTCTTCGAGTATCACATGAGCGTTTGTGCCGCTGATCCCGAACGAGGAGACACCGGCGCGCCTGGGCTCACCATCGCGCTCCCATTGCTGCTCCTCGGTCAACAACGCGATGGCGCCGCTGGACCAATCGATCTCTTGAGACGGCTCGTCTATATGCAGCGTGCGCGGCAGTCTCCCGTGACCCATCGCCAACACCATCTTGATCACCCCAGCCACACCCGCCGCCGCGACCGTGTGCCCAATATTCGACTTCACCGATCCAAGCCACAAAGGCCTCTCCTGCGAGCGTTCACGACCATAAACTGAGATCAACGCCTGCGCCTCGATCGGATCGCCAAGCCTCGTACCCGTTCCATGCGCCTCGACCACATCGATCTGAGAAGGAGAGAGCCGAGCATTCGCCAACGCCTGCTGGATCACCCGCTGCTGAGAGGGACCATTCGGCGCCGTCAACCCATTACTCGCACCATCCTGGTTCACAGCACTACCCCTCACCAAACCCAATACGCGATGACCCCTCTCACGCGCCACCCCGAGCCGCTCAAGCACCAACACACCAATACCCTCACCCCAACCCGTCCCATCGGCCGCGTCAGCGAATGCCTTGCACCGTCCATCAGCAGCAAGCCCGCGCTGACGACTGAACTCGACATACAACTCAGGCGAAGACAAGACCGTGACACCACCAGCCAACGCCAAAGAGCACTCGCCCGTGCGCAGCGACTGACACGCCAAATGCAACGACACCAACGAAGAGGAACACGCCGTATCCACCGACACCGCCGGCCCCTGCAAACCAAGAGCATACGCAACCCTCCCCGACGCGATACTCGCGATCCTGCCCGTCAAACGGTAACCCTCAAGGCTCTCCCCCGACCTAAACCCAACCCCATACTCAGACGGCGCCATCCCAGCGAACACCCCTGTCTCACTTTCCCGAAGCGACAAAGGATCCACCCCAGCATCCTCCAACCCCTCCCAACAAGCCTCCAACAACAAACGTTGCTGAGGATCCATCGCCAAAGCCTCACGCGGACTGATCCCAAAGAACTCCGCATCAAAATCCGCGACACCATCCATAAACCCACCATCACGCACATAACTCTTCCCCGGACAATCAGGATCCAGATCAAACAACTCCTCCAAATCCCAACCCCGATCCTCAGGGAACCCCGAAATCGCATCAACACCCGAAGCCAGCAACCCCCACAACTCCCCAGGCGAACTCACACCCCCCGGATAACGACAACTCATCCCCACAATCGCGATCGGCTCGCTCTCGCGTGCCTCAACCTCATGCAGACGCCGACGTGTCTTACGTAGATCCGCCGTGACCCGCTTGAGATACTCGCGGAGCTTTTCGTCGTTGGCCGTCAACGCCAATCCCTATGGGTGGGCACGTCATTCAACTCAGGACACTCCAAGATCTCTGTCGATCAGATCAAACATTTCCTCGTCGGTGGCCGAGTCGATCTCCTCACCGGAACCGACCAAGTCAGCCTCGTCGCTCTGCTCCATCCACTTAGACAGGAGCGTCTCCAGACGCCACTTGATCTCACTCTGCTCAGCAGCATTCGGAGAGATCGACGAGAGCACACGCTCGACCCTGTCGAACTCGACCCTGAAGGCGTGCGACGCTGTGCCCTCTTGCGTCAGGTGATCGGTTAGGTGTCCAGCGAGCGCATATGGCGTGGGATAATCAAAGACGAGTGTCGCCGAGAGTCTGATTCTGGTTGCTGTATTGAGCCTGTTCCTGAACTCCACAGCAGCGAGCGAGTCAAACCCGAGATCCTTGAAGGTCGCCTGGACATCCACCATCTCGGGAGAGGAGTGGCCTAGCACAAGCGCCGCCTGAGCACGCACGAGGTCGAGTACGACACCCGCACGTTCGCTGTCGGAGAGATCGGCCAGGCGTTGTGCCAGTTGCCGGTCCGATACACTCCGTTCCCGGTGCTGTGCGGTGCGCACAAGCCCCTTCAGCAACGCTGGCAGTTCACCCGTCAAAGCACGAGATCTCAGCGTACGGGTATCCAGTCTTACGGGAACGACCAGCGCCTCGCCCGCTGTGAGTGCCGCGTCGAACAGCTCGAGACCTTCCTCGCAGGAGAGCGGAAGTATGCCCGCTCGCGCCATCCGCGCCAAATCGCTCTCGGCGAGATGAGAGGTGAGCTCGGTCTCCTGCTCCCAGTGACCCCACGCCATCGAGCTGCCGGGCAATCCCTGTGCGCAGCGGTACGCCGCCAGCGCGTCCAGGAACGCGTTCGCCGCGGCATAGTTGCCTTGGCCCACACCGCCAAGTACGCCCGCCACCGATGAGAACAAGACAAACGTGTCCAGATCCAAATGCCTGGTCAACTCGTGCAGATGCCATGCCCCATCGACCTTCGGCTCGAGCACACGATCGATCCGCTCGTCTGTGAGGGAATCGATCACTCCGTCGTCCAGCACCCCGGCCGCGTGCACAACCGCTCTGAGCGGATGCTCCTCAGATACCGATGCGATCAGAGCCCGTACCTGCTCAGGGTCGGACACATCGCATGCTGTGATCCTGACTTGCGCACCGAGCCGCTCCAGTTCCGTAACGAGTTCTGCTGCCCCTGGCACCTGAAGCCCGCGACGGCTCGTGAGAACAAGATGACGCACCCCACGCTCGGCGACCAGGTGCCTCGCCAGGACCGCGCCCAAACCGCCTGTGCCACCCGTAATCAACACAGTGGCCACCGGGTCCAACGGAGGCGCGGGAAGGGTGAGCACATTCTTGCCAACATGCCGTGCCCTGCTCATGAGTCGGAACGCTTCCGGCGCGCGGTGTAGAGCCCAGGTCTTGATCGGCAGCTGTTCGAGCGCACCGCTCTCGAACAGCTTCAACAGCTCTCCGAGCATCTCCTGAATACGCTCCGGTCCCGCTTCCAGCAGATCGAACGCCCGGTAGGCGACGCCTCGATGATTCGCCGCCACCTCATCGGGATCACGTATATCCGCCTTACCCATCTCGACAAAACGACCGCCCTCCGAGAGCAGCTCGAGCGAGGCATCGACGAACTCCCGGACAAGGCAATCGAGCACAACATCGACCCCACGCCCGTTCGTAACCTCCAGGATCTGCTGCTTGAACTCGAGTGTTCGCGACGAGGCTATATGGCACTCGTCCAAGCCCAGCTCCTCCAGCGCACCCCACTTCCTTGGGCTGGCGGTCCCGAACACCTCCGCGCCCAAGTACCCAGCCAGCTGCACAGCGGCCATTCCCACCCCGCCTGCCGCGGAGTGGACCAACAGCCGCTCACCCGGCTGGATGCCGGCGAGATCCACCAACGCGTAGTAAGCGGTCAAGAACACAATCGGAACCGACGCCGCCTGCGCAAACGACCAGTCGTCGGGCATTTGCACGACCAGACGACGATCCGCGACAGCAACCGATCCGAACGCGTTATCCAGCAACCCCATCACGCGATCGCCGGGCGCGAGATCCTCCACCCCATCGCCAACCTCCAATACGACGCCCGCACCCTCGCTACCGATCGTTGCATCCCCGGGATAAGCGCCAAGAGCGATCAGCACATCCCGGAAGTTAAGCCCCGCCGCGCGCACCGCAACGCGAATCTGCCCTCGATCGAGCGACTCGTGCGATTCGGGGATGGTCACGAAACGGAGATCATCGGGTCTCCCGGTTTGCCCGACATCCAAACACCACTCAGACGCCCTTGCCGGCGGTGTGAGCACGTCACTCGATCCCGTTCGCACCAAACGCGGAACAAACACTTCCCCGGTGCGTATCGCGAGCTGCGGCTCCCCCAGTGAGATTCCAGCGTAAATCGCCCCGACCAACGCCGCAACAGAGGAGTCCTCGTCATCAACGTCAACGAGTATCAGTCGGCCGGGATTCTCTATCTGCGCCGAGCGAACCAAACCCCAGACAGAACCGCCCGCCAGATCAGACACGTCATCTCCACCGCACCCAGCAACCGCGCCACGCGTCAGCACCACCAGCCGTGAGGCGGTCAACCGCTCATCTGCGAGCCACTCTTGCAACAAGCCCAGCACATGACGAACCGCATCGTGCACCTCACCAGGGTCGGTGACCACCTGCGCCCGACCACGTCCCGCCGCCACCGTCTCCGCCGGCGAGCAGCACAGCAACACGACATCCGGCCTACCCGAATCCTGCTGGAGCACCTCACCCATAGCCGTCAGATCAGGGTGGGATTCAAGGTAAACCCCGTCCGCCGCCAGTCCCTCAGCGACCCCGCAACGGTCCTCACCCAACACCGCCCACCGGCCCGCGGCCACCTGAGACTTGCTGGAAACTGTGGGCGCCGGCGTCCATTCCACACGCAGCAGCGAATCCCGTCCACCACCGACGGCATCCTCGAGCGCCCCCGCGGAAATCGTGCGCAGCGCCAATGAGCCAACCGATACGACCAGTCCACCGTGCGCATCAGCGACGGCGAGAGACACAGTGTCGGCACCGGACGGCGTGAGACACACTCGCACCGACGAGGAGACCACAGGAACAACGACGACGTCATTCCACGAGAACGGCAAGCTCACAAGGCGTCCATCACCATCTCCGCTTGCCTGCTTGCCGACACCCAAAGCATGCAATGCGGCGTCCAGTAGCGCGGGGTGCACCATGAAGCCCTGGGCCTCACCCCGCTGCTCCTGGGGCAACGCGACCTCCGCGAAGAACTCATCCCCACGACACCACGCAGCACGCAACCCCCGAAACACAGGACCGTACTCAAGGCCGTGTCGATCGAGATCGTCATACAAACTGTCGATATCGACTGGTTCCGAGCCCATGGGAGGCCACTCACCCGAAACACCAGCAACGGCCTGCCCGTCCGGTGAGACAGAGTCAGCAGGCGCGAGCAAGCCCTCCGCGTGAGACGTCCACCGCGCTTGAACATCCAGACCGTCCTCCCGCGACACCTCCGGACGCGAATAGACCCCCACCAGTCGGCAACCATCCTCATCGGGCTCACCGACCTTCACCTGCAACTGCACACCGCCCTGCTCAGACAACACGAGTGGCGCGTTCAACGTCAACTCGCGCACACACCCACACCCGACCTCGCTACCAGCACGCAACGCAAGCTCCAACAACGCCGTGCCCGGCAACAACACATAACCCATGACCACATGGTCAGCAAGCCAAGGATGCGACTGCAACGAGATCCGTCCCGTAAACAACCAACCATCATCCCCAGCCATAGCAACCGCCGCCCCCAACAACGGATGCTCAGCCGACCCAAGCCCAGCGGCCGAGAGGTCCCCCGCGCCCCGTTCGATCGCATCCAGCCAATAGCGTTCGCGTTGGAAAGCGTAGGTCGGCAACTCGACTCGTTTCGCGCCGGAACTCCTAAACGGGCTCGCCCAGTCAACGTGTGCTCCACCCACCCAGAGCCGCGCGACGGCCGCTAGCACCGACAGGTCCTCCGGCTGAGCGGCCCGCAACACCGACGCTACCGTGACCGTGTCCCTGCTAGCGCCCTGAACATTCTGCCTCTCGCTGCCGTGCTCGTCTTCGGCCACGACCGACGCGCGGGCCTCGCCCTCACCATCCACCACTCCGTCCACGAGACACTCATGGACCATGCTGCTAAGCGCACCGTCGGGGCCGAGCTCCAGAAAGCTCTTGACGCCTTGAGCATCAAGCCAACGGACCCCGTCAGCGAAACGTACCGTCTGGCGTGCGTGACGCACCCAATACTCCGCACAGCAGAACTCCTCGCCAGAGACTGCCTCGCCCGTCAAATTGGAGATGATCGGGATACGCGGCTCAGAGAACGACAAGCCACGAGCGATATCAGCGAACTCCTCGAGCATCCCATCCATCCTGGGCGAGTGAAACGCATGAGACACAACAAGACGCTTGACCTTACGACCACGCTCCCCCCACACCCCCGCCAACTCCAACACCGCGTCCTGATCACCAGATAGCACAACCGAGACGGGACCATTCACGGCCGCCAACGCAACACGCTCCTCATAACCAGCCAACGATCCCAAAGCCTCCACCTCGGAGGCCTGCACAGCGACCATCGCACCACCCTCGGGAAGCGCGCCCATCAAACGACCCCTCGCAGCGACCAACGCACACGCATCATCCAACGAGAGCACGCCCGCGACATACGCCGCCGCCAACTCGCCAACCGAATGCCCCAACAAGTAATCCGGCCTCACACCTAAACCCTCAAGAAGCCTGAACAACGCCACCTCAAGCGCGAACAAACCAGTCTGGGTAAACAACGTCTCATCAAGCAATACCCCCGAGCACTCTCGATCTAGCGCCCCATCCAGCGATCCACCCGAACCATCCGAGGAGCCACCAACGGACTCATCCACCCCGAAGACGACGTCCCGCAACGAACATCCCAACAACACATCCAACCGCTCACAAACCTCATCAAACGCTGCCCTGAACACCGGGAAACACCCATACAACCCACGACCCATACCCACCCGTTGAGCACCCTGACCAGTGAACAAGAACGCGATCCCGCCATCCCCAATCACACCCTCGACCACACACCCCGCCACCTCACCAGCCGCCAACGCTCCCAACCCACCCAACAACTCATCACGACCCTCACCCAACACGACCGCGCGACGCTCAAGCCCCGACCGGCCCGCAAGCGACAAACCCACATCCCCAACAGCCAGACCGGTATCGGACCCGAGGAACGCGTGCAACCGTTCAGCCTGACCACGCAAACCTATCTCCCCACGACCCGAAAGCACCCACGGAACAACACTCAAACCAGACCCAACACCAACAGCCGACAAACCACCCCCGAGCAGCGGCTCATCCTTGACCAGTGGTGCTTCTTCGAGGATTATGTGTGCGTTGGTGCCGCTGATCCCGAACGAGGAGACACCAGCGCGCCGTGGTTCACCATCGCGCTGCCACTGTTGCTCCTCGCTCAACAACGCGATGGCGCCACTGGACCAATCGATCTCCCTCGAGGGCTCATCGACGTGCAACGTCCGCGGCAGCACTCCATGACCCATCGCCAACACCATCTTGATGACTCCGGCCACACCCGCCGCGGCGGCTGTGTGTCCGATGTTCGACTTCACCGACCCAAGCCACAGGGGTTTGTCCTGTGGGCGTTCGTGGCCATAGGTCTCAAACAGTGCCTGCGCCTCGATCGGATCGCCGAGCCTCGTGCCCGTCCCGTGCGCCTCGACCGCATCGATCTGAGCCGGGGAAAGCCGAGCGTTCGCGAGTGCCTGCTGGATCACTCGCTGCTGAGAGGGACCATTAGGCGCCGTCAACCCATTACTCGCACCATCCTGGTTCACAGCGCTCCCGCTAACGATCGCGAGCACACGATGACCGTGTCAACGCGCCGTCTGGAGTCCCTCGAGCACGAGCACACCGACACCCTCGCTCCAACCCGTGCCATCGGCCGCCTCGGCGAATGCCTTGCACCGTCCGTCCGCAGCAAGTCCGCGCTGACGGCTGAACTCGACATACAGCTCGGGCGTGGACATGACCATCACACCACCCGCGAGCGCCAAAGAACACTCGCCCGTGCGTAGCGACTGACACGCCAAATGCAACGCCACCAACGAAGAGGAACACGCCGTATCCACCGACACCGCCGGCCCCTGCAAACCAAGGGTATATGCGACCCTCCCCGACGCCACGCTCGCGATCTTGCCCGTCAAACGGTAACCCTCAAGGTTCTCCAACGCCCCCCGACCAGCCCCGTACCCAGACGGTGCTATCCCAGCGAACACCCCTGTCTCACTTTCCCGGAGCGACAACGGATCCACTCCAGCGTCCTCCAACGCCTCCCAACAAGCTTCCAACAGCAAACGTTGCTGGGGATCCATCGCCAAAGCCTCACGCGGACTGATCCCAAAAAACCCCGCATCAAAATCCGCGACACCATCCATAAACCCACCATCCTGCGCATAGCTCTTCCCCGGACAGTCGGGATCAGGGTCATACAACTCCTCCAGATCCCACCCCCGATCGCTGGGGAACCCCGAGATCGCATCAACACCCGAGGTCAGGAGATCCCACAGCTCCACGGGTGAGCTCACACCCCCTGGATAACGACAACTCATCCCCACGATCGCGATCGGCTCCTCAACCACCCCCCGCGAGACCACCACGGGGTCACGCACGCCCCGGCGTGCCCCAACCATCCGGTCGAGCACAAACTCAGTCAGAGCAACAGGTGTGGGGTGGTCGAAGGCTAGTGTGGCTGGTAGGCGTAGGCCTGTGTCTGTGGCGAGTCGGTTGCGTAGCTCGATTCCCGCGAGAGAATCGAATCCGATGTCCTTGAATACTCGTGTCGGCTCGATCGTCTCGGGAGAGGCGTAACCCAACACACCGGCAGCGTGCGCTCGTATGAGCTCCAGCACGATCCGCTCACGCTCAGCCTGCTCGACGCCCCCCAAGCGTTGCGCCAGCGAACTGCTGGGAGGCCCAACAGCACGGCGGCGTGGCGTGGTGCGTGTGAGTCCTTTTAGTAGCGGGGACAGTGTCCCGTTCATCGCTTGGTCTCTAAGCATCCGCTCGTCGAGCCTGACGGGTAGGACCAACGCCTCACCGAGATCGTGCGCTCGATCAAACAGCTCTAGGCCCTGCCCTGCGGAGAGACTGATCACACCCGAGCCCTCGATACGCGCACTATCGACCCCACCCAGAAGATCAGCCATGCCACCAACCTGGCTCCACGGCCCCCACGCCAGCGAGACACCCGGCAAACCCAACGCACGCCGCTGAGAGGCCAGCCCGTCAAGGAACGCATTCGCTGCCGCGTAACTAGCCTGTCCAGGACTCCCGAACAAACCCGCGACCGAGGAGAACAACACAAACGCTCCTAGATCCATCCCGCGAGTCAATTCGTGCAAATTCCACGCACCATCCACCTTCGGCGCCAACACACCCATCACACGCTCCGCCGTCAGGGACTCGATCACTCCATCGTCGAGCACACCAGCCGCGTGCACAACCGCGCTAAGGGGATGATCGCGATCGATGCCCTCGAGCAACGCTTGCGCTTGGGCTCTGTCGGCTATATCACAGGCAACGATCTCCACCTCTGCCCCGAGACCAGAGAGCCGCTCCAACAACTCCTGCGCGCCATCGGCTTGCGATCCCCGCCGACTCGCCAACAACAAACGCCCGACACCATGCTTTGACACCAAATGCTCAGCAACCAACCCACCAAGACCACCCGTACCACCCGTCACCAACACAGTCCCACCCGAACCAAACCCCTCCCCCGGCAACACCAAAACGTTCTTACCGACATGCCGCGCTTGGCTCATGAAACGAAACGCCTCGGGCGCACGACGCACATCCCACCCCCTCACCGGCAACGCCCGCAACACACCCCCCCGGAAAAGCCCCAACAACTCGCCGAACATCACCTCGATACGCTCAGGACCAGCGTCGTCCATCAAATCAAACGCTCGATAAACCACACCCGGATAAACACTCGCGACCTCAACAGGATCGCGAACATCGCTCTTACCCATCTCGACAAAACGACCGTCCTCACAGAGCAACTCGAGCGATGCATCGACGAACTCCCCAGCCAAACAATCCAACACGACATCCATGCCCCGCCCACCCGTGACCCCACGGAAACGCTCACCAAACTCAAGTGAGCGCGAGGACGCGATGTGATCCTCATCCAACCCCATCCCACGCAAAACACCCCACTTACCAGGACTAGCCGTCGCGAACACCTCAACACCCAAATAAGCCGCCAACTGGATAGCCGCCATACCCACACCACCCGTCCCCGCGTGCACCAACAACCGCTCACCCTCACGAACACCAGCGAGATCCACCAGCGCGTAATACGCCGTGAGGAACACGATCGGCACCGACGCGGCCTGCGCGAAAGACCAACCATCGGGCACCCTCTCAAGCAAACGATGATCAGCGACCGCGACAGGCCCAAACGCACCATCAAACAAACCCATCACACGATCACCCGGCTCAAACCCCACAACACCAGGACCAACACCCAACACCACACCCGCACCCTCACCACCAACACCCGCATCCCCACCCCACGCATCAGCACCAAGCGCGACGAACACGTCACGGAAATTCAATCCAGCCGCACGCACCCCCACCCGCACCTCACCCGGACCCAAAATCCTCTCAGGCCCCACAACCCCAACCAACGACAAATCCTCGAGCCGACCACTCTCACCCTCCCGCAAACACCACTCCGAAACACCAGTCGGGACCCCCAACAAACCCGAAGCGCCCCCACGCACAAGCCGCGGAACCAAAACCCCACCATCACGCACCACCACCTCCGACTCCCCACACCCCAACACACCAGCCAACACCCCCAACAAACCACCCAACCCATCCACACCCACATCCACCAACACAAAACAACCAGGACTCTCAGACTGCGCCGAGCGCACCAAACCCCACACCGCCGCACCCACAAGATCCACAACACCCTCACCAACACCCACAGCCACCGCACCACTAGTCACCACCACAAGCCGACAACCCACCAACCGCTCCTCAGAAGACCACTCCTGCAACAAACCCAACACCCCAACCACACCATCCCCCACACCACCAACCACATCACCATCCCCATCGCCCGCTACACCACCACCATCCGCACACGACACACAATCCACCAACACCACACCCGGAACACCAAAACCCCCATCAACAGCCCCCAACAACCCACCCACACCATCAAACACCCCAACACCCGCCAACAACCCCGCAAGCACCCCATCCGACCGCCCCAACACCACCACACCACCCACGACACCACCCACACCCAAACCAGCACCATCCACCCCAGAAACCCCAAGAATCTCGGGAGCCCCAGGAGGAGCCCCAACCATCCCAAGAACCCCAGACACCCCCGGAGCCCCAACCCACTCCAACCCAAACAACCCACCAACACCAACATCCCCCACACCACGCAACCGCTCAACAGACACCGCCCGCAACACAAGCGAGTCAACACTAAGCACCAACGCATCCCGCTCATCAGCCACCATCAAAGAAACCATGTCCGTCCCGACACGCGAAAGACACACCCGCAAAACCGAAGCACCCACCATCCGCAAACTCACACCACTCCAAGAAAACGGAACCCTCGGCCCACCCACACCACCATCCACCGAACCCGCCCCCAAAACATGCAACGCCGCATCCAGCAACGCGGGGTGCAACACGAAACCATCAATCCCAACCCCGTCCGGCAACGCGACCTCCGCGAAGAACTCATCCCCACGACACCACGCAGCACGCAACCCCCGAAACACCGGACCGTTCTCCAAACCCAACTCCACCCGTGCCTCATACAGATTGTCAACCGCCAGCGGCTCAGAGCCCACCGGAGGCCACTCGCCCTCCGCAAATGCGGCCGCCTGCACCGCGGTCAAAGCCAAGGCCTCGGGCGTCAATACACCCTCCGCATGACAGGTCCACGGCGCCTCGCCCAACTGCTCGCCGGCGAGCGCGTCCTTGCGCAGCGAATACACACCCACCAACCTGCAGCCCGTCTCATCGGGCTCACCGACGGTGACCTGCAATTGCACCTCGTCCTGCTCAGACAACACCAGCGGCGCCTGCAACGTCAACTCGCGCACACACCCACACCCAACCTCACCGCCGACGTACAGCGCAAGCTCCAACAACGCAGTACCAGGCAACAGCACCTGGCCCATCACCAAGTGGTCGGCAAGCCAAGCGTGGGTCTGCAACGACAAGCGCCCGGTGAATAGCCATCCCCTGCCCCCAGCCAAGGCGACCACCGCGCTCAACAACGGGTGCTCGGTGCGTCCGAGCCCAGCGGCAGCAAGATTCCCGACATTCAGCTCCAGTGAATTCTGCCAATACCGCTCACGCTGAAACGCATAGGTCGGCAACTCCACATGCGCAACGTCACGCTTCTCAATCACTGCGCGCCAGTCCACCGAGACGCCACACACCCACATCCGCGCCAACGCGTCGAGCAACGCCTCACCCTCGGAGCGCCCGCGACGCAACACCGGCACGACCGTGTTTGCTACCACACCAACCCGATCGCCGATATTGTCCGCCGGCGCGCTCCCATCTCCGGTCCGCACCGGGTCCTTACCATCATCCTCCTCATAGCCACGACAGTCCAGGCACTCCTGAGCCATAGCGCTCAGCACACCTTCCGGCCCGAGCTCCAGGAAGACTTTGACTCCCTGCGCACGGAGCCAAGCCACACCGTCGGCGAATCGCACGGGTTCACGCACATGGCGTACCCAGTAGTTCGCGGTGCAGAGCTGCCCGGCGGCGACCGCCCCTCCCGTGAGGTTGGAAATGACCGGAATAGTCGGCTCCCGAAACGTGACCGTGCTTGCAACGCACTCAAACTCCTCGAGCATCTCCTCCATCCGCGGTGAGTGAAACGCATGAGACACTCGCAAACGTTTCGTCTTGCGCCCCTGTCTCGCCCACATGTCGGCCAGCTCGAGGACGGCGTCCTCGTCCCCTGACAGCACCACTGCAGATGGGCCGTTGACGGCCGCGAGCGCAACACGGTCCTCAAATCCAGCCAGCGACTCCAATGCCTCCGCCTCGGATGCCTGCACGGCAGCCATCGCCCCCCCCGCCGATAGCTCACCCATCAATCGCCCGCGAGCGGCGACCAACCGGCATGCCTCCTCTAGCGAGAACACCCCAGCCACATGAGCTGCCGCAAGCTCGCCGATCGAATGGCCCATCACAAAATCGGGGCGCACTTTCCACGTCTGGAGTAGCCGGAACAGTGCCACCTCGAGCGCAAACAACCCCGTCTGAGTGAACAACGTCTGGTCCAACAACCCCCCCACCAGCGCTCGATCCCCTCCATCCAGCGCTCCTCCCGAACCACTCGAGGAGCCACCAACAGCCTGTCCCTCACCGAATACAACCCCTCGCAACGAACGACCCAATAGCTCGTCCATGTGGCCACACGCCTCATCGAACGCTTCCCCAAACACAGGAAAGCGCTCGTACAGCTCCCTGCCCATGCCAACGTGCTGAGCACCTTGCCCCGTGAACAAGAACGCGACGCGACCATCGTCGGTGGCAATACCTCGTACAACGTTCTCTGCCAACACAGCACCCGCCGAATCGCTGCCGGCCAGGGCGCTGAGACCGCTCAGCAGAGCCTCGTGGCCCTCACCCGTCACCACAGCCCGACGATCGAACGCGGATCTGCCCGCCAGCGAGTACCCCACGTCCCTCACATCCAGCCCTGGGTCGGCCGCGGCGAACGAGTGCAACCGCTCGGACTGCGCCCGCAACCCGCCCGCGCCCTTGCCGGACACTACCCACGCGATCGGACCCCCGTCGGAGGTCCCGTGGTTCATGGGTGCGCGCGGACTCTCGGCTGGGTCCTCTGCCTCCTCCAAGATCACGTGCGCATTGGTGCCACTGATCCCAAACGACGACACAGCCGCCCGGCGAGGCTTGCCATTGCGCGTCCACGACACCTCCTCTCTCAGCAGCGAGACGGCGCCCGTGGACCAATCGACATGCGTTGAGGGCTCGTCCACATGGAGCGTCCTCGGCAGCATGCCGCGGCGCATCGCCATCACCATCTTGATCACCCCCGCGACACCCGCCGCGGCTTGCGTGTGCCCGATGTTTGACTTCACCGACCCGAGCCACAGTGGGTCGGCGGCCGTCCGCTGCTGCCCGTAGGTGGCCAGTAGCGCGTGGGCCTCGATCGGGTCGCCGAGCCTGGTGCCCGTTCCATGCGCCTCAACCGCGTCCACCTCCTGCGGCGATAGCCCACCGCTCGCCAACGCCTGACGGATCACTCGTTGCTGAGCACGCCCGTTGGGAGCCATCAACCCATTGCTCGCTCCGTCCTGGTTGACGGCGCTGCCTCGCACAAGGGCAAGCACCCTGTGACCGTTGCGCTTGGCATCGGACAGTCGCTCCAGCAGCAGCACGCCCACCCCCTCGCCCCAACTCGTGCCGTCAGCGGCATCGGCGAACGACTTGCATCTGCCGTCGGGCGCAAGAGCGCGCTGACGACTGAACGCGGCAAACAATGCCGGAGTGCAGACCACCGTCACGCCTCCAGCGAGCGCGAGCGAGCACTCGCCCGCGCGCAGCGCCCCGCAGGCCAGGTGCAGCGCAACGAGAGCGGATGAGCAGGCTGTGTCTACTGTCACGGCCGACCCCTCTATGCCGAGCACATAAGCGACTCGACCCGACAGCACGCTGGTGACAGTGCCCGTCAGCTTGTAGCCCTCCAACCCGTCCGCGGCCGCACACTGGCTTGCGTTGTAGTCTCGGATATTGATTCCGGCAAACACGCCGGTCTGGCTGCCTCGAAGCGAATGCGGATCTATGTCTGCGTACTCGATCGCCTCCCAGCACGCTTCGAGCATTAGCCGCTGCTGCGGATCCATGACCGAGGCCTCGCGCGGACCGATCCCGAAGAAGGCTGCGTCGAAGTCGGTGGCGTCATAGACGAACCCTCCCTCGCGGGTGCAGGTGGTGCCGGTACGATTCGGGTCGGCGTCGTAGAGCCCATCCAGATCCCACCCCCTGTCCGTCGGAAAGCCGCCGATCGCGTCGCCCCCGCGGGCAACGAGATCCCACAACTCCTCCGGCGAGCACACACCACCCGGCAAGCGGCAACTCATACCGATGATCGCCACAGGCTCGGCAACCGGTGCGAAGGAGATCGCAGGCGCAATCTGAGCGGTGTCGCCCTTCAGCTCTCCAAGCAGGTAGTCGGCGACTGCCGCGGGCGACGGGTTGTCAAACGCGAGTGAGCTAGGCAGCGGCAGACCGGTAGCCGCTCTCAGACGGTTGCGAAGCTCCGTGGCGGCTCGCGAGTCGAACCCAAGATCATTAAATGCTCGCCACGTTTCCACAGCCTCGGGCGAGTCGTGTCCCAGCACAATCGAAACCTGGGCGCGCACCACCTCAAGCACGATTCGCTTATGGTCGGCCAGCGAAGAGCGCGCCAGACGTCGTCCGAGCAGCGATCGACTCTGGGTGCTATCACTGCACCCGTAATCGTCGCCACGCTCCTCGCTTGGACTACCCGGCTCGTCCCTCGCAGAGCCTGCGCCGGTCGAGGACTGTGCATAGAGAGAATCGTCAACGTGGGACTTGGCCACATCGTAGAGAGGGTCAACGTCAACCTCTGACGGATCAATCTCCTTCGCTGGAGCTTGCAGCCAATGCCGCTCACGCTGAAACGGATATGTCGGCAGCTCCACGTGCAGAGCGCCCCTCCGACGGGTAACGGCACCCCAGTCAACAGGCACTCCGGCAACCCATGCCTCGGCGAGCGAGCACGCGAAACGTCGCGGATCGCCGTGGTCACGGAGGAGCGTGCCAAGTATCGCGGTCTCGCCGGGCCCACCGCGATGCTCATGCTCGTTATCGTTCTCCTCAACGATTTCCTGTAGGCCGGCCGTGAGCACCGGGTGCGGGCTGACCTCCACGAAGGCCCTCGGGGCATTCCCCAGCAGGCCGCGCACTGTGCGTTCGAACTGGATTGGTTCGCGCGTGTTGCGATACCAGTACTCGGGACCAAGCTCGGAGGTGTCGAGCGGCTCCCCGGTGACGGTCGAATGGAACGGCACTTCACCCGAACGCGGGGCGATGCCCGAAAGCACATCCAGCAGCTCGTCGCGCAGAGGCTCGACTTGCGAGGAGTGCGACGCCACCGTTGCCGAAATCTCGCGTGCACGAATGCCCTCGCTCGCGCACTGATCCAAGAGCTCCGAGAGCGCCTGCACGTCACCGACCACCCCAACCGAGCCGGGACCGTTCACCCCGCCAACCGAGACCCTGCCGCCCCACCGTTGAAGACACCCTTCAACCCAATCGATCGGCGCCGCTATCGACACCACTCCGCCCTGTCCCACCAAGCTCCTCAGGACACGGCTCCGCAACGCGACCACACGAACTGCGTCCTCCAGCGACAGGCCTCCGGCCACATACGCCGCGGCGATCTCCCCCTGAGAGTGACCCGCCACCGCAGTGGGTTGAACACCACAAGCTCGCCACAACTCCGCGAGCGACACCATGACCGCGAACAACACCGGCTGGACGACGTCAATCCGATCGAGTCCGGGGGCATTCTCAGCACCTCGCAGCACATCCAGTAGCGACCAATCCACATGCTTGACAAGCGCGTCCGCGCACGCATGAATGCTCTGCGCAAACACCGGCGAGCTATCAAGCAACCCGAGCGCCATCCCCTCCCATTGCGATCCCTGGCCCGGGAACACGAATACGACTCCGTCTCCGCTGCCGGCTACCACCGCCCCCTCGATCACGTTCCCGGCCGGTTCCTCCCCGACCAGCATGTCGAGACCTGCCAGCAGCTCCTCGCGATCATCTCCGACGATCGCCGCTCTGCGATCGAACGCCGTGCGACCGACGGCCAGTGAGTACGCCACGTCGCCGGCGTCGAGCTCACCGTTGAGGCCAATATGCTCGTGAAGCCGCTTCGCCTGGGCACGCAAGGCCGCTTCCCCTCGGCCGGACAGGACCCACGCGCAGACGTGCTCGCCAAGTGGCCCACCGCGATCCGCATCAGTGGCTCCCCGCGATCCGAGCTTGTACGCGTTTGGCTCCCGCGCGGGTGGCTCGCTCAGCACCACATGGCAGTTCGTACCGCCCAGCCCAAACGAGCTGACACCCGCATAAAGCGGCTGCTGCTCATCCGGCCACGGACTGAGCTGTTGTTGCACGCTCAATCCGAGCGCGTCCAGGGGGACCTCGGGACCCGGCGCTCGGAAATTGAGGCTCGGCGGGATCTCACGGCGCTCGATGCAAAGGGCCGCCTTGATCAACCCGACGATGCCGGCCGCGCCCTCCAGATGTCCGATGTTCGTCTTGACAGAGCCAACGGCCAGTGGGCTGCCTGCCGGCCGTACCACCCCGAGTACGGCACCAAGGGCGGCCGCCTCGACGCGGTCGCCGAGCTTCGTGCCGGTACCGTGCAGCTCCACATACTGAACGGCCGTCCGCTTGATCCGCGACCTGCGGTAGGCCAGTCGCAGGACCTCTTCCTGTGCGACCTGATTGGGCGCGACCAACCCATCGCCGCCTCCATCGTTATTGACCGCACCGGCGCGGATCACGCAATGGATCGGATCGCCGGCCTCGAGCGCGTCGGGCAGGGGCTTGAGCACCACCACCCCTCCGCCCTCGCCCCGGACGTAGCCGTTCGCGCGCGCATCGAACGTGAAGCAACGCCCATCCGGAGAGAGCCCTCCGAAGCTGGACGCGCTCAGCGCGCTGCTCGGGGAGAGGTTCAGGTGGACGCCACACGCCAGCGCCACCGTTGACTCGCCCCTGCGCAAGCTCTCACACGCAAGATGGACCGCAACCAGCGATGAGGACTGTCCGGTATCCACCGTCATGCTCGGCCCCCGCAAGCCGAGCACGTAGGACACGCGATTGGCGATTAGGCTTCGCTGGGCACCCGCGAGGGCGTGCCGCGTGAGCGCATGCGGGCCGTACTCCAACAACAGGTCTGAGTAGTCACTCGATATAGACCCGACAAACACGCTGGTCTGGCTATCCCGTAGGTGCGCGGGGACGATCGCTGCATCCTCGAACGCCTCCCAACACAATTCGAGCATCAGGCGCTGCTGTGGGTTGACCGCGGCCGCCTCCCTCGGCGAGATGCCGAAGAAAGAGCAATCGAACAGATCGACCTGCTCCAAGAAGGACCCGTAGCGAGCGGCAGGAGACAGCGCAGCCGCGACGGCTTCGTCAGTTGGCCGGCGGTCCTCTGGAACTTCAGAGATGGTGCTCGAGCCAGTCCGCAACAAGCGCCAGAAGGCAGCCGAATCGGAGGCCCTCGGCACGCGGCAGGACATCCCGACAACCGCTATCGCCGAGCCATCACTCATCGACCGCACACCCACATGTACGGCTCACGCCCACGGAGCGACACACTCGCGACACGGTGAGACACCTCTCCGCCTTCCCCCAAGCCAATCATCTTGCTCGTCGCCAGACGCCCCTCTCTGCGCGAGTCAGAAACATGGGTAGTGATACTAAGACGAGATGGGCTCTCTTGTCAATCTCTCCGTACAAGATATATCTGGCGAGCCCAAATGCACTTCCACCACAGAGGGAGCCGGATCGGTGCAGATGTGCGCACACGATCATTTGACATTGTGGAAATCAATTGACAGAAGTCCGTAAACACACTCGGTTGAGTTAGCCTCAAAGACCGTTTCGGGGTCCGAGGATCCGGGATACCCACCGTGCGAGCCGGCATCGATATTTTAGAATTGCCCTGCTCAGGTCTACTTGACATACTTGAACAAGGTGCGGGTTGCAAGCGCCCAAACTCAATAAACACCATGCCTATCTCTCGGAGCGATCGCAAGGAAACCCAGCGCGAGCGTCTTCTTGCAGGCATGCTCTTCGCCGCGGTTCGCAACGGCTATGAGCGAGCCAACATCGCCCAGACAATCGCTCACGCGGGTGTATCGCGCCCAACCTTTTACGAGTACTTCACCGACAAGGACGACTGCTTCCTGGCCGTCCATCGCGAGATCTCCGACCAGTTGCTTGAGCGCGTGAACGCCGCCGTACAAGCAGAGCCACCGGATCGCGCCGTGCAAGCCGGCGTGAGGGCGCTCATCCTGCGCGCCGAAGCCAGGCCCGACCGGGCCAGGTTTCTGGTGAACGAGACGCTTGCCGGTGGCCACAGAGTGCTCGACGAGCACGACCGCACGATTGAGGAGGTCGAGCAGATCATCGAAAAGGCACGCGCCAAGGCCTCGCCACAGGCCTCCACCCCGGATGTTCCGACCAGAGCCCTGGTCGGCGGGGTCTGTGGGCTGCTGGCGCCACGGTTGCGCCGCAATCAACATGACCTACACGAGCTCGCCGACGAGATCACGACCTGGATCGACGGCTACTGCCAGCCGACCGAACATCACCGCTGGCGCACGCTCGACCCCGGACCGGTGCTACCGCCCCCCGAACACGTCTTAGAGCTGGTACTGCGCACACCCCCACCACTTCCACCGGGACGCCCGAGCATTCCCTCCGCGGAGGTCACGCGAAACCAGCGCGAACGCATCCTCTACGCAACCGCCAACGTCGCCGCGCGCAAGGGTTATACCGCTACGACGATCGCCGACATCACGACTGCAGCCGGCATGGACAGGCGTGTCTTCTATGCCAATTTCCGCGACAAGCAACAGGCCTTCTTGGCCATCCATGAGTTTGGCTTCCAGCAGATGATGGCAGCCTGCGCAAGCGGCTTCTTCAGCGGCTCAAGCTGGCCGGATCGGATCTGGGAGGGTATACGCGCCGGCGCGCACTTCAATGCCACCTATCCCGTGCTTGCCCAAATCGGCTACATCGAAGCACACGCCGTGGGCAGCCCCGCGATACAACGCGTCGAAGACAGCCAAGCCGCCTTCAAGATATTCCTGCAGGAAGGCTACCAACACGCGGCGAACCCTCCCCCTCGCACTGTGCTTGACGCAATCGCAGCGACCATCTTCGAGATCGGATACCACAGCACCCGCACGCGTCAGGTCAAGCAGCTACCAGGCCTTACCCCGCACGCCGTATACCTCGCCCTCACCCCTTTCCTGGGCCGTGCCGCGGCAAACGACTTCATCGACGAGAAAGCTGCGACCTTATCTACAAGCGCAGAACCATACGGGCGAGCCCTCGGGTGAGCCGCAAGGCCTGCTGCTGAGCTGAGGGCTCACGACTCAATAGATGGTGGGTTGAGGTGGTCGGTCTGTGGATGGGGTGCGCCGCACACGATGCGCGTCGCACCTGCAGAGCCCACCGAAGCTTGATCGGCCAATGCGTCCGCCAACCGGTCGATCAGGACGCCGGCTTTCGCGATAGCTCGATCCAGCAACAGGAATCCGTGCATCTGATCCTCCGCGTGAAGATGCTCCACGACCACGCCGGCGGCGGCCAATCGCTCAGCGTATGCGACCCCCTCGTCTCGGAGCGGATCGAACTCGGCTGTGATCACAAACGTCCGCGCAAGACCGCCGAGATCGCGTGCCGCAAGCGGGAAAAGATATGGATCTTCAAGGTCGTGCCCGGCGGGTATGTAGTTGTCCAAGAACCACCGTAGAGACGCATTGTCAAGCATGTATCCAGTTCCACGCTCCCGATAGGAGGGCCAGCGGTCATACCTGTCGGTCAATGGATACGCGAGGATCTGCAGCCCTGGCATCGGCGCACCGAGGTCCCGTAGAAGCAGCGTAAGGCACGCGGCGATCGTGCCACCGGAGCTTTCTCCCACAAGCGCCAAGCGCGATGAGTCGCCCTTCACACGCTCGGCGTTGTCCAGCAGCCAGCGGTATGCGATGTGCGCGTCTTCAAGCGCGGCCGGGTGCGTGTGCTCTGGCGCCCTGCGATAGTCAAGCGAGGCTAGGAGCCACCCCGAGCGCTGGGCGATACGACGACACAGGCGATCGTGCGTATCGAGGTCGTTGAGCGTCCAACCACCCCCATGGATGAACAATGCCATCGGGAGAACGCCCGCGGCGGGGCGATACAGGCGCACGGCCAAGCCGCCGTGAGGCGTCGGCACCGAAGCATCTTCGACGTGGTGCAGCGCAATCGACTCGCCCTTTGTGATGAATGCCGCCCTCATCTGCTGGCGAGCCTGCTCGACTGTGAGGGTGTGAAGCGGAGCGGTGCCCGCGGCGCTCATCACTTCCAGCAGCGCCTCGGCCTCCGGATCGAGTCGGGGGCTCATTTGCGCCGAAGCATGCCAGACGCTCTCAGCAAGCGCTTACGGCGATAGCTGTGAGCAGTATCCCGTCGTGCATCATCCACCTTCCCGAGAAGCCTTTCAACGGCCTGCCCCCAACCGAAGGGGCCGAGACCAGTAGACGGACCGCGAACGTGCCCGCGCTCGGATCGACGGTGACCACGGCATCCTCAAAGCCAAGCCACCGCTTGGCGAGTGGGAACCACGCCTTGTAGACGGACTCCTTCGCGCTGAACAGCAACCGACCCCAGTGCACCTCCGGTCGCTCGACCGCAAGCCGGCGCAATCCCGGCAGCTCCTCCGGCCTCGCGATGTCACCGAGCAGACCATCCGGGAGCGCCGCATTGGGCTCGGCGTCGATCCCGAGGGCGAGTATCTCACTCGAGCGCGCCACCGCGCATGCTCGGTATCCGTCGCAGTGGGTGATGCTCCCCACCGCACCCGCGGGCCACAGCGGCTCGCCACGCTCCCCCGTGAGAATCGACACGGCTGGGAGCCCAAGCTCCCGCAGCGCCGCGCGAGCGCACATACGTGCGGTTGTGAACTCACGCCGGCGCTTCTCCACTGCCCTGCCAACCAACGCCTCCTCCTCCGGGAACAGCTTTACGTTGGGATCGTCGTGCCGTGCCTCGACGGCGACGATGCAGGCCGGCAGCAGCTTCTCGATCATGTGGTCTCCGGGGCAGGCGCGATCGGGCGAGGAACCGCCCTGGAGGAGCCGCGGCGATGCCACTCCCGCGGATACCCGAGCGACACCTCCTCGAACCTGACGCCGTCGTGCCAGGTGGTGCGTGGAATGTGGAGATGGCCATACACCACCGCGGCGGTCTTGAAACGGCGATGCCAGTCAGCGGTCCGCGTGGTACCGCACCACTGCGCGAACTCCGGGTGGAAAAGCACGCTCGTGGGAGCATCGATCAGGGGAAAGTGATTGACCATCACAAGTGGAATGTCCGGCTCGCACGTTTCCAGACGTGCTTCGGTGACCCCCACCCTGGCATGACACCACGCCTCGCGGGTGGCATATGGGTCGGGATGCAGCAGGAACTCGTCGCTGCACACCACTCCCGCACGGTGCGCCAGTGCCAGGGCCTGCTCCTTGGTGGAAGCGATGTTGTGGCCAAATGAGTAGTCATACAGGACGAAGAGGGGGGCCACGGTGAGCGGGCCACCCTCTCCTTCCCACACCGGATAGGGATCCTCGGGTGTGAGCACGCCGACCTCTCTGCAGATGCCCACGAGATGCTGGTAGCGCTGCTCGCCGCGCAAGTTCGGCTCTTCCTTTGGGGTGGTCCACAGCTCGTGGTTGCCCGGCGTCCAGATAACCGTTGCGAATCGCTCGCTGAGCAGCCCAAGCGCCCATTCGACGTCGGTGAGCGTCTCGCTCACGTCACCACACACGATCAGCCAGTCGGCGTCGCTGTCCGGTCGCAGCCGCTCCACGATCCTGCGGTTCTCCGGATGCCCGACATGCAGATCGCTGACCGCGAGCAGCCGTCCGGCGACGCTATCTCGGGTCGTCATCGGCGCGATCATATCCCCGCTCGGCGTGACCACTCGTCGCGAAAGGCCCGTTCCGGTACTGTCCGACAACGCTCATAACGTCCAACGCTTGAGAACAACCGGAGGTCGCCGCAGATGCCGCCGCTGATAACCCGCGAGGAAGCCCTCCAACTTGGCGAGCTTGAGGATCATGTTGAGATCGAAGCGCTCGTCGAGCGTGCCTGGACTGCACGCGTTGAGCGCTTCTCGGACTCGACCGACATGTGCTCGCTTGTGAACGCCAAGTCCGGCGGGTGTGCGGAGGACTGCGGTTTCTGCGCGCAGTCGCGCTTTGCCGAGGCCGAGACGCCGCTGCACGCGATGATGGACCCCGAGCAGATCCTCGAACACGCGCGCGCCGCCGAGGCCGCCGGCGCTCATCGCTTCTGCATGGTCACCCAGGGACAGGGCCTGTCCAAACGGGACTTCGAGAAGATCCTCGACGGGGCTAAGCTGGTGGCCGAGAAGACCAACCTGAAGCGTTGCGCCTCGATCGGGCACATGTCGCCCGCGCGCGCCAAGGCGCTCAAGGAAGCCGGCATCCAGCGCGTGCATCACAACGTGGAGACGGCCGAGAGCTACTACGACGAAGTCTCCACCACTGTGCGCTACGAGGGTCGGCTGCGCACGATCCAGGCGGTGCGCGAGGCAGGGCTTGAGACTTGCGTTGGTGGCATCCTCAACCTCGGCGAGAGCCGAGAGCAGCGCGTGGAGATGGCCTTCGAGCTGGCCGCGATCGACCCGACGAGCGTGCCGATCAACCTGCTCAACCCGCGACCTGGGACCAAGTTTGGCGACCGCGACTACATCGATCCCTGGGAGGCGGTCAAGTGGGTTGCCATCTTCCGTCTGATCCTTCCCGAAGCGCTGTTCCGTCTTTGCGGCGGGCGCGTCGAGAACCTTGGCGAGCTGCAACCGCTTGCGGTCAAGGCCGGGCTCAACGGAGTGATGATGGGCAACTTCCTCACTACGCTCGGATCAAGCCCGGAGGAAGACCGCGATATGTTTGAGGAGCTTGGCCTGAACGTGGCTCGCCAAAGCGACAATGGCGCCAACCCGCGACCCGACAACCGCTCGGGTTGGCTTGACGGCGAGACGCCGGATGTTGTCGAGGAGCTGCTGGAGGGCAGCGACGGCCGGGCCGCGGCACAGGAGGGTCTCGAGATCCGTATGTGGGACCCCTCGACCCAACTTCGTTTCAAGGCCAAGCGTGCCGTGCCGCCGCGGCCTGACGGTGCGCGCAACGCGGTCCCTGCCGGCTGGGGCGACTGACCGAGCGACAGTCATGAATGAGATCGAGGAGCGCATGGCGGAGATCGAGCAACTCGGTCGACAACGCCGACTGCGAATGGTCTCAGGCCCTCAGGGACCACACGTATCGCTCGATGGACAGCCGGTGCTGCTGTTGTGCTCGAACAACTACCTCGGCTTGGCCGATCATCCACAGGTACGCGAGGCGGCGGCTGACGCGGCAATGCAGCTGGGCGTAGGAGCCGGAGCGTCGCGGCTTGTGTCAGGCACGATGACGATTCATCGCGAGCTGGAGCAGCGACTCGCCGCATTCGAGGGCAGTGAGGCCTGTCTGCTGTTTGGATCGGGCTATCTCGCCAACCTCGGCACGATCGGCGCGCTGGCCGGACCGGGCGATACGATCTTCTCCGACGAGCTCAACCACGCCTCGATCATCGACGGCTGCCGCGCCTCACGCGCCGAGGTGGTTGTCTACCGTCATCTCGATACCGATCACCTGGAGCGGTGCCTGCGCGAGCACCGCGGCAACGGTAGGCGCTTGATTGTGAGCGACTCGGTGTTCTCGATGGACGGGGATGTGGCGCCGCTCGCGCAGATCGTGGAGCTGGCGCGCGCGTACGACGCGCGGACGATCGTGGACGAGGCGCACGCTACCGGCGCGCTCGGAGACGGCGGGCGCGGAGCCGTTGCTCAAGCCGATTTGCAAGGCAAGATCGATGTGCTGGTCGGCACGCTCGGCAAGGCGCTCGGCTCCTATGGGGCCTACGCGTGTGCAAGCGAGGAGATGGTGCGCTACCTGATTAACACCGCCCGCCCGCTGATCTTCTCGACCGCCCCCTCTCCACCGTCGGTGGCCGGAGCCTTGGCAGCGTTGCAGCTGCTCGAAGCGGAGCCCGAGCGGGCATTTCACCTGCGCGCGGCAGCGCGCGCGCTGCGCGGAGCACTCGCCGAAGAGGGCTTTGCGGTACAGCGCAGCGACATGCACATCGTGCCGCTCGTCGTCGGCGACAGCAAGGCCGCAATTCGGCTGTGCCATGGTGCGCTGGAGCGAGGGGTGTTCGCGCAGGCGATCCGCCCGCCGACCGTGCCGGAGGGCACCTCCAGGTTGCGGCTCGCCGTGATGGCCTCACACGCGGCAACTGAGCTGCGCGATGCAGCCAAGAGCCTGGCCGAAGCGACACGCGAAGTGGGTCTCGATCTGACAACGCTCGGCTCGCGACCTACCGGCAAGCAGCGGCTGACCAGGGTCGCTTAGCGCTGCATGTCGTGCGTGGGCTATTCGTAACCGGCACCGGCACCGGCGTCGGCAAGACGATTGTGAGCGCCGCGCTGCT
This sequence comes from uncultured Solirubrobacterales bacterium, assembly GCA_963827045.1. Lineage (GTDB taxonomy): Bacteria > Actinomycetota > Thermoleophilia > Solirubrobacterales > Solirubrobacteraceae > Palsa-744. The sequence goes on from CAWGZH010000003.1 coordinate 537,509, forward strand.
CGCGGCGATGCGAGACGCTGGCGAGCAGGTGCGTGCTTACAAGCCCGTTGTCACCGGACTTGGCGAGCCGCCAGGCGCCTGGCCACCGGACCACGAGCTGTTGGCGCTCGCCGCCGGGATGAACCCTGAGGAGGTCGCGCCTCTGCGCTTCGGACCTGCTGTCTCCCCGCACCTGGCAGGCTCGTTGGTAAACAAACCGATTGACGCGGTCACGATAATCGAGCGCGCGAGGGCAACCGCAAGCGCCAGCGAGATACTGGTCGTGGAGGGCGTCGGTGGCCTGCTTGTACCGCTCGCCGAAGATTTCATAGTGCGAGATCTCGCGGTCGAACTGGCCCTACCGCTGCTGATCACCGCCTCACCCGGGTTGGGAACGATCAATCACACACTGTTGACCATCGAGGCAGCCAGAGCCGCCAAGCTTGACGTTGCCGCAGTCGTGCTTACGCCTTGGCCGAGCGAGCCATCACAGATGCAGCAGTCCAACCGCACGACGATTACACGCCTCGGACGGGTGGAAGTCGCGACGCTCGACGAGATTGCTAGTCCCGATATCGCCGGCTTGGCGCGCGCTGGCAACGGCGTACCTTGGCACGACTGGTTGACGCTATAGGTAACGCTCTGACGGTGGCAGCGAAGACGGCCCCGGCGACCACCAATCAGATTAGCAGACAATAGTCGTCAGTGACCTGTCGCCGCGACAACTGCCTTGGCAACCCGACCAAGATCGTCGTCGCCAATTACATACGGCGGCATCGTGTAGATAAGGTCGCGAAACGGTCGCAACCAAACGCCGTGCTCGACTGCTATTGCCGTAGCAGCGGCGACGTCTACCTCGTGCTCCAGCTGCACCACACCAATCGCCCCCAGCACACGCACGTCGAGGACCCCCGGCAACTCGCGCGCCGGCTCAAGCCCAGCGCGCAGACCACGTTCGATCCGTGCCACATCCTCCGGCCAGTCGCCCTCGGCAAGCAGATCGAGCGAAGCCAGCGCGACCGCGCAGGCCAGCGGATTGGCCATGAAGGTGGGGCCGTGCATCAACGCGCCGCCCTCCCCCGCCGAGATCGCCTCGGCAACCTCACTCGTGCAGAGAGTTGCCGCTAGCGTCATATAACCGCCGGTGAGCGCCTTGCCGACACACATGATGTCGGGGACGACTTGCGCATGTTCACACGCGAACATTGAGCCCGTGCGCCCGAAGCCGGTCGCGATCTCGTCTAGGAGGAGAAGAAGTTCGTGCTTGTCACACAAACCTCTCAAGAGAGAGACACACGCAGGCGAGTGAAAACGCATTCCCCCGGCACCCTGGACAACGGGCTCGACGATTACGGCGGCGAGCCCGTGTGCGTGCGCGGCAAGCAGTTCGGACACGCCCACCGCCCATGCCTCATCGAGCGGTGCGTCGAAGCCGTCAGGCGGACACTCGGCAAAGACGTGCTCGGCGAGCACGCTGCTGAACATGGAGTGCATCCCGCCGACCGGGTCGCACACCGCCATCGCGCCGAACGTGTCGCCGTGGTAGCCGCCGCGGATCGTGAGCAGGCGACTGCGCTCGGGGTGGCCGACCGCGCGTTGGTACTGCAACGCCATCTTGATTGCCACCTCGACCGACACCGAGCCGGAGTCGGCGAAGAACACGTGCTCCAAACCATCCGGTGATATCTCCACCAATCGCTCGGCGAGACGCACAGCCGGCTCGTGCGTCAGGCCACCAAACATCACATGGGCCATACGCTCCAACTGCTCGCGCACAGCCGCGTCCAATGCCGGATGGCGATAGCCGTGGATCGCACACCACCATGAGGACATGCCGTCGATCAGCTCGCGCCCGTCGGCCAGGCCCAGACGCACCCCCTCCGCGGAGACCACCGGCAGCGGTCGCTCGCCAGGCAGCGGCGAGTATGGGTGCCACACATGCCGCCTGTCGAGCTGCTGAAGCTCGCCCCAGTCGGTCAGCGTGTCAATCCTCGTAAAGGGTGAAGTCCCGCTTACGAGCCCCACACACGGGGCAGAACCACGTGTCGGGGATGTCCTCGAAGGCGGTGCCGGCGGGGATCCCCCCGTCGGGGTCGCCCTCCTCCGGGTCATAGATGTAGCCGCAGGACTCGCAGATCCAGCGTTGCAGGGTTTGGGTTGCGCTCATGCACGTAAGACTACCTGGCGGTAGGGTCCTTGGCATGAGCGGCTTGACCCCCAGCGGCGAGGAGGAGGCTGGACAGGAGCTCGAGCTCGACCGCCACAGCGGGCCTGGACAGGAGCTCAACCTCGGCGCCACACAAGAGCCCGGCCAGGGACTCAACCTCGGTGAGGCAACGCCGCCGCGACAGGCCGCCACCGTGATCCTGCTGCGCGGCGGAGCCCAAACGCTTGAAGTGCTGCTCGTAAAGCGCACCGAGCAGGCTAAGTTCATGGGCGGCGTATGGGTGTTCCCTGGTGGTGCGGTCGACGAGGACGATCCTCTCTCACTCGGTGCGGGAGACTTCGGTGCACATCGTGCGGCGGCGTCGAGAGAGCTATCCGAGGAGGCAGGCATCACTCTCTCCGATCCCAGTGCCCTCGTGGAATTCTCGCGCTGGATAACTCCTGAAGAGGTCTCGATCCGCTTCGATACTCGTTTCTTCCTCGCGGAGCTGCCCTCCGGCCAGGAACCGCACGTCAACGGCGAGGAGTGCGTCGATCAGGGCTGGTTCACTCCCCATGGGGCCTTGGACGCTTACGCCCGCGAGGAGATACTGCTCGTCTTCCCCACAATCAAGCATCTGGAGCAGCTCGGAGCGTTCCCTAGCGTGCTCGAGCTGCTGGAGTATGCACGCGGTCGCGAGGTGCTGCCGGTGCAGCCGAAGGTGTGGTTCGACGGCGAGGTCGCGCGCGTGGCGCTGCCCGGCGAGCCGGGCTATCGCTGAATCGTGCCCATCACATGCGTGACGGCGTTGATCAGCGCCAGATGCGTGAATGCCTGCGGGTAGTTGCCGAGATGCCGGCCGCTGGAGGCCTCGAGCTCCTCCGCGTACAGGCCCAGCTCGGATGAGTAGCCGAGCAGCCGCTCGCACAGTCGCCGGGCGTGCATGTGCTCGCCGATCTCACACATAGCCGAGACGAGCCAGAACGAGCAGATCAAGAACGTGCCCTCCTCACCGCTCTGGCCGTCGTCGGTCTCGTCTGTGCGGTAGCGCAGGACCAAGCCGTTCTCGGTCAGCTCGTCGCGAATCGCCATGACCGTCGCCCGCACACGCTCGTCGTCGGCAGGCAGGAAGCGCATCAACACGATCAACAGGTTGGAGGCGTCGAGCGCGTCGGTGTCGTAATGCTGGCGAAACACGCCCCGCTCGTCGACACCCTTCTCGAGGATGTCGCCCTTGATTTCGTCGGCGATCCCCTGCATGCGCTCGGCGTGTTCGTCCTCGCCACGCCGTTCAGCGAGCCGCGCAGCGCGGTCGCACGCGACCCAACACATCAGCTTCGAGGAGACGTAATGGCGTGGCTCGCCGCGCGCCTCCCAGATCCCCTGGTCGGGTTCCTTCCACACACGCGCCGCGCATTCGGCCTGGTCGACCAGCACCGGCCACAGCCGCTCGGGGATGTGATCGCGACGCTTGGAGTGCAGGTAGACCGAGTCGAGCACCGCGCCGTACACGTCGTTCTGGCGCTGGTTGTAGGCGCCGTTACCGATCCGCACCGGGCGCGCGCCCTCGTAGCCCTTGAGGTGATCGAGCGTGGACTCGCTGAGGTCCTTTTGGCCCTTGATCCCATACATGATCTGCAAGGACCCGTCCTCGTTGCGCTCCATGTCAGCGACGTACTGGATGAAATCGTCAGCCTCCCAATCCAGGCCCAGCGCATGCAAAGCCCACAGCGTGAAGGAGGCGTCGCGCATCCAGCAGTAGCGGTAGTCCCAGTTGCGCGAGCCGCGCGGCGTCTCAGGCAGCGAGGTGGTCGGAGCCGCCACGAGCGCGCCGGTGGGCATGAAGGTGAGGCCCTTCAGCGTGAGCGCCGAGCGTTGCAGGTGCGCGCGCCAGGGGTGATCCGGATAGTTGCCTTCGGCCAACCAGGTACGCCAGAAGTGGCTCGTGCGGTCGATCCGCGCCTCTGCTTCTTCGACCGTGCGCGGGCCGCGCAGCTCTTTGGTCCAAGAGATCGCGCAGAAGCGCTTCTCGCCCTCGGCCATCGTGTGGCGCGAGTGCGCGCGATTGCCCTCAATGCCCATACGCGTATCGCTGAACAGGCGAAACGCCGTGCGCTCGTTGGTTGCGTCGAGGCCGTGGCCATACTCATCTTCGACGTGACTCCACTGTGCCGCGGTGGAGCCGTAGTCGAGCATCGGCTCGCAGACCATCTCCACCTGCACCTGACCCTGGATGCATTCGACGATTCGCACGAGTAGGTGGTCGGCGTCGAAGTCGGTGGGCGGACGCGTGTGGGTGCTACCGCGCTCCACGTCGTGCCAGTCGCTGATCGTAAGCGCATCCACCACGCGCAGCCACCCCTGGGGCGTCATCCAGGTCGTCTCGAGCACATTGGTGCCCGGCAGGTAGCGTCGCCCGACGGGCACGTACATGCCGTACGGTCCGACCCGGAAGCTGCCGGCGCCGCGGTCGAGCATCGCGGCGAACACCGAAGCGGAATCGAAGTGCGGCAGGCACATCCACTCGATCGCGCCATCGGAGGCCACGAGCGCACCGGTGTGGCAATCGGACAGGAAGCCATAGTCGGCGATCGGCGGAAACGGTGAATCTTGCGCCGGCACAGGGATGGTTGACCCTCCTGGCTGCACCGTCGGCGCGTCTGTAGCTCCCGCGTCCGGAGCGCTCGAAGAAGGACTGCTCATAGAGCGGGCACGAAGCTCCGAGTTGGGATCACAGTGCCGGTGAACTTCGAAGCCAGAGCGCTCATCGCGCAAACGGTAGCGGGAGGCGGCCTTCTTCTGCGAGCTTGTCGAGATGCGCGGCAAGCGTTATGGCCGCAAGCGGGCGCAGCTGCTCGGGCACATCCGACCATGCGGCGTCCAGTAGCGCCTGCTCTCCGCGGCGTCCTTCGGCGATCGCCGCAAGCAGACGACGCTCGCGATCGAGGCGGTGCTCGATGTATTCGCTGATGCGCTCCCCAGGCGTCCAGATCGGCGGGCCATGGCCTGGGCAGAGGACCTCGAGCCGGCGCTCTCCCAGGCGCTGCAGGCCATTCAGATAGCCGGCGAGCGCTCCGGGGTCGGGGGCTACGAACACGCTGCCCTCTCCGAGAATCGCGTCGCCGGCAAAGCAGGCCCTGCCGGCGATCAGAGCGAAATGATCGGGTGCGTGGCCGGGCGTGTAAAGCGCCTCAAAAGGCCCGAAGTGCACCCCGTCGGTCAACTCCACGTCGGCGCCGCCACGACCGGCAGCAAGCGGCTCGGGAAAGCGCTCGCGCAGTGCCGCCACCGCCTCGGAGTGATCGATGTGGTCGTGGGTTAGCGCGATCCCTCCCAACCCGCCACGCTCTTCAAGCGCAGTCGTCAGGCGCTCGAGATGAGCCGCCAGCTCGGGGCCCGGATCGACGACCCAAGCCGGATCGCGTCCCACCACCCAGCTATTGGTGCCCGACATCGTGAGCGGGCCGGGATTGTCGGCACGTAGGCGGAGAATGCCAAGACTCTCCAGTCGCTCGTCCTCTGATGTGTCTGTACTCATCGACGCGACGTTAGCCGAGCGGGGCGCGCCCGGCAATCGTTGCAACCGCTACTTGGGCGTGCCGGGCCTGTTAAGGCAGTAGGCAGCATCACCCAAGGAGAGATGAAACATGGCCAGATCAGAGCACGCCAATCCGAGCGCAGTCGACAGCCGCTCCAGCGATCCAAGAGCGCACGTACGGCGGGCGCGGAGCTCTCGATTCGCCAGTCACGGCATGCGTCCTCACATGCTCAGCTTGCTCGTGGGCATGGCCTGCTTGGCGATCACCGCCGTGAGTTTGCCGGCGGCCGCATTCGCGGCCCCGGAAGTGACGGTCAAGGCGAAGATCCTGCCGGTCCTCAAGAATCCTGCCTCGCCCAAAGGTGGGTCCTATCCCAAAACAGGCAACATCCTTGGTGCTGGGGCTTCCGTCGAAGCTCAGATGACGATCAGCGGCACCGAATATGGTGGCTTTCCCTCACCGCTGACAGGGGTGGTGGTGTACCTGCCGTCAGGCACAAAGCTTCACCCGCAGGGCTTTGCGACCTGCTCGAATGCGGTCCTCGAAAGCCATGAAGTACAGAACTGCCCGAAGAAGTCGGTTGCCAGTCCAAAGGGCGAAGTGCTCGGAGTGGTCAGCTTCGGCGGCACGCGCGTGCAGGAGAAAGCGACCGTGCAGGCGTTCTTCACGCCCGGCGGCAACATCGCCTTCTTCACCGAAGGTCGGGAACCGGCGGTGCTTGAAGTCCTCTCGACCGGCAGATTCTCGGGCGCGTCCAACCCGTTCTCACAGAAGCTGACGGCAGTCGTGCCGCTCGTGTCGACGGTGCCCGGAGCTCCCTATGCTTCGGTGCTGTCGATCAAGATCAGGGTCGGCGCCGCCTTCATGCAGGGCAAAAAGTTGATCTCCTACGGCACCGTGCCGAAGAAGTGCCCGAAGGGCGGCTTCCCGGCGAAGACAGAACTCAAATACCTCAGCGGGGAAACCTCGACGGTCAGCATCAAGGTTCCCTGCCCGAAGAAATAGCGAACCGTCACCCGACACCGGATGCGATCCCACTTGGGTTGCGCTCCGGCTGGGTGATGTATCGACAAGCTTCCTGTCTGCCGGGGGAACAGACAGGAAGGACAGAGTGGGAGGACGGGAGAGGACGAGCGCATAGAAGCCTCCCGGGCATTGACTGCCCGGGAGGCCATCTACTAGGGGAGGCGCTCCCCAGTAGTCATGTCGCGCGGCACCCGATAGCCCTTTCGCGGGAGACGCGGGGAGGGGGTTGGCCCTCCTAAGCAACGTCACGATTGCGCTATGTCCGGCGAGAAATATTCCCCCAAGTGAGCGCCTTCAACCGTAAAATTTTCCAGCGCCGCCGTCGCCTATGCGAACATATGTTCGTGCGCTGGAGCAATCTGACCGAGGAGGCCGACGAGCAGCGTCGTCTGCCGGGCTACCGTGACGAGGCGATAGTGCGCCACTTCGACGCGCCCGAGGCGCTTGATACCCGCTTTTACGAGGTCCGCGCCCGCTCGGTACTCAACCGCGTTCCAGCTCGTTCGCGCATGCCGTTCAGTTGGACGATCAACCCTTACAGGGGGTGCAGTCATGCGTGCATTTATTGCTTTGCTCGGCCCACGCACCGCTATCTGGGTTTCGACGCCGGGCGCGACTTCGAGCGCGAGATCGTCGTCAAGGTCAACGCGCCGGAGGTGCTGCGCCTAGAGCTGGCGCGACGATCGTGGAAGCGAGAGCACGTCGCACTGGGCACCAACACCGACCCTTATCAGTGGGTCGAGGGTCGCTACCGGTTGATGGTGGGGATCTGGGAAGCACTGCGTGACGCTGCCAACGGGACAGGCAATCCCTGCTCTGTGCTCACGAAGTCCCCCCTCTTGCTACGCGATCTGCCGTTGATGCTGCAAATCGCCAAGCGCACCACGATCAGCGCGAGCTTGTCGATCCCGACGCTCGACGAGCGTGCTTGGCGCGCCACCGAGCCTCATACCCCCAATCCCCGCGCTCGCCTGGAGGCGGTTGCGGAGCTCAACCACGCCGGCATTCCCACGGGCGTATTGATCGCACCGTTGATGCCGGGCATCAACGACAGTCCCGAGCAACTCGAGCCGCTGCTGCAGGGGGCGATCGATGCCGGTGCGAAGAGCATCGGGGGGGTCGCTTTGCATTTGCGCGGTGAGGTCAAGGACGTGTTCATGGACTGGCTGCGTACTCAGCGCCCGGAGCTCGTGCGCCGCTACGGGGATCTCTACAAGCGCGGCGCCTACGCGCCGACAGATGAACGTCAGCGCCTTGCTCGACTCGTGCATCGACCAGGAACCAAGAGCCGATTCAGGCAACTACCGAAACCACCCGCCCAATCCTTGGAGGAGCCAATCCAGACTGACGCTGCTCAACAGAGCTTGTTCTGAGCTGCGCGGTGCGCGCGGCCACGCTCAGCGCTTTGCGCTCGGCCATCGAGACGGAGCAACCTTGGGGCTTCGCGGGCGCCCGCGTAACACACGAAGGACTCGGCCGTTGTACCGATGATGGGAGTCATCGACCCGCCGGCCTCTCGCGCATTGCCCATCGACTCGGCCCGGGAGCCGGCCTGTACACATGCGCTCTTGGAGAATCACGTCAAGCTATCCGTCATGGCCTCGACGGTCGCATACTCGCGCAAGCTCGATTCGCTGGATGACAGGGAGCTGGCGAGGCTGGCGACCGCTGGCGACGGTCACGCCTTCACGGAGCTCTACGATCGCCACGAGCGACGCGTCTATGGCTTCTGCATGCGGATGCTCAGCAACCCACATGATGCCGCCGACGCCACCCAGGAGACATTCGTTCGCCTACTCGGGCGCCTGCCCTCGCTCGAGGGACGCGAGCTCAACTTCGCTGCATACGCGCTTACCGCGGCCCGCAACGCGTGCTACGACATGATCGAAGGCAGACGCAGAGTCGAGCCTGTCGCCGAACAGGCCGACGGATCTTCGGGCGGCTGGTACAGCCCTGATGAGAATCTAGAGCGCGACCCTGAGCGGGCCGCCCTACTCGCCGCCGCCCGCGAGGATGTGCGCGCGGCCAACGCAGAGTTGCCCGCGCGCCAGCGCGAGGTGCTTGCGCTGCGCGAGATTGAGTTGCTCTCCTATGACGAGATCGGTGAGCTCATGGACCTCAACCGCAACGCCGTCGCACAGCTCGTCTCGCGGTCGCGCATCAAGCTGCGCGATCTGTTGCGCGGCTCGGCGCTTGCCTCCGTGAGTGCCTCCTCGAAGGACTGCGCCAGAGCGCTGCCGTTGCTGGCAAGCATCCAGGACGACGAATCTGAAGATGCTGCCCAGCTTGACTGGGTGCGTACGCACCTCGCCGCATGCGACACCTGCCGACTCAGCCAGGCCGCGATGCAGGAGGCCGGCATCTCCTACCGTGCGCTTGCTCCGATTGCACCGCTGCTGTGGTTGCGCCACGCGACGATCGCCCGCGCCGCCGAATTCGTGGGCGCCGACTGGAGCCATATCGCCGGCCCCTCCCCGGCAGCAACCGTCACGGGGCACCCTGGCGGCGCAAGGCTTGCACGCTGGGCGATAGTAGGGACCGTCGTACTCGCGGTGTGCCTGCTGCTTGTGACGATGACCGGCATCACACGCGATGGCCATGTCTCACCCCAAGCCCTGCTGCCTGGGGGTGCGATCACGCAACCGGCCACCGGGCCGACTCGTGTGCGCCAGACCCATCACACCGCCACTGCACTCACCCTCCCAAGGCCTGTTCAGCCGCTTGCGATCCACGACGCTGGCTCCCTCGCCACCGCACTCGTCACGGTCCCATCCAAGAAAGCTCCCGCGCGTCGCGTGGCCAACCACCGCCACCATCAGAAACCGCCAACCCATCGACCGGCGCCCCCGGTAGCGACCACACCGCCGCCTTCCACCACCGGTACGACCCCAAATCTCCCCACACCCACTCCCCCACCAACGACCACAACGCCTCCGACCCAAACCACGCCTACTCCCACCCCGCCTGCCACCACCGGCCCGACTGAAACCACCGAAACGACGACCACACCCGCCGCGCCTGAAAAACCGGGCCTGATTCCCTGACGTCCGGCTCGCCCTCGGGCCGTGAGCGCGGCCAAGATTTTTCCGCCGTCCCGCGTAATTCGCCGCGCCAACCCCAGTTTCGTCTCGCACAAGCCAATTGCGCCCGCACCAGCGGGCTCATCACAGGAGGTATTTGCGAGATGGTGCTCAACCGGATTTTCAAACCACTGCTCGGCCTTGCCGTGACGGCGGCCACGCTCGCCGTGGCGGCTCCCGCCCAAGCTGCGCCGCAATGGCTCACGCCGCAGACGCTCTCACAGCCCGGTCAGGACGCAAGCCAACAACAGGTCGCCTTCAACCAGGGTGGTGACGCCGTGGCGGTCTGGCAGGGCACTGGCGGGCCACAGCCGGTGATCATGGCCGCCGCGCGTCCTGCGGGAGGCGCCTTTGGCACCGCGCAGACGCTGTCCGATCCCAGCTCCTATTCGATGTCGCCCGAGGTCTCGAGCGACGCCCAGGGCGACTCAATCGCGGTGTGGCTGCACTTCGACGGCGCCAACGCGCGCGTCCAGGCTGCCTATCGACCCGCCGGGGGATCATTCGGGGCGCCGCAGACGCTGTCGGCCGCAGGCTATGAAGCAAGGGAACCGCACGTGGCGATGAACGCAGTGGGCGAAGCCATACTCGTCTGGAGCCTTGGCTCTGGTCTCAATGAAGAGATTCAAGCTGCCACGGCCGCTCCTGGCGGAGTCTTCGGCGAAGCCCACGACCTCACGAGCTTCACGGCCGTTGCCAGTGTTCCACGGGTCGCGCTCGACTCCCATGGCGACGCGATCGCCGTATGGGACGGCTGGGATGGGTCGAACATTCGTATCGAGGATGCCCTACGGCTCACGGGCGGGACCTTTGGCACGCCCGACTTCCTCTCGCCTTCCGGCTACAACGCGGACACGCCGCAGATCGCATTTGACGCCAGCGGCAACGCGCTGGCGGTGTGGCGCTTCGACGGATCTCCCGCCAGCACGATCCAGGGCGACTACCGCCCTGCCGGCGGTGAATTCGGCGCTCCCCAGACAGCATCCGCGCCCAGCTCCCAGCCTGCGCAAGCGCCACAGGTGGCCTTCGACGCTCAGGGCACCGGCGTCGTTGCCTGGCAGCAGTCCGATGGCACTGAACTGCGCGTCAACGCAAGTGTGCGCACACCGGGCACCACAGGCTCGTTCGCGAGCCCCAGCACGCTCGACCCGGGCGGCCAGGAAGCCTTTGAACCACGCATCGCCGGCGACGGGCTGAGTGGGACGATCGTCAGCTGGAAGACGTTCAACGGTGCCACCAACACCACCCAAGCAGCGGTGCGCCCGGCAAGTGGCAGCTTCAGCTCCGCCACAACCGTGTCCGCGACCGGGCCGCAGGAAAGCTCGCCCGAGGTGGGCATCGACGCGCAAGGCAACGCGATCGCCGTGTGGTCGCGCTCAAATGGTCCTAACTACCTGCTCGAAGCTGCCGGCTACGACGCCGCCGGACCGCTGCCGCGCGGGCTTACGCTTCCCTCGCAAGGTCTCGTCGGCCAGCCGTTGCAGTTCTTTGTGGCGCCACTGGACGTGTGGAGTCCCGTTCTATCTGAGGGCTTCTCCTTCGGCGACGGTGCCTCCGCCGATGGTGTCAGCGTCACACATACCTATGGCGCACCCGGCAGCTACCAGGTGACGGCCACCGCCACCGATGTGCTCGGCAACACGACGACTGTCACGCGCACACTCACCATCAGTGCACCAACCGTCGTTGGCAGCGTGCCGAGCACCGGAGCGACCCGCTGCACATTGAGCGCTACCCACACCCAGCGACTGCTGAGCAAAGGCACGATCCTCGCAAGCGCCGGCTGCGCGACGAGCCTCGAGGCCGAGCTGAACGGACGCCTGACGGTACGCGTCGCAAACCACGGCGCCCACGGCAAGCACGCCAAAGGCTCGACCGTACACAGCTACACGTTGAAGGGCACGCGGGTGGACATTCTCGCCGGGCATCAAATCGAAGTCCACCTGAGGCTCTCCCTCTCCTCGCGGCGCACCGTGCTCAGCGCGCTGGAGCAGCACCATCAAGTCGGGCTCTACCTGACGCTTGCGAGCGTCCTTGGAACGACGCCCACCGCGCACACTCAGACCCACCGGGCGAGCATCGTGCTCGCCCGGCACGACCGGTAGATTCACCCCGTGCTTCGTGAGGTCCAGATTCGTGATGAGACGATCAGGCTTGGGCAGTTGCTAAAGCTTGTTGGGATCATCGATAGTGGCAGCGAAGCAAAGGCGTTCCTCGCCGCCCAGCCGGTCTGGGTCAACGGCGAGCAAGAGGCCCGCCGTGGGCGTCAGTTGCGCGCCGGTGACACCGTGCGCGTAGGCGAGCAGCAACTGCTGGTGGCCCCTCCGTCCTGAGCGGAGGGGCCACTTCGATAGAAGATGCCCACTTGAGATGCCACCCCAAGCTCTAGCCCTGGCGCTCGCCGCCTCCATCTACCCACCGGCGGTACTGGCGGTCATCGCCCTCGGTCGGGGCTCGCAAGTGCGCTCGCGAGTACTCGCCTTCGTGCTTGCCGCGGCTCTGATCACCTATGCGGTCGGCACCATCGTGCTGTTCCTGCTGGACGAAGTGGGCGCCACCGGACCGCACCATTTGACCCCGAGCGCCGCACTCGACTTGGGCTTCGGCGTGTTGTTGCTGGGATTCGCGGTCTACCTGCGCCGAAAGCAACCAGCTCCGGCAAAGCCGAAGGGCACATCCAAGATCGATCGGTATCTGCAGAGCACTCGACTGGCGTTCGTGCTCGGCATCACGCTCTATGTACTGCCCTCGCCGATCTACATCGCCGCGGTCAAGGAGATCTCTGATGCGGAACTCTCGACCGGCGGTAAGCTGCTGGGTCTCCTCGCAACGGTGGCGGTAATGCTGTGGCTGATCGAGCTACCGATGCTGGCGCTACTGCTGTTTCCTGCCCGTGCCTCTAACTCGCTCGAGCAGATCAACGCCTGGTTTACGCGACGCGGACGTCTGCTGGCGGTGCTCGCTTGCGCGGCAGCCGGCGTCTACCTGATGATCAAAGGCCTGGTCAACCTGATCAGCTAGTGCTGGGCGCCTCAGGGAAGGCACTGCCGATCGCCTCTCCGGCAGGGCCACTGGACGGTTGCTGGTCAAAGTCGGTCGCGGGACTCAGCGTCTCCTCCTTCTGCAGACCCGCACGCAAACCAACGAAGGCCACGACCGCCGCAGCCGCCATGATCGCTGCCATCACGTAGAGCACCGAGCGTGTGGCGTAGGCGAAGTCGAGCTGCAGGAAGTGGGGAATCGACGCGATGTTCCCACCGCCACCGCGAGATTGGGCGATGCTCGACGCCTCGGCATGCGCTCGGACGCTGGGCACACCCTTCGCGATCAGCGACGTGACGACGCGCGAGCGCATCTGCGAGACCAGGATCGTGCCGAGGATCGCAAGGCCGAGACTGGCGGCGTAGTTGCGGACCGTCTGCGTTATGCCCGTCGCCTCGCCATAGGAGAGCCGAGAGGCGCGATTGACGGCATCGGTGCTGGCCGGGCCAAGCATCATCCCCATGCCGGCGCCGGCGAGGATGATGTACCACTGCTGAGCGCCGAAGCTCAGGTCGGTGATCTTTCCTGCCCACAGCCAGAAGCCGACGGCGCTCAGCGCACAGCCGAACACCACGGGACGCTTGCCTCCCACCCTGTCGAGCATCCGCCCGCCGATCTGCGCCGCGATGACAAAGCCGATGAAGAAGTACAGGATGTACAGACCTGCCTCAGAAGGTGACTTGCCCAGGGCGATCTGTGCGTACTCGCTCGCGAAGAAGAACACCGGGACGAACACCAGCATCGAGATGGCGAGTACGAGGTTCTCCACCAAGAACGCACGGATGCGAAAGATGCTCATCTCGATCAGCGGCGAGACGGTGCGCAGCTCGACGAAGTAGAAGACCACAAGCAGCGCAGCGCCGATCGCGATGCAGGCTCCGGTGGCTGGATCGCTCCAGCCCCACGTGGAGGACTGCTGAAAGCCGAACACACTCAGGGCGATGCCGGAGACGATCAACGCCAGGCCCCGGTAGTCCATGCGCGCCGGCTGATGCTGAGTTCTTGGTTTTGAGAGAACGATCAAGATCAGGGCGATGATCGCGACGGGAATGTTCACCCAGAAGATCGCCCGCCACGTCCACTGCGTGAGATAGCCACCGAGGATCGGGCCAACCGCTGTGAGGCCGCCTGCGATACCGAAGAAGATCGCAAGCGCCTTGCCGCGTTCGCGCAACTCGAAGGTCTGCACGACGATCGCCAATGCCGCCGGGAACATGATCGCGCCACCTGCCCCCTGGATGACACGGAACGTCACGATCCAAGCCTGCGCCAAGCTACCCTTGGGAGTGAGACCGCACATCGCCGAGGACGCTGCGAACACGATCACGCCGAGCGTCACCATCTTGCGGTGACCGACCGTGTCCGCCAGGCGGCCGCCGAAGGCAAACAGCGAGGCCAACGACAGCAGGTAGGCGTTGATCGCCCACTGCGTCCCGGTGCTCGTCAGGCTCAGCTCCTTCTGGATTTCCGGCGCCGCGATCGACACGATCGTCTGGTCGATGAACGTCATCGCGACCGCGAAGATCATCGCCGCCAGGATCAGGTTCCGCGACTGCCCGCCAGTGGTGCCAACGCTCGCCACAGCCATGAGACTAGCTCGCCGCCTCGCTCGTCAGCTCCTCGAGCAGCTTTGCCATCTGCTCGAGCTATGCCAAGAACCGACCACGCGACACTGGCAGTCATCGCTATATGCAACCGGCTGGTTGCATGACACGGAAATCCTAGCCGCCTGTTTTGAGCATACGCACACCCAGGTCAGATTCCAACTCCCGGTCGAGCTTCGAGCTAAGTAGCCGCGTCGGCCGGCAGACCGACAAGTGCGGCGCTACGTTCCCACAAGCCCTCGGCCAGCACCTCGTCCTGCGCTTGGGCGCTTGGCTGGGCCACCTTCTCGTTTTCGACATACTCGCCGGTGAGCGAAGCCGTTTCATCCGACAGCGACAGCCAGATCAGCGAGCGAGCGCCACGTGCCGGCGAACGAAAGAAAGGGCCGGCTAGCGTCGTCAAGACCCTCCAGATGCCGTTCTCGTTCTTGCCAAAGCCCGTGCGCACCACACCGGGGTGAAAACAGTTGGCGTGCAGTTCTGGAGACCGCTTCGCCAACTCACGCGTAAAGAGGATGTTGCACAGCTTCGAGGTGCCGTACACGCGCATCGCCGCGTAGGATTTTTCGGACTGCAGGTCTTCGAGATCGAGCCGACCGGACTTGTGTGCGTCGGAGGCTGTCGTCACCACACGGCCCCCTGTCAACTGATCGCGCAGCAAAGCCGTCAGCAAGAAAGGCGTGAGATGATTGAGAGCGAAGGTCCGCTCCAAGCCCTCGGATGTGACCTTGCGCGAGGCAAACAGCGCGCCGGCATTATTGGCCAGCACATCGATGTGCTCGTAGCTCGCGCGTGCCTCCTCGGCCAGCTTGCGCACGTCGCTCATCAGCGTCAGGTCGGCGACGTGCTCGTGTACTGGGGCGCCGCCGCCGGCCGCTCTGGCTTCGTTGGCGACAGCCGCCACACGCTCGGCCTGGCGTCCGACGAGTGCAAGCTCGGCGCCTTGGCGAGCCAGCTCAATCGCAGCGGCTTGGCCGATGCCGCGTGTGGCGCCCGTTAGCAGGACCAGCGTCATGTCGGGGACTTTACCCGCCGGCGACGATCAGGCCCGCGCGCCTGCGCGTGGCGCGCACAGCCGCGGTCAGCGTGTCGATGTCATACGCGCCATGGTGGCGGCGACCGTTGATGAAGAACGTGGGTGTGCCCGAGACGCCGCTGGCATCTGCGCCCGCCACGTCCTCTGCCACTCTTGCCGCGTAGTCGTGGTGGCGTAGCTCGTCCCAGAAGCGCTCGACGTCGAGACCAAGCTGCTCTGCGTAATGACGCATGTCGAGCGGCGTGAGCGTGTCCTGATGGGCCAGCAGCGCGTCGTACAGCTCCCAGAACTTGCCCTGGGCGGCGGCCGCCTCTGTCGCCTCGGCCGCCAGTTGCGCGCTTGTGTGAACGTCGTTGAGTGGTAGGTGACGCCAGACATAGCGCAGCTCGTCGTCGAAGGATGAGAGCAGCTCGCGCACTATCTGCTCGGCCTGACCGCAGTAGGAACACTCGAAGTCGCCGTACTCGACCAGGGTGACCAGGGCATCGTCGCAGCCGCGGATGTGGTCGCGGGACGGGTCAACGTCGTCGGCGAGATCGAGGATGTCGTCTGCTGTGCCGACGATCTGGCGGGCTCGCACCTGCGTGGGTAGACGTCGCATGAGTTTGAAGACCGCCCAGGCGAGCAGTGGGGCGAGGATTGCCGAAGCGAGCACGCCGAGCTTTGCCTCTTGCAGGCGCTCACCGGAGAAGGCGAGGCTCGAGATCAACAGCGAGACGGTGAAGCCGATGCCGGCGACTGCGCCGCCGCCCGCCAACGAAGGGAAGCTGAGCGTCGGGCGCACCCCGTGCAGGCGCGGACGCGAAGCCAGGTAGGAGGCGCCGAGGATGCCCAAAGGCTTGCCACAGACATAACCAACGGCGATGCCGAGAGTGATTGGCGAGGAGATCGCGTCGCCCAGCAGACCAGAGGTCACATGGATACCAGCGTTGGCGAGCGCAAAAAGGGGCACGACCACATAGCTTGTCCACGGGTGCAAGGAGTACTGCAAGCGCTCGTTGGGCGAGATCGCCGAGAGCACGCCGATCTGCGCCGAGCGCGCCAGCTCGGGCGTGGGCTGCTCGCGAAACGAGCGCGTCAATGCTGTGGCGCGCTCCAGGTCCTCGCGCGAGGGCGGATAGGCGCTTGTGACCAGGCCGACCGCCAAGCCGGAGATCACCGGGTCGATGCCCGACTCGAACATCGCCACCCACAGAGCCAGCCCCACGATCACCGTGAGCTGGCGCCGCCAGGCAGGCACGTAACACAGGCCAATTAGCAGCGCGAACAGGCCGACCGCCACGGCTAGCGCGAGCGGCGAGACGTGGCTGGTGTAGGCGACGGTGATGACCATCAGCGCGAACAGGTCGTCGACGACCGCGAGCGTCAACAGGAAGACACGCAGGCGCGTCGCGCCGACCGGGGTGAGCAGCGCCAGCGCGCCCAAGGCGAAGGCCGTATCGGTTGACATCGCGGCACCCCAGCCGTGCGCACCTGGACCTCCGGCGTTGAAAGCGAGGTAGATCGCGATCGGGACAGCCATCCCGCCGAGTGCTGCCACCACCGGAATCGCCAGACGACGGCGCTCGCGCAGCTCACCCACGTCCAGCTCGCGCTTTGCCTCGAGGCCGACGACGAGGAAGAAGAAGGTCATCAGGCCCTCGTTGACCCAGTGGCGCAGGTCCGCGGAGATCCCGCCGCCGCCGATCGATATCGACAGCTTCGTGCTCCACAGCGAGTCGTAAGAGGATGACCAGGGCGAGTTGGCCCACAGCAGCGCGAGCACCGTGGCCCCAAGCAGCACAATCGCGCCGCCCGTCTCGGTGCTCAGGAAGTCGCGCACAGGTGCGGCCAGATTGCGCGCCCAGGCCGTGCGGCCGCTATAGGAGTTGGCTTGTTCTTCGGCCATGCTCGCACGATTATCGCGGGGCGTTCGTTTTTGCAGTTCCGGGCGCGCATGCGCGCCCGGCCGGACGGTGCATGCACCGTCCGGGACATCGCCGCATGCGGCGATGTCTCCCTGATGTCTTGGAGATTGACCCCAGGCTCGGAGCTCGACCCTCGGCTGAGCTACAGGACCCGGCGCGCCCAGGTAAAGCTTTCGGCAAGCCAGCCCGAAGTCAGCGGCAACACGTAGACCCCCTCCTCAGAGGAGTGGATCGCCCACTGAGCGCTGAGCGCGATCCCTCATGGATCACGTTCGACTCGGTTGCAGTTGCATTGAAGCTCGCCGAGCCGAAGAACAAGAGATCGCCTGGCTGAACGTCTTCCAGGTGGATGCGACTGCTCTTGGGGATTTCACCGGCCTGTTCGGCAGCGGTGCGCCCGAGGATGCTCTTGCCCCACGACAGGCCCGAGACCTTGTAGACGCGCCAGGCAAAGCCCGAGCAGTCATAGCCGCCGTGTTCGAGCCCGTCGGCGGTGTTGTCGGTCGTGCCGCCCCACACGTAGGGCATGCCGATCTTGGACACTGCTATGCGCAATACCTCGCGTTGAGCCGATGTGTATAGCGGCAGCGAGAAGCCGTCGAGCACTTCGCGTGCCGAGGAGAGGGCCCAGCTTTCAAGGCCGAGCACGACCGCGAAGGAGTGCGCGGCTTCGGCGCGCGTGATCGCGTTCCACGGGTACAGCTCCAAGGAGTCTTCGCCCGCCGGGTGGTTGTAGCGCAGGCCCAGGTAGCGGGCGACCACCTCGCTGCCGAAATAGCTGGGTGGCGTGAGGCCGGCGGCGACGGCCACCTGCTGAACGTGTTCGGCGACGTCGCCGAGGCCCAGTTGGTCCACGAGCAGAGCGTCGAAACGCACGAGCGTGATCGGGACGTTGGCCTGGAAAGCAATCGGCGCGACTTCCTCGCGTGTGGCGATCACCGCCAGCGCGGTGCTCTCGGCCTGGGCGCTCAGCGGGGCGGCGCCGGCAAAGCCCGCGCCGGGCGCTTCGCTCATCACCCCGTCGCCGAGGACAAGTTGCTGCTGGGCGCTGTCCCAGTTGGCGGCCGTCAGCTTTTTGGTAGTGGCGGCCGCCGAGGAGCCCGTGCCCACGCCGGCCGCACCCACGCCGGCCAGCGCGACTGTGCACCCGAGCACCAGCGCAAACCTGCGCGGCAAGAGCGACCGAACTTGTGAGCCCACATCGAGCACATCCCCCCATCGACTAGGCCGAGTGCTGCTTGAGCGTCGCTATGACCTACTGGCCATCGGTTCGGGCGCTCGTCCCCTGCCGCGGCCGTCCTGCAACCGTCTATGCAAAAGGGCGATGCCCCGCGCGCGCGTGCGGGGCATCGCCCTTTTTGGAGCACAGACCGCCCAGCTAGAGTGACGCCAACCGGCCCTGCAGAAATCGCCGCTCGGGCTCGGAGCGAACGAGCTGGAGCGCCTGCTCGAATGCCGCGCGGGCTTCGGCCCATCTGTCGAGACGGCGCAGCAGCTCAGCGCGGGCCGCATGAAAATAGTGGTAGCCGTCGAGCCCATCGAGAGCTTCGATGCTTGCCAATCCCACCGCGGGCCCTCGTGCTTCTGCCAACGCGACGGCCCTGTTGAGCTCGATCACCGGAGAGGGAGCCAACCGCGCAAGCTCGTTGTAGAGCGCGGCGATCTGTGTCCAGTCGCGGGTGTCCTCGACGTGCAGCGAGGCGATCGTCGCCTGCAACGTGTAGGCACCCACACCTGTCCGCCCACGCAATGCCAGCGCGCGCCGCAGCGCTTCGTTCCCGGCCCCGATCTGCTGGTCGTCCCACACGCTCCTGTCCTGGTCGGCGAGCAGCACCAGCTCGCCGTCGTCGCTGAAGCGTGCGGCGCGACGCGAGTTGTGCAACAGCATCAGCGCCAGCAGGCCGCTCGCCTCGGGCTCGTCGGGCATCAGCTCGACCAGCGCGGCGCCGAGACGGAGCGCCTCGGCCGTCAATTCGCCATGACCGTCATAGCCCTCGTTGAAGATCAAATAGACGACTGCCAGCACTGCATCCAGACGCTCGGGGAGCAAGTGCGCCGGCGGGATCCTGAAGGGGATGCCGGCGGCCTTGATCTTGCGCTTAGCACGCACCAGCCGCTGCGCCATCGTCGCCTCGGGCACGAGGAACGCGCGCGCGATCTGCTCGGTCTTCAAACCGCCGAGCGTGCGCAGTGTGAGCGCAACCTGCGCGTCGGTCGCGAGCGCCGGGTGGCAGCAGGTGAAGATCAGCTCCAAGCGCTCATCGGAGAACGTCGTGTCTTGCATCTCCTCCTCCGCCATCTCCTGAAGGTCCAGCTGCTTGTACTTGGTCAATAGCGTCCGGTCGCGGCGAATCCGGTCGATCGCGCGGTTGCGGGCTGTCGTGATGAGCCAAGCGCCCGGGTTGGCCGGCGCGCCGTCGTGCGCCCAGTGCTCTGCCGCCGTCGCAAACGCCTCCTGGGCGACTTCCTCAGCCAGATCGAAATCGCCGAGGAAGCCGATCAGCGCGGCGAGCACACGGCCCCACTGCTCGCGAAAGACCTGCTCTACCGGCGGCCCAGCAGTGAACGCTGCGTTCGATCGGGGGGTTCTCTCAGCCAGCGCTCGCACCTCGTCGTGGGTGTCGCGCAAAGTTGCTGCGGACGATGGGTGAATGTCAGCGCCCGTGAGATTTGGTTTTCTGCTGGCCTGGTCGAGGGTCTGCGCGGACCAGGTGCCGTTTCAGGCCGCCTGGACGGCCAGGTGGTGTTTGTGGAGCTTCAGCAGGTTGTGAGTCGCGGTGATCAGCCGCCATTCCGAGCGTGCGGCGGATCTACCTCGCCGCTGAAACTGGTTGATGCGGCGGTTGTGCTTGGTTTGAGCGAACACGGGCTCGACCATCGCCTTGCGTTTTCGGTAGAGGCCGCCGCCGTGGTCACCGGCGAGCACGGTGCGCATGAAGGCGTAGCGGCCGCCGTCCCAGCCGCGGCGCGGCGTGTCGCGCTTGCCGGCATCGGGCGGGATCAAGACCTGGGTGCCGTTGCTGACGACATTGTCGATTTGATTTTCATGCCAGTAGCCGCTGTCCGCGACTGCGACCCCGGGCGCCTCGCTCACACCGATCTGCTCCAGCTCGCGCTGGGTGGCCTTGACCATCGGCTCGAGCTGCCCGAAGTCTGGTGAGGTGAGCGTGACCTCGGCCGCCAAGACGATCTGATGCTCGTTCACGGCGGCCTGCACGTTGTAACCCTGGGTGTAGCTGCGCGGCGTCTTGACGTTGCGTGAATCGAGGTCGGTAACGTTGATCTTCCCCGGCGGCACCTCCGGTGCCACGTAGGGATTCGGGCGCGCCCCGAACCGCCGGCCGTCCTTGGTCACGGCGGTCGCGCGATGATGCTCATAAGCCTCGTTGGCCTCACGCTCGACGCGGAGATTCTCCTGAAGTCGCTGCTCTGCTTGCAGCAGCCTCTCTGGTCGCGAGCGTGGAATCGGCTGAGCCTGTAGCCGCCGGTGCTCTTCGAGCTGGTGGCGTGCCTCGCGCGCCCACCCCTGACGCCCATGCATCCGGGCGACGATCACCTCGGGATCAAGCGCGAGCTCCACACCCCGCGATTCTGCGTCAGCAGCCTTCACCTTCGCGCCTTCACTGTCTGCACGCTCGCGCGCGAGCTTCTCCTTGGCTTCGCGCAGCGCAGCACGCCGCCCCTCACGAGTCCGCAGATGCTCGGGCAGCTCATCGCCGCGCTCCTGCCCATAGAGCTCGTCCTCGGCGGCGTCGATCTCGCCCGCCTCCTTCAGGATCTCCCGCGCGAGCTGCTCGTAGTCCAGGTTCGAGTGATGCGAGGCGTTCGCGTGCACCTTCGTGCCGTCGATCGCGATCAGCCCCACCTTCACGAGCCCCGCCTCCCGACAGAGCCCCAGCACCTCGCTGAACAGGCCCGCCAGGGCCGTCTCGTGGCGCACGCGAAACCGCGCGATCGTCGCGTGATCGGGCGTCTGCTGCGCGGCGATCACCCGGTAGGCGACGTCCTCCACACACCGGCGCTCGATTCCCCTTGAGGACCGTTCACCCCGCGCGTACGCATACAAAAGCAGCGCCACCATCATCGAAGGCTCAAACGCCGCGCGGCCCCACCCATCCTGACGGTAGGAGCCATAGAACGCCGCGAGATCCATCTCATCCACCGACGCCAACACGAACCACGCCAAATGACCCTCCGGCAGCCAATCCCGCGGGTCCGGCGGCATCAAGAACACCTGCTCACGATCACACTCAAGAAAGTTCTGGGGCATACCCAGAAGTGTCTTAACCACGCCGGACAGACTGGGGGTTTGCGCGACACCCACCGTCCCAAGACGCGCACTACCAACCTCCCACCAGCGGACGCACCTCGATCGCGCCGCCCATGCTCGCGGCCGGCACGCGCGCGGCCAGCTCGATCGCGGCGTCGAGATCCTCAGCCTCGAAGAAGAGGTAGCCGCCAAGCGCCTCCTTCGTCTCAACGAATGGGCCGTCGGTGCTCAGCATTTTGCCGTCCTTGACCTGCACGGTGGTCGCCGTCTCGGGGTCACCCATCCGTACACCGGGGGTAACGCCTGGGGTCTCGTTGATTGCCTTGTAGGCGCCGTAAACCGCCCCTTGATCCTCAGCAGAGAGGCTCTCCCACTCAGGCGTTCCCGGCAGCGGCGTGGTGCCTTGATGTATCAGCAACATATATTTCATCGCTTCCTCCATAGCTTAGGTGGGTCTGTCCTCACTAAGACGAACGGCAAGCAGCGGAATCGACAGAGCCGCGTGAGAAACTCAGCTGACTGTGTAACGCACTGGTATCTCGCGCTCGGATTGCTTCGGTGGGCGCTTGTACTTGCGCCGCTGACGTGGCGGCAGCTTTATCTTCTTGGTTTTGTCGGGGTGCTCGTAGGGGATCAGTGAGAGCAGGTGACTGATGAGGTTCAGTCTGGCGGTGCGCTTGTCGTCTGCCTCGACGACATGCCACGGACTGTGGTTGGTGTCAGTGCAGGCGAACATGCGGTCCTTCGCTTCGGCGTAGTCAACCCAACGCGCTCGGGCCTGCAGGTCGGTGGGACTGAACTTCCAACGCTTACGCGGGTCTGTCAGACGCTTCTCAAAACGATGCTCCTGCTCCTCGTCTGAGACCGACAGCCAATACTTTATGAGCGTGATCCCTTCGTTCTGCAGCGACCGCTCGAACTGGGGACAGAAGCGCAGGAACTCCTCGTACTCCTCGGTGGTGCAATAGCCCATAACATGCTCGACGCCCGCCCGGTTGTACCAACTGCGGTTGAACAAGGCTATCTCTCCGGCAGGCGGCAGATGCGCTGCGTAGCGTGCGAAATACCACTGTGTGCGCTCGCGCTCGTCGGGAGCCGGCAAGGCCACGACGCGACAAGTGCGCGGGTTCAGGTAGGCCGTGATTCGCTTGATCGCACCATCCTTACCGGCAGTGTCGCGGCCCTCGAAGAGCACCACCAGCCGACGGCGCTGAGTGACGATCCACTCCTGCATGTAGACCAGCTCTGTCTGCAGGCGCAATAGCTCCTTCTCGTACTGCTTGCCGCTCAACTGTTGGGGAGCTGACACCAACGCCATCCTCGCACTTCTGAGATCGTTCCTGCGGCACTCAGACTGCCAGTCGCCACTGCCTGAGACGTTCACGGATCATGGAAGCTGGGGTGTATGGCTCATCTTTTGAATGATCGCCCAACACCACCCTTTTGCGAAGGCATAGATAAAGATTAGGTACCAAAACAAATCCCCCAGCTCCACACCAAGGGGTATCGAGACGTGCAGCTCATTTTGAAAGACCTTCTTAGACGACCTCAACATCGTATAGTTGCGTGCACAATCTCTTAAAGAGCCGCTCGTGATCGGCGGGCGCAATCGCCTATGGCAAAAGCCAACCGGCGCCGGCGCAGACACCCGCGCAAGCCGCTAGCTGACCAACGCCGCCTCGCTCGCGCGCTCACGAGGCGGCGCCGGAGCTCGACGTTAGCCCGCCATCGGCATAGTCGTTCGGCCTTGTCCAAGCCGGAGGGTCGCTTTTTGGACGCAGGTCGAACGACCAATGTCAATTGTGAGCGGAGAATCGAGGCATGCCCGTAACCGAGCAGGCCTTGGACGTGCAACAGGGCTCTGTGCCGAGCGCATCCGCACCCAGACGCTCCGACGCGGCCAGACCCGCGAGGCAATCAGATCAATGCTTCGAGGAGGGAGCCGTTGTCGGCGCTCACGTCTCCGAGCACGACCGCAAGGTGCACGAGCTCGTCGGCGGCACGGATCTCGGTGAGCTGAGCGCTGCCGTCGCCCGTGATACCCGCCGACGGGGGGTATCCTTCGGTTCAGCGAGCGGCGAGCAGGCGTTTCGTATCGACCCGATCCCTCGCGTAATAGACGCACCCGAGTGGCAGGGGCTCGCGGATGGAGTGGCTCAGCGCGTGAGAGCTCTGGAGCTGTTCGTCAAGGACGTGTATGGCGATCGGGTAATCGTGCGGGCTGGCGTAGTACCGCCGCGCTGCCTCGAGCACGCCCGGCATTACGAGCCTCTGCTGATGGGCATGGGTGAGAAGATCCGTTCCTGGATCACCGTCGCCGGTCTGGACGTGGTGCGCGACAGCGACGGCTCATTCAAGGTACTCGAGGACAATCTGAGAACGCCGTCGGGGATTGCGTATGCGGTGGCTACTCGCGAGGTCATGTCCACGCATCTGCCGCCGCCCACGGGCTTGCGCGTGCGCTCGCTCGATGCGACGTTCCAGATGCTTGGCGACGCCCTGCGTGCCGCGTCTCCGTGCGATGACCCGGTTGTCGTGCTGCTCAGCGACGGAGAGCTCAACTCGGCCTTTTACGAGCACACCACGATCGCCGGCCAGCTTGGTCTGCCGCTGGTGGGAGTCGATCAGCTGTCGGTACGCCGGGGACGCCTATTCGCCGACCTCCCAGGGGGGGAGCGAGCGGTGGACGTCGTCTATCGGCGCACGGACGAGGACAGGCTCTCAGACGAGAGCGGCAACCCGACCCGGCTCGCGCGACTGCTGCTCGATCCTGTGCTCAACGGAACACTCGCTTGCGTCAACGCCTTCGGTACAGGGGTCGCCGACGACAAGTTGCTACACGCCTATGTTGAGGACATGGTGTGCTTCTATCTCGGCGAAGAGCCGCTACTGCAGTCGGTACCCACCTACGACCCATGCCAGCCGGGCGTGCTCGAGATGATCCTCGAGCGCATCGACGAACTGGTGGTCAAGCCGCGTAGCGGCCACGGAGGCTATGGGGTCGTGATCGGACCACATGCGCGGCCCGATGATCTGCGCAGGACCGCGACGGCGCTGTCTGAGGCGCCCGAGCGCTTTGTCGCCCAGGAGACGATCATGCTCTCTCGTCATCCAACGGTGACAGAAGGGCGCTTGGAGCCGCGGCATATCGACCTGCGGCCGTTCGCGATCTCAGACGGAGAGGCGGTTCATGTGCTGCCAGGCGGCTTGACACGCGTGGCGTTCGAGCGCGACGCCCTCGTCGTCAACTCCTCCCAGAATGGCGGGAGCAAGGACACCTGGGTGCTGGCATGAGAGTCCGGATCACGAAAGTCGAAGATGGCCCAACGAGCAAGCCCCTGATCGGCGTCACCGTGTCTGAGATTCGCAGCAAGGAAGACGCTCAGCGTGTGCCTCATGGAGAGCCGAAACAGACGGAGATGACGCTTGGACTTGCCTACATGCGGGCCGTCGAGCGAGCGGGGGGCTTGCCGGTCGCGCTACCGCCGATCGCGACCAGCAACGTGGATGGCCTGCTGGACCATCTGTCGGGGCTGGTACTCACCGGAGGCCCGGATCTGGACCCATCTTGCTATGGGGCGGAGCCCCATGCCGAGCTCGGCCCCACAGACGCGTCCGTTGACGCTTTCGAGATCGCTCTATGCAAGAGCGCCGACCGTCGGGGGATGCCCATCCTTGGGATATGCCGGGGAGCGCAGGTGCTCAATGTCGCCCGCCAGGGCACCCTGCACCAACATCTACCCGATCTCGTTCACGGCATCGAGCATCGGCAGCTCGATCCGGGAGATCGCACAACACACGAGGTTCGCGTCGCGCCCGACAGCAGTCTCGCCCAGACCACCGGCGGAGGCCCGGTGAATGTGAACTCGTTTCACCATCAGGCGATCGACCGGCTGGGCCTTGACCTGCGCCCGGTGGCGTGGGCCAAGGACGGCGTCATCGAGGCAGTCGAGGACGATCGCGGAGGCTTTGTCCTAGGTGTGCAATGGCATGCTGAGACGCTTGTCGAGGAAGCCGAGCAGCTGGCCCTCTTCGAGCGTCTGGTCCAGGCCTCCCGACTCACCTCGCACCACGATTCCAGTGAGCAGGCGGGCTCCGATGTCCACACCATCTGACATGCTCGGGCCCGCCCAGGAGAAGATGCCGCGTTCGGGATCCTGGTCGCAGTGGGCACCAGGCGGGCTGACGCCCTGGACGGTCGGCGTGGAGGAGGAGGTGATGCTGCTCGACCCATCCACGTGGTCGCTGGCGTCGCGCGCGGACATGGTCATGTCGCGACTGAGCGGAGAGCTCGAGTCGCACACGAGCACCGAGACCCACGGGTCGGCTCTCGAGCTGCGAACCGACCCGCACTCGCACGTGTCGGAGAGCCTTGCGCAACTCGAGCACCTGCGTGGAGAGCTGGCACACGAGCTGGGGGCACTCGATCTGAAGGCGGCGGTCGCTGGTATGCACCCGTTTACCTCGTGGCAGGACACGCAGATCTCCGAGGGAGATCGTTACCGCTTTCTGTATGGCTCGATGCGCGAGCTCGCCCGCCGTGAGCCTACGTTCGCCCTGCACGTGCACGTGGCCGTGCCCGATGCGGCGCGCGCGATGATCGCCGCCAACAGGCTGCGGTCCCATCTGCCGTTGTTGCTTGCGCTGTCTGCCAACTCACCCTTCTGGCAGGGCCGCGAGACAGGATTGGCCTCGGCGCGCACACCCCTCTTCCAGGCATTTCCCCGCGTTGGGATTCCACGCGCGTTCCTGGACTACGAGGACTACGTGAGCACGATCGACCTGCTGTTGCGCTGCGAAGCGTTCCCAGAGCCGACGTTCCTGTGGTGGGACGTGCGCCTGCAACCGCGTTTCGGAACCATCGAGATCAGAATCATGGACGCGCAGACGACGGTGGCCGATTCGCTGGGGCTGACCGCGCTCGTGCAGTGCCTCGTGCGCCTGGAGGCGACCGAGGGCTCGGGAGCCGACCCCGCGATCGACCTACCAGAGGTGCTGGGGGAGAACCGCTTCCTGGCCGCCCGCGACGGCGTCCACGCGAGCCTGATCGACGCCCGTCTGGGACGGCGTGCGCCCGTTGCCGACGTGCTCGAGTCCGTACTGCGCATGTGCATGCCCCACGCCGAAGACCTCGGCTGTGTGGAGCAGCTTCAATGGACGCGGAACCTGGCGGCGGCCCCCAGGTCGGTACGTCAGCTCGACCTCGCCCGTGGACCCGACAAGCTCCCCGGCCTCGTCGAGGCGCTTGCCGCTTTGTTCTGAGCCGGATGCCGTCGGTGCAGTGCCCTGGTGAATCAACAGCATCCTTATCTCAAGCGCTCGACTCACGATGCTCCTGCAGCAGCTCACGCCAGCGCTGTGGATCGAGTTGCGCTGGATCGGTGCCATCCATGAAGTCGATCAGGACATCCAGGAACTTCTCGGGCTCGTCCAGCTGCGGAAAGTGTCCGGAGTTCGCAAAGATCTCCAGGCGACTGCCCGCCACCTGCTCATGGGCTCTGAGCCCATGAGCCACAGGAATTATGGAGTCGTGCTCGCCCCAGATCAGCAGGAAGGGAATATGACCCGCAAGGTACAACCGGTCTGAGGCGTCCACTCGCTGGCCACCTGGCTCGACGACGCTGCGCAAGGTCTGAACGAAAGCGCCGCGGGTTTCGCTGTCGGCCAGCGTCGCGTGACCACGGGCGATCTCCTCGATGTCGGTACCCGCGCGCAGGCCCAGTCGACTGAGCAGACCGCCTGTTGCGCGACCGGCGTTCAGCAGTCGGGTGGCTGCCAGCAGGGGAAGGACGAACTCTGACCCCGGTAGCGTGGCCGAGCGCAGCAGCAGGCTCACGTCTCGGCCCAGCCCACCGCTGTCTACGAGCACAAGTCGCTCACAGCGCTCCGGGAACTGATAGGCGAGCTGCATCGCTATGCCGCCGCCGAGAGAATGTCCGACGAAGGTCGCGCGGTCATGGCCGAGCGCCACCAGCAAGTCCCTCAGGCCGCTCGCGTAGGCGCCCAGCGAATAGTCGCCCTTCGGCTTGGCGGATTCCCCGTGACCGAGCAGGTCAGGAGCGATCACGGTGAAGCGGCGCGCCAGATAGGGCATCACCCGCTGCCAGGTCGCGGAGTTAGAGGTGATCCCGTGGACGAGCACCATCACCGGACCGCTGCCCGCCTGGCGATAGGCAACCCGATGACCATGCAGGACGAGGTGACGGATCTCGAGTTCCTCGGCTACCTCCTTGGCTGCAATGCCTGTTGGTTTCCGGCTCAACCCCCCAATTCCTCGGAGACAGATTGGAATAGGGCCATCTGCTGACCAAGCGCCTCACCGGTGTAAGCGTCGATGACGCCGATGTCATCGACGATCGCACCCGCACGGGCGACCAGCCTCCGGAACTCCTCGCTCGAGCGGACCTGATCCAGCGAGCCACGCGAGCCGCGCAACAAGATGAACCCCGCGAGATCGCCTCCATGCGGTGCGATCAGCACCGGCTCGAAACTGTCGATCCGGCCCTCCTGTTGCAAGGTGCCGTAATAGGTAAGTGTCTCCTGGAAGACTTCCAACGCCTTTAGCTCGCGGCCCCGAACTACGGGACCCCAGCCGAGGAACAACGCATCGCCGGCCATGTCTAAATCCTCTCTGTTTGAGGTTTTGACAGCAAGGCTACTCCCGCTCCGGTGGTCCGTCGAGATGACAATAGGCAGCCACGTCTCCCGAGAAACTGGGACTTGTTCACTTTTACATGCCTTAGCCGCCCAGCGGCGATGGCGGTATCCGTGTCTGCCCCTGCACCTCCGGGATGCTCAGCGCCACCTCATCCACAAAGCACCACGACCACGTCTCGCCCGGCTCCAACGAGTGCATCAACGGGTGGCCGCTGGACTGACTGTGTGCTGTGGCGTGACGGTTGGGCGAGCTGTCGCAGCAGCCGACATGACCGCACTCCAGGCAGATACGCAAGTGCAGCCAGGCGCCGCCCATTCGCAGGCAGTCCTCGCAGCCGTCAACCGACTCAGGCAGCTCGGTTATCTGGATCTGTTCCAGGTGTGTACAAGCGGGCATTGTTCCTCCGATCAGGTCTCTTGGGTGCAAGTTGACATCGAATCTTCCGGTCAGGCTTTTTGGCTGAAGGGCAGCCGCACACGAAAGGCTGTGCGGCCGGATTGGCTGTCGAGCGTAAGCGAGCCGTCGTGGCGCTCGACCACGATCCGTCGCGCGGTCGCCAACCCCAGGCCGGTACCGTGACCCACGTCCTTGGTCGTGAAGAACGGGTCGAAGATGCGCCCGGCCAGATCCTCTGGGATGCCAGGACCGTCATCGGCGATCTCAACAACCGCGCAGTCGCCGTCGGTGCGCGTTGTGATCGTGATCGTTCCCCGCTCGCCCAGGGCGTCGATCGCGTTGTCGAGCAGGTTCGTCCACACCTGGTTGAGCTCAGATCCACGCACCGTGAGCTTCGGCAGCGCACGGTCGTAGTCGCGCACGAGCGCAATCGTGGTGTGCTTGAGCTTGTAGCTGAGCACCGTGAGCGTGGTCTCTAGGCCTTCGTGCAAGTCGACTTCCACAAGCGCGCCACGGTCCATGTAGGCGTAGGACTTCACCGCGCCCACCAGCGAGGACATGCGCTCGGTGGACTCGCACAGCTCGGCCGACAGGCGGCCCGCGGTGAGCGAGGCGGCAACCCAACGCAGCGCGGCGTCGGTCGCCGGACCGGCAAGCTCGGTCACACGATCCAGCCACGTTTGATTGACGCCCGCCGCCGCCAAGGGCTCGGCCAGACGCCAAGGCTCCTCTATCTCCAACGTCTCCATCCGCGCGAGCAGATCCTCCTCGGCGTCAGAGGCGTCTAGAGCGTCGAGCGCGGTGGACGACGCCGCATGGGCGATCGCCTGCTGTTGCAGAGCCACCAGTTGGGCTGCGTCCTCTCGCTCCACTCCCGCCTCGACGAACGAGGCCAGCGCCGCGTCGATCGCCTCGAGCGCCTCGGTCAGCTGCGCGGCGGCGCGACGAGCCGCGGCTGCCGGATTGTTGAGCTCGTGCGCGAGCCCTGCCGCCATCGTGCCCAGCGAGGTGAGACGCTCGCTGTTCTGCTCGCGTTCGGTCACCCTGCTCATCACCGGCGCGACCTGGCGCATCACGCGCTGATGGATCTCAGGCTGAGCGAATGCGAGGCGCTTGAAGTCCTCCGGCGCGACCGTTGCCATGCGACAGTCGGTCTCGGCCTGCATGCGCACCCCGAGCGTGCCACCGGTCAGCACAGCGATTGCGCCCATCCACGTCGGTGCCGTGTGATGGCCGACCGGCTCGCTCCTGCCCTGCGCGAGGATCAGCGCCTGCGCGCGTCCCTCCAGCAGCAGCTGCAAACCCGGCGGCTCCTCGCCCTGCTCGGCGATGATCCCACCGGGATCGACGTGGCGGGTACGCGCGAGCGCCACCCACTCCGCCAAGTCCGTGTCGCTGAGACTGTCGAACAGGTCGACGCCGCGCAGCTCCTCCAGTGTGACCGGCGGCTCGCTCACCACGCACCCCGCCGCACCCGCCGTGCTGAATACCTTTCCGCAGAGACGGTCCATCGCGTTGAGCGAGAGCCGCGCTCGCCGGTGCTGATGCACCCTGGCATTGGGGCGAACCTCATGCCTCGACCAGGTACTCGTGGATCAACGACACGGCCATCGAGCCCTCCCCCACCGCGCTTGCCACACGCTTGATCGAGCGCGCGCGCACGTCGCCGGCGACGAACACTCCCGGCACAGTGGTCTCGAGGACATAGGGCTCGCGCTTCAAGGACCAACCGTTGGCTTGGGCGTCGCGGCCGGCGAGGATGAAGCCGCGCTCGTCGCGCGCGAGCACGCCATCCAGCCAATCGGTGCGCGGAGACGCGCCGATGAACACGAAGCAGGCGTCTGCCTGGAGCGTCTCCTCGCCGTCTGGGATCTTGATCCGCAGGCACTTCAAGCGTCCGTCCTCGCTCTCGGCACCCAGCGCCGAGCTGCCCGTGCGAACCTCGATGTTTGGCTGGGCCGCGATCTGCTCGATCAGATAATGCGACATCGATTTCTCAAGCGACGGGCCGCGTACGAGCATCGTCACCTTGGCGGCATAGCCGCTGAAATAGACGGCGGCCTGACCGGCCGAGTTGGCGCCGCCAATGACGACAACGTGCTGGTCGGAGCAGCCACGAGCCTCGGTCATCGCCGCGCCGTAGTAGATACCGGCGCCGGTCAGTTCAGGGAAGCCTGGCGTATCCAGCTGGCGGTAGGAGACTCCGGAGGCGACGATCACGCAGCTTGCGCTCAGCGCGCCGCCGCCGCTCAGCTCCACCAGGCGGGCGGAGCCCTCCGCGCGCAGGCTGACCGCCTCCTGCACGGTCAGCAGCTCAGCGCCCAAGCGCCGCGCCTGGTCGGTCGCGCGTCGCGCCAGGTCGGAGCCGCTCAAGCCTGCAGGGAAGCCGAGGTAGTTCTCAATGCGACTCGACTGGCCCGCCTGCCCGCCCGGCGCCTCGCGCTCGACCATCACCGTCTTCAGGCCCTCGGAGGCGCCGTAGACCGCGGCCGCCAGTCCCGCTGGGCCGCCACCGACGACGACGAGGTCGTAGTGCTCCTGCGCCGGAGTGCCGCTAACGCCGAGCCGCTCGGCCAGCTCGAGGATCGTCGGGCGCTCGAGCACTGTGCCGTCCTCCAAAAGGGCTACCGGCAGATGCTCGCTGTCGATGCCGGCAACCCGCAACAGCTCGCGCGCCTCGCCGTCGCGCTCCACGTCCAACCAGCGCGCCGGCACGCGGTTGCGCACGAGAAAGTCGCGCAGGTCGTGCGACTCGCGCGAAAAGCGGTGGCCCACCACGCGCACGCCGCCGGCTTCCAGCGCCGCCCCCGCCTCCCATGTGGTGAGCAGATCCTCGACGACCGGGAACAGCTGCTCCTCCGGGGGGTCCCACGGCTTGAGCAAGTAGTAGTCCAAAGCCACCTCGTTGATCGCCGCGATCGCCGCCTCGGTATCGGCATATGCGGTCAGCAGGACTCGCTTGGCGTCGGGTACCAGCTGTCGGGCCTGCACTAGATATTCGGTGCCCGGCATCCCAGGCATGCGCTGGTCGGCTATCAGCATCGCGACCTGATCGCCGCGCGTGCGCAGCTCGCGCAGGACCTTCAATGCCTCAGGCCCCGAGCCTGCCCGCAATACCCGGAAGCGCTCGCCAAAGCCGCGGCGCAAGTCGCGGCTTACCGCCGCCAAGACCGCCGGCTCGTCGTCGACCACGACGATCGCGGGCCGGCGTGACTTGGACTCAGTGTCAGCGGCTTGGGCAGGACGCTCGGCTTGCTGTGACATCTTCCGCATGACAGTAGCTCTCAGTTCCTGGTCGTGCGTGCACGACCAGGCCGGACCGTACATGTACGGTCCGGGACAGCGCCGCATGCGGCGCTGTCTTTCCCAAAATATGGATGAACGGGTCAGTCGAGGAAGGTCACTATGTCATCGACTGGCGCGCGCTCGGGAGCGCGCTGAGCTTGCACCGGGTGGCCGAGGTGAAGCAGGCCGATGGGTTGCTCGGCCGCGGGAATCCCCAGTCCAGCACGGACTGGCGCCTTCTCCAAAATCGCCAGCGTGCGCCAGTACCCCGCCAGTCCACGCGCGTGTGCGGCCAGCAGGACGATGTACGCGGCGACCGCCGCCGCCAGCAGATCGTCGTGCTGCTGGGATGGGTCACCTTGCGGCTCGACCCCGACGACGATCAGCGTGGGGGCGCGCTCGAGCTTTCGCGCCGAGCCGGGCTGCTCCAGCTCCGCCTCGCGGGCAAGCAGAGCGCGCGCTTGCGGGCCGAGCACGCGAAAGCGCCACGGGTTGGTCAGATGATGGTTGGGCGCCCAACGCGCGAGCTCGAACAGCTCCAGCAACGTCTCCCGGTCGACCGGCTCAGGGCCGTAAGCCTTGTGGGTTCGGCGCGTTCGGATGAGGGTCTCGAGGTTCGCGTTGGTGTGCGTGAGGGCATCTGGGGAGCGGTAATCCGCAATCCTCTCCGCAGGCATCTGTGCATCTGGCATAGCCGACACCGTAGCGTCCTACCATCTACAGATGGTGACGAGATCCGCCCATCGGGATGCGGTGTCGGCAGGCTACGACCGTAAGCGCATGCTACTTGGCATGGGGCTGGGCTTGGTCGTGGTGGTTGCCGCGCTCATCGTCGCGACGCTGGCGCTCTCTGGCGTGAGCTTGGCGAGCGACCCGACCGCGCTCGCTCGCGTGTCTGTGCAGCCGTTGGGCGGCACGATCGAGCACGTCGAAGCGTTCGGTCCGGATGGTCAGAGGATCCCGTTGGCAGTGCAAGGCGGGCGCTTGACTCCGCTTAAGCGACTGACTCCCGGCGAGCAGATATCTGTCGAGGTTCAGGTACACCGGCCGGGATGGCTCGGCTGGGCGTTGGGCCGCGAGCGCACCGAGCGGCTGACACTGCAAGCGCCCGTCGCACACATCAGCGAGCAATGGATGACCGTTCCAGCGGGCTCAGCGGTGCACGTTAGCTTCGACCAACCGGTGAGCGCCATCGCCTATGGGAGCACCGGCCGTTTGACCCACCGCGCGATACTCCACAAGCCCCGCAGCTCTGTCTCGCTCGGGTCCCAGGCGGCGACCGGCAGCACCGAAATCGCTGCGGCCGCACGTTCTTGGGAGACGGTTGGCAAGCCGATGCAGGTGAGCTGGTTCCCCCAGTCGCACACGACCGTCATGGCCACGATCCCGGCCTCGGGTGCACCGATCTCTCCCTACACCCCTATACGTCTGACGTTCTCCAAGACTGTGAGTGAAGCGATCGGGTCAAGTCACCCAACACTCTCGCCGAGCACACCAGGACACTGGCGCGAAACCGACAGCCACACGTTGGTGTTCACGCCGTCGGGGTTCGGGGCGCTGCTGGGCTCGCAGCTGCGCGTCCAACTACCGCGTGAGGTTGCGGTGACAGCAGGCAGCGGCTCGGCACTGCGCACCACCGGCCAGGTCGAATGGACGGTGCCTGCTGGTTCGACGCTGCGCCTTCAGCAGTTGCTCGCAGAACAGGGCTACCTGCCCGTCGACTGGCGGCCCTCTGGCGCAGCGGTGGCTCGCACACCCAGCGCCGAGGCACAGGCAGCCGTCGAACCGCCGAGCGGGAGCTTCGACTGGCGCTATTCCGACACGCCACACCAGCTGCAGGCGATGTGGGCTCCGGGGCAGGCGAACACGATCACGCGCGGGGCGATCATGAAGTTCGAGAGCACCCACGAAATCACCGTCGACGGCCTTGCCGGGCCGGCCGTTTGGCGTGCGCTGCTCAGCGACGCGCTCGCCGGCAAGCGTCAGAGCAGCGGCTACACCTATGTGTATGTGCACCGCGAAATTCCAGAGGTGCTCACGCTGTGGCACGCCGGGCACACAGTGCTCACTTCTGCTGCCAACACCGGCATCGCCGGAGCCGAAACAGAACTCGGGACGTTTCCCGTGTTCGAGCACATTCCCGAAGGCACGATGAGCGGCACCAACCCCGACGGCTCCCACTACGAAGACCCTGGGATCAAGTGGATCAGCTACTTCAACGGTGGCGATGCGATCCACAACTTCGACCGCGCGTCCTTCGGCACGCCGCAGAGCCTCGGCTGTGTCGAGCTTCCGCTGCAGTCTGCAGCGGAAGTGTGGCCCTACACGCCGATCGGCACGCTCGTCACGATCGAAACGTAGAGTCCTCGCGGCCGGCCTCCCAGGCGCAGGCCGCGGCGCGATCCAGCAACATGGCCCGCTCGCGAGCATTGTCCGCGAGCGATATGGCGCGCTGAAATTCGGCCTGCGCCTCCTCGAATCGGCCCTGCCTGGCAAGCAAGTCTCCTCTGACGCTCGGCAGCAGGTGATAGTCCCGAAGCGAGGGCTCGTCGAGCAGTGGCTCCAAAGCCTCGAGGCCCGCGCCCGGACCGAAGGCGCTTGCCAGCGCAACCGCGCGATTCAACTCCACAACCAGGGACGGTGCGAGCTGGGCCAGTGCCTCGTAGAGTGCGGCCACGCGCACCCAGTCGGTGTCTTGCGGCCTTGCTGCACGCGCATGGCAGGCGGCGATCGCAGCTTGCAGCGCGTACGGGCCGAGGGCGCCACCGAGTTGCTCAGACCGCCGCAGCGCGGTCAGACCTCGAGCGATCAAGAGGCGATCCCAACGGGCGCGGTCCTGGTCGAACAGTAGAATCGGCTCGCCCGCGGCGCCGACGCGGGCGCCCAGGCGCGATGTTTGAATCTCCATCAGCGCGACCAGGCCGTGGACCTCTGGCTCTTGCGGTGTCAGCTCGGCGAGGATGCGCCCTAGACGCAGAGCCTCCTCGCAAAGGTCCGCGCGCAACCAGTCCTCGCCCGCGCTTGCCGTATAGCCCTCGTTGAAGATCAGGTAGAGGACCGCCAGCACCGATGAGAGACGCTCGCCGAGCTCACCCACCTCCGGCAAGCCGAACGGGACCTTGGCCTCGGCTAGCGTGCGCTTTGCCCGCACGATCCGCTGAGCAACTGTGGACTCCGAGACAAGGAACGCTCGTGCGATCTCCTCTGTCTTCAGGCCGCCGAGCAGGCGCAGCGTCAGGGCCACTTGGGCCTGCACTGCCAGGACCGGGTGGCAGCACATGAAGATCAGACAGAGCAGGTCGTCGCCCACCTGCTCCTCGATCGAGGCTTCAAGCTGCGCTTCGACGGAGTCGCCTTGAAGCTCCAGCTCGCCGGCCAGCTGCTCGTGCTTTTGTCGCAGTCGCGTGTTACGACGCAGCAGATCGATTGCGCGGTGCTTAGCGGTAGCCATGAGCCAGGCGCCCGGGTTCTCCGGAACGCCTGACTCAGGCCACTGCTCAAGCGCGATCACGAGCGCATCCTGCGCTAGATCCTCCGCCATGCCGACGTCGCGCGTGATCCTTGTCAGACCGGCGATCAATGCCGGCGACTCGATCCGCCAGACAGCCTCGATCGCCAGGTTCTCGCGGGCGATTGCCGCCATTCTCGAATCTGCCTTCGCTTGCTTTGAGTACCCGGGTGCGCCCTAGCCCGCTGCCGCTTGCACCTCAGCCGGGTGGTCCGTCATCTCATAGACCTGGCGAACCTCGATCACGTCGCCTTCGGCCGCCGGGCAGCGCGAAGCCCACTCGACCGCCTCCTCCTTCGATTTCGCCTGGATCAGCCAGTAGCCGCCGATCAGCTCCTTGGCCTCGGTGAAGGGACCGTCGGTAACGTTCGCCTTGCCGCCGGAGAAGGACACTCGGGCACCCTTGCCCGCCGGATGCAGGCCGTCGAGGCTGAGCAGGATTCCGGCTTTGGCCAGCTCCTCGTTGTAGCGACTCATCGCCGATACGGCCTCAGGAGTAGGACCCCAGTCGGCTTCGTCTGTGATGTTGGGGATCATGATCATCATGAAGCGCATCTGTGTTGCTCCTTCGTTGGTGGGTTTCGCTCTGGTGCGCTTAGTTCTGATTAGGTTCGCACCTCGGCTCTATCTATACGTCGAACGAGCCAACGCGAAATCGACACGGCCCGTCGTTGGAGATCGAACTTGGCCATTACCGCGATAAGTTGCCGCGAAATAAGCACCTGCAGCCATATGGGAGAATCGCACTGATGCCTGCTCAGCTGAAGTACGTCGATCCCAACCGCCCAAGCAGCCTGTTCAGGCGCAGCTTCGCCTCGTTTTCCGCCACCCGCTTGGGCAGGCTGTTCTCAGCCAAGGTCGTTTGGAAGGTCGATCCGTATCTGTTGCGAGCAACCCGGGGGCGTCTCGGCATGGGGCTTGTGCTCCCTACCGCTCTGCTCGAAACTCGGGGAGCGAAGAGCGGTGCCGTGCGACGCAATGCAGTCATCTACTTCCACGACAAAAGTCTGGTCACGATCATCGCTTCGAAGGCCGGCGCCGCCGAGCACCCCTCTTGGTTTCATAACCTCTGCGCGCACCCGGACGTCAGCTTCGGCGGGATCCCGATGCGAGCCACCGTGGTCAGCGACGAGGCAGAGCGGCAAAGGATCTGGAGGCTGGCCGACCGTGTCTTTGCGCCCTACGCCACCTACCGTCGCGAAGCCGCCGCAGCCAACCGGACCATCCCGATCGTCCAGCTCACCGCGCGCTAGCCACAGGTGCGCGCAGAAAGCGCTCCGTACTAACGCCCCGGAAGCCCTATCGGGCTTGCAAGGTCCTATGACAGCTTCACGCCCGAAATGTTGGCTGATCGGCGTTCCGTGGCGCACGCATCCCGCCCGCTACCCGCAAACATCCCCCCGGCGCTCTTCTACGTACGGTCTGCCGAGTTGTCCTTCGGCCTCCATCCAAACGGATTGGTCGTCTCGTGAATTCTGTCGGCGTTATTGGACACTGCATAGAAGACCGTGGAACGCCCCGGCACCGACTCGACCCGGAGACATGCATCGATCGCGTTCAGGAGATCCTCATGACTCAGCCAGGTTGCCGTCTGCCCTGCTCCCGTCTTGACAGAATTGTCTCGCGTTACACCGCCAAACCGCACACCGATGAACTCGAAGCCGAACTGCTTTGAAAGGGTCTTGCCCACCTCCTCCTCGATGAGCTTGTACACGCCGTATGGCGTCGCGGGGCGATAACTGCCCGGGATGGTCAGCGGCCCAACCGCGGCGGGATCACGGTGGTTGTCGGCATGCACCGAACTGGCCATGATGAGACGTTTCACCCCAGCTTTGACCACTGCCGTGAAAATGTTTACGTCTATCTGCACGTTCTCCGGATAGATGCGCATACGCCGCTCGATGGGGTCAGCCGGTGAAAATCTGCGGGCAAGGTGAATGACCGTGTCAACTCCAGCCATTTGCGCCCGCAGGACCTCGTAGCGGGATATGTCATCAGGCAAATCCACACCCCTGATCCGGTAGTCGCCCAACCCACGCCGCAGCACCGAGCCGATGATCCCCTCGGAGCCGGTGATCAGGATCGTACGCATCCGGCCGAGCTATCCCGGAGCTTGCCTTTCGCTGCGCTCCTGCTCTCGCGCACGCCGGTACTCGTTTACGACGATCTCGGTGAGCTCCTCGACGGAGGTTTCGTTCGTTGGCTTGTCGAGTGTGATCACCCCGTCTTGGATCATGCTCACGCGGTCGCACGCCTGCAGCACGTGGACGTAGTTGTGGAGGATCATGATGATCGACACTCGGCCTTCCGCCTTCAGCCGCGCCACGAGGTCGAGGATCATCGAGCCCTCCTTGGCGCCCATCGCCGCGAGCGGCTCGTCGAGCAACAGGATGTCGGCGTCGGAGTTGACTGTGCGTGCGACCGCGATCGCCTGTCGTTGCCCGCCGGACAGGCGCGCGACCGCGACGTCGATCCGTGGGATGTTGATCCCGATCTCATCGAGCGCCGCGCGGGTCTCGCGCTTCATCCGCCGGTTGGCGAGCAGTGGGATCGGATGGTGCACGTGCTCGCGACAGAGAAACATGTTGTGGTAGACGGACAGTTCGTCGATCAGCGCGAGGTCTTGAAAGACGGTGTCGATCCCCTGGCTGCGCGCGTCGTCAACGCCGCGGGGCCGGTAGGGCTCTCCGTGCAGGAACATCTCGCCTGAATCCTGCTTTTGAAAGCCGCTGATGGTCTTGATCAGGGTGGACTTGCCCGAGCCGTTGTCGCCCAGCAGACCGAGCACCTCGCCCTTGCGCAAGTGCAGATTGACGTCGCGCAACGCGGTCACGGGGCCAAAGCGCTTGGAGATGTGCTCGACTCTGAGCACATCGTCAGGTGCCGACGTTGGCGGAACGACAGTCTCGATCGGTTGCGCTTCAGCCACCGCGGTGTCCTCTGCGCACGCGTTGGACGTAGACGTTGACGGTCATCGCCACGATGATCGCCAGTCCGAGGTAGAACAGCTTGTAGTTGGCGTTCACCCCTTGCAGGACCAGACCGTCTTGGAGGATCCCGAGGAACAACGCACCGATCAGCGCACCGATCACGGTGCCGGACCCGCCGGCCAGCAGCGTCCCGCCGATCACCGCTGAGGCGATCGCGAAGAAGAGGATTTCGTTTGCACCGGAAGGGTCAGGCTGGACCGACCCCGCACGGACGGCCTCCAGGATCCCGACGAGCCCGGCGGTGAGACTGCAGAGCACGAAGTTGCGGATCGTTATGAGCCTCACCGAGACGCCCGCCTCGGCCGCACCGAGCTTGTTGGAGCCGATTGCCACGGTATGCAACCCCCAGCGCGTGAACGTGAGCGTGGTTTGCAGCAGGAATACGATCACGATCGCCCAGATGAACTCTGAATATGTGCCGGCTCCGAAGATTTTAGCGAACGTGCCGACGTGGTTAACCGTTTCGGCGAGGTTGATATGGTGGCCGTTGACCACGTGTTCCACCTTCACTGTCGTTTGGTGGACTTGTGCTCCGGGCGTGTTGACAGGCGCGCCGTGGGAGATGATCAGACTGAGTCCCTCGAAGGTGAACAGCATCCCGAGCGTCGCCACGAATGAGCTGATTCCAACGACCGCGGTGAAAAAGCCGTTTACGGCACCCACCGCCATACAGCACAGGAGCGCGATCACCACGCTTGGCACTAGCGGGATCCCGGCGGTGGACAGCTTGTAGAACAGGATCGGAGAGAACAGGTACATCGCGCCGATCGACAGGTCGATCTCTCCGAGGATCAT
Organism: uncultured Solirubrobacterales bacterium; assembly: GCA_963827045.1. Classification (GTDB taxonomy): domain Bacteria; phylum Actinomycetota; class Thermoleophilia; order Solirubrobacterales; family Solirubrobacteraceae; genus Palsa-744. The sequence goes on from CAWGZH010000003.1 coordinate 576,770, forward strand.
CACAAACACCTCACCCGCCGCGAGAATCGTAAGCGGCGCGAAGTACGGCAGCAGCGTCTTGAAGTTGGCGCCCGTCAGGAAAGTGCTGGTCTCAAGCGAGAAGTACACCGCCGTGACGATCGCCACGACGATGATGCTGCCCTCGCGCAGGGACAACACACGCGCAAGCGGACCATCCGAATCGATGGAGCGCGTCCGCCGTCCCGGGCCCTCGTCGCTCGCCTGGCTCTCAGAGGCAGGCGGTCCCCCTGTCGCGCTGGACACCTACGAGCTCCTCCACTTGGCACGCATGGCTGTCACGAGCTCCTCCACTGGGCGCGCATGTCTATTGCGATCACTAGGCAGGTGTGCCGGCCTTGATCGGAACCACCTTGACTTCGGTTGACGTCCCCTCGAAACGGGTCTTGGATTCGACGTACGGCGCGACCGTTTCCTTGTTGAGGAACTTCAGGCCCGTGTCCGTTTCGGCAGGGCCCGTGAGCGAGCCCGACACTTGCCACATGAACAACTGCAGGACCGGAAGAAAGCCCTGTAGGTAGGGCTGCTGGTCGATGGTGAATTCGATGTTGCCTTCCTGCAGCAGCTTCTGGGTGCCTTCGGTCAAATCAAAGCCGCCGGCCTTGATTCCCTTCGCCGGCAATCCGTACTTCTGCATCACCCGCGCGAGGCTTTCGGTGCTGCCTCCGTCCACGGCGTACATGCCCTTTGTGCTCTGATGACCGATCCAATAGGCGTCGATCGTGGAGAGCTCGCCCGGGACCGCTGCGCCGGTCGCAACCGTGTGCACCGTGATCGGCTTACCCGAGGCCTTGATCGCCTTTTCAGCCCCTTCGATACGCGGTTGCAGATTGGCCGATCCGGGTGTCGCAATGAACAGCGCAACGTCGCCCGAGCCGACCGCTTCGACGATCCGCTTACCCATCTGTTCGCCGGCCAGTTTGAGGTCCTGCCCTATATAAGACAGGCGTGCGTTGCCGGGCGCGTCGGCGTTGTACGCGACGACGGGGATGCCCGCTTTCAACGCCGATTCGACCGGAGCGTTGAAGGCGTGCAGGTCGATCAACGCGACCGCGATCCCATTGGCGCCGCTTGTGATGGCGGTGTTGACCGCATTGACCATCTGATTGACGTTGCTGCTTTCCGAGCCCGTCCACTCATACGAGCATCCCAAGAGCTTGCACGCGTCAGCGGCCCCGTATTGCGTGGGGACGAAGAACGGATTCGTCGTCACGTGGTTGACGATCACGAATTTGTAGCTTGGATGGGAGCCGAACACGGCCGCGCTGCCGCTGCCACTGGCGCTCGAGCCGCTGCTTTTGCCGCAGGCGGCCAATATGCTGCTCGCCGAGCCGGCCGCTATGCCGGTGAGTGCCGTGCGGCGTAGGAACGCACGACGATTCAAGCCTCGCTGGCCGATCTCCGGACGCTCCAGTAGCTCCGTGAGAGCATCGACCTGATCTGTCTTTGACATCTGTATCTCCTCCTGTATGGAGGCCGCGTCAGGCGACGCAGCGCCCATCAATACATTTACCCTCTGAATCCATTCGTATTCAAGGACTTCAGGTTGAGAGGGCTATCGTCAGGGCATGGCTCCGGCATCCGCCAGCCCTCAGCCTCCTTCCGGCCGCTCGGACACAACCGGCCGGGGAGAGCCAGGACCAGGTGCCATGGGCCGCGAAGCCCTCGTGGCGTCGGAGTCGGACATCACTCGCCGAGAAGGGCACGATCCACATGAGCTTGCGCAGGAGCGATGCGAAGTCTATGGGCCGCTGAGCGTCGAGCGGCATCTCAAGCAGGACGGTCGGGCACTCATCCTCTACGGCCACCGAGAGAGCCAGGGCCGATGAGCGAGCAGCGCTTCAACGAGCTGCGCGGAGAGGAGGTCGTATACGCAATTCAGCGCCAGGACCGCACCTTCCTTCCCTCGGAGGATCACTGCCCCTTGTGCCCTACGCCGGCCCGGCCCCACGTCCCGACGCAACCTCATACGCAGGCCGATCCCCATACCCCGGCCAATCCCCACCCTGAGGACCTCGTGGAGACGGAGATCCCTCTACCGGCCTTCGAGATCGCCGTCTTCGACAACCTGTATCCCGCCTTTCGAGCGCCGGAGGGGGCAGCGGAGGTGATCGTGTACACCGACAGTCACCATGGCTCCTTCGGCACGCTTGCGCCCGAGCGTGCGGAGGCGCTGATGTGGGTTTGGCGCCACCGCTACCAAGAGCTTGGCGCCAGAGAGGACGTGCAGTACGTACTCATCTTCGAGAACCGGGGGGTCGAGGTCGGCGCGACCTTGCACCATCCGCATGGGCAAATCTATGGTTACCCGTTCCTGCCGCCGGTACCCAAGCTCGAGCTGGCGGCGGACGCGCGCATGGGTGGCTGTGCGTCTTGTGAGCTGCTGCGCCGCGAACTGGAGGACAGGCGGCGGATCGTGCACGAGAACGAGCACGTCGCCGCCTACATTCCCTATGCGGCACGCTGGCCGTATGAGACGCATGTCGTCATGCGGCGGCATAAGCCGAGTCTGCTCGACTGCGAGCCCGATCAGCTGCGCCTGCTCGCCGAGTGCTTGCAGAGGCTCACCCGCGGCTATGACGCCCTGTTTGCCAGGCCCTTCCCATACGTGATGGTCGTCCATCAAGCGCCCACCGACGGGCATTCCGATGGACACCTGCATGTCGAGTTCTACCCGCCACTGCGTACCGCCACCAAGCTCAAGTATCCCGCCGGCTCAGAGCTTGGCGGAGGCACGTTCGTCGGCGACACGCTGCCCGAGGACTCTGCCCAGGCGCTGCGCGAGGCGATCGTCAGTGTCCCGTGAGGGCGTCAGCGCTTTCGCTCCCGGTCGCGTGAACCTGATCGGCGAGCACACCGACTACAACCAAGGGCTCGCGTTGCCGTTCGCCATCGCCGAGGGAATCACCGTGCGCGCCACAGCAAGCGGCGATGAGCGCATCCTCGCGCGGGCGCTCGACTGTGGCGAGCAGGACGAGTTCGCGCTCGCCGAGCCCTCAGGGGCGCCGGGATGGCGCGCGTACGTGCGTGGCGTCGTCGCCGAGCTAGGCCGAGCGGGACACCCGCTGGTGGGGGCACACCTGGAGATCAGCGGCAATCTTCAGCAAGGCGCCGGCCTGTCTTCCTCGGCTGCGCTGGAGGTAGCTCTGTGCCTGGCCTTGCTTGCCCTGGCCGGCGAGGCCGGGCCTGACCGTGTCGGGCTCGCCCAGCTGTGCTCACGCGTGGAGAGTGGATGGGTGGGCGCACACACCGGAATGCTCGATCAGCTCGCCTCGCTATATGGCGCGCCCGGGATGGCCATGCTCATCGACTTCCAGACATTCGAGGTCGAGCCTGTACCCCTGCGGCTGGAGGATGGCTGGCGACTGGTGACGCTCGACTCCGGCGAGCGTCACACGAACGCCAGCTCCGCCTACAACGAGCGCAGGGCCGAATGCTCTGAGGCGTGCGAGCTCTTGGGCGTCGATTCACTGAGGCAAGCCAGCTGGGACGCGCTCGACGGGTTGCCGCAGGGACTGCGAGAACGTGCACGCCACGTGCTCAGTGAGAACGTGCGAGTGAAGGACACGGTGGCGGCGTTGCGGGCAAACGACCTGCCTGCCGTGGGACGTCTGCTGAACGCTTCTCACGCTAGCTTGCGCGACCAGTACGAAATATCTACGCCTGCCGTCGAGGCGACCGTCGAACGACTCCTCCACGCCGGCGCCCGCGGCGCGAGGATCGTTGGGGGCGGTTTCGGAGGGCATGTCCTCGGCCTGCTGGCACCTAGCGCTTACGCACCGGAGGGCGCCCGCGAGGTGCATGCGGATGTAGGCGCCCATCTGTTGAAGCCAACCGCGCCGGCCGGCGCGCCACCGTGAAGCTGCATGCGGGTCCCCGGCCACGGGGCGTCGCGATCAGGCCCTACGTGTCCTGAGGGCGGACTCTCGGCCTTGCGCCCGAATCTCGAGATAAATCTCCGTTCGGTGTACCGAAACGTTCGAGGGTGCCTGGATACCGAGGCGCACCTTTGTGCCATCGCTAGACAGGACCATGACCTCGATGTCGTCGCCGATCATGATGCTCTGTTTGTCCTTCCGCGTCAGAACGAGCATGAGCCTCAGTTCCCCGACTTAATCCAGCTCAGTCGGACTTCAAGTTTAAGGGCGTACGCATCGGTCAGACCTCGGCGCATCGACTTCCCTTTGCGATGCCATCTCTTTACAAGCTTAGCGCCGGAATGACGATCTGGAGCCGAAAGCTCGTTATGGTTATAGAAGCGAACATGATCGAACTGGTCAAGAGTCCTTCGATGCGGGTTCTCTCCAAAGGTTGCGTTGCTCTTTGGCTGGTTGTCTCGCTCGTGTTCGCGGCACTACTCTTCGCCGTTGGTGCCCAAGCGCAGGGGACGAACGCCGCCGACGGCGCCGCGGAGACGCCGGTAGGCGAAATGGCTACGAAAAGCGGTGCCCCTCCAGAAGAAGCCCCTTCTGTGATCGAACAAGCACCCCCCGTAGCCCAAGAAGCACCCCCCGTGACCCAAGAAGCACCCCCCGTAGCCCAAGAAGCACCCCCCGTGACCCAAGAAGCACCCCCCGTAGCCCAAGAAGCACCCCCCGTAGCCCAAGAAGCACCCCCCGTGACCCAAGAAGCACCCCCCGTAGCCCAAGAAGCACCCCCCGTAGCCCAAGAAGCACCCCCCGTAGCCCAAGAAGCACCCCCCGTAGCCCAAGAAGCACCCCCCGTGACCCAAGAAGCACCCCCCGTAGCCCAAGAAGCACCCCCCGTGACCGAAAAAAAGACCGTCGAACAGACTGCCGGCGAGGTGGCCGCTGAAGCGGGCTCCGAAGCCACCCAAGGGCCTGGGGAAGACTCGCAGGTGCCCGTTGGCGCCTCAGAGCTGACTCACAAAGACGCGACGAGCGAAGTCGCGCCGGAAATCTCGATTGGCGTGACGACTTCTGTCGCCCCCGCCACCGCGTCTGAAATCTCGATGTCTCCCGCGCAGCCCCAGGCATCTCTCATCTTGCGACCGCAAACGATCTCGGCACGCAGCGCTGGGCTGATGAGCTGTGTCAGAGCATCGATCACAGCAGGCGACACCGGTGGCTGGTGGGACATCTCGGTCGCTTCGTCGTTATCGAATGTCCCCTTCACCACCGACGACGACTCGTTCGACAGCGATCGCGGCAGGTGCACCTGCCGGTAGCCTAGGCGATGGGTCTACGATTGAGAACCATCCCTCCGCCCCCGGATCTGGATTCGGCGGAGGAGGCGGCGGATCGGCGGCGGGGGGCGGTTCAGGCTCCGGTTCTTCGGCGTCCTCCACACTCGTGGATGTCCTCCTCCAAGCAGCGCCGCGGGCGATGCGACGGTTGCGCCTTGCGCAGCCGTCATGGCGCACGTCGTTCTTCGTTCTGATCCCAGAGCGACCGGACTAGCTCCTCCCGGTCTCTCTACCTCGGTCCTGGATCACCCCTGATCCAGGCCAATTGACTACCAGATCGAAGTTCTGTTGAAAGGAGCTGTATTGATATGACGCATCATTTGACATTGTCAACGGCAAGTCAGCATGCACCTAATCAGGGCGACGAGGTGGAAGCAGCCTCGGATCGAACCCGCACCAGCGACGGTCAGGCTAACTTGTCAGTTGCTGCGCACTCCCGGCCGCACCTGACGCTCGCAAGCACGCTCGTCTGGAGGCATAGGCTGATCTTGACAGGCAAGTTGGACTATCGTTCGGCTTCTGAGCTTGAGGAGGAGATCGAGTGCCTATGCCAAGAAGGCGTCACGATCCTCACGCTCGACCTTCGTCAGCTCGACGCGATCGATCCAGCTGGGGCCACGGTAATCGCATTCTGCGGCGCCGCTTGGAAGAGGCGAGGACATGACTTTGTGGTGATCCCAGGGTCGCGCGTCATCCATCGCGAGTTGACTGAGGCGGGCGCCGCGGACTTGCTGACGCTCGATCGGAACGAGAGTGCTGTTCGCCGGTTTTCGAGCCGCTCTTCGGACGGCTCTTTCTCAGATAGGTTGACCACAATGATCAAAAACTTGTGACTAGAGCGGCTCGTCTTCCGCTCCTGTCCAGGGGAGGAAGACGGCTCCGCCCTTAAGCGAAGGCTAGGCTGGTGCAGTGCACATCCAGCCCAAGTACGCGATGAGCTCGGATGATGCTCGACGAGTCATCGCCGAGCATGGGTGGGCGCGCGTAGTTACCAGCGGAGTCGAGGGTCTGCGCGCAACGTATGGATTCTTCCTGCTCGAGGACGGACCTGGAGAGGAGGTTGTCGTAGTCGGGCACTTTGCCCGCGCGGATCCGCAATGCGCCGATATCGAGGCGCACATCCCGACCCTATTGATCTTCGAGGGACCGCACGGATTCGTCTCGGCGTCCTGGTATCGCCCGGAGCTGACCGACGTCCCGAGCACGATGAACCATCTCTCCGTCCACCTCCACGGAACGCCTCAACCGCTCGATGGGGACGAGCAGTTCGACGTACTACGTCGAACGCTTGAGCACCACGAGACGGTGCTTGGCGAGAGTCGATGGCGGTTGGAGGGCGGCGGCCTCGAGCTATCACGCAGAATCGCTCCGCAGACCGTCGCCTTCAGACTGCGCGCCGATCGCTTGGAAGCCAAGGCAAAGCTCTCCCAGGCAATGCCGCGCCCCGTACGCGAGCGGATCGTTGAGCGACTCGAACAGCCAGGAGCCCACCAGCACCGCGAGCTTGCCGTACTTATGCGCAGACTGTCGTTGGACGATCGACCGTAGTCCCACCTACGACCCTGGCACCACCGGCGCCTATTGACCAATCAGGCGGCTGGCGCCGGTTGCATCACCGTGAAGGCGGCTCCCTGAGGATCGATCAAGCCGGCGAAGCGTCCGATCGGCATGTCCATCGGCTCGTTCGTGACGGTCGCCCCGAGTGAGCGGGCCTTTGCGACGACAGCGTCGCAGTCGGCGACCGCGAAGACCACGCCCCAGTGCGGCGGGATCTCGGCGGGGAAATACTCGTCGCTCATCTGCATCATGCCGCCGACCTGTTTCCCGTCCAGCTCCCAAACGGTGTAGGTCTGGGGCGCGCCCTCGAACGCGGGGGGACGCCCCTGCCAACCGAAGACTGTCGAGTAGAACGCCTTATCCGTATCGGCGTCACGCGTGAGCACCTCGTTCCAGCAGAGCGAGCCCGGCTCGTTGACGAGGTCGGCGCCGGTGAAGCTCTTCGGCTGCCAGACGCCGAACACGGCACCGGTGGGATCAGCGAAGAGCGCCATCCGTCCGATATCCATTACGTCCATCGGCTCCAGCACGACGCTGCCGCCGGCAGACTTGACCTTGCCGGCCGTCTCCTCGGCATCGGCGACGCTTATATAGGTGGCCCACGCGGTCGGCTGACCCTCCTGCATGTGGCCCATTAGGCCCGCAATGTTCTTGTCCTGCAGCTGGAACATGCGGTACCCGCCGGTTTCCTCGCCCGGCTCGGTTGTGCTCCAGCCCATCAGCTCGCCGTAGAACTGTGCGGATGCGTCGGTGTCTGGTGAGGATAGTTCCACCCAGGACGGGGTACCTGGTGCGTACTCGGGCATGGTTCTCCTTTCGCGGACGGGGCAAACATGATCGTCGCAGATTGACGCGTTGGATTGTGTATTCCCGGTTGGCGCAGATCCTCGTCCGACCGACGGCGCAGGTCGGCTGATGGCAAGTGCGGAGGTTCACGATCCGCTGCCCGTTGACAAGGCTGCTGCCGCTGCACGCTGAACCGTGACCTAGACTTGCGTCAGTGTCGTTGCACCTCTTCGCGGGTCTGCGCGTGCGGGACTTCCAAGCGGTCCGCCCGTGGTACGAACGGTTGCTGGGCGAGCCGACGTTCTTCCCCCACGCCACCGAGGCTGTGTGGACGCTTGCCGAGGACCGGTCGATCTACGTCGTGGAGCACGCAGATGGCGCGGGCAACTCGGTGGTGACGATCTTCCTTGACGATCTCGATACCCGGGTAGCCGCAATCGCTGCCCGCGGTATCGAGCCCGACGAGCGCGAGACATACGCGGGCGGTGTACACAAGGCGATCTATCGCGACCCCGACGGCAACGAGCTGGGGTTCGGCGGCGCGCTGCTCGACACAAGTTCATAGGCCTGACGACGGAAACCGACGGGACGCTGGCGCGATAGCCCTTGCTTGACAGACGCTGCGCGCCAACGGCTAGGGCTAGGGCGTGATGATGATGCGGTCGAGCGCCTTGCGGCTCTCGGCGTATTCGTGCGCAGCGGCGGCATCTGAGAGCGGGAACGAGCGATCGATCTCCACTTGCAACTCGCCGCTTGCTACCCGCTCCAGCATGTCGTCGATCATCGGATGGACGCGGTCATACTCCGACAGGATCGCGCCGCCGAGAAACACGCCGTGCAGCGAGTTGTTGCGTGTCCACAGCGATCGCGCCTCGACCTGCGAGCCCGCACGTGCGGACACGCCGACGCTGACAAGCCTCCCCCGGTACGCGAGCACGCCGATGCTATCGATGAGGTTTTTGCCTCCGATCGAGTCGAGGACGACGTCTGCGCCGCGCGAGTCTGTCAGCTGGTTGGTGCGCTCGACGAAGCTCTCGGTCGCGTAGTTGATCGGGTGATCGAGTCCGAGCGCCTTTAGCCGCTTCAGCTTCTCATCGCGGGAGGCAGTCGCGATCACGGTCGCGCCTGCTCGCTTGGCGAGCTGGATCGCGGCCATGCCGACGCCGCCGGCTCCAGCGTGGATCAGAGCGGTCTGACCCTCGGCGAGGTTGCCGGCGGTGAACAGGCACTCGTACGCAGTGCCGAACGCGACCGGCACGCACGCGGCGCGGGCCGCGTCCAGCCCGGCGGGGATCGGCCATGTCATCGCCGCGGGGACCGCTCGCCTGGCGGCGTGCGACCCTGCTGCATTCAAGGCGACCACCCGGTCACCAACCGCGCGTCCCTCGACCCCGGCGGCGACCTCGCTGATGGTGCCAGCGCTCAGATAACCGACGATGTGTGGAACCGCAGGCAAATCACTTGCCGCGCGAGCGAGCAGATCGCCTCCCTCGATGCTGATCGCCTCGGCATCAACGATCACGCAGCCGTCGGGACACTCCGGGTCGGGCACATCTTCGTAGCGAAGCACCTCTGGTCCGCCGTTTTCGTAGATAACCGCTGCCTTCATCTGCGCCATCCTCTCGCTTGCGATGCCGCGCCATCACGAGGCGCGCGGAACGTCATGCTCGGGTCTCCAGCCACGCACGGTAGCGGCCAAGCGCACGCCGTTGCACACGCTGGTCACATACGAGCGCGTAGAGCGGGTGCGTCTTGCTCGTGGGGTCCTTGCGGCGCGTGATGCGGCACACCCCTCCCCGGCGACCCCGGAGCAGTTGACGAGCGTAGCGGTCGCCTACGTGCAGTTCGCGCTAGAGCGACCGGCTCTGTTCCGGATCATGTTCGGAGAGCCCTGCGATCGGGACAACGACGAGCGCGTAGCCGCGACCGCCGCGGTAACGCTGTACCTCCGCGAGATCGTCGGACGAGTCTTTCCCGAAGCCGACACCGAGGCGATGGCGACCGCGACGTGGGCGCTCGTCCACGGGCTCGCGTTCCTGCACCTAGACGGCAAGCTCGATGCTTCCATGCCGGCAGCTGTAGCCGACCGCGTCACTGCCGCGATCCATGCGCTGCTGAGCGCAACCATCCGCGACGCGCATTTGGCGCATCTACGATAGGCGCCCCTATAGCTTTCTGGCGCTCGCGCCGTCGCGTAGCGCAGCGACCACGCGGGCGGGCGCTTCGAGAGCGGGCCAGTGCCCGACGTCCGGCAGCGAGGTGAACGGCGCCGCGGGTAGCCGTGCGCGGATGCGCTCGGCCATGTGGGCGCCGGAAATCGGGTCGAGCATCCCCCACACGAAGGCAAGCGGCACATCAGTCTGCTCGAGCGCGGCCATCCAGCGGTCAGCGTGGAGGGCGCGATCGTCCATGTAGCGGATCAGGCGATGGATGACCAGCTGACCGTCTTCCCGAGCCGTCGCCCGCCAGATGTCGGCCCCAGCGCCAGCCACATCGAAGCCCTCGGCGAAGGTGGGCTTCAGCCCTTCGATCCACAGCTCCTCGGTGATCCGCGCGCCTATCTGCGGCCCGAGTTCCGGGTCGAGCAGCGCGAGCTGACCGGGCTGGGGACGGTAAACGTCTGGGTAGAGCCCGCCGTTGAGTAGGTCTACCTCGATCAACTCGACACCCAGCGCGCCTTCGGCGCGCCTGGCGAGCAACTCCTGCGCGACCGACACGGCATAGTCATGGGCCACGACGACCGTCGCGGTGACCCGCTCGCGCGCCCACACCGCTTCGACGAGGTCGGCCTGCTCATGGATCGAGTAGTCGTGGTCGGCCGGCTTCTGCGAAGCGCCGAACCCGAGAAAGTCGAATAGCACCAGCGAGTTACGCTCGGCCAGCGCCGAAAGCGCCGCGGCCCAATCGTGCGAGGAGCTTGGGAACCCGTGCAGCAGAGTCATCGTTGGGCCGGTGCCGGCCCGCCGCAGAAAGATCTGCCGGGCTATCCCGCCGAGGTCGATGTCCACGCGTTTCCCCGCCGACCACCAAGCGTCGATCCCTTCCACATGCCGGATTATCACAGCCCACGCCGCCGGAAGCTCCCAGTAGACCCCAATCGACCCGTGACCTTGTCTCGATCGTATGCGGGCAGGGGCGGCCAACTCGCCGAACGCGAAACCGCCGGTCCCGCCAGGGTGCGCGAGTGGGGACGATCACCTACAGGACGTCTGGCACGCGCCTGTAGCGAAGGTAAACGACGCGAGAGCCAAACGTCTTCGTCTCGAGCAACTCCAGGTTGATCCTTTCGTCCAGGGTCGGGAAGTAGGGCGTGCCGCCGCCGAGTAGGACCGGGCTGACGAACAGCCGCCACTCGTCGATCAGCCCCAGCTTCATACACGCACGGGCGAGGCCGGCGCCGCCGACGGCGATGTCCTTTCCGGGCTGTTCCCTGAGCCTCGAGATCTCCTCGCCGACGCCGTCCTTCACCAGCCTGGTGTTGCCCACCACGCTCTCCAGTGTCGTGGAGAACACGACCTTCGGGAGGGCCTTCCAGATTTGGGCGAACTTGACGTGCTCCGCAACAAGCGGACTCTCCTCAGCGGTCTCCCAGTAGACCATCGTTTCGTAGAGCCGCCGTCCGCAGAGATGCACACCAGTCTCCTGTATCTGCTGGGTGTGGAGGAGAAACAGCTCCTCGTCGGGCACCGTCCAATCGATCGCGCCATCGGGTCCGGCGATGTAGCCGTCCAGCGACACAGTCATCGAGTAGATCAGCTTCCGCATCACGATCCTTCTTCGGTTGGACTTCGCGTCACCTCATTGCTCATCGGTGGCCGTCAATCACACTCGGTGGCGAGATCACCGCGCGAGCTTCCGGCACACAACGGCAACGCCGTTGCCCACGACACGCATTACCACCTCGACGACTCGTGCCCAGCGCAACGCTTCGAGATGGCCCTGCTCCTTCGCCGGGATCTCTCGGGCACCCTTGTGTACGAGCGCATTGCGGCGCTCGACGTGGGATGACCTGCGCGAGCGGTTCAGTTGCGTGACGGGAGACAGCCAACTGGATCGCGCCCCCTCCATGAGTAGCTCGCACGCGGTCCGAGCCGCAACCACCGTGAAGTCGTAGTGCCCGCCGTCGTACATCTCTTCGGCCAGCATGAAAAAACCGGGTTTGGATAGCAAGATACGCCCCTGTGAGGATAGGTAGAGAGTCGGCCATCTCGCGACTGCCCACTGGGGCGCTAGTCTCGCGCTCCGTGAACCAGCCATGACCCTTCCAGCAGAGCCCGGCCCACTCGCTGCGCCCGATCGCCTCTCAGTCTGGCCCGTCGAGGGCGGACGCTACGGCCTGGATGCCACCTACCACGGCAGGACAGGCTTCGAGCGAGCCGAAGCACAACGACAGCACCTTCGGGCCGCAAACCTCACGGCATCCGTCCGTCAGGAGTTGGGCGACGACTGGACGCTGCGACTCGGGCCTCTGACCCACAGCGCCGCCTGGGCAGCCATCGAAGCCTTCATTGGCCCGCCCGGTCCTCGTACGGGGTAGCCAGCGGCCCCTTCGGGCCAGTCTCTCAGCAGCTAAAACCCGACGGCGGGCTCCTCTGGGTGTGCCAATTGTGTCCTACAGATCGTCCCCTATTTCGGGAGCAGGTTGTTCCCGAAATGCTCCCGAAAGCTCCGGGACAGGGCGATCGAGGCGGACGGCACGGCGGGTGTGCGTGTTGAGGGCGATCGCTGAGGCGCAGGATCCGCGGGAGGCGGCAGGGAGGTTGGCCGTGACGCTGCGTTCACACGACGTGCGGCCGGACAACGGGCGCACCTGAAAGAGGCAGCGCCGGCGAGTGTGCCGTCGTGCTGATGAGCGCATTGCCATTTACGCCCAGCTTTGCTATGCAGTTTAGGTTGGCGCGGAAGTTGGGGTTCGCTGGTAGCCGCCGTGACGTAGGTCAGCCTCCTCTTCGAGTTGTTCATTGGCCCAGGTGTGTGCGGGCTTAAACCACTGTCGGAGGAGGCTGGATGCAGAGGATGACGGACGTGCCTGGGACTGTCCACGCGGGCTCGCCCGCGTGGACAGTCGGCATCGATCTGGGGCGCCGCGCCGCGCACGAAGCGGTCTTGCGCGCGCCGGACGGGACCGATCGGCGGCTCAGGTTCACTCACTCCCGTGAGGGCATCGACGGGTTCCTCGGGGAGCTTGCCGGGCTCGAGGGTCGCGTCCTGGTGATCATCGAGCCGACCGCTACGCGCTGGCAGGCACTCGCTGAGGAGCTGTCCGGGCAAGGCGTTGAGGTGCGCCAGGTTCACGCGGCGACCGTCGCGAAGCTCCGCGGCGCGCGCGACATCACTGGCGCCAAGTCCGACCGTGTCGATGCCCGCACCCTCGCCGGCGCCGTTGACTACTCCCATCTCGTGCGGCCCGACGCACCGGCGGTGGCGTGCGCGCACGCGCTGTGTCTCGAGCGGCTGCGGCTGCGTCGCGAGCGTCGTCGGCTTCGCGGCGCGGTCAAGACTTGCCTGGACACGATCTGGCCCGAGTTCCTGCAGACCTTCCGTGGCGGCGAGCGCGGCGTCACAGCCCGCGCCGTGATCGCTGTCACCGGCGGAGACCCCGCACGCGCAACCAGGCTCGGCGCGCAAGAGCTTGAGCGTCGAGTCCGGGCAGCCGCACCCGGCCGCCATATCGGGCACAACAAGATCAAGCAGCTGATCGAGAAGACCAGCCGCCCGGTTGGCTACCGCGCTGCCAGAGCCGCCTACGCCGCTAGGCTGCAGCGGCTGATGCGCCGCCGCGCGCTCGTCGAACACCAGCTTGAAGCACTCGAGGAAGAGCTCTTGCACCTCTACCCCCGACTCCCCGGAGCACAACGACTGGACAGCCTGCCGGGCCTCAGAGAACTCGACCGGGCGCTTCTTCTCGCCGCGGCCGGCGACGTCCGCAGGCTCAGGTCCCCGCGCGCGCTCGGCAAGCTCGGCGGCTGCGCACCGATCGCAAGGGACTCCGGGCAAAGCACCCCGAAACGCAAGATCTCCGAGCGCTGCCGCTACCAGCTGCGCGACGCTGCCTTTCACGCCGCCAGACACATCATCAAAGCGTGCCCTGCCTTCCGGGCGCTTTACCGTGCACTGCGCCAAAGACTCACCGCCAGACAAGCCGTGATCGCGTGCGCGAACCGGCTACTGCGCGTGATCTGGCGCATGGTCAACAGCAACGTCGACTACAACCCCGCGAAGGTCGCCCCTGCACTGAACCGCTAGCCCACACCCAGCCACGGCTGTCCTCTCACGACCCACCCGAGCGCAAGCCCGCATCCGCAATTTCGAGCCCACGAGCTCGCGCCCGCAACAAGGGCCCCTGCGCACGCCAAAGACCGCACAAGGCCCCCGGCCACCAAGGCCGCAAGCGCACCTAATCAGGCCACGGCGTGCCATCTCACCGCTCCCAGCAACCAGCAACGAGCACACAGCCAACAGCACCCCGACAACCGCGCCAACAGCACGGACGAACACCCCTGCCAACACCAAACTTGACAAAACGCCAAAGGCCAGTTGTTCTGGTCCGAACAGGCTGCGGACAGCTATCACAACCAACCGGACCATTGAACAGCCGTGAACACGGACGAACCGCATCCCGCTAGGCCCAGTGGTCTCGGGGGTTTTCGCCCGTGTTCGCTGGCCTTCGCCTTTTTCTAACCCAATCGAGGCGAGCGGTTGGAGTTGCCTCGGATAAAGGAAATTGAGCCTTCTGCGGTCTATTTGCGATCCTCCAGACTGCCTGCATACCGGCTCCACACTTCCCGAGACCCGGCATATGCCATGTTGAACATCCGTGTGCTGTATCCAACCCAACGAGCTGCTAAAGGCTTGTACGTACATTGATATGCACACGCTAGAAGGAGCACGGGGATGAGCACGATCGGGGTCCGTGAGCTTGCCAGGCACGCAAGCTCCATCATCAACGACATCGAGCAAAACAAGGAGCCGACCTTGGTCACCCGGCGCGGGCGACCAGTTGTATACATGCTCCCCATTGACTCTGAGGAGTTCGAGGACTTTGTGCTTGCCCACGCACCCGAGTTCGTTGGCGGCATGGCCGCCGCTGATGTCGAACTGGCGGCCGGCGAAACAGTGTCCCTTGCGAAGGCGCGCGCGGAACTCGAACCAGACGAGCCTCCCACCCTTCAGTAGCCGCCAGGCTCGATCTGGATGTATTGCGTCGATCTATCCAAACGTGCGCTGCGCGACCTACGGCGCATCGACCACAAGAGCCGCAAGCGACTGCTCGACCTGCGATGGATGCGTCAGAGACTCCGGGTGTCCGCGCCTCCGTAGACATGTGTGAGATGAAGCTCAAGCTCGAGGCCTGACACACAAGCCCCGCACGCTGAAATGGCCTATGACAGCGAGTTCGCTCATCGAATCCGCGAGCAGCTCGGTGACGAGCACGGCGTAACCGAGAAGGCCATGTTCGGCGGGCTGGCGTTCCTGCTCGATGGCAACTTGGCAGTGGGGATATCCAATGGTGGGGAGCTGATGGTCCGGGTCGGCCCGGACGCATCTGATGAGGCGCTCGCTCGACCTCACACCCGCGTCTTCGACATGACCGGCCGGCCAATGAAGAGCTGGATACCGGTCTCCGCAGAGGGATTCGCGACCGGGCGCCAGCTCAGCGTCTGGGTAGGACGCGGCGTGGGGTTCACCCGGACCCTCCCGGCAAAGGGATAGCGCGCTCCCGTAGATGCGGAGAGCTTGATCGAGATCTCCCGACCTTGCGAGGGCGGTGAGAGTCATCGTGATCCATATGCGCAGCGCCGCCGCCGGCTCGTAAAGGCATATCCCGAGCCGGCGGCAAGCCGCAATCGTCAGTCGGTGACGAGGCCAGCTGCGAAGGCGCCCACGGGCAACGGTATGGGTGAGCTGGAAAGCTCCGTAAGACTTCCGCCATTCACTGCGAACGAGGCGATTACGTTGGCTTTACTTCCATCTACCAGCAGCGTCCTGCCGTCGGGAGACAGACGGGCGTCAACGGCACCCGCTCCGGCCGAGCCGAACGGCGTGCTGCCGAGCAAGACCAGTGAGCCATCGGGGTTGATCGAGTAGCTCGAGATCGAGCCTGACGCAGTGTTCACCGTGAACAGGAACTGCCCGTCGTGGCTGATCTCCACCCAGCAGGGAGCTGTCTGAAGATCGGCGAATGGAGATGCGCCGATCGGGGCCAGCTGGCCCGTGCT
The DNA here is from genome assembly GCA_963827045.1 of uncultured Solirubrobacterales bacterium. Lineage (GTDB taxonomy): Bacteria > Actinomycetota > Thermoleophilia > Solirubrobacterales > Solirubrobacteraceae > Palsa-744. The sequence continues at coordinate 592,556 of CAWGZH010000003.1, forward strand.
GCCGCTCGCCAAGAAGACGGAGACCGTTCCGTTGCCCGCACCACCGTGGGCGTTGCTGACAAACAGCTGTGAGGGATTACTAGGCCGGAACTCCGCGCCGAACGGTCCTGCTCCCTGCGCCGCGATTGGCGAGCCTGGAGCGGCGACGAGCAAGCCATCGTGAAGAACATGAAAGCTTGCGATCGTCGAGGTGTTGTCGAGGTTAACGACGAGTCTCCGGCCCCTGGGATCGATCAACACGTCATCAGGACCCGAGCCGGCCGGCAACGAGACCGTCGAGCCCGGCAGTGGGTTCAGCGATCCGTTCGGGGCAAGGATGAATCCGGTGATGTTCGGTGCGCTCGCGCCGGCGTTGGCGACGTACACGAGATTGCCGGAGACCGCAATGCTGAGCGGTTCGCCGCCACCCGAGGACACGGGAGCGCCAACCGGCTGGGGTACGCCATTGAAGCCAACTCGCGATACCGATATCTGGTTGCTGCCGGCATCGACCGCGAGCAGGTAGCGCCCGTCACTGGAGAGCTGGATCGCTCCCTGTGACGGCAGGCCGGCGCCGAGCCCTGCGCCGCCGATAGGAAAAGGAGAGCCCGAGATAGGCGTGAGCGACCCGTCGGCGTGCCGGTCGAAGCCCGCCACGGTGTTCGATACCGCTGTGTTGTCGTTGACATAGGCGTGACCGACGACTGTGGATTCATGGTGGCCAAATTCGCGCCCCTCATGAGCGGCGGCGGATGTCGCCGTGACGCCGGCCAGGGCCAGCGCGAGCGGGATGACGAGATGAGGCAGCTTCATAAGTGAACCTCCTGGACTGGGCGGGGATCATTCCCCGACCACGAGCACGATGCCTGGGACTCCTAACGTGCCTCTTGCACGGAGATGAACATCCCGTGAATCGTTTTGCGCCGCTGACTGAGCGGGTCAGACGATCGCGGAGGGCTCTGCGATGGGGAGCGTGAACGCGAAGCGCGCGCCTCCCTCGGGCCGGTTCTCCGCCCAGATACGACCGCCCTGTGCCTCGATGAAGCCTCGCGCTATGGCGAGCCCCAACCCAGCGCCGCCACTCGCGCGAGTACGTGAGGCGTCGTCGCGCCAGAAGCGCTCGAACATGCGCTGTTGAGCTTCCTTGCTGAGCCCGACACCCGTGTCCTCAACCGATACCTCCAACTCGCGATTGCGCCGTCTCGCCCTGACGAGCACCGAGCCGTCCGAAGGGGTGTGCCGCAGCGCGTTGGTCACGAGGTTCAGGAGCACCCGCTGCACATGCTCCGGAGCGCAGCGAACGTCGGGCAGGGCGTCGTCGAGCTGGCTCTCCAGGCGTACCTGCCGCGCCCGCGCATCGGCCTCCAGGCCACTCACGCAGTGAGATACGAGCTGCGGAAGCTGGGCCTCCCGCAGCTCGAGTGTGAGCGCGCCCGCATCGATGCGCGCGAGCTCGAACAGATCGTCGATCAGGCTTGCGAGCGTACGCGTCTGCTGGTGTAGCGCCGGCAGATACTCGTCGATCGGAGCGAGACCATCCTCGACCGCTTCGAGCATCGCTTGAATCGAGGCTACCGGCGTGCGCAGATCGTGACTCGCCCAGGCGACGAGCTGGCGACGCGCATCGAAGAGCGCCTCGATATTTCCAGCCATCGCGTTGAAAGCCTCGCCGACGTGCGCGAGCTCGCGCGGGCCCTCGGTCGGCGCGCGAGCCTTCAGCTCCCCGCCGGAAAGCTCGTCGGCCGCTATCTCGAGTCCACGGATACGCCGCGCGATCTGCCCCCCGAGCAGCAACGCCGCGGCAAGCGCCGTCGAGGCTGAGGCTGCTGCCACGGCCAGGATCTTCACGTCGTCGTGCATGTGAAACATCACAAGACCACCCAGGATCACGGCCGCGAGCGGCAAGCCCACCGCCAGCAGCGCAAGTCCCACGAGCTGCATGCGCACCGTCGGCAGCAGACGCAATGCCAGGGCCAGCGCCACGCCCGCGACGAGCGTGCTCAAGGACACGATCAGCGCGAAAGCGATCACGGCGTGAACCTGTAGCCGACGCCGAAAACCGTCTCGAGGTGACGCGGACGCGAAGCGTCATCCTCGATCTTCTTGCGCAAGCGGCGAACGTGGACCGTCACCGTCCCCGTGTCGAGGGCGCTCGCATATCCCCACACGCGGTCCATCAGCTGATCGCGTGAGAACACCTGCCGCGGATTCGACGCAAAGAACAGGAGCAGGTCCAGCTCCTTCAATGTCAGCTTGAGCAGCTCGCCGTCCTTGTGAGCCTCACGCGCCATCGGGTCGATCACGATGTCGCCAAAAGCGATCGCCGGCGCCCTGCCGGCTGTCGGCTGGGCCGTGCGACGCATCAGCTTGCGAACTCGAACCGCCAGCTCCCGCGGCGAGAAAGGCTTGGTCAGGTAGTCGTCAGCGCCGAGCTCCAGACCAACGATCCGATCGGCCTCCTCGCCGAGCGCCGTCAGCATCACGATCGGCACCTCTGAGCGCGAACGGATCCAGCGGCACAACTCGAGCCCGCTCACTCCCGGCAGCATCACGTCCAGAACGACCAGCGACGGCCACTCACGTTCCAAAAGGCCCCGTGCCTCATCGCCGGTGGCGGCCTCGAGCGTCCTATGCCCGTCCCGCTCGAGATAGCGCACGACCACGTCGCGCACGATCGGCTCATCATCAACGACAAGGACAGTAGACATACCGAAATTGTCGGCGGCAGAGATTACGTACACCTTAAATCGAGCGCACGACGCGGTCTCCTACTCTGGCGGTTCTGACGATCTTCCTCCACGGCGCTGATACCACGGGGATTTCGGCCGCCTGCGGTCCCATTTGTGGTCCCCATACCGCACTCATACCGGGCTTCACGTCCCTCGAGACCCTGTGTATGCTATCCTGCACATACGTATGTTGCACCGGGCCTTCCTTGGCGATTACCCGGACCCCTCCTAAGGCATCTAAGGTATGTCACCTACCGGACAGTCCGCCAAACAGAGGCCATTGACCATCAGCCAGTGTATGTAGCCGGCTTCGGTGTCCTGGACGGCACGAGCCAGTCCGAGCATCCCGTAAAGCGGCGCTCCTGCTGAGATCCGCCGACGAACATTCATCATCACTTCGCTCCGCTTGCCCATCGGACGGTGGGTGTTGCGTAAAGGGTTGAGACTGGCGGGGTGAGGCCCGTTGGTGGTGGCAATCGCTTGGCCTGTACCCGTGTTGCTTTGGACGGTGGGGGCGTAGTCGCTCGCCAGCGCCTGGCGCATCGCCGTGTACCTCCCACTTTGCCATCCCGGCCGCGGGGTCTGGCGCTTGCCGGCGTCCGGCGGGATCAAAACCTGCACGTGCTCGTCGGCCACGACATGGTCCATCTGCTGCTCGTTCCAATAGCCGCTATCGGCGACCGCGACCGCAGGAATCTCACTGACACCGATCGCCTGAAGTTCCCTCTTGGTCGCCTTGACCATCGGCTCGAGGTGACCGAAGTCCGGTGAGCTTACGCTCACCTCGGCCGCGAGCACGATCTGCTCCTCGGTCACGACAGCCTGGACGTTATAGCCCTGGGTGTAGCCGCGCGGAGTCTTCACATTGCGCGAGTCCAGGTCGGTCGTGTTGATCTTCCCCGCCGGGATATCGGGCGGCTCATATGGAGTCGGCGGGCGACTGAGTCATCGGCCTTGGCTGTCTCGTCCGTGCTCGCGGTAGTGCTCATATGCCTCGTTCGCCGCACGCTCAACTTCGAGGTCTTGCACCATTCGACGCTCGGCCTCCAACAGCCGCTGCGCACGCGAGCGCACGATCGGCCTCGCTTCCCGGCGGCGATGCTCATCGAGCTGGTGGCGGGCCTCACGCAGCCAGCCCTCACGACCCTGAGTGCGGGCCACGATGACATCAGGATCAAGCTCGATCTTCACCTCGGCCACCTCTACCTCGCCGGCAGCCTCGCTCTGCGCGCTCACATACTTCCCGCGCTCCCGCGCGAGCTTTTGCTTCGCCTCCGCCAGCGCGGCGCGACGCCCCTCGCGAGTCCGCAGATGCTCAGGCAGCTCATCGCCACGATCCTCCCCGTAGAGCTCGTCCTCGGCTGCGTCGATCTCGCCCGCCTCCTTCAGAATCTCCCGCGCGAGCCGCTCATAGTCAACGTTGGAGTGATGCGACGCATTCGCGTGCACCTTCGTGCCGTCGATCGCGACCACCCCGACCTTCACCAGCCCCGCCTCGCGGTAGGAGCCGCAGAACACCGAAAGATCTATCTCCTCCACCGACGCCAACACGAACCACGCAACATGACCCTCCGGCAGCCAATCCCGAAGGTCCGGCGGCATCAGGAACACCTGCTCACGATCACACTCGAGAAAGTTCTGGGGCATCCCCAAATAGTCTTAAACCACTCAGACGGACCCAGGTTTACGCGACACCCACCGTCCCTTGCGAGAGTGAGAGCCTGCTTGATCCGTGCGCCCGCTTGCTCGCGGAAGCGGAACTTAAGCGCCAGTCCGTGCGGGTAGGTGACGACGAACCCATACTGACGGAGCCGTTGGTTCGACCACCGGCACCTGCCGTATGGATAAGAGGTCGCGGGGCTCAGGCGGGGCTACCGGCCGAGGTACCAAAACGGCCAGCGCTAATGCACAGCGATCGCGAGCAGTAGTCTGGCCTGGCGCTAGGGGGTTTTGTTGTAGATCAAGCGACACCGCGGTTTGGGTGATGTGAACCGGAATCGCTGTTCGGCGATCTCTGTTACCTGTCCGGTGTCACGGCACTGCGTATAGACTTCGAGGGCGGTATTTCCAAGGAAATAGGTGAACGGGCAGTCGATCTGATACCGCGAGTGTCGCAGGCATGCGGATTGCGGTTGGACTTCGACGCTGCTCGGCCTCGAAGGCCCATAGATGTGCGGGAGTGATTCCGCCTGTTTTGCAACTCGACGCGCCCCAGTCACGGTCACGGTCCACGCTTGGTGAATCTCAGGGTGCGCCAGTGGTGGCCGGAGGTTGCCTGCGCGGGCACCGCAGGAAGAATCGCTACGCAGACGAGCATGATCGAGATCGCGGCTCCGCGTCGCACAGCACGGGCGATGTCGGCCACGGTCATCATCAAGCCGCCGTGCGCTCGGCCGCTGCGGTTGTGATGGCCTGAGTCGACCCGGACTGCGATCGTCGGCGCCGAGTCACACCGGCCGGCGTAAAGGGGACCCACGCGCTCCCCGAATGGGCTCCCTGAGAACGTCTTAGCCGTCCGGCCCGGATATGGGCCGGGATGCTACGGGCCGCCTCTTACGTTGTCGTGTTCGTGGGAGAGCTCGAGCTCCATCGTCAGGGCTCCAGTCGCACGGGCAGCGTCTTGTGCTGGTTGGCGAACGCTGACTCGACGTGTGTGCACTCGCCGGCGATCTGGATCTCGGGGTAGCGTTTGAGCGTCTCCTCGATCAGGATCCGCAACTCCAGTCGCGCGAGCGCGGTGCCCAGGCAGAAGTGCCGCCCACCGGCACCGAACGCCTGGTGCTCGGCTTCGCGCGTCAGGTCGAAGCGGTCGGGGTCCTCAAAGCGCGTCTCATCGCGGTTGGACGATGGGTACCACATGACCAGCTTCTCGCCCTCACGGATGCGCTGCCCGTGCAGCTCGGTGTCGCGTGTGGCCGTGCGGGCGAAGTGCGCGAACGCCGGGAACATGCGCAGTGACTCCTCGACCGCCGCCGGCACCAGCGAGGGGTCCTCGAGCACCATCCGTCGTTGCTCGGGGTTTTCCATCAGCGCGCGCATGCCGCTGCAGTAGGTCGCCTTGGTGCTGTCGTTGCCGGCGGCCATCAGCAGCAGGAACCCCATCACGATCTCGTGGTCCTCGAGCCGCTCGCCGTCGAGCTCCGCGTGCACGAGCACGCTCGTCAGGTCATCGGTCGGCGCCGCGCGTCGTTCGGCGATCAGCTTGCCGCAGCGCGCAAACACCTCGGGCACCTCGCGCTCCATCACGCTCTGCGCACCCTCCGGCGTCGCGTCCGGGTCGCCCGCGCCGACGATCGCGTTCATCAGGTTCGCCCATGCCTGGTCGTCCTCGGGCGAGAGGCCCATGAAGCTGCCGATCACCCGCGCCACCACCGGCTGGGCGACGTCGCTGACCAGATCGCAGGTCTCCCGGCCCTCGAGCCGCTCGAGCACCTCGATCGTGATCGCGCGGATCGCGTCCTCGTGCTCGACGATCCGCTTCGGCGTGAAGCCACGCTGGAACAGCGCCTTTAGCCGGTCGTGCTTGGGCGGGTCCATCCCGATGAACATCGCCTGCTGCATCTCCAACGACAAGCCTGCATTGGATGCGGTGAAGCCGCCGACTTCGGAGGAGTAGGTCTGCCAGTCACGGCTGACCTCGAACACGTCCTCGGCGGTCGTCACCGACCAGAAGCCGGCTTCGTCGGGAAACTCAGCGATGCCGCTTGACCAGTGAACCGGACACTCAGCGCGCAACCGCCTGAACAACTCCAGCGGCGGCCCCTGCTGGAAGTGGGCGCGGTCAGCGACGCCCAGCTCGTCAAGCGGCATCTGATCCTGGCTTGTAGTGCTCAAGTGTCCTCCCGTCTTGACTTGGCTTGATCTACAGACGCAGCCTACTCCTCGGGCTCGGCCGCCGCCCACAGGTTTCGGCGCGCTCCCAGTTGCTCGGATCGACCGAGAGGGCGATCCTGGTTCTTAGGCGTCTTTTGAGGTGCTTGGGTTGTGTGTAGGATTCGAACGGCTAGTAACGATTGATACCCGCGCCGGTGGGAGTGTGCGTCGCCGAGAGCACGAGATCGGGAGGTCGTGTCGTGAGTCTGCTCGGCGATTTCAAGAAGTTCCTGCTCCGTGGGAACGTGGTCGACTTGGCGGTTGTGATCGGGACCGCGTTTGGGCTGGTCGTCAAAGCCCTCGTCGCGGACCTGCTGACCCCGATAATCGCGTTGATCTTCGGGCAGCCCGATTCGGCACGTTGTCGTTTACGATCAACTCGAGCCACTTCTTTTACGGCGACTTCATCAACAGCCTGATCCGCCTGATGAGCCTCGCGCTACACAGCCACCTGGAGATCATGCCGAGACTCAGCGAGGAGATCCTCTTCCCCACCCCCCACGGCAATTACATGCGGCGCAGCAGCTGGTCAAGCGCACTGGCACTCAATACGCGCATCAGCCCAAATGCCTGGCCTCGAGTTCTACGAGCTCAGAGACCGCGGACCCACCAGACCACGGCGGACTCGGCCTGGACATCCAAACGACCGCACGGATCGCCGGCCACAGCGACGGCGGCTACCTCGTCTGCAGCACCTACACCAAGCTCTCACAACAACAGACCCACACCCGCGCACAGAGCGCCATGGACGCCTACAGACAGCACGTCAAGAGCCCCTAAAATCAAGCCGTCGTAGGTCGTAGCGCTGCAAAAGAATCCGGCTCTCGCTGCAATAGATCTGCAAACGTCAGCCCCACCCGCGTGCACACTTCATGCACAATCACCTCGGAAAAGTCCGCAATTTGTGGTCTTTTGGAGCCCAGGATCTGGATTTGAACCGGGGACCTCCCCAGCGCCCCAAACCAACAAAAAAACCCTGCAAATCGCAGGGTTTCCCGCCTGTCGCTTAGCGGGGGCACTTCGGGCGGGTAGGTTTGCGGCGGTTTGCGACAAAAATGATCGAGAAACCATGATAGTTTGAACCGCGTCCTACAGAGTGCCCCCGCGCTGCGAGAACAGCCGGGGGCGTGGCACCGGGGTCTGTGGTCCCGGCACGTTCGGCATCATAAGCGCTATCAGTTAGCGTTCGTCTTATCGTGCCTTGATTGAGCGTGCTTGATTACTGCTCACGGCTGCCTGCCCATATAAGGAGCGGCTAATGAGTTCTCGCCTTACTTGCGAGGTTGAGCTTACCAATGATGTTGAGCACGAGGTCGAGTACTGGGAGAGGTTATGTCGGTAGAAAGCGACCCTCTCTACTCATCTAAAGAGTTCGGTCAAACCCCACCACCGTCAGACGGACGTATTGCTCCGTGCCCAACGTGCGTAAAGGGTCAGCAGCTCATTGACCATATTCATATCATCGGGTGCCCTGACTGCTTGGGCTCCGGTATTCAAGGCTACGGCTTCACTGCCCTAATGGTATTCAATGAGTGGATAGATAGTCTCGGTTCGGACGGTGACGATGACTGAAGGTTAAAACATTGCGCTTCGCCTCACCAGGATAAGACGGTATTAGTATTCGTTCTTATCATAATTGAAAGAGGTAATCTCATCACACTCGTTACCTCTGATGAAATACCTTCTCACACAATCACGATGTTTAGTATTAGGCGGTTCGATAACAAGCGCGGGGAGACCACTACCACGGTGTAACTCCCCGTGCTGACGATACTCGGTTCTTTCCGTGCCACGGAAAGGCCGGTCAGTAAGAGCTGGCCCACGCTCACGATGAAGTACGCCGTGTAAGTAATACTTCTCTATTAGCGTGCCATCCACGCCAACGTACCTGTACGCTGGCCCATTCTCACGATGTAATTCACCATTAAGATAGTACGCGACTTCATTACCGTCCTGAGTATCGACGGTTAGGGCCGGGCCATCCTTACGATGTAATGGCCCACCCTCATACAAGTACCACGCTTCACGGTGCTCAGTCTCATCCTCGTGGTAATAGTGATAGCCCTCATCGCGGTCAGCACCACGGCGCTCTCCCATAACACGCTTGAAGGAGTCAGCCTGTGTCGCACATTGCCCTCGTCCCATAAACAGACTGTAGTACGGGACTGAGACGGAATGAGCTTTTCCCATCACCCCTCGTTCCAATGCACAAATCATGTCGGCCCCGTGCGGTATGCTACGTTGATATCAGACAATGCCCCACGGTTTAGACTTTGGGGCGCGGGGCGTCTTCTTAGGGAGGCGCCTCAGACTTTTAAGGCACGAGTAGTGTCTCGGGATTGAACTGAGGCACAGCTCCCCCTCCGCCCCATAACACAATGTGAGTATCGTGACGCTTACGCAAGTCGCGTAAAATCTCCCACGGGACACTATTCGCCTTTAACCAATACGGCAGCACCTCATACACGCAATCAAGAATATTGTGTCCAGCTTGCCTTATTTGTGTGTCACATTTGTGTTGTACTTGAGCACGATGCACAGCTCCATGCCTCATTAATTTTATACGCGTCAGGTTAATTTCTGCCGAATTGCGTATGCCTACGGACCACTTAGTCAGCCTCTCCGAATTGGTCAGCAGGTATTGTACTTCCAACAACCGTCGGTAAGTCAGCGGTCCTAAATCTTCTGCCACTTCCCGCACTACTGCGGCTATTTCGCTGACGGAAGAGTTACTCGTAAGGGTGGTTGGCGCTGCAGTATTGCCATCTGCGGCGACGAGCACAGCATACCAACGCGCTAAGTCCACGTAGCCGTCACCGCGCAGACTTAGGAGTCCTTCAACCTCTTGGAATCGGTTGTTACTGACCTGATGACTCATATCATGCATCATTTGCCACAGATGGATAATAAGATTTCTGGCACTCGTTAAGGCCATTAGTGCGCTGACATGAGGAGGAAGAAATGCACTCGCAGATTGCGGGCGACTGTTGCCGCCGGAATGCGCGCTCTGTGCGCCGTCTGCAAGCACTTCTAAAGCTATCCAGTATTGGACTACGGCCATTACGTTTGACCTCTCATGCCTTGCCAGTCCATAGAACCTCAACGAACTCTGCAAGTCTGGCAGAGGTCGAGATGTAAGTGTCCGACCTTTTGTTATATTTGTAAAATGGCGGCCTAGTCTCTTAATCTTTCCCGTTCGAGCACATTTAATCAAGACCTCCTGTCTAACGCGCACATCGCCGAGCCTAAACTGCGCGAGGATTTGATCCTGAATATCTTGTGCGCGCGCAATGGCAAAGTCACGAGCCTGCTCGAAATCATAAGCATCTACTTCAACGAGAAGTACTGTTGTACGCCTGTTCTCGCTACGCTCATCCGCCCACTCTTGAAAATGCGTATTGGCCGTGGCCGTTCCGTTATGCCATGCCAACGGGCGCTTTAACTCTTGACACCCAAAAGCGGTGGCTCGTGGAACAGTAGCGACACCCTGAAGAATGACGGCGACTGAGTACTGAGATTGTGGCCGTTCTAATATCTTCCGAATCGCAGTAACGGCTTCCTTGTCAGATGTAACTTTGGAGAGGCTCGCAATTATGTCCTTACAGATTCTACGGCCATTGCGACCTTCTGTCAATGCGAGTGCCGCTAAATATGCAATATCGGAATCAAAGCGTAACCAGTCTTGGATACTGGCAGGTGGGGCGAGAATAGCATCATACACCTGATTAGAGAGATTCACTCTATAACCGCTATGGGGGTCGAGAAGTTTGCTTTCTAAAAGTGGCACTTGGTTACGCAGGATACGTCTACCCCGCTTACGTACTTCGTCCTCCTTATCATTAGGGGACCGAGGAAGACCTTTTGGCAGTTCTTGTAGGTAATAGATTAACTCCTTCTTTTCAGGGCCGTACCATGCGCTGCAATTGCGCTCCAAGTTCAGCAAAGTTACTAATCGGCGAGACCACTCTAAGACCGCGCCATAATGTGTGCCATCGCCATTCACAAAGCCTTGAACGATTGCACGATATTCCTGTACGCCGGTAATCGGATCAACTACAGAAACAGCAGCTCTGCTGTAGTGCGTTCTAGTTTCGAGAAGTTCAGCTAATCGCTGGGCCAGGTAACGGAGAGGCTGACTCAGTTGCGGGTCCCGAGCTATATCTTGCAGTTTCGAGCTATAGACAAGCATACTTCGACCCTTACACACGCACGCGCATCAGCATACAAGCGGTGCAGAGGTCGGTTAGCACGAGATATTGCTATGGCCTGAGAGACGGTTGGCTGAGCGGGTCTGTGACTTCGCGCCGCTTGATTCGTGGATGACCACCATTGCTCAGTAGCCACTCGCGGATGTGTTCCGCGTACTCACGCTCATCAGCAAGTCCGTTCCGCTTGAGCACCATTAGCATCAGCATCCGGTTCAAGCGCTGCTGGTTAGTGAACATCCCGGCGCGGTAATCAATCTTTGAGCGGAGCCAATTCAATTCTTGCTCTAGGGCTCCCGTGCCATTCGGGTTTGCCTTATCCGGCCATTCGGGGCGTTTCTCAAGTTGCGGTAGGACGATGGGCCGGATGCGTCTGATATAGCTCCCGAGCTTCTTCCTGTGTTTAGTCGCAAGCCACGCTTCCTCCATTTCATCGAAGCGCTTAGGAGACGTGAACGCTCGCTCAACCGTGTCATAAGCGGGAGTCCCCTTCGTGGCTATTCCAAGATTGCGTAGCTGGACATAACAACGCTCCATCAAGTGATACTCACAATAATGAATCTCAGCGTTAGGAAACACGACACCCGTAGCTTTCACAAGAGGCTTCCCACGGTCAGTAACGATGCGTTGTGGTTCCCCGCCCAGTGAGCGCATAAACTGGGTCCAGGCCGGAACCATATTCGCCCGCTCAGGGTGCGCTTCGAGCTTATAGAGGCGGATAACTTCACGCTCCTTATCCCATCCCATCGCCGCCAGGATCGAAAACGTCCGTGCTCCGCCCTGGATACCACTGCTAACTCCGGGGACGGCTGTGCTGATACGGAACGGCACTTCATCGAACAAGACTGAGCCGGTGCTGGGCCACTCAAAATCTCTATGCGGCTCGAACACGACGGGAGCGAAGCTCTCTATCCAATCGCTCACGAGCTGAGCGTGGTCGGAGTAGATGGTCCCGCCTTTCGACTTCCGGCCACGCCCGGCGTGCTGGCGAGCTGCGCACGCGGCCTCCCTGTACGTGCTCCCTTCCCCAACGTGCTTCAAGGCTTTAGCGACCTCACGTATCGAGTAGAGATAGCCCCGAGCAGCCTGCGGACCCTCGTTCTCGTGATAGACACGCTCGCACTCATCGCAGAACCCATCCTTAGTGGTCTGCCGAGGCAGAACTTCAGAGAAGCGATGAGCCTTATCGCCATTCGCCGGTAAGCACCTCCATACTGGGCGCTTATGACCTTCGGTCCCTCGATGCCCATTGAGCCATACCCGGCTATTCTCGTGTCCAGGGCGCGGACACTTAGGGCGCTGAAGCGCCTTCTTTACAGCAGGCATCATTGACCTCCTTATCGTCCTCTCGGCATCCATTTGCCGTATCTTGAGCCTACGTCAACGCTAAAGAGCGCCGCAGACGCCAAGTGCCCCCGCTAAGCGACAGGCGGGGTTTCCGATACTGATGAACTTAGCCTCTAATCGGGGCGAATGGTGCTGATCGGCTCTACGGCGCGGATGCGGCGAGCCTGTGTGCGGTTTCGTGGGCGGCGCGCACGATTTCATTGCACGTGAGGCCGAGCGCAAGCTCGTCGTCGTAGATCCGCAGCTGTAGACGATCGAAACGGCGGTTGAAGTCCGCGGGGCGGGCGAGTCCGGCCCGTGAGCGCTTACTCGCTTCAACGAAGAGCGCGCGGCGAGCCGCGTGCGCTTCGTTGAGATCCCGACCTGCGGGTAGGTACACGGCTGTCTTGCTAATCGCTTTCTCTAGGGATGCGGCGCGAGCCTGAATTGTCCTGATCTGTCGCTGGGAGCGACGGGAACCCGCCGGCAAGGTGCTCAAGTGCCTGCAAAACGCGTTCGTTTCTGCGACGACCCGCGCCTCTTGGACCGGGTCGCGCCTAGACGCCGATCCCCCGCAGCCGACAACCAGCGAGGCGCAGGCTAGCCCAACCACGAGCGCCCGCCGACAGCCGTTGCCACTCACAACCGCGGGTCCACCGGCTCGCTCTCCATCGCGAGGACCCCGAACACGCATTCATGCAGTCTACGTGGCGATCTCGGCGGGTCACTGAGCCGCGTGGGTTAGACGTCGGATCTCCGGTGGCTTTGTGGAATCGCTGGAGTTTCGCGTTTCCCAGCGCTCACCGAATAGCGACTCGTAGCGACACCAATACACGACTTCTTCGGGCACCTCGTCGTCTGCGTAGAAGCTGTGTTCGGGTATGTGCTTCACGATCAGGTCGTCCGGCACCTCCTCCCCATTCGCAACAGGCGGGATGGACGCGCCTGGCTGAATAGTCCTGAACTGGCGGGTCTGTTGTCCACCGAAGGGCCATACCTGTCCCCACACCTCAACGCCGTGCTCGATATTGAGGGCCGGTCCAAGACCGTCATTGCGAAGGTAGTAGAAGCATCCAAAGGGATCGCCGCTTTCGAGATCTGGGTCTGCTCCTGGCGACTCTCCCTCATGGGCATACACCAGCGGATGCCACTGCCGAGACACGATGTCAGTCTGCTGGCGCATAGCCTTGATCTGTCGCCACGCGAAGATCACAAGGGAGACCGTCGCCACCGCAGCAAGAAGCGAGGCGCCAGTCGCGAGCCAGTCTGTCAGCGTCGGGCTACTGAGATGGATCGAAATGTTGGATGGAGCGGCGCCGAGTGGCGCGGCGATCATCATCTTTCGCATAGTGCCCATCCAGGCGGATGCCACTGGGCGCGTGGTCGCTCCCGGTCGGTCGAGATGCGGACCCTAGTTCGGGTCAAACAGTCGGCCCTGGCCAGGCCGGACGGTGTGAGACTGGCGCAAAACAGATGTGTTCTCGTGCGTATTCCGCCCCTGGGCCGCATGAGCGTAGGCGCCGACGATCCGATCGAGTGCGCGACCCTTGTCCCGGTGCCCGTAGAGGCGGCGGACGAGGTTGCCTCCGTCCTGGTGGCCGAGTGCGATGGCTACGTCCTCGGATGACATTTCAAGCTCGTTGACCATGTACCAGCCCGCGAAGTGGCGGGTGGCGAGGTAGAGACTGCCTTTCCAGCCTGCGGCAGCTCTGACGGCCTTCCAGTGGTAGGCACGGGAGCTGGGGGTCCAGTGCTCGCCGCGTAGCGAGACGAAGCAGAACTCGCCCTCGCGTGCCAGGCTGGAGAGCGCGTCGCGGGCGTGTGCGGTCAACGGTGCCTCGCGCCTCATGTGGTTCTTGGGCGTGTCGAATGTGCGGGTCGCGGCGCTGAACTGCTCGGCGACGACGATGCGGGCGCGGTCGAAGTCGATCCGCTCCCAGCGCAGCGCGTCAAGCTCGCCGGGGCGAAGGCCGGTGAACGCGGCGACTTGCAACCACGCCGCGAACGACGGACACGCCAGTTTGCGGGCGTGCGCGATGATCTCCCATACCTTCTGCTCGGTCGGTGGTTGCTGGTCGCGTCGGCCCTTGCCGCGTGAGATGCCGAGCTTCTGGAATGGATTGCGGTCTATCAGCCGACCAGCCTTCACCGATGCCGCGTCGTTGAACATCGAACACAGCCCCTGGACTGACCCGGCACGGCCACCACCGGCGAGCCAGTCGGCGACGATTTCATCCCCGACTTGGATGATCGGAACATCGCCGTAGCGCTCAGCGAAACTCTTGGTCAGCTCGCGGCGGCGGATGTCGCTCGACTCCTTCGGACGCGCGAACAGCGGATCGGTCGTCCAGCGCTCCCAGAAGCTACGAACCGTCACGTCCCTTGCACGGACGATCCCCAACCGCTCGCGCGCCTTCTCTCGCGCGCGTTTCGCCTCAGTCTTGGTCGCAAACGTGCCAGGACCGCCCACGACCTTCGAGACGCTGAGGTTCTTCCCGGTCGCGGGATCGTAGACCTGCGCTCGCCAACGACCCGACGGGAGCCGTGTGACGCTCACGCCGCCCTCTCCCGCTCCAACGCCCAGGAGATAGCCGCAGATGGCCGGAAACGGCGCGTGCGCCGCCCCCATGTCACGGACGGCATCCCCTCGGCGACCATCCGATCCACTGTCGCCAAGCTCACACCCATGATCGCGGCCAGCTCAGCGCGCGCCACGTAGCGCTCGGGGTCTACGGGTTGCACGGCGGCTGCTCGGGTCTCCGGGTTTGGGTTTTGTCCCCTCACACGGGTATATGACCGTGAGCGGCCGAAAACGGACACCGACTTTGCACTTGGCTCCCGAAACAACCAACCGCTGCCCCATGTCCGATGCGAGACGCACCCCTTGGCGGTGCGCCGGATCGCCGCGTGAACCCGGTGGGTCGATCCCGAACGATCCGGCACAGCCAGGCGAACCACCGTCAGAGCGAAAGGTCGTCCACACGCACGGCGGCGCGGGTCGCGAATACGAACTCTCCGCAGCGGTGGATCAAGCCCGCAGCGTGCAGACTTGCGACTGCATCGACAGTCCCAAGATGCTCGTCGCGCTCGCGTTCGAGCTCCGCAATCGACCAAGGCCGCTGCGAATCGGAAGCCAGCAACAGACTGAGGATTCCTTTCTCTGCCCGCTCCTCGTCATCAGCGGGCATCCGGCTAATCTCATCTTGCATGGGAAGGTCCTTCCTTTCCTTGCCACGCCCCGGGCAGTTAGAGCTGCGCCGGGGCACTTTTTGATTGGGATTCCGTCAAGCTGAGCGCCAAGATGCGATCAGCACTACAACATGCTTGTCAGCATACACTAAAAGAATGCTGTAGAAATGTCTGACGTAGAACAAAAACCCGATCTCCAGGCACTCCACCGCCTCGCCTACTCCCAGGATGGCCTCTTCACAACACGACAGGCCCAAGAACGGGGCGTCAGCGCACAGCTACTCGCCCACCACGCCCGATCAGGCCGGTTCCAGAGGATGCGACAGGGGCTCTATCGCCTCAGCGATTACCCAGCAGGCGAACACGATGAGATCCGCGCCGCATGGCTCACCGTCGGGATGGAAAGGGCGGTCGTCTCGCACGAGAGCGCGCTCGTGCTGCATGGACTCTCCGACGTCCTGCCAAACACAGTGCATCTTCTCGTCTCCCGCGAGCACCGGGGAGTCCGGGCGCCTAGCGGCGTAACCCTGCACACCGCTACCGCGCCCATACCGGACGGCGACATCACTATCCGCCACGGCATCCGCGTCACGACCCCGGCGAGGACGATCATCGACGCGGCACGCTCAGGCACCGCGCCAGAGCAGATCCAGATGGCCGTCCGCCAGGCCCTCCGCGAAGGTCGCACGACGCCGGACCAACTCGCCGAGCACGCCGAACGCAATGGCGGCCAGGTCGCCGCACTCGTAAAGCAAACAACCCTGGAAGCCACCGCCGCGTGAAGTACGACACCGCCGAGGCATTCCGAGCCGCGCTCGACCAGCGAATACGCAACGAAGCGACCACGACCGGCCTGCCCGTCATGCGGCTACGCAAGCGCGTCGCCTTCGAGCGCTTCCTCGCCAGGTTCGCCATCGCGGAGTCAGGAAGCTGGGTGCTCAAGGGAGCATTCGCGCTTGAGCTGCGCCTCGGCGTGCGAACACGGGCAACCAAGGACATCGACCTCGCGGGAGCCGAGGACGAGCAGACCGCGACCGCAAGACTCATCGCCGCACAGGCGATCGACCTCCACGACCATTTCAACTTCGATGTAGCGCGCACCGCCGCACTCGATCAAACGGAAGCATTCCGAGCCGTCCGCTACAGCGTGACCGCCGAAGTCGCCGGACGACGCTTCGAGCAGTTCCCCGTAGACGTCGCCCTCAACGAGCGGCCAACCGCCCCCTCCGAACGACTGCCAATCCCGAGCCTCCTGGACTTCGCCGACATACAGCCCATCGAGATGCCCGTGATCGCCCTAGAGCAGCACATCGCCGAGAAGGTCCACGCATACACCGCGACCTACGGCCCACAAGAACAGCACAGCACCCGGATCAAGGACCTCATCGACCTCCTCCTAATCGCCGATCTCGCCGCTCCGCACGCCGACCGACTACACGCGAGCCTCGCCACGACATTCAGCCGCCGCGAACGCCAGCCACTCCCCACCGCGCTCCCGCCACCGCCAATCTCGTGGGTCAGCCCCTACACCCGCGCCGCCGAAGACGTCGGGCTACCAACCGACCTCGGGACAGCGCACGCCGAGGCCGCCACCTTCCTTGACCCGATCCTTGCCGGCACCACGGCCGGCCGATGGAACCCCACGCAGAAGCACTGGGCCACTCTCTGAGCAGCGATCACGCGAGCCGCGCAGCCGCCCAACCGCGCACCCAAAAATCTTGCCCAGACTACGGGTATGAAATACGGGTGGGCTTGCTGTCCGGTCGTGTTCGTAGGGTCGTTTGACCAGGACAGGGGCTCTTGTGGGAAGACGCAATGGTGGGGCAGGCCGTCGTGCATTTGGGCTGCGAGCCCGTCAATGACTATATGGCCGCCCCTGCGACTCACCTGGTTGGGCTGAGAGCCCGAATCCGTATTTGTCGCTTGCCCGCCGCGTCTTCCGGTTTGGATTTCGATGGCTGGTGAAAGGAGCGGAAAGTGCGGTTTTTCGGTATTGATGTTCACTTGGAGTTCTGCGAGGTCGCGGTCGCTGAGGGCGGCAAGGTCTCGCAGGTCGGGCGGATCGCGAGCACACCGGAGGCGATCAGGGAGTTCGCGCGTGGTCTCGGTGGCGAGGATCAGGTCGTCTTGGATGCCAGCGGGAGCGTGATGGCGATCGCGAGGATCTTGCGGGAAAGCAACATCGGGCGGGTCGTGGTCTCCAATGCGGCGCAGACGCGCGCGATCTCTCACGCGCGGGTGAAGTCCGACCGCTTTGACGCCGCGATGCTCGCGAGGCTGCTCTCAGCGGGGATGCTCAGCGAGGTATGGGTGCCGGACGAGGCGACGCTCGCGCTACGCCGCCGGGTCGCGCGGCGCTCAGCTTTGGTGCGGGCACGCACCCGGATCAAGAACGAGGTGCACGCCGTCGTGATGCGCTGTCTGCTTGGCCGCCCACCGGTCAGCGATCTCTTCGGCCGTAAGGGACGTGTGTGGCTGGCCGAGCAAACGCTCCCCGAGGAGGAGGCCGAGACGGTGGCGGGCTGTTTGCGCCAGATCGACTTCCTGGACAGCGAGATCGCTCTGCTTGACCAGAAGGTCGCCGAGCAGGCCCTTGCGTGGCCGGGGCTGTGCAGGCTGTTGACGATCCCGGGGGTGGACATCGGGACCGCGGCGGCGGTGATAGCGGCCGTCGGGGACATCACGCGCTTTCAGAGCCCCGGCCAGCTGGTTGCCTATCTCGGTTTGGACCCGAAGGTCCGCCAGTCCGGCTCAGAGCCCGCGCGCTATGGGCATATCTCAAAGCGCGGCAACGCGCAGGCCCGTTCGATGCTGGTCGAGGCGGCATGGATCGCGATCCGCAGCCCCGGCCCGCTCAAGGCGTTTGGTGAGCGCGTCCGTGCTCGCCGCGGCGCGCAGGTCGCGGCAGTCGCTGTCGCACGCAAGCTCGTGGTTCTCTGCTGGCATCTGCTCACCAAGGACGAGGACTACGCGTTCGCCCGCCCGTCGCTGACGCGCCAGAAGACCCGCCGGCTGGAACTCCTCGCCGGCGCTCCACCATTGCCGCGCCGCCACGACGGGCCACCCGTCAGCCCGACTAGCACCCAGCGAGCCGCCGAGCAGGAACTCCAACGCCAAGCAGAACTCGCCTATCGGCGCCTGGTCGATGATTGGCGCTCAACAGCATCACCGAAGGGTGGTGCGGGCGCGACACCGGGGCGCGCATCTCAAAAGCCCGTAAAGGGCAAAGCCGCGCGGCAGGCCACAAGCCCCTGACGCCTGCGCTTCGCTCACGTCAGTCACCCGCACCACAACAAATCATCCCACTCCCAAGCACTCGATGCGACCCCGTCGTCAACGCGTACCCCTGCGCCACTACACGCCTCCAGCGCAACAAGAACGGCCGCACAGACCAGATGCACAACCCTCCGGGCGCTGTGCGATCACTGTGACCGTGAGCACGCCAGCGAGCCGAGAAAGCGGGGTGCGCGACCGAGCTACGCGAAGACGCACACCGCGAACTCAAAACCCCCCGGCAGGACCAGCCAGCAAAGGCGGCGATCAAGGCCGCCCGGACGGGCGGCCCACCCTCATCATCTGCCGCACAAGGCGCCACCGCCGCCGGCGTCAAGGCCAAGCCCTACCGGCGGCCCACGGCCGGCCTTGACCCCGGCTCCCCCACCACCCCCAGCGTCCCACCGGCCGCTCCCTCCAAAGAAAATCACGGCCCCAACCCTTGACTTTTCATCCGTAGATGCACGGCCATGCTGACACTGTGCGAGCGCTGTCTTTCGGCATCCAGAATCCCCGACCATCGGTCTACCCCGCTGGGTCCAACGGGAGACCGTTTGGGACAAGCACGTGGACGGCTACTCCAATTCCTCGGTCTGTAGCGGACTCGCCCCTCTACGCGACGAGATGGAAGCAATAGCGAGAACGTATTCTCACAGGATGATCTTGCCCAACAAACGAGTTCGTGAGGACTCAACCACCTATAACCTCCGCACCGCCGAAGCCGTTTTGGAGGCATGCGTCTGGGATCTCGAAGCCGAGGAGGCCCGGATGAGGACGATCGATGGGAAGCTAACTCAACTTGCGGCTTTTTCCGGTGTCTCGATCTCGATCTCGGGAGCAATTGGCGGGTCGGTCCTTGCAGCCCAGCATCTTCCAGCCGCATTCCTGATCGCATTGGGGGCCTGTCTTGGCCTAGCCGCACTTTGGCTTCTCGCGGGCGTCATCCTGGCGTTTCGTGCTCTCGCACCCAAGCTCTACGAGGGCACTGACGAGCGAGAAGTCATCGCTCGCACGACTCCGAACACGCTCCGATCAGACGCTGCGAGTGTGATTGCCACCTTCGCAGGCACCCGTCGAGACGTCTTGATAGCGGCACGCAAGATCAACGATCAGAAGGCCAAAGCCACCACAACGGCCGTGATCTGTGTAGTCGTCGGTGCTTCATTTCTCGTCGCTGGGCTGCTCGTCACTGCCGTCGGCAGCGTCGTTTAGACTTCTCCATATGGCTAATGGTGACGGCGACAAGCCGATCTCAGGGCAACTCCCCAGTAGCGGCCCGTCTAGTAGCCCCTCTGGTAACACCCCAGTCCAGGGCGAGGGCACTGTGCCCAGCGCCCGGGGCGCCGTACCAGGCGAGAACTTGCGCGTGGTAGTGGGCAGCGATGGTGGTGGCCAAAGGGTTGCAGGCGAGCAACTCCGTCGGGTGCGCGAGGGTGCGCAGCCAGGCGAGCGCACACGGGGCCTCCCACTCAGCGACGACAAATAGCCCTTTAGGGGACTGAGCGGAGACGACTCCGCCAGGGTGCTGAACATGGACCGAGTTCGATCTCGGAGAGGACGGGTTGTGCGCTCTCTCTCATAACTGATGCTGCAAAGGCTGCAAATTTGAGAGCACAACCGTGTCTTGGCGTGTGCGGTCTGACGCTCACGACGTGTGCGGTACGTGGGCGGTCAACTCAAATAAGACGTTTTAGTTGGCCCAGGCACCTCTCGACGGAATGACCTGCAACCCTAGTACCAGAGCCAAACGTGCTTCTCCAGGAGGCTCTCAGCGGTCCCCTGATTCCAATCAGCTACAAATCGGGGCGAACGGTTAGAGTTGGCTTGGGTACAGGGGATTTGGGGTTTCTGCATCCCGTTTGCAGCCCTCCAGACCACGCTCATGCCGAGCTTCGAGCCGTCGAGGCCGGGTGTATGCCATCCTGAACGTGCGTATAGCGATCCACCCCCGCTATCGCTCGTATGCCCTGCCCCGCGGGAGGACGTGCCGGACGAGTACGGTCTGTGTGGCGCGATCGTAGTCGAAGATCACTCGCCAGTCGCCGACCCGCAGCCGGAAGTGCTCGCTGCCGGTGAGCCGCCGGACATCGAGCGAGCGATCGTCGGCGCTGAGACGATCCAGCGCTCCCAAGACCCGCGCGCGGATCGGTGGGTCGAGGCGCCGCAACTCCTTCTCGGCGGCGCGCGTGAAGCGCAGCGCTCGCCCGCCGCTCACTCGGCTCCGAGGCCTTGCTTCACCTGCGCGTAGGAGACGGTACGACCGGCGGCGATATCCGCGTCGCTTGCGGCGAGCGCTGCGTGCTCCTCGGGGCTCAGCGGCTCGTCATCCTCGGGACGCGAGTCCAGCCAGTCTCCGAAGCTCTGGCCGCGCGCAGCGATGAACTCAAGGGTCGCCTCAGCTTCCTGCTCGGTCAGGTCTTCGACTTGTGCGCGTAGCTTCTCCTTCGCCGTCATGCGTCAAATGGTAGCGGGACCACCGCCAAGGGCTGCTCGGCGCTGCGCTTGCTTACCGCGCAGGCACGGAGACTGCCGAGAGAGTCAGTTGGCGAGCACCTTAGCCTTCGCCGTCTCAAACTCATCGGCGCTGAGCGATCCGGCCTGATGCAAGTCACTCAGCCGTTGTAGCTCAGCAGTGACAGAAGTGGGGATACCTTGCGGTGGGGGCGTCGCTTGTGGCGGTGTTGCCGCAACAGCCTGATTTTCCTCGTTGAGCTGCTGTTTGCTCACCTGCTTGATCTGGCTCATTGTGCCGTCGTCAAACTTGACGTGGAAGTAGCCGGGCCGGTTGCCGACCGGCATCTGGACGACGCCTTTCTTGCCTGATGCCGTCGTGACCTTCGTGCCCTTCTTCCACTTCGGCCCGCGCGCCTGCTCCTCACGTTTCTTGGCGGCTATCTGTTCTTGGATGATCGGCGCAGGCGGGACCAGGCGAAACACGACGATGGCCGCGCCCAGCGCGATGATCGTCCCATACACCTCAAAGCCCAGTTCCTTGAACCCGAGGCCGAGAGCGAAGAACGTCAAGAACGAGGCCCAACCCCGAGCCGACGCTATACCCGTGCCGGTAGCAATCTCTTCTCGTTGGGCCTGTTTCCTCGCCCATTTGTAGTCTTTCTTGTTTTTGTAGTCGCTACGGTTGGGCAACATCAGGCGCAGGCTCCTTGGAAGCCACCTCAACAACCCGGTCAACCAAGCCGTCAAGCGGGACGCGGTAGCGCCATCCGACCGCGCGCTCGGTGACCTCAGCGCCACTCAGCGTGAGTCGTTCAGCGTTCCCGGTTCCAGAGCGCTCGGCGGCGATGTTGGCGACGATCTCCAACCTCCACAGCGGGTCGGTGCGCGCACGTTCTAGCTGCTCCTGATTCACGTCCGCAGGGTACGTAAACGAGCCATCAGACTTGCGCAGCGGCTCTCCCCAACCCTTGACCTCAATGCGGTGTGCTGGCCCGCCGTTCGCGGGCACGCTGAGCACGTCGCAGCCTTCGTCGTGCTGGGCGCGCTGGCTCAGCAAGTCGCTCGGCTGGAAGCCCTGCGCGCGCTCAGCCTCGCACACGATCTCCACGGCCCTAGCCTCAGTGTTCGTGTAGTCGCCCCTCGGCATCGGCCAAATGTACCAAGAGCAACATGCCCAAAGCTAGCGGAGTTGGGGTCGCTTCTGCGCTCGTGGTCACGCCCCGGCTGGCCCGGATCGTAGCGGCGTGGCGTCCGCGGTCGCTGGTATTCGTCTCGATCGTGTCGGAGCTGACGATCCGTAGCGCGGCGCAGCAGGACCTCGAGCAGGTGCTGCTGCTCTGGGAGGCCGCAGGCAGCCCACCGAGCGTCACCGACTCCAAGCCCGGCCTGCAAGCGCTGCTCGCCTTCGACTCTGATGCGCTGCTGGTCGCAGACGCCAGCGGCGCGCTGGTCGGGTCACTGATCGCGGTGTGGGACGGGTGGCGCGCGAGCTTCTACCGGCTCGCGGTCGATCCCGGCCGGCGACGCGAGGGGATCGCCATGACGCTGCTGCACGAGGGCGAGCGCCGGCTACAGGCGTGCGGCGCGATCAGGCTCACCGCGATCGTCGCGGGCAGCGACGCGACTGCGACCAGCTTCTGGCAAGCCGCCGGCTATACGAGACAGCCCGACCAGACGCGGTTCGTGCGGCACACTGAGCACTGACTGCGGCACGCTTGCGCTTTTCTCTACGCTCCTTCTAGCCACCCGACCCAGCCGCCGGCGATGACAAGCTGGGCAAGAGCTTCGTAGCCGTCTGCGGCGGGGTGTGCCCCGTCACAGGCGGCGACCTCCTGCATCCAGACGCGCGAGGCAAGCAGAGGCTCCACGACGCTCACGAACGCAGTGCCGGATCGTCTGCACACCTCCTCGAAGGCAGTCGAGAGCGCTTGGATACGCTCGTTCTGCGCGGTGTCGTCAACGGGTGCGGGGCCGACCATCAGCACCGGCAGCCCAGCATCCGCGGCATCGGCGAGGATCGCGGCGAGGGTCTGCGCAGGAACGCTCGGGCGACACGCGAAGCTGCCCGTCTTCGACGGTCGTGTCGTTGGCGCCGAAGGACAGCACGACTCGTGCGTCGGTATCGGGCAGCAGGCGCGGCTCCGTCTCAGAGCGCCAGCGCACTGCGACCTGCTCGGAGGTCTCCCGTCTGACGCCGAGGTTGTACGCCGTCAGCGGCAGGCCCAGCCCGAATGAGGCTGCCACGACGCGCCCGACCCAGCCCATTCCTGTCGGGTCGCCGACGCCAGCGACGAGCGAATCGCCGATGAACGCCACCCGCCGATTCGTGGGGCTGCTCAGACTGCGCCGACATTGCCGTCCCTGCGGATTAGCTGCTCCGCGTAGCCGAGAGCGACAAGGCGTTCGTCGGTGATCCCAAGCGCGTCGCGTAGCTCGGCGACGAGCCGATACTCGTGGGCGAGGTCGGAGTCTGGCGGTGCGACGGCCTCAAGCTCGATGAACGTCCCAAGCTGCTCGACCTCATCGAGATGGATGCGCACGCTCTGCCACAGCAGCAGACGGCGGCGCTTGACGACGACCCCGCGTATGCCGATCGCGGCGGCGAGCGCCTCACACAGCGCCGTACCATCGCTGACCTCGATGATCCGGTAGCGGCTCTCGCGCTGCTGCGGTTCGCTGGCGCGATCGAACTGGATCAAGTGCGGACGACCGGGCTGCTCCTCGCGGAGCTTGAGCCCGCCGCGTGCAACCTTGAAGTAGGTATCGCGTTGCGCGATCATGCCACGGTCCTCGGCCCCGAGCGCCCGGCACACCTCCAGCGACGCGGACGGGTCCGTGTCCTGCGCCTTCAGCTCGATGTTTCTCTGCGGTGGCCGCACGACGGTCGATCACGGCCTACGCGACTCGGCTCGGCTGTAGGAGGCGCACTCTGAGCCAGAGCACGAGGCCGCACAGCGCGTAGAGGATGGCGATGGTGATGAGCGTGAACTTGATCGCCGAGCAAACGGCGGCGAACGGCGGGGCGAAGCTGCCACCGTTGCCGGCGAGCGTAAGCAGCAGGGCGACGTTTTCGCTCGCGTCGAAGCTCGCCGCAGCGAGCGCGAAGAACGGAACGACGGCGCCGATGACGGCAAGGCGCCGCCAGTCGCGTGCTCGCGCCGTGTCGCGGACTGCGAAGCCGGCGAGCGCAAAGAACAGGCCGTAGGAGAGCATGTAGCAGTAGTCGAGCACAAGCGAAAGATGCGCGGCGTTGCGACCTTTCGGTCCCCATTCGGCCATGATCTGCGCTGCGCGAGCGCGGCTGCCAGCGAACTCGAAGTCGAGGATCGTTGGTCCGTGCGAGACGTGCGATGGGTCGATCACTTCGAGGATCACCGTGAACGCGACGGTGGCAACACCAAGCAGGATCAGGGTGTGCTTGCGATGAGTTTTGCTCACGAGCGGGCGGGATCGGTCGCTCGGCCCTCTCGAAGCCGGGTAACCTGGCGCCGAAGGCGGGGGGTTCTATGCCGCCAGTGGGCGACCACTACGAGCCCAGTGCCTTCGCCTTCGCCGCCTCGAACTCGTCCACCGACAGGACGCCTTGGTCGCGCAGGCCAGCGAGACGTTCAAGCTCGGATGCGACGGACGCAGGCTGCGCTTGCGCAGCCGGGGTACTCGGCGGTAGGCAGCGCGTGAAGCGGTCGATGATGCGCTCGTTCGGGTCGCCTTTGAGCGCAGTCCAGATGTTGTCCTTTGCCGCTGAGGCTCGAAGGTGGAGGCGCGTGTGACCGGGCGCGTCGTCGTCTAGCTCGATCTGCAGCTCGCCCCAGATTGTTCCCTTGTGATAGTTGCCCTTGCACACGGCGGCCTCGGCGTCAGCTTCGATCTTTGTGAAGCCGCCCGATCGAAGCGCCCGCTCGACGACCTGCATAAGGTCGTCCGGCGAACCGGGGAGCACCATCTCTTGTTGCAGGTCCTTTCCTCGCAACGCCACAGTGAGCGCAGCCTACCCGGTCGTAGCTGTCGCCCGAGGCCATACGAGAAGGTGCGGTTCGTGCGGCACGCTGAGCACTGGCGGCGGCCGTGACACCCAACCCCGCCCGTACTCGCCGCCACGCCCGCAGTCATCACGCAGGAACGTGGGTGCTGCCGCGACGCCCGACGCGCTCGATGGTCGCCGCCAGGTCGCTGAACGGCACCGGGTCCGCATGTTTGCGCACCCAGGCGATGCTCACGCTCTTGTACCTGCACTCGCGCACTCGGTCGGCAGCTACGACGTAGAAATCCCACTGCGAGAGGTCGAGCGCGTCGTAGCGCTGTGGGTCCTTGCAGGTCTGGGCCGAGAACACGAAGACATCCGCGCGGACCTCGGGCTCGGCGCCGAACTCGTTGGTGTTCGCATCCCAGGTGCGGGCGATGACGCGCCCGAAGCTCAGCCGTGAGTGCGTGGCCTGTGCCCACGATTGCAGGTAACCGCTCGCCTTGACCTCGATTCGCAGGCCCGAGCTCGTCGTCACGTCGTAGTTGTCCCACGCCTTCCGCCGCGTCTCGGTGCGCCCGAGCGCGAGCGCCACAAGGAACTCCGCCAGCACTCCCCGCTGGGTGTTGTCCCGAAGGTCTGAGAACGCCCAGCGCCAATAGTCCAGCACCGTCGCATCGGCGCCAGCGAAGCGATCTGTGCCCTCAAGCGCCTGCGGCGGTGCTGGACGGAGCCAGCCTTCAGGTGGACGTGACGCAGCCAGGCTTCGACCTTACCGGCCTCGCGCGCTCCGGCGCCGACCGGACCCGCGTTGGTGCCCACCGGCTCCAGTGCGGACGCATCGGCCTCCGCGACCTTCGGGTTTCCGACCCGAGGTCGCGGGCTTCGCCTGCCATCGAAGCACGCGGCTCGGCGTGCGTTACGGCCTCAATCCTCGGGGAGCTTGTGCAGGTGCGTGTAGCGGGCTCGTGGCTCGGGAGCATTTGGATCGCTGTCCACGCTGCTGAGCACGTAGCGGTGCGTCTCCCAGACCGCCTGTGGGAACTCCCCACCCTCGGGAATAGGCTCCCACGGCGGCCCGACATCGACCTCGACGTCAATATGGGGCGGCGGTCGATCGGGGATATCGCGGACCTCTTGGTCGTTCGGACCACCAACGAGTAGAGCCTGCATCCTGACGATTGTATGCCCCGTGGGCCGCCCACGGGCGGAGCCAAGTTTTCCGCCGCAGGCTCTGCTCTGATCGCGCCACAAGCCCAAAAACCGATGCGGCCGGACGGGTGTTAGCGCACCCGCCCGGCCTGTTTAGCACCGAAGACTGCGCCTTCGATGCCACGGCTACCGTAGCTCCTGCGGATAGTCCGTCGTGCTCGTGTGTGCGTTCCTTCGGTGCGCCGAAAGGAGTCCCGCATGAACACGTCAACCCAGATCGCCGTACCACCCATGCACTCGCTCGATGTCGTGGGTCGATGCTTCCCCACAGGCGAGAGTCCGCCGCCAGCTGTGCTGCTTCTCTACGGCGAGGAGCGCGCAAACGCGGTGCTGGCCGACGAGCTCGCGCTCGACGGCTACGAGGTACGCCGGGCCAGCGATCCCGCAAGGCTGCGCGCGGCGTGCGACGCCTGCGAGGTCGAACTCGTCATCTTTGGACGAGCAACGCGCCGCGGCGCAGGCCTCGACGTGCTGCGGGCGCTGCGTGCTGGCGCGTTCTCCCCAGATGTCGCCCCCGGGTCGCGCGCGCTTTGGATGAGTCCAAACGACGACCTGGGCGACGTGCTCCGCGCGTTTGAGGCCGGTGCCGACGACGTACTCCGTCGGCCCTTCGCCTACACCGAGCTGCTCGCCCGAGTACGAGCACTCGTGCGCCGCGACCTCGCGGAGCTTCCCGACGTGATCGAGTACGGAGCGCTTCGGATCGACACCACAGCGCATCGGGTCACGTTCGCAGAGACGCCCGTCAGTCTGCGCCGCCAGGAGTACGCGCTGCTAGTGCATCTTGCACGCAAACCTGCCCGTGTCTACACCAAGGACGAGCTGCTGCAAGAAGTGTGGGGCTTTCACTCAATCGGCACGACGAGGACCGTAGCCTCCCACGCCTCGCGCCTGCGACGCGCGCTCGCGCGGGCCGGTGCCGATGGCTGGGTGAGCCTTACGTGGGGCGTCGGCTACCGCCTCGCCCCCGACGCCCACGGCCCAGCACTCATCCCACAGACAAGCGCGAAAGTAGCCGCATGACGCCCAACCGTCACACGACATTCACGCCTTTGTGTCAGCTTCGTGTACCGCGCCCACAACGCCATAAATGCGCTGTATAGCTGAGATTCAGCTCTAACCATTATGGCCTCGGCGCGGGGTTGCAGCCCCGCCCGAGACCGTGACACAGGAGATACCGCTCCCATGCTCGATAACCGTAGCTCAGCCGAATCCGAAGCGCACGCCCTACTCGACCAAGCCGTCCTCCAGCTCATGCTCGACAGCGAGCGGCAACGGCCGTGGTCCGAAGCCGAGGTCGCGCGCATCATCAGCACCCCCGGCCACGTCCCCGCCAGCTTCAAGCGCCTGCGCGTGGCGGGCCTCATCCACCGATGGAATGACCTAGCGACCGCCTCGCACGCCGCCGTGTACTTCCACGAAATCACCCAGTCCACCGACCCCGCCGCCGAGGACAAGCACTATGACAGCGCCGTCCTCGAAGGTCTGCTCGCGCGGGGCGACGACGGCGAGGGGCCGCTCTCCGAACAGAACCTTTGGGATGCGTTCGGCGCCAAGAAGAACAAGCAGAAGCTCCGCATCACCGACGCGCTGGACCGCCTCGACGGAGCGGGGCTCATCGAACGTCGAGGCGGGCGGTCCATCGCCTCAGAGGTCGCCAGGAATCTCGATCGCATAATGACGCTCTGACGCCAGTCGGATGCGTCCCGGCACGCTCGCGGACCGTCGTCGGCTGTACCTGCTCGCGCGCCTACTGGTCAAGCGTCGCTACCGCGAGCATCTGACAGTCAAGGTCGTCGCCAAGACGCTCGCAAGTTCCCCCCGCCAGCTACAGCGCGCCTATGCGCAATTCGGCTGCGGCACGTTCCGAGACGACCTCCTCGCCAGACGGATGATCGCCGCCACTGGGCTGCTATCCAAGCCCTTGATCCCGATGCGCGACGTGGCGCGCATGGTCGGCTACAGCCAGCCGCCCCACTTCGCACGGGCGTTCCGCCGACACTACGGCGTCTCACCCTCGGTCTTTCGGGCCGCGATAGGCTCGCGTACTGCGGTGGACTGGCGCACTTGGCATGAGGACTACACCGACCCCGACTCAGCGCTGGGCCAGCGCCTGGCGGTCGTGCAGGCGCAAGTGCTCGCCGCGCTCGATCGGAGCGCTCCCAGCTCCGTGCGCGCGATCAGCGTGTGCGCCGGACAGGGACACGACCTGATCGGCGTCCTTGCCGAGCATCCGCGACGCGCGGATGTCACAGCTCGCTTGGTTGAGCTTGACGAGCACAACGCGCTTCTCGCCCGCCGCGCCGCCAAAGAGGCAGGGCTTGGAGAGGTTGAAGTCATCGCCGCCGATGCCGCGATTACGGATGCGTATGAGGGCGCCGTC
Source organism: uncultured Solirubrobacterales bacterium (assembly GCA_963827045.1). GTDB lineage: Bacteria > Actinomycetota > Thermoleophilia > Solirubrobacterales > Solirubrobacteraceae > Palsa-744. The sequence continues at coordinate 621,140 of CAWGZH010000003.1, forward strand.
CCAGCGGACCTGGTTCTCCTCTGCGGCGTGTTCGGCAACATATCGGCGGAGGACATCGCCAACACCGTCAGCCATCTTCCGCGGCTTTGTGCGCCCGAGGCCACGGTGATCTGGACGCGCCATCGTCATCCGCCCGACCTGACGCCGTACATCCGTGAGACCTTCGAGCGCGCCGGCTTCGGCGAGCTTGCTTTCGAGGATTCGCCGCCGTTCGGCGTCGGAGCAAACCGACTGCTCAGGCCACCGCTGCCCTTTACAAGCGGTGTCCGCCTGTTTGATTTCATCGGCTACGACGTGCTCCAACCGGATTTTCACGCAAGCCAGGGTGGAACTTGAACGGGGGCCAAAGCTCTAAACGATGAGGTCACTGAGAGCCGGCCAGCCCTTCATTGACTGGCTCAGGTCTCGCCGTCGAGGTAATCCGCTGGCTCTTGGTCGGGGCGCACGAGCAGATCGACCGCCTCATCTGGCTGCGGTGCGCCCGGCGGCCATGATCGTGCCCACACCTTGCCCGAGTCCGGGTACTCATTGACCTCGGGCGCGATCATCGTGCTAATCACGAGCAAACGCACGGGCTCATCGCTGCGGTTGTCGATCCGGTGCGCACCTTGCCGGCCTACCGGGCACGCCACAAGCTCTCCCTCGATCAGTTCGCGCTCACCGTCGAGCGTGCGCAGGATCGGGCGACCGGCAAGGACAATCAATATCTCCTCGTTGGCGTGATGAACATGCAGCGGGAAGCTCGATGACCCCGGCGGCAACTCGTACAACGAGGCTCCCAGCGCACTGCCGCCGGCCTGGCGTCCCAGCCGCGCCCGCCTCCACGAGAACGGCGGACGGTCCTGCTGCTCATCCCACTGCGGGTCAAATACGTTAGGCATCGCGCTCACGCAAGCCTACGTCGCCGGCAAGCGGAAGCCTGAAACCCGACGAAAACCGAGCCGTTCATAGAACGGGTCCGCGCAGGAGATCACGTCAAGTCGCAGACCACGTGTGCGGGCACGCGCCTCCTCGACCAACCGCCGCGCGACACCCTCGCGGCGGTGCTCGCGGACAACCACAAGGACCGCGAGGAACGCCTGAACCTCACCATCGCTGAGGACCTGCGCGATCCCGATAACCGTCTGCTCGGACGAGAGCGCCACGAGGCTCAACGCTCCCGGCGCAGTGAGCGCCCGCCACGTCCGCTGCTCGTCATTGGCATAGCTCCAGCACTCGCCGGAGAACAGCTCGATGACGCCCGGCAGATGCTCACGCTCCAACGAGACGACCTCTGGACTGGATGCCATCACCGGAATCTACGCGACCGAAGTCAACGCCGCGACCAGAAGGCCGAGCGCGGCTGCTGTCCGAGCGGCCGCCACGACGACGTTCACGCCAGGAGCAAACCCAAGAGCTTCGGGAGGCCGTCCAGGGAGCGGATGATCTCGGCACCAGCGCTGCGAAGGGCACGCTCGTCGCTGTCGGCTGTGTAGCCGACAGCCCGCATCCCGGCGGCGACGGCAGCCGTGACCCCGGAAGGGGTGTCCTCGACGACCACACAAGCTGACGGGTTGGCGTTCATTGTGGCGGCCGCGTGTTGAAAGAGCGCGGGGTCGGGCTTGGGGCGCGGTACGTCGTGGGCCGAGAACAGCGCGTGGGGCGGGAACAGGTCGCGCAGCCCCGTCAGCCCGAGCGTCATCCGTGTCTTCTCCAACGCGCCCTGCGAAGCGACGCAGACCTTCAGCCCGGCGGCCTTGACTCCCCGCACTGCCTCGCCGGCGCCCGCGACCGGCTCCAAGCCGTGCCGGAACGCCTCGGCGCGCTCGTGCTCGTATTCAGCGAGCCAGCCCCGCGGCAACGACCGCCCGAGCTTCGCCTCGGCGCGGCTGCGAATGTCGGCGAGCAGGAGCCCTTGGTAGTCGCGTCGCGCCTCGCTGAGCGTGGTTGGCAAGCCCTCGTGCGTGAGCATCCGGGCGAGCACTTCGTTGGAGATCGCCTCGGAGTCAACGAGCACACCGTCGCAGTCGAAGATCACAAGCTCGTGCATGGGCGGCCGGGCACTCTACAGCCTGCCTGGCTGCCCTTGGGCAGCGGCGCGAGCTTGATCGTGTCAGCCGGGAGTCGCCGAGTAGATTGCTCGGTGGAATATCAGTTTGGATTGGCGGTGGGATAGAGTCCGACCGTCGTGAAACGGCTGACGGTCCTTATCGTGGCGGTGGCGCTACTCGGTGGCACGGCCCTGCTCGCCGAGCATGGGCGAGCGACCGCCTTCTCTGTGCCGAACCGCAACTGCCCTGCGGTACCGACGCTCAGGAGCTTCAAGCGCGGCTACCCGATCCTGATGCAGACGCGCAATGTGTCGTGCGCGCAAGCGTTGACCATGGTGCAGGCGATGGAGTCGGGCGTCGGCGTGACGTTTGTCGGCAACCCCGAAGGTCCGGCCTCCCAGTTCCGCTGGAAGCTCTACGGCCTACCCGGCTGGACGTGCTTCGGCGACGGCAGCGGCTTTCCCGGTCACGGGGCAGGCGGGGACTGCTCAAAGGGCAGCGCCACGGTCGAGTGGTATCACGCCTAGACCAACCGGGAGGGAGGTCGCCGAATGGCGTCTGGACCCTTCAGAAGATCGCGGGGCTGCTTGATTGAAGTGGCTAGGCTATATGGTGGCCGAGCAGGGCAGTCCGAGGGCCGGATTCCTCGTAGTGAAGTGGTCGCATTGTTTGACCGCGCTTGTTCTCGCGGAGGGGTCCCCAAATCTCGACGCCCCCTGCTCGGCCCCAAACTGACCCACTACCGATTGCTCGGTCTACGGGCATCCATCGAGGAAGGCGTCTGAAAGCTCGATTGGTTCGATGTCGGGATGCTCAAGGAGCCGATTGGTCAGGCGGATGATTCGCCCGTTTACGTGGGGTCTCCGCTCGAACATCTCGTTGACGACTGCCCGGGGGATGCGGATTGCTTTCTCGATCCGTAGGTCTTCCGTGAATACCACCACGATCACGGCGTCGTAGCCGTCCTCCGAACGGATCGGCGAGAGGTTGCGCCGCTTGCCGCCCTCATTCCGGCGCAGCGCCTTGACCTGCAAGAGTTCCGTGCCGACACGCACGTCCCACGTCTTCTGACTGAACGAGCCGCGCTCCCCGTCGTAGTGGAGCGCCACCAACTCCTCCGCGATGTCACCAATAGGGCTGTTGAATGTGCGAACCACCCCGCGCCTGCGAAGCTCGCGCAGGGAACCCGCCCACAGCGCAAGCAGCTCACGGACGGACAGGTCAGCAAGATCGACGTATGCCATGCCCTAGCCGCTGGCCGCGCTGAGTTCGTCTGTCGTTGCTGGCCCCGACGTGAGCGCCGCGGCGCTCGTGTAGCGCTGGCCGAGTGTCCACGCCCACGGTTTGCCGCTACGGTCGCGGGTCGTGTTGCGAATCTCGGTGGGCAGGAGCAGCGTGCGCTCATCCTCGCGCGGAGACAGAAGGAAGACCCGGTAAGCCTCGCCCGCCAAGCGTGGGCTGTCGTTTAGCAGTTCCGCAATCAGGGCACCAATGGCTCGCTCGGACTCCTCGCCGGAAGCGTTGTAGCTCGCGGCCGTCTCGGCACTGAAAACGACCTGATCTCGTTGCTCGATGATCCTCGGGACCTCGCGCTGGATCGCCCCGTTTGCATAGAACCCCATCCGTTCAAGTCCACTGCGGAACGAACGGCCTGACTGACAGACGTAGGCTGAGTGGCGAATGTACTCCGGGTAAGCGACCCGAGCGGCCACTATGACGGTATCGGGCCAGTCGAGAAGTCCCTCGTGCTCGAACAACGCCTGTAGCTCTCTGAGCAGGAAGCGTGCCTGCTCGGAGATAAGCTCGGTGCGGTCGTCAAGAAGCTCCTCGATGGCTTGATTGAGGCGCGCAAAGCTGAACCAGGTAATCGGCTGCTCGGCGCGTTCGCCGATGATCGGCGGCTGCTCCGGGTCGGGCGTTATCACGATCAGGCGCTCGTCTTTATACGTCGTGCCCGCGAACCTGTGAAGGTGGCCATCGAGCTGTTTGCCCCGTAGCGCATTTGGTTCAGTCTTGACCTCGAAGATGTAGTGGAAGCTCGCTGATATCTCAGCGTCGGGCACCGTGCCCTCAACCTCGGCTGGTTGGTTGGCGAACTTCACGAATGTCAGCGAGGATTCTTCGGAGGACCCCGCAAGCAGCCGCTCAAGGATACTCGCGTCGATCCGCTCGAACACGGCGAGCATCGACGCGGTAACGCGGTTCTCGCCGGTACGGTATGTGGAAAAGAGTGGATTCTTAGCCATAGTCCGGTCGATCGAGAGCCTACCGCTGTGGGCTAATCGGCGTCGTGCGCGCCGCGATCAGATACACCGCAGACATCGGGGTGGGGCGTGCTGGCCGCGTCCACAGGCTGACTATTTCAGCTCGCCCCGATACCCCACATCCCGACTACCTCGTCATTCCACTGTTCCCAGGTCATCTGGAGCGTTTCTCCCCAGGTCACGACAAGCGGCCCTCCGGGAGTGAACCCGTCTACTACAACGTCGTGCGTACTGGCAGCGACGGTGTATTCACCGAAGCCATCGTTGGCCGTGAAGTCCAGCTCAGCGATTACCGCCGTGTAGTCACGCACGCTGTTTTCCACGTCAGCTTGTTCGGTCGTGTAACGGTGCAGCCCCGTGAGATAGACGCCAGCGATCCCGTACTTCCGCCAGTATGTCCACAACGAGTTCTGCGCGAGCCCTCCCTGTTCTGTGCCACCAGCGTGGGCGAACTCGTAGCCAATCACCGTTGGGTCAGCGTTGACGCTGAGTACGATCTGCTCCCAGTTCGCGGCTGCCGCGAACGTGCAGTCGCCGAGCCCATCTGGAGCGACGTTGCCCCAGTTCTGGAACGAGTCATACGCCGCCCCGTAATCACATTCTGGGCCAGCGGTGCAGGTGTCCAGGCCCTTTACCGGAGGCGCGGATGCGGTTTGCGGTGGCACTTCGACTTCGACATCCTTCGAGCGTGTGTTCTGGCGTCCGCTGTGTGCCTCGATGTAGCCCCCCCACAGGTCCGGCCCCGTGCTCGTGTTCGCCGGGGCGCGTCGTCGGTAGGTGACCCGACCGGATGAACAGTTGACCGTGCGGGGCGAACCAAGCCCGGAGGTATAGATCGTGCAGGACACCGCGTTCCGCACACGTGCGGCCATCGTGAACTCCCCTCCGCTCGACGGGAGAACCTTCGGTATGACCGAGAGCGAAACGATGATCGGCTTGCGCGCGGCGGCGCTTGCCGCGCCTATGAGCAAGCCAAGACACATCAGCGAGACAGTAAGCGCTCCCCGCTTAAGTCCTCGCACGACTCGCAGTCGGCGGAGCGTGCTCATTGAAACACCTTCCTCACGTGTCATTCGCGCTGCGCTTCCCGTTCTGCACGTTTGCTTTCTTCTTCAGTTTTGTGCTGTTCAGCTTCGCGTTCGGCTGCTTCTTTCTTGCGTTCCCGCGCTTCCTGTTCTTTGCGCTGCGTTTCTTCGCGTCCTAGCTTCTGCTGTTCCGCGTGCTGTTCGGCCTGCTCTTTTGCTTCTTCGGCCTTATGTTCTTCTTGTTCTTTAGTCTCCTGGGCGGCCTGCTGCGCTTCTTCCTTCTTGCGTTCGCCCGCCTCCTTGGCCTGTTCGGCCTTCTCCTGTACTTCCTGCTTTCTCTGTTCGATGGTCTCCGTGCGTTGGCGTTCGGTTTCTTCTTCGTGCCCGTGGCGTTCTCGCGCTTCCTTTGCTTCGGATTCGTGCTTGGCGCGTTCGCGTTCGATCTGACTGCCCGGACCTTCCTGTTCGGTCCAGCCCTTGCCCGTGAAAAACGCGCAAAAGCGGTTGCCGTAGAAGTGGCCGCCCGTGTCACGGACTTCGACCAAAGTGTGTTCCTTCGCCAGCGAGCAGACCAGTTCGCCTTCGAGTTCGGCGCCTGATGGCTGGACCCGCCAGTAAGAGCCCTGGCGTCCCAAGGTGCGATCTATCCCTTCGCAGGCCGACCGCCCCGCGCTGCTATAGACCGTCAGACGCACATTCGCTTCCACATCGGCAGAAGTGCAGCTTTCGCCAGCGGTGTACGAAGTCTCAACGGCACCGGACCCTGATCCAACGATGGCGGCGACGCCCACAGCCAACCCGACGATCACAACGGCAGCGATCAGCCACCGCAGCCGATGCGACTTGCGCTCCGGCTCCTCCGGTCCGGGCTCTTGCCCGTCTCCTGGCGGGGACATGCTCATTGGGAGCAGTATCGGCTACCCGGAAGCCGGACTAGACCCAAGACCACCTCTGCGAGCGCCATTCCAATCCCCGGTCCTTATTCGCTACTCGCTGGAGGCGCGCGAAGATACCAGACCGCGAGACTCAGACAACAGGCGTCGGGCCGGGGCGGGCTTGAGCGGTCAGGTCTGCCCGAGTAGCTGCCGGTACATGAGCCGTGTCTTGCGCTTGGGCTATCGTCAGACTGATAGATTGGGCAGGGCTGGCAACCCGACGAGGTTCAGCCCCGCTTATCGGCACAATCAACTCGAAGCCCTAGCGCTCAACTACCTCGGCAACCGCGTCGGCCGGGAACGCTTGCTTACGCCGCCCGACGAGTGAGCGCTGGAAGGGGACATCTTCGTCCTCGACTGCTACGAGTTATTACGTCTTTACGACGCAGCAGCTCGCCCGCCTGCACTTCACCGCCATGAATACTTCAGGCGAGTCAGGAGCGGGACGCTAAGATCGGCAGTAGACGCGGTTCTCACTTCGCCATCATCGAGTTCTACGAAGGCGTACCCGGGCTCTCCCGGTTCGACTCTGAGAACCTTGACCTTTCGAGTCTCCCAGCCATGCGGGCGCCAGTAGACCTCCTGGCCCTGTACGCGGGATGCCGGGATACGGTCTCGCGTTAGAAGCCAAAAGAGCAGCGGAGGAACGCTCAAAGCGACGAGAACTAGAACTCCAAGAAGTGGGCTACCCGTCACAAGGCCCACGATCACTGCGACGATCATGCCGACCACCCACGCAAAGGCAAGCTCACGTATGCGGTCCACCGAGGTCCGTCCTATCCATTTCAAGACGCTCACCACGCCGGATGGTTTTTGGCTAACTTTTTCGCCGAGCGTGATCGGAATAGAGAAAGGTGAACTTATCGGGTGCAGACGCGACGCGGTTTATCCTCTCGCCTCCAAGTGCTTGCTTCTCGATCACGTCCGGGGCGAGTACGTGTAGCGGGTAAGGCTGCCCATCGGGCGTCGAATAGGGCCAGTCTGGCGGAATTGGGAGTTGCCGGCAGTGCGCACGCCAGCTAGTGTGCAGACTCCGACAGCAAGCGTCTCCGACAGCTATGCCGTCTTGCCCAGCGCACTTCTCAACCTTGCTGGCGAGCCCGACTACCGCACCGATCAGGTCGGCGTGCCGCTTAGTGTGAGCATTGCCGAGCACCACTATCGCCGCTTCACCAGCATCTATGCCAATCCGAATCTTGACTGGCGAAAATCCAACTTGTGTCAATGATGGATTGAGGGCATGATTAACCATAGCCCTCATGTAGAGAGCACATTCACATGCAAGGTCATTTTGGATGATAAAGCTCGGTTCGGGGAAGTAGGCAAGGAGTCCGTCGCCCGTGTACTTGAGGACGTGGCCTCCAAAGAGGGGTACGAGCGCAGAAAGCTCGTCCTGTAGGACGACCTGCAACCGTGTGTAGTATGAGCGGTCAAGCGTCTGCGCGAGCCTCGTAGAGCCGACGAGATCGACAGAGAGGACCGCGAAGCCGAGCTCGTCACCCGCTCGTGAGCGAAGCCAATCCTCCGATGCGTCAGCGTGCTCAGTATCGGGCACTGAGCCGTTTAGCGCTGCCATGACGCGCGGCTGACAGTCCACCAAGTAGTTATCGAGCGGACCGGCAGACTGAAACTGGAGCCCTATGGGCGATCCCGGTAGCTGTAGAGCGGCGAGGTCCGCTATCGCACTCTCGGTGATGTAAAGATCATCGAAGCGATCACGCCATGCGCGTGTGCCGTCATCGAGCACGACCTCCTCGTAACGATCGGGGTTCAGCCGAAGCGCGAAGTTGACCGTATGGGTCGCCTCATCCATGCTGAGCACCTGGAAGTCGAAGTCGAGGCGAATTGGAATCTCTTGAGAGGGCGTCGCACCAGCCATACGAACAAGTGTACGCATCGTCGCGGACACCCAGATCAACTCTGTCCGAGTAGCTGTCGGTAGATCACGCGAGTCTCGCGCGCCGGCTCAAGGCCAAGCTGCTCGTCCAGCGAGCGCGTGAGTTCGTCGTAGCGGCGGGTGATCGACTCGCGCAGGCCGAGCGCGTGTTCGGCTTGGAGGGCGAGACGCCAGCTTGACTCGTGCAGTGTGTCGAGGGCGATTGCCTGCTCGGCCACCTGGAGTGCGCCGTGTGCGTCCCCGCGAGCGAGCCGCACGCGGCCGACGCGCTCAAGTAGGTCGAGCAGGGTGGCGCGCAGGCTGCGTATCTCGCCATCGGCCCAGAGGTAGTCCGAGCCTTCGAGGGGTTCGCCGCGCCAGAGCGCGAGGGCTCTTTCGGGGGCTCCGGGATCCGCGTCGTCGCTGCTTGCCGCTGTGAGGAGGCGGTCGAGGTCATCGAGGTCCACCCGCACCTTGGAGCGGTCGAGTTGATAGCGCTCGCTTTGGTGGACCCAGGCGTCGCCGATGGCCTTGCGTGCCTCGGTGACGCTCTGCCAGAAGCGGGGTCGCGTGCGCGCGGGGTCCTGTGCGGGCCAGATTGCCTCGATCAGCTCGTCTCGGCTGGCGCCCTTGGGGTGGAGCGCCAGGTAGGCCAGTAGCTCGTGGGTCGCTGCGCGCTTGATTCGCCGGTTGAGCCCGTCGATTGCGAGCGGGCCGAGTACGGCAATCGAGATGGTCCGGGAGTCGCCGTCTGCCGGAATGCGAGTGTCGGCGGGTTGGGGGACTGGCGGGGATGAGGAGTTCGGCGTGGTGGGGCTCTCGGCAGTGGGAGCGGGGATGGTCAGGACGTAGCGGCCGGGCTGAGCGCGCCCGCCTACGGCACGTTGCGCACCGGACGGTGCTCGGCTCGACAGGATGCCGGGTACTCGCCTTGCCGTCGGTGTGAAGCTGCGCAGCGCACCGATGAGCACGACGACCGCGAGGCACGCCGCGAGCAGCCATGCGAGGCAAATCACGACCTGTTCGACCTCACTTACGGTGATGGGGCTCGTGAGCGACCCGGACAGGTGCGGCAATGAGGGGAGCGTGAGGCCAAGTCCCACGATGCCGGCCAGGGCGAGCGCGGCACGAGCCGCCGCCCAAATCCGGCGGGCTGGCGCCGTGGGGCGTCTCATATCACGAGCGCCAGAACGCATCCGGCGGCCATGAACGGCGCCATAGGTAGCGCCACGCGAAGCGCCATTTGTCTGTGTCGAAGCGCGAGCAGCACGGCGATCACGGCGGCCAGCTCGACAGCGAACAGCAATGCCCGCGGTGTCGCGCCGTGCAGCCCGCAGAGCATGAGCAGCGCGAGCTTCACGTCGCCCATCCCGATCCACGCCGGGCGGGCGAGCGCCGTGCCGAATAGGAGCACGAGCAGGGCGCCGCCACCGATCAAGCTGCTTACGCGAAGTCCGTCGAGTAGGGAGAGCGTGGCGCACGCGATGGTGGCGGGCAGTACGACGCGGTTGGGGATTCGGTGCTCGCGCAGATCGTCGCGGACGATCACGCCGAGCGCCGCGCCGAGGACGGCGAGACGCGCGAGCGCGATCGGGTCGAGGCTGAGCCTGGCGCCGACTATGAGGAACACGAGCGCGCCCGCGACTGCGGATATCGCGGGTGCTGGTTTCATGGTTGGCGTGGGGCTGCGATCGCGTGCGCGGAGATCGTCAGCGTGTGCAGGCCGACGATTCCGAGCAGGATGGTGGGCACCGTGCGGGTGACTGTGACGGTCACTTGTCCAGTCGTGGCGGTCGCTTGACCCGTTGTCGAGGGATTCGCGGTGATCGTGCGTAGCGCTTCGGTGCGCGCTTCCGTGGGGTTCAGCTCGAGATGCCCGGCGTGCAGTTCGGGGAGGTCGATGGCTTGGCTGCCCGATAGCGCGGCGTCGTCGGCGATCGAGGTCAGTTGCCGGCGCACGAGGAAGGCGTGACCCACGTCCACGCCCAAGCCGATGACCATGACCAGGGCGATTGAGAGCAGCAGGCCGCCGATCAGGACGGAGCCGCGCTCGCTGAGTAGCCGGGGTCGCACGGGATGGGTCATTGCGCCGGTTCCAGGATGCTTCGGTAGCGGCCGACGGGAGCGCTCGCGCGGGTATGCACGACGATCGTCCCAAAATGCCCGAGGAGGGGCAGGGTGCCGATCGGAACGCTGGTGGTGACTTGGGCGCTCATCACTTCGCCGCGTGCGTAGGTGCCGGTGAGGCTCAGCGTCAGCGGCGTGGGCGATCCGGGCTGTTCGCGTGCAAGCGCTTCGCTGGCGGCGGCGTGAGCCGCTGAGGGGTTGGGGGCTTGAACGGCGGACTGCACCGCGTCGCGGGCGGCTTGCTGGCCGTCTACCTGGGCGAGCTCGATCCGGGCGTATAGAGGCACCAAGAACATCAGGGGGATGAGGACTGCGGCGAGCAGCAGAACACCGCTGATAATCGCCGCTTCCCCGCGCTCCTCTCGGAGCCTGCTTGTTAGACGGCGGATCATTCTTCGTCTTTCGGGTAGCGCTCCAGCGGCTCGCTTGCCGTTGCGGTGATCGTCGGGAGCATCAGATCGACGCCGGGAAAGAGATGCGGGGCCGATCCCTGTACGACGACGGTCACGACGCTGGTGTTGCTGTGCGCGGAGGGCCGAAGGTGTGAGCCCACACCCCCGGCGGCTGCGAGCACGGCATCCGCGCGAGCGATGCCCGCCCCGGTGCCTTCGCTGCTGGCCGCCTCCACGCCGTCCTGCGCTGCCGCGTGGGCGACTGACCCGGCGTGCGCGAACATGAGAGCTTGGACCCCGAGCCCGATAGTGAGCAGCACCAAGCCCAACGCCAGCAGTCCCGAGATGAGCGTGTCGCCGCGCTCTGAGATGAGCCGTTCCCGGACTGGCATCGCTGCTGTCCTATTTCATTTCGTTGACGAGCTTCTGTCCTGCGTTGAGGACTCCCGGTCCCACGATTGCGAGGACGCCCGTCGTGATTACGACGATGCCGATTGCGAGCACGACCCAGGTGACGACTTCGCCGCGCTCATCGCGCACGATTCGCTCATTGGTGAGACTGAGCCAGATTCTGATAACGATGCCCATTTTCTTTGCTCCTTTCGCGGGGTTAGATCGTTTGGGCGAGCAAGTGGAGAAAGCCGTAGGAGACCCACAGGACCACGACGGCGATCAGTGGCACCAGCGGAAGGTGCATCGCCAAGTGGGCGCGGTCGGCTGCGCGTTCTAGGTAACGGTTCTGCTCGGCACGCATCTCTCGCGCTTGAGCGTGCAGGAACTCACCGTATGGGCTCTCCTTGGCGGCCAGTAGTTCGGCGAACCGCAGGAACATCGGCTCGCCCGTCTCACGCGCGACGGCGACCAGCGCCTCGCGCTCTCCGAGCGCACGGTCGCGGCGCGCGAGTGAAAGCGCGCTTGTCAGCTCGTCTCCGAGCACGCCTTCGCAATCTCGCGCGGCGAGTTCTAGTGCTTGTCTGAGCGACTGACCCGCGCGTAGCGATAGAGCCATGACCGCCAGCGCCTCCGGCAAATCGAGAAACAGCGCCTCGCGCCGTTTCTTGGCTTCCTCGCGGAGAGACAGGTCGGGGAGAAAGAAACCCACCACAGCGAGGACGAGAACGAGGAACCCCGGCGGAAGGTGGCCGGCCAGTGCCCCGTAAGGGAACAGTGGGATAAACGGTACGGCGAACGCGAGGAGCGCCTTCTTCGCAAAGAACAGACCCCACACTGTCACCGTTGCCGGCGCGGTGCAGCCGACGCTCATAGCTGACGCGCACTCCCTCAGTCCATACACGCACAGGCTCGGGAAGGCTCCCGCCAACCAGGCCGGCGCCTTGGACGAGCTGCCGGGCGCCCTGAGCGGCCGCAAGCCGTGTTGACAGAGCGGGGCGACGACGGGACAGGACATACTCACACAGCAGCAGGCCGCCAATCAGGAGGCACAGCGAGCAGAACAGAAGCGCTCCGTTCATCGGTTGCCCTCCGGTCGTGTGCTTTGCGGCTCGGGCACCCGTCCCAGGCGACGCATCAGCAAGTAGCAGCCGAAGATCAGCCCACCACATAGCAGGGAGACGACCGTGCCTGCGGTAGTTCGGTACGCGGCCAGGAAGCCCGGCGAGGAAACCCCGATCAGTAGGAGAATCACGATCGGGCTTACAGACAGGATCGCGGCTTCAAGACCAAGACTCGCGGTGCGAGTACGCGCACGCTCGCGGGCTTCAAGGCGCTCTGAGAGCACACCCGCAAGCTCGCGCAAAACCGGAGCTAGGCCGCCAGTGGGCAGGTCGAGCAGGGCGGCGCGCAGCAACAGCGCAACGGAGTCGGTCGTGCGCTCCCCCGGCCGCCGTAGCCCGTCAAGCGCGATTGCCAAGTCGGAGCCGCGCAGGCGTGTTCGGAACGCCGAGAAGTCGCCGCGCAGCGCCATCGGCCCGGAGTCGGCCACCAACGCGACCGCCGCCGGGAATGCCAACCCGGCCTCCAATGCGTCCGCTAGCTGGCCGAGCACGGCAGGCCAAGCTCGCTCACGCTCACGCCGCTGGTTCTCACGGCGAGAGCGCAGCCATGCAACCGGGGCGATCGTTGCGCCCAGCACTCCTGCGATCACAACCGCCGGCACGTCCACGATCCACCACACGAGCACGCCGGCCAGTAGCCCACCGCCACCAATACAAACGAGAACCACGGCGGGAGACACGGACAGGTCGGCGTCATCGAGCAATCCGCCCAGGCGCAACGCGCTCGTGGGCAGCGGGACTCGCACGCCAGTCAGGTGCAGAAACACCAATGCCACGCCAGTAGCGAACACCAAGCCAAGCAGGAAGCCAGTCATCGTCCGCCCGCTCCCGTCAGGAATGCGCGGACCTCGCTGACCGGGTAAGAAATCGTTGTGTTCGTGGCACGGGCAGGCAGCGCGCCGCCGGCAGTTACTGGGCCGGCCGCCTGATAGGAGATAGTCCACTCGATAGCCGCCTGCACCTGATACCCGTCGGGGCCGCAGCTCGCGGAGACGTTCGGATCGTGTCCTTGGTCCCCCGGTAGGCAGCGAGTTTCGTAAACGTGGCTCACCGTGCCGGCGGGAGCAGAACCCGGACGGTATGGCACCCCCGCGCCGCCCGTCCCTTGCGACCCGTCGCCGAAGCTCCACTGCACGGTGTCCGGGGCGGCGCTCACCGTTACGTGCTCGCCGTGCAGCGCCAATGACACCGATTGCGTAGTAGGCGCCGGTTCAATCCAGAACCATGAAGCCGCACCCGTCAACCCCTCGGTCCGCGCGGACGGGCTCACGGCGATTTTCCCAACACCCAGATTCAGACGACTTACCACCGTGGCCGCTATCACTTCCGGGTTTACCGCCGGACGGGCAGGCTGCGCAGGCGTGGCGGGCGCTGCTTCCCCTTCGCAGGTGTTAATCCCTTCGGTGAGATAAAAGCATTCCTGCCCTTCCGCCCCCACATAGCGATACGAACCGCCACCGAGCGCTTCACGCCCACCGCCCGAGCCTGAGGATGAGGACGCGCCAGCCGAGGTGCCACCTTCAGCGCTGACCGGACCGCCCGACGCTCCGCTCCCGCCAGGAGCCCCACCACTACCAGGGCTACCGCTGGCACCCGGCGTCCGGCTTGTGACGGTGATCGAGCTGCCCGCTTCGGCGCGGCCGGGAGTGACTTGCTGTGAGAATCGGCCGATGTTGACCGAAGCCGCATCGGCCGTGCCAACCCAACAGAGCGATCCGAACACGAGGCAAATGGCGAGCCAGTAGCTTGTCATTCGGGCTGTACCTCCCACACGATGAATTGCGGGGCTTGCCCTGGCCGATGCAGCACAACGCGGTCGCGTTCGTTGACCGTGGTTGTGTGCCCGCGCCGGCCGTGCGTATAGAGCACGACGCGCTGGCGGTCTTGTACTTTCGCGGTGGCGATCGTATAGGACGGTTCGAGATGGATCGCGAGCACCTGGAAGCGTTCGGAGAGGGTCTGGACTTGAACACGCTGCTTCTGACGAGTGGCCGCCGAGGACGCCAGCGCGGCGAGTGCCGGCCCGCCCGTGGACTGTGAGGCCCAGGAGGGGATCTTGTTGTTCTGAAGTACATACAGAGACAAACGACCGTTTGTGCTCAGCGCATTGCGCACGGCCTGTTCGAGAACGGCGGGCGTCGCTTGCCGCGAGGTGGTAGTCGCCTGTGTCGAGGCGACCGTGCTGGCTGGCTTACTGTCTCCGCATCCGGCGACGGCGAGCGCCGCTACCAAGACCGCCATTGTAGGTACAGCCAGGCGTCTCATTGGGGTGGGGTGAAGCCGGCAGCTTCGAGGTCGGGGGTAAAGCTGGGCCCGGCGGAGGCCCATTGCAGATCGGGGCCGGCGCCCGTGAACAGTGGATTGAGGCTCATTCGCCGACCCTCAACTCCCGCGACCTCAACTATCTGGTCGATGCGACGGGGCAGGAAGCGTCGTTCTCCGCTGTCGTAGCTGCGGGGTCGGTCGCAATGCACAATGAGGTCGATCTCGCGCAGCCAGTCAAGCGCCTGGTCGCTCTCGATCCGTGCGCCGGAGGTCAGTGCGAAGCGCGCGAGATTGGTGATTGCGTGCTCGGCCGTTTCGCCGTGGACGGAGGTCAGGCCGGAGTGCCCGGTGGCTATGGCCCACAGCATCGCCATCGTCTCCGGGCCTCGACACTCACCGACGATAATGCGGTCGGGGTTCATCCGTAGCGCGTCGGAAACGAGGTCCTCAAGCGTCACCGCCGTCAGGCCGTCGGCGCTCGCGGGTCGGGCCTCGTAGCCGACACAGTTGGGCAGGACCGCCGGAAGGTGAAGCTCGGCGGAGGACTCGCACACTACGACGCGCTCTGTGCCGGGGATCGCGCGGCCGAGCGCGTTAATGAGCGTCGTCTTGCCAGCTGAGACCCTGCCGGCGACGACGATGTTCTTGCCCGCGCGCACGGCCGCTGCGAGGAAGTCGGCGGCCGGCTCGCTCAGGAACTCCAATCCGACAAGCTCGTGCAGTGTGCCGGCCGCGAGGCGGAAGCGGCGAATCGAGCAGATCACATTGCCGTTTGAGGAGATCGGGGGGATCGCGGCGGTGAGCCGTGAGCCATCCGGTAGCCGAGCCTCGACGCGAGGGGTGATGCGGTCAAGGCGCTTGCCCTCGACCTGCTCAAGCAGCCGTTCCAAGAACGAGCGGACTTGGCGGTTGTCGGCAAAGACGACATCGGGCACCCGCTCGATGCGCTTTCCGTCGTCGCGGAATACGCGCTTGGGAGCGTTGACCATCCACTCCTGCGCGTACGGGTCGCTCAGCATCCGCTCGGCGAGAGTGCCCAGGCCGATGAAGTCATCGCGCAGGGACCGTGCGAGCGCGGCGTGCTCCTGCTCTGAAAACTCAGCACCGTCGCCGTTGAGCGCCTGGGCGTGGTAGGTGTCGATCTCCTGCTCGATGATACGCTCGGTGCGCTCGCGGCCCTGCGAGCTTGTGAGGTTGACCTGCTCGGCCGCGAGGACCTGTTCGACGCGCAGCCGGACGGCCTCGGTAGCGTCAGGACTCATAACGTCGGGGGTGACTACCTCTGCCATACGACCTCCTCCTCATGGGTCTTTTGGTGGGGTGCGGCGAGGCGGTGCTTTCTCGCCTTTGGCGTGGGCGCTGGGGCGGGCAGGAACAGCTCATCCAGCAGGCCCGTGAGCGCGCGGGTGTAGCCGCTGCGCTTGCGTGCCGTGGCGAGCGGTGTCCCGCGCCGTTGAGCCTGCGTCGCGGCGCGTGCGTCCCACGGCAGCCAGGCGTCCACCGTGACGCCTCGCTCTGCCAGGTGCGCGGTGATTGTCTGGGTGATCGCGCTGCGGCTCGCGCTGCCAGGTGCGCCGATCGTGTTGGCGACGATCCGCAACCGCTCCGGGGTGATGCCGAGCGTGCCGAGCAACAGGTCGAGCTGGCGCAGCCCGTGACGCAACTGGATATCCCGCGAGCCGAGCACCAGCAGCACGGCGTCGGCCGCGATCAGCGCTTCGCGGTGAAGGCGCGCGGCGGCTGGGAGCTGCCCGTCCTCGGCGAGGAAGGCGCCCACATCGCAGACGGTTAGCGGGTACAGCCCGGCGAGGGAGTACAGGGCGCCGGTCATCGCGCCGGGCTGCGCAAGCTCGGTGAGCGCGTGAGGGTCCGGTGGCCCGAGCAGCACCGAGGGCCACCCGTCAGCGTCTGTCAGCCAGCGCTCCACGAGCTCGCGCTGCACGCCACCACCATCGGCCGCCCTGATGAGGCCGAGCAGCGAGCCTTGGGTTGCGTCGGCGCCGAGACGCACGTCAAGGCCACCTCCGAGTGCGTCCACCTCGACGAGCACCGTAGGCCAACTGCGGGCGGCGAGCGCCGCGAGCGAAGCGGCGCACTCGCTCGCACCGGGGGCACCCTTGGCGCCCACCACGGCAAGGATGCCGCCCGTGTTCTCCTGCCGCTCGGACCGTGACGGCGCTGGCGTAGCGGCGGGAGCGGGTCGTGTCTGCACCGCTGCTCCCCGAACAGCGATGAGCAGCCCATCGCGCGAGACGGTCGAGTCGATTGTCTTATCGACGCTCAGCGCGTCGAGGGCTTCACGCTCGCGCTCGTCCAACGCGAGTCCGACGAGGCGGACGCCCGTGGCTTGCACTCGCGCGCAATGCCCGGCCGTCAGCCCCGATAGGTCCGGGGAGAGCAGGACCGCCGTCGGTGTTTCCTGTTCGACTGCTCGCTGCAACTCGTCGGCCTCCACAACGTTTGAGAGGAGCAACAGCGGCGCGTCGGCGTCGAACAGCAGCGGCTCGATCTCGCGCTCAGCGAGCGGGGTTAGCGCCAGGATGACTGTTGGACGGTCGGTCATGGTGTGCTCCCTGCGGTTGCCTGCGGGATCGGCGCGGTGGACGCGCTTGAGCCTTCGAGCAGGAGGTCGAGCTTGGCGTCCTCGTTGGCGAGCGCGAGCGAAGAGGCAATCGACGGGTCGGTCACCGAGAGCGTGACGGGAACGGTCGTGGTGCTCGGGTCCGAGTTCGATGGCGCTTCACCGATCGAGAGGATTTGCAGGTCGCGGGCGACGGGCCGCGTCGTGGCCTGGCCGGAGCCGGCGCCGAAGGTCGCCAGTACCGTGACGGCATCGCCGGCTTGGAGGGTCGCCCCGGACACGTCGAACTCGGGGACCGCAAGCGTCATCGCGGAGGCCTGAGACTGCTGCACAGCGAGCGCACCGGAGGGAAGGGGCATCCCGGCGGGCAGCGCAGTTGAGAGACGTCGGCCAATGGTCTGCCCCAACTCACGCTCGGGCACCATCGACGCGAGGACCGAACTATCCCCGGCGAGTTCGGCCGTGCGCAGGTCACCGCTGGAAAGGACCGTCCCGGCGGCCAGGGCGTGCGTCGTGACAAGGATCGGCGTTCGCTTCGTGCTTGCGCTGTAGACACCCCAGTAGCCGATGAGCGCGATCAGCACGAGCACGATGCCGGCCAGGGGGAGCGGTTGGAGCTTCCGGCGCGTGCCCCCGGCTTCGGGAGGAGTGGATGGTGGTTTGGACTGCTCGCGCGGGCGCAGGATCGGGCCGGCGCCGTTGCTCTGCTCGTGACCTCGACGGGGGATGGAGATGCGTGGTGGGTTCATGGGCCTATTCCTTCCTCAGGGCACTGACACATCGCTGACACGCGACTGACACGGCACTTACACGCCGTCGTGCGGGTCGCCTCATCCAGCTCATTTGCAGGCGTTTCCGGGCCATCGCAGGGTGCGACAGCAATCGCTGACCAACACGGCACGGCCGATGCACACACGCTGGCAACGGGCAGGAACGCCCGGGGCTGAGGCCATGCGCTCGGAGGACTCTCGTCGCGTCTCCCAGCGGCGGCTGTGCCGAATCGAGTTGAGACCAAGCCAATAGCCAAGGAGTCCTCCATCTCTCCCGGTGGCTCACTGATACCCAGCCTTGGCGACATAAAAACAACCTGTCGGGACTTGCCGGGTCAGTGAATTGTCAGCTCCCGGTCAGGGCCATTGGGCACCTTCGCGTCAACTCGACCGAAGGAGTGCCCACGATGCCCCGTCTACCTGTAGACATCCTTGAGAGCGATTGGCGCCAAGCGCTACGCGGCCCGCTTTTGCCCGCCCGCTTCCGTGTGTGGCGGGACGCTGAGCCGGCGCTTTCGCGGTTCCTAGATGCTGCCGCGCTTGTGCGCTTTATGCGCGCGCCCGGGGCGCGCGTTGAGAAGGATGCGGTGTTGTGCGCGCTGTTGAGATGGGCGAGACAGGAGCCGATCGGCGCAAGGGTGGTGCTGGAGGCGATCCGCCCCGGTCTCTTGAACTTGTCGGCGCGGATCATGCGAGACGCGCGGGAGCGCGAGGAGCTTTGGTCGGCGATGTTCGCGGCCGTCTGGGAGGGGATTCGTGGCTATCCGGTGGAGCGTCGGCCGCGTCGGGTAGCGGCGAATCTGCTGCTCGACACGCTGCACCTGACGCTGGACGAGCTTGGCCGCGAGAGCGCGTGGCGGGCTGTGTGGCTCGCCAATCTCGACACCGATCGGAGCGCCGCCCCGGAAGAGGTCAACCGAGACGTGGACGGGCTGCTTGGTGACGCGGTGCGAGCGTGCGCGATCAGCTCGGACGAGGCTGAGGTCATCCTCTCTAGCCGGATCGACGGGGTGGACCTCGCCGACCTCGCGCGCTCAGCGGGCGTCTCCTACAACACGATGAAGCTGCGGCGTCAGCGCGCGGAGCGGCGCCTGCTTCTGTTCCTCGGCTTTCGGCCTGTACCGCGAGGGCAGCAAAACCGACCTTCGTCACTTGCTCGGGTCGCCGGCGTTGGGCACAGCCCCAGTCGGTGAGTCAAAGACCAATCGAGTGATGAAGGAGGTGATCCCGGGTCCGTTCCCGCGCCGGACCCGAGCAACGTATGAGACGCACGCTCGTGCTCACAATCGCGCTGGCGCTCTTGGCGGCGCTGCTCGTTCCCCAGGTGGCGGATGCCGCCACAAGCCTGAATCAGGTCATCGAAAACCTGCGGGACTGGCTTATCGGCCTGCTCGTGGCGCTCGCCACGCTGCTGTTGACAGTCGGCGGTGTGCGCTACCTGCTCGCCGCTGGCGATCCAGGGGCGCTTGAGAAGGCGAAGGGCACGATCAAGGCCGCTATCGCGGGCTACGCGCTCGCCGCGCTGGCGCCCGTGCTCGTCACGGTCTTGCAGCACATCGTCGGGTGAGACCGCGCCTGATGATCCTTGGTGCGCTGCTTGCGCTTGCGGTGCCGTTGGCGGCCGGTGTCATGCCGGCCGCTGCGGCACCCGCTACACGGTTGCCGGCACACGCGGCGAGCACCCCGGCCGCGTCTCCTCCGCTGCCGTCAACGGCGTTGGAAGGCGCGACACAGGAAAGCGGCGGCATTGAAGTCGGACCCTCCCTGCCTACTCCCTCCGCACCTGCCAAGGGCGGCGAAGTCGAAGCCGGCAAGGCGAGTCATCCCGGCTTCTTCGATGTCGGCGGGAAAATCGAGGCGGCGATCAATGAATGGTTCGCGTCGCTCGTCAAGGACGCGCTGAATCCGGCGATGGTGCTCGTCGGCCGGACGCTGCTCTCTACGCCGCAAATCGCCGGGGAGTCCGATGTCCGCTCCTATTGGGACCTATCGGTCGGGGTGGCCGACTCGCTGCTCGTGCTCGTGGTGATGGCGGCGGGCACGCTGGCGATGGGCCACGAGACGCTGCAAACCAGCTACGCCATCAAGGACCTGCTTCCTCGCCTAGCCGTTGCCGGGATCGCTGTGAACGCGAGCCTCGCCATCTCCGGGCAGATGGTGAACATCGCAAATGTCCTCGCGTCGGGATTGCTCGGCAATGGGGTCAATCCCGAACAGGCCGGGACCACGCTTGAGCAGCTGGTCCTGCACGCGATCACCGACGGCGGGATCTTCCTCGTGCTGCTCGGCTTGGCGTGCGCGGTGCTCGCCGTCGCGCTGCTGATCCTCTACTTGGTCAGAGCCTCGCTGATCGTGCTGTTCGTGTGCGCGGCGCCCCTGATGCTGCTCGGCCACGGGCTGCCGCAAACCGAAGGCATGGCGCGACTGTGGTGGCGAGTGATGCTCGCGTTGCTCGGCGTGCAAGTCGCGCAAGCACTCACCCTCGCCGCGACCGTCCATGTCTTTTTCGCGTCGGGAGGACACAGCCTCTTGGGAGTCGGAACAGGCGGGAGCCTGATCGACCTCCTGCTCGTGCTGTGCCTGTTCTGGGTGCTGCTGCGGATTCCGTTCTGGGCAAAGGAGCTAGTAGGCACACGCCGCTACGCCTCCACTACAGGCCGCATGGCAAAGACCTATGTGATTTACAAGGTCGTCAAGGGCGCGATCGGCGGTGCATTGTGAACCAGCGACGCATCCGGCTCCCCGCCGACGTGGAGATGGAGGACCGCCTGGCGTGGGGTCTCACAGCCCGTCAGCTCGTGATCCTCGCCGTGACCGCACTTGTCTGTTACGGGGTGTTTGCGGCGGTCGGCTCGGCGTTGCCGATCCCGGTCGCGGCGGCGCTCGCGGCACCGCTCGCATTGGTCGGCGTCGTGCTGGCGCTCGGACGCCGCGACGGCCTCTCAGGTGATCGGCTCGCGCTCGCCGCCGCTCGGCATCTCACCCAGTCACCCCAACGTGTCGCCGCGCCTGACGGGCTCCCGCCGACGCTGGCGAACGCGCCCGCTCAACCCGGCGTGTCGCTGCTGCGAGTGCCAGTGAACGCGATCCTGTCAAGCGGGGTCATAGAGCTGGCCGACGGCACAAGCGCGCTGCTGCTCACGGCGAGTAGCACGAGCTGGGCACTTCGCTCTGAGGAGGAGCAGGCGGCGTTGGCTGAGGCCTATGGCAAGTGGTTGAACAGCTTGGTCGAGCCGACCGCGATAACGATTCGCTCAGAGCCCGTTGATCTCACCGAGCGCGCGGACGCGATCGAGCACGCCGCGCCCGGACTGCCACACCCTGCGCTGCGGCGTTGTGCTCACACCTACGCGCAGTTCCTCTCCGAATTGGCGAGCACGGGAGAGGGATTGCGTCGTCGTCAAATCCTGCTCGTGCTGAGCAGCCGTAGCCGCGCGCGCGACACGGCCAAGGCCGATCTCGAGCGGCGCGCGAGCGAGACGGCGGGACTCCTGCACACAGCCGGCGTGGAGCTTCACCCGCTCGACGGACACCAGGCGACCGCGCTCTTGCTCAGCGCGCTTGAACCACCAGGGCCGCCCGCTGGCTCGCAACTGGACGGAGTGATCCACCGATGCTGAATACCGCTCTCCCTCGTCTACGTGTGAAGGGCGCCCGGCACACTCCCAGCCCCGTACTCCCGGCGCCGGGGGCGGTCGAGGTCGAGCGAGACTGGATACGCACTGGAAACGTGTGGCATCGCAGCCTCGCCGTCGTCGGCTACCCGCGCGAGGTCAATCAGGGCTGGCTCGCGCCGCTGCTCAAGGCAGCCGGCGAGCTTGACCTGACGCTGCATATCGGGCCGATCCCGCCCTCGCTGGCGGCCGACCGGCTGCGCCGCCAACGCGCCCGGCTTGAGTCCTCACGTCGCCTTGACGCTGACCGGGGGCGCCTTTCTGATCCGATGCTCGCCGCTGCCGCTGAGGACGCCGACGAGCTGGCGAGCGCCCTCGCCAGAGGCGAGAGTCGCCTGTTTCGCTCAGCTCTCTATCTTCGCGTGTCCGGCGGAAGCCGCGAGGAGCTTGAGGAGCGAACCGAGCGTGTCAAGGCGCTGTGTGCCTCGATGCTGCTGCATGTCGTCCCGGCGACCTTCCGCGCGTTCGACGGGTGGCTCTCAACGCTTCCACTCGGCACCGACCGGCTGCGCCTCAGGCGCACGTTCGATACCCCGGCGCTCGCGGCCGGCTTCCCGTTTGCCTCATCCGACCCGCCGCTTGAGGATGGCGTGCTCTACGGGCTCACCGAGAGCGGCGCCCCGGTGCTGGTTGACCGCTTCGCGCGGACAAACTTCAACTCGGTGGTGCTCGCCTATTCCGGGGCGGGCAAGTCATACGCAGCGAAGCTCGAAGCGTTGCGGCTGCTCTACCGGGGCGTGCAGGTGTTCATCCTCGACCCCGAGGACGAGTACCACGCGCTCTGTGAGGCGGTCGGCGGCGCGTACCTGCCGCTGACCGGCCCAAGCAGCGTCGCGCTGAACCCGCTCGACCTCCCCGCATCGAGCGAGGGATCGCGGGCGCTTGACGAGCGGATTCTGTTCCTTGCCGACCTCATAGAACTGTTGGCGGGAGGCCTCGACGGTGGCGAGCTTGCGGTGCTTGACCGTAGCGCCCGTGCCGCCTACCACGGCGCCGGGATCACGTCCGATCCATCCACGCATCGCCGGGCCGCGCCGCTGCTCTCTGACCTCGTGCGTGCGCTCGAAGCGGAGAGCGAAACGGGCAAGCGGCTCGCCGAGCGCCTGTCTCCCTACGCGACGGGCTCTCACTCCTCGCTGTTCGACAGGCCGACGAGCGTGCAGCCCGACAGTCACCTTGTCTGCTTCTCCGTGCGCGGTCTGCCAGAGCGGATGCGCGCCCCTGCGCTGATGCTCACCCTCGACGCTATCTGGCGCTCCCTTGAGGGTCCGCTGCGCCGCCGCGTCGTGCTCGTCGATGAGGCGTGGGATCTCATGCGCGAGACCCCGAGCGCCACGCGCGAGGCACCCGGCGCACGGTTCCTATTCAGGCTGGCAAAGAAGGCGCGCAAGCGCTGGACCGGGCTAACGACGATCACCCAGGACCCGGGAGACCTGCTCGACTCCCCGCTCGGGCAGGCCGTGGTGAACAACGCCTCCCAGCACTTTCTCCTGCACCAGTCACCGCAGGCAATCGACCGGGTTGGGCAGGCCTTCGCGCTTACGGCAGGCGAGCGCTCCTACCTTTTGAGCTGCCCTCCGGGCCACGGACTGCTACTTACGGGCGAGCAACGAATCCCGCTGGGCGTGAAGGCGAGCCCCGCCGAGCACGAGCTTGTGACGAGTGACCCTGCCGAGCTCGTGGAGGCTGCGTGAAGCGCGCGGCGCTCAGCTCGTGCGGGCTGCTCATTCTGCTGCCCGTGCTGTTCATCGGCGCGGCGGTCGGTGTTCTTGGCGGCGGCTCGGGCGTCAGCATCGGCCAGCCCGCCGCTGACGTTGAACGGGTCGCCGGAATCCCAGCGGAATACCTCCAGCTTTTCCAGGCAGCCGGGGCACGCTACGGCGTGCCGTGGACCGTGCTCGCCGGCATTGGGAAGGTGGAGTGCGACGACGGGCAAGACCCCGACCCCTCTTGCACCCAGGAGGGCGCGGTCAATTACGCGGGGGCGGGCGGCCCGATGCAGTTCCTCGCCTCGACTTGGGCGACCTACGGCGTCAGTGTCAGCGGTCATGGCTTGCCTG
Organism: uncultured Solirubrobacterales bacterium; assembly: GCA_963827045.1. Classification (GTDB taxonomy): domain Bacteria; phylum Actinomycetota; class Thermoleophilia; order Solirubrobacterales; family Solirubrobacteraceae; genus Palsa-744. Next base: position 644,653 of record CAWGZH010000003.1, read on the forward strand.
ACCGCTGGAATGCGGCCGATGCGATCTTCGCCGCTGCGCGCTACCTCAAGGCGAACGGCGCTCCGAGTGAACTACAGCGCGCGATCTTCGCCTACAACCATTCCACCGCCTACGTCCAAGAAGTCTTGCGGTGGGCGTCGATCTATGAAAGTCAGGCGGCCCCGGTCACGGCGCCGGCAAGTGGCGCAGCAGGTAACGCGCTCGCGTTCGCGCTTGGTCAAATCGGTGTGCCCTATGTCTACGGTGGGGAGAGCCCGAGCGGCTATGACTGCTCCGGGCTCGTGCAAGCGGCCTACCGCGCAGCCGGGGTGAACCTCCCGCGCACCGCCCAAGAACAATTCGACACCGGACCTCACCTACCGGCCGGCGCACAGCTCGAACCGGGCGACCCCGTTTTCTTCGGTGCCAGCACCAGCGACGTTACGCACGTCGGGATGGTCGTGCGCTCGGGCGAGATGGTCGACGCACCGCACACCGGAGCGTTTGTCCGCACAGAGCCGTTCCCCACCACGATCGGAGCGGCCTGGGGCGAAGGAGACGTTTATCTCGGTGCGACGCGGCCTGGGGCTAGCGGGGGCGTCAGATGAGACGCAGCGCGCACGCCAGCCGCCACCTTCAAGCCTGGTTGGATGAACCGGACAGGCCACTACGCGGGCTCCCCGGCCTCGCTCAGCACGCGCTCGTCACTGTCGAGCACGTAGCGCCGCTCCTCGCTGTGATTCTCGTGGCCGTGTGGGCGCTCGTGCTCGCCGTTGGTCGTGTTCGGCGCCGTCGCCTCGCCGAAGGCGCGCGGCAGGTGACGATCGGTGTTCCTCCCGATGTTGACCCGGGCGGCGCGCTGCTGTTGTGGTCGGCATTGCATGATCTTCTGCGTCCGCGTCTCGCGCGGCTGCTCGGCGGTCAGCCGCATCTAGCTTGGGAGGTCGCCGCCAGCGAGACGGGAACCGTCTTTCGGGTGTGGGTGCCCGCGACGGTCCCGCCGGGCTTGATCGAGCGTGCCGTCTCCTCGGCGTGGCCGGGCGCGAGCACCACCACCGAGCCAGCCGGGCACGATGAACCAGGCGAGGGCATGGTGCAAGTCGCCTCCGAGCTTGTTCTCTCCGGACCGGATTGGTTTTCACTCAATGCCGCGATGAAGCCCGACCCGCTGCCGCTGATCCTCGGGCAGCTAGCCGGGCTGCGCGGCGATCAGCGCGCGCTCGTGCAGGTCTTGACGAGCCCGGCAACGATCCGTGAGCAACGCCGGCTGCGCGCCGCCGCGCGACGGCTGCGCGCGGGCATCCCGCCGCAGCGCTTTGTGCGGCTGCTGGACTTCCTCACCAGGGCCCGCGCGCCGAAGCCTCCGACGCACGATCCGACGATCAACCCGGACGTGCGCGACGTGATGGGCAAGAGCACACAGCCGCTCTACCGCTGCCTAGTGCGAGTGGCCGTCACGGCGTCCTCGAGCGCCGAGGCGCGCGGTCGCATACACGGCATCCTCGGAGGCTACGCCGCGTATGAGGGCAGGGTCGGGCTGCGCCGCCGTGGCGTGCGCCGTGCGCCCGTCAAGCTGCGCGAGCGCTGGCTTGGGCGCCGCGCGTTCCTTGTGAGCACGGGCGAGCTGGCGGCGCTGGCGCACCTGCCCGGCGTGGAGGCAATCCCGGGCGTGGTGATGGCCGGAGCGCGCGAGGTCGCGCCGCCACCCGGACTGCCAGCGCAGGGGAAGCCGCTCGGCCTTAGCTCAAGCGGCGGGAAGGTGAATCTCTCGGTGGCAGATGCACGGCGCCACATTCACGTTCTCGGGCCGACGGGCGTCGGTAAGTCCACGCTGATCGCAAGGCTCGTGCTGGCCGACTTCGACGCCGGCAGGGGCGCGGTCGTAATCGACCCGAAGGGCGACCTCGTGGAGGACTTGCTGGCGCGCATCCCCGCTGGCAGGGAGAACGACGTAGACCTCTTGGACCCACTGGACGAGGCGCCGCCCGGCCTGAACGTCCTCGATAGCCCCGATCGTGACCTCGGCGTCGATCAGCTCGTCGGCATTTTCAGGCGGGTGTTCGACCGCTACTGGGGTCCGAGAACCGATGACATTCTCCGCGCGGCCGTCCTGACGCTCACCACCGCCTCGCCCACGAGCACGCTTGCCGACATTCCCCGGCTGCTGACCGACCGCTCATGGCAGGCAAAGCTTGCCGCGCAGATAGACGATCCGGTGCTCGGCCCGTTCTGGGAGTGGTACGGCGAGATGTCCGATCCGCTGCGCGCCCAGGCATCGGGTCCGCTGCTTAACAAGCTACGCGCGTTCCTACTGCGTCGGCCCGTCCGCGCGATCGTCGGGCAGCCGACCACGACCCTCGACGTTCCACGCGCGATCAACGACGGTCGCCTACTGCTGGCGAAGCTGCCGAAGGGCACGCTCGGCGAGGACACGAGTCGGCTTCTTGGGTCGTTCCTTTTCGCGCGGGTATGGCAGGCGGCGCTCGCACGCGCAGCGGTGCGACCCGAGCAGCGCTGCGATGCTTCCTGTTACGTCGATGAGGTTCACAACTACCTGAACCTTCCGACGCCGTTTGAGGACGTTCTCGCTGAGGCTCGCTCCTACCGGCTCTCGCTCTGCCTCGCCCACCAGCACCTTGCGCAGCTACCCCGCGACTTGCGCGAGGCGATCGGCGCTAACGCTCGCTCCAAGGTCTATTTCCAGCTCTCACGCGACGACGCTCAAGCGCTTGAGCGTGAAGTGCGCCCCGAGCTATCCGCGCATGACCTCGCCCACCTACCCGTCTACACCGCCGCTGTGCGGCTCTGCAACGATGGACAGCCCGGCCCGGCGTTCACCCTCAGAACCGAGAACCTTCCGCCCGCCGTTCCCGAGCAGGCACAGAAGGTCAGGGCCTCCGCGCGCCGCCGCTACGGAATCAGCCGCGAGCAAGTCGAGGCGCAGCTTGCCGAGCGTCAGCGAAGGCCCGCCGTGGCGCCTCAGGTGCAACGCGAGCTGAGGCCGGAAATGCCGCCTGCCGATCCGTCCTCGAAACCGTCCTCTACTCCGTCCTCCAATCCGTCCTCGAATTAAGGATGGAGGCACCCGCACGCATGGAAATCCCCGCATATCGCCAGAAACCGGCCGGAATAAGCCTCCCCGACTAGATAGCGACAAATACAAAATGAGTGAACCACAAGTGAGAAAGAGAACCCGGCCAAGCCGAATGACCGGCAGCCATGCCGTGAAGCTGGCCGCACACCTGACCGACCGAGACAGAAGCATCGCCCTGGAGTGCTACGAGCACCACGTACTTACCACTGACCAACTCAAGCGGCTGCACTTCACCGGACTCAGGACGGCAACCGTGCGACTGCAACTGCTCTACGACCTGCGTGTGCTCGACCGCTTCCGCCCTGCTGCGAAACGAGGCGAGGGGTCCAGCCCGTACCACTGGATACTCGATGAAGCGGGCGCGCTCATAGTCGCTGACCACAAGGGCATCGACCGCAGCCAACTGCACTACACGCACGAAGATGCGCTACGCCTCGCAGCAAGCCGCAGCCTCGACCATCACGTCGAAGCTAACGAGTTCTTCACTCGCCTCGCCGTCGATGCCAAGCGTGCCGGCGGTGCGCTATCGGAGTGGTACGGCGTCCGCACCCTCGCGCACCTGTTCGACGGAGCGCTGATCCCTGACGGCTGGGGCGTGCTGTGTATGCCCGCCCGCCCGCCGCTTCACATACTGCTTGAGCTTGACCGCGGCACAGAGTCATCACGAGTGCTGCGCGAGAAGGCAAAACGCTACCGCGCCAATCTCCCCGACAGCAGCATAAGCGAGCACAACCCGATCGTAATACTCGCCGCGCCAAGCCCCCGCCGCGCGCAAACCGCCATCGAAGCAATCACAAACATAACCGCGCCAATCGCCGTCACAGTATGGAATAAAGCCACCATACGCAGCGTTCTCGCCACCGTCACCACTTGCGCCGTCGAAGCCCACGCGCACACACTCGCGGAGGGCAGAAATCTTTAGCCAACATTAGAGCAAAACCCCTTGAAATTAACCGTGTGGTCTGGTCTCGTAGTGAGTATGGGAAACGCAAACCCCGACATAACAGTAAGTCACACACTCGACATCACCGACGCACTGTAAGGAGTGACAAGCGAATGACCACGACCACCAAACCCATACGCCGGACATACCGCGAACGCCGGGAAGCACGAGCCGAACGGCTGCGCGAATGGGCAGCCAAACGCGAGACACGCGCCGAGCAAGCCGCCGCATCGGTGGACACGCTCACAAGCCTTATCCCCTTGGGGCAGCCGATCCTGCGCGGCCACCATTCACAGTGGCGTGCTGAACGCGACCGCGACCGCATCGTGAACGGCACGCGCCGCGTTGTCGAGCACTCGACCAAGGCGCACGACTTCATAAGCCGCGCCGCAAACATCGAAGCGGCAGCCAAGCGCGCGATTTACTCCGACGACGCCGACGCGATCACACGGCTAACGGAGAGGATCGCCGGGCTTGAAAGTGAACGAGACACGATCAAGGCATACAACGCGGCGTGCCGCAAAGGAACGGCGGACCCCGCGACGCTGCCAGCCAAGCTCGCACGCGAACTTGCCAGCAGCATCAGTGTTTGGGGCGACGTTCAATGCCCCGGCGGCCGGTTCCCGAGTTACACGCTGCGCAATCTCTCGGGAAACATCAGCCGTCAAAAGCGTCGCCTTGCCACACTCACGGCAGGAGCGTCACAATGACCGCCACCGCCCGCACATCAGACGACGTAAGCGTGAGCGTGACGCCATCCGTTGCCCGCGCCTTGCTCAGCCTCGCCGGGTTCGCGCACGACGAGCGCGGACGCTGGACACACGACGATGGCCGGTGGACGTGGGCGACCGACGAGGCGCTGCGATGGGCGCTCGTCACCCTCGCCGAAGATGACGACGAGCAGTACGCGACGCCGGCACGGAGCAAAGCGCAAGTACGCTGCCTAACGGCTCTGAGCAAGGAGCGCGGCTCGCTTACGGCGTGGAACATGATCGCCAGCGGCGATGCTGTCTGCCGGTTCGAGGACGGCTCGATCGTTCGCATTGGCATCGACGGGCGCTACTTCAAGGCTGACCGTGCGGCGCTCGCGGCGCACACCGAGGCGCAGGAAACGGCCATCGCTGCGCTTGCCGAGCGTAACGGCCCACTGATCGCACATATCCCACGCTTCGACGCGGACACCGTTCTGCAATTCGAGAACGGGCGCGTATTTCGCATGGCCGCCGACGGCCGCTGCATCCCTGCTCCACGCTCGGCAATCACTCAACACAAGGAATCCATCTAATGCACACTCAGCGCACAAATCCAGCGATGCCGCCGCTGCCCGGCGCTCGCTTCGACTCTCCCGCCCCGGGCACTGGTAGCCTGCCACCGTCGCAGCAGTTTCAACCGAGCGGAAGGACCCCATCATGCGCATCCGTGTCGTCAGAATCGCCGCGCTCGCCGCCGCCTTTGGGCTCATAGCACCCGGTGTAGCCAGCGCGATGATCCACACTGGCCGCATGGTGTTCCCCGAACCGCACAACCCTCCGAGCATCGGCGTACCACCGCCTCCAGCGGTCCAGGCGAAAGAGTCCACGCACGAAGTCATCATTCGATACAACGCGAGCGCCGGCACCGTCACCCTCCGTGCGGAAGTCTTCGACCCAACTTTTTGGGGCGAACAGATTGGCGAAAGCTTCAAGCTGGGCCCGAAATGTCTCAGCTACGACGAAAGCGCGTTCCATCCTCCCGATTTCAGCGCGAACATGAGCGCCAGGCCGAAACGCACGGGGCTACTCGGCGAAGAAGTAGGCGGCGTCACCGGCGAAGCGACGCTGCGCGGCTACACGGGCCATATCAGCAGCATTGGCACGTTCAACGGCCACTACTTCGAGATCACGTTCACGAGCAGCGCGTTTCGCAACCAGAACTGGCGTTGCGCCATGCTCACATCGTTCGGGTTCTCTTGGCCGCGCGTTCCCCTCGGTGGCTGGCGCAAGGCGAAGCGGCCGCGCAAGTAGACGCACGGCGCCCGGTGGCGGCCCACGTCGCGGGCTAGCACACTTCGGCCTAAGGCGGTGTACCACTAGCGGCGCTAGGAGACCTTCTCTCATTCGCACAGGGTCTCTCACCGACGCCCTAATGAATGAGTGAAAACCGAAAGACTGCTGACCTTCCGCTCGCTGTGTGGCCGTGCGCGCAACGCACAAGCCAATGGCAGCGATACGGACGTTATCTCGCGGAGTCCAACCGCCATCCCGGCAAGATGCTGCCCGCGCTCGCACGGCGGGCCATCGAAACGTACAGCGAGCCGGGCGCGCTCGTGGTCGATCCGATGTGCGGCATCGGGACGACGCTCGTGGAGGCGATCGACCTCGGGCGACGCGCTATCGGCGTGGAGTTGGAGCCTCGCTGGGCCAAGCTCGCCGCCGCCAACATCGAGCACGCGCACGAGGACGCACCCACTCGCTCGCTGGCACAGGTGACCGAAGGCGACGCGCGGCAACTTGCGCGCGTGCTCACAACCCAGGCGCGGCGGCTCGTAAGCCCCGAGCGAGACGGCGCCGTTCGCCGTATGGCATACGGCGTCGCTGACTTGATCCTCACGTCGCCCCCGTATGCGTGTGAGATCGCCGACCTCAACACCGTCAGCGGACCCGAGCCTCTACGACGAGATGACACGACCAACTACAGCCGCGACCGGCGCAATCTCGGTCATGCGCGCGGGAGCGCGTACCTCGTGGCTATGGACGACATCTACCGGGCGTGCGCGGCAGTGCTCAAGCCCGGCGGGTTTCTCGTATGCGTCACCAAGGACATGCGCTCGGGCGGCGGTGGCGCGCTGCGCAATCTCTCAGGCGAAACGATCGCGCTCTGCGAGGGTGCCGGCCTGATCTACTGGCAGCGCGTCATAAGCCTGCTGGCGACCGTCCGCGACAGCGAACTGGTCATGCGCCCCTCGTTCTGGCAGACGCTCCACGCCCGCCGCCGCCGCGCGAAAGGCGACCGCACGCAAGTCGTCGCGCACGAGGACGTGCTCGTGTTCCGCAAGCCTCACTCTCAACAATCGAGCGTCACGGCGCGCAGGCGGGCGGCATGACTGAGGGAATGATCCTCGACCTGTTCGCGGGAGGCGGCGGTTGGGATGAGGCTCTGCGGACCCTCGGTTATGCGGCGCTCGGTATAGAGAACGAGCCATGCGCGTGTCAGACCGGGCCCGCTGCCGGGCACGCACGGCTGCGGGCCGATGTTTCACTGCTGGACCCACGCGACTTCGCGCCGCTATGGGGGCTGATCGGCTCCCCGCCGTGCCAGGCGTATTCGAGCGCCGGCAAGTGTCTGGGGCGACTCGACAAGCCACGGGTCATCTCGTGCGCGCACGAGATCGCAGCCGGACACGACAGCCGCGCCCAGCACCTGCGCAGGTGCCGCGACCATCGCTCATTGCTCACGGTGGAGCCACTGCGCTACGCCCTCGCGCTTCGCCCGCGCTGGATCGCGCTTGAGCAAGTTCCCGCAGTCCTTGAGCTGTGGAGCCTGTTCGCGCAACTGCTCGGCGCGCATGGCTATCAGACGGCCACCGGGATTCTCAGCGCCGAGCGCTACGGCGTGCCACAGACCCGCAAACGGGCGTTCCTGATCGCCTCCCTGGACGGCCCGGTAAGCCTCCCGGCTCCCACGCACCGCTCCTACAACCCGCGCCGCCACGACACCCCTGCGGACGAGCTTCACCTGCTGCCGTGGGTCAGCATGGCCCAAGCGCTCGGCTGGACACCGACCGATCGGGTTGGCTTTCCCCGTCGTAGTGACCAGGACGACGGCAAGAGCTTCCGGGAGCGCGACCGCCGCGCGGCGTCGGCGCCCGCGTTCGCGCTGACCGGACGGGTGCGCTCGTGGACGCGCGAGCAGAGGGCGTGGGTGGAGGTCAGGCGCAGCGGCGAGCGCATCCACGAGGGCTTCGACCCCACGAGCGCACCGTCGCAAACCGTCACCCCCAAAATCAATCGCTGGCAGCCCCGCGGCGTCGCGCCATCGTCCGATCCCCGCCCGGCGCAGGCAGACGCAGACCTCGGGTGGCCGGCTCGTCGTCCAGCTCCGACGCTCACGACAACGCGCCGCTCCAAGGACGGCGCGCTCGTCGGCCGCCAGCTCCCAAGCGGCGAGGGACAAGAGCGCGGAGGCTGGGCGTGGCGCAACGGAACCCGCGCGAGCGCGACCGTGCGCGAGACAGACGAGCCCGCGCCGACCATCCATTTCGGTCACTGCGCAAACAAGGTCGAGTGGGTGCCACCCGACGCCGACACGCCGCACGACCAAGCGTCAACGCCTCCGTGGGCGCAGGAGCGCCCAGCGACGACCGTCGCGTGCGACACGCGGGTTCAGCCACCGGGGCACAAGGAGAACGCGAGCGACCCGCCCGGCCGCTATCAACAGCGTCGCGGCGCCAACGCCGTGCGCGTCACGATCACACAAGCTGCGGTCCTCCAAGGCTTCCCGCCCGACTACCCCTGGCAGGGCACAAAGACCAGGCAATTCGAGCAGGTCGGCAACGCCGTCCCTCCGCCGCTCGCCCGCCACGTACTCACGGCTGCGCTACGGCCCAGCCAAGGCGACCGGAAGCGCACCGGCCCGCGTGGAGGCACCCGGCGATCCGCGCGCAGATCAAGGTCGCGGCAATCGACGGTGCGCGCATGACACGATCCACCAAGCCGGTCGTCGTCAGCCTTGCGCCCGCGTATGCTGAGGCCGAACGTGTCCGGTGCGACGGTGAGAGACGCAAGCGAGGACGACGCGCCAGCGTGCGCGGCGATCTACGCACCATACGTGCGCGAGACGGCCGTCAGCTTCGAGGGCGAGCCGCCGACGCCCGCGCAGATGGCCGAACGCATCGCGGCGGCAACGCGCACGCACGCATGGGTCGTGCTCGAAGACGACCACCGCGTCGTCGGCTACGCCTACGGCGGGCCGCACCAGACGCGAGTGGCCTACCGCTTCTCATGCGAGGTCAGCGTCTACGTCGAGCAGGGTCGGCGACGCGCCGGCTCGGGTCGCGCGCTGTACGAGGCGCTGTTCGACCGGCTCGCGGCGCGTGGCTACCTGATGGCGGTCGCGGGTATGACGCTGCCGAACGAGGCGAGTGTGGGCCTGCACCGGGCGATGGGCTTCGAGCCGGTCGGCGTGTATCGGCGGATCGGCTTGAAGCTCGGCGCGTGGCACGATGTCGCCTGGGTGCAGCGGGCGCTCGGCGTCGAGCAGGACCCTCCCGCCGAGCCGCGCTGAGGCGACCGGGCGCGTCTTTGAGCGCAGGGGACGGCTGCTCCTTTTCCCGAGGCTCGACCCGCTGCCGCTCGATGAGCGCGTTCTCCGCACCAGCACGCCAGAAACGCGCCCCGGGCCTGTCCACACGATGCGCGAGACCTTATCTCTGTCAGGACCTTGAGATCACGGCTCGGGTCTGCTCTGATCGCAGGCAGCGATGCACCACGCTCGCGGGACACGGCAAGCAGCGCCAGCGCCGGCCCCTCTTTGGCCGGCGCCTCGCGCAGGCCACTGGCGCCGACACGGCAGGCACATGACGGCCGCGATCGAGGTGCGCGAGCACTGGGTCACGAAGCAGCAGCTCGCCGATCACCTGCAAGTCACCCGCCGCTGGATCGAGATGCAGCAGCACCAAGGCCTCCCCTACCTGCGGATGGGCGGCATGAACCGCTACATCGTCTCCGAGGTCGAGGCATGGCTACGCGAGCGCTACGCCTCCACCGTGGCAAAGGAGGGCGTGCCCGATGCCGGTTAACCGAGGCTCACGTCACAGTCCGAAGTGGTCCGGGTTCGCCAAGTACAAGGGCCGCAGGAAGTGGATCGGCACGCACGACAACATGGAGGAGTTCCGCAAAGCCAAGGAACGATGCCTAGCGGAACTGCGCGAGGAAGTCGCCAACCCCTCCCGGTGCGTCGCTCCCACCGTGCTTGAGTTCGCAGGCGCAACGATTCACGAGAACGGCCGGATCACCATGACGTGGCCGGATGGCGAGGCGACGCAGAAGGAGACGGGGCGACGCGATTCGTCCGTGCGACGGTTGCGCGATGGGCTGCGACCGTTCCTCCGCGAGTTTCACGACCGGCCGATCGACAGCTTCTCTCGTGATGAGGCGGTGACGTGGACGCGGCCGAAGGGCGCCAACATTCAGCAAGCTGTACGGCAGTTCTTCAACCACGCGCTCGACCGCGACTTGATCGAGCGCAACCAGTTCACCCGCCTTGGAGCGAGCAAGCGCAAGCGCCGAGTAGATCGACCCGACTTCGAGATCATCACCGACGAGCAGTACGAGCGACTGCGCCACGCCGCCCGCGAAAGCCGGGCCGACGATTACGGGCTCGTCCTTGAGGGAGCGACTCTCGGCGTGGGCGACGCAGCGATGCGTCCCGGCGAGGTATTCGCGTTGCATCGCCCCGATATTCACTTCCCGGAGAACCTGATCCATGTGCGCTGGCAACTCGACCTCGACACCGGCAAGATCACATGGCCCAAGGATGACGACGGCCGATGGGTCGTAATGAGCCCCCGCTTTCGCGCGCACCTAGAAACGATGCCGCATCGAGGAAAGACGATCGACCGTACCAAGGGCGAGATCGTGTTCCCGGCGACGCGCGGCGGCTATATGCTGCGCAGCACTTGGTCAAACCTCTGGCACTCGGTACGCGCATCGGCAGGGATGCCAGGCCAGGAGTTCTACGAGTTGAAGCACCGCGCGATTCAATGGATGGTCGATCCCGTCGAGGACGGCGGCCTCGGCCTCGACCCCGCGACGGTCGCAGAAACGGTCGGCCACGATGACGGCGGCTACCTGATCGCCACCGTCTACACCAAGCTCGGCCGCCGCCGTGCGCTCGCGCGTGCGCAGCGCGCGATGGACGACTACGGGCAGCGGATCACCGCCGCCGAGACACCGCGCCACCTTCACGTCGTCAACTCCGCATAAAGCACACGCCGACGCCTCCCGTAGGCAATGCTGTACAGATGTCGCCGAGTCCCGAAACACCTACCCTCCCCCGTGCAGCGCAATCGTCAGCCTATCTGAATCAGGCGCTTGAGGCGCTGACCGCTGCCAGTAGCGCACCCGCGCTCTATGCCGAGATAGCGGACTACTACCACGGCTCGATGCTGGAGGCCTCGCAGCGTCGGCTCAGCGCCATGAACCGTCGCCTCAGCTTCCTACGGAACGCTGTGCTGTTTGCTGCCCTCTCCGCCGAGGCGTATGCCAATGAGTTCCTTGAGGCTGCGCTGCCCGCACGAGACGCGCAGGCGCTGGATCGGCTCGTTACGACGGAGAAGCTGTTGATCGGCTCCCGCCTGGTCGGCGTCGAGCCGCCGCTCGACCGTGGAAGGCTGCCCTTGCAGCGACTATTCGCTCTCTTCGAGGTCCGCAACGTCCTCGTACATCCGCGTCGCTCAGGCGCCAAGAGCATCAGTGCCTACTCGCACAACGTCACCGAGCAGGACAAGGAGCTGGTCGGTCCCAAGGCCGCCGCCAGCTACATAGTGGTCGTCGCCGAGCTGACCGTTCGGTTGGAGCCGTACATGCCGGGGCGATCATTCATTGGCGAGGCCACAACCATCGTCAAGCACCGTGCCGTATTGGACGCTCATCGCAAGCTGCTTGGCGATGAGATTTTGGTCGTGCCCGACCCCGAGGATGCGGCGCCCGTGCCGCTGCTCATCCAGATGCAGCGCCGCGCTGACAAGCGCGCACGCTAGTCGTCGGCGGCGACCCCGATCAAGTCGCTGGTCGCCGGCCGGGGAAACCGCCTTGCATCCCGTTTGCATCCCGTTTCCGCAGCCTTGCATCCCATTTGCGGCCCTCCAGACCACCGAACAGCCGCGAACACGGGCAAACCGCGTCCCGCTAGGGCCAGTGTTCCCGGGGGTTTTCGCCCGTGTTCGCTGGCCTTCGCGGTTCTCTAACCAATCGGGGCGCCCGGATTCGAACCGGGGACCTCGCCGACCCGAACGGCGCGCGCTACCAGGCTGCGCCACGCCCCGACGCAGACCGCAGTATCCCACACCGAGCGCTTCGCCTCCGACCAGACCGTCTCGACTCACCTACGGAGCCCGAGCGGCTACGCTCGGCCCATGCCCTGCCAGCTTCAAGACGCCATCGCCGAACTGGACAAACTTCTCCAGCCCGAGCACTTCAAGGACTACTGCCCCAACGGCCTTCAGTTCCCCGGCAAAAGCGAAATCAGAAAGCTCGCCACTGGCGTCACCGCAAGCGCAGAGCTCCTCAAGCGAGCCGTCGCCTCTCAAGCCGACCTGCTTGTAGTCCACCACGGGCTCTTCTGGGGCTCGACCGCCACGCCCATCGACTCCCGCATGAAGCGTCGCCTGAAGCTCCTCTTCGACTCGGACATGAGCCTCGCCGCCTACCACCTTCCCCTGGACGCCCATCCCCAAGTCGGCAACAACGCGCTCATTGCGCGCGCCCTCGGCGCCGACAAGCTCGAGCCCTTCGCCCTGCACGACGACCAGCCGATCGGCTTCATCGCACAGTTCCCTGACATGGGCATAGACGCGAAAGACCTCTTCTCGCTAGTAACAAACCTCACCCAAAGGACACCCCTCGTCTTCGACACCGGCCCCGAGCAGATCAGCAAGCTGGCGATCGTCTCCGGCGCCGGCAACGACTACCTCCAGGATGCCGTCACGGCAGGCGCCGACGCCTTCCTCACCGGCGAGCCCGCCGAGCGCGTGATGAGCGAAGCCCAGGAGAGCGCGATCCACTTCATCGCCGCTGGGCACTACGCCACCGAGACATTCGGCGTGAAGCGCATTGGCGAGCACCTGAGCGAGCGCTTCGCACTCGAGCACACGTTCATCGACGTGCCCAACCCGATCTAGCGCCTGCGGCACGTCCAAACCACTGGTGCCAGCCGCGGCCTCCCAAGGTCTCCGACGACCCGGACGCGGTCCTTTCCAAAACCTCGATGCCCCGCGCGCGCACGCGGGGCATCGCCCATTTCGCAAACACCGCCAGCTTGCGGCAAATTCCACGTTGCATATGTCCGAGCACAGGGGTATATGTACGCGTAGAAACACCTCGCGATAGGAGGATCTACCCGATGGCGAATCATCTGACGCCCAGCGAGCTCGCCCGCGAAGCCGGTCTGGAGCGCAAGGAAGTGCTTCTGAAGTGCCTTGAGAACGGTGTCCCGATCTTTAGAGGACGCATCGACAAGAGCCTGTTTATGGCGAGCATCCGCCAGGGTGGATCGCAGCAGCGCGCAGCCCACGCCAGCGGCTAATCGAAAGCGGCTGGCTCGGCGGCCAGCTGTCCGTGGCCTCGAGCACCCAAAGTCCCTAACATCTCAAAGGTTCATAGGGGTTATCGAGGAGGAGTCGCAACATGGAGGCCAGCGCCACAGAGCCGAGCACCGCGTCGCACACCATCGCCGACCTGATCTCACGCGCAGCGCTTGAGCACGGCGACCATCCCGCCGTGCGCTACAAGCACGACGGCGCCTGGCAGGACGTGAGCTATAAGCAGCTCGCGGACATCGTGGAGGAGATCGCCCTCGGATTGATCGATCTCGGGATCGAAAAGGGCGAGCGCGTCTGCATCCTTGCCAACACACGTCCCGAGTGGTCCTACGCCGACATGGCCATCACCTCTGTCGGCGCCGTGGTTGTGCCGATCTACCAGACTAACTCCCCCGAGGAGTGCCTGTGGGTCATCTCTGACTCCGGCGCCAGCGCGATCTTCTGCGAGGACGATGCGCAGCTCACCAAGATCGCCCAGATCCGCGATCAGGTGCCCAACCTGCGCACCGTGATCGTGATGGATCCACCCACCAGCGAACACGCGGTCCCCACCATCACGCTCGACGAGGTGCGCGAGCGTGGGCGCACCCACGAGACCTCCGAGCTCCAAGTACGGCGCGAGAGCGTCAAGCCGGAGGATCCCTTCACGTTCATCTACACCTCCGGCACCACCGGCCCGCCCAAGGGGTGCGTGCTGAGCCACGGCAACTACGCATCGATGATGGAGATGCTGCGCAGCGTCGGACAGATCGAGGACGACGAGGTCATCTACCTCTACCTGCCACTCGCCCACGCCTTCGCGCTGCTGATCCAGCTCGGTGCTTTCGACCTTGGCGCGACGATCGCCTACTTCGGCGGTGACACCAAGCAGATCGTGGCTGAGCTGATGGAGGTCAAACCTACCTACCTCCCCTCGGTGCCCCGCGTCTTCGAGAAGATCTACACGCTCGCCAACGCCGCGCTGCAGTCCAAGTCCGAGGAGGAGCAGGAGCAGGCCCGCAAGGCGATCGTGCTGGGCGGCAAGGTGCGCGAGCTGCAGGCCCGCGGCGAGGAGGTTCCCGCGGAGCTGATGGCGCCCTTTGAAGAGGCCGACGAGAAGCTGTTCAAGAACGTCCGCGCCATTTTCGGTGGCAACGTGCGCCACGCCGTCAGCGGCGCCGCGCCGATCGCCAAGGAGATCCTCGAATTCTTCTGGGCCGCCGGCGTGCCCGTGCTCGAGGGCTACGGCATGACCGAGACCGCTACAGCCGCAACCGTTTGCACGATCGAGGATCACAAGTTTGGCACCGTTGGCAAACCCTTTCCTGGCGTGGAGGTCAAGATCGCCGAGGATGGTGAGGTGCTCATCAAGGGACCGAACATCTTCCAGGGCTACCACAACAACGCCGACGCCAGCTTTGGCTCGATCGACCAAGGCTGGCTACACACCGGAGACCTCGGCTCGCTCGACGAGGACGGCTTCCTGTCGATCACCGGCCGCAAGAAGGACATCATCATCACCGCGGGCGGCAAGAACATCACGCCCGCGAACCTCGAGAACGACCTCAAGCAGTGCCGCTGGATCTCACAGGCCGTCATGCACGGCGACCAGCGCCCCTACCCCGTCGTGTTGATCACCCTCGACGAGGAAGAGATCGCCACCTACGCGCGCGAGCACAACCTGCCCGAGGACACCACCCAACTGTGCGAGGAGTCCTCGGTGCGCGAGATGATCGGCGAGCAGGTGGAGCGTGCCAACCTCCGCTATGCGCCCGTGGAGCAAGTTAAGCGCTTTGCGATCCTGCCGCACGACCTCACCCAGGAGACCGGCGAGCTCACGCCGACGTTGAAGGTGAAGCGCAACATCGTGGCCGAGAAGTACGCCGACGTCCTCGACGCCCTGTACACGGGCTAGCACGGCGTTAGCTGCGAACATAGCTAGCGACGATGCGCACCGATCCCAGCGAGACTGGCGGCCTCTTTGTTGGCCGCAGACCAGGCACCGCGCCGACACGCTTCCGTGCGCTACCCGAGCGCGGCAGCAGTTCCAGGCAGCGCATCGACAATACGCTGGCCAAGCTGCTATTCGCTGGGATGGTCGTTGGCAGCCTGCTGTGCTGGGGGCCGATACCGGCTGCCTGCCTTTGGCTCAGCGCACAAGCCAACTACCTCACCGGCAGCGTGTCCTTCGGAGTGCTGATCGCGCTGGTGGCTCTGTTCGTGCTCTTGTTCGGCATGCTGATGCTGCTAAGGCGCCTTGACAACGCCTGGATCTTGGTGCGTCGCGCCGCCGGCCATGACCAGCGCACCGGCGCTCTAGGGCGGATATTCGGCGTCACTGCCGCCGTCTGCGCCGCGGCCTTCTCGTTCTGGTTCGTCGTGATCCACGGCCCGGGGTCGAGCACCACACCGGGCAACGCACCGTGAGTGAGCGCCGGCGCCCACCGCGAGACGCCCGCATGGCAAGCCGGCGGAGAGGCTGGTAGCCGGCGTGGGTCTACTCGACTACTACAAGCAGTTCGAGGGGATGACCGAGGAGGAGGTCAACAGCCAGCTGCGCGAGGAGGCGGACGAGCGCAAACGCAAGGCGCTGACGCGCGTTGAGACGCTCGACCTCTCACAGACGACCTGGCCCGATCTGCCTCACCCGGAGGTGGTCAGCGCGATCACATTTGTTGCACGGCGCGGGATGCAGCGCTACCCGCACATGCGCGGTTCGCAATTGCGTGCGCGGCTGGCCGAGCGCCATTCCGTCGACCAGGCCCGGTTGATCGTCGGCAACGGCGCCGCCGAGCTGCTGAGCGCCGCCACACGCGCGCTGATCGCGCCGGGCCAAGAGCTGATCACCTCTTGGCCCTCCTATCCTCTCTTCCCGATCATGGCGCGCCGCGCACACGGGCGCGCAGTGCCCGTCAGCGGCGGTGTTGACGCGCTGCTGGAGGCCGTTGGCGAGAGCACACGCGTGGTGGCGCTGGCCAGCCCCAATGACCCCACCGGCGAGCTGCTGCCAACAGCCGAGCTTGAGCGATTGCTCGTGGCGCTGCCCGATCATGTTGGCGTGCTGTTGGATGAGTCGCTGGTCGAGTTCGCTGACGCCCAGCCGATCGACTCATCGCTGCGGCTGTTGGAGAGCAACCCCCGCCTGCTCGTGTTTCGCAGCTTCTCAAAGGCCTGGGGGCTGGCCGGTCTGCGCTGCGGCTACGCGCTCGGCGGGCCCGGCGCGGAGGACTTGCTTGCCGAGCTGGAACCCGACCTTGGCGTCAGCGAGATCTCCCAGGCTGGGGCACTCGAGTCATTGCGCAACTGCTCGGAGTTGATCGCCAAGCGTGTGCGGCGCGTGGCCAAGGAGCGCGAGAGCTTGACTACGGCGCTGCGCCAGCGCGGCTTCGAGCTCTCGGACAGCCAGGCCAATTTTCTCTGGCTGGCGCATCCCACCTTCGATGGCGGCGAGCTGGCCGCGCGCCTGGCGCGCTCGGGCATTCTCGTGGCGGCCGGCGATGCACTTGGCGAGCCGCATCATGTTCGCATCTCAATCCGCGACGAGGCTTCCTCGACACGTCTGTTGAACGCGATCGACCGCGTGCTCGCCTGAGCGATCTGGACTGTTTGAGATTTGTTCGTTCCCCTAGTGTTCGAGCGGCCCTCGCAAATCACACAGCACAGGTGATCCGGCGGGGCGTGCCCAGACCGCGACCGCGCCGGAACCGTTAACCAGCCGAGCCAGACTGACGTAGCAAGGCGCCTGTCGTACCTTCGAGGATTTTGCGCCAGGCACCGACCTCCTCTTCTTCGGCTTCGAAATGCCGGACCACCTTGCGCACGCGGCGCTCGGAGATCTCGATGCCGTGACGCGCCCAGATCTCTCTGTAGCGCTCGTATTCGTCGAGCAGGTGGTAGGTCACCGACTGGAAGCCGTGGCGCGCTATCTCGATGCGCGAGGAGAAGCTCATGATCGAGGTCTCGAACATCAGCTCGTCGGTCGGCTCAGGCTCGATCAACACGATGTCCACGCCCGGATAGCGCTCCTCCCACATGCCGGCCAGCTCATGCAGACGTCGGTGACCGAGCAGCTTGAAGGCCTGATAGCCGATCTTGGAGAAGCCCATATCGGAGATCCTGCGCGCCGGAGGACCGTCGCTCCCGTCCTCGCGTTCGTTCACGAATGGAACGATCGGATTGATGACGATCACGAGCGCCGCCCCGGCCTCCACGGCGATGTCAAGGTTCGTGGTCGAGACGATGCCCCCGTCGATCAGCTCGCGGTCGCCAATCTTGACCGGCGCATAGACCATCGGCAGGGCGCCGGACGCACGCACAGCTGTGGAGATCGGCACATCGTCAAAACCGTCTGCCCCGAACACAATCCGCTCGCACGAGTCGAGATCCGTTGCCACCAGATACAGCTCGTGCTGGAGCGCGCGGAAGTCGTCGTGGCGACCGTCCTCTTCCAACACGCGCCGCAAGTAGCGCTCGATGCCCTCACCAGTGTAGGCGCCGCTCGGCAAGGTCTCGGCGATTCCGAGCAGAATGTCGATCAGCGACACCTGGCCAAGCTGGGGCAGCAGTTGACGCGCCAGTAAAGCCATCTTCAAGGGAAGTCGGACGCCGGTGCGCGCCAGCTCAGACAGGTTCAGGCGCAGGAGGTCACCGAGGTCGATATCCCTGAAGGCTTGCGGGCCCTGGTGGGTGACGACGCGCATCATCTCCTCCGGTGTGACCCCGTTGGCGCACAGCGACGCGACGAACGCGCCGGCCGAGGTACCCACATAGACGTCGAACTGGTTGATCGTGCGGTTTGCCGCAAGCAGGTCGAGCGCGCGCAACGCTCCGATCTCGTACACCCCACCGGTGAAGCCACCACCACCCAGGACCAGCGCCGTCTTGTCGCGGCGCGAGCCGCTGCGCTTTGAAGTTCTTGCCGGAGCGCTCCGCTTGGAGGGCGAGCGTGTTCTATTGCCCGAGCCGCGCTTGGTCGCAGCTTTCAAGTTGACAACCTCGCCCATGAATACTGATTGTACGTAGTGTTACCCCGTCCTATGAGACTCGCCGCCCTCCTAGCCCTCGCAACGTGCGCGCTCTTTGCCGCGAGCACAGACCCCGCGGCCCTGGCCCAGAACTCGCTCGAAGCGCCGCTTGCCCGCGAGATGAGGCTTGCCGGGCCCGAGTCGGGCGCCTATGTGTACGACCTGACGAAGGGCACGATCCTGTTCAGCGAGCGCGCCGAAGTGCCCCACCCGCCCGCCTCGGTGGAGAAGCTCTACACCGCCACGACCGCCCTGGAGCTAATGGGCCCGGAAGCGACGCTCACCACGAGCGTGCTCGGCACAGGGCGCTTGGGCGCAGACGGACGCTGGGAAGGCAACCTCTACCTGAAGGGCGGCGGCGACCCCACCTTCGGCAGCGCCTCCTACGTGGCGGCCCGCTATGGCGGCCAGGGCGCGACCGTGACCAAGCTGGCGGCACTCGTTAAGGCTGCGGGCATCAGAGAAGTCACAGGTAGCGTGGACGGCGACGATTCCTGGTTTGACTCCCTGCGCGGAGATCCCTACAGCGGCTACGCGCCCGACCCCGAACTGGAAGGGGAGCTCAGCGGACTTTCCTTCAACCGCGGCGCGACAGGCTCCGAGAGCGGCGCACACGCGCCCGCCGCCTATGCCGCCTTGCAGCTGCGTGGGGAGCTAAGGGCCGAGGGGATCAAAGTGCACGGGGGCACAGCCGCCACAACCCCGGCCGGAGCGAGCACGATCGCAAGCGAGGCCTCGCCGGACCTGGCGACCCTGCTCGGACTGACCTTGCCACCGTCTGACAATTACTTCGCGGAGACCTTGATCAAGGACATCGGCGCACGCTTCGGCGGCGCCGGCACGACCGCCGCGGGGGCCGCAGTGGTGCGCTCGACGATCGCTAAGGACTTCGGCTTGCACCCTTATCTGATCGACGGCTCGGGCCTGTCGCACTCCGACCACACCACCCCCAAGCAGGTGGTGGAGCTGCTCACCACGCTTGCCCATAGCCCCTTGGGTACGACCTTGCGCAACGACCTGGCCGTCGCGGGCCACACCGGGACGCTTTCAGAAAGGATGCGTGGAACGCCCGCCTCGGGGCGCTGCCAAGCCAAGACAGGGACTTTGAACGGGGTGTCCAACTTGGCCGGCTACTGCGAAAGTGCGGGCGGGGACATCCTTGCGTTCGCGTTCTTCAACGACGGCATCGAAACGTATGAGGCGCACACGATCCAGGACAACATGGCAATCACGCTCGCACGCTACTGACCGACCTGCTTTCGATCGGAGTGTTGGCGACCAGCCCCTTGGCCGACCGCCTATCCAGCCGCGGCGTTGGCGACCGGCGCCGTTAGATCACGGGAACGAACATCAATCCCAAAATCGTGAGCCGCTTCTAGCCCTCCGCCAACAGGTCGAGCAAACCGCGTTCGTCCAGGACCGCCACCTCCAGCCGTTCGGCCTTCTCCAGCTTGGATCCCGGGGACTCGCCGGCGACCAAGTAGTCGGTCTTCTTCGACACCCCACTGGTCACGCGCCCACCGGCCGCCTGGATCCGCTCGGTGGCCTGCTCGCGTGAGAGCGTCGGCAGCGTGCCCGTGAGCACAAACGTCTTGCCCACCAAGGGGCCGCTTGTCGGCGCAGGCCCCTCCTCGGCGAAGCGCAGCCCGAGCGCGCGTAGATCTTCGACTAGCACGAGCATGCGCTCGTCGTGCAGCTGTGAGTGGATCAGGATGCTCATCTTCTCGCCGATCCCGGGGGTCTCCGCAATCTCGGCGGCACTTGCCGCAAGCAGCGCTTCGATGTCGCGAAAGCGCAGCGCCAAGCTGCGTCCGGTGACCTCGCCGACCTCCTCGATGCCGAGCGCAAACAGGACGCGCGCGAACGGGCGCTGCTTGGAAGCCTCGATCGCGTCGAGCAGGTGGTTGACCGACAGCTCGCCGAAACCCTCCAACTCGAGCAAACGCTCGCGGTGTTCATGCAAACGGTAATAGTCGGCAGCCGTATGAACCAAGTCTTGCTGCTGCAACAAGGCCACCTGCTTCTCGCCAAGCCCGTCGATGTCCATCGCCCCGCGCGAGACGAAGTGCTTGAGCAGCTGCCAGGCGCGCTCAGGACAATCGCGGTTGGGACAGCTCGTGAAGACCGAGCCCTCTGGCTTGATGGTGGGGGTGTCGCAGAATGGGCAGCGCTCAGGCGGGCGCGTCGGCGGCGGACGATCTTTGTGCTCGGCGACATGTGGCGCGGGCGAGACGACCTGTGGGATCACATCGCCTGCTCTCAGCACGATCACATCCTCGCCGGCGCGGATGTCCTTGCGGACGATGTCCTCCTCGTTGTGCAGTGTCGCCAGCTTGATCACGACGCCGCCTGCCGCCACCGGCTCGAGCACCGCGTAGGGGCGCAGGTCGCCGAACTTGCCGACGTTCCACATCACCTTGTGCAAGCGCGTCACGGCCGTTGTAGGCGGGAACTTCCAGGCCACAGCCCAGCGCGGATCGCGACCGACGGAGCCGAGCCGGCGCTGCAGCTCGAGGTCTGAGACCTTGATCACGACCCCATCGATCTCGAAGTCAAGGTCTCCTCGCCGCTCCTGCCAACGCAGACACTGCGCGATCACCTGCTCCTCGTTGTCGAGCAGCTTGATGTCGCGGTTAACGCGGAAGCCATGCTCGCGCAACCACCCGAGCGCCTCCCAATGCGTCTCGAATTTCAAGTCCGGAGCGACCCCGACCTGGTAGGCCCACATCGACAGGGGACGTTCGGCCATCAGGGAAGGGTCGAGCTGGCGCACCGCCCCAGCGGCCGAGTTGCGGGGATTCATGAAAGTGGACAGGCCGGCTTCGGCGCGGCGCTCGTTGACGGCGGCGAAGTCCTTCAGCGACATGTAGATCTCGCCACGTACCTCCAGCAAAGGCGGCGCGTCGTCGATGCGCAGAGGGACCGAGCCGATTGTGCGCAGGTTGTGCGTTACGTCCTCGCCGACCTCGCCGTTGCCGCGTGTAGCTCCGCGCACGAGCACGCCATCGCGGTAGAGCAAGCTGATCGCCAGCCCATCGACCTTCGGCTCCACCACGTACTCAAAGCTCGAGCGCTCGATCCCTTCGCGGGCGAGATGCGTCCTCATACGCGTCACCCAGGCCCTCAGCTCCTCTTCAGTACGAACGTTGTCCAACGAGAGCATCGGCTCCAGGTGCTTGACCTTCTCTAGCTTGCCGACCGGCTCGCCACCGACGCGCTGGGTGGGCGAGTCGAACAGTTCGCAGCTCTGGGTATTCAGCCTCTAGCGCGCGCAGCTCGTCGAGCAGCGCGTCGTATACGTCATCGGTGATCTCAGGATCGTCGAGTACGTAGTAGCGGTGAGCGTGATGCTCGAGTTGCGCGCGCAGCTCAGCTGCACGGGCGAGCTGCTGCTTGGAAGGGCGCTCCCCGGAGGCAGCTTGCGTGGCGGGCTCGGCTCCAGCCGGCCTAACGTCCCGATTCCCGGGAGCCTGAGCGTCCGACTCCTGCTTTCGGGACGACCGCGTCGACGGTCTGCTCACGCGCTCCCGCCATCGAGAGCTGGTGCGAGCAGCGCTTGCAGATCGAACCCACGCAACACCTCCAGCCCGCCGCGGTGGGTCAGGTCGAAATGGATCGGCGTCACCGCGATACGCCCTTCAGCGACGGCCGCCAGGTCAGTGCCGGGCTCGTCGTGGAAGCCAGGGTCCGACCCATATATCCAGTAGCGCTGGCGCTTGGCGGAGTCCTCCGTATGCGGCGCCACCTTCAGCTCGTCGCGGTAGATGCGCTTACCAAGGCTTGTCACCTCGACTCCGGCGGGCTCGCCGGCGGGCACGTTCACATTGAGTAGAGTTCCGCTCGGAATGGGCAGCTCCTCGATGCGCTCCACCAGGCGCGCCACGAACGTAGCGGCGACCTCGAAGTCGAAGCCACCGTCGTAGCGAAAGTCAAGCGCCCGTGCGCGCGACTGCTGGGAGACGGCGATCGCGGGCAAACCGAGCACAACACCCTCCAGTGCTGCCGCTACGGTGCCCGAGTAGGTGATGTCATCGCCCAGGTTGGCGCCATGGTTGATGCCGGCGACGACCAGCTGCGCGTCAAAGTCCTCAACCAGACCGAGACGCGCAAGGCGCACACAATCCACGGGCGTGCCGTCGGTCGCATAACCGACCGTCCCGTCTGAGAACGACACCTCCTCCACCCACAGCGGACGTCTTGTGGTGATCGAGCGAGCCATCGCCGAGCGGTTGCCGTCCGGGGCGATCGTCACGAGGCGAACGCCGGGCACGTCGAGCAGCGAGCAGCGCAATGCCTGCAGGCCGTCAGCCTCGATCCCGTCGTCGTTGGTGAGCAGCACGTTGAGCATCGTCGTCTTCCAGCATAGGGTTAGCCGCGGCCCGACCTTGTGAAAATGCGATGCCCCCGCGCGGGGGCATCGTCCATTTCGTTTAGCCACCGCCCCAACCCCAGGCCAGCCCCGGCTCCAGCAAAAACGCTTGACGCCGCACGTAGAACATCAGCTTTTTGAATATGTCACCGATACCAGCGCCAAGCCATACGCCGGCGCGGTGGGGCCGGCGTGCGAGCGCGGCCTGCCCTGCAGTAGCTCGGCGAAATCGTCGAGCGCGCTTCGCCCGGTGGCCACCTCGAGCATCGTGCCGACCAGAACCCGGTTCATGTGGCGCAAGAACGAGTCCGCCTCGATCCACAGCTCCAGCACGTCACCGTGCTCGCGCCATTCGGCCCTCAGCACATTGCGCTCGAAGCGTGTGTGTTCCGTCTCTGTGGGCGTGAAGGCAATGAAGTCATGCTCTCCAGGAAGCAGCGCGGCGCACCGCTTTAGCAGCGAGCGATCGAGTGCTCGCGGCCACCACAGCGCGCGCCCGCGCTCGAACACGTCGCGCGTGCGGCGCGCTAGAACGCGGTAGCAGTAGGTCCGGCTGGTAGCGTCGCGCCTCGCGTCGAAAGCCTCGCCTGCAGGCTCGCAGGCGAGCACGGCCATGTCGGGTCCCAACAGCGAGTTCAAGCGCAAGGGATCGAGCGCCTCGTGGCGATAGCTGACCACCTGGCCCCAGGCGTGCACACCCCGATCGGTGCGACCGGCAACGGTGACCGTCAGCGGCTCTCCGTCCTGCCCCCGCTCGCCGAGGACCGTGCGCAACGCTCGCTCCAGCTCGCCCTGCACGGTTCGCAACTGCGGCTGCAACGCCCAGCCGGCAAACTCGCTCCCGTCGTATTGCAACGTCAGCTTGGAGACCATTTATGCCCCGCGAGGGTACTCATGCCCTGTGGGTATTGCCCTGTCGCGGACGGCCGAACGCGCTGAATGCGACGCTGGCGTGCTCGGCCCAACTAGCTCGGGACCGCCCGCTCCCGCGGAGCTATACCAACTCTAGGTAAACCATCTCGGTCGCGTCGCTACGACGCGGGCCGAGCTTGAGGATGCGCGTGTACCCGCCGGGCCTGTCGACGTAGCGGGGAGCGACCTCCTCGAACAGCTTATATACGGCGAACTTGTCTTGCGAGAGTGCCGACAGCGCCTGACGACGAGCGTGCAAATCGCCGCGCTTGGCGAGCGTGATCAGCTTCTCGATCTCAGGCTTTACCGCCTTGGCCTTGGCTTCGCTCGTCTTGATCCGCTCGTGCTCCAGGACCTCCTTGGTGAGGTTCATAAGCAGCGACTTGCGGTGCGCCGAGTCGCGGCTGAGCTTGTTGCGTGTCTTCTGATGTCTCATGGGCTTTGTGCGTTCGCTTGATGCTCGCGCAAGCGGTCAGTCTAGAGAGCTGACCGCCCGAGCGGGCTCTGCTCAATCCTGGCGCAGTTGCAGGCCTCGCGCTTCGAGGGTTTCGATGACCTCGTCGATCGACTTCTTGCCAAAGTTGGGGATCGCGTTGAGCTCGGCCTCTGACTTGGATATAAGGTCACCAACGGTCTGGATGCCGGCACGCTTGAGGCAGTTGTACGAGCGGACTCCGAGCTCGAGCTCCTCGATCAGGATGCTCCACTCCTCGCCTTGCAGCGCCGCGGGAGCGCCACCGCCACCGACCGCCAGGCCATGGCCGTCGAGCTGACCGCCAGGTACAGCGCGCAACTCCTGGATGCGGTCCGCGTCCGTGAAGATCGCAAGCTGGGAGATAAGCAGCTCAGCCGCCTCGCGTAGCGCGGCCTGCGGCTCGATCGAGCCGTCGGTCTCGATGTCGAGCGTGAGCTTGTCGAAGTCGGTCTTCTGTCCGACGCGAGCCTGCTCGACCGCGTAGGCGACACGCCGCACGGGCGAGAAAATCGAATCGATTGGGATCACGCCAATCGGCTGGTCGGCCGACTTGTTCTCCTCGGCGGGGCGGTATCCGCGACCGCGACCGATCGTCATGTACAGCTCGAGCTTGGTCTTCTTCTCCAACGTCGCCACGTGCACATTCGG
Organism: uncultured Solirubrobacterales bacterium; assembly: GCA_963827045.1. GTDB lineage: Bacteria > Actinomycetota > Thermoleophilia > Solirubrobacterales > Solirubrobacteraceae > Palsa-744. Next base: position 669,374 of record CAWGZH010000003.1, read on the forward strand.
GTTGAGGATCTCAACACCGGCGGGCAGGTCAATGTCCTTGGCCGTGATCTCCCCCGGCCCGGTCACGACGAGCGGCGCCTCGACCTCGCTCGCATCGGAGTGCATACGACAGACGATGCCCTTGAGGTTGAGCACGATGTCGGTCACGTCCTCCTTGACGCCCTCTACTGTCGAGAACTCATGCGCCACGCCCTCGATACGCACGCTCGTGACGGCGGCGCCGGCGAGCGAGGAGAGCAAGACACGCCTGAGCGAGTTACCGAACGTGTAGCCGAAGCCGCGGTCGAGCGGCTCGATCGTGAACGTGCCACGGTTCTGCTCCACGGACTCGCTGGTGATCCGGGGGATTTGGAAGTCGAGCATCGGGGTCCTAACGTCGTGTTGGTGTGAAACCGGCGCCTGGAGCAGCGCCGGCTCTTGCGCGCCGCCGCCGCCTTCAGGCGCCGGCGCGGGGAAAGCCTCTACTTCGAGTACAGCTCGACGATGAGCTGCTCCTGCACCGGCGCTGCCACCTCTCGGCGCTCCGGCTTGCGCAGCACCTTGGCCGTGAGCGACTCGTGGTCGGCCTGGAGCCACGCCGGGATCTGTCCGGTGAGCTCGGTGGCGTCCCTTACCACCTGCATAGCCGGAGTGTCCGCTTTGACGGCGATCACATCGCCGGGACGCACCTGGTAGCTGGGGATGTCCACCCGACGGCCGTTGACCGTCCAATGGCCGTGACGGATGAGCTGGCGCGCCTGCCTGCGCGAGGCGGCGAATCCGAGGCGGACCATCACGTTGTCGAGACGGCACTCCAGCAGCGCGAGCAGGTTCTCACCGGTGATGCCGGGCTGGCGCGAAGCCTTCTCGTAGTAGCCGTGGAACTGCTTCTCGAGCACCCCGTAATAGCGACGTGCCTTCTGCTTCTCGCGCAGCTGCAGGCGGTACTCGCTCTGCTTCTGGCGACCGCGACCGTGCTCTCCGGGCGGGTAGGAGCGCCGCTCGACGCCGCACTTGTCAGTCAGGCAGCGCTCGCCCTTGAGGAACAGCTTCTGTCCCTCGCGACGGCACTGCTTGCACTGTGGGCCTGTGTCTCTTGCCATTGACCTAGCTCTCTGCGATCAAAGTTGTTTTAGACGCGCCGGCGCTTGCGCGGGCGGCATCCGTTGTGAGCCTGCGGGGTTACATCCTTGACTCCGCTCACCTCTAGGCCAGCGGCCTGAAGTGAGCGGATCGCGGTCTCGCGTCCAGAGCCAGGGCCCTTGACGTAGACCTCGACCTTCTGCAGTCCCTGCTCCATACCCTTGCGAGCCGCCGCATCGGCCGTGACCTGTGCAGCGAATGGAGTCGACTTACGCGAGCCCTTGAAGCCCGCGCCGCCGGCCGACTCCCATGCGAGCACGTTGCCCTGAGTGTCGGTGAGCGAGACGATCGTGTTGTTGAAAGACGTCTTGATGTGGGCTTGCCCAACCGGAACGTTCTTCTTCTGCCTGCGCCGACCGCGGGCAGGACGCTTGGGGGCGGCCATCAGCGCACCTTCTTCTTGCCGGCTACCTGCAGGCGCTTGGGACCCTTGCGCGTACGGGCGTTGGTCTTCGTCTTCTGTCCGCGCACAGGCAACCCGCGGCGATGGCGCAGGCCGCGATAGCAGGCGATCTCCTGCAAACGCTTGATGTCCTGCGAGCGCTCGCGGCGCAGATCGCCCTCGACCGTCAGCGAGCGGTCGATCGCGTCGCGCAGACGCGAGACCTCGTCCTCGGTGAGATCGCGGATATAGGTGTCGGGACTGACCTTGACCTCCTCCAAAATCTTGTTGGAAGTCGAGCGGCCGATGCCGTAAATGTATGTCAGCCCGATCTCCGAGCGCTTGTTCAAGGGCAGGTTGACCCCAGCGATACGTGCCATCTGCGGATTAGCCCTGCCGCTGCTTATGACGCTTGTTCTGGCAGATGACGAGAACCGCTTTGTGACGGCGGATGATCCTGCACTTCTCGCACATCGGCTTGACCGACGGTCTTACCTTCATGATCCCTTTCGGCTGGTCCCTGCGACTCGGCTCTGGCTGCCGGGACGGCCGCCGCTACCGCGTCGTGGTGTTGCCCTTACGCGCCAAGCTACCGGCGCATTCGAGCAGGACAGCGGATGGTAGCAACTATCTTGCACAGACCGCTGTTCGGATGCGCAGCGGTCTGATCGTCCCTGCACAACGGGCCATTGCGGTTTTCGCAACGACCATCCCGGTGACGCTGCAAGCATCGCACTGCGAGGCAGCAACGGCACATGGCGAGTTACTATCCCGCCGTGGCGGCCGCCTGGGTATCGATGCCCTTCACAGCGCGCTGCTCAGGGGCAACATGCCAGGGGGTCAGAACACGCGGGGCCTCGCGGGTGATGGCCACCGTGAACTCGAAATGCGCGGCGAGTGAGTCGTCCTGAGAGAAGATCGCCCAGCCATCGCCAGCCACGCGCACCGCGGCGCGCCCCGCCGTGGTCATTGGCTCGATCGCCAACACCATGCCCTCCTCCAGCAATGGGCCCTTGCCAGGCTTACCATAGTTGGGCACCTGAGGATCCTCGTGCATGTTTTTGCCGACGCCGTGGCCGACCAGCGAGCGCACGACCGACAGACCCGCCTTCTCGGCAGTCCGTTGGATCGCCCTCGACACGTCGCCCATGCGGTTGCCCGGCCGGCATTGCTCGACGCCCGCGTACAGGGACTGCTCGGTGGCGCTCAACAAATTTTCGGCCAGCGGCGTGATCTCACCCACCGCAAACGTGCGTGCGGCATCGGCCACCCAGCCGTCGAATGTCACGCCGATGTCGACTGAGAGGATGTCGCCACGCTCAAGGCGATAGCGGCCGGGGATACCGTGCACCACCATCGAGTTGGGCGAGGCGCAGATCGACCCGGGAAAGCCGCGGTAGCCCTTGAACGTCGGCGTCGCGCCCTGGGAGCGGATGAAGCGCTCGGCAGCCGCGTCGAGCTCCTCGGTGCTTACGCCGGGGCGGATCTTGCCGGCGATCAAGTCCAGTGTCGCCGCTTGGATGAGGCCGGCGGCGGCCATCTTCTCGATCTCCTCGGGCGACTTCTTGATGATCACCCTAAGGAGCTTATCTTTCCCGCCCTGCCGGTCCCACTCGCCCACAAATGCTCGACCGGGCGAGCGAGGGACGGTGCTACAGCTCGTCCTCCAGGCGCAGCGTCGCGATCGTAGCCCTGATGTGGTCGTGCACCTCGTTTGGATCGCGTTGCCCGTCAAAGCGGCGCAACAGACCCGCTTGCTCGTAATAGTCGATCAGGGGAGCGGTCTGGCGCGCGTAGACATCCAGGCGCCGGCGAATCGTCTCTTCCCTGTCGTCGTCGCGCTGGATCAGCCGCGAGCCGTCCTGATCACAGATGCCATCGCGCTTCGGGGGATCGAACTCGACGTGATAGACGTGTCCCCCCTTGCTGCACACGCGCCGGCCGGCGAGCCGGCGTACTACCTCTTCGTCGGGCACGTCGATCAGCAGGACTGCGGTCAGCCGACGGCCGGAATCGGCGAGCGTCTTGCCGAGCGCATCGGCCTGAGCCGTGTTACGGGGAAAGCCGTCGAGCAGGAATCCTTCGCGAGCGTCCTGCTCGCCGATGCGATGACCGATCATCCCAAGGATCACCTCGTCGGGGACCAGCTCTCCGGCCTTCATGAACTTCTGCGCCTCGCGGCCGAGCTCGGTGCCCTGTGCCAGCTGTGCTCGCAACATGTCGCCCGTTGAGATGTGCGCCAAAGCGAAGTCGGCTTGCAGGCGCTCGGCCTGAGTGCCCTTGCCGGCGCCCGGAGGCCCCAACAGGATGAGGTTCGTCTCAACCACGACAAAGAGCCTACCCGCTGCTTCATGCGTGCGCCTGCCATAGGCACGACCACAGCGCTGCTACTTCAAGAAGCCCTCGTAGCTGCGCATCATCAACTGCGCCTCGAGCTGCTTCATCGTTTCCAGCGCCACACCGATGACGATCAGGATCGAGGTGCCGCCGAAGTAGAAGTTCTGGTGTGTGCGGGCGATCAGGATCGCCGGTATCGCCGCTACGGCAGCGAGGAACAGAGCACCCGGGAACGTCAGCCTCGCGAGGATCCGGTCGAGGAATTCAGCGGTCGGCCGCCCTGGGCGAACACCAGGGATGAAGCCGCCGTACTTCTTCAGGTTGTCGGCCTGGTCGACAGGATTGAAGGTGACCGCCGTATAGAAGTAGGCGAAGACCACGATGAAGATCGACTCGCCGACCACGTAGTGCCAGCCGTTGGGCGTGAAGAAGTTCGACACGTCTTTGGCCCAGGGCGTTTTGATCAGCTGGCCGACGGTGGGCGGGAAGGCCATGATGCTTGCGGCGAAGATCACCGGGATCACTCCGGCCATGTTCACGCGCAAAGGCAGATAGGTCTGCCCGCCTTCGGTCATGCGCCTGCCGATCACGCGCTTGGCGTACTGGACTGGGATGCGCCGCTGACCCTCCTGCACGAACACGATCCCGGCGACGACCGCCAGCACCATAAAGGGCATCATTACCTTGAAAACCTGATCTTGGGTCGTCCACCACGCTTCGATGCCTTGCGGCATGCGCGAGACGATCGAGGCGAAGATCAACAGTGAGATGCCGTTGCCGATCCCGCGCTGGGTGATGAGCTCGCCGATCCACATCAAGAAGACGCAGCCGGCGGTCAGACAGATCACGATCAGGAAGATGTGCGGAGCGTCGAACTTGGATACGACTGCTTCGTTGGCCGAGGCTGAGAGCGAGTGGAACAGGAAGACGTAGCCGATTGCCTGGGCGAAGGCCAAGCCGACGGTCAGGTAGCGCGTGTACTGGGTGATGCGCGCTTGCCCAACTTCGCCTTCCTTGGAGAGCTTCTCAAGCGACGGTATTACGACCTGCAGCAACTGCAGGATGATCGAGGAGGTGATGTAGGGCATGATGCCCAGCGCAAACAGCGCGATTCGTGACAGGCTGCCCCCCGAGAAGAGGTTGAGGTAGCTGAGGATGCCCGAGCCACCGAACTGCTTCTGCAGATTGTTGACGGCGGCGAGGTTGACGCCCGGAACCGGGATGTGCGAACCCAGCCTGTAAATGAGAAGCATGCCCGCTGTGAACAGGAGCTTCTTGCGGATGTCCGCAACCTGAAAGGCGCTGAGAATCGTCGAGAGCATTGGTTTAGCCGGTCAAGCGGGGGTATGCCCGCACGTGCCGGTCGTGCGATTCTAGCTCTCGATGACGGTGCAAGTGCCGCCAGCGGCCTCGATGCGCTCGCGTGCGGCCTTGCTGAAGCCGTGAGCGTGGACCGTGAGCGCCTTGCTCAACTCGCCCTTGGCGAGCACCTTGACCGCCACGCCCTTGCGTGTGGCCAAACCCTTGGCCTGCATCGACTCGATCGTGACCTCCGCGCCGGCGTCGAAGCGTGCCTCTAGGTCGGAGACATTCACGGGCTGCGTATGCGTGCGGAACATCTCAAAGGGCATCGACTTCTTCATGTGCGGCCCACGCAGCTTGCGCATGCGCATGTGGATCGGCATCTGCCCACCCTCGAAGCGAGCGCGGCTCTTGGAGCCCGAGCGCGAGCCCGCGCCCTTCTGGCCCCTGCCGGAGGTCTTGCCGGTGCCTGAGCCTTCGCCGCGCCCGACACGCTTGCGCGGGCGACGGCTGCCGGGGGCAGGTTTCAGCGAGTGCAGGCCGAGGCGCTGCTCCTGCTCGTCCTTGGCCTCCTCTGCCTGCTTGGCCGCGGGGCTCATGAAGTTTGCTCCTGCTTGCCTGCTTGCCCGCTGGCACGAGCCTTCGTCGATCCGTCCTGCACCTCGACAAGATGGCGCACCGCGTGGACCATGCCGCGCGCTTGCTCGCAGTCCTTGACCTCGACCGTATGACCGATCCGCCGCAGGCCGAGCGAGCGCAGCGTGTCGAGCTGACGCTTGTTGGAGCCGACGCTGGAGCGCCGCTGGGTCACTTGCAAGGTTGCCATCAGGCCGGTGCCTCAGTCGTGTCCGGGGCTCGACTCGGCTTGCGCGATCGCCTCGGTGGGCGCGGCGGCCGTCTCTGGCGCCGTTGCGTCCGTCGCGCTTGCCTCTGGCGCCTCAGCTGGAGTATCGCCGCCTGCCGTGGTCGCCGACTCGGCGCCCTCGACGGTCTCGCCCGCGCCGTTCGTCGGCCGCTCAGTCAAGCCCAGCACCTTTGCAATCGAAAGGCCACGCAGCTCGGCTACCTCGGCTGGGGTGCGCAGGCCGCGCAGGCCGGCGACAGTCGCCTTGACGAGGTTGATCGGGTTCTGCGTACCGAGGCTCTTGGAAAGGATGTCGTGAATGCCGGCGAGCTCAAGCACCGCGCGCACGCCACCACCGGCGATCACCCCCGTACCGGGAGCGGCGGGCTTCAAGAAGACGCGGCCCGCACCGAATACCCCGGTCGTCTGATGGGTGATCGTGCTGCCGTGCTTCGGCACCCTGAAGAGGTCCTTCTTCGCACGCTCCACGCCCTTCTGGATCGCAAGCGGGACCTCGTTGGCCTTGCCGTAGCCAACGCCGACCACTTCGCGTTCGTCACCGACGACGACGAGCGCGGTGAAGGAGAAGCGCCGGCCGCCCTTAACCACCTTGGCGACGCGGTTGATCTCCACGACACGCTCTTGGAGGTCGAGGCTGCCTGCGTTGACTGATCGATCTGAATTCATAGAAGAGTTAGAGAGGGTAGCGGGGGAGCCGAGGTCAGACGGTTATGCCGGCCTCGCGGATCGCCTCGGCGAAGGCGCGAACATTGCCGTGATAGCGGTAGCCGCCGCGGTCGAAGACGACCTCTGAGACACCGGCGGCCTTGGTACGCTCGGCCAGCAGCTCGCCCGAGCGCTTGACGCGATCGGAGCCTGACAGCTTGCGCAGCTCGGGCTCGTACCAGTGGACGGCAGCCAGCGTGCGAGCGTCCTGGTCGTCGATGAGCTGAGCCGAGAGGCCGCGGTTGGAGCGGAACACCGAGACGCGTGGGCGCACTGCAGTACCGGAGATCTTCGCGCGCACACGACGACGACGTTTGAGGCGGCGAGCCTCCTTGGTGACGGTGCTCATGCGCGCTTCCCAACCTTGCGAGCTACATACTCGCCCTCGTAGCGAATGCCCTTGCCCTTGTAGGGCTCCGGCGGGCGCTGCTTGCGAATGATCGCGGCGATCTCGCCGACCTGCTGCTTGGAGATGCCCTTGATGACGACTCTGGTCGGTTGAGGCACTTCGAATTCGATGCCCTGCGGGGCCTCGATCGGTACCGGATGGGAGTAGCCGACGGCGAGCTCGAGATTCTTGCCCTTCATCTGGGCGCGATAGCCGACGCCCTGAATCTCCAGCCGCTTCTCATAGCCAGCGGTGACGCCCTGCACCATGTTCGCCACGAGCGAGCGAGTCAGGCCGTGTAGAGCCCGGTGCTCGCCGCGGTCGGTCGGCCGTGAGACAAGCAGCTGCTCGCCCTCCTGGACAACTTCAATGTCACGCGGGACACGCTCTGAGAGCTCGCCCTTGGGGCCCTTGACGCTGACCGACTCGGGCTCGATCGCCACAGTCACGCCCGAGGGCACCGTAATTGGCTGTCTACCGATTCTCGACATAGCCCCAGCTACCAGACCTGTGCGAGTACCTCGCCGCCGACACCGGCAGCGCGCGCGTCGTGACCTGTCATCACGCCGCGCGAGGTGGACACGATCGAAGTTCCCATTCCGCCGAGCACCTTGGGGATGCCCGTGGCCTCGACATACGTGCGTCGGCCGGGACGTGAGACACGGCGTAGACCTGAGATCGCCGAGCGACGGTCGTCGGTGTACTTAAGGCGGATCTCGATCAGCTGGCCGGTGGCGCCTTCGCGTGCGGGAACAACAGCCCATGAGTCGATATAGCCCTGCTCGGTAAGGATCCGTGCAATCTCGGCCTTCAATTTCGAGGCGGGAATGTCGACTGTCTCGTGCGCAGCGTGGATCGCGTTGCGAATGCGCGTGAGGAAATCGGCTATGGGATCTGTCATGGACATAAAGAGGGCTCTGTTCGAGAAAAGAAGTTGGTTACGAGCGAAATAGTTCTAAAGCGGAAGAATCCAAAAAGAAGGTTCATACACCCGTTGCCTACCAGGAGGACTTCGTCATCCCCGGTATCAAGCCGTTGTGGGCCAGCTCGCGCAGGCAGATGCGGCAAATCCCAAACTTGCGGTACACCGAGTGCGGGCGTCCGCAGCGGTTGCAGCGAGTATATGCGCGCGTCTTGAACTTTGGCGTGCGCGCCTGCTTGACGCGTAGCGAAGTCTTTGCCATCAGTCGTTGCTCCCGTTCTCTGAGGTCTCAGCGCCACCGTCCTGGTCAAAGCCGGCTGGCCGCCCCTGGGTGGCAAACGGCAACCCAAGAGCCTGTAGGAGGGCGAATGCTTCGACATCGCTTTTCGCGGTGGTCGTGATCGTGATGTCGATGCCCCTCACCTGGTCGATCGAGTCGTAATCGATCTCGGGGAAGATGATCTGCTCGCGCACACCCATCGTGTAGTTGCCGTGGCCGTCGAACGAGCGTGGGTTCAGCCCGCGGAAGTCGCGGATGCGCGGGATCGCAATCGAAGTGAGGCGATCCAGGAACTCGTAGCCGCGCTCGGCCCTGAGTGTCACAGCAACACCGACCGGCATACCCTCGCGCAGCTTGAACGCGGCGATCGACTTGCGGGCACGTCGCACGTTGGGCTGCTGTCCGGCGATCGTAGCCAGCTGCTCAGTGGCGGCCTTGAGCACTTTGGAGTCCTGCTTGGCGTCGCCCACGCCCATGTTGAGCGTGATCTTCACGAGCTTTGGCGCCTGCATGACCGAGGAGTAGCCGAAGCGCTCGATCAGTGCCGGTCGGATCTCCTCGAGATAGCGGCTCTTCAGGCGTGCTGTTGTCGCGGTGTTCATCGTTTCCCCGTCAGTCGAGCCTTGTTCCGGAGCGCTTGGCCACGCGATAGCGCTTGCCGTCCTCGCGCTCGATGCCAACCCTCGTGGGCCTATGGTCCTCGGGATCCAGCAACATCACGTTGGAGACGTGGATCGGGCCCTCGCGCTCGATCACACCGCCCACCGTCTGGCCGCGCTGGGTATCGGCTACCTGTTGCGGGCGCATGTGGCGCTTGACCATGTTCAATCCCTCGACATAGACACGCTCGTTAGCAGGCTCAACGCGCAGGATGCGGCCACTCTTGCCGCGGTCCTTGCCCGCCATGACCTGAACCTCGTCGCCGGAGCGAACCTTGAGCACTGGGCGCTTAGCCGATCTGGTGGTAGAAGCCATCGCTACAGGACCTCCGGCGCCAGCGAGACGATCTTCATGAAGTTGCGGTCGCGAAGTTCGCGTGCGACGGGCCCGAACACGCGCGTTCCGCGCGGGTTGTTCTGGTCGTCGATGATCACTGCGGCGTTGTCATCGAAGGAGATGTAGGTGCCGTCGTCGCGACCGAAGGGCTTCTTGGTGCGCACCACCACGGCGGTGACGACATCGCCCTTTTTGACGGCCCCGTGCGGGTTGGCCTGCTTGACGGTCGCGGTGATCACGTCGCCGACGAAGGCGTAGCGCCGGCGCGAGCCGCCCTTGACGCGAATGCAGAGGATCTCGCGCGCACCGGTGTTGTCGGCCACGCGCAGCCTGGTCTCGTTCTGGATCATCGCGCCCGCTCCAGTACGTCGAGGAGCTTCCAGCGCTTCAGGCGCGACAGCGGACGGCTCTCGATGACGCGCACGACATCGCCCTCATGAGCCTCGTTGTTCTCGTCGTGGGCGTGCAGAGTGTTCGAGCTGCGCACGATCTTCTCGTAGCGGCGGTGACGGCGAGCGACATCGATGCGCACGGTGATCGTCTTGTCGGCCTTATCTGAGACGACCACACCTTGGCGCACCTTGCGTGCGCCCTCGACGGGTGCGTGCACAGGCGGCAGTGGCTCGACAGCAGGCTTGGCGGCTCGACGCTCGCTCGCCTTGGCACGTTCCTGCAAGCGTCGCCTGCGACGCTCGACCGCCTTTGTGCGACGCTCGGCCACACGCTCGGCGTGGCGCTCCTCGGCGGTACGCGTCGGGCGAGCCTCGCCCGTGTGGGTCGAGCGAGCGCGACGACGACGCTCCTTGGGCGCAAGCTGCTCGGCCGGCGCTGCCTCTGTTGCCGTCGCAGCCGGCGTGGCGGGCGCCTCAGCAGCAGCCTGCTGTAGCTCGGCCTGCTCGCCTGCCTGAGCCTCCAACTCGGCGTTCTCGGGCGTCTCGTTCTCTGTGTCCTCAGCCATGTCTATCCGTTCAGTCTTCTCTTAGCTCAGCTTGTCAGTTGGTTGGTGTCGCTTGGCGAGCAGCGTCGCGCTCACCAGCAACGGTCAGTGCTCGCGCAAGCTCGCGTCGCGCGCGACGAACGCTCGTAGTGTCCTCGAGCTCTCCCGTGGCGTTGGCAAAGCGCTTGCCGAACAGGTCCTTACGCACGGTCGTTATGTGCTCGGCGAGTTCTTCGTCGTGCATGTCCCGCATCTCCTTGGCGTTCATCGCTCGCTTTAGTCCTCTCGCAAGACGAACTTGGATTTGACGGGAAGCTTGTGCGCGGCCAAACGGATCGCTTCGCGGGCCAGTGGCTCCGGAACGCCGGCCAGCTCGAACATGACACGCCCAGGCTTGACCACGGCGACCCAGCCTTCGGGGTTGCCCTTGCCCGAGCCCATACGCGTCTCGGCCGGCTTCTTGGTGACCGGCTTGTCTGGGAAGACATTTATCCAGACCTTCCCACCACGCTTGATCTTGCGCGTCATCGCGATACGGGCAGCCTCGATTTGGCGGTTCGTGAGCCACCCTTGCTCGAGCGACTTCAGGCCGTACTCGCCGAACTGAACCTTGACCTGACCACGCGAGAGCCCGCGGCGACGGCCACGGTGCTGCTTGCGATGCTTTACACGCTTGGGGGACAGCATCAGCGCATCCCACCTCGATCGCCGCCCCCAGGACCACGGCCACCACCGGAGCCACTGCGGCCACCGCCGCCCGGACCACGACCGCCACCTGGGCCGCCACGACCACCGCCACCCGGACCACCGGGACCGCGTCCGGATCCGGACCCACCCGCCCCGCCACGTCCGCCACCACTCTGACCGCCACGGCCTCTGCCGCGACCGTCACGGCCGTCACGTCCACCGCGTCCGTCGCGATCGCCGCTCGGCGGCGCCGGTGCGCTCATGTCGGTCAAGTCTGCGCCGGTGTAGCCCTCGGGCATGATCTCGCCCTTGTTCACCCAGCACTTCACGCCGATCCGTCCGAAGGTTGTGCGCGCCTCGTAGAAGCCGTAGTCGATATCTGCACGCATCGTGTGCAACGGCACGCGTCCGTCGGAATAGCTCTCGGTGCGTGCCATCTCCGCGCCACCGAGGCGGCCCGAGACCTGCACCTTGACGCCCTTGGCGCCAGAGCGCATCGCACTCGTGAGCGCGCGCTTCATCGCGCGGCGGAAGGCCACGCGGTTTTGCAGCTGCTCGGCAATCGACTGAGCCACTAGCTTGGCGTCCAGCTCGGGGCGCTTGATCTCGAGGATGTTGACCTTGATCTGCTTGGAGGTCATGCGGTGCAAGTCGCGCCTGAGAGCGTCCACTTCAGCACCCGACTTGCCGATCACGATGCCAGGCCTGGCCGTGTGGATATTGACCTCGAGGTCGTTGGAGTCCTTGCGGATTGTGATGTCCGAGAGACCGGCGTGCGCGAGCTTCTCCACGATGTGCTCGCGGATCTTGATGTCCTCGGCGAGGTACTCGGCGAAGTTGCGCTCGTTGAACCAGTTGGACTTCCAGTCGTGGATATAGCCCACGCGCATTGCCTCTGGATGAACCTTTTGACCCATGTCTGTTTTGAAGTCCTGTCTCCGCGCCTACGGCTTGGGTGTCAGCGTGATCGTTAGATGGCTGGTGCGCTTGCGAATCGGGGTCGCCCGTCCCTGAGCTCTCGGCCGGAAGCGCTTGATTGTGGGCCCCTCGTCGGCATACGCCTCGCGAACGAGGAGGTCGTCCTCGATCAGCTCGTGGTTGTTCTCCGCGTTGGCCACAGCCGACTCCAGCAACTTGCTCCAGTCGCGGGCCACCTCACGAGGGGTAAAGGCGAGGATAGCGCGTGCCTCGTCTACTGACTTGCCCCGCAGGTGTCCGCACACCATGCGCGCCTTGCGCGCCGAGGTGCGTACATAGCGGGCCTGGGCGCGCACCACCTTGCGGGTAGACCCCGAAGGGCTGCCCGTGGACTCCCGACGAGCAGCCGCTGCAGGCTTCTGTTCGTCCTTTACAACCGGCTCCTTTGTCTTCGCCGCCACCGACTCCTCGGCCGTGGCGACCGCGGGCTTCTTCTCGGTCTTCTCGGCGGGCGGCTTGCTCTCGGCAGCTGTCTCAGCGACAGGCTCCGCCTCCTTGGTGGCCGCCTTCTTAACAGGAGCCTTCTTGGCGGCAGGCTTCTTGACGGTCGGCGGCTTCTCAGCAGCGACCGACTCCTCAGCAGACGCCTTCTTCGGAGCGGGCTTCTTGGCAGCGGGCGGCTTCTTCTCCGCAGCCGGCTTCTCAGCAGCGACCGACTTCTCCGCAGACGCCTTCTTCGGAGCGGGCTTCTTGGCAGCGGGCGGCTTCTTCTCCGCAGCCGGCTTGGCCTTGCTCTCGCCCTCTGGGGCCTGCTCGTCCGTGGGCTTCTCGGCGCTCATCGCACCTTCCCGGAGCCCGCGTGCCCGCGGAACATACGGGTGGGCGCAAACTCTCCCAGCTTGTGGCCGACCATCGACTCGCTGATGAACACGGGCACGTGCTTCTTGCCGTCGTGTACCGCCAGCGTATGACCAACCATCTCGGGGAAGATCGTCGAGGTGCGCGACCAAGTCCTGAGCATCTTCTTCGTGTTGGCCGCGTTCATGGCCTCGATGCGAGCCATCAGTCGCTCTTCCACCCACGGGCCCTTCTTGCTGGACCTACTCATGGCTAAACCTTTTGCTGGAGCTGCTCATCGTTGCTTGCCCTTCCCGCGGCGACGGCCGCGCACGATGTACTTGTCCGAAGCCTTGTTCTTCTTGCGTGTGCGATAGCCAAGCGTCGGCACGCCCCACGGCGTTACTGGATGACGACCGGCGGTCGTCGAACCCTCGCCACCGCCATGCGGGTGGTCTACGGGGTTCATCGCCACGCCACGCGTCTGCGGGCGTACGCCCATGTGGCGCTTGCGGCCCGCCTTGCCGACCTTGACGTTCTGGTGCTCGGCGTTGCCGATCGTACCTACGGTGGCTCGACACTCGGCGCGCACCATGCGCATCTCCCCAGACGGCAGGCGCAGGGTGGCCATGTCGCCGTCCTTGGCCATCAGCTGGATTGAAGCTCCTGCGGAGCGCGCCATCTGACCGCCGCGACCTGGCTGCAGCTCGACGTTGTGGACCACGGTGCCCACGGGCATACGGGCCAGCTCCATCGCGTTGCCGACCGCGATCTCGGCCTCCTCGCCGGAGGCGACCGTCATTCCTACCGTGAGCCGTTGCGGCGCGAGGATGTAGCGCTTCTCGCCGTCGGCGTAGTGAAGCAGCGCGATGTAGGAAGAGCGGTTGGGGTCGTACTCAATTGCCGCCACCTTCGCGGGCACGCCGTCCTTGCGACGCTTGAAGTCGATCCGTCTGTACAGGCGCTTGGCGCCCCCGCCACGGTGACGCGCGGTCTTGCGCCCGTGAGCGTTGCGTCCGCCACTCTTCTTCAAGCCTTCGACGAGCGTGCGCTCGGGCTCGGTCTTGGTGACCTCGGCGAAATCGGAATAGGACGCGAAGCGTCGTCCGGGACTGGTGGGCTTGGGCTTGCGGATCGGCATGGCTGATTCCTACTCGTTCAGGCCCTCTAGGCCCTGGAAGATCGGGATGCTCTCGCCGGCGCGAACCGCGACGATCGCCTTCTTCCAAGCGCGCGAGCGACCGCGGGTCGTACCGCGACGCTTGGGCTTGGACTTGACGCTGAGCGTGCGCACCTCGATCACGTGAACCTCGAACAGCGCTTCCACTGCCTGGCGGATCTGGGTGCGGTGAGCGTCGGGGTGTACTCGGAAGGTGTACTTGCCCGCGGCAGAAAGCACATAGCTCTTCTCGGAGAGCACCGGCTTAATGATCACCTGAGAAGGCTCCATCAGACCTTCTCCTTCTTGGGCGCAGCCGCGCGGGCGGTGATCTCCTGCAGCGCAGCCTCGGAGATGAGCAGCGAGGCCGCGCCGAGCAGATCGGCTACGCCGACGCTCTCGGGCTGGAGCACTGCCACCCGGGCGAGGTTTCGGAATGACAACGCGGCAGCCGACTCCTCTGCGACCAACACCACCAGTGTCGGCTGTGGCTGATTCCAGTCCTCGAGCAAGTCAAACGCATCGCTGGTCTTGGGGGCCTTGAACGCCGCCGCGTCGAGGATCGCCAACGATCCACGATCGGCGTGCAGCGAGAGACCGCTGCGCAGAGCTGCACGCTGCTCCTTGCGGTTGACCTTGAAGGTGTAGGAGCGCGGCTGTGGGCCGAACACGACGCCACCACCTGTCCACAGCGGGGAGCGACTGGAACCGGCGCGCGCGCGGCCCGTCCCCTTCTGGCGCCACGGCTTGGCGCCACCCCCAGAGACCATTGCGCGCGTCTTGGTGGCAGCAGTTCCGCGCCGACGCGCGGCCTGCTCAGCGCGCACGCTCTGGTGCACCAGCGGACCGTGGAAGCCGGCACCAAAGGCCGACTCCTCGAGCTTTACTTTCTTACCCGCCGTAGCGGTGGGGCTCAGCACCGGTGCGTCAGGCATCGCCGCGCACCTCCACAAACCCGCCGCGAGGGCCTGGGACCGAGCCCCGGATCAGCATCAGGTTCTGCTCGGGATCCACGGCCACGATCTCAAGACCGGGCTGGGTCGCGCGCTTGTTGCCCATCTGGCCCGGTCCGCGTATCCCGGGACGCACGCGCGCGGGATCGGCTGAGGCACCGATCGAGCCTGGCGCGCGCACGTTGTGGGAGCCGTGTGACTTGGGGCCGCTTTTGAAGTTGTGTCGTTTGATCGTGCCCTGAAAGCCCTTGCCCTTGGAGATGCCGGCGATCTTCACGCGTCCCCCGACCTCGAAGGAGTCAACGGTTACGGACTGGCCCAGCTGCAGGTCTGCGCCCTCGTCGCGGAACTCGACTAGATGGCGCATCGGCGCGGCATCGGCCTTCTTCAAATGGCCTAGCTCGGGCTTTGAGAGATGCTTCTCCTTTGTCTGTCCGAAAGCGAGCTGCACGGCGTCGTAGCCGTCGCGCTCGGTGGTGCGCACCGCGGTCACTGGGCACGGACCAGCCTCGAGCACGGTTACGCGCGCGACGCTGCCGTCGTCCTGAAACACCTGGGTCATCCCCAGCTTCTTGGCGAGAATCGCTGGCATGTCGGACTCAGGTAGCGAGACGAATCTCGATGTCAACGCCCGCCGGAAGGTTGTCCAGGCGCTGCAGCGAGTCAACCGTCTTGGGACTCGGCTGGTGGATGTCGATCAGCCGCTTGTGTGTGCGAATCTCGAAGTGCTCGCGCGAATCCTTGTCCTTAAACGGCGAGCGGATCACGCAGTAGACGTTCTTCTCTGTCGGCAGCGGCACGGGGCCGGACACAGTGGCGCCGGTGCGCGCCGCGGTCTCCACGATCTCCTTGGCAGCCGACTCTATGGCGGACGTGTCGTACGCCTTCAGTCTGATGCGGATCTTGTTTTGAGTTACGGCTGCCATCTGGATTCTCAACGGTTCTTTCGTAGCTTGTTTGCGCTTCTTGCATTTGGGCGACGTCCGCCCAACTAACTCCTCCGCAACTGGAGCGAGAGAGAAACGGACTTCGATACTGGGGAAATCCGCCCTTCATCGCTCCCTACAGTGGAGCTCAATTCGTCGTATCTGACTGTCAATGAAAAGGCGCCCCGCGAGTGCGAGGCGCCCTCTGTACTACTACTCGATGATCTCGGTGACCACACCCGAGCCGACCGTGCGCCCACCCTCGCGGATGGCGAAGCGCAGGCCCTGGTCCATGGCGATCGGCTGAATCAGCTCGATCTCCATCTGGACGTTGTCGCCAGGCATGACCATCTCGACGCCCTCGGGCAGCTTCGCTACGCCTGTGACATCGGTGGTGCGGAAGTAGAACTGCGGCCGGTAACCCGTGAAGAACGGAGTGTGACGACCACCCTCCTCCTTCTTGAGGATGTAGACCTCAGCTTTGAACTTGGTGTGGGGAGTGATAGAGCCAGGCTTGCAAAGCACTTGGCCACGCTCGATCTCCTCGCGCTTGGTGCCACGCAGAAGACAACCCACGTTGTCGCCCGCCTGACCCTGGTCGAGGATCTTGCGGAACATCTCGACACCCGTGACCACCGTGGTCGTGGTGTCATGGACGCCCACGATCTCGACCGTGTCGCCGGTGTTGACGATTCCCTGCTCCACGCGACCGGTTGCGACGGTGCCGCGGCCGGTGATCGTGAAGACATCCTCGACAGGCATCAGGAAGGGCTTGTCGAGCTCGCGCACGGGCTGGGGGATGTAGCTGTCGAGCGCCGCAGCAAGCTCGACGATCTTGTCCTTGTAGGCCTCGTCGCCCTCAAGCGCCTTCAGCGCCGAGCCGGTGATGAAAGGAATGTCGTCGCCGGGGAAGTCGTACTCGGAGAGCAGCTCGCGCACCTCGACCTCGACCAGTTCCATCAGCTCCTCGTCGTCGACCATGTCGGCCTTGTTGAGGAAAACGACGATGTAAGGAACACCAACCTGGCGGGCGAGCAGGATGTGCTCGCGCGTCTGAGGCATCGGGCCGTCGGCCGCGGAGACCACCAGGATCGCCCCGTCCATCTGGGCGGCGCCGGTGATCATGTTCTTGACGTAGTCGGCGTGCCCGGGGCAGTCAACGTGCGCGTAATGACGGTTCTCGGTCTGGTACTCGACGTGCGATGTGGCGATGGTGATCCCGCGCTCCTTCTCCTCAGGAGCGTTATCGATCTCCTCGAAGCTACGGGCTTCGCCGCCCATCTTCTCCGCCAACACGGTCGTGATGGCAGCGGTCAGCGTCGTCTTGCCATGGTCGATGTGACCGATGGTCCCGACGTTGACGTGCGGCTTGTCGCGCTCGAACTTCTCCTTCGCCACTTGTGTTCGCTCCTAAATCGACTTGGATGTTCGCCGCTAGTAGGGCGAACCTGGGAAATCTATCTAAATGGGGATTTTCTTGACTGCTGCCTGCTGCGAGGTACTGCTGTGGGGCACATTCCCGCTCCAACCGATCAGGCCGGGACCGGTTCCCCCGTGCGTTGCTCGATGATCTTCTCCGCAATGTTCGGCGGTACCTCCTCGTACCCCTCGAACTGCATCGTGTAATTGGCCCTGCCCTGCGTATTGGAACGCAGGTCAGTTGCATACCCGAACATCTCGCTCAAAGGGACCTTGGCGTGGATCGCAAGTGCGTTGCCGCGCTGCTCAGAGCCCTGCAGGTGCCCACGGCGACGGGACAGATCGCCCATCACGTCGCCCATGAAATCCTCTGGTGTTACGACCTCGACCGCGAACACGGGCTCGAGCAGCACCGGCTTCGCACGCTTGGCGGCCTCCTTGCACGCGATCGATCCGGCGACCTTGAACGCGATCTCCGAGGAGTCAACGTCGTGATACTTGCCGTCCACCAACGTGACGCGTACGTCCACCATCGGGTAGCCGGCCTTTACGCCGTTCTCCAATGCCTCCTCGACACCCTTCTCGACAGCGGGGATGTATTCCGAGGGGATCGCTCCACCCTTAATCTTGTTGATGAAGTCAAAGCCCTCGCCTGGAGCGGGCTCCATGTCTATGTAGACGACGCCGAACTGGCCCGAGCCGCCGGTCTGGCGCACGAACTTGCCTTCGATCTTCTCGACCGTGCCACGGATCGTCTCGCGATAGGAGACCTGCGGGCGCCCGACGTTTGCCTCGACGCCGAACTCGCGCTTCATGCGATCGACGAGCACTTCGAGGTGCAGCTCGCCCATGCCCGAGATCTCGGTCTGGCCGGTTTCTTCGTTGGTGCGCACCTGGAAGGTCGGATCCTCCTCGGCCAGACGGCCGAGCGCCACGGACATCTTCTCCTGGTCGATCTTCGTCTTGGGCTCGACCGCCACCTTGATGACCGGCTCTGGGAAGGTGATGTTCTCGAGCTTGATGGGAGCGTCCGGGGCGGCCAGCGTGTCGCCGGTTACGACCTGCTTGATGCCAACCGCGGCGGCGATGTCGCCGGCGTAGACCTCGGAGACCTCCTCGCGCTCGTTGGCGTGCATCATCAGGATGCGCCCAACGCGCTCTGCACGACCGCCGTTGACGTTGAGCACGCGCGAGCCCGCCTCGAGTTTCCCGGAGTAGACGCGGAAATAGGTCAGCTTGCCGACGTAGGGGTCGGCCATGATCTTGAACGCGAGCGCCGTAAAGGGCTCGGAGTCGTCGGCGTGACGCTCGATCTGCGGCTCCTCGCCGTCGCCCTTTACAGGTTCCAAGCCGACAACAGCCGGCACGTCAAGCGGCGAGGGGAGATAGTCGACAACCGCGTCCAATAGCGGCTGGACACCCTTGTTCTTGAACGAGGAGCCACACAACACGGGGGTGAGCTTCGTGGAGAGCGTGGCCTTACGGATCGCCTGCTTGAGGACATCCTCGGGAACCTCGGCCTCCTCAAGAATCAGCTCCAGCAAAGCATCGTCGTAGTGGGAGACCTCCTCTAGGAGGTGTTCGCGAGCAGCCTCAGCCGCTTCCAGCAGCGCCTCTGGGATCTCCACTTCTTCCTGCTCGGTGCCAAGCTCGTCTTTGTAGACGATCGCCTTCATCTTGACCAGGTCTACGACACCCGCGAAATCGCCCTCGACGCCGATCGGAAGCTGGATCGGGACTGGGTGGGCGGCGAGCCGGTCGATCATTGTCTGCACGCCTTGCTCGAAGTCGGCGCCGGTGCGGTCCATCTTGTTGATGTAGGCGATGCGCGGCACGTGATACTTGTCGGCCTGACGCCAGACTGTCTCGGACTGCGGCTCCACGCCGGCTACAGAGTCGAACAAAGCGATGGCCCCATCGAGTACGCGCAAGGAGCGCTCCACCTCGACGGTGAAGTCGACGTGACCCGGGGTATCGATGATGTTGATGCGGTGATCGTCCCACTCGGCCGTGGTGGCCGCGGAGGTGATCGTGATGCCACGCTCCTGCTCCTGTTCCATCCAGTCCATTACGGCAGCGCCCTCGTGGACCTCGCCGATCTTGTACGTGCGGCCCGTGTAGTAAAGGATGCGCTCGGTCGTCGTGGTCTTGCCCGCGTCGATGTGGGCCATGATCCCGATGTTGCGGGTTCTCTCTAGAGGAAACTTGCGTGGCATTTGTTCTGGTGTCTGGTGGGCGCTTGGTGTCGGGAGGTCGGTCGGTGTGAGGTGCGTGGTGTAGACGCGACTTGCAGCCTCAATGCCGCTGATGCCGGTGGGCTCAGGGCAAAAAAATGGGCCCCTCGGGCCCACGCGCTGCCGGTCGTCGGGCGATTTGCTTCGTTATTTGCTCAAGGTCTCCATGCTGGCTTGCTGCGCGACTGGAACCTGCTCAGGCAACAGTGCCTGTCTCGCCCGCAGACGGCGACTATAGCAGAGGGAATCGGCCGTTTGTAAGCGATGGCCGGGTGGGAAGGCGACTACCTCGAGTCCTCACATCCACCCTCAGCCGGCGTGTCCTCGAAGACCATCCTCAAACGCTCCAGGACTCGTGTAGCAACACGCAATTCCTCGGCGTCCACATCGGCGAGTACCTGCTCCCAGCGCGCCTGCCAAGTGGCGCGCTTACTTTGCACCTTGCCCTCTCCTTGGGGGGTGAGACATGTGACGACGACACGGCGGTCGTCAACCGCGCGGGTGCGCAGCACGTGGCCGCACTCGGCGAGATGGTCGAGCATTTGTGTGACTGTGCCAGGCGTCAGCTGCGCCGCGGTGGCCAGCTCACTGGCGCTCAGTGGACCCCGCTCGCTGAGCTCGATCAATAGTTCCATTTGAGCGTGACTGACCTCTGAGCCGATCAGGTGCGTGTCGCGTCCGCGCAGACGGCGCAGCGCCCGAAAGACGTGTCGGAAGGCCTTGCCGAGCTCAACCAGCTCGGCCTCGCGGTCTGCCTCGGCAATCTCCTTGCCCGCACCGGCGCTCCTTGCTAGAGAAGCCTGTGTGGCGGAGGAGGGCTCGGTTGCGCAGGACATGGCGTTGGCTCGCTCAGACCCCGACAGCATCCGCGAGCGCTTCTTGACGCTCCAGAACCGACTCGGCCTCGTCCACAACCGGCTCGGCCTCGCCCTGGGGGCGCTCGGCGCGCAGCAGCATCAGGCACGGGATCAGCGACAGGGCCGCGATCCCCAGCGCCCACCAGTAAGCGGTGTCGAACGCGCTTGCAAGCTCGGCCGGGGTGCGCGCGCCCACTCCCGCGCGCTGCAGGACGACAGCGAGCACCGCCGTCCCGATCGCGCCGCCGGTGCGCTGCAACGCGTTGATCTGTGGGGTGGCGTCTGAGATCTGATCGGGGCGCATCGCCGAGAAGGCGGCGCTCATCGCCGGCATGAAGCACAGGCCGATGCTCAGGCCACGCACGACGAGCACGAGCGAGATGGCCACGATCGAGGTGTTGGCGCCGATGGACGTGAACGGCACCGTGCTAATGCAAAGCAGCGATACGCCGGCCATCGCGACGCGCCCTCCGCTGAAGCGCTGGGTGAGGCGGCTGGCGAGCGGCATCGCGATCAGCGCACCGATTCCCTGCGGGCCGGTAAGCAGGCCCGTGTTGATGACGCTCTGCCCGCGCACTTCCTGGTAGTAGAGCGGCACCAGGATCATGGCGCCGAACAGCGCGGCACCAAGGCCGAAGTTGGTGAACGCGGCGCCAGCGAAGACACGGTTTGCGTACATGCGGATGTCCAAGAGCGGGCGCTCGACGCGCAGAGCGTGAAAACAGAAGACCACGACCAACACTGCGCCTGCGATGCACGGCACGATGACTTTGCCCGAGCCCAATGCAGAACCCGAGCCGAGCTCGCTGATCCCATAGATGAAGGCGGCAAAGCCCGCTGGGAGGAGTGCGAGGCCCAAGATGTCGAGGTTGCCCGCCTCTCCGGAGTCGGTGTGCGGCAGCATCCGCCAACCCAAGACGAAGGCGATCAACCCGATCGGGACGTTGACGAAGAAGATCCAGGACCAGTGCAGGTTCTCCAGGATCAAGCCGCCCACGACCGGGCCGAGGATCGGCGCGATCATCGCCGGCATCGAGACGTAGCCCATGACGCGGCCCATGCGCTGCGGCCCGGCGACCTGGGCCATGATCATCATCGCTACGGGCATGATCATGCCACCGCCCGCGCCCTGCAGGACGCGGAAGACGACCAAGGAGGTCGTCGAGTCGGCGAGGCCGCACAACGCGGAGCCGGCGGTGAAAAGCACCAATGAGGTCAGGTAGACCTGCTTGGCGCCGAAGCGTCGTGCTGCCCAGCCCGTGACGGGAATCACGGCCGCCAGCGAGAGCAGGTAGCCGGTTATCACCCACTGCACCTGCGAGAGCGGGCTGTGCAGATCGTGCGAGAGCGTGTGCAGCGCGACGTTGACGATCGTCGTGTCGAGGATCGACATGATCATGCCGAGGATCACGACGCCGCAAACGACCCATACGTGGCGCTCGATGTGAGTGGAGGCCGAGGGATCCCCCTGCGCGATTGTTTGATGCGAAGACATTTGGTACCGAAAGTTTAGGTACCAAACCTTCTCCCTTCAACCCTTTTTCCTTAAGTTTTTGGGAACCTGTGTTTTGGAACGGTCCCCCACACACCACCGCCAAGACAACGAGCCATCGTACGAGGCCCGTAAACCGGCGTGTCTACCAGCGGTAGTGAGCGAAGGCCTTGTTGGCCTGCGCCATGCGGTAAATGTCGTCCTTGCGCTTGTAGGCGCCGCCCTGCTGAGACTGAGCGTCGAGCAGCTCGTTGGCCAAGCGCTGGGCCATCGTCTTCTCGCGCCGTGCGCGGGCGAACTCGACAAGCCAGCGCACCGCCAGCGTGCGGGCACGGGCGCTTGGGACCTCTACGGGAACTTGGTAAGTGGCGCCACCGACGCGACGCGAGCGAACCTCGAGTGCCGGCGTGAGCGCCTTGATGGACGCCTCCAGCTGCTCAATCGGGTCCTTGTCGGAGCGCTCGCCGACCAGTGCAAGCGCGTCGTAGACGATCCGCTCGGCTGTGGACTTCTTGCCGTCGAGCATCACCTTGTTGATGATCTGCTGAACAAGCTTTGAGCGGTGGATGGAGTCCGCTTCAAGCGGACGCACCTGGGCAGCTGCGCGACGTGGCATGGTCTATGAGCTCCGCTACTTCTTCTTCACGCCGTACTGGGAGCGACCTTGCTTGCGATCGCTCACACCGGCTGCGTCTAGCGTGCCTCGCACGACCTTGTAGCGCACACCCGGCAAATCCTTGACGCGGCCGCCTCGCACCAGCACCACGGAGTGCTCTTGCAAGTTGTGACCCTCGCCCGGGATGTAGGCCGTGACCTCGATCGAGCCGGCGATGCGCACGCGGGCGACCTTGCGCAGGGCGGAGTTAGGCTTCTTCGGGGTTGTCGTATATACGCGTGTGCACACGCCGCGCCGCTGCGGTGCGGCGACCTTCTTCTTGCGGCCCTTGCCTGACTTCAGGCCTGGGGTTGCAAGCTTTTTCTTTGGGGCAACGCGGCCCTTGCGCACTAGCTGCGAGGTGGTTGGCATTCGGGGCGGAATCCTAGCAGCGTCGAAGCCGCGACGGCTTTTGCGAGCGTAAACGGGGCACACTGGAAGTCCAGCCCCGTGTCGAGGGAGGGCCGCTCAAGGCTCCATCCCTCATCGAAGGACGGCTGCTCGCGGCCCGGCTCACGTACTGGGAGCGATGCCCGCCGCGCGCACCGGGGCCGGCATCAAAGCTGCCGCGACGAGCACGAGTATGAAGGCGAGCGATTGCAAGACGATGCCAACTGGACTGCCTGGCATGGGATCGCCGAACACGAGGATTCCACCGGCGATGCCGGCGATGTTGGCGGCCGTGCCGGTGACCGCGATGACCGGAACTGCCTCTCCCTCTTGCAGGCCCTTTGCCGAGGCGTAGAACGCGACGATCGAGGCCAGCACCGCTACCGCCAGCCAGGGGCTCAGCAATACGGCAAGTGGGCCGTGGGCGCCGATGATGCCGGTCAGCGCCTTGATCGAAGTATCGGATACGCCGAACAGGATTCCCGAGGCGGCGCCTAGCATCATGCCGTGGTGCTCGACTGGGCTACCCATACGTGGGCCCATGATCAGCAAGCCTCCCAAGCCGAACAGACCGGCCTCGAAGGAGATCATCGCCGGATCTGAGAACTGCGAGTGAGCGCCGTGCATCGCGGGGAAGGTCAGGCCGAGCATCACAAGGCCGGCCGCCATCAGCCACAAGCCTAGCCACTGGCGCGGGCCGACCTCGAAGCCGAACATGCGATCGGCCATCACGGCGATCAGGACCACACCCGCGGCGAGCGCGACCTGGACGACCGACATCGGCGCCAGCGCCAAGGCCGCTACGTGCAAAGCCCAGGAAGCCGTCGCGACGATCATGCCGAGCGCGAACCAACCGGAGGAGAAGAGCGTGCGGATCGAGCGCAGTGGATGGCGCACGTCGACGCTGGCCACAGAATTGGCGCCCCGGTACTTGTAGAAGAAGCCGAGGTTGGCCACGAAAGCGCAGGCCAGCGAGAGGAGTATGCCTAGATCGAGAGTCATGGTTGGGGGCCGGACGGAGTGATCCATCGGCAACGGACGACGGATGCTTTACTGCGCTGTCCCGACTCAGGCAGATTACCGGTGATCACCTCAGTGCAAGCTAAAGACAAACGAGCAACGGGCCAAGAAGACTCGCGGCAGAAGCTGGCGGCAAGCAGCGCTGCAGGCGCCAACGCAAAAGCGCATGCCCCCCGCGCGCGCGGGGGGAGTCCCGATCTGGAGGACCTTCCCCTACTCCTCGTGGACATCGACGGTGTGATCTCGCTGTTCTCCTTCGACCCCGGGGCGCGGCCCGAGGGGTCGTTCCATTCGATCGACGGCATACCCCACTTTCTTTCGTCCGGCGCGGCCGAGCACCTGCTCGCGTTGGCGCCCAATTTCGAGCCTGTCTGGGCGAGCGGCTGGGAGGAGAAGGCCAACGAATATCTCCCCCACCTACTGGGCTTGCCGGAACTGCCTCATCTCAGCTTTGAGCGTTCGGTGGGGCGCACGAACGCCCACTGGAAGCTCGATGCGATCGACGCTTACGCGAGCGCGACCAGGCCGCTGGCATGGATCGACGACGCCTTCAACGACGCCTGTCACGAGTGGGCTGAGGCCCGGGTGGCACCGACCTTGCTCGTGCAAACGATGCCGGCGAGTGGGCTCACGGGGTGCGAGGCGGAGACGCTGGAGCGCTGGGCCGAGTCGCTGCAGGAGGAATAACCGTCTCTTAATTTGGAATGGGGGCGCACATGTGCGCCCCCACGGGACGGTGCATGCACCGTCCCGGACGGCGGCGCATGCGCCGCCGTCTTACAAACTAGGAGTTGATTCCCTCCAGGAGTTGATCGCTCCCGGAGAGACCTACGCCCTACTCTCCCGACTCCTCGGGCACCTCAAGCTCGCCCAAGCCCTCGACGAAGCCGGGGTCTGAGCTGCCGGCGCCGATCTTCTCTAGCGACGCCAGATCGGCGTCGAACTCGCTGCCGTAGCCGGCGCTGAGCGCCTCACCGTCGGCCAAGCCCAGCTCGGCCGCGATCTCCTCTTGGTCGAGCAGACCGACATCGTCGATCGCGCGCGGCATCGGCTCGGACGGTTCGATCTCGATCCGCCTGTAGCGCTTGAGTCCCGTCGCCGCCGGAATCAGCTTGCCGATGATCACGTTCTCCTTGAGGCCATTCAGACGGTCGATCTTGCCCTCCAGCGAGGCGTCGGTGAGCACCTTGGTGGTCTCCTGGAAGGAGGCTGCCGAGAGGAACGAGTCGGTGTTCAGCGATGCCTTGGTGATGCCGAGGATGATGTCCTCGAACTGGGCGGTCTCGCCACCCTTGGCGATCACGGCGTCGTTGGCGATCGCGAATTCGTAGCGGTCCACGAACTGCCCGGGCAGATAATCGGTGTCGCCCTTCTGGTTGACTCTGACCTTCTTAAGCATCTGACGCACGATCAACTCGATGTGCTTGTCGTTGATGTCCACGCCCTGGGACTTGTAGACCTCCTGGACCTCCTTGACCAGATACTGCTCGGTCTCGGTGCGTCCGCGGATCGCCAAGAGCTCGTGTGGATATAGCGAGCCCTCGTTGAGCTGCTTGCCGGCCACAATCTTCTCGCCGCTTGCCACATACAGGCGCGTGCGTCGTGGGAAGGCGTGGCGATGCTCCTCGCCGGCCTCGTCGGTGATGACGACCGTGAGCGCCTTCTCGGTCTCTTCGATCGACACGACGCCGTCCTGCTCGGCGATCTTGGCCAAGCCCTTGGGCTTGCGCGCCTCGAAGAGCTCGACCACGCGCGGCAGACCGTGCGTGATATCCGCGCCGGCGACACCGCCGGTGTGGAACGTACGCATCGTTAGTTGCGTGCCGGGCTCGCCGATCGACTGCGCCGCAACGATGCCGACGGCATCGCCGATCTGCGCGGTCTGGCCGGTAGCCATCGCACGGGCGTAACAGGCCTGGCACACGCCACTGGGGGCCTTGCACTTCAGCACCGAGCGCACCGGCACGGTCACACCCACACCCTTCTCGTGGTCGTCGGCGAATGCCTCGACGATGTCGGCGAGCTGCTGGCGACCGATTTCCTCACCGCCCTCGGCGAGCATGCGCCCGCGCTTGGTGGTGATCGGCTGCGCGGCGGTGCGCCCCACGAGGTTTTCGTTGGGCTCGCCACCCTCGTTCCAGACGGCCATCTCGATGTATTCGTCGGTGCCGCAGTTGACCTCGCGAATGATCACGTCCTGGGCGACGTCCACCAGACGGCGGGTCAAATAGCCCGAGTCGGCGGTACGCAGAGCGGTATCGGCCAGGCCCTTTCGCGCGCCGTGTGTGGAGATGAAGTACTCAAGGACCGACAGCCCCTCCATGAAGTTGGACTTGATCGGTCGCTCGATGATCTCGCCCTTCGGATTGGCCATCAGGCCGCGCATCCCCGCCAGCTGGCGGATCTGCTTGAAGGAGCCGCGAGCGCCGGAGTTGGCCATCATGAAGATGGGGTTGAGCGTGTCGAGGTTCTGGATCATTGCCTCGGCCACCTCGTCGGTGGCTGCGTTCCACTTCTCCACGACCGCCTCGTGACGCTCCTCCTGGGTGATCAGGCCCATATCGTACTGGTCGGTGATGTCGCCCACGAGCTTGTCGTACTTGTCGAGGATCGACTGCTTCTCCGGCGGGATCACGACGTCGTTCTTTGAGATCGTGATTCCCGCCTGGGTGGCGTACTTGAAGCCAAGGTCCTTGAACGCATCCAGAACCAGGGAGATCGTGGTTGCGCCGTAGGTCTGCACCAAGGCGTCGATCAGACGAGTGGTGTCGCGCTTCTTCATCGACTGGTTGACGTACACGTACTTGGACGCGTCGAACTGATCGCCAAGCGCCTCGGCCAGCGCCCGCTCGATGCGGTCGTTGTAAATGATCCGTCCAACCGTCGTGAGCAGGTGCCCGCCCTCGCGTCCCATCGGACGGAACTCGGCGATGTCGTGCAGCTTGACGACACCAGCCTCGTATGAGAGCTCAGCCTCCTGCGCGGTACGGAACACGTGCGGACGGGGCTCGTGGGTTGCCCTGTCGATCTTCGACAGCTCGTCGGCTTCGAGGCCATAGGTTAGGTAATAGGCACCAAGGATCATGTCCTGGGTGGGCGTCGCCAGCGGCGCCCCGTGTGCCGGCGAGAGGATGTTGTTAGAAGACAGCATCAGGATGCGCGCCTCCGCCTGGGCCTCGGCCGACAACGGTAGGTGGACCGCCATCTGATCGCCGTCGAAGTCGGCGTTGAAGGCGTGGCAGACCAGGGGATGAACCTGGATCGCCTTGCCCTCGACGAGCAATGGTTCGAACGCTTGGATGCCGAGACGGTGCAGGGTCGGTGCGCGGTTGAGCAGTACCGGGTGCTCGTGGATTACCTCCTCGAGCACGTCCCACACCTCGCCGATCATCGAGTTGACCATCTTCTTGGCCGCCTTGATGTTCTGCGCGGACTTGCGCTCGACCAGGCGCGCCATGATGAACGGCTTGAACAGCTCGAGCGCCATGATCTTCGGCAGACCACACTGGTGCAGCTTCAGGTAGGGGCCGGCCACGATCACAGAACGTCCCGAGTAGTCCACACGCTTGCCGAGCAGGTTCTGACGGAAGCGTCCCTGCTTGCCCTTGAGCATGTCCGAGAGGCTCTTCAGCGGACGGTTACCAGGGCCGGTGACGGGACGACCACGACGGCCGTTGTCAAACAGCGCGTCAACGGCCTCCTGCAGCATGCGCTTCTCGTTGTTGACGATGATCTCGGGCGCGCCGAGGTCGAGCAGCCGCTTGAGGCGGTTGTTGCGGTTGATGACGCGACGGTAGAGGTCGTTGAGATCAGAGGTCGCAAAGCGCCCCCCGTCGAGCTGCACCATCGGGCGCAGCTCCGGCGGGATCACCGGCACGGCGTCGAGCACCATCATCTCGGGCTTGTTGCCGGACTGGATGAACGCGCTGACGACCTTCAGGCGCTTGACCGCGCGCGCCTGCTTCTGGCCCTTGCCGGTCTTGACCTGCTCCTCGAGTTCTGTGCGTTCGGCCTCCAGATCGACCTGCTGGAGCAGATCGCGGATCGCCTCCGCGCCCATCCCGCCACGGAAGTATTCGCCGAAGCCGTAGGAGGAGCCGAAGCGCTCCTTGAGCTCGCGGAACGTGGTCTCGTCGTGCTCGATCTGCTTGGGCTCCATCGTCTTGAACAGCTCCCACACGTTGCGCATGCGCTCGGCGCCGTCCTCGATATAGGCTTCGGTGTCGGCGATGTCGGCCTCGAAGGTCTTGTTGAGCTCCTTGACGAGCTTCTCGCGGTCCTCGTCAGAGATCTTGGCGAGGTTGAGGTCGAGCGAGTCGGCCCACAGGTGGTCTTCGTCGTTAAGGAAGTCTGCTTGCCGCTCTGCAGGTACTTCTCGCGGCGGGCCAGGGACTCACGCAGTTCGAGCACGCGCTCTCCTAGCTCGGCGGCGTAGGAGTCAAGAACCTTGTTGACCTCCTTCTCGAGCGTGTCGAGGTCCTTGGAGCGAGCCTCGTCGTCAACCCATGTGACGATCGATGCGGCGAAGTAGAGAACCTTCTCGAGCTCCTTGGGCGCCATGTCGAGCAGGTAGCCGATGCGCGAAGGCACACCCTTGAAGAACCAGATGTGGCTGACGGGAGCAGCCAGGTCAACGTGGCCCATGCGCTCGCGGCGAACCTTCGAGCGCGTGACCTCGACGCCACAGCGCTCGCACACGATGCCCTTGTAGCGCACACGCTTGTACTTGCCGCAGTAGCACTCCCAGTCCTTTGTGGGACCGAAGATACGCTCGCAGAAGAGACCGTCCTTCTCGGGCTTGAGCGTGCGGTAGTTGATCGTCTCGGGCTTGGTTACCTCGCCGGAGCTCCAGCCACGAATCTGCTTGGAGGACGCGAGGCTGATCTCAATAGCGTCGAAGTTGTTGATGTCAATCACGATGTAGTCCTCTGACTTGTGTTTAGAGCCGCGTAACCGGGGGTTAGGCCGAAGGCCGAAAGGGGGCGAAGCCCCCTTACAATCATCTCTAGTTGCTCCCTTCAGCCGGCTCGCCCACAGGCGCACCGGTGTCGTCCAGCTCCTCGAGAGCGATGCCGTCCTCGATGAGCCCCTCTATGTCGAGCGCCGCCTCAGGCTCGCCATCCTCGCTGTCCTCGCCATCGGCGACGGCCGCAGCCGCGGCCTCAGCCTCAGGCTCGGTCTCTGTAACCTCGCCCGTGGGTGCCCTAACGCCGGAGAGGTCGATACCGAGCTCCTCCGCGGCACGCAGCAGGTCGTCGTCTTCGTCGCGTAGCTCCGTGTGCTGGCCTTCCTCGGAGACGACGCCCACGTCGAGCGCCAGGGACTGCATCTCCTTGAGCAGCACCTTGAAGGACTCGGGGATCGACGGCTCGGCGATGTTCTCGCCCTTGACGATCGCCTCGTATGCCTTGACGCGGCCGACAGTGTCGTCGGACTTGATCGTGAGCATCTCCTGCAGTGTGTAGGCGGCGCCGAACGCCTCTAGCGCCCACACCTCCATCTCGCCGAAGCGCTGGCCGCCGAACTGCGCCTTGCCTCCCAGCGGCTGCTGGGTGACGAGCGAGTATGGACCGGTCGAGCGCGCGTGGATCTTGTCGTCCACGAGGTGCAGGAGCTTGAGGATGTACATGTAGCCGACGGTCACCTGCTCCGCGAACGGCTCACCGGTACGCCCGTTGAAGAGCGTCATCTTGCCCGAGGCCTGCTCGCCGACGCGACGGGACTTGTTGACGTCCATGCGGATGCGTCCCTTGTGCCCGTCCTGCCACTTGACCAGGGCCGTGTCCACATCTTCGACGGTCGCACCGTCGAAGACCGGCGTGGCGACGTACACGCGCGGGTTCGAGTCGCCGTTGGAAGCACTGGCTTCCTCATAGGCCTCGGTGCCGTCGTCATACCAGACCCTGCGCAGCGGCCCAACCAAGGTGGGTCTCGAGAATCTGCCCGACGTTCATGCGGCTTGGCACGCCCAGCGGATTGAGGATCACGTCAACCGGGGTGCCGTCCTCCAGGAACGGCATGTCCTGCTGGTCGACGATCTTCGAGATCACACCCTTGTTGCCGTGACGGCCCGCGAGCTTGTCGCCCTCGGAGATCTTGCGCTTCTTGGCGACGAACACGCGCACCAAATCGTTGACCCCGGGCGGCAGGTCGTCGCCCTCGTCACGGCTGAATGTCATCACGTCGATGACCACGCCACCCTCGCCGTGGGGCACCTTCAACGAGGTGTCGCGCACCTCGCGCGCCTTCTCCTTGAAGATCGCACGGATCAGCTTCTCCTCGGCAGTCAGCTCGGTCTCGCCCTTGGGCGTAACCTTGCCGACGAGCAGGTCGCCCGAGGCGACCTCGGCCCCGACGCGCACAATGCCGCGGTCGTCGAGGTTGCGCAGCGACTCCTCTGAGCGGTTGGGAATATCGCGTGTGATCTCCTCGTCGCCGAGCTTGGTCGTGCGGGCGTCGATCTCGTACTCCTCGATGTGGATCGAGGTGAGCTCGTCGTCCTGCACGAGGCGCTTGGAGAGGATGATCGCGTCCTCGAAGTTGTAGCCCTCCCATGACATGAAGGCCACCATCAGGTTCTTGCCGAGCGCCATCTCGCCCTTGTCGGTCGAGGAGCCGTCGGCCAAGACGTCGCCGGCCTTGACCTTCTGGCCTGAGCTGACACGCGGCTTGTGGTGGATCAGGGTGCCTTGGTTGGAGCGCATGAACTTCTGCAGCTCGTACTCGTCCTTGCCGTCAGGGGTCTCGATCACGATCTTGTTGGCATCGACGAAGTCGATCGTGCCACTGTTACGAGTCAGCAATACGTCACCCGTGTCGAGCGCCGCACGCCGCTCCATACCGGTGCCCACGAGCGGGGCGTCGGTCTTCAAGAGCGGCACTGCCTGGCGCTGCATGTTCGAGCCCATCAGCGCGCGGTTGGCGTCGTCGTGCTCGAGGAACGGGATCATCGCAGTGGCAACCGACCAGATCTGTTCAGGAGACACGTCGACCAGGTCCACGTCCTTGGGCCCGACCGTCACGTACTGGCCGGCCTGGGTGCGGCAGAGGATCTCCTTGCCCAGCAGCTTGCCAGTCTTCTCATCGATCGGCGTGTTCGCCTGAGCGATCAGCTGCTCCTCCTCCTGGGTGGCGTCCAGACGGACGACTTCCTCTGTGGCGATACCGTCCTTGACGACCCGGTAAGGGGTCGTGACGAATCCGTACTCGGACACCTCGGCGAACGAGGACAGCGAGCCGATCAGGCCGATGTTCGGACCCTCAGGCGTCTCGATCGGGCACATGCGCCCGTAGTGGGTGGGGTGCACGTCGCGCACCTCGATCGGCGCGCGCTCGCGGGTCAGACCACCGGCACCGAGCGCCGACAGACGCCGGCGATGCGTGAGCCCCGCCAGCGAGTTGGTCTGGTCCATGAACTGCGACAGCTGCGAGGAGCCAAAGAACTCCTTCAGCGCAGCCACGACCGGACGGATGTTGATGATCGTCTGCGGCGTGATCGTGTCGGCGTCCTCAGTCGTCAGACGCTCGCGCACAACGCGCTCCATGCGGTAGAGACCAATGCGGAAGGCCTCCTGGATCAGCTCGCCGACGGTGCGCAGACGGCGGTTGCCGAAGTGCTCGTACTCGTCCAGGTGCTCCTCGACGGGCTCGCGCGGCATGCTTGTCGCCTCAGCCGCGTAGTCCTTGATCTCGATCTCCGGCTCCTCGGGCATGCCCAGACGCTTGGGCAGCGAGACGAGTTCCTTGACGAGCGCGAGGATGTCGTCGTGGGTGAGCGTGCGCGTGTCGATGTCGATGTCGAGACCGAGACGCGAGTTGAGCTTGTAGCGACCGACACGCGTGAGGTCGTAGCGCTTGGGGTCGAAGAACAGCTGGTTGAGCAACGCCTTGGCGTTCTCGACGCTCGGCGGCTCGCCCGGACGCTGCTTCTTGAACAGCTCGATCAGGGCACCCTCTTCGGTACGCGTCTGCTCGGTGTCGGCTTCGATCGTGTTGCGGATGTAATGCGAGTTCTCGAACAGCCGCAGGATCTCCTCATCGGTCGCGTAGCCCATCGCGCGCAAAAGCACGGTCACAGGCAGCTTGCGCTTGCGGTCGATGCGGACGAAGACCTTGCCCTTCTTGTCGATCTCGAGCTCGAGCCACGAGCCACGAGCCGGCATCAAGTTGGCGATGAAGACCTGCTTCTCGCGGTCCTTGGGCTCCATCAGGTACGCGCCGGGCGAACGCACGAGCTGTGTCACGACCACGCGCTCAGTGCCGTTGATGACGAACGTGCCGCGCTCGGTCATCCATGGGAAGTCGCCCATGAAGACCGACTGCTCGCGGATCTCTCCGGTCTCGCGGTTGATGAACGCGACCGTGACCGTGAGCGGACGGGCGTAGGTCAGATCCTTCTCACGGCACTGCTCGAGCGAGGCGACGGGCTCGTCGAAGACGAACTCGCCGAACTGCACAGCGAGGTTGCCGGTGTAGTCCTCGATTGGGGAGATGTCGTCGATCGTCTCGCGCAGACCGCCCTTTTGGGGATCGGTCAGCCACAGAAACGAGCGGCGCTGGATATCGATGAGGTTCGGTACGTTAACAGACTTGGACAGACGCGCGAAGGACCGGCGCGTCCGGAGAGCATCAACAGCAGCCAAGAAATGACTCCTTCGGAGGGCGAGAGACGGGCAAAGGCGGGCGCAAACGCGCGACCACCAAAGATAGCA
This sequence comes from uncultured Solirubrobacterales bacterium, assembly GCA_963827045.1. Taxonomy (GTDB): domain Bacteria; phylum Actinomycetota; class Thermoleophilia; order Solirubrobacterales; family Solirubrobacteraceae; genus Palsa-744. The sequence continues at coordinate 701,868 of CAWGZH010000003.1, forward strand.
CAGAGCATCGGCGCCCTCAAGTGGGGCAGCCAGCGCTCACGGACCCCACCCCTGATCACCGCGTATGTGGCGCGGTGTCTGTCGCTTCGGGTGGCTGCGACTATCGGCCAGCGCACCGAATTCTACCGGAGATTTGCCGATTTTGGGAAAAACCGCGCGATCGGGGCTGGGGAGCTCGAAAAGAGCGATGCCCCCCGCGCGCGCGGGGGGCATCGCATTTTGAAAGCCATCGCACTCCAAAAGCCATCGCGCTCCGGGAGCGGGGGCAAGGCGCGGGCCCCAGTTTCGGAGCCACCACGCCTAGCGAGCATGGCCGCTGCGGCGAAGCCCTGGCGCGACGGCCTCGGCGCCAGGGCAAAGCTAGGCCCTACTTCAACTCGACGCCGCCTCCGGCCTCCTCGAGTTCGGCCTTGAGCTTGTCGGCCTCCTCGCGCTCGATGCCCTCCTTGACCGGCTTGGGAGCCTCGTCGACAAGCGCCTTGGCCTCCTTCAGGCCGAGGCCGGTGGCGGCGCGCACGACCTTGATCACCTGGATCTTCTTGTCGCCGGAGGCCGTGAGGATCACATCGACCGTGGTCGGGCCCTCGTCCTCGCCGCCAGCGTCGCCGCCACCGCCGCCTGCTGCTGCCGCCACCGGCGCTGCCACTGCTGCCGCGGAGACGCCGAACTCCTCCTCCAGTGCCTTGATGCGCTCGGCGAGCTCCAGCACCGAGATGCCCTTGAGCTCCTCGATCCAATCTTGTGTGCTTGTTGCCATCGGTCAGTCCTCCTTGGTCGCTTCGGCGCTCTCGGGCTCTTGCTCCGAAGCGTCCGTCTGGTTGTCGTCTTGTGCCGGCTCAGTCGCCGGCTCAGCTTGGTCTGTCGCCGAGGCATCCTCGGTTGGAGCGGCCTCTGCCTCCGGCTGTCCCTCCGCTGTGGCGCTCTCCTCAGTCGGGGCGTCGGTAGCCGTCTCCTCGGCGGCCGGAGTCTCAGCCGCCGGAGCCTCCTCAACAGGAGCAGCCTCGGCCACCGGTGCCTCGCCCGCCGGAATCTCGCCCGACTCCTTCTTCTCGCGCACCTGGCCGAGTGCAACCGCAAGCCCACCGACGAGGCCGCCGAGCGTGCGCACCAGGCCCGAGATGGGCGAGGCAACAATCCCGACAAGCTGGCCGTAGAGCACTTCGCGAGAGGGCAGACGCGAGATGGCGCGGATTTGATCTGCGTCGACCACTTCGCCGTCCATCAAGCCGCCCTTGAACGGCAGCAACTGTGTAGCCCGAGCCTGGTCGGCGACAGCCTTGGCCGCCAGCGCGGCGTCGCCGCGCACGAAGGTGAGTGCGGTGGGGCCTGAGAGCAGCGCCTTGAGCGACTCGGCGCCGACCTGGTCGGCGGCGCGCTCGGTCAACGAGTTCTTGACGACCGTGAAAGTGGCGTCGGCCTCGCGCAGCTTGGTGCGCAGCTCTGCCGCCTGGGCCACCGAGATGCCGCGGTAGTCAACGGCGAAGACGGCCTGTGACTCGTCTATCTCCGTTGCGAGCGCATCTATCGTCGCTGCCTTCTGCTCTCGGTTCATCTCATCCCTTGCTCTCTTTGAAGAACTCAGACGCCCAAGTACAGCGGGGCGTCGAGAGCGGGGGTGAACCGCCTTCGCTCGCTCCACCTGCCCCGGTCTTATCTGCCGATGCCGATCTCCGATCGGCCGGCGATGCCGGGGGTCTTGGGCGGTGAGCCGTTGATTAAATCAGGCCGCGGCTGCCTCTTCGACGATGTCGCGGGTGCGGGCCGGGTCAACCTTGACGCCGGGGCCCATTGTTGAAGTCATCGTGATCGTGCGCAGGTAGCGACCCTTCGCCGCCGAAGGCTTGGCGCGGACGAGCTCTTCGACGACGGCCGCGTAGTTCTCGAGCAGCTGCCGCTCGTCGAAGGAGGCCTTGCCGATCACCATGTGCACGATCGCGGTGCGATCGGTGCGGTACTCGACCTTGCCGGACTTGGAGTCCTCGACGGCTTTGGCGACGTCCATAGTGACGGTGCCGACCTTCGGGTTTGGCATCTTGCCCGACGGGCCGAGGATGCGCCCGAGCCGTCCGACCACGGACATCAAGTCGGGCGTGGCGATCGCGACGTCGAAGTCGTCGAAGCCGTCCTCCTCGATGCGCTTAGCCAGATCCTGGGCACCCACGACGTCGGCGCCGGCAGCCTCGGCTTCGCGAGCCTTCTCGCCTTGGGCGAAGACGGCGACCTTGACGTTCTTGCCCAAGCCGTTGGGCAGCGCGATCGTACCGCGTAGCTGCTCGTCGGCATGGCGTACGTTCAACCCCGTGCGCACGTGGATCTCGACCGACTCGTCGAACTTTGCAGTGGCGAGACTCTTGACGAGCGCGACCGCCTCGGCGGGGGCGTGCTCGCGGTCGCGATCGATCTTCTGAAGACCCTCTGTGTGGCGACGGCCGTGAGCACTCATGAGGCCACCTCGACACCCATCGAACGGGCTGTCCCCGCAATGATCTTGACGGCCTGGTCGATATCGTGGGCGTTGAGGTCGGCGAGCTTGCGCTCGGCGATCTCGCGCAACTGTGCGTCGGTGATCTTGCCGACCTTGTTGCGATTGGGCTCGCCCGAGCCCTTCTCCAATTTGAGCGCCTGACGGATGAGAACGGCCGCAGGCGGCGTCTTCGTCACGAACGTGAACGAGCGGTCCTCGTAGACGGTGATGACCACCGGGATGATCGTGCCCGTGTCGCTAAGCGTCTGCGCGTTAAAGGCCTTGCAGAACTCCATGATGTTGATGCCGTGCTGGCCCAGGGCAGGACCGACCGGCGGAGCCGGGCTCGCCTGTCCGCCGCGCGCTTGCAGCTTGATTGTTGTCAATACCTTCTTGGCCATTAGAGCTTCTTCACCTGATCAAATCCGACCTCGACGGGAGTCTCCCTGCCGAAGATTGATACCAGGACCTTGAGCTTGGCAGCGTCGTCGTTGATCTCGGAGATCTCTCCGGAGAAGTCGGACAGCGGGCCGGAGACCACCTTGACGGTCTCGCCGATCGTGAACTGAGCGCGTGTGCGCGGGGCGGTCGCAACCTCCTTGTGCAGCAGGCGATCGACCTCTACCTGGGTGAGCGGCACCGGCTCCTGCGAGGAGCCGACGAAGCCGGTCACGCCCGGGGTACCCTTGACGACTCCCCAGGAGTCCTCGTTGAGCTCCATGTTGACGAGCACGTAGCCCGGCATGGTTCGCTTCTCGACCGTGATCTTCTGGTTGTCCTTCATCTCCGAGACGGACTCGGTCGGAACGACAACCGTGCGCACGGCACGCTGCTGGCCCAGCGATACGACGCGGTGCTCGAGATTGTGCTTGACCTTGTTCTCGTGACCGGAGTAGGTGTTGACGACATACCAACGAAACATTCAGCTTCCTGACAGCTTGAATTGGTGGATAAAACAGAGCAAAACGAGAGACACTACAGGCGCTACTTGAAGGAAAGCGCTGGCCTAGAGAATGAGGTTGACGATCTTCTGCGCCACCCAGTCCGCGGCGCCCAAGTAGGCGCCGGCGACGGCGACAAAGCCCAGCACGACAGCGGTCGCTTGCGTGACCTGGCGACGGTCAGGCCACTGGACTCTTTGCAGCTCGGCCCAACTGGCGCGTAGGAAGGCGATTGCGCGACGTGGGAGCGGCTGCGATGGCTTGGTAGCCGGAGTCGCTCCATCTGGAGGCGCAGGCTCTGGCAGCTCGTCGAGGACCGACTCGTCGCCTCTGCCATTACGCCCGCCGCGTCCCCCGCCCGCGGGCACCAGGTCGGCTGAGGATCCATCGCGAAGACCCTCGCCATTGCGCTCGGCCTCGACGGGCTGCTCAACCGGCACGCCACCGGCGCCGGCGATGAGCGCCGCGTCGAACTCGTCAACATCACCCGCGTGCGAGAGCGCGGCCGGGACGTCGGCACGGACTGGGCGATTCTGGGATGGGGCCGACGCGCCCTCGCGGATGGGCCTTGAGCGACGTTGCCTTGCACGCTTGCGGTCACGAGCCACGGCAGCGCTCCCGCGCTAGCGAGTCTCCCGGTGGCTGGTATGCCGGCGGCACCAGCGACAGTACTTACGCAAGCTCACCCGGTCGGGGTTGTTGCGCTTGGACTTATTGGTTTGGTAGTTGCGATGCTTGCACTCCTCGCAGGCGAGGGTGATAGCGATTCGAACGTCTCCGCGAGCCATGGCTAAAAAAAGATCCCTGGGTGGTTGTCGACGAGCGCGCCCGGACGAAAGAAAAACCCCGCCCAGACGCGAGGTTGAGCAAAGTCTAGCGCGGCTGGGCGCTCGGTGCGACCAACGTCCGGTGGACCGATGCCAATTACTCAGCGACGCGATACCGCTGAGGCGTCCGCGCTACCGATCTGCCAGCGAACCCCTGGCCCGAACTCGAGGACACGTGCCTCACTCGTACAGTGTCAGCGTCGCCAGGATCACGTACAGCGCGACGAGCGCCCAGCCCTCGAACGCCGCCGCTTCGCCGTCGCCGGTGACCTGCCACATCGCCAGCGCCATCACCAGCAGAGCGCCGATGTATACCGGCGCGAGCGCGAACGTCAGCGTTGTCGCCAACAGGAACGAGATCAGCACGAGCAGCGGGAACAGAAACGCCGCGATCTGCGCGACCGAGTTCTTGACGACCGAGATCGCTAGATCCGAGCGGCCCTTCCAGGCAAGCATAATCCCAGCGGTGTTCTCGACCGCGTTGCCGGCGATCGCCACGATCACTAGGCCCGCAAACGCTTGGGAGATTTTCAGCTGCACGATCGCCGGCTCCAGACCGTTGACGAACCAGTCGGAAACGAACGCCGAAGCAACGCCGGCTGTGAGCAACAGCGCCAGCGTCAGGCGCAGCGAGAGCCGCGGGCCGGCGCGCTCAGGCTCGGACGCATCCTCCTCTGCCCCGGGCAGTTTGTCGGCGCGCAGGTAGGGCACTACCCAGGCGACGTATACGACGAGCAGGCTCACTGCCCCAACCGCCGAGATCGTGTCCACGTGATGGCTGGCCGGATCATGCGAGGCGAGCGACAGGCCCAGCAGCACGATGATGAAGACCGTCACCAGCAGCAGTGTCGCCGTGTCACGTGGCAGACGATGATGAAAGCGCATCACGCCCTCAGGCGCGCGCAGTGCTCCCACCACGATCACCAGGCCCAACACGAGCATCGCGTTGGCGAAGATCGAGCCAACGATCGCCGTCTGCGCGACCACCAGCTCGCCCTTCTGCAGGGCGAAGATGACCACGAACAGCTCCGGCAGGTTGCCTAGCGTGGACTGCATCATCCCTGTTACCGCCGGCCCGAAGCGCTCCCCGAGCTGCTCGGTGGCAAACGACACAACCCACGCCAGGCCCGCGAGCGCGAGCGTTGCTACAGCGAAGCGCGGCACCACCGCCCACTGTCCATAGTTGGCCGTGCCCGCGATCGCCGTCAAGAGCGCGATCGCAGGGAGCGCGACGCGCTCTGTGGAAGTGAGATGGCTCATCTCGCCTGCCGACAATAGTGTGGGTGGAGGCTGAGTCCCATCTCATGAAGTGGCGCTTACTCCCGCTAGGCTTCCCAGCCGATGCGCCTCGCCACCTTCCTTGCACCCGACAGCTCCCACGCGCGTGCCGGCGAGGTGCGCGGCGAGCAGGTCGTGGCCTACGCCGACGAGCGCTTCACGCTGCTCGACCGCCTGCGCGATCCCGGTGCGCCCGCAGCCGACGGGCCGTCCTTCGCGCTAAGCGACGTGACGCTGCTTGCTCCCGTCCCTGAGCCGCGTGCGATCTTTGGCATCGGCCTCAACTACGCCGACCACATCGCTGAGACCGGCGGCACTGCTCCTGAGACGCCACTGGTGTTCACGAAGCTGCCGGCCTCGATCGTGGCGCCTGGCGCGTCTGTGACCTGCCCGGCCGTCGTCAAACGCCTGGACTACGAGGGCGAGCTCGCCGTTGTTATGGGCGCGGACGGGCAGGTTGGTGCTACGCCGTCGCCGACGACCTCACTGCCCGCGACCTGCAGGGGCGCGAGGCGCAGTGGACGCGTGCCAAGAGTGCTGACGGCTTCTGCCCCTACGGCCCCTGGATCACTACAGCCGATGAGGTTCTCGACCCACACGCGCTTTGGCTGCGTACCTGGGTCAACGGCGAGCTGCGCCAGGAATCCTCCACCTCTAACCTGATCTTCAAGATTCCCGAGCTTGTTGCGTTCATCTCGGAGACCTGCACGCTCTCGCCCGGCGACCTGATCCTCACTGGCACGCCGAGCGGCGTCGGCATGGGCCTCGACCCGCCGCGCTTCCTCGCCGCCGGCGACGTCGTGCGTATCGAGATCGAGCGGCTCGGCTCGATCGAGCACTCGATCGGCTAGTGCGGCTCGAGCACGCGGTCGATCAGGCCGTACTCCAAAGCCTGCTCGGCCGTGAAGAAGCGGTCGCGCTCCATGTCTTCGCGCACCTGCTCCTTAGATAGGCCCGTGTTTTCCGCGTAGATGTCATCGAGGCGCTCGCGCACATTTAGGATCTCTCGCGCATGAATCTCGATGTCGGTCGATTGGCCTTCGAAGCCCGCTGAAGGCTGGTGGATGAGGATGCGCGAGTTGGGCAACGCTGCCCGCTTGCCCTTGGTGCCTCCAGCCAGCAGCAGCGAGCCCATCGACATCGCCACGCCAACGCACATCGTGTGGATGTCGGGCTTGACGAAGCGCATCGTGTCGTAGATCGCCAGGCCCGAGTAGACGCTGCCCCCCGGCGAGTTGATGTAGATCGAGATGTCCTTGTCGGGGTCCTGGGACTCCAAGTGCAGGAGCTGGGCGACGACCAGATTGGCCACCTGATCTTCGATCGGCGTGCCGAGGAAGATGATGCGCTCGTTCAGCAAGCGCGAGAAGATGTCGAACTCGCGCTCGCCTCTAGCGGTGCGCTCTATGACCATTGGGATCAGCGGCATGGGCACACCCTATCGGGCGCGAGCTCCCGATCCGGGCGCGATCGTGAAGAGGCTCCCGAGCGGCCCCACGCAAGTGGCGCACCCGCCCGGCCAACGCTTGCGATTGCGGCCATAATGGGGCCGGCCCGATGATGCCCTTGAACCTCCCCAATCTGTTGACGGTGCTGCGCATCATGCTTGTGCCGGTGCTGGTCGTCGCACTGCTTGGCAACACACCCTCAGGCGATGTGCTGGCCGCGGTCGTGTTCGCGCTGGCCTCGCTGACCGACTTCATCGACGGCTACCTTGCCCGCTCGCGCGACTCGATCACGACATTCGGCAAGCTGATGGACCCGCTTGCCGACAAGCTTTTGATCGTGGGGGCGCTGCTGTCGCTTGTGTCGCTCGACCGCCTGGAAGGGTGGGTGGCGATGGTCATCATCGCGCGCGAGCTTGCCGTGACGATGTGGCGCATGAACGCCACATCCTCAGGGGTTGTGATCGAAGCCTCTATGTTCGGCAAGCTCAAGACCTGCGTGCAGATCGCGGCGATCCTTGCCGTGATCGCCGTGCCCGGCTCTCCTCTTTGGGTTTCGCTGCTCGTCTACCTGATGGTGGCGATCACGGTGCTCTCAGGCCTCGACTATTTCCGCCGAGCCACTCGTCCAGCGTCGTCTGATGCGCCGCCGGCGCCTGCGTCTGAATCTCCCCCCGCAACTCGGCCATGAGGCCATACCGCTCGGCGATCACGTTGTGCTGGTGAATCGTCTCCAGGTTCTCCTGACGCGCTGAGACGAACGCCCCGTCCAGCAGCATTGGAAAGCGCTCGACCGTCGCGGCGATCATCTCGCGCACGCAGTCCTCGACGAAGCGGGGGCGGCGGTGGGCCTTTTCCACGACCTCGACCTCGTCTGTGCGCTTCATCAGCTCGTAGATCTCCGAGGACATCGAGCCCTCGACGATCTCCAGCAGGGTTGCCGCTTCGATCTCAGCCTCGCACTCCTCCGGGCAGCCAATGTGCAACGTGCCAAGTCCCCGCTGGTTGTGTGTCGCCACAGGGACGCACTCGAGAACCCTCTCGATCTGATCCTCGCTGAAATCATCGGCCCGCAGACGCTCACGCGCGCGGGCAGCCACCAACTCCTGCGCGCACGGGCACGCGGTCATGCCCGTGGCCGCGACACCCACCAGCCGGCGCGTGCCGCTCGGCAGCGCCACGGCGCGCCCGAACAGCGTGTAGATCTCCTGCGTCGGCACACCCGACACAGGGGCCGGCTTGTGCTCCGGGTAGCGCGCGGCGATCGTGACCTCCGCCCGCGCGGCGCCCTGGCGCTCGCGCACCAGCTCGGCTATGTGCTTTGCCAGCGTCTCTGCTCGGAACGGCGCCTCTCCCAGCACGACCTCGCCGATCGCCTCGTTGACGACCTCCTCGAAGCGCGACATGTGTGCGCCCTTCTGCGCGGAGCCCAGGTCCACGTAGCACTCCAGGCGTGCATAGAACAGCTCCTCGCGGATGCGGATGACCTTCTCGACTCCGGTTACCCCTACGCGCGAGAGCGCGACCGGGATCGGCGGGACGCGCGCTTGGACGTCCTCAGCGATGGCCTGGGGCGAGGGTGAGACTGGGTGCACGTCTGTCGCTTGAGCCATGCTCTCGGCAAGCGTAGTACACGCACTCGGCCGTGCGGCGATCGTCCCGCCTGGCGCCGGCGGCCGACTGGCCCTGAGCCACCCTGTGGCCGCTTGCGAATCGCCTACCGAACCGGCTCAACCCCCGCCGCGCCTGAAACACCGCCAGTGCCGGCCAGGCCAAACCCCCGAACACGTCCAGCACGGCGCGCGTAACCAGCGCCGCTTCCCCCACCCGCGCCTCCGGCGCCGACAGATAGAAGCTCGCCATCGCCGCCACGATCAGCTCGTGCCGATGCTCTGGCTCCAACACCCGCGCGCACTCAAGCGCCCGCTCGGCCAACATCCCCATCCGCTCCGCCGCCTCTGCCGTCGAGCCGTATAGCTCAACCAGGTTAGGTTGTCCCTCGCGCGCGTCCTCTTCGATGTCCACGAGCTGGTCGAGCATCGAGTGCAGCGCCCCGATCCACGGGAAGTATGCGCGCTCGAGCGCATCGACCTGTGCCTGGTCGATCCCTGGCTCGGCCGCCGCCGCGATCATCACGTGCACGCCCAGCGAGGATCCGCCCGAGGCGGCCGTCTCCCACCAGCGCAGGTCTCTGCCCGTGCGCGTCTGCTCGCGCCCCCACCGTTCGATCGCCTCGCGCTCGTGCCGGTTGAGCGCCTGGAACCAAACGACGCGCTCGGCCGCGCGCCTTGCGGCGGGCGCGACCAGCGCGTAGGAGGGCAGCTCGCCCAGCGCCCGCCGGCAGGTCTCGACCAGCGCCGTCAGATAATCGTCTTCTTCATTTTTTGGGGGATAGATGTGGCGTGCGTGGTCGTCTCCCGACTCCACTGATCTGCTCGGGCCGCTCCACGCCCCGGGCCTGACGCAGGCCAGTGCCGCTAGCAGCGCTTCGTGCAAAGCCCGAGCCTCCCCCGGCCCGATCGCCCCCGCCTGCTCGGAGATCGTGTCGAGGTGGTTGTAGGCGCTCTGGAACGCGACCGTGGCGCGTACGACGGCCGCCCGATGTTGGCGCGGCACGAACGTCGCAAAGGCGGCCGCGCCCTCCATGTTGCCGCGCTTGCCGAGCGCCTCCAGCGCCTGCGCGCGCAGGGCCGGGTCGGGTATCGCGTGCGCCTTGCCGCGCCACATCGCAAGTTCGCGGCCGACCTGCGGAAACACGCTCGTCCAATACGTGCGCGTCGCCCGTGCGAACACGGCCGGCGAGGCCGGCCGGCCGCTGCCGGGGACGCGCGTTCGCGTCACCGGGGCGCCTCGCGCGCGCATCAGCCGCCGCCCTCGCGCGAGCGGCCGGTGGCCCGCTCGATCTCCGCGCCCAGCGGCGTCAGCCACCACTGGTTGGCCATGCCCCGCTCCTGGCCGGCCAGCCTGTTCTCGATCAACCCGAGCCGCTCCAGGCGCTGCAACAGCTTCGAGGTCTGCCCCTGGTCGACCATCTCGGCGGACTCGCCGACCTGCCGGTTGGACGCTCCCGGTGCCGCGGCGATTACGCTCAGCACGAGCATCGTGCGGTAGGTGATGCGCATCGACAGGCCGTTGAGCCGTCTTGCCCCGTCGCCGGCCGGCGGCCGGCGGCGCTCGCGCTTTGGCAGCGGGCGCTCCAGCTCCTTGCGCGCCGCGGCGGCGCCGAGATAGGGCAGCGCGATCATGCTCATCAGCGGATTGGTCAGCTCGACCAATGCTGGATTTCCGCCCTTGGCCAGGCGCGCGTGCACGACCGCCAGCACCGAGCCGACGAGGCCCTCGGCCGTCAGCGGCGTGACGGCGGCGGCGCGCTCGGACTCCTCCCGGCCGCCGTCCACGGCCGCGGTCAGCTGCTCGAGCACTCGCGCGCGGCGCTCCAGCGCCCGCGGCCCCGCCGCGGGCGCCTCCACGACCAGCATCCGCCCGCGCGCGGGTTCGTCCTCGATGAAGCGCAGCAGCGCGTGCAGCGCCGTCCTGATCCCGACCCGCCACGCATCGTCGGGGTCATAGACCTCGCGCACATACGCGCGCGCATGCTCGAGCGAGTCCTCCAGCGCCGCCAGCAGGCAGTCCTGCACGTCCGTGAAGACCTCGTAGAACGTGCGCCGCGAGACGCCCGAGCGCTCGACCACGGCCGCCACCGACAGGCCGCTGGCGCCGTGTTCGGCGGCGACCTCGATCGTCGCGACGATCATCCGCCCGCGCTGGATCTCCAGCAGCCGCGCGCGCGCCCCGGAGCGATCATCGCCGGGACGTTGCCGGTGCCCCCCGCCTGCCCCCGAACGGGGGGGCTCTCTCTCCGAGCGCGGCAAGGGGAGTGCGCCCCTACTTCTTCTTGTGAGCCTTGTGGGCGTTTTTGGCCTTCTTCTGTTTGGGGTGTTTCGGGCAGCCGACCACGGCGACCGGCGTGGACTCGCGTATTTCGGCGCCGTTCTGCGCGATGAACTCGGTCGGCATCTTCAGCCCGCCCTTGACCGTGCACAGGTCTTTGTTCGCCCCGAGCGCCGAGAACGGGCCCTCCGGCAGCTTCAATTCGAAGCTCGAGATCGGCACGTCGGGGACGTTGCGGAAGGTCGAGCTCGTGATGCCTGCCGGGCTGATGAACGTTTCACCGTGCAGGTCGACGGTCGTGCCGTAACCCGAGAGCACGACAACCAGTTCGGGGAACTTCGCGCCGCCGTAGGAGACGAAATACGCTGGTCCTGACAGCTCGACGGGCAGCACCGGCGTGACCGCCGTCGCCGTTCCCACCCTGGAGTCCGCCGGGCACGCCGCCGGGTTGGCTTCGAACACACCGTTGGGGCACGCCTTCTGCAGCGTCGTCAGGCGCGAGGGAAGCTGCTTTGGCAGGTCCACCTTGACGTATTTGATGTTCGACTGGCTGCTTGCCTGGTTATCCGGCAGCGCTCCTGTGGGGTAGACGATCTTCGCCGTCAGGCTCGCCCCGTCGGTTCTCGAGGTCTTGCCCGACGTCGAGACTTTGAAGTTCGGCTTGAACTTCAGGCTCTGACACGACCCGACCTGGAAATGGCTCGAGATCGCCGCAGCCTGGCCTTCGTTGCTCGTCGCGGTCCCGCCGAACGCCATCGGTGCGCAACTCGTCGGGTTGAACATGAATTCGGGCCGGTCGATCACGGCGTTGATTGTGCGCAGGTCCGTGGGTACTCCGTCGATGAGCTGCGGGAACGAGTCGGTCGTGACCGTCAGTTGCGCGGTTAGCGGGTTGACTTCGATCTTCGAGCGCACTACCTGTGTTTCAAGGACGAACGGGCCGACGTGCAACGGCACCACGATCGACAGCCCGTAGGGTGCGCCTTTATAGCCGCCGGTCAAATAGATCGGTGCGGCTGGCTGTCCCGGCTGGGGCACAACCAGCGGGTACGGTCCGGGCCCGGCCTCGACAACCGTGTGGCCGATCTGCGACGCCGCCGAACACGTCCCATCAGCAGCCTGCGGTTCTGGGCACAACGGGACCTTGGCGATCATGCCCAACAAGCCCTCAGGCACTTTGAACTGCAATGTCGAGACACGCTGCTGATCGTCAGGACGCTGCAGCAGCAGCGAGAAGTTGGTGAACCCGCCCGCCTGATCGGTCGTCGCGCCCGCGATCAATTCCGGGGTGAACGGCAACGACGAGGGTGGACACGAGGCTCCGCCGGTGCCGTGTTCGATCGCGAATTCGCTGCTCGACAGGGCTTCCGCTCCGGTCGGTGCGCTCCACGGCACGAAGTCCGCGGTCGTGCGGTAGATCCCGCACTGGGTCGGAGTGGACAGCGCGGCCTGCGCGCCGCCTGAGAAGGACAGCTTGAAGTCGCTGAACGGCAGCTCCGGTGTGCCTTCAAAGGTGGTCGTCAACTGTCCCGTGCTCGTGTTCAAATGGACGTCGCCGATCAGCTTGATGTAGATCCCGTAGATCGGTTGCGCCGCTTCGACCAACAGCTTCACATCCGGCGGGTTGGACTGCAACACGTACACGTCGCCTTCGAGCTTTTCCTTCAACAGTGGTGTACGGATTTCATCGTGCCCAACGATTGCGGCGTTCGGACACGACGTCGGTTCGGCGAGACCGATCTTCTCCTGGCTGGACTGGCACGCCTCGAGGCCCGCGGCCTGACCCGGGTTGATCGCGACACCCGCGGGCAGTACCACCGTCGTGTTCTGAAGATCGGCGCTCGATAGGCCTTCGGCGCTTGTCAACCCTTCCTGAGGCTCTTTCACGTCCGCCGTCAGGCCCGCGGGAGTGTCCGCGTAGGACGTGTCCGGCGCAGCCGTTATATAGGGGTTGAATTCCAGCAGGTTACAGCCCGTCATGACACCCGTATCCGCAAGGGTGCTGTCCGGTTCGATGCCCGGTTCATAGGAGGCGATCGACAGTTCTGTCTGCAACGGGCTGCTCGAGCACCCTGTCGGGTTGGTCAGATACGGGATATCCGGACTGCTCGAGGCGTCGCCTTCGGGTTCCAGGGCAGGGCCTCCACAGTTGCCAACAGATCCGTGGCAGTAAACGCCACGCATGCGATTGTTGGCCGGTTCGGCGGGGTCGCCCCAGACCGTCAACTGAAAGCTGGCGAACTGGACTATGCTCGCGGGGTTGTTCACAAAGCTTGTCCGCACCCCGTCGTCGCCGGGACGCAGGAAAACCTCGCCCTGGAGAGCAAAGATCCCCCCGTAAAAGCCGAGCCTCGCCACTTCGCCAGGGTTCGGAGCGATATTGAAGACCGGCGCCAGGTAAGTACTGTATTCTCGACCGTCATAGGCGATCGTGTGCAGCAGCATCGTCCCGACCTGGGTGCCGAGCGGACAGGCGAAGCCATCTTTATGCCCGTAACCATTTTCGTTGTCCTGGTTGAAATTGTCTCCGTTTTCGTTGGTGAACACCGCGATCGGGCAGGTCGGCGAGTCCGCCAGGTCACCGGCGAAGCCCGGTGGGAGATCGTCCACCACGTTCTTGGTATTGGCCGGTAGCACCGTGGCATAGGCGTTGGCGACCGTGTTGAACGTGAGACTCGTCGTCAGGTTGGCGTGAGCGCCCGCCTGAGTGCTGGACAGAACCGATACCACTCCGCCCGGAGCGATACCGAAACGGGCGGGCGTCGAGCTGATCGTCGTGGGAGTGCTGGCCGACGCCACGGGAGCGCCACCACCGGACACCGTCACAGTATTCGTCACGCTGGAAGCCGCGCCCGGCGCGACCACCACCGGAACGACCAGGGTAAAAGCGTCACCGGGTACCACGGTACCCGTGTATTCGCATGTCAGACCCACGCAGCTAGGCAACACATGACCGAGCTCGTCGCTTTCGGCGGAGATGCCGCCGACGCCGAGGCTCAACCCGGCCGGCAGCGTGTCGGTCACGGTGATCGGACTGCCGTCACTTGCCGTGGCACCCGTGTTGGTCACTGTCACCCTGTAGATCCCGGTGCCTTCTGGCGGAAGGTTCGTCGGGGCCGAGGTCGCCGCCACCGTCCACTGAGCAGGACCCGGCGCAAAAGCCGGCGCCGACGCCGGGACGCCAAGCAACACGAGAGCAAACACCGCAACACAAATCCAAGAGCGGTGACTGATCTTCTGGAGAGCTTTGAAGGTGGTCATCGGCTTGCCCTCCGGTCGCTATGAACAGACTTCCTTGCGGACTTCTTTGCTTTCTTTGACTTCTTGTCCTTGACGCACTTGCCTTTCTTCTTGGCGAAGCCCTTCTTGCACTTGGTTGCCTTCTTCGTCACCGTCTTCTTCGTCGGTGGTGGTGGTTCGCTTGCGAAGTTGCCGATACCGGCGAACGTCACGCTCGCGGGGGTCGCGAAGATCGGAGGCGCCTCGGGCACACCCTGACAACCCGTGCCCGTACACGCCGGCGGCGCGAGACCTTCAAAGCCACCATCGATACGAGCGTCATAGAGATCGGCCGCCTGATCGGTGTCCTGCGCCACCAGCTGGGAATGAGTGCCGATGAATACGTTCGAGCCATCGGGACTGGAACCCATGAAGAACGAGGAGCTCGGATCGCCGCCTGCGCTGATCAACGAGATCTTGCCGTCATGCCACTCATACACATGCAGCACACCGGCCAGCGCCCCCGGAACGAGCACATCCTTCGAATCGAAGAACACGTAGCTGCCGTCTTCGGAGACAGCCCGCGGCGAGGTGTCCGAGGGAGTCTGGAATGCGGAGCGAGCGAATTCGGCGTCGGATACCTGTCCCGCACCGGTCGCATCGCAGGAGGCGCAGACGAGAGTGTTACTCGCGGCGCTGTACAGGTAGACCTCCTTGCCGGTCCCTCCCCCTGTCAGATTCTGTTCTGCGACGAACGCCAGATACTGACCGTTGGCGGTCGCGTACCAGTTCGCTTTGGGGAACAACGCCCGCACCTGTGCGTTTTCGGTGTACCACATTTCCGCATACCAATAGCCAATGAGGTCAGAGTGATAGTCACTTTCACTGATCGGACCCGCGATATAAGTCGTGACCCCACTGTTCGTGTCGTAACGGTAGAGATTGACCTGTCCTTCCGGTGCGCCGGGCGCGAGCTGCCCTTCGGCGGTGAAATACACGGCCGAGCCGTCGCTTGAGATCGACGGAACTGCCACGACCTTGCCTTCGACGGCGCCCGAGTCACCGCGTGAGACCCGCGTCAACGTGGATGTGGTCGTGTCGTACTCATAGAGTTCGATGGAATGACCGGTGGCATCGGCCGTCAACTCTCCTTCGCTCAGGAAGAACACCTTTTCGCCATCCGCGGACGCCCCAACATAAAGAGCTGGATAAGGAGTGGATTCTTTAGCATCGGGAGCCGGCGCCGACACGTCCACGGTGCTCGTGCCATCCAGACGCATATAGAGCTGCGGTGGATCGACCAGCAGATTTTCTGCACCCCCCCAACAGCCTGGTTCTCCTTGCACGTCTGGGTCGGGGGCGGTGAAGAAGATCTTCGAGCCATCGCTCGACACCGCATGGTAACTGCCGCCCTCGCTGGTGCCTTCGCCGAGGACCGCGCCACAGGAACTGACCAGCGAACCGTCGGTATTGACGTTGACCAGGCTATACCGCCCGCCCGCCCATTCATACAGTGCATAACTGTTGGGGTCCTGGCTGGAGTCACCCGGCGCCAACTGCTGATGCAAAGTCGCCAGCACTATATGGCTCAGATCGGCCGAGCCTCCCACCATGTCCACAGTTTCTTGTTCACCGGCTCTGTGGTCTATTGTGGCGTAGGGACCACCAGCCGGACCGACCAGATAATCATGCGCTCTTTCTTCGTCGGTCTCCGACCCCTCCGACCCCACGTAGGCTAGAACGCCGATGTTAGAGAAATCAGCTGGATCAAAGAGTTCGGGAGCGATGCTCTGGACACCGAGACCCGGCGCCACCGCCGATGTCGTCGTCCAACCATCGGCGCCGCGTGAGAAGACGTAAGAGCTTTTACCCCCGCCACCACCGCCTTCGCCCAACTTCGCGTCTGTGTCGAACAGATACTGGTCACCATCTTCAGAGGCATAGCCGATGGAGCCAGCCCCGCCCCCTTCGGGGCCCCCGCTGGTCGGGAACAAGTCTTCGGCGCCGCCCTTGTCCACAGGCGTGACCTGCTCGTAGGCACGACAGTCCGGCAACACGGCCGAAGGACCCTTGCGCGAGGCTTCGTTGGGACACGACGACGCTTCCGGCGCGGGCGCAGCGGCGCTCGTTGTGAACGTCGCGTCTTCGGTATCCGAGACCGTACCGAGAGCGTTGCTCACCACGAAACGGAATGAGTAGCGCGTGCCCGGTTCCAGTCGGCTCAAATGAGCCGACGCGACCACGCCCACCGACGCATCGCCAAGGCTCGCCGCGGACGTGCTCGAACCATACGCGCCGCCCGTACCGTATTCGACGCGATAAGTGCTCGCCAGTCCCCCCGGATTGACGTGCACGCTGACCGTCGCGCCAGTCAAAGACACTTCAGATGACGACTCGCCTGCCACGTTCGGGGGACCTTCCAAGACCGGGGCCGTACCCGGCAACGTTTCGAACGTTTCGATCGTCGGGTCCGTGGTCGTGCCCGTACCGTTCGTGACCACGACACGGTAGTAGTAGATGGTTTTCGATTGCAGGCCGGTCAACGTCACCGACGCGCCCACACCGGGACCGCCGCTCCCGAGGTGCGCCGGGTCGCACGACACAGTCGTATGGGTCGCCAACGACGCTTCGGTGGCGTACTGGAACTCGCACGAGGTTTCCTGATAGTCCGGGTTGACCGACGCTTCGAGCTTCGCCTGCTCAGTACCTACCCCGGAATGAGTTTGGCTTTCGATGACCGGCGCGGTCGCGACCGACGTGGCGAATTCACCGGCGCCTTCAACAGTTTCATGAGCCGCGTTTTCGCCACGGACACGGAAATGGTAGGTCGTCCCCGCAGTCAGGACCTTGCCTGTAACTACGCTCGCGCGCTGCTCACCATAGCCTTCAAGGGCGTTTTCGCCTTTCAGCGTGACGATCGACCCCGAGAGTTTCCCGCCGGACTGGCTCGTGGAGTATTCAAACGAATACGTCGTCTTCTGGTTATCCGGGTTGACGTTCGCTTCCAACGTCGCTTCATACGGCGTCACAGCAGACGTTTTCTCGCTCCCAGTTTCGATCGTGGGACCGGCCGCAGGGGTCGTGAAGGAAACCGGTGGGCTCGCGGGATCGACTTCTGAGCCGAACGGGTTGATCGAGACCAGACACACGCTGTAGGCCACACCCGGTTGAAGACCCGTCACCGATTCTTCGACGGTCTTGCTGCCCGACCCCTTACCCGCCTTCGCGGGGAGCGTCCCGTTTTCGCCGGCGCATTCGCCACCAACCCGGTAGACGAACGAGTATTCCGCTTCGACCGCCAGGTTCAACGGCGTCAGCTTCCCGTGAAGAACAGCCGTCGTCGCTGTGACAGCGGTCGCGCCTTCGGTATGCGGTGTCGCGACCGTCGCGAATTCACCCGCGACTTCAACGGCTTTGCCTTCCGTCTTGCTCTGCGCGTTTTCCGCGATCACACGATAGAAATACGGCGTACCCGGCGTCAGAACACCCGTGGGAGCACTCGCCGTCTGGTTGCCAAACCCCGACAGCGTCCCGCTCGGAAGCTTTGTGGCACCAGCCGTACCCAACGCGGCTTTGCTCGTCGCGTATTCAAACGTGAACGTCGTTTCCTGGTTGTTCGGGTTGACCTGCGCTTCCAGCGTCGCACCCGTCGAGCTGGCAGACGACACGCTCGGGGATCCAACCCCCGGAGGCGAAGCAAGCGTCATAAACGGAACCGCCGCACCCTGCGCGGGTTCGGTGATTCCAGACAGCGGGTACGCGATGATGCAGAACGCGTATTCCCTGTTCGGTTCAAGACCCGTCAGCGCGACCGACTCTTTTTCCTTTTCCAGACCCATCGCCAACGCAGGCGACCCCGGATCAAACGTACCCGGAGTGCATTCTGTGCCAGAAGGCGCATAGGAGAACTGGTAACTACCAGGCTGACCAGGAGCATTCGGGTTCAGAACACCATTCAACGTCGCGGTGGTCGCGGTAACCCCCGACGCTTTCAACGTTTCCGGCGTTTCAGGCGCCGCCGCCAGAGCCGGCACGCTCCCCAGCATCAGCGACCCCACCACGCCAGCGATCACCACAGCGACCATGCGCCGCAGCAGCCTGCCGCACGACACACCCTCGCGTACGCCGCCCAAACCCGTGCCCCGCCGCCGTGTCACTCGCATGATCTCCATTCACCCTCTGTCCGTAGTCCCATGCAGGCGAGACCCCGCCACGAGCCGGGTCACCCCCTCCTGACAGCAGGATCGCCACCCGAAGCCGACCTGACAAGCCTAAATTTGGCTACTTGAATTTAGAGATCACGCCCGTACCGGCCGCGCCATCCTGGGCTCGTCCTATGAACGGCTTCGACTGTCGTGTCGGGCACAATTGTCCCGTCCGGCGCCGGCAGTCGGATGAGAAGCCAGGATGCCACCCGCGAAATCGCCTGTCCCCACCGCTAAACTTCTTGCCAATGCGAACGCTGCTCCCCGACCCACCACCCGCCGAGCTGCAGGCGCTGCTCGAGCGCCGCAAACGCCTCGGCCAGGACCGCAGAGACGAAGTGTGGGAGGGGGTGCTGCACATGGTCCCGGGACCCGCCGGTGAGCACGCGATGCTCGCCGCGCAGGTCAAGCGACTGCTGGCAACGCCCGCCGCCGCCGCGGGACTGATCGTCACCGACGATTTCAACGTCGGCGACTCCAGGAACGACTTCCGCATCCCGGACGGCGGATTGCACCGATCCCCACCCCGCGGCGTCTGGATCGCTACAGCAGCGCTCGCGCTGGAGATCCTCTCCCCGGGCGACGAAACGTGGGAGAAGCTCCCCTTCTACGCCGCCCGCCACGTCGACGAGGTACTAATCGTCGACCTCGACACCCGCCAGCTTCACTGGCTCGCACTCACCGCCAAGCGCTACGAGCCAATCGAGCACAGCGCCCTGATCGACCTCGGCCCCGCCGAGCTCGCCCAGCTGATCGACTGGCCCTGAGCCGGCCCTACCGCGGGAACCTCATTCCTGCAACACCGCCCGCGCCGACACGCGCGCCGCCAGCATTCCCGGCAAGGCGATCACCGCCAGGGCGATCGCTCCGAACAGCACGACCGTCAGCAGCACCTGCGCGGGCCCCAACGAAAAAGGAGCCGGGAATCCCGTTGTCAGCTGCAGGAAGCGGCCCGCGAGCGCGTGGCCGGCGATCCCGACGACCGCGCCCACCAGCGCACCGACGCCGATCGTGATACCGCACTCCAAGAGCACGGCTCGCCACAGTTGCGCGGCGTCGTAACCTTGGATCTTCAATGCCGCCAGGCGCGGGCGGCGCTGCCAGATCGCGGCGCTGAGCGCCGCCGCCACCGACAGCGCGGCCGCCACTATCAAGAGCGTCGATATCTCTTCCAGCGTGCGCAGTCCCTGGCGCGCGCTTGCCGCGCTTTGGGCCGCTCGTTCTGCGGACGTACGCGCCTGCAGACCGCTGCTCCGACCGAGCGCCGCCAGCACCGCGCGCCTACCCGCCGCCGGGCTCACCCCTGGCTTCAAAGCCACTTCCAGCGCCGCCGCTTCGCTCGTGTGCCACAGACGCGCATAGTCGGTCGCGGTGAGCGTGATCGCGCCCGCCGGCCAGCCCGAGTTGGTTGTGATCGCCGCCACGCCCAAACGCGCTTCGCCCGTCGGCGTGGGCAACGCGAAGTAGCTGCCCACATGTAGATGACGTTCGCTTGCGAATTCGCTGGAGACCGCCGCCCAGCCGCCCGAGCGAATCAGGCGCGTGGCGTTCGCATATTCGCCCTGCACCAGCTGGCTCGATTCCAGCAACGTTTCATCTACTGCCGGCTTTGCCCGCACCCACATACGCCGCTCGCCCACGTCGAGCAGGCCGCCGCGGTAGACGCGCACCGCAGCGACGCCCGGCGCGCGCGCGATCGCGGCCGCCGGCGCGGCCGACGCAAAGCTGTTCGTGTTGAACACATCCTTGCCCGATGTCACCCAAACCTGGGCAGTTGAGAAGTACTGGTCGGTCGCGCATTCGATGCCCGCCAGCAGATCGCGGCGCGCGCCGCCGATCGCGATGCCGCCGTAGACCGCCAGGCAGACGATGCCCGCGAGCGCGACCGAGCGCGTCGTCGTCGCGCGCAGCTCGCACGTCGCCACGATCAGGGCGCTTGAGTGGATGCGCTCACCCGCGCGCGGCAACCAGCGCGCCAACAGCCAGAACACCGTTGGGATCAGGCACACCGCCGCGAGCGCCAGGGCCACGCCCGCTGCGATCGTCAGTGAAGGCGCGAGCAGCGCAAGCACGCTCGCCACCGCGATCAAACACACGCCCGCGATCCCGAACAACGCGATCGTGCGCTGCGCCACCACCTCGCTGTGCGCGCCTATCTGGTGCAAGCCGATATCTACCGGCCGGCCTGCGCGCAGGTCCAAGAGCGGCGAGAGCGAGGCCAAGGCGGTGGCCAGCACGCCGCAAGCCACGGCCACCGCGACTGTCGCCGCGTGCACGACCTCTTCGGCGCCGATCGGGAAAGCCGCTGTTAGAAAGCCTGGGACCTGCTGGAAGAACACATGCGATAGCTCATACCCGAGCGCGATCCCCACGAGCGATGCCACCAGGCCCAGCGCGAGCGCTTGCATGCCCATCAGCAGCACGATCTGGCCTGCGTCATAACCCTGCATGCGCAGCTCGGCGATGAAGCGGCGGCGCTCTGGGACGGTCAGCAGCATCGCGTTGAGCGCCAGCAGGAAGCCGATCATCACCGCGATCGCTGTGAACAGCGAGGTGGACTGGCGGTTCGGGCCGGTTGCCACGTTCAGCAAGCGCAGTTCGTCGTCGGCCGGGCGCAGGTCGAGGTGTTCCGTTGCCGCCAAACGAGCAAGCTCACGCGACACCAAGCGCTGCGCGCCCGGGGTTGGCCGAACCAAGATCCCGCTCACCCTGCCGCGAGCGCCGACCAGTCCCTGCGCGACGCTCAGCACGGCCACCGCCACCGGGCTCGCCGACGCGCCGGCGACCGAGCCGCCGAGCAGCACGCGCATGCGTGCGCCACGCACCACTCCGCCACTTGCAAGCCGCAGCACCTGCCCCGGCTGGGCGTCCAGCGCGCTTGCCACACCGCTCGGCAGTCCCAGGCCGCCCTTGAGCAGTACAGTCGCGGCGCCCAGCTCCTGCGTGGCCACGCCGCCCAGCGCTTCGATGCTCGGGGTGACGCCGATCAGCTGCACGGCCCGCTGGCCTTGCGGGCCGCCGAGCGTGACGTTCTCACGCAACACCGGTGCCGCCACCTGCACGCCCTCCATTTCGCCGACCTTCGCCACCAGGCCTTCATTGAAGCCCTGCGAGGAGCGCGCGACCAACTCGTAGCGCGCCGAGCCCGTCAGGCCATGGATCAAGCGGCCCGCCGAGCTCGTCAGGCTTGCGTTTGCCAATAGCACGCCGAACACGAGCGCCACGCCGATCGCCACGCCGCTGCCCGCCAGCAACTCCGCCACCGGGTGCGCGCGCAGGCGGCGACGGTAGAGATACAGCAGCATGTCCACACGCACGCCGAGGATGCGCGGATTCATCGCTCGCCGCCGTTCATGGCTCGCCCACCGGCGCACGCGTCGCGGACCCCTCGACCCTTAGCCGCTCCCTTGTGCCCCCATGGTTGCCCGTGTTTACGCCCAGCGGCCGCGGCTCGCCACTGGGCGGTACTTCGTGCAGGCATCCATCGCGCAACGTGTGCACCCGATCGACGAACGCGACCGCGTCGGAGTCGTGCGTGACGAGCAGCCCGGGCAAACCGCGCTTGCGGCAGATCTCGCGCAGCATTTTGAGGATTTCGTTCGTGCGAGCAGAGTCCAGATTGCCTGTTGGCTCATCCGCCAGCAGCAGCCTCGGTTCCGCCGCCAGGGCGCGCGCGATCGTGACCCGTTGGCGCTCGCCCATGGACAAACGCTCGGGGGTGTGCTCGGCACGCCCCCCCAATCCCACCCTCTCAAGCCATGGGATCGTGCGCGCGCGAGCCTCCTTCAGGCTGAAGCCGAGCACCGGCAGCTTGATTAGCGCGTTGTCCAACGCCGTGGCGCCCGGGATCAGATGGAACTCTTGTGAGACCAGACCCACCTCATGGCGGCGGTACTCGGCGGCTCCTCGCGCGGACAGGACGGCGATGTCCCGGCCGCCAAACATGATGCTGCCGCTGTCCGGAGCGAGCAGTGCGGCGATCAGCATCAGCAGCGTCAACTTGCCCGAGCCGCTCGGGCCGTACAGCGCGACCAGCTCGCCCGGCTCGATGCGCAGGCTCACGCCGTCCACTGCGCGCACCTTCTCCCCACCGCTGGAGTAGTGCTTGACGAGCTCGCACAGCTCCAGCGCGCCCCCGCTCACGAGCTCTCGATCGCCCCGGCGCGCCGGCGCGGGAACTCTACGACGGTGCCCGTATCCTCCGTCGAGCACAGTTCTCCTGCGGATAGCGACGCGAGCACCGCAACGCCCTGCAGCGCGCTCAACTCCTCAGAGGCCACCAGCAGGGCGATCGAGCGCTCCTGGGCAACCGCGCGCAGCAAAGCGCAGAAGCGCTCGCGCTCCAGCAGGCTCGGCAACGGAGCTGGCTCATCTACCGCAAGCAGACGCGGTTCGCGCACCAGCGCACGCGCCAGCATCACTCGCGCGCGCGTGTCAGGTGCTAGCGACACAGTCATCTCCTCGGCGCTCACGCCCGCCACGCCCGCGCGGTCGAGCGCGGCCAGGGCGCGGCGGCGGGCCTCGCGCAGCGACAGGCCGTCGCTTCCTGCCGACATGGCGACGTGGTCCATGACGGTCTCCCCCGGGCTGGGCAGCCAACCGTCAGCCGTCAGCAACGCGATCGGGCCGCGCAGCAAGCGTGCACGATCGCCGCCGGACATGCTCTCAAGCTCACGGCCCTCGAAGCGCACATTGCCCTCGTCTGGCAACTCAAGCCCGACCGCCAGGCGCAAGAGCGTCGACTTGCCCGAGCGCCGTTGTCCATAGATACCGAGTGCACTGCCCGGCTGCAGCTCGAAAGAGACATCCTCCAGCACGACGCTCTGGCGCCCGCCTTCACGTCGGCGCTTGCCGACGTTCGCAAACGACAACAACGGTGCGTGCACCCTGTGGCTAAGGCTGCCCGGGCCCATACCGCTGCATCTTAGGCGTGCCTGGCCGCATACTCGTCGATCCGCCGCAGCGTGCGATTGACCCAGTCGAGCTCGGTTTGCAGCATCTGATGAATACCATCACGCGTGCAGTCCATGAACAGAGCACCCCATGAGCTGGGCTCGCCGTCGCTGGGGCACATCATTGTCGCGAGCGACAGGCATTCCCGGCGGTGCTGCGCTAGAGCCGAGCGCAGACCGGGAACGTCCTGCTCGCGCGCCACCGCCAGCTTGGCGTGCAGACCGAGGCGAAACGTCTCTCGCGGCAGGAGCGTCTCGACCCAGCGTGTGAGCGCCGCCGAGGTCAGCTCGGTTGGGTGGTAGACGATGCGCGTGCCCAAGCGTTTGTCGCGCCTGGGCTCTTCGCGAACTTCGACCAAGCCCTCGTCCAGCAGATTCTGCAGCAGTCGATAGACGTCGTTGGAGTCGATCCGCCACGTCTCCCCAAGGCGCATGGCAAGTCGGTTGGCCAGCTCGCCGCCATGGCTGGGACGCTCCAGCACCAGACCCAGCAGGGCCCCGCGCAAGTGCGCGGAACGTCCACGTATCCATTTGGCAGTCCCTGCATTGCCCTCCGCCACTCCGACCATAAGCCGCCTTGACTCCCCGACTTCGACGATCTCTCGAGAACATACCCCAGTTGACGGTCAATGGCAAGGGGGGATACGATTGTCTTCTAACTGGCACTGTCTCGCCGACACGCGGTATCGTTCTCTACACAATCCTGGGGTCGTTGTCCCGGGTCATCGCATCCGGGCGAGGGGCAAGGGGTCGCACGATGATCGGCAAAAAGACGCGCTCGCTTCGACTGGCAGCCGCTCTGAGCGCGACGCTGGCGCTCTCGGGGGCCCTCGTGAGCACCACGATCGCCTCACGATCCGTGAGCGTCGATGACACCGGTCACCTGCGCCTTCTCAAAGCGTTCGGCTCGGTGCTGCTCGAGGAAGGCGCCGCCGGCGGCACGCTACCCGGCCTGGCGAAAGTCCGCCTGCTCGTCGGCTCCACCGTCATCGCCTCCTTCACGATCCAAACCAAATACGGGACGATCTACGGCAGCGGGCGCGCCGCATTGCACTCCTCCGGCAGGTACGCAAGCTTCGGCGGCTCGCTCACGGTGAGCCACGGCACAGGCAGCTATGCCCACGCCCATGGCAGCGGCAAGCTCTACGGCGTAATCGACCGCCGCACCAGCGCACTCACGGTCCAGACCGTCGGCACGCTGAGCTATTGATCGGGTCGCGGTGTGCGAGCTCATTCAAGGAGCTGTCTGGATGAACCGCACTTGATCGCCTCGGGCCGCCGAACCTCGGGCCATCGAGTCTTCCTGAGACGGATCGGCGGCCGCGCCCCCTCAGCGAAGGCGATAGCCAGCCGTGCATGCCTGGTGTCCGTCGCGCTCGCATGCGCCTGGGGATGCACGTCCGTCCCGACTCTCACCCCGACCGCAACGGCTGCGCCGTCGGTCAAGCTCGCCGCCTCTTTCTCACCTGAGCGTCTCGGCAAGGGCACCACAATCCGGATCGGCTTCCACGTCAGCTACCCGAGCGGCGAAGCGCCGCTTGCCGCGACCGCGATCCAATTCTTTCTACCCCCCGGGCTGGGCATAGCCACGAGCGAACTGGGACTACAAAACTGCCTGCCCGCGCAACTCGAACAGTTCGGACGGGCCGCCTGTCCTGCCAACTCGTTGATGGGCCATGGCAGCGCGACCACGGCCGTACCGTTCGGCTCGCGCTTCGTGATCGAGCACACCGGCGTCACACTCTTCTCTGGGCCGGTGCAAGGTGGCGATCCGCAGCTGTTGTTCGTGACCGTCGGCGAATATCCCGTGATTGCTGAAATCATCTTCAGCGCGCTCGTCTTGCCCGCCGGGCCTCACTTCGGCGGACTGATCGAAACGAAGCTGCCACTTGTCCCGAGCGTGCCCGAAGGACCCGATGTGGCCCTGCTCGGCCTGCAAACGACGATCGGCCCTGCTGGCATCGTCTACCACGAAGACATCAGCGGCAAGACCGTCAACTTCCGTCCTCGCGGCATCCTGCTACCCAAGAGCTGCCCGCGCGGCGGCTTTCCCTTCGCGGTGCGCCTCAGCTTCAGCAACGACTCAAGCGCACGGGCTAACCGCCATATCAGGTGTCCTGCCCACGTAGGTTCCTAGCTTTGCATGACATGCAACCAAGTGGTTGCATGTCATCGCCTACTTGGCTTTGTTCGTTGCCCAATTTGCCTGTACTTGTCCTGCCTACCGGCGCCTGTCGACCCCCATATCTGGTATCACTCCGAACGTAGTCTCGAATCGACAGGGAGATATGATTGGGTTGTGGTTCGGGCGAGCCGATGAGGCACAAACGCCAACACCGCAGAGTGCATTCGCAAGGAGGCAAGTAGTCAGAGACGGGGGAGGTCGGAGCTGGAGTCGCTTCGGCGGGGAGCCACATGGATCCTGGGGGGTCCGGCTATGAGCCAGAACACTGAGGGGTTGCTGATGGCCGCGGAGACTTCCGTGGTCGAGCTGGAAGAAGTACGCACTGAGCCCGGCGAGGGCGAGGAACAAGGGTTCCTCGCTTCGCGCTTGGACGAGCTGCGCGAGACCGAGATCGACTTGACTGTCGATCCGAGCCTTGACTCGCTGCGTCTGTATCTACAGGCGATTGGGCGCGTGCCGCTGCTGAGCGCCGAGGAGGAGGTGTGTCTCGCCAAGCGCATCGAGCGTGGCGAAGTGGCGGCCAAGCAGCAGATGATCGAGGCCAATCTGCGGCTTGTGGTGTCGATCGCCAAGGGCTATGTCGGGCGCGGTATGACCTTCCTTGACTTGATCCAGGAGGGCTCGCTTGGCCTGATCCGGGCCGTGGAGAAGTTCGACTACCGACGCGGCTACAAGTTCTCAACCTACGCCACCTGGTGGATCCGCCAGTCGGTCACGCGCTCGATCGCGGACAAGGGTCGCACGATCCGTATTCCCGTGCATATGACCGAACGGCTCAACAATGTCGTCTACGCCGAGCGCGCGCTGATCCAGCGGCTCGGCCGTGACCCCACCGCGGCAGAGATCGCGTCCGAGCTCGAGTGCTCCACGGGCGAGGTACGTGAGCTGCTGCGCATGGCTCAACAACCCGTGTCCCTTGAGAAGCCGATCGGCGACGAGGAAGACTCGGCGCTGGCGGACTTCGTCGAGGACGCGACGGCCGCCTCGCCGTTCGATCTCGCTGCGGAGGAGCTGCGTCGCCAGAGTGTGGGGCGCGTTCTCGCCTCGCTCCCCCGGCGCGAGCGCGAGGTGCTGGAAATGCGCTACGGCATAACCGGCGACCGCGTGCGCACACTCGACGAGGTCGGCAGGGCCTTCAACATCACACGCGAGCGAGTCCGCCAGATCGAGAGCCGCACGCTGAAGAAGCTGCAGGCTTTACCAGAGGCCCAGGAACTGCGCGAGGCTAGTTGAGAGAGCCGAGTCTCGGTAGCAGGGTGTTGCGGCGAGGTATGACGCTCCGATAGACCTCGCCGCGCGGCCAGCCACTACAATCAGCTTCTCGTCCGCGGCTCATCGCCGGTGACACCTGGTGGGGTGTCCGAGTGGTTAAAGGAGATCGGCTGTAAACCGATTGGCTCTGCCTACGCAGGTTCGAATCCTGCCCCCACCACTTCTGCGCCTCTCATCTCTGCGGCCCCGATCTACCTCTTTCGCCGGTCAGGCCCCCAGACGCCGCGCAAGTTCGCGCGCCTCATTGGTACTAACCGTAACGCGCTCCAGCGCGCCCTGGTTGCGCACCGCAAACGAGAGCGCGGGGACACCGCGACGCACCGCCCAGGCCTGATCGAGTCGGATCGAGCGACAGACGTAGTACAGCCACGGCAAGCGCAGGCCAACCTTTAGGCCGGAGCGCATAACTTCGCGCAGCGGGTCATCGAGGACTTGCACGTCGCTGATGTCCAAGCGGGCGACCTTGATGTTGCGCAGCAGCCCGAGTGCCTTCTCGGCCTTCGTCAGCCGAACTTCGATCTGATCCTCGGATAGGTGCACGCGCATCGCGGGAAGGGTAAACCAAGTATTAGGCGACCCAATCCGTCTCGCCATCTCAAAGCTCAGCCATCGGAAGGGAGTTCCCAGCCATGGAGTCCTCCAGCCAAGCCACTCAACCAAAGGTGCTCGTTGTCGAGCACAAGACATCCGTCACGCAGCCATTGCTCGATGCCGTCTCCGAGCGCGCTCGACGCGGTCCCTGTTCGTTTGCGCTGCTCGTGCCCAACACCGCCCACGGGCTGCACAAGGTGGTGGACCCAAATGACCAGGGCACCAGCGAGGCGCGGAGCGCGCTCGATCGAAACCTTCCCGCTCTGAGCGCGGCCGCCGGAGTTCAAGTGGAAGGCTTGGTCGGCGATCCCGACCCAGTGGCAGCCATCGAAGACGCGATCAACCTGCATGGCTTCGACGAGGTCATCATCTCCGCCCCCAGCCCACGGCTGGTGCGCTGGCTGAGGCTTGATCTGGCAAGCAAGGTGTCTGGCATGGGCATCCCAGTGACCACGGTGGGCTCTTCCAATGAGGCGCATGCCGTCGCGGCCGCATGACAGGCCTGCCAGTTTCAAACCTTGCCAGAGCAAGCTCCAGACCCAGCCACCGCTCAAACCCATACAGCGAGGTTGGGTAACGCGCTGACTTTCGTCTGTAGACCTTCCGTCTGCGGCCCGCGACAGTGTGCTCTATGGAGTCCGTCCGCGAGCAGTTCGCCGCCAACCTGCGCCGCCATCGCAGGCGCGTCGGACTATCCCAGGAGGCACTTGCCGACGTGTGTGACCTGCATCGAACCGAGATCAGCCTACTGGAGCGCTGCAAGCGCTCGCCGCGACTCGAGACGATCGTGATCCTCGCTCGCGGCCTAGAGCTCTCCTCGCCCGCCGAGCTACTCGAAGGGATCAGCTAAAGCCCTCCTCCAGACTTCAAAGCTCGAGCTGGTCGAAAGTGGAGGCCGCTCGCGTCGCGAACACATAGTCGCCGATCCGGTGGATCAAGCCGGCTGCGTGCAGACTTGCAAGCCCGTCGATCACCTCTAGGCGCGAGGCGCTCAACTGACGGTTGAGCTCCTCCACCGACCACAGACTGCCCGCCTCGAAGTTCAACAGCAAAGCGAGGATCGCGCCCTCCGCCTGCCGCTCCTGCTCTGCCATGACGCAGCTACCGCGTCCGCTCATTCGTACGGCCCTCCTTTATGCCGAGGCCCCGACCGCCACCACCTACCGACCGCCGAGCCCGCCCTTTCGTAGACGTCGAAAAGCTACTCAGCAATCCGGACGGTATTTACGAACACATGTTCGCTGACTGGCGCTGGCCACTCGGATTGGTAATCTGATGGTATGCGTGTTGCCATTGATGGGGTTGGGCGTATGGTTATCCCAAAGATCTTGCGTGAGGAGCTCGGCGTCAACGGTCCGACAGACTTGGAGTTGACTTCCTCCGACGGTCGATTGGAGTTGACGGTCGCGGACGTGCCTGCGCACGTCGAGGAGCGCGACGGCTTTCCCGTGATCGTGACCGACCGACCGATGGAACCGATGAGTGTCGCCGAAGCCCGCACGGCGGTCGAGCGCGTGCGACGGTGATCGCGCCTGACTCGAGCATCGTGATCCCAGCGATCGCACCCTGGCATGAAGCCCACCATCCGGCTCGCACCGCCCTCTCTAAGGGCGAGATCCGACTACCTGCGCACGTCGCCTTCGAGACCACCTCGGCTCTCAGCCGTATGCCGGAGGGACAACGAATAGCACCCACAGTCGTGCTAGAGGTCCTCGAGCGACGCTTTACACAGCCTTGGCTTGCGATGGACGCCGACGATATGCGCCACGCCCTTCAAAGAGCTGTGACAGCAGGAATACGAGGCGGCGCTCTATACGACGCCCTGATTGCCGCGACCGCCGCCACACACGAAACTGAGATCCTAAGCGCCGACCAACGAGCGCTACCCACATACAAGGCCATGGGAGCCGAGGTTCGCTTCATAGGCTATTGAGTAACGCGTCTCAGATCGCCGGCAAAGCCGCCGTGCCCACCCGTGCGGCAGGTAGCACCCCCGTCGCTTCGGCGTTACGATGCGGGCTCGTGCCGACGTAGCTCAGTTGGTAGAGCACCTCCATGGTAAGGACGTGCCCTCCAAAGGCGTTTACCCTGCAAATAAGCAGTTTTTGCGATTCAACGCGGCAGCGTTACCGTTGCGTTACCGCAGGACTGAGCAGACACCCAGAAGAACTGCCGCGACGGACCCCCACCTCGTGGCGATCGCTGGTTGTCCCGAAGGCCCGGGAACACGCGGTCTGCATGAAGCTCTTTGGGGGCAACAGCTGGAAACGCTCGACAACAGGGCACGAGTGGACAGCTGCACGCGAACGACGCTACGCAGCGCAACAGTCATCGCCCCTGCTACTTGCCGCGTGACCCTCCATGAGCACAGCACACCGTTGGTGGTAAGCGCAGAATTGCCGTCGGAGCAAACCTCGGCTGAGAGACACAGGCGTGCTCGGAGAGGCGGTGCTCGACGCGCGTGCGCACCTTCTCCAGCCATTCGAGTCTGCCGTGCAGCCGGGTGGTCAGGTCCTCATCGATCATCTCGCGGGCCAGCGTCTCCCACTCGCTGGCTTCCGCGGGTGGGCACGCGTTTTCGGCAGTGTAGGCGTCCAATTGGTCGATGCAGGCCTGTTTTTCGATGTCAATGATCTTGAGCAGCTGGTGCGCGTTCTGGGGGCCAGCCAGTGCGAGCTTGAGGTAGAACGCTTCACGGTACGGACGCGAGCGGCGGGAGTCCTTGGCGAGCCATTTTGCGAACGCGCGCTCGCCCTTATCCGTTATCCGGTAGCCCTGTGAGCCTCCGGGGGTCTCTGGTGGGCTCAGGCGTTCCACCCAGCCTTCGCTGGCAAGACTGTGGAGCTACGTCGGCAGGCTGTTTGCATCGTACCGCCGCGGCAGTCAGGCAGTCTTGAGGACTGCCGAGTTGCGCGGGCTGTGGTCACTCCGGTGCGAGCGGGTTGAGTTTTTGGGCTCGCGCGGCTGCCGACAAGTCGCTGTCATAAGCGAAGAAAGCGCCAAGATCCTTGCGCATCGTGAGCGCCGTGGCGAGATGGATCGCGTCCATCGCGCGTAGCGGCGGGGTGTGGGCGCCCGTGGCCATCTCGATGATCTCGGGCGAGATCGGGATGAGGTTTATCCGCTCGATGGCTTTGTTGGCGCGCGCCAGCACGTCCTCGTCACCGAGACGCCGGGCTGTGCAGACCGCCTCGACACGGATCAGCTCGCTTGCGACCTGTACAGGCCAATCGCCGAGCGCCGCGCGGAAGGCGTCCGTCTCGCGCTCCACCTTGAACAGCTTGACCAGCGCGGACGTATCGATGTAGGCGGCGTTCACTCGCCGCGAACCCACCGCAATGCATCGGACGCCGGCGCCGCACCCGCCGGGTCCGGTGCACCTGGCGGAGGATCGAGTTCTGACAAGTCGCCCTTCGCGGGCTTGGCGCCGTAGCGTTCAGCCAAGCGGGCCTGCAGTTGGGACTCCGAGCTTGCGCCAGCGAGCACGGCCTGCGCGCCGCGCAGCGTCAGCGCACGGATCTGGGCCGCCGCCGAGCGTGTCTCCGCAGGGTCGAGCAGCGGCTCGGTGAGCGCGAGCGCTCGCTCCATCACTGAATCGCGCTCTACGCCTAGGCGTGGGTGACGAGCAGCCATTCCAATATGGTAGCACTCTTGTGTCGCACTTTGCGGGGACCGGGATGCGTCTCGCGACCACCAGTATCCACGGCATGGTTCGAGCTTTCAAACGCTTCTTTTCGTCCGATCAGGGTCGTGTGCGCGGCCGCCGCTGGAACGCTCGGTTGGTGCGCTCTGGGTAGCGCGCCGTGATGGGTCGCGTCCCTGAGCTGCTCGGCATGTAACGCGTAAGACAGCAAGGCACCGCATGTCGCATAGAGCCTCATCGGCTCTGCCCGGCCGGTGTTACTTGCGTCCGCCAGCGCGGGCTTCACGCCTGCGCACCTTCGTGGGTGTCGCGCAAACCCGGGGTTTGCGCGACACCCACGACGACAAGCAGCAGCCCGAGCTGGCGCCGATCCTGCGCTCGCTCCCCACGCCAAGCTGCCCCCGGTCGGTTGGGGTTCCAATCTTAAGTCAACGGCATCGCCCGGCGCTGAAGCCGGGTGCCTACGGCCGGGGTCCTCGGCCGTGCAGCGCACTGTACGCACGGTCGAACTCCTCGCGCGTGATCCCTTGCGCGCTGCGGATTGATCGAGCGAACGGCAGTCCCAGCTCAGACACGGGGACGCCTTGAGGCGGGCGAGCGTCCCAGCGTATGTCATAGCGCCAGTCCCAAGTTTGGCCATGCCGCTCTAGCGGGTCGTACACGGGCCCGAGGCAGTCCAGGGTGCCGGTGAGCACGACTAAGCCGACTCCGGCCATCTTCGCCACGACGCGCGTGCCCTGCGCCCATCTGTCGTGCTTGGCGCCGCTCCAGAACGCGGGGCGTTGTCGCAGGTGATAGTCGAGCACGGCGTCGATGTCGTCGGTCGTGGTGTCACGGGTTCCGATCAATGCCACCAAGAACGACATGCCGGCAGGATGGCCGGGTGGAACGGACGTCCGGGGCGGGGCGCATCGCGGCGCTACGTCTCGTCAGGCTCGATGTCGTCAACGACATAGTGGGGCGAGCTCAAGGCTCGTCCATAACGATGGCATCCGCGAGGGTTCGCTGGGTCGTGTCGTGGAAGGCCTTGCAATCACCATCGAGACGGCCTGGTGAGCGAGGGGATCGTTGACCCTCAGCAGCCAGGAGGGCTGGGTTGTGAGTAGTGAGCGCCCATTGTGGCCACGCGAGTCTTGTACTCGTCACCACACGACACTCACGGGCCCGCTGTACTCGGCGTCCTTGCTGCCTGGCTCGAACCACTCCGCCTCGACCGAAAGGGTATGTCTGCGCAACTCGTTGAGTTCAGCTCGATGGCGAGGCGTTCCATGAGCGACCCATGAGCTTCGAGGATGGCGTGTGTGTCGATGAGGAGACCGTGGCGATGCGCCACATCCTCCACGAGCTTCCTTCGGTCCTCATTCCGGGCCTGGCAAGCCAGCCTCTCGATGAGGAAAGCCTTGATCTCTGTTCGCTCAGTCAGCGAGCCCGTGCACTCGACGTAGCATTCTGGATTGGTTTGGTGGTGTTGTGAGCACTTGAGTGCCTTGTCTGCGAAAGGATGGTGCTTACTCAAGTGTGGCCTTGCCGCCGTCGATACATGCATCACACAGCGCCCGCCCGTCCCGGCGCTTGGGAGTCACCCCCGGAACGAGCCTGCCTGCAATGAGCACCACCGACCTGAGCACCAATGGCAATAAAGTAGTTGAGCAGCAGACCAGCGAGCCCGTCGTCGTCGAGCGCACGCTCACTCTCGATCTCGCCCTGAGCGAGGCAGAGGCGCTGCGCACATGGCTAATGAAGCCCGCAAAGGACGGGACGACCTCGCTCGATGACCCGCTCGTCAGCCGCGCGCTGGCCAAACTGGGGACAGCGATCGACACCGTCCTGACCACCGTGAATGTCCGTCACGAGCTGCAGCAGGCGGGCCTTGCCGTCGAGCAACTCACCGACGAGCAGGTGTCCGAGCTCGGACGCCGCGTAGTCCAGGCCGCCACACCGAGCATCCGCAACTGAAACGAAGGCTCTTTCGACGCTGGTAGTCTTGCTCGCGGCACACGGTGCCTGCCACTTTACGCGGGGTGTGCCGTGGCGGCGATCGATGCGGCAACGACGGGAGCGGTGGTGGAGAGTCGAATCGTCGGTTCAAGGCTCAGGGGACGTCTAACGCTCTCTGTGTTGGTGATTGTGGTGACGCTGTCGCTGATGACCGCGCTGGCCACGGCGGCGAGCGCCGAGCCGAACAACGCGATCGACGGCGTCAACGGCGCGCTGCAGGCCAGGGCAGAGCAGCAGTCGAGGACCCTCGTCGAGCATCTCAAATTCTCGCTCACGCACCTGCACCTGAAGGTCGGCTGGGCGCACTCTCGCAAAGACGTGCCAAACGCTTTGACCGGGACGAACGAGTCGCTGAACGGGGATGTCAACCACGACGGCCCGATCTGCCAGATCGCGATCAACAAAGGCTTCTTCGATGGCATTCGCTCGCGCTACGAGCAGGACGAGGTGATCCTGCACGAGGTCTTCCACTGCTATGAGTACGACATAACCCCTGACTCCCACTCGGACAATGATTGGGTGATGGAGGGACTGGCGCGCTGGGCCGACCTGACGCTGTTCCCGCAGACGCATTTCGCGCTTGCCCTGAAGGCGCTGGAGTCGCCGCTGATCCACGCAGCCGCCACGCAGAGTGCTCCTTTCCAAGCAGAAGCGAGCCTACCCTAGCCGCATACTGCGGGACTGCGGATTGCGACACTCCGTCGAGCACGTTCGCTCGGCTCGCTCTCGGTAGCATTGCGAGAAGTCACGCCGACGTAGCTCAGATGGTAGAGCACCGCCATGGTAAGGCGGGGGTCAAGGGTTCGAGTCCCTTCGTCGGCTCTCCCCCGTTACCGCTCCGTTACCAACGAGCCGATGTATTATTCCGCCGCGATTGTCCGGGTTTGTCCGGACAGCGGACCCCACCAAACCCCAGTAAAGGAGCCAAAAATGGCGTTCAGCCTAGAGATTGAGCGCCCTTGGAGGATGTCCATGGTAATGAAGGTGTCCGGGGTTCGAATCCCCGCGTCGGCTTGCGTCGCGCGCTCAGCTGTTGACGTCAACCGGCTCGCTGCCGGCTGCGACCGGCTGCTGCTCAGCTTCGGCCTCGCCCGGAGGACGTCTGCTCACACCCATACGGGCACGTAGCCGCGTAGCCCGGCGGACTTCCAGCGCCATCGCCTCCGCAACCTGCGCACGCAACAGTTTGAGCTCGCGTTGGCGGTAGAGCAAGCGCAGCCCTAGCAGCACCACGATCACGAAGCTGAGCAGAGCGATCGCGGCTTCGATCTTGGCTCTGCTGCTCGTGCCGGCGGCACTCGGCGTAGGCAGGGCCACCGCCAGGCGATGTGGGGCCGCGCTCACCGCCGGTACCGTCGCGCTTGAGCTGCCGACGGGCCGCGTGGTGCGGGCGATCGCCACCATCGTTTCGGGCGAGAGACTGTAGGTCAGGGTGTTTTCTATCCAGTAGATGCCGCGACCTTCTCTCCAAGCGACCGTCTTGATGTGTTCGCCGTCGTAGAAGAGGCTGTAGGTGCGCGAGCCGATGCGAACGCTCTGGCTCGGATCGCTCAGCAGCGGCAAACCGGTCCACGTGCTGCCCTGGATGTCGTAGTACTGGCCCAGTTCGCCGTCGTCGACGACGAACACATACGAGGGGTAGCGACGGTGACCGTTGGGACTCTGGATGCCATAGAGCAACAATTCATCTGGGGCGGATTCGGCGGTGGTCTTCTGATACTGAGGCGCCTCCAGGGGAAACGGCAGGCGCGGAGCGGCGACCAAGGCCTGGTCTATCGTCGAGCTCGGCGTGGGCGTGAGCGACAGCGTCGATGCAGCCGAGTGATGATGAGAACTCTTGACCGAGCGCACCGCGCTGTTGAGCTTGTGCTTGGGAATCGCGGCCGTACCCGCCATGAAGGAGTGCGCCGCTTCTTGTAGCTGTTGCGGCGTGGCGGTGTCGTATGTGGGAAGCAGGTTGACGCGGAAGGGCACCTGACGCACCGGCTTGCCTGCCGATTCAGCTAGGAGCTCCAACAGGTCGAGCACCTGTTCTTCGCCGTGCAGATCGGTTTGTACTGCCTTGCCGAGAACCTTCTCGAACTTTTCGCGGTTTTCAAAGAGCGTAGACCCATACTGCGCCTTGGCGTCCAGCAAGAAGCGCTGGTCGCGAGCGTCGCGAATCAGCGAAGTGCTTTCGTGACGGTTGGCGACGAATTCGAGTGCCTGCTGGCCGCACAGGCGCTGATAGCCTGGCTCCAGGTTGATTTCGAAGTACTGTTCGGCGCCGGGTTCGCTGTTGCTGTGGTAGTAGCGCTTGTCTACAGTCATGTAGACGCAGCCCATTTCGTCGACCGCGTGTTCGAAGCGTTTGAAGTCGGTGACGAACACGTGGTTGACCGTGATGCCGAGCAGACTCTTGATCGTTTCGAGCATCAGCTTGACGCCGCCCGAGGTACCCCCGCCGTCCTCGTAGCCGTACGTGTAGGCGGCGTTGATGCGGTTGGTGATCACTTCCCCTGTTGGCGCCGTGAACGTGACGCGCAGCTCGCGCGGGATCGACAGCATCGAGATCGTGGGCTTGCTTGGGTCGACACGCACCAGCAGCATCTCGTTGGAGTGCGGCAGCACCGCGCCTGACGGATTGTCCTTTGGTGCCTTGCGTTCGTCGTTGCCGACCAACAGCAGCGTCTCCGGCTGGCCGGTGCTGGTGGGGATCAGCACTTTCGGTGCGACCGTCACCGGTTTGTTCTGCCCAAGCGCGCTGACGACCTTGTTGACCTCGTTGCGAATCACCATGTAGGTCGCCGCACCGGCGAGCGCGATGATGCAGATCGTGGCTGCCAGGAAGCGCCTGACCAGCCACCAGCCACGGCGCGGTGGCTCAGGCGGAACCGAACCCGAAGGAATACCGTCGGGCACAGGCGGTGGCATGGGCGAGGTCGTGACAGTGCTCAACGCTGGCCTGAATGATCGCGGATTACCCGGCGGTTGGCGTCAGCAGGCAGCCTGTGGATCTACACCCTAAGCTGGAGGCCAAGCGTGACACCAGACCGCTCAACCGACACACGTGCGAACCAAAGCGTGGCCGAGCGTCTGGCCGCTTGGATCGTGCCAGAGCGCAATCCGGCCGGAGCCGTCTACGGATTGATCATGCTCGGCGCGCTGCTCGCCGCCGAGAGCGGCCTGCGCGACACCTACCCCGAGACGATCGGCTCAGCGACGCTCGCCGTGGTGCTCTACTGGTTTGCCCACTCCTACTCCGATGTGCTGGGGCTGCGCCTGGACGAGCACGGGAGCTTCAGTTGGGCTGAGCTGTGGCAGACGTTCAGCCACGACTGGGCCATTGCCAAGGGGTCAAGCGTGCCGCTGCTGATACTACTGGCTGCCTGGGCCATCGGCGCCAGCCAGATCACTGGCTTGACGGCAGCCGTCTGGAGCATCGTGGCGAGCCTGATCGCATTCGAGCTGGCGGCAGGCATTCGCTCCAAAGCGCGACCTCTGGAGATGGCACTGGAGGTGTTCGTCGGGGCGAGCATGGGTATCGGGATCTTGGCGCTGAGAGCGCTGCTGCACTAGCGATAGGGCGTGCTGTATAGCCACAAGTACCTGACATTCCTCTACGCGAAGCGCAGGATGCTAGTAGACAATAAATCTCTGACATGGAATGATATTGTTTCCAAGACTCCTTGATAGTCGAGGGGGTATAAGCATTCGAGGAGATAGAACACGTTGACGGAGGGCGGGAAGAACCTCGGCGGGATGGCGCCACTGTACGAGCGGCTGCCCAGGGGGCCCCACCAGATGAAGCCGCTGGAGGTTGCCAAGAACCAGCGTCGGCGCATGTACGGAGCGATGATCGAGGCGGTTGCGGCCAGCGGCTATGGGCGCACCAGCGTCAAGCAAGTGGTGATGCTCGCCGGGGTCTCAAGGCGCGCCTTCTACGAGCAGTTCGCCAACAAGGAAGAGTGCTTCCTGGCGACGCTCGACTTGATCGCAAGCCAGGCATTGGTCCACATCGCCGCCGGCTATCGCTCCACCGAAGGCACGCTCGAGCAGCGCATGGGGGCGGCGCTGCGCAGATTCGCCGAGGTCGTCGCCAGCAATCCCAAGGGCGCGCGTCTGATGCTGGTAGATGCTCCCTCAGCCGGACCTGCCGGTTGGGAGCGGTTGACAGAGACGATGCGTATCTTCGAGCAGCGGCTCGCTGCCAGCTTCGCGCATGCACCAGACGCGGCGCCGTTGCCCGAGCCTGTGGCCCGAGCGATCGTCGGCGGCCTGCGCCGCGCCACTTTCGTGCGCCTGCTCGAGCAGCGCACCGACGAGATGCCTGCACTGGTCGAGGACATGCTGAGCTGGACGCTCGTCTTCAGGACCGCGGAGCCAAGCCCGCTCGGCGTGCGCCTGCACGCCGTACCGAGCGAGACGTACATCGCCGGCGAGGACGAACGAGCACGCGTACTGCGCAGCGCCTTGGAGCTGGCGTCACTGGAAGGCTATGGAAACCTGACGCCGATGCGGATCGCCGACGAGGCAGGTGTCTCGATCGACACCTTTTTCGACATGTTCGACGACATGGAGGAATGTTTCCTGGCGGCGATCGAGCAACTCAGCGAAGACGTACGCAAGACCGTTTCCGATCCCGGCCTCACCTCCTCGGAATGGCCCATCGCGGTGCGTCGCTCGCTGGAGAGGATGATGCGCTACTTCGCCGCGCGCCCCGCCTATACCCAGACGATCGCGACAGGCGTATTTGCGATGGGACGGCGTGCGGTTGACTTGGTCGCCGAGCTTGCCAGCGAGGTGGCCGCCAGGCTGACCGCTGGAGCCCCAGGGCCGCCGCTCACCGGCCTTGCCCAGGAGGGGATCGAAGGGGCCATCTGGCACACGATCTACTGTCAAACCACCGACGGTGGGACGGGCGCGCTTCCCGAGCTCTCGGATTACCTGGCCTATGTGGTGCTGGCGCCGTTCCTCGGGGCCGAGGAGGCCGCGCGGATCGTGACCGAGCAGCGCACCGCCCAGAAGGTGGCTTAGACTAGTCGCGCCATCGGGCATTTGACTTGCCGAAGATACGGATGCGAGAGATGGGTGGCGAGACCCGCCCGGCGCGCTTGAAGACGCTCTAGCGCTGCTTACGCCGGTAGCGCAGCTCAGCGAAATGCGTTAGCAGGATGCCCACCAGCAACGAGACCACGATCACGATGATCAGCGGCGTCGAGCTCTTGCCGAAGATCCAGTTGACCTCGACCTGTTTGACGTTGAGCACCGCGAACAGCGTCGTCAAGACGGCGAGCAAGACCAGTGCGCCTGTGCGCGCCGTTTCGCGGCGGCTGCGCTTTTGGACCTGTGTTTGGCCGGAATCGGACATCGCCAGCTTGATGCTACCCGCTCGACCGGGCCGCCAACTCGTCCTGCACCCACGAGCAGCCGGCCGAAAGCTCGGCGACACCCATGGCGGCAGCCACGTTCAGGGCCATCCCGTGGCGAAAGAAGTCGTCCAAGCGCTCCGGCTCGGCTTCGGAGAGCTCGCTCGCCAGCGCCATGAGCTCGGCCGAGCGGCGGCGTACGCGCACTCGCACCAGCTCGTCGTCGCAGGCCGCGTAAGCCTGATGCTGAAGCATTAGGTAGTCGCGGTCGGTAACTAGCAGTTGCTTATATGCACCGCCCATCGCCGTCAGGACATCCTCACAATACGCGGGCGCTCGTCCAGCGTGATACTCGGCAGCCGCCTGCGTAAAAGCTTCAGCGAAGCGATCGAAGCCGAATTCGACAGCAGCAATGAACAGCTCGCGCTTGCCTGCGAACAGACTGAAGACATACGGCTGGGCTACTCCCACTCGCCTTGCTATGCGATCCACCGGCGTACCGTGCAAACCGCTGAGCGCGAACTCGTGCACCGCGGCAGCGATCAGCGCCTCGCGTCGCTCGGCAGCTGGAACCCTTCTGCGGACGGCATGTCCCCCGCGCGCACGGGGGGCATCGTCCTTTTGCGAAGAACCCACGCTCACGCCGGCTCCCCCGCCAGCACCGCACCTTGCGGCTCGACCAAGGCGTGCCCTGCCTGCTCGTGCTCCGAGGCGGCAAGCGCTGCCACGTCGGCTGCGCGCGGCGTGCGAAACGGCAACAGCAGGGCCACCAAGGCTCCGCTGCCGAGCACGGCCACGCCGACCCACATGGCTGGGATCAACCCGTTCACGAACTCCTGCGGCGAGCCATAGCCGCCCTTACCCGTAAAGACCGAAGCGAGCACCGCCACGCCCAAGACGCCTCCGACCTCGCGGATCGCGTTGTTGGCGCCCGAGGCTTGGCCTGCTTGATCGACTCGTACCGAGGAGAGCACTGCGTTGGCTGATGGGGCAAAGACGAGCGACATGCCTGCGCCCGCCATGATGAACGGAATGACCATATGTGTATAGGGCACGTGCGTGGCGGTGATGAGCGCCAGCCAGCCAAGCCCCAGAGCTTGCAAGGTTAGACCCGCCACCATGAACGGACGCGAGCCGAAGCGCTCGGAGAAGATGCCGGCCAGCGGGGCCACGACCATCGAAGCGCCTGTCCACACGAGCAGCTTCAGGCCCGCCTGCAAAGGGGTGTTGCCGAGCACGTCCTGCATGTACTGAGAGAGGAAGAAGATCGAGCCGAACATGCCGAAGTACATTGCCAGCGAGACGACATTTGTGACGGCGAAGGAACGCTTGGCGAAGAAGCTCATCGGCAGCATCGGGTAGCGGGCGCGCCGCTCCCATACGACGAACGCGGCCAACAGCAGAGCGCCCAAGATCAGCGAAGCCAAGATCGACGGGGACGTCCAGCCAAGCGACTGCGAGCGCACGAGCCCGAAGACGACCCCGAAGGCACCCGTGCCGGCCAGCAGCAGACCCGGCAGGTCCAGCGTGCCGTACGGGCCGCGGCTCTCTGAGAGGCGACGCACAGCCGTAGGCACCAAGACGATGCCGATCGGAACGTTCAGCCAGAAGATCCAGTGCCAAGAGATGCCCTGCACGACGGCTCCGCCGACGAGCGGGCCGATCGCCACCGCCGTGCCCGAGATGCCCGACCACACGCCCAAGGCGATACCGCGGCGTTCAGCCGGGAAGGCATCGGCCAGCAGCGTGAGCGTCAGCGGCGTGACGATCGCGGCGCCGGCGCCCTGCACGGCACGCGCGGCGATCAGCAGGTTGCTTGTCGGCGCCAACGCTGCTGCTGCCGAGGCTGCGGTGAACACCGACAGGCCGATCAGGAACATGCGCTTGCGCCCGAAGCGGTCGCCCAATGCTGCACCCGTCAGCAGCAACACGGCGTAGGAGAGCACGTAGGCGTTGACGGTCCACTCGAGCTCCTGGATCGAGGAGCCGAGGTCGCGGTGGATGCTTGGCAGGGCGACCGAGACCACGAGGTTGTCGAGGACCGTCATGAACAGAGCGACCGACACGATCCCCAGCGTCCAGTTGCGACTTGTTGGCTTTGTTGAGGCTGTCATCGCTGGTCTCCCATGCTCGCGGATGGACTCGTAGGCGCAGCTTAGCAGTCGCTAATAATATTTTGGGAAAGGTTTCCCACGAGAGACGAACACTCCCACGCAAGGTCAGGACGGCGAGCCTCGCGCGAACCCTGCCAGGCGGCTCGTCCAACCTGCCAGGTGACCGTCCAGCGCCCGGTTTTCACGCCACCTCCCCACGATTGAGCCGGCGCGCAACGGGCAGACCAGTGCGAGGATGAGAGCTCGTAACGACGAATAGGGGGAAGGATGAGCGCGAGAAGACATCTACCGCTGCTGCTCGCCACGGCTGCGGTCGCGTTGGCGATCGGCGGATGTGGATCTTCAGGCACGAAGACCGTGTCCGTTTCCAGTGCCCTGCCCTCCGAAGGTGCCACACAGCGCACGAGCACTACCGGCACGACCAAATCCTCCCCCACCACCACTACGCCTCCTAGCACTACCACTAGCACGAACGAGACCGGCGGCGTGGAAACGACGCGCACCAGCAGCGCGCCCGCGTTCACCAAAGAATCGACGAGCGGCGAAGGCCTTGGGGCAGCCGTGGCGCTCGTCAAAGCGCACGGGTACACCACCGGCGAAACCTCTACCTACCGCCCCGAACAAACCCTGCGCGTGCTCGTCGGCACCCGCACCGGATCGAGCGACGGTTACGGTCAGCAAGCCTTCTTCTTTGTGGACGGGCGCTATATCGGCACCGACACCAGCGAACCCAGCTCAAGCGTCAAAGTGCTCGGCCAGAGCGACACCGAAGTGACGCTTGCCTACCCCATCTACAAAGCCGGCGACCCGCTCAGCAAACCTAGCGGCGAAAAGACAGTGCACTTCCAGCTGAACAACGGTCGCCTCCTCGCGCTCGGTCCGATCCCCGCCGCCTCTGTGCGCAACGGCGGATAAGCGCTCGCGCGGACGGGTAGATTCTTCCCGTGGGCTCATACGGGGCCCTGACACTCCGACCCGGAAGGGGATCCGATGAGCCAAGCGATCGAAGGTCGCGCCGAGGAGCTGCTCAAAGACAAGAACTTCGTGCTCGTGTCCACCATTCGCCCGGACGGCTCTGTGCACGCCGCACCGGCCTGGGTGGACGTGCAGGACGGGTGTCCAGTGCTAAACACCGCCGAGGGCCGGGCTTGGCCTCGCAACCTCGAGCGCGATCCCCGCGTGACTCTGACCGTGCAGAACATGGAGAACCCCTACGAGTATGTGACGATCCGCGGGCGTGTGGCCGAGCGCACGACTGAGGGGGCCGACGCACACATCGACTCGCTGGCGATGAAGTACATGGGCAAGGAGTCCTACCCCTTCCGCCAGCCGGGCGAACAGCGTGTGATCGTACGCGTCGACCCGGAATACGTGCACGTCAGCGGCTGACTACTCCCCTTTGACGCGTCCCAGCAGCCGCCGCCACAGCGCGGGCGGTCGCGGCTGGGTGCGCAGCCAGTCTTCGCGCAGCAGCAGCTCCCCCCGCTGACGCGCCGCCAGCACGCACTTCGTGTGGGCGTGGCAGCGCCGGCTTTTGTCGTCTTCGGGGAACATCAGCACGTGCTCGCTGAGCGCCGGCAGATGGCGGCCGCAGACGGGACAGCGATAGGTCGCGGGCTTGTTGCTGTGGGTGCTGCGCACCGTCCACCAACGCGCCGCGGGCAATTTCGACATAGGAGCATTCTCGCGGTGATCGCCTCCTTGTGGGGGACGACTTGCCAAGGGCCGTAAACCTCCACATTGGCGCTCGTACACAATCGCTATAGCCTCCAAGTTGGCGGAGGTGCACTTTGGCTATTGGAAGCAACCCAATTGAGGACGATCGGACGAGCTCACACCCGGCGGATCCCGCCGAGCTCGTGCACGAGGCGCGCAAGGCGATCAAGCGCATGCGCGCGCTCGCGCGGCTGTTGCGCGACGAGCTCGGCGAGCAGGAGTTCGCCCGCGTCAACGCCTCACTGCGCAGCGCCGGGCGGCGCCTAGCGGGGGCGCGCGACGCCGACGTGCGGCTTGCGACGCTGCGCGAGCTGATCGAGCGTCATCCGCGCGCGCTCGCCCCCTCACGGGGACCCTCCAAGGGGAACGGGCCGAGACACGAGGGAATCCGGCGCCTGGAGGAGCAGCTACAGCGCGAGCGTCTGAACAACAGCCAGCCGTCGGACATCGACGAGGTACTTGCGGACATTGCCGCGATGCGCGATCAGCTGGCGCGCTGGAGTCTGGTCGACACCGACTTCGGCACGCTTTCTCCCGGACTGCGGCGCATCTACCGCGAAGGCCGCCACCGCTACGCGCGTTGCGTGCGCGAGCACAGGCGCAACGAGCAAGATGTGCACGACTGGCGCAAGCGCGTCAAGAGCCTTTACTACGCGCTTGACATGCTCGGCGCCAAGAAGGCCAAGGGCGCGCGTCGCGCTACTCGCCGCGCCGACCGTCTTGGCGACCTGCTGGGCAGCGAGCACGATCTGTGGATGTTGTGTGCCTACGTCGAAGAGCATCCCGAGGCCTTCGACACAGACACGGCAGCAAAGGCCGAGTTGCTGAAGCGGATCGAGCAACGCCGCCAGCGTCTGCGCAAGCGCGCTCTTTCGCTGGGGGCACGCCTGTACAAGCGTAAGCCGGGCAGGTTCACGCGGCGCATCGCCCGTGCGTTGGCCGACTGACCACGCCCGATATCCGTCGCCGACTTGGCGATCTGCGCCACACGCTTCTCTGCCGCACGCCGACTGCTGCAGGCGATGCAGCAACCCGTGCCAAACCCCTGATCCGCTCAGGGTTTTCCCGTGAATAGCCGATGTAAGTGACGACCCGCATACCCGATGCGCGCACTACCTCGACTCCATCCCTCGACGCTTGTCCTGGCCTCCCTGATTGGAGGTTTGGGTGTGTATGCCCTACACACGACCGTCGGCTTTGGTGGCCCCGGGGGCGAGGGCCTCTTTCAGGACTGGATCTACAACGTCCTGATGCTCGGCTCGGCGATGGTTGTGCTGTGGCGCGGCGCGTCGGTGCGCGAGGACCGTGCAGCCTGGCTGGCGATGGGGGCGGGCCTCTTCTCTTGGGGCCTCGGCGAACTGTATTACTCGCTCTACATCGAAGGCACGAGCGCCGAAGCCGGCGGCAGCGTCTCCTTCGCCGACGTGCTCTTCCTGGTGATGTACCCGTGCTTCTACGTCGCCCTGGGGTTGCTCGCCCGGCGCCACCTGCGCGACTTGCGCCTCAGCATGTGGCTCGACGGGCTGATCGCCGGGCTCAGTGCCGCGAGCGTCGCCGCGGCACTGGTTCTGCCGCCGATCCTGAACGGCGCCACCGGCACGCACAACTCGATCATCGTCTCGCTGGCCTACCCGATCGGCGACATGCTGCTGATGATGTTCGCTGTCGGCGCACTCTCGATCACCGGCTGGCGCGCCGGCAACCTGTGGCTGCTGATCGCGCTCAGCATGCTCGTCAGCGGCGTCGCGGACTCGACGTACGTCTACCAGACAGCGACCGACTCCTATCAGTCGGGCACATGGCTGGAATGCCTGTGGCCGCTGGCCGCGATCCTGCTGGCGACCGCCGCCTGGATGCCGACGGCGCGTGTGCAGCCGCGACACATGAAGAGCTGGCAGATGATGTCGGTGCCGGCAGTTGCCCTGCTCAGCGCGCTCGGGGTGCTCGTGTACGGCAACGTCGGGCCACGCCTCACTCTGCCCGCCCTGATTCTCGCCGGGGCGACAGTGCTGGCTGTCGGCGTGCACCTGATCTTCACGCTTCGCGAGAATCTTCTGCTGCTTGCCCACTCGCGAAGCCTGTCGCTCACCGATCCGCTCACCGGCCTTGGCAACCGCCGCCTGCTGATGGGCGATCTGCGCCTTGCCTGCAAGTCCGCCGACCGGCACGAGCCGTGGGAGTTGGTTTTGTACGATCTCGACGGCTTCAAGCTCTACAACGACACCTTTGGCCACCCTGCCGGCGACACCTTGCTGGTGCGCTTGAGCGCACGTTTGAAGGGCACAGTCGAGCCGCACGGTAGTGCCTATCGGATGGGCGGCGACGAGTTCTGCGTGTTGTTCGACCGCTCGCAGCTGGGCGAGGACAACCTCGTGCAGCTGAGCGTCGCGGCACTTTGCGAGCACGCTCCTAACTTCTCGATAACCGCCTCGCACGGTTCGGTGATGATTCCGGCCGAGGTGGCCGACCCGGCTTCGATCCTGCAGCTGGCCGACCAGCGTTTGTACCGGCGCAAGGAGGAAGCCGCGGCGCGACGCTCAGTCTACGCTTACAACGGTGAGGACGCTCTCGCCCTTGGGGAGGACGACGGCGGCCCGCTCGCCGGCACGGCGGCCGAGCAAAGCGCGGGCAACCGGCGAGTCCGCCGACAGCCGCCCCTCTGACGGC
Organism: uncultured Solirubrobacterales bacterium; assembly: GCA_963827045.1. Lineage (GTDB taxonomy): Bacteria > Actinomycetota > Thermoleophilia > Solirubrobacterales > Solirubrobacteraceae > Palsa-744. Next base: position 746,624 of record CAWGZH010000003.1, read on the forward strand.
GAGGCGTCGTGCGAGCTGACGATCTGCCAGCTGCGCTCCTTGCCCGCCTCGTCGCGAACCACTACGGTCGAGCCGAACGCGACGGCGCCGTCGCTGGCCTGCGTGGCCTCGACCACCTCTGCGGCTGAGATCCGCTCGCGCAGTTTCGCGATCTTCGTCTCCAGGTGTGCCTGGTCGTTCTTGGCGTCGTGATACTCGCTGTTCTCCTTGAGATCGCCCCACTCGCGCGCAGTTTTGATGCGCTCGGCGATCTCACGACGACCCTCGCCCTCAAGCGCGGCCAGTTCGGCTTCGAGCTCTTGCAGGCCATCGGCGGTGACCATGTTGGCGGCGTCTGCTGTCATCTGCCGCCTAGCCTACTCGGCCTTGCCTCCTGGCGCTCAGGGGGTGTGCCAAGTCCTCCAAAATCGGCGATGCCCCGTGCGCACGCGGGGGGCATGTCGATCAGAAGTACGTGCTGGCCGGCGTGGACAGCAGCGCATAGATCTGCACGACCGCCGCTTGATCCAAGAGCTGCGTGGACGGTGGCGAGCCGAAGGCGAACAGGTTGTCGCTTAGGCGCTGGTGAATCCAGACACTGTTGATGTATTCCTGGGCCAGCTTCGGGCCCGGTGGGTCGTGCGTGACCGAGTCGAGGTACATCAAGTTGCGAAAGTAGACCGACGGAAAGAACGGGTTTTCGGAGAGCAATCGCGGGATCGTGAAGTAGGCGAGGGCTGCCTTGGCGGTCTGGCGAGCCTGGTAGAGGTAGGCGCCGTTGCCGGTCACTTGGTAGAGCAGTGTGCCGGCGCCGATCATCGAGCCCTGGTTGTAGCTCCACAGCGTTGTGTCGATCACGCCGTGCAGGCGGATGTGGTCGTAATACAGTTCGCTCGGCGAGCGCAGGCAGGCGCGTACCCATTCGTAGGCTTGCTCTGCGAATTGCAGGTACGTTGCGTCGCCGGTGAGGCGGTAGAGCTGCACGCCGAGCTCGGCGGCTGGGCCGTCTGTAACCGTGTTGCGTTCGGTGTTGCTCGGCGAATCTGAGAAGGGCACGCCACCCGGACAGGCGAGCTTTGGGTTGCTCTGCCAGCCGGCCATCACGAACGCCATGATCTGCTCGGCTTTTTCGAGCATCGCTGCTTCGTGGTGCAGCTTGTACAGGCGCGCGAGCTCGATTCCGACCCACTCATTGTCGTCGTAGTAGCTGGCACCGCCCGGGGGCACCACCTCGCCGTTGAACGAGGGCAGCGCCGGTGGCGCGATGCCTGCCGCTTCGGACGGTTCTGAGCCTTCGCCGTGTTCTTCGCTTTCGGGCTGTTCGCCGGTGCCCTGGCCGGCAACCGGAACAGGTTCGCCCCAATACTTCTGCAGGCCGACGACACGCGATTTCAATTCGTGCGAGTCTGTGCTGGCGGCGCTGGCCGCCTGACCAGGGATGTTGGCGACGCTGACGGTCGCCGCGAACGCCTGTGAGAACGGCCACAGGTAGGAGTACGGTTCGCCCTCGTAGAGGCCGGTGCCGGGGATGTAGAAGTTTTCTTGCATCGCTTGAAAGGCCAGCAGCGCCCGTGCCGGGTTGCCGTGCAGGCCGGGCTTTGGCTTCTTCTTTGCCGGCTTCTTCGCCGTGGCCGTCGTCTTGCTCGTCTTGCTCGGCGCTTTGCCCGCCGGCGTGCTCGGCGCCTTGCTCCCCGGGGCGCTCGCGGGCGTCGAGGAGCCCGGCGACACGCCACCTGAGCCGTTGGAGGAGCTGTGGGCGTATTCGCTGGGGCGCGCGAGCCGACGTGGGTATTGGGCGGCAGCCGGGTAGGGCGATGCGGCCCCCGCTTTGTGGCTCGCAACCGCTGCCGCCGGCGCCCACGCACAGACAAATGCACAGCCGACGACCGCCGACAACCAGCGCATACCGGCCCATGAGTTATGTCCACCACGACTGACCAAGATCCGACTCCCAGAACAGACCAGCATCGCAAACGATGCGCTGAATGTATTGTCCCCGAGCTAAGAACCTCCTTCAAAAGAGGCGGCGCATCCCACCCAGAAGACGCAGTGACGGCATCGATCACGCGAGGAGAGATACGTGACGACAGTTAGAGAGGCGACGTTCGAGCTGCTTCGCCAGCGCGGCATGACCACCCTGTTCGGCAATCCCGGCTCCACCGAGCTGCCGATGCTGACCGAGTTTCCCGCGGATTTCCGCTACGTGCTCGGCCTGCAGGAGGCGACCGTCGTCGGGCTTGCCGACGGCTACGCGCAGGCGAGTGGACGCCCGACGCTTGTCAATCTGCACACTGCGCCCGGGGTCGGCAACGCTATGGGCGCGATCTTCAACGCACAGGCGAACAAGTCGCCGCTTGTGATTACCGCCGGCCAGCAGTACCGCTCGTTGATGACGCTACAGGCGAACTTGACCAACCGCGACGCTGCGCGCGTGCCTGCGCCGCTGGTGAAGTGGAGCTATGAGCCACCGCGTGCCGAGGACGTGCCGCATGCGCTGGCGCGAGCGATCCACATGGCGACGCTGCCTCCGCGCGGACCTTCGTTTCTGTCGATCCCGATGGACGATTGGGGTGCCGAGGTTGACGAGGACGCCGTTCGCCACCAGGCCGGCCGCACGGTCAGCGGCGCCGCACGGCCTGGGCCCGAGGCGATCGCAGAGCTTGCCGAGCGGGTGCGCCGGGCTGAGCGTCCCGCGCTGGTCGCCGGGCCGGAGATCGACGCTAGCGGCGGCTGGGAGGCCGCGATCGGGCTCGCCGAACTGCAGCGCTTGGCCGTGTATGCGACGCCCGCGACCGGCGGCGGGCGACTTGGCTTTCCCGAGGATCATCCGCTGTTCCAGGGCATCCTTCCACCCGCCGTGTTGCCTATCGGCGAAATGCTTGCCGCGCATGACTTCGTGCTTACCGTCGGCACCTCCGTCTTTCCCTACTACCCCAACGTGCCTGGGCCGCTGCTGGCCGAAGGGACCACGCTCGTCGCGATCACAAGCGATCCCGACGAGGCCGCGCGCGCGCCGATGGGCGACGCGATCCTGGCCGACCCCGGGCTCACGCTTGCGGCGCTTGCCGATGCCGTCGGCGAGTCCGACCGGCCTGCGCCTGCTGTCCGGCCCACGCCTGAGGCGGCGCCGATCACCGATCCGATCAGCCCCTCGACCGCAGTGCGCGCGCTTGCCGAAGTCTTTCCCGAGGACGGGATCGTGGTGCTTGAGTCCCCCTCCGCCACACTTGCTCTGCGCAACCAGCTGCGCCTGTCCAGGCCCGGCAGCTACTACTTCTCCTCCGGTGGCGGGCTTGGCTTTGGCATGCCCGCCGCGATCGGGGCGCAGATGGCACAGCCGAGCCGGCCTGTCGTGTGCGTGATCGGCGAGGGCTCAGCCCAGTATGCGATTCAGAGCCTGTGGACCGCCGCGGCCTATGACGTGCCTGTGACGTTTTTGGTGTTGCGCAACGACGAGTACGCGATCCTCAAGTGGTTTGGGATGCTCGAGGACATCGTGGACGCGCCCGGGCTGGACCTGCCGGCTCTGGACTGTGCTGCTGTCGCAAGCGGCTATGGCGTGAACTCGCGTTTGGTGGACGGAGGTGACGAGCTGAGCGACGCTTTGAGCAAGGCACTCGCATCGGACAAGCCCGAGCTGGTCGAAGTCAAGGTCGCGCCCGGAATGGCGCTGCTATGAGCGAGTCGCCCGACGTGATCGTCGTCGGGGCCGGGCTGGCCGGGCTGGTCAGCGCACTGGAGCTGTTGCGCAGTGGGCACACGGTGCTGCTGCTCGACCGCTGCGAGCCGAAGGAGATCGGCGGGCTTGCCCGCGAGGCATTCGGCGGCATGTTCATGGTCGACTCGCCCGAGCAGCGCCGCTCGCGCATTCCCGATACCGAGGCGCTGGCGCTCGAGGATTGGCTGCGGATCGCCGAGTTCGACCCTGAGGACATTTGGCCTCGGCGCTGGGCCGAGCAGTACGTAACGCGGGCGCGCGACGATGTCGGCGGCTGGTTGCGCCAGCTCGGCGTGAAGTTCTTTCCCGTCGTCAATTGGGCCGAGCGCGGCAACTTCGGCGACGGCAATTCGGTGCCTCGCTTCCACCTCACCTGGGGAACCGGCAAGGCACTCGTGCAAGCTGTTTGGGGCGCGATCGAGTCCCATCCGCGTCGCTCCGCGCTCGATCTGCGCCTGCGCTCGCGGGTCACTGGGCTGATAGTCGAGGACGAGCGAGCGGTCGGTTGCCGAGTGGCCGCAGAACACACACTCCCCGGCGCGCGCAGGGGGATGCCTCAAACGGAGGGCACAACACACAAGAGCGACGAGCCGGTCCGCGTGACCGAGGACCAGTTGGATGACCACGACGAATATGAGGTCCGCGCTGGCAAGGCTGTCGTGATCGCCGCCGGCGGGATCGGCGGCAACCTCGAGCTCGTCCGCCGCGAATGGCCCACCGAGCGATTGGGGCCGGCACCGAAGAAGCTGCTGATGGGCTCGCACTACTACGCCGACGGCGCGCTGCACGAAGAGGTGCGCCGGCTCGGCGGGCACGTTACCCACCTCTCTCGCATGTGGAACTACGCCGACGCGGTGCGCCACCCCAAACCCCAGCGCGAAGCCCACGGGCTGAAGCTCATCCCGCCGCGCTCAGGGGTCATGCTCAACCCCGACGGGCGTCGCTACGGGCCCGTGCCGGTGATGCCGACGTTCGACGCTTACAGCGCGCTCGAGCGCATGTGCGAAGACGAGCGCAAGTATTCGTGGCTGATCTGTAATTTCAAGATCGCCAAGCGCGAGCTGGACGTGTCTGGCTCGCAGCACAATCCCAACCTGCGCGAGAGGCGGCTCTTGCCGTTCCTGCTCAGCGTTGTGCTCGGCAAGCCTGGGCTCGTTCAGCATTTCCTCGACGGCTCGCCTGACTTCGTCTCGGCCTCCACGCTCGGCGAGCTGGCGGTCAAGATGAACGAGGTGACCGGCGATAACGCGATTGACGCCGCTGTGCTGGAGCGCGAGATCGGCCGCTACGACGAGACGATTGCGCGCGGCAAGGGGCTGTTCAACGACGACCAGCTGCGTCGTATCGGTCAACTGCGCAACTGGCGCGGCGACCGGCTGCGCACCTCGCGCTTTCAGCGCATAGTCGATGCCAAGGCGATGCCCTTGCTTGCGATCCGTCTGCAACCGATGGCGCGCAAGAGCCTTGGCGGCATCCAAACCGACCTCGGCTGCCGCGTGCTTGGTGGGCAAAGCGACGAGCCGATCCCCGGCCTGTACGCGGTCGGCGAGGCCGCCGGCTTCGGCGGCGGCGGCGTGCACGGCAAGCGGTCCCTGGAGGGCACCTTTCTCGGCGGATGCGTCTTCACCGGACGCTTGGCGGCCGCGACGATCGCCGGGGCCGAGCTGCCCTTGCGCATTCCCCCGCGCGTCGACTGAGAAAGTTCGCGCGGGCCCCGACGCACATGGGCAGCTCGCCAGAGGAACCCTACGACTACACCGCCGTCGGTCACGTAACTCGCGACGTGATCGAGGATCGCGTCGGGGGGACCGTGTCCCAAGCCGGCGGCAGCGCCTTCTACAGCGCGCTGCAAGCGGCGCGCCTGGGCCTGCGCACCTTGATCGTCACCCAAGGCCGTCCCCAGGAGATACGTGCGCTGCTCGAACCCTTCGGCGACGAGTTCGAGCTGCGCGTCATTCCCGCCAAGCACACCACCACACTGAGCACGCGCGGCTCGGGCGCTCAACGTTCGCAGCGGCTGCTCGCCTGGGCCGGGCCGATCGTGGAGCCGCTCACGCTCGACACCCGGATCCTGCACCTGGCGCCCGTCGCGCGCGAGACGCCGACTACCTGGCAGGGGCAAGCCCACTTCGTCGGGCTCACGCCGCAAGGGCTCGTGCGCCACTGGGAGCGCGGCGAGGACGTGCCGCTGGTGCAACTAGACGCCGGCTCGCTGCTGGGCGACGTGCCACTGTCCGGTGGTGGCGGCGGGGCGCTGGCCGGCGACATCTCGCCTGTCGATTTGGACCCGCAAACGCTTCCCGAGCGCTTCAGTGCGGCCGTGATTTCCGAGGACGAGTGTGAGAGCTGCCACGCGTTGTTCACAGTCGCTCGCCGCGGTGGAGCATATGTCGCGGTGACCGCCGGATCGCGGCCGGCGACCGTTCATCTGCCCACGCCCGCCGCTGGATCGGTCGTGCAGACCGAAGTGCCGCGTCTTATCGAGGCGCGCGATGACCTCGGCGCGGGCGACGTGTTTGCCGCCGCCTTCTTTGTCGCGTTGAGCGAGGGGCGCGGCCCGCTCGAGGCGGCCACGTTCGGCAACGCGGCGGCCGCTGTGCGCATCGCTGGTGTCGGTCCCGGCGCGATCGGCGAGCGCGCACAGATCAAGGCAGACACTAACGTTGATAGTCCCTGGCCGACCTGAGCGCCGAGTCGGCGCCGGCAGGCCGTCGGGCCGACAGCGCGGCCGGAGCTCACTCCCTGAAGACGCTCTCTTGCGCCAGCGCGTGCTCCAGCAGCGGCTTCAACTCTGCCGGGTCGACCGACTCGCGTCGGCCCGCGGCCAGCGCGGCCAGCAGCACACAGCCGCCGACAGGGGCCATCTCCACGACCGCCACCCGAGCTTGTGGCGCGAACTTGTGGATCGCGGTGGCCAATGGGGCCACGAACAGCTCGCCTGCCTTGAACGCGCTTCCGATCAGGCCAATCGGGAACTCGCCCGTCAAGCCGGTCTGCTCGACGACCGCGGCGATCTGTCTTGCCAGCTCCTCAGCGGCGCGGATGTACAGACCGCGCGCTACCTCATCCCCTGCGTACGCGATGCGCGCCGTCTCGATCGCGAAAGCGGCGATCTCGCCCTTGGACAGCGGCTTGGCGTAGACGAGCGTGGCTAGCGCCTCGACGCTCTGCACGTCGAAGAAGTCGATCGCGGCCGCGCTCAGCGCCGTCTGCGGACCTGAAGCCTCGCGGTCGGCAAGCGCCGCCTTGATCGACTGCACCGCCAGCCAGTAGCCGCTGCCCTCGTCGCCGAGCACATGGCCCCAACCGCCTGCACGCCATGCTCGCCCGTCCTGGCCTATACCGAGCACGTTGCTGCCGGTGCCCGAGATCACACCCACGCCTGGACGGGCGTCGGTCGCTGCCGCCCAGGCGCCGACCACGTCGTTGACCACCAGCCATGAGGCCGGACAGCGCTCGCGCACGTGTACGGCGACCGCGTCGGTGTCTGTGCCCGCGATCGCCAGCACCGCGGCGTCGAGTTGCTCGCGTTCGATGCCGGCACGGCCAATCGCCTCATCGGTCGCCTTCACCAGCGAGTCTGTCGCCGCATGCGCACCGACGGAGTCGGGATTGCTGGATCCACCGTGGCCGAGATGCAGCGTCTGATTCCGCAGGTCCAGTACCGCCGCCAGCGTCTTCGTGGCACCCCCGTCCACGCCCATCACAAAACGCGCCCCGAGCGAATCTTGCGAGGAGCCAGGGCCATCGACGCCATCCCTCACCGGGGTGGTGAGCGATCCCTCAGACCCGCCTGGCCCGGGCCCGGACGCGATCAAGCCCCGCGGCAATGTGACCAGTGACTCACGCTTCATGGCGTGATCCTTCCAGGAACTGCCCTCCCAGGAGTTACGATCGCGCGAATGGATGTGCACGCGCAATTTCCTTTCGCTCGCTTGGATACGGGGATGTACGAGTCTTTTTACCTGCGCGCTGTCTCGCCGGAGAAGCCGATCGGGGCATGGATCCGCTACACCGTCGAGAAGGCTCCGGGGCTGGCAGCACGCGGCTCGCTGTGGGTGACCGTCTTCGACGCGGATGCCGGCGCACCGTTTATGCACAAGCAGAGCAACGACGAGCTGACCGTGCCCCGCGACGGCTGGATCGCCATCGGCGATGACTCACACTTTGGACCTACGCTTGCCCAGGGGTGCGTGACGCCGGAGGCGATTCGCTGGAAGCTGAACATCCGGCCCGACGCGTCCGAACTCAGACATTTCAAGCAAGCCCTGCTCTACAGAAGCCCGCTGCCACGCACCAAGCTCACCAGTCCCATGCCTGCTGCGCGCTTCGACGGCACGATCGAGCTGCCCGGGCGCACTCTGCGACTGGACCGCTGGCGCGGCATGGTTGGGCACAATTGGGGTGGCGAGCATGCCGCGCGCTGGATTTGGCTGCACGGAATCGACTTCCGCGAGGACTCGCGGGCTTGGCTGGACGTGGCGCTTGGACGCGTGCTCGTTGCCGGCCGCCTGACGCCCTGGATTGCAAACGGCGCGATCTGCATCGACGGCCGGCGCTCGCGTCTCGGGGGGCTGGGTGCGCGTGGGCTGAAGGTCGCAGAGAGCCCCGGTCGCTGCTCGCTGACGTTGCCCGGCGAGCGCGGGCTGCTCGTTGAAGCGCACGTCAACGCGCCCCCAGGCAGCTCTGCGCAGTGGCGCTACGCCGATCCCGGTGCCCACGGCCCGGCCGGCCAGCACGACGTTGTCAACTGCTCGGTGGCCGCGCTCGCGCTCAACGTACGGGCGCGCGGCGAGGCCGCGACCACGCTGCACACCGCTCACGGCGCTGCGTACGAGCTCGGAGTCAGTGCAACTGGTCGATGAAGGTATAGACGACCATCAGGCTGACGAGGAGGACGAACACCCGCAGCGCCCACAGGCCGGCCGTGCCGCGTGCGCTGAGCACCGCACGCGGCACGGGTCGCGAGGTTTCGACCACGAACTGGTCGCGCTCGAGGTGCATGATCAGCTCGTCCTCGAAACGCTCCTGTGCTTGCATGTCGCGCTCTTGAATGTCGGGATCCCAATGCGCCTCGCGTCGCGCCACCGCGTCGGCGTTATGCCTGGCGAGCGTGTCGGCCTTCTGTAGCGCTAGTGCGTCTGTATTCATGAGCCAATGAGATGGGTCGCTTGCAGGAACGAGTCGATGCCGTACGCGGCTCCACAGAGGCCGACGAAAGCGATCACCGCAATCCCGATCGCGTTGGTCGAGCGCTTGTTCGCCCACGAGCCCATCAGGCCCTTGTCGTTGGCGAGCATCAGCATCAAGACCAAGCTGACCGGCAGCAGCACGGTCGCGAGCACGTTGGCGTTGAGCGCGATCGACAGCAGCGGCGCGCCGGGGATCAGGATGACCGCCGCTGCCAGCAGCGCGACGCCGATGTTCGCGGCATAGAAGACGGTTGCGTTGCGCGGCGAGCTGTTGAAGCTGTGGGAGACGCCGACGCATTCTCCGGCGGCATAGGCGGTGCTTGCGGAGATCGTCAGGATCGCCACACCTCCCGCCTCGATCAGGCCCAACGCGAACACTGTGCCGGCGGCGCTGCCCGCTACGTGCTGCAGCGCCCTGGGAAAGCCCGCGCCCGCAAAACCCTGGATGCCGGCGCCGCCATGACCGAGCAACGCGGCGCCGGCGATCAGCGCTCCGATCCCGAAGATCGAGGCAAGCACAGCTCCGACCGCAGTGTCGTAGCGGCCGTGTTTGATGTCGCCCGGCGTCATGCCCTTGTCGGCGCTGGCGCTCTGCTGGAAGAAAATCATCCACGGCGTCACCGTGGCGCCGATCGTCGAGGCCAGCAGCAGCAGCAATGTGTTGAAGCTGCCGCCCGGAAACGGGCTGAAGTCAAACGAGCCCGCGATCGCTCCTACATGTGGTTTGACGAGAATCGCCGCCGCCAGGAACAAACCGTTGAAGAGGGCCAAGCCGAGCACGATGCGCTCCCACCGCCAGTAGCGCCCGCCGCTGAGCGTGAACAGGACCAGCGCCAGTCCAAGCGCGACGGCGATACCGGGGCCAAGGTGGAAATAGGACAGCCCGACACGGATCGAGATGAACTCGGCCACCAGCGTGACCAGATTTGTGACACTGAGATCGCCGGCGCCGAACCAACCCCACACTCGCCCATAGCGTTGCAGCACCAGCTCGCCGTAGCCGCGGTGGGTCACGGCGCCGACGCGCATGCACATCTCTTGGCAGACGAACGCCATTGCGAACAGCACCGGTATGAACGGGACGAAGAAACCGAGCCCGTACTCAGCCCCGTCGGAGGCGTAGGCGATCATGCTCGGGCCATCGTTCTCGCCGAGCATCGCGAGTATTCCCGGGCCTACGAGCAGCCACAACAGCCACCAGCGCTTACCGTGCCCGCGTGCTTGATGCACGCGCGAGCGATCGAGAGATCGTGCGGCGTCCTCGGCGGTCAGCGGCGGGACCACGCCCGGCGAAGCGACTCCCGGCAGGGCAAAGCCCGGCGAGGCGGTGACTTCAGGCGTCGCCATCGACCGCCTCCCGACGTAGAGGCCGGTCCACCTCGACGCGCATCGCGCCAGCGAGCTGACCGCCGAGCGTGTGCTCGCGTCCGTCAACGTTGACGAGCAACGGACCGCCGAACGGCTGGCGCTCGAGCACCTGCAGGTGTCCGCCTGGTAGCACTCCCTGTTGGGCCAGGTAGCGCAGCATCTCCGGGTCGGCGTCGGACACGCGCACGAACGTGCCCTCCTCGCCTGGCACGAGGCTCTCCAAGCTGCGCGTCGGGACCTCCTCCAGCTCCAGGTCGGCGCTCGGGATCGGATCGCCGTGAGGGTCGATCGTGGGGTGGCCGAGCTTCGCGGCGATCAGCGCCTCCAGCTCCTCGGAGAGGACGTGCTCGAGTACCTCCGCCTCGTCGTGCACGCGATCCCAGGGCATGTGCAGCGCCTCGGCCAAGTACAGCTCGAGCAGCCGGTGGTGGCGGATCACCTCAAGCGCCACGCGTCGTCCCTCGGGCGTGAGGCGCACGCCCCGGTACGGCACGTGGGAGATCAGGCCGAGCTCGTCGAGCTTGCGCAGCATCCCCGACACCGAACCGGTTGTTAGCTCTAGGCGTTCGGCCAACGCGTTCGTGGAAACCGGCTCGTCCGCGCGGGTTTCAAGCGTGTAGATCGCCTTGCTGTAGTCCTCGATCGCCGGCGACCGCACGCTTTCCTTGGTGGCCATGCAGAAATGATAAGGCATGCCAAGACTTTCTTCAAGCCCAGCCGAAACGCCTTCAAACACACCGTCAAGACCTTCGCGCCCATCGCAAACACCCTCAAACCCCAAACCCAACCGCAAACAACCTCAAACCCCACGCAAACACCCTCAAGCCCAACCGCAACAACCCCCAACCCAACCGCAAATATTTTCCTGGCTGCACAGCCAAAAAATCGTTGAGGCGAGTAACATCGAAAAACCGCGTCCACCGCGCAGCGACCACGAAAGGCTCCCATGACTGCCACAGACGCCAACCTCGAGACCTCGGCGAACACCAACCTCGAGACCCGCTCAGACGTCAAGCTCGAGGATCAGATGTTGCTCGAGCGCGAGCTGTGGCCCTACGGACCTCCTCACGCCCTGTTCAAAGACATGCGCGCACGCTGCCCCGTGCACTGGACGCGGGAAGTCAGCGAATTCCCCGAGGAGGGGGGCTTCTGGTCGGTGACGAGAGCCGAGGATGTGCACACCGTCAGCCGCGACTGGCAGACCTATTCCTCTGAGCTCGGCGGCATAACGGTGCTCTCGACGATCTTCCCGATCGAGTTGACGCGAGCGATGTTCATCGGCATGGATCCGCCCAAGCACGACCGCGTAAAGGCCCTGTTCCAGGCGGGATTCACGCCCAAGCGGATCGCCGCTCATGAGGACGCCATCCGCGAGATCGTGCTGAAGACGCTCGACGGCCTGGACGGACAGGAGACGTGCGACCTCGTGAATGATGTCGCCCAGCCGGTCGTCTCGCGTGTGATCGGCAGCTTCATGGGCATCCCCGAGGAGGACGACGCGACCTGGGCGCGACTGATGAACTCGACGCTGGGGGCGGGCGACCCAGACCTCAATCCCGAGGGCGTTGAGTCCGTCGTGGAAAAAGAGATCCCGGAGATATTCGAGCGTTGCGGGGCGATGATCGCGGCGCGTCGCGAGAGTCCCACCGACGACTTGACAAGCGTGCTCGTGCATGCCGAGATCGACGGCGAGAAGCTCGAGGAACACGAGATCGTGATGGGTTTCTTCCTGCTCGTGGCGGCCGGCAACGACAGCACCAAGGCGACCTATTGCAGCGGCATGCGCGCGCTGATGGAAGACCCCGAGCAGCGAGCACTGGTACTCGCGGAACCAGCGCTGGTGCCCGGACTGGTGGAGGAGTCGCTGCGCATGTTCCCGGCGTTCGCGCACTTCAGGCGCACAGCGACGAAGGACACCGAGCTCGCTGGGAAGCAGATCAAAGCCGGCGAGCGGGTTGTCATGTGGTACACCTCATCCAACCGCGACGAGTCGCGCTATGAGGATCCCGACCGCTTCGATGCACGCCGCTGGCCGAAACGGGGATGCTCGCCGAAGGCGAGTGTCCCCCCGGCTTCGGTCGAGCACCAGGCTTTCGGTGCCGGCGGCCGCCACTTCTGTCTCGGCACCGCCCTCGCACGCCTGGAGCTGAAGATCCTCTTCGAGGAAACGCTCGCGCGCTTCCCCAGCATCGCGATCGACGGCAAGCCGCTGACGGTCGAGTCAGCCTTCATCAACCAGCTGAAGACCCTGCCCGTCCGGTTGAACGCATAGCGACGATTGCGGAGATAGCGGTCGCGGACGAGTCCGAGCGCTGGGAGGCACTCGGCTTTACCGTGTCGGATGCGACGGTGCAGTTGGGCTCCGTGAAAATCGCCCTCGCCGGAAAAGGCGCGGGACGGGGAATACTCGGCTGGGCCTTGTGCGAGCTCGCCAACACAGAGCTCGACGGTCTGCCGACTAGCGTCGCGAAGTGCTCGCCCGCCTCGACGCCGATGCCTGGACGGACCGTGGCCTCGCCTCCGGCCGGGTATACCGAGCACATCAACGGAATCGTTGGTATCGACCACGTGGTTGCGATGACGCCGAACTTGGACCGCAGCGTGGAGATGCTCCAAGCAGCAGGGCTCGACCTGCGTCGCATCCGCGAGCAGCCGACCCCCGCCGGTGCTCCACGCCAAGCATTCTTCCGTCTCGGTGAGGTGATTCTGGAGGTTGTGCAAGAGCCCGAAGAGGTACTGGCAGCACGCCCCGACAGCACAGACGGGCCAGCGCGCTTCTGGGGTCTGGCGCTGCTCAGCGAGGATCTCGAGTTGACGGTCGAGCAGCTTGGCGAGCACGTGAGCGAGATCCGCGCGGCGGTCCAGCCGGGTCGGCGCATCGCGACTCTGCGGCGCTCGGCCGACCTGGCAGTGCCAGTCGCGCTGATGAGCCGCGCCGACCAATAGGCCACAATCCAGGTCGTGATGGCGTCCTTCGAGGACAGGGAGGCGGGGTTCAGGTACGGCGTCGTATTCCTGCTGACCCTGACGCTACTCGTATTCGTAATCGTCGCTCCCGCGGCGAACTGGGCTCAGGCTGTTGCCTGCGCTCTGCAGTGGCTGGCACTGCTGACGGTCGTCGCAACCTCGCGCGCGAGCAGCAACGTGCGCCAGCCCGTGGCGATCGTGCTCTTGGGGCTCACGAGCTTCACGGTGGTGGGCGAGGCCGCTGGGGCGCTCTCGCCAGCGGTGCTATTTGCGATCAGCGGCTTGTTGTCGGCGGCGATCCCGCTGGCCCTGGTCGGCGGGTTGATACGGCTGGTGCGCCTACACGGTGTGACTCCTCAAGCGGTCTCCGGAGCGCTCACCCTGTACCTGCTGCTTGGGCTCGTCTTCGCTTGGGTGATCGGCTTCGTCGACAAAGTCGAGGACGTCTCCTACTTCGCCCAGACGGCGCACGCCTCCACCAGCCAGATCGTGTATTTCAGCTTCGCGGTGCTGACCACCACCGGCTTTGGCGATCTCACGGCCGCCACGAACGTGGGTCGATCGCTGGCGGTCGTGGAGATGCTGCTCGGCCAGCTCTATCTGGTCACCGTCATCGGCGTGCTCGTCGGCAACTTCGCCGGGCGCTCGCGACGAGCCGCGGAACCTTCTACGCAGGCGTCTTCCCCGCCTGAGCAACCAGACGGCCCTAGCCGGGCCGAGAAGTTGTGACGCGACGCGAAATACTTCGTGAAGATGCCTCGAACTTTGCTCGGCCACTCGTACTTCTCGCTATTCGGCCTTTCGCGCGTCGCGCAAACTCGCCGCCAGCGCCTCTACGGCGGGCAGCACAGCCACATCGGCGAGGTTGGCATAGCCGAGCACAAGTGCGGGCGAGGGTCCCCCAACTCCCTCCAGGGCGATTCCGCGCGAGCGCGCAGCGACCAGTGCCGCCTGCTCGCTGACACCGTCGGGTAGGCCGACGACGACATATAGACCGGCGGCCGCACCGGACACACTCACCTCGGGTAGCTTGCGGGCAAGCTCGTCGAGCAGCACTTCCCGTTGGCGGCTGTAACGACGCCGTTGGCGGCGCAGGTGGCGGTCGAGCTCGCCCCGCTCGATCAGGTCGGAGAGCGCCAGCTGATTCAGTGGCGACGGCATACTGCCGCGTCTGCGCTGGCGAACCGCGACCTGCTCGGCGAGTCGAGACGCAAGGACGAGCCAGCCAAGCCGTATCGCCGGCGCCAGCGTCTTGCTGGTCGAGCCTGCGTAGGCAACATGCTCAGGCGCAAGCCCTTGCAACGATCCGATCGGCTGACGGTCATAGCGATACTCGGCGTCGTAGTCGTCCTCGACGATCAGCGCGTCGTGCTTGCGTGCCCACTCCACGAGCTCTAGACGACGAGCAGCACCGAAAACCGCGCCGGTCGGAAACTGGTGGGCTGGCGCGAGCGCAACCGCGTCCACCTGTTCATGCCACAAGCGCTCCACCACCAGACCGTGCCTGTCGACAGGCAGCGGGACTGGGAGCAAACCCGCGTCCACGGCGGTCTCGCTCATACCTCGCCAACCAGGCTGCTCGACCGCCACGCGGCGTGCCCCGTCGGCGACGAGCACACTCCAAAGCAGCTCGACGCCCTGACGCGTGCCGCCCGTGATCACGATCTGCTCGGGTATCACGCGCACGCCGCGAACCCGACCTAGGTAAGCGGCGAGCGAGGCACGCAACTCAGGCGTGCCGGCCGGATCGGGATAGGCGAGGCGCTCGTGGGGAACACCGCGCAGTACTCGCGTCAGCGCAGACAGCCAGGCTGCTCTTGGGAAGCCGTCGAGCGCCGGTCGGTACGGGTTGAGATCGTGGCGGACGGCGCCGGCGGGCGTGACGCTTGCTGAGCTCGGCCCAGCCGACACAGATATTCCAGCGACGCTCGTACCGCCCCCGCGCCGTGTTTGCAAGTAGCCCTCAGCCGCGAGCTGCGAGTAGGCGTCCACCACCACACCGCGTGAGACACCGAGCTGAGCGCAAAGGGCGCGCGTGGAGGGCAGCCGGCTTCCGGGCGCGAGGCGTCCACTGCGCACTGCGTCGCGCAGCGCCTGCTCGACGCGAGCGCGCAACGAGCCGCCGATGGTATCGGAAATATCAAGATGCAAATCCATTGGCCCTAGATTCTCATATGAATTTGGTTCTTTTCACAGAGCCAAAAGAAACGTAGAGTAATGGGTATGCCCGCACGACAAAAATCCTCGCGCGACCGTAAGAGAGCAACGACAGTCCAAGACACAACCAAGCTGACATCCCGACAACCCCCGCCCACGACCAATGCCCCATCCCCCAGCACGCGCGTGCGGCGAATGCCGGCCCGGGCCGACTACGAGCGCGAGACGATCGACGCGATTCTCGACGAGGGGCTTGTGGCGCACCTTGGCTTTTCCGTGGACGGACAGCCCTATGTGGTTCCCACACTGCACGCGCGCGTCGGCGAGCAGGTCTATTTCCATGGCTCCAGCGCCAGCCGCACCGTGCGTGCGCTGGCATCCGGCATGCAGATGTGCCTGACCGTGACGCTGCTCGACGGCCTCGTGCTCGCCCGCTCGGCGGTGCACCACTCGGTCAACTACCGCTCTGTCGTCGTGCTCGGCCAAGCCCGTGCGATCGTTGAGCCAGCGGAGAAGATGGCCGCGATCGAGGCGTTTACCGAGCGGTTGATACCGGGCCGTTGGGATGAGGTGCGCGGGCCGACGGCCAAAGAGCTGAAGGCGATTCAAGTGCTTGCGCTACCGCTCGACGAGGCGTCGGCCAAGTTGCGCGTGGGACGACCCATGGACGACGAGGAGGACTATGCGCTCGACACGTGGGCTGGTGTCATCCCACTGAGCATGGTCGCGGGCGAGCCGACTCCCGACGAGCGCCTATCGGAGAGCATCGCTCCGTCACCCGCCGCGCGCGCTTGGGTCGCGCACCGCGATGCCGAGCGAAGCTCGCGGTAGGCAAACCCACAAACCTCGGGGCGGCAAAACCACAGGGCGGCGGAATCCAATCTGCGGCGGCTCGCCCATGCCCTACCCAGCGAAGTAGTACAGCGTCATCCCTCCCTGGCTTTCGCCCGGCACGTGCACAACCGTGCCGTGCTTTTCGATCCACTCGTCGCGTTCGCTGATCGCGGCGCGCGTCGCCGCCGACGCCTCGCCGCCGGGACCGCTTGCGCCGGCACGAGCACCAAGAGTGCCACCTGACACACCGCCGGGCCGAGCGCCAGCAGCCCCGCCCGAACCGCCACTACTGAGCAGCACGTAGTGCAGCTGACCGGAGTCGATGAAGCTCTCTAGCTTGGCCAGGCTCGGCGCGGGATCTGAGCCCATGAAGCCGCCCATGTCGATCACTTCGCGGCCGCTCTCCAGCGCTATCGGGCCAGCGGTGCTGGAGCCAACCGCGGCAACAAGATACGTGGCTTTGCCCTGGTGGGCCTTCAGATAGGAGATGAGGGTTTTGCTCACGTTGGCGCCGGGGCCAGCGCCGATGCCCGCAGTGGCGCCCAAGCGCGCTCCGGCGCCACTGCCCCTACTCGCCGCCCCTGCGGGTGGACTACTCGCGGACCCCACTGCAGTGGCACCGCCACTCGTGCCGGCTCCGGCACGCACGCCGTTGCCGAACAGGCTCGGTGGGCTACCGGCGCCAGCTTCCGACCCGGCCGGAGGGGCACCGCCCGGCACGCTCCCGCTAGGTGCGCCCGCGCCAGGGGGGCGCAGCCCCACGACGCCTGGAGCACTGCCGGCACGCAAAACCCTCCCCCCAAAACCGGGGCCTGCGGCGCCGCCGCCGGGACCGCCGACACCCAATTCAGCGCTGGCCGGCCCGGCGAGGGGGTCGCCCCCGCTCAGCGTCTTGCCGACCGTCGCCAGCGAATAGGCGGTTGGACCGGCGAGCATCGCCACCAGGCCGCCGATCGCAGCCGTCACTGCGATCTTGTTGGCGATCGAAGCCGATCCCACGACAGGCGTGACCCGTGCGAGCAGCAGCGCGCAGGCGGCAAGCACAGCGATCGCCATTATCGCGGGAGCCAAATAAGGCACGAAGCCGCTTGCGCGATCGAGCAGCACCACCGCCAGCGCGCCCGTGCCGACCAGGCCCGCGGCCAGCACGACGCTCCACGCGAGCGACTCGCGCGAGCGGTCCCACAGCGCCACCAGTCCGCCCGCGACAAGCGCGGCCACGGCCGGCGCGAGCGCCGTCGTGTAATAAGGGTGAAAGATGCCTTTGGAGAAGCTGAACACGGCCCAAGACACGAGGGCCCAGCCACCCCACAACACGTAACCCGAGCGACGCAGGTCGGTGCGCGGGGCACGGCGATATGTCCAAAGGCCAAGCGCCAGGCCGGGCACGGCAAGCGGCAGCAACCAAGCGATCTGACCGCCGACGATCGAGTCGAACAGCCGCAAAGGCCCGGCGGCACCACCGAAGTTGGCGCCGCCTCCCGGCCCGCTGCTTTCGCCTGAGACACGGCTCAGACCGTTGGCGCCGAAGATCAGAGAGAACCAGGAGTTGTCGGTCGAGTCGCCAACCCAAGGCCGATCGGCTGCCGGGATCAACATCATCGTTCCGTACCAGACGAAGCTCACGAAGAACATCGCGGTGCCTCCGGCCAGCAGCTGCGCGAGCCGTCGCCGGATCGTGCCTTGCCCGGCGATCAGCAGAGTCAGCGCGAGGCCGGGCACGATCAGGTAGGCCTGCAACATCTTGACGTTGAAGGCAAGCCCGACAAACAACCCGCACAGCAGAACGTCGCGCGTGCGTCCAGACTGCAACGCGCGCACGAGCGCCCAAGCGGCCGCCACCTCTAGCAACACAAGCAGCGCGTCGGGGTTGTTGAAGCGGCTCATCGCCACGAAGATCGGCGTCAGCGCCAGCACCAGCGCGGCGAGCAGAGCCGCCCGATGCCCGAGCGTGCGCTTGACCGTGTTGTGCAAGAGCAGCACGGCGCCGACGCCGCACAGCGCCTCGGGCGCGAGCATGCTGAACGTCGAGAAGCCGAACAGGCGCCCAGAGAACCCCATCAGCATGTTCGACAACGGCCCCTTGTCGAGGCTGTCCGAGCCGCTCGTGTTAACCGCATTGGTCAGCCAAGCCTTCCAGCTGTGGCTGGCCGCTTGTGCCGCCTCGGCGTAATAGGTGTTCGCATAGCCGTTGCGCGTCAGCCCCCAGAAGGTGAGCGCGCCCGCGAGCAG
Source organism: uncultured Solirubrobacterales bacterium (assembly GCA_963827045.1). Lineage (GTDB taxonomy): Bacteria > Actinomycetota > Thermoleophilia > Solirubrobacterales > Solirubrobacteraceae > Palsa-744. The sequence continues at coordinate 765,071 of CAWGZH010000003.1, forward strand.
AGCAACGAGCCACAGCAGCGGCCGCGACCAGGCAGGATCGGCCTCGCGGCCACGAGCCAGACGACGTAGGCTCGGGCGGGCACGCGACGCCAGACGATCCAGATCGCCGGGTGCCCGGGTAGGGGCGCTGACCTGCGGCGTTGACATGCGAGCTTCCTTTCTGGTGGGACGGTGCGTTTCACACCGCGCCGGCCTCGCCGGAGGCGACACGAGTGACGCGAGGTCGAATTGGTCGGGCGCTCAGCATCGGGGAGCCGCACTAGCGCAAGCTATGAGCCGTGTAAGACGAATGTAGGAGTTCTCCGCAAGCGCTGCTGGGCACGTCAGAATCGAGACCATGAGGATCTTGGTAGTAGAGGACGACCGGGCGGTGCGCGAAGCGTTGCGCCGCGCGCTGACCCTCGGCGGCTACGAGGTACAGACAGCCGAGGACGGCGAGCAGGCGATTGAGATGGTCGTGCAAAACGTGCCCGACGCCGTCGTGCTCGACATCGGCTTGCCGGGCATCGACGGCTTGGAGGTGTGCCGCCGCCTGCGCCTGCTTGGCAACCGCGTGGCGATCCTGATCCTCACGGCACGCGAGCAGGTGAGCGACCGCATCGACGGGCTCGACGCCGGCGCCGACGACTACCTCGTCAAGCCGTTCGACGTCGAGGAGGTCAAGGCACGCCTGCGCGCGCTGCTGCGGCGCACCGGCTCGGCCGGAGACCCCGACGCGCTCTCCTTTGCCGAGCTCCGTTTGGACAGCGCCCGCCACGGCGCCGAGGTCAGCGAGAGCTTTACCGAGCTGACACGCACCGAGTACCAGCTGCTGGAGCTATTGATGCTGAACCCGCGCCGAGTGCTTCCTCACAGCCTGATCTACGACCGCGTGTGGGGTTATGACTTCGGCCCGGCGTCGAATGCGTTGCGCGTGTATGTCGGTTATCTGCGGCGCAAGTTGGAGGGAATAGGTGCGCGCCCATTGATTCACACCGTCAGAGGCGTCGGCTATGTGCTGCGCGAGCCATGACGTTGCCGATGGCCGATATCGATAGCCGGTACCGATCGTTCCGATGCCGTGGTTCCCGGACGGGGCGTGCCTCGACAATGACCGTCCGCTCCCCCACAAGCAGAGCCATCCGCTCCCCGGAAGACAGGGCCATTGTTACTCCATACGTGCATGCCAGCAATTACCCGTCATGCAACCAAACGGTTGCATGACATGCGCGACCTGGCACCAGGTTTCAGCGATATGCAGCGCCCGAACGTCATGACACTGCGCGCCCGTAAGCAGGCTCATCGTTATCCGGGGAGTGCATGCCAGCAATTACCCGTCATGCAACCAAACGGTTGCATCACATGCGCGACCTGGCACCAGGTTTCAGCGATATGTAGAACCCAAGCGCCATGACCCTGCGCGCGCGCATCGCGGCCGTAGCGGGGCTGGCCGTCGCGCTGGCTGTACTCGTCGCCGCAATCGGCCTGTACGTCGCGGTGGGCTCAGACTTGCGCGGCGAAGTCGACAAGTCGCTGAGCCAGCGAGCGGCGGCGTTCGTCCCGCCGACCTCCGCCCGCGGTCAGGCGCCACCCGAAGCCGGTCGGGCACCAGGCAACCAGTCCCCAAACGGAGGCTTGCCGCCAGATGGAGGCGCTCCCTCTAGCGGCGGCCAACCCCAGGGCGGGGGCGGAGTACCTCCCGGATATGGCGCCGGCGGATCCCCCAACAGCGTCGAGCCGACGCCCCTGGGCGGGGTCTCGGGCTATGTGCAGTTTGTCGCGCCCGACGGGACTGTCCACGTGCCGGCCGGCCAGGGCGCTTCGACGAAGATTCCGCTGAGCGCCGCCGACAAGGCAATCGCACGCAGCGGCAAGGGCCAGGCCCTGAGCGATCGCACGGTCAAAGGCGTACAGCTGCGCGTACTCACCCAAGGCAACGGCCCGCGCGGCGCGGTACTGGTCGCGCGCCCCCTCACCGAGCTCAACAACGAGCTGAACCGGCTGCTGCTGATCCTCGCGATTGTCGGCATCGTGGGCATCGCGCTCGCAGCCGCGCTGGGCGCACTGGTCGCGCGCGCCGCGCTCGCCCCGATCGCGCGCTTCACGCGCCGCACCGAGACCCTCGCCGGTGGCCTCGACACCTCACAGCGCCTGCCCGACGGCGGCCGCGACGAGCTGGCGCGGCTTGCCGCCAGCTTCAACGCGACACTCGATGCGCTGCAGCGCTCGGTCGAGTCCCAGCGCAACCTCGTGGCCGACGCCAGCCATGAGCTGCGCACACCGATTGCCAGCCTGCGCGCCAACATCCAGGTGCTGGCCGACGCCGAGCGCTTGCCGCCCGAGGACCAGGCAAGCCTGCGCTCAGACATCGTCAGCGAGCTCGACGAGCTCACGCGGCTCGTCGGGGACGTAGTCGAGCTGGCGCGCGGCACCGAGCCCAAGGGTGCGCTCCACGATGTGTCTTTGGATGAGATCGTGCGCGGCGCGGTGCAGCATGCACAGCGACGCTCGGACACGACTTTTCAAGTGAACCTGGAGCCGACGCTCATCAGGGGCGAAGCCGAGCGCATCGATCGCGCGGTGTCGAACCTGCTCGACAACGCGTGCAAGTGGAGCCCGCCGGAGGAGCCGATCGAGGTCGATCTGCACGACGGCCTGCTCAGCATCCGCGACCACGGCCCCGGCTTCGAGCAGGCCGACCTGCCGCACGTGTTCGAGCGCTTCTATCGTGCCGACCGTGCCCGCAAGCTGCCCGGTTCGGGCCTCGGCCTGGCGATCGTACGCCAAGCGGCCGAGGCGCACGGCGGCTATGTCGAGGCCGAGAACGCGCCCGACGGGGGCGCGCGCGTGCAGATCAGCTTCGGGGCGATCGTCGATACAGCCAACGCGTAACTGTTCGCCGAAGCAGCGCTGACGAGCATGCGTTCCTCGCGCATGTACCCAAACCCACCTAGCAGCCAAAGCTGGTATTTCAGGGTATCTATGCTTGCGCCGTAGGGCCCTGCTGCTCGTCGCTGCTGGCGCGACGGGTACTCCACCAACTCCAGCCGCCGACGGCCACCACGGGCACCACGAACATCGCCGAGGCGTACCAGTGCATCATGCAGGCGAGCACGGTCATCGCTGCTTAAGCTACCACGCGCGCCTGCCGTCCATGCATCCGATTGGGCTCAAGCCGCGCTCCGAGCTCGCCGCGCGGCCAGCAGACCACCGACCCCCGCAATCAGGCCGAGTGCGCCGAGCACGAGCGCTGTGATCGCAAGGCCCTTGCTCGCGCCCCCGGGGGTGCTCGCAGCTGCGCCCGAGCTTGTACTCCCCGGCGTGACCGCAGCGCCCTGGCCCGTCGGTGTCTCCCCCGGCGTCGGCCCGGCCTCGCCACCGGCGACATCCTCGATCACACCACCCTTGGCAGTGATGTTGACCGTGGGAGCCGGGTATTCGGCGCTCGGCGGGCCGATCCAGTGGATGACCTTGCCATTGCTGTAGTACTGGATCGTCTTGAACGCAAGCGACTGGCCGGCAATGTCGCTGGGCATCGCGATCGACAGCGGGAACTGGATGAAACTGCCGTTTTCAAGGCGCCCGAGCTTCGAGCGGTCGCCGGTCCAGACGATCTGAGAGACCTCTTCGTCAACGGGCCCTTCTGGCGTTTGGATCGGGGTCGCGGGTTTGACGACGATCTGCTTGATGCTCCAGCCGGGCACGTTCTGCGTATCGATCTCGGTGAAGCCCGGCGGAATAAGCATGTCAACCTTGTAGGCGTAGGCGCCTTCCTGCTCACCAGGCACGCGCACGTCGAGCGTGACGAATGCCCCCGCGGGGATCGTGTTGGGGTGCAGGCTGATGTGGGCTTGTGCCGCGGCCGGGAGCACCAAGACCCCGATCGCAAGCGCCGACACGGCGATTCGCTTCATGTGTTCCTCCTTTGAATGGATGGATGACCCCGCTGGACCGCGACTCTGTATCGCCCGCGGCTTCGCTTCAGGCAGTCGTGGCCGAACCTTCTCATCGGATTGGGACCGACACGGTCTTTTCGTACTCTTCGAATTCCGACACGCGGTCGAGGATGTGCACCTGCCAGGTACCGCCGGGACTGAGGTCGGCTGAGCTGAGCACGTAGTGGCCGGGCCCCGCAAGGTTGGACTGCAGCGGCAGTGGCCCGATCCCCTTGGCGGGGAGCTTCGCGGTGACTGTCAGTTCCTTGGTGGCGGTGAATTGCGCCCCGGTCTTCGCGTCGATCAGATACATATGGACCGTGTTCAACCCGACTCGCGCCGGTTCGACGGTGAGCTCTAGCTCCGCCTGTCCGAGTGTGGTGTTTATCGAGAACGGTCCGCTTGCCGCGTCGATCGGCGGTGCGTAGCTGACGAGGGCCGCTGTCACGCCGAAGACGACGAGCATCGCGGCAAGCTCGCCACGCATCGTGCGCCGCGCGAGCACGCCGGCTGCCCCAGGCGAGCCGCTGGCGCCGACGATCCTCTGCAGTGCGGGAAGCACCCGTTCGCGATTGATCCAGCCGAGCCCGATCAGCGTCGCGAGCAACACGACCTTGACGATCACGAGCGCTCCGTAGGTCGAATGGAAGAGCCCTTCGAAGCTGCGCACATCGATATAGGCCTGCACCACACCGGTAGCGGCAATCGCAATCACGCACGCAAGCGCAAGCGGCGAGAAGCGCGCAAGCGTCGCCGCCAGCAGCCGGCTGCGCTGAGGCGCCACGAGCCGACGCGTCGCGGCCGGCAACGCCAGGAGCAGGCAGGCAATCCCGCCGACCCAGACGCTCGCCGCGAGCACGTGAATCGTGTCGACCGGGAAGAACACCCCGGTGGGAGATTGGACGCTCGCGTGCCCACTGAGGGCGGGCGTCATAGCCAGGAAGAGCGCGCCGATCCCGACAAAGAGCAGCAGTGGGCGCGGAAGGTCCAGAGGCGCCCGACGCATCCTCGCACGCATGCCGACGAGCAGCACGCCAAACGCAACCCAGACAATCCCGCGCAGTCCCCATATCTCGCCGAAGCGGCTTTTCAGCGTGTCGCTGACGATCGAGCCCTTCAGTGATGCCCACAGCGATACCCCGGCAGCGCTCGCTCCTTGCAGCAGGATGCCGAGCACGCTCACCACGATGCCCAGCACAACCGCGAGGGTCATCAGCAGCCAAAGGCGCCGCGCGAAGGCTCGCGAGGCAGCCAGCCAGTCGCTCTCGGCGTTGGCTATGGAGGACAGGGCCGGTAGCCATGCCCACAGCAGGAACACGAGACCGCCGATCCCCAGCGCGAGCGAGGCGTAGTCGAGGCCGCGCACGACCCCGAAGGCGACCTCCGTGACTCGGCCGCTCTTGTTGCGATCGATCAGCCCCGCCACCGTGAACTTCGGCGCCGCGCCAGCGTGGCCGATGTTGAACACTAGGCCTCCGTAGACGATATGCGTGTCTGCCGAGATAACGCGATAGGTGCCGGTGTAGGTGCCATCCGGAAGATTCGGCTTCAGCCCAACACCCATCCAGTGCTGTTTGCCTTCGGGATGGCCCACGTCGAGGTTGTCCACCTCTTCGCCCTGCGCGTTGTACACGCGTACCGCCCCGAGCGTCCCGCCGATCGCCTGGTTGAACTTGAAGATGACCTCGGCGGGCTGCTTGGGAACGGTCGATCCCGACAGCGGCGAAGTACCGAGCAGCTGCGCATGAGCGAGCGCCATAGGCGCAGCCGCAAGTAGCGATGCGCCCACCAACGCGATCGCCAAGCTCAGCTTCGACAGGGCTCGCCAACGCACCTGGCACTCTCCCGCGGCGCGTGCGTTATGCCCTATTCGCGTAAGCATCATCGGGCCTCCATTGGCGTCGGCATTACCAGGCCTCTTTTTGCTCAGAGGCGTCCCTTGTCTCTCCGCTACTCGGACTTGTCGGGGCAAGCCCCGCCCGGTGGCGTCGCACGACGAGCACGAAGACAAGCGCGAGCAGAACGATCGCGACAAGCGCGACGATCGCCGCGACAGGGGCTTTCGAGCTCTCAGGCACCCAGAACAGCTGTCCGTCAACCACCCCCTTCTGCGCTCCCACAGAGATAGGCACACTCCAATGGAAGATCAGAGTGCGCTTGCTCTTGTCCTTGACCTGCGGCGGCGTCACGGGACTCATCCAGTGGATGCGATGGTCGTGCCATTCGAAGCTGCCGCTACGATCCACCACGACCCACTTGGGTGGATCGCTCGCGCTCGCCGAAGCCGGCACAGTCACGTTGCCATAGAAGTTCGTGTTCAGATAAACCGCCGGCGAGCGCACGTTTTGCTCAGTTGTGCCGTTCGCTTGCACGCGCGCGTAGGGTTCGCCCGAGTAGCCGTACACCGTCACCGTCTTGCCCGTGTGATTAGTGAGCACAAGCCGATCGGCAAACTCGAGTACTTCGATGCCGAGGCCCGTGACTTTTGGTGAGATCGACGTTATTTCGGAGCGATAGTTGTAATTGCTGCCTTGGTCGTTGATCGGGTTCTCGCTCTCAGAGGACGAGCCCGGTTGGCTGGTATTGCTTGCGAGCGCGCTACCGCACGGTGCAAGCACAAGAACGCCCAGCAGGGCGAGAATCGGACGACGTGACATGAATGCTCCTAGGAGCTCGAAGGGACGTACGGATAGCGAGGAGAGCTCGCGGTCCGGTGGACCGCGAAACAACACTTGCTAAGACAAGGAGTGCGTGCACGCACCAAAGCTGGCCATGCACCGACACTCGCTCGCGGCGAGTTGCCGCGTCCTCCTCGGACGCGGTGCTCTAGCTCGCCGAAACGAACGCGGGAGGCGGACGGACCGCGAGCGAGCGTGCGATCAACAAGCCCCCGTGCACAGCCACCGCGAACGTCCTTGCGGCATGCGGCACGCTCGCGCGTGGGCGTGCCCAACGTGCGCGGGGCGGAGCCGAAAGACGGGCCAACGTGCGCTCGCCCGGATAACGGCGTGCGAGCAGCACCAGAGCCAGCACAAGAGCTGGCAGGAGAAACAAGATTCCCGTCAACACGTCTGCCACTCTACTCCCTTGCTCACGTCCCCACCGCCGAGAGCAGCCACAGACCGAAGCTCGTGAACGCGACCATCACCGCAAGCATCCAGTATTGCGAGCGAATCGCCTGCTCTTGGTTGGGGTAGATGCTGAGCGCGCGGTCGTGCGCGAGCGCGAGCCCACCGACGTGGCCGCTGACCAGCGCGACCACTTGCACGTACCAGATCGCCGCATAGGAGATGATCGTATAGTCGATCGTGTAGGCGCTGGTGCCGAAGTAGTTGGCGCCGTTGCCAAGCGGATCCGAGGCCAGGTAGCCAATCGCCTGGCCCTGCCATATCAGCAGCGAGAAGTAGTGGGCCAGCACGTAGGCGAAGCCGATCGGCACGAGCGTGTGGGCGAACGTGCGGCTCAGTTCGGGCATCTCGAAGCGGTGACTGACGCTGTGCACGCCGACGATCCCCAAGCGGTAGATGCCGGCGACGAGCAGCACGCACAACACGAGCCCGACCGAGTAGGTCAGCTCAAGCGCCGGCGTCTGGTTGAAGCCGAGATCGGCCACCAGACTCTGCAGGCTCGGCTCGTTGGTGCGCCAGATTCCCCCGTTTGAGAAGCCGTCGAAGGTGGTGGTGCCGATCACGGCGCATACGAGCCCGATCGTGCCGGCGCGGATCGGCATGTCGGGCAACCCGCTCAAGGGGCGGCGCGAATAGACGACGCCGTGCTCGTCCTGGCAGAGCACTGACATCCGAGAGAGCAGGTTGAAGTAGGCGCCGAAACCGTCGGCCTGCTCGCTCCAGTCCTCAACGCCGAACAGCGCCATCCCGGCGAGCATTGCCAGGAAGTAGGCGAGCGACAATGCCGCCAGCGTCGAGGGCTGATCGCGGTCGGGGAAGATGTAGACCAGCTCCATCCAGGCGAAGCCGACGATCACGGCAATCGCGGGCCACATGCCCAGACGCTCGGGGTAGCGTAGCGGCGCCTTCGCAAACGTTCGTGGCGCGATCTTGCGGCCCAGCCAACGGACCAGGCGCGCAAACGAGCGCCACGGGGCGAACGTCCGGAAGATGTCGCCGAAGATGACGCTCGCCAGCGGGAAGCCGACCCAGAAGATTACGTAGATGAACGTCGGGTCGAAGTTGACCGACCACACCTGCGCGCCGTCGAAGCCGCTGTAGAGCACCAGCGCGAACAGCGCCAGACCGACCATGCTGGCCAGGTGCGCGAGCGCAGCCGGCATGACGAACAGCCGCTTGCGGTGCTCGCTCTGTAGCTGCGGGCGCATCCACAGGGTCAACAGCGCCACAAAGGAGACCACAAGCACGATCGCCGCGGTCCAGCTGAACAGCCACACGGGGATCGGCAGGTCTGCCTTGCCCACGATCCCGTGTGCCAAGGCTACCTCGGGGAACGCCAGCGCCGCGATGCCCAGGCCGCCGAGGACGGGTGGCAGCAGACGGCGCGAAGTGAGCATGCGCGCGCCAGTGTATGCCACGAATGTTCCCCTTAGGCGCGGTCACGACCTCCACTCCCACGTCGTAGGCTCCATTCTGATGCCGACCGTCCTCGCCACATCGACCGCCTTCGCGGCGCTCACCCAGCTCGGGCCGCTCGCCCTCCTCGGCCTTGCCTACGCCAAGCGCGTGCACACGCTCGGGCGTGCGGGCCGGCCCGTCGAAGGTTGGCGCCAGGCCTGCTTCTACGGCGGCTTCATCACGATCGGCGTCGCGCTCACCTCGCTCGGCGGCGCCAGCCAGGAACTGCTGAGCGCGCACATGGTCGAGCACTTGCTGCTGGGCGACATCGCCGCGCTCTTGATCGTGCTCGGCCTGACCGGGCCGCTGATTGCGCCGATTCTGCGCATCAAGCTGTTCGACCGGCTGCGCATCCTCGCCCATCCCCTGATCGCCTTTCCTCTTTGGGCGATCGACCTGTACGTGTGGCACCTGCCCGTCTTCTACGAAGCGGCGCTGCGCCACGCCGGCGTGCACGCGCTTGAGCACGCGATGTTCCTCGGCTTCGGCATCAACATGTGGATGTGCCTGTTCGGGCCGCTGCCGATGCCGAGCTGGTTCGGCAACGGGGCAAAGCTCGGCTACATCGTCGCGGTACGCCTCACCGGTACTGTGCTGGGCAACGTCTTTTTGTGGTCCGGCACCGTCTTCTACCCGTACTACGTCCACGGCGACGCTGTGTGGCACATCTCCCCGATCGCTGACCAGAACCTCGCCGGCGCGATCATGATGATCGAGGAGAGCATCCTTACGCTGTGCCTGTTCTGCTGGTTGTTCTTGCGCACCGCAAAGCAAGGCGAGGAACGCCAGGATCTGCTCGACTTCGCCCAAGCCCAGGGCTTGGAGCTGAGCGAGGAGCGCGCCGCGCGCGCCGTCGGCGCCGGTCGCGGGGCAGAGCTGCGCAAGCGTTTGGAAGGAGTGCCCGGGCCGCTCGAGCGGTGAGTACGGACACGGGCACACGCCGACCGCCCCCCACGCTGACCGCCCCCAGTTGATCGCGGAGCCCCGCGGTCAACTCTCCAGACCGGCATGCTCCCCGCGCGGGAGCATCGGCGCTTTTTGGGCAATCAGCTCGAAGCTAGCAACGGCACGTCGTGGACGATTTCCTGCGGGGTGAAGCTTGCCGCGTACAACGTCGTGACCTTGCCCTTAGCGCTGATCCCGTACACCAAACCGGTGTGGTTGACAAGCTGCGGCTGCTGAGCATCCTGTTCGGCGCCCACACCCCATGCCTTCCATACGCTGCCCAGTTCTTTGGCCGAGCCGATCAGGTACTGCATACGACCCGTCATGTCGTGGCGCTGCAGGAACGTGGCGACCGCTGCAGGAGTGTCCCCACGGGGGTCGACCGACACGGCAATCACCTGCACCTTTGCCGCCTTGGCCGGCCCCAGCATGTTCAGCGCAACCGCCAGGTTGGAGGCGATGATCGGGCATATGTCAGGACAGTGGGTGTAGAGGAACGTCAGCAGCACCGCCTTGCCCTTGTACTGGTCGATGTTGACTTGCTGGCCCTTGTAGTTGCGCAACGACAAGGGGAACTCCGGCGCGGGCGGCGAGGCGAGCGAACCTGCGTACTTGGCGGACGCGATTCCCCGGATACCAGCCACGCTTGGGCGTTTGCTGGGGCTTGCGGTGGTCAGCAGCGCCACGCCACCGGCGATCACGACGATTACCACGAGCGCGAGCACGATACGTAGGCTCAACGCCCCACGCGGAGGCGGCTGCGGAGGCTCGGCCGGTGATGCTGGCTCTACTGCCATGACGAGTTGAACCTAGCATCATGGGGCCTTGCGAGCGTCGCTTCAGCGCTCACTTAGTCGAGGCGCGATCAAGCCCAAACTAAAGCTTCCAAGCCACTTGCGCCGAGCGACGACCCGCGTGGCTAGAGTCAATGGCTTGCGGCTTTCCCCCACACCCGCTCACCGCCAAAGCCCCTCGCAGGCAGACCGCTACAAGTGGATAGCCCTGTCGAACACGACGCTCGCGGTGCTGCTGGCGACGCTCGACGCTTCGATCACGCTGATCGCGATGCCCGACATCTTCCGTGGCATCAAACTCGATCCGCTGGAGCCTGCAAACAGCTTCTATCTGCTGTGGATGATCCTCGGCTACCTGGTCGTCTCGAGCGTGCTGATCGTGAGTCTCGGCCGCCTCGGCGACATGTTCGGACGCGTCAAGATCTACAACCTCGGCTTCGTCATCTACACGATCGCCTCGCTGCTGCTGGCGGTGGACTGGATGACCGGTCGAGCGGGAGCCGATTACTTGATCGTCTTCCGGATCGTGCAGGGGGTCGGCGGCGCTTGCCTGCTCGCCAACGCGGCGGCGATCATCACCGACGCTTTTCCTGTCCACCAGCGCGGGATGGCGCTGGGCATCAACAACATCGTCGGTGTCAGCGGCATGTTCGTTGGCCTGATCCTCGGCGGACTGCTCGCCCCGATCAACTGGCGACTGGTGTTCTTGATCTCTGTGCCGGTCGGCCTGTTCGCGACGGTGTGGGCCTATCTGAAGCTCGAGGAGCGCAGCCAGCCGAAACGCTCCTCGATCGACTGGTGGGGCAACGTGACATTCGCGCTTGGGCTGGTGCTCGTGATGGTGGCTGTCACCTACGGGATCCGCCCCTACAACGGGCATGCGACCGGCTGGGGCTCGCCGCGCGTGCTTGGACTTCTGGCGGCCGCGATCGTCTCGCTGACGGCGTTTGTGGCAGTGGAGAAGCGCGTCGCCGAGCCGATGTTCCGCCTTGCCCTGTTTCGCATCCGCGCCTTTACGTTCGGGACGCTCTCGACGTTCCTCTCCGCGATCTCGCGCGGCGGACTGATGTTCATGCTGATCATCTGGCTACAGGGCATCTGGCTGCCGCTGCACGGCTATTCCTTCACCGAGACGCCGCTTTGGGCCGGGATCTACATGCTGCCGCTGACGCTCGGGATGCTGGTCGCAGGGCCCACGTCGGGCTACCTCTCAGACCGCTATGGCGCGCGCTGGTTTGCCACCGGGGGAATGCTCGGCGCCGCATTCAGCTTCGCGCTGATGATGCTGCTGCCGACCGACTTCGACTACTGGGTGTTCGCGCTGGTGCTATTGCTCACGGGCATATCGATGGGGATGTTCGCCTCGCCCAACCGCGCGGCCGTGATGAACAGCCTGCCCGCGGCCGACCGCGGTGCTGGCGGCGGCATGAACCAGACCTTCCAGAACTCTGCTCAGGTGCTTTCAGTCGGCATCTTCTTCACCTTGCTGATCATCGGCCTTGCCTCCAGCCTGCCGGCGACCGCGCAGGCTGGGCTGCAGGCCCACGGGCTGTCCGCGGACGTCGCGGGACGCGTTGCGCATGCGCCGCCGATCTCGATCCTGTTCGCCGCCTTCCTCGGCTACAACCCGATCCAGCAGCTTGTAGGTCCCCACGCGTTGAGCGGGTTGAGCGCGCACGCCCAGGCGGTCCTCACCGGCCATGCCTTCTTTCCCCACCTGATCTCTGGGCCGTTCCGCGACGGCCTGCACGCGGCCTTCCTGTTTGCGATCGTCGCCTGTCTGATCGCGGCTGGGGCGTCTATGTTGCGTGGCGGGCGCTACGAGCACACCGAGGAGCCGGTCCCTGAGACGGCCGCTCCCGAGAAAATCCGACAACTGGAGGAGCAGCATGCACGTTGAGTGGTTTGGCCAGTCCGCCTTCGCCCTGACGGCCCCTGAGGCCAAGGTGTTCATAGACCCGTTTGCCGACCTCTCGCCCCTGGCGCAGCGCGGCATGCAGTTCGACTATCCCCCGATCTCCGCCGACGGGGTGGACCTGTTGCTCGTCACGCATGAGCACCTCGACCACAACGGCGTCGAGGCGGTCTCCGGCGAGCCTGCCACCTTGCGCTCGACAGCGGGCCGGCTGGAGTCGCCGATCGGCGAGGTCGTGGCTATCGCCTCAGAGCACGACGAAGCCGCCGGTACACAGCGCGGCCCGAACACGATCTTCGTGTTCACGCTCGACGGCGTGCGAGTCGCGCACTTCGGCGACTTCGGCCAGAGCGAGCTGCGAGCCGAGCAGGCGGAGGCGATCGGCGAGGTCGACCTGATCATCCTGCCGGTCGGCGGCGGTCCCACGATCGGCGCACACGGCGCCGTGGCGATCGTCGAGCGACTGAAGCCGAAGTGGGTCGTGCCGATGCACTACCGCACTCCGCGCATCGGCTTTCTGGATGACGCCGAGGAGTTCCTCGGGCTGATGGAGCACGTGGAGCGCCTGCAGACGCCGAGCTTCGAGACCGGCGATCTCACGGCCGCGGAGGGGCCGGTCGTGGTGGTACCCGCAGCGCCATAGCGCTGGGCTTGCTCTTTTGGGTGCCCGAAGTCACGCGACGGCGTGCAAACCGTCGACTACCGATGAGTGTCGATCCGCCACGATGCACAGATGCCCCCAGCGCGCAACCTGCTCAACTTCAAGCAAGTAGACAAGGGCTACGGCAGCCGTTCCGTCCTGCGCGACATCACGCTCGGGGTATCGGCCGGCGAGCGCATCGGCGTTGTGGGGCAGAACGGCGGCGGCAAGTCGACGCTGCTGCGGCTGATCGCCGGCGTGGAGCAACCAGACGCAGGGGCGCTCACGCGTGCTGGAGACGTTGGCGTGGCGCTGCTCGACCAGCAGGACGAGCTCAACGCTCACACAACGCTCGGCGAGGCGCTTGTCGGCGAGCGCGTCGAGCACGAATGGGCGGCGGACAGGGCATTTCGCGGCGTGCTCGACGGGCTGATGGGCGGCGTGGGACTTGAGCGCTTTCCTGCCGGCATGGACACGGCAATCGACGGGCTCTCTGGCGGCGAGCGGCGACGCGTCGCGCTGGCGCGCCTGCTGCTGGGTGGGCCTGAATTGTTGCTGCTGGACGAGCCGACCAACCACTTGGACGTCGAAGGCGTTGACTGGCTTGCTTCTCACCTCGCCCGGCGACGGGGCTCGATGCTGGTCGTGACGCACGACCGCTGGTTCCTGGATGCCGTGTGTACCGCAACCTGGGAGGTGGCCGACGGCGCGGTGCACCAGTACGAAGGCGGTTACGCCGCATACGTGCTCGCACGTGCCGAGCGCAACCGCCAGGAGAGCGCGAAAGAGAGCAGACGCCAACAGTTGATCCGCAAGGAGCTTGCGTGGCTCAGGCGCGGGCCCCCGGCGCGCACCACCAAGCCGAAGTTCCGCATCGAGGCCGCCAACGCCCTGATCGCCGACGAGCCACCTGCCCGCGACCGCACCGAGCTGCTGCGCTTTGCCGGCTCGCGTCTCGGCGAGAAGGTGCTGGACGCCGAGGAGGTGTCGCTCACGCTTGGAGAGCGCGAGGTGTTGCATGAGCTGACGTGGCGACTTGGGCCGGGCGAGCGAGTCGCGCTCGTGGGCGTGAACGGGTCGGGCAAGACCTCGCTTGTCAGGATGCTTGCAGGCGAGCTGGAGCCGAGCTCAGGCCTCCTCGAGCGTGGCGCGACGGTACGGATCGCCCATCTCTCACAGGACACCGTCGAGATCCCTGGCAAGCTGCGAGTGCTCGAGTCGCTGCAAGAGGTGCACAGCAACGCCGTGCTGAGCGACGGGCGCGAGATAACGGCTTCGCTGCTATGCGATCGCTTCGGCTTTCGCGGGGAGAAGTCTCGCACGCTTGTCCAGGACCTATCCGGTGGCGAGCGACGGCGCCTGGGGTTGATGCGGCTGTTGATGGGTGGGCCCAATGTGCTGCTGTTGGACGAGCCCACAAACGACCTCGATATCGACACTCTGACTGCACTGGAGGATCTGCTCGACGGCTGGCCTGGCACGCTCGTTGTGGTTAGCCACGACCGTTACTTCGTGGAGCGAGTGTGCGATGACGTGTACGCGATTACCGCCGCCGGCGGATTGCGCCACGTTCCCGGTGGGATCGACCAGTACCTGCGAGAGCGCCAATCATCCGAAGATCGTCAGCCGGCGTCCTCATCGCAGGAGCACCGCCAATCGCCAGGGGCTGCGGCCCGCGCCGCGCGCAAGGACATCCGGCGAGAGGAACTCGAGGTCAAGCGCTTGGAGCGCTCGATCGAGAAGCTGGCCGAACGCGAGAGCGGCCTGACGGAGGAGATGCACGCGAGCGCCAGCGATCATGGGCGCCTCGCCGAGCTGCAGGCCGATCTGGAGAAGCTCTTCGCCGAGCGCGAGCGGTTGGAGACCGCTTGGCTCGAGCTGTCTGAGTCACTCGAAGGGTAAGGTCAGCGCATGACCTACATCCCACCCAAAGAGATTCTCGAACGATACGCCTCGGTTTTGATCGACTTCGCCCTTGGTGGCGGGACCGGCGTGCAACCCGGCGAGGTGGTGCGCGTCGCTGCACCGGAAAGCTCAAAGCCACTGTATGCCGAGCTGCGCAAGGCCATTTGGCGCGCCGGCGGGCATGTGATCGGTGCTTACGAGCCCGACGACGACCGGCGCACCAACCTCTCCCGTGACTTCTATGACGCTGCTAACGACACGCAGCTCGACTACTTCCCGGCGAAGTACATGCGCGGGCTGATCGATGAAATGGATCATCAGGTCTCGGTCCTTGCCGACAGCGATCCACATGCGCTGGAGTCGGTCGACCCCGGGCGCATCATGCGCCGCGGCGAGGCGATGCGTCCCCTGCTCGACTGGCGCTCGGAGAAGGAGAACGCCGGTCGCTTCAGCTGGACGCTCGGCCTGTACGGGACGCCGGCAATGGCCGCCGAGGCCCAGCTGAGCATCGAGGAGTATTGGGAGCAGATCGTCCACGCTTGTTTCCTTGACATGGAGGACCCGATCGCGCGCTGGCGCGAGATCGGACAGCGGTTGGATGAGACCAGAGAGCGTCTGGACGCGCTTGACATTGAGCGCGTGCATGTACTGGGGGAGGACGTCGACCTTTGGGTGAGCGTCGGCGAGCAGCGGCGCTGGCTGGGCGGGCGCGGTCGCAACATCCCCAGCTTTGAGATCTTCACCAGTCCCGACTGGCGCGGGACCGAAGGCTGGATCCGCTTCAACCAGCCACTCTATCGATACGGAAATCTGGTTAAGGGCATCCGCCTGGAGTTCGCCGACGGGTGTGTTACACAGGCGAGCGCGGATGAGAACGAGCGCATCCTGACCGAGATGATTGCCACCGAGGGGGCAAACAAGGTCGGCGAGTTCTCGCTCACGGACAAACGTTTTTCACGGATCACCCGCTTTATGGCGCACACGCTCTACGACGAGAACGTCGGCGGACCGTTTGGCAACACTCACATCGCGCTTGGGCGCTCCTACCAGGACGCCTACGCAGATGACCCCTCAGAGGTCAAGAGCGAGGAGTGGGATCGACTCGGCTTTAACAACTCGAGCGTGCACACCGACATCGTTTCCACCAGCGACCGGGTCGTCACCGCCCAGTTGCGCGGCGGCGAGGAGCGTGTGATTTACCGTGACGGGGAGTTTCAGCTCGACTGAGAGTCTCGATCGGATGAAGGCGCGGGTTCGACTATGAGCGCCACGGGCGCACTTACACAGAACATCGGCGTCCGGACCCGCGCATCGCCGCGCGTATTCACGCGGCGCTCGGCGATGCGCGCACGGTGCTTAACGTCGGCGCGGGCGCCGGCTCGTACGAGCCGTACGATCGCTGGGTGCTTGCCGTCGAGCCGAGCGCAACCATGCGCGCTCAACGCCCTCCGGGCGCTGCCCCCGCACTCGCTGGACGCGCCGAGGCGCTGCCTTTCGACGACAACTCGTTTGACGCGGCGATGGCGTGCGTGACGATCCACCACTGGGAGCCGCCGGAGGCGGGCCTGGCCGAGCTGCGCAGGGTGGCGCGCGGACCGGTGGTCGTCTTCACGTTCGAACTCGACGCGCTGCCGGCATGGCAGCAGGACTATCTACGCGAGGGAGTCATAAAGGAGCAACCGCGCTTCCCCGCGATCGACGACGTGACGGCTGCCCTGGGTGGGCGCACGCGCGTGGAGCGAATTCGAACACCGGGAGACTGCGTGGACGGCTTCTTCGAGGCGTTCTGGAAGCGCCCCGAGGCACTGCTGGACCCCGAGGTCCGAAGCGCCCAGTCGGTTTGGGCGCTGCTCGAGTCGGACGTCGAGCGGCAGATCGTCGAGCGGCTCGCCGCCGCGTTGGACTCAGGCGCGTGGGATGCCGAGCACGGCCACCTGCGCGAACAACACAACTTCGACGGCGCGCTACGCCTAGTAGTTTCTGAGGCCTCCTGATCCAGGACATCGCGCCACCGCCCCGGCACTGGGTGCTCGGAAACCTGTGAGGAGTCAAGATGTCCAAGCAGCTCGATCACAAACCCCAAACTTCGGACTCGCGCACGGAACAGCACCCACCTGAGCTGCTTGACCACAGCACGCGCGACACGACGATTGACGAGCGAAGCGCGCTCGCGCGCCTGACCCGCTTCGTACTAGTCCACCGCCGACTGGTGATCGCCGGCTGGCTTGTTGTGCTCATCGCGGGAGCTGCCGGCGCGTCGCACGTGTCTGATCGCCTACAGCTCGACTTCTCGCTTCCCGGCCAACCGGGATATGAGACGGCTCAGAAGATTGTCCGCACTTACGGAAACGGCGGCATCATCCCGCCGGCGATCGTGGTTGTGACGGTCCCCGCTGGACAGACCGTCCATAGCGAGCGGGCCCGGATCGCGGCCGCCTTCCAGCGCGTCCGGACCAGCATGCCCTATGTCCGCATAGTTGACTTCGCGAGCACGGGAGACAAGCGCCTGATCACAAGCGACGGGCGCACCACCTACGCCTTCCTGTTCACGCCCCTGGAGCGCACGTTCACGGCGCCGAAGATTCCCCAGCAGGCCCAGCGGGTGCTGGCGCTGACCCTCCCCCCGGGCACGCGGACAAGCCTGACCGGGCTGCTCCAGCTCTCCAGCAGCGAAGAATCCAAAGGCGGACCCGGGGTGTTCCTGGAGACGGTCATCGGCGCGCTGGGCGCACTTGCGGTGCTGGCGTTTGTCTTCGCCTCGCTGCTTGCCTTCGTGCCGCTGCTGATCGCGGCTGTTGCGATCCTGGCAACGCTGCTCGTGATACTCGGGCTCACCTACATCGCCAACGTTTCTTTCCTCGTGCAGTTCCTTGTCTCGCTTGTCGGGCTCGGCGTCGCGATCGACTACTCGCTGCTGATCGTCACTCGCTGGCGCGAGGAGCGCGCCCATGGTCGCGAGAACCATGAGGCGGTGATGGTGGCGATGGCAACCGCCGGACGAGCCGTCGTGCTGTCGGGCCTGACAGTCGCCATCGGTCTTATTGCGTTGGTCGTGCTACCCGTGCCCGGCCTTCGCTCGGTCGGCTACGGGGGCATGCTGATCCCTCTGATCTCCACCGGCGTCGCGCTGACCCTGCTGCCGGCCCTGCTCGGCGGAATTGGGCCACGGGTGGACTGGCCGCGAGTCCGTCACGAGAACGACGCCAGCCGCGCCTGGACCGCCTGGTCGCGAGCACTGGTGCGCCGCAAGTGGATTGGGACGGGGGTCGCGATCGCGATCCTCGTGGTGCTGATCATTCCCTTCTTCAGCCTCACGACGGGGGAAACCAGCGCGAGCGCGCAGGCGCGCAGTGGACCGGCGCATGCGGCCTACGAACAGATCCGCGCCGGAGGCGCGGCCAGCGGGGTGATCACGCCGCTGGAGGTACTGGTGCGCTCCCCGCGGGCGACCGTGGTGCGAGCGCGACTGGCAAGCCTCCCGGGGATCTCCGACGCGCTTTACTCCACGGCGCCCGACAGCAACCACGCCGGGACGAGCATCATCGTGGGCGTCCCGCACGAAGAGACGGTCAACTCAACCACGCTTGGCGCTGTGCGTATCGCGCGCGCGGCTCTGGAAGGCCAGCCCGGGGTCATTGGGATCGCGGGCGAGGGACCCACTGAGCTCGACTA
Source organism: uncultured Solirubrobacterales bacterium (assembly GCA_963827045.1). Classification (GTDB taxonomy): domain Bacteria; phylum Actinomycetota; class Thermoleophilia; order Solirubrobacterales; family Solirubrobacteraceae; genus Palsa-744. The sequence continues at coordinate 783,442 of CAWGZH010000003.1, forward strand.
CCAGCATGCCGTGTTCGGCAACTTCCCGCTTATGTTCGCGATCATCGCGCTGCTGACAGTTGTGCTGTTGGCACGCGCGTTTCGCTCGGTCGTGCTCGCCATCAAGGCGGTCGTGCTGAACCTCATCTCGATGGCGGCGGCGTTTGGTTTCATGACGTGGTTCTGGCAGGAGGGGCATGGTTCGCAGCTGGTCTTCGGTATTCCTGCGACCGGTGCGATCACGTTCTGGGTGCCGATTCTCGTGTTCGCCTTCCTGTTCGGCCTGTCGATGGACTACGAGGTGTTCATCCTCGCGCGCGTGCGCGAGGAGTACGAGCGCACGGGCTCGACCGACGAAGCGGTGATCACCGGCCTGGGGCGCACCGGGCGCCTGGTGACGAGCGCCGCTTTGATCCTTTTCCTTGCCTTCGCCTCGCTGGCCTCAGCGCCCAACACGGACATCAAGGTACTAGCCACAGGGCTGGGCGCCGGCATCCTCTTGGATGCCACCGTCGTGCGTGCGCTGCTGCTCCCCTCACTCGTATCGCTGATGGGCAAGTGGAACTGGTGGTTTCCCGTCCCCGTCGCACGGCTGTTGCGTGTCCCGGCGAGACAGCCGGCACAGGTCGATTCCGCACAGGCCGCGCCTGACCGACCATCAAGGCCGTTGCCGTCCGAGCCGGCACCTGAGCGGTCCACCTGACAGCCAGAGATCGTGCACGTCAATCGCGATCGCAGTGGCGGACTTTTACGGATGGCGACCGACCGACCGACTGCTTGACTCGCCTGGTGAGCGCCGCCCCGACCGCTGATGGTTGAGCCGCGCGCTCGACCCCGACCGCGAGCAGCGTGGACGCGCCGCTCGACAAGCCGAGAGAGAAAAGCGAGATGCGATGAGTGACAAGCCGGTTTTCATCTACGCAGCGACATACGCCGATCAGGCGGACGCGCTCGCCGACTACGACAGCCTGATCGAGCTGCACCAGGCCAAGCTCGTCGGTACCTACGACGTGGCCCTCGTCAACAAGGACTCAGAGGGCAAGGTGCACGTCCAGAAGCACGAGAAGCCTACCCAACACGGCGCTTGGGGCGGGATCGCGGTCGGCGCGCTCGTCGGCGTCTTGTTCCCACCGTCGATCATCGGCGCGGCCGCTGTCGGCGGTGTCGTCGGTGGCGTCGGTGGCCACTTGCGCAAGGGCATCTCGCGCGGCGATGCCAAAGAGCTTGGCGAGCTTCTGGAGAACGGTGAGGCAGCGCTGATCGTGATCGGCGAGTCTCGCCTGGAAGAGCAGCTCGACAAGGCGCTGCAGCGCGCCGAGAGGTCGGTCGAGAAGGAGATCGACGCCAACGGCGAGGAACTCGAGCAGGAGTTGCGGCGCGAGCTCGACGAAGTCGAGACGCCCTCGGCCGGGTAGCGCGGGTCGAGCACGACCGGCACCCCTAGCCGGTCGTGCGCCAACGGTAGGCGCGCAGCGTCGCCGGCACCACGACAGCGAGCAGCGCCAGGCACCAGAGCACCGACGAGATCACCGGATGCTGCAGCGGCCACGCGGCGGCGCTCGGAATCGCCGTGGGGTTGCCGAACAGGCTGCGGATCGCGGCCGCCCAGCAGCTGATCGGGTTGTATTCGGCGAACTGGCGCAACCCGGTCGGCAGACCGGCGACCGGCACGAACGTCGAGGCGATGAACGTGAGCGGGAAGACAATCAGGAAGGCGATGCCCGTGACGACGTCGGGCGAGCGGGCGACGATGCCGACGAGCGTGCCGACCCACAACATCGTGACCGCGAGCAGCGCGAGGATCGCGAAGGCGGCGAGCGCGTCCGAGGCACTGCCCTGGATGTGCCAACCGACGATCAGGCCGCTGATGACCATCACAGTGATGGCGAGCACCGAGGCGGCCAGCTCCGCGGCCAGATGGCCCAGCAAGAAGGCCGAGCGGTGCATCGGCAGCGAGCGGAAGCGATCCAAGATGCCCTCGCCGAGGTCGGTCGCCATCGAGGTCGCCGGGCCGATGATCCCAAACACCAGTGTCTGCACGAGGATGCCGCCGATCAGATAGTCGCGGTAGTTGCCGCCCGGGACGGCGATGACGCCGCCGAAGACGAAAGCGAACAGCAGCACGAACATCAGCGGCTGGACGGTCACGTCGATTAGCTTCTCTGGTATCTGGCGGATGTGGGAGAGGCTGCGCCTGGCGATCACGAGACTGTCGGCTGCCAGCTGGCGCAACGGCATCGAGGGCTGCTGAAGGATCGGTTGCTGTTGAAGGATTGGCTGCTGGACTGAGCTCATGAAGCGAGTGCCTCCTGCGCGTGGGGAGCATGGGTGATGGATAGGAAGACGTCGTCGAGCGTGGCCTCGCGACGGTGCACGTCCTTGGCGTCGACGCCCGCTTCGTCGAGCGCACGCACGACCTCGATCAGGCGCGTGTCGGTACGCACTGGAACGGTGAGCAGCAACTGCTGCGCATCGGAGGAGCAGGCCCCGTCGGCGAACGACTCAAGCGCCGCTTGTGCCGGAGCCAGCTGGCCCGCGTCGGTAACGGCGACCTCGATGCGCTCGCCCCCATAGCGTGCCTTCAACTCCGCCGGTGTGCCTTTTGCCGTGATGCGTCCCTGCTCGAGCAAGACGATGTCGTCGCTGAGACGGTCGGCCTCCTCCAGATACTGGGTGGTCAGGAGCAGCGTCGCCCCCTCCCCCACCAGCTCACGCAACAACTCCCACAGCTCGTTGCGGCTCTCCGGGTCGAGACCTGTGGTCGGCTCGTCGAGGAACAGCACCGGTGGGGCGGCGACTAGGCTGGCGGCGAGGTCGAGCCGGCGTCGCATGCCGCCGGAGAAGTCGCGCACGAGCTGATCGCCCGTGTCGGCGAGGCGCAGCCGCTCGAGTAGCTCAGTTGCTCTCGTGCGAGCCAGGGCACGCGGGAGGTGGTAGAGACGGCCGATCATCTCGAGGTTGGCGTGAGCACTCATCAGTCCATCCACGGTGGCGGTCTGACTGGCCAAGCCGATGCGCCGACGCACCTCGCCCGGCTGGGTGAGCACATCGAAGCCCGCCACGGTGGCGCTGCCCGCGGTGGGCAATGCGAGCGTCGTGAGGATGCGGATCGCGGTTGTCTTGCCGGCGCCGTTGTGGCCGAGCAGGCCGAGCACCGTGCCGGCGGGTACGTCGAGCTCGAAATCCCGCAGTGCCCACTGCTCGCCGTAGAGCTTGCCGAGGCCCCAGGCGACGATTGCCGGTGAAGAAGCTATCTGGTTCATTTAGTACCTCGTACGTTGATCTCGTACATCGTACGTACAAGACTAGCAGTACGCTGTACTAGATGTCGTCATCCCCTCAATCCGACAAGTCTCCCGCCCTGATCTGGCTGCGACAGGAACCTGGGACACGCCGTCCAAGCCACTCCCGCGCGCAGATCGCCACCGCCGCGGTACAGATCGCGGACACCGAGGGTTTCGACGCCGTGTCGATGCGCAGAGTCGCCCAGGAGCTTGGCGCAGGGACCATGACGCTCTACCACTACGTGCGCAACAAGGATGAGCTGGTGATGCTAATGAACGACACGGTCATGGGCGAGGTGCTCGTGCCCGACGAGGAGCTGCCTGAGGGCTGGCGCGAGGCGATCGCTGCGATCGCCCGCCGCTCGCACGAGGCATTCGGACGCCACCGCTGGACACTGGACCAGGTGACCGACATATCGATCGGACCGAATGGGATCAAGCACTTCGAGCAATCGCTTGAGGCGGTGCAGGACACTGGGCTTGCCGCCGAGAAGCGACTGGGCCTGATCAGTCTCGTGGACGAGTACGTGTTCGGCTACAGCCTGCGCGAGACGATCGACTTCGGCGGGGAGGTCGGAAACGAGCAGTGGCCACCGGGTACGCTCGAGCTGTTCGAGCGCGAGCTTGAGAGCGGCGCCTATCCCCGCATCGGCTCGCTGATTGCCGACGAGCTACACACCGACAGCGTCGCCGAGGGTACGCGGCGCGTGATGCAGATCATCTCCCAGCCCGAGCGCTTTGAGGAGGGGCTGCGCCAGCTGTTGGATGGCATCGAAGCTGGGATGAACAACCACGGGTCCTGAAGGACGGCCACCCCGAGACGACTTTTACCCTACCCCACGCGCCCTAGTGATTGACATATGAACCATATGTTCCGGGTCGTGCATGCACGACCCGGCCGGACCGTACATGTACGGTCCGGGACAGCGCCGCATGCGGCGCTGTCTTCTTCAAAATATTCGTTTAGCGTCGAAAGCCATAACTTCATATTTTCGTAAAGTTCGAACTAATCGGGCCGTCTGTTCAAAGATATATGATGCCCAACATGAACTGCCGTTGCGGGCATCCGAAGCACGAGCACCAGCACTACCGGCGCGGCACGGACTGCGCGCGTTGTTCCTGCATCAAGTTTCAGTGGCGCTGGCTGTCGCTCTTCTCCACCCCCGCCCGCTCCAAGCCGAAGACTAGCCCTCGTCCTCAACCAGCCCAGCTGGTCAAAGCCGCCATCAGCTCACTCGCGAGATACCGACGCTGACGCCGGCGCGCTGAGCAGATTGCCCAACGGCGCCGGCGCCAAAGCATGCGCTACCCACTCGGCCCCAGCCTAAGCTCACATAGGCAAGCCGCCCCCAGCGGGAGGTCGGGGAGGAGGTGTCGAGGTTGGCACCGGCCCCAGCTTCGCTGATTCGGCGGTGGCGCTCCCGTACGTGTTGGTGGCGGTCACGACCACCTGGATCGTGTCGCCCCCGTCCAGCGCAGGGAATAGCGACAGCGCGTAGTTGGAGCTCGTCGCGCCCGCTAGGTCCGTGCATGTCGAGGCTTTGCACAGCTGCCACTGGTAGGCGTATACGAGCGTCGGCGTTCCCTGCCATGCGCCGCTCGATGCGCTCAGCGTCTGGCCAGCTTCGAAGAGGCCGGAGATCACAGGCGCCAGGCTGCCCACAGGCGCCATCGGCGTCACGTTCCCGCCGGGCAGAGCCGCTACGGCCGCCGTCGTCTGGGAGTGCACAGAACCGCCCGTGCCCCCCGCGTTGGCAACGGTTTCTTCGACCGCGATCGTATCTCCTACGTCAGAGGCACTCAACAGGTAAGTCGATGCGGTCGCACCCGGAATCGGCACGCATTCGATGCCTGCGGCGTTGCAGTCCTGCCACTGATAAGTGCGGATCGATGGATCGTTCGACCACGACCCCGGAACCACGGTGAGCGTCTGACCCCGCGTCAGGTCACCCGCGATCGACGGCTGCGAGCTGTTGACGGGCGGCAGCGGCAGCACCACTTTCGTGGCGGCCGAGACCGCCGCGGCGCTTTGCCCGCCTGCATTGCTCGCCCATACCTTCAGGCGGATCGTACTGCCTGCATCGACAAGCGTCAGCGGGTAGCTTTCCGCCCCGGAATAGACACTTGGGCTTGGACTGCAACCAGTGCCGGCGGCGTTGCAGTCTTCCCACTGGTAGACGAAGCTCGTGGGGCTGTTCGACCAAGAGCCGTGGGTCCCGCTGAGCGTCTGGCCCTGGATCGTGCTGCCCGAGATCGATGGCGCAGCGGTGTTCGCGGGCGGCGGCGGGAGCACCACTGAAGTCGCGGCCGAGCTGACCGTGCCGCCGCTCCCGTCCGCGTTGCCGGCCGACTCTGCGACCACGATCGGATGCCCGACATCAGCGCTGCTCAGGGTGTAGGTCTGGTGCGTTGCGCCCCCGATTTCGCTGCACGAGGAGCCTTTGGCGTCGCATCGCTGCCACTGGTAGCTGTAGCTGGTCGTGCCGTTCAACCAAGACCCATGCGTCTCGGTCAACTTGTCGCCCTGCTGGGCTGTGCCCGAGATCCTAGGCGCCGAGACGTTCGCGGGAGGGCCGCCGACCGCAAGCCACTCCGGCTTGCTTGCGCCGGTGATGAATTTCTGCTCGACGCTTTTGCCATCGAGCTTGGCCCGGCCGATCGAGCCCCCTTCGAAGTTGGCCCAGTAGATGTACTGGCTGTCGATCGCCACTCCACGCGGCGAGTGCGCGCCGCTGATGAACTTCTGATTGACGTCTTTGCCGTCGAGCTTGGCCCGGCCGATCGTGTTCGTGTGCTCGTTGGCCCAGTAGATGTAGCCACCGCCGAGCGCGATCCCATAAGGGGTGTGTGCGCCACCGATGAAGTGGTCTTCGACGTGATTCACGCCCCCGGAGCCGTTCAGCTTTGCGCGCACGATCCTGTTCGTCGCATCGTCTGCCCAGTAGATGTAGCCGCCACCGGTGGCCACGCCGCTGGCGTCGGCGTTGGTGCTGGGGACATTCCAGGGAGCGGGACCGTCGATCTTCGTCGACCACAGCGGGCCGGGGTTGCCGTAGCCGGTGTACAGGTACTCGCCGGCGGCGGCCAGACCCGTGGGGTAGTAAGGGGGATTGCTCTTGCCGATGAACGTAATCTGTTCATGGCCGTAGCCTTCGAGGTTCGCCGTTCCGATCCCGCTCTGGACCCAGGGGCTAAAGGGCTGGTAATAATGGGGGCTCTCCCACGACCAGTACAAGGTGCCGCCCGAGATCGTCAGCCCCTCGGCAATCGTCGTATGGGCCACGTTCACAAAGCTCTCGTTGACGTCCGATCCGTTCTGGTTGGCTCGCGCGATCGTCGCGGTGTGACAACTGGGGCAGTCTGTCCAGAACACGTACGCGCTCGCGCGCGCCGCCCACAGCCACGATCCCAGCAGTAGCAGCAATAGTGTCGCCCCCACCAGCGGGAGCCACGCGCGAGTGCTCCCGCGCCGTAGGTTTTCGATGTAGGCCATGTCATCCTCCGCGTCTCGTCGTGTGGCCCTCGCTTGTGGGGGCTTCGATCGATCAACTGAGGACGCGCCAGAGAATTACGGCGAGGCCTGAGACTTTTCCGGGTACAGCCAACGCCTTTGCTTGGCCGTGTCGCTGTTGGGCAATATGGGAGGCTGTCGCGCGCCGTATCGGTGAGCGCGCGAGCGGCCTTATTCCCCCGGCCTATTCGGGTTCAGCGTCCCGGGAGCGTTGGGATTCGTTTCCGTCGGCGGCGGCGTGTTCGGGTTGGTTGTCGTTGGAGTCGTCGTCGTTGGAGTCGTCGGAGTGGTCGTCGTCGGCGCGGGCGTGCTCGTGGCCGGCGGGGTCGTCTGTGTGGGCGTGCTCGTCGGTGTGGTCGTGGTCGGCGCGGTGGTTGTCAGCGGCGCTGCCGGGGGCGCGCTCGGCGTGCTGTGGACAGGCCGATGACGAGCCTTGCTGTGTGTTGTTTTCGTCGTTTGCGAGCTGCTGGGAGCGGTTGCAGGGACGAGGATCGTGCTCGTCACAGGCACTTTTACGCTGACGACATGGCCACTGGGGAGCACTCGCCGGACGGTCTCCTCACGGTGCACCACCACCCGCTTCCGAGCGCGCTCGCGCACGGGACGCGGGATCGGAGTGGCCGCGCCCGCAGACGCGGGGGTCAGCGTCCGCGTACTCACCGTCGTCCCGTCCCGGGCGATCGACCCTACGAACAGCACGAGCGCCAGAAGGCAGGCCACGAGCAACACCAAACCCACCCGGCGGCGACGGCTGTGAAGGCCGAAGCGCTCGCTCAGCCCGACGCCGGCCAGCGAGAACAGCCCAGCGTCCCAACTGGCGACGGCGGCGCCGCTTCCACTGCCGCCGCTCCCGTCGCCACCACCCCCCTGCCCGGCTCCGTTCAAGGTCCGACTTCCCGCGCCGGCGTGTGCATGTGCGAACTCGCTCCAATCAGCACCCACCAGTTCGGCCGCGCGGGCGATCGTGGCCTGGCGCAACCACACCAGCGGGACGATCGGGGCGAGCGAGCGGTAGGAGATACCGGCCTCCTGCATCGCGGACTCGCGCACACGGCAGACCGCGCAGTCGCGCAGGTGCACGAACAGCCAGCTTCCATCCTCGCTGGCGAGCGCCTGGCTGTCCTGCCCACGAGCCAGCAGCGGCAGCGCTCTGTCGCAGTCGGGCGAGGCGCTTGCAACCGACTCCAAAGCGTCGCCGCGCACGAGCTCGGCGAGCTTGATGCGTGCGCGCGAGATCAGCTGGGCGACCGCGTTGGGCTTGATCTCCAAGACCTCGCCGATCTCCTCATAGGAGAGGCCCTCCAGCTCGCGCAGCGCGAGCGCCTCGCGCTGGCGCTCGGGTAGGCGGGCTTGGGCCTGCTCCGTCAGCTCGCGTGTCGCGGCAAGCATCGCCGCGCGCTCGGGGTCCTCCTCGATCGCCCCCGGCTCCGGGCCGGAGGCTTCGATCTCCTCGCCGGAGAGCTCGACGCGCTTGCGCGCTTGGATGATGTCGTAGCAGGCGTGACGGGCGGCCGTGAACACGTACGCGACGAAGTTCAGCTCGCGGCCGTCGAGCGCCGGCAGACGCTTTAGCAGACGCATGAACGTCTCCTGCGTGGCGTCGGCGGCGTCGGCCGGGTTGCCGAGCAGCCGCAAGCAAAAGCCGTACACGCGCTGCTCGTGGCGATCGTACAGCTCGGCGAACGCTTGGCCCTCGCCCGCGACCGCCGCCCGAGCGAGCTCATCCTCGCCCCGCGCCCCTGGCACCTTTGCGATTGCCGCCATCTTATTGATCCCATGCCGATTCTCGCATACCGCGCAGGGGCGAATGGTGGACGTCGCCCTTATCCGATGGCGCCCACTTGCGGCGACCGCGGCGAGAGACCGCTTCTGCGCGGTTTGCGCTGCGGCTTGCTTGCCGGCAGGGTCAACGCGATCTTCGCCGACAGAGCAGGCCCATCGTCGCTGCGCTCAGTCGCGACGGCGACTGTCAGCCGACGGTGGATGGCGTGCACGAGCTGCGTGCGTGCCGAGCGACTCAAAGCGATCCTGAGCGTTGCGGTCTGTCCCGCCGCGAGCGAGAACGAGGCGCTGCCAATGGTGCGGACGATCGTCTGCTCGTGCAGCCGCGTGCGCCTCTCACCGTGCACGCGAACCTCGACCTTCTTCACGATCCGTTCCCGCTCGGTCAACAGCAGCCTGCCGCGACAGCCTGAGCTGGGCGTGCCGCAGGAGAGCTTCACTGGCGCAACGCCACCTGTGACCGTCGCGGTCGAGCCACGCAGCGAGAGGACACCTGGCGCCGGTGACGGCGCAAACCCCACCGCCGGCGACGACCCAACCGCCGGCGAAGACTGCGACTGGGTTGTGCCCGACCCCGACGGTTCCACCACGGGCGTGGGTGCGGGCGCGCTCGCTTGGAAGGCGCCGATGTCGGTCAGCCCCGCTGTCGTGCGCGGATTGCCTTCCAGATCGGTACTGCCGTTGGCGGCTTCGGAGATGCCAGCGCCGATCGTCGGCGAGCCCGGCGCCTCATGAAAATTGTCGCTCGCGGCGTCCACGAACAGCGGTTCAGTCACCTGGTTTGTAGCGCTACCGGGTGCGCTGATCGTCGTGCCCGCTTCGGCCAGCGTTGTGGCGTAGTTGGAGTGGTTGAGCGCGAAACTCACACCGGCGCCGCCGAAGCGATAGGCGTCGAGGTCCTTGAAGCTACCGTGGGCGATCGTGTTGGTCGCTGTCACCTCGGCGCTGACGCCGCCGTTGGCGCTCACCGAGACACCGAACGAACTCGGTTCCGTTGCCTCGAAGGTGTCGTTGCGCAGTGCGACCGTCGCCGTACCACTCGGTGGGCCGTTGTTCTGCTCGAACAGTGCGTATCCCATGCTGCCATCGGCGATGCACTCGCTATCGATCACCGAGACGCTCGCTCCAGCAAGCCCCGACACGTTGCAGACGAAATCGCTGCTCGCGGTGGAGTGCACGAGCACGTGGTCGAGCGAGCCGTCGATCTCCAGCGCCGAACCACCGTTGACAACGTGCTCCAGGTCGATGTCGTTGACGGAGAAGCCTTCGCCGTCAAACCAGCCGAGCAGTTGCAACGCGATGCTCGCCGAGGAGTAGATAACCGGCCGCGGCTGACCCGTAGCGCCGTGGATGTCGAGCGTGTACACGCCGCTGGGCTGGGTGAGTGTCGTGGTGATCGGCGCGGCCTGGGTGCCGTAGCTGCCCGCGTCGCCCGCGAGCACGAGTTCGTCGCCGGTGGCCGCCCCAGAGAGCGCTTTTTCCAGCGTGCAAGCGTCAGCAGCGCTCGAACAGTTGCCCGAGCCCTGGGCGCCCGGGGCGGCGAAGCGCTGCGCGGCTTGGGCGATGGCGGGAGCGCAGCAGAGCAGCAGTACAGCGGCGATCAGAACGGGCGCAGCGAGCCGCAAAGCGGCCGGGCGTACGCCTACGGCGTGGGTGTCGTATGTGTTTGTCATGCCCGTACAACTGGGCGGGCGGACAAAAATTACGCGCCTGCTTGCAACAAAGTCGGCCTTCACCGCCGGGAACTCTCCTCTCGCAATACAACGATCCTTCAATAAGCCAGAGACTAATAAGGTTTTGCGCCGTATCGCTTAGTAAGATTGCCCCACGTGGTAAGCGAACGCAACCAAAATGTGCCCCCGAAGCCGGGACAAACTAGCGCCCGCGCAGGCAAGTTTCTGCTCATCGAAGCAGGACGGGACGGGTTCTGGGCATTCCACCCGAAGCCGTTGCCGCCAGATCCTCCACTTCGTATCGATACCACGACGCAGACGCTGCTGGATCGCGCGAACCAGGCCTTGGGGCGACTCGACGGCGTCACACTGCTACTGCCCGACCCCGAACAGTTCATCTACACGTTCGTGCGCAAGGAGGCTGTGCTGTCCTCCCAGATCGAGGGCACACAGTCCTCCTTGTCGGATCTGCTGCTGTTCGAGCACGACGCTGCCCCCGGGCTCTTGCGCGAGGATGCTCAGGAGACCTCCAACTACATTGCCGCGCTGAATCACGGCCTCGCCCAGATCGCCCAACCGGGCGCACCGCCTCTCAGCGCACGACTGTTGCGCGAGATGCATGCCCTGCTGCTGCAAAGCGGTCGCGGCTCTCGAAAGGCCCCCGGCGATTTTCGCCGCACGCAGAACTGGCTCGGGGGGAGTCGACCTGGTCTCGCTCGCTTCGTACCACCGCCGGCAACGGAGGTTGTTCCGGCGATCGCCGCGCTGGAGCGGTTCATCCACGACGATCCTCAGGTTACGTCGGTCTTGATCAAGGCGGCGCTTGCGCATGTGCAGTTCGAGAGCATCCACCCCTTCCTCGACGGTAACGGTCGCATCGGCCGCCTATTGATTGCGCTACTGCTCTGTTCGGAAGGCGTTCTGCGAAGCCCTCTGCTGTACCTGAGCCTCTATTTCAAGCGTCAGCGCGACGCCTATTATGAACACCTTCAACGTGTGCGAACCGAAGGGGATTGGGAGGGCTGGCTCAGGTTCTTCCTGCAGGGCGTCGTTGACGTCGCGGAGTCGACGACTCGAACGACCCAGCGCCTTGTGGCAATGATCGAGTCCGACCGCCAGACGATCCACGGGTTCGGACGCAGCGCAGCGACCGCTCACCGGGTACACGACCTCGCCGCACGTTTCGTGCTCGTGGGCGCCCCATCGATCACCGAGCAGCTCGCGCTGACAAGCCCACCAGTCTATGCCGCGCTTGACCGCTTGGAACGTGCCGGCATTTTGAGGGAGGCCACCGGCCGACGGCGTGGCAAGCTCTACGTCTATGACAAGTATCTTGCGATCCTCAACGAGGGGACCGAGCCCGGATAGAACGCAAAAGTGGAAGCCGACGACCTACGTCGGCGTCAGTCGAATGGCGAACCGCGCTGTGGGAGCGTGAACTCGCCGGAGCCCTCGTCCTGGTCGCAGGTCATTGCGAGCTTCGTGTCCTGGCAGGAGAGTTCGTCGGGGAACACGATCATCTGATTGGTCGGCAGCGTTTCGCCGCGGCGAGTCAGGCTTACGCGAACCTCCTTCGCGGGGCCGGTCGGGCCCAGCCGATACGCGCGCCCGCTGCTCAACAGCTCACACGTGACGCGGTTCGGGCTCGGCGTCCACACGCAGCGGACGTTGTCGCTCGGCGTCGAGAAGTAGCAGCGCTTGTGGGTGGCGGCTGGGTTGCTGCAGGCAAAGTGCTCGGCTACGCGAGCGTAGGCGATCTGGCTCTCGCCTACCGTGGCGAATACTGAGAACAGAAGGACGCTGACCGCCAGCGGTACAGATAGAGCCGTGACACGACGCGTGCCGACGCTGACTATCGCACCCGACGGCGCTGCCTGCCTGCCCATAGCACTGCTCAGAGTACACCGAGCAGATGCTGCTTTCCGCGTTTTACGGCGATGCCGAGCCGACGGCAGCTGCGTGCTCACGATCGACGGGGACATCTGGCTCGGCACCGCGCAGCGCACGCGTGAGCAGCCGCCACAAAGTCGCTCGTTCCTCTGCGTCCAGCGCTTGCAGCACCTCGTCCTCGATCGTCTCCTGCGCGCGCTCGGCGCTTACCAGCGCGCGGCGTCCCCGCTCTGTCAGCTCGACGCGATGACGGCGGCGGTCCTCGGGGTCGCGCCGGCGCGCCACGTGGCCGAGATCCTCCAGCTCGTTGAGCAGTAGCACGACGTTGTTGGCGTCCATGCAAAGCGCCTCAGCTAGCTCCTGCTGGGGTGCGCCGTCGTGGTCGCGCAGGTAGCTGAGCGCCATCACGAGCCGCATGTGTATGCCCAAGAGCTCCTCGGTGCTGCGGCGGTAGACCTGCTTGGCCAGGCGCGTCAACAAAACCATCGAGCCTAGATCGGCTGCGTGATTGCGTTCACCGTGATTGCGTTCACCCATAACGAGCGGATTATACCACGATGTAGCAATCATCACTGACAACAAGATGATACTTGTTGAATGGATTATCCCTGCTATGTTGTTCCCCTGACCCAGATCGGAAGGAGCAACATGAGCACCGTCACCGCCCCGCCAGAAAGCATCCAGCGCACCGAAAGCGCCCAGCAGACAGACAGCCGCAGCGAGCGACGGCGCTGGATCGCGCTTGCCGTGCTTTGCCTTGGGCAGCTGATGATGGTGCTCGACGCGACGATCGTCAACGTCGCGCTGCCCTCGATCCAGCGCGAACTGCACTTTTCTCAAGGAAACCTAACTTGGGTGATCAATGGCTACTTGGTCACCTTCGGCGGCTTCCTGTTGCTGGCTGGGCGGATGGGCGACCTTGTCGGGCGTAAGAAGGTCTTCTTGACCGGGCTCGTGATGTTCACCGCGGCCTCTGTGCTTTGCGGGTTCGCCCAGGATCAGGCGATGCTGATCGTCTCGCGCATCATCCAAGGGGTCGGCGGAGCTGTCGCCTCCAGCGTGATCCTGGCGATCATCGTCACCGAGTTTCCCAAGCGCGCCGAGCAGGCCAAGGCGATGGGCATGTACGCATTTGTCTCGGCCGGCGGCGGCTCTGTCGGGCTGCTGGCCGGGGGGGCGCTCACGCAGTCGCTTGACTGGCACTGGATCTTCTTCGTCAACGTGCCGATCGGCGTGGTCGCGTTTTTGTTCGGCTGGATGTTGATCGAGGAGAACGAGGGGATCGGTCTTGCCGGCGGCGTCGATGTGTTTGGCTCGTTTTTGATCACGCTCGCGACGATGCTTGGCGCGTTCGCGATAGTGAAGTCCAGCGAATATGGGTTGCTGTCGACCCGCACGCTTGGCATCGGCGGCGCATCTCTGGCCCTGCTTGCCGGCTTTCTGTTGCTCGAGTCGCGGCTTGCCAACCCGATCATGCCCCTGCGTATCCTGCGCCAGCGCATGCTGATGGGATCCAGCCTTGTGCGCGGACTGCTCATCACCGGCATGTTCTCGGCCTTCTTCCTTGGAGCGCTTTATCTGGAGCGGGTGCTCGGCTACAACGCGATCGATACCGGCCTTGCGTTTCTACCGCTGACGTTCTCGATCGCGGTGATGTCGATGGGGGTCTCAGCTCGGGCTGTGCAGCGCTTTGGCGCTCTGCAGACGCTGATGGCCGGCCTGGTCGGGATCGTCATCGGCCTGCTGCTGCTCGCCGTGCAAGGCCTGCACGCTAGCTACTTCCCAGGGCTGTTCTTCGCATTCCTGACGCTCGGGCTTGGCGCCGGTGCGTCATTCCTGCCGCTGCTGACGATGGGTATGTCCGATTCGGCTCCCCGCGACGCCGGGCTTGCCTCGGGCATCATCAACGTCTCGGTGCAGCTGTTCGGCGCGATCGGCCTGGCGACGCTTGGAACAATCGCAACCGACCACACCAACTCGCTGAGCACAAGCGGGGACTCCCTGGCCAGCGCATTGACCGGCGGGTATCACCTTGCCTATCTGGTTGCGGCTGTGTGCGTCAGTCTGGGCATCCTTGCGGCATTCCTAATGTTGCGCCCGCCCACCGTCGCGCAGCCGGAGACCATCGTGGCAGACCAGGAGGTCGAGCCCAGGGCCGAGGTGGAGCTGGTCGCAGCCTAGGGGGGCTACCTCCAAAAAAGTTCGGCATGAGCGTCCCTTTCCGAGCTGACCGTCGGATCAGGCAAGAGTCAGCAACGAAAGGGAGCTCATGTCTGAACGTTTCGTCCTCATTTCTCTGCTCGTCCTAATCGCCAGCATCGTCGCCTTTTTCTTGTTGCGATCCGGCGAGAACCTACGCTTCGAGTCCTCCTCGGATCCGCGTCGCATTGTCATGGCCGCCGTTGCCATCGTCGCCACCAAACGCCACTGGCAGGTCTTGGCTCAAAGCGACAACGGAGCCAGCTTTCGCTACCACCGCAGACCCAAAGCACTTGTCGCGGTGGTGCTGCTGTTTTTCTTTTTGATTCCCGGGATCGTCTACATGGTGCTTGCCGGCAAGCGCGAATCGCTTATCCTGAATATCTACAGCGACGAGGCCGGGACGACCGTCGCACAGCTCAGCTCCAATGGCTTCCGAGGCAAGTTTGCCGGGCGAGCGCTTGCACGCCAAGTTTCCGTGTGCGCGGGGACGATGGCTATGAAGGAGATGCCAGCAACCAACACCGCCCGTGGGGCAATGCAGCGACCACTCGGCAGCGGGTGGAAGGGATAAACGCTGAACCGATGGCGTCAGGCCATCGCCGGCTCGGCAGCGATGCCGGTGGCCTCGTCGTGGCGCAGGTCGCTGTCGCGCACGAGCAGCAGAGCGAGCACGGCGCCGATGAGCGCCATCGCGCTACCCACCAGCAGGATCGTGGAGAAGCCGTGGGTGAAGCCCTCGCGTGCGGCGTGCACGATCGGCGCCGGGGTGCCCGGCGGCAGCGTGCCGGAGGAGACCGATTCAGCAAGACCCCGCGCCCGACTCGAACCCACGTGCGGCAGCAGATCTTGGATGCGCTGCCGCGAGAGCGCGAGGAACAGGGCGCCAAGCCCCGCCGTGCCGGAGGCGATCGCGACTTGGCGGAACGTATCGTTGACGCCTGAAGCGACGCCACTCATCCGCTCGGGCACGGTTGAGAGCGCGACGTTCGCGAGCACCGGATTGACGATGCCGACGCCGATGCCTCCGACGATGAAACCTGGGAGCAGGACCGTCCAGGAGTCGTTGGGTTTGGCGCCGCTCATCAAGACGAGGCCGAGCGCGGTGATCGCAAGGCCGGCGGAGAGCAGGACGCGGGCGGAGACCTTTCCCTCGAGCGAAGCGGTTCCGCCAGCCACGAAGAACGAGCCCACTGTGAACGGCAGGTAGCGCAGTCCCGCTTCCAGCGGCGAGAGATGCTCGATCTCCTGCATGTACAGCGTGATGTAGAGAAACAGCGCGAACATCGAGCCGCTGAGCGCGAACGCGGTTATCTGCGCGCCGGTGAAGGCGTGACTGCGGAAGAGCCCCAGCGGCAGCATCGGCTGGGCGACGCGCAGCTCGTTCGCGACAAACGCCGCGAACAGCACGATCGCCGCGAAAAGCAGGCCGAGGATCACGCCGGAGCTCCAGCCATCGTCGTTACCGCGCAGAAGCGCGAGCACCAGCAGAGCGTTTGCGCAGGAGAACGTGACCGTGCCGCCCCAGTCGATCCCGCGCGCTGTCTCATCGCGCGATTCGGCGATCTTGAGCACCGTCACTGCGATCGCGGCTATGCCGATCGGGATGTTCAAGAAGAAGATCGACTGCCAGCCGATCGCCTGCGTCAGCGCGCCTCCGACGAGCGGACCCAGGGCTACAGCGACGCCGATCGTCGCCCCGTAGATCGCGGTCGCCTTCGCCCGCTCGGCGCCGCGCCACTCCTGCGCCAGCAGCGCCAGCGACACCGCGAACATGATGGCCCCGCCAACCCCTTGCAGGGCGCGCGAGAGGTTCAGCACCGTCGGAGAGCCCGCCAAACCACACAGCAGAGAGGCAAAGGTGAAGATCGCGACGCCGACCACGAAAACGCGCTTGCGCCCGAGGCGGTCGGCGAGCGAGCCGGAGGTGAGCACGAACGCGGCGAGCGTCAGCGCGTAGGCGTCGACCACCCATTGCAGGTCGGTGAAGGAGGAGTGGAGATCCTTGCGGATGCTCGGCAAGGCGGTGTTTACGACCGTGATGTCGAGCAGCAGCATGAAGGTCGCCACACAGACTGCGATCAGCGTCCACCACTTGCGTTCCATCTTGAGTCCCTTCCCGAGCCGCTGGTAAAATCGTCAGGTATCCTTGTAGTCAGGCGACCTTACCAAACAATCACCCGGGCTGGAGAAAAATGTCTGTCGTTGCCACCGACCAACATCTCGTCGCTCTCCTTGGCTCAGTCAAGGAAGATCTACTCGAGGAGATGTATCGACGTGTCTCCGCCGCTGGTTATCCGGGCCTGCGGCCATCGCACGGTTGTGTATTTCGCTACCTGGACGTCTACGGCTCAAGGCTTTCCGAGCTTGCCGAGAAGTCTGGGATGACGAAGCAGGCCTTCGGCGAGCATGTGGCCAACGTCGAAGCGCTCGGCTATGTCGTGCGAGTTGCCGATCCCGAGGACGGTCGCGCGAAGCTCGTCGTGCCGACCGCACGCGGCCGCGAAGCGTTGCTTCTGGGACGTGCGGCCTTTGCCGAGATCGAGCGCGAGTGGGCGGAGGCGCTCGGTGCGGAGCGAGTCGCAGAGCTGCGCGAGACCCTGCAGGAGATACACGCGCTGCAGGCAATTCGCTGAGCGGCAAGCGCGACGCTCAGAACGGAACGCCCCGCCCCTAGGTCAACCTGCGATCTCCTGGGAGACGGACTGGAAGACCGCTATCTGTTGAGCCAGCGCCTCGCCCCTATAGGCATCGATGACACCGACGTTTCGGCCCGCTGAGTGGCTGGCGAGATCGACAGCGAGGAGCTAGAGCGACTCGGCTTGGAGCTCGTACGCCAACGTCTGGCTGATACCACCGTCCGATAGTCGTCGGCTCTGATGGCGGAGGATCCACGAGCTATGCGGCGTTGTCTGTCGGTTCCCCGCGAGCCTCCTTCTCGTCGAACAAGAGCACGTCGGCAAACGCACGGAGGGCGGGATCCTGGTAGAGCTGACGCATCGTGCTGTTGCCGACTTTGCCCTCATCGCCTCGGAAGAGTTGGCCAGCCATTTTTTGGCGTACAGGTGCTGGTTCTTCCCGCCATGTTTTGATTTGCCACTGTGCTTCTCCCAGTCCAAGCATAACTTCGGCGACTATACGATTCTCATACGGTTCGGTTCGCGTGACCGCCTCGTTCAAGTAGGCGCGAGCCGCCTCCAAGAACACCTCTCCAGGGCTGTCCTCGGACGGCATGACTTCCTGGACGCGGGTGAGTCCGAGCAGAACTTTGCTACTGAGGATCCGGTGGCCACGGGGCCTTGTAGCAAGGCTCTTCAGCTCCTCAAAGATTGCTCTGGGAGTAGGCACGTCCTTAAGCCTTGGAGGACGTAGCATCGGCTCCAAGCCTATCAGCCAATGGCAGGCGCTGGCACGTCCTGGCAAACACTGTTTGCACCGGCCCACCCATGCTTCGCAGTCGGCGACAGCCGCAGAGAGTGGCATCCGACATGGGCCACCCTCAATGCGAGGTGATCGACACTCGCCATTCGAGGCGTGCGCTTGCAGGTGATAAACGTCACCAAGAGCTCGCTGGCGGAGCGCGATTTCGACGCTAGTTGCTTGAGTTCGACGGCGAACGTCGGATAGTTGCGACGTCAATTTCACGCCTGCACACTCGACGGTGTAAAGCAAAGACGGCGTGGTGAATTAGGTCGCTGCGCCCCAACATCAGGAGGACAGAAAACAAAATGCGATCATTGATGATCACCGCTGATAGTGATGATGCGGCGGATAAGAACGGAGCGAAGGTCATTCCTCTGCCGCGGCGTTACGAGCGGTACGTCGAGGTGCCCTACGCTCGCTGCGAACACTGGTGCTTCAAGGATGCGTGCGTGGCCTGTTGGTACCGCAGGAAGTACCCCCAGCTGTGCTCCGCCGATAGGCGATAGGCGATAGGCGATAGGCGATAGGGGTGCTTAGTCGATTCGCGCGGACGGTAGACGTGTAATACAGCACACGTCTACCGTCCGTGTTCAGAGAGTGTGCATCTGAGCGTCGGCAGGGAGACGGCGGATTGGGCTATCGCGGCCGACTCCACCACATCGGCATCGGCAGAGAGCCCACAAGAACCGCCCCATCAAGCTCCTCATCGCCGACCGAAACATCCGCATCATCGACCAACAAACCGGCCAACTAATCCGCGAACTCACCCTCAACCCCAACCACGACTACCAACCCACCAACCAACCCTAAACTGTCCACCATCTCCCGAGACACGTGTCCGGGATCACCCGAGACATCACACCATAGCGGGGGCCTGCTACGTTCGGCGCGGTGACCACCGGATGATCGAGGGCTACGCCTTGGCGGCGTGAGCGAATCTCAGGCGGCCGAGACGAGGCGGTACCTGAATGGCTCGACGGCTTCGGTGTCGGAGCGGCGGACCCGGGCGACATCGCGCTTGTAGGGACCAACGACCGCTGGACTTTCGACCGTGATGGCGTCGTCAGGATCTCCAGGGCGCACAAAGACCCCCTCGACTCGCTTACCGCCAGTCTCGATGTAGACGCGCTGGCCTTCTGAGAAACCGTCAGTCATGACTTTCATGGTAGATCGCCTGTCGGCGGTGGCGCTACTTGCCTGGTCCGTGCCGCGCTTCGGCCTGGCGCTCAAGCTCCCGGCGCAACGTCTCGACCGTCCAGGTGGGACACCCGCAGCCGAGAAAGTCGTTATCTCCGGTGAGGATGCCCGCGTCCAGCACCATCGCGAGGGCAACCGTGGGCCAGTCGCGCTGATCACGCGGCACTCGCTCTGTGGCCACCTGCTCCAGCGAGGCATACGTGTCGCGCGGGACAACCTCGATGACCCGCGTCTCGATCAGATCGTCCACGTCCCGCTCCAGAGCGAGTCGCTGTTCGGACGTAAGCTTCTCCCGAGACTCCAGAATATCCAAGCGCCTGGATAACTCGTGCTCGGTCTCCTCCCACTGATGTTCCGCGACGAGGACGCGGAGATCGTGGTGCAGCAGAAGTTCCCGGCCTCGCTTGCGCAGTAGCTCACCAACGAGAACGCTCGCGTCAGCAACAACGATCACTCGGGCAACGCTCGCCGCAGATCAAGCAGCCCGGCCAACTCCTCCTCACTCATCCCGGTCTCCTTGAGCACTCGCTCGACCGTCTCCCCCAGCCTGGCGACGGCACGCTGGGCCTCGCCCTCGTCACGCTCTAGAGGGATGTAGAAGCCGATCACATGACCGTGCTTGCTGACCGCGACCGGATCAGACCCCGACAGGTAGGTCGTGGCGTGGTCGCGGAACTCCCTGACTCCGATACTCTTCATGTGGTCACCATGTAGCCACATTATAGCGTAGGTTGCTACCTCAGTTCTGCTACGTGGCTCCCAGATGGACGCCGACTACGTACTGGCGGGCTGGCTCGCCGCCGATGCTCGCAGCCCCACGTTGCCAGGGCAGAGCGTGGCGCTCATCGCGTCCATTCCCCGGCTCTGACCTTCGGGAGGATGTGGTTTTGGAGGCGGGCAACCTTTGCTTCAAGCTCGGCCCGTGGATCGAGGTTATGCCTCACGGCTAGAAACATGTCCTCTTCGCCTCTTGGCCCTCTGACCCTGATGCTTATCCCGACCTTCCCAGCCCAGTCATCTACCTGCTCCTGTGTCACCACCTCACCCTGGAGCATCCGGCCCGCCCGCGACACGAACGCGCTCAGTTCGTCGTCGATGGACTCGGGCGTGACGGTTTCCGTAGGGATACCTGCGGTCGAGTCAGCCGGTCCCACCTTCGGCTGATCGGCCTCAAGTTGGCTGATGATCTCCTTGAGACAGTCGAGCTTCGCTGTCAAGAAGTCCCTTGTGCCAGCGATATTGGTCGTCGGCTCTATCAATGAGCGCGCCGGATGCGCCTCCGGGAGCGTTGAGGCAGCGATCCACTTCCGACGATCCTCGTCGGCAAGAACAGCAAGTACACCCGTATCCCAGTCTCGCGCCAACCGCTCACGTTCCACCTGCCTTTGGTTTGCCGTTCCCCGGATAAGATCGCCTGGGATGGACGAAGCGCTCCAGAAGATGCTCGCACGTAGCCGCTCTCCGCTCCGATAAAGTGTCACCAAGCGCTCGGTCCTCTGCTGGCCCACCTTGCCCTTCATCGCATCACTTGGCTCGGCGCGAGAATGTGGAACCTGCGTTGCTCGCGCATCAGTAGTTGCGGGAGGCGGCAGATTTGGATTACGTCCGAATCCGTGCTTCTCCATAGTTTGGTTGATGCTGGCGAGGTAGTGGCCGAGTTGCTCCGGGTCCACCCATCCCTCCTTGGGAGGAGTGGCAGCCAAAAGAGCCGTCGGAACCGACTTGTCCTCTCGAATGGGAGTGGATGCCCCAGCTTGAACATTCCCCCCAGCCTCAATACCCCAGCCGGCCTCGATATTCGTATCGGCCTCAATATTGCCGCCAGCCTTGATGGCGTGACCAGCCCTGATGGCGGCTCCCCGGTACCCGCTCTTGTCCTCCAAAGACCCCCCACGATGCCGAAGTCGTATTCGCCTTGTCATCGTGGGGGCGCTGGCAAGCACGGCCGCGACGAGGAGCCCAATCGCCACCAGACCATAGGTGTTCTCAAACACGCCCTTGTCCTTGAGAATCGCGCTTATGAGGGCACCCACGAAGCCGCCGAACAGGGTCCATGCGAGGTTTGACGCCAGCCATGCGAGGACAAGCCCGGCGACCTTCGTGGGATGGGGAAGCGACTGCATCGCGCCGAAAGGAGTTTAGTCCAGGGCCGTCTGAGTCCCGGGCATCGAGTCGCGCCTGTTCGGAGTTGATCCCCTTTGACGGATACCTGAGCGATCCGGCAAGCTCTATCCCCGTGCATACAAGACGACACGGTGGAACATGTCTATGCTTTCATTTCCAGGCATGGATATCTTGACCCCCACCCCCCGGCGTACCCGCCGTGCCCTACTCCGAGTCGGTTGGCTCACCGCAGCCATCCCGATAGCGCTCGCCCTGGTGAGCGCTGGCTGCGGGTCCACAACCCACACGGTGTCGTCGTCCCCCGAACCGTCGTCGCCTGTAGTGACTGCCGATAAACGAACCCCAACCACCGCCGCTGAAATTGCTGCTCAACAGACTCCCGCCGAAATACACAAGCAGGAAGCAGAACAACGAGCGGCCGAAAAAGCTGCGGCGCACAAGAAGGCGGCGGCGGAAGCTAAGCGCAAGGCCAAGGTCAGAGCGTGGGGCGAAAAGCAGGTCCGGCTACTGCATCAGGAAGAACGAGAAGGCAAGATCGAAAAGGCGATACCGCCCGCGCAGGCAGAAGCCGAATACAACCGCCGTAGCGCCGAAGGGGAACGGAAGCTCAAAGAAATGGAACGACGGGCGCGCGGCGAACTGACCCCCGAAGAACAGAAGAACCAGGAAGCCAGCAAAAACCAAGCAAGCGCCGAAGCCGAAGCCATCCGAGAAGGGGAACGCCTGAAGAGCGAAGGCAAGTGAGCGTCGATCAGATGATCTGTACACATGCCGCATCCAAGATGGTCAGCCCCACTCTAAACTGCCTGCCTTGCGAGATATGCAAGGGGCACATAGACGAGCGCGGTGTCGTTATGAATAGAGAGTGGGCGCTGCAGCGATTCCCTGAGAATCAACTCAATATCGAAGAGAACGAGGCTCGCTGGCATCCGCAACCGACACAGAAGACAAAACGTCAGCCCGTGAACAGGGCAGACTACAAGACCCGCAAGGAATATCGGTTTGCCGTAGGTCAGCAGAACCGGGAGACTCGCAAGAAGGTCTTGGCTGTTCTCGTCGTTATTGGTCCACCAGTAATCGCCCTTCGCCTTATCACGGGTAGCTGGATCGTCGCGGCGATTCTCTATGCAGCCCTGATCCTTGTTGTCGCAATAATAGGCTTTGTAAAGGCCAAGAATGAGTATCAAGGCGATCACTTCTGGCGAACGCTTTGGACAGAGTTGAAATCGGGGTCGCAACCCCCACCCAATTCGATCTAAGCGTTCGTTATGCGGGTTCGGCCGCTCGCTCGATGAGCGTGTGGAACATCGCCCGGCGGTCGTGCCGGTGGCTGTAGCGCCAGCAGAACTCGTTCAGGTAGCCCTGCAGCCAGCGATGCGCCACGAGCTTATAGTTGCCCCGGATGCCGGGAATGCTGTCCCCGCACCACAGAAAGGCCCCTCGGAGGCCACGCGTTGACTCCTGAAGGCCCAGATAGCCGCGCCGCTATCCAACGGGCTCCGCGACGCCCGCGTTGGTTGGTTCCGACCATCGCTCGGGCCTGCGTTCTCGCCCGCGCGGGACGGACCCGCGCCCAGCCGGGTGTAATCGGGCTACACCGGATCGTGCGGTCTGACCATCGGCCAACCCAAGACCGGGCGCTCGCGCGACCCAGTTCCGCACCGTCGTGCCGTGCGTCCGACCTGAAAGGTCGATCCAGCGACAAGCATCTCCGTCCACCATAGACATGTCTAGTTCATTCTGCCGCCGCTTACCGATGTCCTTCCGGGGCATGCCACGCCGCCGCTTACCGATGTCCTTCCGGGGCATGCCACGCCGCCGCTCAGACCCCGATCCCGCAGCTCTTGCTTTCGGCCAGGCCGTCCGACGCCACCGACAAGCGCAGAAGCGCACGCTGGAGGACGTGGCAGCACAGATCCCAGCCGTCTCACGCAACAAAGACGGCAAGGGCCAGGCCACCGCCATGGACCCCAAGTACCTCGGAGAGCTTGAGGCCGGATGGTTCTCGCCCAGTATCACTACAGCCAAGCTCATCGCTGACGCGCTGCAAGTCCCTCTAGTTGATCTCGTGCGCGACCTGTAACCCCTGTTTCAAGTCAGCGACTCGCCCTCATTTGCATGCGTCTTGCAGCTTCCCACTTCAGTGAGGGCCTCCACTTCACGCCGCTCGATTCCGCACAAGCCAGACAGAGGATTTCGCGTGGCTCATGTCGATAGACCACTTCCCGGCCTGTATCTTGCACTCCCCCACAACGGGCGCACGAGCACTTCCGCTTAGTGAATGTGAGGTAATGCCGACCGGCAATGGTGGCCTGGTGCTCTCGCTTGGTGCGGGTGATTGCTGCCTTTCGTTCTCTGACCTTGTGACTACTCATCGTTGCCTCTCCTTGGGCATATTCTCTCTTCTGCCCTTCCGGCCTGGAAACGCAGTGGAGAGCGCGGCTTATAAGCCCCGGACTCGACAGAGAGGTAGGCAGCCCCTCAGCTTCGCCCCCGCCTCGTCGTATGCCGAGGAAGTACGTCCCGGCGACGAGGGGCAGCTTCCATTCACTCCTTCGAGTGTGCCTTTCGGCCTGCCTGCGCGCCTATCTGCACCAACGAAGCTCCATGTCGAAGACCTGAGTTGTTGTGCGCAGCAAAGCACAGGCGCGTATCCCCCACAAGTCCTTGACGGAGCCCGTCAACCCCCTTCTTCGCGGCTGACAGATTGCGGGGCTGAGTTCGTCATAATAAAATCATTGTGCTCACTGACCTGAGTTCCGCCCGCGCCCGCTCTCTCTCTGTCACCAACCGGAGAGGTGGTCGGGCTCGTGGCTTATCCGGCCTCGAAGACCGGAGAGCCGAACGTGACGGCGTGACGACTTGAACATCAGTGCAACCTCCGCTCCTGTGGTGCTCAAAGGTCATGAGGCGAGGCCCCGCTTCGGGCAGTTTGCCGTCACGTCGTCACAACTACACGCCGCAGAGCACCCACGGTTGAGTTGTGATATCTGTATGTCGCCCGGTCATATCGCCCTGTGGGCGAAAGGCCAAGGCCGTGGAGCCGAAGCGACAATCTGACGACCGCTCAGCGTCGAGCGCTGGGACTCGTTCCGTAGAGGTCTCCCGAACATAAATAAATGCTCCCGCCCGTCAGGGTGGCGAGTCCGTATGTTCAGGAGATATCCATGTCAGACATTGAAATACCGGAGCCATATGTAGATGGCTCGTCGATCGCAGAGGCAATAAGGACCGGTGTTCGCCGCTTCATGGTCCTTACGGAGCATCAACTGGTCGCTCTGACGCTGTGGGTGTTGCATACGCACAGCTTTGGGGCAAGCGACACGACTCCATACGTCATCGTTACCAGCGCGCAGAAGGGGTCAGGAAAGAGTCGCTTGCTTGAAGTCCTGAAGCTATTTGTGGCGAAACCGTGGTACACGTGCAGCCCGAGCGAAGCTGTCCTTGCACGCAAGATTGCTGCGGACCAGCCAACCATCCTGCTGGACGAGATCGACGGCACTTTCGGCCACAGTAACGACAAGGCCGACATGATCCGAAGCCTCCTCAACGAGGGGAATAGGCGAGATGGCGTTATCCCAAAGAATGTCCCAGACGGGAAAGGTGGCTGGGTGCCCGAGGATTTCCCGGTGTTCTGCCCAAAGGCATACGGCGGCATTGACACCGGCAGGCTTCCGGACACCCTACTTGACCGCTCCATCGTCCTGCGAACCCGGCGCAAGCTTCCCAGTGAGCAAGTCGAGTCCTTCCGAATTGCCCAAGCCACCGAACAGGCAGCACCGATACGTGAGATGGCGAAAGAGTGGGGATCACAAAACTTTGATCTCCTCACCACAGCACGACCCGAACCCGTGGATGATCTCTCCGATCGAGCAAACGACGGCTGGGAACCTCTGCTTGCAATAGCCGAGCGGATCGGTGGCGACTGGCCCGCACAGGCACGAGAGGCGGCAATCGCGCTGTACAGGGCTCAGCAGCGACTTGAGGACTCCACCCAATTGCGCCTGTTGCGAGCGATCCGAGACGTCTTCGAGCAGACGAAAGAGGACATGCTGACATCTAAGGCGCTATGCAGTTGCCTCAACGCACTCGATGACGTGGACTGGGATCCCCGGCCGGGAGGATCGCTCAGCACCGGCAAGCTGGCGGCCCTGTTGCGACCATTCGAGATCGCACCGAGGCAATTGTGGTTTGGTAACGGCAGCAACAAGAAGCAAATGCGAGGCTACGAACGTGATTGGTTCTTGGACGCGTGGGAGCGTTATCTAACGCCAATGGACAAGGGAGGTATCGGTGTGACGGTGTGACTGCAATTTGTCGCATTGGACAGGTCAGCAGCCAGAGCGAGAGCCTACCGTGGAATCTGACACCCTGCGAGAGACCTCCGAGCTTCGGCTGCTGCCTGCGACTGACGCCAGTCACAACCAGCGGGCGCGGGCGCAGCTTGACGCTCTGCGGCGGCTCGTGCAGGTTGACAGTGAAAGATCTCCACCCCTGCCTGAATCTAATACTTGACACACTATGTAAAGGTATGATTTCGTTAGTGATGTGGCGATTAACCTACACATGTCGGAGCAGTCGTGAGCGGAGATACCCCACCCAAGCCTGCCGGCCGACCGTTGAAGGGCAAGACCGTCGTCATCAAGTGCAAGCACAAAGTCGGCCCCGGTCGCAAGCTGTGTGGTGCCGAGCGCACGATCCAGGTACAGGATGCCTTTCAAGTCACGCGCTGTGTGGAGCACCAGAAGGTCTTCGCCGCCGAAAGACGCCGCGACCGCGAAGCGGCCAAGCGCAAGGCAGGCACAGAGAGCAAGCCCGCGACGGAGGACCGTGCGGCGGGCACGCCGTGACTCACTACCGCGATCAGGCGCTCGCACGCAACCGTGAGATCGTCCGCTTGCGAGTGGAAGAGAAACTGACCTACCGCGCGATCGGTGAACGACACAGGCTCAGTGCGGGGCGGGTGCGCCAGATTCTCAAGAAGGAGGAGTACGACAAAAGGACCGAATTGATGATCCTTCCTGGCTCCCTTGTGAGCCTCCTGCGTGCCGGGCTGCTCGTCGTGATCGGTGATCCAGCTGCAGACCTAGAGGAAGCATCAATTACTTGGCCCAAGCCGCCAGCGGCTTTCACCGAGCCCCTGATGCGGATAGACGCGTACCGGGCGCTGCTGGACCTGATCGAGTGGGCCGAGCCGAGCAGCCCCGAGCCGCCGGTCAGGGTGTGGCTGCACGATCATCGCTGGGCGCTGACTACAGCGCTCGATGATCGCCTCCGGATAGAGCGTAACTTTGCGGACGAAGACAAGAATGCGGCCGAGCGGCGTGCGAGAGCAGAAGAGCACGCCCGGTTGATCGAGGAGTTCCTGGCGAGGTTGAAGGAGAAGTGACCCAGCCGACCCGCTTCGCCTTCTACGGGCGTGTCTCCACAGTCGATAAGCAGGACCCGACACTCAGCTTCCCGAGCCAGGAGCGAGCGTGTCAGGCCAAGGCCCGCGAGCTTGGGGGCGAGATCGTCTGCGGGTTCACCGACCAGGCGAGCGGCACCACGGCGGATCGCCCCGGTTGGAGCGCGCTGGTAGTCGAGGCCCGCCAGCCTGAACGCCGCTTCGATGGCGTGATCTGCTTCAGCACCAGCAGACTTGCGCGCGATCTCGTCATGGCTGGCCTGTTCGAACGCGAGCTACGACACGCAGGTGTCGGGATCTACTACGTCCAAGGCGCAGGGGACACATCGACGGCCGAGGGCGGGCTGCTGGTCACGCTCCAACAAGCCTTTGACCAGTACGAGGTCGAAAAGATCCGCCGGGAAACCCGCCGAGGCATGACCGAGGGAACACGACAGGGCTACCGCATGGGCGGACGCGCACCCTACGGCTACCGAACCGTACGCGAGCCCACGCCAGAAGGCCACCGTGGCGAGGCCAAGGAGCGCGTGACGCTCACAACCGAGCCAAGCGAGGCTGAGACAGTCGCGCTCATCTTCCACTTGCACGGCGACCACGGGTGGTCCCCGAAGGCCATCGCGGAGCGCCTGAATCAACCAGGAGGCCCCTCACCCCCGCGTCATGTCGATTCGAGGCGCAACGGGGGCCGTCACTGGGCTCAGAGCACCATCGCCTCAATGCTGAGGAATCCCGTCTACACCGGCTCGATGGTCTGGAACCGGCTCGACTTCAGCACGCGCCGCCAGAACGGAGGAGCACCACGCCTGCGCGCCGAGGAGGAGTGGATCGTCACGCCCGACAGCCACCCCCGCCTCGTGAGCGACGCCGCCTTCAAGCGAAGCCAAGAACGATTCCGCGACCGTCCCCGCCAACAGCACACCAACGGCGGCACGAGCAACGGCCACGGTCGGCAATACGCACTCGCGGGCATGGTCTACTGCTGCGCCGGTCACAAGCCCATGTCGATGCAGGGCAAGACCCGCAAGAAGGGCGAGAAGAACTACCGCTACATGGCCTGCGCCTACCGCGACCAGTACGGCGACACCGCCGCCGCTGAGATCCACGGAGGAGCCAAGTGGATCTACATGAACGAAGACGTGCTGATGCCCCTGGTCGAAGAGTTCTTCCGGACACGCATCTGGGGACCGATGCGCCTGAAGAAGCTCGCGGCCCAACTCAAGAGCCACAGCCGCGAACGAGCCAAGCGGGGCGAACTCAAGGCCACGAAGCTGCGTCAGATGGTCGCTACTGCCGACCGGAACATCAAGCAGCAAGTTCTCGCCATCGAGGAGGGCATCCCGCCCGCCATCGTCAAGGAACGCATTGCTGAGTTGGAACAGCAAAAGGAGGCCGCTGAGGAGGCCCTCGCGGAACTCGGCCCCGAGGACATCGAGACCGAGGACACCTACCTCGCCGAGCGCCTGGCGCGACTCCCCGACCTCAGCAAGCAGCTACGCGATGCGCCCGTCGAGGTCAAGCGACAGATCTTCGAGGCATTCGAGCTACGCATCGAGCTGGACAAGCCCAACCGGCGACTAGAGATAAGCGCCACCGTCACCGAGGCGGTGGCCGAAGCCTTCGAGGACCCGAACGCCCTACAAACAGAGGGCTTCCGAGTCACCGGACCAACCATAGGACAGTTTGGGATTAGGTTCCGGCCAATGTTGGTGGGGCGTTGCTAGAGCGTGGTCGCGCGTTTGTACGGGCGGCATTGGCTTAGCGTACGCGACCTGGCGGGGGCATCCGCGCGGCTCCTTGCGCTTTGAGCCTTTTCTGGGCTTTTCTTCGTACTTTGTCCCATCCGCCGTGCTGAACGAACCTGTCCAAGTCGGGCGCGCCGTGGTTCTTTCGTACCCATGCTTGGTACGCGCGGGCCGTGGAGCGCTCGTCTCGTTGGAGAGTAGCGAGGTAGCGCGCGACCCAATCCGCACAGACATTCTTGTCGCTCCACTTACCGAGAACAGGGTACTCCCCGAGTCTCGCCGCGCCCACATCCACGCTCCAGTCGGGGCCTTTCACGCCGGGTCCTCGGCGATACTTGACGATGCGCGGAGCGGACAGACCCGCGTCCGCGCGCAGCTTCCGCCATTCCGCGACGGTGTCCGGCCATTGCTGCCCGTTCTGACCGCGCATCGGAATTTTGTTGCCGCGCGCGAAAGCCTCAAGAGCCATCTGCGACGGCGGCTGCTGATTGTGGTATTCGTGGAAGCGCTCCATAGCCTCCACGCGCGAGAGCACGACTTGGTGGATCGTGCGCGTCCCTCGCTTGAGCTCTTTCAAGCCCGCAATGCGTAGCGCTTCGTCCCAGCCGCCTACTGCGCGCCCAATCGCGTTTGCGCTCGGAAGGCGTAGTCGTCGTCCGTGTAGCCAGTCTCGCGCGTCTTCGTTGAGGAGCACGTCGCGCTCCTCGTCGTACGCGACCTTGGCGAGCGTGTCCACGCGGAGGTGTCCCGCGACGAGCCGCAGCACGTACTTGATGCGCTCGTTCGTGAGCCAACCATGCGGCGTATTCTCCCGCGCCTTCAACGCGAGCAGCTTGTTTTGTTCGCTCTCGGGGGTGTGCGCGACGGCTAGGACTTCCGGCCACTTGAGTTTGAGTTCCCGCGCGATTTGCCGCGCGGCGGGCAAGTCGGCATGATCGGCGCTACTGGCACGAGCGCTGTCAAACGTGCGTTGGGAGACTGATTGGGGCTCCGTGGAGTTGGCGAGCGCAGCGACCTCGCGCACTTCCGTAAGCAGCATGAGCGGTTCCCGCTGCACGCTCTCGCGTTCGTCGTGTCCGGCGTGATCCCTGCCATGCGTGAACGCGGGCAGCGTCAGCGGGAGGTAGTTGGGGCCTTTGCTTCGGTGACGGCGCTTCGTACGGCTTCCCAGCCGCCGTGTTGGGCGAAGCGGGAGGGGCTTGTGGCGCCGGGGTGTTGACTCGCCCAGCGCCGATAGCCGTCCTGTGTGGAGCGCTCATGTGGGGGGAGGCTGGCGAGGTAGCGCGCGACCCACTCCACGCACGCCGACTCGTCGCTCCACTTGCCCCGGTGGGACTGCTCGCCCGCTTGCGCGGCGCCCACGTCCGCGGAGTAGTCGGGCGCCTTGACGCCGCGCCCGCCCTTGCGCTGCGTGACGCGCGGATCGGGGAGTCCGCGCTCGCGTCTACGCTGACGCCACTCCGCGACCGTCTCCGACCACGGGCGCTTGCCTTCATCGCTCATGGGGATGCTGTTCCCGCGCGCGAACGCTTCCAGCGCGCGTTTCGTCGGCTGCTCCCCATAGTGGTCGTAGAAGCGATCCATCACGTCCAAGCGCGAGAGAATCACTTGCCGAATCTCCCGCGGTGGACGCGCGCATGCTTCCAACCCGGCGAGGCGTAGAGCCGCGTCCCACCCGCCCGACGCGAGCCGGATTGCTTCCGCGTCCGGGAGGCGCAACCTCCGACCATGCAGCCAATCCCGTGCATCTGCGGCGAGTAGCGCGTCACGCTCAGAATCGTACGCGCCCATCGTGAGCGTGCCCACTCGGCGCCTGCCCGCTACGAGCCGCAACGCGAACACAATGCGCCCCCCCGTGAGCCGAGCCCTCCGGCGCCCACTTCCTACTCCGCAAGCCAAGGGCGTGAGCCTGCCGCCTGTCCGGCTCGTGGGCGAGCGCGAGCACTTTTCGCCACGACAAACGGAGTTCCGCGGCGATCTGTCGCGCCGCGGGCAAGTGAGCGTGGCCAGCACTGCGCACCCTCGCGTCGTCAAACGCGCGCTGAGTCGCCACCGTCTCCGTGGGGTTGGCGAGCGCAACGACCTCGCGCACGCCCTTGAGGAGGGTCAAGGATTCCACGGTCGCCTACCCCGCGATTCGGCAGCGTTGGGGTATGTCCCCGGTAATGGGTGCGGAACGAGGAGAGAGACGGTTCGGGTTGCGGAGGCGGTTCACGCTTCTCGGCAGGGAGCACGAATTATTCCCGTCGTGGACGCCAGCGCCGTGTGGCCCGAAGCTAATCCGGTACATCATGTGCAGGGAACGCCGCCCCTTCTACGCCATGACAGGGATCATATGGTTTGGCGGCACTCTCGGGAACATCTACTTGAGAGGTCACAACGTCTACGGAGAAACGGCTTTCGGGGTCATTCTTCTCTCCGCAGCAGCAACAACACTCTTTTGCGCCATCGTGGGGGCCACCCTTGGCAGGAGTGCTTGGGCGCCTCCGCCAGTAGACGACGCCGAACAAGATGGCCGCGAACACGATCAGCGCCCAAGGGATTGCGGCCACCTCGCCGCTCGTTGAACCTCTGGCAGCGCCAGTAAACACGACGGCAGCGCCGATGCCGACGACGCAGTTCCCGCCGAAGGCCATGATCTGTTCCTTTGATAGTCGCTCATCGCCGAGGAGCGGGCCGAGCACGAGCACGAACGCCCCGATGGATACGAGGAGCGCCCCGGCAAACGTGGGCCACGACGGCGCGGTAGCGGCAAGTAAGCTCATATACGCGGATTCGCCTCATCGGGACTCAACCCTTCCCGCGCTACTAGTTGAACGGCGCAAACGCTGGCACCGTGCCATTGGGAAGGACCTCAAAGGCGATTCTGTATGCGTTGAGCGAGATACTCGTTGGGGTGTTGCCATGAGCGCGGCGGTACTACCCGCGGGCCGCTTCATGAGAAGGACTTGAACGTGGGCACGCTGCCGTTCGGCAGGATTTCAAGTCCTCCCCTGACGTATTCGCTAACAACGATGCTCGTCACGGACTGGTTTAGCAGCGCGTGGAGGCTCGTGACGGCACGCGGGAGCCGCCACGTCGCTAGTCCCTTGCCGATACTGAGGACCCCGGCGTCCGGCGTCGTGGCCGCGCAGACCGTTGTCGCCAAGGCGGTATCCGACTGACCCATCAGTCGCGGGTCGCGGACTTCGCCATTGTTCCTCTGCGATTCTTCTTCGGCTTCGCGACGCTCCGCTGGCGGTGTCCACTGCATCGTCAACGTCGTGCTCGGCCCCGTCGTGATCGTATGCGGCCCTTCCCAAGCAGCCGGATTCTGGTCCCACAGGTCATTGGAGTTCCGCGCAACCGTAGGCGGCCTCGTGTAGCTCTCGTCGGGTCCTTCTGGCGACAATCCAACGCCGATGAGCTTCATCGTGCCGGTCACGCAGAGCGCATTCGCCTCATTCGCGTTGACTTCTGCTTCGATGGTGGCCTCGTACACGTACGCGCCTTGAGGACCGACTGGTCTATGTGAGTGGTGCCGGGGCGGCGTCGTGCGCTTATACGCGACCGTGGCTCGAGGTCCGTGCGATCCGGGCGTCCCGCCTCTCGCCGCGTTCGCGGCGGGGCACGCCCCCGTGGCTCCGAGCGCGACTACGCTCGCGCTGAACACTACTGACCTGCATCGTCTCGACCTTCCCATCACTTGCCTCCTTACGTTTGCTTGTCGGGGGTTAGGTCGGCGCGTTCTATCACGGTTAGGACGATTGGACTCTAACATCATCGAACGTTGTAAGCGAGGCTCCCCGGCGTGCCGCCCCGTCGCCAGTCCACGCCCCGCTCACCCGAACACGCCGCACTTGGCGAGGCGATCCGCCTCACGCGCGTTGAGGCGGGGTTGTCGCAGGAGGCCCTAGCCGACGCGACTCCTGTTCACATCACGTACCTCGGGGGCGTCGAGCGAGGCGTGCGCAAACCAAGCTACGAGACTGTGATTCGGCTCGCGCGTGCCCTAGGCGTGGCGCCGGGCGCGCTCGTCACGCGCGCCGACGAACTCTTGGAAACCCAGTCGTAAAAAGTCGGCTCGATACCGAGATTTTTCGATTGGGCTCGTGCGGCCGCGTACGTTCGACGCGGTACATGAGGGAGTCCCGAGTTGAACCGGAGGCGGCCATAGTTTCGCGTCGTGACGACAGACGCTACGCAGACGCTTCTCGTCAGTCTTGCGGCTTATACAAGGTCACGATATTCCTGGTCACGATCATCGAGTCAATAGCGAGGAGATCGCCGACTGCGGCTGGCTGAGCAGACCTCACAGTGTCTCCTGACGTGTGGTCAATCAAGCGCTTGACCAAGCCGACCATCCCGATATCGTGGCTAGGCATCGGGATCGGTGCCTCGACCTCCGGGCGCATGGGCACCTTTGAGTTGTCAAGATGCTCAATACCTATGGAAGACTCTAGCTTTCCACCGTCGGGCCATGTAGGCAAATACCCCGTTCCCCAATCCTCAATGCAGTACATTCCACCGGGACGAAGGTGCTCGGAATAAAGAGCTTGGAGCGAGCGAGCAGTGGTGACGCCATAATGCGAGGCGTCATCAATGATTACATCGAAGCCGTTGGGCGCGTAATCTTCGCGCAGGCGCCGCATGAGGACCACATCAGTTTGGTCGCCCTGAATGATGTGAACGCGACTGCCGAGTTGAAGATCGAGCGGGGCAAGATCGACGCCTACAATGGTGGCAAGCGGGAAAGCGTCCCGCCACATCTGTAGCGACTGTCCGGTCCATACACCTAGCTCAAGCAGGGTGAACGGGTGGGCACGTAGAGGGGCTAGTAGTTGTTCGTAGGTCGGGAGATAGAACACAGGCTTGACAACATGGTCAGCCGTTTCGCTTTCTGGCAGCCGTAGCCATCCCCCACCCTGCGCTTCATCCAGCGTCATAATTTGTAGCCTAGCATATTGAGGCAGCTGGGCAATCCACATGCGCCCCCTAATGCAACAGATGATACAAAGACGACACGGCTGCAAAAAGCATGATGCACCTCAGTAAATATGCCAGCCCGCAGAGCTTATCCGCCCGCGTATGCTGGCACCCATTCGCCGGTAGGTGCTTGGCGTACGATTATTTCGAGTGAATTTCCGGCCCCTTGGGTAGCGACCCACACATTGCCTCCCGAGTCGATCACCTCTGATGGCGCGGAATAATCGGTCCAGCTGGGAGACTCATGCGACGTATCCCACACACCATTAGTCGCGCGTACCCCATCCCACAGCTGGTTTTCGGGGCCCTCAAAACTAATCCACAGTTCTCCACCCGTTCCCGCCACAGCTGACGGCGCCGAATACACGTCTTCTGCGCTTATCAACGTGGAAAGCGACCACACGCCAGTTTTCGCCACACGCTCCGCAACAACCAACGTGTGTTTAGTTCCCTCAGCAACCAGCCAAACATTTCCCGAGGAGTCGATCGCCTCTGACGGTGCGGAATATGCCGTCCAGCTGGGAGACTCATACGACGTGCCCCACACACCACTAGTCGCGCGTACTCCATCCCACAGCTGGTCTTCGGGACCCTCGAAACCAATCCACAGTTCCCCACCCGAACCCGCCACGACTGACGGGGCTGAATACACATCTTCTGCGCTTATCAACGTGGAAAGCGACCACACGCCAGTTTTCGCCACACGCTCCGCAACAACCAACGTGTGTTTAGTTCCCTCAGCAACCAGCCAAACATTTCCCGAGGAGTCGATCGCCTCTGACGGTGCGGAATATGCCGTCCAGCTGGGAGACTCATACGACGTGCCCCACACACCACTAGTCGCGCGTACTCCATCCCACAGCTGGTCTTCGGGACCCTCGAAACCAGTCCACAGTTCCCCACCCGAACCCGCCACGGCCGACGGCGGCGAATAGGCTGAAACTTCCCCCAGCAGAGCACTTTCCCACACGCCCGGTGGGAACGTAGCCGATGTCATAAATAGAGCGTTTGCAGTTCCTTGAGTGACTACGGCTATGCCTTCTTTCACGGCGACCATCGACGGACTGCTGTTCACGGAGGCAGCAATCCTCAAGACCGGGAGAGACTTAGATGAAGTCGCGCTAGTGTGCCCAAATCCATTTGATGCCGTGACGGTAACAGTCAGAGAGTCGCCGACATATATGGCCGTCGGCGTATAGCTTGACGCTGTGGCCCCGCTGATCGGTGAGCAGGAGGAACCGGCGCAAGCGTTCCACTGGTAGCTGTAAGCGATTTCGGGCGTCCCGCTCCAACCACCAGCAGTGCCGCTCACCGGCTGCCCAACCGCTGGCTGCCCGCCAGACACCTGCAAAACAGGCAAACTCGTATTGGATGGAGCGACGCCGACAGTCTGGTCATACGTTGTTCCCCATTCCCCTGTTGATGCGGCGCGAACGACTATGTCCAGCACGTTGCCGGAACCTTCGGCACCTTGTGCACCTACGACAATGTCACCGCCAGCATCAATTACCTCTGATGGTGCCGAGTAGGCGGCTCCTGGCCCCTCGTATGAAGAATTCCAGCTACCACTTGTTGTCCGTACGCCATCCCAAATATGGTTTTCGGGTCCCTCAAAGGCAATCCACAGTTCGCCACCCGTCCCCACCACGACTGACGGCGCCGAATAGACATCTTCCGCCGTAATCAATGTCGAGGATTGCCATGCACCAGTTTTCGCTACACGCTCCGCAACGACCAAGGTGCGGTTCGTTCCCTGGCCAACCGCCCAAACGTTGCCCGAGCTATCCACTACCTCCGACGGCGCCGAATAGACGGCTCCCGAAGTACCCTCCGTCGATGGGGTCCACGTGTGCCCAGACGACTCCACACCATCCCACAGCAAATTATTTGGTCCCTCAAACGCGATCCACACTTCCCCACCGGAGCCCACAGCCGCCGACGGCGCCGAATGCACATCTTCGCCGCTAACCGCCGTCCACGTTTCCCAGGCACCTGTGGAATGAGACCGCTCCGCGATGACCAACGTATGTTTGGTTCCCTCAGCAGCCAACCAAATATTTCCCAACGAGTCAATCACCTCTGACGGCGCGGAATATGCTGTGCCGCCCGCGCTTTCGTACGATGGGTTCCATGCGCCGGTCGTCGCGTGTACACCGTCCAAGAGCCGATTTCCAGGCCCCTCGGCAGCGACCCACACATTGCCTCCTGAATCCACTACTCCGGATGGCGCCGAATACGTCGTCCCGGTACCTTCGCCTAGCAACGCACTCTGCCACACACCAGTAGTGAGATTCCTCGTAGTCAGGTAGAGCGCGTTATTGATATCTTGTGACGCGGCCGAGACGGTCCCGTTCGCCGCAACTAGGCCCGGGTGCGCCGACGTTTTGAAACTTAAATCCTGTCCGCAGCCACTAGGCCCAGCACTGTTGCTGGCAACAACGCAATAATGGTACGTCGTATCTGGCCGTAGATTGGTTACGACAGTACTTGGGTTGCTAACGCCTGAGCCGACTTCTTCCCATGATGTTGACAAGCCGTAGGTTGTGGTTTCCCCGTATTCAAAACGAACTCTTGTAGTGAGACCGTTTCCGTTGACTGTTGCATTTAGGGTGCCTTGTTCTTCCAACACGCTTGTCGCCGCATTTGTCGTCACCGTCGGCGGAGGTTGCGTCGTAAAGCCCACGGGGCCGCCTGCGCTAGTTCCAATCGCACTAGTGGCGACGATACGAAAATAGTAAGTTGTGCCGCCTGCCAGGCCAGAAATAGACGCGCTCTCACTCAAGGGGCTCGTGCCGGAGCCGATTTCCACCGGGGGTGTCGAGTATTCGTTCCAATTCGTGGTAGTTCCATATTGGAAATAGTACGTGGTGGGCACACCCTCAGGGTTCACGCTACCTTTCAGTGTCGCGAATGGCGTTTGCACACCTGTTGGTCCTTCAGTCGTTACCGCCGGCTTGGGAGGGATTCGTGATTCTTCTTCGTTTTCAGGTAGTGTTGACGGAAGACATGAACGAGGGACAAAAACCCAATTTCCCTGACCATATACTTTTTCTTTTTCTTCTTTTAACGTAACGGCCGCGTCACGGACCATGACGTACTGGCCTGTCCCGTCCGTACTACTATACTTAGTAACATAACGCCACTTAAGCTTCTGGAACATTGGAGCCTGGTTCTTGTGCAGCATATGCTGGCACCGTCCGAATCTTTTCCTCCTCTAGGTTGCCCGAAGTCCAAGGTCGATAATTGGCGTACTCCGGACATGCCACCTTATTCACAACAAAATAGCCGTCTCCTGCCCCACTGTTATGTTTTGCTATAAAGTTTGATTCTGCGACTTCGTGTTTGCCTTCCGCGATTTCAGTGCAGGAGGTGGTGGGTTTGCTTTTTATGGCTTTTGGTTTAAACAGGTCGTATTCAATCCATCCACAACCCTGAAATGCTCCACCAACCCAACCGCCAAGGGCATAATTGCCTTCCGGTTCAGAGTCCGAGTGAAGTCTGCGAACAACTGCTTCAAGGGTTGAGCCTTTTGCACAGTTACCAATCGCCCAAGTAAACGCACCAGCCTCCATGGTCGAGTATTTTGTGGTGCATTCGAAATCTTCGTTTTCGGTACTGACCAGAGGTTTTACTTCTCCGGGGGCAGAGAGGACAGGCGAGATTGCGCGTAGTTCTCCGCGCGTATCAACATCGGCTCTCGCTGCGCTACCCGCACATAGCACAAGTCCTAGCACCGTCAGACAGGCCAGAAAGCCCATTGTGATCCTGTTTAGGCTGATAGCTCCAACGTCTTGGCCTGGACCTGACACCCCATGCCTCCCTCGGTAGTTTCGGATTCGGTCGTGTGAGCGATGTCCATAGATCGCGGCCACACGCCAAGATGCGACCCTATTTGGCCACGGCAGGCATGTCTATCCCCTAAAGCAGGGTATCTTTGGGGTGAGATAGGGGATTGAGAGTAAGATGCCGATCACGGAAAATCGAGCCTATAGACTGGCTAACCCGACTCGCAGACGACCTAATACTGGTATCCCAATTAGGTCGCGCTTACTCTGAACTTTTAGCTTCTGCCGGATGTGTGCGACGTGCGTGTGAACGGTCTCAACACTAATTTGCAGCGTACGCGCTATTTCTGGATTCGACCGCCCAACGCTAAGGTGGTCTAGGATTTCGGTCTCTCGGGGCGTGAGTAGGCGAGCGTTATTGGGGTACCGCCGTTCGGCTCGCTCGCCATCCACGGAGACGAACAAACGCCCGCCTTGCGCTGTAAAGTGAATCGCAGT
The DNA here is from genome assembly GCA_963827045.1 of uncultured Solirubrobacterales bacterium. GTDB lineage: Bacteria > Actinomycetota > Thermoleophilia > Solirubrobacterales > Solirubrobacteraceae > Palsa-744. The sequence continues at coordinate 820,901 of CAWGZH010000003.1, forward strand.
CAGAATGTCAGCTTCGGAGGCGCTACGCGCGAGGCATGTGGCACCAGATGTCAACAAGCTCATCCCGTATGCCCGCGACGGATTATGCGCGATGACTATGACCCCAGTCGCTGGCTGGAGCGATCTTAGGCGTGTTAGCGCAAAGGGCTCAGCCGTCTCATCCAAGACCGCAACTTCTGGCGCGTGATCTACAACGGTGCGTTCTAGCTCCGAGTGTTCGAGGCCGGAAGCGATGACGCGCACCCGCGGATCGCCGTTAAGTACGTGAGCTAGGCCGTGACCGACCAAGGGATCAAAACGACCCACGACAGCCGTCACGGCACGATCTTTAGCCATGTCGCTCCGCTAGATCCGAGATCGCCTCATCGAGCTGGCTACCCGGCATACGGATAGCTCATGGGCACAGTCGGTGCCTAGCCGTGAGACGGAGATGCTGAAGGCGCAAGTTGGGCGTCGTCTGTGCACCCGAGGGGCGCGATTCCCGTTGCTTGTCAGATTCCTATAGGAGCCCATCGCGGGGTGGAGCTTACGCAGCGGTCTGTCAGAGCGTCGGAAAGACTAGCGGGAACATGATCCCTAGTCATCGGTGGCCCTGTCGCAGAGGGTTCAGATGTGCGGATCAGCCAGACCCCTCAAGTCGCCCTCGGCCGAGCGATCCGCCTACGCCGAGAAGAGATTGGCCTAACTCAAGAGGCTTTGGCTGACGCCGCCGACCTCGACCCGACCTCGGTTAGGGGCCTTGAGCGCGGCGTAGCCAATCCAACCTGGGATGTCGCCGACCGAATCGCACGCGGCCTCGGGCTCGCCCTGCACGAACTCGCGCGCCGAGCCGATGAACTGGAGACCCGCGATCGCAAGCCAACCGACCAGCCGCGGCGCCGAAAATCACCGACGGCTGCCGGTACATGAGCGTGCCTGTAGACGCTGACCTGTGGATTCGCGCGGCGCGCACTGCCCATCGGACGGTGGCTGCGGACGGATTGCACTATGCGCGGCCTTGGCGACTAGGAACCGGCGTACAGCTGTACGTCAACGCGAGGACAATCTCTTTCGCTGGCACAACCCAGTACGTGTTGTCGTCGGGGAAGCGGATTCCATACCTCACGGGCACGCGGCGACCCTTGCCTGCGCTGCGCTCCTCCACCGCGTACACGCGGCATCGCTCGCCATCGCGCTCTCGCAGTCGTCCGCGCTGGTACGCGCTCCAGTAGATCGCGTCCATGAACGGCACTGGGTCCAGCGGTGTGAGCGCCAAGTCCGTTTCGGGCGATTCTGGGTTGGCGTCGTCAGCGCCGACGACCCAGAACAGGTCATCTTCGCCGACTAGCATCGGGTAGCTACTCATCGCCGTTGGTGACGGACACGCCTCCGGTGCGTTGGCACGGCGCCGCCAATGCTCAAGCGCGGGGTCCGCCGCTACTTGCTTCGCCGATGCGCGCATTCCGTACTCGTCTACAACGTAGAGCCAGTAAGTGTCGCCGTCTTCGCAGCGGTAACGCAGCGCCTCCAGGTAGGACGTGTAGACAACTCTGCCTTGACGATGCGGCTCCAACTTGGCGCGCCTCAGCGCCCCGTGAACGAACGGACTACTAGTGCGGTGTCTCGCCCCACGACCGGCACCCATTCATTCGAAGATACGTGAGGACCGCGCTATTTGTAAAGCGTGACGGGCCAATCTGGGCAGATTTAGCAGGGCGGTAGAACAATCGACGAATGTTCGAGTGCTGGGTTGCTGATCGAGCTATTTGTGCCGTTCTGACTCACGACGAACGCAAATAGCCAAGGTGGCTTCGGCGCGGCTGATATCCGCGCCGAAGCCGACACAGGAGGAACTATCTCCCATGCAACACCAGCGTACTTACTCGCTCCCGTACGAGCAGCGGCGGCACATTGAAGCCGCAATTCTCGCGCTCATGCTCGCGGAGGATTGGCCCTGGCGCGCCAGTGAACTCGCCCAGCGGCTCCATCTACCCGTGGACGTGATCGGGCTCGGCATGACCACTCTCCGCACTGATGGGCTCCTGGTTCCGCGCGGTGATCTGCTGCGCGCTTCGTGGACAGCGGTACGCGGTGACGAACTCGCGGGTTGGCACGACTCGAACAAACGTCGAGCCCGCATGCAGGCTCGGGGAGCCGCGATAACCCTTCACTAGCAAGACGAAACGACCGGCAACAACTCCCCCCAAACCCAGCAACAGGGCCAGCGGGGAGGGGTCGTCCGTTCAGTTTGCCTTGCCCAAAAGCCCATGCCAAGAACCCGCTATCAACCACCGGAACGCCTCCAAGGCTCCACGGACTACTCCAAGCACGACGAGTTGCGTGGCTCGTTGAACACGGTCAAGCTCGTGAAGGACGAGGCAGCGTGGGTGTCGGACGCCCTCGGCGTGACGTGCAATTTGGAGGTCAACCACGGCCGCAAACGCGAGGCCGGACGGTGGGAGTTGGCCGCAGTCGCCTTCGTCGCGTCGCGCCACGTTGACTTGCAGCCGTGGTGGGACGAGTCCACGGATGAGCTATGGCGGGAGTGCGGATTCGAGAAGGGGAAGCCGCCGTATAACCGTGTGTGGGAGCGACTGCGTGAGCTAGGCGAGGAACGCAGCGAGGCGTTCCTTGACGCGGCGGCGCTCGTGATCCAGCGCTGCCGCGCCCACGACCCGCGCGTCATGGCTCACGTCCACGTTGACTCGACCGAGGACGAGACTCACGCCGCGCTCATCCACGACTGCCGAGCCCGGCGAGTCATGCGCGCGCGAGGACGGAGACGACGCGGCATCGGCGCATGGTCCGGCGCTCCGCCCGGAGCGCGCCCCTACCGCACGGGCGCGTAGGCAGCGCGAGGAGTGGAACGAAGACGACCCCGACGCGAGCGAGGAGTCCGCGAGGAAAGCTGAACCCGAAGAAATCGCCGAAGTGCCCCGAGGCGACCGCATCGTCAAGCGCGTCCGCGTCGGTGGATGCTGGTACCGGACGCGCGACACCGAGGCCGGGACTCGTGCGTACACGAGCAACGGCAAAACGACGCGGTTCTGGCACGGCTACTACTCGGGCAAGGCCGTGTGCAGCCTAACCTCGGGCGTGATCCCGAGCGTGGACCCGGCGAACAAGCAGGAGTACGACTTGTTCCCGGCGCTCATGGATCGCGTCTGCGCCATGTCGGGCGCGACCCCGGAGACAGTAATCGGCGACAGGGGCTACTCCGTGAAGAAGTGTTTCGAGTACGCGACGCGCAGGGGCATCGCGCCCGTGTTCCCCACCCGCAAGCACAAGGATCGGCAGGAACGCCCGGACGCGCTCACCCATGACCGCCACGGCGTCATGCGTTGCAAGCACTGCGGCGGCGAGATGAAGCAAAAGCGCTTTGCTGTTGAGAAGGGAACCGGGACGCCCTGGTTGTGGTTCAAGTGCGCAGCGCCCTTCACCGCTGCGTGCGCGGGCGAGCAGCGCATCCGCTGCGAGACGGACTGGCGCTCACTCGTCCCTCTCTCCCGCTTGGACCCGCTGTACCACGAGTTGAAGGCGAGCCACCGGCAGTACGAGGGCGTCCACGACTACTGGCGGGACCGCTACCGCGTCGCCGCTGACACGCTGGCGATGCGGCCCAAGGTCGTGAGCTTGAACTGGCATCGCCTCCGCGCCAACGTCGCCTGTCTCATCGACTGGCTGCGAATCGCAAAACTCAATGACTGGCTGCTTCCCGTCCGCCCCACGGAGCAGGGTGGGAAGCCCAAAGAGGACGCCAGGGCCAAGAAGGGCGTGCGGAGGAAGATGGAAGCGGGCGTGAAGGCCGCCAAGGACCTCCTTGACCGCCGCTCCGAAGATGGTCTCGACTTGCCCTACGGCCCGAAGGCCGCAGCGCTCGGACTCGGCGAGGAAACCCCGCCGTCAGAGCGCCCCGGCGCCCCACCGGGGCAGTAAACGCAGCGCCCTCATTACGCAAGTCAGCCGCCCTTGGGATCGCCCCTGGGCGGCTTCGCGCTTTCCGGTTCACACCGCCGCTCACGCGCCTCCTGCGAGCAATCAAACGCTCAAATGCTCGGCCTAGAAGCGAAAACGGCCGCCCCGGAGGACCGCCGCAGCGTTATTCCAAAACTCTAGGCACAACTGTCCCCATAGCGGGGGCAGGATTCGAACCTGCGACCTTCGGGTTATGAGGTCGCCCCATGGGGCCCTGGTACGGTCAGGTTGCCCGTGTTTGCTGGGGTTAGCTCGGGTTCGATGGGGTCGGATTTGCTCAAAACGGAACCTTGAATGGAACCCTGGCGCGCCGTCAGCTGACGTACCGAGCAACCAGCATCTCCGCATATCCGACATGCTCAGGACTCGTCGACAACGCGTCCCTCGCGCAGAGCGCGATCCACCGTCGTGCCTCGCACTCCTCAACCCGTGAGGTCGGCGAGCAGCTCCTCGAGAACAAGCTCCTCCTCGATACGTCGTCCAGCGCGGCGCATCGTCTCACCGAGACGCGGATCCCAACTCGCGGGCACCGGAACGCCGATGAGCGGCTGAGGCGATGTCACGGAGTCTGCTGCGCGTATGTATGCCTCGGTGTCGAACTGCCACGGGACGAGCGGCAGCCGGGCGTGCAGCACGTTGCCAATGCGCACCCCACCCCAGTCGAAGTCGCCGTGGTGGGCCAGCTGCGCGCCGGCTGCCACGAGCGCGCGCAGGAGCAGCATGGTGGCGGCGCCCGGCTGACCGCTGGTGCACACCAGCGGCAGGCACTCCGCCCCGAGACGGTCGGCGGCGAGCGCCACGATCACGGGGTTCTCGCAGATGTGCACCGTCTGCCCAGCGAGGCTGCCGCCGGATGCAGCCGCCCACCTCGGCGGATCGCGCACGAGCTGACGCAGCGTCAGCCACACAGGTTGCCCGGTTCCCCGCGCAGCGCGCAGGATCCGGCCTGACCCTGTCTCCTCCTCGCCGGGCAGCCCGAGCGTGAGCACAGCGCTGGAAAGCTCGTCGCAGAGCAATCCGGCGGCGGCCCACGCCTCGCGACGCGACTCCGCCGACGACTCGTCGGCACGTGGGGCCTGGAGGCCTGTGAGCGCCCGGGCGGCGCCGAGCGCGAGTGTGGCGAGCGGCTCGCCGTCGTCGAGCGCGTGCGCACCACCGGCAAGGCGCGCAGCGAAACGGCCCAGCGGCTCGCCGTCGGCGGGCAGCGCGGCGAGGACCGTGGCGAGCCGCTCGAGCAGCGTGCGAGCGCCCGCAGGGTCGGGCTCCAGGCGCTTGACCACGCCCGAGCGGCGCAGCCACGCGAGCCAGCTCGCCAACTCCTTGCATCCGTCAGCCCCCACCTCCAGGCGCCGGCCAACCAGATCGTCCAACGGCGCAAACGCCTGCTTCCACGCAAGCTGGTCAGCTGCGCTCGCCTCGGCGCGCACGACCACAGGCCCCGTGAGCGCGACGACCGCCGCCGCGAGTCCATCCGGACTGGCGCCCGAGCGGCGCACCAGCTCGTCCACCGCGCGCAGCGACACGCTGAGCGCACGGCCCGCGCGCGGTCGCCGGCCGAGCAGTCGCTGCGCAGCCCGGCGCTGAGCGGCAGCGGCATCCGCGAGCGTGATGGTGCCATCGAGCGACTGACCGAGCTCGAGCCGACGGCGCACCCGCGCGAGCAGCCACTCGAGCTCGGGGTCGCCGAGCAGCCGGCCGAGCCGCTCGACGTCCGCCCTCGAGCGCCTCAGCCGCTCGTGCTCGGCGTCTCCCACAGGCCCTCCCCGTCGAGCGGCTGAGCATCGTTTGAACCGGCTGCCACCGACGCGACGGCCGCTACGGGGCGCTCGACGCGCGTGCGACTCGCGCCGTCCCACTCCCAGTGGCTGACGAGCACCGCCGGGACATCATCGACTCGCGCCAGCTGTGCGATCGCCAGCCCCGGAACCTCGCGGTAGCACCCCCACTCGCGCTCGCTGGTCATGACGACGTCGAGATCGAACGCGGTCAGCAGGCCGAGGCACTTGGCGCGCGCATCGTCGTCGACGCCGGCGAACGCCTCGTCGAGCATCACCAGGCGCGGCGCATGGTCGTTGCCCGCCGAGGCGTAGAAGGAGGACGCCGCGGCGAACAGCGGCACGCTCGCGGTCAGCACCCGCTCACCGCCCGAGGCCGGGCCCGTCGCGCTGCGCCAGCGACCGCCCTGGTGTCGCTCGATGGCGAAGCGGTGCCAGGCGCGATAGTCGAGCGCCTCGGTGAGGTGCTCGACCCAGGTTCCCGCCACGTCGCGCGAGCGCACCTCCTGAATCTGCGCCTGCAGGAACGCTCCGACCGCCGCGCGATCCTCCTCCGACCACGCGTCGGCGGCTTGTCGCAGCAAGCGCTCGCGCGCCTCCTGCAGACCTTGCGGGCCGTCCTCGACGACCCGCCAGCGCAGTCGCAGGCGCATGCCGGTGCTCGTCGGGCGCTCGTCCAGCTCGGTGTTGGTGGCAGCGACGTGATGCTCGGCATCGGAGATCAGTTCCTGCAGCGTGCTGGCGACCTCGTTCACCAGGTGGTTCTCGAGGATCTCGCGCTCGTGCTCGTCGAGCAGCCGCTGACGATCGGCGACCTCCCCGGTGAGCGCGCTCGCCAGCTCGGGCACCGTCGTCGAGTGCCCACGGAAGACGACCTCGACGGTGATCCCCTCCTCCTGCATGGACGCCGAGGCGTTGTTGCCGTGGCGGCGCAGCGCATCGCCCAGCGTGCCCAGCTCGTCGGTCACCCGCCGCTGAGCGCGCTGCCAGGCGGGCTCGTCCTCGGCGGCATCGGCGAGCTCCTGCTCGAGCTGGCGCGCGAGGCGCAACGCGGCCGTCACGCCCCACTCCTGCTCGCCTTCCGGCAGCTCGACCTCGCCGAGCGCAACCTCGATCAGACCGGTGCCGGCAAAGCGCCGCAGGGAGTCGACGTCAGCCCGGCGCCGCTCAGCCGCCTGCTCGAGCTCCACCGCGAGCTGCTGGCGCTGGCCGTCTTCCCTGCCCTCCTCGCGCTGGGCCTGCGAGCGCAGCGCGTCGGCCGTGCCTCGGCCGCGCTCGTTCTCGCGCAGCGCGCTCGCGACATCGGCGAGCCGCCGCTGCAGCTCCGCGACAGCCGCGCCGACCGTCTCAGCGAGCGTCGCGTGACGCTCCGTGCGCTCAGCCGCCTCGCGCGCGGCCGCCTGGAGGCGCTCGCTGTGCTCGGCGAGCTCGCGCGCAGCCGTCTCCACATCCTTGCCGGCCTCCGAGGCGGCGCCCCGCGCGTGATCGAGCGCAACGCAGGCCGGCCACAGAGCGGCGAGCGCAACACGAAACGCCTGCACGCCGGCGCGCATGACGTCGAGCTTCGTGTCCTCGTAGGGCAGGCTCAGCTCCTCGGCGCTCTCGCGTGCTGCGCGCTCTGCCCCCGCCCTGTCCGCCTCCGCCTGCGCCAGGCGCGCCCCCACAGCCGCTACGCGCTCGGCGAGCCGCACCTGCTCGGCGTCCAGGCCGGCGAGCGCACTGTGCGCATCGTGCAGGGCCTCGTCGGTTGGCATGCCCCGCAACTGGTCCTCCAGCTCCGCACGGCGCTCGCCGACACGCTGGCGATCGCCGGCCAGCTGATCGAGACGCCGTTGCGCCTGTGCGCGTTGCTCCTGCAGCTCGGCCAGCCGTGCGCGCCGCGTCACCTCGCGGGCGCCGCGACCGATGAACGCCGCTGCCGGCTTGCGCCAGGAGCCGCGCAGAGCGCCGTTGCGAAACTCGCCCTCCGGCGTGACCCAGACCGTGCCGTCGTCCTGCGCCAGTGCGACCGCGGAGAGCACGCTACGCACGGCCTCCAGCTGCACGTGTCCCGCGCGGGCGTCGTCACGGTCGATCGCGGGCTCGAGCACGTCATGCAGGCGCGCGCCACCCTCTGGATCTCGCGCGTCGGGCGTGAGCAGCACGTCCTGGGTGCCGGGCGCGAGCAGCTCGCCGTCGGGATTCACCCACGCGTCGAGGATCCCGGACGCCTCCAGTGCGGCCTCGATCCCGGCCCGCTGCTTCTGTGGCACGCTGGAGCGGAAGTCGACAAGCAGCCACAGCGGCGCGCCGGCGCGCTCCTCGCGGACGGAGGGGTCACGTGTGTGCGGGACGGGCGGCGTCTCGTGCTCGCCAGCCTGCAGGCGCTCGATCGACGCGTCGAGCTCACCGGCGAGATGGCGGACCTCGCGCTCCTCCGCGTCGAGCCCCGCCTCCAAGCGCGCCAGCGCGGCGCTCGCGTCGCGGCCCGCGGCGGCAAGCGCCGTGGCGAGCGGGTTCAGACCGTCGAGGGTCTCGACCCACAGCTCGAGCGCCGCGAGCACCTCCGCTGGGTCGGCGAGCGTCAGCGCGCTCGCGGCGTCCACGTACACGCGGGCCGCGCGAACCAGATCGCGGCCGGCCTCGGCGAGCAGCTCCGCCGCCTGCACGCGCTGCCCGGCGAGCATCGCGGCCTCGCTCGCAAGCTCCTCGTGACGCTCGCGTGCGTCGATCAGCGCACGCCGGCCATCGGCGACCGCCGCGAGCAGCGTCCGCAGGTGATCGATCGCCCGCTGCTGGCGCTCGGCAAGCGCCTCGGCTCGACGGCGCAGCTCTGTCACGTCCGTCTCATCTGTCACGTCCGTCTCGATCACGCGATCCACGCGCTCGCTGAACGCGTCAACGATGCCCGCCACCTGCGCCTGCTCGACGGCCGCGCTGCGCGCCTGCGCCAGCTCCCCATCCGCCCGCGCTCTGTGTGCGTCCGCATCCGCGAGGCGCTGACGCTGTTGATCGCGTCGCTCGACACCGCGATGGTGGACCGCCCGCGCCTGAGTAGCGCGCTCGGCGGCCCGGCGAGCCTCCTCGGCGGCGCGCTCGAGCTCGCGGGCGCTGCGCGCCTCCGGGCTCTCGCGCAGCGCTCGCTCGCGGGCGCGCAGACGCTCCTCCTCGGAACGCAGCTCCGCAAGCGCCGCCTCCGCGCCGTGGAGCTCGTCGCGCGCCTTCTGATGAGCGGCCTCGGCGTCGGCGAGGTCGCGGCTGACGCGGTCGAAGGCGGTCTGTGCCTGGCGCGGAAGCGCAGCGCGACGGCGGCACGCGATCCGCGCGTAGTGACGGTAGGTGTCGAGGTAGCCCGCGGCGGCGTCGCGCGCCTCGACCATCGCGGTGAGCGCGTCGCGGTCCTCCTCCAGCCCGCGGAAGGCCTCCGCGACGTCGGCGATCAGCGCCTGGTCGAGCGGTGGCAGCGCGCCGGTGAGCGCATCGGACAGCGCGCGCTCGTTCGGGCGCTTGGAGAGCTGTGGTGCGCGAATCTTGATCAGCAGGTCGATCAGCGCGTCGTAGCGCTGCTCGCCGAGGCTGAAGAGCGCCTCGTCAACCGCGCGCCGGTAGGCACGTGCGGTGCGGTGCACCACGCCGCGCGCACCGATCGCCTCCTCCAGCCGCTCGCGGGTCAGAGCGATGCGCACCCCGTCGACGAGCGCCAGCTCCTCGCCGACGCGCTGGTCGCTGAGGAAGAACCAGTGCGAGGCGATGCCGCGGCCGCTGACCGCCTTCAGGCCGCATCCCAGCGTGCAGAACAGCGTGTTGCCATCCGCGTCGAGACGGCCGAGCTCGAGCCAGGTGTATCCGAGCCGCTCGTCGTTGGGGTGCTCGCCGCCGAGCAGCAGGTTCCAGTCCATGTGCTTCTTCGGATCGGCGTCCGGCTCGACGCGGTGAGGGGAGAGCTCGCCGTCGAGCAGGAACGGAAGCGTAAGGGCGAGCACCTTGGACTTGCCGGTGCCGTTGTTGCCGCGCAGCAGCAGCCGGCCGTCGCGGAAGCGAAACTCCTCCTGGTCGTAGTAGAAGACGTCCACCAGCCCCGCGCGCAGCGGCTGCCAGCGCTCGCGCTCGGGCTGCGGGAGCGGACGCGTCACGCTTCCAGCTCCAGCTGCGAGCGCCCCTCGGCGATCGTCGGTGGGGCGAGCGCGTAGCGGGCGAGCGCCGGCAGCGGCCTGACGCCGTCCGGGCCGCGTCGTATCAGCCGCAGCGCCACGAGCCGCTCGAGCGCGGTGTCCGCGAGCGCAACCTCGGCGCCAGGCTCGCGCGCGCTGCGACGCCAGTACGCCCGGTGCTCCTGCGCCAGCTGCCGTACCAGCCGGTGCAGCTCGGCCTCTGCGATCTCCTCCGCCTGCTGCGCAAGATGCTCGGCCAGCAGCAGCGTGACGTGGCCGTCGGTGCCCACGTCCGGCATCCGCACGTCAGTCAGGTCATCGTCGGGGTCGACCATCGCGATCCCCTCCTCGCGAACCTCGGCCACGAGCCCGGTCAGCTCGGAGATACGTCGCGTGAGCGCACCCCGCTGACCGGTCAGGTAGGCGGCCTGCGCGGGGTCAAGCTCGTCGTTGTAGAGGACGGGATCGTCGAGCAGGCGTCGCGTGAGGTGATGGCGCAGAGCACGGGTGCGCAGATCCTCAGCTTCCGGCAGTGGATCGGCGCCAAGCTGGGAGAGCCGCTCGTCAAAGTCGTGAGCGACGATCGTCGAGGGCCCGCGCGGCGCCGCGAGGACCACTGCGAGCACGCGTCGTTCGACGTCGTAGAGGGCATCGCCGGCGTCGCGCACGAACGCCTCCTCGTCGCCGGCAACGCGAGCGAGCACGCCGAGCTCGAGCAGCAGCCGCACGACCGCGACAAGATCCGCGCGCTCCTCGCGTCCCTCGAGCCGGAACACGACACCCGCCCGCGCGAGCCGCTCGTCGGCGGCCGCCAGGATCACACCTTCGGCCAGGCGCCCGAGAGTGATCTGCGCATCGGAGCGCTCGAGCACCGACAGGGCGAGGCACGTGAGCACATAACGTCGGCGGCTGAACGGCACCCGCGAGCGCGCGTCGCGCGCGGGATGCGTCGGGTCGTCGGTCGTGGGCGCGAGCTTGACCAGTCTCGCCACCTCGCTGTCGACGATCAGCCGCCAGCCCGTGTTCGTGTCGAACCACGAGCGCAGCTCACCGGCGTGACGGCGGACGAGGCGGAAGTCCTCAGCCTCGGCGCCACCCGCGCGCAGCATCGGTCGGCGCAGCAACGCGCGCGCCGCCCGTCGCAGCTCTGCCGATCGCGCGTGGTCGAGCGCACTCTCGAGCGCTTGGCTCACGCCAGGACCGCCGGAGGACTCGCCTGGCGCTCGGCACCCGCACCGCGGGAGGAGCCAAGCGTCACTGCACTCGCGCCATTCGGATATGGGTTCAGGTCGGCGATCTCGATCACGTGATCGGGCCCGCGAAAGATGCCGGTCGGGGTGTGGATCTCGATCAGCTGAGCGTCCGCGAGCGCGACCAGCCGGACGTGCAGGGTGCCGTCGGCGGTCGTGGTGGCAACCTCTCGCTGGCCCGATCGACGGGCGGAGAGGGCGTCGCCCAACAGCGCCAGGAACAGGCCAAAGGCATCCCGATCGAGCTCTCCAAGCTCACCGAGGTTGGTCGGCCGGCCAGTGGCGAGACGAGCGCGCGCGGCGGCGGTCTGCTCGGTCTGCCGCGCTGCGAGCTCCGCCAGCAGGCGACGGGCGTCCTCGCGGTCGGCGACGCGGTTGGGATGGCCACGGCGCTCGTAGCTGCCGGTGCGCCGCAGGCGTGGACTGATGTGTAGGGGAGGCGCCTGCATCCAGGATGTTGACACCGGCACGGGCTGCTCCTCACGTGCCTGGCGCGTGTCACCGTCGAGGACGAGGTGCCGCGACCCGTATACGCCGAACGCGGTGCGCCACAGCCGATGCAGAGCGGCGTCGTCGGGCGCCTCGGCGAACCACTGCGCGAGCGCACGGAAGTCGGCCGAGCGGTCGGAGCGCCCGGAGCGACGCTCGTTGAGCGTCGCCACCACCGTGAGCAGATCGGGGATCGCCTGCCGCGCCCTGCTGCGCAGCAGCTTGGCCTGGCTCGGGTGGCCGGGCTGGGAGACGAACCATTGCCGCAGCCCCCGCCAGCGCTCCTCCCAGGCCGCGACCTCGACGAGATAGGCCCCCTCGCGAGGGTCCTCGCCGGCGGCGCCGTCATCCGCGCCGCCCGGCGCGGCGTCCTCGGCATCGCGGCGCGCCGCGACACCGAGCAGACGCGACACGTCCGCCTGCTCGAGCTCGCCGAGCAGCGCGGAGATCTCCCCGCCCACGGTGACGAGATCCTTGATGAAGCGCTCCAGGTAATCGACGAGGTGATTCTTATAGGCGCGGAAAGCGTCCACGTCGGCGTCATACAGGTCGATCGTGCGCTGCAGCGACCCCATGAACGCTTGGGCGTTGCCGGCGAGGTCGGTGAAGCGCGCCACGAGGTCGCGTAGCAGCAGCCCCACGCTTCCGGGATCGGGCTGAGCCTGGACGGCGAGCTCGCGCAGCGCCCGCAGCTGGGTCACTATGTCCGTCAACGCAACCGCCTGCAGAGCACCACGCCGTCCGAGCTGCTCGTCGTACACGGCGAGCGCCCGCTCCGCGGCCTCGCCCGGGTGGGTCAGCTGATAGAGGAAGCGCGCGCGGTGGAAGTCCTCGACCGTCGTCACGCGGCTCGTATCAGGGTCGGCGCGTAGGTTGCCCCACTCGACGAGCTGCCCGAGGGCGTCGGCGACCGCCTCGACAGGTACGTGCCCATCGCAATCGGCGCGGGCGAGAGCCTCATGAAGATCCTCGGTGCGCAGATGCACCACGAAGCGCCGCTTCGCGGCGACGAACTCCGCCATCACCCGCCTGTAAAGCGCAACGTTCGGTGTTGCGAGATGCGCGAACGGTCTAAATTCGAAAGGCTCCACACTCAAGCACGTTAGCCTCCGGAGGGGACCGGTATACGCAGCGCCGGAGATCGCCTCGATCGGAGGCATGAAGAGCAGTCTTCCGGGAACGAGACGGCTGCTTCAGTGAGCTTTTAGCAAAGCCGAAGCTCACGGTCGTGTGCGCGCCAACGTGTGCGCAAACCTGGATCGACGAGCTCGCTGGACGCAGCCCGCGCGGGCAGGTCGGAGTCCTCTCCCCACACGCAAAGCTGCGAGTCGCGCGACCAGACGGCGTGCAGGGCGATCACAAGGGCATCTTGTCGTGCGGACGGACGCCTCCCGAGACCGCCTACGCGGGCAGCGCCCACCGGGGACCACCGCGGTGGCGAGTCATGCAACCATCCTTCGGATGGCACACCACAGGCGCAGGGGTCCGAAGAGCACGCGCGCCGGATGCCTGCTGTGCAAGCCACACAAGCACCAGGCCGAGCGCCATCGTGGCCGCGCTCGCAGCGACCGTCGTTGGCACGAGCAGCAGGTGGCAGCCGACCACGATGGCTACCGCGACCGCTCAGACCCCGCGAAGTAGACGCACTGCCGATGCCAGTCAAGTTCGGGCTCTGGAGGCTGGACGGGGAGTCGGCGCAGCAGGTGCGTTCGAACGTGATCGCATCCGAGGAGCGCCTGGAGAAGATCATCCAGGCGCGACTCGACATCCTTGGCCTGGACGATCTCTTCCAGATCGGGCGGCAGGTCATCACCGACTTCGGCAAGCGCATCGATCTGCTGGCCATCGACGGGGGAGGAGATCTGTACGTCATCGAGCTCAAGCGGGATCGAACCCCGCGTGAGGTCGTCGCCCAGGCACTGGAGTATGGGTTCTGGGCACAGGGTCTCTCGCTCGAGGCGGTCAGAGAGCTATACGCAAAGCACCACCAGGGCGAGGACTTCGACTCGGCGTTCACCAGTCACTTCGAGGGCGACCTGCCGGAGTCCATCAATACCGATCATCACCTCGTTGTGGTCGCCGGTGGTATCGACACCAGCAGCGAGCAGATCGTCGAGTATCTGCGGAGTTATCGGGTGCCGATCAACGTTCTGTTCTTTGAGTACCTACAAGACGGCGACCGGGAGTATCTGGCGCGATCCTGGCTGAGCGATCCCGAGATCGAGGCTTCCAGCGGCGCCAGCGGCAAGAAGCAGGCTCCCTGGAGCGGCTCGACTTCTTTGTCTCCGTCGGGGAGAACCAGCATCGCAACTGGGATGACATGCGCCGCTACGGGTTTGTTTCCGCTGGCCATGGCGAGAAGTACCGCAAGGCGATGAGCAACCTCTTCGAGGGAGCCCGTGTTTGGGCCGCGATCCCCGGGACCGGCTATGTAGGGATGGGTGAGGTGATCGCTCCGGCAGTCGCGATCAGCGACTTCAACGTCGAGGTCGATGGCGTGACCGTGCCGATCCTGCAAGCGCCGCTCGAGGCGTCCAACATGGGCGAGGACGCGGACGATCCAGAGCAGAGCGAGTATTTGGCGCGGGTGCGCTGGATCGACGTCCGGCCGCGCGAGCAGGCGGTTTGGGAGAAGGGCATGTTCGCCAACCAGAACGTCGTCGCCAAGCTGCGACAGCCGTTTACGCTGCAGCGGCTTGCCGAAGTCTTCCGTGTTCCCACTGACAGGAATCCCGAGTAGTCAGGCCCATGCAGCAGACGCAGCGGATCTACGGCTCGGTGTCCTCGGAGCCCTCCGCCAACTCGCGTGCCCGGCGGGCGGCAAACTCGGCGACCTGCTGCTCCACCCGCCGCAGGCCCTCCATCTCCCCTGCGAGGCCTTCGGTGATCTGGACATCCTCACCGGCCATCAGGACACCGCGCTCGCCGACGGTGTAGCGAGTCACGGCGATCGGGGTGGCGATCCCCTGCAGGGTCAGGTGGGCGACCGCCGCGTTGCGGTCGGCGCAGAGGATGAAGCCAACGGTGGCGCGATCCTCGTCGTGCGCAACGAGCTCATTGACGGCGTTGACGTAGAGGTTCATCTTGCCCGCGAACTCAGCCTGGAAGGGGCCGATCTTGAGGTCGATGACCACAAAGCGGCGAGTCGGGTGGTGGTAGAAGAGGAGGTCGAGAATGAACTCCTCGCCGCCTATCTCCAGCGACTTCGGCGCCCAGCAAAGTAGAAGCCCTCGCCCAGCGCGAGCATGAAGCGCTCGATGTCGCCCAGCAAGGCCGCTTCCAGGTCGCGCTCCTTGGCGCCTTCGGCGAGCTGCACGAAGTCCAAGACCACGGGATCACGGGTGATCCGCTGCACAACCTCAGCGTCACCGGCCTGTAGCGTGCGATCGAAGTTGGTGATCGCCGCCGCTTGCCGCTCATGCAGGCGGCTGGCGATATGGTGCGC
>CAWGZH010000004.1:0-749344 GCA_963827045.1 uncultured Solirubrobacterales bacterium
CGATGTTCGCCACTCGCCCACCCGGACGGATCAGATCGGCCGCGAGCTCGAACGTGTCCGGCACGCCAACCGCCTCGAAGGCCACATCTGCGCCGAGGCCGTCGGTCAGCTCCATGATCTTGGCGAGAGCATCCTCGCGCGAGTTGTTGATCGTCTCATCCGCCCCGAACCGTGTGGCGCTCTCAAGGCGGCTGTCGGCGAGGTCGATTGCGACGATGCGCCCCGGCGTGTAGAGGCGTGCGGTGAGGATCGCCGCCAGGCCGATCGGTCCCGCGCCGACGATCGCCACCGTATCGCCCGGTGAGACCATGCCGTTGAGCACCCCGACCTCGAAGGAGGTGGGGAGGATGTCCGCGAGGAACAGCACCTGCTCGTCGGTGAGCTGCGCGGGCACCTTGTAGACGGAGTTATCGGCGAACGGGACGCGGGCGTATTCGGCCTGCAGCCCGTTGATCAGATGCCCGAAGATCCAGCCCCCGCCGCCGAGGCACTGTCCGTAGCGGCCCTCCTTGCAGAAGCGGCAGCGTCCACAGGAGCTCACGCAGGACATCAGCACACGATCACCAGGGGCGACGGTGCTGACGCCGGCTCCGACCTCCTGGATGGTGCCGACGGCCTCGTGACCGAGGATCGTGCCCGGTGTCGTCTCGGGCACGTCTCCCTTGAGAATGTGCAGGTCGGTGCCGCAGATCGTGGAGGTGTCGATCCTCACGATCGCGTCGGTCGGGTCGATGATCGTTGGATCATCCACCGTGTCCCAGCCTCGCTCGCCGGGGCCGTGATAAACGAGGGCCTTCATCTTGGGTTCCACCTTTGGTCGGTTTGTGTGCAAGAACGGACGCTCAGCGCAGCGGACGCTAGAAGCGGCTCAGGGCCGACACATCGGTGGCCTGCACCCGCCGCGTTGCGCTTTTCTACGTGCTCAGGAGCGCGCATGGGTCTCTCCACGCTGGCGCCGTAGCCTGCGCACCTCGGCCAGCAGCCCGCGGTTCTCCACCCGCAGCGCGGCCGTCTGACGGCGAGCGGTCGCCAGCTCCTCGGCGAACGCCGGGAGGATCGCGCGAAGCTGAGCCAGCCGGTCCAGAAGCTGCTCGCGCTCAACCCCACCGGCAGTGATACGCCGACCGCTCAGCAGTCCAACGGCACTCACCGCCGGCTCGGGCGATACGGATGGGATGGCGCTTGTTGCTGGCACTGTTTCGATCCTCCCGGCTTGTGTGTTGATCCGAGGGCCATCTTCGCCCCGCCCGTCACACCGCCGTATCCGCTGCTCCCACCTGGAGCACTCAGTGCTCACTACGGAGGATTACCGGGGCCAGCACTGATGACGGGCGCCGCTATGGGCATCTACGGTGTGAGCAATGCCTGGTCGCAGCCTCCGCATAGCGCGCATCGCCGGAATCCCCGTCGGGGTCAGCCCCTGGTGGCTGGTGATCGTCGCGTTGATCACCTGGTCGCTGGGCGCCTCCTACTTCCCCGAAGTGATACACGGCATTAGCCCGGCCGCGTCCTACGCGCTGGGCCTCTCAAGCGCGCTGCTCTTGTTTGCGAGCATCCTCGCGCACGAGTTCGGCCACGCCATCGTCGCGCGGCGGCACGGCATCGAAGTCGAGGAGATCGACCTGTGGCTGCTCGGCGGCGTCTCGCGTATGCGCGGGGAGGCACATGACCCGCGCGATGAGCTGCGCTACGCCCTGGCGGGTCCCGCCGTCACAGCGGTGATCGCCGCCTGCTTCGGCGTGGTGGCGCTGCTGTTGCCGTCCTCCACGCCGGCGGCCATTCGTGCGCTCGTTGAATACCAGGTGTTCGTCAACGGGCTGATTCTCGTCTTCAACCTGCTGCCCGCGTTCCCGCTCGACGGTGGGCGGGTGCTGCGCTCGCTGCTGTGGCGCCGCAGCGGCGATATCGGAAAGTCCACAGACACCGCCGCGAGCGTCGGTCGCGCGTTCGGCTACCTGATGATTGTGCTCGGCGGCCTCGAGTTCCTGGGAGGCGCACCCGAGGGGCTGTGGCTGGCGCTGATCGGCTTCTTCATCGTGATGGCCGCCGGTGCGCAGGCCGTCGGCGCACAGGTCCAGGCGGCCCTCTCTGGCGTGACAGCGGGTGAGCTGATGTCCACGCCGGCCGTGAGCATCCCCGAGCACGCCTCTCTCGCTCACGCCGCCGAGGCATACTTTCGCCCCTACCGTTACAACGCATTTCCCGTCACCGACGAGCAGGGCCACGCGATCGGGCTGGTCAGCATCGCCCAGGTCGAGGCGTGCTTGCGCGGGCGGCGCTCCCCGGCAGAGATCCGCGCGGTAGCCGACTGCGACCCCGCATTGATCGTGCATACCGAGGAGGACGTGGCACGACTGCTTGAGCGGCCCGCGTTCTCCAGGTTCGGGCGTGCTGTGGTCATCGACGCCGACGGCCGACCCGTCGGACTGGTCTCGATCACCGACGTACAGCGCTCACTACGCGCCTACAAGCTCACCGGCTCCAACGATCGTGGACGCGCGCACGCAACCGCCGGTTGAGGCATTCCCCAACGGGCTCAGGCTCGCGGAGGTGAGGAGCGAGCGATAGTGATGTACCAGTAGCCACCCGCGAGGTTCAGCACGCCAACAACCAGGAAGAAGGCTCCCCATCCGTAGGCGGCGTAGGAGAGGCACACGACGCCCGCGGTGGCCGCAACGAAGCTACCGGCAATGCGCGTGACCCCAAAAGCGCGGAGGTGGCGATACTCCCACGGATTGATCAGGCGTTGCAAGCCGGATCGCGGAGGGGATGCCCACCACCCACGAAGACCCGTCCGGGCGGCGTTGTCGTCGGCTGCGTGCATCGGGGGCCTCCCGCTCACGCTCGCTTCACGAACCTCAAATAGAACGCCGCGAACACCAGGACAATCCCGACGTTCACCATCAGGCGCTCCCAGAACCAATGCCTGAAGAACAAGACGTCCACGGCGACCACGACGGCTACCAGCGCGAGCACGTAAAGCACAACGCCTGCCTGCCTTTCCATCGTTCCACTCTACTGCCCGACAGGTCTCTCACAGTCTGTCTCGTCGCATGTTCATATCTCCTCGGGGATCATTTCGATCGCGCCGCAGGGGCACTCGGTGACGCAGATCCCGCAGCCCTTGCAGTAGTCCAGGTCGAACGCATAGCCATCGCCCTCATCGACCTTGAGGACTGCATTGTCGGGGCACACGCCATAGCAGTTGTCACAGCCGAAGCAGTTGCCGCAGGACAGGCAGCGACGCGCCTCAAACAGCGCGTTGGTCTCATCCAGGCCCTGCGTGACCTCATCGAAGCTGGACTGCCGGCGGATGATGTCCAACTGCGGCGCGACGGTCGGCGGCGCATCGCTGTAGTACCAGGTGTTCAGCGTCGGGAAGTCTGCGAGCTCTCCGACCGCAGGGTGCGTGAACTCGCCGCCGCGCAGCCAGGCGTCGATGTTCCGTGCAGCCTGCTTACCGTGGCCGACACCGACGGTCACAGTGCGCTCCGCAGGCACCATGTCCCCGCCGGCGAAGATGCCGGGGTAGCCGGTCATCATGCCCGCGTCGACCTGAACGACACCATCCTCGACCTGTAGGCCCGGCACGCCGTCGAGCAGCGAGAGGTCGGCTTCCTGGCCGAGGGCGAGCACCAGCGAGTCAGCCTGCAGCTCCTCAGTCTCGCCGGTCGGCTGGGGAAAGCCCGTCTCGTCCAACTCCATCCGCTCCAACAGCAGCTTGCCTGCATCAGCGTGCTTGATCGTGGAGAGCCACCGCATCATCACGCCCTCCTCGAGCGCCTCCTGCACCTCGAAGTCGTGCGCAGGCATCCGCTCGCGTGTGCGGCGGTAGACGACGATCGCGTCGCTCGCCCCGAGGCGCTTGGCGGTACGGGCCGCGTCCATCGCGGTGTTCCCGCCGCCGTAGACGACGACGCGCCGACCGAGCAGCGGGCGCTCCTGGCCCTCCATGCTTGCTAGCAGCGTCACCGCGTCGAGGATGTGCGCGGCCTCCCCGGCGGGAATGTATGCGCGCTTGCCGATGTGCGCGCCGACCGCCAGGAACGCCGCGTCGAAGCTGCCGTCTCGCATGGCGTCGAGGATGCTCGTGACCTTGCTGTCCAGTTCGAGCGTGACCCCGAGGTCGAGGATGCGCGCGATCTCGGCGTCCAGTACATCGCGCGGCAGGCGATACCGGGGGATGCCGAAGCGCATCATGCCGCCGGCGATCGGCCCCGCGTCGCGGATCGTGACCGTGTGCCCGCGCCGCGCGAGCTGGTAGGCCGCGGACAGACCGGAGGGACCGGCGCCGACGACGAGCACACGCTTGCCGGTCGGCTCGGCGTCCACGGTCAGTCGCCAGCCCTGGCGGATCGCCTCGTCGCCGAGGAAGCGCTCGACGCCGTGGATGCCTACGGGGTCGTCCAGCTGCGCGCGGTTGCAGGCGGTCTCGCATGGGTGGTAGCAGACGCGGCCCATCACAGCGGGCAGCGGGTTGTCCTTGACCAGCTCGTGCCACGCGGTCTCATAGTCGCCGGACTCGGCGTGGTAGAGCCACTGCTGGATGTTCTCGCCGGCCGGGCAGCCGTGATTGCACGGCGGCAGCCTGTGCACATACACGGGCCGCTCCTGCCGCCAGGAGCCCGTCTTGTTGGCAAGGCTCGAACCGACATCGAGTGTGATCGCAAACGGCTTATCCATCGTTGCTCACCGCCCCTTGCTCGCCGCGGCGCTCACCCAGGCTGGGCCGCTCGCCGAGCAGGCCGAAGCGGCGGATGTTGCGATCCGCGCCAGCCTGGATGCGCGCGATCACCTCGCTGTGCAGCTCGGGCTCGAATAGGTGCGCGAAGCGCTTCTGTGGGCGCAGGTACTCCTCGACGGGCACCTGCCGGCGAATCTCAGAGACACCGCACAGCTCGCCGTCGCGGGCCTCGAACACCGGGAAGATGCCGGACTCCTTCGCCAAACGGGCAATCCTGATCGTGTCCGCCGAGGCGCTGCCCCAGCCCAGCGGGCAGGGGACGAACACGTGCAGGTAGCGGGCGCCGCGTAGCTCCATCGCGGTCCTGACCTTCGCCTCTAGGTCGCGCAGCTCGGCGACGGTCGCAGTCGCCACGTAGGGGATCTCGTGCGCCATCGCTATCAGCGGCGCGCTCTTGCCCTGCCCGAACACATTGCCAGGCTCCGGGCCGACGGCCTGCGTGGTCGCCGTGCGCGCCGCGGGCGGGGTGGCGCCCGAGCGCTGCACGCCCGTGTTCATGTACGCCTCGTTGTCGTAACAGATGTAGAGCACGTCATCGTTTCGCTCGAACATCCCCGACAGACACGCCATCCCGATATCGACGGTGCCGCCGTCACCGCCCTGGCCAACGACTCGTATGTCCTCACGGCCCTTGGCGCGCAGTGCGGCGGCGATGCCTGTCGAGACGGCGGGCGCGTTGGCGAACAGCGAGTGAATCCACGGTATCCGCCACGAGCTCTCCGGGTAGGGCGTAGAGAACACCTCCAAGCAGCCGGTCGCGTTCGCGGCGATCATCCGTCCGCCCGTGGCCCGCATCGCGGCGTCGAGTGCATACCGTGCGCCAAGCGCCTCCCCGCAGCCCTGGCAAGCACGGTGCCCACACGTGATCGAGTTGGTGCGCTGCTCACCGGCCTGCACCGAGCGCTGCTCAGGATCGAGCAGCCGGTTGCCCACGGCGAAACTGCCGGTCTGGTAGAAGCGAATCGCGGGCGCGGTCATGCTGGCCAGCTCCTCACACCGGCCCCGCGGCGACCGTGCCGAGGTCCCGCAGAATGTTCTCGGCGTGCGGACCCGAGGCCCGCGAGGCGCCCATCCGCTCAAGCTCCCGGTTCACTACATCCCAGTCCATGTCCAGGAACGTCAACGCCTCCAGCCGATCGGCTGCCGCTTCAGTGAACAGACTGTGAAGTGACGCCTTGGTGATCGGCCGTCCGCCGAGGCCCGCGATCACCGTGTAGCCGTGCAGGTAAATCCCGGCGAGCGCCATGCGCACGTTCGCCGAGACGATCCCGCCGATCCCAACCGCGAGCGCCTTCTCCAACACCACCACACGCTCGGCAGGACCCACAGCCGCCCGCAGCGCATCCAGCGGGAACGGCCTGAACGAGCAGATCCCGACCGCCCCGATCTTCACGCCCTGCTCACGCAGCTCGTCGATCGTGTCCTTGATCGTGCCGAGCACCGACCCCAGCGCCACCACGATCGTCTGCGCATCCTCGACGCGATAGGAGCGGATCAGACCGCCGGACTCGCGCCCAAATGCCTGCTGGAAGTCCGCGGCGATCTCGGGGATCAGCTCAAGCGCTCGCATCTGCTTGGCGTGTGCGAGGTACTTCACCTCCATGAACGCCTCCGGGCCGACCATCGCGCCGATCGTCACCGGCTCGTCCGGGTCGAGTACCTGCCGCGGTGAGAACGCCGGCAGGAACCCATCGACCTGCTCCTGTGTGGGGATCTCCAGACGCTCGACCGCGTGCGTGAGGATGAACCCGTCCATGCAGACCATCACCGGCGCCGAGAGCTCCTCGGCAAGCCGGAACGCCTGGATGTGTAGGTCAAGCGCCTCCTGGTTGGTCTCGGCGTAGAGCTGTATCCAGCCCGAGTCGCGCTGGGACATCGAATCCGAGTGGTCGTTCCAGATGTTGATCGGGGCGCCGATCGCGCGGTTGGCGACCGTCATCACGATCGGCAGACCCAGCCCCGAAGCGTTGTAGAGCGCCTCTGTCATATACAAGAGCCCCTGGCTGGCCGTCGCCGTGTACGCACGCGCGCCGGTCGCCGAGGCGCCGATCGCCACCGACATCGCGGCGAACTCCGACTCCACGTTCACGAACTCGCACGGCGAAAGCTCGCCCGTCTTCACCAGCTGGGAAAGGTTCTCCACAATGTGCGTCTGCGGCGAGATCGGGTACGCACAGATCACCTCCGGCCGGCACAACGCCACCGCCTCCGCTACCGCACGCGAGCCCTCAACCTGGCGCAGCACCGCTCAGCTCCCTGCGCTCGTCCGCGACCCAGGCGTAGGCCGCCATCGCCGCCGCCACATTGCCCTCGCCGACCTTCCCGGTGAAGCGCTCACGGATCGCCTTCACAACGGCGTCCAACGAAACCAACCCGCTGAGCGCCGCGAAACCGCCGAGCAACGCGGCATTGGCAACCGGCCGCCCAGCATGTTCGCGCGCCAGCTCGCCGGCAGGCACCGTCAGCAGCCGCTCGTGACGGAACCCCGCGGCGAACTCGCCGAGGCCGAGCTCATCGAAGGTCCTGGTGGTGTTGATAAGGATGAACCCCTCGGGGCGCAGGCCACCGAACACGTCCACCTGGTGAAGCAGCGTCGGGTCGATCACGATCAGGACATCGGGCTCCATCACGGGCTCTCGCACACGGATCTCGCGCTCGTCGATCCGGCAGAACGACACCACCGGGGCGCCCATACGCTCCGAGCCAAAGCTCGGAAACGCCTGCGCGTAGCGGCCCTCATCAAACGCCGCGAGCGCCAGCAACTCCGCGGCGGTCACGACACCCTGCCCGCCGCGCCCGTGGATACGCACCTGCAACATCACAGGCCCTCAAGCGGCGCCAGTGCCGACAGCCCGCTCGGCAGCGCTGTCGTGCGCGCGTGCGAAGTCGAGCATCACACGCTGCTCCGCCGCAGCCACCAGCGCCCGCGTCCGGTCGATCACATCGACGTTGACAGAGATCGCGTCGATCCCCGCGCGCACCAAAAGCTCGGCGTACTCCGGGTGCACCGACGGCGCCTGCCCGCAGATCGAGGTACGCAAACCCAGCGCGCGGGCGCGCGGGATCAGCTCCCGCAGGTAGGTCGTGACGGCAGGGTCGCGCTCGTCGAAGGTTTCCGCCAGCACCTCGTTGTCACGGTCGGCGCCAAGCAGCAGCTGGGTGAGGTCGTTCGAGCCGATCGAGATGCCGGCCACGCCGAGCGCGGCGTACTCGGAGAGGTTGAACAGCACCGAGGGAACCTCCGCCATTACCCACAGCTCGAAACCGGGACGGTCAAGCAGTCCCGACTCTGCGATCAGCTCACGGCAGCGGCGCAGCTCGCGGGCGGTACGCACGAACGGCAGCATCACGTGCAGGTTGCGCTGACCTTGATCCCACACCCTGCGCACCGCCTCAAGCTCCAGAGCGAAGACATCTGGCTCGCGGGTGTAGCGCAGCGCGCCGCGGTAGCCGATCATCGGATTGGCCTCCACTGGCTCAAAGCGCTCTCCGCCGCGCAGACCCGCGAACTCGTTGGTGCGAAAGTCGATCGTGCGGTAAGTCACCGGCCGCGGCGCGAACCCGGTTGCGAACGTGCTCAGCCCCTCCGCCATACGGGCGACGAGCTCCTCGCCACGGCCCTCCTCCAGCAGCGTGCGTGGATGATCGCCGGCCAGCGCCTCCAGCACCATCATCTCCGCGCGCAGCAAGCCAACACCGTCGACCGGCAGGTCCTTGACACGCTGTACCTGCGAGGGCTCAGACAGGTTCACCAGGATCTGCGTCGCCGTCACCGTCACCGCCGAGGGTGCGGCCGGGCTCACGCCTGCGGCCTGCCTGCCAGCAGAGGGCGCCCGCGCGGGCTCGGGTGCGCAGGCGCCCTCCAATACGAGCCCTCGGGTCGCATCGACGGTCACGACCTCGCCGTCGCGCAGCCGCTTGGTCGCCTCGCGCGTCCCGACAACGCACGGGATGCCAAGCTCGCGCGAGACAATCGCGGCATGGCAGGTCATGCCGCCCGAGTCGGTGACGACGCCGGCCGCCCGTCGCAGCAACGGCAGCCAGTCGGGGGAGGTCATGTGGGTGACGAGCACATCCCCATCGCCGAGCGCAGCGGCGTCCGCGAGCGAGGTGAGCACTCGGGCGGCGCCGCTCGCGCTGCCCGGTGCTCCACCCAGCCCACGCAACAGCACAGTCTGCGGCTGCGCAGAGCTAGCCTCCGGGGCGCTGGCCACAGACTCGCTGGTGTCATCCGGGTGCTCGTCGTGAAGCGTGGTGATCGGACGACTCTGCAGCATCCACAGCACCCCATCGGGGTCAAATGCCCACTCGGTGTCCTGCGGGGAGCCATAGTGCTGCTCGATCCGCAGGCCGAGCGCGGCCACGGCCATGACCTCACGCTCATCGAGCGTCGGCCGGAAACCCTCCTCGCGCGAAAGGGACCGCTGGCAGGTGCCGCCCTGCGGGTCATACTCGATCACCAGCTCCTTGCAGTGAACGTCGCGCTCGCGCAACCAGAGCGGGTCCTTCTCGATCAGATAACGATCGGGTGACACGGAGCCTGAGACGACGGCCTCACCGAGCCCGAACGAAGCCTCAACTACGAGCTGGTCGCGCTCGCCCGTCGCTGGGTTGACGGTGAACATCACACCGGCGCGCGTCGAAGCCACCTGGCGCTGCACGACGACCGCGATATCCATTTCGGCCTGCCCAAATCCGTTCACGCCGCGGTAGTAGATCGTGCGCGTCCCAAACAGCGATCGCCAGCACCGGCGCACCGCGTCGATCACCGCCTCGGCGCCACGGACGTTCAGGAAGGTCTCGTTCATTCCCGCAAACGAGGTCTCGGCGGTGTCCTCCGCCGTCGCTGAGGAGCGCACCGCCACAGGCGCCTCCGTGTCCTCGCCGACGAGCTGCTCATAGCGCAAGCGGATCTCCTGCGCCAGCGCCGGCGGCATCGGGGCGGCGTCGAGCATCTCCCGCGCGGCAACGCTCGCCGCCTGCAAAGCCTTGGTGTCCTCGACATCCACTCCGTCAAGCAGCTCCGCCAGGCGCTCGCGTAGCCCGCTCTCCGCGCAGAACGCCGCGTAGGCCGGGGCGCCGACCACAAAGCCGTCTGGTACAGGCAGCCCAGCACGGGTCAGCTCGCCCAGGTTCGCGCCCTTGCCGCCGGCGAACTGGACATCCTCGCGGCCGAGCTGCGCGAACGACCGCACCGCCTCTAGGCCGGACACGACAGATGCTACGGGCGAGACGCTCATGTATCTACCGACTCCCTGTGTCGCGGATGCTCGATCACGGTCGCTATGACCGCTATCAAGTCAACTCGCTACCAGTGCGGGCGCCCACCGCACTCCTTGCGGAACGGGCTCGGTAGTTACCACCCATGACCGTGCTCGCGCCCGGCGCGTAGTGTTGAGCGCCAGATGAAGGTCATCAGTGAGCGCGAGTTGCACACGGCGCTCGCCGCGCTGAGCGTCGGCGAGCCGCGGGTCGTCGCCAGCGGGAACCTCGGCACCCCGCGCCTCCTGCTTGATGCCCTGGAGAGCGAGGTGGAGCGCTACCGGCTGTTCATGCTCGCCGCGCAGTCCCCGCTGCCCGCCCGCGAGGGCGTCATCTTCGAGACGCCGTTCGTCGGTCCCGGAATGCGTGATGCAGGTGAGCGGCTGGACTACCTACCGATGCGCCTCTCGCTCGTGCCAAGGCTGTTCAGCACGCTGCGCCCGCCCGAGGTCGTGCTGCTGCACACCTCCACACCCTGCAACGGGAAGGTCTCGCTTGGGATCGAGGTGAACATCCTGCCGGCGGCCGTCGAGCATGTGCGCGCCCGCGGCGGGCTCGTCATCGCCCAGCTGAACCCCGAGATGCCCTACACGCTCGGCGACGGCGAGCTGGGCGAAGACCTCATCGACCTCGCAATCGAAGCCCAGCAAGACCTCCCGACCACCGCCATCAGCGCCAGCCACGACCACGCAGAGACCATCGCCGAGCACGTCGCCGGCCTGGTGGGAGACGCCGCCACCCTGCAGCTCGGGATCGGTCAGGTCCCCGACGCCACGCTGCGCGCACTCGCCAGCCGACGCGACCTGGCGATCTACTCGGAGATGATCTCCGATGGAGTAATGCGCCTTGAGCACGCCGGGGCGCTTGACCACCATCGGCAGATCGTGTGCTCCTTCATGTTCGGCTCCAGGGAGCTATACGAGTGGGTTCACCACAACCCCAGGCTGCGCATGACGCGCACCGAGACGACCAACGATCCCTCCAGGATCGCGGCCAGAGCGCAGATGATCTCGGTCAACACGGCGCTGAAGGTCGACCTTCACGACCAGGCCGGCGCCAGCCACATCGGCGAGCGCGTGTACTCCGGTTTCGGTGGCCAGCCCGACTTCGTAGAGGGCGCCCTACACTCGCCCGGCGGGCAGGCCGTGATCGGGCTGCGCTCCTGGCACGAACGCAGCGACACCTCAACGATCGTGCCCCGCCTGGATGGACCCGTCACCTCCTTCCAGCACTCCGCAGTCATCACCGAGCACGGCGCCGCGCACATCTTCGGACGCAGCCAGCGCGCCCAGGCCCGCCTCATCATCGAGCACGCCGCGCATCCCGACGCCCGCGAGCAGCTACGCGAGCAAGCCGCGCTGCTCGGGCTCGGCACTACGCCCGAGCATCCGATGCGAAGCGTTTGTGAGCCAGCCGCCAGCCCGCGGTGAGGAACTCGACTCTCTGCTCCGGCCCATCGTGGCGTACCACACGCCCATCGAAGCCCTCTCGAAAGACATCCAGCATCGCCCGGTTTTCACAGAGAACCTCGGCTACGAAATGCGTGATCCCACGCTGCTCGGCGACGATCGCCAGCTGTTCGATGAGGATCGTCCCGAGGCCGCGGCCGTGGAGATGATCGGCGACCTCGACCGCGACTTCCGCCCGCGTGCCATCCAGCTGGATATACAGGGCGTGAGCGACCATCGCCCCCATCTCGTCATGGGCAACCAGCCCGAAGCGACCCGTCCTGGTGTCCGCCGCCAAATGAGCAGCACAGTCTATGTCCACGGCACCGCTGAAGAACCGCAGACGCCGCGCCTCCAGGCACAGTCCCGCCAGGAACGAGCGCAGCGCGGGCTCATCAGCAGCCGTGGTGGGACGCAGCGTGACCAGCGACCCATCGCGCAGCCGGACAAGCTCGGGCTCGTCTACATCTGCGACAGCGCTGGGTGCCTGTGACAGTGAAGGAATCGTCATGGTGTTCGCAGTCTCGCGCCCGGCGCCGCCCGGTGCATCCGTTGCCGTCCCTGGCGGTGGCGGGGAGAAACTACGCGGGCGGCGAAAACCGACCGACCTCGATGCGTGCGCTGTGCTCATGCCGGGTCGGCCTGTCGGGCTGGGTGGTGCACGATTGCTTCGTGATCGGCGGGGTAGACGATCGACTCGTGTCCTTCATCCCATCGGACGCGGAAGTGGGGATGCTCAGGAGTACCGAGCACCTCCTTGATTTCCCCACGCCTCGACGGGCGCTCGGCGATACCCCTGACCTCAAGCCAGTCGCCGGCACAAGCCGCGGAGATATCTCGATCGTGGGACATTGGCCACGCAGATCAGATCATCCAGGCAGAAGCGGAGCATCGGTCATCAATACCCACCCGCGACGTGGAAACTACCCACCCTTCAGTTGCTCCCTCGTGGCGCCGGAAGACGCTCAGTGCCCGTGCCGGGCACGCATCTACAAGGGCCAGTAGTGGCCCACGTGAGCGGCGGCGCGCGAGGTCAAAAGCGGCTCCGGCGCGGCAGATTGCGCCGGCTCCTCAGAGGCGAGCGCGGCAAGCGTATCCCGCACACACTCCGCCAGCACCGCCGGCTGATAGCCACCCTCCAGCACAGCGCCGAGAGGCACACCGAGCGATACGGCGAGCCCGCGCACATGGCGGGCCATCTCCGCGAACGAGCCCGTCTCCAGGCGACACCCAGCCAGCGGGTCCTCACGGTGCGCATCAAAACCGGCGGAGATCAGCACGAGCTCCGGCGCGAAGCTCTCAGCGACCGGGACCACGATGTGCTCCAAGAGCGACAGCCACAGATCCTCCTCAGAGCCCGCCGGAACAGGCAAGTTGATCGTGTAGCCCTCGCCCGGACCCGAGCCAACGTCGCTGATCGAGCCCGTGCCCGGATAGATCCCCGCCTGGTGGATGCTGACGAACAAGACATCCGAGTGGCGCCGGAACGCCTCCGCGGTCCCGTTGCCGTGGTGCACATCCCAATCGAGGATCAACACTCGCCGGACGCCCAGCTCGCGGATCGCCAGCTCCGCGGCGATCGCCACGTTGTTGAACAAGCAGAAGCCCATCGCGCGATCCGGCTCGGCATGGTGGCCCGAGGGACGCACGCCACAGAATCCGAGCCTCGCCTCGCCCGTCATCAGCGCCCTCGTCATCTCGCAAGCGCCCCCGGCGGCGTGCAGCGCCGCCCGGTAGGAGGGCTCTCCGACGAATGTGTCCGGGTCGATCGCGCCGCCACCGGCCAGCGACATCTCCTTGATCCTCTGCACGTGCCTCGCGCTGTGGATGAGCTCGAGCTCGATCTCCTTCGCAGGCGGTGCAGCACGGCACTCCCAGCCCAGCCAGTCATGCTCGGCCAGCATCCGCTCGATTGCCTCAAGGCGCTCAGGCGTGTCCGGGTGCTCGGGCATGAGCACCCGCGGATCATGCTCAAGACACGCCGGGTCGCTGAAGTAGAGGCCCGCCGCCCCCGATCTGAGAGTGCCCTGCCCGCTCACGCAACGCCCTGCCCGCGACACGGGTGGACTGAACACGGTTGACCAGACATCGGACCCTGGACTGTAGGACGCCGGCGAACTCGTTGGCCGCTTGACGTGCCTGGGGGTCAGTACCCCACATGAACGGCAAACCCACGTCCCACCACCAATTTTGTTCGCATCGAAAGGAAGTTGGCCATGATTGCTCCCACAGCTGACTCAGGCGAGGATCTGCTCACTGCGGCCGAGGTCGCGGCGCTACTGCGCATGACTTCAGGCTGGGTCTACGCCGAGACCCGCGCGAAACGTATCCCGCATCTGCGACTCGGGCGCTACGTGCGCTACCGGCGCTCTGCGATCGAACAGTGGATGGGGGAGATCGAGACGGGAAGGACGCTCGCCCCGATGGTGTCTCTCGGCGCTCGAAGGGCCGCATCCGCCAGGCGGCCCGCCATGCGAGCGTAACGACGTACCTGGGGCGTATAACCCTTGAACATGGGCAAGCGCGACTACGGCACCGGCCACGTCTACATCAAGTGGGGCTCCTACTACGGGCGCTGGCGGACGCTTGACGGGCGACTGGTCAACCGCAAGCTCGGCAAGGTGCGCCCGGTCGGTCAGCGCAGCGGCGGCCTCACGCGCGTTCAGGCCGAGCGCGAGATGGCGCGCAGACGCGAGGAGGAGGACAACGCGCCGCGTCCCGCACCGGGATCTGAGATCCCAACCGTCGACGCGATCGCCGACTCGCTGCGCCAGCGCCAAACGATCGCGGGCGCTCGGCTCTCCTACCGCCAGGGCTGCGAGTCGATGCAGCGCATCCACATCTCCCCGCGCATCGGCGCCCTTCCCGTCACCGAGATCGAGACAGCCCACATCGACCGGCTTGCGAGCGAAATGCTCAACGACGGCAGCGCCCCGAAGACCGTTCGCAACGTGCTCTCGTTCCTGCACTCGATCTTCGAGCACGCGAAAAAAGGGAAGTTCATCAGCGACAACCCGGTGAGCGAGGCGACCCGCCCAGGCCGTAAGCGCACCGGCGACGCCGACCCTGACCTACAGTTCCTCACGGTCGCAGAGCTCGACGCCGTGCTGCGGGCGATCCCCGACGAGACCGTCATCCGACAGCCGAAACCCACTCGGCGCGGACGCCGCGGGCCGGCGCCGCCGCCGCCGCCCGATGTCCTCGGGCCAGTCCTGCGAGTCGTGGTTCTCGCCGCGGCGATGACCGGCCTGCGCCAATCCGAGCTACTCGGCCTGCGCTGGCGAGACGTCGACTGGATCGCCCAGCGAATCCGCGTGCGCAACACCTATGTTCGCGGCGAGCACTCCGGCGATGGCAAGTCCGACCTCTCCACCAAGCGATCCGTGCCGATGGCCGACCGACTCGCCGGCGAGCTCGATCGCTGGTCAAAGCGCACCGCCTATCGCGCCGAGCGCCATCTCGTGTTCGCCCACCCACAGACCGGCAATCCGATCGACCGATCCAAGGTCACAAGACGCTTCCAGACGGCCTGCGGGGACGCTGGCGTGCAGGTCATCAAGTTCCACGATCTGCGCCACACCTTCGCAACTCGGCTCGCCGCCTCCGGGCAGCCGCTGCGGCTGATCCAGGAGTTCATGGGGCACGCCGACAGCGAGACGACACAGATCTACTCGCACTACGCCCCCTCAGAGCACGAGGTCCAGGTCGTCAACGACGCCTTCGCCCCCAAGCCGGCCGGCAAGGCCGAACGCGATCCTCCCGCATCTGATCCGCGCGTCGAAGCCAGCGCCGGGGGAGACCCCGAGGCGCAGGCTCCAGGCACCACGACGGACGCGACGGGGAACAATACGGGGAACAAATTGAGCGAAAGCGAGAGCAACTGAGCGCCTAGAAACCCAGCAAGAATGGGCTCCAATCACTCAGCTACACTGGAGCGCGCGGGCTGGGGGCCGGGCGGTCGCAGGTTCAAATCCTGTCTCCCCGATAGAAATCTCGCTGGATGCTGGGAGGGGCTGGGGGCATCCTCAAGACGCAAGATTTGGCTCTGATGCTGGGGTTATAGCGTGTGGACGGTCGTCGGAGGCTAGTACGTCGGAAGACCGACTTGGGGGCCGACCGCCCGCGAACCGCCCACGCGGCGAAGGATCTGACCGCCCACGACTGACGAGCGAACATCGGGGTTCGGTCAAACGCGCTCACTCATGGGATTGGTGCGATCCAAGCTTGGACCTCCGGTAGTTCGTCAATTGCTCTGCGGCAATCTGGATCGATCAAGTCAACGCCGATGTTCGTCTCCTGCATTACGAGGGCGCGCAGCACGCCTGCGAGTGGTTGACGTTGCGCGATCTGCGCGACCTGCTGTGCCCGCTCATTTTCGCTATTAGAAATAGCCGCTCCGTAGGCTACGATGATCAACTGAAAGAGTCGCCACGCGTCACGGCGCGCGGTTTGGAGTAGTGGTCGATTGATGCCGAACACCCTGAGCGATTCGACTGCCTTAGTTGACCCTGAGATGGGCTCATAACGACCAGTGCTCGGACTAAAAATCAGCAGAGTGGCAGGATCTTCGACTGTTGGGTCGATTAGGTAAGGGTCGCCAGACGGACCACACGGGAACTCTTGATGCTTAAAGTTACTGTTGCACATACTACACGCCAGAAGATAGTTCTCCCACGCGAAGGTCAGGAGGGGACTAGTCGATCGAGGGCGAAAGTGATCGATGTCGGTTGCCGCGCTGTCCTCGCAGTACATGCAGCGCTGATTTCCAGAGCACATAAGCCGCAATGTGTCGCGGACTTCTGTCATCCGCTCGCGATTCTTGTTTTGCCAAAGTGAATCGGATCGTTCGCGGCGTTGTGCGAAGGTCGTGGATTCAATATCGAATGATCGCTGTGCAAGATAAGTACGAGCGTTGGTCGGCAACCCGTACCTTATGAGTGCGATCATGTCTACTTACTTGGTCAGCTCTTGCTCCAAGACCCGTGCCGCGCGGTCTATAGACTCAAGGCTGGACTGTGGTAGCTGTAGTTGGAGCTGTTGATATCGCTGACGGGCAGCACGATCTGCTAATCCTCGGAGGATTCTAGTCTCAAGCTCGGCTACTTCCTGTCGGAGAAGCTCGGCATGCGCGGAGTGGGTCTTCTCAAGTCCAAACAACTCGGTGAGCGTCGCTTCGTCTGCATTGCCATTAACGACTCTAATGAACATCTCGTCGTCCACGTGCTCTGCTCTGCGATGCTCGCCTGGTGCTGGGAGTCGGATAAGGCCACGGGGATCGGCTGCCTGACAGACAAACGGACTGTGGGTTGACACTATGAACTGGATTTGCGGGAACCGTGTCTTAAGCCAGAACCCGATCACCTGCTGCCAGGAGACATGGAGATGTGCATCTACCTCATCGATGAGCACGATGCCCGGGTAGGGAAGCGTTACACCGTTCGCGGTTTTCTCCAAAGTAAGTGTGCCATAGGTTTGGTAGAGATGACGAACTATGTCAAGCACAAGAGCGGCTACTGTTCGATATCCATCGCTGAGTTGTTCCAAGGGAAGTACTACTCCTTGGTGTTCAACCCAGAGACCGTCAGAATCGACGCGACGAACGGTCATTTCTGACGGCAATAGTCCGTCATCGAGGAGCATCAGAACCACTTGCTCAAGCTCGGCCCATCCCTCCTTTTGCTCCAAGCGTCGGAGGTAAATCTCCTGTAGCCACCTGATGCTCTCTGAGAGAGAGGCGTCCTCACGGAAGAGGCTGACGAGTTGGGAAACGTGCCCTGGCCCAACCATGAGACGCTGGGCGTCGCTTGCCGCACTAGAGAGTCTGCGGAACGGGCCATAGCCGGCCATTAGCCAGCCGGATGGATTCTCTGCCCAGGGACCT
Organism: uncultured Solirubrobacterales bacterium; assembly: GCA_963827045.1. Taxonomy (GTDB): domain Bacteria; phylum Actinomycetota; class Thermoleophilia; order Solirubrobacterales; family Solirubrobacteraceae; genus Palsa-744. The sequence continues at coordinate 17,336 of CAWGZH010000004.1, forward strand.
CTTGCTGCTGTACGGCTTGACGTGTGGGACGTCTGGCGGTATGGCGACATGATCGGCTCAGGTCCTTGTTCGGTGACATCCCACTTGAGACCCGTCCAAAAACTCTGCTTTGGGCGTCTCCCAGTCTCAATGAAGCGGTCGTGTTGAGGCGAGTAGCGAATGCGTGTTGTCACGACTGCCGAAGGACGCCCGGCGCGTATCCAGCCGGCCCACGACTCCTGAAGTGTCCGAGCTGCCTCCGGCCCAGCGAGAGATACCGCGATTGCTTGCAGGAATGATGACTTACCGGCGCCGTTGCGCCCGGCGATTACGGTCCATCCGGCGAGCGTTCCATCTGGTCGCTCGAAGTCGAGCTCCACATCGTTGGGGGGGCCGCGAAAGCCCTTGACGTTCTCGATCCTGAGTTGGTGGACCCACATATGTTCGATCCTATGTCTTGTCGTATGAGTCGGTATCGCGAGCGTGGGTCGCAGCGTACCGGGAGATAGTGATCGCACAGCATTTGCTGGGGCGTGCATCTAGTCTGTGCAGGGTTTTGTGTGCAGGGTTTTGTGTGCAGGGTTTTGTGTGCAGGGTTTTGTGTGCAGGGTTTTGTGTGCAGGGTTTTGTGTGCAGGGTTTTGTGTGCAGGGTTTTGTGTGCAGGGTTTTGTGTGCAGGGTTTTGTGTGCAGGGTTTTGTGTGCAGGGTTTTGTGTGCAGGGTTTTGTGTGCAGGGTTTTGTGTGCAGGGTTTTGTGTGCAGGGTTTTGTGTGCAGGGTTTTGTGCGGTTTGTCACGTACGCAGATGGTTGCCTAAGGGTCGAGTTTGTCGGTTTGGTGTTCTGCGAGCCCGAGCAAGTTTGCCGGACTAATGTTGAGCGCAGCGGCGATCTTGAGGATGTTCGTGAGGCTCGGGTTGCGCGAGCCGCGCTCGATGCCGCTGATGTAGGTCCGGTCGAGGTCGCAGGCTTCGGCTAGAGCTTCTTGGGATAGGCCCAGTTCCCCGCGCATCTGGCGGATTGCCTCGCCGAAGGCGGCGTGGGCGGGGGAGCGGATGGGCATGGGGCGCAGCCTTCCGCCTTGACGACTATTAGTCTATGGACTATAAGTCACGTATATCGAAACGTAAAGTGCCCCGGCGCAGCGCGAACTGCCCGGGGCGTGGCAAGGAAAGGAGTCTTTCCATGCAGGACGAGACTAGCCAGAACCCAAGGGAAGAGGACGAGCGAGCGCAGAAAGCGGTCTTGGGGTCTGCTGCTGCGCCCGAACGAGCAGCGGCCGTGGTCGGTGGACGAGGTGGAGCGCGAGGTGGGTGAGGCGCTTGCTGTTGCCGATGCCATCGCCGCGCTGCACGCGGCCGGCTTGATCCATCGTTGCGGCGATTTCGTGTTCGCCAGTCGCGCTGCGCTGTGTATGGATCGGCTGTCGCTCTAGGCAACACTCAGGATGGGCGCCGGATTGCTTCTTCTCGTGACACTGCGCTATCGCGGAGTCCGTGGGCGGTCCGGCGAACGCCCTCTGTCCGTTCCGTCTACGGGGTCGTGAACGCCCCAAAACAGCCCGCCGTTGCTGGGTTCACGGGGAAATTTCAAAATTGCTTGGATGCTTCTATGTTGTCAAGGGCGTTTTGGCGAGTTGGTTGTAGAGGTGGCGGGAGAGGTGTCGCTTGAGGGATCGCATGGCCTCTCGTTTGGTCTTTCCTTCGGTGATCTTGCGTTGCATGTAGGCGCGGCTTTGGGGTGGTGGACTGAGCGAGAGAGCGCGATCGTGTAGATCGCTGCGTTGACTTGGCGGTCTCCGCCGCGGCTGAGACGATGCCTGACGGTCTTGCCGGAGGACGCGGGTTGCGGGGCGGTACCGTTGGCGCGCGCGAACGCTGCCTCGCTCCTGAAACGTGATGGGTTGAACGCGATGAGCCTGCCGGCACAAATAGGTCCAACGCCAGGCTCCTCCAGCAGCGTCGGCGCGAGGCTGCTGACCATCTCCTCGATCTGGCGGGTGTAGTTCTCGGCTTCTGCGTCGAGTGCTCGAGCACGGTTGGCGATGTCGCGAAGCACCTGCAGTGTCAAGTTCTCCTGCTGGCTCGCGGTGGTCGAGTGCGCATCCCGGTGAGGCGGTTCGCGAGCGCCGCGCCGTTGCGGGCCTGGCCGATCCGTTCTCGCAACGCGTATGGTGCGCTGACCTGCAGTGCTTGCAGCTGGTTGTAGAGACGTGAGCGCTCGCTGACGATGGAGCGGTAGCCCGCCAACAGCATTTGCAGTGCCAGACGCTTCCCGGATCCTCTGGGTGTCAACAGTCCGTCGCCCGTGAGGACTTTCTTGGCGGCCAGCAGAGCATCGATGCGATCAGACTTGCCGCCCCGACGCTCACGTCGTTGAGGACGTTCGACCTCGAACACTTCGACCTCCTCGGCTTGCAGGAACTCGCACAGTCCCGCGCCCCAGCTGCCGGCACCCTCGATCCCGACCAGAACGCTCTTACCGAGATCTCTCAGCCAGCACACGAACTGGCTGTAGCCGGCAAAGGTGGTCGCGATCACGATCTCCCCGAGAACCTGTCCGAGGCCGTCCAGAGCGACGGCATGATGCTGCTGCTTGTGTGTGTCCACGCCTACTGCGATCATCAATTTCGGTCTCCTCATTTGCTGGTTGGCGCTGGTGTGATGTAGAGACCGCCAGACAAAGCCATGTCGAGCAACAGGCACGCTTCTATGAAGTCATGGCGGCGTCCGTGACAGGCGGCGGGAGACAAATCCAACGTAAGGCACCCGACAGCCGGGGCCAGCCGTTTTACTTGAGTCATCCCGTCGCCTGCCACACCCTCTACGGGGCACCGGACACCACTACCTAACCGTCACGCCCACAGCCCGAAACGGGCTCCGCGAACCGACGGCCAGCCCACTCATCACTGGGCCCCAACAGGCCCAAACCAAACTACATGGCCGTTTCGGCCTTCTCACGGTCATTACGAGTATGGAGAACGATCCATACTCGAGCCGCGAAACGTTGGCGCCTAGGTTCCCGGAGCCCTACGTCGGCCGACGAGAACTGGCCGAGATCATGGGCGTGAGTCTGGCGACTATCGATCGCTTGGTCGCCGAGGGGATGCCATCGGTGACTTGGGGCCGGCGTACGCGGCGTTTCAGGCCGTCTGCGGCGATCTCTTGGGCCTCGGCACGGGAGAGGGCTGCATGAGCGTCATGAAGCTCCCTTCGGGCCGCTGGCGCGCTCAGGTCCACGATCCGGCGTTGGGACAGAACGTCAGCGTCTCACACGCGTCCTTGGTGGCCCCGGCACGTTCGCCACCAAGACCGAGGCAAAGCGGGCGCGCGAGAAGGCGCGGGAGCGGTTGGGGACTGTTCGCGTGGCCGCCGTGACGGTTCGGGACTTCTGGGAGCGTTGGACGACCGATCCGCTGTTCGCCCGGCCGAAGGACTCCACGAACATCCACAACCGCGAGCGCACCAGTGCGTTTGTCGAGCGCTATGGAGCCCGGCGCATTGACCAAGTGGACGATGAGGTCGTCGGCGAATGGCTCGCGGGCGGCAGGCACAACGGCACTGTCCCGGCCCTGCGGGCGATGTTTAACGACGCCGCCTCGGCGAAGGCAGGACGGCTGGTCCGCCACAATCCGTTTGCTCGGCTAGGAATCTCGAAGGGTCCGGGCCGTCGTCACGAACAGCCGCCAAGTGAGGAGCAGGTCTGGCAGTTGATCCGCTGCGCACGCGATCTCGCGAGCCCATCGTTTGCCGCATGGCTCCAGGTCGCCGCGTTCACCGGCCTTCGTCCTGGCGAGCTGGACGCGCTACGACGCACGAACGTCGATCTTGAACGCTCTCGCATCCTGGTCGTGGAGCAGTTCAGCGCCAAGACGCGCACGTTCACGCTGCCGAAGAACGGTCTTACGCGCGAGGCGCCGCTGACCGATCCGGCCCGAGAGGCGATCATGGGTCTGCCGGTCGAAAGCAAGTTCTGCTTCGCGCCGATCCGAGGCGAGCACTGGACCGCGAGCGCCCGCGCCTACCACTGGAAGGCCGTGAAGGCTGCGGCTGGATGGGGCGGAAGCCTCTATCTCGCCACCCGCCACTTCGCGGGTTGGTACATGGTCAACATCCTCGACGTGCCCTCCGAGGACGTGGCGATCGCGCTTGGACACACCGACGGCGGCGAGCTGGTGCGACGTCTCTACGGCCACCGCGATCACGAGCGCGCCCTCGACCGCGTTACGGCCGCCTACGAGCGGACGGCGAGCTTCACTCAGGTGGGCCTGTGGTAGGCCCGATGAGACGCTTGGCACCTATGTTGCCGCTTTACTCGATTTTTGGCAATAAGACTGCTAGTCTTTGCGATATGGCGATTGTGGACCGCAAGCAACAGCTTTTTGAAAACGTCACGCGGCTTCGGCGCGTTGGGCGTCTCATGCCTGACAGCGAAGACCTGTTCGCCGTTCGTCTGGGACTCGAACAGGAATTGGGGGAGACCGTCTCGCGACGACTCGCCGCGAAGCTACTCGGCGTCAGTCACACCGCTCTGGAACGATGGATCGAGAGCGGTGACGTGCCGCTGGTGTTCACTGCGACGGGGCGTCAAGCGGTGTCGGTCCCGGCGCTGCTCGATCTCTACGAAGCTGTTCGCTCTAGCAGGTCAGGTGGGACCGTGCGCCACCCGCTTGCCGCTGTGCTGCGGAGCAGGCAGCACGCCGCTGAGCAGCTAACGGTGGACTGGTCGCATGATCGGGGTTCTTATGACCGCACGCATCAGCGCGGCCTTGCGTATCACCAGGCCGTGGCGGCGCGATTGCGCGAGCAAACTGTCGCCGACGCCAAGTACGTCCTTTATCGCTGGCGTGAGCAGGGCCGAATTGACCCCGTCTACGCCGAGAGATGGGGGCGTGTCCTTGCCATGCCCCTGACGACCATCCGCGACGCGATCACGGCAGTCGGCGCCGATGCAGACGACCTGCGCCAGAATTCTCCGTTCGCGGGAGCGCTCACCGAGCCTGAACGCCGGCGCGTTCTTGCTGAGGTCGGCTAAGTGCAGTCGCAGGAGTTCGAGCACGTACTTGCCGCAGCGGCCGAGGTCACCGGCGAGGAAGAGTTCGTGGTGATCGGAAGCCAGGCGATACTTGGAAGCATCGTGGCGCCGCCGTCCGCGCTGCTCGTCTCGATGGAGGTCGATATCTACCCCAGGCATGCACCAGAGGCCGCTATCCAGATTGACGGCTCCTTGGGCGACGGCTCGCCTTTCCACAGCAGCTTCGGCTATTACGCTCACGGTGTGGGTCCAGTGACCGCGAAGGCCCCGTTGGGCTGGCAAGCCCGGCTGGTTCGACGGGAGATCCCACGGCGCGTAGCCGCTAAACACACGGCTGTCGCATGGTGCCTTGAGGTTCACGATCTCGTGCTGTCAAAGTGCGCGGCCGGCCGCGAGCGCGATTGGGAGTATGCGAGGGAAGCAATCGATGCGGGTCTCATCGACATCGAGGTCCTATTCACGCGTATCGGCGACCTGCCCGTCGGCGCGCGAGAGCGCGATCATGTGGAGAAAATGCTGCGAGGCATTACCGGATAGCAGGGGACACTGGAAGGACCGATGGCAACCGTCGTAGCCCTAGATGCCTCACCCGCGAACCTGCTGAGTTCGATGCGTGGGTTGATAGTGGACGCGCGTATTGCTTATCCGAGTGTGCTCCATGTTGAAGTTCGTGACTCGCGCGGCGATATCTGGCGTTTGGCCACGCAAGATGCTGAATGGTCGCCATCCGACCCAGCTCAGCTACTCGGGCGCTCTATAGATGATGTCGCCGTTGATGGGGAGACAGGAGAGCTGCGTTGCATGCTTTCGGATGGTTCAACGTTCCACGCGGGGCCTACAGCCATTGAAGCGGAGGACGATCCACCCAACTGGGAGTTGGTAAGTCCCGCTGGGATCGTCCTTGAGTTCGGTCCCGGATTCCGCTGGCAGATCAGTGGGGCTGACGTGCCAGCCTCGTCGCGTCGCTGAGGCCGCATAGCTCCAGGACTTGTTCGCCTCCACATATCGGTCCGATATCTAATAGTTGGATTTGCTAGCCTCCCGAATCGGAGATAGATGGGGGAATGAAGCGGCTAGCGGTAATTCTGTTCGCACTGATCGCCCTTGTCGGCGTGCTCAGCTCGCACAGCAAAAGTCACAAGGCTGACAACGCCACCGGCTCAACGGCATTGGTCACAAAACCAACCAGGCCGGTGCCACATCACGTCGCGCACGTTCACTACGCGGCATGTGATCAGAACATCAGCGCTGGTCCGCATACGACCTGCGGGTTCGCGGACAACGTCTTCCGCGCGTTCGCGCACGAAGCGGCACAGGGTTCAGAAGAAGCAAGCGTCACCGCGACAAGCCCTGCGACCGGCAATGCCTACGTGGTGCGCTGCGGAACCACCCATGGCGTAACGGTCTGCACAGGTGGGTCCGACGCGCGTGTCCGATTCCCGCTTTGGGCGGCCAAGGTCTACAACCAGCCAGCGAAGTCCGAAAATGAATCGAAAGCTTCTGCACCCTCGACGGAACCGGAACAAGCAACACCGGAAGGCTCGTCGGGGTCTGAAGAATCCGGCGAATCCGGCTCGGAATGCACCGACGGCACCTACGAAAACTCCTCGGGCAACACCGTTTGCAAACCGGAGGAATCGCCGACCGTCCCCACAGGTGCCACGGCTCGCTGTGCGGACGGGACCTACAGCTTCAGCGAACACCGGAGCGGCACCTGCTCCTACCACGGAGGGGTAGCTGAATGGCTAGACGAATAGCTGTGCTCTAAGCGCGACGTACACCGTCTTGTAAGCCTTGGTCGTATCGTTGGCCATGCCGCTCGCTCTGGCCGCCCACGAAACCGCCCACGCCCGGTCGAATCCCGCTCAACCGCGCAGTCCAGAATCTATCTCCCCGATGAAATTTTGCTGCGCACCGATCGAAAAAGTATCGATTTGCAGGGATTTCTTGTAGATCTGAGGGTTGCGACGTCACAGGTTCATGTCTCGAGGTAGAGCTCCAAAACGCCCGTAGATTGGGGCTTTGTGAAGGCTCGTGTGCCTCCGGGTGGTCCTGGAGCGGGGCTTTTTCGTTGCAGATCTTTTGCAGCGGAGTCCCGATTCTTTTGCAGGGCTATGACCCCACGATCGTCAGTTTTGGCCTTTGTTTTGCGGGGTCTTGGATGCGCTGCTGGTAGGCGTCCATGGCGCGTTGTGCACGGTCGTGGGCACGTTTCTCTGAGAGCTTTGTGTAGACGGTGGAGATCAGCCAGCCGCCGTCGTCGTGGCCGACCATCGTGGCGACGGTTTGGGGGTCGAGTCCCAGGCCGCCATCGTTGATGGGGTTGACCATCCATTGGATCGCGCGGTGCCTGAGCTCGTAGAACTCTTGGCCGGGCATTCCTGCTGAAGCACGTACGGCGTGCCAGTAGTGCGTCCAGTTGGATTGGGTCATGTAGCCACCACGGATGGCGGGGAAGAGGATTGTTTCGCTGTACCTGGGCATACGTTCCAGGTGCCTACGAAACGTGGAGCTCATGACCACCCAGCGCGGATCGTCGTCCTTCGGGGAGACCCGCTTGCCCGTGTTCGAGTCCAGCTGCCACCGTATGTGGAGGACGTTCTCGGTGTAGTCGATGTCGTTGCAGTGCAGAGCGAACACCTCGCCTGGACGGATCGCAGCCTCACCGACAGCGAGGACTACACCCTCGATGACGAGGCCGTAGTCGTCGACGCGGCTTGTTCGCGCGGCGTTGCGCAGTCTCTCGTATTGGTCGTCGGTGATGATCTCGAAGTCGTGGCGATCCACCCGGCGTTTGCGCTTGCTCGCGCCGATCCGTGCGAAAGGGTTGCTCTTGATCAGCTCGCGGTCGAGGGCATGGTTGAAGAATTGGCGCACGTTTTGCCGGGTATGGGCACCCCTGGGACGGATCCATGTGAGCGCCTCGTCACGGCGGAAGCTGTCTATTGGTCGGTCTGGGAACTCACGAATGAACGGCCGCAGCGCCTCTTGCATCCACTGGACGGAGCTGGCCTTGCGGCCCTTCTCCTTGCGAGCACGCTCACCCGCTGGCCAGGTCATCTCGATCCGGCCGGTCTTCTGGTCGATCTTGGCGCCCGCGAACTCAAGTACCGTTGGGGTCCGCAGGCGATCGTCGGCATCGACTTCCTCCCGTAGTTCGACGAGCCGTTGCTGCTCGGCTGCCCTGTATGCCGCAATGTTTGCGTGCGTGCCTACCCACTTCGTGCGCCCCCTGTAGGACACAAGCCCGACGTACTTCGGCTTATGCCGTGTGCCCCGGTTGTGCGGCATTTGACCTCTCTTATCGCGTTCAAGACCACCCATGTGGCTTGACTACAGCTTCATGCCAGCGGCCGTGTCAACGCGTGGTGCTGGGTCCCGGGGCGGGCGCTGTCGTCCGCCTTAGTGCCTTTCGCGGGAGGGGCCGCGAGGCCGTCCCGTGCAAACGTGATGGTAGGGAGATGCCCAACCACCGGATCAGAGCGGAGTGGATGGGGCAGACCGTCGAGACGCTCGAGGATCTGCTGAGGCCCGGTTTGCGAGCCGTCTGCGTCGGTATCAACCCTTCGCCGGTGAGCGTCGCTGCGGGTCACTACTACCAAGGCCGGGCGGGGCAAAAATTCTTCGAGCGTTTGCGCAGCGTTGGCCTGATCCCAGATGGCGAGGGCTACGAGGACGATCTCGCCTTCTCCGAGGGGGTTGGGTTCACCGACATCGTCAAGCGCCCCACTCCCAGCGCGAAGGGCATCACTCCCGAGGAGTACGAGCACGGAAAGCAACTCCTGGCCGGGAAGCTCACCGAGCGGGGCCCCGAGATCATGATCTTTACCTTCAAGAAGACGGCCGAGATGCTGTTCGGCAAGTTTGCCGGCAACGGATTCGTCGATGGCCTACACCTCGCCCACAGCGAGGTCTTCATCATGTCCGGCCCCTACGCGGACGCTGTCTCCGCGTCCGCGACACTGCAGATTCTCGCCGAACGCCTTCTGAGCTAGAGGCGTCCTCGCGATCGTGCTGGCACGCGCGTCGACGTAAGCGGGCTAGCCAGAGGGGGGCGTGACCGTCAGGACATCGACGCGGTCGTGGCGCTCGCCATGCTCCTTGACGGACTTCCAGGCGATGTCGGTCCACCCAGCCGTCACACAGAGCCAGAAGGTCGCTCGCTCGCCGTTCGGCCCGCGCGCTGTCGAGGAGTCAGCGATCTGTTCGTGCGCGCGCTCCTCGTCGAGCAAGTGCAGGTTCGCTTCGCCGCGATCGCTGAGCTCCGCGCCGAGCTGCACAGCACCAGGTGATCCTGCGACTCGACTATGCCGAGCGCCTAGCCTCCCTTCCGGCGGCCGAGGCTGAGCAGGCGCGTGGGGACGTGGCGCGCTTCCTGCAAGAGCATCCCCAGGTGGCCAGTGCGCTCGAAGGTGAGGAGACCACCCGGGATGTCAACCCTGTGAGCCGAGGGCGTCCGGCAGGTCGTCCGTCTTGATCGGCGTTGGCGATTCCCTGAGTTTTGTGATCGCCTCCGTCAGCCGCTTTGCGGCCTCGGGGTCCATGTCGCCGAGGATCGCGTTGCGCTCCACAACGAGTCGGTTTGCGTCTTCGAGATCAGCGGTGTTAGCTTCCGCGAGTTCGTTGTGCAACTGGTTGTGCAGGCGGACCATCAGCTGGCCGTGGATTCGTACGGTGTGCCCCAAGAACGGGTGCGCCTGGTGAAGGACGAAGTTCCGCAAGTCCTTGATGAACGGAACCTCCGGGTTCGCGATCACCTCTGCCTTGCGCCCCTCAAACTCCTCGGCGATGGTGCCAGTACGCCCTTTCATCAGTCGCCGTGCGTGGTCAACGAGCGTGGCCGCTCCAGCGACGTAGTTGTGCAGTCGTTGCGTGACGGCTGCCTCGTACGCTTCGCGCGCGTCGGGCCGATACATGTTCTGAAACAACTCGACCGCGAGCGCCTGGTCCCATGTTGGACGTGCCAGCAGCGCAAGCAGCTCGTCCAGGTTCCGGACGAGTATGGCGTTGACGGTGCGGGCGAGTTCCTCGCATGCTATGTACTCGCGGTAGCCCGGGTGCTCATTCAAGCGACGCTGAGCGTCGTCCAAGCGGGCCTGCATGGATGCATCGTCGGGCCCAGTCATCGATCCTCCACCATCTTTGATAGATCGCCCAGCCGACCGAAGGCTCGTCCCAGAGTGCGCACCTCGTGGTTGTCGGCGTCCCACCACACTCCGTGCTGGTTGGCGTTCGGCTGGGCTGCGTGGCGACTGGGGACAGCTATGCCAGAGCGCTCCTGCCCCACCAGGTCATAGCACGGCTTGGTGGGGTCACTGGCAGTGGCGAACTCCGTATCGATGAATAGCGGGACACCGGCTCGGACCACGATGTTGCCTACGTGAAGGTCGCGGTGGCATACACCGTGACGGTGCATCTCCCTGACTCGTCCGAGGACTCTGAGACCCATCTGGATCCACTCATCGGTCGAGTGATCCGCGCGCCAGTCGGGCAACGGCTGATGCCAACGCGCGGTGAGTTGGTCGCAGGCCACGCTGACGATGTCCGGCGCCAGGTCGAGCTCACTCAGACGCTCGTAGTAGCGGACAGCGTTCTCCCAATCCGAGGCGGTTCGGGGACCACGCTGGGAGGTGTAGACGCTCGGGTGCGGCTCGTTCTCGTCGATGCGGCGATCGTAGTTCGATCCGCGGTCAGGTTGCAACGTGGACACCATGCCAGGGCTATACATTGCCGCGCCTAACCAGGGTGACCGGGCGTGCGTTCTTTTTCTGTTCCTCGGTCGCATAACCCATAGGACTTCGGATGGTCCGGTAAGAACCGGAAACGGACCTATTTTTTCAGGCGACATCAAACGCGTAATGACTATGAACCAAGAAAATCTGACATTTATCCTCAGTGCAATCGGAGCCTTCGAGGGCACACTGGCACTGCTGATCGCAATCATGGGCGTCCTCGCAGCGCTCGTTGTGGTCTCCTTCGTTGCTGGTCTGCTCGCGGGATCGTTCATCGTCTATTACGCATCGGTTCGTCCTGATACCTAAACCGCCCTTGGGCACGTGAACACCGCCGCGAATCGACTCCCTACGGTCGCGACCTCGGCTACAGCTGAGAGTTTGCTCGGTAGGGAAAGCCACCACCACTCCCAAGCCTCAAATCGAATGGCAGATCTGCCTGACTATGTAGGCGATCGTGCCCGCGCCCCCCGCAGCGCTGGTCACCGGAGGCGAGAGCCCGAGGACGAAGTGTGCGAATGTGGCCAGAGCACATGTCGGGATGCCGATGGCGAGGATGCCCACGCCTCCGGGGACATATCGAGTCATCCCTTCCGCGATTGCGTCGGAGAAGGCATCTCCGAGACCACGCTTCGGGTGTGGGTGATGGACACCCCCGTTAGGAATCAAGTGCTGCCCGCTTCGCTTCACTGCCTGCGCGCCATCGCCACAGCATACCGCCGTGGGCGCTTTTTCAATCACCGTTGGCAAATTGTCTTGAAGTTTCCCACATCCCGGGTAGACTGGAGTCATGGCTAAGAGAACCTCCGACGAAATACCCGTGGATCTTGAGTTGGGCTTGGCTGAAGCCGCCAACCGCCGTTTGCAGGGTGGAGAGGCTGCGCTGGCCTCGCGCGATCATCTCATTGCCAACACGCTAGAAACGGGAGTTCCGGTGGCCGAGGTCGCCAAGCGACTGGGGATGACGGAGCAGGCGATCTATCAGATCCGTGACCGGCTAGAGCGGGGCGGGCCAATCACAGAGCACATTGCCTCGACCGCTCGTGCTCTTGAGGATCTAACGGACCACCAAGCGTTCGAGCTGGCAAGCGTCGAGCTCTTGCAAGACCTCGATCCCAGCCTGCGGCACCTGGGAGGGTCAGGAGACCAGGCCAGGGACGCCGGTGGGGGCGTTCGTGGCTCAGGAGGTGATGAGGTGCTCGTCATGGTGTCACTCGAGGCAAAGTGGTCGCAGAAGGTCCGGCGGGAGTTCGACCGGGTGGCGAAGCAAGGGTGGTCTCCCGTCGAGGTGTGGGCCGTAACGAACCGCCGTACCACGCCTAAGTCTCGCGACGCCCTCGTGGCGGACGCCGCACAGCGTGGTTGGCAACTGCGGATCTTTGATCAGACGTGGCTAACGAGCCGTCTCTTGCGTCCGGAGCACATTCATCGACGCGAGATGCTGCTGGGCCTGGCGCCGCCGCAGCCACCAGCGTTCTTGGCAGCGACTGAGTACGTGACCCATGTAGCGCGTCGGGGGCGCGTCTGGCCGGACTTCATTGGCCGCGAGCGCGATATTCAGGCAGTCGCAGCAGCGCTCGACGCCGATCCTCTGGTCATCCTCAGTGGACCAGGTGGGGTGGGCAAGACACGGCTGGCGATTGAGCTCGCCCATCGACGCTCCGGTAGATGGGTCTTCATCGACCAGCACGCGGAAGTCGACTCGCGCTCAATCAACGAGATCGCCGGCAGTGACGATCTCGTCGCAGTTATCGACAACGCTCATCGCCGCGAGGACCTCAGCACCCTCATTGGCTTGCTTGATCGACGCCAGGGCTCGCTACAGGTGATTCTCGTCACCCGCCCGGGATTCGACGATCAACTCATTAACTCCGTTGCGGATTCGCGTGTCGGCGCGTTGATGAAAAGGGCAACGCTAAGCCTTGGTCCACTCAGCCCGCAAACGATCGCTGAGCTACTGCGCGCGGCTCCTTTGGGGCTGACCTACGATGGCGCGATCGAAGCGATCGTGCGGCTGTCGGAGGGCAATCCCCAGATTGCCATTCTCGCCGCTGAGCTATCCAAGGGTGGCACCCCTGTAGAAGCAATGAGCCAGAATGATCTGCTTCAAGGTTACGTCGCATCTTTGCTCGCCTCGACCACAAGCGTGGCCGGCGACCCCGACAGACGCGTAATACGTGAGGTGCTCGCGCTCGTGGCCGCACTGGAACGAGTTGGACGTGACGACGACGAGCTACTTGACCGCATGGCCCAACTCACTGAGCTAGGCCGGCGTGGGCTGCTCCGTGTCTTGGCTGATCTCGCTGACGCAGGTCTTCTGGCTGACTCTAGCGGCAACTATTCCGTGACGCCCGATCTCCTGGCAGAACATGTGCTTTGGGCGGCATTCTTTTCACCTAAATGGCAACCCACCATTACCTACAGCGAGGTATGGCGCGCTGCATCACCTAAGTACATCATGCAACTTGTGAGGGCACTCGGCCGTCTTCCCGGCGGGTCAGACGTTGACGACAGCCCCGCATTGAACGTACCTCGCGCGGACTTGCTCACATATGCCCAGTCCGCCACGGACGAGACGATCGGCAGCGCGCTCGTCATGGCGCGCGAAATCGCGCACGGTGCTCCCCGCCTCGCCACCGACCTTGTTGATATTGGGCTAAGGCGACTGCCGCCCTCCGGGAAGCAGCGCGATCACGCGTTGACGGCAGCGTGTGAAGCGATGGAACGAGTAGGCGCGATTGACATCGGCTGGCCGCGACAGCTCGCCGTCGCTGCAGCTACATATGCCCCACCAATAGACGAAAAAACAACAATCGCTGCGATCAAGGCACTCGCCTCCGTATACCAGCGCGTACCACTGAACATGAGCGAGCGCGATGGCGCCCTCCTCGCTGGTGTTCAACGTACGCTGGCCCAACTCACCATCGACTACTGGAAAGCACACGGTAGCGAGCCAGGCGTCCCGCAGGCCATCGCCATAGCGTCCCGCACGCTACTCACTGTCACCTTTGAGAATCACTTCACCCCTGCCGATAATCCCAAATCTATTGTCATGCGTAGCTACGCGCTACCTGGAAGCTCTCACACGGATGCCGCGTTGACGGCCGGCGCCGAGTTGTTCTGCGCTACCTTTTGGCTAATTCCTGTCGATCTGCAACTCAAGCAGCTCGAATGTCTCACAGGACTCCAGCGTACAGAGAAGGGCTTTCCTGGCCCCTTCAACGTTCAGCCCTCAGACGACACACGCGAGTTGGCAGTCAAGGCGTTGCGCAGCATCGAACGAGAGCTAGGAGAGCGCCTGACGAAGCTCTCGCTTCCCGTGCGCGCCGAGGTCGGCGACTTGCTACAGGCCGTTCCTGATGCCACGTTGTCCGAGTACATTCTGGTGGCTCATCCTCGGACACTTCGACGCCGAGGCGAGAGTTGGGAAGAATCAGAGCAGCGTCGGATTGCGGATGCAGACGCAGCTCTTCGACTGTTGCGCGACGCTGATAGCGCTACCGACCGCCTGGATCTCTGGGCGACATGGAGAGAGCAGGGCCGCGCAGCGATGGGAAGGCCGACGTCTTCGCCTGTAATCGGCATGACTCTGGAGCGAGCCGCCATTGCAGCCCCAGCCCAAACGGCCGGATGGATCCGGCACCTCATCGACACCAAGTCGTCACTGTTGAGCACCGCAGTACCCGCCTTGGCAGTTGTGTTTCGATCTGCCACGGACGGGCGCCAGCTCGCGGAAGAGTGGGCGACCCACACGTCTACCGAAATCCGCGCGTTGGTTGCAATGGCAATGCCAGGCATTCCGGGTGAGCGACCACTCCTAGAACGCCTAGCAGAAGATGCAGAGATGACCGTCCGGGATGCGGTACTTGGAAGCATCCGGTACGCCCCTGATCTTGAGGAGTGGCGAATTGATACGGCCCTGCGAGCCGCCCGAAGTGACGACATTAGCGGCGTGCACCTCGTCTTGTCACTGCTTGACCGAGCTGCTGATAGTAGCGAGGCCAAGGTGTCGCTCACGCCGAATCAGATCGAGCGAGTAAGCGAGATCGTGCTAGCGACGGCCGCGGAGAAGCAGCTCCATAATGCTTACGAGCTTGCCAGCATCTTTGCGCAGCTCGCCGCTTACAAGCCACGGATTGCTCTCGAATGGATCGACGCGCGTCTCAAATGGCTTGAGCGCTTCGACGCGGAATTGGCGGGACGCGCCATTGAGGAATACATGCGCGTCGAGCCTATGCCCCCCGAGATCATCGCTTACTTCGCGCAGGTATCAGATGAGTCAGACCGCCGGGCGGTCTTGGACCGGTATGGCAGTGTCCCTACAAACGTCTTCGGGTTCGCTGACCTTGCGAGCGTAATCGCCTCGATAGATCATGGCTCCACGCTCGTTACCGAGCGTATGATCGATTGGCTCAGAAGTGATGGCGAGAGCGACTCATACCGCGTTGCAAAGCTGCTGGAGAACCCACTAACGTGGGAGCAGTTCACCGATAGGGCACGAGAGCTTCTTGTCAATGCGATCCATCCCCGCCTCGTTGGCGACCTTATTACCGCTCGCGAGCCGATGTCTTGGAGCGGCTCCCGCATCCCACACCTTGAAGGTGCGAAGGAGCAGTACGCCACATGGTGCGATGATCACGATGACCGACTCGTGGCTGCTGGCCGCGAAGCTGTCGCGCGTTTCGAGCAGATGATCGATCGGGAACGAGAGCGTGAGGCAGACGAAGACAACGACTGGAAGTGGCTGCGGCCGGCCTCGCGAGTCTCATAGCGGCGCATACGCGGCCCCGGAGCGATGGCGCAACGAGCGAGCGACCGCGGCGGCCGACGTGTACTCGGTCGGAGTCATGGGCTACGAGATGCTCAGCGGCCAGCGCCCCTTTCTCGGCCCGACCCTCGAGGACTTCCGAGACCAGCACCTCCACGACGCTCCGCCCGCTCTCAACTCCACCGACACGAGCCTTGCCTCGCTCGTAGAAGAATGCTTGATCAAGGCAGCGAGCGCACGACCAAGCGCTGCCAACCTGCTCGTGCGGTTAGAGCGGACCGCGGATACCCTGCGGTCCGCAGGCCTGGCGCAGCTTGAAAAGGCGAGCCGCGCCCAAGCAAATCGTGAAGCAGAGGCGGCGCGAGCCGCGTCGCAATCAAGCTCTGAGGGCGAGCGACGCGCCGGTCTGAGTGAGGCTGCAGCGCGTGGTCTCAAGATGATCGTCGATGCCTTGGTCGAGTCGATCAGATCGGCGGCGCCGGCGTCATCTAGCGAGCGACTGGGGGACGGAGCGCGCTCGTTGAAGTTGGGGGCAGCTGAGCTTCGCGTCTTTCCCTTGCGCCGGTATACGACCGCGAGCAAGGGGCCGGGTCGGGCGATCGTGTTCGACATCGTCGCCTCGGCGACGATCGGTGTCGCGATGCCGCCCGATCAGTATGGATACGAGGGGCGGAGCCATTCGCTGTGGTTCTGCGACGCTCAGGAGCATGATCAGTACGCATGGTTTGAGACAGCCTTCATGATTTCGCCCTTGACGGCCCGACAGTCAACTCGGGATCCGTTTGCGCTTGAGCCAGGGCCTGAGGCAACCGAAGCAATCGCGCCCATCACGGGCGCGTTCCAAGTGGCGTGGCCCTTTACTCGGCTTGACACCGACGGCCTCGATGATTTCGTTAGCCGTTGGGCGGGATGGCTCGCGGATGCCTCCGAACGTCACCTCCATCGACCCAGCACGATGCCGGAGGGCGATCCACAGGGCAGTTGGCGACAGGCGTGAGTAGCGCGATCTGCACCATGAACCCCCGCTCCTGCCGGTTCCTCGGGCGCTGTCGTCAGAGTGCGCTGGAGGGAACGAGAGGTGTTTTCGCCATTCCCTCCTCTACATGGCCGCGGGTTACGCGTTGCGTCGTGGGCTCTCCGAGGGCGATGTCGAGGGCTGCTCGCATGACTGCGAGTGTGCGTCGTAGGTCGCCGGCTCGGCCGTCTGTTACTGATTCGATGTAGCTCTGCGACAGTAGTTGCAGTCCCTCTGGTTCGAGGATGTCCTGGACTGAGGCTTTCACGCTGGCCAGGCTCATCCGGCGCTGCAGGACGATGGTCAGCCCGCGCTCCACATCGGGGAGCTGGGGAAGGAAAACCTCGGCGGTCAGCTTGTCGCGGACTCGCTGGTAGCCGTTGAGGCGGGTGTAGTCGCTCTGGGTGGCGACGACCATCGCGGCGTCCATTGTCGCGAAGGCGCGCGAGGTCTGATCGAGGAATGCGTCGGCCAGCTCCGGCGAGCCGCCCCAATGATCGGTGTCCTCGACGATCATGACCGGGCATCGCTTGAGCTTCCAGAAGACGTCGAAGAGTCGCTGCATGCCCCGCATCGCGTCTGAGGGATCAGCAGCGCGCTTCAGTGCCTCTGCTGCGACCCGCTTGATGTCACCGACGACTTTGCCCGTCAAGATCCGACCGGCTGCGATCTCGAAGCCGGCGCGAAGCTCGCGAGTGGCGGTCTGTGTCCTGTGCTCGGCGGCTGCGCGGCGATCGCTAGGTCGAATGCTGGCCGCCGGGGCTGGCCGCCGCGCTTAGCGACGAGTTCGTACAGCCGCCCACACTCTCATGCCGCGTCGGCGTCGAACGGTGGGGCGTCGAAGTGATTGCCGCGAGCTCGGCGGTGTAGCGGTCGTTGACCCTGCCTCGCGCACGCTCTGCTCGAGCAGCCCTGGGTCTGCGACCCAGGGCTCTTGAACAGCTCCGCGTGTTCGGCTGGCGTGCTCACGCCGCGTAGCCTGCCGCCAGGTGGCGTTGCTCGTTGTTGTCTGGCGGGCGCTCGCCTCTGGCGGCGTGCAGCCACTCGAGGTACCCGGCTCGCCGTGCGTATGCCGCCAGCGTGACCTGGCGTGCCCCGGCGCGCTCCATCGCCGCGAGGATGCGCCCGAGCTCGCCGAAGTCAAAAGCGAGCTTGCTGCGCCGCGCCTCGCGCAGCAGATCGACCCATGCCTTCTCCGGTCGTGCGAGATGGTTCTCGACCGGGTAGCGGCCCTCTTCGTGTGTCTGGCCGCGCAGCACGACCGAGCGCTCGGGCTCTGTCGCGAACCGGCGCATCGGGCCGGCGGGGAGAACGCTCCAGCCGCTGCCTGAGAGCTCGCTTGCGAGGCCGCTCACGTGCGGCGGGTGGCAGTACACCAGGTGCGGGTAGTCGTAGACGAACTGGTGGGCGAACCCGGCAAGCAGATCGAAGCCGGTTATGTGTGCGTCGGCGTCGGATGCCTGTAGTTGCGCCCAGAGCTCCTGGGCCTCGGGGTTGAGTGTCGGCTTGTAGGACTTGCGGTCATAGACGCCATGGCTGATCCGGTGCAGCGCCCCGGCGGCGACGAGTCGTTGGAGATGGCGTCTAATCGTGCGCGGCGACGCATCGAGCTGGTCTACGAGGGTTGTGTAGTCAACGGCGTCGCGGCCGTCGAACGCCGCGAGCAGCTTCGCGGATGTTGTCTCTTCTGTTGACATGGCGATTCCGGACACCGTAGACGCATGGCCGGACACGATGGATTCTAACCAATCCGTCGCAAATGGACACCATAGGGCAAAAAAGGACAGCTCGAAGTCGCCTGTCCGAGGGAGTAGAAGGCAGGCCGCCACGCGAGAGAGCGGCTGCGTGCGGCCGGCTGTTGCGCTTCGTAGCCAGGATTACGACGCCCCCGGGGCGTACAATGTGCAGCGAGCGTGCACGGCGGGCCTCGACGCGTGCAATCGGCGTGAGCCGGTATTGCAAAACGTTTGCGGACTCGCCAGAAACCGCTCTAGGAAGCCAATTGAATCCTGTCTCCCCGATAGAAAAGCAGTTCGCATCAGGAGGCCGCTAAGAGCCTCAGAAGCCCTCAAAATACCGCTCTGCGACAGGGATTCAGGAGCCTCGTGGTCAACGGCGGCGGACTCCCTTGAATGCTCTGGTTTGGATGCGGAGCGCACACGAACCGCACACGCCCGGCAGATATGACCGCACACGCCGAGGTCGTCGCGCTGGTGGTTTGAGCCCAGTATTGCCATCGACAAATATCCCTGCTAACGCGGGGGTGTTGTTTTGTCTGAGGGCTGCGGAGCCGGGGTCAATATGGGCTTGGACCCCGCCTGGGACCCCGGATGCCACCGCCGCTGACCATGAGAGCCCCGCTACGGCCGGGAACGGCAGGGGATGTAGGTATTTGGCTGGGTTTGCCCATCCACGGCCGCACGCCTGGCTCCCTGGTCGCTCCGGCGGTGCAAAAGGTCCGTCCGCACGGGTGCTCACTATGAAGCTGGGCGAGTGCCCACCTCAATCAATCCTCAAATCTGGAAGTGCCTTATGAGTACCTACACCCAAGCCCAGGCCCTGTTCGATGATCTCAAGAGCGCCAAGGGCACCAGTGTGTCATGGCAGATAGGCAAGGTCACCAACGCGCTCCTCGAGGAGGCCAAGGAGGAAGAGCCCGACAACGTGGCGCTCTCCGTCCTCGACCCATTCAGACCGCGTACGGGCACCAACTACATCGACTGTGCCACGTTCGATGACGTGCGAGCCATCATCGGTCAGATAGCTGCCGCGACCAAGCCTGGCATCTCCATTGGTTAGGTCCAAACGCAACGCGGGGTCCTAGCGACGTGATGATCGCCGGGACCCGCGTTGCCATTGAGCGACGAGCTTTGCAACTCGGCGGCGTTCACGCTGGCCACGTCCACCTGCTGGACGAGGACTTGGGCGAGCCGTTGACGATCCCAATGCCGACCTTGGAGGTCGAGTCGTGCGCGAAGTCGTCCACGAATACGAACCCGTGACCACGGCGCTGATCGCTGTCGGGGGCACCGTTGCAGGCGTGGTGCTTGGCTGGCTGCTACAGGGATAGTCGAGCCGGCGCACGCGTGCCGAGGAGCGTCGAGAGCGGCGAGATTGGGCGCGACATGAGCGCGAAGTGGAGGCGGCTGAACGGCTCGACGAGGCACTGGCCAAGGTGTTTTCTGCATTCCAGGGCCCGCGCGACGGCCAGGCGCATATGCAAGCATTCAATGACTGGAGCGATGCCTGGGTGGCCTACGCTCTGCGCATCGAGAATGACGAGCTGATGGACCGTTATCGGTCGGTCGCCACGATGCTCATGGAGCTGATCGACGCGGAACAAATCCAAGGCGAGCAACGGCCGCCGACCCAGCATGCCGTGGAAGCGATCCGCAACGCTCGGGTTGCGCTGGCGCACTTCATCAGAGATCAGGGCGAGCTTCCGCCGTCGTCGTTCCCCGAGCCTGCCGAGCTGGTCAAGCTGCTGAACGAGGGCGAAGATCAGCAGGACAAGCTGGGGCCGCTGCGGGCGTGGTTGAAGGAGCACAGAGATGCTAACGCGGCGCAAACATCCTCCACGCCGTCCAGCACGGCTGACCCCGAGCCCGGTGGATCCCAATCCGAGCAGTAGAGCCAAATCTCGGACTCAGCGACGCTCGACTCCGGTGCCGCCGTGGACTCGTAATGAAGGGGTCCGGGGTTCGAGTCCCCGCGTCGGCTTCACAAAGAGCCCGCAAACCGAGCACTTTGAAGGTAGCAACGGGCTCGGCGGAAAGCAAGGATTTCCCCAGAGATTTCCCCAGAGGGCGTCCAAAGGGCGTCGAGGGTCTGGACGGGGGCAGACGGTTCCCAGTCCACGGGCTGATGAGCCTACGGCCGGTGGATGCGATCTGCCATCACCTTGGAGGGTGGGAGGGACCGGTTAGAGCTTGGCCTGCTCGGCGAGCCAGTCTTCGAGCATGTGGCGCGTGAAGCGGATGTGCCGCCCGTCTCAATGGAGCTGGTTGGTGGCGTCGTCTGGTGGTCTCCAGCTCGTCGGCCATGAGGGCGAGTCCGTGTAGGGAGAGGCCGAGGGCTCTCGATGCGAACTCACGGGATACCGTCGAACAGTCGCCCAGCCGGCACCTTGAGAGCTTCGGCCAGGATCACGACCGTGGGGAATCGAGGTGCTCGGTTTGCGCTCTCGATCTTCGAGATGGCCGTGGTATGTAGGCCAGTGGCCCGCGAGAGGTCCTCTTGAGACCACCCGCGTTCAGCGCGTAGCGCCTTGAGGTTGGCCGCGAAGTGTTGGAGTGGGCTCACCCCCGGTAGCTTCTGGCCGCTAGCCCAAGAAGCCAAGAGACATATCGTCAACCTTTCGGTAGAGTCTGGCCGTCTGAAGATGCCCCACGGACTCATCGACTCAAGGGGCCGAACAGATGGCTACACCCAGAGGACACAGATCAATCTGACCGCAAGTCCCAGCAAACGGAATATCGGTAGTACGGTAGGCTGCACCCGGCCTGGCTGCGGGCATACCGACCCGTGACACGCCCAAGTACAGACAACGCGGAGATGCCAACGAGCATGGGCTACCACGCAGATACACGCATGAGAATGCCGCGCCAACGAACAAGGGGACGGCGATCCCGCGTTACGTGTGCAGCGGCGCTGTTTCCTACGCTTATCCTCCTAGCCCTCACGCCGACTGCGGGTGCCGGCACCGCCAACGAGTGGATCTACTATCTCGTTCACCCGGCTCCTCCTGCGGGCGCGCTGCGTTGCAACTCGACCTCCATCTGGCGCGTGCGCCCCGACGGCACCTCGGCTCAGGAAGTCCTCCCGCCCGCTTACGACAACTTCGTCTTCCCCGATGACAACGCCGCTTCGCAAACCGACGGCGAGTTCAGCGTCTCGCCCGATGGTCGCTACATAGTCCGTGTGCTCGCTGCGCCCACTCCGCTTGGCCAGACCAACGAAGCGCACCTCTTCGTCTACGACCTCGCGGCAGGCACCGTTCGCCAACTCACGTTCGGTCATTTCGCTGATCGCTGGCCCGCCATCTCACCAAACGACCAGACGGTTGCCTTCACGCGCACGTCCTACCGCAAGCCAATGTTCTTCGGCGCAGGCGCCGAAACGACCGTCACCGAGACCGTGCCGCTGACCGGCGGCGCGCCACACGTCGTCCCGGAGAGTTCCGGGGAGACCGGCAACCGGCAGATCTCGTGGGTCTCGAACACCGCATTTGAGCAAGAACAGGGCACGGGCGGGGCCGTGACCGTCAACGTCAGCTCCGGCCAGACCACTCAGTGGCTCCGGCCCACGTCCGCCTACGCCCCGCTCGTCTTCAGCTCCACCTGGACCCCGTTCGGAATCCTCTACACCTCCAGCACCCTCACGATCAACGGTTCGCTGAAGCACCGGCCACCCGAAGGGCTCTACCTCGCTGAGCATCCCGTAAAGGTCGCCGGCAAGCTCCTGCGCCGCTATAAGTGGAGCATCGGGCTCCCCCCTGCGAATGGGCTCTACAGCCTTCAAGTAATCCCCGGCACTCGCGCCCTCGTCGCCGAGCGACACGAACACCTCGTGACCGGCCCGATCAACGGTGCCTTGCGACCCATCGCCGTCCCGAGCGGGACCGCTGCCCGGCCCGAGATCGCATTCGGTTCCGCAACCCTCCCGTCAGCAGGGGTCTGCCACCCCCATAGCGGGCAGCGCCCCTCCCTGCGCGTAGCGCATGTCGAGCGCTAATGCTTCTACACCCAGCTACGAGGAAATGATATCAGCCCAAGACGGCCAAGCCAAGTAAGACGGTGCGTATTTCCGCGCATTGGCGCACTCTTGGTGGTGACCCTGGTTTGTTTTGGGGCTACTGGACCGACATCAGCGTCTGCCTCTCCAGCGACTCCTGGTCTCTCCGCGCATCCATTGGGCCAGGTGCCCTTGCTGGCGTCGTTGTCTTCTGACACCCGACTGGCGGTGGACATATCGAGCGCAAGGTCTGTCGTGGCTACGCACCATGCCAAAGACGCAACGCTGCGGGTCGTCGTCCGCTCATTGCCGGGGAGGCTCTCGGCGAGGATCGTCGTCACGGGACCGCGCGTTCACAAGCGCGTCACCCGGAGCTCCATTCTCCGCCTGCCCGCGGGCTCCTACACCATCACCGCCGGGGCTGTGAAGGCGCCGTCCGGCTCGTACTACGCGACGACTCCGCGCTCTCGTGTGGTCCTCCACGCGGGCAAGGCGTCGCGCTCGGTCGTGGCCTACGCGACGATGGTCCCGAAGTCGACCCTGGTTGTGCCGGCCAGCGGCACGTCCTCCCTGACCGGGGATCCCTCGGGGCCTCGCATGCTCACGATCACTGGCGCAGCTGCCAAGACCGTCAAGGTCGGCGACTCGCTCTCGTCAGGCGTCTCGGCCGCGGCACCGTACGGCTACCTCGTGAAGGTCAGGAAGATCGTCCACAAGAGCCGCTCGTCGGCGACCCTAGACGTCGAAAACACGACCCTCCTGGCTGCCGTACCAACCGGGGAACTGGGCGCCGAACAGGCGCTGGAACCAACCGCTGAAGCTTCTTCGGTCAACAATCTGAGGCGCGTCAACCTTGAGATCGGACGCGCCCTACATAGTGAGCTGCATGGTGCTCGGGCGCGGGCGTCCGGCTTCGCGGTCAACACGGCGAATCTCGAATGCGAATCATCTGCCGGCGTCCACTTGGGCAGACCAACCCTGACCTTCTCGCCCTCGATGGCGATCCACGCTAGCTGGGGCTTCCTCAAACTGGACTCGGCCTCGATCAGCATCACGGCGGCGGAGAGCTTGTCGTTTGGCGCGACGGCTGACGCGGGCGCGCATTGTTCAACGAACTCGCCGGGGATCGGCTTGTTTCCCCGCCCGATCACGCTCGGGACGATCGACGTCCAGGTTGGGCCCGTGCCGGTCACGATTACGCCGAAGCTGCAGCTCTACCTCTCCGGCCAGGCGTCTATCGAGGCCAAGGCCACGTTCTCGTTGGAACAGGGCGCGAGCGTGACCGCGGGGGTCTCGTACGAACACGGCTCGTACCATCCGATCAGCTCCCTGACTCAACACTTCACGCCGGCGTTCACGGCGGAAGGAAACGCGAGTGGCGAACTCGCGCTGTCGCCGACTGTGGACACTCTCATCTACGACGTGGCCGGCCCGAGCTTCGACGTGGGCGCCGTGGCGAAGCTGAACGCGGACGTGAAAGCGTCGCCGTGGTGGACGCTCCAAGGCTGCCTGCAGGCGGGTCTCGGCTTCGTGATCGATCCGCTCAACCTGAACTGGAGTGATCCCCACCTGATTCAGGTCTGTAAGACCCTCCTGAGCGCGGCAACACCGCCACCAACATCAGCGATTGCCGCGAGCACGCCGCCCACGAACACTTCCCCACCCGCTATCACCGACGAACAAGGCAACAATCCACCGAAGGTCGGGGACACGCTGAAGGCCTCGACGGGGTCGTGGTCTGGCACGCCGACCGAATACAGGTATCAGTGGGAAAGCTGCGTGGCTCCGACCTCCTGTACGAGCCTCCCTGGGGCGGGCTCGCCGAACGACACGGTCGCTAGGCCTGATGTTGGTGACACGTTGCGAGTGTCCGTGACGGCTGAGAGTGCCGCGGGAGCGTCCTCACCGGCCATGTCGACTGAAACAGCGGCTGTGCTCGCCTCTCCCACAACGCCGGGCGAACCGGGTGGGTCTGGCGCCTTGAAATGGACGGGGATTGAAGCGCCTTTCCCTGCTGAAACGTTTCTTACTTCACCTGAGCAGGGATTGCATTCGGTCTCTTGTCCCGTGACTGGAATGTGTGTTGCGGTTGGCGAGGCCTATAGGTGGGTTGGGAGCGACGTGCATACGAATCCGTTGATTGACACGTTGAGCGATGGTCATTGGACCGTGATTGAAGCTCCATTACCACCGACCGCCAGCACAACTGTCTTCATTACCTCCCTGAACTCAGTGTCTTGTGCATCGCCCACATCATGTGTGGCCGTTGGCTCATATCAAGATCGAAACGGTGACTACGAGGCCCTAGTCGAGACCTTGAGTGGAACTCAATGGGTGGCCAGTGAGGCTCCGTTGCCCGGTAACGCCTTTGTACCCGTGGGGAATGTAGCGGAAGTCGCGGCCGAGCTTTACGCAGTGTCGTGTCGCGCTCCCGGCGAGTGCTTCGCGGTCGGGGATTATGCCTCGTCGGAAAGCGAGACGAGCGCGTTCGTAGACTCTCTAAATGGATCGACTTGGAGCGTTGCGAGTTTGCCTATTCCGGCCGAACCCGCGGGGTCTTCCTATCTCGCCGACATCACTTGTCCTAACTCCAGCTATTGCGTCGCAGTTGGGGCGTTCGCCGGCTATCGCGGCCTAATCTCGGAATGGAACGGCTCGGATTGGTCAAGTGGAGAAGCTCCAGAATCGACACGTAACAACTCAGAGTATCGGACCGACCTGGACAATGTTGCTTGTGCGAGCTCCACGCATTGTGTGGCCACAGCGACGCAACAGGAGTACGGCGACGCGGCCTCAATTTGGACAATGGTAAACGGTCAATGGGAAGCTAGTACCGTTCCACTGCCTCCAGGCGTGACATCGAGTGTTGGCGTAGAACTCGGCGGGCCCGGATGCGAGCCTAACGGGGCTTGTGTCGGGTCGGGAGGCGATGCGGGAGAGCAAAGTAAGTCCGTGCTCGCCCAAGATAATGGCGATGGTAAATGGTCTTCAACGCTCGCGATGGTTGAAAACAGCGGACTTGGCAGCATATCGTGTTACAACGAGCCCGGTTGTGTGTTCGGCGGATGGATAGGACTGTGGGCAACTTCTTGCCCGACCGAAACAGCGTGTATTGGGGTCGGCGCGACTGGTGGGGTTCAAAACGAAAACCTGCCGATCGTCGATGAATTCTCTGGCCAGGAATGGCAGCCGTCTAGCGTGGTGCCAGCGCCTGGATTTGCTGAACGTTACGATCCGACCGGCGAACTTTTCGCCGTGAGCTGTACGAGCGCTACTTGGTGTGTGGCTGTCGGTCGCTATGAGAATGAGACTAGTGACGTTGGCGAACGTAGTCTCATTGAGATAGGGGAAGGCTAGGGCGAGTCGAATGGCTGCAATCCGCTTGGTCGTTGGGCGCGCTGCCCCCGCCCTGGCTGCCTACGGCCGATGCGGATGACGTGAGCGCTTGCAGCGCGATCCTTGGGTCTAGGCAGACTTCCCGACGGCCGATACTGCTCCCAATGAGCACATCACCACCACACGAGCCCGAACCAGACGAGCCGGTGCTCAATCCCCACCGGCGTAGGAAGTTCCTAGTCGCCTTGGCCGTAGCGGTGGTCGTTGCCCTTGTCGCTACGCTTGCTCTTGGCTCCCTCAGCGGCAGCTCCTCTAGTCCCAATAGCGACTCCGCAGCCGCAGGAAGCAGCCCCTCTAGTAGCGCCGCCACGACCGGAAGTAGCTCCGTGTCGATGGAAGGCTGCACGAGCGAGGTTGCCGGCGCTGACGTTCGAGTCACAATCTACGGTAACGGCGAAGCTGCGTGCAGCGAATGGAACGAGGGAGCAGCCAAGTCATCCGGCGAATACTGGAAGACAGAGCCGCGAGGCGAAGAATTGCATGGGGAACTGGTCTGTTCGATGTCGAAAGGCGGCTCTCTCCTAGTTGAAGTTCGGGACACGGGCGAGCACCTGCGCGGCAACCAAATCTGCGCGAGCCTCACCGCCAAAGGGTGGCATGAAGCCGAAGGCCCAGGGGCAAAGGTCGAACGGGAACAAGCCCAACAGAAGTCCGAACGCGAACGAGCCACAGCGGCCGAACAAAGCGCTCAGAATGAACGGGAAGTACAGAAGCACAACAAGGAACAAACGCAGTTGGAAAAGGAAGAAGCCGCCAAAGGGAAACAGGAAGGGCAGGAACACCAAAAGGAACAAGCACAGTCCGCAAAGGAAGCGGCTGCACAGAAACAACAGGAAGCACAGGAACATCAGAAGGAACAGCGCGAACACGAACAGGAAGCCGAGAAGCAGCACCAGGAAGCTGAAAAGCAGCAGCAAGAAACCGCACGCGAAACTCGCCACAATGAAGAAGAAGCCAAGCAGGCCCAGCGGGAAGCCCAGCACAGCGAATGACAGGGATGACACCTAACTCGGTGAGCGCGCTGGGCCAACAGCGACCTGTGCGTGGATTTAGGCGGGGGACGCTAGTCGTGCTCTTGGCGTGTCTCGGGCTACTCGTTGGCTCGGCCAGTGCCGCTGCGCGGAAGCCGGTTATCGTTTCGCTGTCGGTCACGCCGAAGGTTCTCCCGTCGAGCGGAGGGGAGTTCACGATGACCGCGCGTGTGCGGAACGCGGTGTCCTGCACGATCTATACCGCCGGGCTCGGTTCACCTCGGACAGTCAACTGTTCATCCGGTCGGGTTACCTACCGACGACGCGCTCCGGCGAACACGAGCACGGTGCCCGAACTGTGGGGAGGCTACATCGAGGCACACAGCGGACGCCAGAACACACGCTCGCACGACGCTAACGTCGAAGTGCCACCAGACATCCCGGCAGCTCCTCCCGTAAGGGGCCTGGAGGCCTGCACCGCTGGCCCGGAATGTGATTACGGAGCAGCTTATGACTCGTTCCAGAACTGGGGCAACGTCGCCCCAAATGGGCTCGGTGACTGCACGTTCGCGGCGGCCGCGAACTGGGAGCAGATCGTGCTCGGCGTGAACGCGAACTCGACGGTGATCGGCTACGAGTTCGCGCAAGCCGGCGGAACAGAACAAGGAGGGCTCGCGCAGAACTCGCTGTGGACCTACTGGCAGAAGTACGGGATCGCGGGCGTCTACCTCACAGGGCGGCACCGCTACGCGACCGAACAAGCGGACGTCGAGAACAGCGTGCGTGACTACTCAGCGGTGATCGCCGAGCTGAACTTCACGGCCAACGATGGCTTCGGGGAATACACCGTCGCTGCCAGCACGCACGACGTTGTCGTGGACGGGTTCACGCCTGACGGGCCGCTCGTCGTGACCTGGGGAGAAACGCTCCAGATGACTTGGGAACAGTGGAGCGACGAGGTAGTCGGTATGTGGGGCATTGGGGCGAGCTGAGCGGCGCTCGCCGTGAGCTACGGGTCAGCTTGTGGCTCATCGTGTTCGCTCGGGTGCCGGTCGTTGGACAACATGGCTGATGGCGCGGGCGATCCCCGGTATTCGGCTGCGGCGGCTGGGTGCGATCGGGGGGTGGAAACCGGATCCCCATTCTGGGTCGGGTAGTTCGGGGTGCGCGAGGGATGGGGTTTGGGCGTGGCTGCGGCGCATGTTTGTGGCGAGGCGTTGGATGCGGTTGGTGTCGTGCCCTTCGACTCCGAGGTCTTCGCGGTTGACGTACCAGTGGGTGCCTTGGCGGGCGCGGGATGCCTCGACGTAGGCGGGCTCCTTGCTGGTCTGCCAGCCGCCGGTGACGACGAGGGTGTGGGTGACTGTCGCGCCTTGCGCGCGGTGGATGTGGTGCGCGTATCCGAGGCGTACGCGGCCGAGATCTTCCCCCGTGAGTGTTCGTTGTCGGCCTGTGATGTCGAACTCGATGAGCGCTTCTCCGGCGGGGGTGATGTCGAGGACTTTTCCTTGGCTGCCGTTCTCGATGCGCTCCGCTCCTGGCTGGTAGTGCTGCTCGATCATTGCCACTCGGTCGCCTTGGCGGATGCCGTAGTGAACGCCGGGCACCTCGACCTCTAGCTCGCCGAGCTCGCCGCGTTGCGCGCGGTAGTGCTGTGCGCGGGCGTTGAGGCGGTGGATCTCCTGGTTTGAGGCGTCGGAGATCAACGCGACCTCACTTGGGTCGTGGGTCTCGGTGAGCTTCGCCCACGCCTGTACGGCGTGCTCGACGGTCTGGTCGCGGGTGTTGGCCATGTGGAGTTGCCCGCGTGAGTGGTAGTGCGCCATCGCGCGGTCGGAGCGTCCGGCCCGGAGGTCCGCCCACGCACGCTGTTCCTGGGGGTCCAACGTCCGGCGGATGTCCGAAAGCTCAGCGCTCGGCGCGATCTCCGTGAGCCTGTCGAACATGCCGCCCGCGCCGATCGAGGGCAGCTGCGCGGCGTCACCTACCACGACGAGCTTGCACCCGGTGCGCTCCACCATCTTCGTGAGCCGATCAAGCCGCGAGGTGTCGGCCATCCCGGCCTCGTCGAAGTAGATCGTCGTATCCGCATCGACCTTGAGGTGGCCGTGCTCAACACGCGAGATGAGCGCATCAACGCTGAACATCTGTTGCGAGAGCGCCGGGCTGTCCCTGCCAAGACGCTCAGCCGTCGACCAGGACACGGCGACACCCAGCGTCTGATGCCCCGCGAGCTGCTCCGCACGCGCGGCGGCGTCGATCACCACACCCTTCCCGGTTCCCGCCGGCCCGATCAGGACGGCGCCGCGCTCCGGGCCCGTGATGACCTGAAGCGCGTGGGCCTGCTCGTCGCTCAAATGGCCGCCGATCCGCTCGGCCACCGTGTCACTCGCGATCTCGCGAGCCACTTCGCCGACGTCCCGGTCGGCGCTCTGAGCGAGGTTTGTGAAGCGATGCTCGATCGCCTGCTCCTTGGCGCGCACCGCGAGCGTCGTCATCAACCCACCCTCCAACGGGAGGACCCTGCGCTCGGCGATCATCGCCCGCGAGAACGCGAGCGCCTCGCGCGGTGAAAGCTCACCAACGGACTGCTCGAGCAGGACCGCGCGAAACTCGCCCGGCTCGAACGTCGCTGAGCGCTCCGTCAGGCACTCCTCGACGCGATCCTCAAGCGCCCGCTCCGACCGCGACCCACTGGCCTCTCCGAGCAGCCGCGCGGGCTCATCTCCCGTGAAGTCAAAGCGCGCCGCGGTCTCATTCCAGACCACTTGCAGGTCGGCATGGGTGACGAGCACCTTCGCCTTGCGGTTCTCCAGCTTCAGCCGGCGCAGCTCCCCACGCTCCGGCGCCCGACCCCACTTTGCACGGAAACGCTCCGCGGCCCTTGCGACCTCACGACTACGAGCCGAGAACGCCTCCAACAGCCCCTGCGGCACACCCGCGATCTCGAAGTAGCGGCCCTGCTTGCCGGTCCCCGCCTCGACCGCATAACCCCGCTCAGAGAGCTGATGCGCGAGCGCCGAGCGATAGAACGCGCCCATCTCCCGCGCGGAGCGAAAGACCGGACGCGACGCGACCGCGACGATCCGCCCGTCCTCCCGCACAGCGCTCGTTATGACGACATGGCTGTGCAGCTGCGGGTCGGGCGCGTCGCCTTCGAGGACGCCGCGAGCGGTGGTGTGCCGGTACTCCGCGGCCACCACCTCCCGCGCAGGCTCCTCCACGACCTGCCCGCTGTAGCGACGACGGACGGTCGACACCGTCTCGGTGAGATGCACCATCGCCTCACGCACCGCCGCAGCGTGCGCGGCCTCCATATCCCGCCGCTGGGACTCACCGCCGAGCGCCCACACCGTCGAGACTGACTTCGGTGCGCTGAACGTCACATCGATCCCGCCACCCCGGCCACCACCAGCGCCCTCGGGGCGAAGCCACCCACCCGTGCGGGGATGACGGCCCTCCATCAACGCGATGAAGTCCCGGCCCTCGACCGCGCTGCCCTCGATACCCAAACGCGCGAGCGTCTCAGGCGAGGCAAGCCACTGGCCAGGCGCCTGGGCCATCTCCCCATCCGGGGTTAGGTAGTAGTCCCCACGCTCCGGCGCCACCGTCTTTGACTCCAAGTACCGCGCATACCCGCCAGCCTTGGCGGCACCAATGCTCGCAGCAGTCATCACACCCGATACAGACCACCAGCCCCCGAAAGCGGCCAACGATTTAGGTTGGCGCGGAAGTTGGGGTTCGCTGGTAGCCGCCGTGACGTAGGTCAGCCTCCTCTTCGAGTTGTTCATTGGCCCAGGTGTGTGCGGGCTTAAACCACTGTCGGAGGAGGCTGGATGCAGAGGATGACGGACGTGCCTGGGACTGTCCACGCGGGCTCGCCCGCGTGGACAGTCGGCATCGATCTGGGGCGCCGCGCCGCGCACGAAGCGGTCTTGCGCGCGCCGGACGGGACCGATCGGCGGCTCAGGTTCACTCACTCCCGTGAGGGCATCGACGGGTTCCTCGGGGAGCTTGCCGGGCTCGAGGGTCGCGTCCTGGTGATCATCGAGCCGACCGCTACGCGCTGGCAGGCACTCGCTGAGGAGCTGTCCGGGCAAGGCGTTGAGGTGCGCCAGGTTCACGCGGCGACCGTCGCGAAGCTCCGCGGCGCGCGCGACATCACTGGCGCCAAGTCCGACCGTGTCGATGCCCGCACCCTCGCCGGCGCCGTTGACTACTCCCATCTCGTGCGGCCCGACGCACCGGCGGTGGCGTGCGCGCACGCGCTGTGTCTCGAGCGGCTGCGGCTGCGTCGCGAGCGTCGTCGGCTTCGCGGCGCGGTCAAGACTTGCCTGGACACGATCTGGCCCGAGTTCCTGCAGACCTTCCGTGGCGGCGAGCGCGGCGTCACAGCCCGCGCCGTGATCGCTGTCACCGGCGGAGACCCCGCACGCGCAACCAGGCTCGGCGCGCAAGAGCTTGAGCGTCGAGTCCGGGCAGCCGCACCCGGCCGCCATATCGGGCACAACAAGATCAAGCAGCTGATCGAGAAGACCAGCCGCCCGGTTGGCTACCGCGCTGCCAGAGCCGCCTACGCCGCTAGGCTGCAGCGGCTGATGCGCCGCCGCGCGCTCGTCGAACACCAGCTTGAAGCACTCGAGGAAGAGCTCTTGCACCTCTACCCCCGACTCCCCGGAGCACAACGACTGGACAGCCTGCCGGGCCTCAGAGAACTCGACCGGGCGCTTCTTCTCGCCGCGGCCGGCGACGTCCGCAGGCTCAGGTCCCCGCGCGCGCTCGGCAAGCTCGGCGGCTGCGCACCGATCGCAAGGGACTCCGGGCAAAGCACCCCGAAACGCAAGATCTCCGAGCGCTGCCGCTACCAGCTGCGCGACGCTGCCTTTCACGCCGCCAGACACATCATCAAAGCGTGCCCTGCCTTCCGGGCGCTTTACCGTGCACTGCGCCAAAGACTCACCGCCAGACAAGCCGTGATCGCGTGCGCGAACCGGCTACTGCGCGTGATCTGGCGCATGGTCAACAGCAACGTCGACTACAACCCCGCGAAGGTCGCCCCTGCACTGAACCGCTAGCCCACACCCAGCCACGGCTGTCCTCTCACGACCCACCCGAGCGCAAGCCCGCATCCGCAATTTCGAGCCCACGAGCTCGCGCCCGCAACAAGGGCCCCTGCGCACGCCAAAGACCGCACAAGGCCCCCGGCC
This sequence comes from uncultured Solirubrobacterales bacterium, assembly GCA_963827045.1. GTDB lineage: Bacteria > Actinomycetota > Thermoleophilia > Solirubrobacterales > Solirubrobacteraceae > Palsa-744. Next base: position 49,169 of record CAWGZH010000004.1, read on the forward strand.
ACCAAGGCCGCAAGCGCACCTAATCAGGCCACGGCGTGCCATCTCACCGCTCCCAGCAACCAGCAACGAGCACACAGCCAACAGCACCCCGACAACCGCGCCAACAGCACGGACGAACACCCCTGCCAACACCAAACTTGACAAAACGCCAAGGCCAGTTCGCACAGCGCTCGCACAGCCCCCGCAGGGGCGATGCTTCTATGTTGTCAAGGGCGTTTTGGCGAGTTGGTTGTAGAGGTGGCGGGAGAGGTGTCGCTTGAGGGATCGCATGGCCTCTCGTTTGGTCTTTCCTTCGGTGATCTTGCGTTGCATGTAGGCGCGGCTTTGGGGTGGTGGACTGAGCGAGAGAGCGCGATCGTGTAGATCGCTGCGTTGACTTGGCGGTCTCCGCCGCGGCTGAGACGATGCCTGACGGTCTTGCCGGAGGACGCGGGTTGCGGGGCGGTACCGTTGGCGCGCGCGAACGCTGCCTCGCTCCTGAAACGTGATGGGTTGAACGCGATGAGCCTGCCGGCACAAATAGGTCCAACGCCAGGCTCCTCCAGCAGCGTCGGCGCGAGGCTGCTGACCATCTCCTCGATCTGGCGGGTGTAGTTCTCGGCTTCTGCGTCGAGTGCTCGAGCACGGTTGGCGATGTCGCGAAGCACCTGCAGTGTCAAGTTCTCCTGCTGGCTCGCGGTGGTCGAGTGCGCATCCCGGTGAGGCGGTTCGCGAGCGCCGCGCCGTTGCGGGCCTGGCCGATCCGTTCTCGCAACGCGTATGGTGCGCTGACCTGCAGTGCTTGCAGCTGGTTGTAGAGACGTGAGCGCTCGCTGACGATGGAGCGGTAGCCCGCCAACAGCATTTGCAGTGCCAGACGCTTCCCGGATCCTCTGGGTGTCGACAGTCCGTCGCCCGTGAGGACTTTCTTGGCGGCCAGCAGAGCATCGATGCGATCAGACTTGCCGCCCCGACGCTCACGTCGTTGAGGACGTTCGACCTCGAACACTTCGACCTCCTCGGCTTGCAGGAACTCGCACAGTCCCGCGCCCCAGCTGCCGGCACCCTCGATCCCGACCAGAACGCTCTTACCGAGATCTCTCAGCCAGCACACGAACTGGCTGTAGCCGGCAAAGGTGGTCGCGATCACGATCTCCCCGAGAACCTGTCCGAGGCCGTCCAGAGCGACGGCATGATGCTGCTGCTTGTGTGTGTCCACGCCTACTGCGATCATCAATTTCGGTCTCCTCATTTGCTGGTTGGCGCTGGTGTGATGTAGAGACCGCCAGACAAAGCCATGTCGAGCAACAGGCACGCTTCTATGAAGTCATGGCGGCGTCCGTGACAGGCGGCGGGAGACAAATCCAACGTAAGGCACCCGACAGCCGGGGCCAGCCGTTTTACTTGAGTCATCCCGTCGCCTGCCACACCCTCTACGGGGCACCGGACACCACTACCTAACCGTCACGCCCACAGCCCGAAACGGGCTCCGCGAACCGACGGCCAGCCCACTCATCACTGGGCCCCAACAGGCCCAAACCAAACTACATGGCCGGTTTGGGGTGCTCGGGTCAGTAATGGGTATGGGCACCAATTCCATCCCGCGCCGGACAGGTGGGCTCCCCTTGCTCGCGGAGGCTGAGCGCTATGTCTCCCGCGCCGAGCTCGCGCGGATCATGGGCGTGAGCGTGGCGACGGTTGACCGGATGGTCGCTGACGGGATGCCATCAGTGACCTGGGGACGGCGGACACGGCGGTTCAGCCCATCGGCTGCGATCGGGTGGGCGACCGATAGGCGGGCAGCATGAGCGTTACCAGACTTCCCTCCGGGCGCTGGCGAGCGCAGGTCTATGACCCGGCCACGGGAAAGAACCTCAGCGTCTCGCACGTCCTCGGAGGCCCGGGAACCTTCGCCACCAAGACCGGAGCCAAGCAGGCGCGTGTGAGGGCACGCGAACGGCTCGGACACGCACGCGTAGAGGACGTGACGGCGCGGGCGTTCTGGGAGCGCTGGACCAGCGATCCGCTGTTCGCCCGTCCGAAGGAGTCCACGAATATCCACAATCGTGAGCGCACGCGGGCGTTCGTCGATCGTTACGGGAACTTAAGCATCGGAGGGATTGGTGACCAGGTTGTCGCGGAGTGGCTCGCGGGCGGTCAGCGCAACGGCACGGTTCCCGCGTTGCGCGCGATGTTCAACGACGCTGCGTCGGCGAAGGCGGGGCGGATCGTGCGTCAGAACCCGTTTGCGCGGCTCGGGATCTCCAAGGGACCAGGCCGTCGCCACGAGCAACCGCCGAGCGAGGAGCAGGTTTGGAAGCTGATTCGTTGCGCTCACGAGCTGGCGAGCCCATCCTTCGCGGGATGGCTCCAGGTTGCCGCGTTCACGGGCCTGCGGCCGGGGGAGCTGGATGCGCTGCGCCGCGCGAATGTTCGACCTGGATCGTGGGCGCATCCGTGTGGTCGAGCAGTTCAACGCCAAGACCCGCACGTTCACGTCGCCCAAGAACGGGCTGGCGCGCGAGGCTCCGCTGACCGAGCCCGCGCGAGAGGCGATCGTCGGATTGCCGGTCGAAGGCGAGTTCTGCTTCACACCGATCCGCGGCGAGCACTGGTCCTCAAGCTCTCGCGCGTACCACTGGAAGGCCGTCCGGGGCGCGGCTGGATGGCAGGGCAGCCTGTACCTGGCCACCCGTCATTTCGCGGGCTGGTACATGGTCAACGTCCTCGACCTGCCCTCCGAGGACGTGGCGATCGCGCTTGGACACACCGACGGCGGGGAGCTCGTCCGCAAGCTCTACGGGCACCGCGACCATGAGCGCGCCCTCGACCGCGTGACGGCCGCCTACGAGCATCACGCAGATGAGGCTGGTGTAGACAAACAATGCCATCCCAACCCGTGGGTAGGTTTCGTCGATGACTTCAGCAGCGAAGCCGTGGCCCCATACGGTTATCTACGACCCCGAGGCGGTCGTGGAGTTGTTGGCGATGAAGTCCAAGGAGGAGCACCGCGCGCTGCTCAACGCGGTGCGGAAGCTGGGCGAACTCGGAGAGCAGCTTGGCCCGCCGCACATGAAGCCGCTGAAGGGAGATCGCGCCGCGGCGCTGCGCGAGCTGCGTCCGAGGCAGGGACAAAGCGATTGGCGTGCGATCTACCGCCGAGCCGGCGACTTCTACGCGATCCTCGCCATCGATCGGCACAAGAGCTTCGCCGCGCTGATCGAACGTGCACAGGCTCGCGCCGAGCGATACGACAGACCATTGAAATCCGATAAGCCATGACCTATCATGCAGCTATGACCAAGATACCGAGCCACTGGCCGAAGGGCATCAAGACGGCTGACGAGGTGCTGGCGGCCGCGTTGGAGGACGACCCAGAGTTCGCCGTGGAGTGGGAACGTCTGGCGCTGGCACGCATGGTTGCCGCCCGGCTGATCGGCTACCGCTCCGATCACGGCCTCTCACAGCGCGAGCTGGCCGAGCGCCTCGGCGTGAGCCAGCCGCGAGTGGTCGAGTTGGAGTCGGGCGAAAAGAACCCGCAGATCGAGACCCTCGTGAAGATCTCGGCCAAGACGGGCCTTGAGTTCGCGATCGACATCGCCCCGATCGGCCAGGAGCCGAAGCTCGTCGGCAAGGCGTTCAGGGACACCCCGGCGCATATCTACGCTGGCGCCTCGCTGCTGGTCGCGGGCGCCTAACCGTCACCTCACGAAGCGAAGCGTCGATCCCGGTTGTGGTCTAGGCGGTCGGGGGTTCGAGTCCATCGCTCACCCCTCTGTGATGTGTCGGGACATCGGAGACTGATGTCCCGGGAGATAGTAGACAGTTCAGGTGTTGGTGATGGGTTGGTAGTCGCGGGTGGGGTTGAGGGTGAGTTCGCGTAGTAGCTCGCCGGTTTGAAGGTCGATCACGCGGATGTCTTGGTCGGCGATTAGGAGCTTGATGGGGCGGTTCTTGTGGGCTCTGCCGATGCCGATGTGTAGTCGGCTGTTGTGGCGGAGGGTCCTTTGCCTTTGGAGTTGACCTTGTCTTGGCGGACCCGGAAGTGGGTTGGTGGGAGCGCTCCGGTGGCGGTGGTTGGTCTGGCCTTGATCCTGGTGTTGTAGGCCTGTAGGGGTGTGCGGCCATTGAGGGCTCTGTGGGGCCTGATCGTGTTGTAGTAGTGGACGAATGTGTCGAGCTGTGTTTGTAGGTCTGTGGGGGTCTCTGCTGGTTTCTGGCGGGTTAGGTAGCGCTTGAGTGTTTGGTGTAGGCGCTCGATCTTTCCGCAGGTTTGGGGTGGTAGGGCCGTGAGTTCTTGTTGGTGATCCCGAGCCGCTCGAGTTCTGTTTGTAGGAGTACCTTGCCCTTGCGTGGTGTGGCGGTGAACACGGCGCCGTTGTCTGAGAGCAGGCAGGCTGGTAGGCCGTGCAGCTCGATGGCTTTGTGGAAGACATCCACGACGTCTTGGGCTTTGGTCGTTCCGAATGCTTGGGAGGCAAGGAATAGGCGGGAGTGGTCGTCGATCATGTTCATGATCTCGGCGTGCTCACCGCTGGCGAGATGCCAGTGCGTGATGTCTGTTTGCCACATCTCGTTCGGTAGGTCTGCTTCGAAGCGGATCAGGCTGCTGTGCGGCCGCTTCTGTGGTTGGGCGAGCACGAGACCCTCCCGTCTGAGGATCCGCCAGATCGTTGAGACAGAAGGCGCCGGCGTCCCGTTCTTTAGCTCTCCGGCGAGGTGGTAGGCGATCGTCGCTGCCCCAGCATCATGGCCTTTCTGTTGCAGGCTCTCCCGTAGCTTGAGGATCGCCTCAACGACCTCCGTTGGGGTCTGGTGTCTGCATGATCGTGGCCGCCTGGAGCGGGGTTGCAGAGCCTCATAGCCCCCGGCCTGGTAGCGAGCGATCAGCTTGTAGATCCAGCTGCGATGAACCCCGTGAGCTGCCGCCAGCTCGCTAACCCGACGACCCTCCAACACGTGTGCCTCGACCAGATATCGCGCCATATCCACAGGAAAACCCCTTCAAGTAGGTGTCTCCTATGTCCTGACACATCTGTCGCCTATGTACTGAAACCACACACATCGCTCACCCCTCACGAACGGTCTGTAAATCTGATGGTTTTTGGTTTAGGCACAGGTCGCAGAGGATCAGATTGGGGTCCAATTGCTGCGGCGTGCGTCGAATTTGCTGTCTGCCTGAGACGATCGGAGTAGTCGGTACGCTCCACATGAGGCGGCGTCCCTCGCTCTGCCTTTGGGCGGCCCATTTGGCGTCCTGACCTCCTGCTATGCAGTCGTCACCCGAAAGGATGGGACGGGTCCGGATGCCCGGCCTCGCGTGATCCTTCCTGCACACGCCCGCCATCACACATACGATCGACCCCATGACACCCGACGTTCCGCGCATCCTCGACTCTCGCTGGGCACTGCCGGCTGAGTGGCGCAGCGGAGCGACCGCACGGGTCTACCGTGCGACCGATGTGACGGGGGAGTTCTCCGGACTTTTCGCGGTCAAGGTCCTTCCAGCGGCAATCCATGGTGACAGCGTGCTTGCTGGCCAGGTCTTCACTCGTGAGTACGAATCGCTAACCCGTCTACGTCATACGAACATCGTCGAACTGCTCGACGGGGGGCGCGATCCCATCACGAACGAGCGCTACTTCGTCTTCCCGTGGCTGGAGAAGGATCTCCGCAATTCTCTGCAGGAGAAAGAACTCGAGGGTCTGGGATGACTTCTGGGCCCGATACGGCCACGGTCTTCTTGAGGGGCTTGCCTACGCCCACGCCCAGGAGATAGCCCATCGGGACATCAAGCCACAGAACATCTTGATGCATCCCGATGGCCACCCGTGCATCGCTGATTTCGGCATCGCCAAGATCCTTTCCCGCATTGCCCCCGGCCTCACACTTCGCGACCATGTGACCCGGCCGTTCGCGCCTCGCGAGTACGACGATGGCCGCCATCCAACTGAGCGCGACGTGTTCTCGTATGCGGTCCTTGCGATCATGTCGTTGACGGGGCTCGACCCATTTGCGGGATACGCGGATGAACCGTATCGCGCGATCGATGACGCTCTCGCACGCCTTGACGTACCGAAGCAGATCGACGCCGTGCTGCGGCGTTGTGTAGACGACGACCCCGGCGCGAGACCCCACGCCGCCGCCGCCCTTCTCTCCTTGTTTAGAGCGGTTGAGGATGAGCGGAACGCTTTGCGTCCAGCGCCGCCCCTGTCGCCTGTTCGACCGACTTCACATCGTGCTGACACGGAAAGTGTACGAGGCACTGATGGACTACCTCGACCTTGAGACCGACCTTCAGGTCGAGGACGCCGTTTGCGAGAATCTCAAAGAAGAATCAGCGCTGATCTCCTGGGATCGTCAGACGTTCGCGGACGGCGCGTCAACGGCAGATCATTACTACCTGCTTGGAACGGAGCTGCGCCTACATGTCGTCATCGCCCGCGAGACGCGGGATCACATTGTCATCCTGAACGCATGGCCGGCGCCGAGTTCCACTCTTGAGCGTGAACGGGATCACAGCTGGGAGCCGCCCTGGATCTGGGCAGTCGGACCCCCACTCGACCAGGCCATCGGACAGGAGCTTGTTATCGCGCTCCAGCGTGGGGTTTCAAACCATGCTGCCGAGGAAAAACTCCGCCGTATTCACGCCGCACGCGAGCGCCCAATGCAGATATGGCGGAGGACGCTTGCAGCACTCCGCTCGCTGGAGCGCGACAGGGAAGCCCCCGTGCGCTACGACGATGTCTCCGAGGAGCCAGACGGGATGCGCTTTCAGACCTCCGAGCCAGTCGGAGACGATCTGCTGGGGCAGATTCGCCTCGTGCGCTGGGCAGATGGGCAGGAACTCGCAGGTGAAGTCACTGACATATCCACCGATGCAGTCACCCTTACGCCGGCTCGTGGAAGTTTTGATTCCCTCCCTAGTATTGGTGAACTGAAGCTCGACACGAACGCTTCTCGTGCAGCCCTTCACCGTCAGGATCAGGCGCTTGACGCTCTCCAGTACGACCGTGCCCTCCGCCCCGACCTTAGAGCGCTTCTGATGGACCCCTCTTCCGCGCGAGTCCCTGAACCCGTCAGGAACCTCCGATGGCGCTCGGAGCTCGATGAGCCCAAGCGCACCGCAGTAAGTGCAGCGCTCGGCTCCCACGATCTGCTGCTCGTTGAGGGTCCGCCTGGAACGGGGAAGACTACGTTCATCACAGAGGTGATCCTTCAGCACCTCGCCCGTCATCCCGACGAGCGCGTCCTCGTCTCGTCTCAAACAAACGCTGCGCTTGACAACGTCCTCGAGCGTCTCATCACAGCCGAGCCACAGCTTCGTCTTACGCGCATTGCGCGTCGCGGCGATAATCGTGTCGCGTCGAGTGTCACGTCCCTGCTCCTGGACGAGCAGGTTGAGCGCTGGCGCGAGCAGGTAGTTGTTTCCGGTCGTGAGTGGCTCAGAGGCTGGTCGGACGCTCGCGGCATCTCGGCCAAGGATTTGGAGAGCGCGATGCGCTACGACGAGCTAGCGAGTGAGCGCGACGCGCTCGCAGCCTTGGCGCTGGAGCAGCGCCATCTACGAGCCAGGCTGGAGGAGCTTCGCAAGAACAGTCCCGACCTTGAGGATGACGCGACGGGAGCCATCTCGGAGCGGTTTGCAGAGATCGCCGAGGAAGCTTCGAGCGCGAATGCCTCCGCCAACGAGGCGATAGCGCGGCTCGTGACGTTGGGGGCCCTCACACGCCCCGCCGATGTGCGGGACTCCTCGCCTGCCCAGCTTCGTGATCTCGCACGCGCACGCATGCCGGCCGAGGGTGCGGACAGCGGCGAAGCACGCAAGCTCATCGACTTGATCAGCGACTGGCATGCACGCTTCGGCCGGGGCGATACCTTCCGCTCCGCGGCGTTGCTGCGCTCGCAGGTCGTGGCGGCGACGTGCATTGGCTACGCGAGTGTCAAGGGATCGGAGACAATCGAGTTTGACCTCTGCATCATTGATGAGGCGTCTAAGGCGACCGCCACTGAGATGCTGGTTCCGATGGTCCGCGCGAAGAGATGGATCATTGTCGGCGATCATTGCCAGCTGCCGCCGTTCATCGACGACGCATTGCTCCGACCTTCCATGCTCGCCGACCACAGCCTCAGAGTCAACGACATCAAGGTTACGCTGTTTGATCGGTTGCGTACACAACTTCCCGATGGGTGCGTAAAGCTGCTTTCGCACCAACACCGGATGGCCCCCGCGATCGGCGGCATGATCAGCCAGTGCTTCTATGACAGAACACTTCAGAGCGCTCCGCGTGAGCCTCCGCATTGGCTGTCGCACCTCGCGCCGAGCCCGGTCTGCTGGTTCACGACCTCACGGTCGGAGGCTCGCTTTGAGACTCGTGCGGGCACCACCGTTATCAACAACTACGAGTCTCGCGTGATCGAAAAGCTCATCAGGCAGGCAAACTCCGCTGCCGTCGAGGCTAAGAGCGCAGTGTCAGTCGTTGTACTGACGGGTTACGCCGGCCAGCGAGATGTCATCCGTCGCCAGATCGCTCCGATGCTAAGCAACTGGCCCGCTCTGGAGATCGAGTGCAGCACCATCGACGCTTTCCAGGGACGCCAAGCCGATATAGCGATCTACTCGGTTACCCGTTCGAATAAGGAGGGGAAGATCGGGTTCCTCAACGAGAGAAGGCGGCTAAATGTTGCCCTGTCGCGTGGTCGCGACGCCCTGTTGTTGGTCGGTGATCATGTATCCGCGCGCGGCTCGACTGCGGAGAACCCGTTCGTCGCTGTACTCGACTACATCGAAGGCCACGGCGACTGTACGCTGACGGAGATAGAGCCTTGACGACCGAGGAGATAGTCGAGCGTTTCGTCGATGCTCGTCCAGGCTACGCCTTGGCTAGCTATGCCGAAGTCGGACTTCCGTTCTACCGGATAAGCATGCGCCTGCAAATCCTTGAGCACAAGGAGCTCGACCCATTGCAGGAGTACACCCTAAGAGCGATTGACGCGGGCATTGATCAGCAGAGGACCATCGAGCAGGCGCTCGGACTCGACGCGAATGTCGTACAGGCGACGATGCTTGCCCTGCTAGAGCGCGAGGCCGTCTCGGTGGGGGCTAGCTCATCCGATGCACTGAGTCTTACGGCGGGCGGTCAGGAGATGCTGGCCAAGGCTACTCAAATCGTCAGCCGCGAACGTGTTGTCGATATCGACTATGACGGTCTGCTACGGGAGCCAACCGGCTTCCTTTCGCGATATCTCGAGCCGCGTCAGCTCGCCGAGCGCGGGATACGTGAGGTACCTCCACACCCCGCACGGCGTCCGGATGAGCCTGAGCTCCGCTCTCATCTTCGGTCGATTGAGGGGATCATCAGGGCGACGGGAGGGCCACGACAGCAGCTCAGCGATGTCCTTGCCGTTCGGGGGATCGAGCGGCGTTTGCGCATCTTCCAGCCCGCGATCGCCCTTGTCTATCTTCCTCATGGTGCCCGTCGCTCGCGGGGGCAGGTCGCTTTCGCGATTGCAGGCCAGCTCTCAGAGCGCCACGCCAGCGTGTTTGCCGAGGCGGGCCTTGCTCGCCAGCTCGGGCTCGCTAGACGCGGCATTGAGGACGCTCGGACACTCGCGTCGCGGGTCCTCGGCACCGAGCTCGTCGACTTGATCGATGAGACATCGGCAGATGACCCGAAGGCCACAGGCGGATCGATCTACGTACCAGGGGAGAGCCCGGTCCGGGCGATTGAGACATACGAGCACCCAGCGATCCTTGCTGACGCCCTTGAGACCAGCACTGAGCGTATCCTGCTGCTCTCTCCGTGGTTGCGGGCTGCTGTGGTCAACGACACGTTCCTCGAGAAGCTGACCGCCGCACTCGAGCGTGGCGTTGAGGTCTACCTAGGGTGGGGGATGAGTGCCAGCGAGACCGCAAGCCCGGACGCTGACAAGCGTGTGCTCGAGGCCCTCACGCAACTGAGTGCCCAACATGAGCACTTCCACTTCAAGCGTCTCGGGCGTACCCATGCGAAGGTTCTGATCTGCGATCGGCGGTTCGTCGTGGTGACGAGCTTCAATTGGCTTTCCTTCAAGGGCGACCCAAAGCGAACGTTCCGCGACGAGCGCGGCACAATGGTCTCGATCGAAGACCACGTCAATGAGCAGTTCGACAGTCTGAGCGCACGCTTTCGCTAAGTGGTCTTGGTCGTAAGTCGTTCGCCCCGAGCGCGATGGCGTCTGCGCTCTGCGCGTGTAGCGCGCGAGCAAACCCCGGAAAACGCGCTGGGAGCAGCATCGTGTAGGCGTAGTTGAGCTGCTGGGTCAAGAACCGCCTGCCCGGCTTGGTCCCTCCGACCGCCTTATGAGCGTTCTCGATCTCGGCGGACGGACGCGTACGCGTCCGTCCGCCAGTTCATGAGCGACTTTGAAGCCACGCGACGACGCTACGGCAGCACCCCGACACTACGCTGCGGCCGGTCTACAACACCCGCCAGCGCATAGCACGGAACTGCCCCAAATTGTTTCACAGACTAGATGCACGGTGAGCTTGAAAGCATCCGAATGACTGCTTATGATGGCGCGTACTGTGATGACGGCGATGAGCATCAAGGCGGATTCCGCGGCGGGCTACGCGCGCTACTTGGAGTCAAAGACGGTCGCGCCAGAGCGAGGCGACTATTACTTGGGTCCGACGAGCGAGGCGGCGCAGGCCCCGGGCCGTTGGCATACCGATCGGGCGATGTTGGAGCGGTTGGGGATCGTTTCGGATAGCCAGGTGGACGGTCGTCATTTCGTGGCGTTGATGGAAGGCCGCCATCCGGGCACGGGCGCTTGGTTGCGTCCGGAGGGTGCAGGTGGTGGTCGTGGCGGCGGGATCGATGTGTCGTTCAGTGCTCCGAAGTCGGTGTCGGTGGTGTGGGCGATCGGCGATCCGTGGCAGCGTGAGCAGATCGAGGAAGCGCACGGACGGGCGGTTGCGCGAGCGTTGGCGCATGTGCGCGAGCAGGTCCCAGTCGTCCGCCGGCGCTACGGCGGCGAGGTGGCGGAGGAGAAGGCGAAGGATGTGTTGGCAGTCGAGTATCGCCATACGACTGCGCGCGGTGTGAGCGGTGCTGAGACACCGGACCCGCAACTGCATTCGCATGTGGTCGTGACCGGTGCGGTGCGGGAGGACGACAGGTTCGTGGCGGTGGCGTCGAGGCCGATCTTCCGTTCAGCGAGGGAAGTTGGGGCGTTCTACCGCTCAGCTTTGGCGCAGGAGCTGTCTGATCTCGGTTATGAGATCGAGGGCGGGACGGGCAAGGAGGCTCGGTATTTCGAGATCGCGGGCGTCCCAAGGGGCTTGTTGGATGCGTTCTCAGGTCGTACGCGTGAAGTGGTCGCGGCTGCAGAGCGGTTTCGGGCGAGGTATGGGCGTGCGCCTGAGCGTGGCGAGTTGCGCAACGTGAAGCTTGAGAATCGGCGTGCGAAGGAGTTGACGACGCGTGACGATCTCGACCAGGTATGGCGAGAGGTAGCGGACCAGTACAAGTTCGGGCCGGGCGAGGCAGCACGCTTGCTTGCCGGCGAGCACAAGTCGGCCGAGCGCGACGGGACGTTGATGGATCGTGTGGAGCGGGGCCTGACGGCGACTAGGGCGGTGTTCGAGGTCAAGGAGCTGCGCGCGGCGGTACTCGAGCAGTCCGTTGGAGTGCTGTCGCCAGAGCAGGCGTTTGGGGTGGTGGGGGAGATGGTCAGGGAGCGACGAGTGTTGCCGCTTGCGGACGGGAAGATGACGACGCTCGCGGTGCGTGCACAGGAGCAGACGATCGAACGCCACGCCAGCGAACTGGCCATACCTGCTGGACGTGATGTTGGGGAAAGCGCTCGTGCGAACGCTGCACGCGAGGTCGCCGAGAGGATCGGTGCGGCGTTGAGCGATGAGCAGGAGCTGGCGCTACTTGTCTTGACGGGTCCTGAGCGTGGCGCAGCACTGATCGGGCCGGCGGGGGTGGGGAAGGGTGTCGTGATCGACGCTGCGGCAAGGGCCGAGCAGTTGGCTGGTCGCACGACGATCGGTGTGGCGGTCGCGGATAGCACGAGGGAGCGTTTGGGTAATGACAGTCCCGCGCTTGAGGATCAGACGATGACGCTCGATTCGCTAGTCGCAAGGGCCGAGACGGGCAGCGTCGTGCTCGATGAGGACACGACCGTGTTCTTCGATGAGGCAGGGATGGCCGACACACACCGTTTGGAGAAGCTGATCGGACTGGTCAACCGGACCGGCGCGAAGCTTGTGGCGGTGGGTGATGGTAAGCAGTTGCCCTCGATCGGCCCGGGCGGCATGTTCGACCGGCTCACGACCCGGATGCCGGTGGTGGAGATTGAACAGGTCAGGCGGACGTCAGATCGGGATGAGCAGCGTGCGTGGGCTGCGTTGCGGGCAGGTGAGCCGGAGCGTGCGATGGCGCACTATAAGTCTCGCGGACAACTGAACCTCGCGGACACCTGCGAACAAGCGGCCGAGAACGCGGTCCAAGCCTGGGCGAAACTGACAGAGAAACTTGATCCGGCGGATGTTGCGTTGATCGCGGATGCGTCGAACCGGGAGATCGACCGGTTGAACGCCCGCGCCCAATATTTGCGTGGTGAGCGTGGAGAACTCGGCGAGCGGGAGGTCCCGTTGGGATCGGTGCACTATGGGTTGCGTATGGGGGATCGTGTTGCGTTCATCCGCCAACACCGCGCGCCACGTCAACCCAGGGTCGAGAACGGCAGCCGCGGCCAAATAACAGGCATAGACGACAAGGGTGCAGTGACGGTGCAACTCGACGGGAGCGGCCGGACGGTCACGCTCGCCGGCGAGGACCGAGACGCCCTACGTCTCGGCTATACCCAACACATTTACCGCCAACAGGGAGCGACGGTCGAGCGTGCGGTCGTCCTCACGGGGGGATGGCAGACCAGTAAGGAGTCCTCATATGTTCAAGCGTCTCGGGCTCGGAAAGGCACGGAGTGGCATCTCGCACGCGAAGAGCTGGGCACCGAAGGCACCGATCTCGACCGGATCGAACGGCTAGCGAAAAAGATGAGATCGAGCCGCTCACAAACACCATCGGTCGAATACGAGACCTCCGAGGAGTTGGGTGAGCAGCTAGACCCGGCACTCGTCTCGCGCGAACTCGGCCTCCCCACCGTCCAGGCCGAGATCGAGGCTGGCCAACACGTGGAGCATGAGCACGAGATCGGGTTGAGCCGGTGAAGCGTCTGATGATCCGGCTGCCCGACCCGGCGCACGCCGCACTCGAACAACGCGCCCAACAGGCCGGGGAGCCGCTGGCGAGCACCGCCTCTGGGTTCTTGCGGACAGTCCTTGAGGACAGCGAGACGGCGACGAGCAGGCGGGCGCGCCTACGCACCCGGCCTACGTCTCCGTCGAGGGCGACGGGCGCTGGCGCGCCGTGGATCGCACCCGAGGATGATCCCGCCTGGCATCAGAACACGTGGGGCGCGATCGTCGCGCTACACGAGCGCTATCCCAGGGCGCTCGCGAAACTCGAGCACGACTGGCATGAGCACCCCGAACGCGTAGAGATACTCGCCGCGCTCGCGACCTGGCGCGCGAACATCGACAGCTCAGCCGAAGACCCTCGCGAGGAGCTGGCGTTCCACAACGCCCTACAACAATTGGCGCGCGTCCTCGATCAGACGCCAGGACGCGGACGACCATTCAAGGTTGGAACAACAATACCGGTTGAATGGGCGAAATCTGGTGGCCGCTGATCGCATGGTGCGCCGTCGTCCTCGTCCGCCCGTCGGTTGGATCGTCACAGTGGGTGTGCTCGGCTACTACGTCATGCGAGCGGTTCTTGGCGCCGGGATCCTGACCGCGTTGATCGTCGTCGTGGTTCACCTCTCGGGAGCGGTCTGGATTCTGCTCTTCATCGCGCTGATCGTCGTATTGGGACTGTTTGATCTGCGCTACAACGCTCCGCAATGGTTTGCTTGGCTTTGTGGGCGCTTACCCCAACGAAGGCGTGGGGTGTAGGTTCTCGCGCACGTCCTTGTGCATGTTTGCGGGCTTTTCCGTCCGTCTCATCGCCTCGACCTTGCCGGCCAGCCGCGCAGGAAGCTCTTTCAGCGCAAAAGCGACAGGAACTCGACGAGCGTCTTGAGCTTGGCGGCGGGCATGTGACTGAAGGAGGGCATTGGTTCTGTGGGGTCGAGGATCGCATGCTCGATCTGCCGGGCGGAGAGAGTCGAGCCAATGTGCGTGAGGGCCGGGCCGGGGCCGGGGTTGCCCTGGTCGCCGATCTGGTGGCATGCCTCGCACCCTGACTGTGCGAACACCTTCCTTCCCTTGTCGAATTCGCTCAACTGCCTGCCTCCGACACGCTTGACCGCAGCCGGTATGGGAACGAGGGCTGGGCCGTGACTGACGATGGGCGATCCGAGGAGCAAGAGCAGGACCTGGGCATCGGGGGGACAGTGGCTTGCTGCGATCTTTCCTCGGCATCCTTTGATCGTGGCGAGCCGAGCGCGTGTTGCGATGAGCCATCGCTCAGCGATCTTCTGGAGTGTGAAGGACGCGCTGCCTTCTTTGCCGTAGACGAGCAACGCGGTGGCGCGATCCCGATGCCAGGCGATGTGGGTGACCGTCCAATCCTTCGGCAGGGTGGTGGGGGATGATGGTTCATAGGGAGCCGTGCCAGCGAACGCTTCGGCCGCGGCGGCCTGGCAGGTCGATCCGGCGGGCGCATCTGTTACAAGACCGGATGCCACCGTCGGCGTGAAGTCGGCGCACAAGGCGGTTGCGTCACGGTGCAGGGCAGCTTCGTAGGGTGCACGCACGGCCCGGTCGATCTGCTCGGGGACATCCGACCCTCCAGCGACTGTCATCCATAGCATCCCGATGGCGAGGATCGGCGCGGCCAGGAGGTGCCAACGCTGCATAGTCCGATCGAGCATATTCGACTCTCCTGCGGGACGAATCTAAATTCGTTGGCCGGTTCGCCGGGTTCGAGGTCAATAGGTGGGAGATGACCGAGTCCGCAGACCAGCCGATCTCGCCAGGCGGCGATCTACTCACGGCCGACGAGGTCGCTGCTTTGCTGCGGGTAACGCCGGCGTGGGTGTACTCGGAGACTCGCCGGCATCGCATCCCACACATTCGCCTCGGTCGCTACGTCCGCTATCGACGCGACGCGCTCATCGCCTGGATGGATCAGCTCGAAGACCGGCCAAGCACCGGCTCCGCACGGCGGTCGAATTGGCCTCAAAACGGCGGCGGCATTCCGCCACTACGGAGGTAGGGCGCGCCAATGATCGTTCGAGCCAACCAGCCGACAGGCTGTGTATAAAAGAACACGATGGCCAAGCGCACCTACGGAACAGCTCACCTCTATGAGAAGTCAGGGTCCTACTACGGGCGTTGGCGGACGCTCGACGGGCGTCAGCTCAATCGCAAGATTGGTCGTATACGTCGCCAAGGTGAGAGAGAGGGGTTGACACGCCCGCAGGCCGAGCGAGAGCTTCGACGCATGCAGGACGCAGAGGAGCGGGCTCCCAAGCCGGTTCGCGGCGTCCAGGTCCCCACGGTCGATGAGGTCGGCGATTCGTTGCGGCAGAAGCTCCGCATCAGCGGCGCCCGTCGCTCTTACCTGGAGGGATGCGAGTCGATGCAGCGCGTACACATCTCGTCTCGTATCGGCGCGTTGGGAGTCACCAGCGTCACTACCGCCCACGTGGAAGCCGTGGCAAGCGCGATGCTCGTGGAAGGTCTGTCGTCGAAGTCGATTCGCAACGTGGTGAGCTTTCTGCATTCGATCTTCGAGCATGCAATCGAGCGGGGCTGGGCTCGCGAGAATCCGGCGCGTCGTGCCGCCCGTCCAGGTCGCCGTCGCCAAGGAGACGCCAACCCAGATCTTCAATTCTTGACGCTCGACGAGCTTGAGGCGGTGCTGCGGGCCATTCCTGACGAAGTCGTCTTTCGCGCCCCGGCACCCACCCGCCGCGGGCGTCGTGGCCCCGCGCCGCCGCCACCGCCGGACGTTCTCGGCCCAGTCCTACCGGCTGTTCTGCCTCATCGATCGCGACGCACCTACACATGGGCTGGCGCTCCCCTCGCTCGTGTTGCTCGGCGGCGTAGTCAAGCCTGCTCGGACAGAGGCTCCGCAATCCGAGTACCGGCGAATCGACCGCTATCGCAAGGAGTACCTGGAGACCCATCGTGTTGCCGTGGGACGAGATGGCGCTGAGTGGTGGCCGGATCTCGATGGCGACGCATCGTAGCCTCTGTGCTACGATTTTTTTCTCCGACATGAGGTACAGAAATGCATAAGTCAAAGGAAAGCGCAGCCTTCGCCGAAGTCCTGGCCCAGAGCTTCCCAACCGCTAGGGAGCGTGCGGCTCACGAGCGCGAGGTCGCCAAGCTCGTCGCCTTCGCCGAGCTACTGATCGCTCTCGACGAGATTCGCGCCGGCAGCCAGCTCTCCAAGGCCGAGCTGGCGCGTCGGATCGGCGTGAAGCCGTCGGTCGTCTCGCGTCTGCTGGACGGCAAGGGTCGCAATGTGCAACTAGATACCGTCGCTGACGTAGCCGATGCGCTGGATGTATACATCGAGATGCGTGTGCGCCGGCAACCCAAGCGCCAGCAGGATCGCCACGCTCCGATCGAGGTCATCGCCGCCTGACCGCCGCCGATCTCCGTTCCCTTTACCCGTTCATACCGTGCCATCTGACTTCGCCCGACTGATCTCCGACATCGAACGAGAGGCCCACGAGGAAGGCCGGCAAGCCGTCTGTGAGCTGGAGCAATTCCGCAAGGAGTTTAGGTTCGCCGTCGCAAGGATCGCCATGTCGTTGCTCAGGGCGTCGAATCGTGTCCCTGACCGCGGTTGATGCCTGACCCGTTTGGTGAAATACCCGAGCCGTGGTGGCGACGCATGTGGCGGCGCGACCGTTCCGCGAGCGCGCCGAAGGGCTATTCGTTCGCCGCCGGCGGAGGAGTGGGGTCGATCGCGGCGCTCGCGCTGGCGGGGGTGCACGGCATCGACCATGGGGCGAAGGTCGTGATGTGCGCTCTCGTCACAGGACTTCCGCCGTTGTTCCTGGAGACATTGTGGAAGCGGCGACGTCGACGAGCCGCCGAGCAGCTGTTCGTCCTTCCGCAGCCAAGCAGTGCTGGCCGTGTTCAGCACGTGGTCCGGTAGCCACTGCAGAATCTTCTGAGGGCCGGCGATCGCCTAGATCCAATATCTGCATCAGCATGGTGCTTTATGCTCCTTTGATGCAGCACCATACAAAGAAGGATGTATATAGCTACATGTAAACATCGATATCCGCTATATTGATACATATGCAGACCTTAGATAATATCTCGATTCATGACCTGCCGGACCTCTTGATCTCACGCGGGCGCTACAGCGCCTCGCTCGAGGAGATCCGGGAGCTGACGGGCTTGAGCTACGCGGCGATCACGAGCGGCCTGCAGCGCCTGCGTAGGCAGCGGCGGGTCTTCTCGCCGACGCGAGGCCTGTATGTGGTGGTTCCGCCCGAGTATCGCTCCTGGGGTGTGGTTCCGGGCGAGTGGTTCATCGACGATCTAATGCGCCATCTGGGGCACCGCTACTACGTTGCGCTGCTCTCGGCTGCGGCGTATCACGGGGCTTCTCACCAGGCGCCGCAGGTCTTCCAGGTGATGTCAGAGGCGAGAGTGCTGGACCGGGCGATCGGACGGGTGCGGCTGTCCTTCTATACGAGCGCGCATATGATCGACACGCCGACGGAGATGGTTAGCGTGCACACGGGCTCGATCCTTGTGTCCTCGCGTGAGGCGACCGTCGCCGACCTTATCCGCGAGCCTCGGGCGAGCGGCGGGATCAGCAACGTCGCGACGGTCCTCGCTGAGATTGGCGAGCTTGATGGTTCAGCGCTCGCGACTCTGGCCGCGCGTCACGGCCGCGCGCTTGCGCGGCGCACCGGATGGTTGGTGGAGCGCTACGGCGCCTGTCAGGATCTTGGACCGCTGCGCTTGGCGGCGCGGCTGGATCAAGGCGAGCCTGACCTACTTGTAGCGTCAGGTCCACGGCGAGGGCATGCTGATCGGGGATGGAGGGTTCGTGTGAACGTCGCGGTGGAGCCCGACCTGTGATTGCGCAGGCCTATCTGAACGAGTGGATCTCCCGCGCGCCGTGGCCCACGCAAATCCAGATCGAGCAGGACCTCGTGCTTTCGCGGCTGATCGTCGAGATCGCCGGTCATGAGCTGCTCGGTGGCGAGCTTGCACTTCGGGGAGGGACCTGCTTGAACAAGCTGCACCTTCCCGAGCCGCTGCGCTACTCCGAAGACCTCGACTATGTCCGACGTACGCGCTCGGGCATCAAGCCCTACCTCTCGGCCCTGCGAGAGGTCGCTCTCCGTGTTGGGCTCGTGGAGCACGGCACAACCCAAAGCGGCCAGATGGTTCACATCGTCTTCGATGCGGAGGCAACCGGCGGGCCGGGAGGCATAAGGGTCAAGATCGAGACGAACATCGTGGAGACCGACTCATTCCTGCCGCGTATAACGTTGCCGTACGCGGTGGATTCTCGGTGGTGGTCAGGCGAAGCGAGCGTGGGCACCTTCAGGATCGAGGAGCTGATGGCAACGAAGCTCCGCGCGCTCTACCAGCGCCGCAAGGGCCGCGACCTATTCGATCTATGGCACGTGCTCAACGACCTGAACGTCAACGAGCAGTCGGTGGTCGACGGTCTCGCGCATTACATGGGGGAGGGCCTGTTCAACTATCGCGAGTTCGGCGCGAATCTCGCCGACAAGCTCAAGAACCCCGATTTCGCCGCCGACCTGGACCAGCTAACCGCCGAACCGCCCCACCAATACAGCGTCTTGGCCGCTGCCGACCTCGTGATGGAGCGTCTCGGCAGCAGGCTATCCGGCGCGCCCGATATCAGCGAGATCGAGGACGGTCGTTGGCGAAGTGATCGAGAATGACGACCCGACAAACTCCGATCCACATATTCGCGACCTGAGCGCCGCTCGCCAGCTGGGATCCCCAGTGGATGTGTGCACGCCCGCTCCTGAGTGTGGCTAGCACCGCTTAAGCAACTTTCGCAGGCGCGTTGACCTTCACTGCGGCGGCGTGGGATCAACCCAATCCTCGGGCGCTTCGATCTTGGCGTCGATGCCCGTATGCTCCTTCAGTAGGTACAGCAGGTTCCCGCCGTCGATGAGCTCCAGCGGCTTTCCGTTCGCAAACTCGTGGGAGGCCTGTCCGTAGCCGCTCGTGGTCACGAGGATGCCCTTTGTAGCACCTTCGTTTTGCATGGTGCCGAACAAATCGCGCACGGCACTGACGCCAACTGTGTTCTTGTAGCGCTTGGCCTGAATGACGACCTTGCCACCGAAAATGGGCCGCGAGTCGTACGCGACACAGTTCACGCCGCCGTCACGCGACGCTTGCGTCAGCCGGGTCTCCAGACCCATCTTCTCGAACAGGTTGGTAATCAGCGACTCGAACTCCTTCGGTGTCAATTCCATCAGGTTTGGGCGCGTGTCGAGCATCCCGAGGATGTCTTCCTCGGTGACGAACCTAGGGTCGGCCATATCGAAATCGACCATGGGTCGTACAGGCACGAGCTCGGCGGGGCTGCGCGAGATGGATGCCGTGAGTCCCTTGAGGCATTCGATCGGATCGACTCTCTGCAGGTCCAGTTCGGCGAAGCGATCGCGTGTCGTCCGTACGGTCACTAGACAGGGATTGACGTCGTGTCCAGTGCGCTTGTCGATCGTCGCCACGTGCCCGTTGAGGACGACCGTCTCTATCGTGCCCTGCTCGTCGCAGTTGAGACTCCGCTCAATCATGAGTAGCGCGATCTGTGCGATCAGGGCGGCGTAGCGACGCTTGCGTTCGGTCGCCGGCATCGCCGTTGCGGAGATCTCGGCGCGTGACTTGATGAACCGATAGCTGCGGTACTCGGGTATCACCTCGACAGTGGGCAGTGCGAGCTGGATTGCGAGCTGCCGCGAGTCCGGCGAGTAGGCGATTCGCGGTGGATCGGCGCACGGGAACGAAAGCAGCATTGCGGCCAGCGCGTGTGAGAGGTACTCGATCACGGCGGCCGGCTCGAGGGCGGCGAAGCGGCGTTCGAGATCTTCGACCAGAGCATTCTCATCGTCCGCCTGCCGCTTGACAGTTGCCACGGACTGCCGATGTGTCGCTTCGGCGTCCTCGAGTTGCTGGATGCGATCACGTTCCTGACGCTCGTGAGTCGCTATGGCTTGAGCGTATGCCTCTTCTCCAGCTCGACCTTCGCGCTGGTAGCGGCTCTTGGCACCGGGGATAAGAGCTGCAAGCCCACGAGGCTCATGTGGCATGAACGCATCTGATGAGGGGGTCGCCTCGCCGTTCGCAAGCTCGCCGGGGTCGAACTTCGGCATATCAATGTGAACCTTCATGGTGGCGAACGAGAACGGCGACTCTGCGATGCCCTCAACTAGGGCGTGTTCGAGTGAGGACAGCTGCTCTTGGAGCTCCTCGTTTAGAGCCTCAGCTTCGGCCTGTGAACGTGCCAAGAGAGCCGCCTTCGCTGTCTTCGCGTCTGCCGCGGCGAGACGTCTGTCAGCTACCACGGCAGATTCTCGTCGACGTACCTCGGTCGATATCGCGCGTAGTCGGCTCTTGTCGATGACGTTCTTCGCTCGGCAGTTGCTGCACCGGAACTGAAGCGATCCCGCTCCGGTGGAGGAACCATAGATGGTGTTTGGGCGCTTACAGCGTCGGCATTTGATCCGCCATGCATCTCGGCGGCAGATCGCGCAGCGAAACCCGCTCAGATCAGCAAACGCTTCCTGGGACGCCCCGCACGCGGGACAAACGGACTCAATCATTCCGGCGCTGCGCGGCTCACGTTGTGTGGCGGTGGCATGGGTCTCAAGCGCAGCAATGTTCTCACTCGCGCTTTCGGCCTGGTCCTCGTCATCGTCGTCCTCCGAGCAGACCCGAAGCTCTATCTCCCCGACCGGCCCGATCAGGATGCGCAATCCAGCTCGAGGTCCAGATCGCGACTTATGCCGGAATTCGGACAACACCATCGCCCCGAAGCTCTCATCGAAAGCTCGGCCGGTAGGAACTCGCGCCAGCAACGTGGGGGCCAGATCAGCAGGCACGTATCCGAGTTGTCCATTGCTCGCTCTGTCCCAGACCGCAATGGCGTTCGGATCGTAAGGGTTGTTGCGCTCGCGCCTGAGCGCGAGCGGCGCTCCAGGGGCCAGGCTTGCATTGAGCAGTACCTGCCGCCGAGACGACACGCCGGCGATGCGAGAGAAGAAGCACTGTGGATGCGAAGTGACGTGCTCGGCCTCGCTGAGGATGGAGTTGTCCTCGTCGATCGGAACGAAGCCGACCTGCCACAGCAAGGCGCCATCATCAGCCTTGAACTCATGTGTGTTCTCGATGACCAAGACCTGAGCTTTGTTAGATGCATCTCGGCGGGGCGTAACGCTCATGCGCGGAAATCTAGCGGTTCAGGCTGCGTGAACAACGGCGATTGCTGCCAGCCTGGCATTAGCGGGACCGATGAGGGTCGCAGAGGCGATCGGATCGAGAATGACGACCGGGCAATCTCCGCCACAAGCCCATGCGAACATACGTTTGGGGAACAATTTGGGGAACAAATTCAGCGAAACCCAGGAAAACTCAGAAGCACGAAACCCAGTAAACACGGGCTCCATCACCTGAGCGGCACCCCATCCCTCAGGCTGGGGGCCGGGCGGTCGCAGGTTCAAATCCTGTCTCCCCGATAAGTGTGATGTCTCGGGTGATCCCGGACACGTGTCTCGGGAGATCGTGGACAGTTTAGGGTTGGTTGGTGGGTTGGTAGTCGTGGTTGGGGTTGAGGGTGAGTTCGCGGATTAGTTGGCCGGTTTGTTGGTCGATGATGCGGATGTTTCGGTCGGCGATGAGGAGCTTGATGGGGCGGTTCTTGTGGGCTCTCTGCCGACGCCGATGTGGTGGAGTCGGCTGTTGTGGCGGAGGGTCACTTTGCCTTTGGAGTTGACCTTGTCTTGGCGGACGCGGAAGTGGGTCGCTGGGAGTGCTCCGGTGGCTGGTCTGGCCTTGATCCTGGTGTTGTAGGCCTGTAGTGGGGTGCGGCCGTCGAGGGCTCTGTGGGGGCGGATGTTGTTGTAGTAGTGGACGAACGTGTCGAGCTGGGATTGCAGTTCGGTGAGCGTTCTTGCGGGTTTTTGGCGGGTGAGGTAGCGCTTGAGTGTTTGGTGTAGACGCTCGATCTTTCCGCAGGTCTGGGGGTGGTATGGCCGCGAGTTCTTCGAGCTGATGCCGAGCCGCTCGAGCTCTGTTTGCAATAGCACCTTGCCCTTGCGTGGTGTGGCTGTGAACACCGCACCGTTGTCTGAGAGCAAGGATGCGGGCAGGCCGTGTAGATCAGCGGCTTTGTGGAAGGTGTCCACGACGTCTTGGGCTTTGACGGTGGGGTAGGCCTCAGAGGCCAGGAATAGGCGGGAGTGATCGTCGATCACGTTCAGGATCTCCACGTGCTCGCCATCCTGGAGCTGCCAGTGGGTGATGTCGGTCTGCCATGTCTCATTCGGGAGGTCTGCTTCGAAGCGGATCAGGCTGCTGCGAGGTCGCTTCTGTGGTTGGGAGACGATCAATCCCTCGCGTCCCAGGATCCGCCAGATCGTTGCTCGTGAGGGAACATCTTCGATCCGTCCAGCGAGGTGATAGGCGATCGTCGCCGCGCCACAATCATGACCTTCGGTGTGGAGTTGTTCTCGTAGCTCGACGATCGCCTTCACGACCCCAGGCGGTGTGCGGTGCTTGCAGGACCGCGGCCGTCTTGACCGGGGCTCGAGTGCTTGATAGCCCCCGTCCCGGTACCGGGCGATCAGCTCGTAGATCCAGCTCTTTGAGATCCCGTGCGCTTCTGGCAACCTCGCGAGCGCTGCGTCCCTCTAGGACCACGGCGTCCACGACGTAGCGCGCCAGACCCATCCGTCCCGTCCCCATACCAGCCACCTTTCATCCGGGTGTCCAGTATCTCCCGAGACATCAGTCCACTATGTCCTGCAACCACACACTGTCTCCCCGATAAGCAATTGTCTGTAGTCAGCGTCGAGATTGGTCCCGGCGACCTCGGGGTCAGGTCTCGGTGACCAGCCTCGCGGCCATCTCGCCGGCTGCCAGCATCGGCTCGGTGTTCCGGGAGGCGCGGCAGAGAACGAACGCTCCCTCCAGGGCGGCGATAACCGCCAGCGCCTTTTCGCGATTGCCAAGCCGCTCGGTCAGGGCATCGGTCCACTGGGCGAAGACCACGGCGGTGGCGCGGCGCAGGCGCTCGTCGGTGCTCGCCACCTCCAGCGCGACGGTGGAGATCGGGCAGGCATCCTCGTAGCCGGTCGCCTCAAGCGTCTCGGCGGCGCGCGTGAAGACGGTGCGCACCGAGGCCGCAGTCTCCTGCTCCTCGTCGTATATGGCGGTGACCAGGGCCTGGAAGAAGGCCCCCGCCATTTGGATTACCTCCTCGCCGAGTTCCTGCTTGCCGCCGGGGAAATGGTGATAGAGAGAGCCGAACGGCGCATCGGCCTCGGCGACCACCTGCTTCAGGCCGGTGCCGCTGTAGCCCTGCCGGCGGAACAGCTCGGCCGTCGCGTAGAGGATGCGCTCGCGAGTCGGGACCTTGGCAGGGCTAGGACTCGCGGTCATGGCCAATAGTGTAGCCTCGTCCTCACTAGAGCGATCTACCTAGAAAGGAATAGATGAAAATCTTGAGCCTCCTTGTCGGCGCAGCGCTCGCGCTCGCCGCTCGCGCCGCGCTTCCCCGCCTCTTGCTCCTCCGATTCTCCCCGGCCGTCAGCAAGCTGAACGCCGGTGACCATACTGCCCTCCTCGCCGCATACGCCGAGGACTTCGTCCTGCACTTCAACGAGGGACCGCATCGTTGGTCGGGCGACTGGGTCGGCAAGGCCGGGATGGACCGGTTCCTGCAGAATTTCACCGCCGCGGGCATTCAGGGGGAGATCCGCCAGATCGCGACCAGCGGGCCGCTTTGGGCGCTGACGATGTGGGTCCGCTTCGACGATCACGCTGACACTCCGGATGGGACCCGAATCTACGAGAACAGCACCGTCCTGGTCCTCCGCACCCGCTGGAGCAAGGTGGTCGAGCAGCACGACTTCTATGTTGACACTAAGCGCATCGTCGCCCTCGATCGCAAGCTCGCAGAGCTCGGTGTGGAGGCGGTAGCACGACCCGCGTAGCCACGTGGCCCGGCGCGGCCATGCGTCGTCAAGAAAGCGCGACGGCTCATAGGGTAACCGGACCAGCTGATCTCGATGTTGGTTGCAGCTTTTCCGTCGGCCTCCGAAGGGCGGCAAATTAAGCAGGATCTGTTGGATTCGACCCGCGCCTCGATTGGCTGCTCTGCCAATTTGGCCGAGCCGGAACTCCTCAGTGCGTTAGTCGCAACGCCAAGCTGGAGCAGCTTCGACGCGGGGAGATCTTGGGATTGACAGGCGAGCTTGAGCGCTTACGCGAGGACGATCGCGCCTGAGGGACCTGCCCAGAGCTGAAGGCTGACTCGGTGCGAACCTCCGAGCTCATTCCACGGTGAGCGTCGCTTTCATGCCCTTGGCCGCGTGCCCGGGGAGCGAGCAGAACAGGGTGTAGCTGCCGGGCTTGAGATTCACGGTCAAGCTCAGATGGCCGTCAGAGGGTGTGTTGGGGAGGGACCCCACTACTTCTCCTTTGCTGCCTTCGGTGGCATTCAAGTTGTGTTCGTCCTGGCCGTGATTGACGAATTCGAGGATCGTCTTGCCGGCTGGAACGCTCGAGCGTGAGAGCACGAAGCGGTAGCCTTCGCTGTCTTCGGCGGTGACCTCCACGTGAGCAGGCGCCGGTGGAGTGGGGGGTTTGACCGGCACTACTTTTTCCGACGCACCAACGTCGCCCGGGCTGGAACCGGCGCTCGATCCGGGTGTGGGTGCTGTGGAAAGCCCCGATCCCGCCGTGCCCTGACCCTCGCCTTGGCTTTCGGTAGCGGGTGTGACGGATTTTGCGCCCGTACTTGACCGGTGCTTGCCTCGCGAGGCGTTCTTTGGGCGCGTCGTCTGACAGTGGTGGTGCTTCGTGCGATGGCATACCCGCCGCTCAGTCGAAGTCTGGTGGTGGCGCCGAGCGCGTGACGGCGCGCCGAAGGCGATCGCGACAGAGGCGCCACATATGGCGCACAGGGCGCACACGAGAAATATCGATCGCCATGCACCGCGCATCTCTCAGCTCACCAGCACAGGTCGTTCGAAGGAGCCCGCTTCGGGGATCACCAGGCCCGCTTCGGTCTGAAACCACTGCTCCAGCAGCGAGCAGTACATCGCTCTGAAGTCCGACGTATTGAGCAGGTTTTCGTTTTCGTCCAGTTTGCTCAGCCCCGGGAATTCACCCACCATCTTCCCAGCGGCGCGGCTGCCGATCAGGAATGCCAGGCCGCCCGCGCCGTGGTCGGTGCCCGAGCCGTTTTCCTGCGGGCGGCGACCGAACTCGGACCACAACTGGATCAACACTCGCTGGTCGAGTTTGCGTGCTTCCAGGTCACGCTGGAAGGCGACCAGCGCGCTCACCGTCTGGCCAAGGTTTGTGCTCAGCGTGCTGGCCTCGTCCGAATGGGTGTCATAGGAGCCGACGGCGTTCAACGATGCGCACTTGATCGGCATGCCCGTGTGCAACATCGCCGCGAGCACCGCCAGCCGCTCGGCGAATTCTCCGCTCGGATAGGTGACGGCCGATTTGTCACCCGATTCCGTCTCGGACTGCACGAAGCCGGCCATCTTTTCGAGCACCAGGCCAGTGTCATAGGAAGCAGCGCGAGCTTGAGCGTAGGCTGGCGAGGGTGCCGGAAGGGCGCCAAGCGCGCCGAAGGTTTCCAGCGCCGGTCCGCTCACCGGTTCGCCCAGACCGTAAGCCCACATCGTGTAATCGGCGGGCGAGGAAACGGCTGCCACAGGCACCTTCGCCGTGGCGAGCGCCGGAGCCAGCGAGTAGTCGAGCGAAAGTCCCTGCAAAGGATTCTCCGGTTCGCCGACCAGATCCAGGTAGCGGCCCATCCAGCCCGAGCGCGCCTGTGCATCGAGCTGCCCGACCTCCCAGTAGTGGCGGCTGGTGAAGTGGCTCTCGTCGGCCGGCTGGTATCCGATCGCGGGAAAGGTCGTGACCTTGCCTTCTTCGTGTAGTTCAGCCAGTCCGGTGGCGGCCGGGTGCCACATCAGGCTCTCGTCCTCGCTGAAGGGCTTACCCGACCCTTCGGCCAATCCCAGCTCTGGCCGAAGTTCCCTGTACTTGGCTTCTCCCACGGGCGCGAGCACCGATAGCGCGTCCCAGCCGCCTTCCATGAAGATCGACACGAGCACCGGCTGTTCTGGGCCGGTGGCGGCCATGGCCTGAGCGATGCCCTCTTCGAAGTGGCGCGGGCTGAGCATCGATGCCCCGTAAACCGATAGGGCCGCTCCGGCCGAGCGCAGCAGGAACGTGCGCCGATCAAGGCCGGTGCCAGCCGGCAGCGGCATTCCCGGCTCGATCCCGGGCAGCCCCTTGCCGGCGGCGGCGACACCGCGACGCAAGAATTGCGAGCGGGTGAAGTCGTTGCAAGAGCAGCTCTTAGCCATGATCAGACCTCCTTGGCGAAAGTGGCTTGCTGGGACACGTCAGCTCACCTGCATGTCCGGAGAAGTGGCGATCAACATGCGTAGCGCGTTCTGGCGCATCGCCCTGTAGGGGCTCTGCTCCCACTTGGCAAGCGGTTCCTTCAAACAGGATTTGGCGAAAGTGGCGATGCACTGCTCCGATTCTTCTGAAAGCGGCGGGTTGGCCCAGTAGGCAAGTGCGCTCGACAGCGCTTCTGCCGAGCTCTCGGTGGCGCTGTATTGCGGTTGGCCTTCCGGAGGCCACGGGTTCGGGTAGGTCTCCGATGTCACGTAACTGGCCATTTCCCAGCGTGCCTTGGCGGTAGAGGTGTCTAGCCAGCGGGTGAAATCCCAGCCGGAGACGTTGGGGGGGTAAAACAATTGCTGGCCGGCGTTGGCCGACAGCCAGGTCCACGAAGTCGTATCGATGGGGCGCCTGATCGAGCGCAGCAGCCCCGCGTTGTAGACGACGGGGGGCGTCACCAGCTCGGGACCTTCGTAGAAATCGGGGTGCTGCAATATCGCCTCGACGACCGCTTGGATGCTGTAGTTCGAGCCCACGTACAGCCCTTGCAACGAGGCAAGCGTGGCTTCGTCCGGGGGGCTTGCAATGAAATAGCCCCACAGCTTCGTGACGAAGAAGGAGGCGTGCAGCGGATGTTCGACGCACAGGCGCACGGCGTCTTCCCAGTCCCAATTGCCCGTCTCCCCGAACACGATCTTTTCATGTTTGTCATGGCGGGCGGTGTCGAATTCGAATTCGTGCAGTCCTTCCTCGGATGACCATTCAGCCGTCCAGCCCGTCAGCGCACGGGCCATTTCGCGAACATCGTCCTCGGTGTAGGCGCCGCGGTCGGCGCCCAGCGAGAACAGCTCCATCATCTCGCGGGCGTAGTTCTCGTTCGGGTCGTTCTTCTCGTTGTAGATCCCATCGAGGAACACGAGCATCGCCGGATTCGACGTGACGGCCAGGAACAGGTCGTGGAAGCTGCCGAGCGCCATGCCGCGAAAGAGTTCGTTCTGTTCGAGCATCATCCGCTGGTTGTTCACCTTTTCGTTGGAGTTGGCAAACCAGTCGTGGAAGATGAAGGTCATGCGCTCGACGAGCTGCTGATCGGAGCGGACCATGCGGTCGAGCCACCAACAGTGGTCTTGACCCCAGGCATTGGCAGGATCGAGCGGGTTGCCTTCTTCATCGACAGGTTCAGGGCCGGTGAGCGTCGCCGACCCTGAGGGCCGGGTGAGGCTGAAGACCACCTGTTGCAGGGGCAGACCCACGAGCGCCTCGGCCTGTCCGGGAGTTGGCCCAAAGCCGGCGCGCCATAGCAGGCGGTTGGCTTGCTGGAGAGTTATCGGCGGGGAGCCGAGCGTGGGAGGCGGAACAGAGGAGGGAGCGGGGGGTGAGACCGGTGGGAGCGCTAGTGCGACCCCGATCGTTCCGTGCGGCGCTACGACACGACGGTGAACCGATGGCTTATGACGCTTGCGCCGACGCTTGTGACGCTTGGAGTGCGAGCTGTGCTTCTCATGATGCTTCTCGTGCTCCTTGGCCCGCCTCTCTTGCTCATCGCGACCGGTGTGCGAGTGGGTGGACCCTCCTGCGTTCTTCTTCGTGGTAAAGCTCGTCCTCATCGAGTCGGTGCCGTTCCCGCGCGTGCATAGGCGTGGCGCTGATCGGGCATCAGCAGTACATCGACCACGGCGGCCCGATGCTGCGCTGGTTACGCGGTGATCGACGGATGTCCTACTAGGCTGACTGTCTAGATGTTCGTGCCCGTCCTGATCGGGGTGGCTGTCGTTGAGGTGTTCGCCTTCATTGAGGTCGGACGTGCGATTGGCTGGCTCATAGCGGTCGTACTGCTGCTGGGGACGTCTGTATTCGGTGCGCGGATGCTGCTCGTCCAGGGACGCTTGACGATTCAGCGTGTCTCACTGGCGCTGTCTGAACGTCGTGCACCCGGCAATAAGGTGATCGATGGGGCGCTCGGATTTCTCGGAGGCATGCTGCTCCTGATTCCCGGCTTTGTCACCGACGTCCTCGGCGTCCTGCTTCTGCTTCCGCTCATCCAAAAGCTGACGCGTCGCTGGATGTCACGCCATTACGCAGGTCGCGTGATGAGCTTCGTGGCAACGGCAGGGCGCTTTGCGCCAGGTGATCACGGTGGGCGTCCGGCTGACGTCGAGTCAACGCTGGTCGAGGAGGATCCCGATCAGCTTGGCCGCTGAAGTAACCCATCGAGGGGTCCGTCGATTGCGCGTGTGAAGCGCTCGGCGAGGCGGCGGATCTCGGCGGCGAGCTCGGGTGGGTCGAGCACCTCGAATGCTCGCGGAATATGCGGACAGTATCTGACCGCAATTGCCCGTAGCGTGGCTCTCGTCACCTACACACACGACATGGAGAGGCAGGCACACATGGACTTCAAGCTCGAACTGATCGCGATTCCAGTGACCGATGTGGATCGCGCGAAGGCGTTCTATGCAGATCAGGTCGGCTTCATCGCCGAACACGACCACACGATGAGCGAGGAGCTTCGCTTCGTGCAGCTCACACCGCCAGGCTCGGCCTGCTCGATCGCGCTCGGGACCGGGATCGTCGACTCTGAGCCAGGCTCTGCGCGTGGGATGCAGCTTACGGTCGTCGACGCACACGCGGCTCGGGCCGAGCTGGCGGGACGTGGGGTCAATGTGAGCGAGGTGACCGAGTTCCCGTGGGGCTCCTTCGTATTCTTCGAGGACCCCGACGGCAACCGCTGGGCGCTCCAGCAGCTACCGGTTCGCTAGACAATGGTCGATGCACAGCTCAGGTTTGCTGTGTCGATTCCGAAGTGGAGAGCGAGCTCCCGCCGGCCCGTTGTGGTGAGGCGGAGGGCTCGCGGTTCGCGTCGCGGCGCCACCCACTTCTGCTCGCGGAACATGTCTAGCAACGCAGCGCCGAGTGCGCCGGCGAGATGGTGGCGTCGCTCGGTCCAGTCCAAGCAGGGACGTGCGAGTGGGCGGCGGCCGAGTCGCAGTCCGTCTGGGTCGATATTCAACGCTCGCAGACATTTCGCGCCAGGAGGGGTCAGCTCGATCTGCTCGTCGGCGATTGCCAGAGACCCGTTCGTTTGAAGCTGGTCATAGAGAGCGATCGCGACGGTCCCTGCGAGATGGTCGTAGCAGGTACGCAAAAAGCAAAGGTCGGAGCTCACTTTGGCGATGGTGGCGCCAGTGGCTTCGGCGTCAGCGCCATGATCGCCTCCAACAGCTCGGCGACCTCGGGGCCGGCAAGGCTCCAGTATCGGTGTCGTCCCTGTGCCTGAACGATGAGAAGCCTGGCGTCGGCGAGTCGGCTGACGTGTTCGCTGGCGGTCGAGGGTGCAATCCCTGCGAGGTTGGCGAGCTCGCCGGTCGTGCGCGCGCGCTGATCCATCAACGCCTGCAGCATTGTGGAGCGCGATGGGTCGGCGAGGAGCCCTGCGATGTTTGCGATGTCGATCGCGGCAGTCATGACAACGATCTCGATCCTAACCCAGAACGTTTCGGTATCCACCGACACGATGTCGGTGACACTATGTGCAATGCAATCCACGCCCGCAGAAATAAAGCAGCCAGCGAAGTGCTTTCAGGTGCCGGCGCCAGCAGGCGCACAGACATTGGTCGCATGGCGTCAATGTCCGGCCGATGAGTCGCCGGGAACGGCGCCGGCGATCTTGTATGTGTGCGGCGCCACATTCGCCTCCGAGCAGGCGGTGGGGTTTCGCTTCGATGGTCTCTCGTGGGCCGACGAGTTGACTGCAGCGGGCTTTGAGGTGTGGGCCTTTGACTTCGCGGGATACGGGCGCTCGGATCGTTACCCGGAGATGGACCAATTGCCCGACGCCTCCGCGCCACTCGGGCGTGCCCCAGATGCCGCGGACCAGCTCGAGCGGGTCATTCGCTTCGTTTGCGATCAACGCAATGGGGGCCGGGTCCACCTGCTTGCGCACTCGTGGGGTACGATGGCGGCGGCTCTGCTCGCTGTCAATCATCCGGAGTTCGTCAACCGACTGGTGTTCTTCGCTCCGATTGTGCGGCGAGCCAGCAGCACACAGTCAAACGTCCGGGCCATCGGCGGCTGGTATCCGCTGGGTATCGCCGCCCAACGCCAGCGATTCGTGCAGGATCTGCCTCCAGGCCACGAGCCGGTGCTCCTCGACCGTCATTTCGAGCGCTGGGCGAGCGGCTACCTTGGCTCCGAGCCGCAGCCCCCCGTGACCGGGATGCCGACAGTAAGGACCCCGGCCGGCCCCGCGGTGGACATCCTTGCAGCCTGGGCTGGAGAACTCCCCTATGACCCTGCCCGCATCCAGGCGCCGCTGTGCGTCATTCGCGGCGAGTGGGACTCGCTGTGCACCGACGCCGATGCGCGCTGGCTGTGGAACGCGTTGGCGGTCGTGCCGCTCAAGCGCGATGTCAAGATTGGCAAGGGCACCCACATGCTGCACCTGGAGGAGGGACGCTACGCGCTCTATCGCGAGACGCTTGCCTTCTTGGTAGAAGCCGACTCTCCGTCGGTCGGGGATAACTGATGTTCGTGGTGCTCTTCGAGGTCCAGCCCAAGCGTGAGCAATGGGACCGCTACCTTGAGCTTGCCGCGATGCTGCGTCCGGAGTTGGTCCAGATCGGTGGATTCATCGACAACGAGCGCTACACAAGCGAGCGCAGCGAGGGACGCCTACTGTCGCTGTCAACCTGGGAGGACGAGAAGGCGCTCGTCCGTTGGCGCACCCAAGCAATCCACCACGGCGTCCAGCGACAGGGCCGCCTTGAGGTGTTCGAGGATTACCACCTGCGCGTCGGTGAGGTTCTCAGCGATAGTGACCAGACAAACCTTCGCCACAGTCGTCTCGACGTGACCGAGGTTGGCGCCGCTGCGGCGGTCACCGTGACCGAAACACTTGCCGAGGAGAAAGTGAGTCTTCCGCCGTCCTCGACGGACCTGCTCGACGCTGAGTCCTACAGCGGGATCACCATCACCGGTAAGGGTCTAACGCTCGCCGCGTGGAGCAGTGACGACGCGGCCGACGCGTGGATCGAGCGCCAGCCAGTGGATGCCCGTCACCGCCACATTCGCATCATCCGCGACTACGGTATGCATCAGCGTGAGGAGGCGCCGCAATATTTCAGCGGCGGGTGCGGGCCACGGCCGGTAGGCTAAGGCTATATGTCGCAGTCCAAGAAGAAATTCAGTGAATACTCGCCCGCCAAGCAGCTCTGGATCGCTGCCATCTTCGTCGTATCGCTGGCTCTGGTCGCGGCCGGGGAGCGGGATGTCCAGCGTCGCCCTGCCGACCAGATACGCGGCAGCAGGTTGTTTTGGCGCTTTGCATGCTTGAACGCTCTCGGCGCTGCAAGCTACTTTCGTTGGGGCGTCGGGGGGAGGCCGATACAGCGAACAGGTAGCTCTACCTTGCTTCTAGGTAGGACCTAACTGGCTGTCGCCACTGTCCCACTCGGCTGTGACGTCGCCGTATCCGCGAGCGGCTTACGTGCGTGGAAGCGAAACGAGCGGCCACCCGTATCGACATTCGGGTCAATAAGACCGGTGTCCTTCAACCGTGCGGGCAGCTCGTCCGGGCTGACGGGAACCAGCGTGTCGCGGACGTGCAGCAGTTTGAAGGCTCGGCCTGTGCCGAGGCTGTCGGTCCCGGCGAAAATGCCGCCAGGGCGCAGCACCCTTGAGACCTCTGCCATAAGCCGGTCCTGCAGCTCAGGCGATGGCACATGGTGGAGCATCGTGAAACACACCACGCCCGAGAAGCGACCATCGGCGAACGGCATATCGGTTGCATCGGCCTGCACTATCTTCACGTCGTTCTTGAGCGTTTCTCTCAGTCGCTTGCAATAACCCTCTGAGAGCTCCAGGACGGTCAGCGAACCGCGGCGTCGAGCGAGCACGCGCGTCGTGGCACCGAATCCTGGTCCGATCTCGAGCACGTCGTCGCCTAGGTCCAAGTCGGCAAGGCTCCATGGGAGCAACTCGCGCTCCACGGTGCGCGCCCACCAGCCAGATGAGCAGAGGACAGCATGAGCCTTGTTCATGTCAAGAGCAATCTAGCCGAGTCAGAACAAGTTGCGTCAACGATGTCCTAGCTCGGTGATTAGGGATAGAAGTTCGTGCCTGGACTTTGCTAGGCGCCGACAAGGTCCGCGGGCGCAGCAGCCGAGGCACCGCGAGAGTTCCTTGCCAGTGCGATGTGGCGATCCACGAACTCACTGATCGTCTCTACGACAAGCCGCGTGTCATCCCACATCGGCATGTGTCCGCAACCGGCGAGCATGCGCGACTCGACACCTGGTATCTCACGCCTGAAGCGGGGTGCGTGACGCTCAGCCGGCAGGATGCGATCGAACTCGGGCGAGGCGAGCAATACCGGACAGGCGATGCGGTCGAGGTCCTGCAGCGATAGCCCTTTGTCGGCACGTGCCGCCTGGATTGCCTTGCCCGCCACCGGGCAGCGCACCGACGTGAGCGCAAGATCGACGGCGTCGGCTGGGGCGACAAGCTCCCCGTGGCGCATCACGTCGCGCATCGCCAGACGTCTGCTCCCAGGCCGCTTCATAACAGTGTCGATGTATCGCGAACTGAGGCGCGTAAGACGCAGCTGGCGTGCGAAGAAGCGCGCGAGTCGCTTGGCCTCGCCATCGCCTTCGCTCCAGCCACCGGCGGGCGCAAGTGCGACGACCGACCGGGCCCGGCCCCGCTTGGCGAGCTCGAGTGTGAGGGCACCACCCAAAGAATTGCCGACGAAATGTGCGCTACCGACCTCGAGTTCGTCGAGATGACGTTCGAGATGGTCGGCGCTCGAGGCGAACGTCAACGGGCCGCTGAGGTCAAATGGAGGCCCGCCACAGTGCCCGGCGAGCGTCGGGGCGATCACTTCGTAGCGAGCGGCGAGCTCGCCCAGCACGGGACGCCAATGATGCCATGTGCCCGTGAATCCATGCACCAGCACCAGCGGCTCGCCGGAGCCGGCTCGGTAAAGCGCTGGAGAGATCTCGCCCGGCATCAGCCGCGCGCGGGTCTCCGCGCACCGAGCTGGATTGCTATGGCCGTGTCGCCAGGGAGATCTGCTCCCTTGGGATGGCTCTGACTTGTGACGATGAGGGGTGCTTGGTGCCGGTGAGGTCTCGTGACTTTTCCCAGCTTGCAGTGCGCCTTGCGCAAAGCGGTTTGCGCGACAGCAAGGGAGTCGCCCTTGAGCGACGGCACCAGACAGACAGTTATGGATGCTGACTTCGTCAGAAGTTCTCGTCGCGCTGCTTCTCGACCTGCGCGTTCACCGGCTTCACGGACCTCACGTTCTTTGGCGGCGCGTTCGGCCACTTCCTTGGCTGGCCGTTCTTCTTCTTCCTTCTTCTTGGCTTGTTCTTCTGCTGCGAGTCTCGGTGCTTCTTCCGCCACCCTCTTTCCGCCTTCCTCGTTCCAGGATTCCGCTTCGAATTCGGCCCTCTTACCGCCACCGACGCTTTCGGGGTAGCCGGCCTGAAGCGAGGTAGTCGTGAATTGCAGCGGATAGCTGTCTTTTGTGCCATCCGAGTTGGTAGCACTCACCCAGAAGGTGTAAGTGTCGTTCGATCTAAGCGAGGTCAGGTTCGCACTCACCGCCTCTTCCAGATGTCCGGCCGGAATGTATCCCTGTCCGACTTGTTCCGCGACATTCGATTCACAGCTACCACCAGTCGTCGAAAGGCACGCTGGGTATTGCAACCAGAATTCGTACTTGGTTTCAAGGCCCTCGGGTCTGATCGACGCTTCCAGCGTCGCGGTGTCTCCACTGCTGGATGTTGATACGGAACCGATCGACGGTGCCGAAGATGCAAGCGACTCGGCCGGTAGGACAGCGATGCAAAGAGCAGCACCAAGCGCCGTGAGAGCCACCATGCGCGCTTGCCGGACTAGCCAGCTTCTCGATTCCGCTCCCATGTGCATCGGGAAAGCCTAACTCATGGAACCGCAGATATTCTGATCTGGGTGACCGACGTTCTTCCCGGCCCCGGCGCGATCCGGGTAGTTATTGCCCGCGCTGTCCAGGGCGTCGGCTTCCGTGCTGCCGTCCGAGAGCGAGCGTGCGGGCTCCGCGTGATGGGCTGGGTGCGTAACGTAGACGACGGCACCGTGGTTGTCCATGCGGAGGGTCAGTCGGCGGCACTTGACGCGCTCATCGCCTTTCTGCGCGACGGTGTGCCGAGCGCCGGTGTTCAAGACGTGACGACGGAGGAGGTCAAGATCGAGGGTCACGAGCAGTTCGCGATCCGCGGTCTCAGCGCAGGCGCGTTCGTCGTCCAAGAGCACTTGGCGACGGCGCGTCACTTCGATCTGCGCCTCGAGGTTGAGGGTGTAATGCGCTCTTGGGCGTTGCCCAAGGGTCCGTCGCTCGACCCGTCGGTCAAGCGCATGGCAATCCAAGTGCCAGACCACGCGATCGACTACAACGCCTTCGAGGGACGAACTGAGGGCGGAGCCGTGATCGTGTGGGATCGCGGCGACTATGAGCAGGGCGGCAGGGCCCCATGGCCGGAAGCGCTCGAGCGTGGTCACGCCGTGTTCGTCCTGCACGGGGAGAAGCTTCGTGGCGGATTTGCGCTGCAGCGCACACGGCCGGGTCCCAAGCCGCAGTGGCTGTTGATTAAGCGCCGCGACGGGGAGGCGCGCCCGGGCTCGGACATCCTTGCTGAGCAGCCAGCCTCGGTCCTCAGTCGCCAAACTTTGGAGGAGTTGCTGGCTGACGGTTAGGTGGTCGCCGGGTAGGGTGGTGGCAGTGGCAGGAGCCGAGGACAGCGACGCTTATCCCCGCCCGATGTTGACGGTCGATGTCGTGGTGCTCGCTGGTACCGAGGCGAGCCGGCGCGTCTTGCTCATTCAGCGCGGTGACCCGCCGTTTCGCGGCAGCTGGGCGTTGCCGGGCGGCTTTGTCGAGGAAGGAGAGCAAGTCGTCGAGGCCGCGCCACGGGAGCTTGCCGAGGAGACGGGTCTGCAGCTCAGCGAGCTGCGGCTATTGGGCGTCTATGACACGCCGGGACGAGACCCTCGCGGCTGGACGGTGTCGGTCGTCTACCTCGCCCACGTGCCAAACGAGGCGGCCGTCGCCGGCGCCGATGACGCCAGTGACGCACGCTGGTTTGCCGCGGATGACCTGCCCGAGCTTGCCTTCGATCATAAGGTCATCCTTGCCGACGCGCTAGCGGCTGCTTGATTGCCGACAGGCCGCAAGGCTTGACGAAATAGCGGTGTAGTTGCTGGCTCTCCAGGGCGGGATCGCCTCTGCATCGCCGCTTTGAGGCGCGAAATAATAGAGGGTGGAGCAGCCCCTGCTGTATAATCCTCACTAATCTGATAAAAATTATGATGATTACGAGGGAGTGCCCACCGCGAGGTGCGCTCCCCTCGTGATTCCTATCCCCAGCTCATCGAACAACTCAACAGGAGAAGGCCAGATGTCTCATACCCACGCTTCACCCAACGTTCGTAAGGGCAGGCGCCGAACGCGCCAAGTCGCGCTTGGCGCCGTCGCGATGCTGTTCGGCGTTCTGCCAGGAGCGATCGCAGGCGCTGCACAAGCCGCGCCCACAGCGCCGCCGCCGGTGACGATCCTCAGCTCGCAGCCGAACATCGGCCAAGGCGACATCTTCGTCTCGCCGTTCGGCGACTCGAGTACCTATGCCAACGGCCCGGAGATTCTCGACAGCCACGGCAACATCGTTTGGTTCCAAGCCGCCCCCGCGGGCGAGGAGGCCGCCGACTTTCGCACACAGACCTACCTCGGTCAGCCGGTTCTCACATTCTGGCAGGGTACGGGTCTGGGCGGTCTCTCCAGCGGAACCGACTACATCTACAACGACCACTACCAGCAGATCGCTGCGGTCAACGCCGGCAACGGGCTCAGCGCGGATGGGCACGAGTTCCTCATCACCCCGTGGAACACAGCGCTGATCCTCTCCTATACGACGGCGACCGCCGACCTGACCTCGATCGGCGGCCCCGCCAATCAGACGGTGATCAACGGCGTCGTCCAGGAGGTCGACATTGCCACTGGCAGGGTGCTCTTCCAATGGAACAGCGCCGACCACGTCCCCTATAGCGAGAGCGAGCAGCCGTTGCCGGCTTCGACAAGCACGCCGTGGGACTGGTTCCACATCAACGCGGTGAAGCTGGACACGGACGGCAACCTGCTGATCGACGCCCGCGACACCTGGACCACCTACAAGGTGAGCCTGACCAGCGGAAACGTCATCTGGCAGCTGGGAGGCAAGGACAGTGACTTCACCTTGCAGGCAGCCGCAGGGCAGACACTGGACAGTGCCAATGAGATTTTCTCGTGGCAGCACGATCCAGAGCCGATCGGCAACAACGAGTACACGTTCTTCGACAACGAGTCTTCGGGTACGGCGCTGCTCCCCTACAGTCGCGCGATCACGGTGAAGCTGAACCCGTGGAGCAAAGTCGCCACGCTCGTGGCCTCTGACAACCAGACCGAGGGACTCTCCGCTGCCTCACAGGGCAACGTGCAGACAACCAGCGATGGGGATCTCTTCGTCGGCTGGGGAATCCTCCCGTACATTTCGGAGTTCGACCCCTCTGGCAAACTCATCTTCAACGCTGAGTTTCCGACGGGAGTGAACACCTACCGCGCCTACCTGTTGCCCTGGAATCCTCCGGGCTCAGGGCAGGGTGGCCCGAAAGGCCCCGGAGGGGGCCAGGGTGGCAAAGGCCAAGGCGGCGGCCAGGGCTCGGGTCCGGGGTCGAAAGGCCCCAGCGGCGGCCAGGGCGGCCCGAAAGTGGTCACGGCGGCCCGAAATACTCCGGGAAAGGTCACGGCTCAGGACACGGCAAAGACCGAGGGCATCGAGGCGGCCAGCATCGAGGCGCCCACTGAGCCTGTGAGCAACCGCTGAGTCAAGCGGCCGGCGAGTCCGACGCGGCCTGTCCCGCGTCGGACTTTGCTGGCTTCTCTGCGTATCGCGTCGGATTTGACGCGGCCGAGAGCGATCGCTGTTCAGCTATCGATCGTGGCCATGCTCGCGTAGCGATCACCGGCCGTCACGCCGAGCGGCGCGGCCTCGTCGATACGCGCGAGATCTCCCTCTGAGAGCTCGATCTCGGAGGCCGCGACGTTCTCCTCCAGATAGGAGCGTCGCTTGGTGCCTGGGATCGGCACGATGTCCTGGCCGCGGCTGAGTACCCATGCGAGCGCCAGTGCTCCGGCCGTGACCTGCTTCTCTGCGGCTATCTCCTCGATGCGCTGCACGAGCTCGAGGTTCTTCTGGAAATTCTCGCCCTGAAAACGGGGATGGTGGCGGCGGAAGTCGTCCTCGGGCAGATCCTCCGGTTTCTTGTACTTGCCTGAGAGGAAGCCGCGCCCCAGAGGTGAGTAGGCGACGAAGCCGATGCCCAGCTCGCGCACGGTCGGCAGAATCGCCTCCTCGGGGTCGCGCGACCACAGCGAGTACTCAGTCTGTAGCGCCGATATCGGGTGGACCGCATGGGCGCGCCTGATCGTCTGCGGCGAGGCCTCCGACAGACCGAGATAGCGGACCTTGCCCTCGCTGACAAGCTCGGCCATGGCTCCGACGGTGTCCTCGATCGGCACGCTCTTGTCGACGCGGTGCTGGTAATAGAGGTCGATGTGATCGACACCCAGGCGCTGTAGCGAAGCTTCGCAGGCGCTGCGCACGTACTCGGGCTTGCCGTTGATGCCGACCCAGCTGCCGTCCTCGTTGCGCTCGTTGCCGAACTTGGTGGCCAGCACAACCTGCTCGCGACGGTCTGAGATCGCGCGGGCGACGAGCTTCTCGTTGGTGAATGGGCCATACATATCGGCCGTGTCCAGCAGCGTCACGCCAAGCTCCAGCGCGCGGTGGATCGTGGCGATCGCCTCGTCCTCGTCGGCGCGACCGTAGAACTCGGACATCCCCATGCAGCCGAGCCCCTCTTCCGATACCTGCAGACCTTGGCTTCCAAGCTTGCGAGTCCTCATGCTCTGCTCCTTTCTCGAATAGGGCCGGCGATACTCTTCAAACCTCTGCCCGGACGGGGCGCCGGCTACACCTCCGTCTTAGCGCACGGGACGAAGCGTCGCGCCAGGGACCGCGGGTTGAGATTGGGCAGGCGGGGATCAGGCGGCACTACTTTTGCGGCAAACATCTCTCCGATCGAAGCGTTTCGATCCCCGGCGCTACGATGCTTCTGCGGTTTGCCGGCAACCGGGAGCGAGCACTGCAGTGAACACGGTCGCAGCCACTTCAGCCGTCCCTCGCCCCGTGGCAAGACACCGCCTTGGA
The DNA here is from genome assembly GCA_963827045.1 of uncultured Solirubrobacterales bacterium. Taxonomy (GTDB): domain Bacteria; phylum Actinomycetota; class Thermoleophilia; order Solirubrobacterales; family Solirubrobacteraceae; genus Palsa-744. The sequence goes on from CAWGZH010000004.1 coordinate 88,100, forward strand.
GTCATCTTCAGCGGCCTGATGCTCGTGATGCTGCTGGCGGCGTTGGACTCGACGATCGTCGCGACGGCGCTGCCAACGATCGTCGGCGATCTCGGCGGCTTGGAGCGGCTGTCATGGGTGACGAGCGCCTACCTGCTTGCGCAGACGGCGGTCACGCCGCTGTACGGCAAGCTCGGCGATCAGCTCGGGCGCAAGCGCGTCTTGCAGAGCGCGGTGGTGCTGTTCCTCGTGGGCTCGGGCTTGTGCGGTCTGGCCCAGTCGATGACCGAGCTGATCGCTTTCCGCGCGCTACAGGGGCTTGGCGCCGGCGGCTTGATCGTGCTCGTTCAGGCGACGGTCGGCGATGTTGTCTCGCCGCGCGAGCGTGGGCGCTATCAGGGGCTTTTCGGAGCCGTCTTCGGTTTTGCAAGCGTCGCGGGGCCGCTGTTGGGGGGCGTGATCGTCGAGCACCTGTCGTGGCGCTGGATCTTCTATGTCAACCTGCCGATCGGTCTAGTTGCGTTGGTGGTGATCGCCACGACGCTGCCAGCCACGAGCGTACGTACGCGTCCCGCGATCGACTATCTCGGTGCCGGCGTGCTCGCGGCCGCGCTCAGCGCAATCGTGCTGGTGGCCAGCCTCGGCGGCACGACCTGGGCGTGGGGCTCAGGGCAGACGGTGATTGTGGCGATCGCGGGGGTAGTGCTGTTGGGCGTGTTCCTGGCGGTGGAGCGCCGCGCGCGCGAGCCGGTGCTGCCGATCGCGGTGCTGCGCGGCGAGGTGTTTCGCATCGCCGGCCTGCTCTCGCTGATCGTCGGCTTCGCGCTGTTCGGCTCGGTCACGTTCCTGCCGCTGTTCTTCCAGACCGTGTTTCACTCAAGCCCCACAGGAGCCGGCCTGCGACTGATCCCCTTGATGGGCGGGCTCGTGCTCACCTCTGTCGTCTCCGGGCGGGTGATCTCGCGCACCGGCCACTACCGGCTGTTCCCGATCGCTGGCACGGCGACCATGACCATCGGCCTGCTGTTGCTCTCGCGCTTGGCCGTCGGCACGAGCTCGGTGGCGGCTGACCTGTACCTGTTGGTGCTCGGTCTCGGTTTGGGAATGGTGATGCAGGTGTTGGTGCTCGCCGTGCAGAACGCCGTCGAGTACTCGGTGCTCGGCGCCGCCACCTCCGGTGTCACGCTCGCGCGCGGCATCGGCGGCTCGATCGGCGCGGCGGTGTTCGGCACGATCTTCTCCAGCCGTCTGCGCGCCGAGCTGCACGACGTGATCGGGGGCGCGCTCGGAGCGCAGGTAGCAGGCGGCGCACGGCTCACGGGAGCGCAAGTCGCGAGCCTGCCGGCCACGGCCAAGCTCGCTTACGAGAACGCTTACGTGCATGCGCTGCGACCGGTGTTCCTTGTCGCGGCTGGGGTGGGCGCGCTTGGGTTCCTGCTGAGCTTGCGCTTGCGCGAGCGACCGTTGCGCGCGACCGCCTCCACGAGCCAGGGGATAGACGACGCGCTCGCGGTGCCCAAGGGACCGAACTCGCTCGCAGAGATCGACCGCGCCCTCGGCGTGCTCGTGAGTCGCGAGGATAGACAGGCCTTCAACGAAAGAGTGGCGCTTCGCGCCAGCGTCAACCTCAGCTCCGGGGCGATCTGGGCGCTGGCACGATTCGGCAGCTATGGCATCGACGGGACGCGGGAGATGGCCCAAGAGCAGGCGGTCGAAGATGAGCGCGTGCAAGCTGTCGAACGGGAGCTGCGCGAACGCGGTCTGGTTGTCGCAGACGACGGCGAGACGAGCCTAACGCCGGCGGGTCGCGCGATGGCCGACCAGATCCTCAGCGCTCGCCGCGACGAGCTGCGCGCAATGCTGGCCGACCAGGACACGCAGCGGCTACCGGAGGTTCAACAGCTGCTGGAGCGCCTCTGTGTGGAGCTTTCCGGTCAGCGCCCTTGAGGCACAGGGCGGGCGGGGGAGACCCAGGGTTGACGGACTAACGTTCGCTCGCGAGGCGATCGCGCGCGAGCACATACGCGCCGAAGCCGCTGGCCGCCACCGCCGCGGCGGCCAGCAGCGGCCAGGTGAGACTGTGCTTCTCCAGCAAAGCCCCGATGCAAGCGCCGCCGAGCATCGCTACCACCGCCAGCAGGCGTCGGGCGGAGTGTCCCTGGCGCGCTGCCTGTACCGGCGCATCGGAGGCCAGGCCGGTGAGGGTGAGCGTCAAGACCGTCGTGGTCAGGTCGGGCACCGCCAGCTTGCGCACGACCGCGTTGCGCAGGCCCATCGCGAAGGCCACCAACGCGATTACCAAGTAGGCGTTGTGAGAGCCGATCTTGACGTGTGTCGCGGCGGCGAGAATCGAGGCGAGCAACAGCAGGCTCACCTCGATCGCCACGCCGATCAAGACGATGCGCTCGTGCCCACGGGCGATGCCACCAGCTAGCTGCCCGCCGGCGCCGGCGCCGAGCAGGAAGAAGCCGAGCGATACGAGTGGGGCGATCACCGGTAGGCCCCCGGCGTTGGCCAAGCCAAAGCCGAGCAGGACCACGTTGCCGGTCATGTTGGCCGTGAATACGTGGCCGAGGCCGAGGTAGCAGGCCGCGTCGATCAGTCCGGTGGTGAGCGTCAGCGCCAGCAGTACCGGCGGCAAAGCCCTGTCGTGCACAGGCGACGGCTTTGCAGCGCTTGCATCTTTGCCGGCCATCGCACTGACTTCGACGGCGGAACCGGGAAACCTCGCGGTAGCGGGCGCGCGGGAACCTTGCGGCCGCGGGAAGGAACGTCGAAAATGGCCGATCCGAAAAAGGGGTGTAAAACGGGAGCGCTGTTTGGAACCTCAAGCGTCTCCAGAACGCGTGCCATTATGCGTCGTCGAAGCGCTGTACCTCGCCCGTTATCTCGCGTCGCAGCCGCTGCACTTGCCGCAGTTCGCGCACGTCGTCGTCGAGCAGCGGTTGAATGGTCGGTTCGTCGCTGCCGAGCAGCTCGGGCTCCAGGCGGTGGCGCACCAGCTCGCCGGCGATCGCGTCAACACGCTGCGCGCCGGCGCCCGGGCGCGAGCTGACGACGCGCGTCAGGCGTTGTCCGCGAAACAGTAGCCCCACGCCGTCGTCGGCGGTCCAGCCCCCCGGCAGCGCGCCCTCGCGCACACTCTTCAGCCACACCGGCAGCCGTTCGGGCTCGCCGTCGGCGTGGACGGTCAGCGAGCCTTCCAGCAGTCCGAGTCCCGCCATCGGCTCCGGCGCGCCGCTTGAGCAGGTTACGCCGCCTTCAAACCAGCACATCGCTCCGGCGCTGATCCCGGCCAGCACCGTGCCTCGACGCCAGGCCTGGATGAGTAGCTCGTCGAGTCCATGCGCACTCCAGATTGCCAGCAGATTTCGCATCGAGCCGCCGCCTACATAGACGATGTCCTGTTCGAGCACGATCTCCTGCAGCGGCCGCTCAAGATCGCCGAGGCGGAACAGAGAGATGTGGGTTGGCACGCCCGCCCGCCCGCCGAAGCGCGCGTAGAAAGCGTTGATCTGTGCGGTTGTGTCACCCGAGGCGGTTGGCAGGAAGAGGACGCGGGGCTCCTTGGCCTCGGTGAGCGAGAGCACGTAATCGTCGAGCAGCGGATTGGCCGGCTCCATCGTGAAGCCACCGCCACCCATCGCAAAGATCAGTCGTTGCTCCTCCTTGCGCGAGGCGCTCACGCGAGTGCGACCGCCCTGGCGGCGGTCCGGCCAGGCTGCTTGGCTGCGCCGCTCGCCTTGGCGCCGCCGCGCTTGGTCGGGCCGCCGCGCTCGCCGAGGTATGAGACCTCGAGCGCCGTCTCTCTCACATGGCCGCCGCTGCGCCGCACGTGAAAGGCGCCGCCGCGCTCGCGCGAGCTGACCACACGGTCCAGCTTGGTTCCCTTGAAGTGGAGCGCCACCCCGTCATCGGCGGCGTACCCGGCGCGCATGCCCTCGCCCACGAGCGCGTGGTACTCGGCGCGGCGCGCCGGCTCGGCGTCGTAGTGTACGCAGTTGGAGTAGGGCAGTAGCCCCAGGCCGCCGATGCGTCGCGGCGGTCCGTGAAAGGCGCTGAGCGCCTCGGCAAACCAGCACAACGAGCCCGCCGAGGGGCCGCACAGCACGATCCCGCGCTGCCATGCCTCGCGCAGAACCTCGTCCAGACCATGTGCGCGCCATACCCCGAGCATGCTCACGACGTTACCGCCGCCGACGTAGACCAAATCCTGGCTGAGCAGATGCGAGGCGAGGTCGTCCTCGACCCCGCGCCCGCCCTGCTCGCGGCGGAACATCGAGATGTGGCTGGCCTCGCACAGCGCAGAGAAGCGCCGGTAGAAGCGCACCACATAGTGGTCGGCGTCGCCGGAGGCCGTCGGCAGAAAGCAAACCCGCGGCCGGCGGGCTTTGGTCAGCGCGAGGATGTAATCGTCCAGCAGCGTGCTGTCTTTCTCCATCGAGAAGCCGCCGCCTCCAAGGGCCACGATCTGCGGGATCCGGGTTCGCATTGCTTGCTCTCGCTTTATGCGCAAACTGCGGGGACGGGCTTTTAGTGTCGCTGTGCACAGGCCCCGTGCGTATGGACTTGCGCCCAAGATCAGACCGGCTGCATCTCGACAATCATCCAAACAATCAGCCGAGTGTGGTTGTCAATGCCGCATGCGGCATTGACCCGGGCAGTGCATGCACTGCCCGGCCGACCGGCACATGTGCCGGTCGGACATCGCGCCGCATGCGGCGCGATGCGGGGCGTGCATGCACGCCCCGACCCGAACAGCACATTCAAGCCCTGTAAGCTCGGTGGATGCCTTCTTCAATGAACTCGCTGGAACATGTAGACGTGTTGATCGTCGGCGCCGGGCTCTCCGGGATCGGCGCCGCCTGTCACTTGCAAGCCAACTGCCCGGGTAAGAGCTACGCGATCCTCGAGGCGCGCGAGCGCACCGGTGGCACCTGGGACCTCTTCAAATACCCTGGTATTCGCTCGGACTCGGATATGTACACGCTTGGTTACTCCTTCCGGCCGTGGACCCAGGCTAAGTCGATCGCCGACGGCTCTTCGATCCTCGACTACGTGCGCCAGACGGCGGCCGATCACGGCGTCGACGAGAAGATCCGCTTCAACCATCGCGTGCTGCGCGCCGAGTGGTCGAGCGCGGATGCGCGTTGGACAGTAGAGGCTGAGCACGGCGAGCAGGGGGAGAGAGCGCGCATAAGCTGCAACTTCCTCTTTCTGTGCAGCGGCTACTACAGCTACGACGAAGGCTATACGCCCGAGTTTCCAGGCAGCGACCAGTTCGCTGGGCGGATCGTGCATCCGCAGCATTGGGACGAGGACATCGACTACGCCGGCAAGCGCGTCGTGGTGATCGGCAGCGGCGCGACCGCCGTGACGCTCGTGCCGTCGATGGCCGAGAGCGCCGCGCACGTGACGATGCTGCAACGCTCGCCCACTTACATCATCTCTCTGCCCGCCGAAGACCCGGTAGCCAAGCTGCTGCGTCGCTTCCTGTCAGCCAAGGTCTCCTATCCGGTCATGCGTTGGAAGAACGTGCTGATGACGATGGCAAGCTTCCAGCTCTCGCGCCGTCGCCCACAGGCGATGAAGGCGCTCCTGCGCAAGGGCCTGGAACGCCAGTTGCCCGCGGGCTATGACATAGACACTCACTTCAAACCCAGCTACAACCCTTGGGATCAGCGCCTGTGCCTGGTGCCAAACGGCGATCTGTTCGAGTCGATCAGCGCAGGTCGCGCCTCAATAGTGACCGACCGCATCGAGGCTTTCACTGAGATGGGCGTCAGGCTCGTCTCTGGCGCTGAGCTCGAGGCAGACGTGATCGTCACTGCCACAGGTCTGAACCTCGTCGCGTTGGGTGGCATGCAGTTCTCTGTGGACGGTCAAGACGTAACACTTGCCGACACGATGAGCTACAAGGGCATGATGCTCAGCGGCGTACCCAATATGGCTTTCTCGGTGGGCTACACAAACGCTTCGTGGACGCTGAAGTGCGACCTCACATGTGAGTACGTCTGTCGTTTGCTCAACCATATGGACGAGGCTGGCTTGCGTCAGTGCACGCCGCACAATCGCGATCCGCGCGTGTCCGAGCGCCCGTTCATCGATTTTTCCTCGGGCTATGTGCTGCGCTCAATCGACAAGTTCCCCAAGCAGGGCTCCAAGGCGCCGTGGAAGTTGCACCAGAATTATCCGATGGACATTCTCAACCTGCGCTTTGGCTCCGTCAACGATGGGGTGATGGAGTTCTCCAATTCGGCAAGCAAAGTCGCGGCCCCGGAGCTGGTCGCTGTCTGAGCTGCACGTGGTCCTTGGGCAGCGCATGGTCCTGCGTCCGCTCGCCAAGGGGGACGAGGCCGAGCTGTTGCGCATTCACAGAACCCCGGAGGTGGTGCTCTGGTGGGACGTGCCCGACGATGGCTTCCCTTGGAGCGATGAGCCCGAGTCGACCCGATTGACGATCGAAGTGGACGGCGCCGTCGCCGGGATGATCCAGTTCTACGAGGAGCAGGCGCCCAAATACAAGCACGCCGCAATTGACCTGTTTCTAGATCCCGCGTTGCACGGGCAAGGCTTGGGCACGGAGGCGGTCAGACGCGTCGTGCGTCACCTGATCGACGAGCGTGGCCATCACCGCGTCACGATCGACCCGGGCAAGGACAATACGGCGGCGATTCGCTCCTATGAAAAGGTCGGCTTCAGGACGGTGGGAGTGATGCGCAGCTACGAGCGTCGCACCGGGCAAGATGAATGGCGCGACGGGCTGTTGATGGAGTTGCTTGCCGCGGATTTGTGAGGCGCTTGGATTGGCTCAGCGGGTGAACGCCGGCTGGAGTCAGCGGGTGGGGCGATGCTGGCTCAGGCTAGAGCCTGCCGGTGGGAAACCGCGACTCCAGCCCAAGCTCAGCTGCAGATGACCGCTAGGCCAGCTGGACGTTTACTGCCTTGGGTCCCTTGTCGCCGGCCTCGGCGTCATAGGTGACCTTCGCGCCCTCGGCCAGGGAGCGGTAGCCGTCGCCGGCAATCCCTGAGTGATGGACGAACAGGTCCTTGGACTGATCGTCGGGCGTGATGAAGCCAAAGCCCTTGTCGTCGCTGAACCACTTGACGGTTCCTGTAGCCATGTTGCTTTTCCTCCGTGTTTTCGCGTGCTGCGAACGCGGAGATTGCTATGAGCAAAGGCTACGAGCGCTGACACTGCGGTTGTTCGGGATTAATTATCCCGCTTGGATCAAGCCACTATATAGCATCGCTATGCGGCCTCAGAAAGCGCCGTCTCGTCCTCGGCACGCTCACCGGCGCTCTCGTGTTGGGCGGCGCTGGCCGGCTGCGGCCGCAATACGGCCACGGCCACGCCGATACCGACCAGTACAAGACCCGTGGCGATCCAGAACGCGAGCTGATAGCCGCCGGTCAGCGCTGTCGCCTGGGACTGGCCCTGGGTGAGCAGCTTGTTCGTGTGTGATGTCGAGAGCGTGGCCAGCACGGCGAGCCCGAGCGCGCCGCCGACCTGGGCGGTCGTATTGACAAGCCCGGAGGCGAGTCCGGCGTCGCTGGGCGTGGCGCCGGACATCGCGACGCCCATCAGCGCCGGGAAGCACACGCCCGCGCCTGTGCCGAGCAGCAGCATCGAGGGCAACAGGCCGGTCACGTAGCTCGCGTGAACGGGCGTGATCGCCAGCAGCGCGAGTGCCGCCGCGATCATGGCCAAACCCGGAGGCAGTAGCGTACGCGCGCCGAAGCGTGTGATCAGGGGCTCGGAGAAGCGGATCGACATCGAGCCCATCGTGATCGTCACCGGCAGGAACGCCAGCCCGATCTCAAGCGCGTCGTAGCCGAGTACCTTGCGCATGTACAGGGCGCCCATGAAGAACATGCCGAACATCCCCGCAACGGAGAACACCTGGATCAGGTTCGCGCCGCTGACGTTGCGCGAACGGAAGATGCGCAGCGGCATGAGCGGGTTGCGCGCCGTCGCCTCGCGCGCGACGAAGGCCGCGAGCAGCGCGAGCGAGAGCGCGCCCAGGGCCAGGGTGGTTCCGGCGCCCCAGCCGTCTTCGGCTGCCGGCGAGACGATCGTGTAGACGCTGAGCATCAAAGCGCTTGTGATCAGAACCGCGCCGGGAATGTCGGCGCCCTCGCCGAAGCCGATCCCCTCGTCTTTGTCGAGCAGGCGCCGGGCGAAGATGATCGTCGCGATCCCGATCGGGACGTTCACGAAGAAGATCCAATGCCAGTCGAGCGCTTGCGTGAGCACGCCGCCGGCCAGCAGTCCGACAGACCCTCCGGCGGAGGCGACGAAGGCGTATACGCCGATCGCCTTGGCCTGGTCGCGAGGACTGGGGAACATCGTCACGATCATGCCCAGCACGACGGCCGAGGTCATCGCGCCGGCGATCCCCTGCACGAAGCGTGCGCAGACCAACAACGTCTGCGTCCAGGCCAGGCCGCACATCAGCGAGGCAAGCGTGAACAGGCCTACGCCGAGCAGGGAAGATACGGCTACGCCCCAACAGGTCGCCGAAGCGTCCGGCCAGCAGCAGCAGCCCACCGAAGGCGATCAGGTAGGCGTTGACGACCCAGGCGAGGCTGGAGGTGGAGAAGTGCAGTTCTTCCTGGATCGACGGCAACGCGACGTTGACGACGGTCACGTCGAGCACGATCATCAGGACGCCGACACACAGCACGTACAGCGCTATCCAGCGCGAGCGCTCGGCTGCGTGGGTGTTGCCTTGCTCGTCGTGTGTGGCCATAGTCACAAGCTCTCCTTTCGCAATGTCTCGCCCAGGCTATCGAGCAAGACCGCACTTCCATGTTCACGCTCGGCGGGTGTGTCGAGACCGTCGAGAAAGACCCCTTGCTCGGTGAAGCGCAACTTCGTCGCGGCGCCGACCGCCTCGAACTCGACCGTGGCGAGCGAGACCGAGATGCGCGCCTCGTCCAGATACATGTCATACGCATAGACGATCCGCTCGTCCTCCACGATGTCCTGGTAGCGGCTGTCGAAGCGGTAGACCGAGCCGTCGGGTGTCTCGATCGCGAAACGCTCGTGGCCGCCGACCTCGAAGGCGAACTCGCGACTCTCGTGTGGAAGGTTCTTGGGCCCGAACCAGCTGGCCTTGGCCGCGGGCTCGGCCCACGCTTTGAAGACGTGTGCCGGTTTGGCCTCGTATGTGCGCTCGATCGTGAAAGTGGCATGGAGAGCAGATCGCTCTTGCTGTGTATTCATGGCTTCTTCCCTTCTTGTGGTTGTTCGGGGTGCTCGGTCAGGTACTCACCGAGCCGGTCCAGGCGCTGCTCCCAGCTCTTGCGTCGCTGCGCGATCCAATCCTCGGCTCCGCCAAGCGCCTTCGGCTGCACGTGGCAGGTGCGCACGCGCCCGACCTTTTCAGAGCGGACCAGGCCGCTTGCCTCCAGTACGTGCAGATGCTGGACGACGGCCGGTAGGGACATGGCAAGCGGCTGCGCGAGCTCGCTGACCGAGGCCGAGCCGAGTGTCAGGCGATCCACCATCGCGCGGCGCGTCGGATCCGCAAGTGCGTGGAACGTGAGGTCGAGCGGGGCGACTTCTTCTTGTTGGTTAAGCACTCACTTAACTATTACCACATCGCGGACTAACCCGAGGCCGCACGGCGGCTCTGGCGGGTCAGCGCGCTCACCAGCTTGTCGATCGAGCGCTGCAACTGCTCGATGCTGGCGGACTCCACGCGGGTGACGCCGACCTCGCGGTTGATCCAGGCGTTGATCTCGCGGTGGCTGCTGCGGCTGCGCACCGCGAGATCGGCCACCAGGCGGCGGCGCTCCTCGCGCAGCTGGGTCCTGCGCTCGAACGCGGCTACCGGCGCCGGCTCGGGGGGTGTCGGTGTGGCGGTCTTGGCCTTAGGTGCGGCCGGCGCGGGTCCGAACAGCGTCATCTGCGGTACCACTTCGGCGCTCAACGGCACGAACTCGAGCGCAGGCGAGGGCTCGCTCGCGCGCCGCTCGCGTGGCTCGTCCAGGCCCTCGTCCTGCTCGCGCTGGCGCAACGCGTGGCGCAGCTCGCTCTCGACCTGCGCCGCGTGCGCGCGCAGCACGGGCTCGGCGGGCAGATAGACCCAGCTCGGCTCAGGTGGGCGACCGGGAATCGTGCGCACAAAGCGCCCCACGATCTGCCTGAAGATCATCGGCGTCTTCGCTGCCGTGGCGTACACGCCGACGCGCAGGCGGGGAATGTCCACGCCCTCGGAGACCATGTTCACCGCGACGATCCACGGCTCGCGCGATTCCCTGAAGGCGGCGAGCTTCTGTGCGGCGCGTGTCTCGGTGTGCAGCACGACAACCGGTGCCTTGCCGGTGGCGTCGCCGAGCAGCTTTGCGATCTTGCGCGCGTGCGTGGCGTCGGCCGCGACGGCCAGGCCACCGGCGTCGCGATGACCGTTCGCGCGCAACTCGCTCAGCTTCGTGTCGGCCTCGCGCAGGATGCGCGGCAGCCCGTCCGGCAGGTCTGTCGAGATCGCGGTGCGATAGCGGCGGCTGGCCTCGCGGGAGGTGAGCACCGTCTCGAACGAGGACTCGATCACATCGTCGCCGCTGCGCCATGAGAGCGTGCCGTCGAAGGTCACGAACGCCACAGGCCGGCAGATGCCCTCGGCTACCGCCTGCGCGTAGGTGTAGGACACGTCCGGTTCGGCGACGCCTTCGGCGTCATAGTTGACGCCGGGGATCGGCGTCGCATCGGAGCGAAACGGGGTTCCTGACAGCAACAGCCAGCGGGGGGCCGCGGCGAAGGCCATCTGAAAGCCGGTACCCCAGGCCAGCTCCTCGCCGAGGTGGTGAGCCTCGTCCACTATCACGAGCGTGTCCGGGGTCACCTTCGCGCGCCACCCCTTCGGATCGGAGGCCACGCGCGCATAGGTCACGGCCACCCCGTGGAAGTCGCGCGGCGGTAGTGGACCTGGGGCGTCGGGTTGCAGCTGCACGCCGAGCTGCGCGCCAGCTGTGGCCCACTGGCGCGTGAGCGGCGTGGTCGGGCACAGCACCGCCACACGGCTCACCTCAGCGCCTGTGAGCATCCGTCGCGCCAGCTCCAGCGCAGGGCGCGTCTTGCCGGCTCCGGGCGCTGCCGAGATCAGGAAGGGACCGTCTTGCCAACCGTCCAGACGCTCGAGCGCGTCGCGCTGCCAGGCGCGCAGGGATGTGACGGAGGCTCCAGTCAAGAGCCCGGCATCCTGGGCCATCGCCCGGACGGATCGCCCGGTTTGGCTCAGTCAGTGGCCGGGCGCGGTTCCTCGGCGCCGCGTGGTTTGCGATGAGCGGGGTTGGCCCGCGGGGAGCGCGGTGGAGGGCGGCTGGGCGCGTCAGGACCGCGGCGGGGGCGGCGCGTAGCGGTTATGCAGGATCAGGAGGTTACCGTCGGGATCGTCGAAGATCGCCATGTGGCAGACGCTCGTGTCGAGCGTGTCTCGGGCAAAGCTGACACCGCGCTCTTCAAGCGTCGCGCGCGCACTCGCCACGTCGTCCACGTGCAACGCGATCCCGCTGCGCATCGGCACGTGTTCCAGGCCCATCTTCTCGGCGTCGATCACGCTGATCGTCAGGTTGCCTGTCTCGAACTCGGCGTAGTTGCGCTCTTGCAGGTAGACCGAGCGCTCCAGGCCAAGTGTCTCGCCATAGAACTCGACAGCTTTGGGAAGGTCGTGCGTCGGCACAGCCACGAAGTCCACACGCTTGATCATGTCGGTCTCATCGCTCATCTGCGTGGCTCCATCGGTCGTAGCTTCAGGCGTTCTCCGCCTGTACCTGCCCCGACTTTACCGCCTGTAGGAGGGCGTCGTAGTCGCGTTCGTTTTGGTCGGCATAAGCCTCTGAGAAGTCCACGATCGCCTGGTCGAAGACGCCGCCGGCGCCGAGGTAGGAGGCGATCGCGATGCGGTCTCCCGTGCGTGCGTGCGCGCGCGCCAGCGTCCAAGCGCAGAGAGCGCCGTAGGCGCGCAGCATCGGATGGGTCATTGTCTCGATCTCCACGCTCAGCTTGCCGTCCCAAAGCTGGCGCACATAGAAGTCGCGCTTCACGTCGTCGATCCCGATGGCCGGCAGCCAGCCCAAGAGGATGTCGCCGGAGGCCTGCATCAAGCGCTGGCCCTCGACCACGCGCTGGCCGTGGTTTGCGTACTGGGAAGCACCGGCAAAGGGCTCGAGCACCGATGCCTGGGCTTCCTTGGCCTGCAGCACGAGCGGGTCCTGCTCGTCGCGTCCCACGAACAACAGCACCCATGCGCGCGTGCCGACGCTGCCGACACCCACGACCTTGCGCGCGATGCTCTGGAACGTATAGTCGCCCAACAGCACGCCGTACTCGTCGCTGAGGCTTGAGCGGTAGTCGGCAAGCATCGCCTCAAAGCGCTTGTGCAGCTCGTCGTTCTCCGCTTGGCCCAAGAGCTCCCGTGCCGGCACGATCAGAGGCGGTTCGCTGATGAAGCGCAACTGTCCATCGACCGCTTCGGTGAGCTTGAGGACGGCGCGCGTGCTGTTCTTCGCGCGGGCCTTGCCCAAGCGCTTTTCCATCTGTTGCAAGCGCTTGCCCTTGACCAGTTGCTGGGCGCGCACGACGCCCATGATGTCCTTGGCGTTGAGGCTTGAGTACCACACGTCCAGATTGCTCATCTGGGCAAAGCCTCGCATCGACAGCCTGTAAGCCTGAGCGGCCCAGACGATGACGTCGGCGACCTCTTGCTTGCTCAAGTTGAGGTCGCGCCCGGCGACGCACAAGCTCACGGCCAGCCGCTTGACGTCCCACTCCCACGGTCCCGGCAGGGTCTCGTCGAAATCGTTGATGTCAAACAGCATCTCGCGCTCGGGCGAGGCGAAGACGCCGAAGTTGGAGAGGTGGGCGTCCCCGCACAGCTGCGCCCGCAGGCCCGAGACGGGGGTTTGGGCGAGATCGGCCGCCATGATCGCCGCTGCCCCCCGGTAGAAGGTGAAGGGGGAGACGAGCATGCGCCCGTAGCGGATCGGCACCAGCTCGGGTACGCGGCTCTCGGCCTGGCCTTGGAGGATCGCAACGGGGTCCTCGCGGTCCTTTGCTGCTTTCCATTCGGCGTGGCTCGAGCGCGGCGTGTGTGCCCGCGCGTCCTTGCCTTCGGCTTCGCGTCGCTTGACCGTCTCGGCGTCGCTCATGTCCCGCTCCTTGGGCTCTCGTCAGGATCGTGTTCAGGCGCGGAGGGTGGGGGAGCCGGGGTGGTCGCTCCGGGGGTCGGCTGGGGCGCTTGGCCGGCAGGTGGGGCGGGCTTTGGCGGCGTGCCGGTGGGTGGTGTGTGCTCGGCGGGCGCGCCGGACGGCGGGTGAGGTCCGCCCCGGACGTGCGAGGCAAGATGCGCGTCGGGAAACTCCAGCGCTGTTTGGCGGCGCAGCGTCTCTGTGCCGAATACCGCCAGCACGATGATGATGAGGATCCCCAGGAGCGATTTCGTAGCCTCGATTGGCCCCCACGCGAACAGCAGCAGCAACAGCAGGCCGAGCGCGCCGAAAGTGACGTCCGGGCGGTCGCGCATGTAGGGCGCCGTCAGATGGCGCAGCGACGTGGCGATCCTCGTGGGCCCGGCCAGCATCGCCGCGAGGACCACGACCACGCCAATGAACACGGTCGACCACGCGACGTCGGCAAGCACGCTCGTCCCGATCGACCAGGCTGCCTGCGCGGCCGGCCTTACCGCTTCGGTGGTTGCCAGCGAGTCGACCACCTTCGATCCGGCGATCCCACGCACCACGACAACCGCAAGGCCCGCACCAACAAAGGCCGCGCCGACCTCGGTCAAGGTCTGGCGCCGTCGTCCGCGCGCCAAATAGACCGCCAGCGCGAACATCGCCACGACCAGCAGCGGCAGGATCAGCGCCAGGCTGCGCAGCAGGTTGACGGCGTCCTGCATCGTGCCGAGCTGTTTGGAGGTCACGATCTTGAGTTGCGCGACATTCGCTGGGATCTTTTCGGAGATGCTCGCGGGAGCCCCCACCTTTTCGGCCACTTCGCCGAGCATCGGGCGTAGGTCGAGGACCACCGCGCCGCCGCCGGGCAGCTTTACGACGCTGCCTTTGTTCTCGATCAGGCGCACGAACTGGGCATGTGTTACTTGATTGGCCTTGCTCCAAAGTTCCTGAACACGCGGGCGTTCGAGCAGGAGATTGATTCCCTTTTGCACAACGTCTTTGAGTGCCCCGGCAGCCGGTGCGGCGAGCGGCTTCAGTTCGCTGGGCAACTCTTTGCCCAGTTCGCCCGCCACGTCAACGTTGGCGTACAGCTGTTCTGTCAGGTAGCCGGACACCGCTTCGCGGATCGGTGGGCTCTCGATCAGCTTCGTATTAGTGCTCGTCCAGTAGCCGGTGTCGAGTAGTTGCCGGTTGGCCCAGACAGCGAAGATCGCCACGATCCCGAGCACGGTTGCCACACCGATCAGGCTGCGCACCAGCCAGCGGTGGGGGCGAGCTGCGCTCGGAGTCGAGGCGTAGGCCTGTGCCTGCGGGCCTGAAACCGGGGGGTCGGCGGCGGAGCTCACGTTACGGGAGGCTATCCGCGGGTACGGCGACCAGTAACCGTGTTACCCCGCACCGGGGTAGGTGTTTTCACGCAACCTCCCCACATTCAGGAGCCCTCGCGCTCCGCCATATCGGCGCCGGTGGTGGTCGTCATCACCTGCGCAGCGCCACCGCCAAGCACCTTGCGTACAAGTCCAGGCGCCACGATACGCAGGGCTGCGGCAAGCGCATACGGTCGCGGCACGTAGCGCTCGGGGCGACGCTCCACACCCGCCTGGTAGATCGCCTCGGCCGCCTTCTCCGGTGTCGAGACGATCCAACGGGTGAGCACACGGTCTGTCAGCTCGGCCTGAGGGAAACCCTCGGTCGAGATGAAGCCAGGAAGCACAAGCCCGACGTGCACGCCGTGCGGGCGCTCCTCAGCCCACAGCGAGTCAGACCAGCCGGCGAGCGCGAACTTCGACGCGCTGTAGGCACCCGAGCCGGCTCGCGCCACACGCCCGGCGGTGCTGGCCACGTTGACGATCGCGCTCGGAGCGCTCGCCCGCAGCAGCTCGAGCAGCGCCTCGGTCAGACGCAGCTGAGCGTCGAAGTTGATGTCCATCGTGCGCTTGACGTTGGCGTAACCGCCCTCGGCGAAGCGTGCACGCCAGGCGGCGCCGGCGTTGTTGACAAGCAGGTCGAGCCGTCCGTGGTGCTCGCCTATGTGCGCTCGCACGCGGGCGGGAGCGTCGTCGTCGAGCAGGTCCAGCGCAAGAAAGCTTGTCTGTGGACCGAGTGAGCCGGCGAGCGCACGCAGGCGCTGCTCGCGGCGCGCAACGAGCACTATCTGTGCGTTTGGGACGCGCGCCAGTCGACGGGCGGTGGCCTCACCGATGCCGCTGGAAGCGCCTGTGACGACGGCCACGAACGGTTGCGCGCTTGCGCTTTGTGGATGTGGGTCGCTCATGTGCTTGCGCCTTTCTCGAGTTCACGGTGCTCGACACCATCGGGTCCGGCGATCAGGATGTCACTGACCATCTGCGCCGCGAACAGGCCATGGTCCACGACCCCGGGCGTCTCGGACAGACGCGCCGCCAAAGCTCGCGCGTCTTCGATCGGGCCGAAGTAGTCGGCGATCAAGTTGCCCTCCGGGCTGGGAGGCACGTCGCGCAGCTTCGCGTCGCCGATTAGGGCGAGCGTCGCCTGGGCGCCGAAGCGCAGGATCTCCAGCGGTACCGGCGGGCGCAACTCTGTGACTGCCTTCTCGGCGGAGGCGATCACCACGAAGCGCTCGCTGGCTGCCGCGACGATCTTCTCGTGCGTGTGCGCGGCGCCGCCGCCCTTAATGAGCCATCCCTCGGGATCGATCTGATCGGCCCCGTCGATCGCGATGTCCAGATGGAGGAGCGCGTCGAGCTCCTCCACCACCAGTCCGAGCTCGCGTGCGGCGTGTTCGGTGGCGGGCGAGGTGGCGGCGCAGCGCAAGCTCAGGCCGCGTGCTGCCAATGCAGGCAACAGGTGGGCGACGGTCGAACCTGTGCCCAGGCCGACACGATCGCCGTCTTTTACAAGCAGAGCGGCAGCCTCGGCCGCCGCATGCTTCTGCTTATCCGTAACGGTCATGGGTGCCTGTGCCGACGCGCGAGATGACCCCATCCTGCAGCGAGCCTACAGGCCCGGTGCTTGGTGGGCCTGTCGAACTAAGGGCGGATCTTTTTAGCTTGCGCTCATGTGTGCTGTTTGAGGGCCTTCGCTGGAGGTGAGCGGTTCGGAGTCGTACTCCTCGGGCCCTCCGCGCAAGAAGCGCCATATCGCCAGCAGCATCATGATCGTCATCAGTCCCGCGCTGGTCGCGCACTCCTCGCAGACAGCATGGATCGAGAACAGCTCGCGGTAGGTCAGATAGGCCGAGAAGCCGAAGCCGCCGATCGTCAGCACGACTGTCGCAAAGCGTGTGTTCTCGCTTTCGGGCGAGAGCAGTGAAGCCATGATCGCGATGTAACCAAGTAGGCCCATCAAGGCCACGGGGACGCCCGCGAGCTTTGAGTAGGTCGAAGTCTGGACCTTGAAGCAGCTGCCGCCTGAGGTGCAGACCGGCCTGAGGTTGGCGTAGTGGACGTAGGTCAGGTAGCTAGCGAGCACCAGGCCGAGCGCCGTCAGCACGATCAGAACGATTCTGAGGGTGCGCTGGCTCATCTCGGGGCGGGGCCGATCTGCTCCATCGCCCGATCACTCTCAGGCCTTCAACAGCTTTTCGATCGCAGCTTCAAATTCGCTGGCGTTGGTGAACCCGGTGACTTCAAGCTTTTGCAGCGCTCCGCCCGTCTTACCGATCATGAAGGACGGGGTTCCTGTAAAGCCATTCTGGTTGGCGGCCTGCGCGTCGGCGAGTACCTGGCTGGGGTAAGCGGGATCGTTGCGGTTTTCGCTCCATTGCGAGAGATTCAAGCCCGGCACCTGGGCAGCCAACCCTTGCAGGTAGCTTTCGGTGACATAGCCGCTGTCCTCTTCTCCCTGCTCGTGGTAGAAGAGCTCGACGAAGTACCACATCAGGTTCTGCTTGCCGGCGGCGAGCGCGGCGACCTGCTGTGTCTGGAAGGTTTCTTTTTCGCGTGTGGCGGTCTCCATCGAGTGGTACTCGATCTTGACCTTGCCGGTGCGCACGTACTTCTTGATGATCGTCGGCAGCGCGCTGAGCGTGAACTGCTTGCAGAACGGGCACTCCAGGTCGCCGAAGTACTGCATCGTCACGGGCGCGTTGGGATTGCCGAGCGTGATCGTGCTCTGGGGGATGTTCTGCAGCAGCGAGATCACTTCCGAGCTGGCGGTCTTCGCCGCTGCACTTTTCGGAGCGGGCGCGTTTTTGGAGCCGCCGCTACCGGTCGCGATCAGGATGATCGCGATGATCACGACGACCACGCCCGCGACTCCGCCAAGCTGGATCAGGCGCTTGCGCTGGGCGCTCTGCGCCGCATGTGCTTCCTCTTGGGCCTTGCGGTCGGCACGCGCCTGCTCGCGGCGCTCCTTGCGGGTCAGATCTGAGTCGGCTGGAGTCATGGATGCAACTTTTGCATACTTTGCCTGAAGATTGCTTAAGGACTGGCGCCGGCGGTCTCGCGGGAGCCGTCATGGCCTGCGCTTGGCGTACCGTAGACGGAGACATTTGCCCCCGTAGCTCAGCTGGATAGAGCGTCGGACTTCTAATCCGAGGGTCGCAGGTTCGAATCCTGCCGGGGGCACTCACGAAAGACTAGCAAATGACTGGCTTTCTTGTGTAGCTCCAGCCAGTCTTGGAAAACTTCCTCCCAGGAAATCCTCCCAGATCGGGCTCGACCCGTCTTGTCCGGGCTGGTCCGCGCGCGCGTAGGGCAGCGCAGCCGGTGGGCGTTGGAACTTCCGAAGAGACCGGGTCGCCGCCGGAATCTGTTGGGGGGCATTGGGAGGTTGTTCTCGACGGTTGAGGACGGCTTGAAACGAATTACATGGCCGTTTTAGTCGGTCTCACGGTCAATAACACGGAAGGGACGATTCCTCTGCCGCTTTTTGGTGGGGGGTTGTCCGGGTCTGCGAAGCGTCAATGGAGTGACCAATGGCTAGAAGATCGAAGGATATATCGGGTGCGGCGGGTTCCCGTGGAGGGTATCCGGCCGCGCGGATCGAGCAGGATGGCGCCAGTGCGGCGGTTGGGTTGAGCGAACCGTTGTTGGATTGTGCGGCGGCGGCCGAGTTGTTGAGTGTGCGGGTGTCGTGGGTGCGTGATGCGGCTCGGCTGGGTCATTTGCCGTGTTTGCGTGTGGGGCGGCATTTGCGTTTTACGCGGGTGATGCTCGAAGAGTGGCTGGTTGAGCAGTTCGACGGCTCGGCCGAGCAACAGTCGCGTCCGGCCGCTGTCGGTACACGAGCGGCGGCGTCCCGGCGGGCGCGTGTCGCGTTTCGTGCTGGCACTGAGGCGGCGTTGTTGGCGAGTCTCGCTGAAACCCCGAACGGTAGGAAGGGAGCTGATGGGAATGGCCGGTGATCCTCGTAGGGATGTGCGGATCGGTAGCGGCGGGCGGGGTCGGATGGACGGACCACCCAGTTGGGTGGAGAGTTACGTTGCTGGTCGTTCGCGTGCTGAGCGGGAGGCTGACCAGGACATGATGGTCCGCGGCATGGTGCTTATCGGCGCCGTGGTCGGCCTGGTGTTGTTGGGCTTGAGCGCGATGTTTGAGATGGTCGGCTTGCAGTTCGGCATTTGGTCCTTCCCGGCGTTCGTGCCGCTACTGGTCTGGGCGTTTGGGTGCGCTGTATCGGGGCACGTTTGGCGTCCTGTGGAGTTCGATTTGTTGCGGTGGCCGGAGCGGTTGAAGGCGGCGGCCGTTTTGCTTGTCGTGATGTGGTTGGTGTGGCCGTTGTGGTCTGGGCCGACGGTGAAAGCGTGGCGTGCAGATCACGGCGGTTTTGTGAGTGTCAGGTTGACTGGCACGCCGAGCTTTCCACTGCATGCTGCGCTCGGCTCATCTCCGATAGCGATGGGGCTCGTGGCGTTCATCCTGCTTGCGGTGGGGATGGTGCTCGCACCGAACGGGCAACGCCGCCGTGAGCGGCGGGGGCCGGATTGGCCTGGGCCTCCTGGTGGTCCCGAACCGTTGCGGGCACCCCTCGCGTCCCGGTCTCGACCGGAGTCTCCTGGACCGGAGCCGTTGCTTCGCCCGATGCCTCCCCGTCCCCGCGACCCGCGCTGGCCATGATCGGTCTCTTGTTCGCCCTGGCCAGTTTCGCCGCACTCGCGGCGGTGGGCCTTCATGTCGTGCAGCGTCTCTATGTTCGGTCGCGAGCGGTGCAGGTTGGTCCTGTGGTGCCTGTGGTGCCGCAGGACCCGTGGATCTCACAGACGGCTGGTTCTGTTGTGGGTCGCCATGTGTGGGCGGGTCGCTGCACTGAGGGGGTGCTGCGAACACCACCCGATAGTGCCGCGATCATCGTCGGTCCTCCGAAGGCAGGAAAGACGAGGAAGGTGATCGCGCCGACGTTGGCGTGTTGGGAGGGGCCGGCTCTGGTCACTTCGACCAAGGGAGACATTCTCGCAAGCGCTGCCTACCGAGCCCGCCAAGGCCCGGTCGCGGTGTATGACCCAACTGGCTCGCTCGGTCACCCGGATATCAGCGTTGGTTATTCCCCGTTGTCGCGGTGTGAGAGTTGGGACGGGGCGGTCGAGGTCGCGGCCGCGCTGTTGTCCCCGGCGTCTTCGGATGAGTCTGTTCGTCATGGTGAGCATTTTGCGATAGCCGCGCGTGCCCTGCTCGCCCCGTTGTTTCATGCGGCTGCGTTGTCGGGTGGTGGTATGGATCGTGCGCGGGGATGGTTGGGCCGCTCAGAGTTCTCTGAACCGTCGAACATTTTGCGTGGTGCGGGGGCTCATATCGCCCTTGAGGAGCTGTCTGGTGTCGCGGTGCAAGCAGTCGGGGACTACCGGACCTCCGTGCTCGGCACGGCGCAGGTAGCGCTTGCGTGGGCCTCGCGCGATGCGATCCGCAAATCGACGGACCCGACGCTCACACCACAGATCGACCTCGGCGAGCTACTGGCACAACGAGGCACGCTCTACGTGGTGTCTCCGTCGCGTATTCAGCAGGAGTTGGCGCCGTTGATCGCGGCGCTGTTGGACGGGTTGTGTGCGCAGGCGATCGACATCGCGATCACGAGTCCCGCCGGCCGTTTGGAGCGACCGTTGTTGCTTGCGTTGGATGAGGTTGCGAACATTGCACCGATCCGGTCTCTGCCGCGTTTGTTGAGTGAGGGGATTCAGCAGGGCATCGTGCCTGTCCTTGGTGTGCAGGACATGAGTCAGGCGCGGGCGCGTTGGGGAGAGCATGAGACCGCGACGATGTGGTCGACGCCGGCGCTGAGGCTCGTGTTGGCCGGTGTCGCCGATCCCTACACTGCACAGCTCGTCTCCGATGCGTGTGGTGAACATCTCGTGTGGCGCCCCCAGATATCGGAGAACACTTCTACCTCTCAGCAGGTGGAGCGTTTCGGCAAGACCTACACGGGCGGCGACAGTCACTCTTATACCCAACAGCGCGAGAAGACCGTTCAACCGGCCGATCTCAGAGCGATGCCGGCGGGTCGTGCGCTTGCGCTGCCACAAGGCCGCGAACCAATCGGAATCGACCTATTCCCAGGCACACCAGGACTCGACGATTGCGACTGGCGAACGCTCTGTAAGACGGGCCGCGAACGGCTATGTGAGCCAGTCTGACGGGGGCGGGCCGCTGGTGAAACGTGCGGCGGTCGGGTCGCTGTTTTGGGTAAGACGACGCTCAAGGAGTTCGAGGCGGTCGTGGAATAGAAGCTCGGCGCGAGGATCGGGGTTTTCGCCCGCGTCGAGCTGTCCACGCCACAAGCTGAGCGCCCCAAGGATCTCGACTAGTGCCTTATCGGTCCACCAGTCGGCGACCAGCTTGGAGAACACACTCGGGTAGCGCTCGGCGAGAGCGCAGACGCTCGACCATAGTTCGCGTCGCCAACGCTCACGCTCCCCGCTCGGCTCAATCCAACCCGGCACACTCCCCGTCTCGGACTCCTTCGGTGCCTGCCGAGCGGGAGAGGGCTCGCCGCCGCCAACGGCGGGGGGGACGCGGGCGTCGGTGCTGAGTAGTCCGTCGCGGACGAGACGCGCGGCTGTCCGGGCGACGGGCTCTTGTGCGGCTTGCGCGCGCTTTGAAAGCTCGGACAGCGCGTGCTCGTCGAGTGTGATCGCGATACGACTCACAACCCCATACCTGCCCCTCGTTGTAGATCGTGGTCGGGCGTGAGCTGGCGGGCTGTGGAGCGCTCCAACTCCTCACCTACCTCATCGTGTTTATCGACGGTTTTATATGCGAGGGAGGCGACCTGTCCGCGCGAGGCTCGCATCAGGCTCGCCAAACGACTAACCCTCTCGGCATCATGGCCTTCGGTCCCCAAATCTTCGCGTGCGACGTGCCAGTCTGTTCCCTCTCGCGCGCGAGAGGCTTGGACGTAGGCGCCCTCTTGGCTTGTCTGCCAGCCGCCGGTAACGACGACGGCACGATCGACGGTCGCGCCCTGTTGACGGTAGAGATGTTGGGCGTAGGAGAGCCGCAAACTCGACAAGTCCTCTCCCTCCACCGTGACCTGGCGTCCACTGTCGGTTCGGATACCGACCCGCCGCTGCTCGGGATCAATGTCGTCGATGTCGCCGCGTGTGCCGTTCTCGATCCGTCGCTCTCCCTCTGGCCGGTGTTGGGAGATGAACGCGACACGATCGCCTTCGCGTAGTCCGTAGGCGACATCGGGTAGGTCTAGCTCTTGTTCTCCGAGTTCGCCGCGCTCCGCTCGCAAGTGTTGAGCCCGCGCGTTCATTCTGTCGATCTCACCCGTTCAACGCATCAGACATCAACGCGACCTCGCGCACATCCTCATGTTGGGTTAGCTCGGCCCATTGTTTGACGGCTTGCTCTACCGCGTCATCACGGGTGTCTGAGAAGTGCAGCTGGCCACGCGCCTGATAGTGGGCCATAGCTTGCTCTGAGCGTCCCGCACGCAAATCCGCCCAAGCCCGCTGCTCCTGCGGGTCGGTGGTGCGTCTGACCTCGCTCAACGTAGCCGTCGGCGCGGTCTTCTCTATCTCCTCGAACAAGCCGCCGGCACCGATCGCGGGAAGTTGGCGTGGATCACCGATCACGACCAGCTTTCCATCGGCCTCGGAGACAACTTCGGTGAGGGCGTGTAGTCGTCGTGTGTCGCCCATACCGGCCTCATCGAAATACACGGTCGTGTTCTCATCCAAGACGAGCGTTCCTGAACGTGCTTGGGCGACGAGCGAATCCAACGTCATCGTCTGACCCTCCAATGCCGGACTTTCCTTTCCCAACGTCTCAGCAGTGGACCCGGATACAGCGACGCCGTATGTTTGACGGCCGTCGTGTTGCTCGGCTCTTGCTGCGGTGTCGATCACAACGCCCTTGCCTGCCCCGGCCTGACCCACCAACACCGCCGCACGCTCACCACCAACGAGCAGGTCGAGGGCTTCGCGCTGCTCATCGCTCAACACACCACCAATCCGCTGCTGTACTTCCTGGACAGCGGCTGTCTTTGCTTTCTCGCTGACCTCAGCCCCGGCGCCCTCGGCCATCTGCTCGATTCTGGTTTGCACGTCGCGCTCCATGCCCCTGATCTCACGCGTGGTCATCAGGCCGTCCTCAAGCTCGATGACCTCACCCGAATCCACAAGTTGCTGAGCGTGTTCACTGACACGCTCTGGGGCGAGTTCGGCGACGCTCTGCTCAAGCACACTCGCACGCAACTCCCGCTCAGTAAACGTCGAACCCTCCATCGTCAGCGAGTCCGTGACCCGCGCTCGCCAATCCTTCGGACGCTCGCGGTCCTCGCGCAGCACGTGGCCCAGCCCGTCGTGTTGAAGACTCTCGACCCGGGCACGGTCTAGGTGTTGATCGCCGGCGCGGTCCTCCCAAACGTTTTGTAGCTCCATGCGGTCTTGGGGCATCTTCGCGCGACGGTTCTCGAGCTTGACGCTCCGAAGCTCATGGCGCTCAGGTGCTCGCCCATACCGAGCACGGAAACGCTCCGCTGCCAACCACACTTCGCGGCTACGACCACTCAACGCCTCCCGCGCACCCTCCGAGATCCCCGCGACCTCGAAATAGCGGCCATCACGGCCCGTGCCTGCATTGATGTCATAGCCCTTCTGTTGAAGCTCGTCGGCGAGCGCACCGCGATAGAACGCACCCAACTCCCGTGCCGAGCGAAACAACGGACGGCTCGCTACCGCCGCGACCTGCCCGTCCTCGCGGACAACGCTCGTCACGACCACGTGACTATGCAGCTGCGGGTCAGGAGCCTCGCCCTCCCCGACACCGCGCGCGGTCGTGTGACGAAACTCAGCGGCAATCACATCCCCCACAGTCGAGAGGACCTGGCCACCCGCGCCTTCACGGACCACCGGAACCTCATCGCGCAAATGCTCCAACGTCCTCGCCACGGCTCGACCATGCGCAAGCTCGACACCCTCCCGCTGCTCCTCGCTGCCGAGAGCCCACACCGCCGATACCGACTTCGGTGCGCTGAACGTCAAATCGATCCCGCCCGCACGACGACCGTTTGACCCCGCACGACGAATGAACTCCCCACTCTCAGGATGACGGCCCTCCATCAACGCCACCAACTGCTCAGCGCTCACCGGCCCGCCAGCATCCAAGCCCAACCGTTCGCGTGTCTCATCCAACACGTGCCAGACGCCCTGTGCCTCCGTCGGCTCGCCATCCGGCGAGAGGTAGTAGTCGCCACGAGCCGGAGCGACCGTACGCGACTCCAAATACAGCATAGATGCAAGTGCTTTCGGGTCATGTGCGCCCGGTTTGTGGGCGTCCACGATGCTCGTAGACCCCTGTTCTATGGGTACAGCTGACCGGACGATCCATGTTGGCGCTCGAACCTATGAGCTGTTGTGCAAGGGAGGCCGAGCGTCGGCATCTCGATGTCAACGCGACCGCCGACGATCTTCTGACCGAGCACCCGTCCGCCACACCCACCGGCCTTGCCGAGCTGGATCGCACCCTCGATCGCGCCGCAAAGCTACGCGCCACACTGCCTCGCACCGACGACGCCGTGAGCCTCGTCCGAGAAGGCCGCGACGAACTCGACCGCCGCACACACAGCTGCGGTGAGAGTCGTCATCGACGCCAACGCCCTCGTCGCGTTCGTCGCCAACGAGAAACCAGCCCAGAGCATCGGAGCACTACTCCACCAGTGGGGTGCCGAAAACACGCCGCTACACGCACCGATCCTCGCCCGGTATGAGATCGCAAACGCCTGCGCCAACAAGCTCGCGAACAAGACCCTGACGGACAATGTGCTCGATGAGGCATGGACCGTAATTCATGAGCTACCACCCGCTCAACGACGCCCCCGCGTTCGCGCGGATAGCGCTCACGCTCCAACGGCACTCGGCATACGACGCCGCATACCTCGCACTCGCCCAAGACCTCGACGCAGAACTATGGACACTCGACGGCCCACTCGCACGCAACGCCACATCCCACTGCAACCCCATCCACCTCATCCAATAGCAGGACACCGGGCGATCCACAGCGCAGCGCACGATTTCGACGGGTGCCGGCAGATCCGCCAGCGAAACGCACGGTGCGCCGACCCACGACGCACCGTGCGATCGCGTCTATAGGTCGAGTTCGTCCATTCGCTGTGCAGCTCGTGAAACAGTTACAAGCTCGCCGTGGATGTGGATCAGGCCCGCTCCGTGGAGCTCTGCGAGAGCGTCTGAGACATCGAGCGCGCTGCCGCCGACCATCCGCTCAAGCTCTGCTCGCGTCCAGACATGGCCATGCTTGGTAGCAAACAACTGGGTCATCACGCCCTCTTCGGCAGTGCGGACGTCGCTCCTGACGGGAGCCTGGGGTGGGGAGTCGCTACTTTCTGCTGGCATGGGAAGAAGGTCCTTTCTTTCCGTGTAGGTCCCGGCGCGGCCTCAATCCGCGTCGGGACCACCAATAGTGTTTCGTATCAGCACGATATTATATGGACAAGACGGCTGGCAGTTAGCACTATCCGGGCGTTATGACGCCGCCGGCCAAGATCGACCAGAGGCTCGCCCGCGCGCTACGTAGTCTGCGCGAGGAACGCGGCGAAACCCAAGAAGCTCTTGCTCACGCCGCTAGCGTTACCACGGCCGGGCTCAGCCGGATCGAGCGAGGACTCGCAAACCCGACATGGACCACGCTTCTCCGCATCCTCGTCGCGCTCGACACCAGCCTGGCCGACCTTGAACCACGCTTGGAGCGCCCTTAGCTGGGTTCCCAAATTATGAAGGACTCAGCATCGTATGCTGCCACAATCACGGCAACTAGAGATCGGACGACGGCACCCGCGATATCGCAGTCGAGGTCCGCGCTGTTAACCAGCCCAAGCTCATCTTCCGAGGCCGAAGTGACGAATGCGTTCAAGGGATAATGATGCGAGCCGCGATGCAGCACTATAACCGCAGCCTCTGTTCCGCCCGTTAGGTTCGACCAGTGAAGCACTCGTTCACCTACGAAGGCCGTCGGAAGCAGTCCGTCCAGATCGGGTTTTGGGTCGCGCTTGAGATGCAGCTCATCCTCGACGACCACACAGGCCGCCCCGTGCTCGGCGAGCGTATCAAGCACTACGGCAAGACCCTCGCGTGCGGAGCGCGTTCCAATGACGCCGCCTTCATGAGGCTTCGCTAGCCGTGCCGGGTCAACTGTGTCGGGCGCCAGGGTATATGAGTGACCCTGGCGCTTTTCCACGATCTTGAGCGCTTGGGGGGAAATCACATCTCCCTGTATGAGCGAGTAACGCAGCCAGTCGAGTGCAACTGTCCGATCCACATCAGCGCGTCGAGGCAGATGAGTCATAGGTTAGCCAGGCGTCAATCAAAGACACTGGAAAGCGCAACTACGTCGAGGAGTGAGCGTCTTGTCACGATCCTATTCATCAACTTGAATCAGTTTTGCGCCAAAGCAAGATATCGACACCGAGTGCAACATCGTGCTCGGCAGCCCAACGAACCACATCAGGCGGGAACGTAATGTCAGGAATCTGTGTAGATTTCGGTTCGACTGTACAGGTGAGCATCGGCTCCACGCCGATCTCGCTGCAGACCTTCAAGAGTCTGTCATTTGCTGGATTGAGGCGAACCAACACATCTGACAGCATCGGCTTGATGTCCAAGGTATCAACAGGACCCACCGACACTCGCCACCTTGTAAAGGTGCGACGCCCACGGTCTTTGTGAATCGGGTCTCCAACCCGATTCAGTTGGGTCGGCTCTATGCCGAGTTGTTCGGTGACGTAATCCGGATCAAAAACAATCTTTGTACGCTCCAACGCCACAAGATCGAACGAGATCCAGACATGCGGGAGGGCTTCGTCAGTCAATTCATCTCCTAAAATCCGAGTTCTTTCATATTGATACCCACTGGCTCTCCTGGTCCGAGCCCACCCTTTGGCTTGACATAGACATTCCCTTCGCGATCGCGATACAAGTCTTCGCTTGAGCCTCCAGGCTTGAGGTCGTGGGGATGGTCACCCGCCCCAGCCAACGCTTCGATTTCCGGATCGGACAACTTCCTGTCTTGCGACGGATTACGGTCTGGCGGATTGTCGTAAGTAGGTGGCGTTTCTCCGCATTCGGCTTCTCTCTCTTGGCTTTCTCTAAGCTCTTGTTCGCCTTCGTCACCAGAATTTTCCTGCTGAGCTAGCCAGTTAATAGAGCCTTCAACAGCTTGTTCGGCGGCACTCTTACCCACTACAATACTACCTATCCCGGCTGCGGCCGCACCGAGAGCGCAAACCTCGGGTGCCTCGGCACATAGCTCTAGCACGGGCGCCACGGCAACAGCGCCACTTGGGTCGCTCATGTCCAAAGGGTTGTCGTCTGCATAGTAATATGGCGCATGGGTCAAGTCATCAATCGGGTCTACCGTCAAATACTGAGCGGTCGAAGGATCGTAAACACGTGCCCTCAGGTAAATAAGCCCAGTGTCTGCATTAGTGTACTGGGCGTCATATCCGAGTGGAGTTGTAGCTGTGCCAGTACTACCAGTCTTGTTTCCGTAAGCGTCAAAAGTGGCGGTTGCTTCGACTTTTCCTGTACTCCCGGTAAGTAGACGTATTGAGCCTTGCTGATCATGATGGAGATACAGCGCTTTTTCGCTCGCAATCTGCTCGACAGGAACACCGTACGGTCCATAGATGAAACTGTTAGTCCCATCATTAAGCATCAACGGTGTGCTTTCTGCGAAATCCCAGGCTAGATAAGCCGTAGTCCCAGAGATAGTCTGAGAAGCACGTATCCCGTCACCATCGTACGCGTAGGTATCCGCGATAGCGGCGTGTTCGCCTTCTTTCGGGCGTTCGACCGAAATGAGGTCTCCAGCTTGGTTGTAGCCGTAAGTAGTCGCCACTCCCGTCGGGGTACTTTTGGTGCGTTGCCCTGCTTCGTTATAGGCGTAGGTAACTCCGCCGCCTTTTTCAAGTTCGTCAGCACTGTCGTAGGTGTAGGTGTTAGAGCCGATCTTGGTTGGGTTATTCGCAGCGTCGTATTCATACGTTGTGCTGCCCGCTTTTGTGAGTCGGTTGTCTTCATCATAAGAGTATTCTGTGACTTCTTCACCGGGAAGGCCTTTTGAGGTTGTCTTCTTGACCTGCCCATCGTTGTCCCTAGCATAAAGAAGAGACGCGAGCGTTTCCGAGCCCTTGCTCATCTTGACTTCGCTCATCTGGTCAGCTTCGTTATACACGTACTTATCTTCGTCGCCGGTAGCGGTCGGATATTGAATAACCGTAAGGTCCCCATCCGGATCATAGGAGAATTTGGTTATGTCCGAAAGCCAATCTGTGATCTTTTCAAGCCGATCGGCTTTGTTGTACGTCCTTGTTATCGCCTTTGCGTTTGGGTAGGTGATCTTTGTTTGCTCGTTGTCAAGGTCGTATTCGTATTTGACTTTGTTTCCATGTCCATCTTTGCTTTCTGTCTGACGGTCAAGCTGATCAAACGTGTAGGTGTTCGTTCCCGTGCCGTCAACCATCTTAATCCGGTCGCCATCTTTGTCGTATTCATATTTGACAGAATGAGTTTTTCCGTCCGAGTAGCTCACTTCGGTGAGTCGATTTCCAGGATCGTATTTATAGGTTGTCGTACGACCCTCGGGGTCCGTAAGTTTGATCAGATTGCCCACGCCATCATATTCCCTTGTGGTTTTGCGACCTATCGGGTTGGCTTCTTCGGTAACCTCCTCCAGTGCATTGCGGACATATTTGGTAGTTTGTTTATTGCCATCGGTCTGACTAATAACCTGGCCGTCTTTGTCGTATTCGGTTTCTGTTACAGCGCCGCTGGGCTCTTTTGTCGAAGTCAGTTCGCTGTCTGCGTTATAGGTATATTTGGTTTTATTACCGTTAGCGTCTGAGATCGTTTCTAGATTGCCATCCCCGTCGTAAGTGTATTTCGTGGCATGACCGAGAGGATCGGTGATGGTTAGCGGGCGACCTTGAGCGTCTCGTTCTATTTTTGTCGTGTATTTGAGGGGTTCACCGCCCGCTACATTACCGCGAGGGCTTACAGTCGAGATTTCCTGTGAATCTTCGTTGTATTTCCAGGTGCGCTTGTCACCTTCTGCGTCTGTTTCACTTTCGCGATCGCCGTATGAGTCGTATTCAAATTTTCGCACTCTTTCCAGAGGATCTGTTTCGCTCGTGAGATCACCGTAGCTATCATATTTATATGTGATCTTCTGAATTTTGCTGCTTGGCGCCGGCCGTTCGATCACTTCGGGGTCGCCATCGGCGTTCCGTTTAATTGTTGTCGTCTCGCCCTTTGGGGTGGTCATGGTTTCTATATCGTGCTTGCTATCGTAAGTCCATTTGGTTTCGTTACTGTTAGCATCCTTTTCGCTCGTACGATCACCGGCAGAATCATAACCGTAAGTGGTCGTATGGTAGTTCGCGTCAGTAGTAGCGATGAGATTATCTGCCGGATTATATTCGTAATATGTGCGAGCAGCTTCTGAGGTGCCTGCATCCCGAGTGATTTCCGTCAACAGTCCGGTGCTGTTGAACAACTCCACGGTCGTAGAGCCATTGGGTTCTGTAATTGTGGTCTCTGCTTCACCAGATTCGGTCGTGGAGTATTCCCAGTTACGTTTGCGTTCCATGGCGTCAGTCTGGGACATTACTCGATGCGAGCTGTCGTATTCCGTAGTGACAGTGTGTTCTCTGCCGTCGGTCTCTGAGGTCATCTCGTGTTCTGAGTTATATTTGAATTGCCAGCGTAGGCTTGCTTCGCCGGGCTGGGTTACTGATGTAAGATTCTTTGATTCATACGTATATTTTACGATATGACCCATGGGATCTTTGGCGCTTTCGACAAGTCCTTCGCCGTTGTACGAAAAGGTAAGTTTGCGACCCGATCCATCTGTCACTGATTCCAGATGTTTTTCGGTGTTATAGCTCATCGATATAGAGTTGCCATTGCGTTCGGTCTCAGAGGTTAGCTGTCCGACGCTGTTAAAATCGAGCTTGCTTTGATCCGGCAATGTATAGACATACGTGCTGCCTTCCTTGATGAGCGTGGCCTCAACCCAAGGTGCTGCTCCAACATATGTTTTGCTAGTCGTGATATCGAAGGTCACAGTGCTACCGTTGTCTTGATGGACGATCGCAGTGTCAGCTTCTTCATTGATCACGAGATGCGCGCTGTAAGGGCCAGTCCATCCATAGCCGAACGGGCCCGGTTCAGTCTGCGTGGCCGCAAGTTGCGAGTTATATGTACGAGTGAGCTTCAAGCCAGGACCCCGGCCTCCTACAGCGAGATCTGTCTGTGTCTCCACCTGGTTGCCCGTTGCGCAATTGACCGGACGCCCACTACACGCTCGATGCTGATTTGGCTCTCCTTCATTTTCAGGGCCGTAGAGTTCTTCGGTAGACGCCAGGTAGGAAAATGCCCAAGCCCCGCCACCTTCTGCAAGATTTTGGGCTCCGACGAGGGCTGTACTTCCTCCCGCCGAGAGTGCCACTGCGCTTCCGAATTCCCCTCTCACGCCATATTCGCCATCAACGATATGAGGACCTACCTGACTCCATGACGAGCCCGACCGCGTAAATGCCCATGCGGCTCCGCTGGTGCCACCCTCTTCAGTACGTTCTTCGGCCACACCACCAATCAGTGCGGCATTGCCTTCGGGAGATAGTGTAACGCTTGACCCAAACCAACCCTGATGCGGGAACTCTTCGGTGCCCCGCTCTCCGATCCCTTTCAGCTTTGCTTGCTGTGACCAACTTGTGCCGGAGCGGGTAAAGACCCAGGCGGCACCAATATAATCGTTATCGTACTTGCCCCCTATGAGCGCGGTGTTACCGTTGGAAGAGAGTGAAACACTGTTACCAAAATATGCTTCACCGACCTCTTCGCTGCCAGTAAGCTTCGACCGCTGTTGAGTCCATTTACCTTCACTTCTTGTAAAGACCCAGGCGGCTCCAATATAGCAGTTGTCGGTGCTCGCGCCGACAAGTGCGGTATTACCGTTTGAGGACAGTGCGAGACTTTCACCAAAATGCTCCTTGGTTTCCCCGCCGCGCGTGCACTCGGTATATCCCGTTCCTGTGAACTTTGGCCCCTGCTGGGCCCATTTACCTTCCGAAAGTGTGAAAATCCAGACCGATCCAACCTTGCTTTTGTCTTCCTCATCTCCGAGGATTGCGGTATTTCCTTCGCCCGACAAGGCTATCGTGCCACCAAACGCTTTTTCGACTTCTGTCGGTTTGAGTCTTTCTTGCTTGGTCCAAGTTGATCCGGACCGTGTATAGATCCAGGGTTCATCTCCCGAGCCAAATAGGGCTGTGTTGCCATTGCTGGACAACGCAACCTGCCCGGCAAAGCCTTCGCTGGTACCTTCAGGATTTGTGATCTCAGTTTGCTGCGTCCATTCTGTTCCAAAACGTGTAAAAATATAGACAGCGCCGATGCCGCTATTATTCTCGGGGCAGCCGACTGCTGCCGTGTTGCCGTCACTGGAAAGCGCTACGCTTGATCCACACCTGCCTTCGCCGATCTCGCTACTGAACGTAAACTTCACCTGTTGTATAAACGGGTCTATGTTCAACGGATACTGGGCGCCGCGTGTATCCACTCGGAGTAGAATTTGGCCGTCGCTATTAATCGCGAGCCAGCTGTGCAGTCTACGACCTCGAGCGTCCATTGCAGCCAGCCCAGCATAACGTAGCTTCTGTAAACCGTATCCGCTGAAAATCACGCTCTTGGACCCCTTTGCGAGTGAGGCACGAGCATTGCCTGAGAGCGTCATCGATAGCGTCAGAGGACCAACGGCGTTACGTGTCGGCGCATGTGAAATTATAAATCGTTGCTCCAAGCCGAGCGGTCCGTTGGTATACGATTCGTCCATGTTGACGTGCGAATAAAGTACACGGTTGGCACGAATTCGAGGGACAACTTGGTTGATCGGGGTGAGAGATAAGCCGTATCCAACTGCACGCACCTGTAGCCCGAACTGCAAGTTGGTGGAATTGATCAAGACGCCCGAGCGATCAAAGCTGATGCGCAGATGCTGGGCAGGGTTAACCGCGTGAACCCCATTCATGTAGCTAGCATGGTAAGCGTCGCTGTCTTCTCCCAGCGCGTTTGAGATTGGCCCCTGTGCCCCGGCGGGCAGATTTGTTAGTCCGTCATGTGAAAGTACTGGTGTCGGCGCGGTTCTGTGGATAGCATGTTGTCCTAATGCGCCTATGAAAATGGTTAGCCCGATCAGCGACGAGATGATCAGCCCTATGGTCAGAGTACGGGAGTGCGATGGCCGCCAAGCCGGCCCGAACTGGACGTGAATAGGAGGTCTAGCTGCTTCCGATGCTGGGACTGGTCCGTGGCTGTTTGTGCTATTTAGGCTGAAATGTTGGCTCGCGACCCTTTGAGACCACAGCTTTGCGTTGCCGGATATCGGTCTACGGATTTGTAAGAACGGCATGCGCTCTCCTCCTAGTGGCGTCCGATCCGAGGTAAATCTAGTCGGGTCGGATTTAGCGGACGCGGTTACATTAGCCAGGTGGATTGGCGAATGTCAACTAACGGGATTAACGAGTTCCCGCATTTTGCTGCTTTTATCGTCGCCGCGCGTGGTTCGACCCGCGCACTGTCATGGCAGGCGCCTATGGTTTACGATTCGCCAAAGTGTTGGCGCTCTACTTGGTGCGGAAGGCGCGGGAGAGCAGCTGCGCGTCATCGACTCGGCTCTTGTGATGCTGAGAGGGCATGGTCGTGCTGATATTGGCGTGACCCATCCATGCCTGGACCTGGACGATGCTCGCAACATTGATGCTCAACGAACCAAATGTGTGGCGAAGGTCGTGGAAGCGCAAGCGTCGCAAGCCGGCAGCCTCGACCGTGGCGAGATAGCGGCGGCGCAGAGCCGACCCATCGAGATGCATACCGTCGCGGCTGACGAACACGAGGTCTTTCTTACCCGTGTAACTGCTGCGGTCCTTGAGGTCGCGCAGCGCCTCGGCGATCTCATCGACCATCGGCACCACACGAGACTTGCGCGACTTGGTCTTGCCGAGCTTGTTAGCGCTGAAGCCTTCATAGACACGGATCGATGATTGCTCGAAGTCCACGTCCTCCCAACGCAGCGCAAGCAGCTCGCTACGGCGCAGGCCGCTGAGGGCAGCGGTGAGGTAGATCGCGGCGTCCTGGCGGTCCTCGGCAGCTTGTAGGGAGCGCTCGGGTTCTTTCGTGCCTCGACGGCTGTCCGAGTCCCGATGGGCGCCTTTCGTAGCCGCCGCCACCAGCTTCGCGATCTCTTCGGGTGAGTAGAAGTCAAAGCGCGCGGCGTCGTTGGACTCGCGCAGACGCTTGACCTTCGCGGCCGGGTTGGCGTTCAGCTGATGGCGATCGACTGCGTACTCGTAGACGCTGTGCAACTGCGTGACGATCTTGTTGACCGTCCGACGGGATCGTTTGCTGTCCGTGGCGAGGTCGTCGCGCCAGCGTTCGATCTCCTCGGCGGTGGTCGCCTCGATTCGTTGCTCGCCGAACCTGGGCAGCAGGTGGGCGTCGAGCACCGAGCGGTAGTCGATCTGGGTGCTTGCCGACCAGTCGCGCTCGAAGCGCCCGCGCTCGTACCATTCCTCGGCGATGTCCTTGAGCGTCAGACCCGTGCGCTGCTGGAGTAGCTGTCCGCGCCTGGCGTTGACCAGGATCTCATCGAGCAGGACGTTGGCCTCGCGTTCGCGCAGAAAGCCGGGCGGGGGAGACCCCTTGCCGGTCCAAGCGGGACCGAGACGCTTCTCGTGCTGGCCCTGATGGTCGCGCCACTTCGCACACCACGTGCTGCGGCGCTTGCCTTCATATAGCCATACGTGGCCGCTGACCGAGGCGAGGGGATCGAGAGTTCGAGATGCCATGAGACTCCTTCCTTGATTGGCGCTCGACATCGGATGACGAACGCTTGAAAAGGTAGCGCCCCACACAGACAGAACTTCCTCCCGAACTTCCTCCCCAAACAGCTTGACAGGACACGGACTGCTTTGCCTAAACGGCTTGTATACAAGCAAATCGTGTCTTACGTCGCGCTAGCCTGGCTAACTTCTAATCCGAGGGTCGCAGGTTCGAATCCTGCCGGGGGCACACCGCCGGGGGCGCTCTTCCTACGACGACCGAGCAAACAGCCGCAAGAACAGCAGGAAGATGTTCAGCACGTCCAAAAAGATTCCCGCGGCCAGCGGGATCGCTTCGTCTGTTCCGGCGCGGCGCAGACGGTTGAAGTTGACCACCGTGTACAGGCCGAAGATCACAAGTCCAACCAGCGCATAGACGGTGTAGAGCGCCTCGATGCGAACGAAGATCAGCACGATGCCCGCAACGATCAACCCGAGCAGCAAAAAGAACAGTGCGCGGTACAGGAATGAGAGGTCGCGGCGGATCGCATAGCCGCCCGCGCCGAGGCCGCCGACGAACAGCCCGGTGGCTCCGAACGCCTGGCGTACCGCGGTCGGATCGACGGCGGAGTAGTAATTGACGGTGCTCGACACGCCCACGCCCAGCAGCAGGCCGAAGGCGAACAGCAGCACCAGCGCGAGTCGGTGGTTGCCCCGCGCGTTGGCGGCGTTGAGGCCGAATAGACAGCCGAAGGCGACCAGCCATGCAATGAACCAGCCCGCGCCGCCCATTTCGCGGGCGACATATACGCCCAGCGTCGCGAAGCCGGTGGTCAGCGCCACGAGCCCCATCACCCGGCCGAACAGCGTCTGCGTTCGTGCCGGGGTCATGTCCGCCGCGTAGCTCGCCGAACTCATGCGGGAGATCGTACGGTGTCGGCCCAGTTCAGTGCAAGCACGATCCAGTGTGCCGGCCGCGGTCCCATGCCGCTCCCAGAGCTTTGACATAGCACTTGTTTTCCTCGGATCGGCCATGTCCAGCGACGAGTAATCTTGCCGGTATGGCGGTGAGCACCTTCTACTTCGACCTCGGATCGCCGTACGCCTATCTGACAGCCGAGCGCATCGACGAGATCCTGCCGGAGCCCGCCATCTGGCAGCCCGTGTCGCTTGGCGCTCTGTTCAAGATCAACGGACGCTCCTCGTGGGGGCTTGGCGGCGCGGCCAGCCGTCAGGCGGGGATCGCGGAGGTGCAGCGACGCGCGCGCGACTACGGGCTCCAGGACGTGTGCTGGCCGGAGCCCTGGCCCACCAACTACCTATACGCGATGCGCGCGGCCACCTATGCCTTCCAGGTCGGGTGCGGTCGCGAGTTCACGATCGAGGCGTTCCGCCATACCTTCGCTCGCGGCCATGATCTCGCGATCGAGGAGAACGTGCTGTGGGCGGCCGAGCGGGCCGGCCTGGACCGCACCGCGGTCGATGAGGCCACGCGCGACCCCGAGATCAAGCTGGCCTTGCGCACCGCCACCGACGCCGCCCACGCGCGTGGTGTCTTCGGCGTGCCGACCGTCGCCGTCGGCGAGCAGCTCTTCTGGGGGGACGACCGTCTGCAGGACGCCGTCACGGCTCTACGCTAACATACCGGGCAGTATGCGAAATGTCTCTGCAGAGTTGCCGCCCGGCCCGCGCTTCGCCAGCGCCGTCCAGACCGTTATCTGGTTCCGTCGGGCGCAGTGGCTGCTCGACACCTCCCAAGCGCGCTTCGGCGACATGTTCACACTCAAAATCGCCAACGAGGACACGTGGGTCGTCACGTCGAACACGGAGGCGATCAAGCAGGTGTTCACCGGCGATCCACGGCTGCTACACGCGGGGGAGGCGAACCGCATCCTGCTGCCTGTGCTCGGGCCCAGTTCGGTGATTCTGCTGGACGACGGCGCGCACTTGAGCCAGCGCAAGCTGATGCTGCCCGCCTTCCACGGCAAGCGGATGCAGCACTACGGCGAGCTGATGGCCGCGGTGGCGGCGCGGGAGATCGAGCGCTGGCCGATCGGCGAGCCCTACCCCCTGCGCCCGCGCATGCAGGCCATGACCCTGGAGATCATCCTGCGCGCGGTTTTCGGCGTCTCCGAGGGACCCCGGTTGGAACGGTTGCGCCATGAGCTTCGCCATCTGATCGACATCGTGACCAGCCCGCTCAACGGCGTCATGCTGCTGGCGCTCGGGCCAGATCGCATCGGGCGGCTGAAGTCCTTCCGTCGTGAGCTCGAGCGCTTTAACCGACCGATCTACGACGAGATCGCTGACCGCCGCCAGGCCGGAGACCTGGCCGAGCGCGACGACATTATGTCGCTGCTGTTGCAGGCCACGCACGACGATGGCAGCCCGATGAGCGACGAGGAGCTGCGCGACGAGCTGGTCACGCTGCTCGTCGCCGGTCACGAGACGACCGCCAACGCGCTCGCGTGGGCGGTCGAGCGGCTGTGCCGCCATCCCGAGAAGCTCGAGCGTCTGACCGAGGAGGTGCGCGCGGGCGAAGATGGCTATCTGAAGGCCGTGATCCAGGAGACCCTGCGTTTGCGCCCGGTGATCTCGATCGTCAACCGTCGCCTCACCGAGCCGATGGAGATCGGCGGACGGCTGCTGCCGGCCGGCGTGGCGATCGTGCCCTCGATCCATCTCGTGCACCGCCGCCCCGACATCTATCCGCAACCGAACGAGTTCCGGCCCGAGCGCTTCCTGGAGCAGGAGGGCGGGCAGGCGCCGGGGACCTACACGTGGATCCCCTTCGGCGGCGGTGTGCGCCGCTGCCTTGGCGCGGCCTTCGCCCAGTTCGAGATGGAGGTCGTGCTGCGCGAGCTGGTATCGCGCCGTACGCTCGCCCCCTCGCGCCCGCAATCGGAGCGCGTATATCGTCGCGCGATCACCGAGACCCCGCGCCACGACGCCGAGGTCATCGTCGGATGCCCCGCCGGTACCGCGCCAGCTGACGCCCCCGAGTCTCGGCCAGCGGCCGAGACAGTCCCAGCTTGAGTACTGCTACCACACCCAAAACCCGCGCCGAGCGTGGCGCCGCGACGCGTGCGGCGCTGCTGCGCTCGGCCTCACGCTCGATCTGCGAGCTGGGCATGCAGGGCGCCTCGATCGACCTGATCGCAGCGCGTGCCGGCTACACCAAGGGCGCCTTCTACAGCCACTTCTCCAGCAAGGAGCAGCTGTTCCTGACGGTCCTGGAGCAGAAGTTCGCTGCCGACCTGGGGCGCATGGAGATGGCGATGACGGGGACGGGCGACGCTACCGAGGAGGTCCGCCAGGCGGCTCTCGAGTTTTTGCATTACCTGCACCGCGATCCCGAGTGGCCGCGCCTCTACCAGGAGTTCGCCGCCTATGCCGCGCGCAACGAGGATTTCCGAGTGCAGTTCGCCGCGCGCCAGCGCGAGCTGCGCCGCGGCATCGCCGACGTGTTCGCCCGCTGGGCCGCTTCGTTTGGCGTGCAGCCGCCCATCGATCCCTCGCACCTGGCCGCGATGACGTTCTTCATGGCCGACGGCTTCCTGATCGACCGCATCGTCGATCCCGAACTCGAGGACGGCTTGTACGCGAGCATGATCGAAGTCTTCCTGCGCGGCCTGCTCGCGATGGCCGATATCTCTGGGCAATCTGGCTGAGCAAGCGTCGGACATCGGCTATGCGCGGTGTCTGTCAGCGCTCATGTGCGAGCTGGCGGCTGTCGAGAAGGTGCTGGGCGATTCGCCCACCCTCGATGAATCCAATCTAAGGAGTTTTGCCATGTACCGCACCACCGCAAGTCGCTCTAGCGCGAGCGAGATCTCTCGGGCCGGCGGGTCGAAGACGGCCGCGCGGCCCTCCCCCGAGTCCATCCGCCGTCGAGCGCGCGCGGGACTGGGTGTGCTCGGCGCGGTGTTTGCGGCGAGCGCGCTTGCGGCCACCACATCCGCAGCCGCGACTCCGCCGACCATGACGGAAGTGTTTGCCTCGACCGGTGCCGAGCAGTCCTTCACGGTGCCAACCGGTGTGACGAACGTCCGTGTACGTGCGATCGGCGCCGCGGGCGAAAAAGGCCAGACATTCGGTCCCGAGGTCGTGGGCGGTTTGGGCGGTGACGGCGCGATCGTGTCGGCTCAGCTGCCGGTCACACCCGGCGAGGTGTTTTACGTCGAGGTCGCGAACGGTGGCGGCACCGGTGGTCCGGGAGCCGGCAACGGTGGCGGCACCTCCGACGTTCGCACGATTCCCGAGGCATCCACGGGCACGCTGGAATCGCGCCTGCTGGTAGCCGGTGGCGGCGGTGGCGGCGGTAGCGTGGTCGAGGAAGGCAGCGCCGGCAGTGGCGGAGACGCGGGCAGCGTCGGCGTGAACGGACTGGACGACGAACGTGACGGTCCGCAAAGCGGGCTTCAAACAGCCGGTGGCGGCGCTGGCACACTCACCGGCGGCGGCGCAGGTGGAGCGTTCTGTGAACCCGGCGCCCCCTGGAATGGCCAGGACGGGCAACTTGGGTCGGGTGGTCGTGGTGGCGAGGGCGCCGGCTCGCCCGCAAGCGGTGGTGGCGGTGGTGGCGGCTATTGGGGTGGCGGCGGCGGCGAAGGTATATGCGGTCTCGACGGTCCCTTCGGCTTCGGCGGCGGCGCCGGTGGCGGCGGCGGATCGAGCTACGTGGAGGAAGAAGCCACGTCCACCTCGTTCGGCCTGGCCTCATCCTCGACAACGCCGTCGGTGACGATCAGCTACGCAACACCCGCGACGGCCACTCCCAGCGTCTCAAGCGTGTCGTTCCCTGGCACACAGCCGCTGGACACGGTGAGCGCGCCGCAGACGATCAAGCTCACAAACGAAGGCGGTAGCCCGCTTGCGTTGAGCGCCGAGACGTTTGCCGGCTCGAATCCCTCACTGTCAACCGACGATCCCGAAGCATTCCTGATCGGCTCCTCCAGCTGCATAGGCGCGATCGCGTTTGAAGCAAGCTGCGAAGTGACGGTGCGCTTCGACCCGCAGGTGACGGGCATCAGTACGGCGACGCTTCAGATCGCCGGCAACATCGGCGCCGGGCCGACGGCGATCGACCTGAGCGGCACCGGCGGCACGCTGCCCGAAGGGCCGCAGGGCGTCACGGGCGCGACCGGTCCGCAGGGCACGACTGGTGCGCAGGGTCCGCAGGGCGCAACGGGCGCGCAAGGTGCTCAGGGCGCGAACGGTGCACAGGGAGCCAAAGGCGAAACGGGCGCCACCGGGCAGAATGGCGCGCAGGGGCCCGCCGGCGAAGCGGGCAAGCCGGGCGCCACCGGTCTCCAGGGTCCGGCTGGGCCGAAGGGCGAGCAGGGACCGCGCGGGTTGACGGCAACCTATGTGTGTCATCCGCGCCGGCGGCACGGTAGCTACAAGGAGGCGTGCTTTGTGAGCGTCAGCAATCCCTCGGGCGCGGCCTCCGCGGCCAAGCTCGAGCGCAACGGCGTGACCTACGCGAGCGCCACGGTCGCGCGTGTCGCGGCTGTCGGCGTTCTGCGATTGGAGGCCGACCGCAAGGTGCCGGCCGGGCGCTACACGCTCGTGATCACAGGCAAGCACGGCACGAGCAGCGAGGCCGTCACGATCGGGTGAAGCGCCGTCCCGCGGCGGCCGAGTGCCGGCTGCCGCGGGGGCCGGGTTTTGCGGTGGCGCTAGCGTAGACGTTCGACGTCGACGCTAGCGAGTGCCGTGCGGCGGTCGGCGTATACGAGACAGTCCCTTGCCCTCGGCATGGTGGGGGTGGCGTCTGTAGCATCGGCCGCCGCCGATGTTCGTGCTCACGACGCTGGTCTACTCGGTTGTGCTCGCGCTGCTGTGCCTCGGCGGTGGGCTGCTCGTCGACCGGACAAGCGGAAGGTTGCTGCCGGCGATGCTGCTCCCGGTCGTGGGCGCGGCCGCGCTAATCGTGCTCTCGCAGCTGAGCACCTACATCGTGGCGCTGGCGCCGGCCACGCCCTACCTGCTGCTCGCCGCCGCGCTCGCCGGGTTGGCGCTCGGGCGGCGGCGCCTACTTGCCCTTGCGCGCACCTGGCGCACGTCCATCTGGCAGCTGGCCGTATGCCCGCTCGTCTATCTGCTGGCGCTCGCGCCCGTGCTGCTCGCCGGGCGCCCGACGTTCTCCTCCTACATGGCGCTCGCCGACTCCGCCGTGCACATGCTTGGCGCGGACTTCCTGATTCGCCACGGGCAGGACTATTCGCACCTGGATCTGCACAACTCCTACGGGCTGTTCGTTCACAGCTACTACGGATCGAGCTATCCCTCGGGCGCCGACACGCTGTTCGGCGGCAGCTCGTTCCTCGTTGGGCTGCCGCTGATCTGGACGTTTCAACCATTCGTCGCGTTCATGCTCGCGACCGCCGCGGGCCCAGCTTGGGTGCTTGTGCGGCGCGTGGGCTTGCGCGGCGGCTGGGCGGCGCTCGCGACGCTCACGGTCACGCTGCCGGCGCTCGTGTACGCATATGAGCTGATCGGCTCGGTCAAGGAGATCGCGGCGCTTGCCATGATCTTGTGTATGGGCGCGTTGGTCGTGGATCACCGGCGCTGGCTATGGAATGGCGCCCGCGTGGCGATCCCATTCGCGCTCGTGGTCGCTGCGGGCGTGGCGGCGCTCGGTGTCGCGTTCGGTGCATGGGTACTCGCCGCATCGCTGGTGCTCGCGGGTGTGGCTCTCGCCGAGCTGCGCGACGGTCGGGTACCACGCCAGGATCAGAGGAGCCCGCCGGAGCCTGATGTCGGTGGAGCGTTGGCCAAGGCAGGCGCTCATGGCTTGCTCGTGCTGTTCGTGACAGGTCTGCTGGTGCTGCTTGTAGCGGCCTGGCCGACATGGGCGCATCTCTCCGGCTCGTTGAACGTCGCGCAGAGGATCGCCTCGACCGCCAACTCCGGCAACCTGCACTCGCCGCTGCGTCCTTCTCAACTCTTCGGTGTGTGGCTTGGCGGTAGCTACAAGCTGTTGCCAACCGGTGGAGCCCTCAGGCTCACGATCGTGCTAATCGCGCTCGTGTTCGCCCTTGTGGTGGTGGGAGTGGGGGATATTGTTCGTGCCCGTCGGTATGCGCTGGCTGGTTGGTTCGCTGGGATGGTGATCGTGTGGCTCGCGCTCGTAGGCTTTGCCAGCACCTGGGCAAATGCGAAGACGCTAATGCTGACCTCGCCCGCGGTGATGCTGATGGCCTGGACAGGGATCGCGGCATTGCGCGACTCACGTATCCGCATCGCTGCTCCGCTTGTTGCCTTCCTGCTCGTGAGCGGGGTGCTGTGCTCCGACGCGCTGCTCTACCACAGCTCGAATCTCGCACCCACCGCGCGCTATGAAGAGCTTGCCTCGATCGACAAGCGCTTCGCCGGACGC
Organism: uncultured Solirubrobacterales bacterium; assembly: GCA_963827045.1. Taxonomy (GTDB): domain Bacteria; phylum Actinomycetota; class Thermoleophilia; order Solirubrobacterales; family Solirubrobacteraceae; genus Palsa-744. Next base: position 128,898 of record CAWGZH010000004.1, read on the forward strand.
GGGCCGACGCTTTTCACCGATTTCGACGAATACTCCCTGTACGAGTTGCGCGACATGGACGTCGGCGGGCCCGACTTCGTCTATCCGCCGCCCGCGCTCGCCTCGGCCGCCGGCGGCTACGGGGACCCGGTCGATCTCAACAAGATCGCTCCCGTGGCATTTGCGTCCTACCCGCTGATCGTCACCCGCCGCGACCCGACCGTTGCGCGCCCGCCTGCCGCCTATCGGCTGCTATCGCAGGGCGTCTACTATCAGGTGTGGGGTCGCGTACCAGGGGGAATCTTGCGAGGCAGACCGTCTCCCGGAGCGCGTGTCACCCGGCTCGTGAATGTGCCTCTCGCGAGGACGGTTCGCCCGGCCGGCTGGAAACTCTCGCGCAAGGGCATCGTGATGGGTGGTGCGGGAACTCTGAACGTCACGTTCGCCCTTCCCCACGGTGGTGTATGGGAACTGTGGCTGAAGGGCGACGTCATGCGTGCGCTGACTGTTCGCATCGACGGCCGCACGCTCGGTACGCTCGGCGGGCAACTCGACGGTAATTCGCTCGTGGTCAACGTGCTCACCCCACTCCGCAGACGTCTAGGCGCAGGACGCCACACGTTGACGATCACACGTCCCGGCGCCGATCTCGCGCCCGGCGACGGCGGCGCGGCGACACTCGCGGCGATCCTCCTTGTCCCTGGGGGCGTTACGTGAGCGGCCCGCCAAAGCCACCCTCAGGGGATCAGATCCTGCTCGGCGATTGCCTGGAGATATTGCCGGGCTTTGCCGAGGGCTCCTTCCAGTTGATCTACATCGACCCGCCGTTCAATACGGGACGAGCGCAGACGCGCAAGACGCTGCAGACAGTCTCCGATGAGGGCGGTGATCGGGTCGGCTTCGAGGGAAGACGCTATTCCACGCGACTACTCGCTGAGAGCTCCTATCGCGACAGCTTCGACGACTACTTGGCGTTCCTGGCTCCACGCCTGGAACAGGCACACAGGTTGCTCGTGCGAGAGGGCACGCTCTATTTCCACATCGACTACCGCGAGGCTCACTATTGCAAGCTGCTACTGGACGAGATCTTCGGTCGCGAGTGCTTTCTCAACGAGCTGATCTGGGCTTACGACTACGGCGCGCGCTCACGCCGGCGCTGGCCGTCCAAGCACGACACGATCCTTGTCTATGTGCGCGACCCGGCCGCCTACTACTTCGATGCGGAGGAGGTCGACCGCGAGCCGTACATGGCGCCCGGTCTGGTCACGCCCGAGAAGGCCGCGCGCGGCAAGCTGCCCACCGACGTGTGGTGGCACACAATCGTTCCCACCAACGGCGCCGAGAAGACTGGTTATCCGACGCAGAAGCCGGAGGGCGTCGTACGGCGCATGGTGCTTGCCAGTAGTCGCCCGGGCGACTGGTGCCTCGATTTCTTCGCCGGCAGCGGTACGCTCGGCTCGGTCGCCGCTCGGCTCGGTCGCCACTACGTGCTGATCGACTCCAACCCAGGGGCTGTCGAGGTCATGGAGAGCCGGCTACAGCTAGGGTCTAGGCGGTGGCCGACCGCGTTCTGATCCTCTCCTGGGAGTACCCCCCGGTGATCGAGGGCGGCTTGGCGCGTCATGTGCGCAAGCTGGCCGAGGAGCTTGTCTGTCAGGGAGTCGCCGTGGACGTGCTCACACGCGGGCGCGACGAGTCCCCGGCGTGCGAACAGCAGTACGGAGTAACCGTTCATCGCGTGAGCGAGCCCCGTTTCCCGCTCGACCTCGATCGCTTCCTCGGCTGGGTCGCCCGGATGAACGACGATATGCTCGCAGCCGGCAGTGCTTTGGCCGAGGAGCACGCCTACGACCTCGTGCACGGCCACGACTGGCTAGTTGCGCATGCCTCCGTCGCTCTGTCTGAGCGTCTGGACATTCCCTATGTGACCACGATCCACGCCACCGAGCACGGACGCCACCAGGGCTGGGTCAACAAATCGCCGCAGTCCGACATCCACGCGATCGAGCGTTGGATGGCCCACCGCGCCGACTCGGTGATCACTTGCTCGCACTACATGCGTGGCCATGTCGCCGACATCTACGACATCGACGAACGTCGCATCACCGTGATCCCCAACGGCATCGACCCGCGCGATCTGCGCCCCGTCAACGACTTGAACGCGCTGCGCCTACAGTTCGCCCAGCCCGAGCAGAAGCTCGTCCTGCTCGTGGGGCGCCTGGTCTATGAGAAGGGCTTTCAGTTGGCGCTGGATGCGCTCCCGGGCGTGATCGAGAAAGTCGCGGGCGTGCGCTTCCTGGTGGCGGGCAGTGGCACGCACGAGGGTGAGCTGAAGGCCCAGGCCGAGCGCCTCGGCCTCTCAGAGCACGGTGTGTTCCTCGGCTGGATCGGCGACGACGCCCTGCACTCTCTGTATCGCATCGCCGACCTGTGCGTGGTGCCATCGCTGTATGAGCCGTTCGGGCTCGTTGCCCTGGAGGCAATGGCCTCGGGCTGCCCTTGCATCGTGGCCGACACCGGCGGCCTGCGCGAGGTGGTCCCCGCAGGCGAGCGAGTCGGCTTGCGTTTCAACGGCGGCGACCCAGAGCACCTGGGTGTGATGATCGAGCGGCTGCTCGTAGACGTCGAGCTGCGTGATCGCTTGGTCACAGAGGCCTCAGAGCACGTACTCAGCTTCGACTGGAGCGACGTCGCGCAGCGCACGCGCGCGATCTACAGTGATGTCCTACCGCGTAGAGAAGCAACCAAGAGGGAGTAGGGGAGATGCTCGAAGGTTTGATGCAGGACGACTTCCAGCTGACGCTGCACCACCCGCTGCACCGCATGCGCTCGGTCCATCCGGGCGCGGAGGTTGTCACGCTCACCGACGCTGGTCTCACGCGCGCAAGCTATGGCGAGGTTGCCGAGCGCGTTGACCGTCTGGCGCGCGTGCTCGACCGGCTGGGCGTCAAACAGGGGGACCGTGTCGGCACGTTCGCCTGGAATAACCAGCGCCACCTCGAGCTGTACATGGCCGTTCCCTGCATCGGCGCGGTCTTGCATACGCTCAACATCCGCCTGTTCGCCGAGCAGTTGACCTACATCGTCAACCACGCCGATGATGGCGTCATCTTCGTCGACGACTCGGTTGTGCCGATCCTCCAAGAGCTTGCGTCCACGTTCGAGGGTGTGCGTCACTACGTGGTAATGGGCGATGGTGATGGAGATCCCACCCGCCCCACCCTCCCCAATGCTTTGCGCTACGAGGAGCTGCTCGAGCAGGCGGGACCTGGACCCTATGAATATCCCGAGGTGGACGAGCGTCAGGCCGCCGCGCTCTGCTACACAAGCGGCACCACCGGCAATCCCAAGGGCGTGCTCTACTCCCACCGCTCGATCTCGCTGCACTCCTCCGCGTCGCTGATGACCGACGCGCTCGGTCTCTCGACGCGGGATCGGGCGCTCGTGGTGGTACCAATGTTCCATGCCAACGCCTGGGGTATCCCGCACGCTGCCGCGCTTGCCGGGGCGGACCTGATCATGCCCGACCGCAACCTTGGAGCCAAGCCGCTGGCGAAGCTGATCGAGGCCGAGCGGCCCACGATCATGGGTTGCGTGCCGACGATCTTTGCCGACATGTTGCGCTATGCCGAAATCAACGATGTGGACCTCTCCTCGCTGAAGAATGCCGCCTGCGGTGGCTCCGCAGTACCGCGGCAGCTGATGAAGGACTACGAGGAGCGTCATGACGTGGGCGTCTTCCAGGCATGGGGCATGACTGAGACGAGCCCCGTTGCCTCCTACTCGCGCCCGGACGAGAGCGCCGGCCACGACGACGCTTATTGGGACATGCGTGCCAAGCAGGGCAAGCCCTTGCCATGGGTGCAGGCACGGCTCGTTGACGACGACGGCGCCGAGGTGCCTTGGGACGGCGAGTCCACTGGTGAGCTCGAGGTGCGCGGACCGTGGATCGCCGCCCGCTACTTCAACGATGACTCCGGTGAGCAACGCTTTCACGACGGCTGGCTGCGCACCGGCGACATTGCCTCCATCGACGAGCAAGCCTTCATCCAGATCACCGACCGCTCCAAGGACGTGATCAAGTCCGGCGGCGAGTGGATCTCCTCGGTAGAGCTCGAGAACGAGGTGATGGCCCACCCCGACGTGATCGAGGCGGCCGTGATCGCCAAGCCCGACGAGCGATGGGCCGAGCGGCCGTTGTGCTGCGTGGTGGTGCGCGAGGGCTCCGAGGTGAGCGCCGAGGACCTGCAGGAGCACCTGAGCGGGCGCGTCGCGAAGTGGTGGCTGCCGGACGAGTTCGCCTTCATCGCTAAGGTCCCAAAGACGAGCGTCGGCAAGTTCGACAAGAAGGTGCTGCGCGCGCATTTGCAGGACGGGACGCTTGAGGGGCGAGTCAAGCTGGGCGCATGAGAGTGGGCGCCCGAGGGCGTTGGCGGTGACGTGAGGCGCTCAAGGGGCGCATGACCCGTCCGGGTTGCGGGCAATCATGCAGGAGAATGGATGCCCAAGCAAAAAGGGTCTGGGATAGACTGAGGCGCTCGCAGCATCGCCAGGCGATTGGCAAAGCTCTCAAAGGAAATGAGGGGCAGCTCGCAGAGCAGCCCAAGCGAACCACCGGACGCGGGAGATAGCAACATGCGAAACGACTTGACGGCCTGCGAAGGGCCACGGCAGGCAAATGCGACATCGATCGACGCCGCACGCTCGCGCAGGCGCCGCACGGTGCGTGGACTGCTCGCCCTTCCGCTTGCCCTGATGCTGATCGCGCCCGGCACGGCGCTGGCAGCCGAACCGACGTCCGGCTACAGCCAGACGACGCCCGCGCCGACAACAACGACCGCGCCGACCCCCAAACAGGAAACGGCGCCGACGAAAACGTCGAGCACTCCCAAAGAAACGCCGGCGTCAGGTACCGAACCGGCTAAAACCAGCGAACCGGCCAAATCGAGTACCGAACCGACCGCGACCACGGCGGCCAAAACGCTGCCCTTCACCGGTCTGAACTTGACCTGGATCGTGATCGGCGGCGTGCTGCTGGTGGCAATGGGCGCCTCGATCCTGCTCACCCAGCGTCGCCGGCAGGGCGCGGCGCGCTAGCTCACGACTACGAGATCGCCGATCGCAAGCAGCGGGTAGACCTGACCAGCTGTTCCGATCGGCAGCTCGACGCAGCCGTTTGACTGCGGGAAGCCATATGACGCGCGCGGAAAGCCGTGCACGGCGTCACCGCCGTTGAAGTAGTTGACCCAGGGTACGCCCGGATCGCTGTAGTGCGAGCCGTCCGGGTTGGTGCCGGTCATTGTCGTAGACACGTAGCGGGCATAGATCGGGAAGGTGCCGCGTTCGGTTTCCGCCCCGGCCACACCGGTGTTCGCGGGCGTGGAGATCACCACGCGCCCGCCGCGGTGGACCTCGAGCGTCTCCGGACTCGACTCGCTCACGGTCACAAACGTGTATGGCGTCGGGTCTACGTGACCGAGCGTCTCGGCCGCCAGCAGCGAGGCCCACGTCGAGCCGTCAACTGCGCCTGTGGCGGGCAGTCCGTGATCTGATTGGTAGACAATCAGTGCGCCGCGCGTGGTCGGATCGAGCGAGCCGTAGGCGAGTCCGGGTGCGTCGGACTCGTTTGCCACGAGTCTCGCCGCTGGCGGGTCGAAGGCATAGTGCGCGGCGCTGCCCCGGTTCTCGGCTCGGGCGCCGCTGTTGCGGCCGTGAGTGGCATCGATTGTGTAAGGCAGGTAGCGCAAGCGAGCAAGCGCCTGCTGGAGCCCGCGCAGCGACGGGCAGGCGACGCGCAGCGTCTGCCTGTGGGCTGTGCCGAGCGGGGGATGCCCGAGCGCGTCAGTGCCGGCCCACACGGTCAGCGTGTAGCTACTGCATGGCTCGAGCGTCGACTTCGGCGTGAAGGTCTCGGAGTCGCCGACCGACTTCCACGTACCAGCGACGCTGGGACTGAGCAGCGGTGCGGGCGAGTTCGGTGCGGGCGCCGCCGACAGGCGCACCACAAGTTGTGCAGTCCCGTCTGCGATCGCCCCTGAGGGCAGGCCGGTCAGGCGCGTATGTGGGGCTGGCTTCGACGGCGTCGTAGCCGGAGGGGTGCCGGTGGGTATAGAGGGTGTGCTCGGCGTGGTCTGGCCGGTCGTAGTGGTTGTCGTCGAGTCGGCCGGCGTTGTCTGCGTGGCGGCGCCTGAGACGGTGGCTGCGACGCTGGTCTGTGCGACGCTTGTGCCCGCTAGCGTCACCAGTGCGCAGGCCAACGTGATGAATTTTGTCTTAGTCACGGGATGAAGAGTAGCCAGTCCAGCGGAAGCTGGGCGAGGGGAATCGGTAAAAATCCATTAACGCGTACTATTCCGACATGGTCCCATCCGTGGGTGGCGCTCCCGAGCATTTCGACGCGGTCGTCGTCGGCTCTGGGTTCGGTGGCTCGGTGACAGCCGCCCGCTTGGCCGAGGCGGGTTGGAGCGTATGCGTGCTCGAGCGCGGCAAGGCCTATCCGCCGACGAGCTTTCCGCGTAGCCCCTTGGCGATGAAGCGCAATTTCTGGGACCCGAGCGAAGGTTTGCACGGCATGTTCGACTTCTGGTCCTTCAGCGGGATCGACGCGCTCTGTGCCAGCGGGCTCGGCGGGGGATCGCTGATCTACGCAAACGTCTTCCTGCGCAAGGACGAGCGCTGGTTCGTCAAAGAAGACCTGGCCAAAGGCGGCTATGAGGACTGGCCGGTGACCCGCGCCGACCTCGATCCTCACTACGACGAGGTCGAAAGGCGCATCGGGGTGCAGCGCTTTCCGCTCGACCAGTCGCCCTATGACCGCACGCCTAAGGTGCTTGCCTATCGCGAAGCCGCCGAGCGCCTGGGGCTCGACTGGTTACTGGCGCCGCTTGCCGTGACGTTCGCAAACGACGGCTCGCCGGCGGTCCCAGGCGAGCCGATCCGCGAGGCCGAGCCCAACCTGCACGGGCGCACCCGAACCACCTGCCAAATGTGCGGGGAGTGCGACATCGGCTGCAACTACGGCGCGAAGAACACGCTCGACTACAACTACCTGACCTACGCCTCGCGGGCGGGCGCCGAGCTGCGCACGCTCTGCGAGGTGCGCTCGTTCGAGCCCATCGAGGGCGGCGGCTATACGGTCCATTACGTCTACCACGACCCAGCCTCCGAAGGCAAAGTCACCGACACCGCGGCGCTGAGGCTCCAGACGCTGAGCTGCAAGCACCTGATCGTCTCGGCCGGCACGCTGGGGACCAACTGGCTGATGCTGCGCAACCGCGCCGCCCTGCCTGCGCTCTCCGACCAGCTGGGCCTTGGCTTCTCCGGCAACGGCGACCTGCTCACCTTCGCTGTGCGCGCCACACGCGAGAACGCTGAGAGAAAGCAGGTTGCGCGCGAGATCGAACCGGGCATCGGCCCCGTGATCACGAGCGCGATTCGCATGCCCGACGAGCTAGAAGGCGGCGAAGGGCGCGGCTTCTACCTCGAGGACGCCGGCTTCCCGCAATTCGGCGGTTGGATGCTCGAGATGCTCGAGGAGCCGGAGGCGATCGCGAAAGCACTGCCGAAGATCGCACACTACGTGTGGTCGTTGATCCACGGCCAGCGCCACAGCGAGGTCGGCGATCTGTCCTCGGCGCTACTCGGCAACTGCGACCTGTCCTCTGGCCTGCTGCCGCTACTCGGCATGGGCCGCGACATCCCCGGCGGGAAAATGTCGCTGCAGGAGGGGAGCCTGGAGCTCGACTGGTCCAAGGACGGGCGCTCAGCCCCTTACTTCGATCACGTCCGCAAGCTCTCCCGCGAAGTGGCGGGCGAGCTCGGCGCCGACTTCCTGGACAACCCGATCTGGCACGTGAACCGCGTGATCACGGTTCATTCGCTGGGAGGCTGTCGCATGGGCCGCTCCGCGCAGGAAGGTGTGGTCGATCCGTTCGGTCGCGTCTTCGGCCAACCAGGCTTGCATATCGCCGACGGCTCGGTCATGCCCGGGCCGGTCGGCGCCAACCCGTCGCTGACGATCGCGGCGCTTGCCGACCGCTTTGCCGACGCGATACTCGACGAAGGAAAGGGGCCCAGCTGAGATGACCTCGCTCGCTTTTACAGAGGAGATGAAGGGCTACGTGACCTTCGGCGAGTCCGACTTCGACCGTGGCTATCGTGCCGGCAAGGACGCGGGCACTGCCTTCATGTTTCACCTCACGATCGAAACGGAGGACATCGACCGCTTCATCGTCGACCCGCGTCACACTGCGCGCGCCGAGGGCTGGATTGACTCCGATGCTTTCGGCGGTAAGTTGCCCGTCAGCGAAGGTGTGTTCAACCTGTTCGTGGAGGAGAGCCCCGGGTACAAGCGCATGCTCTACCGCCTGCAGTTCGACGACGCTCAGCAACACCCGCTGACGATGACCGGCTTCAAGGAGGTCCGCCACGATCACGGCTTCGACGTCTGGTCGGAGACCACGACGCTATTCACGCGCGTGCTCGAGGGTCATGTAGCGCCTGAGGAAGACGACGGTGCGCAGGTGGTGGCGAGCGGCATCCTGCACATCCATCCGCTGGACTTTGCCCGTCAGATGACGACGTTCCGTACCGACCCGGCACACCGCGTGGATGCGATCGCGCGCTTCGGCGAGCTGTTCGCCGGCGAGCTGTGGAGCGTTTACGGGCCAGGGGGTAAAGCGTGAGCGACGCTTGCCACGGCATTCGAGATACGCCCGAGACCGTTCGATGAGCGAGCAGACCGAGCGCGTGGTCGAGTTCACCGCGGGCGACGGTCTGAGATGCAACGTGATCAACGTGCGCGGCGAGCGAGCCCCGGCGAAGGGCCCGGTGTTGCTCGTGCACGGCGCTGGCGTGCGCGCCAACATCTTCCGCGCCCCGAGCGGGCGCAACCTCGTTGAGATGCTCGTCGAGGAAGGTTGGGACGTGTGGCTTGAGAACTGGCGTGCCTCGATCGAAATTCCCCACAATCACTGGACGCTCGACCAGGCCGCCGTCTACGATCACCCCCAGGCTGTGCAGACAGTCTGCGCGCAGACCGGCTCAGGTGAAATCAAGGCGGTGATCCACTGCCAGGGCTCAACCAGCTTCATGATGAGCGCGCTGGCGGGGCTCGTGCCGCAGGTGCGCACGATCGTCTCCAACGCCGTCTCGATCCACCCGGTCGTCCCGCCGCTCGCGAACCTGAAGCTGCGCAGCATGATCCCCGCAACGGCAAGGGTGCTCGGCTACCTTGACCCGCAGTGGGGCAGAGTCGGCGCGCCGTGGATCGTGCCCAAGCTTGTCGACGCCTGGATCAAGCTCGACCATCACGAGTGTGACAACAGCGTGTGCAAGTGGTCGAGCTACACCTACGGCACGGGCAAGCCCACACTGTGGCGCCACGAGAACCTCAACGAGCCCACCCACGAATGGCTCAAGGGCGAGTTCGCGGCGGTGCCGCTGACCTTCTTCTCCCAGATCCTGCGCTGCGTGCGAGCACGTCGTCTGCTCACCGTCGAAGACCACCCGGAGCTGCCGCGCGACTTCACCGCCCAGGCGCCAAAGACCGACGCTCGCATCGCGTTCATCGCCGGTGCCGTCAACCGCTGCTTCACGGCTGAGAGCCAGCGTCTCTCGCACGCCTGGTATTCAGACCACGCTCCGGCGCGCACGGCGCTACACATCTTCGAAGGCTACGGCCATCTCGACATGTTCATGGGCGACAGAGCCGCGCGCGATGTCTTTCCAACGATCCTTGCGGAGCTGGAGGCAGGCGCGTGAGTATCGCCAGCTGTCTTCGAGGTGAATCCGGTAGCCGTCTGCGCCGCGAGGCTGGTCGGCACGCGCTCGCGGATGGGATCCCCTTCACGCTGCCCGTCGCCTCACACGAAAGCCCGGCTCTGATGGCGGCTTTCTCGATCGACGCGCGCGAGGCCGCAGAGCTGTTGCCAGGCGGCGAGGTCCATCCATTGCGCCTGTGGGGCGAGCGTGCGCTGCTGTTGATCTCGGTGGTCGACTACCGCTCCACCAACATCGGCCGCTACATCGAGTTCTCGGTTGCGATCGCATGTACTCACGGCGCGCGCCCCGCACCAGCCTTGACGCCGGCGCTGCCGCTGGCCCAGCGGCTCTACGGCACCGGTCAGTATGTGATCGACCTGCCCGTCTCAAGCGAAGTCTCGGTCAAGGGCGGCAAGGGCATCTGGGGAATGCCAAAGCACCAGGCAAACCTCGACTTCGTGATCGCCCCGCGCAAAGTCTGGAGCCAGTACGACCTCGATGGCCAGCTGTGCGTGCGCATCGAGGTCGATCGTCCCCGCTTCGAGGCTTTGTCACTGTCGTTGGCCACGTCGAACTACTGCGCCTTCCGCGGCATGCTGATGAAGTCGAACATCTCCTTTCGCGGACGCGCTGGCTTCAACCTGCCCTTGACGCGCTCCGCGCGCCTGCAGGTCGGCGAACACCCGCGCGTACAGGCGCTCAAGCGGCTGGGGATCTCTTCACGTCCGCTGTTCTGCGGCTATTTCCCCTCCACCGAAGGCATCCTCGACGATCACATCGACTCGTGGTTCCTGTCCTTTCAGGAACCGCCGAGCGTTGTCCCGGAAGGGCTGGAGAGCGTCGCCGGGCTCGGTCAAAGCCAGGAGTGGCTTGCGCCGCCGCAGGACTCGGGGCTCGATGAGCCGGGCGCGCAGGTGGCTAAGCCGTAAGGGGTGCGGTCGCGGGCCCTCTAGCCTGAGGCTCAGGTGGCCGAACTGTGACGCGGACGTGTCATTCGATCGCCTCTTCGCGCGAGGTTAAACCTAGTTCGTTGCGGTAGCGCATCTTGATCTGCGGACCGGCCAGGTCGAGGACCGCGAATCCCATCCTTCCCCAATGTTCGCCGCGGTACTCGGAGAAGTCGCGTTCCTCCCACTCCCCGGGGGAGGGGATTGGGTCGCCCGGCTTATGCTCCATCAGCACCGGCACGCCGCCGTGGCCGATGCAACGCGGGATCTTCACCTTCTTGGCTTCCTCAAAACCCATGCAGCGATGCTCATGGCCCCATAGCCATGCGGTTACGCGGCCGCCGTCGAGCACCGGGGCGAGTTTTTTTTCCAGCGTGGGGCCGAGGTCCTCCTTGTCATAGACGGACAGCAGCTGGTGGTGGCTGAGCAGCACCAGCTTTCGCGCCGATTCGCTGGCCACGCGCTGCGCGAACTCGGTCTGAGGGTCCTGCAGCACGCCGACGAAGCCGCTCGAGAGGACGTCGGTATCCCATGAGGTATCGAGCGCCACGAAATCCCAGGAGGGGGAGCGCAACCTGAAGAAGCTCGTGGCCTTGCCGTCGGGCGAGCGCTGCTTAGCGAAGCGCTCGTCTCCAAGCAGCGTCTCGAAATAGCCGAAACCGCCGCTGTACATGTCGTGGTTGCCGTTGAGCGACCACGAGGTAACACCGGCGCTTGCCTGCTCTGCGCTTACCGGCCGCATCCCAGGCGTCAGAACGTGACGGCGCACCTCTCCCTTCAAGCCCGAATAGTAGATGTCGCCGAGGTGGATGACGTGGGCCTCACGGCCTTCTGCCAGTGCCTCAGAGACTTCTTGTGCCATGAACTTGGCCACCTCTTGCGCGCGCGGCAACCCGGTACCCCAGTCGCCGACGATCACGACGCGGGCGTTGTCCGCAATCTCGTATTCGGCCGGTAGGGGATTGAAAGGATGGTTGCCCTTGGCCATGCGTTCGAGCACTGCCCCGGCGACGTCGATCACCCAGTTAGGATCGTCGGGCCCGAAGCGCACGGGGTGCAGGATCGACTTGATCAGGTGGACCAGCCAGGCCAGAAAGCCACGACGCTTGGGCGCCTCGCCAGGCACACCGCGTTCGCGCAGCTTGTCCTCGAGCGTGCTCTGCAAAAGGCTCTGGATCGGATCGCGCGAGATGAACGGAGCGACATCGGCGGCGTCGGCCCCGGAGGACGCGAGCTTCTCGGTCACGGGGGGCAGGGCTTCGCGCAGCTTCTCAACCGGATCGCCCGTGCCTTCGAGCGTGTCGGCAGCCTGCGCGGCCTTGTCCTTGAGCTGCGGCGCGTCGAGCTGATCGCGCATCGCCTCGACGTACCGACGCATTTCGCCCCGGTCGACTACTTGCCTGATCATTGGCTCATTTCCATCTATCGGACATGACTGGCTGGGCGCCAGCATACACCGGGAGCAGCCAAACGAGGCGAGGGACCGCCGATGTGGAGTCGGTTACAACGTCGGGACCACGCCGAAGGTTCCAACTTCGACGCAACAGTGCGGATGAGAGGACTCGAACCTCCACGTCCTTACGGACACGGCGACCTGAACGCCGCGCGTCTACCAATTCCGCCACATCCGCGTGTCGGGGCAGGCGACGATACCGCACCGGGACCAGGGAGGGGAGCGAACCGCTCGCACGATCGGCCTCACCTGTAGTCGCCGTGCTCCGCTGCTCCAACCCCGTTCTGCCCCCCGCTTTGCTAGCCTCGACGACGACTAGACAGGCCGCCATCGTCTAGGGGACTAGGACGCCGCCCTCTCACGGCGGTAACACGGGTTCGAATCCCGTTGGCGGTACTTGAGTTAGATCGATCGGGCCGTGCGCCGAGCGTGACCGTTGCGGTTCAGGCTTCGAGGTTCAGGCAGATACGGCCGGCTCCTTGGCACGCAGCCGCGACTGTGCCACCCACCCCCGCAGCGCCTCGTGCATAGCCTCAACCCCTACGATCGCCGACCCCGGTTCGCGCCACTCCGCCGGCACGACCGCAAACGGCTTGGTCTGCGGGCCGCCCAGACCGCCGTGGGAGCCCATGAACTCCTCGAATGGGGCCACCTCTTCTGACACTGGGTCGTACATGCAGTTGACGAGGATGTCTGGACAGTGTGGGAAGCCGTCGTGGCGGCGTAGGTGATCGGCTGCCGTCAGGTCGAAAGCGGCCAGCGGGTCATGGCCCTCGATTGCGTCGTCGCTCAGGCGCCGCTGTCCGGCGCCGCCGATCACGAGCGCGCCGTGCTCTTGTGAGCGCACCATCACGTATCCGATCCCTGGATGTGCCGCCAAGGTGTCCAGCAGGCGCGGGTGCGTCTCGTTGATCTGCTCGACGGTGAGCCGCTCTGGACTCGAGGGCAGGTAGATGAGGCCAAGGCCGCCCGAGGCCATCACGATCGCCTCCTTGGCGCCAGTCCCATTCGCGTCCGCATCGTTTGACCCTGTCCGCCGGTCATCGAGCGCCTGTTCGCCCACGGGCCCGGTTGCCTCGCGCTCGGCCAGCGCCTCCCGGTTCGGTCCCAAGGCGACCGTGCCATCGACTGACCGGCTGCGCGTGGCCCGCGCGAGCATCCGCCCGCCGACGCTCGGCTCTTGGCGCGCGTCGGCCAGGACGGCGCCGACATCGCCCCATGCCTCGTCGACAGCCGCCGGCGCGAACACCTCGCCCTTGGCCAGCGCCCCACGTACGACATCCTCGAGTGTCTTGCCGTAGCGCTGACGGAACGGCGCGCCTTGCGTTTGGCCATGATCGGAGAGCACCACTAGGTGGTAGGGGCGAGGTGACTGAGCTGTCGCACGCTCCAGCCGAGCCAGCTGTCGATCGTGTCGCTTGAGCACCGCCAGCGCGTCGGGCTCACGAATCCCCGAATGGTGGGCCACCTCGTCGTAGCCCACGAAGGTCGCATAGCTGACCGGCACGCCCTCAACGATGTCGGCCATCAGGAGCGCCGTCACGAGGTCACGCATGATCACTGCGATCGTGGCTCTTATCAGTGGGTAGAGACCTTTCCTGTCAACGTGAGCAGCGCCGCTGCGGCGCTGACGAGAGGCAGCCAAGCGCTCGTAGGCGATATCCGCAAGCGACAGCACGATCGTGCGCATGAACCCATAGGGATCGGAGAAGTAAGCGAACAGGTCCGCGGCCTTCGACCGCGAGCGATCGCGGATCACGCTCATCGTCGCCGTGCAACGCGGGGCATCGCCCGAGAACATGTTTCCCCGACTGGTCCCCGCGCTTGCCAATAGGCCCGCGCCGGTTGATCGCCGACGCTCGATCTCGGCCGCGTCGGCGGGATGGTTGGAGACCATCGTGCGCCCGGACTCCTTCTCATACCAGCGAAAAGCGGGCATGTCCCAGTTGCTGCCGAGCAACAGGCCCGCTTGGCTTGCTCCCGTCTGGGAGGACAGATCGCACTCCCAGCCGAGCATGCGGTGAGAGCCGTCTGCCAGCCAGCGCGCGATCGTGGGAGTGTGGCCGTCGCGGATCGCTTCGCGCAATACCTCCTCACCAAGCCCGTCGATCTCGAACAGGATCACCCCGGGAACGTCTGTGTGATTCTCGCGGCGTGTGCGTTTCACCCGCCTGCGCACAACTCGCAAGTGGCGAGCGTCGCCGTCAACATCGAGCAGCGGCGCCACGAGCATCGAGACGAGCGCCATGCCAAACGCGATCGCAACGTCAGTCCAGAACGACGGCGTCTTGCCGTCAACCGCGTAGAAGGCGAGCGCGACCATGCCGGCGCTGAGGGCAAGTGAGCCGAGTCCGAACGTGACAATCGTGAGCGGTAGCGCAACCCGTATGACGAGCGGCCACAGGACCGCGTTGATGATCGCCATGACGGCCGCAACTAGGATCGCCGCGTCGAAGGAGAGCGTGTCGCGACCGGACAGAAGTCCGGTCATGGCAAGGAGCACCAGTGCCTGGACGACCAGCATCGCCGCCGTCCTCACGCAGAACCCCAACAATGCCCGCACGTCGTTCAGGCGGCGTTGGTTGTTGCGCTCATCGATCGCTGAATCCAGCACTTGCTACCTTCTGGTCGATGGTCGAGGGTGCGGATGCTGTCCGCTACACAGGCACAGCGGCAGACCGTATCGCCTTCCTGGGTCACGCCACTGTCTTGATCGAGTTGGAAGGTGTACGCCTGCTCTTCGATCCGTTGCTGCGCGGCCGTGTCCTGCACCTACGCCGCCAGGTCCCGCCGGTTGACGAAAGCATGTTCGCTCGACCGGATGTGGTGCTGATCTCACACCTGCACCACGATCACCTCGACCTGCCCTCATTGCGGCGTCTGGGTCGCGATACGCGTCTGATCGTGCCCAGCGGAGCCGGCGCGTGGCTGGTGAGCAAGGGGTTCGCCAACGTGTCGGAGGTGGATGTCGGTGACGTCCTGAAGGTGGCCGAGCTCGAGATCACGGCGGTCGTTGCCCACCACAACGGGGGACGTCTGGGCGGCCCGCAGGCAAAGGCGCTCGGCTATCTCGTCGCAGGCAGGCACGTGGTCTACTTCGCCGGAGACACCGAAATGTTCGCGGGCATGGGCAGCTTCTCGCCGGCGCCCGATGTCGCGTTGCTGCCAGTCGCGGGATGGGGTCCGAAGTTGGGCCCAGGCCACATGGATCCGCTCCAGGCGGTCCACGCCGTCGAGTTGCTCGAGCCACGCATGGCCATCCCCATACATTGGGGCACCCTGTTGCCCGTTGGGCTTGCACGCAACTACCGGGCTCGCCTCCGGGACCCACCGCGTCTGTTCGCCGAGCACGCCGCGCGTCTGGCACCCAGCGTCGAGGTGCGAATTTTGGCGCCGGGGGAGTCCACCGCTGTAGACTGCTAACGGTTCCGTTCCTGTTATGAGGACGACTCATCCATTGGAGATGTCTTCTTTAGTGCACAGAGCTCGCAGCCAGTCCCTTGTCGTGATCGCCTCACTGCTCAGCGTTTTCGTGCTTGCGTCCTGCGGCGAATCCTCCCAGGAAAAAGCAAAGGCTCAGGTCTGCGCGGCGCGCTCAGACATCTCCAAGGAAGTCAAGAAGCTCAGTGAATTGACGCTCTCCACGAGCATCCTCACCGAAGCCAAGAGCGGCGTGGAAGCAATCGGCAAGGACCTCACGACGATCAAGGACGCCCAACCCGATCTTGAACCGGCACGCAAGGAACAGGTACAGGCGGCAACCCGCACCTTCGAAGGCCAGATCAATTCGATCCTCTCAGAATTGGTCTCCAAACCTTCGCTCAGCAAACTCGAAACACAGCTCAAATCCTCGTTGACGCAGCTCGCCTCAAGCTACGAAAAAGCGCTGGCTCCGCTCAACTGCTCCTAGCGGCAGGCGGGGTAGGGAGACTGGCGTTACACTCGGCGATAGTCCCCGTTTGGGGGTGTCTACGGTGCATTGACCAGGTCACGTTGGCACCGAGGCGGAGCGCAGGCCAATCAGAGGAGCAGCCATGAGCAACGATGAACTGGAGCTCGGTCCTGTCGACGTTGTAGTGATCGGCTATCCGCCGGACGCGCCCCGCACTGGGGAGGCGATCCCGCTGTTTGTGGATCTCGTGGACCGCGGGATCATCAGAGTGCTTGACGTGCTCATGGTCCAGAAGGACAGCGAGGGAAACATCTCCGGCCTTGAGATCGCCGATCTCGACGGCGATGGGGTCGATGATCTGCTGGTCTTCGCCGGAGCGCGCACGGGAATGCTCGGCGAGGAGGACGCGAGCACCGCAGGCGAGGCACTCCAGCCCGGCGAAGCGGCGTTGCTGATCTGCTTCGAGAATGCTTGGGCGGCGCCGTTTGCAACCGCCGTGCGCCGCAACGGCGGACAAGTGCTTGCGTTCGAGCGGGTCGCCGCGCAGGACGTGCTGGACACACTCGATGCGCTCGAGAGCGCATCCTGAACTGAAAGGCGTATCTCATGCCACTACTTCGCGCTATGGCCCGTACCGCCGTCGTTGCCGGCACAGCTACAACCGTCTCAAATCGCGTCAGTCGTCGCCAGGAAGGACGCTGGGCCGCTCAAGAACAGCAGCAGACGACTGCCGCGCCGCCGCAGCAAGCATATGCGGCTCCGCCGCCGCCTCCGGCACAGGAAGCCGACCCGATCGAGCGCTTGAAGGAGCTCGGTCAGCTACACGAGTCGGGCGTACTGACCGATCAGGAGTTCGCAGAGGCGAAGGCAAAGGTCCTGGGCTGAGCTGCGACCAGCCGGTGCGCGATCTCGCGCCGGCTGGTCGCTTGAGATTGAGTGGCTCAGCTCAGGTAGTCGTCTTGGGCTCGCCAAGAACAGCGAGTCCGTGAATCACAATCAGGCAGATGGCGAAGATACCCAGTGACCAGAATGGGTACGCACCGCCGATCGACAACAGCGCGCCGACGGCTCCGATCGTTGCCGCGATGATCCCGACGACGCGCCCGTAGGCGCCGCCACCGAACAGCGAAAGCGCGGCGGTCAACTGGATGACTCCCAGGATGATCGTGATCCAGCCCCAGGTGTGCAGGCTGGCGAACACGTACCTGTTGTCGTTGACGAAGAAACTCGCATTTCCTATGGCGGCGATGCCGTAGATGATGTTGATGGTTCCGGCTACCAGCAACAGGATGCCGGCGAACAATGCACTGCCTACCCCTCGCATATGCACTCCTTTGGTAAGGGTGCCTTGTGACACCTGTCACGAGATTCTATGCAAATGACTGGAATCCTGTGCGTCGAGTGGCGCTCCGGACGCGGCGCGCTGAACCGCGCGGCCGCTCAATAACCCGGATTCGTCTTGACCCGTTTGCGGTCTGACTCGTGCAGGCGGCCCTTCTTCTCGAGCGTTGCGCACGCTTCGATGATGTCGGCTCCGAGCGTCGCCACGAGTGAGTGCCCGAGCGTCTGCTTGACGAGCGCGCGCATGATCTTCACGTGCTCGGCGTTGGGGGGCAGCGTGTAGGCGGGCACCATCCAACCTCGCTCGGACGCCAGCTGGGAGGCAACGTCGAACTCGTCGTAGGAGTGCTCGCCTTCCAATTGGAAGGCGACGAGTGGCAACTGCTCGTCCTGCTCTGCACCAATCAGGGCGAACTCGCCGCAATCGACTATCTCCTTGGCGAGCAGGCGCGCGTTGTACTGCATCGTCTCCATGATGTAGCGGTAGCCGTCGTGGCCGTAGCGCACGAAGTTGTAGTACTGCGCGAGCACCATCGCCGAGCCGGTGGAGAAATTCAATGTGAATGTCGCGTCGCGCTTGCCGAGGTAGTTCTCGTAGAAGACAAGGTCGTCGGGGAGGTCGCTCTTTTCTCTGAACACAAGCCAGCCGATGCCTGGGTAGACGAGACCGAACTTGTGGCCGGACACGTTGATCGAGCGAACCTGCTCGAGGCGGAAGTCCCACTCGGTGTGCGGATAGAGGAAAGGCCAGACGAAGCCTCCGCTGGCCGCATCGATGTGCAGCGGGACATCGATGCCCTTCTCGTTCTTGAGCCGGACAAGGTAATCGTTGATTCCAGTTATGTCGTCAGAGTGTCCGGTGAACGTGGTCCCGAGCACCGCCGCCACACCGATCGTGTTCTCATCGACATGCGGCTCCACGTCCTCGGCCCCGATCGTGTACTTGTCGCGCGCGAGCGGCACGATACGCGGCTCGACGTCGAAGTAGCGACAGAACTTCTCCCACACGACATGTACGTCGCCGCCGAACACGAGGTTGGGCCGATCGATCGCCTTGCCTTGCGCTTGACGGCGATCGCGCCACTTCCACTTCAGTGAGAGCGCGCCGAGCATGATCGCCTCGGAAGAGCCCTGCGTACGTGCCCCGGTCGTCTCGCCCGGAGCGTTGAAGAGGTCGGCGAGCATGCGGATGCAGCGCTGCTCGATCTCGGCGGTCTGCGGGTACTCGGCATGATCGATGAAGTTCGTGTGCAGCGATCCGGCGATCAGGCGCTCGGCCTCGGGCTCCATCCAGGTCGTGACGAAGGTCGCCAGGTTGCGCATCGGGATCCCGTCGAGCAGCACCTCTTCGCCGACGAGGCCGAGGGCATCCTCGGCCGGCATGCCGCTCTTGGGCAGCTTGTTGTCGGGCGCCGGCTCGAGCCGGTAGCGGTTGCCGTACTCGCTCTCCAGCTTCTCGATTCGCCGGCCCATGAGATCGGGCGGTGTCTCATCCGTTCGATGTCGGCCTGTCTGATCGTTGGACGGCACGGTCAACCTCCTGGAGTTGCGCTACAGATGGCGAATCGCCTGCGATCAGCATAAGTCCTGCGCACGGTCTTCGCATAAAGACTGGCGCTCCAATCTCGTGGTCAGCTGAGCTACCCGTAAGATCACGCGGATGGCGACTCAGCAGGAGCATGTCTCCTGGCAAGGACGGTTGCACCCGAGGCGGATCCTGATCGGCGTACTGGTCATCGTCGTGATCGGCGCTGCGGCGACGCTTGCCGGCTGGGACATAACGAGCTGGTTCAAACATATCTGGGACACGCTCACGAAAATCCCGCTTGGCGACGTGGTCGCGGCGATCGTGCTGATCAGCCTGCAGACGACCGCTACCGCCTATGCCTGGTATTCGATTCTGCGCTACGGATATCCCCACTCCGGGGTGCGCTGGATAGAGGTCCTGGCCTGCTACGCGGCCGCGGTTGCGCTCAACTCTGTTCTGCCGGCGAATATCGGCACGCTGGCGATGCTGCTGATGTTCACTACGATCATCGCCGCCGCGACGTTCGCCGGTGTGCTGGCCGGGATGGCGGTGCAGAAGATCTTCTTCACGCTGATCGGTGCATTTTGCTATCTGTACCTGTTTTTGACGGTCGGCGGGTCGTTCTCGCTGCAGCTTGGGTTCATAAGCGAACATCCTTGGGCCACCGTGATCTTGCTCGTGGGCATCGCCATGCTGTTGTTCATGGTGGGGCGAGTTCTTCGCCGGCGCGTCAAGCAATGGTGGGAGCAGGCGAAGGTGGGCGCTCAGATACTCGTCCATGCACGCGCATTCCTGGGCCGCGTCGTGCTGCCCGAGGCGATCGCTTGGGCCGCGATGCTTGGGACGATCGCAGTGTTCCTATCGGCTTACAACATCCCCGTCAGCTTTCACATTCTGATGCGTGTGGTTGCCGGTAATTCGATAGCGAATGTCAGCTCGGTGACGCCGGGCGGAGCCGGCGTCGTGCAGGGCTTCAACGTGCTCTCGTTGAAGGGCATAACCAGTACGTCCAATGCGACCGCTTACTCGGTCGCTCAGCAGTTGGTGACAACGGCCTGGGGCATTCTCTTTGCGATCGTGCTACTCGTCCGGGCTTTCGGTTGGTCCGACGGTAAGACGCTCGTCTCGCAGTCATACAGTCAGGCGCGCGAGAAGAACGCCGAGCGCTCGGCGGCGCGCAAGGCCAAGCACAGGGCCACGGCGCACAGCGGTCCCGATCAAGCTTGAGGGGCGTTCGTCGCCGGCGATAGGCGCGTGGGAGAGGCGCTCGATCGGATTCCGGCGCAACTCGCCAACCTAAAGCGGGTTTCAAGGGTGATGTTGGTGTATGCCACTTCAAGCCTGCCTGCATGCCCGCCGGAGGGGGATCGGTGAACCATGCTCAACACTGAGCCGCGACCCGTGCGGCGGACGCTCATCAGCGCTCCCCTGCGCCACGACGATGCCACGCTCGTGCGGCGGGCGCAGACCGGCGACGAGCGGGCGTTTGCCGCCATCTTCGAGCGTCATCACCCGCCACTGCTGTCCTACTGCCGGCACATGCTCGGCGATCGCGACGACGGCGAGGACGCACTGCAGCAAGCTTTCATCAAGGCCCATCGAGGGCTGCTCGGCGGGACGACGCCCCGCGATCTGCGCCCATGGCTATACGCAATCGCGCGCAACTGTTGCCTGTCGGCGATCGCGGCGCGGCGCCCAACCGCGCCGCTTGAGGACCGCATGCCGGCGCTTGCCGGACTATCGGACGAAGTACGCCGGCGCGAGGATTTGCGCGAGCTGTTCGACGGCATCGGGCGCCTGCCCGAGGATCAGCGCAGCGCGCTGCTGTTGGCAGAGCTCGACGATCTCAGCCACCAAGCGATCGCGACGGTCGTGGGGTGTCCGGTGAGCAGGGTCAAGGCGCTCATCTACCAGGCGCGCAGCGCCCTGATCGCCGATCGCGACGCACGCGAAACACCGTGCCAGGAGATTCGCGAACAGCTCGCGGTGGCTCGTGGCGGTGAACTGCGCCGTGGGCCGTTGCGACGTCACCTGAACCTGTGCAGCGGTTGTCGCGACTTCCAGTTCGCCGTGGGCGCGCAGCGTCAGTCGCTTGCCGCGCTACTGCCGGTGGCGCCCAGCGCTGGGCTCATGGCCGCGATCCTTGGGCATGGGAGTGCGCACGCGGCGGGCGTGGCCGGTGTGGGTGGAGCGGGCGCCGGAGCAACTTCTGCCGGTGGAGCAGCCGGCACAAGCGTTGGGGTCACGAGCGCCGGGGCCGCCGTCACAGGCGCGAGTGGGCTCGCCACGAGCGGGACGGCTGCGGCGGGCGCCGCGGCCGGTGCCGGTGCGGGGACGGGCGCAGGCACGAGCGTTGGCGCGCTGGTTGGGGGCGGGTTGGTCACAAAGCTCGCCGTCGGTGGAGCGGTCGTGGCGCTCGCGGCGGCCGGCACCGTGGCGACTCGTCAGCGACCGAGCGCAGCGAGAACATCTCGGCTCGCCGGTGCGCAGATTGCCGCCTTCACGGCGGATCGGAGTGGGGTGGCCGCTAGCGGTGGCCCCAGCGACGCTTCGTATGACAGCGCGGCTTCGATCGCCGCTCCAGGCACCGGTCTGTCTGCTGCACCCGCTCAGGAATCCGCCACAGCGCTCGGCGACACCAGTGGCCCGGGCGCTCTCGCAAGTGTCGATCCCTTCACGTCCCCGACGAGTGGCGCAGGAGCGCAGGGGCTGCTTACCCCCACGGGCACCAGTCCTTCGAATGTGGCCCTGACGGCGGTCCCTCGGCAGCTGCTGATGGTTGGCAAGGGAACCGTGGACGAGGGCTCTGTCGCACAGGCGCGAAACGCCCGGGCACGAAAGCTACGCGCGAAGCTGCGCCGCGAAGCACTGCGGCGTCGTGCACTGCGGTTGCGCGAAGCACGCCGTCGCGCCCGCCTGCGCAAGGAGCGGCGCAAAGCGCTCCGTCGCCGTCATCCTGTCGTAGCGAAGAAGCCTGTAAAAGCCCCCGAGCCGGCGCCGACCCCTGTCACCCCGGCGCCTGTGCGTACCCGTCATCGACACGCTCTCCCCAGCTCGACTTCTCTCGATACGGCAGGGACCGGCGCGGGAAGCGAAAACACGCAAACAACGAAGGTAAAGCGCCGTCCGTCGGCAACGAGTACGAGCGGCGGGAGCACCACGACAACAGGCACAGATCCCCAGACCAGCACGACCGGCACTGGCAGTGGCAAGGGCAAGACAAGCTCTCCTCCCAGCGGCGGCGAAAAGACTGGTTCGACCGATGGCGTAGGTAAATCCGGGGCCGCCACTGGAGCGGAAAAATCCGGCTCGGCCAGCGCCAAAGGGAAAACCGGCTCAGGCGTTGGCAGCGAAAAATCCGGCTCTACTACTGGTAGCAAAGAAACCGGCACAGACGCGGACACGGGCACCTCCCATGACGGGGGACCCGGGGGCAGGCAGGCAGGCGACTCTGAAAGCGGTAGCGGCGCCGCCGGCACAGGCAAAACTGGTGACTCCAGCGAACAGAGCAATGCCGCGACGCACAAAAGCCAAGCGAGCGGGGCCGGTACGACGAATGGCAAGGGCAGTGCCTCCAGCGCCAAGAAACATCTGGTCGAAGAAGAACAACTGCCCAACCTTTGAGGTTGACGCACGGTCATAGCCGTAGTTGCACATCGCAGCTCAAACACAACCTCAATGGGAGGAAGGCACAATGCGTCTTCGTAAATTGGCTCGAGCAGCGAGCGCCGGGGTGGCACTGCTGGCACTGGCTTCTCCGGCGGCCGCATCCGCTCACAAGCATCCGAGTCCGAGTGGCCGTTGCGCCGTCAGCCTCAACGTCGCGCCCCGCCAGATCACCGCCGGGGATCCCATCGTCGCCTTCGGGCGGCTGCGCTGCACTCGCCGGGTGAACGCAGCGGGGCAGACGGTGCAGCTGTACGAGCACTCCTTTGGCACACCCGGATACACACCAGTGCAGAGCACGACCACCGGCCCGCTCGGCTTCTACGAGCTCACGCAGACCGGCGTCACCACCAACAGCCTCTTCTATGTGCGCTCGCACGGCGCCCAGAGTGGGCGCAGGCGTGTACGGGTCGCCGCACAGGTCACCCTCAATGGTCCGCCGGAAGGCACTCAAATACTCACCGGTGCTCCAAACGCGGTCACATTCACCGGCTCGGTCATTCCGGCCGACGCCGGTGCGCGTGTGATCCTGCAGCGCCAGAACGCGCTGACCGGCAACGAATGGCGGCGCATCGGCGACGGCACGGTCGGCGCCGAAGGGGCCTTCTCGATCGTGCACACGTTCGTCGTTCCCGGCGATGCGAACCTGCGTGTGCTCGTTCGCAGCCACGGGCTGAACATTCCGAGCCCCTCAGACGTGCTCACATATGAGATATCCCAGGCTCAGAACCCGCAGCTGACGATCAATGCCTCCGCAGACCCGATCACCTACGGGCAGTCGGTGACGATCAGCGGTGTCGCCGCTGGCCTGCCAAGCACGCCGGTCACGCTGTTCGAGCGCACGGCAAGCCAGCACGGTTTCGCGCCGGTCGCAGAAGTCGCGACCAACGCCGGCGGCGAATACGTGTTCCCCGCGCAATCGCCGGTCTACAACACCTTCTATGAGGTCAGGACAGGCGCCAAGGCGAGCCGCGAGAAGTCCGCGGTGCTCTACGAGGGAGTCAAGGACGTGCTCACCGCCGAAGTCTCACCGAGCACGGTTCAAGCCGGACAGGCACTCACGTTCAAGGGCACCGTTGCCCCCGAACACGCAGGGCACATCATCTACCTGGAGCGCCAGAACGCCTCGGGTAACGGTTTCCATGTCGTGCAGGTCGCGAGCATTGGAGCCGGTTCGACGTACGCCATCGTGCACACCGTCTATGACGCGGGCACGAAGGTCTTCCGGGTGCGTGTCCCAGGTGACGCGGAGAACGAGGGCGCGGTCAGCCCAGTGTTCACCATCCAGGTGACTCCCGCGCCGGCCTCATCGCTGATGCCGGAGGCGCCGGGCAACTCTTCGCTGCCAGCCGAAGGCCAGACCGAAGGATCGGAAGCGGAAGTACCGCTCGCGGAATAGCGAGCGGTGCCTGAAGAGGCCTGTGGCCGCCCTCTCGGGGGCGGCCACAGGCATTTATAGATCGCGCATCGCAAGCTGTCGGTATCGAAGTATCTCCAGGAAGCTCCGGCAGATTGCGCAAGACCGGAGCCCTCAGCTCACCTCGACGATATCTCCGATCTTGAGCATCGGGTAGACCTGCGCCGCCGCTTCGATCGGGAGCTCGACGCAGCCGTTGGACTGAGGGAAGCCGTAGGAGGCGCGTGGGTATCCGTGGACGGCGTCGCCGCCGTTGAAGTAGTTGACCCAAGGGACGTCAGGCACTGTGTATTTGGTGCCGTCGACGTCGGTGCCGGTCATGGTGGTGGAGACAAAGCGGGAGTAGATTGGGAAAATCCCCTGGGCGGTTTCGGCGCCTGGCACGCCTGTGTTGACCGGCGTGGAGAACACCACGTGATTGTCGCGGTGGACCTCCAGCGTCTCGGGCAGCGACTCGGTGACCGTCACGAACGTGTAGGGGGAAGGGTTGCGTTCGTGCTTCTCGGCTGCCCGCAGTAGTGCCTTCCACGTCGCCGTTTCGGGGGTGCCGGTCGGTTCGATTTCGTGTTCGGACTGGAACACCATCAATGCGCCCTTTGTCGTCTCGTCGAGCTGGCCGTATTCGAGCGGCGGGGCGTCGCTCACGTGTGCGTCGGGCGCCTCGGGCGATGGGTCGAATGCGTCGATTGCTGCGACACGCCTATCTACATGCGCGGCGGAGTAGCTGGATGCACTCGCTTGCCTGCCCCCCGTTATGGGGGGTTCTGCGGTCGCGGTATCTGAGGCCCCTTTGGTCGCCTGTCCGGTTGCGGTCGTGTTCGCTGTGGCGTCGGCGCCTTGAGCCTGAGCCACTTCAGCCTCGAATGCTCGCGCGCGGCTGGAGGAGTGACCGCCGTAAGGGAGATAGCCGAGTCGTGCCAGCGTTTGTTGCAGACCCTTCACCGAGGGGCACTGCACGGATAGTGCAACCGTCCGTTGCTTGGCCAGTGGTGAGTGCGCGACGGCGGTGCTGGCCGCCGGGATCGTGAGCGTGTAGCTGGCGCACGGGTCGAGCGTCGAGGCGAGGGTGAAGAGCTCCGAGTCCCCGTGCGTGCTCCAGGTGCCGGCGACAGCCGGGCTCAGTGTCGGGCGCGGTGAAAACGAGGCGGGCGGCGCTGAGAGCCCTACGCGCAGCGGCAGCGTGCCGTCGAGGACAAGCCGATGGGGGAGGGCGGTGAGGCGGGTTGGCGGTAGCTCGCCGCGCTGGTCTGAGGCGCTGGAGGAGCGCGATTCCAGGCCACCGACGCCGAAGCCGACGCCCACGCACAGCAGCGCGATCGCGAGCACTGCGACCAAGCCCAGACGCTCAGCAAGTCTGATCGCGCTCATGTCTCATCCTCGTCGGTGAAGCTGAAGCAGTGGACTGCGCAATTGTACCCTTTCCGGGATAGTTCAAAAACTCGGGCACGGCTGCCCAACTTGCCCGTATCTTGGAATCGGCAGCATCTGGGCGTGCTGTGAATCGAGCGCTGAGGTTGGACTGGTATTCGGCGTCGAGCGCGAGACTCCTCAGGACAGCCAGCAGCGGACGGGGATGGGTCAGGGTTTGCCAGCTCCGGCATGCTTGCGGCTTTGCTGCTCCATGAACAAGGGGTTGGGGGCCGGGGGTCGAACAAGCTCGGATGGAGCTGTCGCTTCCCTTCCCGCGCCGTCTGCACAGCCGTGGCGCTCGCCGCGCAGCGCGGCGCAAAGGACGTCGGGGCGGCGCCCCGACGGCATACGCTCGACTGGCGCTGGAGCGACTGTCCAGCAACCGGTTGGCGTTGCGCGCGACGGTCCTGCTGCTGCTGGCGCTGCCATTGCTTGGCGGCGGCTGGCTGTGGCTGCGCGACTCCTCGCTGGTCGCGGTCGAGCACGTGCACATATCCGGTGTACACGGGCCGGAGGCGATCGAGATCAGGGCGGCGCTCGAGGACTCGGCCAGGCGCATGACCACGGTGGACTTCAACACCGGCGCGCTTCGCTCCGCGCTCGCCTCCTATGCGATCGTCGCAGGCGTGCAGGTCAGGACAAGCTTTCCGCACAGCGTCAGCATCTCGGTGAGCGAGCGCCCGCCGGTTGCCGAGCTCGTCTCGGCCGGGCAACGCACCGCCGTCGCGGCCGACGGAACCGTGCTCGGGCCGGCCCTCTCTTCCAGCTCGCTGCCGAGTGTAAGCGGCTCGGTCGAGCCGGCGCCGGGAACACGCCTCAACGAACCCGCGGCGCTGGCAGCGGTCACGGTGCTCGGCGCGGCACCGGCGCCGCTTGCTCGATTCGTCACGCGCGTCTACGAGGGTCCCGAAGGGCTCACGGTGGCGATGCGCAGCGGGCTGCTCGCCTACTTCGGCAACGACACGCGCCCGCACGCCAAGTGGCTGTCGCTCGCGCGCGTGCTCGTCTCGCCCAGCTCGACCGGTGCTCTGTACATCGACGTGCGTCTGCCCGAACGCCCGGCGGCCGGATTCTCCATGAGCTCGGGTTCGACCACGAGCTCATCGACAAGCGGCGTGCCTCTGCGGACCAGCCCGTGCCCTTCAGGGTGCACATCCGAACCCACCGCGGCCGCACTCGCGGCAAGCCTCGCCAATGCTGTCGGCGGTAGCAGCACTCCTTCCTCAGGATCGACCACCGCCGAAAGCGAAAGCACTTCCAGCGCCGCCGGTGCCTCGACCTCGAGCGGCGAAGCCAGCTCGTCTTCGTCTGCCGCCGGCGTCAGCTCGAGCGCGGCTCCCGGCGCGAGCGAAGCCTCGACATCGCCCGGCACAGAAACGTCAGCGGGCACCAGCGAAAGCGGCTAAGGCAGTATCAACCTCGACTCGAGGGTTACTATGGTGAGAGGCCAATTATCAAGCGATGATCGAGGGTTGGCGGTTCTGCAACGAATGTTGCGAGAGTGAGGGTTGTCGTTGACAGGGCGAAGTTCCCTGCATAACTTGCGTATTCTGAAGGCCGGCCTCGCCACGCGGGGCAAACCTTAAACACCTACTGAAGGCTTCGGACATCATGGAGAGCGGCGGCAGTTACCTGGCGGTCATCAAGGTCGTGGGAGTCGGCGGAGGCGGGACCAACGCGGTCAGCCGCATGGTCGACGCAGGGCTTCGCGGCGTGGAGTTCATCGCCGCCAACACCGATGCACAGGCGCTCGCGATGTGCGATGCCGACATCAAGCTCAACATCGGTCACGAGTCCACCAAGGGTCTCGGCGCTGGCGCCAACCCCGAGGTTGGCTTCGGCGCCGCGGCCGAGTCGCGCGATGACATCAAGGAGGCGCTGAAGGGCGCCGACATGGTCTTCGTCACTGCGGGCGAGGGCGGCGGCACAGGCACCGGTGCGGCGCCCGTGATCGCAGAGATTGCCAAGAATGAGATCGGCGCGCTGACCGTCGGTGTAGTCACGCGGCCCTTCGAGTTCGAGGGATCCCAGCGTGGACGCCAAGCAGTCGAGGGAATCGAGCGGCTGCGCGAGGTCGTTGACACGCTGATCGTGATTCCCAACGAGAAGTTGCTTGCCGTCGTAGAGCGGCGCACCTCGATGCTCGACGCATTTCGCGAGGCCGACAACGTCTTGCGCCAGGGCGTGCAGGGCATCACCGACCTGATCACGATCCCGGGCTTGATCAACCTCGACTTCGCCGACGTGCGCACGATCATGCACGACGCCGGCTCCGCGCTGATGGGAATCGGAACCGGCGGCGGCGAGGCGCGCTGCGCCGACGCCGCGCGCGCTGCGATCTCCTCGCCGCTGCTGGAAGAGTCCGTTGACGGCGCCACCGGCATTCTCCTGAACATCACCGGCGGCAAGGACCTCGGCCTGTTCGAGGTCAATGACGCCGCGGAGATCATCCAGAACGCTGCCGACCCCAACGCGAATATCATCTTCGGCGCGGTGATCGACGAGGCGATGGGCGACGAGGTGCGCGTCACCGTGATCGGCACCGGCTTCGACCATCGTCCTGGACGGGCCGTGCGCGGCGATCGCAAGCGCCGCGAGTCAGGGCGCCCAGATCGCGGCCCACGCATCGACGATCGCCAGCGCTCGGCGCTGGAGATCTCCGACGACGACATCGACGTTCCGCCGTTCCTGCGTTGACGAGAGTTCACCCCCGCACATGTGCGGAGGTGCCGAGGGCGCATGCGCCCTCGGACGAGGAGCCGCATGCGGCTCCTCGCGGACGGTGCATGCACCGTCCGAACAGCAAGTAGATGTGCTGTCGATAGTCTGCGCGCGTGCGCCGGACCCCTCTCTATGACCGTCATGTTGCGGCCGGAGCGAAGCTTGTTGACTTCGCCGGCTGGGAGATGCCCGTCCAGTACCCCGACGGCGTGCGCGCTGAGCACATGACTGTACGCGAGCGCTGCGGCATCTTCGACGTCTCGCACATGGGCGAGGTCGAAACAGTCGGTCCGGGTGCCGAAGCACTGTTGCAGCGGCTGCTCTCAAACGACGTCTCGAAGATCGCGATCGGCGGCGCGCAGTACAGCGTGCTTTGCAACGAGCAGGGTGGTGTGCTCGATGACCTATTCACCTATCGCCTGGAGCCCAAACGCTATCTGACGGTTACCAATGCTTCCAATCATGAGCGCGACCTCGCCTGGTTTCGTTCCCACGCGGACGGTTTTGATGTCGAGTTGCACGATCGTATTGACGACTACGCGATGCTCGCCGTCCAGGGTCCGCTGGCGCGTGAGATCGTGCAGGCCATCTCCGACACACCTTTGCCGGCTCGCATGACGACGGCCACGCGTCGGCTCGCCGGCGCCGAGGCGCTCGTGTGCGGCACCGGCTACACCGGCGAGGACGGCGTCGAGATCTTGCTCGCGCCCGAGGATGCCCCCGCCCTGTGGGATGAGCTCTGCCACCGCGGCGCCTCTCCGGCGGGCCTGGCCGCGCGCGACACGCTACGCCTGGAGGCCTGCTTTCACCTCTACGGCAACGACCTTTCGCTCGAGCGCAACCCGATCGAAGCGGGACTCGGTTGGTGCTGTCGCGAGGACACCGACTTCATCGGGGCGGGGCCGATCTGCGCGGCGCGTAAGGACGGTCCGCCGGAAAAGCTAGTCGCGTTCGAGATCGACGGTCCGGGAATCGCCCGCCAGGGCAATCCGATCGTGGGCGGCGGCGTGGTCACAAGCGGCACGCTCTCTCCCAGCTTGGGCGTCGGCATCGGCATGTCCTACATTCCCGCCAAGCACGCCGCCGTCGGCACCGTGCTCCAGATCGATGTCCGTGGCAAGATTCGCCCGGCGATCGTCAAGCAGAAGCCGCTCTATCGAAAGGTCAGTTGAAATGTCGAGCTATCCAGACGACCTGCTCTACCACCCCGAGCACGATTGGGCGCGGCTGGATGCCGAGGACCCGGACGTAGCGGTGCTCGGCATCACCTGGTTCGCGCAGGATGCCCTCGGTGAGGTCGTGTTCTTCGACCCTCCTGCGCCTGGGACGATCGTCCACAAGGACGAACCCTACGCCGAGGTCGAGTCTGTCAAGGCGGTCTCCGATGTCGTCGCGCCGCTGTCCGGTGAGATCGTCGAGGTCAACGAGAAGCTCGCCGACAGCCCCAACGCGATCAACGAGGACCCCTACGGCGAGGGCTGGCTCGTGAAGGTGCGCATGTCCGATCCCAGCGAGCGCGAAGCGCTGCTGGACGCCGACGCCTACAGCGCGACACTCGGCGCCTGACGGAACCGTCGCGCGAAGCGGCTAGGCTCATCCTCACTTGACTCAGTACACGTCAGTCACCGACAGCGACCTCGCGGCGATGCTCGCGGCGATCGGTGTCTCCTCCATACAGGAGATCTTCGATCGTCAGATCCCCGAGGCGGTGCGTCTTGCGCGTCCGCTCGATCTGCCCGGCGGGAAGAGCGAGCAGGACGTATACGAGCACCTGCGTGAACTTGCCGCAAACAACGTCAGCACCGAGGATGAGCTGTGCTTTTTGGGAGCCGGCATGTACGACCACTACGTGCCAGCGATTGTGGACATGTTGATGGAGCGCTCGGAGTTCCTCACTCCCTACACGCCTTACCAGCCCGAGATCTCCCAGGGCGGCCTGCAGGTGATGTTTGAGTACCAAACGGCGATCTGCGAGCTGACGGGACTGCCGGTCTCCAATGCCTCGGTGTACGAGGGCCCAAGCGCTGTCGCCTCGGCCGGCTACTTGGCAAAGCTCCACAACGGCCGCAAGCGCTTCGTCGTCTCCGCCGGGCTACACCCGCACACGCTCGCCACGCTGCGTACGTACGCACACGGTTACGGCATCGAGGTGGTCGAGGTCCCGCTCTCCGGCGGCGTCACCGACCCCGAGGCTTGGGCCGAGGCGATTGACCAGGACACGAGCGCCGCGATCTTCGCCCAGCCCAACTTCTACGGCGCCGTCGAGGACGCCGCCGCGCTGTGCGCCTCCGCCAAGGACGAAGGTGGCGAGCAGCTGGTCACGATTGCCCAGGTAGACCCAATCGTGCTCGGCATCCTTGCCCCGCCGGGAGAGTGCGGCGTGGACGTGGCGGTGGGGGAGGGGCAGTCGCTCGGCAATCGTCTGGACTTCGGCGGCCCTTCGTTTGGCTTCTTCGCCGCGCGCGAGGACTATCTGCGTCGCATGCCAGGGCGTATCGCGGGAGAGACGATCGACGTGGACGGTCGCCGCGGCTTCGTGCTCACGCTGCAGACACGCGAGCAGCACATCCGCCGCGAGAAGGCCACATCCAACATCTGTACTTCGCAGGCGCTAAACGCGTTGGCGGGAGTCGTCTATCTATCATGGCTCGGTCGCCGTGGGTTGGTGGAGCTAGGAGAGCTGCTGCTGAGGCGCACCCACTACGCGCGCGAGACGCTGTGCGCGCTGCCCGGGGTCACTCCGCTTCACTTTCAGCCGGTCGTGCGCGAGCTCGCCGTGCGCCTCGACGCCGACGTCGCCGCCGTACGCCGCCGCTGCGCCGCCGCGGGTGTGAACCCTGGCGCGGATCTGCATGCGCTCACGGGGCGCGACGACGACCGCGAGGGCCTGCT
Organism: uncultured Solirubrobacterales bacterium; assembly: GCA_963827045.1. Lineage (GTDB taxonomy): Bacteria > Actinomycetota > Thermoleophilia > Solirubrobacterales > Solirubrobacteraceae > Palsa-744. The sequence continues at coordinate 159,906 of CAWGZH010000004.1, forward strand.
CGTGGCGATCACCGAGCGGCGCTCGCGCGCCGACATCGACCGCTTGGCCGAAGTGCTAGGGGTGGCTGTCGCGGCTGAGCGCGACATGGCGGTGGTCGGATGAGGCCACCCACCCACAGCGCCGACACCGCGCTACAGCGCGAGCCGGCGGTAACAATCTTCGAGCGCGGCGCGCCCGGCAGGCGGGCGTTCCAGTGTCCTGAGCTCGATGTGCCCGATGTGGCGCTCGACGAGCTGCTGCCCGCGCACCTGCGCCGCAGCGAGCCTCCGCGCCTTCCCGAGGTCTCAGAGCCCGAGATCGTGCGCCACTACGTGCGCCTCTCGAAGCGCAACTTCGATCTCGACTCCGGTTTCTACCCGCTCGGCTCGTGCACGATGAAGCACAACCCGCGCCTGCACGAGCGTGTGGCGGCACTACCTGGCCACGCGCGCCTGCACCCGCTGCAGGACCCCGAGCATGCGCAAGGGGCGCTTGAGCTGATGTGGAACCTCGAACGGGCGCTTGGCGAGATATCGGGTCTGCCGCACGTGTGCCTGCAACCCTCTGCCGGCTCCCATGGCGAGTTGGCGGGAGTGCTGCTCACCCGCGCCTACCACGAGGAACGAGGCGAGACGCGCCACAAGGTGCTCACGCCCGACACTGCTCACGGCACCAATCCGGCTACCGTCACGATGGCGGGCTTCGAGGTCGTCAAGATCGCCACGAACCCCGAGGGCGGTGTGGACCTGGACGACTTGCGTGCCAAGGCTGACAGCGACGTGGCGTGCCTGATGCTCACCAATCCCAACACGCTCGGGCTGTTCGACTCGAACATCCAGGAGATCGCCGAGATCGTGCACGAGGTGGGGGCGACGCTCTATTACGACGGTGCCAACCTAAACGCTGTCATGGGCCTCTCTCGCCCCGGGGACATGGGCTTTGACATCGTGCACTTCAACCTGCACAAGTCCTTCACCCAGCCGCACGGGGGAGGCGGACCGGGCTCCGGGCCGATCGCCGTGTCCGAGCGGATCGAGCCGTTCTTGCCGGTGCCGCGGATCGTACGCAACGAGGGATCCAACGGGTCGGGCCCTCGGTTCGATCTGCTCGAGGACTGGCCCGGCGCCAAATCGATCGGCCGCCTGCGCGGCTTTCAGGGCAACTACGGCTGCTTCGTGCGCTCCTACGCCTACATCTCCTCGCTGGGCGCCCCGGGCCTGAAGGATGCTTCCGAGACGGCGGTATTGAACGCCAACTACCTGCTCGCGCGGTTGCGCCAGCTCGGCGTGTGCGAGCAGCTGCCGCTGGCGTACTCCAACGCCCAAGCTAATCCCTCACCCTCGCCCGACAAAACTCTCGCCAATGCCCAATCCCCATCTGGAGATGGGAAGGATGGTGGTGGCGTTGGAGGGCTGTGCCTCCATGAGTTCGTGCTCTCCGGCGGCCCGATGAAGCGTGCGCTGAAGATCAAGACGCTCGACCTCGCCAAGCGCTTGCTCGACTACGGCTACCACCCGCCGACCGTGTACTTTCCCCTGCTCGTCGAGGAGGCCTTGATGGTGGAGCCCACCGAGACCGAGACCAAGGAGACGCTCGACAGTTTTGCCGAGGCACTAGCCGAGCTGCTGGCCGAGGCGGCCGAGGACCCCGAGATTGCGCTGCACGCGCCGTACACGACGCCGGTGCGGCGGCTGGACGAGGTCGGCGCGGCGAAGAATCCGGTCATCCGCCAAGCGCTTTGACGTACGCGCTCGCGCCCCTGCCGGCTGGGCCGGCTTCCATGTAGCCTGGCTCGCCATGCGCATCTTCTCGGGCATCCAGCCTACGGGTACAAAGCACCTCGGCAACTACATCGGCGCGATCCGCCAGTACGTGCTGGGCCAGGAGCGCGGCGAGGGGCTGTATTGCATCGTGGACATGCACGCCACCACGGTCGCCTACGACCCGCTGCAGCTACGTCGCAGCGTGTATGACCTGACCGCACTGCTGCTCGCCGCAGGCCTCGATCCTGCCCGCTGCGTCCTGTTTCGTCAGGGGGACGTGCACGAGCACACCGAGCTGTGCTGGCTTCTGTGCTCGGTTACCGAGCTTGGGCGCCTGCAGCGCATGCACCAGTTCCGCGACAAGTCCGTGGCACAGCGCGAGCTGGTCTCTGCTGGGCTGCTCGTGTATCCGGTGCTGCAGGCCGCCGACGTGCTCGCCTACCATGCCAACGAGGTGCCCGTGGGCGAGGACCAGCGCGAGCACTTGGAGCTAATGCGTGATGTCGCGCGCCGCTTCAATACGCGTTTCGCCGGTGGCGAGGAGGTGCTGGTCGTGCCCGAGCACCGCATCCCCGAGGTCGGCGCGCGAATCATGGACCTACAGGACCCCTCACGTAAGATGTCCACGACTAGCGGCTCGGAACAGGGCACCGTGTACGTGCTCGACGAGCCGGCGGCGATCCTCAAGAAGTTCAAGAGCGCCGTGACGGACTCCGGCCGCGAGATCGAACGCTCGCCCGAGAAGCCCGGGGTCTCCAATCTGATCGAAATCCTTGCCGTCGCGCGGGAGGTCTCGCCCGAGCAGGTCGAAGCCGACATGCGCGACGCGCGCGGCTACGGTGATCTGAAGGTGGCGGTTGCCGAGGCGGTCGTCGCGATGCTGGCTCCGGTGCGCGAACGCTACGTCGAGTTGCGCTCTGACGAGGCTGCGTTGGAGCTGGTGCTTGCGGACGGGGCACAGCACGCGCGCGCGATCGCCGCCGGCACGCTTGCCGACGTGCGTGAGCGTATGGGCGTGGGTCCGCCACGCCCGAGCTGAGGGTCGGGATGGTTGGTTGCTCGATTTTTGACGATGCCCCCCGCGCGCGCGGGGGGCATCGTCATTTTCGAAGACAACGACCGATACAGCTCACGCCGTCGGGAGCGGTCGATACGGTAGGCGCATGACGCTCCCCGCGCTTGACCTCGACCTAGAGATATTCAGCGGCCCGTTCGACCTATTGCTCGCGCTCGTCCTGCGCGAGGAGGTTGACCTGCTCGATCTCGAGCTGGCCGATGTTGTGCTCGCCTACCTTGACCACCTGGAGGGTCGTGGCGAGCTTGACCTGGAGACCGCCACTGAATTCATCGTGCTGATCGCGGCGCTGTTGGAATTGAAGTCGCGCCTAATGCTCGCCGAGGATAGCGAGGAGCTGCTCGACATAGAGCCTGGAGAGGCGGCTGAGGAGCTGCTCGAGCGGATGCTGCAAGCGCGTCGCTACCGTTCGGCCTCAGCGCACCTGTTGGAACTGTTCAAGGCCGAAGAGGGCGTTCGCTTTCGCAGCGCGCCGCTGCCGGCACATTTGCGCAAGTCGGTCCCCCCGCCCAGCGACGGCTCACAGGACGCCGCTGTGCTCGGAGCGGCGATCGGGCGGCTGTTGCGCATGCCGCCCACGATCAACCTGCGCCATATCTCGATCCAGCGCGTCACCGTGGCTGAGCGCCTCGATCGCCTGCGCACGCTGCTCAAAGGCGGCGACTTCTCCTTCGAGGAGGCGGTACGCGGTGAGGATCGCATGACCGTCGCGGTTACCGTGTTTGCGCTGCTCGAGCTCTACAAGCGTGGCGAGGCATGGTGGGAGCAGGGTGAGAGCTTCGGCGAGATAGCCGTTCATGCCGTTCACGCCGTCGCCACCGAGCCGCGACACGCACGCGCCGGATGAGCGAGCAGCCGGGGCAGGAGCGCCCGGCGCTTGAGGATCGGCAGCCATCTGCCGATCAGGACCATGTGTCTGTGACAGATGTCGAGTCAGAGCAGCTCAGCGCTCACGCCGACGCCGAGGAGTTCGAGAGTCCTGCGTCAGAGCAGGGCGTCGAGTACGCCGAGGAGACCGACGGTGAAGACGTCGCCGCGATAGCTGACCCCTCAGCCAGCGCGCTCGATATCGAAGGTTTGCCGGATCCTGAGCCTCACATTGTGCGCACGATTGAGGCGCTGCTGTTCCTGGCACCCGATCCGCTCAGCCCCCAAGAGCTCGCAGACGCCGCGGCTGTCGAGGAGCTTGCTGTGATCGCGGCGCTCGTCGAGCTGGCAGAACGCTACGCGCCAGGGCGCAGCGGCATCAACCTGCGCGAGCTGGGTGGCGGCTTCACTTTCGCGAGCGATCCAGAGACCGAGGAGTCGGTCAGGCGCCTGTTCAGCCGGACCCGCGCCTCAGTGCTGACCCCGGCGCAAGCCGAGACGCTTGCGATCGTTGCCTACCTGCAACCGATCTCACGCCCTGAGATCACCCGTATTCGTGGCGTTAGCGCCGACTCGGCCGCCTCTACGCTGTTGGAGCGCGGGCTGGTGGAAGAGTCCGGCCGCTCGCAATTCGGTGCGGTCATGTACCGCACGACCACACAATTTCTCAAGCTGTTCGGCCTGCGCACGCTCGATGAGCTGCCCGATGTGGGTCAGTGGGATCCAAGCCCCGAGGAGCAGGCCGAGTTGCGCGACCGCCTGCTGCGCGCCGGTGAGGCTCGCGCGGGCGGCGGTCCTCAGCCCGAGCTTCAGTAGAGAATCCTGGACGCGAAGCTCAGGCAGTGGCGCGTGCGGCCAGCTGTCCGCAGGCGGCGTCGATGTCTCGACCGCGAGTTAGGCGCACCGTGGCGGGTATGCCGCGTGCCTCCAACGCTCCCTTGAACGCCGCGATCGACTCGCGGCTGGAACCCTCATAAGGGTCCCCTTCACCGGCACGCGCGCCGCTTGCGGCGCGCGTGGGGGACGCGGGGTGGCGCCCCCCGGTCTGGTTGTATGGGATCAGATTGACCTTGAACATGTATGGCTGCTCACCGGGGCCGCGCGGCTCGAGCAGCTTGGACAGTGCAAGCGCCTGCTCATAGCGGTCGTTGACGCCGGCGAGCATCACGTACTCAACGAACACACGGCGGCGCTTGCGCTCATAGAAGGATCTACACGCGTCGATCACATCGGACAGCGGGTAGCGCTCGTTGACCGGCATCAGCTCGCTGCGCAAGGCTTCGTCGGCGGCGTGCAGTGAGAGGGCGAGGCGCAGCGGCATGTCCTGCTCGGTGAGCGCTTCGATCCCCGGTATCCAGCCGACCGTGGAGATAGCGGTGCGGCGATGGGTGATGCCAACATCGGGCAGACGCTCGCAGGCGGCGAGCACATTGTCCAGGTTGAGCATCGGCTCGCCCATGCCCATGAACACGCAATGGTTGACGGTGGTCATGCGACGGAAATAAAGCGTCTGCTCGACGATCTCCGAGGCACTCAGATTGCGGCCGAACTTCATCTGGCCGGTAGCGCAGAACGTGCAGGTAAGCGGACAGCCTGACTGAGAGGAGACGCAGATCGAGTTGCGCCCGTCCCGATAGCGCATCAGCACGGCCTCCAAGGGCCGCCCGTCGGCCGTCGTGAACAGGGCCTTGACCGTGCCGTCGCTCGCACGTCGCTGCTCGCGCAGCTCGAGGCTCGAGAACGGAACGTTCTCGCCCAGCCACTCCCGCAACGGGCCGGGGAGGTTCGTCATCTGCTCGTAGCCCGAGACGCCCTTGGCGGCCCACTCCCATACTTGGCGCGCACGGAACGCGGGCTGGCCGTTCGCGGCCAGCGTTTGATCGAGGAGTTCCAGGTCCATACCCTTATCGTTGCAGCCCATGCGCCTAGCCAAGTATCTGGCCCACGCGGGAGTGGCCTCGCGCCGCGCCGCGGAGACGATGATCGCCGAAGGACGGGTGACCGTCGCCGAGCAAGTCGTGCTCGACCCCGCACGCGACGTCGATGAGCGGAGTTCTCTCGCGGTTGACGGTCGCCCGGTCGTTGGGCCTGAGCAACCAGTCGTCTATGCGCTCAACAAGCCGCTCGGAGTGCTGAGCACAGCGCAAGACACTCACGGTCGCCCGACCGTCGTCTCGCTTGTCGGAGATGAGACGCGGCGCCTGTATCCCGTTGGCCGTCTCGACGCCGACTCGAGCGGATTGATCTTGCTCACCAACGACGGCGCGCTCGCGCAGCGCTTGACGCATCCGAGCTTTGAAGTTCCCAAGACCTACCGCGTGCGCGTTGGTGGGGGGCCGGTGGGCGAGAGCGCGCTTGCCAAGCTGCGCATGGGGGTGCGTTTGGAGGACGGGATGACCGCTCCCGCGCAGGTGCGGCGAGCGGGGCAGGGAGCGTTGGAAGTGACGATTCATGAGGGCCGCAACCGTCAGGTACGGCGCATGTGCGAGGCGGTGGGTCATCCTGTGGTCGCGCTCGAGCGCATCGCGTTCGGGCGCCTGAAGCTCGGAGAGCTCGCCTCAGGCGCCTCTCGACGGCTCAGTGAGGCCGAGCTCGCGCGCCTGCGCGGCGGTCCGGAGGATCGCAAGCAATCAGCGCCGCCTGTGGCTGGTCCGTCGAAGAGGCGTTGGCCCGCGCGCGAGTCGTGAGCGGCGACTCCGTTAGCGTCCTCTGAAAGAATCGCATCGATGCCGCAACGCCTCTATGCCCTGCGGGGCGCGATCTCGGTATCTCAGGACGACGCGCAAGAGATCCTCAGCGCGACGACCGAGTTGATGCAGGAGATCATGGAGCGCAACGCGCTTGACCCCGATCACGTGGTGAGCTGTATCTTCACGCTCACCGACGATCTCACCGCCGAGTTCCCCGCGGTGGCGGCGCGCGCGCTGGGCTTCGAGCGGGTGCCGCTGCTGTGTGCGCGCGAGATACCGGTGCCCGGCTCATTACCCAGGGTGATTCGCGTGTTGATCCACTACTACGCAGATGAGAACCACGAGGCAAGACACGTGTACCTACGCGAGGCAGCCACTTTGCGCGTGGACCTGCAGGCGGCTCAGTAGCGCTCGGAATATCAAGCGATCAGAGGACGGACATGCTGAGTCGTCGCTTCGTTCGCCACAATGGGCGGCATGGCACTCGAGTTCTCAGAGCGCATCGCGCGCATCCCCGTCTATCCAGCCGCCGGCGGCTACGCACAGCGCGCGCCGAAGGTGCGCCTGGCATCCAACGAGTCGCCGTGGCCGCCGCTACCGGCGGTGATCGATGCGATCCAAGGAGCGCTACCGACGCTCAACCGCTATCCGGACCCGACCAATTCGCTCTTGCGCGACCGCCTGTCTGAGCGCTACGGCGTCCCGGTCTCGCGCATCGCGATCGGCAACGGTTCGTGCGACATCCTGCTCGCCGCGGGCGAGGCGCTCCTGGAGCCCGGCGCCGAGCTCGTGTATGCGTGGCCCTCCTTCTCTGTCTACCCCCACCTGAGCGCTGCTTCGGGGGCACGCGCGGTCACCGTTCCTCTGGACGTAAACGACTGTCACGACCTCGATGCCATGCTGCGCGAGATCACGGTCGCTACACGCCTTGCGATCGTGTGCAACCCAAACAATCCTACGAGCACCGCGCTACCGCTCGCGGATATCGCGCGGTTCATCGCGGAAGTGCCCAAGCATGTTTGTGTGATCGTGGATGAGGCCTACTGCGAGTTCAACCTGCTCGATGATCCCGACGCGTCGGTCGAGCTGCTAGCGCACCACCCCAACCTCGTGCTGCTACGTACTTTCTCCAAGGTCTACGGGCTCTGCGGCCTGCGCGTCGGCTTCGCGCTGTGTGGCTCGGAGGACCTGCCGCGCGCAGTCGACCAGATCCGCCAGCCCTTCTTCTGTAACGCCGTAGCCCAAGTCGCGGCCGTGGAGGCACTCTCACACCAGGACGCCGTGACTGAGCGCGTCACGCGCACAATTGCCGAGCGTATCTCGGTCGACGAGCGCCTGCGCGCGCTCGGCATCGAGCCGGCGCGGTCGCAGGCGAACTTCTGCTGGTTCGCTCTCGGCGAGGACGACCCAGAACAGGCCGCGACGCGCGAGCAGGAGGTGATGCGGGGCCTGGCCGAGCGCGGCGTACTCGTGCGCGGCGGCGGGGCGCTCGGCAAGCCAGGTGCGCTGCGTGTGACCTACGGGACCTCCGAGGAGAACGCGATCTTCCTCGATGCGCTCGCGGAAGTGCTGTGAAAAGTCGGAGACGTCTGCCTCTCAGTGCTGGACTGCCAGTCGAGCGTCTGCTACAAAGCTTGTAGACGATTATGCAGACGACCGCCTTGACATCCGTTTCCGCACTCGCGCCTGCGCGTGCCCGCATGTCCTATCGGTCGTTTCGCTGCGCCTGGCGATTTAGCTAGGCGCTCCGGCCTGGCCTCCACCGTGAGCGGAGGCGTCCAAGGCCGTACCGGGTTCCTCCATGGGACCGAGCGCCGTTCTCATCGGCACGCGCCGAGCGCAATCTCACGGAGACGCACGAGCAGCCACGACCAACCCGTACTTGAAAGGATGAAGCGATGATGATCGTCATGAAGGAGACCGCAAGCGATGAGGAGATCGAGGCGGTGATCGAGAGGATCGAGGGCGCCGGTGCCTTGGCGCACCCGATCAAGGGCGCGCGCCTAACCGTGATCGGCGCGATCGGCGATGTGGAGCAGGACGTCAACGTGGAAAGCCTTGGCCTGGAAGGGCAGCCCGGGGTGGATCGCGTGATGCCGATCCTCAAGCCCTACAAGCTTGCCTCCGCACAGATTCGCCACGGCGAGCGCACCGTGATCGATATCGAAGGACGCAAGATCGGCGGCGATCACTTCGCGCTGATCGCAGGGCCTTGCACGGTGGAATCGCGCGAGCAGCTGCTGGAGACGGCCGACGTCGTCAAGGAGGCGGGTGTGGCGATGCTGCGCGGCGGTGCCTACAAGCCGCGCACATCCCCCTACGCTTTCCAAGGGCTTGGCCAGGAGGGCCTGCGTCTGCTTGCCGAGGCGAAGGAGCGCACGGGGCTGCCGATCGTGACCGAGCTGATGGACGCACGCGACCTGGAGCCCGTGCTCGAGGTCGCCGACGTGATCCAGGTTGGGGCGCGCAACATGCAAAACTTCCCCCTGCTGGCGGAGATCGGGCGCTCCAAGTGCCCGGTACTGCTCAAGCGCGGCCTGTCGGCGACGCTCGACGAGCTGCTGATGGCCGCCGAGTACGTGCTCAAGGAAGGCAACCGCGACGTGATGCTGTGCGAGCGCGGGATCAAGACATTCGAGAACAGCTACCGCACCACGCTTGACCTGCAGGCGGTGCCGGTGCTCAAAGAGCTCTCGCACCTGCCGGTCGTCGTCGATCCGAGCCATGCGGCGGGAAGGCGCTCGCTGGTGGCGCCGATGTCGCTTGCCGCCGCGGCCGCCGGGGCGGATGGGATCATCGTCGAGGTGCACCCGAATCCCGATGAGGCCCTCTGCGACGGTCCGCAGGCGCTCCTGGCCGACGATTTCGCCGAGTACGTGGCCACTGTGGAGCGTGTCGCTGCGCTCGCGGGGAAGGTGTTCAGCACGGCGTGAGGCTAGCGGTGCTCGGGGTCGGGCTGATCGGGGGCTCTATTGGCCTGGCCGCGCGCCGTCGCACCGGCGCATACGTCGTCGGCTACGACCGCGAGGCGAGCGCGCTGTCGAGCGCTGTTGAGCTTGGCGCGATCGACGAGCCGGCGTTTGCGATCGCCGATGCGGTGCGCGACGCCGACGTGGTGTTCATAGCCACACCAGTCGGGGTGGCGACGGACATCGCCCTGCTTGCTCTAGGGGCGGCAGGTTCCGAATGCGCGCTCAGCGACGTGGGCTCCACCAAGCGCGCGATCGTCGGAGCGGTCTCCGACCCACGTTTCGTCGGGGGCCACCCGTTGGCTGGAGCGGAGACCGCCGGAGTGGCCAGCGCCCGAGAGGACCTGTTCCAGGGCGCTACTTGGTATCTCACACCTGCCGCCGGAGCGGCATGGTCCGCCGCCGGTGCCGGCTCGCACGGTGGCGGGGTCGAAGCGCCGGAGGAGATTGGTGCATCCACCGACGCCAAAGCAACGGGTCCCGTCGATGCCGCGCCGTGGGCGGTTGAGCGCCTGCGGGGAGTCATAGAACGCATCGGCGGGCGGCCCGCGGCGATCGAGCCCGATGCCCACGACCGTCTGATGGCGAGCGTCTCGCACCTACCGCACGTGCTCGCCAACGTGCTTGTCGCACAGGCCGTGCAGGCCATCGAGTCAGACGGGAGGACGCTCGACCCCGACGTTCTTCTTGGCTCTGGTCCGAGCTTCCGCGACGCCACGCGCGTGGCCGGGGCCAACACCGCGATCTGGACCGACATATACCTTTCAAACAGCGACCTGCTGGCCGAGGCGCTCGATGGGGCAATCCACGAGTTGAGTGCTGTGCGCGATGCGCTGAGCGCCGGCGACGCACAGCGGCTTGCCGCATGGAATGAACGTGCGCGCGTGGAGCGAGCGGGGCTGCGGCGAGCAGGACTCGTCTCGGGCTCGTAGGCTGGATCGCGATGGATGTGCGCTTCGAGCCCTCTGCTGGGCTGCACGGCGAGCTGAGAGCTCCCGCCGATAAGTCGATATCTCATCGTGCCGCTCTGCTGGGCGCGATGGCCTCCGAGCCGACGCGGATCGAGAACTATCTGCATGCCGCCGACACCGACTCCACGCTTGCGGCGGTCCAAGCGCTAGGCGCCTTGGTGGAGGAGCGCGACGGGGTGATCACCGTACGCGGCACGGGCCTGCGCGAGGCGCGCATACCCGCGGAGACGATCGATGTCGGTAACGCCGGCACGTTGCTGCGTCTGCTGCCCGGCTGGTTGGCTGCCCAGGAGGGGCGCTCGTTCACACTCGACGGCGACGAGTCAATTCGTCGTCGGCCGGTCGATCGCGTGGCTGAGCCGCTGCGCTTCATGGGTGCCTCGATCGACGCGCACGAGGGACGCTTCGCGCCGCTCACGATTCACGGTGCGCGCCTGCGCTCGATCGCTTATGAGCTGCCGGTCGCCTCGGCCCAGGTCAAGTCGTGCGTGCTCTTGGCGGCGCTGGCAGCCGACGGTGCCACGACCGTGGGAGAGCCGGCACGCAGCCGCGATCACACCGAGCGCATGCTGCTCCGTGCCGGAGTCAACATCCACCGTAACGGCAAGCACGTGACGGTAGTCAACGCTGACGAGCTGGTACTCGACCGCGTGATCGTGCCGAGCGATCCGAGCTCAGCCGCGTTTGCGATCGCCGCGGGCGTACTCGTCCCAGGCTCGCGCTTGCTTGTGCGCGACGTCGGCGCCAACTGGACGCGTACGGGGTTCCTACGAATCGTGCAGCGCATGCGCGGAATCGTGCTCGGAGATCTGGAGGACGAAAGCGGCGAGCTGATCGCGGAGGAGCCGATCTGTGACCTCGACGTGGCTCATGGAGCGCTGGAGGGCACGTTCGTCGAACCGGACGAGGTTCCACTGGCGATAGATGAGCTGCCGCTGGTCGCGTTGCTGGGCTGCTTCGCTGAAGGGGAAACGGTCGTACGTGGTGCCCAGGAGCTGCGTGCGAAGGAGTCAGATCGCATCGCGACCGTGGTCGAGGGCCTACGCAGGCTTGGTGCTGACATCGACGCCCTGGAGGACGGCTTCGCCGTGACCAGCACGGACGGCTTGCGCGGCGGCACGCTTGACGCCGCCGGCGATCATCGACTGGCGATGATGGGCGCCGTCGCCGGGCTGGCCTCGCGCGAGGGTGTCACAGTGCGCGGGATGGAGGCGGCGGCCGTGTCTTATCCGGGTTTCGTGCAGGACATCAAGGCGCTCGCCTCGTGAAGGTTTGCGCTTCCGCCGAGATCGCGCGGGCGTTTGTCCGAGGGGCCACACGCCGGCGAACTACACATCGTCTGGACGTATACAAGCCGTGCTGATTGCGATCGACGGCCCCGCGGGTGCGGGCAAGTCAACAGTTGCGCGTGCGCTGGCGCGCCGACTTGGCTTTACCTATCTTGATAGCGGCGCTATGTATCGCTGTGTCGGGTTGCTCTCGCTCGACTCTCCGGATCGGGAACCGGCGTCGCTTGCGCGCTCGGCTCGCATCGAGTTTGTCGCGGGTGCGAGCTCAGTTCAGGGCTCGCTGGCAGCGAAAGTGCTGCTCGACGGGCTTGATGTCAGCGACGCGATCCGCAGGCCCAAGGTCTCCGAGGCAGCCTCGCGCGTAGCTGCCGACCCGGGCGTGCGCGAAGCGCTCGTGGCCAAGCAGCGCAAGCTGACCGAAAGCAGCGATTGTGTTGCCGAGGGCCGCGATATAGGCACTGTCGTGGCGCCCGAGGCAGAGCTGAAGGTCTACCTGACGGCGGACCCCGCAGAGCGCGCTCGTCGCCGAGCCGCCGAGCTGGGCGGCGATCAGGCGACCGTGATGGCCGAGCAGACGCTGCGTGACGCGCGCGATTCCAGCCGCGCACACAGTCCCCTGGAAGCGGCGTCGGGTGCTGTGGTGCTCGATACGACAGGTATGAGTTTCGAGCAGGTTGTGGAGCAAATCGTGGGGCTTGCCAACGCGGTGCGCCCATCGGGGTGAGGCTTGCCGGCTGGCTTCATGCCCAAGCCGCTCCTGTCGTGGCCTGAGGGCCCTTGGCCAGTACTGGCGCCCAAGGCCGGTCATACTCACCTGATGCAGAAGGTGGCGATAGTCGGCTATCCGAACGTGGGCAAGTCCTCGCTTGTCAACCGCTTGGCGGGCTCGCGCGAGGCTGTCGTGCACGAGCGCCCAGGGATCACGCGCGATCGCAACGAGATCGAGTGCGAGTGGAACGGGCGCAAGTTCACGTTGATCGACACTGGCGGGGTGGACTTCCAGGACGAGGACCCTTTGTCCGGTTCGATTCGCGAGCAAGCGCGCGCGGGCCTGGCTGACGCGGAGGTTGCGGTGCTCGTCGTGGACGCCAAGGCAGGGGCTCGTCCTGGGGACGAGGAGATGGCTGAGCTCTTGCGACGCGCGCCCCTGCCGAGCATTGTCGCCGCCAACAAGTGCGATGGCGTCTCAGATCTGCCGCTGGCCGCCGATTTCCATCGCCTGGGCCTCGGCGAGCCGCTTGCGGTCTCCGCGGCCCAGGGCCTTGGCACGGGTGATCTGCTCGATCGGATCGTCGAGCTGCTGCCGCCTGAGGAGGAGATGGCCGCCGAGGGGGACGAGATCCGACTTGCGCTTATCGGTCGTCCGAACGTCGGCAAGTCATCGCTTGTCAACCGCTTCCTCGGCGAAGAGCGCGTGATCGTCTCGGAGGTCGCGGGCACCACTCGCGACGCGATCGATACGCCACTGGTTGTGGATGGACGCAGGCTCGTGCTGATCGACACTGCCGGTATGCGCCGCCAGTCAAAGGTCGCTGACTCGGTCGAGTACTACACGACACTGCGCTCCCAGCGCGCCGCCGAGCGCGCAGACGTCGCGCTGGTGGTCTGCGACGCAACCGACGGCGTCACCGCCCAGGACCTGCGCGTAGCCGAGCTGGCTATGAAGGCAGGTTGCGCCACCGCGATCGTGCTCAACAAGTGGGATCTAAACGAAGGAAGCGAGCAGGACCTCGACCACGAACGGGCTGTCGTCGCTGCGAAGCTGCGCCTGCGTCCGCGCGTGCTCACCGCCAGCGCCAAGACCGGGCGCAACGTCTCGCGCCTGATCGCCGAGACGCTTACGCTTGGGGACCGCCGCCGCGGGCGCATCCCCACTTCTGAGCTCAACCGCTTTCTGGCCGAGGCCGTACAGGCGCGCCAGCCGCCTGTCGGTACACGCAGAGGCTCTTCTCAGCATCGGTTGAAGCTGATCTACATGACCCAGATCGAGGAGGCCCCGCCTCGTTTTGCGATCCAGGTCAACTCGCGTGCGCGTGTCACGCGCGATTACGCCTACTTCATCGAGAACCGCCTGCGCGCCCGCTATGGGATGGACGGAGTGCCGCTGATTATCGACTTCGTCGAGCGCGGCACCCGCACACGCGTGCAGGCTGCATAGACTGCTGTCCACTTCGCAAGCGACGCACGGAGCCGATCCCCAAACCATGAGCCAACATTCCGATAAAGAGTTCCTGTTCACTTCCGAGTCAGTCACGGAGGGGCACCCCGACAAGATCGCCGACCAGATCTCAGACGGCGTACTTGACGCCGTGCTCACCGACGACCCCTACGGCCGTGTCGCCTGCGAGACGCTCGTCAATACAGGCCTGATCGTCGTCTCCGGTGAGATATCCACCGACACCTACGTCAACATTCAGGAAATCGCGCGTGAGACGGTGCGCAAGATCGGCTACGACAACGCCGCCTACGGCTTCGACTGCGACACCTGCGCGGTCATCAACGCAATCGACAAGCAATCTCCCGACATCGCCCAGGGTGTTGACGCGGCCTATGAGACGCGTCACGACCCCGCTGATGAGGACGAGCTCGACATCGCCGGGGCAGGCGATCAGGGAATGATGTTCGGCTACGCCTCGAACGAGACTGAGGAGCTGATGCCGCTGCCGATCGCACTGGCCCACAAGCTCTCAAAGCGTTTGGCCGAGGTGCGCAAGGGAGACGTGCTTCCCTACTTGCGCCCTGACGGAAAGACACAGGTCACCGTGCGCTACCAGGACGGACGGCCTGTGGAGATCGAAAAGATCCTGATCTCCACGCAACACGCTGACGGCATCGACTCCGAGACGCTGATCAAGCCCGACCTGCTCGAGCACGTCTTGCGTCCTGTGCTGCCGGTTGAGCTGTACGACGAGAAGAAGTTGGCCAAGAACTTTCTCGTCAATCCCACCGGCCGTTTCGTGATCGGCGGGCCGATGGGCGATTGTGGATTGACTGGGCGCAAGATCATCGTCGATACCTATGGCGGCATGGCCCGCCACGGCGGCGGCGCATTCTCCGGCAAGGACCCCTCCAAGGTCGATCGCTCTGCTGCCTACGCGGCGCGCTGGGTTGCCAAGAACATCGTCGCCGCAGGTTTGGCCGACCGTGCAGAGGTACAGGTCGCCTATGCGATCGGTGTTGCGCATCCGGTGTCGGTCATGGTCGAGACGTTCGGCACCGAGAAGATCGGCCGTGGGCAGATCGCAGAGCTGGTCGATGAGCACTTCGATCTGCGTCCGGGGGCGTTCCGCGAGGAGCTGAAACTGCATCGTCCGATCTACCAGAAGACCGCCGCCTACGGGCATTTCGGCCGCGACGACCACGATTTCACGTGGGAGAAGACCGACAAGGCCGAGGCTTTGCGTGCGGCGGCCGGGCTCGCGGAGGCAGGCGCAAGCGTCTGAGTCTCCTCGCAACCTCACGCGCTCGCGACCTTCGCTCCTGGCAGTGCTCGGAGGCATGTCGCGTCCTGCGACTGGTCGCGCCAGGGCGGCGTCGGAGTGGTCCGGCGCCGTCTTTAGTGTGGGTATGTGTCAGCAATAGCCCAGGTCGAGCCGATGACAACGGCCCGCGCGCTGCGTGGGCCGTTCGACTACCTTCTGCCGCCGGAGCTGCGCGCCGAGGTGACCGTCGGCTCGATGCTCGTAGTGCCGTTCGGGCGACGCAAGATCCTCGGCGTTGTCACCGCTCTTTCAGAACACAGTGAGGTCTCTGAGGAGAAGCTGTTGGAGCCGCTACTCGCACTCGAGCTCGGCGTCCCCATCGACCTTGTCGCGCTCGCCGAGTGGCTGGCCGAAGAGTACTGCTCCACGCTCGCCCGGGCGCTTGCGCTGGTGCTGCCACCCGCGGCCACGCGCCGTCTGAGCGGAAGAAAACCTCGCACTCGACCTGCCCTGCCCAAGCACGTCCGGCTCGGTGCGCGCATCGCCGAGCCGCCCACGCTCACCGCCGAGCAATCAGCGGCGCTGAGCAATCTCATCCTGGCGCTGCGCAGCGGCCGGTCGCAGACGCGGCTGCTCGCCGGCATCACCGGCTCGGGCAAGACGGAGGTATATCTGCGTGCCTGCGCCGAGACGCTGGAGCAGGAACGCGGTGCGATCGTGCTGGTCCCCGAGATCGCGCTCACCACCCAGATCGTCGGGCGCTTCGTCGAGCGTTTTGGAGACACCGTGGCGGTCTTGCACTCGCGCCTGACGGTGGCCCAGCGCCGCGAGGAGTGGCGGCGCCTGCGCGTCGGGAAGGCACGCGTATGCGTGGGACCACGCTCGGCCGTCTTTGCGCCGATTGAGCGTCTCGGGCTGATCGTGGTCGACGAGGAGCACGATTCCTCCTACAAGCACGAGGGCGACCCGCGCTATGACGCGCGTGCCGTCGCCGCGCGGCGTGTAAGCGATTGCGGCGCACTACTGCTGCTCGGTAGCGCCACCCCGCGTCCGGAGAGCATGCAGCAGGCCACAGCCGCGATACGACTCTCGCGCCGCGTCGATGGCCGGCCGCTACCGCAAGTCACGGTGCTCGATATGCGCAACCAGCTGCCGGGCCTGCACCCCATCACGGCCGAGGCACTGAGGGAGGTGCGCTCGGTGCGTGGCAAGGCGATCGTGTTGCTCAACCGTCGCGGCTGGTCGAACTTCCTCAGCTGTCGTGAGTGCGGACGTGTCTGGGGCTGCCCGGAGTGCGACGTCGCGCTCGTGCTGCACCGCGCGAGTGGGATTGTTGCCTGTCACCACTGTGGCCACCAAGAGCAGGCCCCGCAGCGCTGCACGTGTGGCTCGATGTCGGTCGCTCGCCACGGCGCTGGCACTGAGCGCCTCCAGCACGAACTCGCCGCCACACTCGACGACGGTGATTTCCCCGTCTTCCGGCTGGATGCGGACACGATCGGCTGTGTGAGCGCGGCCGCCGGCGATACAGCTGGTGGAGTGGGCGATGTGCTGGAGCGAGGCGGAGTGAGCGATCTGTTGAGTCGCTTCGAGGCTGCGCCCGCGGGTGTGCTGATCGGCACGCAGATGGTCGCCAAGGGCCACGACTTCGCCGATATTACGCTCGGCGTCGTGCTGGACGCGGACGCAACCTTGCGCTTCCCCGATTTCCGTGCGGAGGAGCGGACTTTCGCGCTCGTCACGCAGCTTGCGGGCCGTGTCGGGCGCGGCAACGACGGTCACGTGCTCGTACAGAGCATCGCCCCCGAGGCTCGCTCGATCGTGTATGCAGCCGCGCACGACAGCGACGGTTTCCTCGCCAGCGAGTTGGAGCGCCGTAGCGCGCTTGAATATCCGCCCTTCTCGAGTTTGATCCGCGTGGTCTGCTCGGCCGAGCAGAGCGCCCAGGCACATACCGCGGCTAGGGCCCTGCGCGAGCGGCTGGCCGGCTGCGGCGGCAGCATCCTAGGTCCTGCTGGCCTATTTCGCCTACGCGGACGAGAGCGTCAGGTACTGGTCGTCAAGGCGCCGCCCGAGCAGCGCTCGCAGGCGATTGGTCTAATCGGCGCCGCGGTTCAGCAAACGGCCGATTCCCGCACCCACAGCGGCGTCAATTTCAGCGTTGACGTAGATCCCCAATAGCTCGCCGTGAGCGCCGGCCTGCCCGCTTTTGAAGGCTCGCCCTAGACTTGGGGACGATGAGCGACGAAGAGGTGATGGACTCAGAGGTCGAGCCTGAGGAGGGCGCCTCGACGGTAGCCGAGCTGGACCCGGAGACCAGAGCGCGCCGCGATGCGGCTCTGCGTCGTGTGCGTAAGTTCGGCGACCCTGTGCTGCGAGCCACAGCTGTGCCGGTCGACCGCTTCGACGAGTCGCTGGCAAGCGAGGTCGAGCAGATGGGAGAGCTGATGCACGACGCGCTTGGCATCGGCCTCGCAGCGACCCAGCTTGGCGTGCTGCACCGCGTGCTTGTCTATCGCGCCTACAGCGATGACCCGCTGACGGCGCTCGTCAACCCCGTGATCGAATGGGCCGCCGAGGAGCTCGAGATGCTCGAAGAGGGCTGTCTCAGCCTGCCTGGGGTGCACGTTGAGGTCGAACGTCCCGCACAGGTGCGCGTACGCGCCCGTGACACCGCCGGCAAGGAGTTGGTTGTCGAGGCGGAGGGGCTGGAGGCGCGCGTCATCCAGCACGAGATCGACCATCTTGACGGCATCCTGATTCTCGACCGGATCCCACGCGAGCTGCGCAAGCAGACGATGCGCGAAATGCGCGAGGCAGTCGCTGCCGCTAGCGCGGTGTAAGCGGCGCCTGTCGATGCGCACGGTCTTCCTGGGCACATCCGAGTTCGCCGCGGCCTTGCTGACACGTCTGGTGGGGGAGCGCGGGCAGTCCGACCGCTATGCCCCAACGCTTGTGCTCACGCGTCCGGACCGTCCCGCGGGACGGGGTCGTAAGCTCGCCTCGCCGCCGGTCGCCGAAACCGCCCGCACGCTTGACCTGGAGTTGGGCCAACCCGAGAGCGTCAATGAACCCGCCGTGCGTGAGTTGATTGCCGATCTCGCTCCGGATGCCCTCCTCGTCTGCGCATTTGGTGCGCTCGTCAAGGAGCCGCTGCTCTCCGACTACGAGATGCTCAACGTGCACCCATCACTACTGCCACGCTGGCGTGGCGCCGCCCCGATCGAGCGGGCGATCATGGCCGGCGACGAGCGCACCGGCGTCTCGATCATGCGCCTCACCGCCGGTCTGGACAGCGGACCGGTGTGTCTGTCGGCGAGCGAGCCCATACACGCCGATGACACCTTCGGTTCGCTGGCCAGCCGACTCGAGCAGGCCGGCGGCGACCTGCTGCTCAGCGCCCTCGGAGCGCTGGATCGTGGCGAGGCGCCGGCATTCGTCGAGCAGGACGAGCGCCGAGTCACCTACGCGGAGAAGATCGGTCCCACCGACCGATTGCTTGACCCGACGCATCCGGCCGTCGAGCTGGAGCGCGCCGTGCGGGCCTTGAGCCCACACATTGGCGCGCGCGTCGAGTTGTCCGACGGCAGTCTGCTGGGCGTGCAGCGAGCTGCGATGGCGAGGCTGCCGGCAGCGGACGCCGGTGAAGGAGTACACACCCACGATGGCCGACTGCTGCTGGACTGCGCGGAGGGCCAGCTTGAGCTGCTCGAAGTTCAGCCGCCCGGGAAGCGCCCGATGGCAGCTGAGGCCTTCCTGCGCGGGCACGGCCTGCCATCGCCGTGAGCAAGCACACTCAGGAGGGGCCGGAGCCGACCGGTCGTTCCGGCGGCGGCCGTGGCAAGGCCGGCGGCGTCCCAGCGCGGGCGCGACGCGCGAGCGCCCCAATCGCGCCTGCACGGCGCTGTGCCTATGCTGTGCTGCGCCGTGTATTCGAGCAGGGCGCCTACGCCGATCGCGCGCTGCAGGCCGAGGCTGTCAAGCTCGATGCGCGCGACCGTGCGCTTACGATGCGCCTTGCCTACGGCGCGATCCAACGACGGGCCACACTCGACCACGTGATCGAACGTCTCGCGGGTCGCCCTTCCGTGCGGCTCGACGCCCCCGTGCTGGCGGCACTGCGGCTCGGCCTGTATGAGCTGCTGTATCTCGACGGTGCGCCCGACCATGCGGTCGTCGCCGACTGCGTGGAGCTTGCAAAGACAGGCCGAAGTTCTGCTTACAACTTCGTCAATGCCGTTCTGCGTCGGGCGACGCGCGAGGGAGCCGTCGCGCTGATTGGCTCCCTGTGCGAGGACACGCCCGAGCAGGCAGCGATCGCCCATTCCCATCCACAATGGCTTGCACGTCTCTGGTGGGACTATCTGGGCCCGGCGGATGCGCGTGCCCTGATGGCCGCCGATAACGAGCCGGGCGAGCTGGCGCTGCGCGTCAACACGTTGCGCGCCAACCCCGCCGCCGTCGCGGCTGAGGTGGGCGTGCCCACGCACACCGACCCCGAGCTGTCCGAGGCGCTCGTGCTCGACGGTCCGCTCGACCTGCACGGCTCCGATCTGTGGGAGTCGGGCGCGGTCATCGCCCAATCTCGCGCGGCGATGCTGGTAGCACGGGCGCTCGATCCTCAGCCGGGCGAGCGAGTGCTCGACCTGTGCGCAGCGCCCGGCGGCAAGAGCACGCATATCGCTGCCCTGATGGGGGACGAGGGCGAAGTGGTGGCGGTCGAGCGCAACCGGGCGCGATGCGCCGAGCTGGTCGCCACGGCGCGACGCCTGCACGCCCACAGTATTCGCGTCGAGCTGGCGGACGCCGTAGGAGCGCGCCCCGAGGGGTCAGTTTACGATCGTGTTCTCATCGATCCGCCATGCTCAGGTCTGGGCACGCTCCAAGCTCGCCCCGACCTGCGCTGGCGCGTCACCGTCGAGGACATCGAGAAGTTGGCCCAAATCCAGATGGCGATCCTCACAGTAGGTGCCCAGGCACTCCGTCCGGGCGGCGTGCTGGTCTATTCCACGTGCACGATCTCCCCGCAAGAGAACGAGCAACAGATCGAACGGTTCCTCGATCGGAACTCGGACTTCGCGCTCGATGACCTCAGCCACGAACAACAATCCCATATCCACCCAAGCATGCCCGAAGCCCTGCTGACGATGCCCCACCGTGACCACACGGCTGGTTTCTTCATCGCGCGGATGCGGCGAATAGGGGAACCCTCCACGGGTAGGCTCTGACAGGCATGGACGACGCTCAGCCTGCACCGAAGAAAGATCCGGTCGATCTGGGTCCCCTGTGCCCGAATTGCAGCGAGCCGTGGTTGCGGCCCACGAACCTCCCGGGCAGATACCGCTGTGTCTACTGTCTGCACCGTTTCGAGCTGTCCTCGGTATGTCCGAACTGCGGTGAGCACTCGACGATCGTGCGCATGTCATCGACCGCGATTCTAAAGTGCAACAACTGCGGCGACAGCATGCTGATGGCGATCTGACGGCGTCAACTGAGAGGATCTGAGCATGTCAAGCGGAGATCTCCTGCGCGAGGTGCGTGTGGCGCCGTCGATCCTCTCGGCCGATTTCGCGCGGCTCGGCGCGCAGGTGGAGGAGGTGCTTGCCGCGGGGGCACGTGTCATCCATGTCGACGTCATGGACGGACACTTCGTCCCCTCGATCACGCTTGGCCCGATAGTGGTTGGCGCGCTACGCGAGCTTGTCGAGCGGGTCGGGGCGATGCTCGACGTGCACTTGATGATTGAGCGTCCCGAGCGCATGATCCCCGAGTTCCTAAAAGCCGGCGCCCATTCGATCACTTTCCACGCCGAGGCAACGCCTCATATCGCCTACACGGCAAGCCTTGTGCGCGAGGCTGGAGCAAGCGTCGGCGTCGCGATCAATCCGGCGACACCGGTCGGCGCGGTTGCGGAGCTGCCCGATGCGATCGATCTGGTGCTGTGCATGACCGTCAATCCGGGCTGGGGGGGACAGGCGTTCATCGAGCATTCGCTCGACAAGATCGAGCGGCTACGCCACATACTCGGCGACCGCGTTGCGCTCGAGGTCGACGGTGGCATCGACACCGACACCGTCGCCCCATGTCGAGCGGCGGGCGCAAACTTGTTCGTCGCAGGCTCGGCGATCTTCGGCGAGCCAGATCCGGCCATTGCCTATCTTCGGCTAGCCGACGCCGCCGGTGCACTCTGACCCGTCGTACGAACGACCAGCATTTGAGGCGGTTGGCCTACTGCGCTAGCGTGGCCGCCGCGCTCTGACGCGGCGGCGCTCCACGCCTGTATACAAAGCTCAGCATCAGGGCAAGTAGGCTGGTTGCGCCGAGGTATCCGATCTCGGTGCGCAGCAGTTCTTCTGAGACGAGCGGCACCAGCATCCAGGCGACGAACACTACGGCTGCCACGATCCAACATGTGGCGGCGGTGCGCGCCTGGTTGCGGGCGAGAGCCGCCTGGTTTAGAGCTCCGGCGCTCAGGTGCATGCCCATACCAAGTCCGATCAGTGCCGAGCCCGACGCGACCGTATTCGAAGCTCTGGCCAAACAGCGTTTTCATCACCGGTGGCCCGATCGCCAGCAAGCCGAGTGCGGTCACCAGCGCGAACGCGGCGATCGCCAGCACGGTCACGCGGATCGCCTTGGCAAATGCCCGGTGGCCCTCAGTTGCCTCCAGGCCAGTGAGGTGTGGCAGCAATGATGTCTGGATCGCCTGGAAGAGCTGCAGCGGTGCGCGAGCGATCAAAAGCACGTTGAACACGATCCCGGCGAGCGCCACATTGGTCGAGGTGATGTCTACCGTCAGTACCGCGGCGTTGAGCAACGTCTGCTCGGAGAGCATCACGCCGGAAACCGCAAACGCAAAGCCCGACCCACGCCGGAGCGATAGCTCATCTGCAGCCACAGCCTCCTCGACGCTCATTGATGCAGGCCCACCCACCCCTGCCAAGGCTGCGTCCAGCTCCTCGAGATCCTCCATTTCCGGCTTCCCGGAAAGCTCGCTGGAGCGCCGCGTAAACGCCACCGGCACGACCACGAGCGATACGAAGGGCGCCGCCGCGATTCCCAACACAACCGCGGTCTGGCCGTGGGCGATGCCGAGCGCGACCGCCAGCGCGAAGCACAGGCGTGAGAGCGATTCGATCAGCACCAGGCCACCGAACAGCCCAAAGTATTCGTGCCCTGCCAGCCAGCCGCGGGCGAAATAGCTGGCGGCATATACGAGCGTGCCGACCACCAGCACCCAATACAGCGCGGCATAGTGGTCGAAGACGTCGTCGATCAGTACTTCGTGGAGCGCCAGCGCGAGGATCAGGAATACCAGCGCGAAGCTGGCTTGGATCGCGATCGGCACGCGCACCGAATGCTGTTCGTGCCCACGTGCACGGCGGTCGGCGATCGTCCGCGAGAGCAGCTGTTCGATCGGCCGGTAGATGACCGAGATGATCACGAACATGATCGACCACAACAGGTCGAGTCGCTTGGCCGAGACTTCCCCGAGCACGTGGCTGGCGATCGAAAAGTAGGCGAACGTCAGGACCCCGGTCGAGGCGATCCCGATGGACAGGATGCGCGCCCCGCTGCCATATGAGCGAGGCGACTTCTGGCGTGCGCGCTCCGGCTCGGCTGTGGCCTGCTGGTCTGTTGTGGTGGATCGGCGCATCATGGCAGCAGCCCCAGGTGCCGCCGTGGGCCGTTCACCCGAGGCGGACAAGCAGCATCGTCCAGGGGAACGGCGAGCGCGCCTCGACAACGTCTCCATAGCGCGAGAGCAGCTGCACAAAGGACCGCTTGGACCAGTGGTTGAGGTGTCCGGGCGTGTTGCCAAGCTGCGACCAGTAGGCCCCGCGAGCCATGTTCAGCATCCGCCACAGTGGTTCGCGCGGCACCGACACGAGCAGCCGGTGCTCGGCGCAGCGCACCATCTCAGCAAGGGTGTGCTCAGGGTCGGGCACATGCTCGAGCACCTCGATCGCGCAGGCAACGTCGAACTCGTCCTCGGCGAACGGCAGGTTCTCGGCTCGCATCACCCTGTATTCGAGGTTCGGCGCTTGGCGCTGCTCCCAGCCGGCCTGGATTGAGGGCTCCTCGAGGTCGATCCCCACGACGCGGCTTCCCTGGAGTCGCTGCGCCCACTTGTGCACGAGCACGCCCTCTCCACACCCGACATCCAGCAGCGATGCAGGACTGGCGGCAGCGAACAGTTCGTCAAGCGTGCGCTCGAAGCCGGCCATCATGCGCTGTACTAGAGGGTTAGTCGAGCCGTACTTGTCGTAGGTGTTGCCGGTGACGACGCCGTCCTTCGACACGGTCACGCCGCTGCTCATACCTCCACCGCCCGCTCCGATTCGCGCGCGTCTTGCGGGCGGCTCTTGGCGAGCGGGCCGTCGCCGTCGTCGCCCAGCCGTGCCGGATTGGCTTCATAGTGGGAGGGCTCCACACCGAGTTGCAGCTCGATCCTGCGCACCCGCTCAAAAGTCTTCTGCGTCATTACGCGCTGCGCGGCCAGCAGGTCGCCGATCACACCGAGCGCCCACAGCACGACCGCCGCGATAAACAGGACGGCACCCAAGATCAACGACTGCACGTGCCCCTTACCGTTGCCTTCGGCGTAGGCGACAACGAAGCGAATCCACACGCCCAGGGCGGCCACCCCGATCAGTGCGGCCAAGCTCCAGAACACCCGCAACGGCTCGTACTGCGCATAGATGCGAAAAATCGAGATCGAGTTGCGCCGCACATAAGCACCCATCGATGGAAACAGGCGCGATTCGCGCGTCTTTGGGTTGGTCCTGATCGGGACGTGGTCGATCGCCACCAGCTGCTTGCCGGCCTGGATAATCGTCTCCAGCGTGTAGGTGAATTTCGAGACCACCAGCATCTGGATGGCGGCCTCGCGGTTATAGGCCCTGAAGCCCGAGGTCGTGTCTGGAACAGAGGTCGAGGAGGCCTGGCGCACGACCCACGAGCCAAGGCGCTGCAGGATCTTCTTCAATGCCGAAAAGTGCTCGATGTTGCTCACTTCGCGGTCGCCCACGACCATGTCGGCATGGCCCTCGAGGATCGGCCCGACCAGCTTGACGATATCCCCGCCGTAGTACTGGTTGTCGGCGTCGGTGTTCACCACGACGTCGGCCCCAAGCTTCAAGCAAGCATCCAGCCCAGCTTGGAAGCCGGCGGCCAGCCCCTTGTTGTTGGTGAGACGCACCACGTGGTCCACGCTGTGTGCTCGCGCGACAGCGATTGTCTCATCGGTCGAGCCGTCGTCGACGACCAGCCACTCGACGACGTCGAAGCCAGCGACCTTGCGTGGCAGGTCGGCAAGCGTGGCAGGCAGCTGCTCCGCCTCGTTGAAGCAAGGGATCTGGATTATGAGCTTCACCGGCCAAAGCCTATCCCGTCGAGCCGGCGTGCCTGGGGGTATGCACCGAAGTTCCCGCTGGCGCTTTGCGAAGCGCGTAAGGACGGTGTGGCCGGGTTGGTGCAGGCGGACGCGCAGATAGGCTCTACAGCCGTATGGCAAGCGCGACGCTGACACGGCCCGGGCCGGGCGATGAGGGTGGCTCGTTGCAAAGGCTGCGTGCGGTGCCGGCATCGGTGTGGGCGAAGCTCGCGTTCGCCGTGATGTGCGTACTGGCGCTCGTCGGCTACTTCGCTTTCCCCACGTATCCCACATACGACTCCTTCTACGCGCTGCTGTGGGGGCGGGACCTGCTGCATCTGCACATGCCCGACTTCAACGTCTATCGCGGACCGACCGAGCACCCCCTTGCGATCGCCTTCGGGGCGCTCTGCTCGATCGTCGGCCAAAGCGGTGCGCGCCTGGTCGTGCTCGGCTCGATCATCTCGTTCGTAGCGCTGGTCGCCGGCCTCTACCGGCTTGGCAGGCTCTGCTTCGGTCCGATCGTTGGCGCTTTCGCCGGGCTGCTCGTGCTTAGTCGCTTCTTCATCGAGAACCTCGCCGCCCAGGGCTACCTCGACATCAGCTATGTCGCGCTCGTCGTATGGGCAACGGCGCTTGAGATAGAGCGCCCGCGCCGCGGGCCGCTTGTGTTCCTGTTGCTTGCCGCCGCCGGTCTACTACGCCCCGATGCGTGGGTGTTGAGCGGCGTCTACTGGCTGTGGTGCGCTTGGCCGGCCGACAACGCCACGCGCTTGCGCTATTTGGCGCTGGCCGCGATCGGGCCGCTGTTGTGGATCGGCGTCGACGCTGTGGTCACAGGCGATCCGCTCTACTCGCTTCATTCCACCTCAGGGCTCGCCTCCGAACTGGAACGTACGCAGGGCTTCACAAGCGTGCTCTCCTCGACCTGGAACTACGCGGTGCGGATCGACAAGCTGCCGGTTGTGCTCGGTAGCATCGCCGGTGCTTTGATCGCGGTCTGGCTGACCCCGCGGCGCGTGCTCGTGCCACTGGTCGTGCTCGCGACCCTGTTGTTCGTGTTCGTCGCCGAGGGCGCGGTTGGCGCGTCAGTCGTCGATCGCTACATGATCGGCTCCTCGGTCGTGATGCTCGTCTTCTGCGCGGTCGCGGTCGGCGGTTGGTCGATGCTCAAGCATGGGACGGCGCTGAGGCGCCTATGGATGGTGGCTGCCGCACTGCTCGTCCTCTACGGCGCCGCCTCCGCCGCGAACACGCTCAGCCTCTCAAGCCTGCGTACGACGCTCGCCGACCACGAGAACTTCCACGAGGGGCTTGCAAGCGCCCTCCACAGCCCGGTTGTGGCGGCTGAGCTGAAAAACTGTCCCTTGCTGTCTTTGCCAAACAACAAGCTGATCCCTGATGCGCGCTGGATCCTGGGTAGCACGGGTCAGCGCGACATCGTCGCTCGCTCTGAGGCCAGCGCGGACGCACTCAAGGGCTCCTATCAGCTCGAAGATCGGCTGCGCCGTGGCAGCGTCGCTGTCTACCCGCTCGGCGAAGCGGTGTTCGTCGATGCGATCGTGGACGTCGGCGACGATCCGCGCAATCAGGTACCCCCGGCAAGCTACAAACGCTTGTACACGAGTCGCTACTACGCCGTGTATGCCAACTGCTGAGCACAGCGCGCATGCCGCCGACTGAGTCGGACAGCAGCTCGACGCGCGTTCGCAGTCCCGCTGTGCACGAGTCGCGCGATCCGCAAGACGAGAAGGCAGCCGATCGCGAGGGACGACTGTGGGCGTGGTGCGGGCTTGCGCTGGTCCTGTGCGTCGCGCTCGGCCTGCGCCTGTGGGGCATCAAGGAGGGACTGCCATACGTCTACAACATCGACGAGGCGGGCCATTTCGTGCCGAAGGCCGTCAGGATGTTCTCCGAAGGGCTGAACCCGCGCTACTTCGTCAACCCGCCCGCGCTCACCTACGTATTGCACTTTGTGCTCGACGCTCGGTTCGGGGGGGCCCACGGCGTGCGCAGCGAATATGCGCGCCACCCTGGCGAAGTGTTCTTGGTGGGGCGGGTGACCGTTGCTCTGCTGGGAACCGCTGCCGTCTGGATGCTGTATCTGCTCGGAGCTCGTCTGTTTGATCGTCGCATCGGCCTGCTCGCGGCCGCGATCGAGGCGGTCGCGTTCCTGCCGGTGTCTTACGGGCACTTGGCGCTCAACGACGCGGTCACGCTGCTGCCGCTGACGCTGTCGCTCTTCGGCAGCGCCGGTGTGATGCGGTATGGGCGAAAGCGCGACTATGCGCTCGCTGGAATTGGCCTTGGGCTGGCGTGCGCGAGCAAGTACACGGCCGGCATCGCGATCGTGCCGCTCGCGGTTGCCGCCGCCACGCACTACCTCGATTCGATCGATGCGACGCGCGACAGCCAGCTTCCCGCCGAGGTTGGGCGTCGCGTGGCGCTTGGCGTAGTGCTGGCGGGGGTGTGTGCGCTCGTGTCGTTCTTGATCGCCAACCCCTACGCGCTGCTGGACTTCAAACTGTTCTACTCCGAACTTGTACACCAATCGAACCTCTCCGACGAAGCGCAGGGCAAGCTCGGCGCGCCCAAGGAGATCGGGATCTTCTATTACCTGTGGTCGTTCTCGTGGGGTCTCGGTTGGGTGCCGGCTCTGGCCGCGCTCGGTGGTGCGATTACGATCTGGCGCCGCCACGCACGCATCGGCTGGCTGCTCGTGCCGGCGGCGATCTTGTTCCTCGGATTCATGGGCTTGCAGGACCGCTACTTCGGACGCTGGTTGCTGCCGATCTTCCCGATCGCTTGCCTGCTCGGCGCATATTTTGCCTCGCTGGTCGTGCATGTCCTGATTGAAAAGACCTCGTCCCGCGAGCGCGCGGGGGGCAACTGGATCGCTGCGGGGTCAGCGGCAACGGAGCTCGAGCGCGGAGCGCTGGCGCCCGGGGCCGGCGCAGCGCGCGATGCTCGCGCACGCTGGCCGCACCATACGTTCGTAGGGCTGCTGGCGGGGCTGCTGATCGCGATCGTGTTGCTCGCTCAAGGTCTCCTCTATAGCGTCCACAACGATCTCGTACTCTCGCGTGCGGACACGCGCAACATCACGCGGGCCTGGATGGTCGCCCACGTACCGCGCGGCACCCCGATCGTGGTCGAGCCGGTCGTGCTCGACTCGTGGATCGAAGAAGGTTCGAGCGGCTCGCGCTCAGACCGCTGGCTGAAGTACCAGTCGCTGCAATCGGTGATCGCGCCGGACGGGAGCCTCGCTCCGCAGACGATCCACGAAGTGACACTCGAAGACTATGAGACCACGCTCAGCCCGGCCTTGATCGGCTGGTATGAGCACCTTGGCTACTGCTGGGTGGTGGTCGGCTCCACCGAGTCCGGTCGCGCGCTTGCCGATCCGCGCGCCGCACCCTTTGCAAGCGCCTACTACCGGGCGCTGGCCAGCCAGGCGGAAGTCGCCTATCGCGTCTCGCCCTACTCGCCGGAGAGCAGCCCGACGCGGTTCAGCTTCGACTGGTCGTTCGACTATTACCCGCTTTCCTATGCGCATCCTGGGCCGGAAATGACCGTGTATCGCCTACGCGGTGGGCGCTGCGCTCGTAGCCGCTAGGGCATCAGGCCCTATCCTGGAGGAAAGCATGGCGATCACCACAGACACCGACCAGATGCTGCTCGGACGAGCGATCGAGCTGGCGCGCAACGGCGCCGAGCTGGTCAAGCCCAACCCGCTCGTGGGGGCGGTTGTCGCACGCAACGGCGAAGTTCTCGGCGAGGGCTGGCACGAGCGCTACGGCGGCGCACACGCCGAGGTCAACGCGATCGAAGCTTGCGGGCCGGCGGATCTGACCGGGACGACCCTGTATGTGTCGCTCGAGCCGTGCTGCCACGTTGGCAACACACCGCCCTGCACCGACGCGATCATGCGTGCGGGCATCGCACGCGTCGTCGTGGCCTCCGACGACCCGACCGAGAAGGCCTCCGGACGGGGCCTCGGCATTCTTCGTGACGAGGGCGTCGAGGTGGTGGTTGCCGACGGCGAGCTGGCCGCCAGTGCGCGCCTGCTCAACCAGGCGTTTCGTAAGCACGCACGCGTGGGGCGCCCATGGGTGCTGTTCAAGTCGGCGATGACACTCGACGGCAAGGTCGCGACCAGGGCTCGGCGACTCGCAATGGATCAGCGGCGAGGAAAGTCGCTTGCTGGCCCATACTTGGCGGGCTTCCGTGGACGCGGTCGTGGTTGGGATCGGCACCGCACTCGCGGACGATCCGCAGCTCACCGCGCGACCCGACGGGATCCCGGCCGAGATCCCTCGTCAGCCGCGGCGCGTCGTGTTCGACTCGCTCGCGCGTCTGCCGATCTCCTCGCAACTCGTTGCTGCTGCTGAGCAGGTTCCATTGACTGTGTGCGTCTCGCGGGCGGCCGCCCGCGCCGACACCGACGCGCTCGAGGCCGCCGGGGCGCAGGTGCTCGTCGCCACCGGCCAGAACGAGCCGGCACGCGTGCGCTCGGCACTCGACCAGCTTGGCACGAGCGGGATTGCCGCGGTGTTGTTGGAGGGCGGGCCACATCTTGCGGGAGCATTTCTCGACGCGGGGGAGATCGACGAGATAAGGCTCTTTCTCGCTCCGATCCTGCTCGGCGGCCGGACCGCGCGCGATCCGCTGGAGGGCGAGGGTGTCGAGCGCATATCCGAGGCGTTGCGCGCGCTCAGCTTCGACTGCGACCGTGTCGGCGACGACCTGTTGGTATCGGCGCGGCTGCGAGAGTGGTGACTGACAGGCACGTGACAGGCACGCATGGCGGCGCTGGGCAGTGTCCTCACTCGCTTGCGTACCGATTGGAGATCGACGGATCTCCAATCGGCCAGCGCGCGGCGCTCGCTGCGTCCTTGCCCAGCTTGCCTGCGTGCCTGTCAGCGGCTGGAAACTTGAAAGGAGTTCGTAGACAATGTTTACCGGTCTGATCGCAGACCTCGGAAGCGTGAAGAGCATTGAGGGCGACGCCGATGGCACGACGCTTGAGATCTCGACGGCGCTCGCGGGCGGGCTGGCCGAAGGCGATTCCATTGCGGTCAACGGCGTGTGCCTGACAGCCACTGCCATCGACGATGGCGCCTTCCGCGCACAGGCGATGCAGGAGACGTTGAGGCGTTCCTCACTGCAGCAGTTGCGGCCTGGCTCGCGAGTCAACCTGGAGCTTGCGCTGCGCGCCGATGGACGACTTGGCGGGCACATCGTGCAGGGGCACGTTGACGGGACTGGCACGATCGCCGGACTACGCGAAGAGGGGTTCTCGCGAGTGCTGGAGATCGATGTGGGCGACGAGCTGGCGCGTTATCTGGTGGAGAAGGGCTCGGTAGCGCTCGACGGCGTCAGCCTGACGGTGAGCGAGCTTCGCGATGGGGGCTTCTCGGTGTCGCTGATCCCAGAGACGCTCCTGCGCACGAACCTTGG
This sequence comes from uncultured Solirubrobacterales bacterium, assembly GCA_963827045.1. Lineage (GTDB taxonomy): Bacteria > Actinomycetota > Thermoleophilia > Solirubrobacterales > Solirubrobacteraceae > Palsa-744. The sequence goes on from CAWGZH010000004.1 coordinate 189,768, forward strand.
GGAGGCGCAAATCGGGGATCGGGTCAACATAGAGGCGGACATCCTTGCCAAGCATGTCGAGCGACTTTTGAAGACGGAGGCCCACATATGAGCCAGTCCAAGACAACCACGCCGTTCGCAACCATCGAGGAGGCAATCGAGGAGATCAGGCAAGGCAAGATGGTCGTCGTCTGCGACGACGAAGACCGCGAGAACGAGGGCGATCTCACGATGGCCGCCCAGTTCGCCACACCGGAGGCGATCAACTTTATGGCAAAGGAGGGGCGCGGGCTGATCTGCCTCTCGCTCACGCCAGAGCGGTGTGACGAGCTCGGGCTCGATTTGATGGCGGCCAAGAACGAGTCGTCGTTCGAAACGCCGTTCACGGTCTCCATCGAGGCTCGTGAAGGTGTCACCACGGGCATCTCAGCACACGATCGTGCGCACACCATCCAGGTTGCGATAGATCCCGAGAGTGCGCCGCGCGATCTCGTGCAGCCCGGCCATCTGTTCCCGCTCAAGAGCCGTGCAGGAGGCGTGCTCGAGCGGGCGGGGCAGACTGAGGCGGCCGTCGATCTGGCACGGCTCGCTGGTCTCAATCCGGCCGGTGTGATCTGTGAGGTGATGAACGACGACGGCACGATGGCGCGCGTGCCTGATCTGGTTGGTTACTGCACTCGTCACGGGCTGAAGATGATCACCGTCGCGGATTTGATCTCCTACCGTCGGCGCCACGACAAGCTTGTGGAACGTGTTGTCTCCACGCGTCTGCCGACGGCCTTCGGCGACTTCGAGGCAGTCGGCTACCGCTCGCTGGTGGACGACAAGCACCATGTCGCGCTCGTCAAGGGCGACGTCGCCGGTCGCGATGACGTGCTCGTGCGCGTGCACTCCGAGTGCCTGACCGGTGACGTGTTTCATTCGCTGCGCTGTGACTGTGGCGAGCAGCTCACCTCGGCGCTTTCGATGATCGAGCGCGAGGGCGAGGGGGTTCTGTTGTACCTCTCCCAAGAGGGCAGAGGCATAGGCCTGCTCAACAAGCTGCGCGCCTATCGTCTGCAGGAGGACGGCCTCGACACCGTCGAAGCCAACGAGCGCCTGGGGCTGCCTGCCGACCTGCGCGACTACGGCATCGGCGCGCAGATCCTCGTCGATCTAGGGCTCAGCTCAATTCGCATCCTCACCAACAACCCCAAGAAGATCAAGGGCCTGGAGGGCTACGGTCTGTCGGTCAGCGCGCAGATCCCAATCGAGCATGCGCCCAACGAGCACAACGAGGCCTACCTACGTACCAAGGCCCAGCGCATGGGCCACATCCTGCACCACCAGGGGCTCAACCTCGACGCGGAGCTATTACATTCCGAGCGTGAGCAGGATCGCGAGCGCGGCAAATGAGTTTCGCGATCGTCATCGGGCGCTTCTATGAGGAGCTGGCCGAGCGTCTGCAACGGGGTGCTATTGAGGCGTTTCATGAGGCTGGACGCTCAGACGTGGAGATGTTTGATGTGCCAGGTGCCTTCGAGTTGCCGCTCGCGGCCAGCTATGCAGCGAACGCCGGGCGCTTCGAGGGCGTCGCGTGTCTTGGCGCCGTGATCCGTGGTGAGACTGATCACTACGACTATGTGTGCGCCGAGACTGCCCGCGGAATTCAGCAGGTCTCGCTTAGCACAGGTGTGCCATGTACATTCGGTGTGCTCACATGCGAGACGATGGAGCAGGCGCTAGCCCGCACAGGTGGCGGCAAGCGCGATCAAGGCCGGCACGCGGCCGAAGCCGTGTTGAAAATGGCCGCGTTGCGCTCCGAGCTACAGAGCGGCTAGACTGCGCATCCTTATGGCCAAGATATGTCACAGCTGCGGGAAGGGTCCCGCGTTCGGCAACAGTCGCAGTCACTCGATGGTCGCCACCAAGCGACGTTTCGATCCTAACCTGCAGAAGGTCAAGATCCTCGTCGGCAAGGCGCCCCGTCGCGTATACGTCTGCACGCGGTGTTTGAAGGCCGGCAAGGTCACGAAGGCTCTCTGACGCCGCGGATCGAAGATCTCGGCATGCGCCCGCGGGCGGATCGACCGGTGACTGTGGTGGTATGAGAGGGGCTGTGAGCGGGACCTTGAATGGGTCGTACGTTCTGAGAGCGCCTGAGGGGGCGCATCTGATGGAGCAGAGCCGGTGACCGACACGAACCTGATTCGCTTCAGAGCCGCCGTGGCTGGGGCGCTGGCGCACCTGGAGTCCCGCCGCGAGGAGGTCAACGATCTGAACGTGTTCCCGGTCGCCGACGGCGACACGGGCGACAACATGGTGTTGACGCTCAGGGCGGTGCTGGAGGAGCTCGACCGCCTGCAGGACGGCAACGCCGCGCGCACGATCGACGAGATCGGCCGCGAGGAGATCGTCCAGTCGGTCGCGCGTGCGGCGCTGCTGGGAGCGAGGGGCAATTCTGGCGTGATCCTCTCCCAGCTGATCAGGGGCGCGGCCGAGGAGCTTGTCAGCCGCCCGGGTCAATTGATCGACGCGACCTTGATCGGGGCGGCGCTTGCCAACGCCGCCGATCGCGCCTATGCGTCGGTGCGCGAGCCGGCCGAGGGCACGATCTTGACGGTCGCACGCGAGATGGCTCACGGCATCATGGCCGACCTCGCCCACGGCGAGGATGCGGCGCCATTGGGCCCGGCGACCGAGCCGCGCGAGCAGGATCTGGCGATCGCAAAGACACTCGAACGTGCTGTTGAGGCCGGCACCGACTCGGTCAGGCGTGGGCCGGAGATGCTCGCCGCGTTGCGCGACGCCGGTGTCGTGGATGCCGGCGGTCACGCGCTGACCGTGATCTTCGCCGGCGTCGTGGCGGCGCTGCGCGACGAGGAGCCGCCGGAGCTCGAGCACTATGCGCCGGCCAAGATCACCCATCCCGAGCACAGCTCGAGTACCTACCGCTACTGCACCAATTTCGCCGTCACGGGCCGCGAGCTGGTGCCGGCCAGCTTTGCCCCGGCTCTCGAGCAGCTCGGTGACTCGGTGCTCGTCGTCGGGGATCCCAACACGCTGAAGATCCATCTGCACACCGATGAGCCCGAGCGCGCCACCGCGCTGTTCGACAGCGTCGGCGAGGTGTCACATCTCGATGTGGCGGACATGCGCGCACAGGTGACCGAGCGCGAGCAGCGCTTGGCGGGCGGCTTTCCGACCAACGGAGCTGTTGCCGGGGCAGGCCACGACAACGGCGGTCCCACGGCTTCCGCCAAGCGGGCCGGCACGGGTGCGCGCGTGCGCTGCGGCGCTTTGGCGGTCGTCAGCGGGAGTGGACTTGCGCGTATGTACGGCGAGTTGGGCGTGCACACGATCGACGGTGGCCCGACGTTGAATCCCTCGACCTACGAGCTGTTGGCGGGGATTCACGAGGTGCCGGCCGAGGAGGTCGTCGTGCTGCCCGGCAGCGCCAACGTCGTGATGGCTGCCGAGCGCGCTGCAGAACTCTCAGACAAGCAGGTGCTCGTGGTGCCGGCCACCAGCCAGCAGGCTGGGCTTGCGGTCGCGGTGGCGCTGCAGAATGACCGTGGCGTGCAGGAGAACGCACGGGCGATGAACGAAGCGCTCGACGCACTGAGGACCGGCGCCGTTGCGCCCGCAGCGCGCGCGGACGCCCAGGGTCGCTTCCAGCAAGGGGATGCAGTGGGCTTTGTCGAGGAGCAAGTGGTCGCCTGGGGGGAGCCGCGCGAGACGCTGCTGGCGGTGTTGCAGGCGCTTGCGGCCGACACGGAGCTGATCAGCGTGCTTGCCGGCGACGGCGCGCCTCTGGAGTTGTCTGAGCTGGAGGGCATCATGGATGGTCATGTCGAGCTCGAGCTTCGCCACGGTGGCCAGCCGGCCTATTGGTGGCTGCTCGCCGCCGAGTGAAGAGGGCGGCCGGTCCCCGGTCGGCTTCGCGGACGTTCTGCCGCTGACACGCGCGCAGATGTTGGCCGCCCCTGTGCGCTGGCCGCGTCCCTCGCGGCTGGCCGAGCCGTTGGACCTCCCGGCCGGCAAGACGACCGACGGGATGGCGGCGCTCGGGATCGATACGGTCGGCGATCTACTCGAGCACCTGCCACGCGGCCATCGCGAGGCGCGCATGGTGAGTGCGCTGCGCGAGGGCGAGCAGGCAACCGTAGCGGTACAGGTGCGTTCCATCGCAAGTCGGGCGGTGCGCAAGCGCGGCATGCGCGGGCTCGTCGAGGCCAGCGTGTTTGACGAGAGCGGTTCGATGCGAGCGACCTTCTTCAACCAGCCCTGGCTTGCCAGTCGCTATCCGCCCGGCACGTGCCTGGTGCTGCACGGTAAGGCCGACCGTGGCGGGCGCTTTCGCGTCTCCCATCACGCGATCGGCTCGGAGATCGCTACCGGTGAGACCGGCTCGGTCGCCCACTACCCGGCGACAGAGGGCGTTAGCTCCACCCAGATCCTGGCGTTCGTGCGCGAGCGTCGCCAGGATCTTGCCGACATCGTCGAGGCGCTCAGTGCCGGCGTGCGCGTCGCTGAGCGCCTGCCCGCGCGGGCGACGGCGCTCGGCGCGATGCACTTCCGGGGCGCGGGGGCGCAGGCTGAGAGCGCGCGCGAGCGACTTGCTTTCGAGGAGCTGCTGCTCAGCCAGCTGGTTTTCCTGATTCGCCGCGGCAGGCGAGCCGCACAAGGACAGGCCCTCAGTTTGAGCGAGCCGGCGAGCTTGAGCTCACGCTGGCTCAGAGATGGATTGCCGTTCGAGCTGACCGGCGATCAAAGCAAAGCGATCGCGACGATCACAGAGGATCTCAAACGGGGGCAGCCGATGCAGCGGCTGCTGATGGGGGAGGTCGGCAGCGGCAAGACCGTCGTTGCCCTGCACGCGATGCTGCGTGCCGTAGAGCACGGCGCGCAGGCGACATTGATGGCGCCGACGGAGACGCTCGCCCAACAGCACTTCGCCACGGTGCAGCGGTTGCTCGGTGGGGAGTCGGTGACCGTCGCGCTGCTCACCGGCTCGACCGCCGCGGCGCGAAGGACCGACACGCTCGGCAAGCTCTCCAGCGGCGAGCTGTCGCTGGTCGTGGGTACGCATGCGCTGATCGAGCCCTCGGTGCGCTTCCGCGAGCTGGCAGTGGCCGTCGTCGATGAGCAGCACCGCTTCGGCGTGCGTCAGCGTGCGGCTCTGGAAGGACAGGGGCATGCTCGGCGTCCGCACGTGCTGCACATGACAGCGACGCCGATCCCGAGGACCCTCGCGCTCGCGCGCTACGGCGACCTCGATCGCAGTGTGCTGCGCGAGTTGCCGCGCGAGCGCAAGCCGATAGCCACGAGCATCGTGACTGGTGAAGCCGGGCGAGAGCAGGCCTATCGCGTGCTGCACGAGCAGTTGCGGGCTGGGCGCCAGGCGTATGTGGTTTGCCCGCTTGTCGAGCAAGCGCCCCTGGATGCATCTGGGCAGGACCGAAGCACGCCCGCCACCGGCCAAAGTCCGCCTACACAAGGGCGCGAGCTGGCCGAGCTCGTAGGCGAGGTGGGCGAGGCCAAGGCGGCAACGGCCGAGTTCGAGCGTCTGCGCGCCGGCGAGCTCGCCGGCTGGAGCGTCGCGCTTTTGCACGGACAGATGCGCCCGCGCGAGAAGCAGGAGGCGATGGAGGCGTTCGCCTCAGGGCGTGCGCAGGTGCTGGTCGCGACGACAGTGATCGAGGTCGGCGTGGACGTGCCCAACGCGACCGTGATGCTGGTTGAGAACGCTGAGCGCTTCGGCATCTCTCAGCTGCACCAGTTGCGCGGACGTGTGGGCCGCGGCGAGCACAGTTCGACCTGCATGCTCGCTGGACCGGCCGGTTCAGCTCGCTTGCGTGCGCTTGCGGAGCACTCCGACGGGTTCAAGCTCGCCGAGATCGACCTGCGGCTGCGCAAGGAGGGAGAGCTGATCGGCACTCGCCAGTCTGGCGTCGGGCAGTTCAAGTTCGCGGTCCTGCCTGAGGACGCCGACTTGTTGGAGCGGGCTCGCGCACGGGCCCGCGCGATCCTGGCGGAGGATCCTGGCTTGAACGGGCCGTTGCACGGGCTGCTCGGCGCGGAGCTGGAGCGCGCATTCGGCACGGAGGCGCTGGCGCCGATCCCAGCATGAGGGTAATCGCGGGACGCCTGGGCGGGCGGCGCTTGAGCGCGCCGCGCGGGCACACGACGCGGCCGACGTCCGACCGCGTGCGCGAGGCACTGTTCTCGATGCTCGGCCCGATCGACGGAGCGAGCGTGCTTGACCTGTTTGCCGGGACCGGAGCGCTAGGCATCGAGGCGCTATCCAGGGGCGCTGCGAAGGCGCTGTTCGTCGAGCGCGATGCTGCCGCGGTGGCGGTGCTCAAGGGCAATCTTGCTCAACTAAAGCTTGCGGAGCCGCAGGCGCGGGTAAGGGTGGGCGAGGCGCTCGTGGCACTGCGCAGCGCACGCAGAGCCGGCGAAACGTACGATCTCGTGTTCGTCGATCCTCCATACGGTCAGCTGCGCGACTTCGAGCGTGAGCTGTCGGCCCTGTTGCCGACCGTGCTCGCCCTGGGCGCGCGGGTGGTGGTAGAGAGCGATCGACGGGCGCCGGCCGAGCTGCCTCTGGCCGTGGCGCAGCGCAAGCGCTACGGCGACACCACGATCACAATCCACCGCACAGAGGACAAGGATGAGCGTTGACAAGTCGATAGCCGTCTGCCCGGGCTCCTATGACCCGATCACCAACGGCCACCTGGATGTGATCCGCCGTACGGTGGATCTGTACGACGAGGTCATCGTCGCGGTCGTCAACCGCTCGGTGCGCAAGGATGCCACCCTGTTCGGGATCGAGGAGCGGATGGCGTTCATCGAAGAGGCGCTTGCGGACGTGCCGAATGTGCGCGCGCAGCCGTTCAACACGCTTGTCGTCGATTTCGCCAGGACGGTTGGAGCGAAGGCGATCGTCAAGGGACTGCGGGCGATCTCGGACTTCGAGTACGAGTTCGAGATGAACCAGCTCAACCGCAGACAGGATCCCGAGATAGAGTCGGTGTATCTGATGGCCTCACCGCAATACAGTTTCCTGTCATCGAGCGGCGTCAAGGAGCTGGCGACGTTCGGCGGACGAATCGACGACCTTGTACCACCCCGGGTGGCAGCGCGCTTGCAGGAAGAGCTGGCGCGCTGACGAACTTTGGTTGACGTGAGACCCTTCATATCCTTTTCTTATGTCGTGGGGCCATATCGGATGCTCCACGGAGGTGATCGCTGATGGACGTGCTGGTGCTGATCGACAAGCTCGACGACTTGGTGCACAACGCCAAGTCGGTGCCCATGACCGACCAGGTACGGGTCAACAAGGAGGAGATCTACGACATCCTCGACCAGATGCGCGCGACGATCCCCGAGGAGATCAAGCAGGCGCGCTGGATCGTCAAGGAGCGCCAGGAGATGCTCGCGGAGGCCAAGAAGGAGGCCGAGCGCATCGTCAAGGAGGCGCGCGAGCGCCAGGAGAAGCTTGTGGGCGAGGAGGAGGTCACCAAGCAGGCCGAGCGGGCTGCCGAGGACATCGTCGAGGACGCGCGAGCGCGCGAGCGCGAGATCAGGCTTGGCGCTGAGGACTACGCGGATGAGATCCTTGGCACACTCGAGGTCAACTTGTCGAAGTTCATTGCGGCCGTGCAGCGTGGCCGCGAGCGCCTGCAGGGTAAGGACGAACCCGCAGAAGTTTCCTAGAAGGCCATGCCGCATGCGGCATGGCCCCGGACCGCACATGTGCGGTCCGGCAGGTCGGTGCATGCACCGACCTGAACAGCATCATGGAGGGCTCGCACTCGAACCTTGGTGTCTCCCATTCCGCGTGCGCGTACGCGTGAGGGGTCGTATTTTGGGTAGGGTGCCCGCGTGACCTCAGCGAATAGGTTCAGATTGGAAGCCGCCAAGGTGCTGCTCGGCACCGGCATTCTCACGCCCGTGCGGCCTGACCGCGCCGTGCGGTCGGTGATGGCGCTCAGACGCTGGGGACCGACACCCGCGGCCGCATACACCGGATCGGCCGCCCGCTTTCCGGATCGGGCCGCAATCATCGACGAGCGTGGCACACTGACCTTCGAAGAGGTGCATCGCCGCACGAACGCGCTCGCGCGGGAAATGCGCGCGGCCGGCATCTCCGAGGGGGATGCGGTCGCGATCATGTGTCGCAATCACCGCGGCTTCATCGAGGCGACGCTCGCCTGCTCGAAGCTCGGAGCGAGCGCGCTGTACCTGAATACCGCGTTCGCCGGTCCGCAGATAACCGACGTGATGCGCCGTGAGGACCCGGCGGGGCTCGTGTACGACGAAGACTTTGCCAACCTCGTGCACGATGGTGGCGAGGGTCGCAAGCGGTTCGTCGGTTGGAGCGAGCCGGGCGCCGCGCCGGCGGACCCCTCGCTCGAGGATCTGATCAGGAAAGGCAGCACCGAGGATCTCACGCCCCCCGCGGAACCCGGCAAGGTCGTGATCCTCACCTCCGGCACGACGGGAGCGCCGAAGGGAGCGGCCCGCAAACAGCCCGATTCGCCGCTGCCGCTGGCGGCGCTGTTCTCGAAGATCCCGCTGAAGGCGCGCGAGACCACGATGATCGCGGCGCCGATGTTCCACTCGTGGGGGTTCGGGCACTTCACGCTCGCGCTGCCGCTGTCCTCGACGATCGTGCTGCGTCGACGCTTCGATCCCGAGGAGACGCTGAGGGCCATAGCGGCGCATCGCGCTACCGCGCTCGCGGTAGTGCCGGTGATGTTGCAGCGCATCATGGAGCTGCCGAGCGAGACGATCGAGCGTTACGACACGAGCTCGCTGAAGGTCATCGCGCTGAGTGGCTCCGCGCTACCGGGGGAGCTCGCGATTCGCGCGATGGACACGTTCGGGGACGTGCTCTACAACCTGTACGGCTCAACCGAGGTGGCATGGGCGACGATCGCCACGCCTGAAGATCTGCGCGCCGCGCCCGGCACCGCCGGCCGACCACCGCTGGGGACGGTGGTCAAGCTGCTGGACGAGCAGGGACGCGAGGTACCGCGAGGGCAGAATGGGCGCATCTTCGTGGCGAACGAGATGGTCTTTGATGGCTACACCGGCGGGGGCAACAAGGAGATCGTCGAGGGGCTGATGAGCACCGGTGACGTGGGACGTCTCGACAGCGGGGGCCGTCTGTTCGTGGACGGTCGCGACGACGAGATGATCGTCTCCGGTGGGGAGAACGTGTTCCCGCGTGAGGTTGAGGATCTACTCGCCGATCACGAGGCGATCGAGGAGGCGGCGGTGATCGGTGTGCAGGACGCCGAGTTCGGCCAGCGCCTTAAGGCGTTCGTCGTTGCGCGCGATAGTTCGGGTCTTGACGAGGAGAGCGTGAAGGAGTACGTCAAGCACAACCTTGCGCGCTACAAGGTTCCGCGCGAGGTCGTGTTCGTGGATGAGCTACCACGCAACGCGACAGGCAAGGTGCTCAAGCGCGAGTTGCACGAGATCACTTGAAATTCTTGAGGGCTGGCTGTCCTGTCTGCGTCCTGGGCGAGTGGCGATTCGTCCGAGCGGGCGGCTGGGAAGGCTGGTGGTGTGGGTGTTCGGTTTTGGGCAATGCCCCCCGCGCGCGCGGGAGGCATCGCGTTTTGGCAATGGTTTGCACCCACGCGGGCCCCGCTTGGCAGAGCTCTTACTAATCTGGAGGAATGCCTGCTGTGACGTACAGCCTCGACCTGGGTGGGTTGCGCCTGAGCGCTGGCGAGGGTAGAAGCTTCGAGCTGGCGGTGCACGTCGAGCCGCTGACGCTCGGAGGAGAGCCTTACGAGATAGCGCCTGCGACGCTGCCGGTGAGACTCGACGTCTCGCGCATGCTTGGCAACGGCTACGCGCTACGCCTGCGGTTCCTCGCCACGCTCACGGGACCTTGCATGCGCTGCTTGAACGGCGCCGCGCCGCAGATCGACGTCGATGCGCGCGAGGTCGATCGGCCCGGAGGCGGAGAGGAGCTCTCGAGCCCATATCTTGAGGACGAGGCACTCGACCTGGCCAGCTGGGCGCGCGATGCTCTCGTGCTGGCCTTGCCGACGCAGGTGCTGTGTCGCGAGGATTGCGCTGGGCTGTGCGCGGTGTGCGCCGCCGATCTGAATGATTTGGACCCCACCCTCCCCGAGCACACCCACGAGCGCCCCCCTGACCCGCGCTGGGCGAAGTTGAACGAGTTGAAGCTCGACTAGTGCCAATGCGGCTAGTCCTAACGGCGACTAGTACCAATGCGGCTATTCGGTCTTGGCCCTGGTAGCCTGTTGCGCCGATGGCCGTCCCCAAGAAAAAGCAATCGCACAGTCGCACCGCGCTGCGTCGCGCCAATCACAAGATCGAGGCGCCCACGGTGAACGAGTGTCCGCGCTGTCACAGCCCGCGCAGGCCACACCGCGTGTGCCCCGAGTGCGGGACGTATGCAGGTCGTGAGGTGGTGGCGCCCGGCGCGCACAGCCACGATCACGACCACGACCACGAGTAGCCGCCAAGCATGACTGGGTCGGCCAGCCGCGGCGGCCGCGCAGCGCAGCCCGACGTGCGCACGCACACGGTCGTGGCCGTCGATGCGAATGGTGCCGACCTGGGACCGTCCGAGGTCGCGGCCGGCGCACGGCTCGCGGCGGAGCAGGGCGTGCACGTGCTGCTGTTCGGTCCGGCCGGCGAGCTCGGCGATGTCGGGCCGGGTGTCGAGGTGGTCGATGCGCCCGTGTCGGTCGCCAAGAGCCCTGATCCTGTGCGAGCGGTGCGCTCCACGCCAGATGCATCGATCGTGCGGGCCGCAAGAGCCGTGGGTGAGGGTCGTGCAGATGCACTTGTGTGCGCGGGCGGCACCGGAGCGGCGCTCGCCGCCGGCCTATTCAACGTCAAGCGCGCGCCCGGCATCCACCGTCCAGCGCTCGCACTGCCGATACCCGTCCCAGGTCATGCTGTGACGCTGCTCGACGTTGGCGCGAGTGTGCAGGCGCGCCCAGAGCACCTGGTCCAGTTCGCCTTCATGGGCGCGGCTTTCGCAAGCGCCGTGCTCGGCGTCGAGCGCCCGCGGGTTGGTTTGCTCTCAAACGGCGAGGAGTCAGAGCGCGGCAGCGAGCTGGTCATCCAGGTGGGCAAGGAGCTCGCGCAACGCTCCAGTGACGGGCAGCTGCGCTTCGTCGGCAACGTCGAGGGCGGCGACATCGTCGATGCGGTGGCCGACGTGATCGTCACCGATGGTTTCACCGGCAACATCGCCCTGAAGTTGATGGAGGGTGTCTCACAGACGATGTTGCGCGCAGTCAGAGACGCCGCGACGTCCTCGCTGCGGGGCAAGTTGGGTGGGATGCTGCTGCGCCCCTCGCTACGTGACTTTCGCGACGAAATCGATCCCGAAGGGGAGGGCGGGGCCTATCTTTTGGGCTTGCGTCGTCTCGCGGTGGTCCCACACGGGCGCTTTGCCAGGCACGGCTTCGCGCAGGCGATCCTGCGCGCGGAGCGTGGTGTGCGCGAGGATGTGATCGGTGCCACACGCAGCGCGCTGGAGGAGGCCGGCGCGCTGAGGAGCGCGGGGCGGGCGGGTCCTCTATCCGGCGATCCGGCTAGCCTGGCAAGCGAATGACCCGCGAGGAAGTGTTCGTCCTGATACAGGCCCATCTGGCTGACGAGCTCGATGTCGAGCCCCAACTAATTGGGGACACCACCCGTTTCAAGGACGATCTGGGGGCTGACTCGCTGGACCTGTACACGCTTGTACAGGAGCTCGAGGACACTTATGGCGTGAAGATCGAGGACGAGCAGGCCGCCGACATCCTCACCGTCGGCCAAGCGGTCGATTTCGTCGTGGCACACTCAAACGATGGCTAGCGTGCAGAGCAAGGAGGGGGTGGCGCTGTTGCGCTCGCTCCTCGAGGAGCTGCCCGAGGAGTTGGCGCGGCAGGTGTTCACGCACGCTTCATGGACTGAGCGGCGCAGCGACTCCTACACAAGGCTGGCGTTCCTTGGCGACAGCGTACTTGCGTTGGCGGTGACGGCGCACCTGTATCCACGCCTGGAAGCAGAGCGCTTCGGGGCGGGCCGGCTCACGAAGATTCGTGCACAGGCGGTGTCCGGTCGCTCCTGCCGTGCTGTGGCCGAACGCCTGCAAGTGGGCGAGCGTTTGCGCGCAGCAGCGCCTGAGAACGGCGAGGGTAGGCTCGTGGGTTTGCTGGAGACAGAGCGTGTGCTCGCCTCAGTGATCGAGGCCGTGATCGGCGCCTGCTACTTGCACACGGGCTACGAGCGCACCGCGCGGGCGGTCGTGGAGGCGTTTGCCCCGGAGATGGAGGATGCGCTGGAGCATCCCTTGGACTTCAAGTCGGCCCTCCAGGAGGCGCTTGCCAGGAGAGGGGAGACGATCGCCTACGAGGTGACAGACGAGCACGGCCCACCGCACGACCGCACATTCGTGGTTGTCGCACTACTCGAAGGCAAACCGCTCGGGGAGGGCAGGGGACGCAGCAAGAAGCACGCCGAGCAGCAAGCGGCGGGCAAGGCGCTGGAGAGCCTCGCCAAGGCATAGCGCTATGCACCTCAAGTCGCTCACCATGAAGGGCTTCAAGTCCTTCCCCGATCGCACCAAACTGGACTTTGGCCCGGGCGTGAGCGTCGTGGTCGGGCCGAACGGCTCAGGCAAGTCCAACGTCACTGACGCGCTGCTTTGGGCGATGGGCGAGCAGTCGCCGCTCGCGATTAGAGGCCAGTCGATGCAGGATGTGATCTTCGGCGGTGGCCGCGGCGTGCAGGCGCGCAGCGCCGCGGAAGTCGAGATCGTGCTCGACAACTCTGATGAGACGGTCGATCTGCCGCTCTCGGAGATATCGATCGTGCGCCGGCTCGACCGCTCGGGCGACGGCGAGTATCGCCTCAATGGCGCTCGCGCTCGCCTTGTCAACGTGATCGAGGTGCTCTCCGACACCGGCCTGGGCAAGGAGACCCACTCGGTCATCTCTCAAGGACGGGTTGAGGCGATCGTGACCTCCAAGCCGCGCGACAGGCGCCTTTTGATTGAGGAGGCGGCGGGTCTTGGCAAGCACCGCAAGCGCCGCCGCCGCGCGCAACTGAAGCTGGAGCGCACCCAGGAGAACTTGGACAGAGCGCTCGACGTGGAGCGCGAGGCGCGCACGCGCCTGCGTCCGCTCAAGCGCCAAGCCGAGGCCGCAGAGTTGCACGAGCGCTTGGAGCACCAGATGCTGCAGGCCCGCTTCGAGCTCGCTCGTGAGGCGGTCCGCGCCAGACAGTTGCAACTCGTCGAGGCTGAGGAAGGCGTGCATGCAGCAAGGGCAGCACGTGAGCAGATCGAGTCACGCTTGCGTACGGTAGTCGAGCGGCGTGGGCGCGCGGAGAGCGCGCTGGCCGAGCGCACCGAGCGCCACGACGCGCTCTCCAAGCGGGTATATGAGGCGCGCTCAGCGCGCGAGCGCCTGCAGATGCGCGGCGAGCAGGCGGCTGCCACCGCCGCGACGCTCGCCCAGCGTGCGAGTCGCATCGAGATCGAGCTCGGCGCGCTCGAGCAGGGGCCTGCAGGAGACGGCGAGCACGGCGAGGAGCAGGCAAGCGTCAACCGCGTGCGCGCGCTCGAGGCGGCGCTCGCGGAGATCGACAGCGAACGTGAGCGCGAGCTGGAGCGCGAGATCGAAGGCTTGGAGCGCGAACGCGAGCAGGCAGCAGCACGCGTGAGCGAACTTGAGGCGCAGGCTCAGGCCGCGCGCGCCGCGCGCGAGCAGGCCGATGCGCTTGCAGAGCTTGCACGCGGCGGTTTGCGCAAGCTCGAAGGCGATGCCGAGGCGACGCGACGCGAGGCGGCGAAGGTCGGGGCAGAGCTGGCCGCCGCCAACCAGTTCCTGCGCAGCCATGCTGGCACCTACGGCGCAAAGCCGGGCGCGCCGCGCGCGCTCAGCGACGCGCTGCAGGTCAAGCCAGGCTACGAGTTGGCGCTTGCTGCGGCGCTTGGCGGTCGTCTCGATGCGGCGCTGGTGCACGACATGGACGGAGCCCACACGCTGCTCGACGGGGTCGGCCCAGACGGTGGTGCGGCGCTACTCGCGGGAGAGGCGGCGGGCGAGAGCTACAGCTCTGCGGAGCGGGACGCGCTGGCTGGGCGAGACGATGAGGCCAAGGCCGTCGGCCGGCAGGAACAGAGCCGCATTGCGGATCCGGCGGGTAAGCCGCCGGCGACTGGCGCACTGCGCCTGACTGACCTGCTAGGCGGCTCGGGGCCGGTGCTGGCGCTCGCGCACAGGTTGCTTGCCGACGCTTGGGTGGTTGAGCGTCTGGAGGATGTGGCCGAGGATTTTCGCGGTGTCGCGAGTACCGCCTCAGGGCGTGTCCTATTTGCCGGTTGGGGTGAGCTGCGCCAAGTGACCGAGGGTGGAGCCGAGCGCGTACTCGCGCGTCGCAACGAGCGCGATCGACTGATCGCCGAGAGCGAGCAAGCCGTCGCAGGCGAGCACGCGGCCAGAGCGGCGGTCGAGCATGCGCTCGAGCAGGCACGCGAGGCTAATCTGGCACGCGACCAGTCTGACGGCGCGCTGCGCGACAGCGAACGCTTGCTGGGCGAGGCGGCAGAGGCTAAGCGCAAAGCGCTCTGGCTGATCGAGCAGCGCAAGGCCGCGCCTGAGCAGGGGCCATTGGCGGTGCGTCGCGCCGAACTGCAAGGTGAGCTGGCGGCGGAGCGCAGGCAGGCCGAGCGCAGACAGGCAGAACGGGCCGAGCGCGCACGACGGATCGGGCGTCTGCAAGCCCAGCGCACAGCCGACCTCGAGCTCACGCCTCGCGCCGAGCGTCTTGCGGCGGTGCTTGCCGGCACAGGCGAGGCGATGGCGGGCTTGTTGGAGCAGATAGAGGCGCTGCTCAGCGAGGACCGCGCTGCGGGCGAGCAGGTCTCCGCTGAGCTGCGTGCCTGCGCGCAGGAGGAGGCCGAGATTCAGGCGGCTTTGCGCGTCGAGGGCGAGGCTGTCACCGGGGCCGAGGTGGCCGCCCAGCGCTTGCGCGATCAGGCGGCCGAGGCCCAAGAGGAGCTGCGCGAGGTCTGTAAGCGTCTGGAGGTGCCCGTGCCGGGCTCGGGGCGCACGCGGCCTGGCGATGAGAGTGATCTCGGAGCGCCGGACGGTGAGCGTGCGGGTGAGCCACAGGACTCCCCAGACAGCCCGCCCCCCGCGAGTGCGGGCGAGTCCGCATTGGAAGAGTCCGAAGCAGAGGCGGTCTCACCTCTCGGTGAGGAGCAAGAAGAGGCGCTGCGCTCACGCCTGGAGCGCCTGGCGCGTCGTCGTGAGCAGCTCGGTCCCGTAAACCCGCTCGCTCAGGACGAGTACGCCGAGGCGATCGCTCATGTCGAGGAGCTCGAGGAGCGGCGCACCGACTTGGAGACGGCGCTGCGCGAGCTGCGAGCCGTGATCCGTGAAACTGACCGCCAGATTCACGAGACCTTCAACGAGACCTTCAACGCGGCGGCGCGCAACTTCGAGGAGCTCGTCGGCGACGTGTTCCCGGGAGGCAGCGGACGCTTGCGCCTAGTCAAGGATGAGCAGGCTCCACGCGCCGTGCTTGGAGGCGAGCCGGCGCCGGAAAACGGCGAGGCGCCCGACGCAGAGGCGGCGGCGGAGATCGAGGCCGACGCCGATGAGCTTGCCGACGCCGAGGAGATGCTGGGCGTGGAGATCGAAATCACCCCGGCCGGCAAGTCGACCAAGCGGCTGTCGCTGCTCTCCGGCGGTGAGAAGTCGATGACTGCGCTGGCGTTCATGTTCTCGGTGTTCTTGGCGCGACCGTGCCCTTTCTACGTGCTAGACGAGGTTGAGGCCGCGCTCGACGACCTCAATCTCGACCGCTTCTTGACGCTGCTGCGTCGCTACGCCGACCGTGCTCAGTTCATCGTGATCACCCACCAGAAGCGCACGATGGAGGCTGCCGACTGGCTATATGGCGTCTCGATGGCCGACAACGGCGTGTCTAAGGTGCTCTCGCGCAGGCTCCCAAGGGAGGAGCCGGCGCCGCAGATGGCCGCGGTGGAGGACCAGCCGCAGGTCGCTCCGGTCGCATAGATGCCACGCGACTGGTCTGAGCTGTTCATCACCGATGGGTCAACACAGGCTTCGGCGCAGGTCCAGGCTGGGGAGGGCAGCGAACGCCGCCGTGGCTTGTTCAAGCGTTTGCGCGAAAACCTTTCCAAGACGCGGCAAGCGCTTGGGTCGGAGATCCAGGCAACGCTCTTTGCCACGCTCGACGAGCACACGTGGGAACGCTTGGAGGAGGCCTTGATCATGGCCGATGTGGGTGCGAGCACGACCGCCGCAGTAGTCGAGACGCTTGAGCGGGAAGCCACAGAAGGTGGCGTGAGCAGCGGCGAGGAGCTGTCGGAGCGGCTGATCGAGCTGCTGGCAGACACCGCGCGCAGCGAGCACGACAAGATCGACATTCGCGCCAAGCCGACGGTGATTCTCGCTGTCGGGGTTAACGGCACGGGCAAGACCACGACGATCGGCAAGCTCGCTTGGCATCTGCGCAAGGAGTTGGGAGTGAGTGTTCTGCTGGGCGCCGCGGATACGTTCCGTGCGGCCGCCACCGAGCAGCTGGAAGGTTGGGCCGGACGCGCCGACTGTGAGATCGTCACTGGACCCGAGGGCTCGGACCCTGGGTCGGTCGCCTTCGAGGCGGTCGCGCAAGCGCGAGCGCGCGGAATCGATGTGGTGATCGTGGACACCGCCGGGCGCCTTCACACTCAGGACGATCTTATGGATGAGCTGGCGAAGGTCAGGCGCGTGATTGCACGACAGCTCGAGGGGGCGCCGCACGAGACGCTGCTGACTGTAGATGCGACGACCGGTCAGAACGGTTTGCGCCAAGCGCAGATGTTCGCCTCCACGGCCGGTGTCAGCGGTGTCGTGTTGACCAAGCTCGACGGAACTGCTCGCGGCGGGATCGCGCTCGCGATCGCGCGGGAGCTCGGGTTGCCGGTGAAGCTGATCGGTATTGGCGAGCAACTCGAGGACTTGCGCCCGTTTGACGCGGAAGATTTTGCCCGCGCTTTGGTGGCGGAGGCATAATCAAGTCATGGACGCTTGGATCCTGTGGCTGGCGGTAGCGTGCATCCTCGGCATCGGGGAGATGCACCAAGGCGGCTTCTACCTGGCGCCGTTCGCCGCCGGAGCGGCGCTTGCGACCGTCGTGAGCTTGTTGGGTGTGGGGTCGCTGCTCGCTGTGATCGTCTTCTTGCTCTCCTCAGGACTTGTGTTCGCGACACTACGACCGGTGGCAAGGCGCCACCGCAGACTGCCCCCGTCGATCCGCACGGGCGCGGCGGCGCTGATCGGTCGCAGGGCGATCGTCTTGGAGCGGATCGCAAATGACGAGGGTGTCGGCTGCGTGAAGATCGACGGCGAGGTGTGGACAGCACGCAGCTTCGACGAAGATCAGATATTCGACCCTGGAGAACGTGTCGAAGTCGTCGAGATACGCGGAGCGACGGCGCTCGTGATGCACTGAGAGGTCGCTGGCGCTTCGCGAGCGTCGTCCTCGGTCACTTATGTGCAAAGCACATTTCGTGGGCGGGTGGGCATGTGGAACCTAGCCTCGCTCGACTATCGACCCCTCAGACGCTTGGCCAGCATAGGTAACCTCTAGAAAGATCGGAATAGAAAGGACGAATCAGCCTTATGGTCGCTCTCATCGTCATAGCCGTGTTGGTCGTGTTCGCGCTGATCGTGGCCGCGCGCACGGTCCGTGTCATTCCCCAGGCACGGGCGGGTGTGGTGGAGCGGCTCGGTCGCTACAGTCGCACGCTCGAGCCGGGTCTGACGCTCGTCACGCCGTTCATCGATCGCGTAAAGCCGCTGGTCGATCTGCGCGAGCAGGTGGTCAACTTCTCGCCGCAGTCGGTGATCACCGAAGACAACGTCGTCGTTGCGATCGAAACAGTCCTCTACTTCACGATCACTGATCCTCGCTCGGCCACCTACGAAGTCGCCAATCCGCTGCAGGCGATCGAGCAGCTGACCGTCACCACGCTGCGCAACGTGATCGGCGGCCTGACACTCGAGGACACACTTACCGCCCGTGAGAACGTCAACACGCAGCTGCGCGTCGTTTTGGATGAGGCGACCGGCAAGTGGGGCATACGCATCAACCGCGTCGAGATCAAGTCTGTCAACCCGCCACAGGACATCAGGGCCGCGATGGAGAAGCAGATGCGCGCTGAGCGCGACCGTCGCGCGGCGATCCTCACCGCCGAAGGTGAGAAGCAGGCACAGATCCTCACCGCCGAGGGCCAACAGCAGGCGGTGGTTCTCCGGGCCGAGGGTGATCGCCAGGCCGCCGTACTGCGCGCCGAGGGCGAAGCGAAGGCGATCGACACCGTCTTCAAAGCGATCCACGAGGGCAAACCTTCGCGCGAGCTGCTCAGTTACGAATACCTGCAGATGCTGCCCTCGCTCGCTGAAGGCGACTCCAACAAGGTGTTCGTGATCCCCTCGGAGTTCGCCGAGGCGTTTGGCGGGATCGGCGAGGCGATCGCGCGCCGCTCTGGACAGCAGCCGCCATCCGCAGGCACCCCAGAGCACGATTGAGGCTTTTCTGGGCACGACTGCGGCTCGCCGGCCTGCCCGCGCGGATGAGTTCTCACTGCGCTGGCGCATTGGGCTGCCAGAATTGACCGTCTGATGTTCGACTCCCTAGCCGAGAAGCTGCAGACCACCCTGGGCGACGTGCGTCAGCGAGGCACGCTGACCGAAGCCGACATCGACGGGGCAATGCGCGAGATCCGTCTTGCGCTACTGGAGGCCGACGTCAACTTCAAGGTCGTCAAGGGCTTTACAAGCGATGTAAAGGAGCGTTGCCTTGGGTCTGACATCGTCGGTAAGCTCAACCCGGGCCAACAGGTCGTCAAGATCGTCGCCGATGAGCTGACGAGATTGATGGGGGGCCCACCCACCGGGGCCTCCGCCGGCCTCAGCTTCTCGCCACGGCCGCCCACAGTGATCTTGATGGCCGGCCTTCAGGGCTCGGGCAAGACGACCGCGACGGCCAAGCTGGCTCGCTACTTGCGTGAGGAGCACTCCTCCTCGGTGGCCCTGGCGGCATGTGACGTCTATCGACCCGCGGCGGTGGATCAACTCGTGAAGGTTGGTGCGCAGGCCGGCGCGACCGTCTACGAGCAAGGAATTGAACGCGATCCGGTCGATATCGCGGCGTGGGCACTCGAGCGTGCGCGCGAAGAGGGCAAGGACGTGCTGATCGTCAACACCAGCGGACGCTTGCACGTCGACGAGGCCCTGATGGCCGAGCTCGTCAAGATCCGCGATGTCGTCAAGCCTCACAACGTGCTGCTGGTAGTCGACGCGATGACCGGCCAGGACGCCGTCAATGTCGCCGAGCAGTTCGCCGCCGCCGTTCAGTTCGACGGTGTAGTCATGAGCAAGCTCGACGGCGACGCCCGCGGTGGTGCTGCCCTATCGGTGAAGGCGGTGACCGGCAAGCCGATCATGTTCGCCTCCACCGGCGAGAAGCTTGATCAGTTCGAGCGCTTCCATCCCGATCGCATGGCCCAGCGCATCCTCGGCATGGGCGACGTGATGAGCCTGATCGAGACCGCCGAGCGTCAGTTCGACGAGACACAGGCGGCTGAGCTTGAGCGCAAGCTGCGACGCAATGAGTTTGGTCTCGACGACTTCCTCGACCAGCTCAGGACGATCCGTCGTATGGGCCCTTTGACGAACCTGCTCGGCATGATCCCCGGCTTCGCCGGCGCGCAATTGAAAAACCTGAAGGTCGACGAGCGCGAGCTCGACCGCATTCAGGCGATCATCCTCTCTATGACCGCCGAGGAGCGCAGCCGCCCTGAGCTGATCAAGGGCTCGCGCCGTCTGCGCATCGCACGTGGCTCGGGCACCAATGTGCAGCAGGTCAATCAACTCGTCAAGCAGTTCGGTCAGATGCGCAAGATGATGCGTGGTATGAGTCGCGGCAAGATGCCCGATGTCGGCGCGCTGATGAGGCAGGCTCGCTGATAGGGATCGGTGTGTTCACCACACCCGAACCATCTAAGGTAATCCGAACAGGCTAAGCTCTCTACCTGGACTGGAAAGCACTCAGAGAGGAAACCGTGTCGGTAAGGCTTAGGCTCACGCGTGTGGGCGCAAGGAAGAACCCAGTGTGGCGAGTAGTCGTCGCCGATCAGCGCTCTCCGCGCGACGGGCGCGTGATCGAGACGATCGGCCACTACAACGCCCAGACAGACCCCTCGACGATCGTGATCGACGAGGAGCGGGCAAAGAGCTGGCTTGCACGTGGCGCACAGCCGTCGAACACGGTTGCGAAGCTGCTGCGTATTCAGGGCATCAGCTAGTAGCTGCATGCTCCGCGGGTGATCGGATGTCCTCCGAGGTGATGAGAGAGCTGTTGGAGTACCTTGCCCAAGGCCTGGTTGACCGTCCCGAAGAGGTGTCGGTGGAGCAGTTCGAGGAGGACGACGGCACCGTGGTACTCGAGCTGTGCGTCGCGGATGAGGACTACGGGCAGGTGATCGGACGCGGCGGTCGTACTGCTCATGCGTTGAGGACGGTTGTGAAGGCCGCTGCCGTCAACGAGAAGCGCCGCGTGCTCGTCAACATCGTCGATTAGGGGCAGCAGGTGAGCGCCGGCTCGGGCGATCCCAAGGCGAGTAGCGAGTGCGCAAGTCCGGCTGAGGAATCGGAGCACCCTTGGTAGGCGATGTCGATGAGAGAAACGATGGGGACGGTGAGGACTCGCGCGCTGTTCCTGCCGGTCGCGTCGGTCGTGCTCATGGTCTCGACGGCAGCTTCTACGTCACCGGCGCCCGTCCGCGATTGCTTGCTGTTGGTATGACGGTGAGCCTCGCGGGTCTGACGACCACGGTCGTGAGGCGAGCGGGCACAGACGAGCATCCAATCGTGCGCCTGGAGGAGATCGAAGACCGTCCAGCCGCCGAGGCGCTGCGAGGGCAGGAGCTGACGGTTGAGCTTGCCAAAGCCCCGACGCTAGAGGAGGGAGAGTGGTGGGCCCAGGAACTGGCGGGCTGTGAGGTCGTCGACGGCGAGCGACACGTGGGTATGGTCGTCGGACTGATGGAGCTTCCCTCGTGCGAGGCCCTAGAAGTACGGCTCGTCGCATCGGAGGCTGACGGCCAACACAGGCCGGCGGGCTCCTCGGCGGGTCAGCTGCTCGTGCCGATGGTGAGCGATGCGATCCGTCACGTCGATCCAAAGCAAAGACGCATCGACGTGAATATGGCGTTCCTGGGAGAGGACTGATGGAGATCGACGTCTTCACGCTCTTCCCGGAGTGGTTTGAGTGGTTTGGGGCCCAGCGCCATGTGAGCAACGCGCTCGACGGTGGGTCGCGTTTGAGCTACGTGAACTTTCGTGAGCACACGCCCCTAAGCGGCGGACAGGTCGATGACACCCCCTTTGGCGGTGGCGCCGGGATGGTGTTGCGCATCGACGTGATGGACGCGGCCATGCAAGCTCATTACGGCGTTGACGCGACTGAGGTGCGCAGGCGCCGGCGGGTGATCGCGCTTGCCCCCGGAGGGAGGCTGCTCGACGAGAGCTACGTGCAGGAGCTGGCGGCTGAGCCGGCGCTGACCTTGCTGTGCGGGCGCTACGAGGGCTTTGACGAGCGGATCGTCGAGCATCTCGCGAGCGAGAGCCTGTCGATTGGTCGCTACGTCCTCTCCGGTGGGGAGCCTGCGGCGATGGTCCTCTGCGACTCGATCTTGCGCAAGCTGCCTGGCGCGCTCGGGCACGTCGACTCGGCCGTCGAGGAGTCGTTCAGCGAGGCTTTGGACGGTGAGCCCGAGTATCCGCACTACACGCGGCCGGCTGAGTACCGCGGCTGGCGCGTCCCTGAGATCCTGCTCTCCGGCCATCACGAGCGTATCCGTGAGTGGCGCTTGCAGCAGAGTCGCGCACGGGGAGCGGGAGCGAACGGCGCTCCATAGGGCGGGGTTCGCTACCATTCGCGGGCGCGTCGGGCAGTGCAGCGACTTCCGCTCACTCGACGCCTTCTTTTTGCCATGAGCACCGTTATCGAAAGCATCGAGCGCAAGCAGCTGCGCCGCGTCCCCGACTTCGGGCCGGGCGACCGCGTGCGCGTCCACTTCCAGGTCATCGAGGGTACCCGTCGCCGTATCCAGGTGTTCGAGGGTGTGGTCATCAAGCGCCAAGGCCATGGAGCTCGCGAGACCTTCACCGTGCGCAAGCAGTCCTTTGGCGTGGGGGTCGAGCGTATGTTCCCAGTGCACTCCCCCAAGATCGAGCGCATCGAGGTGGCGGCCCGCGGTGATGTGCGACGGGCCAAGCTCTACTACCTGCGCGATCGCGTCGGCAAGCGTGCTCGCGTGCGCGAGCGTCGCTATACCGGGCCCGAGGAGACCGTTCAGCCGGGCCTGCTGCACGAGCCGACGGAGGCCACGGACGCCGAGGGTGCGACTGCGTCAGAGACGGCAGCTGAGAGTCAGATCGCCGAGACGCAAGGAACCGAGGCAGGAGAGACGGAGGCAAAGCCCGCCGTCGACGCCCACGAGGCCGAGCAGACAACGACTTCGACTGAGGCTCAGGATGAGCCGTCCGCTTCCGCTGCGCCAGTGTCCGACTCGGATGAGGGGGCTCCCGATACGGGTGCGGCCGCGGCTAACGACGCAGATGCGTCAACTGTGGCCACGGACGAAGCCGACTCCCCCTCCGACGCCGGCGACAGTGGAGCCGGCGAGCCGTCGGCGTGAAGGAAGGACCCACCTCGGTGAAGCGGACTGAGGAAAGGGGCGAGCCGAAGTCCAGAACGAACTCGATCGTCGAGTTGATCGTGATCGTGCTGGTCGCGATCGGTCTGGCGCTTGCAATACAGGCTTTCATCGTCAAGCCCTATCGGATCCCCAGTGGTTCGATGGAACCGACCTTGAAAATAGGTCAAAGAGTGCTTGTGAACCGCATAGATATGCACCTCAAAGAACCGCATGTGGGCGAGATCATGGTGTTCCATCCGCCCAAGGATGCCGAACAGCAAGTTTGCGGGCCGCAGCCTCACATGGTTACCCCCGGTGGCGCGGCTTGCGCAACGCCTGAGCCCGAAGAGGCCAGCGTCAACTTCATCAAGCGGGTCGTCGCGGGGCCCGGAGACGAAATCTACATCAAGGAAGGCCACGTCTTTCGCAGAGCGGCTGGTACGAGCCGGTTCGTCCGAGAGAAAGACTCCTACATCGACCCGTGTGGTAGTGCCTCCGAGTGCAATTTCCCCAAGCCGATCAAGATAGCCGCCGGTCACTGGTTCATGATGGGGGACAATCGTGGCGAGTCGGACGACAGCAGATTTTGGGGACCTGTCCCCACAAGCTGGATCATCGGAGGCGCTTTTGCCACCTACTGGCCTCCCGACCGCATCGGCACCCTCTAAGATCGCGCGCACTAAGCGCACAAGCTCTTCAAGGGCTCCTTACTCTCGGCGAGTCGCTCGTCGTCGCGCGCGGAACAAAAGCGGACAACGCCTATTCGCCTTCGACCGGGCACTCGGGGTGCGCATGGTCGCCGGCGCGGACGAGGCGGGACGCGGCTGTCTGGCCGGCCCGCTCGTCGCCGCGGCGGTCTTGTTCGACTACGAGCAGCTCACGACCCGTGAGCTGCGTGCTCTCGCGACGCTGAACGATTCCAAGCAGCACAAAGCGGAGGCTCGCGAGGAGCTCTATCCGCTCGTGCTCAGCGCTGCCGCTCGCGTCACCGTCGTCTCGCGCTGTGTGCAGAGGATCGACTCGCGAGGTCTGCACAAGACGAATCTGGCGGCTCTGCGTGACGCGATCAGGGGCGTGACGCGCGGCGTCCCAGGCGAGGTGATGTGCTTGATCGATGGCTTTGCCGTACCCGAGTTCGAGCGCCCGCAGCGACCGGTCGTGGGCGGCGATGCCACAAGCGCCGCGATCGCGGCCGCTTCGATCGTGGCCAAGGTCACTCGTGATCGCTATATGCATCGCGCCGATGAGCTGCACCCGGGCTGGAACTTCGCCGAGCACGTCGGCTACTCCACGCCGGTGCACCGTGAGGCGATCGGCCGCCAGGGCGTCTCGCCGCTGCACCGTATGTCGTTTCAGTCGACTGCCTACCGGCAGTTGGCGCTGTGATTCTCAGCTGAGCTCAGAGCCAGAAGCACCGCCTCTTGACGGCGCGTCTCCTCTACGCAGCGCTCACCAAGCCCCCTCGATGTGATCGAGGCGCAGCAGCCGGTCTGAGCCGTCGACGATCACGCCGACACCGTCAAAGCGGATCGTGTGCGCTCTGGGGCGCGCACCGGTGTTCTCGTACAGCCAGGCGCAGGCCAGCCGCTTCAGACGTGAGCGCTGGCTGAATTTCAGCCATGCCAGCGGCTGTTCTTCGGGACAGAGGCCGCGACGACGGTTGCTGGCTCTGCGCGTCTTGACCTCGGCGAAAACGAGCGTTCGGCCGTCGAACGCGATCAGGTCGATCTCGCCGTGACGGGTCCGCACGTTGCGCTCGATGATCACGAAGTCCAGCCGCCGGAAATGGCCAACGGCGAAGTCCTCGCCGAGCGCACCCAATACACGTCGCGGGTCACGGGGTGCGGGTGTATTGGGTGGAGATGGGCTCTCGGGTGCCATGCCCCGACCATACGGCTAAAAATGTGATGAAAAACACACATTTGTGCCAATTCACGGTCAAATAGGTGTCGCGCCTGTACAAGAGCTGCCCGATGGGCGGATATCCTGTCCTGGGCTCATCAAGTCCCACCTCAGCGCATCCCGTGAACGACACTCCCGATAACCCCGGCGGCTCAGCCGGCACGCCCGAGGCTTCCGCGGAGGACCGTGATCAGAGCCGTCCAGCCACTGTCCCAGGGATCGGCGCTGTGGGGCGGAGCAACTCAGTCGCTGGGCACGAGGATTCGAACCAACGGAGCGCCGGTCGCTTCGGGATCGATGGCGTCAGCAGCTTCATGGGCATGCGTTGGGACCGCGCCGACACCGTGCGCTTGGAGATCCGTCCGGAGCTGATCAATGCGGGCGGGCTGCTCTCCGGGGTGGTTACGTATGCGCTCGTGGACTACTGCATGGGCTCCACACTATGGCCGCACACGAAAGAGGATGAGCACATCGCGACGCTCAACATCTCGATCAACTACATCCAAACCGCGACAGAGGGCGAGATCGTGTGTAAGACCGAGCTCGATCGGCGCAACCGGACGAATGCCGTATTGCGCAGCGACGTGCGCCACGAGGACGGACGGCTGCTCGTAAGCGCGATCGGTAGCTACGCGATCTTCCCCGCGCGCAAGCGCTCGCGCGTGCCCTGATACGCCGCGAAGACATGCCGGACATCGCACGCACTCCTCGCGCGCTGAGCATCGCCGGATCGGATTCTGGCGGCGGCGCCGGTATACAGGCCGACCTCAAGGCCTTCGCGCGTTGCGGGGTCCACGGCATGAGCGCGATCACCGCGATCACGGCACAGAACACGCTCGGTGTCGACGCCGTTCACACTCTCCCCCCAGAGATCGTCCTCGCTCAGATTCGCGCTGTGGTTGCGGACATCGGCGTGGACGCCGTCAAGGTGGGGATGCTTGGCAGCGTCGAGACCGTCCATGCGGTGGCGCTCGCGCTGGACGAGCTGCCCGCCGAGACGCCGGTGGTCGTCGACCCGGTGATGGTTAGCGAGTCTGGCGCCCGGCTGCTGGACCGCAACGCCGAGAGCGCGCTTGTAGCCGAGATCTTGCCGCGCGCCAGCATCGTGACGCCGAACGTTCCCGAGGCCCGTGTGCTGGCAGGCTACGCAGAGCAGCCGCGGCAGGGCGAGCAGATCGGGACGAAGTCGGAGGGCGACGAGGGCGAGGCGATCGCTCTTGCGTACGCGGTTTCCTTGCTCGGCCCCGGAATCGTCGTGCTCACTGGTGGTCATCGTGCACACGCGATCGACCTGTTTCTAGAGCGGGGCGCCAAGGCCGAGCAGGTCGTTGAGATTCCCGGTAAGCAATATCCGGACGGGGCGGCTCACGGCTCCGGATGTACCCACTCCTCAGTGCTCGCCGCACAGCTGGCGTTGGGACACGCGCCGCTGCAAGCCGCATTCACGGCCCGTGCGCTTGCCGGAGAGGCTGTCGCGGATGGTCTGCGAGACATCGGGGAAGGCCCAGGTCCGGTTGACGTGATCGGTCTTGCCCGCATACGCTCGTCCTAAGCTGAGTGGGCCTTTGTCATAATCGCAGGGCATGAAGCTGCTACGCGTCAAGCCCGGTCATGGTGAGGTCGTGCTGGCCGAGGGCGACGTCGCGGTGCCCGAGCAGTACAGCGAGCTGCTCGAGACCTTCAGCCGTGAACTCGACGCAGGCATGTGGGCCGCGGTCCCAACATCGACGCACTCGGGAAGGCGCGAGGCAGAGCTGGTACGCAGCTTCGAGGATGTCCCAGCAGACGCCGAGCGGGTGATCTTCTTTCCCCGTGCCGCCGGAGGCGGCTGATGGCGCTGGCTCTCGGTACTGCGGCACTGATGCTGATGACGTTGCTCTTGGTGCTGGCCTTGCCACATCTGAAGCGCTCGATCGACCGGGTGCGTCTACGCCTATCGGAGAGCACGCGACACAAGCGGCCCCAGCTTGTGGACGAATACGATCCGGGCCGCGAACTGCGCGCCGAGCAACGTGCACGCGCGCTCTTGCGCTCGTGTGTCAACGAGGAGGACTGGGCTATGTACAGCGAGCTCGGCTTTCTGCGCGTATGGGGCACGCTGGAGGCGCAACCTTACGCCTACCTCATCTATCCCCACAAGCCGATCCTCGCCTACGTTCCTTCAACAAACCACATGCTCGGCGAGTACTGCATCGAGTTCCCAGATCGCACTCGCCCATTTGGCAACACTCGCTTGCCGGACTCAGACGACGTGCTCGCCAAGTGGATGGCGCTCACGGCCGACGAGCGCGCTCTGATCGAACAGGCCAACATGCACTTGGCAGGACGTCAGATTCGCGTTGCCAAGGCAAGGCGTGATCTCGTTCGCCTCGCGTGTTGGGAGCGCGAGCGCGCCGAGTCACGCAGGCGAGCGCCACGTCGCGCCGGTAGTGTTCCCGCGCTGTGAGCACATCGGAGCCTTTTGACGTAAAGCACCGCTCGCGCGCCCTGATCGAGGGGCCCGAGCGTGCAGCTGCGCGCGCTTATCTGCACGGGATCGGCTACACCGCCGAGGACCTGGCTAAGCCGATCGTGGGTGTCGCTCACTCCTGGATCGAGACGATGCCGTGCAACTTCAACAACCGGGTGCTTGCGGCGAAGGTCAAGGAGGGCATCCGCGCTGCTGGCGGCACGCCGATGGAGCTCAACACGATCGCCATCTCCGACGGCATCACGATGGGCACCTCAGGCATGCGCGCCTCGCTGGTCTCACGCGAGTTGATCGCCGATTCGATCGAGCTGGTCGCCTCCGCTCACGCCTTCGACGCACTGGTGGTGATCTCCGGCTGCGACAAGACGATCCCTGCTGCGGTGATGGCGCTCGCGCGTCTGGATATTCCCGGCCTGATGCTCTACGGAGGCTCGATCCGCCCCGGCCACTACAAGGGTGAGGACGTCACGATCCAACAGGTGTTCGAGGCGGTCGGCGCGTTCGCGGCCGGCAAGATCACTGAGGAGGAGCTGCACGAGCTGGAGGAGGCGGCTTCCCCCGGCGCTGGCGCGTGCGGCGGCCAGTTCACCGCCAACACGATGGCGATGGCCTTCGAGGTGCTCGGCATCTCGCCGGCGGGCTCCTCGATGGTGCCGGCCGAGGACGGGCGCAAGCTGCAGGTAGCCATCGACTGCGGCGAACTGGTCATGGATGTGTTGCGCACAGGGCTACGCCCCAGCCAGATAATCACTAAGCCAGCGCTCGAGAACGCGATCGCCGCCGGGGCGACAAGCGGCGGCTCCACCAATATCGTGTTGCACCTGCTGGCCGTCGCTCGCGAAATGGGTGTGCCCTTGTCGATCGACGAGTTCGACCCCATCTCCGACGCAACGCCGCTCTTCTGCGACTTGCAACCCGGCGGTCGGTACGTAGCAACCGACCTGTACGAGGCGGGCGGTGTGCCGCTCGTCATGCGCCGACTCCAGGAAGCCGGAGTGCTGCGGGGAGACGCGATTACGGTCACGGGGCGCACGATCGGCGAGCATGCTGAGCTCGCGAGCGAAACGCCCGGCCAACAGGTCGTGCGAGCGCTCGGCGATCCGTTGAAGCCGACCGGCGGCTTTGCCATCTTGCACGGCAACGTGGCCCCTGACGGCTGTGTCGTCAAGCTCGCCGGGCACGAGCGCCGCCACCATATCGGCCGAGCGCGTGTGTTCGATGGGGAGGAGGGCGCCATGGCTGCGGTGCTTGCCCATGAGATCTCCGAGGGAGACGTGGTCGTGATTCGCGGCGAGGGCCCAGCGGGCGGTCCGGGCATGCGCGAGATGCTCGCCGTTACTGCCGCGATCGTCGGCGAGGGGCTGGGGGAGAGCGTCGCGCTGATCACCGACGGGCGCTTCTCCGGTGCCACACACGGTTTCATGGCCGCTCATATCGCCCCCGAGGCTGTTCGAGGTGGGCCGATCGGCGCGCTGGCTGACGGTGATGAGATAACGATTGATGTCGGAGCGCGCCGCATCGACGTCGCTTTGACCGACGAGCAGATCGCCGAACGCCTGTCAGCCTACGTTCAACCGCCGCGCGCCGATGAGCACATAGACGTGGCTATCCGCAAGTACGCGAAGCTTGTCGGATCCGCAGCCGAGGGTGCCGTCACCAGCTGAAGTGCTTCGCTGAGCGGCTACTCAGCGATGAAGTCGCTCAGCAGCCGGTTGAACGACGCAGGACGCTCCAGCATCGCCATGTGGCCAGTGTCCTCGAAGATCACCTTGCGCGAATTGGGGATCAGCTCCTCGAACACGCTTGCGTCTGTAACCGGGATCACCTTGTCCTCAGCACCCCACACGATCAACGTTGGACAAGCGATCTCTGGCAGACGCTCGGAGATCGGATAGTCGATGTTGGCGCGCAGCGCCTGCAGGAAGCCGGGCTTGCCCGCACCGCGCAGCTGCTCGGCGGCGAGTGCCGCCGGCAGTCGGCTGGGATGGCGCGTCACGAAACCCAACGTCATGTTGCGCAGTCTCCGACGACGTGACACCCAGTCGGATCTGCTCGCCGTCCAGCCGGTGTATACGGCGATCATCGGCGCAAGCCGGCGCAGGTAGGGCTCGAGCCGTTCGACGTCGCGGTGGCGATATGTGCTGATCCCCGCCGCGGACACGAGCACGAGACGCTCCACGCGTTGCGGGGAGGCGATCGCAAGCTCGGTCGAGACGAACCCGCCCATTGAGTTGCCGACCACGGTGGCGGCGCTCACCCCAAGCGTCTCCAGTAGTCCGTCGAGCGTGCGCGCATACGCAGATATCGTGATCTGCTCGTTCGGCATCGGCGAATGGCCGAAGCCTGGGAGGTCTATCGCGATCACCCGGTGGGTCTGAGCGAACACCGGCAATTGCTCAAGCCAGTTCGGCCAAGAGCCAGAGAGTCCATGCACGAACACGATCGCCGGGCCTTCGCCCATATCGATTGTGTTGACCCGGTTCCCGCCGATCGTCACCCAGCGCTGGTGCCCGCGCCAGTCGATATCCAGCCACTTCGAGCGTCCTTCCGGGCCATAGGACTGTCGCCGGTCGCTTCCGTTGAGAGTGCCTACGCCGCTCATCTGTGAATAATCTACCGATCATGCGCATCGCCATCGACGTCGACTCGACCCTGCACCACTATTGGGATGTCCTCTCGGAGATCTCCAACCGTCGTTTTGGCATCGAGTTGCCCTACGAGGAGCAGTTCACCTGGGGAATCACCCGCTTGCGCCCAGATCAGCTGGAGCTGTGCATCGAGGAGAGCCATAGCGACAGCACGATCCTTGCCGGCCGTCCCTATCCAGACGCCGTCGAGACGATCTGCAGATGGAGCCAGCAGGGCCACTTCATCCACATCACCAGCCATCGTGCGAGCGCATGCGCGCCGGCCACTACGCGCTGGCTGGAGCAGCTTGGGCTCCCATTTGACGATCTATGCTGCTCCTACGACAAGGTCAGTCGCTGCGTCGAGCTAGACATAGACATCCTGATTGACGACAGCCCGCTCAATATCAGCGCCGCGATCGAGCACAGGATCACCGCGGCGACGATCCTGCACCCATGGAATGCCGAGCTTTGCGAGGTCGAGGATGTGTTTGGCGCGGAGGACTGGTCCGAGCTGGCACGGTTGCTGGAGCCGGTGTTCTCTGCGCCTAAGTCCACGCTCGTCAGACCCCACTAACCGATCCGCGCTCAGGGCATCGGGCGATCCTCGGCGGCGGCTTAGTACTGCTTTGTTAGGTTTTTTGTGGGGTTCTTTTTCTGTGCCTCGAACCCTTCTTGCGTCAATCCGTTCGACGCGAGGAGGATGATGATGGTGGTGATCGAGGCAGCGAGCGTGGATTCCGCGGCGTTGGTGAAGGGGCGGCTTGAGGAGTTCGGCCGTGAGGTGCTCGCTGAGGCGATGAACCGGCCGGCGCAGATGGCTAACGGTGGCTTGTATCTGCGTGGGCTGGTAGAGGACGGCAAACGCAAGTCGCTTGAGCCGATGGTCGAGCGGCTGGGCGAGGAGGCCGACTACCAGTCGATGCAGCAGTTCCTCACCGACAGCCCGTGGAACCCGGAGTTGGTGGTCAAGGCGGTGGCCGAGCGGGTGGCGGGTGAGATCGATGTGGAGGCGTGGGTGCTGGACGACACCGGTTTTCCCAAGCAGGGGAAGCGCTCGCCGGGGGTCAAGCGCCAGTATTCGGGTACGCTCGGCAAGATCGGCAACTGCCAGATCGGCGTGTCGGTGCACGCGGTCGGGGCGAGGGGGACGGTGCCGGTGGGCTGGGCGTTGTATCTGCCGCAGGAGTGGTGTCAGGATGAGGAGCGCCGGCGCACAGCGAAGATTCCCCAGGAGGTTGTGTTCAAGACCAAGCCCGAACTCGGGGCCCAGTTGCTCGAGCGTGCTGCGGGCTTCGAGGTGCCCGTGGCGCCGGTGCTCGGCGACGCTGCCTACGGCGATAACACCGAGTTGCGTGAGCGCCTGCACGACACCGGACTGCAGTACGTGCTCTCGGTCTCTGCGGAGAACACCGTGTTCGCCCCCGGAACCGCCTTCGAGCTCCCTGAGCGCAAGGGCACGACCGGTCGCCCCCGCGGCCGGCTTCGCCCAGAGAGCAAGCCGGTAGCGATCGGAGAGATGATCGCCGGCCTTCACCCCGAGCAGTGGCAGACCGTCGCTTTCCGTGACGGTCCCGACAGCGAGCCGATGACCTCCCGCTTCGCGTTCGTGCGGGTACGCGCCGCGCACCGCTGGCAGTGGGGCTTTGCCACCGAGCCACGTGAGGAGTGGCTGATCTGTGAGTGGCCCGAGGGGCAGGAGAAGCCGACCGATTACTGGCTCTCAAACCTGCCCGCCGATACGCCGCCCGAGCGTCTGGCGCGCCTGGCCCGGCTGCGCTGGAAGATCGAGCTGGACTATAAGCAGCTCAAGGGCGAACTCGGGCTCGACCACTACGAGGGGCGCTCATACCTCGGCTGGTACCACCACACCGCGCTGGTCACCGCCGCACACGGATTCCTCACCCTGGAGCGACTCCACCCTTTTCGCCAGCGGCCGGCCTGACGCTGCCACAGGCAGCACTAATACTCCAGCCCGTGTTCAAGTGCTGGGCCGGCCGCTGCCGTACCTGCCAACAGCCAATCGAGCTCGAGCGACTCTCACTACACCGCTACCAACAAAACGAGTGAACCTAACAAAGCAGTACTAGACAAGATCTCGGCAGGGCGCCCGCCCGCCACGGCGAATTAGGCGTGGTGATGAGCATCGCGACGGCCGATATAGCCCCAAGCCTCAGCGGACCTTGGTTGCAAGCGCTTGCGCTGCTCGACGAGGATCTGCGCCGTACGAACGCCGCTCCGCGCACCCGACGTGCCTACGCTGTCGACACTTTGCAGTTTGCTTGCTGGACCGAGGCCCAGGAGATAGCGCCGTCAGCCGTCGGTCCTCGCGATGTCCGTCGTTATCTGGCGATGCTTACCGAGCGTGAGCTCTCAGCCACGACAACCGCGCGCAAGCTCGCCGCGATCCGTGCCCTGTTTCGCAGCCAGCGTGAGCACGGTCGCATCGAGCAGAGCCCGGCCGATCTGCTTGCCACGCCGCGTCGTGC
This sequence comes from uncultured Solirubrobacterales bacterium, assembly GCA_963827045.1. Classification (GTDB taxonomy): domain Bacteria; phylum Actinomycetota; class Thermoleophilia; order Solirubrobacterales; family Solirubrobacteraceae; genus Palsa-744. The sequence continues at coordinate 221,988 of CAWGZH010000004.1, forward strand.
TTCTCACTTGCCGCATGTTCTGAAGAAGCCAGAGGTTGCACGCCTGCTCGACTCCATTCCCGCCAGTGGGCCGCTAGAGATGCGTGACCGTGCGCTGTTTGAGCTGGCCTACGCATGTGGTCTGCGTGCCGAGGAGATCGTCACGCTCGACATCGCGGACGTCGACCATGACGCTGAGCAACTACGGATCGAGGGCAAGGGTTCCAAGACCCGCTTCGTCCCGGTCGGTGAACTGGCGCTAAGCGCCGTGCGCCTCTACCTGGAGCGTGGTCGTCCAGCACTCACATGTGCTCCCGGGGGGGATGCCGCGAGACAGGCTGCCAAGCCCGGGCGCGCGAGCCAAGGCGCCGCTGCGGGGCAGGCGCTATTTCTCAGCCGTTCCGGTCGTCGCTTGGGCACAAGCGACGTGCGTCGCCGGTTGCGAGCATGGACGACGCGCGCCGGGATCCCTGGTGGAATCTCCCCTCATGCCCTGCGCCACAGCTTTGCAACCCACCTTCTCGACGGTGGCGCGGACCTGCGCTCCATCCAAGAGCTGCTCGGCCACTCGAGCATCTCAACCACTCAGGTCTACACTCGGGTAGAGTCCGCCAGACTCAGAAGCGCCTATGCGCGCAGTCACCCTCGGGCCTGATCGGCGGGAGAAGACCCTGGAGACGAACGTCAAAGCGATCGAGCTGCGCGAACTGTGGCGGCGGTATAAGAATGACAACGACCCTCGCGCTCGCGAGCGGTTGGTCGTTGCCTACTCGCCGCTGGTCAAGTACGTGGCCGGGCGCACAGCCGCAGGTTTGCCTCCGCACGTCGAGGAGGCGGACTTGGTTTCCTACGGCCTTGTCGGCCTGATCTCGGCGATCGAGCGCTTCGACACCTCGCGCGAAATCAAGTTCGAGACCTACGCGATCACGCGTATCAAGGGCGCCATCATCGACGAGCTTCGCTCGATCGACTGGGTGCCGCGCAGCGTGCGCGCTCGTGCGCGCGAGATCGAGCGCGCCAATACCAAGCTTGAGCATCGTCTGCAGCGCACCCCTACCGACGAGGAGATGGCCGCCGAGCTGGAACTCACCGTCCCCGAGTTGCACGAGTCGCTACTTGCCATTTCCCACTCTTCGGTGGCGGCCCTGGACGAGCTGTGGAGCGTTTCCGATTCCAGCGGAGACCAGGTCTCGCTGATGGACACGATCGAGGACCCCAATGCGCCGGACCCCTCGCGCGCTCTCGACATGGGCGACCTAAAGGACCGCATCGCCGACTCGATCGCCTCGCTGCCCGAGCGCGAGAAGCTCGTGATCGCCCTCTACTACTACGAGAACCTGACCCTCCGTGAGATCGGCGAGGTGCTCGGTGTCACCGAGTCGCGCATCTCCCAGCTGCACACCAAGGCCGTTCTGCGCCTGCGCGGGCGCATGCAAGAGGCTTCTTTCGACTAGTCACAGGGTGGTTTCTGGGGCGCCAGGGACTCCGGCAAGCGGTGCGTAGGCGGGTAGACGAGCCACGGGTGCGCGGGCGGTGAGCTGGCAGGCCATGCGGTAGGCCATGTCGGTAGGTCTCTGCGGTTGTCTCTATACAGGGGCCCTGCTCGGCAGTATCTTGGTGGGTAGCGTCCAGCAAGGAGAGACATGCGCCCGGCAGCCGATCGGATTCGCAACGTCGCCCTCGTCGGCCATCGCGGCTCGGGCAAGACCTCGCTGCACGAGGCGCTGTTGTTCGAGGCGGGTGCGATCGGCAGGCTCGGCTCGGTACCCGACCGAAGCACCGTCTCAGACGGCGACCTCGACGAGCAGGCGCGCCAGATGTCGATCTCCACGACGCTCAGCTGTCTGCGCTGGCGCGAGCGCAAGATCAACCTGCTCGATACGCCCGGTGAGCCAAGCTTCATAGCGGATGCGCTTGCCGCGTTGCGGGTATGCGAGGCGGCGGTGTTCGTAGTGAGCGCCGTCGAACGGTGTGCAGGCGAGCACCGCGCGTCTGTGGGAGCGGGCCGCCGAGCTAGACATCGCCCGGCTTATATTCGTCAACATGCTCGACCGCGAGCGCGCCGACTTCTTCGCGACGCTTGAGGATCTCAAGCGGGCATTCGGCCCGCACGCGGTCGCCACCGAGTTCCCGCTCGGATCCGGCGGAGAGATCGAGGGGGTGATCGATCTGCTCGACATGAGCGCTTTCAGACAGGACTCAGCTGAGCGGGGCGTCTTGCAAGAAGGGCCGATTCCAGAGGAGCAGATGCTCCCTGTCGAGCAATATCGAGAGCGCCTCATGGATGAGGTCTCAGAGCTATCTGACGCGCTGATGGAGCGCTATCTGGAGGGTGAGTCGATCTCCCACGAGGAGATTGCGGAGGCGCTCAAACAGGGCACCAATCATGGCCAGCTATTTCCCGTCGTCTGCGGTGTGGCTACGCGCAACATCGGCACTTCGCGTCTGCTCGACGCGATCGTCGAGGATCTCCCGTCGCCGGTCAAGCATGGACCGCTGACGGTCGGAGAGGTCGAGCTCTCAGCCTCCGATGAGGATGAGCTATTCGCTTATGTCTTCAAGACGCGCGCAGACTCCTATGCCGGGCGTGTCAACCTGTTGCGTGTCTACCAAGGCGTGCTCTGTCACGACACTCAGGTGCTGAACACCCGTGCCTACGCACGCGAGCGAATCGGACAGCCAATCGTCTTCACCGGCAAGAGCACCGAGCAAGTGCAGGAGATCGGTCCGGGTGACATGGGCGCGGTCGCAAAGCTCAAGGAAACGCACGCTGGAGATTGGCTGGCTGCCCACTGGCCGATCGCTGGGCCAGGCGGCGCGGATGTCGGCCCGCTTGAGATGCCGCGGTTGCGTCTGCCGGCACCGGTGATGGCGTTTGCGGTCGAGCCCGGCAGCAGGGGAGAAGAGGAGAAGGTCTTCGCCTCACTGCGGCGCCTGCAGGAGGAAGACCCGACGATCGACCTGCATCGCGACCTTCAGACCGGCGAGCAGATCGTCGCCGGGCTCTCGCAGATGCACGTCGAAGTGATCGTCGATCGTCTGCGCTCACGCTTTGGTGTCGAGGTGACGCTCAAGCCCCCGCACGTTCCCTATCGCGAGACCATCCGCGCTCACGCTTCCGCTCACGGGCGACACAAGAAGCAGAGCGGCGGACGCGGTCAGTTCGGCGACTGCCACATCGAGATCGACCCCCTTCCTCAGGGAAGTGACTTGGAGTTCGTCAATCGCATCAAAGGTGGGGCGATCCCCAACCAGTTCATCCCCGGGGTAGAGAAGGGCGTGATCGAAGCGATGCAGGCCGGGCCCGTCGCCGGCTACCCGGTCAAGGACGTCCGCGTCACGCTGATTGACGGCTCCTTCCATGCCGTCGACTCCTCCGAGCTCGCCTTCAAGCTTGCCGGCGCACATGCGATGAAGGAAGCGCTGGAACAGGCCCAGCCGGTGCTGCTGGAGCCGATCATGCTTGTATGCGTGTCGGTCGCGGAGGAGTATCTGGGGGAAGTGCTCGGTGATCTCAACACGCGTCGAGGGCGGCCACAGGGCATGGAACCAAAAGGTTCCAGCACGGAGATCAGAGCGGAGGTGCCGATGGCCGAGATGCTTGACTACGCTCCCGATCTGCGCTCCATAACCCAGGGTCAAGGCGAGTACACGCTTGAACTGTTGCGCTACGCGCCCGCGCCTGGAACCCTGACCAAGCGGGTGCTCGAGCGCCGCGAGAACGAGCACGTTGCTGCTCACGCCGGCGCTCACTTGTGAGCCGGGCGACCAGCCCGAGGGCTCGCCGGCAGATACGTTCCGAGCCGAGCGCGGAGCGCCGTTTCGCCTGTCCGGTTACTCTGGAGGGCCAATGGCTACTAGAGCAATCGTCACCTCGCACCCGGTCGTTGCATGCGACGTATGCGGCCGAAGCCTTTTGCGAGGGGAGACCCCCGACGTGTTTCTCGCCGGCGGCCAGCGCCGCACGGTCTGTGAGCTGTGCGTACCGAGGGCTGCGGCTGAGGGCTGGTTGCGAGAGGCGGACAATCACGCTTCGAGTGTTCGCCCGACCCGCGCGCGCCGTGCCGGCTCGCTGCTCGGACGACTACGCCAGTTGCGCGAGCCGGGCCAGGGCCCATTGCGTCGCGAACGCCCTGGCGCCGTCGGCCTCGACGGGCCCGACCCAGGCGTGGAGCTTCCCGAGGAGAATCTTTACGACTTCCTCGATGGCGACGGCAAGCGCGAAGATCTTCGCGAGCACGAGATCTACATTGGCTCTGTGGGAGCAGCGGAGTCGAGCGAGGGCGCGTGGAGCGCCGAGGACGATTTCCTGCCGCCAGACGGCGTTGATCCAGGGGATCCAAGCACCGCCCGTGCTCGTTCAATCCGGGCCAGCGAGTCTGGTGAACATGCATCCACGGCCGGCATATCCAGCTCTGGTGCCTCAACCGCAGGCCAGTTGAAGGTCGCACGAGCGCTAAAGGTCTTCAACGCCGGTGAGCAACCAAGGCGCGTGGCTGGCGTCGCACGCTCGCTTGGTGCGCCTACAGTGACCGTGCGTCCGCTCGAGGACTCGGGCAGCACGGTCGCGATAGTGGTCGCCTGGGAGCTGTGCTGGTACCGCTACGAGGTCGATCTCGGCGACGAGGCCGCCGGTTCGCAGCTCGTAGCACAGGGCATGGAGCTGGACGACCTGCCTGAAGAGGACCGGCTCGCGAACGCCGCTGCGGATGAGCGCGGCGAGCTCTCTGCGCTGATCGCCTGATCACCTCACCAATAGAGCCGTGCGCCGCGACCGTTTTGAGAGGGTTTGGGGTCTGGCCGGCGATGCACTGGGCTGTTGCCCTCAGCGCGCAGTACGATCTAAGGCGATGATCTACTGCGTGGTGCCAAAGCCGCTTGCCGACGAGCTCTATCCGAAGCTCGTCAAGCGCTACGAGAACGACGACAACGTGACGGTCATCATCGACCGCCGCGAGGCCGACCGCCGCGCGCGCGGCTTGCGCCCCTCCGAGGCCGAGTTGCAGCGTCGCGTGATCCGCGATCGTCGCCGCGCCCGCGTGCCGGGAGATCTGCCGCCGCTCGTCGACGGCTCTTAGCCTCAGATGAAGGTAGTCGTGCATGTCGATGGGGGCTCGCGTGGCAACCCTGGGCCCGCAGCGGCCGCAAGCGTCGTCTCGACGCCCTCCGGAGAGGTTCTGGACGAGGCATCTGAGCTGCTGGGAACGGTCACGAATAACGTGGCCGAGTACAGGGCCTTGCTACTGGGCCTAGCGCGCGCGGTCGCGCTTGGAGCAACTGAGGTTGAAGTCGTCAACGACTCTGAGCTGATCGCCAAGCAGGTTCAGGGCCTCTACAAGGTCAAGCACGTGGCAATGCGCCCGCTCTACAGCGAAGCGATGGCGGCCTTGCGCGCGTTTGAGGCCTGGAAGATTCGTTTGGTGCCGCGAGCCCAGAACGCGCACGCGGACGCGCTCGTCAACGCCGCGCTAGACGACGCAAGGACCACAGCCTGATCTAGTCAGCGCAGCGGCCGCGTGGCCTGGGCGATCGCGATCATCTGTGCGTTTGAAAGGTCCTCGAGCAGGGTGTTCGTCACGAAGTAGATGACCCTGCCGACGCGCCAGCCGATGTCGTGGATGTGTTCGCCGTCGTCCACGATCAGATAGCTGCGCCCGCCGACCTGCTGTACGCGTGCGTGGGCGAACAAGGGGATGTTCACCCAGTCCATGCCCTCTACGTCGTAGTAGCCGCCCAGCGAGTTCTCCTGCCAGACGGCAACATACGCATGGTGGAGGTGTTTCTGCGGGTCTTCGAGCGTGTAGACGTGGACCTCCTGCGGTACTGCCGGCCCGGTTTGGATAGACGGGTAATAGAGCGGGAAGGGCACGCCTGGGGCCGCCGTGAGCGCCATCGCTTGGCCGGAGAAAGAGACTGGGTAGAGATCGAGCTGCGCGTCTGAGGGGCCGTGCGGGCTGTGGTGGTGGGAATGGTTGGAGGACGAGGATGAGCTGGCGGGAAGCTTGAGCTGTTCGTGGCCGTGCAAGAAGTCATCGACGGTCGCTTTGATCAGCGCGGGAGAGGTGGTCACGTAGCTTTCGCCGTCGATCATCGCGTCGACGTTTTCGGCCTGGAACTTGACCTGGCGCAGCGGCTTCTGCTGGGAGAAGGCGGCGAGTTCGGCGAGTTCGATCAGTTGACCGGCGGAGGAGTGAAACGTGCTTATGACCGCTTTGCCGACGGCCTTGGAGACCTTGTCGATCTCGTTGATGATCTGGCTCGCCGGCACCTGCTCGCGCAGGTCGCGGATGAAGTCCTGCTGGCGGGCGACGCGCACGAAGTCCGAGTCGTCATGGCGATAGCGCACATAGCTGAGCGCTTTTTCGTAGCAGAGCTTCTGATAGCCGGGCTGCAGGTTGATCGCGGAATAGTTGGTTTCAACGCTCCCATTCGGTTCGTTGAAGTAGCGATGATCGACGTTCACGTACACGCAGCCGAGCGTGTCGACGATGTCGATGAAACCCTTGAAGGTGACATCGATCACGCCGTTTACCTTGATGTGCAACAGGTGCTCGATCGTTTCGGTCGCCAACTCGGCGGCGCGATCACTGCCGCCTTCGAGGCTGCCGATCGTGTAGGCGGCGTTGATCTTGCGTGGGTAGTAGACGTGACCTGAGCGGGTCGTGATCGTCGTGAGTAGATCGCGCGGCACCGACAGCACGGAGGTCTGTCCGGCCGCGGGGTCTAGACGCACGAGCAGCAGCGTGTCGCTGTGCGCAGCGTTGTTGCGGTCATAGGCGTCCTTGGAACCAACGCGCCTGTCCGAGCCGATGATCAGAAACGTCTGTGGTTCGCCTCGGTAGGAGGCCTGGATCACCCCTTTGGCCACGTGCAGCTGACTGGAGCGCGGAAAAACCTCGTTGGCAATGTGGTTGAGCTTGGTCAGCGCGAAGGTAGCCGTCGCCGCACCGCTCAATAGGAGGATCAGCACTGCCGCGACGGCAAAGCGTCGCCACATGTGTCCAGCCAGCGAGGGCGGGCGCTCGTCGTCGAGAGGTGTCACCGGAGGAACGCTCATGGTCTGCGGGCAGCCACCACCCACCACGGCTGGCCCTCAGATGAGCCTAGCGAGCGTGTCGGCCGTCGCGCGCCGGGCGGTTTCGCCCGCCGTGCCGGCGGTACGCCAGACACGCGTGCAGCGGCACTGCCGCGCCGGGCATCCCGATACGCTCGGCTCTTGCTCAAGCCCCGCAACCGTGAGCTGGTCGGACTCATACCTTCGGCGCTGCTCGTCACCGCCGGTTTCACGGCGATCTTCATTCAGCAGGAAAACAGCACGCTTGAGGCCTCCACGAACGTCACGCTCAACCGTGTCTCGAGCCTGTCGCTCACCTACGGGCTGCTGTTCCTGGGCCTGTGCCTTGCCGCGCACTTGGTGATCCGCTTCGCGCTGCCCTACGCCGATCCGTATCTGTTCCCACTGGCGGCGGTGCTCGCGAGCGTCGGGATCGTGATGGTCTACCGCATCAACCCATCGCTGGCGCGTCAGCAGGCGCAGTGGATGGTGCTCGGGCTGATCCTCTTCGCCGTCACGATCCTGTGGCTGCGGCGTACGGGCATCGGCGTGCTCGAGCGCTACCGCTATACGATCGCGGCGGTCGGGATCCTGATGGCGGTCCTGCCACGCTTCCCGCTGATCGGCGAGCAGGTCAACGGCTCCTATCTGGACATCCATTTCGGCTCGGTCTCTTTCCAGCCGGCCGAGCTCGCGAAGGTCGCGATCGTGATCTTCCTGGCCAGCTACCTGCGCGATAACCGCCAGATACTGGTGACGGCGGGGCACCGTGTGCTTGGCCTCACCGTCCCTCCGATGAAGCAGTTCGGGCCGATGCTCGTCGTGTGGGGGGCCGCGATGGGCACGTTGTTGCTGACGGGCGAGCTGGGAACCTCGTTGATGTTCTATGGAGCGTTCCTCGCGTTGCTGTACGTCGCGACCGGCCGCTTCTCGTTCCCGTTGATCGGGCTCGTGCTATTCGGCCTGGGTGCCTGGTTCGTAGTCGGCCACGTCGGGCACGTGCACGCGCGTGTGCTTGCCTGGGAAGATCCACTGGAACCGAAGCTCTTCCACAGCGGCGTCAGCTACCAGCTTGGCCAGTCGCTGTTCGCTCAGGCTGACGGCGGCCTGCTCGGCACCGGCTTTGACCAGTCGCTGCTGGTGATCCCGCATACGCGCGAAGCGATCTTGCCTGTGCCGGAAAGCGACATGATCTATGCGGTGATCGTTAACGAGTTGGGGCTCGTCGGCGCGGGAGCTTTGCTGCTCACCTATCTGTTGTTCATTGCGCGTGGGCTGAAGACGGCGATGCTCGCGCGCGACTCGTTCTCTAAGCTGCTGGCGGTCGGTCTGTCGTTCATCATCGCCATGCAGGTATTCGTGATCGTGGGAGGCGTTACACGCGTGATCCCGCTCACCGGGGTGACGCTGCCGTTCGTCGCCTACGGCGGCTCCTCGGTGGTCATGAACTTCGTCCTGCTGGCGCTGTTGTTGGTGGTCTCAGATCGGGCGCGCAGGCCGTATTCGTCCTCGCGCTGAGCAGATGCCCTGCCCTCCCACGCAGCAGCGTCTCGGCCGAGATCGGGGCGTGCCTGACGCTACTGAGGCTGTTTCTGGGCACGATTGTGCACTTTTGAGGAGGTTCGCTGCGGCTTTCGGTCGAAAACCTCTACATACTCGGACCCCCATGAGTGTTCGGGTGGCGTTCGATGAATATTTGCCGCGATGCCAACTTCCACAACCGACGCCAGCTCCAGCTTCGTCATCCGTGCGCGCGACATGCGCCCTGAGGAGGACCGGCGCCGGCGCTATCCAGCCCGACCGGCCAGTTTCTCCTCGCCTGCTGGGCTGCATCCGCGCCCGTGGCTTGGGCGCTTGCGCCACGCGCTGCGCGAGGACCTGTTCGTGCTTCACTACCAGCCGATCGTCTCGCTGCAAGGGGGAGCGGTCTCCCACTACGAGGCGCTGATCCGCCTGGCGGACGATCCCAGCGGCCCGCTCACGCCTCCGTGCAGCTTCCTGCCGGCTGCCGAGCGCTATGGCCTGATCCAAGAGATCGACCGCATGGTGGTCGGCAAGGTGATCGCCCTGCTGGGCGGCGAGCTTGCTGGGCGAGACGCTCGTGTAGCTGTCAACCTGTCCGCCTTGTCGATCACAGACCGAGGCATGCTCGCCCACATCGAGCGCGAGCTCGACCGTCACAGTGTCGATCCAGGGCGGCTGGTCGTCGAGGTCACCGAGACGGCGGCGATCGGTGACATGCGTCGCGCCCAGAGCTTCTGCGAAGGTGTCCACACGCTCGGCAGCTCGGTCGCGCTGGACGACTTTGGCGCTGGCTTCGGCTCCTTTCAATATCTCAAGCAACTGCCGTTTCGCTACCTGAAGATCGACGGCGACTTCATCCGCGCGCTGCCTTCCTCGCACAAGGATCAACTGGTCGTGCAGGCGCTTGTCGGCGTCGCTCGCGGCATGGGCAAGCAGACGATCGCCGAGTACGTTGGCGACGAGCCGACGATGCGTTTACTGCGCGAGTACGGCGTTGACTACGCGCAGGGCTTCGAGGTCGGTCGCCCTTGCGGGCAGCTCGAGACGTTTGCCGTCTAGGGGTGGTCTAGGGGTCTGTCCAGGCCCCGCTGTGGGGCGTCCATGGAAATTGTGGAGCGTTGGGTGTGTAGATCGTTTTGGTTGATCTCGCAAACACCCCCTTTTGCGGGGCACTTAGATGAAGATTTGGTACCTAAATAAATTCGTTGGGTCCGAGCAAAGGGGTATTGAGACGCACAGCTCACTTTGAAGAGGCCCTAGCGCGGCTCTGGCATCTGTGTGCGCAACATCGCGTCCCACAGCCTGTCGGGCAGCAGTTTGCGCTGAAGCACGGTGAGGCGCGCGGAGGGAGTGAGCAGCATCCGCGATGGCGCGCGACGCCGCGAGATCGCCTTCTCGATCGCCTTGGCCACCACATCCGGCCCGCCGCCGAGGTGGCGCATCGGGCCCTCATAGACGTCCTTGGTCATCGCCGCGAGCTTTGTGTTGAACTTTTTGTAGGGGTCGGCGGCGCCGTTCTCGGCTTGCGCGCCCGCGTCAGCGTCGTTGACGGTGGCGGCAGCCGTCTTGCCGAACTCGGTCACGATCAAGCCCGGCTCGACCAGTACCACGTTCACGCCGAAGCCCCGCACCTCGAAGCGCAGCGCGTCGCTGATCGCCTCCAGCGAGTACTTCGTGGCGTGGTAGAGCCCGCCGCCGGGCAAAGTCAGCTTGCCGCCCATCGATCCGACGTTCACGATCTTGCCCCAATGCTGCTTGCGCATCGCTGGTAGCACGAGTTGGGTCAAGGCGATCAGTCCGAACACGTTCGTCTCGAACTGACGGCGCACCGCCTCCAGCGGCACCTGCTCGATCGGCCCGCCCTGGGAGTAGCCGGCGTTGTTGACAAGCACACCGACGGCGCCATGCTCACGCTCGATCATCTCGACCGCCCTGCGCATCGAGGACTCATCGCAGACATCCAGTTGCAGCAACTCGCAGCCGACGTCGGCGAGGTGTCCGATCGACTCCAGGCGTCGCGCGCTTGCGTAGACGCTCCAGCCGTGGCCAGCTAGCCGCTGCGCGGTCGCCTCGCCGATCCCCGAAGAACAGCCGGTGATCAGGACCGCCTTGGATCCAGGCTGGGACATCGACGCAGCATACGTAATCTTTAGACCTTGGCGCATGCGCCAAGGTCCGGGACGGCACATGTGCCGTCCCGCCGAACCGATCGGAGATCAACGGGATCTCCGATCGGCCAGCATGCACGACTCGGACGGAGGGCCGCATGCGGCCCTCCGAACAACATCATGGACTCCGGTTCTCTAGGCTGCCTTCTGCGATGCGAGCCGTCACCTTCCAAGCACCCGGCGAGGTGCTCGTCACGGATGTCCCCGAGCCCGAGCTCTCAGATCCCGGCGACGCGATCGTCCAGATCGAGGCCACCGGCGTTTGTGGGTCGGATCTGCACATCTACCACGGTCGCGTGAAGATCGAGCCGGGCTTCACGATCGGGCACGAGTACGTCGGCACGGTGCTTGCTGTTGGCGAGGCGGTGCACAGCGTCAAGGTCGGTGACCGCGTGCTCGGCTGCTTTCAAACCGCCTGCGGGCACTGCTATTTCTGCCGGCGTGGCTGGTTTCACAAGTGCGACTCCTCGCGCACCTTCGGCCACGGCGCGGCGCTCGGCTCGCTGCAGGGCACCCAGGCCGAGCGCGCTTTGGTGCCGAGCGCCGAGTTGGTCTTGCGCAAGATCCCGGCGGGCATGAGCGACGAGACCGCTTTGTTCGCTGGTGACGTGATGGGTACGGGCTTTCACGCTGTCGCCGACAGCGGCCTGCGCCCGGGCGACGTGGCTGCCGTGCTCGGTCTTGGGCCGGTGGGTCTGTGTGCCGTGCAGGCCGCCCGCGCCTGCGGCGCCGCGCACGTGATCGCGATTGACACGGTCCCAGAGCGCCTGGCGATGGCCGAGAGCTTCGGCGCGCAACCCGTTCACCTGAGCGAGGGCGACCCGCGCGCGGCGGCACGCGAGGCAAGCGAAGGTCGCGGCGTGGATGTGTGCATCGACGCGGTCGGCCACCCGCAGGCCTTCGAGGAGGCGTTGAAGCTGACGCGCAAGTGCGGCACGGTGCAGGCCGTCGGCGTCTACGCCGAGCGCGCCGAGGTGCATATGGGCCTGCTGTGGATCAAGTCGCTGCACGTCTGTGCTGGACACGCAAACGTGATCGGTCATGTCGATCGAGTGATGGCGATGATGTCCGCCGGCCTGCTTGACCCGACAGCGCTTGTCACCCATCACATGAGCTTGGAGCAGGCTCCGGAGGCGTACGCTCTATATGACCGCCGCGAGGCGCTGAAGATCGTCCTCAAGCCCTAAGGAGCTTCGATGAACACCGTTGCCCAACCAACCCTCCCCGCCGCGCTCGGCGACGGCGCTCGGGACTTCATCGCCAAAGAGCACGGTCTGCTGATTGGCGCGGAGAGTGTGCCCGCGGCCGACGGTCGCACGTTCGCCACGCTCGACCCGGCAAACGGCCGCGAGATCGCCACCGTCGCTCAGGCAGGCGCTGAGGACGTCGCTCGCGCCGTAGTCGCGGCGCGCGAGGCGTTCCAGAGCGGCCCGTGGTCATCGATGGCTCCTTCGGCCCGCGGCGCGCTGATGATGGCGCTGGCGGACGCGATCGAAGCGCACGAAGAGGAAATCGCCCAGATCGAGTCGCTTGACAACGGCAAGCCGGTGAAGCTGGCCCAGTACGTGGACGTGCGCGGCACGATCGCCCACCTGCGCTACTACGCCGGCTGGCCGACCAAGATCGAGGGCAGCGTGCTGCCGGTGAGCGCACCCAACATGCTCTGCTATACCCGCCGCGAAGCGGTCGGTGTGTGCGCGCAGATCGTGCCGTGGAACTTCCCGCTGCTGATGGCTGCCTGGAAGATCGGACCGGCGCTCGCCGCGGGTCTGCACGATCGTGCTCAAGCCGGCCGAGCAGACGCCGCTGAGCGCGCTGCGCCTCGGCGAGCTGGCGCTCCAGGCCGGATTCCCGCCGGGCGTGCTGAACGTGCTCACCGGCGACGGTGAGACCGGCGCCGCGCTGGTCGATCATCCCGACGTGGACAAGATCGCCTTCACGGGCTCGACAGCTGTCGGACGCGAGATCGGGGCCAAGGCCGGGCGTGCGCTGAAGCGCATGACGCTTGAGCTCGGAGGAAAGAGTCCGAACGTGATCCTCCCCGACGCCGACATCGAGGCGGCCGTCAAGGGCTCCTACCAGGCGATCTACTTCAACTCGGGCCAGGCGTGCAACGCCGGCTCGCGCCTGTATGCGCCGGCTGAGCGCTTCGATGAGATCGTGAGCGCCTTGGCCGAGCAGGCCAAGGCAACACGTCTGGGCGCAGGCCTTGATCCGGCGACCCAACTCGGCCCGCTCGTCTCCGCCGAGCAGCGCGACCGCGTGATGTCCTACATCGAAGCCGGAAGCGAGCAGGGCGCCGAGCTGCTGGCAGGTGGGGGACAGGCGCTCGCCGAGAGCGGCGGCTGGTTCGTCGAGCCGACGCTGTTTGCGACTAGCACAGACGACTTGAGCATCGCCAAAGAGGAGATCTTCGGACCGGTGCTCGTGGCCTCCCCTTACGACAGCATCGAGGAGGTGGCCGAGCGCGCCAACGCGACCGACTATGGGCTCGCGGCCGGAGTATGGACGCGCGATGTCGGCAATGCCCATCGGCTGGCCGCTTTGCTGCGCGCCGGCTCGGTCTACATCAACCACTGGGGCGGCGCGGACGCGTGCGCGCCTTTCGGCGGCTTCAAGGCGTCTGGTGTCGGGCGTGAGCACGGGCACGATGGGCTCGACGCCTATCTGGAGACCAAGACGGTGTGGACCGCGCTGGGTTGAGCAGCCGTTGGAAACGGGCGCCGGCGGTTTGAGACGGATTCAAGAGCGGCGCGAGAGGCATTGCCGACGCAGCCAGAGCGCGCCGTCGGTGCACTAGGTGCACTAGAGTCCGAATCATGAGCGGGCATCCTCAGAGGCCCGGGAGCCTTCAGATATCGAATGCGCTCGTGGACGGCGCTGTCAGGGTCTCCCTGCAAGGCGAGCTCGATCTGTCCTGTGCGCGCCAAATGGAAGAGCATTTCGCCGCGATCGACAAGCAGGCGCCCGCCCGCATCGTGGTCGACCTCAGCGGACTTGCGTTCATCGACTCAAGCGGCCTGCGCATGCTTCTGCTCGCCGACGCCCGCGCACGCGAGCACGGCTATGAGCTTGTGTTGCTGGCAGGGCCCGAGCCGGTGCAGCGCGTGTTCGAGATGACCGGCGCGCTCGACATCTTGCGCTTCGAGTCGTGAAGGTCCTTTGAGCTCGATAGCCGAGCCAAGCGCGCTCGTGAGCGAGGAGCGAGCGCACGAGCACGCACGTCACTGGACGGCCGCTCTCGCCGGCGTACTCACGCTTGTGTTGCTAGCCGCAACGCTTGAGATCGTTCTCGACGGCGCGGTTGGCCATTCGCCGCTGATCCCCAAGTCTCCGGACATCGCCTCCTGGCTCCTCGGCGTAGGTGAGCGCCTCGGTTATCGCGTCTTTTTGATCGCGCTGCTGTCCTACAGCGGGGCGTTCGTCGGCATCCTGCTGCTGGCGCGGCGCATCTCCTCGCGTTGGGCGATCGCGTTGACGGTCGCCTTGCAGCTGATCGTGTTTGTCGGCCCGGTTCTGATCTCCACGGACGTGTTCAGCTACATCGCCTATGCGCGCATGGGAGTCGTACATGCCGTCAACCCCTATCTGCATGGTCCAACGTCGATCGCGGCCGATCCGGTCTATCGCTACGTGGGCAAGGACTGGGTCAAGGTGGCGACTGCCTACGGGCCGTTGTACACGCTGCTGTCCTACCCGCTGGCGCCGCTCGGCGTGGTCGGGGCGCTATGGGGGATGAAGCTGGAGGCGCTGCTTGCGAGCGCCGGCACGCTTGTGTTGACGTGGCGCTGTGCGCGCATGCGCGGGCTCGACCCGAAGTTCGCGTTGATCGTGGTCGGCGTCAACCCGCTGTGGGTTATCTACGGGCTCGGCGGCGCCCACAACGACCTGATCATGACGCTGTTCTTGATGGGCGCGGTGGCCCTCACGTTCGCGAGCGAACAACGCCATGCGCCAGCAGGCGGCGGCTCTGGCAGAGAGGTTGGGCGCGCAGCGCAAGGGGCAGGCTCTGGCAGCTTGCGCGGCGAAATAGAGCGTGCCTTCCAAGCGGGGTCGCGCCGCGAAACTTACGCCGGGGCCGCGGTAATCGGCGCGACGCTGATCAAGGCCACCGGCATCGTGCTGCTGCCGTTCATGCTGCTCAGCCGTCGTCGGCTCGCGCCGCTGATCGGGGCCGCTGCGGCCGCGGTAATCGGCGCGCTCGTCGCCTACGTCGTGTTCGGCATTCACGGCGTGGACATCGTCTCGGCGCTCAACCGCGATGCGGCTTTTGTGGGCACCGACAGCTTCCCGACCGAGATCGCCCACTTGCTCGGCAAGCCTGGGGTGTTCCCGATAGATCACGACCTGCTCAAGGCTGGTCTCGTACTGATCGTGCTGCATCTGATGTGGCGTACTTGGCGCGGCTATGACTGGGTTGCGGCCTCGGCTTGGACGCTGCTTGCGATCGCGGTCACGAGTACCTGGCTGCTGGCCTGGTACACGCTGTGGTCGCTGCCGCTTGCCGCGATCAGTCGCGACCGGCGCGTGCTCTACGCGACCCTTGCCGTGCAGGCACTGTTCGTCGTCCACCAGATCGCGCCGCTGCTGGCGCCTGTCTCATGAGCGAGTCCCAGACGGCGGTCAAGCGCGACGCGTGGGGTTGGCTACCCGAATGGGCTCGTCCATTCGAGCACGAGCGCCGCGGCCTGGGCAGCCTGCGCCTCGCGGAGACGACGATCCTGATCCTGCTCGGCATCTTTCTGGCGGTGGCGACGGTCAACGACGTGGTGCAGCAGACGCACGTCAACCATCGCCTCAAGGCAGACCTGCTCACCTGGCGCACAGTGACAGGCCACGACTACGTGAACCTTGCCACCGAGCAGGACGTGAAGACCTACAGCACACGCGACACGGTCTGCGGGAACGTATCGCCGGGCGCGCCGGGAGAGCGCGCCCAGGTATGCCTGATGCTTGCGGGCGCGGTCGTCTCGGGGATGCGCAGCATCAGCGGTGGCTATTACCTCTCGCCATATAAGGCGGACCTGCGCGCCAACCGTTATAAGTGCTTCGGCCTTGCGGCTGAAACGGATCTGTGCGGTCTGAGTTCGCCTCCGGTCGGCTCGCCCCCGTCCCCGCCTTTGTCACTCGGCCGCCCGTGAGCGTCGCTCCCGTCAGTCTTGTGCGCCCATGAGCGGCTCCGCCGCCGATCCAGTTGCCCTCGGTGGCAGGAGCGAGTCCGCGGCGGGCAGTGCTCAGCGTGACCGCCGGATCGCTGCCCTGGTCCCGTGGTGGCCGCTGCTTGCGATCCTGCTGCTCGCGGCGGCGCTGCGCCTGAGCACGCTCGGCCTGCAGAGCTTCTGGTATGACGAGGCGTTCACGCCCGTGCACGTCCTGCGCCCGAGCCTCGGTGCCACCTTGCATAACGTCGTGCACACCGAGAACACGCCGCCGCTCTGGTATGTGCTCGAGTGGGGGTTCTCGCGTGTGCTTG
Organism: uncultured Solirubrobacterales bacterium; assembly: GCA_963827045.1. Lineage (GTDB taxonomy): Bacteria > Actinomycetota > Thermoleophilia > Solirubrobacterales > Solirubrobacteraceae > Palsa-744. Next base: position 238,186 of record CAWGZH010000004.1, read on the forward strand.
GCACCGGTGTGGTAGCTCTGCGCCTGCTCTCCGCGCTGGCCGGAATCGCCACGGTGGCGGTTGCTTGGGCGATCGGCTCTGAGTTGGCCAGTCGTCGCGCGGCGATCGTCACGGCCACGCTCGTCGCGGTCAACCCGCTATTTGTTTGGTACTCCCAAGAGGCGCGCGCCTACGCCTTGTTCGTGTTCACAGCCTCGCTCGCGCTGCTGTGCTTCCTGCGCGCTATGCGTGTGCCGACGAACCGGCGACTCGCGGAGTTCGCGCTCACAGCCTCGCTGGCCCTGCTCACCCACTACTTCGCCGTATTCCTGTTGATGCCAATGGCGCTGTGGCTGCTGTGGCTTGCGGTCACGGGTGGGTGGAGCGATGAAAGCGCGATGCCCCCCGCGCGCGCGGGGGGCATCGCCAAATCCGAAGATCATGGTGGCGCCCAGCTCACACCACGGGAACGAGCTTCAAATCCAAAAAATCTCCCACGCGTCCTTTGTGCGCTCGCGCTGCCGGGACTCGTAGGGTCTGGCTCTGATCCCGCTGATCCTCTCCCAGGGAGGCCACGGCACACAGTGGATCGGCGAATGGGCGCTTGCCAGTCGCCTGGAAGCGATCCCGCAGTACTACCTGACCGGCTACAGCGGCTCCTCGCTCGGACACGGCATCGAGGCGCTGGTGGCGCTCCTGATCCTGGCGGGAGTCCTGTACGGACTGTGGAGCACGCTCACCCGTCGCGAGGAGCTGGGCGCGCTGATCGCGCTGACGATCGCCGCGGCAGGCATCCTTACGCCCGTCCTGCTGGCGCTATTGGGCGCGGACTATTTGGCGCCGCGCAACCTTGTTGCGGCGATGGTGCCGTTGAGCGCGCTACTTGCGATCGTCATCGCCGCCCAGCGCACAGGCCGTCTCGGCATGGCGTTTGCGGGCGTGCTGGCGCTCGCCTTCCTGGTGCTCAGCGTCGACGTGAATCTCAGCCCGCGCCTGCAGCGCGGCAACTGGTCCGGAGTCGCGGTTGTGCTGCGCTCGGCCCAGCCAAAGCATGTGATAACAACGGTCGAGCTGGGCTCGGCGCCGCTGGAGTACTACTTGCCACGCTTGAACAACCTGCACGCGGGGCAGAGCGTCAGCGTGACTGAGATAGACGAGACCGGCTACGCTCCTCTGCGTCCTGACTCCGAACGAGCACCGGCTCGCGGATTCCATCTCGCAGAACGACGTGACATCAATGGTCTAATCGTGTACCGCTTCATATCCAGTGCGCCTGTCACGATTTCTCAAAGATCACTGTTGCGCGGCGTAATCGCCGCAGAAGGGCGCCCAGAGGCGCTCGTGCCCACAGCATCGTCAGGGAAAACTCTCTAGCGTCCTTCACTATGTCATCGCAGATCGCGCAGACAGTCAGCGAGGCGCAGGTGACATTGGAGCTGGCATGTCAGCGCCTGCTCTCACTCCAGGACCAGGCCGGGTGGTGGCGCGGCGAGCTGCAGACAAACGTGACGATGGATGCGGAGGACATGCTCCTGCGCGAGTTCCTGGGCATCCGTCGTGCCGAGGAGACCGAGCGCTCGGCGGTGTGGATTCGCTCACAGCAGCGCGCTGACGGAACATGGGCAAATTCTCATGGTGGACCAGCCGATCTGTCGACGACGATCGAGGCCTACTGGGCGCTGCGGCTAGCCGGGGACGGGCCAGAGGCCGAGCACATGCGCGCGGCCGCCGAGTTCGTCCGCGCGCATGGCGGCATCGAGCGTGCACGCGTGTTTACGCACGTCTGGCTTGCGCTGTTCGGCTTGTGGTCGTGGGATCAGGTGCCGGCGCTGCCGCCGGAGATCGTGCTGTTGCCTTCGTGGGTGGCGCTGAACATCTACGACTTCGCCTGCTGGGCGCGCCAGACGATCGTGGCGTTGTCGCTCGTGATGGCTCACCGTCCGCGACACGAGCTGCCGTTCGCGCTGGGGGAGTTGCGCGGCTCTGAGCCCTGGCGAGTGGCCGAGCCGACCAGCGCGCGCGGTCGTTGGCTGACGCGCCTGGATCGCGTCCTGCGCGCCTACGAGCGTCGCCCGCCACGGTTGTTGCGCCGGATCGCGATGGCACGCGCGGAGCGTTGGATCGTGCGTCGCCAAGAGGCCGACGGCTCCTGGGGCGGCATTCAGCCGCCGTGGGTGTACTCGCTGATCGCGCTGCGCCTGAACGGCTATGCGCTCGAGCACCCGCTGATGCGACGCGGAATCGAAGGCCTCGACCGCTTTATGGTGGAGGAGCAGGGCAACGGTGAGTCTCCTGGCGGCCTCTTACCGGTGAGTGAGTCCGTTGCACCGGTGGGCAGTCGTCGGCTGGAGGCTTGCCAGTCGCCGGTGTGGGATACGGCGTTGAGCGTGGTCGCGCTCAACGACGCTGGTCTGCCAGGCGAGCATCCAGCGCTTGCGCGGGCAGGCGAGTGGCTGCTTGGCCAGGAGATCTGCGTGCCCGGCGACTGGCGTGTACGTCGTCCAACGCTGGAGCCCGGGGGGTGGGCGTTTGAGTTTGCCAACGACAACTATCCTGACGTCGACGACACGGCTGAGGTGGTGTTGGCGTTGCTGCGTTTGCGCGATGCCCCCCGCGCGCGCAGGGGGCATCGCCCTTTTCGGAGCATCGACCTCGCCGCCGAGACACCGGCGGATATCAAGTCGCCCGATCAAAACGACAGACGCCTGCGCGCGGCGATCGCGCGCGCTGTCAGTTGGACCAAGGGCATGCAGAGCCGCGAAGGCGCATGGGGGGCCTTCGACGCCGACAACACGCGCTCGCTCGTGCGCGAGCTGCCGTTCTTGGACTTCGGCGAGGTGATCGACGAGCCGAGCGCGGATGTGACCGCGCACGCGGTCGAGATGCTCGCGGCGCTTGGCTGCGCCGGTGACCCCGAGACCGTGGCGGCCGTGCGCTGGCTGATCGAGCGCCAGGAGCCCGGCGGCTCGTGGTTCGGGCGCTGGGGGGTCAACCACGTCTATGGCACAGGTGCGGTGCTGCCGGCGCTTGTAGCGTCCGGCGTGGAGCCCTCCGAGCCGTGCATCAGGCGGGCGGTGGCCTGGCTCGAGCGCCACCAGAACAGCGACGGCGGGTGGGGCGAGGACCCGCGCTCCTACGATCACGCCGAGTGGGTCGGGCGCGGCGAGAGTACCGCCTCACAGACGGCCTGGGCGCTGCTTGCCTTGCACGCCGCCGGCGAGCGCTCGGACACGGTCGCTCGGGGCGTGCAGTGGCTCGTGAACACCCAGCGCGAGGACGGCGGCTGGGATGAGCCGCAGTACACAGGTACCGGCTTTCCTTGCGACTACTACATCAACTATCACCTCTACCGGCTCGTCTTCCCTGTAATGGCACTCGGGCGCTGCCTGTCGGCGGGGCGCCGATGATGCACACCGCACCACTTGAGATGGCACCGGCGCAAGCCCCGAGCGCGCGTGCGGTGATGGAGCAGTCCTCCGGCGAGAACTTCCCCGTGGCGACGCGCGTGCTCTCACGCACGCACAGGCGCCGGCTGCTCGCCGTCTACGGCTTCGCGCGGCTCGCGGACGAGTTGGGCGACGAGCTCACCGGAGATCGTCTGGCGGCGCTCGACTGGCTGGAGGGTGAGCTCGACCGCGCATACGCCGGCAGCGCCCGTCACCCACTGCTCGTGCGTCTGCAGCAGACGCTTGCCGAATGCGTATTGCCACGCGAGGCATTCGTGCGCTTGATCGACGCCAACCGGCTGGATCAGCGCAGCCAGCGCTATGAGAGTTGGGAGCAGCTGCAGGCCTACTGCTCGCTGTCTGCCAACCCAGTCGGCGAGTTGGTCTTGGGTGTCTTCGAGCTGGCAAGCCCCGAGCGGATCGAGCTCTCAGACCGCGTATGTAGCGCCCTACAGCTGGTGGAGCATATTCAGGATCTGGGCGAGGACGTGCGTCGTGGTCGCTACTACCTACCGGCGCAGGATTTGGCCCGCTTTGACTGCTCGCACGAGCAGCTCGCGGAGTTGTGCGCACAGGGTGGCCATGATTTGGATTTGAGGGGCGTGCCGGCTGTCTCGCCTACTCCCAGTGGGGATTTCTCAGGCCAACCAGCTCGTCTGCGCAAAGCGATCGCCTTCGAGGTGGCTCGGGCACGGGCCCTGCTGGGCGCCGGTCTGCCCCTCGTTGCGGGCGTGCATGGACGGCCAAAGCTCGCGCTGGCCGGCTTCGTCGCCGGTGGCGAGGCGGCACTCGAGGCGATTGAGCGAGCCGACTTCGACGTGCTCGGGGCTGTGCCCCGACCCACTGCCAACCGGCGCGGGCGGCTCGTGGCGAGCGTGCTGGTGCGCAGCCGCGGCACAGCCACAGACAACACCAGTTTGAGCACACGACCGCGATGAACCCGACCGAAGCCTACGAGCATTGTGAGTCGCTGACGCGCAGCGCAGCCGCCAATTTCTACTACGGCATCAGGCTTCTGCCAAGCGAGAAGCGTCGCGCAACGTGCGCGGTCTACGCCTTCGCTCGGAGGATCGACGACATCGGCGACGGGCAGATCGATCGGGCTCGAAAGTTAGAGCTGCTGGATGTGGCCGAGCGGGCATTGCAGACAGCCTCGACGTCGAGCATCGACCCGGTGATCGTGGCGCTTGCCGACGCCCACGAGCGCTTCTCGCTGCCGATCGAAGCGCTTGAGGATCTGATCGCCGGTGTGCGCATGGACATCGAGGGCGCAAGCTATGAGAGCTTTGAGGATCTGCTCGTCTACTGTCGCCTGGTCGCCGGCTCGATTGGCAGGCTGTGCTTGGCGATCTTTGGTGCTCGCGAGCAAGAGCAGGCGCACCGTCTTGCCGACGATCTTGGCGTCGCCCTGCAGCTGACGAACATCCTGCGCGATCTGCGTGAGGACGCGACGCTCGGGCGTGTCTACATCCCGAGCGAAGACCTGCGCCGTTACCAGGTGAGCGACGACGGGCACTTCGACGGTGGGGAGGGTCAGCTCGACGCGCTCACGCGCTTTCAGGCTCGGCGTGCCGGCGAATGGTTCGACCGCGGCCTGGAGCTCGTGCCGCTGTTGGATCGCCGCAGTGGCGCTTGCGTACTTGCGATGGCCAACATCTATCGGGGTGTACTCAGGCGCATCGAAGACGATCCCGAGCGCTCGCGGATGGTGCGTGTATCGCTGCCGATCTGGGAGAAGGGCTGGGTGGCGAGCCGCAGCATTCTCACGGCCGCGCTCGGGCGACCGCCGGTCCGTGATCAGCGTTGGCGGCTTCCTTGAGCGCTTGTCGGCGTATGCGTCCGTTTTGGCCCCGGGGCGCGCGTGGGAGCACCCGCTTGAACGCTGGGTGGCTCTATTACCTGGATCGCTTGGGGCTCGCTTGAGCGCGCGGCGCGTGATCGTGCTCGGCGGCGGGCTCGCCGGGATCACGGCCGCGCTCGACTGTGCCGAGGCCGGTACACAGGTGACGCTGTTCGAGGTGCGCCCGCGCCTTGGCGGCGCCGCGTACTCGTTTGAGCGCGAGGGGTTGTTGCTCGACAACGGCCAGCACGTGTTCCTGCGTTGCTGCACGGCCTACCGCGGCTTGCTCGCGCGCCTTGGCAGTGAGCAGCGCGTGATGCTTCAGCCGCGCCTTGAGATTCCCGTGCTCAGTCCCCGGCACGACCGGGTGGTTTTGCGCCGCAACCGGCTGCCGGCGCCGCTGCACCTGGCCGGCGCGCTGCTGCGTTACTCCCATCTGACGTTGGCGCAGCGTCTGAGCGCCGCCCGCGCGACGCTCGCGCTCGGGCGGCTCGACCTGCATGGCGCCACCGGCACGCTCGGCGAATGGCTGGCCGCGCACGGTCAAGGACCCGCGAGCGTAGCTGCACTGTGGGATCTGATCGCGCTGCCGACACTTAACCTGCCGGCCGCGGAGGGCTCGCTTGCGCTCGGTGCCTTTGTTCTACAGACAGGGCTGTTGCGGCACAACGACGCGGGCGACATCGGCTTTCACATGCGACCCCTGAGTGAGACGCTGGGCGATCCGGCGATTCGCGTACTGGGTGAGGCAGGAGTTGACGTGCGGCTTGGGGTGCGGGTCGAAGCGGTCGAGCGGGTCGAAGCGGGCGAGCGTGTTGGGACCGAGGCAGCTGAGGTAGAGCGTGTCGTTCCTGAGCTCGATGCCCCGCGCGCGCGTGGGGGGCATCGCGTTTTTTCTAGCAAGGCTTGCACACTGAGAGTGCGCTCCGGTGACGAGGAGTTGCAGGCCGACGCTGTCGTGTGCGCGCTGCCCCACGAGCGTGCGAGTGCCCTGCTCGGCCCGCTGCTCGGTGAAGAGGCAAGTCGCTGGAGTGGGCTGGGCGCCTCGCCAATCGTTAACGTGCACATCGTGTATGACCGGCGTGTGTGCGACCTACAGTTCGCGGCCGGGGTTGGAACGCCCGTGCAGTACGTATTCGATCGTAGCGAGGCTGCGGGGCTCAGCGACGGGCAGTATCTGGCGATATCGTTGTCCGGCGCCGCGGGGGAGATGGAGCTCTCCTCCGAGCGCCTGCGTGAGCGCTATGTGGACGCAATGGCGGAACTGTTTCCCCGCGCTCGCGAAGCGGTCGTGCGCAGCGTGCATGTCAGCCGTGAGCACGCCGCGACCTTCGCTGCACGTCCTGGCACGGAATCCTTGCGTCCCGGTCCGCGAACGAGCGTAGCCGGCCTCGTCATGGCGGGGTCTTGGACGGATACGGGCTGGCCGGCGACGCTCGAGGGGGCCGTGCTCAGCGGGCACGCCGCCGCGCGAGAGGTGCTGACATGAGCCGGAACGCCGAGGCGCGAAGGATTGCTCGCATAATCAGGTGGGCCTCGGTGCGCGAGGTGCTGGCATGAGTGACCTGCTTGTGGCCGCCCCGCTGCGTCTGGAGGCGCTTGCGATCAAGGCGGGCGGGAGGAAGCTGCGCATCCAAAAGACAGGGATGGGCCCCGCGCGCTCGCACGCGGCGGTCCCAAAGCTGTGCAGAGACCGGGCCGCTGCGCTGGCGGTGATGGGCGTGTGTGGCGGGCTCGACGAGCATTGCGAGCCGGGCGATGTCGTTGTCGCCGACGAGTTGCTCGACGGCGAGCGTGATGAGCACAGCGACATCGGCGCCGGCGAGAGTAGCGAGGCAATGAATGCTGGTCGGCCCGTGCGCCTCGCCTGCCCTTCGGCCGGGCCGCTCGCCGAGGCGCTTGGGCGACGCGGCATCGCCGTGCGCAAGGCGACCGTGGTGTCAGTGGCACACATCGCTCATGGTGAGAAGCGTGTCGAGCTGCGCGAACGCGGAGGCGTTGTCGTGGACATGGAGTCGGCGTGGCTCGCCGGCGGCGCGCAGGGACGACCGTTCGCGGTGATCCGTGTCGTGGCCGATACTCCCTCGCGTGAGGTCACGCGTCCGCTGTTGACGTTGGCGGGAGCGGCGCGCGCGGCGCTATCGTTGCGTCGAGTAGCGGCGGTGCTCGAAGAGCTGGTGCGCGAGCAGGGAGCGCACACCGTGCTCGGTGGCGCCGGATCGGGTCTCAGGGCTCTCTCCGATGGGCCCGCGGCAGACGAGCGAGGTTGCTAGATGGCGGTTCCGGTTAGACAGGGCGCGCGAATGGGTTGGTACTTGACGCGTCAGCGCTTGGCCCGGCGCGAGAAGTTTCCGCTGATCGTGGAGCTGGAGCCACTGTTCCAGTGCAACCTGGCCTGTGCCGGCTGCGGCAAGATCCAGCAACCGGAGCACGTGCTGCGCCAGCGCATGTCAGTCGAGCAGGCGGTCGGTGCGATCCGGGAGAGCGGCGCGCCGATGGTGTCGATCGCCGGTGGTGAGCCTTTGATCCATCCGGAGATTCATGTGATCGCCTCTGAGCTGATCAAGCGCAAGCGCTTCGTGTATCTGTGCACCAACGCGCTGCTGCTGGAGCGCAAGCTCGCTGACTTCAAGCCGAGCCCGTACTTCGCCTGGGCGATCCACATGGATGGTCTGCAGGAGCGCCACGACGCCTCCGTCGAACGCGAGGGTGTGTTCGACAAGGCGGTGTCGGCAATTCGCGCTGCCAAGGCCGCCGGCTTTCGCGTGAGCACCAACACGACCTTCTTCACGCACGACTCGCCCAAGACGGTGCGCGACGTGCTCGACTTCCTCAACGACGACCTCGAAGTCGACGAAATGATGATCTCGCCCGCCTATGCGTATGAGAAGGCGCCTGACCAGGAGCACTTCCTCGGCGTACGCCAGACTCGCGAGCTGTTCAGCGAGGCGTTCGCGGGCGGGCGGCGCAAGAAGTGGCGTCTGAATCACAGTCCCCTGTTCCTCGACTTCCTCGAAGGCAAAGCTGAATTCGACTGCACTGCCTGGGGGATACCGAGCTATTCGCTGTTTGGCTGGCAACGTCCGTGCTACCTGATGTCAGACGGCTACGCCGCCACCTACAAAGAGCTGATCGAAACGACCGACTGGAGCAAGTATGGTCGCGGCAAAGACCCGCGCTGTGAGAACTGCATGGCACATTGTGGATATGAGCCCACGGCCGTGTTGAAGACAACTCATTCGCTGCGCCAGTCGGTTCGTGCCCTTGTCAGCTGAGGCTTTACGCTCCGGCCGCTCTGCCCGGTCGGCCAGCCCGACCACACGGTTATTGCGGTGTGGCGTCTGACGTCTGGGCATCCGCTCGGCTGCGGCGGATGTCCTGCCAGGTCATGCCCTCCCTGAACAATGCCGGCACGCCGAGGCTGAGTGCCGTGAGCAGCTCAATCGCCTGCAGGATGATGCCGTAGGCTAGGCCTTGCCCGGCGCCGACTCCGTATGCGGCGAGCACGACCAGGCAGGCGGCCTGGAAAACGCCGACGTTCGAGGGGGTTGCGGGCAGCACGGCGCTGACGTTGACGGCCAGCAGGATCGCTGCCGCGGTCACCGGCGTGGCTTGAGGGTTCAGGCCGAGCGCGAGGATGACCATGTAGCAGGAGCCCCATTGCAGCATCCAGGCGAGCAGTTGCGCGCCCACCGCGGGTACTCCGTAGCGCGGCTTTGCGAACGCGACGAGGCCCTGGCGCCCGAGACGCAGCAGTCCGGCGAAGGCGATCGCTCCCGTGCGAATGCGAGCGTTGTGCGAGCGCTGGGCCAAGCGCAGTAGGGGAGGGACGCCGAGCACGAACAGCGCCACGAACACCGGCGTCGCGACCACGGCCTCCAAGGTGGACGCGTGGCCATGCAGCAGCGGCACGCTCGAGAACGTAACGGCCGCAAGTATCCCGAGCGCCACAAGGTTGATGAGTGTCTGCGAGAAGACTGTGCCGGCGACGACCGGGATCGTGCGCGTTGCCGAGCCCTGCAGGCGACGGCTCAGCACGACCACGCGCGTCGGCTCGCCGAGCCGGCCCGGGAAGACCGCGGAGGCCATCACGCCGATCATCGTGGCGCGCACGATGGGCGCCCATCGCAGTAGCTGGCCGGGCAGTGCGGCGCGCAGGATGGCATGCCAGGAGATCGAGCGCGCGAGCAGCGAGAGCATCATCAGCACGAGCGAGAGCACGAGCCAGCCCGGGCTTGCAGAGATCAGTGCGTGGCCGACGCGCGGCAAGTTCAGCCGGTTGAGCGCGTAGAGCAGCAGCGCGGCGAGCGCCAGCGCGGCTGCGATCAGCCCGGCGCGCTGCGCGCTGCGATGTCGTCTTGGTGGGGCCCCCATTGCAAGGGTATGTATCAGAGCCCTGTGCCGACCGGGCATGGGTGGCTGAGAACGTATGTGGCAGCCCTGAACGGTGTCAGCCGACTCGCTTTGAGAAGTTGCCCCTGAGTCGCGTGGTGAGCTCGATTCGTCGGGATGGCAGAACGCGCTCGAGCCCGTCGAATCACCCTAATTATTTGAACCAGAGCCCTGTTTGGCATACGAATGATCCGAAGAGCGCTTTTATACGCAAGAGAAACAAGTGATTACTACCAACTGATTGCTTCCCGAATGGGTTGGGTAATATCGAAGAATGGATCATAAGGGGCGCTTTTTAGGTCGGCTCATTCGGACTCTCACCAAAGGCCATGACGGCCGGATTGGGGGTATCGGAGGATTCATCGAAAGCTGCGCTCATGAGTAGTGAGTGAGATTGGGGATGATCAAGGTCATGGCACAAGATCAAGAGGTTGCGATCGCACTGTCGCCAGCACAAATCGAGCAGGTGATCCGCTCCGCGGGTCAAACCAGCAACGGGGCTGTCTCGCGTCTGCTAGTGGCAGCGCTTGACAACGCTCACATCGGCGCAAACGGCGATCGTCATGTCGGCCGCTCTCTACACGAAGAGACCAAACTGGCCCTCTCCGGTGCTTTGGGCGATCCACAGCTCTCGCACTCGCTGTTGCGCGGGTTGGCGATCCTCTCTTGCTACGGGCCGGACCGGCCTTGGCGAGCGATCGTCGATCTAGCCAGAGAGCTGGATATGTCGCCATCGACCACGCACCGCTACGTGAAGACGTTGCGCGCGGTCGGGCTGCTCGAACAGGATCCTGTGACACGCGAGTATCGCCCTGTGGCAGTCTGAGCGCTCCCGAGCACAGCTGTGGACCGCTCTATCGACCCTCGTAAGTCGCATGACCGGGGCCAAGCTCCAGGAACGAGCGCACCGCCCGCTTAAGGTCTTTGGTCGCGAACAGGTCGCCTGCGAGCTCGGGCACGCGCTTGTCGGCGCCGTGGGCGCCACCTTCGTCCAAACACGCCCGCACGATCGCCTTGGTGGCGGCGTGCGCGCACGTGGGGCCGTCGGCGAGCTTGCGCGCAAACGCACGCGCTGCCTCCTCGAAGCCCTCGTCTGGGAGCACTCGATTGACTACGTTCCAGCGCTCGAGTGTGGCGGCGTCGTACAGCTCGCCGGTCATCACCAACTCGCGTGCTCGCGCCGGTCCGGCCCGCTCTGCGAGGCGCTGGGTACCACCCATTGCCGGCGTCAGGCCCACGACCGTCTCGACCAGGCCGAAACGCGCTGACTCAGCCGCCAGCAGGATGTCGCAGCCGAGCGAGAACTCGAATGCTGCGGTCAGGCACAGCGAGTGCGCGGCGAAGACCGTGGGCAGCGGTAGCTGCTCGAGACGATGGACGAGGTCGAGCAGGCTCACCCACATCGCGGCGGCATCCTCTGGACTGAGGCCATCGAAGACGTGTACGTCCACGCCGCCGCTGACGACTCGCCCCTGCGCTCTGACGAGCAGGCCGCGTGGGGGTGCGGCTGCGAGTTGGTTGACCGTGTCGGAGAGCTCGCCCATCAACTGCCCGTCGAACAGGTTCAGGGGAGGGCTGTCGATGCTCACGATTGCCAGTGGACCGTCGTGGTCGAGTTGGACGAGGCTCATCGGGTCGGCTCCATATGCGGCGAGAGCCTACACGGCCGTGGACGCGCAAGCGAGATCGCGTCCGACGATGCGACTCGCTCTGAGGCCCGGGCACTCCCGGTGCTCTGTTCGAATGTTTCTGACTCCCCTACATTGACGAATCAATAATGTCTCTAGCTTCTCCTAGTGGTTGACAAAAGTCAAGAACCCGCAAAGGCATTGGTTATTGGTGAGGTTGCGAGCGCCGACGGTGCGCTCGTGGTAAACGGTCTGGCCATGGCTGCTAGGACTGACACGGTTGCTGGAGTATTGTCCACAGGCAGGATCCGTCGGTCAGCTGGAAAGGCAGGGTGGGAGTTGACGCGGATATCTGAAGAGGTCTTGGTAGAAGTCCCCGATTTGCGATATCGGGATGCTTGTCCTCGAGAGTGATACTCGATACTGAAACTTAGAGTGGCCAACACCTTCATCCGACCGTCACTTCTCGTAGTCGCTACGTCGACTGCGAGCGGGTTGGAGCGCTCTGATGCTGCAACTTGACGAGCTTGTAAAGCACTACCGCGTGGGCGACGGGGAGATCTCGCGCGCTGTGGATGGCGTGAGCCTGTCGGTTGCGGCAGGTGAGCTGGTGGCGCTCTATGGACCCAGTGGCTCGGGAAAGACGACGTTGCTGATGTTGATCGCGGGCCTGCTGGTCCCAGACAGCGGCTATGTCAGAGTCAACGGGCGAGATGTCTCCAGGCTCTCGGCGAGGGAGCGGGCGCACTATCGGCGCTCTGAGCTGGGTTTCATCCGCCAGTCGCTCGATCTGATCCCTGGAGTCCGTGCCGACGACAATGCTGCGCTGAAGCTGCTGGCGAGCACTGGACGGCGCGACGCGCAACGTCGAGTGGCGCCGTTGCTGGAGCGGCTTGGGCTCAACGGGCAGGCCCAACAACGTGCCGAGCAGCTATCGATGGGCGAGCGCCAGCGGGTCATGATCGCGCGAGCTCTCTCTACCGGGCCCAGTCTGGTGCTAGCTGACGAGCCCACCGGTAGTCTCGACACCGACCGCGGTAGAGAAGTGCTTCGTCTACTCAGCGAGGTGTGTCACGAACGCAACGTGGCCGTGTTGCTTGTCACGCACGATCCCAGGGCGGCCGCGTTTGCCGATCAGGTGCACGCTTTGCGAGACGGTCGAATCGTCGAACACGAGCCGGATCGTGCGTATGAGTCTTCCAGCTCGCAATGAGTAGAGGATGCGCTGCAGCTTCTCGCAGATGAGCAGAATATGAGGCTCTCGACCATCTTCTACCTCTATCGGGTGCGTTTGCGCGCGAGGCTTGTGCAGGAGCTGCTGGCGGTCGCCGGCATCGCCGTAGGTGTTGCGCTGCTGTTCGCCTCGCAAGTGGCTAACACGAGTCTTTCCGGATCGGTGGCCAATCTCACCAACGGGATCGTGGGAAATTCGCGACTGCAAGTCATCGCAAGAGATCCCCATGGCTTTAGCGAACGACTGCTTGCCGAAGTCCAAGAGCTTCCGGGTGTGCAAGTCGCGGCTCCGGTGCTCGAGCGCACTGTGAGCGTACGCGGTGCGAAGTCATCTGCGACGGTAGATCTCATCGGTGTCGATGGGCGCTTTGTCCAACTCAAGGGTCAATTGCTCGCCGGGCTCAGCGCAGCGCAACTATCGAGCGAGCAAGGAATCGCACTGCCTCAACCGGTCGCCCTACGAATTGGTGTCAAAGCATTGCAGCCGGTGAGTGTGCTGGTCGGGGACAAGACGGTCAGCACCATCGTAGGACTCGTACTCGGTAAAGGCGACATCGGAGTGGGGATCGACAGTCCGATTGCGATCCTGCCCCTCACGAAGGCACAGCGTATTACTGGCATGGCTGGCAGAGTGACGCGCATCCTGGTCGAGCCGGCGCCTGGTCACGACGCCGAAGTGGGAACTGATCTAACGGCACTAGCCGGCGGCAAGCTGAATATACGGCCTGCCGACTTCGACGCATCCGTGTTCAGGCAGGCAGAGGGCCCAACCTCGCAGTCAACCGAGATGTTCTCGGCGATCAGCGCCCTCGTGGGATTCCTGTTCGCGTTCAACGCGATGCTGTTGACCGTTCCCCAGCGTCGCAACTTGATCATGGATTTGCGCCTGGACGGGTATACGCCGCTGGAGATAGTCGAGGTAATGTTGTTCGACACGATCGCCTTGGGTGTTGTTGGGGTGGTCATCGGTCTCGCGATCGGAGATCTGCTCTCGCAGAGCCTTCTACGAGCCGAACCCGGCTACCTATCGCTTGCTTTCCCCGTGGGATCGATACATATCGTCAGCTGGCAGAGCATCGCGATAGCGGCCGCCGGTGGTCTGCTGGCGGCTGTGGTCGGCGTGCTCATCCCGCTACGGCACGAGATCTTCACTTATCGCGACCCCGGAGTCGGAGTTGGAGGTACCACGGCGCGAAGACATGTGAGTTCGATTGTCTCGTTTGTAGGCGGTGTTGCATGTATCGCTCTCGCAACAGCAATTCTCCTGATGGGAATGACAACGGTCGGGGTGGCGGTCCTCGCCTTCGCCAGCCTCATGTTGGCACTGCTCTTGATCTTGCCGGTCGCCTTCGGCGCGACTATGGTCTTGATGGACCGATTGCAACGACCGGTAATGGGGGTGTCGCCACGCATAGCTCTCATGGAGCTCAGGTCCAACGCGACTCGTGCTCGCTCGCTCGCTATCGCGGCCACGGGAGCCGTGGCCGTGTTCGGAAGCGTCGCAATCGAGGGTGCTCAGAGCAATCTCAGGGCTGGCCTCAATCGCTCGGCCGCCGACCTGAGCCTTGGGACCGACCTATGGGTAACACCTTCTGGTGGAGCGACGACACTAGCAACGACACCGTTTTCAGACCTTTATGACCAAAGACTTGCAAGGTTGCCGAGCGTCAAGAGCGTGAGTCGCTATCGCGGTGGGTTTCTTGACCTTGGCAATCGGCGTGTGCTCGTCTTGGGATCTCCGACTACCAACCCTCGTCTTCTCCCTGCCACACAAGTCATCGAAGGGAACCTATCGCTCGCGAGGGCGCGACTACAGGAGGGAGGATGGGTGGCGATGTCTCACATACTCGCGAAGGAACGCAAACTTCACGTGGGTAGCTCGTTCGTCCTCGCGGCTCCGGAGCCAACGAGATTTCGCATAGCGGCGGTTACTACGAACCTTGGCTGGTCGCCTGGAGCGATAGTCATGAATGCCATGGATTTTGCGCAAGCGTGGCACAGCAGCGATGTGAGCGCCTACCAGATCACTCTTAACCCGGGGGTCCCGCTCAAAACGGGTATACGTGCAGTGCAGTTGGCTTTGCCCGCGCACTCGGCGCTGGTTGTTCAAAGCGCGGGCGAGCACGAGAGCAATGACGTCGCCGCACAGCGACAAGGACTTGCACGTCTCATGCAGATCGCGGCTTTGGTGCTTGTGGCAGCCGGATTGGCCATGGCGGCGGCAATGGGGGCGATGCTTTGGCAGCGTCGCCCGCGGCTCGCCGGTATGAAGGTGGACGGATTCAGCCAGTGGGAGCTGTGGCGCGCGCTCCTATGGGAGAGCGCGCTCCTGCTGGGAGCAGGTTGCTCGATTGGCGCAATGTTCGGCCTGTATGGTCAATTCGTCCTGAGCCACGCCCTGGTCGGTGTGACAGGCTTCCCTGTCGTCTTCTCGATCGCGGTGTCTGTAGTAGTCGTAAGCCTCGCGATCGTAGCCGTGATCGCGCTTGGCGTGGTCGCGCTCCCAGGCTACCTAGCGGCACAGGTGAAGCCCGCGCTTCAAGACTAGTCCGAGGCGGAGTGCTCTCCCAACCCGACTACGATGCGATGTGGGCCGACAGACACCGCCATGATCTCCTTCGGCCAAGTTTGGGCCCTGGGTGCCGCTGTGGTGCGCGAGACGGTTTGGGGTATGCGCGGCGTCTCACGCGAGGTCGAGAGATGGCGTGTGTGCGCGGCGGAGATTCCGGACGCGACGATCCGCAACGACGCGTTGGCAGCGATCGAGCACAAGCGCTCCAACACCGAGGGGGCCGCACTCTTCTGGATAATTCCAAGACAACGATGCCCTCGGCTTCTAAGCCTTCTTGTCGCCTACGAGATAATGGCGGACTTTCTTGACAGTGCCATCGAGCGCGGCGCCGACGCCGGCATAGCGAACGGTCGGCAGCTTCATCTTGCGCTCGTCGATGCCGTGGACGTACAACGTCCGATCTCCGATTACTATCGCCATCATCCGTGGCAGGACGATGGCGGTTATCTATCTCGACTTGTCGCTGCGTGTCGGAGTGGATGCGCGATGCTCCCATCTTATGCAGGGGTGCGACCTCTGTTGATGCGCGCTGCCGCTCTTGCCCAGGTCCAGGGCCTCAACCACGAGCTGGATCTGGGCTTACGTGAGGTGGTCTTGCGGGTGTGGGCGGCGGGACTGGCTGAACCCGAAAACCAACTCGGTTGGTATGAGACGGCTGGCGCCGCAAGCGCATGGTTGACGGTCCTGGCCTTGATGGCCGTGGCAGCCGAACCTGCACCCCCGGCAGGCTATGCGTCGGATGTCTATTTAGCTTACTTTCCGTGGATCTCACTCACCGCGACCTTGCTGGATAGCTACGGCGATCTTGTCGAGGATCGACTCAACGAAGAGAACAGCTACATAACTCGTTACGGAACATTGGAAGCGGCTGTATTGCGCATCGGCGAAATCATGCGACGTGCGGCAATCGAAGCACGCTTATTGAACAACGGTGAGCGCCACTCCGTCATTCTGGCCGCAATGATCGCGATGTACCTTTCCAAGGACAGCGCTCGCACTTCTGAGATGCGCCTGACCAGCCAACAATTGCTTTGCTCTGGGGAGAAGCTTGCGAAGCCGCTCAGCCCAGTCCTGCGAGCTTGGCGACTACTGTATTCGCTGAGGGATACTTGAGCTTGCCGCGCTATTAAGCTTGCGGCTTAGCCTCGGGGAAGCGTACGAGCCCGTCGTCGGGAATCGGCTCCCAAGGGGCGGCGTAGGCGACGTAGGTGCGCCAGCTTGGCCGTACGCCCGGATCGCCGTCGAAGGCACCCAGGCGCACGCTCGCTTGCGTTGGGTCTTCGGGATTGCGGCTGAAGAGGTGCGCGCCGCACTCGCCACAGAAGTACTTTGCGTGGCCTCCGCTGGGGTGTCGCCAACTCTTCAGTAGGTGCTCACCTTGAAATATTCGCAGGGTGCGACCGTCGATCTGCGCCTGCGCCGAAGCAGCTGTGCCCGTTCTGCGCTGACAACGAGTGCAATGGCAGTAGCCGGCTGTATTCGCCGGCTCGGTGAGCGTGAAGCGGATCCCGCCGCACAAGCAACCTCCGGTCACGGAAGGATCACTCATGGTCAGTAGTGTGGCATCTTCGCGGTCGGCGCATGTGCCCGGTGACTCTGGTCGTTGCACTGGGAGCACCCCCTCTAGGCAGCGGGGCGGTAGGCGGGCTGCCCAGAGAAACCCCCCGCATTTGTGGAGCCTACGTGAAGCGGCTGAAGGGACTCGAACCCTCGACCTTCTGCATGGCAAGCAGACGCTCTAGCCAACTGAGCTACAGCCGCGCGGGCGCATAACTATAGACCAGGGGAGCTGTGCAGCGCCGAGCTGGCGGGCACGAGCTCGCTTGTGACGAGCCCTTGCTCTCGGGTCAGCTCGTCGACGATGGGAAACAGCGCTGCGATACGTGCGGGGGTGTCGATCGTCTCGGTCACCACGGGAACGTGGCGACGGATCGAGAGTAGGCGGTCGCCGTGAGGCGGGTGGTCGCCATGAAAGCCCCAGATCCCGCGCAGCGAGGTGGCGCCGGCGGCGCTGGCAGCGCGCAGCCGCCTGACGAGCTCGACGTATACCGATCTACGCTCGTGTACGGCCGCCTCTGAGATCACGATCGTGAGCTTTTGGCGGACATCCATACCGTACGCGCTGGTCGAAGTCTCGTTGTGGGGTCGTTCGAGCAGTAAGCCGTCTCGCTTGCATACGCGCACATCCTCGAGCGTGAACAATAGCTCGCTGAGCATCTGCTCGAGTCGGCCGATCGCCGCGCTGATCCGGTTCTGATCGCCGACGCTGATCACCATCAGCGGCACGTTCTGGTTGCGAGCAAAGAAACGAGCTCGCTCGCGCGCGCCGTCGCGAGTGCCGTCTACCCCGAACAGCACCGTCGCACCGGCCACGCCGCTTTCGCGTAGGGTTCGACAGACGGCGGTAAAGGCTGGGGAACCGTCTACCCGCTCATGGCGGCCTATGTACACCGTCAGCTTTGTCGCTCGCGCAAGATCTTGAACACCTTGCGCCTGGTCTATGGAGCCCCCTGCGACAAGTGATCGTTCGGCCTCTCCGGAGGCGATATCCTGTTTGCTTTCACGAGCGCCGCCGTACAGCTGAGCAGGCTCGAGCGTCATCAACCCTTCGTGGCCGATCGAGCTCACATCCGCGCGCAGCCGCTCGATTTGCTCGCGTACATCGACAGCCACGCAGACGAGCGGAAGATCTTCGGAAAGGGTCAGCAGACGGTCGCTGCGAAGACGGTGCTTGGCCCCGAACCCCTGTACTCCTCGCAGCAGAATGCTGCTGCGGATCCCGTGGCGAGCGTGGATGTCCAGCAGCTTATCGGCCAGCAATACGCCTTCTACACGGCTTCGCTCGCCGAAGTAGGTGGTGAGCTTCAAACCTTCTTGGCTCAACTCCCACCGCCCGGGACGAGAGGTTGGCCGGCGATAGTCGGGCAAGCGCTCACAGCGTCCCGCCAAGCGAGCGGCCGAGCAGGGCTGCGCCAAGTCCTACGAGCACGCTTACGAGTACGTTGAGGGCACCCGCAAGCAGCTGCCCGTCCTCGCCGAGCCGGTGGGTCTCGAGCATCCATGTCGAGAACGTCGTGTAGGAGCCGATCGTCGCTGACCCGGCGAGTGTCAGCGCTTCGCCCGAGAGCGCAAGCCCGGTGAGCAAACCAAGGATGAAGGCACCGCTCGCGTTCACGGCCAGCGTGCCCAACGGGAAGCTCACCGAGCTACGTGCGGAAACCGCTCCATCGAGCAGAAAGCGGGCAAGTGAGCCGACGCTTCCCAAGACTGCCACGCCGATCCATGCAGCCGCGCTCATGCGATCGCTCGCACTCGGCGCACCAGCGCGGAGGAGCCGAACACCGCGAAATATCCGCCCAGCACGCTCGCAAATAGGTAGCCGACTGCGAGCCCATAGCGATGCTGATCGGCCATTTGCAAAAGCTCGATCTGCACGGTCGAAAATGTTGTAAGCGCACCGCACAGCCCTGTGCCTAGCAATGGCCGGCGCAGGGTCGATACGGGCAGACGCTCCTGCAAGCGCGTGACGAAATAGCCGAGCATCAGCGCTCCGGCCATGTTCACCGCGAAGGTTGCCCATGGCCAGCTCCCAGCGGCCGCTGGCAGGGCCTGATCCACGGCGATGCGGATGAGCGCACCGACGGCGCCGCCGAAAGCGATCGCGAGCAGCTCGAAGTGGTCGATGTGTGGATCGGGGATGTGCTCGGAAGTGCGCTTGGGTGAGGTTATTGCGTGTCCTTGCTCAATATCGGCCTGCGGTCGGTGGTGTGGGGGCACCTTAAGGGTCCGGTCAGATAGTCCGGTCCGCCCGGCTTGCGCCGTAAAGTTGATGGGATCGCTCATCCCGTGAGAATCGACGCGCAGGGCATGTACCGGCCGCCGTCACCTCGCGTGAGCAGCCCGCACAACTCCAGCTCGGTGAGCGCCGCGGCAGCCTCGTCAGAACGCGTGCCGCTTGCTGCCAGCTTTGCCAGCGTGTCTTGTCCGCCGCCCACCAGCTCGAGCACATTTGCGAGCCGCGGTTGGAGATCCAGCGCGGCGAGCGACTGGCCAGTGGCTTCGTAGATGCCTACTCCGTAGAGCACGTCTAGCGCATCCTGGGGTCCTCTGACGAGCCGCGCCCCGTTCATGAGCAGCTGGTTGGTACCTCTGGAGCCGGGCGAGCTGACGCGCCCGGGTACCGCCGCGACGTGTCTTGCGCGCGAGAATGCGACGTTTGCGCAGGCAAGATCCCAAGGCTCCTCTGTTGCCTCGACGACGATTACGAGTTGGGCAAGCAGCCCCAGTGTGCGAGCGCTCGCGTATGGCCACCAACGGCGTGTCCGCGAGCTTGCGTGGCTCTCGGCCATCGAACAACCACTCTCAAGGACGCGACGGTAAAGCGGGGCATGCCATGCCGGGGTACAGCGCCTGACGCTGGCGCTCATCACGGCCAGCGGCGCGCCGTCGGCTTCGAGCGCTCCGGCAAGGGCGGCGCTTGCGATGCCTTCGGCAAAATCGCTCACGACGGTGATGCCGGATGCGGCGAGTCCCCGAGCGAGCTCACGCGCGATTTGCATGCCGTAGTCGCTGGCCTTGCTCGTCCCCACGATCGCCACAACCTTCTCCTCGAGTAGGCCTCGTAGGCGTTCGACCCCACCGCGCAGCTCGAACGAGTGTGGGCTGAGCGCGTCCTCTCGCAGGCTCCGTGGATACGCTGCGTGGTGGCGACAGAGTGCCGGCTGCTCGCCTCGACACCTAGGCGCCGGCTGCCACTCGGCGTAGGCGGCGTGCAGCGCGGCCCGACGATGTCCGGCGATCGCGTCGATCAGCTCCAGATCCGGCAGCTCGAGCACGCTCCAAAAGCTCGATTGATCGTGGCGCTCGATCTCGCGGTCTAGTCGACTACCAAGCTTTGCCAACAGCCAGGCCCGTCGCGCGCACTCCTGGCAGATGCCGCTCATGCCGCTCTATGCCCGGAGAGGCCGACCTCAGGTCGCAGTGCGAGCGCTCGTGAGATCTGCTCGCCGCCAACGCGCTCGTGGCCCTTCAAGTCGGCAAGCGTGCGTGCGACGCGCAGAGCGCGGTGCTGTCCGCGCGCGCTCAGCAGGCCACGTTCGCGGGCACGGGCCATTATCTGCTCGCCCTGCCCATCGAGCTTGAGATGTCTGCGCAGCATCGGCGCATCCATCTGCGCGTTTACGAGAACGCCCTCTGCTCGTAGCCTCCTGGCTTGACGCTGGCGTGCTTCGATCACCTGCTCCCGAGCTTGCGCAGAGCTCAGCGAAGGTTCGTCGGCTAGATGGTCGGCGGCCGTGCGCTCTACGCTCACGAGCAGATCGATGCGGTCGAGCAACGGCCCGCTCAAGCGGCGGCGGTGGCGCGCGAGGTCCACTTCGCGACAGGCACAGCGCTCCCGCTCGCCAGCGTATCCGCATGGACAAGGGTTGGTCGCGGCGATCAGCATGAAGCGCGCCGGATAGATGGCCGAATGGCGCGCTCTCACGATTGACACGCGACCATCCTCCAGCGGTTGGCGCAGCGCCTCGAGTGTCGGGCGCGCGAACTCCGAGAGCTCGTCGAGGAAGAGCACGCCATTGTGGGCGAGCACCACCTCTCCGACCCATCCGCGCCGCGCGCCGCCAATCAGCCCCGCGGTCGTGATCGAGTGGTGGGGTGCCCGAAAAGGCCGCTCCGTGAGCAGCTCGCTGCCCGTGAGTTTTCCGGTGGCGCTGTGAATGCGCATCACTTCGATCGCCTCAGAGTGCTCGAGCGGAGGCAGGATCGAGGGAAGGCGCCCCGCGAGCATTGTCTTGCCGGTCCCTGGCGGCCCGCTGAGAAGGCTGTTGTGGGCTCCGGCCGCCGCGACGAGGAGTGTCCGGACAGCCTCGTCCTGGCCGCGAACATCACTCAGATCGAGGCCGTTTCGAGGTGTGCTCGCCTGCGTCCGGCTCGGCTCGGGCAACCGATCGCCGGCGCCACCGTTCAGTATGCGCGCTGCGCTCGTGAGGCGCTCGACAACACCCAAGGAAAGCCCTTCAACGAGTGTCGCCTCATGCGCGCGCGGTGTGCCCAGGACGAGCATTGCCAGCCCGGCCTTCTTCGTCGCCTCGGCGACCGCAAGAGTTCCGTGACAGGCCCGCACCTCGCCGTCGAGCGAGAGCTCGCCAAAGAGTGCATGCGTGTCGAGCAGTTCACTGGGGATCTGCCCGCTCGCCGCGAGTATTCCGCACGCCAGCGCCAGGTCGAAGCCGGGTCCGATCTTTGGCACGTCGGCGGGGGCGAGGTTCGCGGTGATCCGCCTTGCTGGGAACTCAAAGCCCGAGTTCAGCAGTGCGGCATGAACGCGGTCGCGCGCCTCGCGCACGGCGGCGTCGGCGAGCCCGACAATCGCAAACGCCGGTAGACCCGGCCTGATGTCGATCTCCACGCTTACTGCGCGTGCGTTGAGTCCTTCAAGCGTAAACGTGCGCGCCCGAGCGAGCATCGGATGCCTCCCTTCGCGGTTTTCAGGCGAGGCACATCAAGCTACGTCGCGCTTGGGACGGTACTCGGCGCAGGGTCAAAACGAGACCAGCCGATGCGCCCAATTTCGCGCTGGCGGCGGTCTTATTGCACAGGCAGATCTGTGCGCTCGATTATCTGCAATACGGCGATGCCCCCCGCGCGCGCAGGGGGCATCGTCCTTTTCGAAGGGCACTCCTTGCAGCTAGAGCCCAGCTGGGTGGCGCACGACGTATCCCCCGGTGGAGGTCATCGAATCGGACCAGCGCGAACCCGATTCCTGCAGGGCGACTGTGTCAAAGCGTCGACCGTCGATTGTCATCCAGGCGTGTTCGGCGTCCGCGTAGATCGTGATGTAGCGACCAGGTCCAGGTTCGCCATAGGACTCAAGTGCCGAGGAGTCCTCGGGCGAGCTGAGCAGCCCGCCGCCATGCAGGGCATAGGACACTGAGCCCGAGCAGTCATAGCCGTCGGACTCGAACGAGCCATGTCCGCCGCCGTAGACGTAGGGCCGGGTTGCGATTTCATCGGCGGCAGCGATCACGCGAGCAATGACGCCTGAAGATTCGCCCCCTGCGCTACTGCTCTGGCCACCGCCCCCGGTCGTGCCGGTGCTGCTCGTCGAAGAGGGCAAAAACCTGGGCGAGGGATGCAAAGTCGCATGCTCGTCAAGTCCGAGTGCACGCCACGTCTCCGGTCCGACGACACCGTCGACCGCCAGGCCGTCACGTGCCTGCAGGTGCTTGACTGCGGCCTCCGTCTGCGGTCCGAATTGACCGTCGGCCGAGATGTGCAGGGCTTCCTGCAGGCGGCTGACCGGATTTCCGCTCGGGGCCGGCACCCCGGCGGTCTGCTCAGCGAGGTTCGCGGCTGCTTCTCCCCCGGTGCCGGTAGCGCCATTGGCGACGTGTGCTTCAGAGGACTGTGTCGTCTCACTAGCACGCCGGCGGGGTGCCGGGAAGAGTGTCTGCTTGAGCTCGCCGTGCTCGTGCAGGCTCAGCGCACGCCAAGTCTCAGGTCCGACGACGCCATCGGCAACGATGTGGTGCAATGCCTGCGCATGCTTGACCGCCGCCTCGGTTTCGGGACCGAACGTTCCGTCAACCTGAACGCCGAGCGTTTCCTGCAGGCGCACGATCGGGTTGACCGTAGGCGTGGATGCCTTGGTCGTCTCGGGCGCTGTCGTGTCGGTGGCCGGTGTCGTGGTCGTAGTTTCTGTGTCCACCACATCGGCGCTCGTCGCTAACGCAGGTGTGTTTTCGTCGAGTACCGCGCTTGTCGCGATCGGGACCGTGTTATCGGCCAAAGCCGCTCCTGTCTTTGGCCCCACGACGCCATCGACTTGCAGTCCGTGGCTGGCCTGGAAGGCGCGCACGGCCGCTTCGGTTTCCGGGCCGAAGACGCCATCTTCGTGGATGCCCAGAGCATGCTGCAACAGCCGAACCTGGCGACCTTCCTCGCCATTTTCAAGCGTGATGTAGTGGGTTGTCGTGGTCGTAGGCTCGGGCGTGGGCGCCGGTGTGGAGGCAGGCGTTCCGCTCGCATCGGCTAGACCGGCGGCCGGGCCGGCGGCGATTGCGATCAGCGTGCCCAAAGAGACGCGCCGGGCACGTGTCGCCGTGGGGACGAATTGGATCTCCGAGGCGCGTCGGCGGGTACGCGAGCGCAGCGTCGAGCGCTCCCACGGCTCGCTGTCGGCGAGATTGCGCGGCGATGGTAGGCGGTTGCGTGCGTCCATCAGGTTTGCCAGGCGCATCGGGGAGCGGGCGGCACGTTTCTCGGCTCGCTCGCGGCGTGCACGCGAACGTGCAAGCGAGTCCTCCCAGGGGTCGGCAACAGCGAGATCACGCGGGAATCCCGGCATCTGAAAAGCGTCCTTTCGTTATCTCATGGCGCCTACGGGGTTAGCTGTCGGGCTCGCGTACTTACGCTACGCCACAAACTGTGACGATTCGCCCCCGCAGCCCTCAGGCTGCACTGGGTCCCCCGCTCCTAACCCCCGTGGGGGCTAGGACTCGGCACGAACGCGAGTCAAAGTATCAGGTCGGCTTGCAAGATGCATCACATAGGAAGGGTTGCAAGGTTTATTGCCGACGAGGCCCTCTTCGCAATGGGTCCAGTCGCCCCCGAGCGATGCTAGCGTTTGCGCTTGCAATAGGTCTGATAGACAGAACGATCACGGTCTTCGGAGGCAAGAATGGGGCATTGCGAGGCATCTGCGGCTGAATACGGTGAGATTGGCTGAGTCATGATTCGTCGTCGCACCTCAGCGAGCAAGCACCGAGGCTGGGCACCGTTGCTTGGAATGTGTCTGACTGTACTCGTCGGTATGTCGGCCTCAGGCTGTGGGATTGCCGCGGTCTCGGGCTCTTCTGGCACGACGCTCACCCTCTACAGCGCACAGCACGAGCAGACAACGGACGCCATGATCGCTGCGTTCACCGAGAAGACCGGGATCAAGGTGCGTGTCGCCAACAATGACGAGGACGTGCTTACGGCGCAGATCACCCAAGAGGGCGATCTCTCGCCCGCCGACGTCTTCTATACAGAGAACTCCAACTGGCTCGAACAGCTGAACGTCCAAGGGCTGCTGGTCAAAATTTCTCCCACCACGCTTGCCAACGTGCCCAAGCAGGACAGCGCAGCCAATGGCAACTGGGTTGGGGTCTCGGCACGCATCAGCGTGCTGATCTACAACACGAGCAAGCTGGAGCCCTCGGAACTGCCGAAGTCGGTGATGGAACTGGGCGACCCCAGGTGGCTTGGCAAGATCGAGATCGCCCCGGATGAGACCGACCTGTGGCCGGTCATAAGCTCGATCGACAGGGCCAAGGGGCATCGCGCCACACTGCGCTGGCTGATCAAACTCGAGTTCAATGCCGCCGGCAACGACAACGTGCCTGATAACGAGACCATCACCAGAGACGTCAGCCAGGGAGTCAGCGAGCTGGGTCTCATCAACCACTATTACTACTACCGACTGGTCGCAGAGATCGGCAAGAGCGCAGTCAAAGCGAATATCGCCTACTTCGCCCCGCACGATCCCGGCTACGTGCAGGACATCTCCGGCGTGGGCATTCTGAAGTCCTCAAAGCACAAGGCTGCCGCCGAGAAGCTGGTGGAATTCATGACCAGTGCGGCCGGCCAGAAAGTGCTCGCCGAAAGCGACAGCTTCGAGTATCCGATCCACCCTGGTGTGGCGGCGAACCCTCAGCTGACTCCGCTCAGCAAGCTTCAGCCGACAGCGTTCACCCCGGCTGAGCTAGGTACGGGACTCGACGCCAAGGAACTACTCGAAGAAGCTGGGCTCATATAGGCGGCGGCCGTCGATGAGCGAGGCACTCACACCGAGCATCCTGGCCGCGCCCGCGTCCCAAAAGCTGCGTCGTCGTGTCGGCCGCGGCCGCGCCGGGGTGGTGATCGGGCTTTGCATCGCGGCGCTGTTGCTGTCTCCGCTTGCGCTCCTCGCCCTCGATGCACACAGCGCCGGTTGGGGGGAAATCCACCATGTGCTGTTCCGTGCGCGCTCATATTTGCTGCTGCGCCACACGGTGGTATTGACACTGTTGGTCGCGGCTTTCGCAGCCACGCTTGGCGTGGCCACAGCCTGGTGCACGGAGCGTACTCGGCTGCCGGCTCGGCGAATGTGGACGGTGCTGCTGGTCCTGCCGATCGCGATTCCCGACGATGTGGTGGGCTATGCCTGGCATTCCACCTTCCCCGGCATGAGCGGACTGGCGGCGGCCACGCTGGTGATGACGCTTGGGACATATCCGCTTGTCTACCTGCCTGTCGCCGCTGCGCTCAGGCGCTCCGATCCTGCGATGCAGGACACAGCGCACAGCCTTGGGGCAGGCAGGTTGCGCACGTTCGTGCGAGTAACCCTGCCACTGATCCGCACGGCCGTGATGGGTGGCTGCGTGCTGGTCGCACTCACGACGATCTCCGAGTACGGAACGTTTGAGATCGTGCGCTACCAGACTTTCACCACGGAGGTCTTCACAGAGTTTCAGTTCAACAGTCGCGCTGCCAGCGCCCTGTCTGTGCCACTTGTGTGTCTTGCGTTGCTCGTGCTCGCGGTGGACGGGATCGTGCCGAGTCGGGCGGCAACCAGGATTGCTCCTTCGCGAGCCGCGGTCCGTGCTCGGCTGCGGTGGCTCCTGGCGCCGACGCTCGGCGCGCTTGTGGCACTTGTTGCGTTTGCGATTGGCTTTCCGGTGGGGATCGTCGTTTATTGGATGGCGCAAAGCCAGCACACGACCTTGCCTGCTGCCGCCACGCTTGGGCAGGCCACCTGGAACTCGCTCATATACAGCGTCCTTGGGGCGAGCGCCGCGGTCGTGCTTGCGCTGCCGGTGGCGCTTGTCAGCTTCCGGCGCTCCACTCGCCCGAGGCGAATACTGCAAAGCAGCACATACATTCCCCTGGCGCTGCCCGGCGTGGTGATCGCTCTTAGCCTTGTGTTCTTTGCGACCCGCTACGCCTACAGCCTCTATCAAACCAGCTTCCTGCTGATCGTCGCTTACGCGATCATGCACTTTCCCCTGGCGCTGGTGTGCATCAGGGCGTCTGTCGCCCAAGCGCCGGCACGCCTGGCCGACGTCGGGCTCTCGTTGGGGCGCGGGCCGCTCGTCGTCTTCACGCGCGTCACGCTTCCGCAACTGCTGCCCGGCATCCTCGCCGGCTTCTGTTTGGTGTTCCTTTTCGCCGTCACCGAGCTGACGGCCACGCTATTGCTCGCACCAATCGGCGTGCAGACGCTTGCCACCCAGTTCTGGGCCTATCAGAGCGAGGTCTCTTATGGTGCCGCCGCGCCCTATGCGCTGATGATTATCGTCCTTGCCGCGCTGCCTGCAGTGGTGCTTGCGCTGTGGTTCGATCGTGGTCGCTTCCAGCCCCAGCTGGCGCCGCTATGAGCGCGATCGAGCTGCTCGGTGTCTGTAAGAGCTTTGGTAGGACACGGGTGCTCAGCGATGTCGAGTTGACGGTGCCGGCGGGGTCGATCACGGCCGTGCTGGGGGCCTCTGGTAGCGGCAAGACCACGATGTTGAGGCTGGTTGCAGGCTTTGAGCAGCTGGACAGCGGCACGATCGCGATCGCCGGGCAGACCCTCGACGACGGGCAGCGCAGTGTGCGCCCCCAGCAGCGCGGCGTCGGCTACGTACCCCAGGACGGCGCCCTTTTTCCACATCTCACCGTGCTGGGCAACGTCGGCTTTGGGATGGCGCGCAAGGATCGCGAACGCGCGACGCGCAGACTGCTTGAGCTTGTCGGGCTGGAGGGGCTGGAGCGCCGCTATCCGCACGAGCTCTCCGGCGGCCAGCAGCAACGAGTAGCGCTGGCTCGCGCGCTTGCGATCGAGCCGAGCGTGGTGCTGCTGGACGAGCCGTTCAGCTCGCTCGATGCGTCTCTGCGGGCAGAGCTCGGCCGCGATGTCGCACGCATCCTGCGCGCCGCGGCGACCACGAGCGTGCTTGTGACCCACGACCAGAACGAGGCGCTGGCGCTTGCCGATCAGATCGCCGTGCTCGAGGATGGGCAGGTCGTGGCACGCGATGATCCTCGCTCTCTCTACCGCGATCCACCGGATCTGCTCGCGGCCGGCTCGATCGGCGAGGCAAACGTGTTGGTGGGCGAGACCCATGGCGCTCGCGCTCGCTGCGCACTTGGTGACATAGAGCTGCGCATGAATGGGCGCCGTCAGCCCGACGGGCCCGCTCGCCTGCTGCTGCGTCCAGAGCAGTTGACGCTTCATCTGCAGGCTAGGGCTGAGGCGACACGTGCGACGGTGCTCGAGCTTCGCTACCACGGGCACGACGGACTGGCCCACGTGGTGCTTGACCATCCCAACCGGGAGACTGTGCTTGCGCGTGTCTCAGGCGAGCTCGTGCTCGAGCAGGGACAGGAGGTTTGGGTGCAGGCCAGCGGGCCGGCACACGCATGGGCCAAGTAGCAGGCTGTCG
The DNA here is from genome assembly GCA_963827045.1 of uncultured Solirubrobacterales bacterium. Classification (GTDB taxonomy): domain Bacteria; phylum Actinomycetota; class Thermoleophilia; order Solirubrobacterales; family Solirubrobacteraceae; genus Palsa-744. The sequence goes on from CAWGZH010000004.1 coordinate 265,722, forward strand.
TCTCGTTTCTATTCAAATCTCGGGAAGACAGCGCCGCATGCGGCGCTGTCCCTGGCCGCACATGTGCGGCCAGGCCGGTCGGTGCATGCACCGACCGGAACAACATTCATACGTGACTCGCCTGCACATGTGACGGCGCTTGACCCTCCTGCCTTCCAAACAAGGCCAGGTAAGAACAGGCGCTACGGATCAGTTCGCCTCAACGCGGCAAGCTATTTCGCTTGTGCCTATTTTGGTTATGAGATTTCGAGGTGAGCTTTGGTGGAGTTACTGTGACGAGCGCTGCGCTGCCGGGCGAGAGTTCGACCGTCACGGTCCCCGCATGGTCTACGACATTTTCTGCTCGCAGCGGAGCTCGCCAGGAGCCGTTGGCCGCGACCGCGCGTCCGGCAAGCAACGCACCGCTGGTGGCGCTGGGAGATGAATCGGTGAGACGCTGGATCTGTGCGGCGCCCGCGCCGGCGCCCGCCTCGAGCTGCACGGCCAGCGGACTCGTGCCTTCGGGTTCGTTGTTGCAGAGGATTACCTTCAGCGAGTGGCCGGGCCCGGAGAAGCCCGCTGCGACGATATTGGGTGCGCCTTCGGCTGAGATCGTCGTAGACAGAGGGCGATCGCCGATCAGGGTATGTGTCAGCAGCAATGCATACCACTCAGGCTGTGAGCGCAGCTCTCCTTGGGCCAGGGCCGTCGGGTCGGGCGCGCATAGGGGGGTGTATCCAACACAGTTAGTGGGGTTGCCCTGAAGGTTGATGCCGGCCGTCCCCGCTGCCATCGCTTGTGTGATGTAGCCGGTCGCCCACAACGCCGAGGCGAACGTGTTGCTGATGCCGGCCACGCCTCCGCAGGAGACGGTATTGGCCTCGTCGATGCGCAAAGGGATGTCGCGTAATTCCGACACGGCCATGTAGCTGGCCAGCGACAGCGCCGCAGCTCCACGACCCGCCGAGCTCAACAGCGCTTCGATCGACGGTGGCGGCGTCTGCGCGCAGCCGAGCGGATAGTGATGGCCGGTCAACAGCACCGGGCTCTGGGCGAGTGCCTCCTCTTCGCCCCATTCGCTGAAGGCGCCGGAGCCGGACACGTCAGGACCAGCGATCGGCACGCCCGGTGTGAGCGCTTCGATCGCTTCGCGGTAGGCGCTCGCCTGTTCCTCGTAGCCTTGGGCGATCCAGGGAAGTTCGCGGAAACCGTGGCTACCGTAAGAGTTCGGCTCGTTGCCGATCTCCACGGCGGCGAGATAAGGTCCGAGCGCGCGGTGGGCAGCCGCCACCTCACGTGCGGCGGCTGTCGGTTCGTAGTGGGCCATGCCGACGGTGAGCAGCACCTGCCAGCCGCTGCGCCGAGCGAGCAAACCCAGCTCGTTCATCTGTGCCGGTCCGATCGTGCTGGTCGCCCAAGCCGGCTTTGGCGTCTGCGAATCGGTCCAGGCAACGTTCTCGTCGGCGGTGATACCGCCAAAGCGCAGCATTCCCGGGCCAAGTGAGCGCAGTAGCTCAACGAGGTTGCCGTGGTTGGCGTACTGGACGAGCTGACCTAGTGCGGCCATCTCGAAGGAGAGCCCAAGAAATCGCTGAGCGACGGGTTAACCGGGATCGAGTGGGTTGAAAGAGACGGTGACCGGGAGTGCGGACTGGGCAGCAGCGGCGGTCGGGTTGTGGGCGCGATGGGGGGAGTCTGAGGCGCCGGCGCCGGTTGTGCTCGCGACGGCCGTCGTACAGACCGCGAGGATCGCGCTTGCCAGGGCAATGGTGGCAAGTAGCAAGACTCTCGCCACGCGGGACGCAGATCGCTGGGTACGCGCCGCGCCGCAGCGGGTGCAAGAGATCGACGTTCGTATTGGAGCCATGTCGTCGGTTAACAGACTATGCGTCTCATCGGAGCGGATGGCTGCGCGCTGTTTCTAGACGACGGCAGCTCCCACGAGGCCTGGGTGATTAGCATTCGGTTCATGGACGATCGAACAACCGAGCACCGCGAGCGCATCAGCCTGAAGGACGCGGCGCCTGAGGGCTACCGCGCGATGGCGGCGTTCGATCGCTCGATCGAGCTTGATCCCTCGCTGCGCGAGCTTGTGAAGATCCGTGCCTCGCAGATCAACGGTTGTGCGTATTGCATCGCCATGCATACACGCGACGCGCGCAAGGCGGGGGAGAGCGACCTAAGAGAGATCGCCGTGTGTTGAGCGCGGGCCTCCCTGGTGGGCAGCGGCGACATTCATGCCGCGAGTCCCGATGGGGCGACATGCAGCAGCGCTGGCGCGGGCTTGGCCGGCGCGAGATCGAAGATTACGACCTGCTTGCCGACTTTCGTCAGCGTGAGCATTCGGTCAACCGGGGTAGGCCCGCGCACGATCAGCAGCTGTCCTGCCTTCTGCCGAGCATCATCGGCGGCGTCGAGGATGACGTGAACGCCTGAGCTGTCGATGAAACACAGCTCACGCAGATCGAGCACGACCAGACGCACGGCTCGCTGCGCCTCTCCCAGTATCTGGCGGAACTGCGGCGAGGTGACGAGATCCAGTTCCCCCACCACTTGAACCCAGGCCGCACCCCAGTCACCTATCTCCCACGAGCACACAAACGGCGGCGCGCCATACTTAAGAGCAACTGTCGAACTTCTAACGGCTGAGGCTTGGGACACTTGGACCTCCTAGCGGGTTGCATGAGCAAACGCCGGAAGTCAGGTTGTGTTGCCGCCCCGTTTGGGGGGCGACCGCAGTGATGCCCTCCTTTACCAAGTATAGCGCCGATCGTGCGGGTGGTCAAGCCGCGAGCGCGTCGCCCAAGATGGGGATGGCGGATGCTCCTAGGCCGGAATCTCGTGATCGTCAACGAGATCGGTGGGCGCGAGGATGAAGACCTCGCACATCAGATCCGGGTCCTGCTGGTTGCCGCTCATGAAGCCGATCACACGCTTGCCCGTGGCGTCTTCGATGACCTTCGCGAACCGCTCGCGCATGACCTCCTGGAACTCCATGCGCTGCTGGATCACCGCCTGCCCGCGGCCACCGTCGAGTAGCGTCTGCTCGACGCGCGAGAAGCCCCCTCGCAGCACACAGACGACGAGATCGTCCTCGTAGTAGGACTTCGCACGGGTCGGCCCACGCCCGTAGAACTCCTTCAGCAGCGCGACCATCCCATCGGATATCGTCGTCAGCACATCCCCGTGGCCGCTCCGCTCGCTCTGGAGACTGCGTGATGGATTCATCGCTCGTGGATCTTAGCTTGCGGGACTACTCACGGATGCGAACCACATCGCGCTACGCTAAAAGCTGATCGCTCGTCGGGTTCTCGCCCTTCTGCCTCGCGCGCGGATCCCACCGGAGGACGAGAGAGACAGGCCGCATGTCGGCACACGAGGCTCCCCTGGAGGGCGACGAGCTGCTCGCGGCCGTGACCGATGCGATGGTCGAGCTGCATCGCCGCTACTACCACCGCAAGCCCGTAACCGCGAAGACCCGGATGCTTGGGGATGACCTTCTCGCCTGTGTGCTCGGTGGCGTATATACGGATGTTGAGAAGACGATGATTGAGCTTGAGCGTGCTCCGACTGTGAGGGACACACGTAATGCCTTCCAGAAGGCGATGCAACAGAAGTTCATCGAGGCGGTAGAGCACCTCTCTGGTCGCGGTGTCACCGCGTTCATCTCCGACAGCCACATCGGTCCCGACATCGAGATCGAGCTATTCATGCTCACACCACCCGCCTCCTGAGCGGGGCAGCGCTCACCCAGGCTGAGCGTTCAATATGCCCCAGGCGGTACTACATTGTTTGCGGGCCGAACACCTATTCTGGTGAGTCAGCGGTGCGTCTGGAGACAGCGCTGGGAGACTGGGGCTTGTGTTTTAAGAGCGTGTCCTTATTCGGGAGCGGGCTGTTCGGAAGGTCCACGAGGGCGAGCGGCTGTTGAACGAGGGGCAGGATCTCGCCGAGGCCGAGCTGCGGCGCAGCCTGGGAGAACACCACGAAGCTGGTAGTCGGCGGGGTCGAAGTGGCGTGTGTGGCGGCGGTATGGCCACGTGAAGCCGGGCCACACGGTGGAGTTGCGCCCGTTTGCGTCGATGTACCAGCTGACGCAGCCGCCGGATGTCCAGACGGTGCCGTCGAGGCGGCGCTGGAGGTCGTCGTTGTAGCGCTGTTGCGCGTCCTTGTGCACTTCGAACGTGGAGATTGCATGGTGGTCGAGGTGGCCCAGACAGTCTATGATGTAGTTGAGTTGTGACTCGATCATGAACACGACCGAGTTGTGCCCGAGGCCGGTGTTGGGGCCCACGAGCATGAACAGGTTGGGGAAGCCCGCGACGGTCGTGCCGAGGTACGCCTGCGGAGAGCCCTGCCAGACGTCGTCCATTGTGCGCCCGTCGCGTCCGCGTACCCATGTGGCGATGGGCATGTCGGTGACATGGAAGCCGGTGCCGAGGATGATTGTGTCGAGCTCGCGCTCGGCGCCGTCGGCGGTGAGGATTCCGCGCGGGGTGATCGCGCTTATTGAGTCGGTGACGACCTCGACGTTGGGTTGTTGTAGTGCGGGGTAGTAGTTGTTTGAAATGAGTGTGCGCTTACAGCCGATGCGGTAGCGCGGCGTGAGCTTTGCGCGCAGCTCGGGGTCGGTGACCTGTTTGCGCAGGTGTTTGCGCGCAACGCGCTCGGGCAATGAGCCCGAGTGCGGGTGCATCAGCGTGAACACGAACAGCTCGCGCGAGGCGTACACGAGCGCGCGCACGACCCGCTGGGCGGGCGGGAAGATGCGGTATAGCGTCCGCTCCCAGCGCGATGTCTTGCGGTCGCGGTGCGGGACGACCCACGGCGCCGTGCGTTGGTAGAGGTGCAGCTTGGACACCCGCGGCTGGAGGTGGGGCACGAGTTGGATCGAGGAGGCGCCGGTGCCGATCACCGCGACGCGCTCGCCATCGAGGGGGTGCTCGTGGTTCCATTGCGCGGAGTGGAAGATCGTGCCCTTGAACGTGTCGATGCCCTGTATGTCGGGCAGCTTCGGCGCGCTCAGCGGGCCGGGGCCGGCGACGAGAATCTCAGCGGTGAGGGCGCCCGCGTTGGTCTCGATACGCCAGTGCTCGGCCTGCCCGTCCCAGCTGGCGGCGCTGACCTCATGGTTGAGCCGTACATGCGGGTCGATGTGCTGCTCGCGCGAGACGCGGCGCAGGTACTCCCAGATCTCCGGTTGTAATGAGTAGGTGCGCGACCAGTTGGGGTTGGGGGCGAACGAGAACGAGTAGAGGTGGGAGGGGACGTCGCACTGACAGCCGGGGTAGGTGTTGAGATGCCAGGTGCCGCCGACGTCGGCGGTGCGCTCGAGCACGACGAAGTCCTCGATCCCGGCCTGCTTGAGCTTGATCGCCATGCCGAGCCCGGCAAAGCCCGAGCCGACGATCGCGATGCGGTGGTGCTCGCCGGCGTCCTGGTGCTCGGTGGCATCCTGTTCGACGGTCGCGGTCATCACGCCTCCCTCACGACGCGTGCGCCGCGGGCGGGGATTTGGGTGATGTGGTGGGAGCGTGGTTGCTCGGGACGCTGATTGGGCGCGCTCAGCTCGATGTGTCGAAGTACGGTGGCGAGCACTGTCTTCATCTCCATCATCGCGAAAGCCGCGCCGATGCAACGGCGTGTCCCGCCGCCAAATGGGATGAAGGTGTACGGGGGAGGGGAGCCTTCGAGGAAGCGCTCGGGGCGAAACTCCTCGGGATCGGGAAACGCGTCGTTGGATGTTTGTGCGAGTGAGATCGCGGGGAAGACGAGCGTCCCGGCGGGCAAGCGGTGACCGGCGACGATTGCTGGGGCGACGAGCTTTCGCCAGACACCGTCGATCACTGGGCGGACGCGGAGCGTCTCGTTCACGACCGCCTCGAGATACTTCTCTTCGTCGGTCTCGAGCTCTTGCCGCAGGCGCTCGAGCGCGTCGGGGTTGCGGGTCAGGCGCTCGAAGGCCCATGCCAGTCCGGTCGTCGTGGTCTCGTGGCCGGCGAGCAGCAGCGTGATGATCTGATCGAGCAAGTTCTCGTCCGACAGCGGCTCGCCGTTCGCGTCGCGCGCGCGGAGGAGCAGCGCGAGGATGTCGTCGTGACCCTCGGGATTCGCGCGGTGCGCGGCGATCTCTTCGTAGAGCAGGCGGTCGATCTCGGGGCGCATACGCAGGGCGGGGTTGCGCCGCGCGATCGGGCTGTCCAGCAGCTTGGGGAATATCCATACCGCCCACATGTCAAAGATGGTGAAGTCGAGCAGCTTGGGCAGTACTTCGCGCAGGCGCTTGAGGCGCCGCGAGTCGCTGACGCCGATGACCGCGCGCAGGATGATCTCGAATGTGATGTCCTGCATGCGCGGGCGGATCGGGAATGGCTTGCCGATCGGCCATCTCGCGATCTCGGCCTTCGTGATCTCTTCGATGCGCTCGCGGTAGCGGCCGATCGCCTCGCCGTGGAAGGGAGGCAGCATCAGCTTGCGCTGGCGCAGGTGACGCTCCCCGTCGAGCGTCAGCAGCGAGTGGCTGCCCAGGACAGGGCTCATCGCGGCGTTTGCCTTCCCGGCCGCGAACACGTCGCGGTCGCCGGTGAATACCTCCTTGATGTGCTCCGGGTCGGTGAGGATGACGATGTCTGAAAAGCCGTAGGGGCGGATGGTGAAGACATCGCCATGGCGGCGGCGAACACGCTGCATAAAGGAGAGCGGGCGCGTCGCAAATAGGACCGTTTGCAGCGCGCGCGGGAGACGCGGGCCCCGGGGCACCCCGTCGAGAACCGGCTGCTCGGCAATTGCGTGCTCGACTTGCGTGCTCGCCATCTCGGTCGTTGTCATCTGCCTGCTCCTCGCGTTGGCATCATCGGGCTATAATCAATCTATACGTATGTACAATACTTACGTTCGTCCGATTGTCAACTAAGATCTCACGATGGCCCAAGCCAACCACCGCGACCAACTCCTAGCGGGCGCAATCGAGTGCCTGCGCACGAAGGGCTACTCCCGCACGACGGCCCGCGACATCGCCAACGCCGCCAACGCCAATCTCGCCTCGATCGGCTATCACTTCGGCTCCAAGGAAGCGCTGCTCAACGCGGCGATCGGCCGCGCCGTCGAAGAATGGACCACCCGCCTCGGCGAGGCCGCGTTCGCCGGCGAGAACCAGTCGCCGCTTGGGCAGATGGCGGCGTCGTGGGTTGCGATGCTGGACTCTTTTGAGGAGTTGCGTCCCGTGCTCGTCGGCTTCGTCGAGGCCGTCGGCCAGTCAGCATGGTCCGATGGCCTACGCCAAGAACTGGCCACTCACTACAACACCGTGCGTGAGCAGGTCGCCTCCATGGTGCGGGCGAGCTTGGGCGAGGACGCCGAGCAGGCAGGAACCGACGCAAAGGTGATCGCGTCATTCCTGATAGCGGTCTGCGACGGGCTGGTCCTTCAGTGGCTCCTCGATCCCGCCGAGACCCCCAACGGCGACGAACTCATCTCGTCCCTGGGCCCAGCCCTCAGCCAGTCGCTGCAGATCGCACCCATTGAGCTCTGACGCCCGCTCCGGTTCGGCGCTTTTCCGCCCCGATCCGGTCCGCGGCTGAGCAGCCGCGGGTGTTTGCAGATCTGCCCTCTAAATTTGCACTACCGCCGCAACCAGCCCTTGACTTCGTAATAGTTTCGATATAAGATTCGTAACAGCTTCGTAAGCTCTTAGAAAGGCCGCCAGATGTCGTCGAGCACTCATCGCTACCGTGAGCTCCTGTTGGTCCTGCTGGCGCTCTGCGCGAAGCGTCCTGTGGACCGCAGCGATCTCGCGGCTGGGCTCACCCGCCGTGTGGGCTGCGACTATCGGCCCTCGCCGGAGTGGGTCGAGTGCGCGATCCAGGCGCTAGAGGCTGAGGGCCTGATTGAGAGAGAGGCGCACGAGCACGGAATCTCCTATAGGACGACAGCGTCCGGCGTGGAGGCCTTGTATGAGCGAGCCGAGACGCGGATCGACACGTTCCTGTTCACCGACGTGGTCGGGTCGACAGCGTTGCTGGATCGTCTCGGCGACCACGTGGCGCACGCCTTTCGCCGCCGGCATTTCGCGCTGCTGCGCGGAGCGATTCGTGAGCACGCCGGCACGGAGGTCAAGAGCCTTGGCGACGGGTTGATGGTGGCTTTTACCGACGCGCGCGCGGCCGTCGCGTGCGCTGTGGCGATGCAGCGCGCGGTGGCGGTCTGCGGAGATCCGATGACGTTGCGGATCGGGATCGACATGGGTGAGGCCGTGCGCGAGCAGGACGACTTCTTCGGCAGACCAGTGATCGTTGCGCGACGACTGTGCGACGTCGCACAGGGTGGCCAGGTTGTCGTGTCCGAGACGGTGAGCAGGCTCGTCGGTTCCTCGAGCGCTCATGCATCTGAGCCTCTTGGCGCGCTCGCGTTGAAGGGGCTCAGCGATCCGGTGAGCGCTACCGTGCTGCGCCCCGTAGCGGCCGCATCAACGGTGCGAGGCTCGCTTTCAATTGAGCAGCAGTGGCGAGGGTACGGCAAACAATCCGCCGCCGGGATGATCGGCGTAGCGGTGGTCTAGGGAGCGGTTGCGTTGCCCAGGAGATTCTTCCGACACGGCGAGCTCCCGCTCGTGCTGCTCGCGCTGCTCGCCGAGCGCCCGCGGCACGGCTACGAGATTATGGCCGAGCTGAAGCGTCTCTTCGGCCCCCGCTATCGCCCCTCGCCTGGCAGCGTCTACCCCGCGATCGAGGCGCTCGGAGCCGAGGGGCTGATCGACGGTCAGACCCACGACGGTAAGACCACGTATCGCGTCACCGCGGCGGGCGAGCAGGCGATCGAGGCGCGCCGCGACACCCTTGCATCGCTCGAAGTTCGTACCGGCGCGCGGTTTGGCGACGCGGACTCGATCGAACCGCTGCTGGACCGTTTCAGAGCGCGGCTCGTGCCGCTGTCGGGGCGAGTGGACCCACAAGCCATAGCAGCCGTCTTGCAGCGAGCGGCGGCCGATATCGAGAGTCTCGACGGGCTCTCAACAACGAAGGAGGCAAACTGATGGTCGATGCATTCGAGCGCGCCGCCGAGCGCGCGGAAACCCAGTCCCGACAGCGCCGGAGCGAACGGTGGGCGCATGGCCATCGAAAGGGATTCCGGATCCACGCGACGGTGTTCGTCGCCGTCCAGATACTGATCTTCGCCGTGTGGATCCTGCAGTGGCAGCTTGGAGGGACAGCATACCCCTGGTTCATCTATGCGCTGCTCGGGTGGGGTGTTGGGCTCGCCGCGCACTACGCCGCGGTTCACGACAGCTTCAAGGACAGACAACGCTCCCCATGAGTGCCCAAACGCCGACCCCCCAGCAACAGCAACCGAAAAGACAGGAGTCAAGAATGCCTAAGACAGCACCGACCGTTGAACGTGACGCACCGCCCAGCCGACCCACCGGTCACGAGCTGCGCCAGGCAACAGCGGAGGACATCCCACGCCTGCAGGCAATGCTGGCGGAGGCGTTCTTCGATGACCCGGTATTCGACTGGCTGATGCCAGAGGACACCAAGAGACGAGCACGGTTGCGTCACTATTTCGGGATCGATCTGCGCTGGTACGCGTTGCCGCACGGGAACGTATGGACGACAGACGATCTCGTCGGTGCCATGCTCGGCCTGCCGCCCGGCAAGTGGCGCGTACCACTGCGCACCACCCTGCTGCACGGCACCGCATTCGGGATCCGGATACCCAAGGCCGCGAGACTGGGAGCCGCGATGGAATGGCACCACATGCGCCACCTACGTCAACCCCACTACTACGTTCGCGACATCGGCGTGCACCCCGACACACAGGGAAGCGGACTCGGCAGTGCGCTGATGCGTCCCCTGCTCGACCGTTGCGACCGGGAGGGCCTGCCCGCCTATATCGAGGCCTCCAGCGAGCGCAGCGCCGCACTGTATGAGCGTCTCGGATTCCAGCACACCGAGGAACTGCGCGTCGGGGGCAGCCCACCGTTGTGGCTCATGCTCCGCCCTCCACATCCCAGCGGGTGAAGCGATGATGACCGCCGAGACCAAGGCGGTGCTCTTGGCGGACGCCATGATGTTCCTCGTAGCGCTGCTGCTCGGGGTGTGGAAGTACAACCAGATCGCGACCTCCGAGGGCCACACCTTGGACGTGCTCTACGGCTCCGGAGGATCACCCCGGCCTGGTCGAAATTGCCACCGCTCAGCGACCTGCCAGGGGCGCTCCTGCTGCCCAGCTAGGACCCTACTGCCGAGGCTGCTCAGCGAGCCAGTTGTCCAGCATGGGGCGGGTGAAGCGGATGTGCCGACCGACCCGATGGCACGGCAGGCGACCAGCCCGCACCGCCTCGTAGACCCAGCTCGGGCAAGCAACCCCGTCAACTGTTCGGTCATGCCGTCTCCTCCCGCGGGTGAGCCAGACAGGTCGATCCTACCTCGCATGCGACCAAGTGAAGTCCGACCGAGACAAATTGCCAGTCACGCCTGCGGGCTGGCTGGAGTGATCTGGAGTGTTGCCAACCGGTACATGTCGGGGATCGTGTGCGCCTTGGGGACACCGAGCCGGCAGGCCGCCTGCGTGGTTGACTCGTCGCCCAGCAGGGCGAGGTTGCGGGCGGCGAAGAACGCCGGTGCCTGGCTGGGATCAAGGCCGGTTTGGAACGGCTCGCCAGCATTGTGTACGGCTGTGAGCCATGCCCCTGCTTGTGGGCTTGTGGTGTCGAGGTATCGCTGGTCAACGTAGGTGAGCAGGATTTGGCTGCCGGGCGCGCACACTTCGACGAGCGTGGCGAGGGTCGCGTCGATCGCTTCGGGCGTGAGGTAGCTGAACACGCCCTCCCATAGAACACACGTCCGCTGGCTCTGGTCCAACCCCGCGTCGATCAGCGTAGGTTGCAGGGCGTCGCTCTCGAAGTCGAGTGGGACGTAGCCTACGCGCTCGGATATGTCACCGAGGGCCGCACGCTTGCGAGCCTGTGTTATGGGATGGTCGATCTCAAAGACGGTGCTTGCCGCGGCCGCGGGTAGCCTGGTCGCGCGCGTGTCATAGCCGGCCCCCAACAGCACGAGCTGGGTAGCGCCGGCCTGCATGGTCCCCGTCACGAAGTCGTCGATCACGCGCGTTCTCACTACGCCCGAAAGGCGCGGACCGGGCCAGCGACGGTCGATGAGCGCGAAGATAAGCGAGCGCGCCGGTCTGAACCTCGCCGCCAACGCGACGGCGCGCAGTCTCGGGTGCAAGAAGGATACGGCCGTGCGATCCTCAAACAGGCGCTCATTCGCAGGTCGTGCGGACTCAAGCGCGCGGAACAGGGCCATGTATTCCGCCGTGCGTGAGGGTGCCCCCATCTTCATCGCGCGGCCACCACACGCGCGAGCAATTCCAGGGCACTATCGAACTCCGCGTCCACGTCGATTCCCTCAAAACGTCCTGTGGCCTCAGACAGCGCAAAGCCCATGACCACAGTGCTGAGCAACCGCTCCATTCTTCCCGCTGCTTCGCTGTCAAGTCCGGCGTCGCGCAGGGCGCGCAGCGCTGTCTCCCTGGCGCGCGTCGCGTCCTCACCCACAGCGCGGCGGCGCAGCAGCAGGCCGAAAAGCTCGGGTCGCCTGTGCGCCAGGGCACGAAGCTCGCCGGCCAGCCCACGCAAGCGCTCATCCCACGGCAACGACTCCTCGGGCAGCTCCAGCTCTGCGAGCAGCCGCTCGACGAGCCCATCCAGCAGATCGTCCTTGTTCGTGACGTGCCGGTAGAGAGCCATCGGGGAGACACCCAGCTCTGACGCCACCAGTCGCATCGAAAGCCGCTGGAGACCCTCGCGCTCAGCCACGGCCAGTGCCGCATCGAGCACGCGTTCGCGCTTCAACGGCAACGATGTGTACACTGTACGCATAACGAGGGAAGAGTACCAGATCGTCGTCCGAGCAGTGAGAGCGAGCTGACCCGCTCCGTGAACTCCTGGCCGGCGCCAACCACGCTTAACGAGCCCGCCCTGGAGTCAATTTCGATCGGAGCAGTCATTCGCTGAGCCGGTCCGCGGCTGGTGCGCGACGCCTTGGACCGCTCGCCATCTTCTTTGCCGGCTGGAAGCTGATCGGTCTGACCGCCGGGATCAGCTCGAACCCGCGTAGACCCCGGGCGCCGGTCCCTTTACGCCATCACGCCGCTTCGCTCACAGGCTGAATGAGCGCCAGTACATCACGGAGGTCGTCAGTATCGAGAGTATGGGTCGCTGCTGCCAGAGCGTCGGGCGTGGCGTTCAGCGCGATCGACATCCCGGCGCGGCGAAAGAGTGGAACGTCCGAGCGAGAATCGCCGACCGCGGCGACTTGGCTCATCGAAAACCCGTTCTGCACGCACCACTCCTCCACGAAGCGCACCTTGTCATGCTCATCGAAATAGCGGGTCACGATGCCCGACAATACCCCGTCGTTGATCTGCATCTCGGTCCCGCTGACCGCGGCGAAGCCGTAGCGCTCCCGCAACATCTCGGCCGCGAAGCTCCAGGTGATCGTTCCCAGCAGCAGGCTAACCCCGGCAGCGTCGAGCGCTCGGAACGTCTCGGCCATCCCATCAATCCAGTGGCCGTTCGTCAGCACTCGCCGAGCCTCGGCCGTGCTCTTTCCCACGAGCCATCCAGCGGAACTATCGGCTACCACGCGATTAGATATCTCGTGTGCATGAAACGCTCGCTCAAGCTCGGCGATCTCCGCTGCCTGCCCGAGCCATTCTGCGAGCAGAAGCGACACGGTCGTGCCGCGCAGCAGAGTCCCGTCGAGATCGAAAACCACAACAGGGAAGGCGGTGTCCGGCATCTCTCCCGTACCCGGTCGCCTCAGCGCGGCTCGTGGGGAGGGTCGTGCTCGACGCCGAGCGCTCGCTGCATCCACGCGACGTCGTGCCACGCGCCGAGCTTCCAGCCGATCCGCTGGTAGACGCCGACTGGCTCGAAGCCCATCGCTCGGTGCAGGCCCGCGCTCGCCTCGTTCGGCAGCGTCATGCCCGCGACCGCCATCAGGTAGCCGCGCGCCGCGAGCCGCTCGAACAGCGCCTCGTACAGCGCGCGACCCGAGCCGGTGCGTCGCCGGCCCTGCTCGACGTAGACGCTGACGTCGCACGAGAAGCGGTAGGCCGCTCTCTCCTGGTGCGGCCCGCCGTACGCGTAGCCGATGACGCGGTCGTCGTCTTCGTGCACGACCCATGCGTGTGTATGCGTCGCCGCCGCGATGCGTTCGGCCATCAGCGCGGGCGTTGGCGGCTCGCCCTCGAAGCTGACGGCCGTCTCGCGCACGTACGGCGCGTAGATCGCCGCGCACGCCGGCGCGTCGTTCTCGCTCGCATCTCTTACCGTCGCACCGGGCACGTTCGGCCGTAGCATACGCGGGCGTGTGCGAGGCGTTCGTCTTTGAGCAGCCGCACGCCCCAGCGCGTCTGGACCTATGCTCGGGCGGTGCAGCGAGTCAAGGCAGCCGGACTGAAGGTCTGCGTCGTGTCCCAGGGCCAGTTGACGTTATGTGGATATCGCCATAACTCGAGTTATGGCGCGCCTTGGGTTATGTTGCGCTCGGCGCTGAACTAGTCGCGTTTGCTTGGCGTGTGGGAGGATTGCGGTGTGATCACAGAGCAGGCGGTTCTTGACGTGCGGCTGGGCCAAGAGCGTGATTTCGAGAGTGCCTTTGTCGAGGCGAGGGCGCTTATCGCCTCGATGCCTGGATTCGAGTCGCTTCAGCTGCACCGGTGCGTAGAGAAGTCGAACCGCTATCTCTTGCTCGTGGTGTGGCAACGTCTCGAGGATCACACGGAGGGGTTCCGGGGGTCAGCGAAGTACGAGGAGTGGCGTCGGCTCCTGCACCACTATTACGACCCTTTCCCAACGGTCGAGCACTTCAGCCTCGTCGCAAGCGTGTGAGAGCGGCGTTTGGTGGTACGCCGCGATAGCGCCTATTGCGATGGGGCGAGGAGGATTGCGAGTTCGGCGGGGGTATGAGCGAGTGCGTCGGCTCCGGCGGTGAGTAGCTCCTTTGCTGAGCCGATGCCCCATAGGACACCGATCGCAGGGATGTCGTGCTCGTGGGCGGCTGCGATGTCGTGCTTTCGATCACCGACCATGATCGGGCGGGCTTCGGGTGCGAATTCGCGCATTGCACGTCCGATGGTGAAGGCCTTTTGCTCGTTCTCGCTGTCGAGCTCGGGGCCAATGATGGCGGCGAAGAAGCGACGCAGATCCAGGGACTCAAGGAGTGGTTCGACCCCTCACACGTCTCGCACGGGCCGACGATCCTCGACTTCGAGTTCGCCGTGACCCGCTTGCGCGCCGCACAGATCATGGCTGAATGGGGGCCTAAAGGTCGCAGCGCTGCGCACCTCTCGCTGCTGCTCGACTACGGCTACATGTTCTCCTACGGCCTGTTCTTTGCCCTCGCAGGCTTCGCCGTCCGCGACACCGCGCGTGCGCGCGGTGTGCGTCGCCTCGCGGCCATCGGCGTCGTCGTCCCGTTCTTCGCTCTCGCCGCTGCGACGTTCGACGCGAGCGAAAACATCGCCCTGCTGCTGACGCTCGCCGGCAACGGCGGTAGCCTCGCCCCGCCGTTCGCCGCCGTCTGCTCGACTATCAAGTTCACGCTCATTAGCATCGCCATCCTCTACGCGCTCTGCGGTCTCACGCTTCGCCTCAGAGTCCGTCTCCTGCAGCCGAGCTGAGGCGGAGGTGCAATTAGCGCCCCATCCAAGCCGATGCGGGAACGCCGAGCTGATGAACATCACCGGGCTCATGACGAGTAACACATCATCTCGACCACGACGGCTTCGGCGCGGGTGCGGTCGAGCTGCATCTCGTGGCGAAGGAGCTTCCATACGAGCAGGTCGGTCGCGACGACGATCGCGGCGAGTCGCCGTTCGCGGGAGGCGCCTCGCAGGCCGCGTAGGAGGGGTGTGAACGTCTTTGCCGCCCACTCGCAGTGATAGGCGCGGCCTGCCTCTGTCATCTGGGCAATCGCGGGGATGCGGTCCTCTTGGGAGAGCATCCGTAGGATCGCTATGCCGTGGACCTCGTAGCGATCAAAGAGGATCTCGATCGCCCGGTGAATGTCCCCCGTTGGGGCTGTGTCGCGTTGGGTCATCTCTTGCTCGCCAAACCACACGTATGCGGCGGTCAGGAGTTGATCCTTAGAGCCGAACTGCGTGTGCAGCGTCTGAGCTGTGACTCCCGCCTCGGCGGCGATCCCCTGCAGCCGGACGTCCTCGTAGGGATGGCTCGCGAAATGCTGCCATGCGGCAGCGAGCAGGCGCTCGCGGGTAGCTGCCGCGGCTTCTGCACGGGCCGACATCCGGTATGGGCGCTTCTTGACTGAGGACGTCGGCATATTCATTTGATTGTGAGTATAGTCAAATGGTAGTGCGGGTCTTCCAGACACTTATTGCGTTCAGTGGCAACGCGCCGCCGCAGCTCGCGGTGACGCGCGAGTTGGTTGAGCGTGGCCATGAGGTGCGGGTGCTCGCGCACCGCGCGACGCGAGAGCGGGTGCAGGGCACTGGCGCGGAGTTCGTCGAGTTCCGCCGGACGTTTCCCGATATGGATATCACGCGGCGCGAGACCGATACGCTGCGCGACTGGGAGCCACGCACCCCGGTTGGTTACTTGCGGGCCTTGCTCAAAAACGCTCTATTCGCGTTCGTGGAGGATGTCGCGCGTGATTGCGTGGAGCTGCTGGAGGATTGGCCCGCGGAGGTGGTGGTGTTCGACTGGATGTTGATCGGTGCGGCGATCGCCGCCGAGCGTGCCGGTTTGCCGGCCGTCACGCTTGTGCACTGTCCTTACACGCTGCCGGTCGACGGCGCACCGCCGATGGGTCTCGGCCTGCAGCCGATGCCCGGTCGGCTCGGTGTCCTGCGCGACCGCTTTCTCAGAGCCGCAGTGAGCCGCGTCCTGGCCACCAGCGGTCAACCGCCCGTGAACAGGGCACGGGTGGAGCAGGGGTCTGGCGCCGCTACAGAATTGGGAGGATCAGCTACTAGGCGTGCAGGCGATCTACATGATGACCGCGCCGGAGCTCGACTTCTCCAGTCGCGGCAGGCTGCCGGCGAACGTGCACTACATGGGTCCGGCGTTTGAGCCCTATACGCACAAGTGGGAGTCGCCGTGGCCGGAGACGAACACCGATCCGCTCGTGCTGATCAGCTTCAGCACCAGCTATATGAACCAACGGGCGCTCGTCCAGCGGGCGCTTGACGCTGTGGGTGAGCTGCCGGTCCGTGCCCTGCTGACCGCCGGGCCGGCGCTTGAGATTGGCCAGCTGCGGATTCCCACGAACGCGCGCACGGTCGCGTTCATCCCGCACCGCACGGTGCTCCCGCACGCTGCGCTGGTCGTGACGCACGCGGGCTGGCAGACGATCAACGCGGCGCTTGCGGATGGCGTGCCGCTCGTCTGTGTTCCCGACGGACGCGACCAGCCGGATAACGCAGCTCGTGTTGTTGCCTGCGGCGCCGGTGTACGGGTACGTAAGAACACATCGCCCAGCAAGCTCCGCAGAGTGATCGCACAAGCGCTTGAGGATCAGGCGCTCAAGCGGGGGGCGGAGCGGATGGCCGAGGCCCTGGGCCGCAACGACGGCGCACTCGCGGTCGCGGAAGCGGTCGAGCGCCTTGGCACACCCGAGAGCATCTCTGCGCCGAAGTAGAGATGGCCGATCCACGACGGCAAGAGACGCCCGCGGGCACCTGTGACTACGACGCGACGATCGTCGGCGCGAGCCTCGCGGGCTGCACCGCCGCGATCCTGCTCGCCAAGACAGGCGCGCGCGTAGCGCTCGTGGAGCAGCGGCCGGACGCGGCTGCGTTCAAGTGCATCTGCAGTCACTTCATCCAGTCTTCCGCAGTGCCAACGCTCGAACGGCTGGGTCTGCTGGGAGGGATCGAAGAGGCCGGAGGACTGCGCGCCCACGCGCGCATCTGGACTCGCTGGGGCTGGATCGAACCATGCGCTGAGAGTGTCGTGCCCAGCGGTGTCAACCTGCGCCGCGAGCTGCTCGACCCGATGATCCGCCGCAAGGCGGCTGAGACCCCCGGCGTCGAGCTGATCCTGGGCTACACCGCGCACGCGCTGATCCGTGAAGGGAACAACATTCGCGGTGTGGAGGTGCGCGAGCGGGGCGGCCAGTCCAGAGCGCTGCGTGCGCGGCTGGTCATCGGCGCGGACGGCCGCGGCTCGCGAGTAGCCGCGCTGGCCGGGGTCCGAACGCGCACGATCGCTCACGGCCGCTTCTTCTACGCCGCATACTTCGAGGGACCTTCTCCCGCGGGCGCCCCCGACGGCTCCGCCTGGTTTCTCGACCCCGATTGGGCCGCCGCCTTCCCTACAGACAACGGGCTGACGCTCTACGCCGCAATGCCCACCAAGCAGCGCCAGGACGAGTTCCGCCGTGACCCCATCCAGGCCCTCGTTTCCTACATTGCCGCGCTGCCCGACGCACCGCCGATCCTCGCCTCGCGGATGGTCGGGCGAGTAGTCGGCAAGATCGACATAACCAACGTGATCCACGCACCCACCGCGCCTGGCCTAGCGCTGGTGGGCGACGCCGCGCTCGCTACCGACCCGCTGTGGGGCGTCGGCTGCGGCTGGGCGCTGCAGTCCGCCGAATGGCTCACTGACAGTGTCGCCCCGGCACTGCTCGGAGCCGAGCCGCTGCAGCGCGGCCTACAGCGCTACCGCCACCACCACCACCGCGCGCTGCACGGCCACGCGGCGATGATCCACGACTACGCCGGAGGGCGGAAGCTGAATGCTTTTGAACGGGCGCTGTTCTCCCGCGCGACCGGCGACGAGCGTCTAACGCTGACCTTCACAGCGATGGCTACCCGCAACATCGCGCCGGCACGAGCGCTAGCGGCTTCGTTGCCACGAGTCGCGATGATCACCGCACGCGAGTCGATCGCACGGTGTGGGGCATGTTTGCACCCTGGCGCGTGACGGTCGGGAGCTACACTCGTATTGGAAGCCCCGGTGGACCGCTGACTTCGGTTATGTCGCCGGGCTAAGAACTTCCGGGTCGGCGTGCGATCCCCAGGATGTGCGGATCGGGCGGAAGAAACGCGGAGGGACTGAACGGGAAACGCTCACACGCCTCGATGGCGAACCCGGCCTGCTCGATTCCCGCGACCGTGTCTCGCGCCAAGTGACATCCACCGGCGAGGTGGGGCCAGAGGGTCGCGTCGGCGAGTCGTTGAAAGCGTGCCTCCCACTTGGAATGGCCCACGACGTGCTCATAGAAGCGCAGTTCGCCCCCTGGCCTGATGACTCGGAACAGCTCGGCGAGCGCGCGCTGCTGGTCGGGAACGGTGCAGAGGACGAGCGAGGCAACGCCAGCATCGAAAGTCCCCTCATCGCCGGGTAGGCGGTACGCCTCGCCATCCAGCACCCGGATGTTCACCATGCTTCTGTTTGCCGCCGTCAGTGCCTGTTGGCGCAGATATGGCTCGGGCTCGACGGCGAGAACTTCGTCAACGGTTGCAGGGTAGTGCGCGAAGTTCGCGCCGCTACCTGCTCCAAGCTCGATCACACGCCCGCTCAGGTCGGCGAGCAGCTTGCGACGATGCTCGGCGCCGCCGCGACGGTTGCTCGTATCCGCGAACTTCGTGTATACGCGAGCGAAGATCGGGCGCCGGTAACACTCAGGCATCAGCTACCGACCGTTCTTCCGGTCAAGCCTTCGCGCAAGCTCCGTATCCGTTTCTGCATCTGAGGCAGTCGCACAGTCCTGAACTTCTCGGGTAGGCGCTCGTCTCGAGAGCGCTGTTGTGGACGCGGCTCTCCATGCAGCGCTCTGGGTGCATGATCCAGACATTCACTTGGCGGTCCTTGTCTATGACCAACTCTGCCTCGATGGCTGTCTGTCTGATGTCTTCGGCGTTCATTCCGTAGACGCTCGCCATGACGTCCAAGCGGCGCTCGCGGCCTTCGCTGTCGAGGAAGATGGCAACGCCGGTGAGCGGGGTGCGATCCTCCCATTTGGCCACGCGGACGCGTGCGTCGAGCAGTTCGGCTGACTGTCGGAGGTCCGAGGAGTTGCCGAGAAGGTCGATGTCTCGACTCGCCACTGCGTCTACGAGCGCATCCGCGATCCGGTCTTCGAGCTTTGATGCCCAGATGGCGACTGCCTGCCCGCCGACGAGAACGACTCGGCGGTCGCGGACGACTTGCTCCAGCCGAGCGATGATGCGCTCGGTTTCATCGATCTTCAGCGGAGGCAGCTCGTCCTCGCTCTGCTGCTCGTCAGCCACGCGCGCGGCTCTGGGATCGGCGGTCAGGACAGGGAGTGCGCCGAGTCGAGGTTGATCCGAATGCGGTCTGCCGGAAGCGCGAAGACCTCGTTTTCGCGCTTGAGCTGCGCGGGCGTCTTGCGTCCAGAGCGCAGCGCCTCCTCATCGGCGCGGCGATCCCTCTCCTCTTCGTCGAGAAGCTCCTGAACGTCAACATGTTCTATCTGCAAGGTCATCGCTATTCAGAGCCTAACGCCTTCTGCGGAAGCTATCCGGCCAATTCGGCATTTTGGCCGCCTTTCTGAAGGATTGCCAGTGGCTCCCCGAGGTCGCCGTCGAGCAGGTGGACATAGGTTGCGAGCGTGAACGCTGCGGAGTGGTGGCCGAGCCAGCGCTGGACCTGAACGGCGTTGCGGCCTTCCGCGAACAGGATGGAGGCGCAGGTGTGACGGAAGGCGTGGAAGCCGACCCACGGAAGGTCTGCGGCCTCCCGAGCGGTTGGAGCACTCGCCGGAAAACGTTGTTTGGCATGAGAGGCGATCCGTTGGCCGCTGGAAATACGGGGTCCTCATCACTTGGCCACTCCGTGACCGCGTGGTGCTCGTAGAGCGCCGTGGCGAGTAGCGGATCGAGGGGAATCTCGCGACGGCCGTAGCGGCTCTTGGGCGGTCCCATCCGGCCCTTCACGAGCGCGCGGCGGACCTTGACGTGGGGGACAGGCGCGTCAAGTTCCAGATGCCGCCACTGGAGCGCAATGGCCTCGCTGATACGGACGCCCGTGGCAGCAAGGAACCAGAAGAACAGATGCCATTGCTCAGGGATCAAGGCAAGCATCTCGGCCAGCTCGTCGCGGCTCATCGCCTTCGCCTCGTCGTCTTCGAGGTCCTCGACGGTCGGCCTGTGCGGCAGGTCTACGTCTCGCGCCGGGTTGGAGCGGATCAAGCCCTCCCTGACGGCAGTCGTCAGACAGGCCCGGAGCGGCGCCATGATGTTGCGCACCGTCGCGTCAGAGAGCAATCGTTTCTGTGCCTGCTCGTCGCAGAGCCAAGCGACGAACCCGGCGATCTTCGACGGCGTGATCTCCGTGAGACGCAATCGAGCAGGGAAGTAACGGCAGATGTATTGCTCGATCTGCCGCCGATAGTCGGCGCGGGTTCCCTCGCGAAACCCGCGCCTTCCACGTCCCTGATAGCGCTCAACCCACTCCAAGGCGTACTCGTGCAGGGTGGCCCGCGAGCGTGGCTCGAACTCCCCGCGCTCGATGTCCGTCGTGCGTGCGGCCTTAAGGCGGCGAGCCTCGTCAATCGTGCGGCAGGACTCCCAGCGCTGCTTGCCGTCAACGCGGTAGCTGAACACGTAGCGACCGCCGCGCCGATAGATACCCGGCGTCCGTGGCGACCCTCCGCGCCCCCGCGACGCCCCTGGGGAAATCAGTGGGGAAATTAAGACGCCCCGTCCGCAGCCAGTGATACAGTCAAAACCGCTTGGTTAGACGTGTTTCGGCGATGCCGGAGGAGGGACTCGAACCCCCGACACGCGGATTATGATTCGCTACGGGTACCGTGATCGGCCATACCACTGGCGCTTAGCGGCCATACGGGCTTGAATTATCGGCCATACGAAGATATAGTCATGGCATGGAGTCTCTCGGGCTAGCCGCATCCGAACTTGAGATCCCGGAGCGCACGCTGCGTCGCGCCGTATCCGAGGGGCTGGTGCGTGGCGAGCGTCTGAGCCCGCGCCGGTTTCGGATCACATTTCGCGAGGAGGCGTATCTGCGCAGTCATTGGGACCTGTTGCGGGCGCTGCGCGCAGCGCTTCGCACCGAGCCCAACATCAGGCTCGCTGTGTTGTTCGGCTCGACGGCCATCGGAAACGACGGCGAGCACTCGGATGTCGATGTCCTGGTTGTGTTGCACGATCCGGACGTTAGCCGCCTGGCTGAGCTGACCGAACGGCTCTCCTGCCGCATCGGTCGCGAGATGCAGCTTGTGCGGTTTTCAGACGCACAGACCTCGCCGGCGCTCATGTCAGACGTGATCGATCATGGGCGTGTGCTCGTCGATCGAGAGGATCTTTGGTCCGCATTGGGAGAGCGCGCTCCGAAGTGGCGGCGTCTTGCCCGCAGTGCCGAACGATCCTCGACTGCTGTGATTGACGAGCCCGATCTCGATCATCACGCCGCATGACTCCTGCTGCACCGGCGTCTGCACCGCTCGAGGCGAGCGACCTCCAACGTGCGAGGGCGCTGAAGGTGAAGATCGGCGATCGGGTCAGCGACGTGCGCCGCCATCTGCTCGCACTGCGAACGGCCATGGCAGAGTTCGGCGAGGACTTCGACCTCGACGCTTTCAGTGCCGCCTACTCGTCCCAGGATCCCGTCGAGCTCAACCGTGTGAAGGCGGTCGAGCGGGGCGTCGATCAGCTCTATAACTACATCGCCGAGCTTACGGCCTTCGGGCTGGAGCTCGCCGAGCTTCGTGGGCGTCGCGACGATACAAATGCGAGGCGCGATCTCGATGCGCTAAGGGGCGCCGGAGTGATCTCGGTCGAGCTCACTCGTCGCCTGCAACGACTACGCGAGCTGCGGCGCATGCTCGTCCACGAATACGCAACGGCAACCGCCGAACAGGTGTATGAGTCTGCACTCCTCGTGTCGAACAACTTTGCTGCCTTCTACGACGCCTACAGGGAGTGGATCAGGCGTGGTTTCGCGGCCCGGACGTGATCGTTCGCGAGGTGGGCTCGAACCAGCGGGGGCCCCGCGCAGCATGCCCACCGCGAGCGAAGTGCTTCGGGCAGCCAGCTGAAAAGGATATTGGTGATACTTGTAGCGGAAGCCCCCGTGGACCGCTGACGTCGGTCACGTCGCCGGGGCAAAATACGCGCCACAAGGTAGTCGAGCGATCGCCCCGGCGACTCGTAGGAGTCAGATCACCGACTCCAAGAAGACCAGGTCAGATCACGCAAGGTCAACCTTGGTTGTGATGTCCACACCATGTCTGAGGGTGTCGAGAATGACGCAAGATCGCTCGGCGGCGGTGAGCAGCATCTCGACGGTCCGAGGATCGGTGCCGTGCGCCACCTCGATCTTGGTCTGACAGCACATCGATCGGAAGCCCACGCGCACCGACCCGTCCACCGCGAGCGCGCCGCGTAGGTCCACATCGCCTTCAACCTCGACCGCGAGTGCCGTCAGGTGGACGCCCAATAGGTCGGCAACCATGCGGATGGTCGAGTCTTGGCAGGCTGCGAGCGCGGCGCACAACAGCTCCCCAGAGTTGGGGGCCTCATGCAGGCCGCCGACCCCGCGGTGATTGCCGATCGTGATCATGACGTCCTCGGCGCGGTACTCCTCGCCGGGCACCACGGCGGTACGAACAGGGTCCTCGAGGTCTCGTCCGACCGTGTGAGCACGATCGACGACGAGCGCTTGCGTGGCGTCCTGTTCGTAGATACGCCGCAGCGGCGCCTGCCGAGCTGCGACCTGTGATCGACTCGCGCGCGTGACCCGCGGTGTCGTCTCGGGCTGCGGACTCACGACGTCATACCTGTACTCTGGGCTGCGAGCGCGCGCACGTCCTCAGTGCTCAGGCAGCGACCCCCGATCGCCCAGTCTTCGGACTTCGTCTCGTCGACCACGACCATCGTGACCTCGCGCATGCTCTCGCCCTCGATGTCGATCATCGTCTCGCTTAGGCGCTCGGCGATCTCGCGCTTCTGCTCGGCCGTAAAGACTCCCTCAATGACCTTCACATTGATGAATGGCATTTCGCACTCCTCGCAGCTCGTGATGAGCAGGTCTTGCGGTTGATATGGCGTCTCGGGAGCATCCCAGCGGTGCCGAGGACCGTCATCGCGATTACGGGCCATCCTGCGGAGATGGCCTGACCGGCCATTTGCCCTCACGCTCATGAGTGCAAGTACCTGCGTGTAGCCTCATCGATGATGCTGGACCAGCGGATCGGTTTCTTTGACTTCGAGGGACACAAGGTGGCGTACTCGCTCGTAGGAGAGGGGCCGGTGCTCGTGTTTCCGCCGTGGTGGATCAGCCATATCGAGCTGGAGTGGCAGCAGCCCGGCTTTCGGTCGTTCTTCAGCGAGTTCGTGGGAACGCACACGGTGCTGCGCTACGACAGGCTCGGCGTGGGCCTATCCGATCGCCGCCGCGAGCCGCACCACACCTCGCTCGAGTCCGAGCTCGCCGTGCTCCACGCGCTTCTCGACGAGCGCCATGTCGGCAGTTGCTCGCTTGTCGGCGTCTCATGTGGCGGCTGCTTCGGGGCCGCGTACGCGCGTCGCCACCCCGAGCGCGTGGAGCGGCTCGTGATCTACGCCGGCTGGGCGGACGGCCAAGCTCTTGCCCCGCCGCAGGCGCAGGCGTCGCTGATCGAGCTCGTGCGCGGCACGTGGGGGTTCGGCTCACGGATCCTGGCAGAGGTGTTCATGACCGGGGCCGACGATCGCGAGCGAAGCGAATACGTCGAGTTCCAGCGCACCTCCGCGAGCGCGGACATGGCCGCCGACCTTCTCGAGCTGATCTTCGCGCTGGACATCCGCGAGGACCTTGCTCACCTGCGGACGCCAACCGTCGTGATCCACCGGACGGCAGATCGCACGGTCCCCTTCTCCCAGGGCCGCGAGGTTGCCACCCTCGCACCCGATGCGCGCCTGATCCCCCTTCCCGGCGACGCGCACCACCCCTGGCGCGGGGACGCGAGCGGCACCGGTGCCGCTATCGCGAGCGCGCTCGACCCCGGCACAGGACAAGGTGCACCCGCCGCGCCGTTGGCGCAGTCCCTGACCGCACGCGAGCGCGAAGTGCTCACGCTCGTCGCACGCGGCTTCAGCGACTCCGCCATCGCTGAGCAACTCGTGGTCAGTACCCACACAGTCCACCGCCACGTCGCCAACATCAGAAACAAGCTCAACCTGCCATCACGAACCGCAGCCGCCGCGTTCGCGGTCAGAGCCGGGCTGGAGTAGACCGACTCAGACAGCCCGCCCCCCGCCGCCCCCCCGCCGCGCCACGCCCGAAGTGCGCGTGATCCCGGCCGAGAAGCGTGGGCGTGCTGGGACGGGCTACGCGACCTGCGCAACGAGACCACGCCCATCAGCATCCGGCACCTCAGGACCCCGCACGAAGTGCTGCGCGTGCTCGAACTCCTGGCGGGCGAAATCGACGCTCTGTTGCGCCCCGCTTGGACAGAAACGCGGCCCTCCAGGGAAATCCCTGGGGAAATAGTCGCTCGCGGTCCGAACGCGCTGATACCCTCGAAATCATTGTGTGGGCTGGGTTTCGGTAGTGCTGGAGGAGGGACTCGAACCCCCGACACGCGGATTATGATTCGTCCCGAGGGGTGTTGTGGGGTGTCGCTCGGTTGGCTAGATTGGCTCTGTTGCTAGGGATTCGTGTCTAGGCCGTTGGGGTCTTTGTAGCCGAGTGGTGTGGGGCATGTTCGCACTTTGTTTGCACCCTGGCCTGGATTGGATTGGAACGTCTGAAGGGCCTTGTGTCTCGCGCGATGCGCGAATGAATAGCATGCGATCCTATGGAGAATCAACGTATCGATCTGAAGGCCACGGCGCTCGACGCCTATCGCGCGATGGCAGCGTTCGATGGTTCGATTGAGCTTGACTCGGCGCTTCGAGAGCTGGTCAAGATCCGCGCTTCGCAGCTCAACGGTTGCGCCCACTGCATCGCCTTGCACACGCGTGACGCGCGCAAGGCGGGGGAGAGCGAGCAGCGCCTATATGCGCTGGCGGCCTGGCGCGAGAGCCCGTTGTTCACGGAGCGCGAGCGCACGGCACTCGAGATGACAGATGCGATCACCAGGATCGGGGAGAGCGGCGTGCCGGATACGGTCTACGAGCGCGCGGCATCTGAGTTCTCTGCGGCTGACCTGGCCAACCTGATCTTTGCCATCACGGCCATCAACGCGTGGAACCGCATCGCTGTGACTAGCGGCTTGGTGTTGGCGGATACACCGTAAGCTCCGGGTCGGCGTTTACGTCAGAGGTCGGCGGCGCCGGCTTCGGGCATGGTCATCTGGCCGGAGACCGGGTTCATCGGTCTGACGAGATCGATCGCCCTGCGGAGGTCCGGTACGGCGGAAGCGTCTGGGACCGTCCAACCCCACATGTTCTCCGCCGAGTCCCAAGATGAATCAAGCTCGGGAAAAGGAGTTCCAAGTTGAAGCGTCTCGGGCGTATCTGGCAGGCGAACAGCAAACCTCGGTGCATTTTTCCAGTAAACGTCGATGATCGCGACGCGGTAGCCACCAGGTCTGAGGAGCGCCAGATAGCCCTTGCGGAACTGGAGCTTCCACGGGAGGTCGTCGCTGGCGACGAGGCGTTCGAGCTGCTCGGCCACTGCTCGGCCCACGGCGATGCGGTCTTCGGGGACTTTGAGTTCCTCGCTGTACTTGGTCCAGTTCCAGTCGATAGCCGGACCAGCTGCCGGTCGGACGCTCTTGGCCCACTCGTTCGGCTGCACCAAAACACGGAAGTTGGGGGCAAGCGGCGAGTCCGCGATGCGGAGCAGCTCAAGCTCGACACCAAAGAAGCCAACACCGGAGCGCGTGTTCTCATTGAGCCACTCCAGCGCGGCGAGGTGCTCTTCGTTGAGGCGCTCGGCGATCCAGATGACCACATCGGCTTCCGTACCAGCGCAATAGGTCAGTAGCTTCCCAAGGTGGTCATGGTCCGTCTGGCCGAACTGGTTCTCGACGATCACGACGCGCTCTGTCGCATCCGCGAGGAGAAGGTCGAGCGAATAGCGACCAACCTGATGCTCTCGGGCCTTGAGTTCTAGCGATAGCCCAAGCGCATCCCCCAAGAGCTCGACGTTCTCAGCGAGCCACGGCGTGAACTTGTGCGCCTCGTGCGGCCAGCCTGAGCGAGCCGGAACACGCTCCAATTTTCCGAACGATGGTATTTGTTGACCACTCATTCCGTCCTCATTTGGCTAGGTTGAGTCATTCCGTTGGGGTCTTATGAATGCGGGGCCCGGGACTATGCCAGAACCGGATAGCTTCGAGGTCGGGTTCGAGTTAGAGATGTAGCCGCGGCGGGACTGCCGAGGGCTATCCGCTGCGGTCTGTCTGGTTCATTTGATAAGCCATCCGTCCACTCACGAAGGGACATGCCATGCCTGAAAAAGATCGCCGCCAACCAGCTAGCGGAACGCCGCTTCGGTCCGAGCCCAAGGTGCTTAGGGGGAGTGCGGCGATGGAAGCCACGCAGATGTTCGCAAATGTTGGCGTGGGCGCTGGCGGTATCGCCGCTGTCTTGGCCGTTGCTAAAAGCGGCGGTAAAGGGGGCGGTCCATCGACAGGTGGCACTGCTTCCCCTCCATCTCCCCAGCAGAAGAAGACTCCGTGAGCCTTCTGGGCGGCGGGTTCGTTGACCCTCCTCGCCAGGGAACGCCGGTTCACGAGAGCAACTCCTAGTACGCGCTCATGCCTTACGAACACCCCTTGGAACGCGAGATGCTGGAACGAATGCAGCGGTGGGAGCGGTTGCGAGACAGGCGTCTGAATGAAGAGTCGTGTCTGAGCCCTGATGACTGCTTGGATGACGTGGGCTGGGAAATCTTCTCGAGCGCAACTCGGGCAATGAGCGTGCGGGACGCTGCAAAGCTAGCCATGGATGGCAACTATAAAACCCGTCTGCGGATTCGAGACGATCAGCAAAAAGGCGAAATCCGCGAGTTGGTGAACCGTGTCCACGAGCTGGAACCCAACAGTGCGCGCCATTCGCTATTTGACACCAAGGCACCCGAACAGATTGAGTTTTGGCGCGAAAATCTTCCGGACTCGAACTTTGTGTACTTCATTCAGTCAGGTACATCCGGACCCATCAAGATCGGACTCTCCAAGGCTCCGACACAAAGAGTGAGCAAGCTACAGACAGGCAATCCGCGCGAGCTAATTCTCAGGCACGTCATTCCAGGCGATCGAAGTGTCGAGGATGAGTTGCACGACCGATTCAAGGCAGCCCGAATCCGAGGCGAGTGGTTTGGGCGGGCATACCTATCAGTGATTCTCACCTTCGCTGCTGGCTTGGCCGACGAGATGGTGCAAGCTTACGACGGCTCGCGCAACCCGCCGAGGCTTACTCGCGGTGAGGTTAGGACCACGTCGGAAATAGAGCGGATACGTCGAGATATTGAGCGTCTGCGGATCGACGGCCACCGTGTTCGAGACATCGGCGAGTACCTGCTACTCGACCCACGCGAGGTCAGCGATCATCTGATGGAGATGAGCCAGTCTCCGATCTACTACGTCGGTGATCTTACCTGGGCTCTGTCGGACCCACTTGAGGGTAGCGGCAGCGACGCGGTTGACAGACTCCTTCTATGTCCTAAAGAGTAAAGGTCGTGGGTTACGCGGGCGAAGATCGGGCGTCGGTAGCGCTCAGGCGTCAGTTGCCGACCGTTCCTCGGGCCAAGCCTTCGCGCAAGCTCCTGATCCGCTCTTGCATCTGAGGCAGTCGCACAGTCCTGAACTTCTCGGGTAGCCGCTCGTCATCGAATACGGCATCGAAAGCCTCGATGCCTCGTTCGGCAGCCAGCCTTGAGCATCGGTCTTCTTGGGCGAAGCGGAAGATGCGCTCGTTGAGTTTCAACACGTCGCGGATGGCGGCCTCGCCGCGCTCGTCGAGCAGTAGGCGACTGAAAGCGCGGGCGCAGGCGACGGATACTTCGAGCTGGCGCCACGCGAGATCGGTCTGCTTGTTGGCGAGAACGCTGTTGTGGACGCGGCTCTCCATGCAGCGCTCGGGGTGCATGACCCACACGGGCACCTGCCGGTCTCCGCCAGGCAATAGGTCGATCTCGATCGCGGTGGTCCTGATGTCCTCCGAGTTCATGCCGTAGACGCTTTCGAGAAAGTCCAGGCGTCGCTTATGACCGTCGCTGTCGAGGAACATCGCCGCTCCCGCAAGCGGCGTGCGGCGTTGCCATCCCGCGACATGGACTCGTCCGCCGAGCAGATTGCCTGCGCGCTGGAGGTCTGTTGTGTTGCCCAGGAAGTCGATGTCTCGGCTGACTACCGGCGCCGTCGTGAGTCTGTCGCCCAAGCGATCTTCGAGTTGGCCGATCCACACAGAGACCGCCTGTCCTCCAACGAGGACGACGTGCCGATCGCGGACCACGTCCTCGATGCGGGCGATGATGCGTTGAGCCTCATCCAGGCTCAGCGGAGACGCCGAGACCTCGATCGCATCGAGCGCCTCAACATCCAGGTTTGGTGGATTGTCGCTCAGGAGAGTGAGCGGGCCGAGTCCAGATTGATACGAGCGCGGCCAGGGGGAAAAGCGAACGCCTCTGTTTCGCGCTTGAGCTGCGCCTCCGTCTTTTCCCCAGAGCGCAGGGCCTCTACATCGGCACGGCGAGCCCTCTCCTTCTCATCCCAGAGCTGTTGCGCATCGACATATTCGACTGGCACGGTCATCGCTCTGTCGAGGATAACGCCTTCTCCGGGAGTTCTGTAGTCATTTCGCATCATTGCGGACAGTCTGAAGGATTGCCAGTGGCTCCCCGAGGTCGCCGTCGAGCAGGTGGACATAGGTTGCGAGCGTGAACGCTGCGGAGTGGTGGCCGAGCCAGCGCTGGACCTGAACGGCGTTGCGGCCTTCCGCGAACAGGATGGAGGCGCAGGTGTGACGGAAGGCGTGGAAGCCGACCCACGGAAGGTCTGCGGCCTCCCGAGCGGGTTGGAGCACTCGCCGGAAAACGTTGTTTGGCATGAGAGGCGATCCGTTGGCCGCTGGAAATACGGGGTCCTCATCACTTGGCCACTCCGTGACCGCGTGGTGCTCGTAGAGCGCCGTGGCGAGTAGCGGATCGAGGGGAATCTCGCGACGGCCGTAGCGGCTCTTGGGCGGTCCCATCCGGCCCTTCACGAGCGCGCGGCGGACCTTGACGTGGGGGACAGGCGCGTCAAGTTCCAGATGCCGCCACTGGAGCGCAATGGCCTCGCTGATACGGACGCCCGTGGCAGCAAGGAACCAGAAGAACAGATGCCATTGCTCAGGGATCAAGGCAAGCATCTCGGCCAGCTCGTCGCGGCTCATCGCCTTCGCCTCGTCGTCTTCGAGGTCCTCGACGGTCGGCCTGTGCGGCAGGTCTACGTCTCGCGCCGGGTTGGAGCGGATCAAGCCCTCCCTGACGGCAGTCGTCAGACAGGCCCGGAGCGGCGCCATGATGTTGCGCACCGTCGCGTCAGAGAGCAATCGTTTCTGTGCCTGCTCGTCGCAGAGCCAAGCGACGAACCCGGCGATCTTCGACGGCGTGATCTCCGTGAGACGCAATCGAGCAGGGAAGTAACGGCAGATGTATTGCTCGATCTGCCGCCGATAGTCGGCGCGGGTTCCCTCGCGAAACCCGCGCCTTCCACGTCCCTGATAGCGCTCAACCCACTCCAAGGCGTACTCGTGCAGGGTGGCCCGCGAGCGTGGCTCGAACTCCCCGCGCTCGATGTCCGTCGTGCGTGCGGCCTTAAGGCGGCGAGCCTCGTCAATCGTGCGGCAGGACTCCCAGCGCTGCTTGCCGTCAACGCGGTAGCTGAACACGTAGCGACCGCCGCGCCGATAGATACCCGGCGTCCGCGTCTTTTCGAGCTTCGCGGCCATCGTCGCTCAGTCCTTCGCCAATCCAGTTGTGGTAAGGAAGGCTTCGATCCCACGGATGTCGCGTTCAACGGCCTCGCGCGTGGTGGGTTCGATTGATCGATCCGCGACGTACGGGCGGTCGGTTGCAAGTCGCTCCGTCAACGCGACGGCAAGCGGCTCGCGGTGCTGCTCAAATTCGATCAGTCGAGGGCTCGCGTTGCTCCAGCCGACCGCGTCCAAAAGGCTACGTAGCGCGTCGAACTTGGCGAATGGCTCGCTGAAGGTCTCTGGGTGTTCCTCCTTCTCGTAGCCGAGGCTCGCCTGTTCGATCTCGGCTGCAGCGCCGCCCAGCTCTGTGATGATCGCCGAGCGCACGACGCGCACGATCTCGGCGGGGATGGTGGTCTTGGTCATCTTCGGTTCCTCCTTGGGATCGGAGGCCCCGGGAGTGTTCTCTGACGAGGAAGCCAGCCCGCGTGCTGGTAGCTTGGCTTGCGCGCCGGGAGTTATCGCTCTCGGTGCCGCGGCGCCCGGCGGTCCTACCCGCGCGGGCGCCAACTTGTATGTTCGGTTCTGCGAGCCTACAACTTGGCTCGGACGTGAAGTTTTGTCGAGCGGTATGAGAATGACGGACGACCAAAGCCCAGACCCGATCACCGAAGCGCGACGCGCGCTCGGCCGGGCGTTGCGCGAGCTGCGCAGAGATGCGGGGCTCACGCAAAAGGAACTCGGCTTGAGGTCGAGCGCAAACGACACATACATTTCCCAGGTCGAGTCAGGGCAGCGTGATATCCGTTGGTCCACGATCACGCGGCTGCTCACTGCTCTCGACCTGACGTTGGCCGACCTAGCTGCGGCCGTCGAACGACAGGCAGGCTCGCCCAGACGTTGAGCGTCGATTCCATTCGCTGTCCGGGCATTCATCGCGAACGTCCTTCGATGTAAGCGTCGAGGTCGTCGCGGTGCAGGAGGACGCGGCGTCCGTCGCGATGGGGGTGGATCTTCCCCAGCGCGATGAGGTCGTAGATGCGGTCCTTGCCACAGCGAAGCCGCTCGGCCGCGTCGGTCACGTTCAACCAGGGAGCCGCCGCTGGCGTGGCTGGGACGAGCGCGGCAGCACGCTGAGCGATCTCGGCAAGCTGCTCGTCGGTGAGCTTGACGGTCAACTCGATCATCGCCCTGACACCTCCTTTCACGACTCACGGATCACAAGGGAACGATTCGCCCCTCTCTCTTAATGACCGTGAGAACGCCAAAGCGGCCAAGCAATTTTAGGTTGGCGCGGAAGTTGGGGTTCGCTGGTAGCCGCCGTGACGTAGGTCAGCCTCCTCTTCGAGTTGTTCATTGGCCCAGGTGTGTGCGGGCTTAAACCACTGTCGGAGGAGGCTGGATGCAGAGGATGACGGACGTGCCTGGGACTGTCCACGCGGGCTCGCCCGCGTGGACAGTCGGCATCGATCTGGGGCGCCGCGCCGCGCACGAAGCGGTCTTGCGCGCGCCGGACGGGACCGATCGGCGGCTCAGGTTCACTCACTCCCGTGAGGGCATCGACGGGTTCCTCGGGGAGCTTGCCGGGCTCGAGGGTCGCGTCCTGGTGATCATCGAGCCGACCGCTACGCGCTGGCAGGCACTCGCTGAGGAGCTGTCCGGGCAAGGCGTTGAGGTGCGCCAGGTTCACGCGGCGACCGTCGCGAAGCTCCGCGGCGCGCGCGACATCACTGGCGCCAAGTCCGACCGTGTCGATGCCCGCACCCTCGCCGGCGCCGTTGACTACTCCCATCTCGTGCGGCCCGACGCACCGGCGGTGGCGTGCGCGCACGCGCTGTGTCTCGAGCGGCTGCGGCTGCGTCGCGAGCGTCGTCGGCTTCGCGGCGCGGTCAAGACTTGCCTGGACACGATCTGGCCCGAGTTCCTGCAGACCTTCCGTGGCGGCGAGCGCGGCGTCACAGCCCGCGCCGTGATCGCTGTCACCGGCGGAGACCCCGCACGCGCAACCAGGCTCGGCGCGCAAGAGCTTGAGCGTCGAGTCCGGGCAGCCGCACCCGGCCGCCATATCGGGCACAACAAGATCAAGCAGCTGATCGAGAAGACCAGCCGCCCGGTTGGCTACCGCGCTGCCAGAGCCGCCTACGCCGCTAGGCTGCAGCGGCTGATGCGCCGCCGCGCGCTCGTCGAACACCAGCTTGAAGCACTCGAGGAAGAGCTCTTGCACCTCTACCCCCGACTCCCCGGAGCACAACGACTGGACAGCCTGCCGGGCCTCAGAGAACTCGACCGGGCGCTTCTTCTCGCCGCGGCCGGCGACGTCCGCAGGCTCAGGTCCCCGCGCGCGCTCGGCAAGCTCGGCGGCTGCGCACCGATCGCAAGGGACTCCGGGCAAAGCACCCCGAAACGCAAGATCTCCGAGCGCTGCCGCTACCAGCTGCGCGACGCTGCCTTTCACGCCGCCAGACACATCATCAAAGCGTGCCCTGCCTTCCGGGCGCTTTACCGTGCACTGCGCCAAAGACTCACCGCCAGACAAGCCGTGATCGCGTGCGCGAACCGGCTACTGCGCGTGATCTGGCGCATGGTCAACAGCAACGTCGACTACAACCCCGCGAAGGTCGCCCCTGCACTGAACCGCTAGCCCACACCCAGCCACGGCTGTCCTCTCACGACCCACCCGAGCGCAAGCCCGCATCCGCAATTTCGAGCCCACGAGCTCGCGCCCGCAACAAGGGCCCCTGCGCACGCCAAAGACCGCACAAGGCCCCCGGCCACCAAGGCCGCAAGCGCACCTAATCAGGCCACGGCGTGCCATCTCACCGCTCCCAGCAACCAGCAACGAGCACACAGCCAACAGCACCCCGACAACCGCGCCAACAGCACGGACGAACACCCCTGCCAACACCAAACTTGACAAAACGCCAAAGGCATTTTGTCTACAGCTCGCGCCTCCCGTAGCTTTCCGTCTTCCATCGACGGCCCTTAACGCGGTCCATCCGGCCCGTTCCGGCGGTCCCATTCCAGACCCGTCGCCTCAGTCTTCGCGTTGCTCGCGGCGCTCCAAGGCGCCGTTGCAGACTACGGGTATGAAATACCGGGTGGGCCTGCTGTCCGGTGGCGATCGTAGGGTCGTTTGACCGGGACAGGGGCTTCGTGGGAAGGACGCTTGTGGGCAGGCCGCCGTGCATTTGGGCTGCGAGCCCGTCAATGACTAGATGGCCGCCCCTGCGACTCACCCGGTTGGGCTGAGAGCCCGAATCCGTAGTTGTCGCTGCCCGCGGTGCCTTCCATCTCATATGTCCAGTTCGTGTGAAGGGAGGCGGTTTCTCGTGCGGTTCTTTGGTTTGGATGTTCACCTCGATTTCTGCGAGGTCGCGGTCGCGAGGGCGGCCGGGTCTCGCGGGTCGGTCGGATCGCGAGTACCCCGGAGGCGATCCGGGAGTTCGCGGCCAGTCTGATGGGCACTGACCAGGTGGTGTTGGAGGCCAGCTGCGGCGCGATGATGATCGCCCGGCTGCTCGGAAGAGGGCGATGTCGGGGCGGGTGGTGGTGTGCAATGCGGCGGAGACGCGAGCGATCTCTCACGCGCGCGTGAAGTCCGATCGCTTTGACGCGGCGATGCTCGCCAAGCTCCTGTCGGCCGGGATGCTCAAAGCGGTGTGGGTGCCCGACGAGGCGACGTCTGCTTTGCGGCGGCGTGTCGCTCGGCGGGCGGGGCTGGTGCGGGCACGCACGCGGGTGAAGAACGAGGTGCATGCGGTCCTCGCAAGGTGCCTGATCGGCCGTCCCCCGGTGAGCGACCTCTTCGGGAAGAAGGGACGTGTGTGGCTGCTCGAGCAGCAGCTGCCCGAGGAGGAGGCGGAGACGGTGAGGAGCTGTCTGCGCCACATCGATTTCCTGGGCGGCGAGATCACCGGACTGGACCAGCGGATCGCCCAGCAGGCCCTCGCGTTCCCTGGGTTTCAGCGGCTGCTGACGATCCCCGGTGTCGACGTCGGGACCGCGGCGGCAGTGATCGCGGCGGTCGGGGATATCACGCGCTTCCAGAGCCCCGGCCAGCTCGTCGCCTATCTCGGCCTTGACCCGAAGGTTCGCCAGTCTGGGTCAGAGCCGGCGCGCTATGGGCACATCTCAAAGCGCGGGGACCCGCAGGCCCGCTCGATGCTGGTCGAGGCCGCGTGGATCTCGATCCGAAGCCCCGGCCCACTGAAGGCGTTCGGTGAGCGCGTCCGCGCCCGCCGTGGCGCGCAGATCGCAGCGGTCGCTGTCGCGCGCAAGCTCGTCGTGCTCTGCTGGCATCTACTCACAAAGGATCAGGACTACGCGTTCGCGCGCCCGTCGCTGACGCGGCAGAAGACCCGTCGTCTGGAACTCCTGGCCGGCGCTCCGCCGTTGGCTCGCCGTCACGGCGGGCCGCCAGTCAGCCCGACCAGCAGCCAGCGCGCAGCCGAGCGCGAGCTGCAAGCCCAGGCCGAGCTCGCCTACCGGCGCCTCATCGACGACTGGCGCACAACGGCACCGAAGGGTGGTGCGGGTGCGACACCGGGGCGCGCATCCAACAAGCCCTCGAAGGGCAAAGCCGCGCGGCAGGCCACAAGCCCCTGACGCCTGCGCTTCGCTACGTCAGTCACCCGCACCACCACAGAATCATCCCACTCCGAAGCACCCGGCGCGACGCCGCCGCCGATGCTCGCCCCTGCGCCACGACACGCCCAGCGGCACAGAAAAAAGCCAGTACCCAGTACAGACCATATGCACGGCCCTCCGGGCGCTGTGCGATCGCTGTGCCGCCCGAGCGCACCCTCAAGCGTGGATCAGCGCCCTCAGCAATCCCGAAGAAATGTTCGCGCAAACCCTTGACTTTTCATCCGCAGATGCACAAGCGTGCGAGCGCTGTGTGATCGCTGTGTGACGAAGTCGGTGGCCGGTTCGGGTCGCTCACGGTCAATACTATGTGATGACCGCAGCGAGCATCGGCGCCGCCGTGGCGGCGACTACGCCCGCTACCTGGAGGGAAAGACCGTCGCGCCGGAGCGCGGGGACTACTACCTGACCCCCGACGGCGAGCTGACGCAGGCTCCCGGG
Organism: uncultured Solirubrobacterales bacterium; assembly: GCA_963827045.1. Classification (GTDB taxonomy): domain Bacteria; phylum Actinomycetota; class Thermoleophilia; order Solirubrobacterales; family Solirubrobacteraceae; genus Palsa-744. The sequence continues at coordinate 300,633 of CAWGZH010000004.1, forward strand.
CGGTGGCTCGCGGACCCGCAAACCCTCGAACGGCTCGGGATCCGGGCCGACGGCGCCGATGGAGTGGCGAGGATTTCGTCGCGCTGATGGAAGGCCGCCATCCACAGAGCGGCAGATGGTTGCGGCGTGCTGGCGCTGACGGCGGCCGTGGCGGTGGGATCGACGGCGTGTTCAGCGCTCCGAAGTCCGTCTCGACTGCGTGGGCGCTTGCCGATCCGTGGCAGCGCGAGCAGATCGAGCAAGCCGCACACGCAACGCTGTCGAGCAAGCCGTCGCCTACATGCGGGAGCACGTCCGGTGTCGTCCGTCGCCGCTATGGCGGCGAGGTCGTGGAGGAGCCCGCGAAGGACTTGATCGCGGTCGAGTATCGGCACACCACCGCTCGCGGTGTCTCAGGTGCCGACGCGCCCGACCCGCAGCTCCACAGCCACGTCGTCATCACGAGCGCGGTCCGCGAGGACGACCGGATCGTCGCCGTCGCGCTCCCGGCCTGTGTTCCGTGCGGCAGGAGAGGTCGGCGCGTTCTACCGCTCTGCGCTCGCGCAAGAACTCGGCAGCGCAGGGGTATCGCGATCGAGCAGGGCGACCGGCAAGGACGGCAAGTATTTCGAGATCGCAGGTGTCCCCGAGGAGCTGCGGGACGCGTTCTCCGGCCGCTCCCGGGAGGTCGCGCGGGCGGCGGAGCGGTTCCGTGCTCGCTACGGTCGTGCGCCCGAGCGCGGCGAGCTGCGCGACCTCGCGCTCGAGAACCGCCGCGCGAAGAAGCTCGACCACACCGCGCCGACCTCGAGAACGTGTGGAGGGAGACCGCGAGCCGCTACGGGTTCGGTCCCGACGAGGCGCTGCGGCTGCTCGCCGGCGGAGCGCACCCGGCCAGCCGTCGGCCGGTGGAGGATCGGATCGAGGAACGCCTGACCGAGCGTCACGCCGTCTTCGAGGCTGCGCGACCTGCGCACAGTCGCTGCTGGAGCAGACCGCCGGGGAGCTGTCGCCGCACGAAGCGCTCCAGGTCGCGCGGGAGATGATCCGCGACCGGCGTGTGCTGACGCTTGGAGGGCGGGCGGATGACAACGCTCGCGGTCCGCGCCCAAGAGCAGGCGATCGAACGACGAGCAGCCGCACTCGCCCGACCCGCCGGACGGGATGTTGGGCACACCGCGCGGACGAACGCGGCGCGCGAGGTCGCAGAGCGCATCGGCGCACCACTCACCGACGAGCAAGACATGGCATTGCTCGTCCTGACCGGTCCCGAGCGTGCGGCGGTGCTCGTCGGGCCAGCCGGGACCGGGCAAGGGCGTGGTCATCGACGCTGCCGCACGAGCCGAGCAACTGGCAGGTCGGGAAACGATCGGGATCGCCGTCTCCGGCTCCACTGCCGAGCGGCTCGGCGCCGACAGCCCGGCGCTCGCACGGGCAGACACTCACGCTCGACGCGCTCATCGCCCGAGCGAACACGGGGAGCGTCCATGTCGGTCCCGACACGACGGTCATCCTCGACGAGGCGGGGATGGTCGACCACAAGCGCCTCGACGCGCTCACCGAGCTGGTCGAGCGCTCAGGCGCGAAGCTGATCGCGGTCGGCGACGGCAAGCAGCTCCCCTCGATCGGTCCCGGAGGCATGTTCGACCGGCTCACCAGCACGCGCCGACGGTCGAACTGGAGACGATCCACCGCACCACGGACCCGCACGAGCAGCGAGCGTGGCAAGCACTACGCGCCGGCGAACCAGAGCGCGCGATGGCGCACTACCAGGCCCACGGACGACTCCACCTCGCCGACACCCGCGACCAGGCCGCCGAGAACGCCGTCCAAGCCTGGGCACAACTCACCGAGGAAGCCAGGATATCCGACAAAGTCGCGCTGATCGCGGACGCCTCGAACAAGGAGATCGACAGGCTCAACGCCCGCGCGCAACACCTCCGCGCCCAGCGCGGCGAACTCGGTCCCGCGAACTCCCGCTCTCGAGCGTCCACTACGGGCTACGCGAAGGCGACCACGTCGCGTTCATCGCCCAACACCGCCCACGCGGCCAGCCGCGCGTCGAGAACGGCACCCGCGGCCAAGTCACGAACATCGACCAGGACGGGACGGCTGACGCTCGCGCTCGACGGGTCAGACCGCCGGTTGCAGCTCGCCGGCCACGACGTGGAGTCGCTGCGGCTCGCCTACGCCCAGCACGTCTACCGTCAACAGGGCGCGACCGTCGATCGCACCGTCGTGCTCACCGGCGGCTGGCAAACAAGCAAGGAGAGCCGCCTACGTCCAAGCCACCCGCGCCCGCCACGGCACCGACTGGTACCTCGCCCGCGACCAACTCGGCGAAGAAGGACAAGACGCCGACCACATTGAGCGACTAGCGCGGCGGATGACCAACAGTCGTGTACAGGTGCCGTTCGACGATCCAAAGAGAGGTCGGCGATCAAACCTGGGACCCGAGCCGCGACCCTTTGCGTCTCGACCGACTGTTGCCTTACGTGAACCAGCTTATCCTAACATTGGAGCACGACACACCAGACCATACTGTTGAACGCTAGTACATGAGTGACTCCATGTTTCAGTGCTTGCATACTGGAACTAGTGAAGATCGATGATGATTGCGACAACAACCCCGGCGATCGCCGTAAGTAGGCTTGCCCAGGTCACGATCTCGCCTCCCCATTGCTTTCCGACTGTAACACGAATCCCAATCAGCATAAGCGCGAGCCCTCCAACGACCCCACCACCGATCGCCCAAGGGTTTGTGAAGAGAATCAAAGACGACACGAGCGCTAGAGCTAGTCCTCCTGCGACAGCGAGAAGCCCGGCAGCAATACGGCGATTACGCTTGCGACGTGCTTCCTCATTTTGCAGTCGAATCTCCATTGTTTCGATCCGATTGTCTGCATTAGCGACGCGAGTTTGGGTCTGATTGCGGTCACGCTCGATGTCAGCCACCTGATTCTCCAGGGACCGCTTTTCCGACTCCCATTCTTCGCGCTCTTGCTGACGGGCTCTGTCGGTGGCCTCTCGATCACGGGAACGGTCTGCCTCAACTTCAGCGGCCTTGGCCTCTGCCCTGGCCAACGCTTCCTTGGCCTCGACAGCGCGTTGCTCGCTCGTAGAGACCGCCTTTTGCATCTCCTGAACCTTGGTATTGTAGGCGACTGTAACTGCCTCCTCTACGGTGGCCTCGTCTTCCATTGAGACTGCTTCTTCGATTTCAGAGACTACGGCCGTGTCGGTGAGGACGGCAATGGCCATCTCGGGTGATGCGTCCTCCATATGATCCATTCGACCGACGACCTCCTGGACGACCGACGGGTCAACGGCTCGGCGGTAGCCAACATAAGGCGATGTGAGGAGATCGACGATGGTCCGATCAAAGTCATCGGTCCTGGGTGTTAGCGCCCGAATTATCTGTACCCATGCCGACGGCGAGATGCAAAAAGGAAGGTCGGGTGCTCTATCGCCGTTGTCGGGAACACGCATAGCAAATCGGGGCAACTTTGTGTCGTAGGTCAAAAACCAATAACGGGCATTGGACACAGTCAGGTTGCCGGCGCCGCGTAGGCGCTCGATAAGCAATCGACACTTAGCGTCATGCTCCAGCACGATCGGTTCCTTTTGGTACGGCCAGCGCACAGCGCCGACGAGAGAAGCGTATAGCTTAATTCTCTCCTCCTGCTGGTCGATCTGCGTGCAACCATTCTTATCTTCAATAATTCCGTAACCCGCGAGCTCTTGATCGAAATGTTCCAACCGATCAAATACATCCTTGGGCTGAGTCTTCTTGTCCTTATAGGTCTGCCAGAAGAGGCGGTTAAAACCCTTATCTCCGCTTGTTCGCAGCATGGCCTCCGCAAGCTCAGGTCGGATGAAACTCCGTTGTGCATCGATCTCGCGGCGCGACCGGGCAATGCTGGTTCTTAGCTCGGCCATTGTCCAAGGCGTGACGGCAAACTCGAAGCCAAGCTCTCTGCTCATCTTCATTAGACGCCGGGACGAATAGACTTCCTCTGGCGCTGCGGCTCCGAGGACCGCGTAGAGGAAATTAGTATCCAGGTAGATCTGATGGCCGTTCATCTGCGTCTGAACGAGTTGTCCTGCCGCTGGATCTATCGTCAGGACAGTCATATAGAAACTAGTATTCAGCAGCGATCCCAGAAAACGCCTCTGATCTGGTGTTGGGCCACGGATAAAAAGAGGAAGGGCCTCAGCGCGAAGCTGTTGTAGTGCGGTCTCGCGCTCTGGGAGAGAGTCGAATCCGCGCGCGTCCAGGTCATCGAAGAAGCGCCGTGCGCGTTCGTCCTCTGGATAGAGCATCAACGCAGCGTCGGCCCCATGCCACGTGATGATTAGATGGAGCCACTCGCGAAGGTCGGATTGGAGCAAGTCCATCTGATCGTCTGAAATGACTGGTCTACCTTGGCGCACGGACAATTCCCACTCTCGAAATGAACGATCCTCGATTTCTTGCGACTCGCGGGCCTTGCCTTCCAATTCGGTCATCACGGCAGGGGAGAGACTGATCCCCTTGCCTTTCTTCAAGACGACTCCACTCTCGGCCAACTCATCGACGACCACGCGAAGCTCGTCGATCTCCACCTCTAGTTTCCATAGGTCCAGGAACGATTTGCGGCACTCAAAGAGAGACTCAATAGTTCCGTTGCCGATAGCGGCGACTGCGAGCACGAGATCGCGCAGGACTGCCTGTAGGTCGAGGCCGCCACGTTCAAATGGACGGTACTGCGCCAGCCGACGGACGTTCGGGATTGTGTCTGTAGGGGTCGATGTAGCCATGGCGGCAAGATAGACCTACCACAAGTCGTTATGGGGGTAGACCCCTCTCTGGAAACCGGAGATTCCGGCGAAAAACGTGTTTGGACGGTGCAGCTCGTGCTTTGGCAGACGATTACTGCTACGACCTATCGAGAGGGCGCCCTGCGGGGCTCTCGACGCGGGTACGATGGAGAGGTTGTTCGCACTTCTGTTCGCACCCACGCCATCGACCGCGATCACCCGCTATCCATAAGACACCAAAACCCGCTAATTTGCAGGCCAATCGCCTAATGCCGGAGGAGGGACTCGAACCCCCGACACGCGGATTATGATTCCGCTGCTCTAACCAACTGAGCTACTCCGGCGGGAGCGGGGAGTTTAGCCTCTTGCGCAGGAGCGCCCGGCTCTCGTCGCGGCGATGTCTCGACTCGTTCCAGATCATGCCTGACAAGCCACTGCTAGCCGTCCCAAATGTCTCCGAGGGTCGCCGACAGGCGACAATCGAGGCGATCTGCCAGGCGTTCACGGCAGCTGGAACAGCACGCCTGCTTGACGTCCACTCCGATGTTGACCATCACCGCTCGGTGTTCACGCTCGCTGGTGTCCAGGGTTCGTTGTCTGGCGCTCTGCTCGCGGGCGCGCGGGTAGCCGTTGAGCGCATCGACGTTGGGCAGGATCGCGACGCCGGGGAGGTCGGCGCGCATCCGCACGTGGGCGCGCTCGACGTTATGCCGCTTGTTTACCTCGATGCCGGTCAAAGGGGCGCGGCGTGCGCGGAGGCGCTTGTCGTAGCCGCCGAGATCGGCGAGCGTCTCGGCGTGCCGGTCCTCTTGTACGGAGAACTGGCGCAGGGTCGCACGCGCGCCCAACTGCGGCGCGGCGGTGTGGCCGGCTTGGCGCAGCGCTTGAGTACAGGCGAGCTGCGCCCAGACTTTGGCCCGCCCCTTATGCACCCGACCGCGGGCGCCACGCTAGTCGCGGCCAGGGAGCCGCTGGTGGCGTTCAACTTCGAGCTGGCGGCGCCAGCAAGCGTGCAGGACGCGAAACGCATCGCGAGCCTAATCCGCGAGGGCGGTGCCGAGGGCCTGCCGGGGCTGCGGGCGATAGGCGTGCCACTGCACCACGTCGAGCGGGACGTTTGGGTCAGCGACGGCGGAGCTGATCTGGATCGGAAGCTGGACGAGTATGGGCTGGGGGAGCTCTCGGAGTCGGCGGGGCATGGGGCCCCCAAAAGCCCAATGCCCCCCGCGCGCGCGGGGGGCATGCCTGCTAGGGATGTTGTCGCCCAGCTCTCGATGAACGTTGAGCGCCCGCTCGAGTTGCCGTTGCGAGCGATCGTCGAGGCGGTCCGCCGGCACGCCGAGATAACCTGCGCGGAGCTCGTCGGTCTCGTTCCACGGGTGGCATTCGAGGACTTCCCCGGGGACGTTCCGCTGCCCGGATTCGATCCTGAAGCGCACGTGATCGAGAACGCACTAGGGTTCTAGGTGCCCCGTCGTGTGACGGGCTGCGATTTATCCGTGTAGAGATCACCGAACAAGGCGCGAGATGGCTCAGACGAAGCGCAAGCGGCAGACCAAGCACCGTGGCAATGCCGCCGGCGTGGTCGAGTCGCGCGGGCGCACAGGCCGCAAGCCGACCGAGGCGGAGAAGACCGGAAAGCCAGCTGCACCGAAACTGACGCGCCAGGAGCGCCTGGAAAAGCCGCCGACGTGGTTGGGAGCGTTCTACCGGGCGATGGCGGCAGCGGTGCTGATGCTGCTGATCAGCATCGTGCTCCTGAAAAAGCCAAACGAGGCGATAGCGTTGTTCCCGATCGTGCTGATCGCGTACGTGCCAATCAGCTACTACACCGACAATTGGCTGTACAAACGCCGGATGGGGAGCAAGGCTAGGCAGGCGGGTAAGGCTGGCTCAAAGTGATCGATGTCCGTGCGTTCACGGTCGGTCCAGTTCAGGAGAACGCCTACCTCGTGCGCGCCGATGCGCAGGCGACTCGGGCCCTGATGATCGACCCGGGCGAAGAGCCGCAACGCCTGCTCGATGCTGCCGCCGCGCTCGGCGTCGAGATCGAGGCGATCCTGATCACCCACTGCCATTTCGACCACATCGGCGCGGTGGCACCGGTTGCAAGAGCCACAGGGGCGCCGGTGTACTGCCCCGAGATCGAGCTTGGCGTGCTTGCGGACATCATGAAATGGACGATGCCGGGCTTCGGACCGTTTGAGAGCTGGCAGGCCGAGCACACCGTCAAGGGCGGCGAGCGGCTACGGCTCGCGGACATGGACGTCGAGGTGCTGTTCACTCCAGGTCACAGCCCGGGCCATGTGACGTATGCGATCGATCGCGCCAGCGCCTCCGCACAAGGTTCCGTATCGGTAGAGGATAAGGAGGGCTCCGCGGGCAGCCAACCGGCGCTGCTCTCAGGCGACGTGCTCTTCCAGGGCTCGGTCGGACGCGTGGACCTGCCAGGCGGCGACTGGCCGACGCTGGAGCGCTCGATCGACATGCTGATGAGCCGCTTCGAGCGCAACACAGTCGTGTATCCGGGGCACATGGGCGTGACAACACTTGGCCGTGAGTGGGATACCAACCCGTTCCTTGCCGAGCTGCGCGCCGCAGCGATGACACCGCAGCCTTGAGCGGGCAGCAGATAAAAGCGCCGCGCGGCACCTACGACGTGCTCGGTGAACAAGCGGCGAGTCGGACAGCACTGGAGGCGCATGCCCGCACGATCCTCGAGGGTGCCGGCTATGAACGCATCGAGACGCCCACGTTCGAGGCCACCGAGCTGTTTGCACGCGGGGTGGGCTCCTCCACAGACATCGTGCAGAAGGAGATGTACACGCTGACCGACGGCAGCGGCCGCTCGCTGACACTGCGTCCCGAGGGCACCGCACCCGTGTGCAGAGCATATGTCGAACACGGCATGCACAAGCTCGCCCAACCGGTGAAGCTTTGGTACCTGTCGAGCTTCTTCCGCTATGAGCGCGCACAGAAGGGCCGCCAGCGCCAGTTCTGGCAGGTCGGTGCCGAGGCGTTCGGCTCCGAGGACCCGGCGCTTGACGCCGAGTCGATCCTGCTGCTCGGCACGTTGCTCGAGGAGTTGGGTGTCAGGAATCTGCATCTGCGCCTATCGAGCCTGGGCAGTAGTGAGAGTCGCCAGCGCTACCGCGAGCGCCTGCAGAAGCACCTGCGCGCAAACGAAGCGAGCCTGTCTGAGGAGGTGCGCGGGCGCATCGAGCTGAACCCGCTGCGTGCTTTTGACTCCTCACACGAGGGCACCGTGACCGTGATGCGCGAGGCACCGCGGCTGCTCGACGAGCTCGACGCTGACGATGCCGAGCACTTCGCGACCGTGCGCGAGCTACTCGACAGCGCGGGTATGGCCTATGAGGTCGATGCGACGCTTGTGCGCGGTCTGGACTACTACACGCGCACGGTGTTCGAGTTCACGAGCGATGCCCTCGGCGCGCAGAGCGGCGTCGGCGGTGGCGGACGCTATGACGGGCTCGTCGGGCAGCTGGGTGGTCCAGCGACGCCAGGCATGGGCTGGGCGGCCGGTATCGAGCGGATCCTGCTCGCCGGCAATCCTCTGGGAGGGGACGCTCATGCCGTCAACCTGTACGTGGGTCTGGCGGATGGGGAAGGGGATGGGTCGTTCCCGCGGGTCAAGGCGGCCGCTTTTGCGATCTTGAGCGAGGCTCGCTCGGCGGGTTTGCACGCGCAGATGGAGATGGCCGGCCGCTCTTTGAAGGGACAGCGCGGACATGCTAATCGTATCGGCGCACGCTTGTTGGCGATCGTCGAGCAGGACCAGACGGTCTTGCTCGACATGCAGGACGGGTCCGAGGAGACGCTCGAGACCGACACGATCGTGCACACCGCGTTGCGGCGCCTGCGCGACCTTGCATAGCCGCCCGGCCAGCACGCAGACAAGAGAAAACCCAGTCGAATCCTTGGGGTTGGCTCGGCGAGAAGCCGCCTGAACATCGGGCTTTGGAAATGAAAAAGTGCTTGCGAGACGTCCATGGCCGATGTCGCCGTTCAACTCGCGCGGCGATTCTGCCGAAGTGAGAGGCGATGGCTCAGCTTTCGCGTCCCTATCAGATCATTCTCGGTGTCGTTGTCGTGTTCGGGCTCATCTGGGCAGTCGCGCTGCGCAGCCATAGCTCCAACCCGAGCAAATCAACAGCCTCGAGCCCCGACGGCGCCAAGTAGCGCCTCCGCCAACGGCAGCTCGGGCGCTAACCCCGCCGCGGCGACTCCGGTCTATCACGGAGCCGCGCCCGGCGTGGAAGGCCTGACGCGGGCGATCGCCAAAGCGCACGGTGTGGTGGCGGAGTCTCAGCGCAACGTCCAAGAGCAGGCAAACAATGCGCATGCGCTCACCGGCGAAGCTCAGGCGTCCGCGACGACGACGCACACGACAGCCGCCGGCAAGACCACGCAAAGCGTGACAGTGACCCGCAAGACGAACGCCGCGCCCAGCCTTGCGCGCAGGACCGTCACGAGCTCTCACACGAGCACTCAAGCGCACGGCACCACCACGACCACCACCACGACCGTTACACACACAAGCACCACCACGGTGCACAAGGTGACCCCTGCACACAGAGTCGCGGCACCCATCGACAAGCCGACGGTTCGCGTGCACAGCACCGTCAAGCACTCCTCCACCAAGTCTGCTCAGCAGGTGGCGGTTGAACACGAGCTCGCCCAAGGCAAGACGGTGATGCTGTTCTTCTGGACCCCGAGCTCCACCGTCGACCAGCAGAACGAGGCTCAGGCAAAGACGCTTGCCGACCGCTCCAAAGGCACGCTCACGCTGCACCTGGCGCTAGCAAACCAGGTCGGCGAGTTCGGCACGATCACCGAAGTCGTCCACGTCTACCAGACGCCGACGATCCTGATCGTCAACAAGCACGGGGTCGTGAGCACGCTCACAGGACTCACCGACGTGTTCGCGCTCGAACAGGCAGTGCAAGAAGCGCAAAGCGCCGTCATCTGATCGCGGCGACAGGCTTCCTGACATCTGCGCGCCCAGCGTGAGGCGCTCACTTCTGTCGTGTGCTCGCAGCCGAGCGCGGCCTCTTACACTCGACGGACATGAACGTCGAGATGTTCACCCAGCACTTGCAGTTCCCCCATCGACAGGGCCACATCCCTGTCGATGCCTGCAGCGGCGTGGCCGGTGGCGCGGCCTGCGGCGACTTGATCCGCATCTCGGTCGCCGTCGATCGCTCCAGCCCGGACGGGCGGATTCTCGACGCGGGCTTCGACGCGAGCGGCTGTGGCGCGGCGATCGCCGCCGGCAGCGCGACGGCTGAGCTGATCAGCGGTGTAGGCCTGTTGGATGCCGCCCGCATCGGTGCCTCCGAGATCGCCGTCGAGCTCGGCGGCCTCAGCCCGGCAAAGCAGCATGCGGCCGAGCTGGCCGGCGACGCGCTGCACCGCGCGCTCGGCTGGGCGGCCCGCGAACAAGCCGGACTCGCGCATTCGGCCGCGCGCACGCTGGTGGCGATGAGCGGCGGCGTCGACAGCGCCGTGGCCGCAATGCTCGTCGCCGAGGATGGCGAGCAGACGGTGGCAGTGACGCTGGAGCTGTGGTCAGATCCCGAGAACGACGGTGAGCGCAGCTGCTGCTCAGCCCAGGCCGTGCGCTCAGCACGTTCGCTTGCCCACCAGATGGGAATCGCGCACTTCTCGATCGACCTGCGCGAGGAGTTCCGCGCCGGCGTAGTGGACGGCTGGCTGGCAGACCACGCGGCCGGCCTCACGCCGAACCCGTGCGTGCGCTGCAACGGCAACGTGCGCCTGGACGCGATGCTCGAGCTGGCCGACCGGCTCGGTGCGCAGAAGCTTGCCACCGGCCACTACGCGCGCACCGAGTCAAGCGGAGACGGCGAGCCCTTGCTGCGCATGGCGGTGGACGAGAGCAAGGATCAGAGCTATGCGCTCGCCGCGCTGTCACCAAGCTCGCTGGCGCGTTTGCGCTTCCCGCTCGGCTCGCTGAGAAAGCCCGAAGTGCGCGAACACGCGGCACAGGCGGGCCTTGAGGTCGCACGTCGGCCGGATTCTCAGGATCTCTGCTTCCTGGCGGGAACGCGCAGCAGCGACTTCCTTGAACGCCACGGTGGCATAAAGCGGAGAGCGGGTGCGATCGTCGACGACCAAGGACGCAAGCTCGGCGAGCACGGCGGCGTTCATACGCTCACCGTGGGCCAGCGCCACGGTCTGGGCATCGGCGGCAGCCCAGTCGAAGGGGTGGGGGGACCGCTGTATGTGATCGCGATCGATGCGCACTCGAACACGGTCACGGTCGGCCCACGCGAGCAGTTGCGCACCGCGGCGGTGAGCGTGCGCGAGGTCACCTTGCACCGTGATGGCGGCCAGGTGGACGCGGTAAAGGTTCGCTACCGCGGCCGACGCATGCCCTGCAGAGTGCAGGATCAGCCGGGTGCAGGTCTGCATGAGCGCGTGGAGCTCGAGATGCTCGACCCGATCGAGCGCACCGCTCCCGGTCAGATCGCCTGCCTCTACGAGGGCGACGTAATCGTCGGCTACGGCACGATCGCAATTTGATGGATGCGCATCCTGGCGCTTGACTACGGAAGCGCGCGCTGTGGCTGTGCGCTGAGCGACCCGACCGGAACGATCGTCACGCCGATCGCCGTCGTCGCGCGGCCAGCGAGTCGCCGTGGACTCGCGGAGCTGACACGGATCGTGCAGGAGCGCGAGGTGGAGCGCGTCGTCGTGGGCCTACCGCTGTCATTGCGCGGCGAGGACACGCAGCAGACAGGAGAGACGCGCGACTTCGCCGCGACCCTCTCCAGCCGCCTCGGCGAGGCCGTTCCGGTCGAGCTCTATGACGAGCGCTTCACAACACGCATCGCCGCACACGTCGAGCAGCCCAGCACCAGCGAGGACTCGCGCGCCGCGGCCGTGCTGCTGGAGGATTGGCTCGCCCGATCCCAGTAGGGTCACGCGCTTGGCCAGGGATCGCGTATCGAACATGTCCGAAGGACGCACCGAAGCCGAGCGCGAACGCGCTCGTGAAGAGCGCGAGCGCCGCCGTCTGCAAAAGGCGGGGGCCGGCGCACCGCCGCTACCGCCGCCACTCGCCGGTCCTGAGCCGAGCAACACAGCCCTATCGAGCGGGCCGATCTCCGACGCCCCCCCAACGGTCGAGCCGGAGATCGCCGAGCTAGCGTATGTGCCACCCGAGCAGCCACCTGTAATACCCGCGTCCCTGCCCGCCGGGCAGTCATCTGTAGTGCCCGCGTCTCTATCCGCCGGCTCGCACTTGCATCGCCCGCGTTTGCACAGAAAGCAGGCGCAAGGCTCGCCGAAATTCGCGGCTCGTGCCGGAATCGTGCTGGCGCTGATAATCGTGCTCGGTGCGCTCGGCTTTGGTGCAGTGCGCCTCTTACACCACTCGGCACGCCCAAAAATTCCCCCAATCCCCAAGATCGTGAAGATCGTCATACCGGAGGGATTCACACGCGCCCAGATCGCGGTGCTCGCACATCAAGACGGACTCAGCGGCAGCTATCTGTCGCCGTCCAAGCGCTCCAGCGAAATCGATCTCGCGCACTACGGTGCGCCGGCGAGCACTCCCAACCTCGAGGGCTTTCTGTTTCCCGCCACCTATGAAATGTATGTCGGCGCACCGGCCTCGCAGCTGGTCTCAGAGCAACTAGCCGCGTTTCACGAAAACTTCGGCGGCGGTGAGGTCGATCGCGCGCGCGTGCTCGGGATCACTCCGTATCAGCTGCTGATAGTGGCCTCGATCATCGAACGCGAGGCGGCGATCCCGCACGACCGTCGGCTGGTCGCGGCGGTCATCTACAACCGCCTGCGCTTGAACATGACGCTGGGGATCGACTCCACGCTGCGCTACGCACTGCACAACTTCACGAGTCCGCTAACCGAAGCCGAGTTGCACAGTGACTCCCCTTACAACACGCGTACGCATACAGGTCTGCCGCCGACGCCGATCTCAAACCCCGGGGTCGCGGCGATTCAGGCCGCGGCTTATCCGGCGCACGTCTCCTATCTGTACTACGTCGCCGGCGCCGACGGCTGCGGCGAGGAGGTCTTCTCGACGAGCTACACACAGTTCGAAAAGAACGTTGCCGCCTACCGCGAGGCGATCGCCAAAAACGGTGGGCGCGTGCCCAGTTGCAAGAAGCGATAAGCGATGCACCGCCTCGCCCCAGTGACACGCACAGCGGGAGTAGGTGCGCGCTGATGCCAAAGCTAGGTGTCATCGGTTGGCCGGTAGCCCACAGCCGCTCGCCGGCGATGTTCCGCGCCGCGTTTGAGGCCTGCGCGATGGGAGACTGGAGCTATCAAGCCTTGCCGCTGCCTGAAGAGCTGTTCGAGCAGACAGTGCCTGCCCTCGGCGCAAGCGGCTTTCTCGGAGCGAACGTCACGATCCCTCACAAGCACGCTGCACTCCAGCTGGCCGACCAGGCGAGCGGCCCGGCGCGCGCGATCGGGGCGGCCAACACGCTCACTTTCAGTGACGACGGAACGATTGCGGCCCACAACACCGACGCGCCCGGCCTAATCGCCGCGCTCGGGCGCTTGACTGGGATGCCCGCCCACCCGAGCGCACTTGTGCTGGGCGCCGGGGGTAGTGCGCGCGCCGCCGTCTGGGCATTGCAAGACGCGGGTGCAGCAATCGTGTCGGTATGGAATCGCAGCCCAGAGCGAGCGTTGGAGTTGGCGGGAGACCTCGGTGCCGAGGCGGTTGCCAGGCCGGTCCAAGCCGACCTGCTCGTCAACTGCACATCGGTCGGACTGCAACGGTCGGCCACTGAGGCCGAGGCGCTCAACCAACTGGAGATGACCGCCGATCACGTCGGTAGGTATGCCTATGTCATCGATCTGGTCTATGGAGACGGCCCAACTCCACTGCTTGCCGCCGCCCAAGCCCACGGGGCGATCACGATCGGAGGTCTCGAGGTGCTCGTCGCCCAAGGCGCGCTCAGCTTCGAGCACTGGACCGGCAGGGCAGCGCCACGCAAGGCGATGCGCCGCGGCGCTGGAATCGAGGACGCAACGGGTTAGCTCCCTGCTTGGCCAAGGGCGAGGGCGATGAGTACCCCGCCCAATGGCCTGCGCGACGAGAACGACATCTTCGGCGAGGCCGAACCAAGGGTGAGCGTCGAGATCGACCGTGATGGGCCCTCCCGCGACATGCCGGGCGACGCGGATGGACGGCCCCTCACAGGTGGGGTGGAGACGACAAGCGCAGGCGTAGGGGACCCGCACGTATCGAACTATGGCTCGGGCGTCGAGCAGCCCGATCACGACAAGCCCGAGGAGATAGCCGGCGTCACGAGCCCGAGCCGCCGTGGTTCCTCGGCACGCTTTCTGACCGATGTGATTGCCGACATGGGCCTCGCTCCGCGCGCGCGCGTTGACAGCGCGATCGAGTCCTCGCGCAACGAAGGCATCACACCCGAGCGCGTGCTGCTCGCAAGCGGAGCGATTACCTCCGACGGGCTTGCCCGGGCGCTGGCGGAGCGCTACGGCCTCGACCACCTCGATCTCGACATCTTCCCGGTCGACATGGGCGCCGCCAACCTCGTCGTCAACAGCGCCGCCAAGCGCTATCAAGCGGTGCCGGTCGCGTTCGTGGACAAGCGCACGCTGTTGCTGGCGATGGCCGACCCCTCCAACGTCTTGGCGGTCGACGACGTCGCGATCATGACTGGCTATGAGGTGCGGGTCGCCGTCGCCTCGCCCGATGCGATCGGCGATTTGATCTCGCGCATGGCGCGCCTGCAGGACGTCGTCTCCGGCGACGCGGCAGCCGCCGAAGAGGCTGAGGAGGCCAGCGCTGACATCGTCAACCTGCGCGAGACCGCCGACGATGCGCCGGTAGTCAAGCTCGTCAACCAGATCGTCGCCCAAGCGGTTGAGCTCGGCGCCTCCGACGTGCACATGGCCCCCGACGGCCACGAGGTGCGTGTGCGTGTGCGTGTCGACGGCATCCTGCAAGACATCACGACCGTTCCGCGGCGCATGGCCGCGGGTGTGGTCTCGCGCGTGAAGATCATGGCCGAGCTCGACATCTCCGAGCGGCGCCTACCGCAGGACGGCCGCGTCAGTCTGACCGTCGACGGCCGCCACATCGACCTGCGCGTGGTCACGCTGCCGAGTGTGCATGGCGAGTCGATCGTGATGCGCATCCTCGACAAGGACTCGGTCGTGATGAAGCTGGAGAAGCTCGGCATGGCCGACGCCGAGCGCGACCGTTTCGAACGCGCCTTTCACGAAACCCATGGCGCCGTGCTTGTCACTGGCCCGACCGGCTCCGGCAAGTCAACGACCCTATACGCGGCGCTGTTGGCACTGAACACGCCCGAGAAGAACATCATCACCGTCGAGGATCCGGTCGAGTACCAGATCGCCGGGCTTACACAAGTGCAGGTTTCGAGCAAGGCGGGACTCACATTTGCGACGGGCCTGCGCGCGATGGTGCGCGCTGACCCCGACATCATCATGGTGGGGGAGATCCGCGACCGCGAGACGGCCCAGATAGCAGTGGAGTCGGCGCTCACCGGGCATCTCGTGCTCTCCACGCTTCACACCAACGACGCCCCCTCGGCGATCACACGCCTGACGGAGATGGGCATCGAGCCGTTTCTAGTCGCCTCGGCGCTCGACTGTGTGCTGGCCCAGCGACTAGCACGCATGCTCTGCTCCAACTGCAAGCAGCGCACGATCGTGCCCGCCGAGGTGCTGCGCGACAACGGCTACAAGGCGCTGGTCGACCTGGAGGCCTACGAGCCGAACGGCTGCCGGCGCTGTGCCGGCACCGGCTACCGCGGTCGCCTCGGCATCTACGAGGTGATGACGCTCTCCTCTGAGATCCGCAACCTCACGCTGGAACGCCGCTCGGCCGAGGAGATCCGCGAGGTGGCGATTCGCGAGGGGATGCGCCGCCTGCGCGACGACGGCCTGGAGAAGGTGCGCCAGGGCCTGACTTCGATCGCGGAGATTGCCCGCGTGATCGGCAGCAGTTGAGATGTGGCTCTCCGCTGCCGATAAGGGGCGCATGAGGACACGTGCGCAGATTGCAACCGACCGCTTGGACTACAGAAGGGCGCGACGATGAGTATTGACTTCGCAGACCTCTTGATGGAGGTCGTGGCACGCAAAGCCTCCGACCTGCACCTGGCTGCCGGCGCCCCGCCGACGGTGCGCGTGCGAGGGCGCCTCGACCGCCTCGAGGGCTACCCCGAGCTATCGGGTACCGACACCCGCGAGATCGTCTATTCGATCCTCTCCGGCGACCAGCGCCAACGCCTTGAGACCAACTGGCAGCTCGACTTCGCCTACTCGATCCCAGGTCATGCTCGCTTCCGTGTCAACGCCTACTTCCAACGCGGCGCCGTCGGCGCGGCCTTCCGCCTGATTCCCTTCGGCTTGACCTCGATCGACCAGCTTGGGCTACCAGCGATCGCACACGACCTGACGCGCAAGCCACGTGGCTTTGTGCTCGTCACTGGTCCGACCGGCTCGGGCAAGTCCACCTCGCTGGCGGCAATGCTCGACGAGATCAACGCCACGCGCGAGGAGCACATCATGACGATCGAGGACCCGATCGAGTTCCTGCACGGGCACAAGAAGTGCATCGTCAACCAGCGCGAGCTCGGCTCTGACGCACACTCCTTCGCCGATGCGCTCAAGGCAGCATTGCGCCAAGACCCTGATGTGATTCTGGTCGGCGAGATGCGCGACCTGGAGACAATCTCCACAGCTTTGACCGCAGCCGAGACCGGCCACCTCGTGTTCGCGACACTGCACACTCAAGACAGCGCGCAGACGGTCGATCGCATCATCGACGTGTTCCCGCCAGAGCAGCAAGGCCAGGTTCGCGTGCAGCTGTCGGTCGCCCTGCAGGGCATCATCACCCAGCAGCTGCTGCCGACCGCCGACGGCTCCGGGCGCGTGGCCGCCTGCGAGGTTCTCGTGCCCAACCCGGCCGTGCGCAACCTGATCCGCGAGGGCAAGACCCACCAGATCTACTCGGTCCTACAAACCGGCTCAGCCCAAGGCATGCAGACGATGGACGCCGCGCTCGTATCGCTTGTGCGCACCGGCAGGGTCTCTCAGAAACTAGCCGAAGAACGCTCCTCCGCACCGGAGGAGCTGCGTCGTCTGCTCGGCGCAGGATCGCTGGCGGCGGCATGAGATGAGCACGTTTGTCTACACACGAAGGGGATCATTCCTACCTTGGGAGGAATGGGTTGAGGGGGTTCTGCGATGAGTACTTACGTCTTCAAGGCGATGGATCTCGCGGGCGTCAAGGCGCGCGGCGAGATCGACGCCGACTCCAAGGAAGCGGTCTCGAATCAGCTGAAGTCGCGCGGCATGATCGTGCTCGACATCGCCGACAAGCACGCTTCACGCGAGATAGAGCTGAGCTTCATGAAGACGGTCAAGGCCGCAGAGCTGGCCGTTTTCTCGCGTCAGCTGGCGACGATGATCTCCTCCGGCCTGTCGATCCTGCGCGCGCTCTACGTGCTCGAGGAACAGACAGAGAACAAGTTCCTCAAGGAAACGGTCGTCCAGGTGCGCAAGGACGTCGAGGCGGGACTCTCGCTCTCAGGCGCGATGGAATCTCACCCGAAGGTCTTCAACCCGCTGTTCGTGGCCATGACCCGCGCCGGTGAGGCCGGCGGTCTGCTCGAGGGCTCGCTGATGCAGGTCGCCGACCAGCTTGAGAAGGAAGCTTCTCTGCGTCGCCAGATCCGCTCGGCGATGATCTACCCGGTGCTCGTCATTACTTTTGCCGTAGCGGTGATGATGGCGCTCGTCGCGTTCCTCGTGCCGGTGTTCGTCGGCGTCTTCAAGCAATTTGGCGGAAAATTGCCGGCGATCACTCAGGTCTCGGTGGATATGTCACATGCGGTTCTGGGTTACTGGTGGGCGATGTTTGGCGGCGCCGGCCTGTTGGCATTCACCTTCATTAAGTGGAAGAAATCGAGCTGGGGCCGCCCGCAATGGGACCGCTTTCGCCTGCGCGTACCGATGAAGATCGGCACGATTGTCCAGCAGGTCGCGGTGGCGCGCTGGTCGCGCACGCTCTCCTCGCTGATGAGCGCCGGCGTTCCGCTGCTGCTGGCGCTTGAGATCGTCGGCAAGACCGGCGGCAACATCGCCGTGGAGGAAGCAATGGACGGGGTGATCGCCTCGGTCAAGCGTGGTGGCACGCTCGCAGAGCCGCTATCGAAAACCACGATCTTCCCGACGATGGTCACACACATGGTCGGTGTCGGCGAGGAGACGGGCGCGCTCGACGCGATGCTCGCCAAGGTGGCGGACTTCTACGAGGACCAGGTCGAAGCGTCGGTGAAAGCGCTCACCTCGATCCTCGAGCCGATCATGATCATCGTCATCGGCTCGATCGTTGGCTTCATCGTCATCTCGATGTACATGCCGATGTTCACCGTCTACAACCACATTGAATAACTAGCTCCTTGGACTCCAACACGCGCCAAGGTGCGTGTGGCTATGGGCAGGACGGTTGGGGTGTGACTTCCAGGCGGCGGTCTTTCACGGAAAGAGAGATGCGGCCGTCGAGCAGCTCCAGTAGCTCGTTGCCCACCAACTCGGCGCGCCAGCCGCGCAGGGTGCGGACCTCGGCTCGCTCGCCGGCGCGCTGGGCGATCACGATCGCCTGCAAGTCGGCACGGGCAGCAAGCAGCTCGTAAGCGAGGCCCGCTTCGCGTGCGCGGGCTCTGACGAGCGCCTCGCAGAGCGCGATCAACGGCACGTCGTCGGGGCGCGGTTGTGGCGGGCGCGGGTCGCTTCCTAGCGGTTCATGGCTTGCCTGCAGGCCGCGCTGTACGGCTTCCAGCAACTCACTACCGCGCTTGTGCAGGCTGTTCTGGGCGACACCGCGGATGTCTTCGAGCTTGCGAGCGGATGTCGGCTTGCGCTTGGCAATCTCCACGAGCGCGGCGTCGCCGAGCACACTCTGCACGGGCTTGTCGCGCTCCTGGGCGGTGCGCTCGCGCCAGGCGACCAGCTCGCGCGCGACATTCTGGGAGGGCGCGCTCATGCCTCTGACGCGCGGCAGCCGCGCGAAGATAGCGTCGAGGTTGCGTTCGTCGCTGACCTTCTCGAGGAACTCGCACTCCTCACGTGCCCACTGCAAACGCCCCGTCTCTCCTAGCCGGCGCTCCAGCTCGGCGGCGAGCGCGGTCAGGTGCACCACGTCCTCGCGCGCATATGACAACTGCTCGGCCGAGAGCGGGCGCGCGTCCCAACGCGTGAAGCTGGCGCTCTTGGCGAGCTTGACACCGAGCATCTCGGCTAGGAGAGTGTCATAGGAAGATTGCGCCGGCATGCCAAGGAAGCCGGCCGCAACCTGCGTATCGAAGATGTTGCTCACCTCGCAGCCAAGCGTGCGGCGCAGTAGCGCGATGTCCTGGCGTCCAGCGTGCACCACAACCTCGATTTGCGGATCGGCCAGCACCTCTGCGAGTGGCCGGCCTTGCAGGGGCCCGTCGAGTGGATCGACAATCTCGATGCGCTCGCCTCCCTGGCCATCGGGGACGGCGAGCTGAATCAGGCAGAGCAGCGTGCGATAGCGGCCCTCGCCCATGAACTCAGTGTCTAGTGCGATCTGGCCGGCCGCGCGGGCCTGTTGCGCGACCTGCTCGAGCAAGCTTGTCGCGTCCTGGTCGCTGGTGCTCGCGGAAGCTTCCGTCACCGCCCTATCCTCGCCGATTATCGGTTCTTGCGCTGCGTGGGCGCTCACGCAGTGTCGTGCTCTGAGACCTGTGCCGCCGGCAGGCGCATGACAAAGCAGGCGCCTGAGGGCTCGGACGGGGTCTCGGACTCGCCCACGCCGTCTGTCTGGCCGGGCTGGCTGTCCGCAAGTGTCAGCGTGCCGTCCATGTGCGTCACGAGCTCGCGCCCGATCGCCAGGCCGAGGCCGAAGCCGCTGCGACCGGCCGAGGTGCTGCCGCGCTGGAAGCGCTCGAAGATTCGCTCGCGCTCGGCGGCCGGCACGCCGGGGCCGGCGTCGCGCACGCTCACCTGAGCCCACGACCCCTCCGTTGCGGCCTGGGCGTCCACGCGCGTGCCCGGCGGTGCAATCCCGATCGCGTTGTCGAGCAGGATCCGTACGATCCGCGCCACTGCGCCCGGATCGCACATCGCCCAACATGGCTGTGGCGGCTGGTGCAGCTTGAGCTGAACCTCGTGCTCGGCGGCACGACGCTCGAATTCGGCGGCCACCGCTCGGCACAGCTCGCCGAGTTCGACCGGCTCGGTGCGCAGCGAGATCTCGGCGTCGAGGCGGCTAAGGTCGAGCAGGTCGGTAGCGAGGCTCGAGAGTCGGCGTGATTGCTCGCGGGCACGCAGCGTGCGCTCACGCGCATCGGCCAGGTCAAGTCGTTGCGGGTCAAGGTCGTCTTCGAGCAGCTCCAAAGTGCCGTCGAGTGAGGCGAGCGGCGTGCGCAGCTCATGCGACGCGGTCGCCACGAACGCGTGGCGCGCTTGTATTTGGCGTCGCAGGCGCGCCTGCATGCTCGCGAACGCGCGTGTCAGGTCGCCGATCTCATCGGGACGAGCGTCGAGGCGAATCGGCGCGTCGAGCCCGTGGCGCTCCAGCTCGCCCGCCGCTTCGCGCAGGCGCTCCAAGCGTCGCAGCAGCGTCGTGGTGAGTGCGATTCCCAGAAGTAGCGCGATACCCAGTCCGACCGCTGCGGCCTCGAGAAAGGCTTTCTTGACGACTTTCACGGTCGAGATCACGTATTCCAGGCGGCGCACGAGTACCACCGCATCGACCGTGCCGCCCTTTCCGATCTGGATCGGCTCGACTGCGACCAGATCGTCGCCGATCAGGGTGTGCACGCCGTGGCTGGTGCGCAGGGCACGACGTGCCTGGGCGTAGTAGTCGGGCACGTCGAGGTCTTGGTCGGCGGGCGCATAGATCGTGTCGAGCTTGCTGTTGAGTACCGTCACCTCGGCGCCGGAGCGGTGGCGCAGCAGCGACACGGTGATCGCCAGTTCGCCACCGTCGGGGCGTCCGGTGGTGGGGTCAACGCCGATCTCTTCGAACTCCGGGCGCGAGGATGAGATGGCGGCGTAGACACCCGACTCGCCCTCGGAGCGCAACCGCTGCTCGAGCGGAGAGAGCAGTGCAAGCGCGGCCACCGCGAGTGTCACGGCGCTCGAGAGCAGCAGTGCGGCGAGCATTCTGGGGCGCAGCCCGAAGACGTGCCGGCGCAGACCGGCGCGCGCTTTGACGTCGCTGCTGGGCCGCGCGGGCGGCTCGCTCACGGCTCCTGGAAGCGGTACCCGGCGCCGCGCACCGTCAAGATCAGCTTCGGCTCCTCGGGCCTCTCCTCGACCTTCTCGCGTAGGTGCCTGATGTGCACGTCGATCGCGCGCGGGTCGCGATAGGCCGAGTCGCCCCAAATTGCGCGCAGCAGCTCTTGGCGATTGAAGAGGCGGCCCGGTTCGCTCATCAGCTGCGCCAGCAGCTCGAACTCCGAGAAGGTGAGCTTAACCTGCTCGCCTTCCACAGTCGCCTCGCGATGGCTGCGATCGAGTGTCACCGGCCCGATGCTGAGCACCTCGCGACCCATCGCGCGCGGGCCTGAGCGGCGCAGGACGGCGCGGATACGGCTACGCAGCTCAGCCAGGCCAAAGGGCTTGGTGACATAGTCGTCGGCGCCGGCCTCGAGCCCTTGCACAGCGTCAGCCTCGGTGTCGAGCGCGGTGAGCATGATGATCGGCACGATATTGCGCTGCTCACGCAGTGTGCGGCACACGTCATAGCCGTTGGGGCCGGCGCCAAGCGCGACGTCGAGCAGGACCACGTCGAACTGCTCGCCGCCGGCCCGCTCGATCGCCTCGGCGCCGGTTGCCACGGCCTCGACGGTGTGGCCCTCCTTGGAGAAGGACCGTGTCAGTGTGTCGCGCAAAGGGGCCTCGTCGTCCACGACAAGAATGTGCATCGAAGCGGTTGCGTCCATCGCTGCTTACGCTACCGCCTTGCGCGGACCCCGGAGCCCGGCGGTTTGGGAGTGCGCGCGAAGCCGATGCCCCGCACGCGCGCGCGGGGCATCGGACTTGGCAGTAGCCACAACACGCCCCCGCGCAGGCCCGCGCAGTGCGAGATGTCGGTTGCATGGGCGCGTATCCACAGCGCGGCCGGGGCGCAGCCGGCCGTCGTTTTCGGCGATGTCCGAGTGCAGACAGAATCGAGGAACGCGTAGCGCACTTCGCCGCGGGCGATCAACGCCTTCAGCTGGGCGACGCTTGTAAAGGGGATGCCGTTGTAGGTGGTGAGCATCAGAACCGGGCGTTGATCCTGCACGATCAACGAAGCGACGCTCGTCGAGGATCCCGCCGCCAGCTCGTAGCGAGCTCTTCCTTGATGGGCGACCAGGTAGGCGCTGAGCGCGTGCTGCTCGCTCAGATTGAGCGCGCCGACGTTGCCGGCGTCGCTTGTCCTCGTTTCGACCGCTTCCACGCTGACGATGAGCGGGATCGCCAGTAGCGCCGTCAGCGGCAGTGCGAGCAGGCGCGCGCGACTGTGAAGGCCTGCGACCAGCCCGACGCCGATCCCGAACATGGCCGCGACGGCCGGTGTGAAGCTCTCGACGTAGCGCGGGTGCAGGCGCGCCATCGCGCTGAACAAAACGAGCCCGGTGAGCAACCACACGAACACGCCGATCGCCGTCGCACGCTGCACGCGTCTGGCTTTGCCGCGCAGCACGGAGATCACCACGGCGATGCCTAGCAAGAGCGCCGCCAAAGTCTCCCAACCGAGCCACTTGGCCGGCAATTGGCCGCTGCGGGCAAGTAGGCGTGTTGGGGATGGGGGAGTGATGGGCGTGCCTGTCGATGTAAGTTCGCCGCTACCACGACCGTGGGGCGCGGTGGGCGTACCGACTTCCGCGGTTTTGCCGCTCAGCCGTTCGCTGCCGTTGAAGACGAACGCCGCGTTCCAGGCGCTGCCGTTGGTCGAGCCGATCGCGTACGGGCGCTCGTGCGCGGGGAACAGCAGTGTCGCGCCCAGCCACAGGAGCGCGACCGCGACATAAACGGCCGCGGCCGCGGTGAAATTGGCTACGCGGCGTGCAAACTCTGCGCCTCGACTGTCCTCGCTTGTGCGCGGTAGACCCAACCAGGCGAGCGCGAACAGGCCCGGCAGTGCCACGACCGACTCGAGCAGCTTCACGTTGAAGGCCACCCCGAGCATCGCCGCTGCCGCCAGCAGCCACGCCGTCTTGCCGGTCTCGCAGGCGCGCACCACCGCAAACAGCGCCAGCACGAGCAGCAGCATCATGACCGCGTCCATCGTGTCGCTGCGCGCCGTGATCACCTCGATCGGCAGCACCGCAAGCGCAAGCCCCGCCACGAGCCCTGCGACCACCCCGAACGGGCGCTTAACGGCGGCATACAACAGCGGTACCGAAAGCGTCCCTGCAAGCGCCTCGGGTAGCTTCAACGAGGCCGAGCCCCAGCCAAACAACTTTACGCTGGCCACCTGCAGCCACAGATCGACCGGTGGCTTGTCGATCGAGACGCTGCCTCCGGGCTCGTAGGCGCCGAAGAAGAAGTTGTGCCAGGAGACGCCCATGCTGCGTACAGCGGCGTCGTAGAACGGGTCCAGTCGAACAGCACCGAGATCGACCAATCTGAGGGTCGCCGCCAGCGCTGTGATCAAGGCGAGGGCGACCCAGCGCAAAGGGATGGTGGGCGACCGCACGCCCGCAACGCTAATCCAGGACGACCCCGCGCGCGCAGCCCACGCGCGCCAGAAGCGTGCGGGTAGGTAATGTGAGGCCCCATGAGTGACGCAGACGAACGTAAACCGGCGGGCGCAAAGCGCCCGCGCCGTGGTTCCTCCGACGACGAAGGCGAGCAGGACGAGACCGAGACGACAGCAGCCGAGTCCCTGCAGCCGCGCTCCTGCATGCCCTGTCACGGTAGCGGTAAGGTCATCTCCAACCTCGGCGGCGAGGCCAGCGAGGTCACCTGTCCCTGGTGTCGCGGTGGTGGCGAGCGCCTGACAGGGCTCGATGCGCAGGAGTTCCACCAGCAGCAGGTCGCCCAGTCGGGCGAATGACTGCTATTTCTCCGAAAATATAAAGCTCGCCTCAAGTGCAATGTGTCCACGTTGGATGCAGCGCTAAAGCGCCCCTTCCGAGCGGTCGATGAAGGCGCTGACAAGCCAGACCGCGGTACTAGGCAAACGCCCACAGAGGGTGTAAGGCAAAGCCGGCGGATCCTGTGTCGATCGTAATGGTCGGCGAGGCGACGCACCGTCGTTGAGAGACGGTTGAATCGGGGGCTGGCGCCCTAGATAAGAAAGAGGACGCAAAATGCTATATCGACTGCGCCAGCGCTCGAAAGATGAGGGTGGCTTCACGCTCATCGAGCTCCTGGTGGTAATCCTGATCATCGGCATCCTGGCCGCGATCGCTATTCCTTCGTTCCTGAACCAGAAGAGCAAGGCCAATGATGCGGCCGCCAAGGAACAGGTGAAGACCGGTCAGACCACGATAGAGACGTACTCCACCGAACACAACGGCAGCTATGTAGGCGCAACCACCGCAGAATTGCAGGCCATTGAGCCTACGCTCAAGGACAAAACGACTGCTACATTCACAGTCGGCGGCACGCCGACCGCAACCGGATACGAAATTCAATCGGTCGCTGCCGGTACGGGCGATACATTCAAGATCGTCAACAACGCGGGCGAAATCACTCGTACGTGCACCGCGGCGAGCTCTAGCAACAAGGGCGGCTGCCCCACCGGCGACTGGTAGTCACCGGTATCCAGGCTTCATTGCCTGGAAGGCATAGGTGTGAACGGGGGCGGCCATTTGGCCGCCCCCGTCTTTGTGTTGCGTTGTGTTAGGAAGATATGTTGCATCTGTGCATCGAAGCTCAAGCTCCCAATGCCGATCTGCCGATCATTCCGTAGTCAGGCACGTAGTACGGCAAGCAAGGACTGCAAAGACAAAGTCGACGGCTCTCGTAGCCGGGTCGCAAATGGGCGACACACGGGCACTGGCATCCAATGAACATCAAGCAAGGCTAGGAGCTGCCGGTGAGACACCAACGACATTTGCGGGCAAGGGGGGAGTCGGGCTTCACGCTGATCGAGCTGCTGGTCGTGATCTTGATCATCGGCATTCTGGCCGCTATCGCGATCCCCGCATTCCTCAACCAGAAGAGCAAGGCCAGCGACGCCTCGGCCAAGGAATTGGTGCACGAGTCGCAGGTCGCTGCCGAGACGATCGCGACCGACTACAGCGGTAGCTACAAAGAAGTCACGACGACCAAGATCAACGAATACGAAAAATCGATCCCGATTACCGAAGCGACTGGCAAAAACGGCTATCTCAAGGCTGCCAAAGAACTCGAAGGCGGGATCGGCTACGAACTGGAAACAGAAGCGCCCGGGACCAAAGACACGTTCAAGCTCGTCAACAAAGCAGGGACGGTCACGCGCACGTGTACGGCGGCGAGTTCGAGCAACAAGGGCGGTTGCCCGACGGGCGACTGGTAGGAGTCCACACCGAAGCGCGATCGCTTCGAGTGTTTGTGATCAGTACCAGAAGGGCGGCCAGTGGTCGCCCTTCTGCGTTGAGGCGCAGTTGGAGAGAGCGGAGCGATCTGCCATGCCCGCGAGCGAAACCTCCCGTGACAAGCGTGCGCGGAGCCGCGCCCCGATATTGGGCGAACGATTGCAGAAGCGCTCAAGTGCGAGGACGCGCGCGCCGATCATCCGTCCATGGAGACAGCAACATTCGCGGGGGTGTTCGGAGCGATGATCGGATCGTTCCTGAATGTCGTCGTATACCGGTTGCCGCGCCGCGAGTCGCTCGTGCGCCCGGCATCGCACTGCACCGCTTGCGGGACGGCGATCAAGCCCTACGACAACATCCCCGTCATCTCGTGGCTGTTGCTGCGCGGACGCTGTCGCAACTGCTCGGCGCCGATCTCCAAGCGCTATCCGCTCGTCGAGGCGCTTGCCGCTCTGTTGTGCGTGGGCGCTGTGCTCGCAGGCGGTAGCTCCGCCACGATTGCGCTCAACGTCGCCTTCATCCTGCTGCTCGTACCGATCGCACTGATCGACGTCGAGCACCGCATCATCCCCAACCGCCTGACCGCGCTCGGAGCGATCCTCGCGCTTGGTATCGGCACGGCACTTGACCCAAGCGGCGAGCCCGCGCGTCTGATCGCGGGCGTCGCTGCAGGCGGCGCGCTGTTGATCGCCGCAATGGCCTACCCGGGCGGCATGGGCATGGGCGACGTCAAGCTTGCCGGTGTGATGGGCCTGTTCCTCGGCAGCGCGGTCGCTCCGGCGATGCTCGTTGCGCTGCTGGCCGGTGTGCTGTTCGGCGCGCTGATCCTTGGACGCCAAGGTGCGCGGGTCGCACGCAAGACCGCGGTCCCGTTCGGACCGTTCCTGGCCTTCGGCTCGCTCGTGGCGATCTTCGTCGGCGAGCCGCTGGTGAACCTGTACACGACCCACTTCCTGAACTGAGATGGACGCCATGGAGCCTGGACATACCGATAGCGAGGAGCTCAGCCTGCTCAGGCCGACATCGATCGTCGTCGATGCGCCACCGGAGCCGCCGGCTGCCGACACGGTTGTGATCGAGCCGACCAAGCGCAAGATGCCATCACTCAACGCTTCGATCTCCATGTCGAGCCTCAAGCCGAGTCGTGGCGGTCGCTCGCGTGGCGCGACGCTCGTCGGCCTGGACATCCAGCCCGGCTATGTGAGCGCCGTTCAAGCGCGTGTCAACGGCTCAATCCAGGTACTGAAGGCGGCAGGCGCCGCGCTGCCGCCCGACACGATGCGCGAGGGCGAGGTGCTCGACGGCACCGCGCTCGCCGACACGCTGCGCGAGATGTTCCGTGACTCCAAGCTCGACAAGCGCGTACGCATCGGTGTTGCCAACCAGCGCACCGTGTTGCGCACGCTCGAGCTGCCGCCGCTGACCGACCGCAAGGAGCTGGCGACGGCTGTGCGCTTCCAGGCCGAGGACCAGGTGCCGATGCCGCTCGACAACGCCGTGCTCGACTTCCACGCGCTCGGCGTGATCGACACGCCCGCCGGCCCGCGCCAGCGCGTGATCGTTGTCGCCGCCCAGCGCGACATGGTCGAACGCCTGATTGCCGCCGTTCGCGCGGCAGGGTTGCGCCCTGAGGGCGTCGACCTCTCAGCCTTTGCCTTGATCCGCTCTTTGCACCGCGCCGACGAGGACCACGCGGGTCGCGTCCTATATCTGAATGTGGGCGGGCTCACGAACATGGCGATCGCCGAGGGGACCGTATGCCGCTTCACCCGCGTGATCGGCGGCGGTCTCGAGTCGATGGCCGCCGACATAGCCGAGCGCAACAGCATCAAGCTGACCGAGGCGCGCGAGCTGCTGGCGGCGGTCGACCTCGACGCGCCCTCTCCGGTTGCGCCCTCGCTCCACGCCGATAGTTCTCAGCAGGAGCCGCCGTCAGCTGATCCGGTGCCTGCCGCGCCGCAGAAGCCTGCGATCGACGTGCGCCCGGTGCTCTCCAGCGGCGTGCGCGAAATCGCCGGCGAGGTGCGCAACTCATTGGACTTCCATCGCTCTCAGGACGGCGGCGGTGAGGTCTCGAGCATCGTGCTCAGCGGCTCAGCGCTGCAGATCTCAGGCTTCGCACGGGCGCTGCAGAGCGAGCTGCGCGTTCCCTTGATCCCGCAGACGGTCGGCGTGCTCGACGAGCGCGCCGCTGGCGAGGTCTCCGCCGAGCGGCTTGCCGTGGCGACGGGACTCGCGGTCGAGGAGGCACCGCGATGAGGGCTGTAAACCTCATCCCCGGCGAGCAGCGCCAGGGCGCCGGCGGGCTCTCAGATCTGACCGGACGCTCCGGTGGTGGCGCGCTGATCGTGCTCGGCGTGATCGTCGGGCTCGCGGTGATGATCGCGATGTACGGCAGCGCTCACCACAGCATCTCAAGCCAGAACGGCGAAGTCGCTCAGATCAAAGCCGAGACGAGCGCGGTCGAAGCTCGCGCCGGCCGGCTGACGCCTTACGCCAACTTCGTCTCGATGGCCGATCAGCGTACCGAGACCGTCGCTCAGCTCGTCCAGGCGCGCTTCGATTGGTCCCACGCTCTGCACGAGCTCGGTCGCGTGTTGCCGGCCGGCACCTCGCTCAGCGCGCTGCACGGTACGGTCGGAGCGAGCGCAACCGCGTCAAGCTCCAGCAGCTCGAGCAGCGCTGCGGCGAGCTCCGCGCCTGCCTCCAGCACACCTCCCGGCAGCACCCCGGTCTTTACGCTCACCGGTTGTGCTACCAGCCAGACCGTCGTAGCGCAGGCGCTCCAGCGTTTGCGCCTGATGGACGGTGCCAGCGAAGTACAGCTGCAGAGCTCGACCAAGGCCGAAACCGGCGGCGTGAGCGGGGCCAGTGGTGGAAGCGGCGCGACTGGCAGCTGCTCTGGTAATGACCCGAGCTTTACAACTCAAGTGACGTTCGTCGGGCTGCCCATTGCGCCTGCGACGAGCGTGCCCACGGCAGCAGGCGCCGCGACGGCTTCTGCCCACGGCGCCGGCAGCACCGAGCCGGTCTCTACAGGAGACCCGTCCAAATGACCACGCGTGACCGCCTGATGTTGATAGGGATCGTTGCGCTTGCCGTGCTGCTCGGCGCGTGGTTCACGACGGTCGCGCCCGAGCGCCAACGAGCCGCGAAGATCAGCGCCGAAGTCGAAACGGCACGCCAGCAGCTGGCGAGCGCCGAATCGGCTGCCGACAGCGCCAAGAACGCGCAGGCTCAGTACTCGAGCGCCTACGCCTCGCTTGTGAGCCTCGGGCAGGCCGTGCCCGCCTCCGCGGAAACGCCCGGGCTCATATACACACTGGACAGGGCCACGCACAGTCGCAACGTCGGCTTCACCTCGATCACCGCCGGCACCAGCGGCACGGCCAGCTCGAGCTCCAGCTCCAGCGCCGCCGCGACGGCGGCCGCGCAAAACACAACTTTCAGCCAAGAGCCGTTTACGTTCGTCTTCAATGGCAGCTTCGTCGATCTTTACAAGCTGTTCGACCAGCTCGAAGGCTTCACCGTGCAAACCTCCTCCGGAGCGCTGCACGTCAACGGACGGCTGCTGACGATCGACAGCATCAGCCTTGCTCCCAGTACGAGCGCGGCCACGAGCACGACAGGCTCGAGTAAATCCAAATCGCCGCGATTGACCGGCACGATCAGCGCCACCGCCTATGTTCTTCCTGCGGGTGCAACACCGCTCGGCGGGGCGACTCCCTCCAGCCCCGCAGGCGCGGCGACGACAGCCTCAGGCACCTCATCCAGCGGCTCGGCGGTCACACCCGCTGTCGTGAAAGCCACGCCATGATCGAGTTCCTGCAATCGCTGCGCTCCGACCTGTCTTCGCGGCGCCTGCTGCCATTTGTTGCTTTGGCTGCCGTGGCGTTGATCGCTGCCGTCGCATATGCGGTGACAGGCTCCTCAGGCAGCTCGGCTCCCGTGCCCGTGGCAAGCCTGCCAAGCATCTCTGTTACCGGCTCGGCGCCGGCGTTGCCGGTGACGGTTGCGCCGACGAACCCGAACGAGGCCGTCTCAGAGACTCCGGGCGGCGTGCGCTTCCAGAGCCAGGGACCCACGCGCGACCCGTTCATCCCGTTGCCCTCGCCGCCCGCGACGAAAACCGCGGAATCCTCCAGCTCCTCTAGCTCCAGCGGCTCGAGCTCCTCCAGTGGCTCCAGCTCCGGCGGGTCGTCTTCCGGTGGCGGTGGGTCCACGAGCAAAGGTTCCGGTGGCGGCCAGGAAGCGCCCGCGCCGGCCCCAAAGAAAACGAGCAAGCCGAAGTTCTCCTACGTCGTCTCCGTCTTGTTCGGGCCCGCCTCGACCACACCAGGTCAGCCCGCGACGCTCGCGCCCTATGAGGACATCAAGCCGGGAGATCCATTTCCTTCCAAGCAGAATCCACGCATATCTTTCGAACGAGTCACGAACAATGGTGCCGGTGCTGTGTTCAAGCTCGTTTCCCCGCCGATCCTGCACGGAACCGGCATCTGCCTGCCAAGCACCTCCGAATGCCAGACGATCGACCTCGAACCAGGGCACTCTGAGGAACTGGAATACATAGAAGCAAGCGGCCAGATCGTCGTCTACGAACTGAAGGTCGTGAGTATCGTCAAAGGTAGCGGCGCAAGCGCGGCAAGCTTGAAGCACAAGGACGCCGGCGCCGCGCGCGTGAGGGGCAAGGCCCACAGCAAATAAGCTACGGCGGAGATGACGCTCCGCCTGATCACCGCCGGTGAGTCCCACGGACCCGGTTTGACATGCATCGTCGAGGGCTTGCCTGCCGGCTTGCGCCTGCGCCCGGAGGACCTAAACGAGGACATGGCGCGCCGCCAGCTCGGCCATGGTCGCGGCGGGCGCATGAAGATCGAGAAGGACACCGCGCGTGTAACGGCCGGTGTCCGCCACGGCGCCACGCTCGGCGGACCCGTCGCTTTGCAAGTCGAGAACCGCGACTACGCCAACTGGGAAGAGCGCATGTCGCCTTGGCCTGTGGACGCCGAGGTTGCCGAGGTGCACCTGCCGCGTCCCGGACACGCCGATCTCGTGGGCACGCAGAAGTACAAGCAGAGCGACGTGCGTAACATCCTCGAGCGCGCTTCGGCCCGCGAGACGGCGGCGCGCGTGGCGGGTGGCGCGCTCTGCAAGGCATACCTGGCGGCACTGGGCGTGCAGGTTCGCTCGCACGTAATCCAGATCGCCTCGGTACACGCGCCTGAGCGCACACAGGCTTTGACGCTCGCCGACTTCGACGAGGTGGATGCATCGCCGGTGCGCTGCCTCGACGCCGAGGTCGCACGCGCGATGGTCGCCGAGATCAACACGCTGCGCAAGGCCAACGAGTCGCTCGGCGGGGTCTTCGAGGTGCAGGCCTTTGGCGTCGCCCCGGGGCTTGGCTCGCACATCTCCTGGGAGGAGCGCCTCGACGGTCGCTTGGCGATGGGCATCCTCTCGATCCAGGCGATGAAGGGGGTCTCGATCGGCGACGGCTTTCAGATCGCGGGCGTGCCCGGCTCACAGGCTCACGATGAGATCTTCTACTCAGAGCAGCGCGGCTACTACCGCGAGACCAACCGCGCAGGTGGCCTCGAGGGTGGCATGACCAACGGCGAGCCGCTGATCGTGCGCGGCGCGATGAAGCCGCTGCCGACGCTGACCAAGCCGTTGCGCTCGGTCGACATCTCGACGCATGAGGTGGCAGAGGCGCTGCGTGAGCGCACCGATTCGTGCACCGTCCCGGCCGCCGGCGTCGTCGGTGAGGCAATGGTCGCGCTGGTGCTCGCCGACGCCTACAAGCGCAAGTTCGGCGGCGACCACATCGACGACACGCGCCAAGCGCTGGATGCATATTGCGAGCGGATCGGATGGCCGGCGCCTTGAGCGCCGCGAGCTTGGGCGAGTATCGAGAGCGCCAGCGATGGCGCCAGTAGTTGACATCCCCAGCCGCGCGCTCGTTTTCATCGGCTTCATGGGCGCCGGCAAGACGACCGTCGCCGGCGAAGTCGCGGCGGCGCTGGGCGTGCGGGCGCTCGACAGCGATCGCCTGCTTGAAGATGAGCTAGGCCATTCTGTAGCAGAGGAGTTCCGTACTCGCGGGGAGGCCTCGTTCAGGGCCGCCGAGGAGCAGCTCGTCTGCCGACTGCTCGAGCAAGCAGATGCCGGCTCGGTGATCGCGCTCGGCGGCGGCAGCGTCCTCTCAGAGCGCGTGCGCACTGCACTCGAGCCGCACTTGACGGTGCTGCTCGACATCGACACGCAGGCCGCCTGGCGTCGTGCCGGCACAAGCGCCAGCTCTGGGCGCGAGAAGCGACCTCTGGCCTCAGATCGCGAGGCCTTCGACAAGTTGCACGCAAGCCGCCTGAGTATCTACGAAGGACTTGCGGACGCGATCCTGCCGGCGCTCACACCGCGCGTGGGCCTGCGTGCCCTGCCTGCCCTTAGCGGCCTCTCCCGTGCGCCTGCCGGTACGCGTCTGCTGTGGGCCAGTGCTACCTCCGGTGATTATCCAGTGCTGATCGGTGGCGGCCTGCTGCGCACGGAGGTGTGCTCACAGCCGGATGTGTGGCCACTGGAGCGGACCGTCTCGCGACCGTTCTGCGTCTCTGACCAAAACGTCGCCGGCCTGTATGCCGAGCGCCTGGGCGGAGTTCAGGAGCTAATCGAGATCGCCCCAGGTGAGCGCAACAAGACGCTTGCCGGCGCAGAGCTCGTGTGGAGCGCGCTGGTCGCCGGTGGCATGACCCGCGCCGACCACGTAGTCGCGCTCGGTGGGGGAGTAGTGGGCGATCTGGCCGGGTTCTGCGCTGCCACATATCAACGCGGCGTTCCAGTGGTGCACGTGCCCACCACGCTCGTCGCCCAGGTCGACTCAGCCTACGGCGGCAAGACCGGCGTCGATCTGCCACAGGCCAAGAACTACGTCGGCGCCTACCACCATCCCGCGGGAGTGATCGTCGACCCGGAGACGCTTTCCACGCTCCCTGCGGCAGAGCTCGCTGCCGGCTATGTCGAGGTGCTGAAGACGGCGTTGATCGCCGGTGGCGAGCTGTGGCAACGCGTCGCCGCGGACGAACCGCTGGACCAGCGCACGATCTTTGCCTGTGCTCGCACCAAGCTTGCTGTCGTCGCAGAAGACGAACGCGACGCCGGTCGTCAACAGGTGCTCAACCTCGGGCACACAGTCGGACATGCCCTGGAGACCGTCACCGGCTACGAGCGCTACCGCCACGGTGAGGCGGTGGGCCTTGGCCTGCTGGCTGCACTGCGACTGTCAGGCCAGGAGGAGCTGCGTGCACAAGTGCGCGAGCTGCTGAGTGCCCGCGGGTTGCCGCTGGCGCTGGACGGGGAGGACGTCGAGCAGGTCATCGCGGCGACGATGCGCGACAAGAAGCGCACCGGCGCGCAGGTCCCGTTCGTGCTGCTCGATGCGCCCGGGAATGTGCGCACCGGCTGTCACGTGTCCGCTGGGGAGCTGCACACCGCCGTGTCGGAGCTACAGGCGCGCGGGTAGGCTCTGCTTTCAGATGGCGGGCCTGATTCGTATAGAGGTGATGCACGGCGTCAATTTGGACATGCTCGGCAAGCGCGAGCCCGAGCACTACGGCACGCTCACGCTCGATGAGCTAGAGCGCCAGATCGAAACGTTCGCGAGTGAGCTCGGTGTTGAGACACGCTTCTTTCACAGCAACTTCGAGGGTGAGTATGTCGAGCACCTGCACTCGCTACGCGAGCTTGTGGACGGTGTGGTACTCAATCCAGGTGCCTGGACGCACTACGCCTGGGCGATCCACGACGCGCTCGCCAGCGCGGCGCTGCCGGCCGTCGAAGTGCACCTCTCCGACGTGAAGGCACGCGAGTCGTGGCGGCAGCTCTCGGTGATCGAGGACCTGTGCATCGCCTCGGTGTCCGGCAAGGGGATCGAGGGCTACCGGCTGGCATTGAAGCGCCTGCGCGAGGAGCTTGGCGGTGAGGAGCAACAGGACTATGCTCCGGGCGCGCCTAATGAGGCCGGCGGGGGCGAGGTATGAGCGAGCTTGCTCGTCTTGCTCGCCTGGCTTCGGCGTTGCATGAGCAGGGCGTCGATCGACTGCTCGTAAGCGCACCGGTGAACGTGCGCTACCTGTGCGGCTACACCGGTTCCAACGGCCTGCTGCTGGTCGATTCTGGAGAGCAAGCCGAGCACCGTTTCTTCACCGACTTCCGCTACGTCACCCAGTCTGCTGAGCAGGTGCCTGGGGAGGTCGAGCGCGAGATCGCACCGGGCGAGTTGATCGAGGCGGCGGCTCGTGCGCTGGGGGAGGGTGGAGCAAAGGGCGAGCAGACGCTCGGCTTCGACGACGCGTCGCTGACCGTCAAGCAACACGCCCGTCTGCGCGAGAAGCTGGCACAGGGTTGGGAGCTCGTGCCGTGCTCGGGGATTGTCGAGCGCCTGCGCGAGGTCAAGGACGAGCGGGAGATCGAACGCATCCGCGCCGCCTCCGAGCTCGCCGACCAGGCTCTCTCGGAGGTGCTCGAAGAGGGACTGTTGGGACGCACCGAGCGCGAGGCCGCGATCGAGCTGGAGCTGCGCATGCGCCGTCTTGGCGCGCAGGCACCGAGTTTTCCCTCGATCGTCGCAAGCGGCGAGCACGGCGCGCTCCCGCACGCTGAGCCGCGCGACGTCGAGATCGCCGCTGGTGTGCTCGTCACGATCGACTGGGGCGCCTACCTCGACGGCTACTGCTCGGACTGCACCCGTACCTACGCCACCGGAAAGCTCTCAGCTGACGCGGTAGAGGCCTACGAGCTCGTCCTAAGCGCGCAAGAAGCGGGGTTGCAGGCAGTCCGTAGCGGGATCTCAGGACGCGAGGTGGACGAGGTCGCACGCACAATCATCGACAACGCAGGCCACGGCGAGCACTTCGGCCACGGTCTCGGCCACGGCGTCGGGATGGAGATCCACGAGGCCCCACGCCTGTCGCGCACCGCACCTGAGGAGCCGTTGCGCGCCGGCAACATCGTCACCGTCGAGCCGGGCGTCTACGTGCCCGGAAGTCTCGGCGTGCGCATCGAGGACCTAGTGCTGGTTGACGAGGCCGGCTGTGAGCGGCTCACGAGCTTGCCGAAGCAGCTCATAACGCTCGACTAGTGCGTGCCGCGGCCTATACAAGGCGACGCTGAGTATCCCCATCAGCGGCACCGACCAGGCCAAGAACAGCGCCGCCTCGGCGTCGGCCGAGATGTGCGCCGGCGCCCACTGGAAGCTGAGCCACACGAGCAGTGTGCTCGAGAGCGCCAGCACCGGCGGGCGGTCGTTGGATCCAATCGCCTCCCACGTGAGCAGCGTGAACACGCACGGGAGCAGGTAGTACTCGGTATCCCAGGTATCCAGCACGCAG
The DNA here is from genome assembly GCA_963827045.1 of uncultured Solirubrobacterales bacterium. GTDB lineage: Bacteria > Actinomycetota > Thermoleophilia > Solirubrobacterales > Solirubrobacteraceae > Palsa-744. The sequence goes on from CAWGZH010000004.1 coordinate 335,359, forward strand.
CGCATCAGCAGCAACAACGCGAGGGCAAGCAGGGCGTCGCGCTCACCCAGCAGGGCTCTGCTGCCGGCGCGCCGACGGCGCCCCAGCCACAGCGAGGCGGTTATGGCTGCGCCGACGAGCAGGATCAGTGGGTGACTGATCCCACCCACCCAGCTTGGAGCGATGCGATAGCCGACCTTCGGAGAGCCAAACAGTCCGTGCACCAGTGCCCCGTGATGGCCGAGAAACCACCACACCTGCCAGGGCTGGAATATCGAGGACGGCGCGTTCGCGATCGCCTGCGTACCGGATATGAAGCCGCCGGAAGAGACCAGTGCCAGCGGAGCGAGCACCGCCACGGAGACCGCGCCCGCGATCACCAGGCACAGGAGGCGTCGCTTCGCCGGCAGTGCGAGCAGCACTGGCCCGATCGCAAGCAGCGCCCACTCCTTGTTGGCGATCGCCAAACCCAGCATTAGAGCGGCAGGCACCATGCGGTTGCGGCTTGCAAGCAGCACGGCTGCGATGCACATGCAGGCCCCGAGCAGCTCCTCGGGATGGCCGATTTCAAGCGCTTGAAGCGTTAGCGGACTGGCGACGCACAAGCCGAGCACGACAGCTCGGTTGAGGAGTGAACGCCCTTCAGAGCGCATCCGCGCCGCCAACCACACGCCGAGCACGGCCGCAGCGAGCAGACACGGTAGCGCGACCATGCGGTAGACGGCCAGCTCACCGCCTCCCCACAGGCCTGGAAGCAGCGCGAACGGCGCTCGCTCGACGAACGATCCCCCGTACGCGGGTGCAAGACGAAGGAACTCGACCACGTGACCCTGGGCAAGCGCGTCGAAGGCTGGGCGCGCCTCGCTTTCGTAGTCGTTCCAGGCAAACCCGTACAGGCCGAGCCAGGCCATCGTGGCGCTCGCCGCCGCAGCGAGCAATGCGCACAGGACGTTCTCGCGCAGCAACTGCCTCATATGAGCTTCATCGACCGGTATTGCCGGCCGCTTGAGGCGCTGAGTGCTGGCTTAGCTCTTTGCAGCGCCCGGTTCCCACGGGCCGCGCCGTCGTGGTGCCTGGCGCTGACGCGAGTGCGATCTTGCGTGGCAGATCCGGGGCGCTGGATCACGCGGGGTGGAAGGCTATGCGCGTCCGCGCGAGACGGCGACCCTGCGGAACATCTCGGTGATGCCAAGCTTTGGCGCGACACGCTCGATGAGGCCGGGCGCCAACTGTCCGAGCGCAAGCATCGGACGGATCGGAGTCCCGCTCTCGATGATCTCGGCACAGTCCTCGCGAATCGCGCGCACGAGCGCGTCGGAGATCTTCTCTGTGGTCGTCTCGCCCAGCATGCGGTTTGAGCTGTGCCCGTCCTGCACCATCCGCGCGTACATGCCGTCCCCGGCTATGAACCCAGGACATATGACAGAGAAGCCGACCGGCGAGTTGAGGTACTCGGCTCGTAGCGACTGCGTCAGCCCGACCAACCCCGCCTTGGTTGCGGCATAGGGCTCGTTGAAGGCAGGTCCCACCTTGCCCGCGACCGAGGAAATGAAGACGACGTGTCCGCGCCCGCGCTCCAACATCCCGGGCGTGATGCGATGGGTCAGCAACAGTGGAGCGGTCAGATTAACGTTGACCGACGAAGTGAGTTCCTCGCGCGTGCAGGCAGTGAATGCACCGACCGACTCAACGCCCGCGTTGTTGACGAGCACGTCGATCGGGCCGAGCTGCTCTTCGACTTTTTCGATCAGTGGATCTGTGGTGCTCAGGTCAGTCAGGTTGGCCGAGACGGCAACCGACTTCACGCCGAGTGCGCTCAGTTCCGCCGCGACCTTGGCGAGCGCGTCCTCGCGCCGGCCGGAGACGGCTACATTCATGCCCTCGCGGGCGAGGCGACGAGCGAGGTGTGTGCCGAGCCCCCCGGATGCGCCGGTTACGAGGGCGGTACGGCCTTGCAGGGTCTTCATGGCGAGCTCCCTTGGTCGGTTTGTCCACGACATTAGGGGATGGGACGCGAGTATGTTCGGATGGCGTGCCCTGCAATCACATAGGCATATGACCTCGGTAGCCTCCCGAGAATGGCTGTCCACGCATCTGTCCTGCCGCTGACGCGCTCGCTGAGCTTGGCGTGGAGCGGAGGCAAGGACTCGGCGCTCGCCTTGTGGACGCTGCGTGAGCGGGAGGGCCGTCTGCCCGCTTCGTTGATGACGACCGTCACGGCCGAGTACGAGCGCATCTCGATGCACGGCGTGCGGCGCGAGCTGCTAGCCCGCCAAGCGCAACTTGTCGGGGTGCCGTTGGTGGAGGTTGAGATTCCTGTTCGCTGCACAGACGAGGTCTATGAGGCACGGATGGCCGCGGTCTTCGCCTCCGAGGCCATGTCGAGCGTCGAGGAGGTCGCGTTCGGCGATCTGTTCCTACGAGACGTTCGCGAGTACCGGGAAAGTCGACTTGCGACAGTGGGCAGGCGCGCGGTCTTCCCTGTTTGGGGCTTGGATACCGTCGAGACGGCCCTCCAGTTCATCTCACTCGGCTTCCGGGCGATCCTCGTATGTATTGATCCCCGGGTGCTGGCCCCTAGCTTTGCGGGCAGGGAGTTCGATGAGAGCCTGCTCGAGGATCTGCCGCCTGCGGTTGACCCGTGCGGGGAGAACGGCGAGTTTCACACATTCGTGTACGACGGTCCGGTCTTCAGGGACGCTGTCGATTGCCGGCGGGGAGAAGTGGTCGAGCGCGGCGGGTTTGTGTTTTGCGATCTGCTTACTGCGTAAACGAGATGGCGTCAGCCGATCCAACGGAGCTTAAGTTAGGAGCCTAAGCTGGGAGTCGCACGGGCTCGAAGGCAAGCACCTCGGCAAGTACGTCGTAGTGGCGGTCAACATGGAGCACAGCGGTTTGATGTTGTTGCGCGCAGGCCGCAATCAGGAGATCGGGTATGGGAAGACGGTGGTGACCCTTCTGTCCGAGCTCTCGGTGGGCTGTCACGGCAGTTTGGATCGTCTCGACATCGACGCTCAAGTCGCGAAAGGCGGCGAGGCTGTCCTCGATGTCTGAATAGTCACGCTTACTCTGAGCGCTATAGAGCATCTCGAGTCTTACGACGGCACATACGCAGACCTCTCCGAGTTCGAGTGTCTCTGGGGTGGCTCGCTCCAATGCCGACTTGTCGATGAGCAGCAGTCGCTCTAGGCCCATGCCTGGTCGTCTCTAATCGCACCCCAGTCAACTGTGCGCTTGAGACACGCCAGCGCGGCGCGCTGGCGTGCAAGATGGTCGTGCTGCTCGGCTTCAACTCGATCTAGCTGTAGTGAATCGTGACCTGCCTGAGCCAATCGCAGCAGCAGCTCCTTGCGGTCCTCAACAGTTGGCCACCGGCGCTGTGCATCGTCGAGCAGGTCGCTGATAGAACCGGTGTCGGTAATCGTGTAGCGGGGGCGCGTCGTCGGCATCTAGTCAGTGTAGCACCGAAGATTTGAGGTGTCGCACCGATAAATGCATAGCGCTGTCCGGACCTACCGCAAAGACGGACTCTGACAGTCGTGAAGGTCGTACGTAACATCGCCAGGCGTTCTGGCCACTACCCCTGACGACGACCAGAGAGGCGAGGATGGTTGACAAGGAGATGCAACTCGATCACGCGCGGCGACCAGAAGCGCGAAACGCAAGGCGAGCGTCCGCCGCACCGCTGAGGCGTGCTACTCCGTCACTGTACTCGGTGCCGTGGAGACAACGGCACAAGAGCTTGCCCCTGCGCTAGCGGCGGTCTAGTTCCCCATCGCTGTGGCTTCGATGCTTTTCTTCGCCCAATCGAGCATTCCTAGTGCCACCCATGGATATTGCCCAGCTCGAACGCGGATTTCGACGTTGCCATCGGGTCGCAAGACCTCCACAATGGTGATGACTCGACCGATTTGGTAGCCGTCGCCAAAATCGGATTCGATCGCGTCCATTTGCTCCGCGACTTCGTGCATGAGTCTGGCCCTCGGGTCCGGTTCTTCGCCAGCGGCCGGCTCGGGACCGTGTTCTGTGTTTGCCATCGTTCCTCCTTTGCTCTATAGCGACCGTCAATCGTAACGACGGGATGGACGGTCGATCGGCGGGTCAACGGCTGCGCTGCTATGGACGTTTCACCGGCTCGTCAGAATTCGTTCAAGCACGTCGGTATAATGACGTCTATGGAAATCATCCATAGTGAAGTCCATGAACGCTTCTCCAGCGTGATCACGCCCGGAAAGCTGTCAGGCCTTGCTAGCAAGGATGACGGAACATGCTTATCGAGACGTTCAGCGAGCGCGCACAGCGTCTCGACGTGGGCGGCGTCTTCCCACCAGCCCTCCTTAAGGTGCTCCAGGGCCTTCGGGTAGCGCCCGTATAGGGCCACGATCGACCCCCACATCAACGCCTGCCATTGCTGCTGGTCGTAGTACGGCTCGATCCAGGGAGTGCGGCGATCCTGGTCCGGCTCATCCTTGGCTACCGGCACCCGAACGGGCCGGTGGGGTCGATGTCCTCCTCCAACGAACGCGAGAGGTGTCCGCCGAGCGCCTGGATGCGCTGCACGTCGTCGATCGCGCCCGCAACATTGCGCGCAGCGGTTCAGCCGCCAGCACGCGATGCCTTTGGTCTCACCGCTCTCGATGCGCTCGATCGCCGCCCGCGGACCGGGACGATCCTGGGTGCCTCCCGACTCGTCCTCATCGACGTGCCAGGCCGCGATCTCCACGCCCCGGTACTCTGCCCAACGGGCGATAGCCTCTCTCTGCACGGTCGGCGATATGTAGCCGGGTCACTTGCGGCCCATTCTGCGGCTGACTCGTACATATCCGTCGAAGCGTTTAGGTGTAGGCATCGGACTCCAGACCAAGGGTAGGCAATGTGGCTCTGACAACCAACCAATTTAAGAACGGTAACCACATCGATGTCGAGGGCACGATCTTCAAGATCGTAGAGTTCCAGCACGTCAAGCCCGGCAAGGGTGGGGCCTTTGTGCGCACGAAGCTGCGCCGCGCCTCCGACGGCGCTGTGATCGACCGCACGTTTCGGGCCGGCGAGAAGTTCCGCTCCGTCCGCACCGAGGCGCGCAAGATGCAGTACCTCTACGCCGACGGGACCGATGCGCACTTCATGGACACCGAGTCCTTCGAGCAGATTGCGGTGCCCGAGGCCACTTTCGCCGAGGCGCTGCGCTGGACGACACCGAGCAGCGAGGTCAACGTGTTGTTCATCGACGACCAGCCTTCAGACATCCAGCTGCCAAGCGCCGTAGAGCTGGCCGTCACCGAGACCGAGCCTGGGCTGCGTGGCGATACGGCCTCCGGCGGCGGCAACAAGCCTGCGACGCTTGAGACCGGAGCCGTGATCCAGGTGCCGCTGTTCATCGAGGTCGGTCAGAAGATCCGCGTGGACACGCGCTCGGGCGAATACATGTCGCGGTCCTGATGTCCAGGACTGTCGCGCAACGAATCCTAGACTCGGGAAAGTAGGGCGCTGTGCGCCGATCCGAGCAGCGTCGGGCGGCGGTGTTCGCGCTCTACCAACACGATCTCACCGGACGGTCGCTGGGCGAGGTGCTTGGCAAGAACGCTTCGCTGCTCACGCTCGCGCTGGCCCATGCCGCGGCAGATAGGGCCGAGGAGCTCGACGAGGTGATCGACCGTCACGCGCACGGCTGGTCGGTGCAGCGCATTCAGCCGCTTGAGCGCAGCATCATGCGCGTCGCGCTGATTGAGATGTTGCATCCGGACGTGGCGCCCGGGGAGACGCCGATCCCGGCCGAGGGAGCGATCGAGGAGGCGATCGAGAGCGCCAAGACCTTCTGTGGCAGCGACGCGCCGGGGTTCGTCAACGGGGTGCTGGGCGCGGTGTTGCGCGAGTTGCGCCAGAATGCCTCACACCAATGAGCCTGGAGCGAATCGACGACCTAATCGCGCAATTGGAGCGCGCTTCAGAGCAGCTGCGCTCGGGCGAGCTCTCAGCCGACGCCGCCGCCACGATGGTTGAGGACTGCGCCGCGCTTGCCACCCAGGCGAGCAGCGAACTCGAGCGCCAAGCGCGGGCAGAGGTCTCCCAGCCCGCTCCGGGCCAGGACTCACTGCTCTAGTCCTCGTGTCAGGGACACTCGTTTGGACGCCGCCTATCCCGAGCATCTGCGCGAGGAAGTAGAGCGCTACCTACAGCAGATGCGCTTCTCCGAGGCGGCGCTTACCGCGGGTCTGGAGGAGGCGATGCGCTATTCGCTGCTTGCCGGCGGCAAGCGCATCCGACCGGTGCTCGCGCTCGCCACCGCACACGCGGTAGGGCTTGAGCGCGAGGACGTGATGCCGCTGGCGGCGTCACTTGAGCTGATCCATACCTACTCGCTGATCCACGACGATCTGCCCGCGATGGACGACGACGCGCTCAGGCGCGGGCGCCCCACTTGTCACGTGGCATTCGGCGAGGATGTAGCGATCCTCGCCGGTGACGGGCTGTATGCGGAGGCGTTCAAGCATCTGCTCTCCGTGCGGCGAAGCGCACCCGAGCGGGTGCTAGAGGCAGCCGTTGAGCTCGCAAGCGCTACCGGGGTCAACGGTATGGTTGGCGGGCAGTACGTCGACGTCAGCGCGAGCGCTCCCGCGGGAGCCGAGGGGCTGCGTCGACTGCACGAGCTGAAGACCGGTCGGCTGATCGGCGCATCGGTCGTGTGCGTACTGTCCTTGGCTGACGTGCGCGGACCTGCGACAATTGCGTTCAGGCGCTTTGCTGCGGAGTTGGGTGTGCTATTTCAGATCGTCGATGACATCTTGGACGTGACCGGCACAGATCTTGCGCTTGGTAAGCCTCAAGGCAGCGATGAGAGACACGGCAAGCGAACATACGTGAGCGAGTTCGGCATAGATCGCGCCAGAGAGCTGGCGGCAGAATCCCACCGCACAGCATGCTCAGCGCTCGCGGAAGCCGCACCCGCGGTGGCCGCTGAACATTCAGCTAGCGCCACTGGGCCGGCCGTGACAAGCGAGCTCGAGCAGATCACAGACTTCATCTACACGCGCACATCATGACAATCATCGACGGCATAAACGGTCCCGAGGACCTCAAGGCGCTCTCCGAGGAGGAACTCACACAGCTCGCCCAAGAGGTGCGCGAGCACATCATCGACACCGTGGGGGAGATCGGCGGTCACTTCGGCGCCAACCTCGGCACCTGCGAGCTGGCCGTCGCGCTGCACTCGCTGCTTGATTCTCCTTACGACAAGATCCTCTGGGACGTAGGTCATCAGGCCTATCCCCACAAGATTCTCACCGGCCGGCGAGAGCAGCTGCAGACGATCCGTCAGTACGGCGGTCTCGCGCCATTCTGCTCGATCGCGGAGTCCGAGCACGACATCATGGGTGCCGGGCACGCCTCGACTTCGATCGGCTATGCGGTCGGCATCAAGGAGGCGATGCGCCACCTCGACGACGAGCGCTCCAAGGGCAAGGTCGTGGCTGTGATCGGCGATGGGGCGATGACCGGTGGCGTGGCCTTCGAGGCGATCGGGCAGGCGGGCGGTCTGGGCACGCCGATGGTGGTCGTACTCAACGACAACGGCATGTCGATCGCCCCGAACGTCGGCGCGCTCTCGCGCTACTTCAACCGCGTCCGTCTGAACCCCAAGCTTTGGCATGCACGCTCGGGCGTCGAGGGTGGACTCACACGGTTGCCGGGTAGCATCGGCTCGGCCTTCGAACGACTGGGGCCGCAGCTGAAGGAGTCGATCAAGGCGTTCTGGGCTCCCGGCCTCTTCTGGGAGGAGCTCGACTGGGCTTATATGGGCGTGATTGATGGACACGACGTGCGCGCCCTGCGCGAGGCTCTGCGCGAGGCTCTGGCTGCCGAACGCCCGGTGGTGGTGCATGTCGCAACCGTCAAGGGCAAGGGTTTCGCGCCCGCCGAGGACGGCGGCCTTGAGGGCATGGAGAAGTGGCATGCCGCCAAGCCACACTCGATCCTCAACGGTGTGCCGACGTCCCCGCCGCCGCTAAGTCCGCCGGCTCCGTCGTCTGCCGGCGCCGTGACCTCAGCGGCAACCAAGACGGGGTTTGGCACAATGACCGGCGCGCCACAGAGCAAACCGGCGCCTCAATACACGCAGGTATTCGGCGAAGCGCTTGTGCGGGAGTGCCGGCGAGATGCGCGCGTGGTGGGAATCACCGCGGCGATGAACTCGGGCACCGGCCTGAACATCCTGCAAGAGGCGCTGCCCGAGCGCTACTTCGACGTTGGCATCGCCGAGCAACAGGCGATCCTGTTCGCGGCTGGTCTGGCGCTTCAGGGCGCCAAGCCGGTGGCTGCGATCTACTCCACCTTCTTGCAGCGGGCGTTCGATCAGATCGTGCACGACGTGTGTTTGCAAAAGCTGAACGTCGTCTTTGCGATGGACAGAGCCGGCCTCGTCGGCGACGATGGGCCCACCCATCACGGCGTGTTCGATATCGCTTACCTGCGCTGCTTGCCGAACATTGTGCTGATGGCTCCACGCGACGAGGCACTGCTGGTGGACATGCTGCACACGGCGCTCTCCTACGACGATGGTCCGATCGCGCTGCGCTATCCGCGCGGGGAGGGCACGGGGGTACAGCTACCTGCCGAGCCACGCACGATTGCGATCGGTACTGGCGAGATCCTGATCGCTCCCCACCCGCCCGGAGCTTCAGCTCCCGTGGGCGCCCGTGTTGCCCTGATCGGCTACGGCTCTGGCGTTGGCAAGGCGATCGAGGCGGCCGACCTGTTGGCGGATGACGAGATTGCAGTTACGGTCGTCGACGCACGCTTCGCCAAGCCGATCGACGCGGGCTTGATGGCGCAGTTGGCAGCCGAGCACGACCTGCTCGTGACCGTCGAGGAGGGGGTGCTGGCAGGCGGCTTCGGCTCGGCGATCTGGGAGACGCTCAACGAGGCCGGTACCGCGCCGTCCCGGATCTTGCGGGTGGGCCTGCCAGACCGCTATGTCACGCATGGCAAGCCGGCCCTGCTGCACAAGGAGGTCGGCTTCACCGGAGAGCGCATTGCCGAGCGCATTCGCGCCGCCATCAGCGACCGTCGCTCGGCCGCTGTCAGGGCTTAGGGCTTAAATGAAACGGCCCGCTGGGGAGGCGGGCCGTTTCGAGGGGAGGAGGGATGCTGCTGTACTTCGGGTCGAGAGGAATAATGCCCCAGGCGAACGCATGTTTGTGTGACGTCGATCACAGAGACCCCGAATTCTTTGCAAAGCTCGAATTTGTGATGTCCGTATCGAACTCATGTGCGTACGAACCGGTACCGTCCTTCCGTGGCTAAGCAGCGGCTTGACACCCTCTTGACCGAGCGCGGCCTGTTCAGCTCACGCACGCGTGCTGCGGCGTCGGTGATGGCCGGGGAGGTCACGGTCGGCACCGACGGCAGACGGGCCGCCAAGCCGGGAGAGATGGTGCCAATCGACGCCCAGCTGAGCGTGCGCGAGCGGGCGCCCTACGTTTCTCGCGGTGGACTCAAGCTGGCCAACGCGCTCGACGCGCTCGAGTTGCCGGTGCAAGGTCGCCGCGCACTTGACGTCGGCGCATCGACCGGGGGCTTCACGGATTGCCTGCTCAAGCGCAATGCCGCACACGTAGTCGCGGTCGATGTCGGCTACGGGGACTTCGACTTCGCCCTACGCCAAGATCCACGGGTCACGTTGCTGGAGCGCGCGAACGCTCGTTCGATGACCCCCGAGATGCTGCCTTATGCAGCCGAGCTCGCGGTGATCGACGTGTCCTTCATCTCATTGCGCAAGGTGCTGCCGGCCGTGCTCGGCTGCCTGGCCGAAAGCCACGACGTGCTTGCGCTCGTCAAGCCACAATTCGAGGTCGGGCGCGAGCGTGTCGGCAAGGGCGGGGTGGTGCGTGTGCCCGAGGATCGTCGCTCCGCCCTGATCGACGTCGGCGCCACGGCCCTCGAACTGGACGCCTCGGTGCTCGGCTACCGCTCCTCTGGTCTGCCTGGCCCGAAGGGCAATCTCGAGACGTTCATATGGTTGGCGGAGCCCTCGCGTCCAGGTGGAGCACGAGACCTCGCCGACCTCGAGCGGATGGCCAGGGAGGTCGAGCCATGATGACCCAACTTGTCGCCCGGCCGGCGCGTGAAGTGTCGGTCTTGACCCATAGCCGCCCAGCCCAGACGTCGGCTGCGCTTGAGATGCTGATCGCAGCCGCGGTGAGGGCCGGGGTGACGCTCCGCTTCGATGCAGAGGAAGCGGCCAAGCACGGGCTCTCAGCCACCGAGGGAGTGCTGCTCGGTGGCACAGACGGCGATTCGGTCGACCTGTGCGTGGTGCTCGGCGGCGACGGCACGATCCTGCGCGCGCTACGTCGCTATGCCGGCACCGAGGTGCCAGTCTTCGCGGTCAATTTTGGCGACATCGGCTTTCTCGCGACGATCGAGCCGCAAGAACTGGCCGACGGGTTGCGTCGCGCCTTCGAGGGCGATTACGAGCTCTTGCCGCTGCCGGCGATCGTGCTCGACGGGGTGGGCGGGGACATCAAAAGACAGGAGCGAGCCTTCAACGACGTGGCGATTCACCGCAAGGTCGGAGAGCGCGTCGCCGAGCTTGCCTATGTTCTCGACGGCGAGGAGCTCGGCAGTGTGCGTTGCGACGGTTTGGTCGTCGCGACGCCGGCCGGTTCCACCGGCTACAACCTCGCCAACGGCGGGCCGGTGATGGCCTGGGGCGTCGAGGGGTTCATGGTCTCCTTCATCGCACCGCACTCGCTGACAGCCCGTGCGCTGGTTGCTGCGCCCAGGGATCGTCTTACGATCCACAACCGTTCGCACGAGGCGCTCGACGTCTCAGTCGATGGACGACCTATCTGCGAGATCGCTCCCGGAGGCACGATCGATGCCCGCTTCATGGACGATGCGGGCATCATCGCTCAGCTCCCGGGCTCGTCCTTCTATCGACGGCTGCGAGAGAAGTTCGGCCGCCTGGCGCGCTGAGCGGCGGCCGCGAGGTCTCATCTGACGCGGGCCTGTCGTCGGTGCTCTTCTCGTGTGCCCCTCCTGCGGGGCCTGATGATCAGGCGACTTGGGTGTGGCGCTTGGGCCGCTCGCCCGTGCGCTGCAGCGAGTCGATGAAGCCGTCGAGTTGCTCGCGTGAGAAGCGTCGCTGTCCGCCCGGCGTGCGGTAGCCGGTGAGGTAGCCGGCGTCGGTCCAGCGTCGGATCGTGGCCAGCGACACACCCAGATAGCGCGCCGCTTGTGAACTCGTGAACACGAGCTGATGCTCGTGACCAGGGTTGGGATTCTCGGGCATCTCAGATCTCTTCTCGGTCGGGTTTCTCGCCGCGAGGCGCCTCTCCGAGCGCGCGCGAGCCGACTCGCGAACGCCTGGATACGCGGAGATACGGCAATCTGGGCGCAAAGGTTGAGCGTACGGAAGCTTTGTGGACCTTTGATCGAGAAAGGCGACGACTCTGGCGCGCATTTGTTCGCCCGGAAGAGGCCAAATACAAGCGTAAAAAACCCCGTTTGACGGGAGAAAACCTTCGTCTTGGTGCGGGAATGCCCTCTTCTTGCAAGAGAACGTGCATCCGCTTGTACGAAGTGGACAATTCGTCCAATGTCTATATTATGCTACGCGAACCTACTCAATACTCATCGTGCTTGGCCGAGGATGGAAGCCGTCGCGCGCGGATGTTGAGCCGCCTGACCGACGGAAGGAGCACTCAATGGGTTTCAAAGGCTGATTGCAGAGTCGCCAACGCACACTTTGAGGCGCAGTTGGTCGTCAAGGACGTTGTCTAGCCAGGCGACGTCCTTGGTCGGTTAAGGACTCCTGTATCTTTTCAAGACCCGCGGCAACTGCCGACCGTGGAGTTTCGCAGGTCTCATAACGAAAGCGACCGCGTGTAGGCGCAGTCGAAAGGCCTCCGTCGGTTGGGTCAGTGAGCCTTCGCCGGACTAGCGCAGTGCCGGCTGGGCCAGCGCGCGCGTGCGGCGCTCGAACGCCAGCTCGGCCTCAAAGTCAGCGTCGTCGCCGTGGGCGAACGTCACGGGACCCTCGCGCTCGAGCATCGTGATGAACGCGTCGACGATCTCTGCGTCCAGCTGGCGCCCGGCGACACGCCGCAGCTCGGCGATCGCGTCTTGAGGCGTCATCGGCGAACGGTAGGAGTCGCGTGCGGTGAGCGTGTCGTAGACGTTGCAGACGGCAAGGATGCGCGAGGGCAGCGGAATCTCGTTGCCGATCAGACCGGCCGGGTAGCCGCTGCCGTCAACGTGCTCGTGGTGGTAGAGGATCGCATCGGCAACCGGGCCGTAGCCGTCCAGGCGTCCCACGAGCGTGGCCCCCTCCTGTGGATGACGGCGCACGACCGCCCAGTCCTCGTCGGAGAGGATCTCCGCGTGCAGAATACGGTCTGGCAGGGCGAACTTGCCGATGTCATGAAGTAGCCCGGCCGTGTGCGTGAGGTCCTGGTCGGCCTCGTCACAACCCATCTCCCGGGCAAGAGCACGCGCGTAGCGGGCCACCGCAGCGGCATGACGGGCGGTCATGCGGTCTCGCAGCGCAAGCGTCTCGACGAGCGTGACGAGCACGCCAAGCTGCATCGAGGCAAGCCGCACCGAGCGCGCCTCCAGCTGCTCGGCGCGGTCCTCGGAGCGCAATAGCGCGCGTGCGAGGTATTGGAAGACGGCCAGCACCAGAACAAGGCTGAGCAGCACGGGATAGCCCATCTTCGTGTACGCAACGGCCAGGATCACCGCGAGCACGGCAGCTGCCAGCTGGCCGGGAAGCACGGGCACGAGCACTGTGTGCACCTGGTTGATGAACGACTTTTCCTGAAGTACGCTCTTTTGGATCGCGATCAGCGCGAAGTTGAGCAGGTTCGTCGTGATGAACACGCCGAACACGACGAACGCGAACGTGATCGTCTGAACGTGTGAGTGCCCGATCAGCGAGCGGCTAAGCAGGGCGCCCAGTGCCAGGTAGACCGCATAGGTCGTCAGGTTCGAGAGACATACCGCCGGCGAGGGACGGCGTGCGAGCGAGTCGGCGGCGATCGCGGCGGCACCGATTGCCACGGCGGGCGCGGGACCGAGCAGACACATCGCCAACACCAGCGCGACGAAGCCCGCGGAGACGCTCTGGCTGCCCATCGTGATCGTTAGCCACTCACCGACCACGCTCAACACGAGCAGCAGGGCGACCAGTTCGACCGGATGCCAGTCGGCCGAGCGAGACGTGAGCACGGCCACGGCGACGGCGCCCGCGAGCAGGATCCATTGACTGGCCAGATAGAGCCGATATAGGTGTCGTCTGGGAATGCTCATCTTTGCGTACGGCTAAGGTCTGTAGTGCTTAACGGCCGACGAGGCGTCGTACTTAAGGACGCTTGGGCTTCGAACGTGTCTAGGGACCAAGCGCCCTCGTCGGTCGGCTACTGGTGCGATGCCGCCAGCTCGGGCTCTGTGGCGATGCTTGTGGCGGCCTCGCTTGAGGCTCGCAGGTCGCCGATCGGCAGGCGCATGAACGCGAACGTCGCCAGCGTCGCCACAGCGCCGGCGACGAGCATCGCGATTCGCGGCGAGCTCAATGCGGCGATCGTCCCCCCGAGGATGAAACCGAGCGCAGGGCAGAGGGCGTTCAGCGATCCGACGGCGCTCATCAGACGACCGTGCAAGCCGGCCGGCGTCAGCTGCTGGACGGCGCTGATCAGCGAGGGCCACTGGATGCCGTTGCCGACGCCGCCGAGGACGGCTGCAGTACAGGCGAGCGCGATCGTCGGTGCCGCCGCGAAGCCGAGATAGGCGAGGCCCACCAGCAGCGTGCCAAATGTCAGCATCGGCCCGAGTGGGCGGCGAACAGAGCGTGCGAACACGACCGCTCCGAGCGCTGCGCCAAGTCCCCAGGCGCCCATCAACAAGCCATAGCCGAGATCGCCGGCGTCCAGTGTGGACTTCGTGTAGAGCACCTCCACCGGCTCCACTGAGGCGAAGAAGACCAGCGCGATCGCCTGGGTGATGAACAACGCGCGCAGTGCCGGCACGGCACGCATGTGCTCGGCGACGGCTCGAAGACGCTCCCGAATCGAATCGCCGCTGGTCTCGGCGATATGCGTGGCCAGATGCGCCAGCAGGCCGGCGCACACGAGGAAGGTAAAGGCGTCGAGCAGCAGCGCCACCGAGCCCCCGATCGAGTTGACGAGTGCGCCGCCGATCACCGGACCGATCGCCAGCGCTCCCATGAACGCGAAGTTGAGCGTCGCGTTGGCCTGGCGCTGGGCGGCCTCGACCGCTACCTCTTGGGCCGACTCCTCGAGGTCCGCAACAGACTTGCCGGTCATATCGGCGACCGTCACGCGCGTGGCGCAGGCGCGCAGCAGCGCCGTCGCCGCCACCGCCACGATGCCGTCGATCGTGACCAGTATCAGCACCCCTGGCAACCAGAAGTGCCACAGCAAGCCCGCGAGGGCGATCGTCAGGACCGCCTCCAATAGGTACAGCCAGGCAAGTCGCCCGCGGCGAAGAGATCGCTCGGTGCGCGCTACCAGAACCGGCGCCAGCAATGCCGGCAGCAAGCCGCGCGCGACGAACAGGCCGGCCGTCGCGATCGCGCTGTGGGTGTGGTCGTAGACGCCCAGGGCCAACGCGACATAGCCGAACCAGGTTCCCAGTTCGTTGACCGTATAGGCAAGAAATATTCTCCGCAGTCGGGGGGACTTGGGCAGCAATTACGCCTCTCGACGCTGGCGATGACACGCCGCTAGATAGCGACGCGGACCGCATTCTAGGGTGCGCGCCCGACGATACACAGGAAAACCGCGACATTTCGCCCGGCTCAGAGGCGTCTCGCCGACTAGGCGAGCGCGCCATGCCGACATCGACAAAATGCCCAAGAGCTTCGTCGCTCGCGATTCGGAATCGTTCTGGCACTCCGACTCGCGCATCCGTCGAAGTGAGTGTTGTGCTCATCGCGGCTCGCCGGCCGGTCTCGGCGCTGCGCCGATCGAGCGCAGGCCGCTCAGCGCGGCGCTCACCTCGATCGTCGGCATCGCTGGCTCGGGCTCTGTGTCTCCGCCTGCCGCTGTACGGGCCAGCACCGATAGTCCCTTCGCGCTGGCCGCTGATATGGCTGCCCAGGTAAGGGCCAAGCCTATGTCGATCATCGTGCCTCCTTGCCGATGTCGCGCCTCATGTCAGGCCGGGCAGGTCTCCCGGCAAAGACACGTGGCTCAAAGTTATTGAAACGCTGTTGCATCACTGATGCAATGATTGCGCCCCTAAGGTCGCTTGTCTGTAGAGCAGAGGGTGCCGATCTTGTCGTCCCAAAAGGGCAGTCAGTTGTCGTCCCAAAGGTGCCGTCGCCCCTACCTGAGCCAACCTCAGAGTGCGTCCGTGAGCTGGGATGCCCCTGTTGAGCTTCATGCTGCCGCCAGTCGAGCCGATACCGTTGCTGATCTGTGATGGCTGAATCTGCAGGGCTCGACCGGCCCATCGACGTGATAATCGCGGATGATCATACCGTCGTGCGCGACGGGATCCGTGCGGTGCTCGAGCGCGAGACGGGCGAGTTCCGTGTCGTCGCCGAGGCAGCGGACGTCCCCTCGACGATCCGCGCTGTCAGGGAGTTCAAGCCCGACCTGTTGACACTCGATTTGACGATGCCGGGCGGCTCCAGCCTGGCGGCGCTGCCGACCTGCTTTGTCGCGCACCCGACGCTTGCCGTGGCGATCCTGACGATGCGCGAGGACCCCGAGTACGCGCGCCAAGCACTGCGCGCTGGCGCGCGCAGCTACGTGCTCAAGGAGGCCGAGCCCGCCGAGCTATTGCAAGCCTTCCGCTTGGCGGTCGCTGGGCGCAACTACTTGCATCCAAGGCTTGGCGCGTTGATGATCGCGGGCGAAGGCGACTCTCAGGACGGGGTGGCGCTGAGCGAGCGCGAGCGCGAGGTGGTGCGCTTGATCGCCAACGGCTTCACGAACCCGGAGATCGCCGAGCAGCTGCACGTGGCCGAGCGCACGGTCAAGACCTATCGCGCAAGAGCGATCGAGAAGCTCGGTTTCTCCTCGCGAGCGGAGATAACCGCCTACGCACGCAAGCTCGGCCTGGTCGAGTAAAAGTTCTCCAAATGCTGTTCCGAGTCGTGCATGCACGACTCGGCCGGACGGTGCATGCACCGTCCGGGACATCGCCGCATGCGGCGATGTCTTCCATAAATGGGGGAGGGGATGTACTTCCAAATGGCCGATGCCCCCTGCGCGCGCGGGGGGCATCCCGAATTGGCAAGTTATGAGACCAGCTCAGACCGAAGCCGGGCGACCGGCCAATGGCACCGTCAAGCGCATCGTTGCGCCGCCGCCAGGCGCAGGCACGAGCTCGAGCTCACCACCCACCAGCTCCGCGCGTTCGCGCATCCCCGAGACGCCGAAGCCACCCTTCAGTTCGTCCTCGGGCGAGCGCTGTCTGGCCTCTCCGTGCTGTGGCAGCCCTTCGCCGTCGTCGGTTACCGACGCAGTAACCCTGCCGTCGCGCTCGCTGACGCTGATGACCGCGCTGGTGGCTTTGGCGTGACGACTGACGTTCGTGAGTGCCTCCTGTACAACGCGATACAGCGTGCTCTCGAGCTCCGCGTCGAGCCGTCGATCGCTGTCGGTCAGTTCGATCTCGGTACGAATTTCCAAGCCGTCCATCGCTTGCGCACGCCGTGCCAGTGCTTCCAGGGCCGGCACTAGACCGAAGTCGTCGAGCGCGGCCGGCCGGAGCTCGGTGATCAGGTGGCGCAGCCCGTCGATCTCCTCGCCAAGCCCCTCGAGCACCGTGTCGACTGCCGTACTCAGCTCGGCCTGGTCGCCAAGATCGCGTGCGTTGGCGAGCCTCAACCGCAGAGCACCAAGGCCCTGAACGGTTTCGTCGTGGATCTCCCTGGCCCAGCGTGTGCGCTCGCGCTCGCGCGCCTCCATGCCAAAGCGCAAGCGCTCGATCTCGACCGAGCGCTCGGCCACGAGCCGCTGCGCGACGCTGGCCGCGAAAGCGTTGAACGCGCGCCGGTCAGGGTCGCGGAAGCTACCGTCCTCACGTGCAGCGATCACCAGCCCGCCGCCCTGGCCCTCCAGGCTGAAGGGCTCGACCAGCACCGCTCGCGCTTCCAGCCCGAGTTCGTGCAACCAGGTTGCTTCCTGGCCGCGGGGCCGCTCCAGCGAAAGCGCCTTGCCGGTCATGTAAAGCGCGCCAAGGGCGCTGCCCTCCATCGGCAGCACGCGCACGCGCACCGAGACGCGACCGCTCGAGGCCGCGATGCGAAGCTCACCGCGCTCCTCGACCACCATCAACAGCGTCGAGGCATCGAGCAGCGCAAGGCCGCGATCGGCCATCAGACGCAGCAACCACAGCTCAGACCCGGAAAGCACGGCGTGGGATTATGGACCTAGGACCGGCCGATCGCCGGTAGATCATCGCTGAGCGTTCTAGTCTGGCCTGTTTGCTGGGCTGACAGCGAGTCTGAGCGATCGTGGCGCTGGGCGGCAAGACGCGTCTGCGCGAGCAGTTGATCGGCGCTGAGCCCCTCGCGCCAGGCGGCTACGCCGACGGAGATGCGCAGCGGTCGGCGCTGTCCTTCGGCCTCGATCTTGATTGAGTGCAGCCGCCCGAGCGCGCGACGCGCGACGATCTCTCCGCGTCGCTCGTCCGCCCCAGGCAAGAGCACCAACAGCTCGCCGTCCCGCAGCGAGCCAACGCGGTCGAAGCGGCGCAGCTGGCGTCCAAGCGCCGCGCCGAGATAGTCCAGCGCCTGTGCCGGCAGCTCCTGTCCATGGGCGCTCGCCAACTGCTCGACGTCGAGCAGGCTGACCAGCAGGCAGCTGAGCGCCGTGCGATGGCGACCGGCACGACTGACTTCCTCGTCGAGGCGCGCCATCAGCTCAGCGGTAGAGAGGCAGTCGCGCGGGTCCCTTGGGGGGAGAGTGGAGTTGTGGGAGTCGCTGGCAGCCATGCCGTCGGATAGATGAGATGTGCTCGCGCGACGGCTGGATAGCCAAATTTCGCGATGCATCCAGATTATCGGCCGATCCCGCTTGCGAAGTTAGGGAGGACTACCAGTAGCGCCATTTCACGTGATCCGTCGGTGCTCACTGGTACACCTGTCCGGTGCTTTATGAGTTGCGAGTAGAAAATCTGCTGTTGATCGAGCAGGCCGAGCTTACTCTGGCCCCAGGTTTGAACGTGCTCACGGGCGAGACGGGCGCTGGCAAGACGGTGCTCGCACATGCTTTGGACCTATTGATGGGAGGCCGCTCACGGGCCGGCATAGTGCGCCCCGGCGCCGAGGAGGCCTATGTCGAGGGCGTCTTCTCGGTCCCCGAGGCGATGCGCTCCGAGATAGTGGAGAGCCTGCCCGAGAACGTGCGTCCAAGCGAGGAGGCGGATGAGCTGGAGCTGGTGCTCGCACGGCGGGTCAGCGCCGACGGGCGCACCCGCGCCTATCTCAACGGTCGCTCGGCCACGGTCGGAGACCTACGCGAGCTGGGAGCGCGCCTGATCTCTTTTTACGGCCAGCACGAGCACCGCAAGCTGGTACTTGCAAGCGCGCAGCTGCAGATGCTCGATCAGGTATGCGGCGCGGCGCACGCCAAGCGCCTGCAAGCATGCGCGATCGCGCATCGCGAGACGGGGAGGCTCGAGTCAGAGCTGGAGCGCCTGGCTGAGCTGGCAAGTGCGCGTGAGCGAGAGCTGGACCTGCTCGAGCACGAGTTGGCCGAGATCGAGCAGCTCGATCCAGACGAGGACGAGCATCAAGCCTTGCTTGCGCGTCGCGAGCGTCTGCGTCGCCTCGAGGCGCTGCGGGGAACCGCCGGCACGGCCGCCGAGACGCTCGCACCCGAGTCCTCGGATGCACCAGGCGCCGCACATCTGCTGGCCGGCGCCGTTGCCAAGCTGGAGACGGTCACCGGCGTAGACGCGCAGCTCGACGCGCTCGCCCAGCGTGCCGAGGCGGTTGCGATCGAGGCGCAGGACATCGCGGCTGCTTTGAGCGCCTACTGCGAGCAGATCGCGGCCGAGGACGATTCACTGGAGGCAGTCGAAGAGCGGCTTGCTCTGCTCGAGCGCGTGGTGCGCAAGCACGGAGGCACGATCGCCACAGTGCTCGAGCACGCCGAGCGGGCACACGCCAGGCGTGAACAACTGCTGGGCGCCGAGGTAGCCCAGCAGCGGACCGTCGAGTTGTTGGCTGCGGAGCGCGCGAAGCTGAACGACCACGTCGAGGCGCTGCGCGCGAGTCGTCGCAAGGCAGCCACCAGACTGGCGGCCGCGGTGCGCAAGCAGCTCGGCGCGCTCGCGATGGGCGATGCGACATTCGAGATCGCGCTCACCCCGACCGAGCCGAAAGCGAGCGGGGCCGACGCGGCGGAGTTCACGATCGCACCGAACCCGGGCGTCGCAAGCGCCCCCCTGCGCGAGATCGCCTCCGGCGGCGAGCTCTCGCGTGTGATGCTGGCACTGGCAAGCGCAAGCAACGAAGGCAGCTCCGCGGCGAGCGGCGGGCTGGGTTCGACGCTGGTGTTCGACGAGGTCAACGCCGGCATCGGTGGCCATACCGCACGCGCCGTGGGCGAGCGTTTGCAGGCACTGGCTAGGAACAGACAGCTCCTGTGCATTACTCATCTGCCGCAGATAGCCTCGCTTGCCGATCGTCACTTCTCCGTCGTCAAGGACACCTCGGGCGAGCCGACGATAACCGCCGTCAGTCAGCTGGACGAGGCCGAAGTGGTGAGCGAGCTGACACGCATGCTCGGCGCCGAGGAGCAGGACAGTGCCGCACGCCAGCACGCGCAAGACCTGCGCAAGGCCGCTTGAAGATTGGCGATGCCGATGCGCGAGTAGTGCCTGAGCGTTACTCTCGGTCTGGTGTCTGCGACCCGGCAGCAGCCAGTCACGCCTGCGCCCGCTTTCGGGGCGTTGCCCACGCCGCCGCGCGAGATCGGCGGTCCGGTGCGCTTGGGACGCAAGACCAAGCTGCTCGTCAGACATCTTCTCGCGGGCGACATCGCCGTCATCGACCATCTCGATATCGATCGCGTCTCGGCCGAGGAGCTGATCGCGGCCGGAGCAAGCGCGGTCCTGAACTGTCGTGCTTCCACCAGCGGCACTTACCCAAATCTTGGACCACAGCTACTCGTCGAAGCTGGGGTGCTGCTGCTCGACCTGCCCGACGACTCCTTGTTTCACTCGCTCTCAGACGGCGATCCGGTGACGATCCGGGTCACGCCGCAAGACACGCGCGGCGAGGTTCTCTACAAGGGCAGCCGGCTCGTCTCAGGCGTCGTGCTCGACGTGGCGCGTGTGCGGGCCGACACCGAGGAGCGCCGGCGCGAGATCGGCGATGCGCTGGAGCGCTTCGCGCACAACACGATCGAGCACATGCGCGAGGAGCGCGAGCTGCTCGCCGGCAGGATCGACCTGCCCCGCTTTCGCACTGATTTCCGCGACCGCTCAGCACTCGTGGTCGTGCGCGGGGTCGACCATCAGCGCGACCTGCGCGCACTGAAGCCGTTCATCAGGGACACGCGCCCAGTGCTGGTGGCCGTGGACGGCGGCGCCGATGCGCTACTGGAGGCTGGTCTTGAGCCGCACATGATCGTCGGCGACATGGACTCGGCGGGCGAGCCGGCGCTGCTTGCCGCGCGCGACGGCAAGACCGAGCTGGTCGTGCACTCCTACCCAGACGGCCGCGCGCCTGGCCGGCACCGCCTGGAAGAGCTGGGCGTGCCCTTCAAGCTCGTCCCGGCCCCGGGAACCAGTCAGGACGTGGCGATGCTGATCGCCGCCGAGAAGGGCGCACGCCTGATCGTGACGGTCGGGTCGCAGTTCAACCTCGTCGAGTTCCTGGATCGCAACCGTGAAGGCATGTCCTCGACCTTCCTCACGCGCCTGCGCATCGGCGAGATCCTGGTCAACGCGAAGGGCGTGAGCCGCCTGTACAGGCCGATGCCGGGGCTGGCTCCGCTGGTAGTTGTGATCGTCGCCGGGCTGATCGCGCTGATCGCGGTCGTATGGATCACCCCGGCGCTACGGGACGTCGCAGACCTGTTGTGGCTCAAGCTGCAACTGCTGTTCGGCTCCAACTAGAGCTCGGCAACGCGGTATCCGCATGGGCCGCACCATCTATCCTGTCGCGAGCCCTGAGACGGCTCAACCGCCATGTTCGATTTTCGCTACCACGCGCTGTCCCTCGCTGCCGTGCTGTTCGCGCTTGCCGTGGGGATTCTGATCGGCGTGGCGATCGGCGACTCGAATCTCGTGTCCTCGGCTCAGAACGGGATCGTCAAGAACCTGCGTGCTGAAGTGAGCGGCTCGCAGCAGGACCTTGAACAGGTAAACACCCATCTCTCAGAAGAGGAAACGCTCGCGGTCAACCTTTGGCCCTTTGCCGTTCACGACTTGCTGGCCGGGAAGAACATCGGCCTCGTCTTCCTGGGAAATACCTCAGATCAGATCGACTCGCTCGTGCGCAGCGGCGTGGCGGAGGCCGGTGGCAACGTCAAGGCGGTGGTGGCGGTGCGTGAGCCGCTGGACGCAGCTGGGATCGCCGCGCAGGCAACCGGCTACCGCTACACGGCGCTTGCCTCAGACCCGTCGCTGACCAAGGAATTCGGTGTACGCATCGGCACGCAGCTTGTCAGCGGTGGGCAGTTGCTGGAACGTGTGCACACGAACCTGCTCAGCTCCTACGACGGAGAACTGGGCAAGCTGGAAGGGCTCGTGATCGTTCGCTCCGACCCGGCGAACATGAGCGAACAGGACGCAAAGAGCACGACCGAATTCAACTCCGGGCTGATCGAGGGTGTCGTCGCCGCGGGTGTGCCGGTAGTTGGAGTCGAGCTGAGAAGCACAGAACCGTCACAGATCCCTTGGTACAAGGCGGAAAATCTGGCGAGCGTCGATGACTTGGACACGGTCGCCGGACGCGCCGCGCTGGCGTTCGCGCTCTCGGGTGACCACGGCTCCTATGGTGTGAAGTCGACCGCCGACGCGCTGCTTCCGCCGGTGGTCCGCTAACTTGCGCCGGTGCATGCGCTTCCATTCGTGCTGGGCACAATCTGCGCAGCCGCACTTGCTTCGCCTTTGCTGCACGCGTTGAGCGAGAGCGGCCACGTCAAGCCCAACTACCGCCAGCACGAGGTCGTCTTCCCCTTCGGCGTGCTGAGCGTCCTCGGCGCGCTGCTCGCGCTGGTGCCGCTCGCGCTGCTGCAACGGCTCGAAGTCGCAGCTGTGCTGCACCCCGAGACACTGATCGTCGCTGTCTACGTGCTCGGCGTGGCTTTCCTCGGCCTCGTCAACGACACGCTTGGCGGAGAGCCGCGCGGCTGGCGCGGGCACGGCCGCGCCGTGCTGCGCATGCAGCTCTCAACCGGCGCGCTGAAGGCGGCCGGATCGCTTGGCCTGGCGTTGTACGCGATGAGCTACGCCGGACTCTCGACGGGCCGCTGGCTTCTGGCCAGCGCGGTGCTGGTGCTCGCCACCAACGCCTTCAACCTGCTCGACCTGCGCCCCGGTCGGGCCACGAAGGTGTTCGTGCTGCTCGGGATCGGTCTCACGATCGGGGCGGGCAGCGTGCGCCCGCTGTGGGCTCTGGGCCTGTTCGTCGGCCCGGCGCTCGTCGCTGGGGCATACGACCTGCGTGAGCGCGCGATGCTCGGCGACACAGGCGCAAACCTGCTCGGAGCGCTCGCGGGCCTGTGGCTCGTGCTGAGCTTGTCGGCGCTCGGACAGGCGATAGCGCTCGCGATCCTTGTATTTGTAACGATCTATGGGGAGTTGCGCTCGATCTCCAGTCTGGTCGAGAGGATTCCGCTGCTGCGCCAACTAGACTCTCTGGGCAGGCCGCAGGGCCTTCCAAGATGACCTCGCCCCACTCTGACCGCCACGCACAGGCTCCGGCCAAGACCCGGTTCATCTTTGTCACCGGTGGCGTTGTCTCCTCACTTGGCAAGGGCATTGCCGCAGCGTCGATCGGGCGTTTGCTCGTGGCGCGCGGGCTGACCGTCGGCCTGCAGAAGTTCGATCCCTACATCAACGTCGATCCGGGCACGATGTCCCCCTACCAGCACGGTGAGGTGTTCGTCACCGAGGACGGCGCCGAGACCGACCTCGACCTGGGCCACTACGAGCGCTTCACCGACTCCAACACCAGCCGTGCTTCCAACGTGACCGCTGGCGGCATCTACGACACCGTGATTCGCCGCGAGCGTCGCGGAGATTATTTGGGTGGCACGGTGCAGGTGGTGCCGCACATCACCGACGAGATCAAGCAGCGCATCGCATTGATTGCGGAGTCAACCGACGTTGACTACGTCATCACCGAGATCGGCGGCACCGTCGGCGACATCGAGTCGCTGCCTTTCCTGGAGGCGATCCGTCAATTTCCCGTCAACGTCGGCCGTCGCCGCTGCATGTTCATCCATCTCACGCTCGTGCCCTACATCGGCCATGCGGGTGAGTTGAAGACCAAGCCCACGCAGCATTCGGTCAACGAGCTGCGGCGTATCGGTATCGCCCCGGACATGCTCATGTGTCGCTCTGAGGGTCCGCTGTCGATGGACATCCGCAAGAAGATCGCGCTGTTCGCAAGCCTGCCGGCGGATGCCATCGTCTCCGCGCGCGACGTCGACAACATCTACAAGGTGCCGGTCGGGTTTCGCGAGCAGGGCGTGGACGACTTCATCCTCGAGCACTTCGGCGCTGAGGCGCCTGAGCCGGACCTGTCGAAGTGGCAGGAGCCGATCGAGCGGGCCGAGCAGGCTGAGCGCACGGTTCGTATAGCGCTCGTCGGCAAGTACGTGCAGCTCGAGGACGCATACCTGTCGGTCTGCGAAGCCCTACGTCACGCCGCGGCGCTTCAGGGCGCCCGCGTGCACATCGATTGGATCGACTCCGAGCAGCTGGAGGAACGGGTCTGCCGAGGGAGGAGACGCTCACAACGCGCATGCGCTGCTCGACGAAGCCGACGGCATCCTGATCCCCGGAGGATTCGGGGGCCGGGGAATCGAGGGCAAGATCGCCGCCGCCCGCGTGGCGCGCGAGCAACGTATTCCCTATCTGGGGATTTGCCTTGGCATGCAGATCGCGGTCGCGGAGTTCGCCAGGCATGTCGCGGGCATGGAGGGCGCCAACTCGACCGAGTTCGACATCGAGACGCCCTATCCGGTGATCGACTTGCTGCCTGAGCAGAAGGAGGTCGCCGACCTCGGCGGCACGATGCGCCTTGGCGCCGACCCGATCAAGTTGCACGAGGATTCGCGTGTGCGCGAGGCCTATGGCGAGGCGGTTGTCTACGAGCGCCATCGCCATCGCTATGAGGTCAACAACCTGCTGCGTAAGCGTCTGCAAGGAGCCGGCTTGCGCGTCTCTGGAACCTCGCCCGACGAGCGCCTGGTCGAGGTCGTAGAGCTGGAGGATCATCCGTTTTTCGTGGCCTCGCAGTTTCACCCCGAGTTCAAGTCACGGCCCGAGCGCCCGGCCCCGCTGTTTGAAAGCTTCGTCGCCGCCGCGCTGGAACAGCCACAAGAGCGTGCGCAGGACCGCACGCTCGTGAGCGGCTCGTGAGCTCCATCGACACATCCGCCGCGCTCGTGACCTCGACACACACTGTGCACGTCCAGGTCAGCTTCCATGCCACTGACGAGCGCCAGGCCCAGACGGTTGCGGCAAAGCTGATCGACAGCGCACACGAGATCGCCAACCTGCCCGAGTGCGAATGCGACGTGGACGTGAGCGTCGAGACCTCGCCGCCCCAAGGCTCACTGTTCCAAGGCTCACCGGCCTCAGAGGACGCCAGCGGCGCACCGCCGCGCGGGCGTCCGCCAAAATCGTAGAGACCACCGATGCTGAAGCTGCGCCGAGCCACCGTCCTTCAGGCGGGACCTGCCGACGGTCCCGAGCAGAACCTCACGATTTCACTCGCCGGCGAGCGCCGTGCGGCAATCGCCGATGTCGGCTTGGTTGGCTCAAGCGTTCAAGGCGACGATGTGATCGTAAACGTGCAGGCGCGCGACCTCGGCCTCGGCTCGGGCGGCTTTGACATCGTGCACGTCAACCTCACGCGCGGCCTCGCGGGGGAGGGCGTGGACGGCGCCCACGTTATGAAGCTCAACTACACGAGCTTGCAGCACGCGGTACAGCCGGTCGAGGACGCACTGACAGGTGAAACCGATGGCGGGGCACACCCTGGCGGGCACACGCAAGCAGACGAGTTTTTGAGCTTGCCGCTTCAGCGACCGGTTGCGGTGCTTGCTTTGCACGGTCAGCTCGCCGCGGTGACATGGGCGTTTGCGCAGGTCAGGCCCGAGGCGCGTTTGGGTTTTGTGCAGACAGCGGGCGGAGCGCTTCCTGGCGGGCACTCGCGCACCGTGCGCACGCTACGCGAACGTGGCCTGCTCGCCGGGCACCTCACGGCCGGCGCGGCATATGGGGGCGAGGGTGAGGCCATCAGCACCGCCGGCGCCCTGCACCATGGCCTACGCACGCTCGGTTGGGACGCTGCGGTATGCGGTCCGGGTCCGGGGATCGTCGGATCGAGCTCCTCGCTCGGCCATGGCGGCATGAGCGCGCTTGACTCGGCTCACACCGCGATCGCGCTCGGCGCGCAGACTTTGCTGGTAGCGCGCATGTCCTCCGCCGACGAGCGCCCGCGCCACCGTGGTCTCTCCCACCACACGCTGACGGTGCTCGACCTGCTGCTCGAGCCGCTGACGGTGGCACTGCCAGCGGGAATCCGCTCACCCGCCGGCGCCGATCTGCGCGCAAGCCTGGGCTCGGTGTTCGGGTCCGCCACTGAGCGCGTCAAGCCTCAGCTGGAGCTCGACGTCAACCGACCCGCGCGCATGGCGCGCCACGATTGGCGACGCGCGCCGGTGGACATGCCCGCCTACTTGGCAAGCGGCCTGCCCGCCAAGACGATGGGCCGCGTGCTGCTCGAGGATCCGCTGTTCTTCGGCGCGGCGCTCGCGGGTGGGACGGTGCTCGCCGAGCTGTGCGAGAGTGCTGAGGCGCAAGCAGAGCGCAGCGCCGGCTGAGAGCCCGTTTGAGCTGAGAGCCGGCTTGCACGTCAAGGAGGGTCAAGACTCTCCGCGAAATTCTCACGGTGGGCGATTCTCAACTGCTGCTCGCATCGCGCGCGGTGCGCATCGAGCAGCTGACGCTCGACTTTCTCGCTTACCTCGAGCTTGAGCGCGGCCTTTCGCGCAACACGCTGCATGCTTACCAGTCAGATCTTGCGCAATTGGGTGTGTTCCTGGCGGCGCGTGGAGTCTCGCCGCTCGATGCCAGGCACGGCGACCTGGCAGCGTTTCTTTCCGAGCTTGCGGGCGGTGGCAAAAGCGGCGGCGAGCAGCGAGCGCCTGTGGCGGCCGCGACGCTGCAGCGTAAGGCGGCATGCCTGCGTTCGTTTTACCGTCACCTGCGTCGCGAAGGCTTGGTCGAGCACGATCCGACCGCCGAGTTGCGTGGGCCACCGAAGACCAAGCGCCTGCCGAAGGTGCTCTCGCGCGAGCAGGTCACCAAGCTGCTCGCGCAGCCCAAGGGCTCCGAGTCGCTGGCTTTGCGCGACAGGGCGCTGCTCGAGCTGATGTATGCCTGCGGGCTGCGCGTATCCGAGGCGATCGGGCTCGAGCTCTCCGACGTGGACTTGGAGGAGGGGATGCTGCGCGCACGCGGCAAGGGCTCCAAGGAGCGGATCGTGCCCGTCGGACGGCGCGCGGTCAGCGCGCTGGAGCTCTATCTCGCGCGCGGGCGTCCCGTGCTTGTCGGTATTCAGGTGCAGAGCAGCCTGTTCGTAAACCACCGCGGCTCCTCGCTCACGCGCCAGGGCCTCTACAAGATCATCCAGAACCATGCACGCACCGCCGGCTTGGCCGAGCAGATGACCCCGCACACCTTGCGCCATACATTTGCCACGCACTTGCTCGCCGGAGGTTGCGACCTGCGCTCGCTACAGGAGATGCTCGGTCACGCAGACCTGGCCACCACACAGGTTTATACGCACCTGTCGGCCGAGCGCTTGAAGGGCGTCTACTTCGACGCTCACCCGCGTGCGCATATGCTGGCGGGACATGCCCGAGCTTCCCGAGGTCGAGACGATCAGACGCCAGCTGGCACCGTTGGTGGAGGGACGCACGCTTGAGCGCGTGAAGGTCCTCGACGAGCGCTGGTGCCGGCCGCTGGCACCGGGAGAAATGACCGATGCGCTTGAAGGCAGGCGGGTCGAGAAGCTGGGACGGCGCGGCAAGTACCTGCTCTGGGGCCTCAGCGAAGAGGTCTATCTGGCTCAGCACTTGCGCATGACCGGGACCGTTTTGTGCAATCCGGATCCCGAGCAGACACACGTACGTGTGCAGATCGAGTTGGACGATGGGACGGGCCTGGTGATCGTCGATCCGCGCCGCTTCGGCACCGGCGAGCTACTGCTCGGAGACGAGGCGCTTGAGGAGTTCTTTGCGGCTCGGCTTGGACTCGAGCCATTGGACGAGCGCTTCAGCGCAGAGCATCTGCGCACGCTGGCGCGTGGACGCACGGCCCCGATCAAGGCATTCCTGCTCGACCAGCGCCGCGTGGCCGGCGTTGGCAACATCTATGCGGACGAGGCCCTGCACCGAGCGGGAATTCATCCGCGCCGACCCGCTGGCCGCCTGAACGCGGATCAGTACGAGCGGTTGCGCGAGGCTGTCGTCTGGGCGCTTGAAGCCGGTATCGAGGCGCGTGGAGCGACGATCGATGACTTCCGCCACGTCAACGGCGTCTGGGGCTCCTTTCAGGATCGCTTCCAGGTGCACAGGCGCGAGGGCGAGCCGTGCGCGAGCTGCGGCACGACGATCGTGAAGATGGTGGTGGCTGGTCGGGGGACGTACGTGTGCGAGACCTGCCAGCCGCGTCCACGCGGTCTGCGAAGAACTTCTCGCTGATTTTTTGGATTGATGCATGCCGGTTGGGGTTGGCGGCATGTTCCAAAAAACCGGATGCCCCCCGCGTGCGCGGGGGGAGCGGCAATTCGACTAAGCCGCCAGCAGCTCGTCCAGACGGCCGTTCTCGATGGCGCCCAGTGTCTCGGCGAAGCCCCCGAGCAGCTCGTCGCCTATGAGCACCTGCGGGAAGGTCATCATGCCTGTGCGCCCGGCGAG
The DNA here is from genome assembly GCA_963827045.1 of uncultured Solirubrobacterales bacterium. Classification (GTDB taxonomy): domain Bacteria; phylum Actinomycetota; class Thermoleophilia; order Solirubrobacterales; family Solirubrobacteraceae; genus Palsa-744. The sequence goes on from CAWGZH010000004.1 coordinate 363,480, forward strand.
CTCGACGCGTCCGGCGGCATCCTTGGACAAATTGACTTCCGAGAACTCCAGGCCGCGCGCCTTCAACAGGCCCTTCACACGCGCGCAGAACGAGCAGGGCTCGGTCGTATAAACGGTTATCTGCCTGGTATCGCTCATTACTTCATTAAGTGTAGCTCGGCGTTCGAGATCGGCTGGGCCAAGGCTCTCCCGCCGCGCCTGATCCTAGACTCGTTGGCAAGATGGCGGGACTCCTAAAGACCGAGGCGGTGGTGTTGCGCTCGATGCGCTACGGCGAGGCCGACCGCATCCTGCACGTCTACACGCCTGGGCGCGGCCGTGTGAGCGCGATCGCAAAGGGGGTACGGCGCGCACGCAGTCGCTTCGGCGGACGCCTGGAGCCGTTCTTTCGCCTGCAGATCGAGCTGCACGAAGGGCGCGGCGAGTTGTTGACGGTGACCGGCGCGCAGACCGTCAACGGCCATTCGAGTCTGCGTGGCGATGCGGGGGCGCTTGATGCGGCCGCGCGCGCTTGCGACGCGGTGGGGCGTCTGTTTGAGACATCAGAGCCGCATCCGGGCGTGTTCAACCTGCTCTGCCGCAAGCTGTCATTGCTGGATGAGGCACCGGCCGAGGCGACGCGCGCGAGTGCGCTTGCCTTTCGTCTGAAGCTGCTCGTCGCAGCCGGCATCGCGCCGCAATTGGGGGCGTGCGCATGCTGCGGCGAGCGCGAGCACCTGATCGGCTTCTCCGGGGCTGCGGGAGGGGTTGTGTGCAGCTCCTGTGAGGCTGGCGCCTTTCCCTTGAACGAGCCGGCGCACACGTTCATGACCGAGGCGCTCGGACGTCCGCTGAGCGAGGCGCCGCTCGGCGGGGAGCGTGTGCTCGGACAGGTCGAGCGAGCTGTGTCGGACATGCTCGAGCATCATGCGCACATACGGCTGATGCCCGCGACTGCTCGCAGGGCGAAGCGATCGCCGCTTGCGCAGGAACGGCCGCAGGCGCTGCCACAATCGGTTGCATGACTATTGCAACCGACACGGAGTCCGTCGCGGCAGCTTTTGCTGAGCGGCGCCGGCAGCTCGAGGCCGCCGAGCTATCGCCGGTCGCCGCCCGCTCCTATCCGGCGCATAGGGCCCGAGCCGAGGATGACTGTCAGTTGCGCACACCGTTTCAGCGCGATCGCGACAGGATCGTGCACTGCAAGGCGTTCAGGCGTCTGACGCACAAGACGCAGGTGTTCGTGGCCCCCCTGGGAGACCACTACCGCACGCGCTTGACCCATACGCTCGAGGTGACGACGATCTCGCGCACAGTAGCGCGCGCGCTGGCGCTCAATGAGGATCTGGTCGAGGCGATTGGACTCGGTCACGATCTCGGGCACCCGCCATTCGGGCACATTGGCGAGGAAGCGCTGGACGAATGCTTGAAGGAGCGCTTTGGTCGCGAGTTCCGCCACTACGAGCATTCGTTGCGGGTCGTGGACCGGCTGGAGCGCGACGGCGCCGGGCTCAATCTGACCGAGCAGGTGCGCGACGGGATCGCCTGTCATTCCAGCCGCGCGCCGCTGCCACAGACGCTCGAGGGCCGAATCGTGCGCGTGATCGACCGTGTGGCGTACATCAACCACGACATCGATGACGCGATGCGTGCAGGGTTGTTGCGCGAGGAGGATTTGCCGGAGAGGCCGATCTCGGTGCTCGGCGCGACCGGCTCACAGCGGATCGACGCGCTCGTGCACGACATGGTCGAGCACTCGGCGCAGGCGGGCGACATCGTGCAGGGGCCGGTGGCCGGGCCGGCAATGGCGGAGCTGCGCAAGTTCATGTTCGAGCACGTGTATCTCGGTCCCGCGGTGAGAGCGGAGCACGCTCGCATCGCGAATGTCGTGCGCAAGCTGTTCGAGCACTACGTGGAGCACCCTGAGCTGTTGCCGAGCAACGGTTTCGCCGGCGTATCCGACCCAGTGGCCGGTACCGCCCCCGGCGGCGATATGGACGGTCTCGCGGGTACGCGCAGCGTGCAGCGAGACGATGTTGCCCAGCGCGTGACTGACTACGTGGCGGGGATGACCGACCGCTACTGCATCCGCGAGTACACCGACCTGGAAGTCCCGCGCGTTTTCGCCCGCTGATGCAGACGCGAGCGCCGTGGGCTCGTGGACGGTTGCGGACGGCGGCACACGCGCCGAAGGGCTAGCGTAGGTCGCGATGGCCAGATACACACCTGAGACGCGCGATCGCGTGCGCGACGCGATCGATTTCGTGGAGCTTGTCGGCACCCGCACAGAGCTGCGCCGAGCTGGGCCGCGCAGCTACGAGGGGTTGTGCCCGTTCCACGACGAGCGCACGCCCTCCTTCAGTGTGGAGCCAGTGGAGAAGGTCTATTACTGCTTCGGATGCCAGGCCTCCGGGGACGTGTTCACGTTCGTGCAGGAGACAGAGGGGGTCGATTTCAAGGGTGCGCTGGAGCTGCTTGCGGACCGCACCGGCGTTGAGCTACAGCTAGAGCGCGAGGATCCAGAAGAAGTCAAGCGCAGGGTGCGGCGCGAGCGGTTGCTTGAGCTGCTGACGCGCACCTCCTCCTACTACGAGCGCTACTTGTGGGAGTCCACGGAGGCCGCCGGCGCTCGGAGCTATCTGGAGGGGCGTGGCTTGGGCGAGGCGATCCTGAAGGAATTCCGCGTCGGCTATGCGCCAAGCGCATGGGATCGCGTGCTGCTCGCCTCGCGCCGTGGCGGCTTCAGCGAGGCAGAGCTGTATGAGACGGGTCTGGCGCAGCGATCGCAGGAGCGCCGCGGCCTGTACGACCGCTTCCGCTCGCGCATCATGTTCCCGCTCGCCGACATGCGCGGGCGCGTGCTCGGCTTCGGCGCGCGCGCGATGCGCGACGGGCAACGACCGAAGTACTTGAACACCTCCGACAACGACGTCTACCACAAGGGCCGCCACCTTTATGGCGCGGACCTGGGCCGTGGCTCGGCAACGAAGGCCGGCGAAGTCATCCTGTGTGAGGGGTACACCGACGTGATCGCCTTGCACCAGGCAGGCTTCAAGAACACGGTGGGCTTGATGGGCACCGCCCTGACCGACGAGCAAGTCGGCGAGCTTGGGCGCCTGGCCCAGACCGTGCTGCTGGCGCTCGACGCCGACAGCGCCGGCCAGGACGCGATGCTCAAGGCTTCGCGCCTCGCGGCACGGCGCAAACTGGAGCTGCGCGTGGTGGAGCTGCCGGCTGGCGCCGATCCAGCGGAGCTCGTACAGCAGGGCGGCGCAGAGGCGATCGTCGCTGCAGTCAAGCAGGCGGTGCCGTTCGTGCGCTTCCGCGTCGAGCGGGCGCTGGCAAGCGGCGACGATTCGAGTCCCGAGGGCCGCGACCGCATGATCGCCGAGTTGCGGCCGGTGTTCGAGACACTGCCGCCCAGTGCGATGCGCATGGAGCTGACACGTCTTGTGTCGGGGAGGCTTGGGTTGAGCGAGGGCTTGGCGGAGACGTTGTTGGTTTCCGGCGGCGGCCGAGCTCGCTCTGGGGACCAGTCGGTAGGCAACAGCGAGAGCACCGGCAGGACGGAAGGGCGCCGTCACGATGGCATCGACTCGGGCGCCAATGATGGCAAGGGAGGTAAGCGCGGACCGGCAGAAAACGGAGGTTCGCGAGCTAACCGGGTGCTTTCCGCCCGTGCAGACACTGAGCGTGCGTTTCTGGCGCTCTGCATCGCCACGCCCCAATTTGGCGAGCCGGCGCTTGCCGAGGTCGATCTCGACGGCGTGTTCACCAGCGACCTGATGCGCCGTGCGGCCACGCACCTGAAGGCGGGAGCTCTGGCCGAGCCGCTCAAAGACGTCGATGCCGAGGACCGCGAGCTGGTGGGCTTGCTCGCCGAGCTGACGGTCGAAGCGGGCCGCTGGCCGGTGTCGGCGCGCTCGACCAAGCCGCCGATGCTCGAGGTGCAGCAATTGCAGCTGCAGCTTGCCTGGGTCGACCGGCGTATTCATGCCGCGCGCGCGCAGGGGGTTGGCGAGGTGAGCGACTTGGCGAGGTTGCGTGGAGAGGTCAAGCAGGAGTTCGACCGCGCGCAGGAGCGGGCGCTGGCGGAGAGCGGACCAGACGGCGGACCTTAATGACTGCCACGATGGACCCCTAGTAAAGTAGCCCGAGCTTCACGATCTGGGGTAGCTCAATTGGCAGAGCATTCGGCTGTTAACCGAAGGGTTGTGGGTTCGAGTCCCACCCCCAGAGCTTGATCAACCCCTCCGCCCCCTGACGGGGGCGGTATCCCTATAAGGGACAGAAACTGGTTCGAGTCCCATTACGGTGTCATTGGATACGGCAAGCCGCTCGATGTGCACTGCGGCGCGAGCGCCAGCATCGTGCTCTGAAACCCAACCCGCAAGCTCTCTGGCACGGGCTCGGATCGAGGGGGCGCCAAGCGTGAGCTCAACCGCATGCCGAAGCGGTCGCGGAGAGATGAAGCGGCGCGGCACACGCACTCCTGCACCTGCCCAAACGAGACGCGCGGCGTTCTCGTTCATGTCGCCGGCCACTGGGCACGCAATGACTGGAACGCCGAAGGAAAGTGCGCGGACGAGTGTGCCGTGACCGGCGTGGCAGACGATCGCATCGCAGTGCGGAAGGGTGCGTGCATAGGAGACCCAGTCCACGACGCTTGTGTTCTCGGGAACTGGCAGTGGGCGCGAGGGGAGGCGGCGGTTGTAGGTCGCGAGCACGCGCACAGGGGCGTCGGCGAGCCCGCGTAGAGCGGCGTGCAGCAAGCGGTGGTCAGGGTCCTGTGACGTGGAGGGCGCAACGAGCACAAGCGGATCGTCGCCGGGCGGCAGCGGGATCTCCTCAGCCGGCGGCTCCCACATGAGCGGACCGACGACATGGACATGCGCGGGCCAGGGACGCGGGTACTCGAGCTGAGGGAAGGTGGCTACAAGCGCCAGTTCCCGGCTGGTGCCACCGTGCGGGTAGAACAACGAAGGTAGGCCGACCTGCTCGCGCGTGTGGTTGAGCGCGAGCCGCCCACTCTCCAGGCCGCGACGGACGGCAGGTGGGCGCGCTCCCAGAAGGCTCGGCCCACGGCTGTCCGGGGCAAGCGAGCTCCAAACGAGTAGATCGGAAAGCCCGGGCCGGCCTCGGGAAAAACGTGGGGATGAGCGTCGCTCGCGGGATGTCGAGCAGCTCCGCTGCGAGCGACGGTCCCAGCGTGAGGATGTCGTGGACGACCACGTCCGGTTTCAGCTCACGCACCAGTGGGAGCGTGTCGCGGGTGGCATAGACGACAGCCTCGTAGAAATCCAGCGGCTGATCGCCGATCGGAAATGCGCTGTACTCCGGGGCGGGGGTGAAGGTGATGCCCTCCGCCTCCACAGGCACGCGCCAGCGCTCCCATGTCTGAAGTGTCACGTCATGGCCACGGGCGAGCAGGGAGCGCCCGAGCCCGATCATCGGGAATGCGTGGCCGGGGTCGCCGAAGGCGCTGAGCAGCAGGCTCAGCCGCCGCGAGGCGGGTTGCGGGAGATCGTGCCTGAAACGGCGTGGGAGGGGGAGATGGACCGAACGGACAATTGGCGGACCTACCCCCCGGCCGAAATGCCGCTAAGCGGCGAGCTCGGCCACGAGGCGCAACTGCTCGAGGCGATCGTCCTTGTTGAACGCGATCGGGGTGAGGCCGAGTGTGCCGACGCCCGCGTCACGATATATGGCTAGCCGCTCCCTGACGACGTCCTTGGGACCGCACAGCGAGACCATGTCGATCAAGGCGTCGGGAATCGCCGCCATCGCCTCCTCGCGCTTGCCTTCTAGATATAGGTCCTGGATGACTTTCGCCTGCTCCTCGAAGCCGTAGCGGCAGACGAGGTTGTTGTAGAAGTTCTGCTTACGCGAGCCCATGCCGCCGACATACAGCGCGATGAACGGCCGCATCGCGTCACGCGCGGCGGGAAGATCATCCGTGACGAATACGTTGACGGTGGGGGCAATATCAAAGTGCTCGAGCGAGCGCCCGACGCGATCCGCGCCTTCCTGCAGTAGAGGGCGCAGCTCGGAGACGTGCTCGGGCGAGAACAACGTGGGAATCCAACCATCGGCGATCTCGCCCGCAAGCGCGGTGTTCTTGGGACCAATCGCCGCGAGATACACGGGAATCTGCTCCTGAACTGGGGCGATCGTGAGCTTCAAGGCCTTGCCGGGGCCATCGGGCAATGGCAACTCGAGCGTCTCGCCGTGGAACTCGAGTCGTTCGCGCGCGAGCACCTTGCGCACAACGGCGACGTACTCGCGGGTGCGCTGCAGCTGCTTGGCAAAGCGCTGGCCGTGCCAGCCCTCCGCAACCTGCGGCCCAGAGGAGCCGATGCCGAGGATCATGCGCCCACCAGAGAGCTGATCGATCGTGGCCGCGGTCATCGCTGTCATCGCGGGCGAGCGGCCGGGCATCTGGAAGATCCCCGAGCCCAGGCGGATCTTCGATGTCTGCCCGGCGAGCCAGGAGAGCACGGTGGCGGCGTCGGAGCCGTAGGCCTCGGCTGTCCAGACTGAGTCATAGCCAAGCTTCTCTGCTTCCTGGACGATTTCCAGCTGGTCTTGGGAGCTGAGGCCGAGCCCCCAGTAGCCGATGTGTACGCCTAGCTTCATGTGCGTCCTTCCTTTAGATGGCGTCTCCGGGACGCACGAACATCATCTCAGGAACCACGCAGGCGGGTGAGGTGCGCAGCAGGTAGCGCACAGCCTCCGAGATGTCCTCGGGACGAATCATGTCCTCCGCTTTGACCTGACCCTTCACGAAGTCGGTCATCGGCGTATCCACGAACGCGGGACAGAGGGCGGTGGACTTGATCCCGGAGGAACCCAGCTCCTTGTTCATTGCTTCGGTCCAGCCGACGACCGCATGCTTGGTAGCGGAGTAGACCGACAGCCACGCCTCCGCACGCTTTCCTGAGATCGAAGCTGTGTTGACGACGAGCGTGTTGGAGTGCTCGGCCGCCGACTCCTTGAGCATCGAGATGCACTCGCGGTAGAACAGGACGATCGAGCGCACGTTGACGTCGAGCTGCATGTCGAGGTGCTTAGTTTGGATGTCTCCGACGGGTGCGCCGATGCCGACGCCGGCGTTGTTGACGAGCACGTCGAGCCGGGAATAGCGCTCGCGATGGGCGACAACCACCTTTTGGATCTCGCTCTCCTCGGAGAGGGCAGCAGGGACACCGTGGACGTCGAACCCGTCGGCTGCGAGGCCATCGACGGCTGCCTGAAGCTTCTCCGGCCGCCGGGCGGCCATCGTGACGCCATAACCTTCTTCGGCGAGCATCCGCGCAATCGCCAGCCCAATCCCGCTCGATGCTCCCGTGACGATTGCTGCACGCGCTGCCATTGCGGCTCCCCTCGTTGGTTGACCGATGAATCAAACCATCCCAGGCGCGTGAGCGCAGGCAGCCGTTGCGCTGGTAGCTTCTGAGCAGTCGCGAACAGCGCGACACGGGCCCGTAGCTCAGTTGGTTAGAGCCGCCGACTCATAATCGGTTGGTCCCTGGTTCGAGTCCAGGCGGGCCCATTTTTCTCAGGTTGGCGACGAGTGCCGACACGTACCGCCAGTAGGGGACATTCGTCCAAGAAGCCGGGGACTTTGGGCGACAGGAGCCGTCCCACAGATACTGGGGTTTCCATCCCTCGCAAACCTGGAGACGTTGCCCGGCGACATCTTGTTGAGCGCGGTCACAGCCCCTGGTGCGAGCCTGCTGCCTTGGGATACCCAGCAATGTGTCACCCTGGGCAAGCATCGGCACTCGGGCAAGCTCGGGTGCCGCGTCCGCAGAGTGTCAGCGCGAGAGTGGAACGAATCGGCTGCAGATCGTTGGCGGCGGCCATCACCGATGCCGGGGCGTGACGTGTTCGGCCGTCGCTCAGTGATGGACGAGACGCGAGGCCGGCTCGAAGTCCCCGTGCAAAACCAGAGGATCGAGGTCGGCTCCGTTGGGCCAAACGACGGTGCCCAACTGGTCGTCCACGCGCACCTGTGCGAAGTAGCCGGGATCGGCCAGCGGCTCGAACACAGGGCCATGCAACTCCCCGGTGAGATCGACGTCGCGTGTGCTGCCGTCGCTGAAGCCAAGCCTGAGCTTGTAGTGACCAAGCACATCTACAGAGGTGACGCGTACGAACTCCATTCGCCCATCTTACGGCAACGGGTCGATGGGCTCGGGAGAACCCCCGTCCTTTGCCCGCTGCCAGTCGGCTTCCAACTCATCGCGGTGCAGACTCGCCCACTCGGTCACGAGCTTGAGCGCGCGACTCGGGAGACTACCCACAAGCACCTCATTGCTGCCGATCACAATCGCCGCGTGATGCTCGGCGTACTCGGCGTGGAAGTGGGGCGGATCGTGGTCGTAGAAGTACATCGTCACGACGATCCCGTAGAAGAAACTGATGCGGGGCACGGCGCCATCATGAGCGCTACTGCGGACGGAGAATGGACCGGCGTCTCAACCTTGATCGGACTTCTCGGAGGCAATTCGGAGGCAGACACGACATCGACCGCCCGCCAGATAAGGTCCAACCGGCCCCGCGTAACAAATCGGGCCCATTTTTCTAAGGTCGGCGACGACACCTAAATCGTCAGAGGCAAAGGGCGAGCTCTAACGTGGGTAAACCCGCAGCAACACCACACTGTCGCCCAGCACCTCCGCACTAATCGTCCCATGAGTCGAGCTCGTCCCATGCGTCCACACATTGCGCAGCGAGTAGCTCGAAGAAGGCGGCATGCCAGCAGCGCTCGTACTAGTTGCGATCCTCAACGCGCTCGTCCCCCGATTGAGCAAAGCCACCGCACGCGACCCGCCAAGCAGCGGCTTCACCCAAACCTGCCCATTCTCGGAAGTGGACAGCAACGTCGCCTGAACCCCAGCTGGATCCTGGTCGATCGCGATCACTTCATTGTTCTGCACCGCAGCCAAACTCGACACTCCGATTTTCGTCAGGTTGTCACTGATCATCAGCGGCGCAGCGAGCATTGCCCACATGCTGAATTGGGTACGGAACTGAGTGGCGGACATGCCCTGGTCGGGGGCGAGGTAGTCGGGGTCGTTCCAGTGGCCTGGGCCAGCCGCTTGCGGGCTGGCAGCGTCGGCGTCCATGTTGCGCAGCACATCCGTGAACGGTACGTTGCCTGGAAAGCCAACGTCGGTGTCGGTGCGCCAGCTGTTGCCGACGCTGGGGCCAAAGCTATAGGAGGATAACGCCGATTCGCTCACTGGAGGCTCGCCGCCGCCGTACTGTTCTGGTTGCAGAAAATTGCAGATTGACAGCAGCATCGACCTGTGACTCGAATTCGCCGCGATTGCCGCGTGAAACGCCGAGTAGGCCGCCGCCGGGTTCAGGCCGTATTCGGCGCCACCGCAGAAGTCCACCTTGACCGCGTCAAAGCCCCAGGCGGCGAACGTGTTGACGTCCTGTTGGTAATGGCCATAACTGCCCTGTCCGGCGCCACCACAGCCGTTGGGGCCGGCGTCTGTGTAGAGACCGACAAGAAATCCAGCCGCATGCAGAGTGCGCGTAAGCCAGGCGAGCCCGTGCGGCCACTGCGTAGAACTGACGGTTATCTGTCCGTTTGCCGCACGAGTACCGTGCCACCAGCCGACGTCGAGCCACACGTAGCGGTATCCGCGCTGGCGCAGCCCAAGCGAGATCAGCTGGCTTGCCTGCCGTAGGACCGTCGCCTCGCTGTACTTGCCGCCAAGCGCGAAGTAGGTGTCCCAGCCCATGTAGGGAGTTGCGGCCAAAACGCTGGCAGCATTCGCGCGGGCATCTGCGGAACGATCTATCCCGACAGGCCGAAAGGAGGTGTCACGAGTAGACAGTTCGAGCGCTGCGGAGTGAGCCGTCGCCGGGCTGGATGTCTCCGGCGCCATCGCACGAGCGGATGTCCCGTGAGCCGAGGCACCCAGAGTGATCAGCTGCCGCGCGAGCTGCGCTTCGATCACGCCGATCACGGTCCCGCTCACGTAGACATAGGCAGCGAAGTGTCGCCGTGAAGCAAGCAAGCGTCTGGCGCTCGAGCTCAGTGTCGCGATCAAAGTCCTGTGCGAGCCCACGGCAAGCTGCATACGGACGCTCGCGAGCGTGACGGTCACGTGGCGCAAACCCGAAATGCCGGCGGGTGTGGTCCTCTGTGATTGTGCGGTAACCGCCACCACACGCTCGCCGTTGAGCGTCTCGACAGCGGCAAGCCGCACGGTGACCTTGCAGCCGTCGCTGGCCTGCACCGAACAGATGATCGGCACGCTCAACTTACCGCTCTTGTAGGCAGCTTTGCCGACGGTCGTCTCGCCGACGGAGGCAGGCACGCCACCGACCGGGATTGTCACGAACGTACTCTTCTCCGTCGCGCTGCCGCCGCCGTCTGTAGCCGTGACCTGGCACTGCAGGTGGTGGCCGCTGTCCTGCCCCTTGACCGTGTAGCTGGTGGCCGCAGCTTCTGGGATCGGGATCAGATCCCGCACCCACGCATAGCTCAAATGTGCCGTTGTACCGGTCGGCGTGCCAGGATGACAGGTGAGCCGCTGGCCTACTGCGGGCGTGCCAGTGATCGAAGGCTGTGGGTAGACGAGCGCCACCTGCGAAGAGACGGCCGTCGTGAATGTAATGTCGGCGCCTGCGCTCGTCCCAGCCGGACTCGAGGCGAGCACCCGGTAGTGATAGGTGGTGTTCGGGGAGAGCCCGGATATCTGTGCCGAGACGCCCTGATCGCCGCCCGTGGCGGCGGGAAGCACCGAGCAAGGGACAGACTGGGTGTAGGGAAGCGCGGTCCCATATTCAAACGAGCAGGCCTCGAGCGTCGCGTCGTTGGGATCTACAATTCCCGCGAGGCTTGCGCCAGCGTCGGTCACGCTTGTCGTAGCGAGCGTCGTAGCTACAGGCGCCGGTACTCGCGCTGTCACGAAGCTCCCGCCTGGATCGACTGTCATACAGAAGCCCCCGGCCAGACAGGAGATGCCGGCGATCCGCTCGGAGTCGGCGCTCGATGCGCCCCAGCCCGGAATCGGAGCCGCCGGGTCGTCGCTGGCGAGCGCCTGTCCGTGCTTGTCTGTCGCGACGCATAGGCCTGAGGGCGCGCACGAGACAGCGGTCAAGGCTTCGCCGTCGATCGGCGTATCACTCCAGGTCGCCTCCAAAGCCGAGGGATCGCTGCTAGCGAGCGCGTTGCCGGCGCTATTGACTGCGAGACACGGGCCTGCGGTGGAGCAGGAGACGCCAACCAATTCCAGTTCTATGGCAGAGATTTTCTGCGAATGCCAAGCGCCAGCACCGCCGATCGGATTGGTGCTCGAAAGCACGTTGCCCGCGTCATCCACCACAACGCACAGGGTCTGCGAAGAACAGGACACCCCTGTCAGGCGATGCCCGGCGTCGACACTCGCCACACCCCAGCCACCGGTCCCAGGACTCGGGCTGCTCAGCACGTCGCCTTCTTCATCGACGGCGACACACAGCGACGTACTCGCACACGAGACGCCGGTGAGCGCGCGGCCACTGTCAATTGGTGTCGGAGGCGACCAGGAGGATGCGCCCGATCCGCTGCCTACAAGCACGTCGCCGCGATTGTCAACCGCTATGCAGGGGCCACCCTCTACGCACGAGACCGCATCCAATGGCTTGCCTTCATCTTTGGCGACGACGCTCCACGACGGGTGCAAGGCCGTCGGGTCTGGCGTGCTGAGGACGTTGCCTTGACTGTCAACCGCGACGCATTGGGATTCGGACGCACACGAGACCCCGCTTGGAACGTTGCCTGAGTCGAATACCGTGGGCACTGACCAACTAAGCGAAGAAGTGGCTGCGGCTGTCGTCGACATGAGCGATGCGTCGAGTACAAGCACGACCATCAATGCCAGCAGCCCGACTCGAGCTATGCACGCTCTGCCGAGATTTCTACGCTCGATTTTCCCCACGTCGCGTTGATACTCGCAGGCGGTCGTTTCCCAGGGGACAGCGACCGCCTGCGAATCGCACCGTCCTATCCGGCGAACACCCGATTGGTCGCCTTCGGATCTCCAAGCGTGTCGAACGCGACTAGCTTGCCCGCGTTGTCGTAGGTCAAGACGTCGGCACTCTCGACCGTCTCGCCATCGAGGTGAGCGGTTGTGAGCACGACCACCTTATTCCCGTCGGCAAGGAACTCATGCGGATCTGTGCGAAAGCCAGTATTGACGAGCTTCGCCCACAGCTCGCCGACTGCCTGCTTGCCGCTGTGGGTCCCGGTGAGCGCATTGTCACCGCGCACCGTCCACTGGATCGAGTCGTCGATATTGCTCATGGCGCCCTCGGCGTCACCTTTGCCGAACGCCGCGTAGGCGGCTTGCGCGGTTTGCTTGTTCTCCTGTGCACTCATAGCTGTAGCCTTTCTGGAGTGTCATCGGTTGACATGTCGAGCTAGCCGCCATCGTGGCTGGCACCCGATAGCTTGCGACGCCGGACATTCAACCCTCGGCCGGCACGGCGCCACCTTCACGATCTACCCGCCCAACGACGATCTCACTCTGAGAGGCCACGGCACGCCATCGTTAGGAACCGGCAAGCCCGACGGGCGCTGTGTGCAAGCGGACCCTTCCGATCCGCCCACTACGCTTAAGTCATGGCCCTGGAGCCCGAGCAGCGTGTTGCCGTCATCGATCTTGGGTCCAACTCGTTTCGGATGGTCGTGTTCGCTCCGACCGCCGGCTCCTGGAAGCAGGTGGACGAGCGCTCCTCGGCGGTGCGCATCGGCGAGGGAATGGCCTCAAGCGGCCGGCTGAGCGACACGGCGATGAAGCGTGCGCTGGAGACACTCGAAACGTTCACGGCGCTGTGTGAGCGTCAGGAGCTCGGCGAGCAGGCGGTGGACGCGGTCGCCACGAGTGCGATCCGCGAGGCGGAGAACGGGTGCGAGTTCCTCGACCTGGTCCGCCTGAGAACCGGCCTGGACGTGCGCGTGCTTAGCCGCGAGCAGGAGGCGCGTTATGGCTACCTGGCGGCGGTCAACTCCACCACACTCAGCGACGGCTGCGTGCTCGACCTCGGCGGCGGCTCGCTACAGCTCGTGCGTGTCGCCGGGCGCCTGGCGCGCGAGTCGGGCTCTTGGCGTATGGGCGCTGTGCGCATGACCGAGCGTTTCCTCGCCGATCCTGGTCCTGCTAAGCGTGGCCAGCTGAAGGCTTTGCAGGCGCACGTGCAGCGCAAGCTCGAGCGCGCGCCGTGGCTGAGGAGCACAGGCCCGCACCTGGTCGGGCTGGGCGGCACCGTCCGCAACCTGGCGGCAGCGGCCGAGCGTGCCGCCGGCCTGCCCGACGATCAGGTTCAGGGCTTCGTGCTCGACCTGAGCGCTCTCGACGACTTGATCGCACGCCTGGCAGCGCTGCCGGCCTCAGAGCGCAGCCAAGTGCCTGGCATCAAACCGGCGCGCGCCGACATTGTACTTGCGGGTGCGCTCGTGATCCAGGGCGTGATGCGCGCGGGTGACTTCGAGCGGCTCGAGGTTACGGGGGCCGGGCTGCGCGAGGGGATCTTTTTCGAACGTCAGCTCGTGCGCCGCCACGTCGAGCCGGTGCTGGCCTCCTCGGACGCCCGCGCCGCCTGAGCCAGCACGTACCAGACCTGAACGTATGTACGTGAACCTGCGCTGTGGGGCAGGTCATGGTCAGGTGCCCAGCCTTTAGTGCGACAGCGAGCGCGAAAAGTTGACGAGACGTACCTTCGCGACCTTGACGTGAGCCTGGGCTTCGAGTGCACGCTCGTGCCCGGCGCAATCGAACAGCGCCAGCTCGTAGGTGGAGGGGTGGGGCCCGTGCCAGGCGTGATAAGGCACCAAGCGGCATACGTGCAGCACAGCCTTCGTCGCAAGGTTGCCTCCGCGGGAGGCGTACGCGCCGCCGAGCACGACGTAGCGCGCTTCCCCTCTGGCTACCAGATGCGCCAACCCTGGCCCGTCGAGCGCCGGATCGGTGCCGCTGTAGCCCGCCAAGGCGCCGGCGGGAGAGCCCAGCAGGATCATCGGCGCGGCCGTCGGCGCGGCCACTGTCAAGACACTCCAGCGACTGCCGGGATCATGCGTGTCGACATAGCGCACGAGGTTGCGATAGATGCGCAGGTCGATCGAGTTCAGGCCCACGCCGCCTTCGCCTGCGGCCTGATGCGGGCCCGCGGCCGGAAAGGTGCCCTCCACCGGGGCAAGCCATGTCGTCTTGGCATAGACGGCCGGCGCGAACAGCAGTAGGCACACCAGGAGTCCCATCGCCGGCGCTGCCAGCCGCCGCGCCGCCATCGCAAGCACCAGTACCGCCGCACCACCGATCAAGACGGGGACGAACCAGCGCAGATAGTGCTGGTAGTCGAGCACCGCGATCTGAGCCACCACGGTTGCGCCCACCGCACAGGGCAACAGCAGCACACCCCAACTGCGCTGCTTGGCAAAACGCGTCAAAGCAAACGCGCCCGCGCCGATCATCGCGGCCGCTCCTGGGGCGACGGCAGAGATGTAATAGGGGTGGACGATGCCTTTGGAGAGGCTGAGGATCACCACCTCCACAAGTAGCCAACCGCCAAACACAATCAGAAAAGCAAGCCGCGGACTGCGGCGCTTGCGCTCGCCGACGAGCAGCAACAGCGCCAGCGCGAACATGCCGAAGATCGCAAACGGCAGCGTCCAGGAGCCCTGGTCGGCTAGACGATCTTCGAACAGCCGCATCGGGCTCGTCTCGCCGCCGAAGGCGATCGCGTCGCGCAGGCGGCCGTCAGGCAGATAGGTCGAGGTGGCGGCCTTCACTGCGCGCTCGTGCAAGACGGCCTCGTGACGAGCCAACGCCGCGAGGCGGGCGCGCTGCGCGGCGGTGGGAGGGTAAAGCGGGCGTTGGCGATGAACCGGACGGGTGCGGACCAGCCCGCCTTCGGCGACCGGGATCTTGCCCGGGCCACCGACCTCGCCTTCGACGCGGCCGAGGCCGTTGTATTCGAACGTCAGCCCGAGCTCGGTGTTGTTGGTGGAGCTACCGACATACGGGCGCTGAGAAGCCGGTGTCAGTTCGACCACAGCGATCCACGCGAACGAGGCGATCCCCATGACCACCAGGCCCGCGACCGCCAACATCCCGATCCGCCGATACCAACGGCCCGGCGCGCAAGCCAAGTAGGCAAGCCCGATACCGGGCACGACCAGATAAGCAGCAAGCGTCTTGGTGTTGAAAGCGAGCCCGACAAGCAGCGCGCTGGCCATCAGCCAGCGCCAGCGCCCGTCTTCGATCGCGTTCAGAGTTGCCCCGCAGGCCAGGATCATCAGCAGGAGCAGCAACGGGTCAACGCCGTTCTCGCGCGAGACTGCGACGAAGGATGGGAACACGGCAAGCGCCAGCGCGGCCACGAGTCCTGCGCCGGCGTCCAGGCGTCGCGCGACGATGCGGTAAAGCACCGCCACCGCGATGACCGAGATGATCGCCTCCGGCAACAACAGGCTCAGCGGCGAGAAGCCGAACAGCTCGGCGCTTGCGGTCTGCACCCATAGGGCAAGCGGCGGCTTGTCGATCGTGACGAGGCCACCACCGTCGAAGGAGACGAAGAAGAAGTTGTGCCAGGACTTCAGCATCGAGTGCACGCCGGCGGCGTAGAACGTGTTGGCGTAGCCGTTCTGGGAGAGCCGGTGCGTGTTCAGAAGCGCCGCCAAAGCGAGGATGCATGCGAGTGCCACGTATTGGGGGTGTACGCGTTCGAGCAGCGAGCGCGAGGAGTGTTGCTCGGTCTTCGCTTGCGCTCCTACGGGTGCCGGTTCGCTCACGACGGGCATCGGCGTCTCGGTGGCGTTCAAAGCGGATGTGCGGTCGGTGGCGCTCATATCTGGATGGCGAACCGGCTCGTCCAGCTCCCTGACGAGCGCGCCATGCTGTTAGAAGCAAACCGCATCAGCGTGCTAAGTACACGTTAAGCCGTGCTACGGCTGTCACAAATTGCGCGGCGACTTACGCTCAGGCGGCACGACATCTAGCGTCCGAGTGTGACGCCCGGCTCCTCGAGCGAGCCAAGCTCAGGCGTCGAGACCTGCGAGCAGGCGTTGAAAATCGCTCTCGTCGTTCCAAGCCCCCACAGAGGCGCGCAGCAAAGGTTGGTCTGGGATGTCGCGCAGGATGACCCCCTGCTCGGCTAGGCGCGTGCGTTCGCCGAGCGGGTCTGGGCTCGAGAACGAGACCAGCGTGCTCGCGTCGCGGCGGGAGACCGTGCGACCGTTGGCCGCCAACAGCTGAGCAAGTTGTGCGGCCTGTGCGATTGCGTGCTCGTGCACCGCGTTCCAGCCCGCGCCCTCCAGCGTCCGCACAGCGGCCAGGGCCGTGGCGAGCGCCTCGGCACTCAGCGCGAACGTGTCGAAGCGTCTGCCGTCCTTGTGCAATTGGGCGTCAAGTCCCGCTCCTGGATCGAGCAGGCTGCCATAGCCGCGACGACTCACCTTCAGCCGTTCCCTGAACGAAGGGGCCACGTAGAGCATGCCGAGACCGTCTGGCCCGCACAACCACTTCTGCCCGGCGCCCGCGTAGGCGTCACAGCCGAGTGCGCGCACGTCCACCGGCACGGCACCGACTCCCTGGGCGCCGTCGAGTACAACGGGCACCTCCAGTTGCGCCAGCTCCGCGGGCGCAAGACGGCCGCTCATCCAGCTCACGTGCGAGCAGGCCACCAGTCGTGTGCGCTCTGCCACGGCCTCGGCGATGCTCGCGAGCGGCACCGCCCGAACCGAGACGCCGTGCAGCGTGCGTGCGGCGCCGAGCGCGCCGAGCAGGCCCGGGTGCTCTTCATCGCTCGTGAGGATCTCATCGCCCTCGCTCAGCTGCAAGCCGTCGATCACACTTGAAAGGCCCTCGCTGGTACAGGTCGTCAGCGCCAGCTCCTCGGGCTTGCAGGCCAGCGCATCAGCATAAGCCGCGCGCAGCTCATCGGCCAGCTCACGGCGGCGTTCGAAGTGCTCGCCGGCGCGTCCACAGCGCGCCTCGCCGAGCAGCTCATCAGCGCCTGTCTGTGCCGCCGCGGCCGGCAGCGGACCGTCGGTGCCGGCGTTCAGATACGCCACGTGTTCGAGCACCGGGAACTCCTTGCGCAATGTCTCGATGCTCACGAGCGAGGAGCATAGCCGGGCGCGATCGTGCGGCCCTTGCGCTTGCTGTGTAAGACCCGGTATCAATAAAGCTATACGCCGGAGCGAGACGGGTCTGCGGGCCAGATCCTTGCCGTGGAAGCCGGCGACATGAGGGGGCACGGGCGCCGCTGTGCAAAGTCGCTAGAAAAGGGGTGCACGATGTCGGATGGGCACGATCAAGCGCCGTTGTGGATGCCAACGGCCGAGATGGCCGCGAACTCCCGGATGACAGACTTCATGGGCTGGGTTGGGCGGCGCCATGGACACTCGTTCGCCGACTACGGCGAGCTGTGGGCATGGTCGGTCGAGGAGCTCGAGGAGTTTTGGGCGGAGATTTGGGAGTACTGCGGCGTGCGCGCCTCCAAGCCATACGAACGAGTGCTGGCCTCCAAGGCGATGCCGGGCACGCACTGGTTTGAGGGCGCCCGGCTCAACTACGCGGAGAACATGCTCACGCGCGAGCGCGATCCACAGGCGACGGCGCTGCTTTACGCCTCGGAGCTACGCCCGCTGGCAGAGCTGAGCTGGGGAGAGCTGTCCGAGCGGGTGGCCGCTGTAGCGGGGGGCTTGCGCTCGCTTGGCGTTGAGCGCGGGGATCGCGTGGCCGCCTACATGCCGAACATTCCCGAGACGCTGATCGCTTTCCTGGCATGCGCCAGCATCGGCGCGATCTGGTCGTGCGCGGCCCCCGAGTTCGGTGCGCGCAGCGTTGTTGATCGCTTTGCCCAGATCGAGCCGAAGGTGCTGCTCGTTGTCGACGGCTACCGCCACGGCGGCAAGGACTTCGACCGTACGGCCGCCCTGCAGACGATCTCCGCCGGGCTGCCGAGCGTCGCCCACACGGTAATGCTCCCCTACCTGGACAGTCAGGCGAGCCCCAAGGAGCTGCCGGGTGGGCTCCTCTGGCAAGAGCTGCTCGTGCGGGGGGAGGGGGCTACGGCGCACTTCGAGCAAGTGCCGTTCGACCATCCCTTGTGGGTGCTCTACTCCTCAGGGACGACCGGTCTGCCCAAGGCGATCGTGCACGGGCACGGCGGCATCCTGATCGAGCAGCTGAAGAAGAGCCTGCTGCACCTCGACCTGTGCGCCGGCGACCGCATGTTCTGGTTTACGACGACCGGCTGGATGATGTGGAACTTCCTGATCGGCTGCCTGTTCAGCGACGCGGCGATCGTGCTCTATGACGGCAGTCCCGCTTATCCTGACCTCGGCGCGTTGTGGGCATTGGCCGAGCAGACCGGCATCACTTGCATGGGGGTTAGCGCGGGCTTCTTGATGAGCTGTGAGAAGGCCGGCCTGGAGCCCGCTCGCGACCACGACTTGAGCGCGCTGCACAGCATCGGCTCGACCGGCTCGCCGCTTGCGCCCGAGGGTTTTCACTGGGTGTATGGGCATGTCGGGCGCGAGATCTGGCTGTTCTCCACAAGCGGCGGCACCGACGTCTGCACGGCGTTCGTCGGTGGCTGTCCGTTGCTGGGAGTGTATGAGGGCGAGATCCAGTGCCGCGCGCTTGGCTGTGCGGTCGAGGCATGGGACGAGCAGGGTCACTCGCTCACCGACGAGTTGGGCGAGCTGGTGTTGACTCAGCCGCTGCCGTCGATGCCGCTGTATCTATGGGACGACCCCGGTGGTGAGCGCTACCGCGAGAGCTACTTCGACATGTACCCGGGCATCTGGCGCCACGGCGACTGGATTCGCATCACGCCGCGCGGCGGAGCCGTGATCTACGGTCGCTCGGATTCCACGATCAACCGGCAGGGCGTGCGCATGGGCACGAGTGAGATTTATCGCGCGACCGCGGCGGTCGAGGAGGTGACAGACGCGCTTGTCGTCGATATTCCCCGCGCGGGTGTCGAGGAGCTGTGGATGATCCTGTTCGTCGTCTTGCGCGAAGGGGTACCGCTCGACCCCGAGCTGGAGGTCCACATCAAGCAGCGCATCCGCGAGGACTGCTCGCCGCGCCACGTACCCAACCAGATCCTGCAGATCAGCGAGGTGCCGCGCACGCTTTCGGGCAAGGTGCTCGAGGTACCTGTCAAGCGCATCCTGATGGGCGCGGTGCCGAGCGAGGCGGCGAGCGTCGAGTCGCTTGCCAACCCGCACTCGCTCGAATATTTCGTCGAGCTGGCAACACAGTTGCGCGCGTCCTAGAGGAGTGTGGGGCGCGGCCGTCGAACAAATGCGCCGTGAGACGACTAGCGACTGCCCCAGAGAAGCCACCGGTGAACGGTGTCGGTGAGCACCAGAGCCTTTCCCTTTACATCCAGAGCCGCTTCGAGGAGTGCTCGCGCTCGCAGAAGGACGTGGCGCAGTACATCGTTGACCATCTCGACGAGGCCGCCTTCCAGACCGCCGAGGAGCTTGCTCGCCGCGCCAACACATCCAGCTCGACGGTCGTGCGCTTCTCCCAAGCGCTTGGCTTCGAGGGCTTCCCCGAGCTGCAGGCCGCTGCGCGCGAAGAGTACCGGCGCATCCATGCTCACCCACAGTCCACAGGTCCTTCTGAGAGCTCTGCGCCGTTGTTCTCGCTCGACCAAAACGAGTTCGAGACAGCCTTGGCGGCCGACCATCTGAACGTCGAGGAGACCGCGCGCAAGGTTTCGCGGCCGGCGGTCGACGCGCTGACCGAGGCGATCGTCAGCGCGGAGAAGGTGCTTGTCGCCGGGACCGACCAGATGGCGTTCTTCGCGAGCTATCTGCGTCACCTCTTGATGCTGCTCGACTTGCGTGTCGACGTCGTCGCAAGTCCCTCCCAGGAGGCACTGAGCCGGCTCGGGCGGATCGACTCTACGACGCTTGTGATCGGCCTCTCCGCCGGTCGCCCGCATCCGCTGGTCGTGCGTGCGATGAAGTTGGCGCGCCACCGCAAGGCGCGCACCGCTGCGATCACCGACGCGACGCTCTCCGAGGTGGCCAAGCTCGCGCAGATCAAGCTCTACTACTCCTCGAACAGCCCGGCCTATGTGCGCTCGCATACCGCTCTGTTGAGCCTGATCCAAGCTTTGGCTTACGGCGTTTACGCAAAGGACACCGCACAGTACGACGACCGCATCAAGGCTTTCCGGCTCAAGTAGCCGTGCGCGGATAAACTGCGCAGCACATGCGCGACGAGGCGACATTCACAGTTAAGAGCGGCCTGGCAGAGATGCTCAAGGGCGGTGTGATCATGGACGTGGTCACACCCGAGCAGGCAAAGGTTGCAGAGGACGCCGGGGCCGTCGCCGTGATGGCCTTGGAGCGAGTACCGGCCGACATCCGCCGCGATGGCGGGGTGGCGCGCATGTCCGATCCGGAGATGATCTCCGGCATCCAGGAGGTCGTGAGCATCCCCGTGATGGCCAAGGCACGCATCGGCCATTTCGTCGAGGCCCAAGTCCTGGAGGCACTGGAGGTCGACTACATAGACGAGTCCGAGGTGCTGACGCCGGCCGACGAGAGCAATCACATCGACAAGTGGGCCTTCAAGGTGCCTTTCGTGTGCGGTGCCACCAATCTCGGCGAGGCTTTGCGGCGCATAGGGGAGGGGGCAGCGATGATTCGCTCCAAGGGCGAGGCCGGCACCGGCGACATCGTCGAGGCCGTGCGCCACATGCGCGGCATCACGGGTGAGATTCGTCGCCTCTCGGCGCTCCAGGAGTCAGAGCTGGCAAGCGCCGCCAAGCAGCACGCAGCGCCACTGGACCTTGTGCGCTCGGTCGCACGCGAGGGTAAGCTGCCTGTCGTCCTATTCTGCGCCGGCGGTATCGCTACGCCGGCCGACGCCGCCTTGATGATGGCGCTCGGCGCCGAAGGAGTGTTCGTGGGTTCGGGCATCTTCAAGTCAGACGATCCCCCCGCTCGTGCAAGAGCGATCGTGGAGGCAACAACCCACTGGCAGGACCCTGAGCGTGTCGCCACGGCTTCGCGCGGCCTTGGCCCGGCGATGGTGAGCCTCGAGAGCTCGAAGCTTGCCGACGAGCAGTTGCTGGCTCAGCGCGGTTGGTAGCAGCGCCGCTGATCGGCGTACTCGCCCTACAGGGCGACTTCGAGGCGCATTCGTGTGTGCTCGCGCGGTTGGGCACAGACATAAGGGAGGTGCGTGTGCCTGCCGACCTCGACGGCCTGGACGGTCTCGTGATCCCCGGTGGGGAGTCCACCACGATGACCCTTGGCATACAGCGCGAGGGTCTTGCTGCGCCTTTGCGGGAGCTGGCTGCGCGCGGCGTGCCCGTTCTCGGCTCGTGCGCTGGGCTGATCATGCTTGATCGTGAGCACCTAGGCATCATGGACATGCTCGCCGAGCGCAACGCCTTCGGGCGTCAGCTGCGCAGCTTCGAGGCGGACCTGGAGATGGACGGTATCGGGGGTGGGCCGCTGCGAGGCGTGTTCATCCGCGCCCCGTGGATCGCCGAGTACGGCCCCGACGTGAAGGTCCTCGCTGAGCTCGAGGGCCATTCGGTCGCCGCTCGTCAAGGTCGCGTGACCGCTGTCGCGTTCCACACCGAGCTGAGCCGCGACGATCGCCTGCACCGGCTGTTTCTGGCTGACGTGGCGTCCAACGGCGGACACGACGGCGTCGTTGCTCCTTGAGCAACGGTCAGCCGGCTATGTGAGCTGGACCGATCAGCTTGCCTCGAAATGGACGACCCCGTCCGCTTTGCGCTCCACTACGCGGCCTTCGTCGATCAGCAGGTCCACATGGCCGAGCACCTCTGAGAGCGTCAGAAACGCCTGCGTGACGGCCACGTTGCCCCACATCTCCTGAGCCAGCTCATAAGCGTTGCGGGGTTGCGCGGCGATCAGCCCGTACAGCTTGTTGGCGCGACGCTCGTGCATCTCAAAGCGCTCGTCGATCAGGGCCCGGTGATCTTCGACAGGCTCACCATGCCCGGCATACACGACTTCCAAGTCCATCTCGCGGGTCAAGCGCATCGAGTCCATGTAGATCATCAGCGCTCGCGGGCGTTCATCGGTGCCGTGGTCCAACGCCTTGGAGATGAGGGGATTGGAAGAGATGTGCTTGATCAAGTGGTCGCCGCCAAACAGCTCGCCCGATGCTTCGTCCCAGAAAACTGTGTCCGAGGGCGAGTGTCCCGGGCGGTGCAGAACGCGCCAGCTGCGCGAAGCGAACTCCAGTGAAGCGCCCGCGGCCAGTGGCGTCGTGACATGAGCAGCCGCGCCCCAAGCGCGAAAGCTCGCCGACACCGCGCGTAGCGCGTACACGATGTCCTGCGGTATGCCGTTACGAAGCATGATCTCGGCGGAGAAGCTGTCGCCCTCCTCCATCTCACGCTTATAGTCGGCAAGCCACGGCGCCAGCAGATCGAGCGCACAGACCTCCGCGCCGGAGCGCTTGGCGAGGATCTCCACGAGGCCAATGTGGTCGATGTGCTGATGGGTGACGACGATCCGCTCGAGCTCCTCGACACGGCGTCCGTGGGTCTGCAGCGCGGCCTCCAGCGCTGTCAGCGACGTGGCTGAGTTCGGGCCAGCGTCTACCAGCGTCAGCGGTTCGTCCTCGATCAGGTAGCAGTTCACGCGCCCCACGGCGAATGGAGTGGGGACTGCCAAACAGTGGATGCCCCCTGCGCGCGCGCGGGGCATCGGGCCTTTTTGGTTCACAGAGGCACCGAGCCGCAAGAGTCGGGAACCGCCAAAAAATGAAGTCCCCCAGCGCGCGCGGGGGGACTCGGGCAAATTTGCTTCACGAGCGAATTAGCTCGAGCACCTCGTCGCGGGCGCTCTGCATGTGCTCGTGCGAGCGCAGCGACTCAAGGCACAGACGCAGTAGCGGCTCGGTGTTCGAGGGACGCACGTTGAAGTGCCAATCCTCGTAATCGATCGATATGCCGTCGAGCCAATCCTGTTTGGCGTCTGAGTAGCGCTCGGCTATCTCCTTCATCTTGGCCTGCTGGTCTGAGACCTCGGTGTTGATCTCACCGGAGATGAAGTAGCGCTGGCGGTAGGGCTTCAACAGATCGGACAGGCGCTTGCCTTGCAGCGAGAGCTGCTCGAGGATCAACAGCGCCGGGATCGTGCCCGAGTCCGCACAGTAGAAGTCGCGGAAATAGTAGTGGCCGGAGACCTCGCCGCCGAACAGCGAGCCCTCCTCGCGCATCCGCGTCTTGAAGAAGGCATGCCCGACGCGGTTGATGTAGGGGGTGCCGCCGGCGCGCTTGACGGTGTCGGGCACAGCCCAACTGGCACGCACGTCGTACAGGATCGCCGAGCCAGGCCGCTTGGCAAGCAGCGACTCGGCCAGCAGCGCCGTGAGGAAGTCGCCGTCCACGAACTCACCTGTGTCGTCGATGAAAAAACAACGATCTGCGTCTCCGTCCCAGGCGATCCCGAGATTGGCACCTGTCTCGCGCAGCTTCTCGATGATGAACGTGCGGTTCTCCGGCAGCAGCGGATTGGGCTCGTGGTCGGGGAAGTTGCCATCCGGTGTCCAATATGTCTCGATCAGATCCAAGCCGAGACGATCGAGCAGCGGCCCCACCATCGGGCCAGCCATGCCGTTGCCGCCGTCGAGGACAACCTTCAAAGGCTTGATGACGTCGGGATCGATCATCTTCAGTGCCGCCGCTTGGAACTCCTCGTAGACGTCAACTTCCTGCAGAGCGCCGAGTTCCGCGGCACCGCCGTCGAGGCTGGCTTCGATCTCACGGCGAATGTCCTGGATGCCGGCGTCACCGGAGAGAGCGATCGCGCCGGCGCGCACGAGCTTGGCGCCGGTGTAGGCCTTCGGGTTGTGCGAGGCGGTGCACATCAGGCCGCCGTCGAGCTCGCGCGAGCCGACCAGATAATAGAGCATCTCGGTTCCCACCTGTCCCGCGTCGAGCACGTCGGCGCCTTCCATCAAGATCCCCTCGCGATAGCGTGCGGCAAGCTCGGGAGCGGTCAGGCGCATGTCGCGGCCGAGCCCGACACGAAGCTCTGTGACCGGCTTGCCCGACAGCTTGGCAAGCACGCGTGCGAAGCCGCGACCGATCGCGAGCGCCGTATCGCCGTCGATCTGCTCGCCGTAGAGGCCGCGGATGTCGTATGCCTTGAAGATGCCAGGGTCGATCGCCATGCGGTCGCCCATCCTAGAGGCGTTGCGCCAAGAAGGCGCGCTCCGCAACGCTCGGCGCGCTTGACGGCTGCGAGCTTCTGCCCACATCGTCATCCGACCCTTCCTCAACCCGAAGTATCCTTTCCAGCGATGTCAGGACATTCCAAGTGGGCTTCGATCAAGCACAAGAAGGCAATCGTCAACTCGCGGCGCGGCCAGCAGTTCACGAAGCTCGCGCGTGCCGTGACCGTGGCCGCGCGTGACGGCGGCGGCGACCCGGCCGGCAACGCGCCGCTGGCCCTTGCCATCGCCAAGGCCAAGGCGGCGTCGATGCCGAAGGACAACATCGAGCGCGCGATCGCCAAAGGAACCGGGGAGGGCGGCGAGGCCGACGCGATCGAGGCAGTGTTGTACGAGGGCTACGGCCCCGGCGGCGTCGCCGTGCTGGTCGAGGCGCTGACGGACAATCGCAACCGCACCGGTGCCGACGTACGTCATGGCTTCTCAAAGCACGGCGGCTCGCTCGGTGAGCCCGGCTCGGTGGCATACCTGTTCGAGAAGAAGGGCACGATCGCCGTCGATGCGGCGCGCTACTCCGAAGACGATCTGATGGTTGCGGTGGAGGCTGGCGCCGAGGACATCTCGGTGGAGGAGGACATCGTCGAGGTCATCACCCAGCTTGCCGACTTCGCCGCGGTCAGAACGGCCCTCGAAGAGGCGGGCGTCGAGATCGAGAGCGCCGAGCTTGCCTATGTCCCATCAAGCCAGGTTCCGATCGACGAGAGCCAGGCGAGGAGCCTGATGAAGCTGATCGACGTGTTGGAAGAGCTCGACGACGTCGATGCCGTGTACGCAAACTTCGACGTTCCCGCCGACGTATTGGAGCGCGTTGCAGGATAAGCCTCCCGTCGTAATCCTCTGCGGAGGACGGGGCACACGACTACGAGAGCACACGCAGGAGCTGCCAAAGCCGCTCGTTGAGATTGGCGGCCTGCCGATCGTCTGGCATGTGATCCAGCTCTACGCCGTGCAGGGCTTCCGGCGCTTCCTGCTGGCTACGGGCTACAAGGGCGAGCTGATCGAGCGCTTCGCCGCTAACACAAGCTGGCCACAGGGAGTGGGGGTGCAGTGCCTGGATACCGGCTTGGACACGCCGACAGGCGGTCGGATCAAGCTACTCGAGGCGCAACTACAGGGCGAGCGCTTCTGTGCGACCTACGCCGACGGCGTAGCGCGTGTGGACCTCGCCGAGCTGCTCGCCTTCCACGCGGCTCACGAGCGCCTGGCGACGATGACCGTCGTGCGACCGCAACTACAGTTCGGTGTCACTGAGCTCGACACGCACGACGGGCGAGTGCTTGGCTTCCACGAGAAGCCGCGCTCTGAGCACTGGATCAACGGCGGCTTCTTCTGCTTCGAGCCGGGCGTGCTCGACTACCTGGACCGCGACAGCGTGCTCGAGCGAGATCCCCTGGAGCGCCTGGCAGCCGATGGCCAGCTGCTCGCTCATCGCCACGAGGACTTCTGGGAGTGCATGGACACCTACAAGGACGCTGTCGCGCTCAACGACCTGTGGGAGTCCGGACAGGCCCCTTGGCGAATGTGGTAGGCACCGCCTCGGTCTCAACTGCCGAGGTCCCTCACGAACATGGGTTCGTGGCAGGCGTCCGGCTTGACACGGAGAATCCCTCAGATGATGATCGTGCTCGGCATCGACCCAGGTCTCGCCAACACCGGCTACGGAGTGGTTGGGCGCGATGGGGCCCGCCTGATCGCGCTCGACGGCGGCGTCATCGAGACTCAGGCCGGCCTTGCGATCGAGCAGCGGCTCGCGAGGATCGCGGCGCGCATACGCGAGATATTGAGTGAGCATGCGTGTGACGCGATGGCCCTGGAGGAGCTCTACTTCGGCCAAAATGTGCGCACCGCCTTTGGGGTCGGACATGCGCGCGGTGTGACAATGCTGGCCGCTGGGGAACGCGGTATCCCGTGCTTCTCCTACACGCCCCAGAAGGTCAAGTCCTCGGTGTGCGGGCACGGACGCGCTGACAAGGATCAGGTGGCACGTATGGTGCATACGCTGCTCTCGCTCTCGCAAACATCGATGAGCGATCATGCCTCAGATGCACTGGCGGTCGCGCTCTGTCACGTCAATGGCACACCGCTTGCAGATGCTGTGTCGCGAGCGGTCGCCGCCGCGGGGGTGCCGGCATGATCGCTTTGGTGCGAGGCGAGGTTGCGATTCGCCGCTCCGATCACGTGGTGTTGCTGTGCAGTGGCGTCGGCTATCGCATGGCCGTATCCAGTGAGACCTTGCGCCACGTGCCGGCTGTCGGGGGGGAGGCGACCTTGCACACGCACCTGGTAGTGCGCGACGACGCGCTGCTCTTGCATGGCTTTCACTCAGAGCAGGAGCGAGACCTGTTCCTGATGCTGCTCTCCGTGCAGGCCGTCGGTCCGAAGGTGGCGGTGGCGGTGCTCTCCAGCGGCTCGCCACGCGAGCTGCTGTCCGCAATCGTCGGCGCCGACGCGGCGCGCTTTCAGGCGGTGCCCGGGATCGGCAAGCGCACGGCCGAGCGCATCATCGTCGAGCTGCGCGAGAAGGTGGGGGTGGAGAGCGCGCTGGAGAGCGTGAGAATCGTGGGTCGTGCCGACGACGGTCCCCGGACGCTTGCGCACGAGGGGTTGATCGCGCTCGGCTACAACGCGCTGGAGGCAGACGTTCTGTTGCGCGACCTTGACGGCGACAGCCCCGAGGAGCTAATCGCCGGCGCCTTGCGCACGGCACGCGCGGCATGAGCAATCGAGAGCCGAGACTGCGATGACCCAAGCCGAGCGCATCCAAACTCCTTATCTGACGCCGGAGGACGAGCTCGATCGATCGCTGCGCCCGCGAGCACTCGAGGAGTTCATCGGTCAGCCGACGCTGCGCGAGCAGCTCGCCGTCGCAATCGAGGCGGCTAGCGCTCGCAAAGAGGCGCTCGACCACCTCTTGCTGGCAGGACCACCCGGTCTCGGCAAGACCTCGCTCGCACAAATCGTCGCCGCTGAGCTCGACGTACCGTTCATCCAGACCGCCGGACCGGCGCTCGAGCGCAAGGGAGACATAGCCGCGTTTCTGACTGCGCTGGAGCCGTGCAGCGTCTTCTTCGTCGATGAGATCCACCGGCTGCCGCGCACGCTTGAGGAGACCTTCTATCCGGCAATGGAGGACCGGCGCCTGCCGATCACCGTCGGCCAGGGAGCCGGCGCGCGCGTGGTGACGCTCGAGCTACCGCAGTTCACGCTGATCGGGGCCACGACCCGTGCCGGCCTGCTGACAACGCCGCTGCGCGACCGCTTCGGCATCCAAGCACGCTTGGAGCACTACGACACGGCCGATCTCGCGCAGATCGTCAGACGCTCAGCCGAGATCCTGCATATCGACATTGAGGAAGATGGTGCTCTTGCGATCGCCGCGCGCAGTCGCGGCACGCCGCGCGTGGCCAACCGTCTGCTCAAGCGCGTGCGCGACTACGCCGAGGTGCGTCTCGACGGAGTCGTCGGAGCTGACGCCGCGCACGAGGCGCTCGAGCTCTTGGAGGTGGACGAGCAGGGTCTCGACCGTCTCGACCGCGAGATCCTGCGGACCATCTGCGTCAAGTTCGATGGTGGGCCCGTCGGTCTCTCCACACTTGCCATTGCTGTCAGCGAGGAGCAGGACACGATCGAGGACGTGTATGAGCCCTATCTGCTTCAACAAGGTCTGATCAAGCGCACAGCCCGCGGCAGGATTGCGACACCCGCCGCGTTTGCGCACATCGGCGTCGAGCTACCCAGAGAGGGCGCAGGCACGAGCGCAATGTTCTAGGGGCCGGCTGCAGCGACTGGCACTGCATCTGCAGGGTCATCGCCGTGCTCGACGCGCAGAAGTGAGCCAGGCGCGCGCCGAGCAGCTCGCTCCCCTACTCTGTGAAGTCCAATGGCTCATCCCTTCATCTGCCCCAACTGCGGGCACCGCACCCGAGAGATCGACCGCAACATCGGTTTTACGCGCCAGCGCAAGGGCTGTGAGAAGTGCGGCTTTGCCTTCCTGTTCGAGCTACTCGACGACTACTTCCCGGCGCCCGATGCGGCTTTCTTCGTATGCGACGGCGAGGGGCG
Organism: uncultured Solirubrobacterales bacterium; assembly: GCA_963827045.1. Lineage (GTDB taxonomy): Bacteria > Actinomycetota > Thermoleophilia > Solirubrobacterales > Solirubrobacteraceae > Palsa-744. The sequence goes on from CAWGZH010000004.1 coordinate 391,778, forward strand.
AGTCGTCGGCTGTGGCAAGAACTCATTTGCCTTCACCGGCCTCGAGGAGGAAGGCGTAATTGGTCAGCGCGTCGAGCAAGTGCTCGGCCTGACCTTCGCAAACGGCGACGACCCGGTCGAAACGGTGCTCGAGTGGGGCGTGCGTGCGCTCGACGTGCCTGTCAAGGTCAGCGGCGAGCGCGACGTCGAAGCCAGCGCTAAGGCCGACATGTTCCCGGCATATGACGACGACGGTGGGCTGCTGTTGGTGCTCACCCCCGACAAGTAGCCTTTGTCCTGATGGCCAACCGTCGCCGAAACGCTCTTGTCCTGCTGATCGTGGCTGGTCTCGTGATCGCCTCGCTGGCGGTCATCGTGAGCAAGCCCACCCGCCTTGGCCTCGATCTAAAAGGCGGAGTGCAGCTCATCTACCAAGGGCGCCCCACGGCAGAGGCAAAAGTCACCCCCGAATCGCTCAACCGCTCGATCGACATCATGCGCAAGCGCGTCGATCAACTCGGCGTCGCCCAGCCTGAAATCCAGCGTACCGGCGGAAGCGAAATCGACGTGGCGCTGCCCGACGTCACCAACGAGCAACGCGCCCAACAGCAGGTGGGAGAGACGGCTCAGCTGCAGTTCTATGACTGGGAGCCGAATGTGATCGGTCCGGACGGCAAGCCCCCACAAGGAATCGAACCGAAGGTCACCGGCGGGCCAAATGCGGCATCGGCAGAAACCGGCATACCTGAGTACGAAGCGGTCGAGCGCGCGCTCAAGCGACCCGCGATCCTCCGCAAAAACGACACTACCTACAGCGAAGGCTGCACGCCTAAGCAGGTCCAAGGCTGCCTCTACGGTCAGTGGTATCTGCTCGACACTGCCCACAAAAAGGTCTTGAAAGGGCCTGAGGACACCGAACAGGACCTCTACGCCGACAATTACAAAGTGCCCAAGGGCGCCAAGCCCAAGGCAGTACGCGTCAACCCCGGTACGGTGCTTGCCCAAGCCAGCCCGATCACAGGCAAGGAAGGCAAAGTCACCGACGCCTCGCCTGAAAGCTGGTACGTGCTCAACGACGATCCGGTCCTCAACGGACAGGAAATCAAGAACCCCGTTCAGAACTTTGCCAACAGCGGCTCAGGCGCACCCGACGTCACCTTCGAATTTGACTCGAAAGGGATCGCCACGTTCAAGCGCGTCACGCGCGAAATCGCCGAACGCGGCCAGGCGGCGCAGTTGCCGGGTATCTCCAAGGAAGATGCCAGACAGCACTTCGCTGTGGTGCTCGACAACCAAATCATCACCGCGCCGTCGATCGACTTCACCGAATACCCCGAAGGCATCGATCCCACGACTGGATCGGAGATATCCGGCGGTTTCACGCTGACCTCGGCCCAGAACCTGGCCGACGAGTTGCAGTCCGGAGCGCTACCGATCAAGCTCGAACTTATCTCCGAGTCGCAGGTCTCGGCGACGCTCGGCAAGACCGCGCTCAATCAAGGTCTGATAGCGATGTTGGTCGGCTTCCTCGTCGTCTGCCTGTTCCTGCTCAGCTTCTATCGCGTGCTCGGCGCAATCGCGGTCGCTGGGTTGGTCGTCTACAGCATCTACTTCTTTGCCCTGATCAAGCTGATCCCGATCACGCTGACGCTGCCGGGCATCGCCGGCCTGATCCTGACGATCGGTATCGCCGCGGACGCGAACATCGTGATCTTCGAGCGCGTCAAGGAGGAGATCCGTGGCGGGCGCTCGATCGCCGCCGGTATCGCGACCGGCTACAAGCGTGGCTTTGCGGCGATCGTCAACGCCAACGTGGTCACGTTCATGACCGCGTTCATCCTGTTCGCCCTGGCCACATCCGAAGTGCAGGGCTTCGCCTTCACACTGGGGATCGGCACGCTGCTGACGCTGTTCACCGCGGTGCTCGCCACGCAGGCCGCGCTTGGCGCGATGGGTCGTTCGCGCGCTGTTTCCCACCCGGCGCTGCTCGGGGCGAGCAAGCGAACGCGCAAATGGACCTTTGACTTCATGGGCGCTTCGCGCTGGTTCTTCTCGCTGTCGGGCTGCATCCTGATGATCGGTGCGCTTGCGATCGGCGGCAAGGGACTGAACTTCGGGATCGACTTCAAATCCGGCACGCGCGTTCAGACGGCGTTCGTAAAACCTGTCAGCGAGAGCCAGCTGCAGTCGGAGATGACCGCCATCGGATACCCCACCGCCGAGGTGCAGAAGTTCTCCAACAAGAGCATCGGCGGCAACGGCTACCAGATATCTTTGAAGAAGCTGAAGCCGCTGGAAGTGGCGAAGGTCAAGGAAGCCCTCGATGCGAAGTTCGGATCGGGGCCAACCTCACCCGGCACGAAGGACTGGACGAGCACCTCGATCGGACCCACCTTCGGCCAGACAGTGGCCAAAAGCGCGATCATCGCGATCATCGCCTCGCTACTGGTGATCTCGATCTATATCGCGCTCAGATTCGAGTGGAAGTACGCGATCCCCGTTTTGATCGCGTTGATGCACGACCTGCTTATCACCTCGGGCGTGTACGCGCTCACTGGCCGCGAAGTCACGACTGCGACGGTGGCCGCCCTGCTCACGATCTTGGGTTATTCGCTGTATGACACGATCATCGTGTTCGACCGCGTGCGTGAGAACGTGCCGCGCATGCCGCGCGCCGCCTTCTCTCAGATCGTCAACCGCTCCATGTCGGAGGTGCTGACGCGTTCGCTTGCCACGAGCTTCTGCACGCTGCTGCCAGTGCTCTCGCTGCTGCTGTTCGGCGGCTCCACGCTGAAGGACTTCGCTTTCGCGCTGCTCGTCGGCATCGCCTCTGGTGCCTATTCCTCGATCTTCATCGCCTCGCCGGTGCTGACGCACTGGAAGGAGCGCGAGGGCATCTACCGCAACCGTCGCGCGCGGATCGAGCGCGACCTTGGATACGTGCCGGCCTATGCGACGGCAATCGGCGAGGCGCCGATCGACGTCGAGCCGGTGGGCAAGACCAAGCGTGGTCGCGCTGCGCCCGCAAAGGTCGGGGAGGACCCGGGTGAGCAGCTCTCCAAGGAGGAGTTCGACGAGTTGGTGCGCGAAATCGGGCCAGAGCTTGCCGAGCAGCAGAGCGGCCGCACGCCGGCGAGCGTCGGCTCCAAGCGCAGACGCGCCGCGAAGGCGACCAAGGCGGCCCCGCCCGCACAGGCGAACGGCGCCGAGCAGCTGAACGGGGGCATCAAGGAGTCCGCGCCGCGCGATCCGACAGCCGACCTCACTCCAGAGGATCTCGTCATGAAGGATCAGCCCAAGCAGCCGAAGTCGCGCCGGCCGCGCAATCGCAGACACGGGAGGAGCCGCTGATGGGCATGCTCGGCTGGGTGATGATGGGGTTGTCGATCTGGCACTTCACGATCTTTCTGCCCGATCGCTTCTGGGGCGGGATCGTCGGCGCCTTCGTCGGCTCGCTGGCGGGCGCGATCCTCGTCGGGCTACTGATTTACAGCGTTAAGGTCGGCTCGCTGAAGGTGCCCGGCATTAAAGCGACCGACATCGCCGTAGTCCTATATGCCGTTCCTGGCGCGCTGCTCGGCATTGCGGCTGTCTACTTCGAGGGGATTCGGCGCGAATCGGTCCCTGTCGAAGAGCTGCGCACCTGAGCGGAACTGCAAGCCTTAAGCGAAGCGGTCGGCCCGCCTGCAAGCTCTGTGTCTGGCAGTTCCTGGCCAGGTCACGTCCTCAAACGTCCGTCTCGTCGGTTCCGTCTAGTGCAAGCCGTACTGTGACTGGTCGATGACCCGCTTCGACATATCCGACTGCGACCCCGCGAGCATCGCGCGATTGCGCGACGAGCTCGGCGTGAGCGACGCGCTTGCGCAGGTGCTGGTACGCCGCGGCTACGAGGACCCGCTGCGCGCTCGGACCTTTCTCGCCGCCGACGAGCACCACGAGCTCGAGAGCTTTGCCGGGTTGAGCGACGCGGCCGAGACGATCCTCGCCGCGGCCCGCATGGGGCGCCGGATCACAATCCATGGCGACTACGACGTCGACGGCGTGTGCTCGACGGCGCTGCTGCTGCGGACTTTGCGAAAGCTGGGAGCGAATGTCGATTGGTACCTGCCAGATCGGGCCGAGGGTTATGGGCTGAGCGAGGACACCGTCCGAGGTCTGGCCCAGCGCGGCACTAGCCTGCTCGTAACGGTCGACTGCGGTATCACGGCTGTGGAGGAGGTGGCACTTGCGCGCTCGCTTGGCATCGAGGTGATCGTCAGCGACCATCATCTACCGCGCGCCGACGGCAAGCTGCCGGACGCACCGATCGTGCACCCGCTGTTGTGCGGCTATCCCTGCCGCGATCTCTGCGCTGCCGCGGTCGCGCACAAGCTCGCTCAGGCGACACTTCTGGCTGCAGAGCGCGACAGCCACGAGGCCGACGAAGACCTTGACCTGGTGGCGCTTGCGACGATCGCCGACGTGGTTCCGCTCCTTGGCGAGAACCGCAACATCGTGCGGCGAGGTCTACGTGTGCTGGCGGCCACCGGCAAGCCTGGATTGCGTGCGCTGATGGCCGTCGCACGGATCGAGCCTGGCAAGCTGAACGAGCGAGGCGTGGCCTTCGGGCTCGGCACCTCGCATCAACGCCTCCGGACGCCTTTACCGTGCCGATGCGGCGCTCGAGCTGATCCTCACACAGGACCAGGCGCGCGCCGCCCAGATCGCCCACGAGCTCGACCGGGCCAATAGCGAGCGCCGGCAGACCGAGCTTGCGATCCGCCTGCAGGCCGAAGCGCAGATCGCCCAGCTGAAAGACTCGGAAGATCGCTACGCCTATGTGCTCGCGGGTGAGGGCTGGCATCGCGGCGTGATCGGGATCGTTGCTTCGCGCCTGGTGGAGCGCTATCGCAGACCGGTTGTGCTGGTCTCACTCGAAGGCGAGAGCGCGCGCGGATCGGGCCGCGGTATCGAGGGCTATGACCTGCTAGCTGGCCTCACCGCGTGCGCCGAGCATCTCGTGCGCTACGGGGGTCACAGCGCAGCTGCTGGTGTGGAGTTGCAGCGCGAGAGCCTGGAGGCCTTCGCTGCATCGCTGGATGCGCACGCCGAGCAGGCCCTCAGCGCAGAGGATCTGCGTGAGCACGAGCGCGTCGATGCGCTTCTCAGCGGCGAGCAGCTCGGTATGGAGCTGGCCGAAGAGCTCGGCCGTCTGGCGCCGTTTGGCAAGGGCAACCCGGCCGTCTCTCTGATGCTCGCGGGTGCCTCGCTGCGCGACGTGCGTCCGATGGGCGAAGGCAAGCATGCTCGCTTTACGGTCGAGTCGGGTGGCGTGCACGCTCGCGCGGTCGCTTTCGGCAACGACGGCAAGCTCGGCGTGGCTGAAGGGGAGCCGGTTGACGCGACGTTCTCTCTGGAGGTCAACGAATGGAGAGGGGCGAGTGAACCGCGACTTCTGCTGCGCCATGTCCAACCCGTCTCCAAGGGGGCTACCCTTAAGCCATGTCCGCAACCAGGCCAAGCTCAATCGACGCTGTTCCCGCTGCCAGCGCCGCTCGCCGCAGTCGCCGCGCCGAGCTGAGCGAGCTCGAGCGCCAGCTGCTCGACGATCTCTTTGCGATCGTCTCCGAGCATGCAGCCGATGCCGCCGTAGAGATCGACCGCGAGCGCGTGGAAGACGCGTTCGTGTTCGCCTGCGAGCATCACGCCGCTCAGCGGCGTAAGTCGGGTGAGGACTTCATCGTTCACCCAGTCGGGGTGGCGCGCATCTGTGCCGGCATGCGTCTCGACACCGAAACGCTGTGCGCGGCGCTACTGCACGACACGGTTGAGGACACTTCAGCCTCGATCGAGGAGGTGCGCGAGCGCTTCGGCGAGGAGATCGCCCAGATCGTCGACGGCGTCACCAAGCTGACCGGCATCACCTTCCAGTCGCGCGACGAGGCGCAGGCTGAGAACTACCGCAAGATGATGGTCGCGATGGCAAGCGATGTGCGCGTCATCCTGATCAAGCTCGCCGACCGGCTGCACAACATGCGCACGATTGAGGCGATGTCCAAGCAGAAGCAGCTGGAGAAGTCGCGCGAGACGCTCGAGATCTATGCGCCAATAGCTCATCGGCTCGGTATCCACGCGATCAAGTGGGAGCTCGAGGACCTTGCTTTCGCGACGCTTCACCCACGTAAGTACCGTGAGATCAAGGAGCTGGTCTCCCAGCAGCGCGAGGACCGCGAGCGCTATGTGGCCGAGGCCGGCGCCTACCTTGCGGCGGAGCTTGAGACGCTGGGCATCTCAGCACAGATCGCTGGACGCGCTAAGCACTTCTACTCGATCTATTCGAAGATGACAAAGAGGGGTCGCGAGTTCAACGAGATCTACGACCTCACAGCGATGCGCGTGATCGTCGAGTCGGTGAAGGACTGCTATGGCGCGATCGGCGTGATCCACTCACTTTGGAAGCCCCTTCCCGGCCGCTTCAAGGACTTCATCGCGATGCCGAAGTTCAACATGTACCAGTCGCTACACACGACCATCATTGGGCCTGAGGGACGGCCGCTGGAGATCCAGATCCGCACCCAGGAGATGCACGAGATGGCCGAGTTCGGGGTGGCCGCTCACTGGATGTACAAGCAACGTCCTCAGGCGAGTGGTGGCGAGGTGGGACCGGATGGCGACGCCAAGATGAAGTGGCTGCGCTCGATGCTCGATTGGCAGAAGGAGATGTCAGACCCGCAGGAGTTTATGGAGAGCCTGCGCATCGACCTGTTCGAGGACGAGGTGTTCGTGTTCACGCCCAAGGGCGAGGTCAAGTCGCTTGCGGCCGGTGCTACCCCGCTCGACTTCGCCTATGAGGTGCACACCGAGATCGGCCACCGCTGTGTGGGCGCGCGCGTGAACGGCAAGATCGTGCCGCTGCACTACGAGCTGGGCTCGGGCGACATCGTTGAGATCCTGACGGCCAAGCGCGAGCGTGGTCCCTCACGCGACTGGCTGGCCGTCGTCAAGACGACGCGGGCTCGCAACAAGATCAAGCAGTGGTTCAAGGCAGAGTCGCGTGAGGGCACCGAGCACACCGGACGCGAGCTACTACAGGAACACTTCAAGAAGCAGGGCCTGCCCGCGCAGAAGATCACTGGCTCGGCGCTGCTCGCTGACGTGATCCGCGAGATGGGCTACCGCAAGGCCGACGATTTCTATATCGCGCTTGGAGGCGCGAAGATCTCGCCCAAGGTTGTCGTCAACAAAGTGCTGCAGCGCCTCAAGCAAGGCGAGGCGGCCGACGGCGATACGAGTGCCAGCGATCTGCTCAAGGTCGGACGTCCGCGCCAGCGCCCGACGACGTCCTCAGGTAAGTACGGCATCAGGGTGGATGGGGTGGAGGACGTGATGTTGCGTCTTGCCAAGTGCTGCCGCCCGGTTCCGGGAGATCCGATCGTGGGCTATATATCACTCGGCCGCGGCATCACTATCCACCGCAAGGACTGTCCGAATGCGAAGCTTTTGCAACGCAACCCCGAACGCTTCACCGATGTTGGCTGGGAGGGCGATCAGGAGACCTCGTTCGTCGTGGAAATCCATATCGACGCTTGGGATCGCCACCGGCTGCTCGAGGACCTTTCACGCGCGTTCTCGGAGTCGGGCGCCAACATCCTCGAAGCGCGTTGCCTGTCGAGCCCCCCTATGGTCAAGAACCGCTTCGTAGTCGAGCTCGCCGACACGCAGAGTCTGAAGGGCGCGATCTCGCGGCTGCGCAATACCGACGCAGTGTTCGACGCTTACCGTGTCACGCCCGGCGGCGCTGGCTAGTGTTCCGAATCATAAATTCGCTGGCGTCCCCCGGCGCCTACCGATTGAAGGTCCCCGGGACCTTCAATCGGCCAGCGCCTGAGGCCCGCCGATATCGGCCCACGTGCTACCGGCACGCAGGCCGATATCGTCGAACCTCAGATCACGACCATCCATCCGGGTTACACACACCGAATTTATGATTCGGAACACTAGGAAATGACGCTTAGCGCACGCGGCAGCACTGAGTAGTGCGCTTGCATCACGTCTCCCAGGTAATCCCCATCCACTTGAAGCGGCAACGCCTGCCCATCGGTTGAGGAAACCGTGAGCTCGAGCGCCTCGCCCAATGACGTCACCTGACGGTGGCGGACGATCCGCGCCCGTCTGGAGAACGCGCGAAAAGCGATTGAGGGCATGTCAAACGGCCGGGCACGACGCAGGACGGAGGTCTCCAGTGTGCCCGAGTCGAGCTCAGCGCTATCGGCGACCTTGATCGGACGGTCCTTGAAGTACGTGAACGGCGAGCCATTTTGAACGATGGCAGTGACGCCACTGTGCTGTCCTTCGCCAAGTTCGACCTGTAGGCGCGGCGGTTTGTGGATGTAGCGGCGTGTGAACGTACTGACCGCCGCCCAGGTGAAGTAGTAGGCGCCAAAGCGCGCCTTCAAGTGCGGATTGGAGTCCACACGCTTGACTACGCTCGCGTCCAGCCCAAGCCCAGAGGCGAAGGTGAAGCAGCGACCGTTGACCATACCGAGATCGACCTTGCGCGGCTGCCAGTCGTCGGCCATCGCCAGCAGGTGCTCGGTGGCGTCGACCAGCTCGCCTGGTATGCCGAGAATCTTGCCGTAGACGTTGGCCGAACCACCGGGCAGGCACGTGAGCGGGGTAGGGGAGCCCTGCAGACCATTGGCAGCTTCGTTGACCGTGCCATCGCCGCCGAAAGCCACGACCACGTCATAGCCCTCGTGTGCCGCCTCGCGACACAACTCGATCGCATGACCGCGTGCCTCGGTGTCAACCGCATCGACCTCGTAGCGGCCCTGCAGCGCGTAGACGACGAGGTTGCGCAGGCGATCGGAGACCGTCGTGGCGTACGGATTGACGATGATCAGCATCCGCTTCTTGGTCGCGGGTGCGATCGGCTCGAAGACGTCTGGTGCGTCTGCCGGAGCGCGATCGTCGGGACTTACGCCTGTGCTCACTGCAAGCCCTACACCGCAAATGGGAATGCGTTACCGAGCGCTGATCGGCTGGGTCTCGCCTAATGCAGGTCGGCCTCAAAGCAAGACTTCAAAGCATGCTTTTCAGGCATGTAGGCCTAGAAACGTGCAGGTCGAGCATGTAGGTCTTGTGTTCCGCCGCATAGCCTCCTATACTTGCTAGCGCATAGCTGAACACATCCAGAGGGGTGGAGGGACCTGGCCCAGTGAACCCCCGACAACCACCGTGTAAGAGCGGCAGGTGCCAATTCCAGAGAGATGTGTGGCGGGCTTCCAGTCTTTGCCACACGGTTCACCGGCGAAGACGATATGGAAGGAGCCCTCCGTGGCTGTCACACACCTTAGATGCAGAGAGTGCCATAGCGAGTATCCCCTCGAGGCGTTGTACGTATGCGATCGCTGCTTCGGGCCGCTTGAGGTCGCATACGACCACAGCCGCCTGGGCAACGACATCGACGAGCTGCGCAGGCGTATTCAGGCGGGACCGCAGAACATCTGGCGCTACGCCGACTTCCTGCCGCTCCTCGACGGCCCTCCCGGGCCGTCGGGCCGGTTGGCATCGCGTACCGGTCTGCCGGCCGGGTGCACGCCGCTGATCAAGGCCGATCGTCTCGCCGCGCGGCTCGGGCTACGCGAGGTGTGGGTCAAGAACGATGCCGCCAACCCGACCCATTCCTTCAAGGACCGTGTCGTGTCGGTCGCCACGGCGCGTGCGCGCGAGCTGGGCTTCAAGACGATCGCTTGCGCCTCCACTGGCAACCTGGCCAACTCCGTCGCGGCCCATGGGGCCGCGCTGGGTCTTGAGTCCTACGTGTTCATCCCCGCCGACCTGGAGGAGCAGAAGATCCTCGCGACCGGCGTCTACGGGACGAAGCTGATCGCCGTGAAGGGCAACTACGACGACGTCAACCGACTCTGCACTGAACTGTCGGCCGAGCGCGACTGGGCATTCGTGAATGTCAACCTGCGCCCCTACTATGCCGAGGGATCCAAGACGCTCGCCTATGAGATCGCAGAGCAGCTCGGCTTCGAGTTGCCCGACCGTTGCGTCGTGCCGATCGCTTCCGGCTCGCTGTTCACGAAGGTCGCCAAGGGCTTTGCCGAGTGGCGCGAGCTCGGACTTATAGAGGACTCCTCCCGCCCGGCTCCCCGCATGAATGGCGCCCAGGCCGATGGCTGCTCGCCCGTCGCTTCTGCGTTTGCTGCCGGGCACGACGTGTGCAAGCCAGTGAAGCCGAACACGATCGCCAAGTCGCTTGCGATCGGCAATCCCGCTGACGGGCCGTACGCGATCGAGGAGGCACGGCGCAGCGGCGGCGGCGTCAACTCCGTCTCAGACCAGGAGATTCGCGAGGGTATCGCGCTGCTGGCACAGACGACCGGCATCTTCACCGAGACGGCCGGTGGCGTCACGACGGCCGTGTTGGCGAAGCTCGCCGCACGCGGTGACATCGACCCTGAGGAGCGCGTGGTGCTCGTGATCACCGGCGAGGGCCTGAAGACGCTCGACGCGGTGCGCGGCACCTTCGAGTCGCATGAAATAGACCCGTCGGTCGAGCAATTCGAGACGCTTGTGGAGCAGGCCCCAGCCAACGCAACCAGCACGCCCGCGGCATTCGCGGGCGCAACAGGCTGAACGCGATGGGCGTCACGGTCAAGATCCCAACCCAGCTTCGTGCTGCCGCCGGCGGAGAGAGCGAAGCTCAACTCGAAGGTGCCACAGTGCGCGAGGTCTTGGACAGCCTGTATGAGCGCTACGACGGGCTCGGTGAGCGTCTGGCGGACGAGAGCGGTTCGCTGAGGCGCTTTGTGAACGTGTACCTGAGCGGCGAGGACATTCGCTTCCTCGATGGCCTGGACACTCCGGTCGATGACGGCGCCGAGCTGACGATTCTGCCGGCTGTCGCGGGCGGCTAGAGCGTCGTTGGTCGGCGCACTGCGGCGTCCTCAGTCGCTCGTGTGTAAAGCACACTTCGCTCCTTGCGTCCTTGCATTGCTTGACCAGCGACGCTCTAGAAGCTCGTCTGATGACCGGTGTTTAGCGAGCAGTGCCGCCGGTCGCGTGCTGTGCGGGGACGGCGGCGTGGGCTGATGGCGGTGTCGAGCCGCTGACGCCGACCGTGGATACGAGGCCGGCGGCGCACATCGCGCCGATCGTGATCGCACGCAGACGTTTTGGCGTGAGCCAGCCGAGATTGTGGGTCTGAAGCCACGTACGCAGGCCGCTGGCCGCGGAGGCTGCCGCCATTGCGCATCCAACACACATAGGTTGATCCTAGCCGCCAACCGTGTCGGGTGCGCAACTTCGATTGGGCTCAGCGGCCAAACCAGCGCGCGCGGCGGGTGGAGCCGAAGTTCTGCTTGTCGGCGGCAAGTGCTGCCGATGGCTCGCCGAAAGTACCCGTCGGCTTTGGCCCTGAGAGGAAGTCCACTTCTACACGGCCGATACGACCGGCCCCGAACTCGATGTAGCAGATGCCAATCCCGTCGTAGGGGCCCGGCTGCTCACCGCCGCGTATGTTCGCGATCAGCGAAGCCGCCACGACTCGCGCTGCTCCCTCGGCGAACACTCCGGCCTTCGGCACGCCGGCGGTTGTGACGTCGCCGACTGCGTACACGCCCGGGAATCGAGTCTCGAGCGTCTTCGAGCTGACCGGCACGAAACCGTCCTCGGTCATGCCGCTGTCGATCACCACATCGGGGGCACGATGCTTGGGGACACCCATAAAGAGGTCATATGCCAGCTCGCTGCCATCGTCGAGCACAGCCACGCCGCTTGCAGAGTCAACCGAGCTCACGCGGCGGCCCGCGACGAACGTTATATCGCGCTCGGCGAAGGCGGCTTCCAGTGCGCGCGAGGTGTCCGGTGAGGGTGGAACTGGGGTGCCAAGCGGCAGGACGAAGGTGATCTCGCAGTGCTGGCGCACACCGCGAGTTAGCAGATAGTCGTGCAGCAGTAGCGCAGTCTCGCTTGGTGCTGGAGGGCACTTGAAGGGCGCTCCGCAGACCCCGACGATTGCTCGACCTTGCTTGAAATCTGGGAGTAGTTCGCTCAACCGCTGCGCGCCGGTCACCGAGTAGAACTCGTTGCTCTCAGCTAGTCCAGGCGTGGCATCGAAGTCGTAGTCCGCGCCAAGCGCGACGACTAGGACATCGGCCTCGTGAACCCCTGCCTCGGTGGTCACGCGACGCGCATCCGGGTCGATTGCGGTGACCGTCTCGCGCAGGAAACGCACGCCCGGCTTGACGATCTCGCGATAGGGAAGGCTTACCGCGTCCAGAGTCGTCCTGCCGAACATCACGTCGAGCTTGGAGTAGCCAAAGACGAACGTGTCGTTCTTGTCTATCAGGGTCACTTCGACCTCGTCGCCGAGTGCCTCCGAGAGCGTTGTCGTCAACTCGAGGCCGCCAAAGCCTGCTCCCAGGACGACGACACGAGTCTTCACCCATCGAGCATACATCCAAGGGGGTGCGAACGCTGATCGCCCGGCGTCGCCGGTCAGTACTTTACGTGCGCTTCGGCCGCCGCGTAGGCGGTGCCTTCTTCCTGCTTGAGCTTCAAGACGGCTTCGCTCGCGCTCGACGCCGGGCTCGTGTATTCAAAGGTCGTTGACGATTCGGCGAGACCCGACGCGGGAATGATCAGCGCCGTGGCATTTGTGAGCGTGCCTTCGCCGCCTGTCTTTTCGACCTTGACCTCGATGGTGGTGCCAAGGCCACTCACGACGTTGCCATACATATCCGTGATGCTGACCTGAGCCTTGAACTTTTTGGCGAACCCGATCGTGGTCGTGGCACAGGCAAATGGGCAACTCCCTGTTTCGAGTTTGCCGGCGCTCACTTCGGCGTGCGCCCAGGCGAGGCGTTCCGGCGCGCCCGCCGTGACCGTGATCGAGGCCGGCGCGCCTTCGACGCTGCTGGCCTTCGCTTTGAGGGTTGTGCTCTGAGCGTCATAGAGATCGATCGCCGATGCCGTGCCCAGGCCTTCGCTGAATGTCACCGCTGTTGCCGATGTCGGGTATTCGGGCGCGGTGCCGGCAGGCGAACTCGCCGGGCCGCTCCAGGTGAGCGTCTTGGCGCCCGTGTAGCCGGTTGCGATGTTGCCCCATTCGTCGGTGGCGGTGAGCGTCAGGTTGAAGGCAAGACCCGCTTCCACTTCGCTCGGCGCCGGCATGTTGAACTTTTTGGCGGCGCCCGCCTTGACCGCGAAGGAACCGGAGATGCCTTCGATCGCGCCGTCTGTGACCCTCAGCGCGGTGCTCTGGACATCAAAGAGCTTGATGGTCGTGGCTTTGCCCACGCCGCTTGTGAACGTGACCGTTGTGGCCGTGGTCGGGTATTCGGGCGCATGCCCGCTGGGGGAGTTGGCGGGGCCGCTCCAGCTGAGCGTCTTGGCGCCCGCATAGCCGGTGGCGACGTTGCCGTATTCGTCGTGGGCGGTGAGCGTCGCGTTGAAGGAGCTGCCCGCGGTCTGTTCTGCGATCGCGGCGAAGTTGAGTTCCTTGGCGGCAGCGGCCTTGACGGCGATCGAGGCGCTGCCTTTCACGAGGGTTCCTTCTTTGACCGTGAGCGTAACGGCGGCGCTGGCGTCGTAGAGATCGATTTCGCTCGCCGTGCCCATGCCGCTCGTGAACGTGACCGTCGTGGCGGCAGCCGGGTATTCGGGTGCGTGTCCACTGGGGGAATTGGCGGCGCCGCTCCAAGCGAGCGTCTTGGCGCCGGCATAGGAGGTGGTCGGATTGCCGTATTCGTCGGTGGCCGTCAGCGTGACGTTGAAGGCGCTGGCGACTATCGCTTCGCTCGGCGCCGTGAGCGTGAGCTTTTTGGTGGCGGCCGCCTTGACCGTGAGCACGCCAGAGGTCCCTTCCACGGAGGAGCCTTCCTCGACGGTGAGCGTTGTTGATGCGGCGTTGTAGAGCTTGATGCCGGTCGCTTTGCCCACACCTTTTGTGAAGGTCACGTTGGTGGCGGCGGCCGGGTATTCGGGCGCGTGTCCGCTGAGGGAGTTGGCGGCGCCGCTCCAGGCGAGCGTCTTGGCGCCGGTGTAGTTGCCGACCGTGTTGTTGCTCGCGTCCTTGGCGATGATCGTGACGCTGTCGGCTTCAGCGGCGGTGGGCGTCGTGCTGGCGACTTCGAGCTGAAAGTGGGTGGCCGGGCCGAAGGTGACCGCCGCCGATTTGACCGCGCTCGTCGCCGTCCAGGTACGCCACACGGCGGTGACGGTGTATTCATGCGTGCCGATCGACACGCCTGTGTCGGTGCAGCTCGTGGCGGTCGAGAGTGAGCTCGAGCTGGGACAGCCGCCACCGGCCGCGCCGCCGTCACGGGTTACGTAATAGGCGACCGTGCCCGCACCGGGTGCAGCGACGGCCGACCATGTGAGTTCAACCGTTTCGGCGCCCGCTGTGGCACTTAAGATCGCGGGAGATGAGAGCGTTGCGAGGCCAGCCGACGCGTTTGCTTCGCCAGCGCTCGACCAGTAGGCGAAAGCGCCTTGGGCGAGCAGACTCAGCGCCATCACAGTCGTAACCGCGATCCACCAAAGCATTCTGAGACGATTCGGCCTCATCAGTGCGCGCTTGTGAGTGATTGGGGAACGACGACCGTGGTCGCCGTCCCTTTCATTTGGTAGCTATTGCCGTTTGTCCGCTTGTCCCGAGTGACTAGGAGGCTTTGTAGTGCAGCGTGACCGACGCGCCCTTGCACGCGTTCTGGTTGACGGTGGCTTCTTCCTTCATTTTCAGGCTCACCGTGTATTCCTTGGTTTCGCCATGTGCGATCACGACTTTTGGTTCCTGTGAGGCGGGCGTGACTTCGAACCATTCCTTTTTGCATTCCGCCACCGAGGTTTCCTTGACTTCCGCTTCCAGCTTGGTCAGGTACTCGCTCTGGCTCGCGTCGGTGTCCTTCACCTTGACCGTGACCGTGGAGCTGCCACCAGGGTAGAGGCCTTCAACCAAGCCGCTGCTCACTTCGAACGAGGCGCCGGCGTAGTTGGCCTTGACGGTGCCCGATCCTTCGCCTGAGCTTGTCCAGTAGGCAAGCGCGGCGGCCGTGACCACGGCCAAGGTGACGAGGGTCGCGCCAAGCGCGAGATGGTACTTCTTTATGTTGAAAACGCGGAACATAACGGCAAGAGCTCCTTATTTAGATTTCACAGAACTTGCCGGGCGGCTGGGCGGTCTGCGAGAGACCCCTGGCTTTGCGAGCCCGCCTCGCGACGGGTGTGCCTTTTTTCCAGAGCGGCCCGGCTCTCCGTAAATGGCGGAGCTAGCCGCACTTCACTCATCGACTGGGACAAAAGCCAGCTTTAGCGCTGGGTGCAGGCGTGCTTAGCGCGTCGCACGCAACTGGACACATGTACTCAAGCGGAGCCGCCGCAAGCGCGTCGGGCAGCAATGCAGTTTCGCAAGCGGCGAGAGCGTCGTCGCGGCGAGCCTCGGGCATGAGAGCCCCTGCATCCGCGCAACCGTTGACTAACACGCCCAGCGTGATTCGAACATGCGACCTTCCGCTCCGGAGGCGTTCAAGTGGTCTTGCCCTGCAAGCACCCGAATCAGGCACGGATACAGGCGATTCCGCCCGGTTCGGCGCTCCAATGGCGGCGTCAGATTCGGGTGGATTGGGGGGCGATTCCTGGGGGTTCCGGCCAACCGTTGGCCATAACTGCGGCCAGTCGTGCGGTCGGAAGGGCTCACACCTATAGGTCGCTTGGCCTTGGGGAGCGCGAGACTGCTCGCGTCGAAGTGCTGGCGGACAAGCCGGCGGCCTCGGCAAGTGTCGGGATCTCCACGACGGCGACTGAACTACGGGACAGTCGGTTACAGCCAGGTGCGCAACGGTACGGGGACGCACCTGCTACGCTCGGGCTAACTGACCCAGGACCGTACTGTGGATCAAAGCCTGGGATGTTCCATAGCACGAGTCACGGACTCGGGGAACACTGGTAAGTAGCCAGCAGCGCTAGCTCGTAGGGCACGGCCCGACGCGCGACTTTTGACCATTTAGAGTCAAGGAGCGCGTCTGTGCCCGAAACCGCTAGTCCACCTTTGCTGTTGACCGTTCGTGAGGTCGGCAGGATGCTCGGCCAGAGCCGCACGAGCGTCTATCGGCTGATAGACGGCCGACGGCTTCCCACGGTCAAGATCGGCGCGTCTGTGCGCATCCCGCGCGAGGCCGTCGAACGGCTCGTCGCAGAACTACTCGACGAGCGTCCCGTTCAAGACGAGAGCCCCGGCGGCGAACCGAGGCTCCCTAACAATCCGGCCGGGCTGGGCCGCAATGCCTCCCGAGCGTAACCCACGGCCGGAAGCCATCCGTTCGGGCCACGGGATCGTGCGCCTGCGCGGCAACGAAGCCTATGAGGGCAATTACGTGATCGACGGATCGTGGGTCACGCTGACCGGCCGGCGTCGCAACCCGCAAGCGTCCGGTGACGTTCTCTACGGCTCCAAGGACACCTGGACATGGCCCGCGCGCCGCGTTGAGGTCATCATCGACCGCGAGCCCGAGACGGTCGCAGCATGAGCGCACCGTTGCCGTTCGTCTCCGCTGCCGAGTTGCGCGCGAGTACACCAGCCGAGCCGGTCTGGATATGGGCCGGCTACCTCGCGCCGGGAGCGCTCACCCTGCTGGCCGGCAAGCCGAAGGCAGGCAAGTCAACGCTCGCCGTCGCGATGAGCGAGGCAATCGCGCGCGAGGCTGGATCGTTCCTTGGCCGCGCGATCGACGGAGCCCCTGTCGTCTACGTCAGCGAGGAGACGGCCGGCACGCTCGCCCACAAGCTGCCCGCGATCGACAGCATCCGCGTACTGACCCGTGACGCCGTGTGGCCCAAGCCGACATGGGCCGAGCTCGTCGAGGGTTCGATAGACGAGGCCGTACGTATCGGCGCCGCGCTGCTCGTCGTGGACACGCTCCCATACTGGGCATCGCTACCGCCAGAGGCCGAAAAGGACGCAGGCGCTGCTCAGGCCGCGATGCAGCCGCTCGTAAACGCGACCCGTGAGGGCCTAGCCGTGCTCGTGCCGCTACACCAACGCAAGGGCGGAGGCGAGGACGGTGAGGGCGTCCGCGGCTCCGGCGCCATCGCCGGCACGGCCGACATCGTGCTTGAGCTTGAGCGCGTCAAGAACCCCCGCGAGCGCGCCCTCCTCGCGCTCTCACGCTACCCGAGCACACCTGGCAGCCTGCTCATCACGCGCGACCCAACAACCGGCGGATGGGCCGCCATCGCCGAGGGTGAGCGCGCCGACGCTCGCTCCATCGCAGACCGGCAAGCGATCCTCACCGCACTCGCCGACGCCGAGCTGACTCGCGCCGAGCTTGAGGAGGCAACCGGCGCGCCCGAGCGACAATGGCACGGCCAGCTCGACACGCTGATTGCCGAGGGCAACGTGCAGCGCACCGGAGCCGGTCGCAAGGGCTCCCCCTACCGATTCGCGCTCGTGCGCACGGATGCTGCGCAAGCCACCGAGCAGCAACGCGCAGAAAGCCCCACATCGACCGCTTCTGTTTCTGCTGCGCACTCCGTAGGAGTGCAGCAGAAAGAAGCTGGCGAGGCACCAACGACGAATACTGCGCACTGCGCAGAAAGCAACAGCCACAACGACCTACCCGAAGGCTGGACGCTAGACGACCTCGAAGCCATCGCCAGCGACCAGGAGACAGCCTGAGATGCCGCTGCGCTCGACGCAATCCCTTGGTGCTGCCGTTCCACAAGACGCGGCGCGCACACGCGAGCCGTTGATCGACGCAAGCGCTCTTGCCGTCGAGCTTGGCGTCAGCCGCGATTGGGTCTACGAACACGCGACAGAGCTGGGCGCGTTGAGGTTGGGCAGCGGTCCGAAGGCGCGTCTGAGGTTCGATCCTGCGGTCGCTCGCGATGCGCTGTCTTGCTACGGAAGCGAACGGTCGTTGTCGCCAATCGCCAGTGCTGGTGCGGACTCTGGGCGGTCACCGAGGTCACAGCGGCGTTCGTTGGCCACTGGTCGGCCGAAACCGGGCACGATCCTGCCGGTACGACCACGGCGGAGGGCGGCGTGATGGTCGGCAAGGAACGTCCACCGTTCGAGCCGGGCAACGATGTCGCTCTGCGCCACGGTGCCTACAGTGAGCGCGCCATCGCAGAGCGAGCCGAGCAGGTGCATGGCGAACTGTTGGCCGTAGCGCCCTATCTCGATGAGCCACGGTTCATTCCTGCTGTGCAGCGCTACTTGTCGGCTGCGAGCCGTGAGGCACTCCTCGATGAGCACATACGAACGGTGACTGCCGAGAAGGGTGCGGGTGCTGTGCCGGCTCGTGCGTGGGAGCAAGCGACGGCAGCGGCGAGGCTCGCGGCCAAGTTGGGCTCCGATCTTGGTCTCGACCCGATCGGTCACGCCCGCATCCGTGCGTTGTCTGCTGGTGCCGAGGCGACCGAATCGTCCCTCACTGACTTGGCTGCTGAGGGTCGTCGTGTGCGGATCGCTGCCGAGCAGCGGATCGCCGATGCGGGCGTGACCGACGATGCCGAGAGCGGTGAGGCATGAGCGTCCAAGACCAGCCTGTGTGTGCGAACTGTGCTCGACCGTTGCCGCGCTCGTGTCAACCCGTTGCGGTTGTCGATCGTTGCACTGGCGAGCCTGGCGAGCTGTTGCTGTGCAGGTCGTGTGCTGAGAAGCCGGGCGCTATTTGGCGGCGACGCTTCAAGCCTCGAGGTGAGGTTGAGCTTTCTGAGTGGGAGTTGGAGCCTGAATGGGAGCCGCGTCGTAGGCTCGATCCGCGTCAGAAGGGTCGGCGATGACCGTCTCGCTTGTGATCCGTGGCCGTCCGGTCCCGTTGCAACGTAGCCGGACAAGCAGCGGCAGGCACTACCTGCCCGCGCGCAGCAAGACCTACCGTTTGCTCGTGCAAGCCGAGTGGATGGCTGCTGGTCGCCCGTCACTCGGTGATGCGCCATTCGCGATGAGTGCTCGCTTCTACGGTGCCCGAGCGAACGCCGACCTCGACAATCTGGTGAAGGCGATCCTCGATGCGCTCAATGGGTTGGCGTTCGCCGACGACCGTCAGCTCACTTGTCTGAGCGGTTGCCACAAGCTGCCCGTGGACGATCGTGGTCCGCGTGCGGAGATCGATTTGTGGGCTGCGCGTCAGTTCGATTTGGCGGTGGCGGCGTGAGCGCGCCAGTGCCGCTCGATCTCATGGCCGGGCTCGTGCTCGAATCGGGCGAGCGTTGGGGGTCGGTTGCGGCTGACTTTCAGTTCGCTGACGCGCAGGCGATCTTCGACACGAGTGGTCCGCGTTGGCATTGGCAGGGAAGGCCGAGGGGTGGTTCTAAGAGCACGGACATGATGGGTGTGGCGCTCGCGTGGCTTGCGAGTGAAGCGCCGGCAGGTGCGCGTGGCTATGTGGTTGCTGTTGACGCGGATCAGGCCGCGCTTGACGTGGACGCGGCGGATGGTCTGGTGGGTCGAACGGCGGCGATGGGCGCGGCTGTGAGTGTGCAGGCGTTGAAGATGGTGGGTCGTTCGGGTGCGTCTGTTGAGGTCTTGTCGGCTGATGGTGCGTCGGCGTTTGGTTTGCGTCCTGCTCTTATGGTGGTCGAGGAGCTTGCGCAGTGGCCGTCAACGCGTGGTTATCGGCGTTTGTGGAC
This sequence comes from uncultured Solirubrobacterales bacterium, assembly GCA_963827045.1. Classification (GTDB taxonomy): domain Bacteria; phylum Actinomycetota; class Thermoleophilia; order Solirubrobacterales; family Solirubrobacteraceae; genus Palsa-744. The sequence continues at coordinate 411,380 of CAWGZH010000004.1, forward strand.
GGCGATCGTTTCGGCGATGGGTAAGGTGCCGGGTTCGCGTCTGGTGGTTTTGACGAGTGCTGGTGAGCCGGGCCATTTTTCACATAAGGTGTTGGAGGAGGCGCGGCGTTCTGATCGGTGGCGTGTGAGTGAGGTTCCGGGTCCGTTGCCGTGGGTCGATCCGGCGGAGTTGGAGGCGCAACGTCCCCTGCTGCGTGACAGTGAGTTTGCGCGCTTGCATTTGAATCAGTGGACGCAGAGCGAGGATCGGCTCGTGTCGGCTGAGGATTTGGCGGCGGCGTGTGTGCTCGACGGTCCGCAATCACCACAACCTGGCGTGAAATATGTGTGTACGCTCGATGTGGGGGTGACGAACGATGCGTGTGTCGCGGTGGTCGCCCATGCAGAGCGTGTGAGTGAGGATGCGGGCGCGGCGTCGCGTGTGATCGTTGACCGGATCGCGCGGTGGCGTGGTTCGCGGCGCAAGCCGGTGGATTTGGGTGAGGTCGAGGAGTGGGTAGAGACAGCGAGCCATGAATATCACCATGCGCCCCTGCACGCCGATCCTTACCAGGCGGTCGGGTTGCTGCAAAGGCTGAAAGCGCGCCGGGTTCGTGCGGAGCAGTTCACCTTCTCGGCGCAGTCGGTTGGTCGTGTCGCGAACGCTCTGCATCTTGCACTCAGAAACCGGACGATCCTATTGCCCGATGATGAGGATTTGCGTGCTGAGCTTGGCCGCGTGAGGTTGCGTGAAACTTCGCCCGGAGCGGTTCGTCTCGATCACGACAGCGGCGAGCATGATGACCAAGCGGTCGCTATCGCGATTGCGTGTGCGGTCCTACAGGGCACGGTGGCGAGCGAGGCACGCATCGAAGTCGCTGCGGGTCGTGTGGATATTCGTTCTGAGGCTGAGAGCGCGGGGCCTGCTGTCACGACGCCCGGCGGAAACATGATGCCTGCGCGTCGTGCCTCGACGGCGTTCCCTCCGGGCACTCCCGAGTGGCAAAAGCGGTTGACACGCAAGCAATTCAAGTGAAAGGCGGGACTGATGGACGATTCACTCTTGTCGTATGAGGAGGCAGACGCGATAGCTCGCGAGATGTGCGACGATTGGATCGAGCGTGACCCGGATGGTGCGCGTGTATCCCTGCGACTCCTGGCCGACGCGCCGATCATTGTCGATGAGTCACTGATTCGGCGTATGGCTTGGGTCGGGATGCTCAAACGCGCGATCGAGGTTCGTTGCGAGCGTGAATGTGACCACACGCGGCGCATCGCATGGCTGCGCTGTGGCTTGCTCGCGTGCCACGTGTGCATGGGTGAGCGCTTCGCCGATGCCTCGCCGCGCGACGGTGCCAACCCAGACTGCGACGTGTGTGGCGCGGCCGCCAATCACTTTGCGCTGATCGAGCACAAGATAGGCCCAGACGGTCCCTACATCATCGCCGACGCCTGCGATGCCTGTGTCCGTCTATGGGAGTCGCTGAGGCTCCCACCCGTACCAATGAGCCTCAACTGAGACATGGAGCCTTACGAGCAATTGCGTGACGAGCTGGCGTGGCACCGTGACGGTGACCAGTACCTCTCCGGCGGAATGACTTTTAGCGATGCGTGGAGAGTGTCGGTCGAGCAGGTGTGCAAGCGGCTGCCCGACGGTGACTGGTGGCGCTCAGTGTTCGCGTCTCAGTGCGAGACATGGCGGCGTCACTACGACCGGGAGCCGCTGACACGCGGGGATATGGCGCTCGCGTTGCTCGCCGCTGAGCGTGGTGTCCCGCTCGAGCTCGATGACGTGCCGACGGACGCGCCGCAGTGTGCCCACTGTGACGGTCCGATACCGGAGGATCGCAGGCCCGGCGCGCGCTATTGCTCAGACCGTTGCCGCCGCGACGCGGCATACGAACGGGAGCGCGCAACCGACACACATTACTCCCATGCAGCGTGAGCCTTCCGACAGTACTCGCGGGGTTGCCTTCCGACGGTTTGGGACGGTGAACGGGATCACTTTTCACCACCCGACCTGGAGTCTTTGACATGCCACTCAAGCCCGAAACACTCGACAAGTTCGCCGTTGACTTTTCAGGGATCGTCGCGAAGATGAGCCCGGAGGATGTGGAGGGCATAAAGGCGCGTCTCGCCAGCAAGCTAAACGGTGGCATCGGTGTCGCCGACATGCTGCTCACAGCGATCGGTGAGACCGAGGGGGAGCCCGAGCCCGTTACCGCCTCTGGCGCTCCTACCGGGGCGGTCCAGCGCATGTCGGGCCGCAAGCCCACTCCGAGCCCCGAGGCGACTCCTACCAGCGGGACGGCGCTGCTCGCGAGCGCCAACGCGGTGGGCGTAATGCAGGGGCACGCCTTCACCGACAAGTGGCAGCTCGCCGAGTCGATCGCGGAAACCCTTAACTCGCTCGGACCCACCTGGCGCGGCAAGACGATCCTCGCGAGCGCGAAGTTCGACTATCCCGAGGATCGCCGGCTCGACGACAGCCTGTCGCGGTGTGAGCGCCTTATGGACGCGGTGTGCTCTCCGGCCGTTCTGACAGCGACGGGCGGTATCTGCCAGCCAGTGAATGTGGACTATTCGATCGGTTCGTGGGCGACCCCGGAACGGCCTCTCAAGGATGGTCTCGCGTCCTTCGAGTGTACGCGAGGCGGTGTCCACTTCATCACTCCGCCCGACATCGCTGAATGGGAAGCAGCGACCGGCATCTGGACGGAGGCGACGGACGCCGAACCGGGATCAGCCACAAAGCCCGTCAAGTCCCTGGCGTGCGGATCAGAAGAGACCGTATACATCGACGCTGTACCCACTCGTATCGGGTTCGGCAACATGCAGTCCCGGTTCGCGCCCGAGCAGGTCGCGGTTAATACTGACCTCGCGATGGCAGCCGCCGCAAGGATCGCAGAGAACAACCTGTTGAACCTGATCGCTGAAACGGCGCTGAAGAACGTCACGACCGCTACCACTCTCGGCGCGACACGCGACCTGCTCACAGCGCTCGACCAGGCGGTCGCGAACTATCGTCAGACGCACCGTATCGCGGACGCTCAGGCGATAACGGTCATCTTCCCGCGTTGGGTCCGCGACCTTATCCGCGTGGACCTGGCACGCGAGATCGGACACAGCCAGAATAGTGATTGGAACTCATTGGCGGTAACGGATGATCTTATCGTCGAGCTGTTGCGTGCTCGGGGGATAAACCCGATCTTTCACCTTGACGGGCAGCCGTCCTCTGTCAGTGGCGGTGTCGCACAAACGTTCGCACTGCCCGTGGAAGGCTCAGCGATCAAGGCGTTCCCCACCAAGTGTGTTTGGTACATGTTCGCCGAGGGCATGGTCCAGTTCCTCGATGGTGGCCGCCTCGACCTCGGAGTCGTCAGGGACTCGACGCTTGATGCCACAAACGATTTCGAGACGTTCGTAGAGACGTTCGAGGGCATCGCTAACCGAGGCTTCGCAAAAGGGGTAATTCAGTTCGTCTCGACGCTCTGTGCTAACGGCGCGAGCGCCGGCACCCTGTCCACTGAAGGTCACTGCGCGTAAGGCTCGCAGCGGCGCGGCGCTTCCTTTCCGCCAGCCGCGCGAGGGTGGGCTCCGGCCCTCGTCCTCTGGACGCCTACCCAGGGTAGCCTCGGGCGCGACGCCTCCATGTCGCCCGAGGCTAACCCTTCCCACCGCGCTGATTCGCCCGCCAGCGACACGCTAGCCGTGCTCTCTGGCGCATTCTTGGCCGGGACGATGGATCCCCGTCCGGCGTCGAGCCTGCGGCTACGGGATCGGCGCTCTACTGCGCAGCTCCTCGATCGTCAGAGAACCGAGATGATCGAGCAACTGCGCGCTCGTCCAGTCTGCGAGGACGGTATCGACCTGGGCGCGGGACAGCCTCAGACGGTCAGCAAGATCGTTGAGCGCCGCCTTGCTCGGGTTCTTGCGGTGCGTATCCACTTGGAGCGTGACGGCATATTGAGTGCCGTCGCGGGAAGTGACCGGCAGGCGAAACATCTCGCCGTGACGGACCTTCCTATATGGCTCGCCAGCTAGGCGGGCGACAGATGCGTGGAGCTGCCGGCTTGAGTCTCGCGGTGTCGCCAATGCCCGGCCCGTGGTCCTCGACGTTGGAATAGTCTTCGGCGGCGCTGCTCTCGACGGCGCCGCTCCTCGGCCGCCATGAACGCTGCGATCAGGCGCCGCGACAAGATGCCCGCTAGGCGCCCCTCATCCTCAGTCGCCTCATGCGATGAGATCAGCTCAGACAGAGCGGTGGCATAGTCAGCTGCGCGGTCGATGAACAAGCTCAGCGCCTCTGAGAAGTCCTCATCCTCCGCCAGCAGATCGAACTCCGTACTTCGTACGATGTAGACGCCGTCTTCAAGCCACGCGATGGCCTGCGAGATGGGCACATCTTCTACCACGACGCAGCCGGTCTCGGCGTTCGTCTCGCTGATTGCTGTGGGTACAGGTGCGTTGCTCATCGTCTTGGCTATGCCGCAGGGACTGTGCCTAGAGGTGCGCCGTCCTGTTCGGTTCGGCCTTCCGTCCCAGAATAGCCGTTCTGGCGCGCGCGCACAACCTTACGCACCCGCCCGTGCAAAACGTCTTGCGGCATTTCCAGCAGCCCGGGCGTAAGCCCTGCGCGAACACGAGCGGCGCGGTGTGGTGCTCGCTCGCTGCCGGTGTGCTGGAGCAACTGTGGGACTGAGGAGCCGGACGACCGACTGCAAGCGTAGGTTCGCGTGAGCTGCCTCGCACCAATGTATCCGCAATGCTGCTATAATGTAGGCATGACTACCACACAGCAGGACACCACAACAGTCCGTTTGCCACGAAGCCTTGTCGAGCAGTTGCGTCCGATCGCTGCCGCACATGAGCGCTCACTTGCCGCCGAGCTGCGCGTGGTGCTCACTACCTACATACAGCACGAGCAAGCCGATGGTGAGACTGGGAAAGGCTCTGGCGGTTCCACTCGCACCATGGTCCCAAAAGGTCGTGTACCGGGAATGCCGATACGCGGCCTCGGCGAGGGTGGCCGATTCGGCCAGGGAGGCAAATGGTAGGCGTGTGTTTAAGAGCCACAAGAGAGCGAGGGAGAAAACCTGATGGCACGACGTAGTTTCACGAGTCAGCTCTACCGCGCTGCACGCTTGAGCGCAACCGAGAAAGCCGTCGCCTCGGGCGACCCGAAGCGGATGGCTCGCCGCGCCAAGAACGTCGCCATCGGTCGTGCTCTCGGCAAAGCCGGCGTGTGGCGGAGGTTGTGGCGATGAGCGCTGTCCTACAGGCAAAGCTCGCTGACTATCTTCGGGAGCGCGCGAAGTGGCTGCGCGTGGCCAATGACGCCGAGCACGACTTGCCAGCGCTCGAAGCTGCGGCGCGCGAAGTCGAAGCGCTATCCGCTGATGACCTTCGGCTCGCGCAGCTCGACGCGCTAGAGCAAAAGCCCCGGCCTGCCCTGTATACGCCGCTAAACGACGACAGTGGAGTGCTTGTCGATTCGTATGGGCTCGCGGGCAGCGTGGCGACCGTGGATGCGCTGCTGGACCGGCTGATCGAGTGTGAGGCGGGAGCCTCTGTTGACGAGGACCACGAGCGAAGGGTTGGTGTGTGATGGCACGTCCAACGAAAGGCAGCGTGACGACGCACGAGGGCCGCGACGGGCTGACGTATCGCTCGCTGCGGTTCACCGCCTACGGCAAACGCCGCCGTGTCCCGCTCGGGCCGGTGAGCGAATCGGACGCGGAGATAGCGCTACGCCACACCCTTGCTGATGTGGAGCGTGGCGTGTGGAAGCCGCCGGCCGTGGTCGAGCCGCCGCGCGAGGCCGAGCCCGTGCCGAGCTTTCACGAGTTCTCGGAGGAATGGTGGACACTGCACGAGGGCGAACTGGCACCCAAGACGCAAGCTGACTACCGCTGGCGGCTACAGGTCCACTTGATCCCGTGGTTCGGGGAACTGCGCCTTGACGCGATCACGTTCGACACGGTGGAGCGCTACATCGCGGCGAAGCTCGCCGAAGATGATCCGCTCTCGGCACGGTCGATCAACATGACCGTCACGCTGCTGGCGGCGATGCTCGAGCGCGCGGTGAAACGCAAGCTGATCGACCACAACCCCGCGAGAGACAAAGACCTCCGCGTGAAGGAGCGCGAGCCGGTGCGGTCCTACCTCGACAGCGCAGAGCAGATCGTGGCGCTGCTCGACGCGGCGGGAGAACTGGACCGCAAAGCGTCGAAGGGCCGCACGCACGTCGAGCGTCGGGCGATGCTCGCGGTGCTGACGTTCTCGGGCTTGCGGATCGGTGAGCTGTGCGCGTTGCGGTGGCGTGACGTGGACCTCGCGGGCGGCTGGCTGCACACGGGCTCCAAGACGGACGCTGGCCGGCGAAGGGTGAAGGTGAGGGGTGCGTTGCGGGATGAGCTGCTGTCGCTGCGTGGACGCCACCAGGACGCCTCTCAGAGCGCCTACGTGTTCCCGACAGCGACGGGCGGACGGATGAGCGAGGACAATTTTCGCTCTCGGGTGCTTGGCAAGGCGGCGACGGTCAAGAACGGTGAGCCGGTGCCGGGGAAGGGCACGATCGCGCAGGCGAACAAGCAGCTCGAAGGGGATGGCCTGCGCCCGCTACCGGAGCGCCTGACGCCTCACTCGCTGCGGCGGACGTTCTGCTCGCTGCTGTACGCGCTCGGCGAAGATCCCGGCGTGGTGATGGACGAAATGGGGCACACGGACCCGGCGCTCGCGCTGCGCGTTTACCGCCAGTCGATGCGGCGTGGTGAGGATGAGAAGGCCGCGATGCGCTCGCTGGTCGAGGGTGGGGTTTTGGCCAATAGTGGCCAACGGGAGCAAAACCGGGTGGAGAGCGAGCTGGACCGCGACGCTGCCTAACGCGGAAACGGCCTAGTCAAGCCACATGGAGCACGCGCCCGGCAAGATTCGAACTTGCGACCTCTCGCTCCGGAGGCGAGCGCTCTATCCACTGAGCTACGGGCGCCGGCGGCGCCGATTATTGCGCCTTGCCCGCAGAGCTTATCGTCGTATCGAGCGTTGATCGCTACCGTTGCGCCTATGGACCTCTCCCTGTTCTTCGCAGGCACCGGCGGCTCGGTGCCGAGCCCTCGCCGCGGTCTGCCCGCGATCCTCCTACGCCGCGGCGGCGACCGTCTCCTGTTCGATTGCGGCGAAGGCACGCAACGCCAGCTGATGCGCTCCGTTGGGCTTGCGGATGTGGGCTGCGTGTTCATCACCCACTTTCACGCCGACCATTGGCTTGGCTTGCCCGGGATGCTCAAGTCCTTTGCTCTGCGCGAACGCGACCAGCCGCTGGCGATCTATGGGCCTCCCGGGCTGGCGCAGCTGATGGAGCAGACGCGCTTCATCTACGGCCGGCTCCCGTACGACCTGCGATTCACAGAGCTCGAGGCCGACGATGATGTGGCGTTCGACGGCTATGCCGTGGCGCCCATCCGGGTGAGTCACCGCGCTAACAACGCCTACGGCTACGCAATCGTCGAGGACCCCCGGCCAGGCCATCTCGACCCCAAGCTCGCCGAGCAGCTCGGCGTCACGCCGGGGCCGGACTTCGGCAGGCTCACACGCGGGGAGACCGTCGCCGGGGTGAGCCCAGAACAGGTGATGGGGCCTACGCGCGAGGGTCGCAAGATCGTGATCTCTGGCGACACGTCGCCGTGCGAGATGCTGACGCTGGCCGCGCACGAAGCGGACCTGTTGGTACACGAGGCTACGTTTGCCGAGGAGGAGCTCGAACGGGCGCATCAGACCGGCCATTCCACCGCACGGCAGGCAGCGCAAGTCGCGCGCGATGCACAAGTACGGCTGCTCGCACTGACGCACATCTCCACGCGTTATCCGGGTGGAGACCTGCGCGAAGAGGCCCGTTCGGTGTTCGCTGCGACAGAGGCGCCACGTGACTTCGACACGATCGACGTTCCCTTTCCGGAGAGGGGCCCGGCTGAGCTGATCCGCTGGTCGGAGCGTCGTGCGCACGAGCAGACGGTCGGCACCCCAGTGGTGGAGGCTCAGGCGAGCAAGACGCCCACGGAGCCCGTCGCCACACCTTGATACAGTCGTCCTGCTGCTCCTTTAACCCGGTCCGGTGAGGCCAGGAAGGAAACGAATGCAAGACGGGAAGATTGTCCTCGGCGAGGACCAGATTGCGCGAGCGCTGGTGCGTATCGCACATGAGATAGACGAGCGCAACCCGGCCCCGTCCACGGTCGCCCTCGTCGGTATTCACCGTCGCGGAGCGATTCTCGCTCAGCGCTTGCAGCTGCTGCTGGCCGAGCTCTTGCAAGAAGACGTTCCGCTCGGGGACCTGGACATCGGCTTTTACCGCGACGACGTCGCCTCGCGTCCGCAGGCGCCCGTCGTCCATGCCTCGCACATCGACTTCGACCCCACCGAGCGCACGATCGTGATCGTTGACGACGTGCTCTACACGGGACGCACCGTGCGCGCCGCGATCGAGGCGCTGTTCGACTACGGCCGTCCCGAGCGAGTGCAGCTGGCGGTGCTCGCCGACCGCGGACACCGAGAGTTGCCGATCCGTCCGGACTACGTCGGCAAGAACCTGCCTACCGCCCGTGAGGAGTACGTCAGCGTGCACGTCCGCGAGCTGGACGGCATCGACGAGGTGGCAATCGGGCGTGCCACGGTGGGGGCGGGCGCGTGAGCTGGCAACCCAAAAACGCGATGCCCCCCGCGCGCGCAGGGGGCATCGCACTTCCATGTACGGGTCCTTCGCTAACGAATGCCGCTCTTGCGCGCGCCGGGCAAACACGGTCCATCGCATGAACCACCTGCTCTCAATCGAGGATCTCGACCGCGAGACGATCGAGCGGATCGTCCAGCAGGCTTCGCGCTTTGCCGAGGTCTCCGACCGCGAGATCAAGAAGGTGCCGGCCTTGCGCGGGCGGATGGTGCTCAACCTCTTCTACGAGGCCTCCACACGCACGCGCAGCTCCTTTGAGCTGGCTGCCAAGCGCCTCTCCGCGGACGTCGTCAACTTCGTCTCCAGCGGCTCATCAGTCGAGAAGGGCGAGTCGCTGAAGGACACGGTGCTGACGCTGAGCGCGCACAAGCCCGACGCGATCGTGATCCGTACGCCCTGGGCTGGAGCCGCCGAGCTTGTCTCGGGTTGGACCAACGCGGCGATCGTTAACGCTGGCGACGGCAAGCACGAGCACCCTACGCAGGCGCTGCTGGATGTCTACACGCTGCAGCGTCGCCTCGGCCCGCTCGACGGGACGTCGATCTGGATCGTGGGAGACGTCGCGCACTCGCGGGTCGCGCGCTCGAACATTCTTGCTTTTCAGCGTATGGGCGCGAAGGTTACGGTTGCCGGGCCGCCAACCCTGATTCCACGCGGGATCGAGCAGCTCGGCTGCGAGGTGCGCTACACACTCGACGATCTCGCCGAAGCAGATGTCGTGTACGCCTTGCGCATGCAGCACGAGCGCATGAACGAGTCGTGGGTACCGTCGCTGCGCGAGTACGCTGCCTGCTTTCAGATCAACGCGCGCCGGCTATCTCCGCGGCAGTTGCTGATGCACCCGGGCCCGGTCAACCGCGGCGTCGAGCTCTCCGGCGAGGTGGCCGACTCACCGCAGGCGCTGATCACCGCGCAGGTCGAGGCCGGCGTGGTCGTGCGCATGGCGGTCCTCTATGAGCTGCTATCCGGCTCGCGCGTATTCCGTCCCGTCCCCGAGCCACAACTGGCGTGAACGCCAATCCGAACATGACTGCTCCGCGGCGGGTGAGGCTCGCGTGAATGCCGTTCCAGCAATGGTGCACGGTATGAGCGCGGAGGCCAACCTACTGATCACGGGCGCGCACGTGCTCGATCCACGAGCAGATCTCGACGAGCCGGCTGATGTGCTCGTGCGTGGTGGGCAGATCGTCGAGATCGCCGCTGCGGGCGAGCTAAGCACGGATGGCGATACCGAGGTGGCCCAGGGTAAGGGCAAGCATCTACTGCCCGCCTTCGTCGATCCGCATGTGCACCTTCGCAGCCCAGGACAGGAGCACAAGGAGGACTTGGAAACCGGCACCCGCGCCGCGGCTGTCGGTGGCTTCTGCGCGGTGATCGCGATGCCCAACACAGACCCCGCGATCGACTCGGCGCCGCTTTTGCGCTCGCTGCGCGAGGCGGCCACCAGGGAGGCACGTGTGCCCGTCGGCTTCTTGGCGGCGATCACGCGTGGCCTTGCGGGCGGGGAGTTGACCGAGATGGCCGAGCTGATGAGTGAGGGCGCGCTCGGCTTCACCGACGACGGACGTCCGGTGGCAAGCGCCGGGGTGCTGCGCAAGGCGCTTCAGTACCAACGCTTGTGTGGTGGTGTGCTCACGCTGCACGAGGAGGACCCCTCGCTCTCCCACGGCGGCTCGATGCACGAGGGCGCCGTCAGCACTGCGCTCGGCATCGGCGGCATCCCGAGCGTGAGCGAGTCCACGATGGTCGCCCGCGACGCCGAGCTGGCTGGGTATGAGGACGGGCGCGTGCACTTCCAGCACCTCAGCTGCGCCGCGTCGGTGCACGCCGTCGCGGCGGCGAAGGAACGCGGCTTCCGTGTCAGCGCCGAGGTCACTCCCCATCATCTATTGCTCACCGACGAGCACGTGCGCTCGATGGACACGCGCATGAAGATGAACCCGCCACTGGCAAGCGAGGCAGACCGACTTGCTCTGATCGAAGGTTTGCGCTCTGGCACGATCGACTGCGTTGCGACCGACCATGCCCCACATGCGCGCCACGAAAAGGAGGTCCCTTTCGAGCAGGCCCCGATGGGCACAACCGGTCTGGAGACGGCGTTCGCCGCATTGCACACCGAGCTCGTGCTGCCGGGAACGATCGGGCTCGCGTTGCTTGTCGAGCGGATGACCGCCGGCGCGGATCTCTTTGGACTGCCAACCCCGCGCATCGCCGTAGGTGAGCCGGCGAACCTCACGCTGTGCGACCTCTCCGCCGAGTGGGTGGCGGGCGAACAAGGCTGGGAGAGCCGCTCAGAGAACTGCTGTTTTGCCGGTCGGCGCCTTACCGGACGTGTGCTGATGACGGTGGCGGCCGGCGCCGTGGCCTACCGCAAGCCTGCCTTCTCAGTGGTGGGTTCGTGAGCCTGCTCGAACGCGACAAGGCGGTATTGGTGGTTGTCGACGTGCAGGAGGGCTTTCGCTCCTACGCAAGCTTCGATGCGGTGGCACAGGCGTGCTCGAAGCTCGTGCGCGCCGGGCGGATCCTCGACGTGCCGCGCATCGTCAGCGAGCAGTACCCAAAGGGCCTCGGTCACACAGCACCCGAGGTCGGCCTGGAGGACGAGCCGCGCATCGAGAAGACCGTCTTCTCGGCCGTGCGCGCAGAGGGCTTCGATCTGGGTGGGCGCACCCAGGCGATCGTGTGCGGGATCGAGACGCATGTGTGCGTCTCCCAGACCGCGCACGACCTGCTCGAGCGCGGGATCGAAGTTCACGTGCCGGCAGACGCCGTCGGTTCGCGCCACGAGCTCGACTACGAGCGTGGGTCTGGAGCGCCTGGAGCGTGCGGGAGCAACCGTCAGCACAGTCGAGTCTGTCCTGTTCGAGCTGCTCGAGCGAGCAGGCACGCCAGACTTCAAGGAAATACAGAGGCTCATCGTCTGATGGCCGCTCCGGAGACTCAAATCGTGGCGAAGCCGCTCTGATGGCGCTCCGCGAGGCATACGTGCTGCTAGAGGACGGCACCCGCTTCGACGGCGAAGCGTGTGCCGTCGACGCGCACGCGGTGGGGGAGGTCGTGTTCACGACCGGCATGTCCGGCTATCAGGAGTCAGTCAGCGATCCTTCCTTCGCCGGCCAGCTGATCACCTTCACCTACCCCCATATTGGCAACTACGGGGTTAGCCAGTGCGCGATGGAGTCCGAGCGCATTTGGGCGCGCGCCGCGATCATGCGTGAGGCTTGCAACAGAGAGGACGCCCCAGAGGCCGAGCGAGGCTGGCTCGATTGGCTCACCGACTGCGAGGTGCCGGCGATCAGTGGTGTGGATACGCGAGCGCTCGTGCGCCACATCCGCGAGGCGGGCGCGATGCGCGGCGGCATCTTCCCCGAGCATGTGAGCGAAGGGGAGGCGCGGGCGTTGATCGCGGCAGAGCCGTCGATGAGTGGTCTCGATCTGGCCCGCGTAGTAACCCCAGAGCGGATGAGCATTCACGGCGGCGGAGACAGCGCAGGAGGGAGAGCCCCAGGTGCAGGAGCTGGCCCGGGGCCACTGATCGCTGTGCTCGACACGGGCATCAAGTCCTCGATCGTGAGCAATCTGGTCGAGCGGGGTGCGCGTGTGGCGCTCTATCCATGCTCGACCTCGCCCGAGCAGCTACTCGCCGACGATCCCGATGCGGTGTTCGTCGCCAACGGTCCGGGAGATCCCGCGGCACTCGGCTATGTGGTCGACACGGTGCGCGAGATCGTCGGCAAGAAGCCGGTGTGGGGCATCTGCCTCGGCCACCAGTTGCTGTGTCGGGCGCTGGGTCTTGAGACCTACAAGCTCCCTTTCGGCCATCGCGGCGCCAACCACCCGGTCAAGGATCTGCAAACGGGTCATGTGGAGATCACATCCCAGAACCACGGCTTCGCTGTGCTGGGCCCGGGTGGCAGACGCACGCTCGACAGCGACGAGCCGGTGCGTTGGGATACCGACTTCGGAGCGGCTCAGCTCACACATGTGAACCTGTATGACCGCACAGTCGAGGGCTTCGAGCTGCTGGACGTGCCAGGCGGAGCGGTGCAGTACCACCCCGAGGCAGGCCCAGGCCCGCACGACTCACTGCACCTGTTCGACCGTTTCCTAGAGCGAATCGCAGCTGCATGATGCCGGTGCGCAAGATTGCCTGTTTTTTGGGGAGAGGAGACCCCCTCCGGGGGTCCTGGATGGGCGTTCCTGGTCTGGATCGAGGGCCGGTGAATGCCTAGGCGCAATGACATAAGCACGATCCTGATCTTGGGGTCGGGGCCGATCGTGATCGGCCAGGCCGCCGAGTTCGACTACTCCGGCGTGCAGGCGTGCAAGGTGCTGCGCGAGGAGGGATACAGAGTCGTGCTGGTCAACTCCAACCCGGCCACGATCATGACCGACCCGGAGTTCGCCGACGCCACCTATGTCGAGCCGCTACTGCCAGGGCCACTGGCGAAGATCATCGAGCGCGAGCGACCAGACGCGCTCTTGCCGACGCTCGGCGGACAGACGGCGCTCAATCTGGCAAAGGCGCTGCACGATAACGGCACGCTCGAGCGCTACGGGGTCGAGCTGATCGGCGCCAACTACGACGCGATCACGTGCGCGGAGGATCGCGAGCTGTTTGCCGAGGCGATGGCAAAGGCAGGGCTGAAGATGCCCGAAAGCGCGATCGCAACGACGCTGGACGAGGCACGCGCTGCGCTGCCGCGGCTCGGGTTGCCTTGCATCGTGCGCCCAGCCTTCACGCTCGGTGGGCGAGGCGGAGGCATCGCGCGCAGCCAGGAGGAGTTCGAGCTGATCGCCGGCCGCGGCATCGAGGCCTCGCCGATCGGCCAGGTGCTGATCGACCAGTCCGTGATCGGCTGGGGCGAGTTCGAGCTAGAGGTGATGCGCGACAAAGCCGACAACGTCGTGATCGTCTGCTCGATCGAGAACATCGACCCGATGGGCGTGCACACGGGCGACTCGGTCACCGTCGCCCCCCAGCAGACGCTCACCGACGCGCTCTACCAGCAATTGCGCGACCAGGCGATCGCCGTGATCCGCGCCGTTGGCGTGGAGACCGGCGGCTCGAATGTGCAGTTCGCGGTCAACCCCGAGACCGAAGAGATACTCATCATCGAGATGAACCCGCGCGTGTCGCGCTCCTCCGCGCTTGCCTCCAAGGCAACGGGCTTCCCGATCGCCAAGATCGCCGCGCGCTTGGCTGTCGGCTATCTGCTGGAGGAGATCACCAACGACATCACTGGCGTGACGCCGGCGAGCTTCGAGCCGACGATCGACTACGTGGTCGTCAAGTGGCCGCGCTTTGCCTTCGAGAAGTTCCCGGGCGCAGTGCCGACGCTCTCAACGCACATGAAGTCGGTTGGCGAGGCGATGGCGATTGGCCGTACCTTCTCCCAGGCCTTTGCCAAGGCGTTGCGCTCGCGCGAGCTGGACAAGCCGCCGCTTCTTGAGGCTCTCAGCGACCAGGAGCTACTCGACGGCCTGCTCACGCCGACGGCCGACCGCTACGAGACGATCCTCGAGCTGCTCGCGCGTGATGTCGGGATCACCCCGATCCATGAGCGCACCTCGATCGACCCGTGGTTCCTGGCCGAGCTGGAGCAGATCGCCAAGGACCCGCAGGTCAGCTTCGCCGGCGAGCGCTCGTTCAAGTCGGTTGACACCTGCGCCGCCGAGTTTCCAGCACGCACCCCGTACTACTACTCCGGCTGGGAGCGCAAAGCGGCTCACGAGGTGAGGAGGGGCGAGCGCCCCTCAGTCATGATCCTCGGCGCAGGCCCCAACCGCATCGGCCAAGGCATCGAGTTCGACTACTGCTGCGTGCACGCCGCGATGACCGTGCGCGAGTCCGGCCGCGACGCGGTGATCGTCAACTGCAACCCAGAGACCGTCTCCACCGACTACGACACCTCCGACCGTCTCTACTTTGAGCCGCTCACGCTCGAGGACGTGCTCGGTGTGATCGAGGTGGAGCAGCCCGAGGGGGTGATCGTGCAGTTCGGCGGCCAAACACCTCTGAAGTTGGCCGCTGGTTTGGTCGAGGCGGGCGTACCGCTACTCGGCACGAGCGTCGATGCGATCGACTTGGCCGAGGACCGCGGCCGCTTCGGCGAGCTGCTGGATCGACTCGGCTACCAGGCCCCGCCGTATGCGACCGCCTGCACGGTCGAGGAAGCGCTGGCCAAGGCCGAGGAGGTTGGGTTCCCACTGCTCGTACGCCCCTCCTACGTGCTCGGCGGGCGGGCGATGGAGATCGTCTATTCGAGCGACGGACTCGCCGACTACCTCCAGAGAGAGCTACCAGCCGCGGACACTCGAAGGGAACGAACTTCAAATCCTCAAAATCAACAGGCGCCGAACAGCAGCGACGCGCCGGCCAGACCGACCATCTTCCTGGACCGTTTCCTTGAGAACGCGGTCGAGGTCGACGTCGACGCGCTGTGCGATGGCCACGAGGTATGGATCGGCGGCATCATGCAGCATGTTGAGGAGGCTGGTGTGCACTCTGGCGACTCCGCCTGTGTCCTGCCTCCACACTCGCTCGGGGAGGAGATGCTCGAGCAGATCCGTGCCGCCACGCGCGACATCGCGCTCGGCGTCGGCGTCGTGGGCTTGATGAACGCGCAGTACGCTATTCACGAGGGTCGCCTGTACGTGATCGAGGCCAACCCGCGCGCCTCGCGCACAGTCCCGTTCGTCTCAAAGGCAGTCGGCCTGCCCTTGGCCAAGCTGGCCTGTCGCATCATGCTCGGCGAGCGCATCACCGATCTGGCTTTGCCAAGCGGGCACGAGGGCGTCGGTTTCGGCGAGCACGTCTCGGTCAAGGAGGCGGTGCTCCCGTTCGACCGCTTCGACGGCGCGGACTCGCTGCTCGGCCCGGAGATGCGCTCGACCGGCGAGGTGATGGGCATCGCGCGCGACTTCCCCACAGCGTTCGCCAAGGCCCAGGCCGCCGCCGGCTCGCCACTGCCAAATGCCGGTACGGCCTTCATCACGGTCACCGACTCAGACAAGCCGGGAGTTTTTGCGGTCGCGCAGATCTTGCACGACAACGGCTTTCGCATCCTCGCCACCGGCGGCACAGCCGAGGCGATCGCGCGCATGGGCGTACCGGTCAAGACGATCAACAAGATCGGTGAGGGCTCCCCGCACGTCGTCGACTGGATCGAGCGGGGAGAGGTGAACCTAATCGTCAACACGCCCACAGGATCGGGCGCGCGCAGCGACGGCTGGGAGATCCGTCGCTCGGCGGTCGCTCACGGCATCCCTTGCCTGACCACGCTCTCCGCGGGGGTCTCTGCTGCGCGCGCGATCGCCCAGGCGATCAAGCTTGGCGAGCCGGACGTGCTCTCCCTGCAGGAGCTTCACGGCGGCCCTGGCAGCTCCAGCGAGGCACAGGCGGCGTGAGCCTGTCCGCCGTCGATGCGCCGACCGCGATGACAGCGGGAGCAAGATGACCACGGACGTATCGCCCGCCGAGCCGGGTCGTGCGCTCGCTCCCTTTGGGCGGCGACTGCTCACCGTCACGGCAAATGAGACGCTCGGCGCCTATCGCGTCCTGAAGGCCGCCGACCCAGACGGCCCAGAACCGGCCGCAGGACAGTTTGCGATGCTCGCCGCCGCCGAGCGCTGGGGGGCGGGCGAGGACGAGCGCCCGTACGTGCCACGTGCCTTCTCCTACGCACGCTTCCAGGACGGCGAGGCCCATTTCCTGCTGGAGGAAGTGGGGCCCGGCACGCGCAGGTTGTGCGAGCTGGGGGAGGGCGACGGGCTATGGTTGCTCGGACCGCTGGGCCAGGGCTTCTCAGCACCAGAGCAAGGGCGCCGAGCGCTGCTAGTCGGTGGCGGCGTCGGCATCGCTCCGCTTGCCATCTGGCAGGACAAGCTCAAGGCAGGGGAGCCCCACCAAGACGACAGCTCCCAGGCAGGCGCTGGGCTCCACTCCGATCGCCCGTGCGCGACGGTGTTGCTCGGCTTCCGCGACAGCGCCCACACCGAGGGCGCCGCTCTGCTCGAGGATGCCGTCCTCGCAAGTGACGACGGATCCGTCGGCCATCACGGCCGCGTCACCGAGCTTTTGCGTCCTGAGCTTGATCGCGACGCACAGGCCACCGTCTACGCGTGCGGTCCACCACCCATGCTGGAGTCCGTGCGCGCGCTGTGCGCTGAGCGCGACGTGCCGGCCCAGCTGGCTCTGGAGGCCGGTATGGCCTGCGGCTTCGGCGCTTGCTATGGCTGCGTGGTGCCGGCACGCGAGGGCTACCTGCGCGTATGCATCGACGGCCCGGTAGTGGATGCGTCCGAGCTCGAGCAGGTGTCCGATCACGCGGGAGCTCCAGGATGAGCGTCGAGTTCTGCGGCATCGAGCTGGCCCATCCGGTGATCAACGGCTCTGGCACGTTCGATGCGATCGCCGCGAGCCGTTCGTTCGGCAAAGCGCTCGATGAGGAGTTCCCATTTGCCGCATTCGTCTCCAAGACGATCACGCTCGCGCCACGCGCCGGTAACCCGCCGCCACGGCTGTGGGAGGCCCAGGCCGGCCTGGTCAACTCGATCGGGCTGCCCAACAAGGGCCTGGAACGCTACGTCACAGAGGATCTGCCGGTGCTCGCACGGCTGCCCGTGCCGCTCATCACCAACGTGATGGGCTCGACCGCCGATGAGATCGCGGCGCTGCTGCAAGCGTGTGACGCGCGTCCGGAGATTGTGGCGGTAGAGCTGAACGTCTCCTGCCCCAATGTGCAAACGGGCCTTGACATCGGCGCCGACCCGGTTGCGCTGGAGCGTGTGCTGCGCGCCGTCCGAGCGGAGCTGCACAAGCCGCTTATCGTCAAGCTGACTCCCAATTGCGCCGACGTCTCAGCTTGCGCGTTGGCTGCGCAGGAAGGCGGTGCCGATGCCGTCTCGCTGATCAACACGTTGCGCGCCACCGCGCTCACACCCGATCGGTACAAACGAACTCCTGGCCCGCCAGACCCCTGGCTCGGCGGTGGCACCGGCGGCCTGTCGGGGGCAGCCATACGCCCCGTCGCGCTCGCCCAGGTAGCGGCGGTGGCCAAGCGCGTCGCTATCCCAGTAGTCGGCATGGGTGGCGTGCAGAGCGCGCTCCATGCTCGTCAATTCCTCGATGTCGGCGCGCGGCTCGTGGCGGTCGGGACTGAGACTTTTCGCGACCCCTCAGTCGCCAGACACATCGCCACCGAGCTGGATCGCCTGCCCGACCCGGCATCGGCGACAATTGGCGCATAGACAGGCCATTTCCAGTGCTCGCCCAAGGTATCTGGACCTCCGCCTATGTCTTCTGAATCTCAGCATCGGTCAGCTTTAGTGGCTGGAAAACCCCTGCAAACGGGCCTTGCCACCATCCACCATCCTCGACGTAGCTAAAGCTCAACCTGAGCTTCATGCGAATTCATCGGGTTAGCCTTGAACGGTGCGCCCGGGTGTGTAGACTCGCCGCCCATGCCAACCGCGACGGGCCCGATGTCTTCGACCATGACCTCCAAGCCGTCTGCCGCTCCAGAGCGGTCGCTAAATCAACGTATGGACGCGCTTGCGCGCGCCAACCTCATCCGCACCGAGCGCGCACAGCTCAAGCGCGACCTGAAGGCGGGTCAACTCTCGATCCACACGCTGTTGCTCCACCCGCCGGAGTACGTCGAGACGGCCAAGGTCTTTGACATGCTGCTTGCCGTCCCCAAGTACGGCCGCGTCAAGGTCAACAAGATCCTCGCGCACTGCCGTATCTCGCCGAGCAAGACGATCGGCGGCCTCTCCGATAGACAGCGCAGCGAGCTGGTCTCGCTGCTACGCCGCTGAGCGCTTGCCGCACCGCTGAGCTGCACCATACGGCGTCCTACCGATCGTGAATCGATACCCCATCCGGGGCACGCAGCGGGATTCCCGATCGGCCAGCACATGTGCGAAGCACATTTCGCTCAGTGCGTCCTTGTCTGGCTTGCTCATCGGCACGGCAAGCCCACGAAGAACCCCCACGACCATGCGATCCAACCGATCCCGACACTAGGGTCTCGCGCGTGGCACGCGTCTTTGTGATCACCGGACCTTCCGGCGTGGGAAAGGGAACGCTCATCCGTGGATTGATGGAGCGTCTACCGCAACTCGAGCTGTCGGTGTCGGCGACCACGCGCTCGCCGCGACCAGGCGAGCAGGATGGCGTCGACTACCACTTTCTCTCAAGCGTCGAGTTCGAGCGCCACGTGCTGGACGGCGACTTCGTCGAGCACGCCGACTACGCCGGCCGTCGTTATGGCACGTTGCGCAGCGAGCTCGAGCAACGGGTGGCCGCTGGAGCGCCGGTGGTGCTTGAGATTGAGGTTCAGGGCGCCCGCCAAGTGCGTGCCGCGATGCCCGAGGCGGTGCAGGTCTTCATGGCCCCACCGTCACTCGATGCCTTGCGCACCAGGCTGATCGGTCGCGGCACCGATGCCAGCGAGGAGGTCGAGCGTCGCCTCGCGGTCGCCGAGCAGGAGCTGGCCGCGCGCGACGAGTTCGCCCACGTAGTCATCAACGATCGCCTCGAAGACGCGCTGGGCGAGCTTGTGGCGATCGTCGCCACCGAGCTGGGCTGAGACACGCGAAAGCCTTCGTCCGAGGTCTGTGTCGGTCTCGTCAAGAGAGCGACGGGCTACACTGCAAGTCCACCACGAAAGGTCCCTGCACACCATGATGACCTCACCCCGTATCGACCGTCTGCTCGACAACGTCGACTCCAACTACGCGAGCGTGCTCGTCGCCGCCAAGCGCGCGCGCCAGATCAACAGCTACTACCACAACCTCGGCGAGGGAGCTTTCGAAGAATTCCCACCGCCGATGATCGAGACTGCCTCCAAGAACTACCTCACGATCGCTCTTGAGGAAGTCGCTGCGGGGAAGATCAAGTACCACTATCGCTGAGCCGGGGACCGCGGGCGGCACCGTCCCGTCTCCTCGCTCCGCGCAAGCGTTCGACCAGCGCTTGAGATAAGCGGGCGCGGGGCCTAAGAAGTCAACATGGCACGGATCCTGCTCGGCGTCAGTGGCGGCATCGCCGCCTACAAGGCGCTCGAGCTCATAAGACTTGCAAGCGGCGCGGGTCATTCGCTGCGCGTCATACAGACGCCCACCAGCCAACGCTTTGTGGGGGAGGCCTCCTTCGCGGCGCTCACAGGTGCGCCAGTGCTCACCGACGAGTTCGAGCACGACCCGACGCGCGGAGCATTCCCGGACCAGGAGCCGCCCACCCACCAGCCGCTCAGCCATCTGCGGCTGGTTGCAAACGCCGACCTCTACTTGATCGCGCCCGCTTCGGCGAACACACTGGCAAAGCTTGCGGGCGGCCTCGCCGACAACCTGCTGACCAGTTGTGCGCTTGCCGCCACCTGTCCCGTGGTGCTCGCGCCGGCGATGAACAATCACATGTACGAGCACGCGGCGACACAGGCCAATATCGAGCTGCTGCGCGCCCGCGGTGTGCACATCGTCGAGCCCGAGGTCGGTCGTCTAGCCTCGCTCGGCGAGCAGGGCATCGGGCGTCTGGCCGAGCCGCAGCGGTTGCTCGGCGTGTGTGAGGAGCTTCTTCTGAAAGCAGATGCCCCCCGCGCGCAGGGGGAGCATGTCGTTTCCAGAGACACTAACCCTCCAGCAGGTGCCCCCCCGGCAAGCAGTCCGGTCGATCGCAGTGAGTGGAGTGGGCTGCGTGTGCTTGTCACCGCCGGTGGCACCCGCGAGCCGATCGACAGCGTGCGCTTCATCGGCAACAGCTCATCCGGGCGTATGGGTTTCGCGCTCGCCGCATCGGCGCACAGACGCGGGGCCGAGGTGACGCTCGTGGCAGCCAATGTCGGGATCGAGCCACCGGCAGGCATCACGATCCATCGTGTACACAGCGCCGCCGAGCTTGAGCAGACCTGCGAGCGAGAGTTTCCGGAGTGCGACGTCCTGTTGATGGCAGCGGCCGTCGCCGACTTCCGTCCTACGTCGCAAGCGGACGGCAAGATCAAGAAGCGGGGCCGCTCGCACCTGACGATCGAGCTTGAACCGACGCCCGACATACTCTGCGGACTCTCCGGCCGACGCCGTCCAGGTCAGACGCTCGTTGCCTTCGCGGCCGAGCACGGAGCCGACGGGCTGGAGCACGCACGCGGCAAGCTCCTCGCCAAGGGGGTCGATGCTGTGGTCTTCAACGACATCTCGCGCGCGGACATCGGCTTCGACTCGACAGTCAACGAGGTGACGATCCTCACCGGCGAGGAAGACGAGTGCGTCCCGCGAGCCGCCAAGGAGATCGTCGCCGAGCGGATCCTCGATACGGTCGAGTGTCTGCGCAAGGGCGCTTGACTGGGATGCCCTCCCACCCGGGCGCTCGCGGTTAAAGTAGACGCATGGACAGTGTCTACGAGCTCTACCAGCGTGGATGCGACCTGCTTGAGCACGGCGACCACATGGCGGCGATCGTGCCGCTGACGCGTGCGCGCGAGCTGGAGCCCACCAAGACCTCGATCCGCGAGGCGCTTGGGCGCGCGCTGTTCCACGCCCAGCGCTACGAGCGCGCCGCCGAGGAGTTCCAGGCAGTCTCCGTCGCCGCACCGACCAACGACTACGCCCTCTTCTGCTTGGGTCGCTCGATGCAGCTCCTTGGACGCCACAGCGAGGCTTGCCATCCGCTCGCAGTCGCCTGCTCGATGCGCCCCAGCCGAGCCGACTACCGTCTCTATCGCGACCGTGCGCGCCGAGACGCCGCGAAGTCGTGAGCGAGATAGCCGACAGTGCTACTGAGAACCCCCGCTTCAACCATCTAGAAGACCCGATGCTATTCTCGGCTGACAGCTTTCGAGTCGTCGCCCATGTGACGGCTGCAGTACCGAGAGTGGGCGCCCGCCCGCTCTTTTTTACGCCTCATACCCGAAGAGAGAGCCACTAAGTCGATGTCAGCACTGCAGTCTGAGATAGAGGCGCGCCTGGCCGACAGCGAGCCCGCTGTCGAGGTTCTGCTTGCCGAGCTGCTGCCAAACGACACCCTGCGCGTGTTCATCGACCACCCCGACGGCGTCACGCTCGCGCTGTGCGAGCGCGTCACGATGCTGCTCTCCGATCTGCGCGAGCGCTACTCGCTGGAGGTCTCCTCGCCGGGCACTGAGAGGCCGCTGACCAAGCCGACCCACTTCCGCCGTTATGTCGGTCGCCGCGCCCGCGTGAGGACACGTGAGCCGCGTCCGATCCCGGCTGCCGACTCGGCCGCCGCTGAGCGTCGATCCAAGAGCTTCACCGGAGAGCTCGTCGGAGTCACCGACAGCGAGATAACACTGGCCGCCGACGGGGGCGTCATTGCGATCCCCTACTCGGAGATCCGTCGTTCGAACCTCGTCGAGGAGTAGGAGAGAAAACCTATGTCACGCGAGATCCTAGAAGCCATGCATGCGCTGGCGCGCGAGAAGGGCATCGAGCCCGAGAAGCTGATGATCGCGCTGGAGGACGCGCTGCTGTCCGCCTATAAGAAGCAACCCGGCTCGGCCAAGTACGCGCGCGTCGAAATGGACCGCGAGACGGCTGACTTCCGCGTCATCGAACTGATCATTCCCGAGCGCCTAGAGGCGCACCTGATCGTTGAGACGATCGATGAGGGCACGGTCGTAGATCCCGAGACCGGCGAGCTGCGCGAACCGGAGGAGCCCGAAATCGATCCTGCCAAGTTCGCCCAGTATCGCGACCAGATCGACGAGCGCGACGTCACCCCCGAGGACTTCGGCCGCATCGCCGCACAGACCGCCAAGCAGGTGATCCTGCAGCGCATCCGCGAGGCGGAGCGCGACATGATGTTCGAGGAGTACCGCGACCGCGTGGGCGAGCTGATCACCGGCATCGTGCAGCAGTCCGATTCGCGCTACACGCTCGTGCAGCTGCGTGAGCGTGTCGAGGCGCTGCTGCCGAAGTCAGAGCAGGTTGACGGCGAGCGCTACGACCACTCGCAGCGCATCAAGGCCGTTATCAAGGAGGTCTCACCTTCGACTAAGGGTCCGTCGATCATCGTCTCGCGCCGCGACCCGGAGCTAATCAAGAAGCTGTTCGAGCTGGAGGTCCCCGAGATCGCCGACGGTCTGGTGGAGATCGCCAATGTCGCGCGCGAGCCCGGCTACCGCTCGAAGATCGCGGTCGTCTCCCACGCCGACGGCGTCGATCCGGTCGGCGCCTGCGTAGGCCCGCGCGGCTCGCGCGTGCGCATGGTCGTCTCCGAGTTGCGAGGTGAGAAGATCGACATCATCCCCTTCAACGACGAGCCAGCCCGTTTCGTGGCAAAGGCGCTTTCGCCCGCTCGTGTCCGCGAGGTCCTGGTTGACGATGAGGCCAAGCAGGCCACGGTTATCGTCCCTGATGACCAGCTCTCGCTGGCGATCGGCCGCGAGGGCCAGAACGCTCGGCTTGCGGCACGCCTCACCGGTTGGCGCGTGGACATCCGCTCGGAGACCGAGTTCGCCGCTGAGGAGGCCGAGCACGGCTATGAGGAGGAGGAGCTGCAAGGTCGCTGCGCCGCGATCCTCTCCAACGGTCGCCGCTGCCCGAACGCCTCGCTGCCTGGTTCGCGCTACTGCGGCCTTGACTCCCACCAGGCGCTGGCCGCGATCGACAGCGACAACGTCACAGACCTCTCACCGCAAGCCGGTGGAGAGGGCGCGGCGGCGCCCGCGGCCGATGAGCCTCTGGCTGCTGAGGCGCAGGCGCCTGTGCCAGACGAGCAGGCGACGACCGCGGAGCAGGCTCCGCCTGCCGAGGACAGCTTGGAGGAGTCCAGTACCGACGAGGTCGTCGAAGAGGCCACCGAGGGGCAAGCGTCATAGCGGTGGGTGGGGTCTATATTCCCCGGCGCCGTTGCGTCGGCTGCGGGCGCCTGGCGCCAAAGCCCGAGTTGGTGCGCTTGGCAAGCGTCACCATAGCAGCAGAGCGTCCTCCAATGGCCGTGCTCGATCGCACCGGCACGCTGCCCGGGCGCGGCGCCTATGTTTGTCGTAGCGAGTCCATTTGCGAGCCGAATATCCAGTGCATGAAACTCGCAACCAGGAAGGGCACATTGCAGCGCGCCTTTCGTCGCACGGTCGAGGTCCCCGTCGAGCTCCTAGAATCGGAGAGTCGATGAGTAAGAAGCGAGTTCACGAAATAGCAAAGGAGCACGGGCTCTCCAGCAAGGAGCTGCTCGAGCGCCTGCAAGCCGCGGGCGTAGCCGCCAAGGCGGCCGCATCCTCGGTCGAGGAGGCCGACGCGCTGCGCGTGCTTGGAGACAACGGCGCCGCTGCAACCGCAACCGCCACGGCCACGAAGCCGGCGCCGGCGGCTGCGCCACCGGCGAACGGAACAGCCACACCGCCAGCGGCCGCGGCAGCGGCCGCACAGAGCGCTCCCACCGGCCAAGCCACCCCGGCCGACGGCCCCGTCGCCGGTCAAGAGCCCGCATCCCCCGCGCCGACGCAGGCCACCGCCGATGGCGCCGCCAACCCTGACGCGGCCGCCGGCGAGCGTGTACGTCCCACGCGCGACTCGCGCACCGGCGAGCGCACACCGGCAAGCAACAGCGCCGGCGGGCGCCGGCGCGTCGTGATCGACTCCCAAGCTTCGCGCCGCCAGCAGGGCGGACCGGCCAACCAGCCCGTGCGCCGTCCACGGCGCGGGCGTAGGCGCAGAGGCACCTATGACGAGACGATCGCGCCGATCGACACGACCGCGATGGAGGCCACCGACCTGATCCGCGTGAACTCCGGCTCGACCGTCAAGGACGTCGCCGAGTATCTCGGCGTGCCCGTTCCCGAGATCATCAAGAAGCTGATGATGCTCGGCGAGATGGCGACGCTGACGCAGACGCTCTCCGACGACGCGATCCAGGTGCTGGCCGACGAATTCGAGAAGAAGATCGAGATCGTCCACGCGGCCGACGACGTGGAAGTCGAGCCCGTGTTCGAGGACGTCGAGGAGGATCTCGTCGATCGTCCTCCGGTGGTCACGATCATGGGCCACGTCAACCATGGCAAGACCTCGCTGCTAGACGCGATTCGCCAGACCGAGGTGGCGGCAGGCGAGGCGGGCGGCATCACGCAGCACATCGGCGCCTACCAGGTCCATCACGGCGACAAGGTGATCACGTTCCTCGACACCCCCGGCCATGAGGCGTTCACCGCGATGCGCGCCCGCGGAGCGCAGGTGACCGATCTGGCTGTGATCGTGGTAGCGGCCGACGACGGCGTCAAGCCGCAGACAGAGGAGGCGATCGACCACGCCAAGGCCGCTGAAGTCCCGATCGTGGTGGCGGTCAACAAGATCGACAAGGAGGGCGCCCAGCCCGAGCGCGTCCGCACCGAACTCACCCAGCTTGGCTTGCAGCCGGCGGAGTGGGGCGGAGAGACCGAGTTCGTCGATGTCAGCGCCAAGACCCGTGAGGGTCTTGACAGCCTGCTTGAGATGATCCAGGTCGTAACCGACCTTGAGGAGCTCAAGGCCAACCGCGACGCGACGGCCTCAGGCACGGTTATCGAGTCAAAGCTCGATCCCGGTCGCGGGCCAGTGGTGAGCATCCTGATCCAGCGCGGCACGCTTGAAGTGGGCGACGCGCTCGTCGCCGGCGCGAGTTTCGGCCGGGTGCGCGCGATGCACAACTTCATCGGCGCTCGGGTGAAGACGGCGGAACCGGGCGAGCCGGTCGAGGTGCTCGGTTTCGATGGTGTCCCCGAGGCCGGAGAATTCGTGCGCGCCGTGGAGAACGAGCGCCGTGCCCGTCAGCTTGCCGGGGAGCGCGCCAACCGCCTGAAGACCGAGGCGCTCGCACGCCGCTCCGGGCGCAAGGTCTCGCTCGAGGATGTGTTCAAGCTCGCGCAGGAAGGCACCGTCAAGGAGCTCAGTCTCGTCATCAAGGCCGACGTAGCCGGATCGCTGGAGGCGATCGAGGACGAGATCGCAAAGCTTCCCCAGGATGAGGTATCGGTCAACATCATCCACCGCGGCGTGGGCGGCATCAACGAGTCCGATGTGATGTTGGCATCGGCCTCCTCGGGCCTGATCCTGGCATTCAACGTTCGCCCTGTCGGCGACGCGCGTCAATTGGCCGATCGTGAGGGTGTGGAGATCCGCTCCTATTCGGTCATCTACCGCGCGATCGAAGAGCTGCGCGCCGCAATGCAGGGAATGCTCGAGCCAACCGAGGTGGAGACCTCGCTGGGCCAGGCCGAGGTACGCCAACTGTTCAAGGCGTCGCGCATCGGCACGATCGCCGGCTCACATGTCAGCGAGGGCAAGGTCACACGCGGAGCACGCGTGCGGGTCGTGCGCGAGGGCACGGTCATCTACGACACGACTATCGCGAGCCTGCGTCGCTTCAACGAGGACGCGCGCGAGGTGAGCGCCGGCTTCGAGTGCGGAATCGTGCTCACCAACTTCCAAGACCTGCGCGAGGGTGACATCCTGGAGACATACGAGACGCGCCTACAAGAGCGTCAGCTCGCCCAGTAGCGGACGTTCGCCCGGTGAGGGGTTGCTCATGCAAGCAGCTTTGCGAGTCGAATCTTTCGAGGGACGTGGACAGGTAGGATGAGCTCAGAAAGAATGCGTCGTGTGGATGAGGCGATCAGACAGGTGATCGGCGACGCGCTAGCTTCAGACTTGAAGGATCCGAGGGTGGGATTTGTGACCGTTACCGACGTCAAGACAAGCTCTGACCTGAGCCATGCGCGCGTTTACGTGAGCGTGCTCGGCGAGGGCGAGGTGAGAGACAACACGCTGGCAGGGCTACGCAGCGCCCACGGCTATCTGCAGGGTCGCGTCGCGCGCGAGTTGACGCTCAAGCGCACGCCGACACTTGAGTTCTCCTATGACGACACCACCGACCGCGCGCTGCGCGTGGACGCGCTGATCGAGGCCGAGATCGATGGTGGACAGGCATGAGCTATATCGAGCCAATCGAGCTAGGGGATGGGCAGGCATGAGCGCTGAGGAGTCGATCGAGCAGACGCGGCGGCTCGTGCTTGAGCGCATCCGCACCGATACCAGCTTCGTCGTGGCCACCCACGAGCACCCGGACGGGGATGCCCTGGGCTCTCTGATCGGTATGCACGGGCTGCTCACGGCGCTCGGCAAGAGCTCTGAGATGTTCATCTCGCCCAGCGATCTGCCGCTTCCGCGCGAGTATCGCTGCCCGGCGCTCGAGCACGCCATCCAGGCCGCGCCCGCCGACATCGGCGAGCGCACGGTCGTGATGCTCGACTGCGGCAACATCGATCGTAATCCCGCCGCGGTCCTGCAACACGGAGCGCACCTGCTCAACATCGACCACCATCACGACAACACGCTATTCGGCAGCCTCAACCTCGTCAACCCCTCCGCCTCCTGCACGGCGGAGATCGTTTGGGATCTGATGCACGGCCTGGAAGTCGCACCGACAGCGGCTATCGCAGAGGCCCTGTACATCGGGCTCGTCACCGACACCGGCAGGTTTATGTACGAGAACACCGGCCCACGCGCGCACCGGATGGCCGCCGAGCTGATCGCTGCCGGCGTCAACGTGCCCGCTGTCAACACGCGACTGTATGAGGACCTCCCGCCGGCCAAGCTGACGTTGCTGGGGGTTGCGCTCGAGCGCATTCAACGCTTTGACGGCGGTGAGCTGACGCTCGTCGCGCTGGACGCCGAGGACTTCGCGCGCGCCGGCGCTGAGGAAAGCTTCTCCGAGGGGATCGTCAACCATCTGCGCTCGATTGCCGCCACCAAGGTCGCCGTGCTGATCCGCGAGCTGCTGGCGCCGGAGAGCCGCGGTAAGCGCAAGGTGTCGCTACGCGCTACTGGCGACGACGTCAACGTGTCGGCGATCGCTCGCACCCAGGGCGGCGGCGGCCACCGTCGCGCTGCCGGCTTCTCCAGCACGCTGGAGGTGCACGAGCTGATCGAGCTGTTGCGCCGCGAGCTGGCTCTGCAACTGCATCCGGCGCCGAACGGGCCAGCTGTTCCCACACTCGCGTAATCGTCCTCGCCGCACAACCAGCCGCCACCAAGACGCCACGGCGTCAATATCTCCGCGTGGCATCCAGACCGGAGATAGACGGGATCCTGCTGATCGACAAGCCAGTGGGCATCACCTCGCACGACGTGGTCGCATGCGTGCGGCGCTCGCTCGAAGGGGCAAAGACTGGCCACGCAGGCACGCTCGACCCTTTCGCCAGCGGGCTCTTGGTTGTGCTGGTCGGCAAGGCCACAAAGCTGCAGAGCAAGATCATGGAGCTACCCAAGCGCTATGAGACCGTTGCGCGCCTGGGCGCACGCTCGAGTACCGGAGACCCCGAGGGAGAGATAACCGAGACCGGGCAGCTACCACCCGACCCGCCGCCGCTGCCAACCGGCGAGATCCGCCAACGCCCACCGATCTACTCGGCGATCAAGGTCAAAGGCGAGCGGGCCTATCGCAAGGCGCGGCGCGGAGAGAGCTTTGAGATGCCCGAGCGAATCGTGACAGTCAGCCGTTTCGAGCAAGTCTGGCGCGAGAGCGAGCGCGCCGGCTACTTGATCGAATGCTCCTCGGGGACCTACGTACGCTCGCTGATCGCAGATCTTGGCGACGCCTACTGCGAGGAGCTCAGGCGCACCGCGATCGGTCCATTCGAGCTGGTGCAAGCCGGCGCGCCGCCACCACGCGGGCAGAGCTGGACAGACCCTCCGCTACTGAGTATCGAGCATGCGCTTGCGGAGGCTGAGCGCTTCCAGGCGCAGTCCCGAGCGGTTGCCAAGCGCACTCGGCCATCGGTGACATAGGCTTGCGGGCGTGAAGATCACTCGGCTGCCCGACGTGGAGGGCAAAGAGCGACGCGTGGCGGTCGGCTCCTTCGACGGCGTCCACCTCGGCCACCGAGAGGTGATCCGCGGCTCAGACAGCGTGCTTACCTTCGACCCGCACCCGACGGCGATCGTCGCACCACAGCACACACCGAAGCTGCTCACCTCGCTCGAGGTCAAGGCCGAGCTGGTAGCGGCGCTCGGTGTGGGAGAGCTGATTCTGATCCCCTTCGACGCGAACTTCGCCAAGCGCAGCGCACAGGAGTTCATCGACGACGTGCTCGTCGGCGCGCTTGGCGCCACATACGTGTCGGTCGGTGAGAACTTTCGCTTCGGCAACCGCGCCAAGGGCGACCCGCAGATGCTCGCCGAAGACGAACGCTTCTCAACACGTGTGGCGCCGCTGCTTGAGGTCGAGGGGGAGATCGTCTCCTCCAGCCACATACGAGGGCTCGTACTGGCGGGCGAGGTCGAGCAGGCGAGCCGTTTCCTTGGTGCGCCGTTTCAGATGCGTGGTGAGGTCGTCCACGGCGACGAGCGCGGTCGCGAGCTGGGCTTTCCCACCGCCAACCTGATTCCCGACGACGCGCTCGTGTGCCCGGGGCACGGGGTCTACGCTTGCTTGGCGGACACCGGCGACGACGCTGCCCCGCTTCCCGCCGCGGTCAACATCGGCGTCCGTCCAACCTTCGATACCGGTCGCGGAGAGCTGATTGAGGCCTACATCCTCGACTACGACGGCGACCTGTACGGCAAGCAGCTGCGCCTGGACTTCCTCTCGCGTTTGCGCGGCGAGCGGCGCTTTTCTTCCGCCGAGGCGCTGGTCGAGCAGATGCACCGCGATGTGGAGCACACGCGCGAGATCGCCGCTGCCTGCTAGCCTGTGCGACCGCTATGACGATCACCACAGAGCGCAAGCGAGAGATCGCCGCAAAGTTCGGAGCTGGAGTAGAGGACACCGGCAACACCAAGGTCCAGGTTGCCTTGTTGACTGAGCGCATCAACCACCTCACCGAGCACCTGCGCGAGCAGAGCAAGGATCACCACTCGCGGCGTGGTCTGCTGATGCTCGTGGGACGTCGCCGTCGCTTTCTCGATTACCTGCGGCGCAAGGACCTCGAGGGCTATCGCGCACTCATCAAGGAGCTTGGTCTACGTAAGTAGGCCGGGAGACGGTCGCACGATGAGCGCCACCGACTCAACTTCCACAGTGCTGTCCCCAGGGACAAAGGTTCCCGACTTCAAGTTGGTCACCGAAGGTGGCGAGGACTTCACACAGGCCAACCTGCAGGGCAAGACGACCGTGCTGGTGTTCTACCCGTTTGCGTTCAGCCCGGTGTGCACGGATCAGTTGCAGGTGTATGAGGGCTCGCTTGGCGAGATCAACGCTCAGGGCGCCGAGATCTACGGGGTGTCTTGTGACTCCAGCTGGTCCCAGAAAGCGTTTCGCGAGAAGTTGGCTGTCAGCATTCCCCAACTCTCCGACTTCGAGCCGAAGGGTGCCGTCTGCGCTGCATTCGGTGTGCTTCACCCCGGCGGCTTCCCCCAGCGCGCGCTGGTGATCGTCGGCGACGACGGCGTCGTACGCTGGAGCTATCAAGCTCCTTCCCCGGCAGACCTTCCCCCGGTACACATGATCCTCGGCGGACTGAAGAACGTCTAGCGTCCGCTAAGCTCCACACGTTCGGATACAAAGATAAAAGAAAACGGCTCCGCCGACCGACGGGTGGAGAGGGAAGGCAGTTCAATATGAGTAGCAACGCCGTTACACGGGTCTCCGTGGAGATTGCAGGTAGCGAGATCTCCTTCGAGACCGGCAGGATGGCCAAGCAGGCCTCCGGCGCAGTGGTCGTCCGCCAGGGCGACACAATGGTCCTCTCGACAGCCACAGCAGGTGGCCAGCGCGACGTGGACTTTCTCCCGTTGACGGTTGACGTAGAGGAGAGGATGTACTCCGCCGGGAAGATTCCCGGCTCGTTCTTCAAGCGCGAGGGCCGCTCGGGAGAGAAGGCGACGCTCACCGCGCGCATGATCGACCGCCCCCTGCGCCCGCTGTTCACCAAGGGTTGGAACTACGAGACGCATCTCGTGGCGATCCCGATCTCGGTGGACCACGTCAATCCGTATGACATCCTCGCGATGAACGGCGCCTCCGCCGCCTTGATGATCTCCAACGTCCCCTTCGCAGGCCCCGTTGGCGCCGTGAGGATCGGCAAGATCGACGGCAACTTCGTCGTCAACC
Organism: uncultured Solirubrobacterales bacterium; assembly: GCA_963827045.1. Lineage (GTDB taxonomy): Bacteria > Actinomycetota > Thermoleophilia > Solirubrobacterales > Solirubrobacteraceae > Palsa-744. The sequence continues at coordinate 442,129 of CAWGZH010000004.1, forward strand.
CCAACGAGGAGGACTTGCTCGAGAATTCTGACCTCGACCTCGTGGTCGCAGGCTCGGAGGACGCGATTCTGATGGTGGAGGCCGGCGCGAACGAGATCTCCGAGGCCGAGATTCTCGACGCTCTGGATATCGCCCACTCGGCGATCAAGAAGATCTGCGCGCTACAACGCGAGCTTGCCGAGAAGGTCGGCAAGGAGAAGACCCCGATCACGGCGCCCAGCGTCGATCCGGAGCTGCTGGCGAAAGTGAAGGCATCGCATGGTGCCGCGCTTGACGAGGCCACGCAGGTCGAGGACAAGCTCGAGCGCCAGGACGCGTGCAAAGCGGTCGAGGAGGCAATCCTCGCCGAGTACGGTCCCGCCGCGCCTGAGGGCGCAGGCGAGGAGGCGGCCAAGGCAGCCAAGGAGAAAAGGGCCGAAGCGCAGCTCGCTTTCGACAAGCTGGAGAAGGCGATCATCCGCGAGCGCATCGCGATCCACAAGAAGCGCCCCGACGGTCGCGCGGAGGATGAGATCCGCGACATCACGATCGAAGTGGGCGTCACCCCGCGCACGCACGGCTCGGCGCTGTTCACGCGCGGTCAGACCCAGGCGCTCAGCGCCGCGGCGCTCGGCACGCTCAAGGAGGAGATGCGCCTTGACACGCTGGGCCTGCAGACCAAGAAGTACTACTTCCACCACTACAACTTCCCGCCCTTCTCGGTCGGGGAGGCTGGAAGGCTCGGCCCCAAGCGTCGCGACATCGGTCACGGCGCACTGGCAGAGCGCGCGCTCGTGCCGGTGATCCCCTCGATCGAGGAGTTCCCCTACACGATCCGTGTGGTCTCGGACATCTTCGAGTCAAACGGTTCGTCCTCGATGGCCTCGGTGTGCGGCTCCTCGCTGTCGCTGATGGATGCGGGCGTGCCGATCAAGCGCCCGGTGGCCGGTATCGCGATGGGCCTGATCAAGGAGGGCGACGACTACATCGTTCTCACCGACATCGCGGGCGTTGAGGACCACCTCGGAGACATGGACTTCAAGGTGGCCGGCACCGAGCAGGGCATCACCGCCTTGCAGATGGACATCAAGATCTCGGGCGTCACGTTCGACATCCTCAAAGATGCATTGACCCAGGCGCACAAGGCGCGCACGTTCATCCTCGCCAAGATGGCCGAGACGATCGAGGGCCCGCGCGAGCAGCTCTCCGAGCACGCTCCGCGCATTCAGACGATCCAGATCGACCCCTCGCAGATCGGCATGCTGATCGGCAAGGGCGGGGAAACGATTCGCGGCCTCTCCGAGGAGTTCGAATCGCAGATCGACGTCAACGACGAGGGCCAGGTGCTCGTGTACTCGGCCAACGGCACGCTTGGCGACGCGCTCGTGGAGCGTATCCGCACGATGATGAAGGAGGTCGAGGTCGGCGACGAGTTCGCCGGCAAGGTCGTCAAGACCACGACCTTCGGCGCGTTTGTGGAGCTCTCCAAGGGCACCGACGGTCTCCTGCACATCTCAAACGTGTCGCCCGGCCAGCGCGTGGACACGGTCGAGGACGTGCTCAACAAGGGCGATGAGATCAACGTGCGCGTGGTCGAGGTAGACCGCGAGCGCGGACGCATCGGCCTGCGCCTGGCCGACGATCCCGAGATCGCCGGAAAGAGCGTTGAGGAGCTCGCAACCGTCGGTGGTGGTGGCGGCGGCGGTCGCCCCCCGCGCAGCGGCGACCGCAACGGCCGTGAGGGTCGTCCGCCGCGTAGCGGCGACCGCGGCTCCGGTCGCCCCCGCCATGGCGGCCGCGACCGCGACTGAGACCCCGCGGACCTGAGGGTTTGCCTCAACATCGAATAACCACGCTGGATAACGGCGTGCGAGTGATCACCGAGCGTATGGAGAACGTGCGCTCGGTGGCACTCGGCTTCTGGATCGGCACGGGCTCGGCGATGGAGTCCCACGAGCAGGCCGGGCTCTCGCACCTGCTCGAGCACATGCTCTTCCGCGGTACCGACAACTACCGCTCGGAGGAGATCGACCAGATCTTCGATGCCATGGGCGCCGAGATAAATGCCGGCACCGACCGCGAGAGCACATCGCTGTTCACACGTGTGCTCGACCGTCACCTCGAGCGTGCCTTGCACGTTATGGGGGAGATGATTTGGCATCCGCGCTTCGAGGATCTCGAGGCCGAGCAGAAGGTCGTGCTCGAGGAGATCGCGATGTACGAAGACGACCCCCAGGACCGGGTCTTCGATGTACTCGGCGAAGCTGTCTTCGGCTCGCACCCGCTTGGACGCGCAGTCATCGGCCGTGCCGAGGTCGTGCGCGGTGTCGAGCTGGCCGGCTTGCGCTCGTTCCACGACGAGCGCTATCTGCCGCAGAGCATCGTCGTCGCGGCGGCCGGATCGGTCGCACATGACGAGCTCGTGAGCATGGTGCAGGCGGCAACTCCGCCGAGCGGCCCAAGCGAAAACGGCGCGGCGATCCTCTCGCCCGAGCAAGCGCCGTCGTTCGAGCGGCGTGTGCGTTTCCTGCAAAAGGACACCGAGCAGTACCACGTCTGCCTCGGCGGCCAAGGCATCGCCCGCCACGACGAGCGCCGCTTCGCGCTGCGCGTGCTCGAAGGCGTGCTGGGCGGCACGTCCTCCTCGCGCCTCTTCCAGGAGGTGCGCGAGAAGCGGGGTCTCGCCTACTCGGTCTTCTCCTTCTCCAATCTGCACGCCCACACCGGCGAGGTCGGCCTGTATGTGGGCACCCGTCCCGACAATCTCGGCGAGGCGATCGCCACGATCGCGCAGGAGCTCGATCGTTTTGTAGCCGAGCCCGTCAGCGATGAGGAGCTGACGCGCTCACGCGAGAACGTCAAGGGACGCATCGTGCTTGCTTTGGAGTCAACCGCCGCGCGGATGAACCGACTTGGCTCCTCGGTGCTCAGCGACCTGCCGATCCTCTCGGTGGATGAGATCATCGAGCGGATCGACGCTGTCGAGGCAAGCGACCTGCACGAGCTGGCCATCGATCTGTTTGCCGGCGAGCGGCTTTCAGTGGCGGGCGTCGGGACCGAGGAGAGCGTCTTTCAAGAGGCGCTCTCGCCACTCGGGGCAGTCGCGTCGTGATGCGCCTTAGGCTGCTCGGCCGCTCGCAAGGTGGCGACATCGCGATCGGCACGGGGACGAGGTTGTGATCCGAGTCGGCGTCGCGGGTGCGGCTGGACGGATGGGCCAGACGGTCTGCGCCGCCGTCGAAGGAGCAAGTGACATGGAGCTTGTCGGCCGCGCGGATCCGCTGCTGGACGTCACGCTCGCACAGATGCTGGAACAGGCAGCCCCAGAGGTGGTAGTCGACTTCACACGGCCTGACACGGCCCTCGAGAACGCTCTACGGTGCGTGCGTGCGGGGGCGCACGTGGTGATCGGCACCACGGGCTTCGATCTGGACGCCCTTACCGAGAGCCTGCGGGCACTGCAAAAAAACGCGATGCCCCCCGCGCGCGGGGGGGAACCGCCAAATCGAGCACCCACAGGACAGCTGCCAAACGTGCTCGTAGCGCCCAACTTCGCGATCGGCGCGGTCCTGATGATGCGCTTCGCGGCCGAGGCAGCCAAGCACATGCAAAAGGCCGAGATCGTCGAGCTGCACCACGACCGCAAGCTCGACGCCCCCAGCGGGACGGCGGCTCGCACCGCGCGGCTGATGGCAGAGGCGTCCGGCGGCAAGCCGCCGCCTATTCACTCGGTGCGCCTGCCGGGCCTCGTGGCCAACCAGGAGGTCATCCTTGGTGACGAGGCCCAGACGTTGACGATCCGCCACGACACAACCGGGCGCGAGTCCTTCATGCCCGGCGTACTGTTGGCTATTCGGGGTGTCCGAACACTCGAGAGCACGCCCATGGTGGGCCTGGAGCACCTGTTGTTCGCGGGCGAGTGAGCGATGCCGGCACGCCACCCGCTACCCCCGATACAAGTGGAATACTGCACACGATGAGCCCGCTTGGCACCATCCTGACAGCGGTCGTCACGCCATTCGACGAGAGCCTGCGCGTCAACGAAGAAGCGTTTGTCGCGCTGATGCACCATCTCGCCGAGCACGGCTCTGACGGCTTCGTCGTGTGTGGGACCACGGGCGAGGCGGCAACTCTCACCGACGAGGAACACCTCGGCCTGATCGGCCTGGCAGCCCGCGAGCGCCCGCCGGGCACCACGATCATCGGTGGCACCGGCTCCAACGACACGAAACACGCGGTGCACTTGACCGAAGTTGCAAGCAAACTCGGCGTGGACGCAACCTTGAGCGTCACCCCCTACTACAACAAGCCGAGTCCACGCGGGATCGTGCGTCATTACGAGGAGATCGCCAAGGCCACCGACAAGCCAATCTTGCTCTACAACATCCCGGGCCGCACGGCGGTCAATATGGGACCAGAGCTGCTGGCGCGCCTGGCACAGATCGAACACATCGAGGGCGTCAAGCAGTCCAACCAGGCCGAGCTGCAACTCATAGACGGGCTCGATCTCTATACCGGCGACGACGCCACCTTCGCGCACACGCTCGACCTCGGCGGCGCCGGCGCGATCAGCGTCTCGAGCCACATCGTCGGCGATGAGATGCGCCGTATGGTCAACGAGCCCGAACACCGCGCCGAGATCGACGCCGGGCTACAGGACGTGTACGAGACGCTGTTCATGACCGCCAGCCCTACGTGCACGAAGGCGGCCCTGAACATGCTCGGCCACAAAGTCGGTGGTCTGCGACTGCCGTTGATCGAGGCCGACGAGCACGAGCTGGCCGAGGTGCGCACGATGCTCGTGCGCCACGGCCTCATGACAGGCGCGCACGCGTGAGCAAGCTGCGTGTCCTGCCCCTCGGTGGGCTGGGGGAGATAGGCAAGAACATGACCGTCCTGGAGTACGACGGGCGGATCGTCGTCGTCAACGTCGGCCTGCGCTTCCCGACTCCGGAGATGGTCGGCATCGACCTGGTGCTGCCCGACTTCTCCTACCTGCGCGAGCGAGCACGCGACATCGAGGCGATCGTCGTCACTCACGGGCATGAGGATCATCTCGGCGCACTACCGTGGGTTGTGCGCGAGCTTGGCCAAGAGAACGTGCCGCCCGTCTACGGTGGGCCGCTGACGATCGCGATGGCGCGCTCTAAGCTCGAAGAGCACAAGCTGCGCGACGTCGAGCTGTGTGATGTCGCGCCTGGGGAGATGCTCGACCTGGGGCCGTTCTCGCTGGAGATGATCCACATGACGCATTCGATCCCCGACTCAAGCGCCGTTGCGCTGGGGACGGACCTCGGCACTGTGTTGATTACTGGCGACTACAAGTTTGATCAGACGCCGGTGGACGGGGCTCCGGCGGACGTCTCGCGCCTGGCGGAACTAGGGCGCGAGGGTGTGTTGCTTTTGTGCGGGGACTCGACCAACGTCAACCGCGAGGGCTTCTCGCCGTCGGAGTCGCTGGTCGGGCCGCACCTGGAGGAGGCGTTCGCACGCTGTGAGGGGCGCATCATCGTGACAAGCTTCGCCTCGAACATCCACCGCGTGCAACAGGTGATCGACGCCGCCGCCGCGCTGGGCCGCAAGGTCTCGCTGGTGGGCCGCTCGATGCGCAAGAACGTCGGCATCGGGCGCACGCTCGGCCACGTCAACGTGCCAGATGGCATCCTAGTGGGGACACGCGAGATCGAAGACTTCCCCGACGAGCGCATCGTCATCATCTCGACGGGCTCGCAGGGAGAGCCGCTCTCGAGCCCTCAGGCGCATGGCCTACCGCGACCATCCTCAGGTGAAGCTGCGCCACGGCGACACCGTTGTCTTCTCGGCGACGCCTGTGCCCGGCAACGAGCGCGCCGTCAACGAGACGATCGACCGGCTCTACCACATCGGCTGTGACGTGGTGACCGCCCGTGACGCTCCGGTGCACGCTTCAGGTCACGGCTATGCCGAGGAGGTCAAGTTGATGCTCAACCTGACCAAACCGCGCTATGTGATGCCCTTCCACGGCGACTTCAAGCGCCTGCGCCTGCACACGCAACTGGCCGAAGCGGTCGGCATCGAGCCCGACGACATCTTCCAAGGCGAGAACGGCCTGCCGCTCGATATCGACGAGCGCGGCGCGCGCTTTAAAGAGCACGAGCAGTCGGGCATGGTGTTCGTCAACGGCGTGGAGATCGGCGACATGGCTGACGTGGCGCTGCGCGATCGGCGCATGCTCTCCGCGGACGGCATTTTCATCGTGGTCGTGACAATCGCCGAGCAGGACGGGCGCTCGGTGGCCGACCCGGAGGTGATCTTCCGCGGCGTGCCGTTCACCGAGGAGGCGGGCGAGCTGTTCGAGGAGATCCGCTCGACGGTCGATGCAACGCTCGGGCGCGCCGCCAAGGAGGAGATCCGCGAGGTTGACCTGCTGCAGCAGATGCTGCACGACGACCTGGCCAAACTGGTCTATGACCGGCTGAAGCGCCGCCCAATGGTGCTTCCGGTCGTCGTAGAGGTCTAGGACGCGTTTCAGACTTCGAGGCGGGCTGCCTCGGGAGCGGGCGTTTGGTTTGACTGTGGGGAGAGGACCGCAGGCAGGGTGACGACGAAGCGCGCGCCAGGACGCTCGGCATGGGGATGTGTCTGCTCCACCGAGACGCTGCCGCCGTGAGACTCGGCGACGGCACGCACGATCGCAAGTCCCAGGCCGAATGAGCCGCCGCGGTCACCCGCGCCGCGAACGAAACGCTCGAACAGAGTCTCAGCCAGGCGCTCGGGTACGCCGGGACCGTCGTCCTCAACGATTAGACGTGCTTCGCCGGCGGGCAGACGTGCCTCTCCGACGCCGCCTCCCGGCGTGGTATTCGTTGAAACGCGAATCTCGGTGCCAGGAGGCGTGTGACGCAGGGCGTTCTCGATCAGGTTGAGTGCGAGCCGGTGCAGCTCGTCGCGGGAGGCCTCGACGACCGCCGGCTGCACGTCGAGTGAGATCTCGTGTTGGGCACTCACCGGCCCCAACTCGGCCGCCGCCTCCACGACGATCTGCGCAAGATCGCAAGGCTCGCGCCGCACAACCCGCCCAACGTCGGTGCGTGCCAGCAGCAGCAGGTCCGCGACGAGGCGGCGCATACGCTGGGAAGAGCGCAAAGCAGAGCGTGCGGCATCAGCCTCTTCGCCATGCAGGGACTCGGCCAGCAGCTCGAGGTTGGCAAGCACGCTCGTCAGCGGTGTGCGCAGCTCGTGCGAGGCGTCGGCCACGAACTGGCGCTGGCGCGCGAGCGTGGCTTCGGTCTCGGCATGGGCGGCGTCGAGCTCGTGCAACATGCCGCCAAGCGTGCGCGCGAGCTCGGCAACCTCGTCTTCGGCGAGCGGCTCGGGCACGCTTCGGCTTGGGTCGCGTGTGCGCGCGATCTGCTCGGCTGTCCTTGTCAGCTCGGCGATCGGCGCCATCGCGCGCCGCGCGATCATGATGCCGGCCAACAGTGCAAGACCCGTGCCTGCGAGCACACCGAGCACAAGCAGCAACTCGACGCGCGCAACGGTGCCCTCGACGTCAGAGAGACGCCGACCGTACTGGATGACGATGTCCCCGCCCACCGATGCGTCGAGCGGAACGAGTTGCGTGTCGACACGATAGCCGTCCACGTCTGTTTCATTGGCTCCGCCAAAGTTGGGTGCTCCGGCACTCGAGGTGAGCACGCCACCGCTGATGCTGAGGATGCGAATCGCCGCGTGCTCGGAGCTTGCGAATCGGTTGAGATCGGGCGGGTTGGTGACGTGCAGCGTGAAGCCTTCGGCCTGATTGCCGGTGACGCTTACCTGCAGGAAACTGGCGAAGTTGGTCGTGGCAGCCACCACTTCGCGATTGAAATTGGAGCGGATGCGATACACCGTGAGCGAGCCGACGACCAGCGCAAACGCGCACAGGATCGTGAACGTCAGCAGCGCCGAGACACCGGCCAGGCGCGTGCGGATCGGCAGCCGGTCGAACTTAACCGATACGCGCTCCACGAGTCGTGTAAGTGACGAGCGCAGCGCGCTCTGGTGCTCCGAGGGCTGGTCAGGCTCTGAGGACGTAGCCGGCTCCGCGGATCGTGTGCAGCAAGCGCGGCTCGCCCTCGGCCTCCAGCTTGCGACGCAAATTGGAGACGAACACCTCGATCGTATTGGTGGTCGAGAAAGGGTCGTAGCCCCATACCTCATCCAGCAAGCGCTGGCGTGAGATGACGATGCGCTCGTTGCGCATCAGGTACTCGAGCAGCTCGAACTCGCGCTGGGTCAGCTCGATTTGGCGCTCTCCGCGGGCGATCTCGTGCGTGTCGACGTTGAGCGAGAGATCGCCGACGCGCAGCGGCGCTGAGCCACGCGGCGGGCGGCGGCGCAGCAGTGCGCGCATGCGCGCAAGCAGCTCCTGGCGCTCGAACGGCTTGACGAGGTAGTCGTCGGCGCCGGCGTCGAGTCCCTCGACACGGGACTCCAATGCATCTCTGGCGGTAAGGATCAAGATCGGCACGTCGGCGCCATCGCGCAGCCGCTTGGCCACCTCGATCCCGTCGAGCTCGGGCAGGCCGAGATCGAGGATCACAAGGTCCGGGGCAAACGTGCGCCCGTGCTCGAGCGCTGCGTTTCCGTCGGCGGCGGCACGCACCTCATAGCCCTCCATGCGCAGTGAGCGCTGGAGTGCCTGGGCAATGTCCTCGTCGTCCTCAACAACAAGCACGCGGGGGGCGCGGGTGAATTCGCTCATCTCAACCACTCTGTGTAGCGGTATGCACTAAAGCGATAGTAAGCAGGTTCTCGGCGTTACGCGTCGAAGCTGGCCCTGATGCCGACCACCCGCAGAAGCCCCAAGCGTCAGCCCGCCCGTAAGCAGGCGGCACGACGGGGGACACGAGCCAACACCCGATCGCGCCCGCGAAGCGGCCGTGGAAGGGGCCGCGGTTCGACCCGCCTGCTCGACGGATTCTCGCTGCGCTGGCCGGTGCTGAGCCAGAACCAGCGTGACGTGCTCGGCCTCGGCCTCGTGGCCGTGGGCGTGTTCATGGGCTTTGTCCTCTATGGCCACTGGGATGGCGGGAAGGTGGGCCAGGGGCTTGCGAGCGCTCTGGGCTGGTGTTTCGGCGAAGCGCGAGCGCTCGCTCCCGCGGCATTCGTTATCGGCGGCAGTGCGCTGCTTTTCGCTCAGTTCATGCCGACGCGTAGACCGTTGCGCACCGGAGGGCTGTGCCTTTTCGCGGCCGTGACGCTGGCACTCGCCGCGGGCACACTCGGCATCAGCAGCGGTACCCCCGCCGATGCGAGCGCCGAGCAGTGGAGCTCGGCATCTCTTCAATCCCACGGGGGCATCCTCGGCCAAGGCCTCTACTGGGTTGCTCACCGGCTGGTGCAGACCAGTGGGCGTAGACATCCTTGTCGTGTTCCTGCTGGTGGTTGGCGTGGTTCTGCTGACTGGCCTCTCGCTGGCTGTGGTCGTGCGCGCGACGGGCAATGGCCTGGTTGACACCAGTCGCGTGTTGCGTGCTCGAGCAAGCGCCCTTGAACGCTCAGGCAAGTCAGCTGGAGACGAGCGCTCCAAGCATGCGCAAACCGATTCGCGCGAGTCCGCGGAGCACTCACTTCAGCCTCCAGAGCCGGCGCCCGAGGAGTTGATCGTGCGCGCCACTCACGTCGAGGCTCCTTCGGTCGACGGTGCTGCTCCCGCGGTCGGGGCATTGGAACCGTGGGATGTCGATGTCGAGGACGTGATGGAGCCGAGCGCGTCAGAGGGCGAGCACGATCCCCAAGCCAAGGGGGAGGAGGAGGAGGACGGATCGTTTGCGGCTGTCGATCTTCGCTCCACGCAGGAGTCCGAGTCAGACGAAGAGAACGAGGTTCCCGCCGAGCCGATCGATGAGTCGCTGCTCACGCCACAAGGGCGTCTGCGCGATGCCGTCACCGACGATCCCGAGTTCGTCTGGGAGCTTCCCGGAGCCGAGCGCATCCTCACGCGCTCGACCGCCGAGCAGGCGCGCCCGGACACCGCTGGGCAGGAGCGCACGGCGACCAGCCTGGTCGAGGCGCTCGGGCACTTCGGCGTGCAGGCGAAGGTGATCGGCACCGTGGCGGGACCGCACATCACGCGTTATGAGCTGCGCCTCGCGCCGGGCACGAAGGTCGGCAAGGTGGCCCAGCTGAAGGACGACCTCGCCTACGCGCTGGCAGCTACCGACATTCGCATCCTCGCCCCGATCCCCGGTAAGCAGGCCGTCGGAGTGGAGGTGCCAAACGCCAAGCGGCGGATGGTGCGCCTCGGCGACGTCTTCCAGGAGCCGCCCAAGGACTGGTCGCCGCTGACGGTGTGGTTGGGCAAGGATGTAGCCGGCAAGGCGATCGGCGCCGACCTTGCGAAGATGCCACACCTGCTTGTGGCGGGCACAACGGGCGCCGGTAAGTCGGGGGCGATCAACGCGATGCTGTGCAGCGTGTTGCTGCGTGCAACCCCGCACGAGCTGCGTCTGGTGCTGGTGGACCCCAAGCAGGTCGAGCTCAACCACTACGAGTCGATCCCGCATCTACTCACGCCAGTTATCACCAGCCCGCGCATGGCGGCCAACGCGCTGCAGAACCTGGTGCGCGAGATGGAGCAGCGCTACGGGATCATGTCGCTGTCGCGCACGCGCAGCCTGATCGAGCTCAACAAGGCGCGCGAGGCACGCAACGAAGCTCCCTTGCCTTACATCCTGTGCGTGATCGACGAGCTCGCGGACCTGATGATGGTTGCACCGGCCGACGTGGAGGACTCGATCATCCGCCTCGCCCAGAAGGCGCGCGCGGTTGGAATTCACCTCGTGCTCGCCACGCAGAGCCCAAGGGTGGACGTGATCACGGGCATGATCAAGGCCAACGTACCCTCGCGCATCGCCTTCTCGGTCTCGAGCCAGACCGACTCGCGCGTGATCCTCGACCAGAACGGCGCTGAGTCGCTGCTCGGCCAGGGCGACATGCTCTTCAGCCCGGTCGGCTCCTCGCGCTTGCAGCGCATCCAGGGGGCGTACATCGACGAGTCGCAGATCGCGAAGCTGACGGACATGTGGCGCAAGCAGGGCGAGCCGGAGCTACGCGAGGAGCTGCTGGAGGAGGTCGAGCCGGCAGAGCTTGAGAAGAGCTCAGACGACGAGTTCGATCCTGACGAGGATCCGCTGTTGAGCGACGCGATCAGATTGGTCGCGGAAATGCAGACCGCCTCGACCTCGATGCTGCAGCGACGCTTGCGCCTCGGCTACACCCGCGCGGGCAGGCTGATCGACATGCTCGAGCGTCGCGGTGTGATCTCCGGCTATGAGGGATCCAAGCCGCGTCAAGTGCTGATCGGCGAGGCCGACGTGCCTCGAGTGCTTGCCATGGTGGGCGATTCCGACGCCGCGAAGACGCCAAGCGAGGCGTCGATCTGAGCCCTTGTGTGCGATTCATTGAGACTTGTGCCCGGACGGTGCATGCACCGTCCGGCCGACCCTTGCGTGCAAGGGTCGGAACCGGGCCGCACATGTGCGGCCCGGCCGAGCGGCACATGTGCCGCTCGGAAAGCGCTTGTTTGGCCCGGAGTCACTAGCCTGTTGCGCTGATATGGCTGAGATTGGAGCGACCCTACGAGAGGCGCGGATGCGTGCTCGTATTGACGTGTCCGAGATCGAGGCCCAGACGAAGATTCGCGCCAAGTATCTGCGTGCTCTGGAGAACGAAGAGTGGGACCTGCTGCCGGGCCCGACATTCGTGCGCAGCTTCCTGCGCACTTACGCCCAAGCGCTGGGCCTCGACGCGAAGGCGCTTGTTGACGAATACCGCATGAACTATGAGCAGCCGAGCGAGCTGGACCATCAGCCGGTGATGTCCCCGCCGCGTCGTGCCCCCACGCGCTCGAGCTCAAACAGGCCGGGTCCCTCGCGCGGCTATGTGATCGCTGTGAGCGCGTTCGGCCTGCTGATCGTCGTGCTGGTCGTGGCGCTGATCGCTGGCAAAAAAGGGAGCGGCTCACCGCCGACCCCAGCCAACTCGACAAACGCCCAGCAAGGCCATAGCTCCAGCCACCGCGACCACAGCTCCACCTCTTCCGGCTCATCTGCGTCGGGCAGTACCAGTGGGCGCATCACCCTCTCGTTGCATCCCACAGCGCCGGTGTACGTTTGCCTGATTGATGCGGCCGGCAGCAAGCGGATCCCGGGCCTCACGCTCGAACCTGGTTCCTACACGCCGCGCGACTATCACTCGACACGCTTTGACCTGTTGCTAGGCAACAACGCAGTGAAGCTCTATGTAGACGGCAAAGCGCTGAGCGTGCCTGCGTCGAGCAAGCCGATCGGCTACTCGATCACGAGCAGCGGACGCCACGTGCTCACTGCTGCTCAGCAGCCGACGTGCGGATGAGCGAGGCGCCCCGCGCCGGGATCCTGGTGACGGGCACCGAGGTGCTCAGCGGACGCGTGCGCGACCGCAACGGCCCTTGGCTTGCCGATCGTCTGCTGGAGGCCGGTGTTGACCTGGCTCAGATCGCGATAGTGGGCGATCGCCCAGGAGATCTGCTGGCGGCGCTCGAGTCCATGGCAAGCGAGGGTCTGGATGTGGTGCTCACCAGCGGCGGTCTGGGACCGACTGCCGACGACCTGACTGCTGAGGTCGTCGGTTCCTTTCAAGGCCGCGAGATGGTGCTGGATGAGGCGCTGGAGGGACGTATCGCCGAGATCCTGCACCCGCTCGCCGCGCGCTACCCAAATCTCGACCGCGACGCGATCGCTCACGGCAACCGTAAGCAGGCCACGATTCCGCGCGGCGCGACCGTGCTCGAGCCGGTTGGCACAGCGCCTGGCCTGGTCGTACCGCCGGCCGAAGGACGCGAAGCTCCGACGGTCATCGTGCTGCCGGGGCCGCCGCGTGAGCTACAACCAATGTGGACGCAGGCGGTGGCGACCGAGGCGTGGCACTCGGCAATCGTTGGCGCGCGCGTCTACCGCGTCGAGATGCTGCGCCTGTTTGGGATACCGGAGTCGGAGATCGCCGAGACGCTGCGCCACGCCGAACGCGAAGGGCTGGACCTGAGCACGCTTGAGATCACGACATGCCTACGCAGTGGCGAGATCGAGATCGTCACCCGCTACGAGCCTGAGGCCCAATCGTCCTACGACGAGTTCGCGCAGATCGTCGCCACGCGCCATGCCGATACGCTTTATTCGACCGACGGCACGACGATCGACGCTCAGGTGGCAGCACTGCTGCGCGGCGAGCGGCCGGGCGTCACGCCGGCGAGCTCGGATCGGTCAGCAGGTGGCGAGCCGGACAGTTCGGTGGTGGGCGTGACACACACAATTGCCGTCGCCGAGTCGTGTACCGGCGGACTGCTGCTGGCGCGGCTGACCGACCCGCCGGGCGCCTCCGAGTACGTGCTGGGCGGAGTCGTGGCCTACTCGAACGAGGCGAAGATCGCCCAGGTGGGCGTCTCGCGTGAGACGATCGAAGCGCACGGCGCCGTATCTGAGCAGGTGGCACAAGCGCTTGCAGAAGGCGCGCGAACACGGTTCGGTGGCGAGCTGGGAGTGGGACTTACCGGCATAGCGGGCCCCCGCGGTGGCAGCGAGCAGAAGCCCGTGGGGCTGGTCTGGCTGTGCGTGTCTGCCGCCGATGGCGCAAGCTTGACGCGCTCCGTGCGCCTGCCGGGAGGACGCCCTGACGTACGCGAGCGCTCAGCGCTTGTTGCGATGCACATGATCCGCCGTCTACTCAGCGGCGAGCGCGACGATGTTAAGGCCGAGGCCGTTTGAGCACCTATCTCTCCACACTACGCTGAGAATGTGATCAGGAGTCCAACAGCGCGACTGTTCGTGGCCGTAGATCCACCGGAGGAGCTTTGCGAGCGACTGACGGCCTGGGCGCGAGAGGGCACCCGTGGGGCGCAGGGGCACGGGCACGCGAAGGCGTCGCTGCGGGTGCTCGATGCGGAGCTCCTGCACGTGACGCTTTGCTTTCTGGGGAACCGGCCGGCGGGGGAGATGGACGTGCTCGCCTCGGAGCTCTCTACATGCAATGGGCGCGGCGGAGAGCTATCGCTCGGCGCGCCGCTGTGGCTGCCCGAGCGCAACCCGCGCGCGCTGGCTGTAGAGCTATACGACGGGCGCGGTCGGCTTGCCTCACTACAGGCAGAAGTGGTGGCCGCGCTGCAGCGTGTGAGCGGCTGGCAGCCGAACGGCAGCGCCCACACAGGTGTAAAGGCAACGGCGAGCAAGCAACGTTTTCGACCACACGTGACAGTTGCTCGCTTGCGCCGCGGCGAAGCGCCTAAGCAGCGAGCTCTGCCACCGACACCTTCGGCCTCGTTCAGCCCGCGTGAGCTGGTGCTCTACCGCTCGTGGCTATCGCCTGAGGGCGCAAGTTACGAAGCGGTGGCCGCTTATCCAATCCGCTGAGGTCGTTACCTCAAATAGTGGCGATGCCCCCCGCGCGCGCGGGGGGCATCGCGCTTTTTCATTGACCAAACCGCTGCCGGCGCCTTTCCACAGGACCGTGCGCAAGCGGGCCGAGCGGGCTACTCTTGCTGGAGCCATGAAGCGCTACCACCTCACGACTTTCGGTTGCCAGATGAATGAGCATGACTCCGAGCGCATGAAGGGGATGCTTGAGTCGCTCGGCTACAGCGAGGTGCCTGAGCGCGCCGAGGCTGACCTGATCCTGTTCAACACCTGCTCGATCCGTGAGACAGCCGACAGCCGCTTCGTGGCGCACCTGGGGGAGGCCAAGCGCCTCAAGCGCGAACAGCCCGAGCGTGTCGTCGGCGTCGGCGGTTGCTGGGCGCAGTCGGTCAAGCAGGAGGTGTTCGAGCGCTTCCCCTTCGTCGACGTGGCATTCGGGCCGGGTCAGACGCACAAGCTCGCCGAGTTTCTGACCAGCGACTCGCTGACCGCACAGGGGTATTTCGAGTTCGAGGGCTTCACCGGCCATCTCCCAGCCAAGCGCGCACGAGCATTTCAGGGCTGGCTGCAGATCAGCGTGGGCTGCAACTGCCGCTGCTCCTACTGCATCGTGCCGAGCACGCGTGGGCGTGAGGTGTCGAGGCCGCTCGACGAGTTGGTAGAAGAGGTGGAGAGCATGGCCGCGGACGGCGTCCGCGAGGTGACCTTGCTCGGCCAGAATGTCAACTCCTACGGGCGCGACCTACGCGTTGATGGCAAATCTGAGACGTTTGCCAACCTGCTACGCCGGCTCGACGCGATCGAGGGGATCGAGCGCATCCGCTACACGAGCCCGCACCCGAAGGACATGCGCGAGGATGTGATCCGTGCCCACGCGGAGCTCGCAAGCGTGTGTGAGCACATCCACCTGCCGCTGCAGTCGGGCTCCAGCCGTATCCTGAAGGCGATGCGCCGCACCTACGATCGCGAGCGCTATCTGGACCGCGTGGCGCTGATCCGCGAGCACGTACCCGACGCGGCGATCACAACCGACATCATCGTCGGCTTCCCGGGCGAGAGCGAGGAGGACTTCGAGCAGACGCTGCAGGTAGCCGAGCAGGTGGGCTATGACAGCGCGTTCACATTCATCTTCTCTCCTCGCAGGGGCACGGAGGCAGCCGAGCTGACCGAGGGGATCGTGCCGCATCCGGTCAAGGTGGAGCGCATGGAACGCCTTGTGGAGGTGGTACAGCGTCGCGCTTCCGAGCGCGCACAGCGCTTCGTTGGCCGCACCGTCGAGGTGCTCGTCGAAGGTCCCTCGCGCACAGACCCCGAGCGCCAGCGCGGACGCACGCGCCACAACAAGGTCGTCAACTTCACCGGCCTCGCCGCGCCCGGCGAGCTGACGCAGGTAGAGATCGTCAAGGCCACAAGCCAGACCCTCATCGGCGAGGAGAGTCTCCTCGCCCGCACAGCTCACTGACTCCGCCGCCAATCAGGCATCAAGGGATTGGAGGACTCGTGCTCTACTGGGCGAACATACGTTCCCATAGTTCCGTCCGGAGCACCCCATACATTTCATCTCCAGCTTTCGACAGGAGGAGCAAGACGATGCCCGTGACCGATGAGGAGAAGGCCGCAAAGGCGCGCGACGCGGCCCTGCAAGGGGCGCTCGGGCAGATCGAGCGCGAGTTCGGCAAGGGCTCAGTCATGCGCATGGGCGACGAGGGCGCTCAGGTGCGTGTGGACGCGATCCCCACGGGTGCTCTGTCGCTCGACCTCGCGCTCGGCATCGGCGGCGTGCCAAAGGGGCGCATCGTGGAGGTGTTCGGTCCGGAGTCCTCCGGCAAGACCACACTGATCTACCACGTGCTTGCCGAAGCTCAGAGGCTTGGCGGCGTGTGCGCGTTCATCGATGCAGAGCACGCGATGGACCCGCTGTATGCCAAGGAGATTGGCGTGGACATCGATGAGCTGCTCGTCTCCCAGCCCGACTACGGCGAGCAGGCCCTGGAGATCGCCGACATGCTCGTGCGCTCGGGCGCCATCGACGTTGTGGCGATCGACTCTGTGGCCGCGCTCACTCCGCGTGTGGAGCTCGAGGGGCAGATGGGCGACCAGACTGTGGGGGCACAGGCGCGCATGATGAGCCAGGCGATGCGCAAGATCGCCGGCAACCTGAACAGGACCGGAACGCTCTGCATCCTCACCAACCAGATCCGCGAAAAGGTGGGGGTTATGTTCGGCTCGCCGGAGACGCAGCCTGGCGGTCGCGCGCTGAAGTTCTATGCCTCTCAGCGGCTTGACATCAGGCGAATCGAGACGCTCAAGGACGGCACAGAGGCCGTCGGCAATCGCGTGCGCGTGAAGGTCGTCAAGAACAAGCTCGCCGCTCCCTTCCGTCAGGCCGAGTTCGACATCGAGTTCGGCAAGGGCATCTCGACGGCCGGTTGCCTGGTTGACCTCGGGATCGAGCACGGCATCGTGACGAAGTCAGGTTCGTTCATCTCCTACGGAAACGAGCGTCTGGGACAAGGACGCGGCAACGCCAAGGCCTATCTGGATGAGAATCCGGCGATCGCCGGTGAGATCGAGCGCAAGGTATACGCGGCGCTCGGGATTGGGGCCGACAAGGTCAGGCCGATCCAGGGCACCGAGACACCGCTGACGGTCGCCCCTGAGCCGGCCGAGGCAGACACGCGCGCAGCCTGACGTATCACCACACTACGCGAGAGTCACGGGCTTGTGGCCACGATGATGGACACGGAATCCTCCCGGACGGTGTGGTATCCACCCGGGAGGCTCTCTCCGTTGGCCCCACGGGGCCGTGACTACTGGGTGGTGGCGCCTACCGGAGGGCCGCCTTCGTAGGCCGAACCCGAGTTCGAGCCAGAGCCCGAGCTTGAGCCGGACTTGCTGCCCATGTTCGGGCACGGGTGACCGGTGGATCCCGGCGTGGTCGACGGCTTCGTGGTGGTACTTGGGGCCGTTGTCGTCGTCGACGGGGTAGTCGCCGTATTGCTTGTGGACTGAGTCGTCGTGCCCGTCGTGGAACTCGGTGCCGCGGCGGCGCCGGCGATGCCGGCAACGGCTCCGCCTGTCGCCAGAGCGCCGATGACGAGACCTACTCGGATAATGCCTCTGCTTTTCATACGCGAACCTCCAGTGGTGGGTGCGGGTTACGCCAACCATCCTGGGACCGCTCCCTAAGGCGATAGGAATGTGCGCCTAAGTAGGGGCGAAGGACTTTGTAGGAGGTCTTCTTATGCTCCCCGTGAGGCAACGCCTTGAAACCCCCCACACTCTGACTCCGGTAGAGCGGCTAGGACGTCCGCTGGGCAAGCCAGACAAGGACGTACCCCTTCGGGGCATACCCAGAGGGCACAGGCAGGCAATTCGCGTGGCGTGCTTTACGCACGCGAGCGACTGAGGCGCAGTATGGCGCCGCCCAGCGGGGGTCCTAGCGCTTGGCGCGGTGGCCGTCGGCTAGGTCGTACGCGATCTTGTCGCTGCCTGACTTGCGCGTGAACGTTGCCGACATCTCCGGTGCAAGACCCGCAAATGCAGAACCGACGCGCAGTGCGATCGGGGCGACGTCCATCTCGCCGCGGTTGTGCTCGATCGCTCCTACCACGGCCTTGGCTACGTCCTCCGGGCTGCGTGTGCCTACACCCTTCGGCAACTTCACGCCCGCCTCGGCGAACATGCCCGCGTCGCGGATGAAGCCGGGGAATACTGTCGAGACGCCGACTCCCGTTCCATGCAACTCGGCGCGCATGGCTCCCGAGAAGCCGCGCAAACCGAACTTCGTGGCGTTGTAGATCGAGCTGCCCGCGGTCGCTGCCTTGCCCGACAGCGAGGACATAAACAGCAAGTGCCCGCGTCCTCGCGCCACCATCTCGGGCGCTAGTGCGTGCGCCAACGCGATCGGCGCGCGCAGGTTCACCTCAAGCGCCCTGTCGATCTCCTGCATCGTCAGGGAATCGAGCTTTCCGCTGCCGGGCAGTGCTGCGTTAGCCACAAGAATGTCCAGCTCGCCGGCCTCCGAGAGCAGACGGTCAACCTCGGCCGCCTCACTAAGGTCCACCGCCAAAGCCCGCGCGCGCAACTCCGATGCCAACGGTTCCAACACCTCTAGGCGTCGACCAGTGAGGATCAATTGCGCACCTCTCGCCGAAAGGGCACGCGCTATCGCGTGGCCGAGGCCGCCCGTCGCGCCGGTGAGCAGCACCTTTGAGCCCGAGATATCCATTAGCTGCAAGCCTACGGGAATGTCTTCGCGCCCGCATGACGCCTGCTTGCGCCCATACGACGCAGCGCCCCGACTGATTGTCCTGTCCGATCATCCGCCCTGCGATCGCCCAGGCCGCCAACTCTCCTAGCGACGTGTGCCCGCGCTCGTCACACGTTATCGCCCTGTTCGGGCCGACCGGCATCGGCAAGACCGCTGTCGCGGTGACACTCGCTCGACGCCTGCGCGAGCACGGAGAGCGCCCGGTGGCGATCTCCGCGGATGCACTACAGGTCTACCAGGGCATCGAGACACTCACAGGCGTCGCCACAAAAGCCGAGCAAAAAGAGCTTGAGCACCGCCTCGTGTCGTTCTTGCCGATCGACGCGAGCTTCAGCGCCGGCCAGTATGCCGAGCTGGCACACGCGGAGATCGACAATGCCCTCGCCGAAGGCCGTAGACCAATCGTGGTTGGCGGCACAGGGCTATACCTGCGCGCGGCGCTCTGCGAGCTCGACCTGCGTCCCCCGCCGCCAGAGGGAGTGCGCGAGCGCTGGACTACAGAGCTGCAACGCGACGGAGCACCGGCCCTGCACGCCCAGCTGGCCCAGCGCGCGCCGTGGGCTGCCGAGGAGATCGACCCAAACGACCGACAACGGATCGTGCGTTCGCTGGAGCTGCTCGACGTGGGTGAGCTGGAGCCGCCGAGTGGGCCTTCACAGCTATGGACTGGAGAGATGCGCCAGCCGACGCTACTGGTGGGCCTGACGATGGAGCGAGAAGTGTTGTACGCACGCATCGACGCACGCGTAGAGGCGATGCTTGCGCGGGGGGCACGCGAGGAGGTTTCAAGCGCGCATGCGGCCGGCGCCAGTGTCACGGCACGCAAGGCGCTTGGTTTCGACGAGCTGTTGGCGGGGGATGTGGAGGCGATGAAGCGTCATACGCGCAACTACGCACGCCGTCAGCTGACCTGGATGCGCAAGCTCGCCGGCGTGCGGCCGCTTGACCTGACAAAGCTCTCAGCGGAGCAGGCCGCTGAGGAGATCCTCGCGATGAGCGGACACTAGACTCTCGCGCCGCATGCTCGAACACGCTGGACAGACACCATCCATCCCGTCAGCCCGCATCGTCGGGGACTTTGCCACGGCAGGGGGGAGCACCCGATGAAGTTCGAGAAGTGGCAGGCGCTTGGCAACGACTACCTGATCGTCGAGCAGAAAGAGCTCCCATTCGAGCTGACCCCCGAGCGCATCCGCAGGCTGTGCGCAGGTCACTTCGGGGTCTTCGCCGACGGCATCCTGTTGCTGGCTCCACCTCAGGATCCGCCCTTTGTGGCGAATCTGCGCATCTACAACCCCGACGGCTCAGAGGCCGAGCTTTCGGGAAACGGCGCGCGCGAGGCGATCCTCTACCTGCGCAGGCGCGGGTGGACAGATCAAGACGTCTTCTCGATCCAGACCGTCGCCGGAGAGATACGTCCCACGATCACCGGTCCAGATACGTGTCGCGTGGACATGGGGCGTGCGAGCCTCACATCAAAGGACTTCCCCAGCGGACCAGCGGACGGAGCGAGCGAGCTCCTCGCCGATGCTCGCGCCTGGAGCTTTCAGCACGTGTCGATCGGCAATCCACAGTGCGCCATCCACGTCGAGGATCTAGCGACATTGAACGCACTGGACTTGCCGAGCATCGGCCCGGCAATCGAAGCTCACGAGCTGTTCCCAAACCGCACGAACGTGTCGTGGTACACGGAAGTCGAACCCAGCGCAGATGGGACAGGGGAGCGCGCCATCCGCGCACGCATTTTCGAGCGTGGGGTCGGAGAGACACTCTCCTCCGGTACCGGCGCCACCGGCGCCGCGGTGGCCAACCGGCTGCGCGGTGGACCAGAGCAAGTCATGGTATTGCTGGACGGGGGAGAGTTGGGCGTCGAGGTAGGAGAGGATCTGCACGTCAACCTGACAGGCTGGGCACGGCCCGTGTTCGCGGGAAAGCTCAGCGAGGACTTCATCAAGGAGCTGTATGAGACCGAGTGAGCGCCTGAGCCGGATTCCGCCGTACCTATTCGCCGAACTGGAGCGCAAGATCGCCGCCAAGCAGGCTGCCGGTGTGGATGTCATCAGCCTCGGAATCGGCGATCCCGACCGACCCACGCCGGCGCTGATCGTCGAGGCCATGCAGGAGGCGGTCACCGAGCCGGCGACACACCGCTATCCGTCCAATCGTGGGCGCGCCGACTTCCGCCAAGCGCTCAGCGACTTCTATGTACGCCGCTTCGACGTGACACTCGACCCCGACAGCGAGATCATCCCAGCGATCGGCGCCAAGGAGGCGATCTTCAACCTCAACCTCGCCTTCCTCGACCAGGGCGATGTGGCGCTTGCCTCCGATCCTGGCTACCCCGTCTATACCGGCGGGCCGCTGATGGCCGGCGGCGATCCCGTCGTGATGCCATTGATGCCCGCGCTTGGCTTCGTACCAGACCTCGACGCGATCGACGAGCAGACCGCGAACCGCGCCAAGCTGATGTTCCTCAACTACCCCAACAACCCCACCGGCGCAATCGTGCCACGGGGCTTCTTCGAGTTAGTGGTCGACTTCGCGAAGGCCTACGACATCCTCGTCGTGCACGACAACGCCTACAGCGAGACCACCTACGACGGCTACCGTGCACCCTCGTTCCTGCAGACCCCCGGCGCCAAGGAGGTCGGCATCGAGGTGTTCTCGCTCTCCAAGGGCTACAACATGACCGGCTGGCGCTGCGCGGCGGTGCTCGGCAACGCGGAGGTCATCGAGCATTACTGGCGCCTGAAGACCAACATCGACTCCGGCCTGTTCGAGGCGGTGCAACTGGCTGGTGTGGCGGCGCTCTCGCCCGACGCCGACGCCGAGGTGGCCTCGATGAACGAGCTGTATCGCATCCGCCGCGACATGGTGTGCGAGGCGCTGGTCAAGGCCGGCGTGCACGTCGACCGGCCCAAGGGCACAATCTACGTGTGGGCGCCGATCCCGGAGGGCTTTGAGAGCTCGGTGGCCTACTGCGAGCACGTGCTCGAGCAGGCAGCGGTTGTGATCTCGCCCGGGAGTGCCTACGGGCCAAGCGGCGAGGGTTGGTTTCGGATCGCGCTCACCACGCCCGACGAGCGCCTCGCCGAGGCGGTTGAGCGTTTGGCCTCGCTGGGGGGCTGAGCGGAGGACGACTTGCTTGGCCGGCTCACGCGCACGGCTGCTTGAATGGCCCCGCTCGGAGCTGGCCGGCGAGGTCGCCGGCTATCGCAAACGAGACCGCTTTGGCCGGCGCGCGTGGCTGATCTACACTCGAAGAGGATGAACCAACCCACAAGGCGCGCCACTCAGCGAGCATTCTGCATAGCCGCACTCCCGGACGATGAGAATCTCGAGGAGCTGCACGAGTTGCTGCGTACGGCCGGCGTGGAAGTCATGGGGGAGATGATCCAGCGCCGCGAGCAGCCGCACCCGAACACCTACCTTGGCCCCGGCAAGGTGACCGAGGCCAAACAGGCTGCGCATGAGTGCGACGCGAACGTGATCGTCTGTGACGACGAGCTGAGTGCACGCCAGGAGCGCAACCTGGAGCAGGCGCTCGGCATGCCGGTCGTCGATCGCACGACCGTCATCCTCGACATCTTCGCCACGCATGCCTCGAGCGCCGAGGGCAAGCTGCAGGTCGAGCTGGCTCAGCTGGAGTACAACCTTGCGCGCATGCGCGGCCTGTGGACCCATCTGGAGCGCCTCGGCGGCGGCATCGGCACGCGTGGACCAGGGGAGACCCAGATCGAGACCGACCGGCGCCTCGCACGCAATCGCATCGCCGCGCTGCGCCGGCGCCTGGAGCACGTGAAGGGCACACGCTCGGTGATGCGCGCCGAGCGCGAGCGAGCGGCCTTGCCGAACATCGCACTCGTCGGCTACACCAACGCAGGCAAGAGCACGTTGCTGAACGCCCTCACCGGCGCCGATGTGGGGGTGCGCGACCGCCTGTTCCACACGCTCGACCCGAGCACACGCATGATGCGAATCGACGGACGAGCCCACCTGCTCACCGACACCGTCGGCTTCATCCGCAAGCTTCCCCACCAAGTCGTGGACGCCTTCGGCGCGACGCTGCAGGAGACACGCCTTGCCGACCTGCTGCTACACGTGCTCGACGCCTCCGCACCCGAGCACGACCAGCTCGCGATGCGCAAAGCCGTCGAGGAGGTATTGGAGGAGATCGGCGCCGGCGAGCGCCCGCGCGTTCTCGTGCTCAACAAGATCGACCTGCTCGACGAGGAGGCACGCGAGGAACTGCGCCTCGCACACCCGGACGCGGTACTCGTCAGCGGCGGGGCACCGCACCCGAAGGGTGGGGTCGGCGAGGGCCTGCACGAGCTGGAGCAGCGCATCGAGCAAGAGTTGCGCCACACGTTGCGCCCGATGGAGCTGCTCGTGCCCTACTCGCAGGGTGGCAGCCTGGCCGAGCTGCACGACATAGCCGGTGACCTGCGCCGCCAGGACACCCCGGAAGGCGTGCTCGTCCGCGCATTGGTGCCCGCCAGGTTGGCCGAGCGCTACGCGAAGTTCGCCGTCACGAACGGCTCAGCGGTCGTCGCCACTCCCTGAGAGGACCCCGCGCGCTTGACGCGAGAAAAGCTTCTCCAGGTTCTGTTTGGCGATGTCATCCAAGCTGAGGTCAAGCTCGCTCGCGAGCTGCGCTACGTACCAGAGCACGTCGCCGAGCTCCTTGGACATCGCCGCGCAGCGCTCGTCGCTGACCTTGCCGGCGTCGTCGCGAATCGCCTTCTTGGCGTGCTCGGCGACCTCACCTGCCTCGCCTGCCAGCCCTAGTGCGGGATAAGCAAGCCACGCCTCGCGTGGGTACTCGGCTGTGCGACGCGATTCGCGCTGATACTCAGATAGATCCATGGCTTCTGAAACAACTCGACCCGCCGGAGCGGGTCGAGTATGGGTGTGGAGGAGCTACCTCCGAACGATTGCCAACGGCGTCCAGAATAGCAGGCGAACCTGCTGACCCGGCCTGACACAAGGCGGGTAGCGATCCCGCGAGCGCGTGCCAATTGCAACTCTGTCAAAACCGGGTCCAGCAGCTTTATTGGCGGCGGGCGGGAGAGTCGAACTCCATCCGGGTGCTATCCCGAATTCCCGATTGGCAATCGTTCGCGTTGACCGCGACGCAACACCCGCCGTCGCAGACAATTGTACTAGATGCGCGCGACGGTACTTTGTCATGAGGCTCCGGCAGCGCGGCGAGCGCTGGCGTGAGCTGCGTCCTCAAAGGAGTCGTCAAGCGATGTCAGCGCCTCGACGTCGATACCCAGCGTCGTTGCGATCAGCCAATCGGCAAACCACGCGTTCTTCGGCAGCAGCGGTCCGTGGAGATAGGTGCCGATCGTGTTGCCGGAGCGAGCCCCCTCGAAACCGCTGTGGCCGTCGTTGCCGTGACCTTTGAGCACTCTGCCCAACGGGTTGGCGTCAGGGCCGAGATACGTACGGCCGCCATGGTTCTCAAAGCCCGCGAGCACGCGCTTCCCCCCGTCGAGGTCCACCTCGATCGCGACATTGCCGATCAGCCGCTCGCTCGGCTCCCGCACGGTGCGTATGTCGAGCAAGCCGACACCCTGGAGTTGGTTGTCCCCGAGCGTGTAGGACTCGCCAAGCAGCTGATAGCCGCCACATACCCCCAGTACGATCGCGCCGCGCGAAGCCGCCTCATGCAAAGCTTTACGCTTGCCGCCTACAAGATCCTCGGCGCAAAGCAGCTGGTCGCGATCTTGACCGCCGCCGATGTAGTAGATGTCGTGGGTCGCACCGTCGAGTGCTTCGTCGAGCCCACTGCCACTCAACTGAAAGCCAATTCCACGCCATTCGCAGCGGCGCTGCAGCACAAACAGATTGCCGCGGTCGGCGTAGATATTCATCAGGTCGGGGTACAAAGCGCAAACGCGCAGAGTGCGCCCTTTCAGGTCTTCTACTGCCATGAGCTGTCCGCCTCACCGCGTCGCACAAGCAGCTCACGTAGAGCGAGCATCGCGGTATAGGTCGGGAGCACATACAGAGGCGCAGCGCCGCCCGGGGACCGCGTGTCGCCCTCGGCCTCTGGATGCTCGGCCACCGCACCAGAAAGTGCATGTTGGAGATCTTCGACGACTCTAATGCGGTCGGGCTCGATCCCTGCGTACTTCATGCGCATGGCAAGCTCGGGCGCCCTAGTGCCCGAGCACGTCGCCAAGCGCACGCGCCCGGCGAGCAGCTCGAAGTCCGCATCCCAGATCCATGACACATCGTGACCATCGGCGGTGTTGTCGTTGAGCACTCCGAGCAAGTCGTGGGAGCCAGGCTCCAGTGCAACCGTGCGCAGTACCTCATTTGCGCCGGCTGGGTTCTTGACAAGCAGAATGCGCGTCTCGCGCCCCGCGACAGTGACCGTCTCAGCCCGACCGAAAGCTGCCCTTGTGTTCTCCAGGCCAGCGGCGATATCGGCCAGCGGGATCTCCAAGGCGACAGCAAGCGCGGCAGCCGCGAGAGCGTTGTAAACGTTGTAAAGACCAGGCAGGGCAAGCTTCACTTCGATCTGGCCGGCAGGTGTGCTCAGCTGGAAGCGCGCCGAGCGCACACCTTCCAGCAAGACCGAGCGGGCAAGCACAGTGGGAGAGGGTCGCCGCTGCCCGCACGAAGGACAGTGGTAGTGGCCAAGATGACCGAGGTACACAACGTCGAACGCGTAAGGCGCCCCGCAGCGACGGCAATGCTTGGCGTCGGCCGCGTGCGCCATTCCAGCAAGCGCCAGCGAATCATCATCGACGCCGTAATAGACGACAGTATCTCGTTCGCGTCCGAGGTCAGCCACGAGTGGGTCGTCGGCGTTGCAAACCAGACGCGCCTGAGCCGCCGCTCCGCCGTTGACCGCGGTGGCCCAGCGCTCGGCGATCGTCTCCAGCTCTCCATAGCGATCGAGTTGGTCGCGAAACAAGTTGCCAAGCACCACCACGCGCGGATGAAGCTGTCCCGCAAGCCGATCGAGCCACAGCTCGTCGACCTCGAACAGCCCGAGCTCGCCGGCAATCGTGCCGCTGCGGCCAGCGGCATCGAGCAGCGTCGAGGCGATCCCGCCGGCCATGTTGGCGCCAGCCTGGTTGTGCACCAGCGAGACACCGGCAGCCTCGAAGATGCTCGCGGCCATCGTCGCCGTGGTGGTCTTGCCGTTAGTGGCAGAAACCAACACGCTGCCACGGGGCAGACGCACCGCAAGCTCGGCGATCGCAGAGGAATCCATCCGCACAAGCAGCTTCCCAGGCAGGCTGGTACCGCCTCTGCCGCGCACCCGGGAGACAGCACCGACGGCGCGAGCAAGAGCGAGCTTCGCCCCGAGCGTGGCGCTCATCGCTCTGCTGCGGCAGCGTTTGAGGCAGGCCCGGTGGCAAGGAACGCATCCGCGCCAGAGCCGTCAGTCGGCACAAGCACGCGCACGGCGCCGCCGATCGCGCGTACGCGCAGCGGCAGCTCGCCGATCGGGTCGCCGTCGGCATACATCGTGAACGGGCGATCCGCGCTGACGGCTATTTCTCGCGCGCGAAACACTTTCACACTGGGCTCATGCACGTGCGCACCGCTGAACACCTTCGGCAGAATCTTCGTGAGGAAGCCCAGCTTGCTGACGCTTTCGAGCACCGGCACGTCGAGCAGGCCGTCGTCGAGCAGTGCGTCCGGCGCGGCGCGCATACCACCGCCATAGGTCTTCGAGTTGGCGGCTCCCACCGAGTAGCCGGCGAAGCTATGCGACTCGCCCGGAGGATCGAGCTCTATCTGAAAGCGTGCCGGGCGCCAGAACAACAGAGCACGCAGCGCCCCATAGGCATACACAAGCCCACCAAGCCAGGCAGGAGCCTGGTTGGCGATGCGATTGGCATCGCTGTCGAAGCCTACGCTCGCTATGCCAACGAACGCTTTCCCGTCAACCTCACCCAGATCGAGCTTGCGCGAGAAGCCGGCGGCGACAATCGCACAGGCCTCGACGGGATCGGCGGGAATGCCGAGCACGCGGGCAAGGTCGTTGCCACGCCCGCCGGGTAGCACGCCAAGCAGCGCCCCGGGAAACTCACGCAGCACGTCCGCGACAGCACCGACCATCCCGTCGCCGCTCAAGCACACGACCGTCTCCCCAGCAAGGCAGGCTTCACGTGCAAGCTCACGCGCATGAGCCAGATCGCGGGTCAACTCGCTGCGAACCTGCAGACCATGCCCGTCTAGCGCGACAAGCACGTCGGCCAGCACGCGGCCGGCTTTGCCGCCACCGGCGGCGGGATTCACGATCAGACGAATGGGCGTGCTCATCGCGCAAGCGTATTGCGCCGTGACGCGATCACGAGCGAGCGTCGGCGACCGCCACTGTTGAGAATTGCGGAAGGATGCTTTAAGAATGCGCGAATATGGCGCAGATCTGGGGGAAGCGCGACTATGCTGCCTCGATGTTTGACCGCTCGAGTGTCGCGCGCCGGCTGTTGTACGGCTCGGCTACAACAGCCTTCGGGCTCGTATTGACGGCGTGCGGCAGCTCCACGAGTGGCGCCGGGACATCCACAGGCACGCCCATCCATCCCCAAAATGGAGGGTCATCGCTGAACGTCAAGCCTGTGTCTGCGTCCAGCAGCGGCAAATGCTCGAGAGCACAGGCGCCAGTGCCAAGGGGTGCGCAGCGCATCCCCAAGCCAACGCTCAAGCTCGATCCAGCCAAGCGCTATGTCGTGAGTCTCGCCACCAACTGCGGCGCGATCGAAATCGAGCTCGACGTGCGCCAAGCTCCGCGCACGACCGCATCCTTCGCCTATTTGGTCAAGCGCGGCTTCTACAACGACCTGACCTTCCATCGGGTTGCAGCCGACTTCGTCATCCAGGGCGGCGACCCCAACGGCGACGGCTCGGGGGGCCCCGGCTACACGATCGTCGAGGAGCCGCCGAGCAACATGCGCTACACGCTCGGCACCGTGGCGATGGCCAAGACGGCGACCGACCCCTCGGGAGCATCGGGCAGCCAGTTCTTCATCGTCACGGCCCCCGACGCAGCCCTGCCAGCGCAATACGCGCTAGTTGGAAACGTAGTGGGCAGCTTCGCCGGCGTGGACACGATCGCCAAGCTGCCAACCAACCCGCCGCAAGACGGCGCTCCGACGACTCCGGTGGTCATCCGCCGCGCAACGCTGTCTTCGAGCTGAGCCCGCAGCGCAAGACGGTACCTCGAGCGAGCAATCGCGCTCAATGTATCCGACGCAGTGCTTGCCGAGCTCTCTACTTGGAGGAACGAACAGCGCCAGCGGCCGCGGCCTGAGAGCGATCTCGACGCCTGCGTCCAACCATCGCAGCGATTGCCACCCCTGCGATGGCGACGAACAGGCCAAGCAAGACCCCCGGCGCGAGGCCAAGCCCACCGAACGGCAGCGCCACAAGCTCCACGATCCCAAGGCCAAGTGCCAGCAGCACGATGATCAGCGCAATGATCAACAGGATCCCGCGTGTGCGCGCAAGGATTCCGGCGCTGGCGGGCGGGATCAGCAACCCCATCGCGCGCAAAGCGAACATCTGGCGCCCGGTCGGAGGTGTCTGGCCGAGACGCTCGACCGCACTCTTCAGGTCGCCGGCACGGCGCTCCGCAAGCGCCAGCGATGCGTCGGCCATGCGCCTGATTTGCATCCGTTCCTGAGGCCTGGCAGCCGCGATTGCTCGCTGGAAGTAGGCGCGCGCTTGCTCGGCGTCAAAGCGCTCGGACGCACGCGCCCCAAGGATCGCAAGCGCAGCCGACTTGTACTTCGTCTCGGCCTCGAGCTCCTCGTCTGAGCGCTGCTCGAGTGCTTCGATCGCCGCCTGGGCGCCGCGCTGCTCGACGCGGATCTGTCGTTGCTTAGGAGCCATGACGGCTCATTCTATGGTGGCTGCGTCTCAGGCGCTATTCTCGCTGATCCGGGCAACTTGAGAACAATGCGTCGAATCACCTCGCACATATCGCTGATTGCCATGACCGTGGCCGTGAGCCTCTTCGGGCTGACCGCCAGCTGCGCGGTCGCGGCCACAGGCTCGAGCACTTCGCTGAACAAGGCCGCGCTGGACAAGTCGGTGCAAGAAGCGCTGGCGAAGGCCGAGACGGGCACGAGCGGCGGTGCTCAAAACCCAGCAGCGGCGGGCGCGGAAACGCCATCCTCCAGTGGAGCCTTCGGCGCCCCCTCGGAATCCTCCTCGAACTTGACCAGTAGCGCGGCGGGCGAAGAAGAAGAAAGCACCGCAACAACGGCGACCACAGCTTCGGGTACTGCACTGAGCACTATCTCGACCGGGGTGGTCATCCCGGTCGGCATCGTCTGCATCGTGCTGTTGGGGGGGATCGCGTTTCTGATCTTGCGCGACGCGCGTAGCGTCGCTCCTGTCGGCGACGGTCTAGGCAGCCGCAGCACCGCGCAAGAACACGCAACCCGCAGACGCAAGCGCCGCGCGAAGACCAAGGCAGCACGCCAGCAGCGCAAGCGCAACCGCTGAGCTCCTAGCGCAACACCGACCGCAGCACTATCGAGCTTTGTTGGCGGCGCGTGAGGCGTCAGTGCCGCGCAAGCGAGCGCGCCATGACGCGGCGTGGAGGCTTGCGCACGCGCGAAGGGGAGGGGACGCTGGGAGAGCCGTGCGGACCGCGGCGCGGCCGGTGAGGGCGGGGGAGCCTCGGATGCGGCTCGGCTGGGGACCCAGGCAAAGTCTTGCTGCCCCCTTCGTCTTCGCCAGCGTCAGACTCGGACTCGGAGCCACCCTGATCTTCGAACACGTCCATCGCGGAGTCCGAGCGCATCGGAATCCACACCATCAGCGAGGCCATCACGAGCTTCACAAGCGCTACCAGGGCAAGCAGCAGCCACAAAGACATAGTGTCGATGCTACTACCAAGCCTCGTCAACGCAAATATGGGGGAGCGGGGTGAAGGCGCTCGCCCCACACGCGTCGATCGAGCGCCGCTCAACTACTTGCGGTCACCTGCACGGTGATGGTCCCAACGGCCTCGCCGGTCGTGAAAGCGCCGCTGGCGAACCCGCCCAAGAACTGAACGCCGGTGGCTGTAAGCGAGACCGGCAGGTTCGTGAGCGTTATCGTCGCGCCGCCGACCACCGGACGCACCCCTTTGAGACTGACGGACGCGAACGGAAACGTCGGCGGGCTGGCCTGTTGAGAGGTGAAGCTCAAAGACGAGCTAGAGCCCAAGGTCAAAGAGGGCTCAGAGATCGTGGCTTCGCTTCCTGAGCTGAAGAGGCCGGGCACGCTGAAGCTCGTGGAAAGAGTGATCCCGCCGGTCGTTGTCAGCGAGCCGTACCCGGTGGATGGATTCAACGTGCCGCCTGCGAGCGGAAAGACGAAGCCCGAGGCAAGCGCGCCGGTAGCGGGACCAACGGCGGCAAGGCTTACTTTCGCCTTTTCAAGTGCCTGCGTCGCCTGCGTGTTGAAAGCCAGTGTCTCGTTGCCGGCCGTGATTTTGACGCTGGCCACCCGCTTGGCCGCTTTCTTCTTCTTGTTCTTTTTGTGTTTCTTAACCTTCTTACTTGCGTGCGCGGGCGCCGAGACGGCGACCGGCGTGCTCAGCATTGTCGCGGCGCCCAGCGCCAGCAGCGACACCGCCGAGAAGAGCGCAATCTGCGCGCGAACCATTCGAATCATTAGCTACCTCCTTGGGCCCTGCTTAGCAAGAAAACCGTCGCTTGAGCACGAGACCGCGCGTGCGCACATCCGACGGTGAGGCAGAGATGCTAACCCTTGGTGGCGGCTCAATAAGCTACCGACCGCACATACACAGGTGGAACGTATTTGGGCTCACCAGCTCGTATCGGCACAGGAAGGATGTAAGGCGACACGGAGATGACACCGCTTGGCGACAGGCAACTAAAACCATCGACGAGACACCCAATTGAAACCGCGAGCGGCCTCAAGGTCACGCGTTGACCGGGAGTACCGGCAGGCAGTAAAGGTTGATGCTTTGTGCGTGGGCCAGGCAGAGGTGCAGGCTGCTTCGGTCGTCAACTCCTCGGGACGAAGCAGAAGCGCTCGCGTCGCCGCACATATCAGACCCGGTTCTCGTCCAAAAGGGGAAGTGATGAGAGGGGCGCCGAGGCTCCGTTTCGATGACGAAGGAGCAGTCTCGTGGCGTCGTCTCGCGCGCGTGGAGCGGATCGGAGCATGTGCTGCGGGTGGATGGCAGGATCGGGATGTGGCAGTGGCTAGTGTCGTTCACGGCGTGTGTGGTCTGAGTCCTTCGAGGAGGGTGGTGAGGACGTTGCCGACGTCTGCTCGTGCTTGGTCGGGGTCCTCGGCGTCGGCGATGGCCATGCATCCTTCGATGATCGCGCCGGTGAGCATGAGTGCGAGGGTCTTGAGCGGGAGGGGTTGGACGACTCCGGCGCGGATCGCGCTGCGTAGTGCGCCGCGCAGTACGACCGCGCCGTAGCGGTTTTCGACGCGACGGATTGTGTCTGCGTCGAGTACCGCCTGTGCGTCGTGGAGCAGGATACGTTGGACCGGAGGGTCGAGGTGGGCGTCGAGCATCGCGTGGCATCCGGCGTACAGCTTCTCCCATGGGTCGGGCTCCAGGAACGCCGTCGCGGCGCGTTCTGAGACTTCGCGCTTGACCTGTTCGTAGACGCCCGCAAACAGCTCTTGCTTGCCGGCGTAGTGGTGATAGAAGGCGCCCTTGGTGACGTTCGCGGCATGCGCGACATCGTCGATCGAGGTCGCGGTGTAGCCACGCTCGCCGAACAGCGCGCAGGCGGCGTCCAGCAGCGCCTGGCGGGTCGCCTCGCCCTGCTGGACCTTCTTGCTCTTGACATTCATACTGAGAGTATGCATGATGGGTACCGTCAGTATGTTAGCGCAGGTCAACGACAAGGAGAAGGCAATGCCCAAGTACGTGATCGAGCGCGAGCTTCCCGGAGCCGGGAACCTCAGCGCAGAGGAGCTGCAGGGAATATCAGCGACGTCCAACAAGGTGATCGGCGAGCTCGGCCCCGAGATTCGCTGGCTCACGAGCTATGTCACAGACGACAAGATCTACTGCGTCTACGTCGCCCCCGACGAGGACATCCTGCTCGAGCACGCCCGTTGTGGCGGCTTCCCCGCGAACCGCATATCCATGGTCTCCACGGTTATCGATCCATCGACCGGCGACTGATGGAGCGCTTTGACGCGGATGCGGAGGCGAAGTACGATCGACGGTCTACAAGGGGCGTTATCTTGTCGGATACTGCGCAGGATTCAGAGCTGAAGGCGCGTCATCGCGCGATGTGGGCATCGGGTGATTACCCGGATATGGTCGAGACGTTCTTGCTTCCGTTGGGGCCTCGGCTCGTAGAGGCGTGCGGCATCGGCCCAGGCAAGGTGGTCCTGGATGTGGCGGCCGGTACCGGCAACGCGTCGATACCCGCGGCAAAGGCCGGCGCCCAGGTTACCGCCAGCGACCTGACACCCGAGTTGCTCGATGCGGGCCGTGCCCGCGCGGAGAGCGAAGGACTGACACTCGACTGGGTTCAGGCTGACGCCGAGCACCTCCCGTTCGAGGATGAGTCCTTCGACGTGGTGATCTCCTCGATCGGCGCTATGTTCGCTCCCCATCACCAGGACACTGCAGATGAGCTCCTCCGTGTGTGCCGTCCGGGGGGAACGATCGGGCTACTGAGTTGGACCCCCGAGGGCCTCGTCGGCGCGTTGTTCAGGACGATGGGACCATTCGTTCCCGCGCCGCCACCGGGTGTTCAACCGCCGCCGCTGTGGGGCAGCGAGGAGCATCTGAGCGAGCTGTTCGCCACTCGCGTTGACTCTCGCACGCTGAAGCGGGATGTGCTGGAGGTCACGGCGTTCGAGAAGCCGCGCGACTTCGGCGAGCACTTCAAGGCGCGCTATGGACCGACGATCGCCGCCCAAGCCAACGCACGTCAGAACGGCCGCGAGGCAGAGCTCGACGAGGCACTGGACAGATTCTGCGAGGAGTGGAACCTCGGCAGCGCCGACCAAGCGCGCTTTGAGATGGAGTACCTGCTCACAGTGGGGACACGAGCGTGATGACGCAACAGCAGGGCGCGGGTGCGGTGGCGGTCGCCAACGAGGAAGCGGTGCGTGCGTGGGACACGGTCCTGCATGAGCGGTGGAAGTCGAACCGCAAGGTGTTCGTGGGCGCGCTGGCAGAGGTCACCGAGAAGGTCTTCGAGCTCTTTGCGCCGCCCGAGCGTGGGTGCTGCATCGACATCGGGTGCGGCTTCGGCGAGACGACTCAGCAGCTGGCTGAACTCGTCGGACCGAGAGGCTTTGCGCTCGGCATTGATTCCTCGCCGCGGTTCATAGAGGACGCCCGTCGCGAGGCCGTCGAGGCTGGCGTCGAGAACGCCCAGTTCGAAGTCGCCGATGCGCAGACGGCTGCGTGGGATCCCATCTACGACTACGCCTTCTCGCGCATGGGAACACAGTTCTTCGCAGCACCGGTCCCGGCTATGCGCGCGATCCGCGGTGCGCTGAAGCCCGGCGGTAGGCTCGCCAAGGTCTGCTGGCGGCGCAAGGCCGATAGCCCGTTGTGGGCACAGACCGAGCAGGTCGTGCAGCGGTTCCTCTCGCGCCCTGAAGAGTACGAGGCCGACACCTGTGGGCCTGGGCCATTCTCGCTCGGTAACCCCGAGACCACCCGCGGGATTCTCGAGGCCGCCGGGTTCGAGGGGATCGAGTTGCATCAGCGCGACTTCGACTACTTCATGGGCGCGGACATGGACGAGGCGATCGACGCGCTGCTCGCGATCGGGCCCGGCGCCGAGCTGATCCGCCTGAACGGCGAGTACGGGGAGAGCCGTCGGGCCGAGATTGCCGAGGCACTGAGAAACCACTACACCACCTGGCAGAAGCCCGATGGCTCCATAGTCGGCCGCGGGTCCGTCTGGATCGTCGCGGCCACGAACCCGAGTTAGCACGAGCTACCCACATCAAGGGCCCGTGCTAGCTGCCGGTGGGGGTGGGGGCAGTAGCGGCGCAGGCTCTACTGTCAGAGTGCGCACCGGGCTGGTGATGAGACCCGAGAGGACTCCGGCGCATTCTGGGACTTCCGCGGCCGAGAACGACGCTTGCCAGTAGACGGTCCCAGGTGTCGAGGCAGCTTTCGATGAGGTGAATTGCAATCGAGGTCAGGCTGGTGAGCTTCGCCAGCAGTGGGCTTCGCGGTGACTGAGAGCTAGGCGAGGACTGGGGTTGTCCATTGGCAACAGGATCGGCAGTTTCGAGTGGCGGGACGCCGTTACCGGCGGTCGCGGCGGACGGAGCGAGCATTACTGAGCTGGGCACGGTGGACCTCATTTCGTTTGGTGTGCGCATGAGCACCAGCGACCTGAAGAGCACCGGCGGACTTGAACAACATGGCATGAAATCTAAATCTAGGGATACATTTCTAGGAAATCGGAATCTAGATACGCTAGTCTCTGTCTATGATCGATGCCACCGCTCACCGCTGGAAGTTCCTGACGAACCACGCCCAGGTTCTCGCTTGCATCGCCCACGATCCAGGCGTACTTCTACGAGAGATCAGCGAGCGAGTCGGAATCACCGAACGAGCCGCCCATCGGATCGTCACAGAGCTCACCGACGGCGGCTACATCACGCGAGAGCGCAACGGCCGCCGCAACCACTACACGATCCAATCCGGCCTCCCGCTGCCCGATCGCCTCGGCCGCGTGCAGCGGATCAGCGACCTGCTCACGATCCTCATCGGCACGAGCGAAGAGATGCCGGATACGCCAGTCCGGATGCCATCCAAAACCAGCAAGGCCAACAAAAACAGCAACTCCGAAAACGGCAACGCTGGTAAATAGTCATGACCGGAAGTTCACACGCCGAGACCGTGAAGGGCTCGCATTCCGACCAGCTTCGCGTGATCATCGTCGGGGGCGGAGTGGCCGCGCTTGAGACCGCGCTGGCCCTAGCCGATCTTGGGCGCGACCGAACTGATGTGACACTGATCGCTCCCAACACCGAGTTCGTATTCCGGCCGATGGTCGTCCGCGAGCCGTTCGCCCACGGTGCGGCCCGCCGCTATCCACTCGCCCCGATCGTGCGCGATGCTGGCACAACGTTCCTGCACGGCGAACTTGGCTGGATCGACCCGGTCAGGCGGACGATTCACACGAAGGCCGACGAGTCGATCGAGTATGACGCGCTTGTCCTTGCGCTTGGCGCGAGCATCAGCAAGCGCTACGAGCACGCCTTGACGATCGACGACCGCGATCTGGACGAGACCATGCACGGGCTGATCCAGGATGTCGAGGGCGATTTCATCCACAAGCTGGCGTTTGTCGCGCCCGGTCGCATGGCCTGGCCGCTGCCGTTGTACGAGCTCGCGCTGATGACAGCCGGACGAGCCTACGACATGGGTATCGATCTGGAGACGACGATTGTCACTCCAGAGGACGGCCCGCTCGCGATTTTTGGCGCGTCGGCGAGCAACTCCATAGCCGAGCTGCTCGCCCGCGCGCGCGTCGAGACGATCACCTCCGCATACGCCGAGGTTCCCAACGCCCACGAGGTCGTGGTCAATCCCGGCGACCGACACCTCGAGGTGGATCGAGTGATCGCACTACCAGAGCTCTTCGGACCCGAGGTGCGAGGCATCCCGCTGGGCGATCACGGCTTCATCCAGGTGGACCCGTACTGCCGGGTTCCAGGCGTAGAGCGCGTCTACGCGGCCGGCGATGCAACTGACTTTCCCATCAAGCACGGCGGCGTCGGCTCGCAGCAGGCTGACACTGTCGCGCAGTCAATCGCGGCGCTGGCCGGGGCTTCGGTGACTCTTCAGCGCTTCAACCCCGTGATCCACGGCATGTTGTTGACGAACGGGAAGCCTCAATACCTCACCGCTCACATCACCGGAGGACACGGGTTTAGCTCGGAGATCACCGACACACCGACTTGGTCGCCGCCGAGCAAGATCGCCGCCAAGTACCTGGCGCCGTATCTACAGGAGCGCGACCGCGAAAGCACACCTAGCTGACGCATACGGTGCTCTCGCTTCGCCCTACAACCGAGCGCCTAACCGACGCCTAGCTCACGCCTGCTCAGGAGGCACGTTACGGCCCAACTATCGCGGCGCGCGCGAACGCCGCCAAGACCGGACGCGAGGCGAAGCTCGACGAAGCGCTGGACAGATTCTGCGAGGAGTGGAACCTCGGCAGCGCCGATAACGCGCGCTTTGAGATGGAGTACCTGCTCGCGGTGGGCACACGCGCGTGACGGCGAGTGAGATGGTAAATGGGGCGGTCCTGCATTAGGAGGAGCGAGGGAGCGAGCCACCGTTTGTTGCTCGTGCACGGGGCTGGCTCGTATGCCGACATCTGGTCCCCAGTGCTCGATGAGATCGCGCGCTCCTATCGCGGCATCGCTTATGACCGGCGCGGCTTCGCATGCTCTTCGCCCGCACCTCGTGGAGGGCTCGCAGAACACGCCCGTGACCGGCCGCCGCGCTGCTGAACGCGCTGGGTGCTTCGCCTGTGCAACGGTGACCGTGGCTCACCCTCAACAATCGGGCGGCGTCATTCTGGTGTCGCGAGCCGGCTTCATCTCCGTGTCGCACCGGTTCCATTCCGCTTTCGTCTTACAACGGAAAAGCGGTAGATGGAGGTCGTCTTTCCCGGGCAGGTTTACATAACATACATTATCGAGCGTTAGGTGGTAGTGCATCAGTTTCGATTTGAGCCGCTGAACGGGCTTTGAGCGGTTTAGGCTGGCGGGCATCCATAAAACCAGCGACCCCGACGCAGAGGATCAGTCCGCGCCGGGGCCTTGAGCAAGGAGAACTAGCTCCATGCCCAGTAATGAGCCTAACGGCGCGGTTGATGATGAGGACCGTGACCGCAACGTATTGAATCTGATGCTCGCCGACTCGCCTTGGCCGTGGAGCCTTGACGAGATCGCCCGCGAGCTACACAGCACGATCGACGCTAGCGACGCGGTTGCACGCCTCACGGACGCCGGTTTGCTCCACCGTCTTGACGGCGGCTTCCTCTTCCCTACCCGGGCGGCACGCCGAGCCGACAAGCTTGGGTTGGGTGATGCGTGATGCGTGTCGGCTGGCGGCTCCTCTACCTAGCCACCTTGTTCTACGTCGGCGTCGTGATCGCCATCGTGGCCTTGTGCATCGCGTTCTGTCTGATGCGGCTGGCGTGGGACGCGATCTGGCGGTGGTGAGGCCGCATGGCGCGTTGCTACCCTCCGAGCTATGCCAGACCGCTCACGCAGCGTGACCGCGTTCGCCCGTATACGCCCGGTGCCTCCGTCGGAACATCGTCTGGGCGCTCAGCGCGCGCCAAGGCCGCTTCGTGGGTAGCATGTCCCACTAAGGGGATCATCCAGTGGAGCCACGCTACCGCACACTCAACGTTGGGCTTCAGCCCCAGCCTCGGCAAATGCCGCCGCCGCCGTTCGACCATGACGCACTGTCGGCCATTTTTGCCGAGCTTCTCCAGACCGATAGCTATCAGGGCTTCACGTTTACGCCGGATGGGCGCGGTGCCCAGTTCAACAACGGACAGGACGACGTAGTCGAACTCCGCCCAATGATGTTCAGCATTCAGGCCAGGATGAACGGCCCCGACGTGCTGACCACCGAGAGAGCCGAGGCGAAGGTGGTGCGCATCTTTTCCCTGGCCGCCGAGAAGCTCGATGTGCCGGCGTTTATGCAGTGCGGGATACAGATCGTGGCCGAGGCCGACGCACCGGGGGGCAGCGCCAGGACCTTTGTGGCCGATACGCTCATGCGGGGCAGTCAACAGGCCACTATCCTGGGCGATGACTTCTTCGGAGGAGCTGTGCGGTTTCGGAACCTGCACGAGCTAGGCAATCCCGACGAAGATGACCTGAGCATTGAGCCAGATATTCACAACGACCGCTTGATTTTCATCGACTATAAGTCCGGACGGACGGCGATTGGCAGACCCGATCAACCTCGAACAAATGTCCTCCCTGATCAGCGAAGCGTTCGCCTTCTTGGAGGAGCCGACGATGCGACTACTATCACCCGTAGGAGAACAAACATGATCGAGACCCTCGACTATCTGCGACCTGACTCACCGGAATACCCGCAGGCCATCATCCGAGGCCTAGTCGTATCGCCGCAGAATGCCGGAGGCCACAAGGAGCAGCTTGAGTTCGAGCAGGAATGGAAGCTGATCGCGCGAGCGACAAAGTTCGACGCCGCTGAGCATGAAGCTGCCACCATCGCCGGGGAAGCGCCACCAACGCGGACGGTGCTGGAGCCGGACGAAGTGAGCTTGGAGCGCATCAGCATGGCTCTGGCCTTGGGGCCTGTGGTGATAAAGGCCACGGACGCGCAGGCACGGCGGATCATGGAGCGTCATAGAGGGGACGCTTTCTCACCCGAGTAGGCTGTAGCGCCCCATGCCGAGGCTTAAGGGCGAGCTACAAACGACCATAGAGGACCCAACGACCTGCGAGGGGCTCGCGGACTTTGTGTGCGGTGACGGAACGCAGCACGCCGAAGATGTGGTCGAAGCCATCGTGCGCCAGATTCGTGCCGGCGAACGCCCGAGCGCTACTTTTCTCGTTACACGGGTGCTCCCGTCCGGGGCGTTGGTTGGTATCAGCGCTATCCAATGGCGCGGCGTGGTCGTCGAACACCCGGACTTCCCGTCCGATGCCTACCAAGATGCGGCATACATAGCTGTCCTTTCGCTCCATAAGTCCTACCGCTGTCGGGGTGAGCGGTGGACGTGCTGCCGGGGCCGGCCGTTGAGCGAGGTTCTCCTTCGCGAAGCGCTGACCCATATTGCTTTGACTGCTGGCACCTCGTTCATCCCGCCTGTGCAAGCATTCGTTGATCCCAACAACGATCCATGCCTGGATCTGATCCGCGACCATGGTTTCGAGGTCCAGATGGAATGGCCCGAGGAACTGTTGCTGATCCGGGGCAGGGATCTCCCGCTGTCCGCCACTCCGATCGCTACGATCGCACCATGCCAAACCGCTCACGCAAACGACCCCGAGACCCCAACCAACTTGGAAAGCTCATAGTCGATCTGACTGTTGGCGAGGTCGTAGAACCGGAGCCAGATCTCGTAAAGGACCCGGCTGCGGTCTCGCTCGGGCGCAAGGGCGGCCTCAAGGGCGGAAAGGCGCGTGCGGCGAAGTTGACGCCAGCAGAACGCTCTGAAGCAGCCCAACGTGCGGCTAACGCTCGTTGGGCCAAGCGCGTTTAGCTCGCCGCTAGGCAGCGTCAAAGTAGACTTTCTGTCCGACCGCTCACGCATAATGTTCAGTATGAACCGCCTGAGCATAGAGCGGCGCGCGCAGATCCTCGGGATGCTGGTGGAGGGCAACAGCCTTCGCGCGACGGCCCGTATGGCTGGCTGCTCTTTCAACACCGTGTCCAAGCTCATGCTGGACGTGGGAGAGGCGTGCGCGGAGTACCAGAGCCGCGTCCTAGTCGATCTGCCGTGCGAGACGATTGAGTGCGACGAGATTTGGAGCTTCTGTTACGCGAAGGCTAAAAACGTGCCGGACGAGCACAAGGACACGTTTGGCTATGGCGATGTCTGGACGTGGGTGGCGATCTGTGCGGATAGCAAGCTAGTCCCGGCGTGGCTCGTTGGCCAGCGCACGACCGAGGACGGTCTAGCGTTCATGTACGACCTCAAGAGCCGGATGCCCGAGCGAATCCAACTCAGCACCGACGGCCACCAGGCGTACCGTGGGAGCGTCCCGTACGCCTTCGATAAGGACGAGGTTGATTGGGCGCAGATCCACAAGATCTACAAGAGCCAAGCGGTCGCTCCTGGCCGTTATAGCCCGCCAGCCTGCACCGGAACCAAAATCACGGTGCGCCTGGGTGATCCCGACCCGAGCCGGATCAGCACGAGCTACGTGGAGCGGCAGAACCTCACGATGCGGATGGGGATGCGCCGCTTCACACGCCTAACGAACGGGTTCAGCAAGAAGATCGAGAACCACATCTCATCCGTCGCGATCCACTTCATGCACTACAACTTCGCACGCCCGCACAAGACACTCGCCAACCCATACCCACGCACACCAGCTATGGCCGCAGGCGTCGAGGACCACGTCTGGAGCCTCGCCGAGATCGTTGAACTTTCAAACTGATGCACTACCCGTTAGGTGGTAGTGGGTCAGTTTGGGTTTTGCCTGTTGCGGCGTCTCACCGATATGCGACTGGACTCTCAGTCATATGCGACCGTTCGTGTCTCACCCATATGCGACTGGCCGGAGTCGGCTGCGTCTTCGGGTCTCGTGCGGTGCTTATGGCCAGTGGCGTGAGCTCTCGGAGCAACTCGCGTTGGTATTGAGCGAAGCTGTCCGGTTTCAGCCGCAATCGGTCGCATCGTTCCTGCTCACTGCAGCGGCGGGTGTCCTTGAGCGTGGTTGCGAGGTTTGAGGTCTGGACACCAGCGTGAACGCGCACTTCCTCTATTGCGGCGCGAACGAAGATTAGGTTGGTTTCTTGGTGAGCGGCGAGATGAGGCGCGGATGTTCGAGCCCTGTGCCGGCGCAGCTGGTCACACGGTCACATCGCCGGGCAAGCTGAGCATTAGGTCTCCTTGGCCAGCCGCTCGTGGACGGAGCGCACCGCGCTTGATCCCTCGCCCACGGCGGCTGCGACTCGCTTCATCGAGCCGTGCCGGACGTCACCGGCGGCGAATACCCCGAGCCTGGATGTCTCAAATGGAAGCGCTCTTGCTGTCTCAGCATTGAGCGGGCCGGGCAGCTGGCGGTCGGTGAGGATGAATCCATCGCTATCGAGCAGCACGCTGTCGCCCAGCCACGCCGTCGCCGGGCGGGCGCCGATGAAGCAGAACAGCCCTGCGCACGCGATCTCGTGCTCACGGCCAGTCTGCTTTTGCGCAAGCGTTGCCCCTTCGAGATGGTCGCGGCCGGTGAGCGCCTGAACTTCAACGCTGGTCATGAGATCGATTTTCGGGTCGGCCTTGATCCGCTCGATCAGGTATTGAGACATGCTCTGGGTGAGATCCTGCCGTCGGATCGCGATCGTGACGCTGCAGTTGTTCTGGGCTAGGTAGATCGCGGCCTGACCCGCAGAGTTTCCGCCGCCGATGACCAACACGGACGTTCCATTGCAGACGCGCGCCTCGAGATCCGTCGCGGCGTAGTACACACCGGCGCCCTCGAAGCGCTCGAGACCCTCGACGTCAAGCCGCTGATATAGCGCCCCGGAGGCGACGATCACCGCACGTGTCGGAACCTCGCTGCCATCGCGCAGCACGACGACATGGAAGCTGGCCTCCGATCGCAGCCCCGTCACCTCGCACGGCGAGTTCAAGCGAGCTCCGAGTCGCATCGCTTGCACAGCGGTCCTTCCGGTGAGTTCCTCCCCGGAGATGCCGTTCGGGAATCCCGCGTAATTCTCGATTCGCGAGCTGGCTCCGGCTTGCCCACCAATGGCCACCGCGTCCAGGGAGACGGTGCGCAGGCCCTCCGAGGCGCCGTAGACGGCTGCCGCGAGGCCCGCGGGGCCGCTGCCGATGACCACCAGATCGAAGATATAGCCCGGTGTGGACTGGAAGGTCAAGCCGAGATGCTGCGCGAAGATTGCGGGCGAGGGATGGCGCAGG
Organism: uncultured Solirubrobacterales bacterium; assembly: GCA_963827045.1. Taxonomy (GTDB): domain Bacteria; phylum Actinomycetota; class Thermoleophilia; order Solirubrobacterales; family Solirubrobacteraceae; genus Palsa-744. The sequence continues at coordinate 483,390 of CAWGZH010000004.1, forward strand.
GTCTCGGTAGCGGTGATCACGGCCGGGACGTCCTGCGCTTGCAAACCCATCGGCGCGAGGAAAGAGTCGAGGTCCTCGGCGTCCTCGACATCGATCCAGGTGTGCGCGAGATGCGAGTGTTCGGCGAATGAGCGCAGGCTCATCGCCTCGGGGGAGTAGCGCGAACCGATGATCCGGATCGCCTGTGCCCCCTCCCCGGATCGAAGGGACTGACGGCGCGCGAGCAGCGCGTTGAAGATAGTTTCGGAGAGCGCCGGGCGGACGCTCATGAGCCGGCGGAGCTCGGCCTGGGCGATCACCAATACCCGCCCCGGCTGGGAGACGCGACCGGTCAAAAAGCGGCGCTGGCCGGTCAGTAGTGTCAGCTCGCCGATGAAGCTGCTCGGCCCGAACTCGGCGACGATGACCTCATCCGCACCGTCTGGCCGAATGACTTGCACTTCGCCCTCCAGGACGACGAACAGATCGTAAGACGCGTCCCCCGCTTGGAAAAGCAAGTCCCCAGGCCGAGTAGCTCTCTCAGTGCCGAACGTGGCCATGTCCGCGAGCTCGGACGCGTTCAGCTGAGGCGAAGCGATGGAGTCCCCCGAGCTGCTCGCGCTCATCGCCGCAACTCGTCCATTTGATTGAGTTCAACCACGGGCAGGAGGTGGTTTGCCTTACCCGAACAGCCCAGGGTCCGGTGGATTCGGGTTGACAGCGTGCACAGTGACGCTGATGTGATGGACGACGACATCGCTTGGACGGGCCAGCAGTGGCTGAACCTGGTCACGATAGCGACGGTAGTGGCTCGTGTCGTAGTGCTCGCGCATTGCCGTCTCGGTGTTCCATGACCCGAGCAGCACGAACTCACCCGGCTCCTCGGCGGCGAGCACTCGAAAGCCGACGGAGCGCGTTCGCGCCCATCTCAGACATCCCGATCTGGTAGCTGACACGCCAGCTCATGCGCCTGCAGAACACCATCCGAAAGATCGCCACATACCCCAGGCCAGAGAGCACCTTCAGCCCCGCGCCAAGCACGAGCCACACGGGGTTGGCGTGCGAGAGCTGAGCGCGCAACCCGTCGAGACCCGGAAGCAGCGTCACGACCGCCACGATGACGAGGACGACCCCGGTCAAGAACAGCAGCTGCTTGCGAACCTTTCGACGACTCAGCTCCTCGGGAACCTGCAAGTCGTCCGGAAGGACGTTCGCCGTCATGCGCCACCCCCACAGCCCGTCCGGGCACGGGTGTCCTGACTTTTACGTCTCACATGACCATGCTTACATCTCACACGACCATGCGATGTGCGAAAGCGCCGCAACGGCGATTGTCAGGACATCGGTTCTATGCCGAGCAGCCACGAGCACGAGCAGAGGCGGGGCCACGGTCGAGTCGCAGGTAAGGGCGCGTATCACCCCGTTTCAAAGCAGAGAGCGACTGGACGGACGCGCTACCGGGACCGCCACAAAGACCGCGACATCAGTGTTATTTTCCGCTAAATGAGCTCAATGAACGACAACAATGAGATCAGCGCCCTCCTCGCGGACATCCCGCAGAGTGCAAACGCGCTGGGCCAACCGGCGGCCCCGGTCACACTTGCGTACTTCGCCGACCTGCAATGCCCTTACTGCCGGGATTTCTCGCTCGAGCTGCTGCCGTCGATCATCGAGCGGTGGGTACAGACCGGCAAGTTGCGAATCGAGTCCCACGCTCTGCAGACGGCGACGCACGAGCCGGAGGTGTTCATGGCCCAGCAGGTCGCGGCGCTGGCGGCGGGCAGGCAGGACAAGGCCTGGCACTTCATCGAGACCTTCTATGCGGAGCAGGGAGAGGAGGGCTCGGGCTATGTCACCGACGCATACCTCCAGGGCATCGCGAGCCAGCTCACAGGCCTCGACGTCGTGCGCTGGGCCAGTGACCGACGCGACCCGGAGCTTGCCAAGGAGATCGCCGGCGATGCGCGGACGGCCGAGAACGCCAGACTCACGGGAACCCCATCGTTTCTGATCGGTCGGAGCGGGGACGCGATGAGCCGGTTCTCGCCGAGCGATCCGACATCGTTCGACGCGGCCATCGAAGGGCTTCTGAAAGGGGCAGCATGATGTCCGCCGCAGTGACGCAGATAGGCGCATATACGACTGGTCGGCGAACACGAAGCCCGACTACAACTCGCCCTTGATCGCGACCCCACTTACGGCCAAGACCACTTAGCCCAGGACCTCGACGTAGCCGTCGGTCCCGTGCACCCGGATCCGCTGCCCGTCCCGGATGAGCCGGGTGGCGCGCTCCACCCCCACGACGGCCGGCAGCCCGTACTCGCGCGCGATCACCGCACCATGGGTCATGAGGCCGCCGACCTCCGTGATCAAGCCACCGATCGTCACGAACAGAGGGGTCCAGCTGGGATCGGTGTACGTGGTGATAAGGATGTCGCCCGGCTCGAGGTCCGCCTGTGCCATGTCCAGGATGACGCGCGCCCTCCCCTCGACGGCTCCGGCAGACACCGGGAGACCCACGAGTACGCCGGCGGGGAGATCGTCTCGCCGGTAGCTCCCGGCGAGGACCTCGCCCTCCGAGGTCAGCACTCGCGGCGGCGTCAGCGACAGATATGAGTTGAACGCGTCCTTGCGCTGTCGGATGAACTCTTTATCCACCGCATGGTCGCGCACGACTTCGTGAAACTCGTGGAGTGTCAGATAGAAGATGTCCTGCGCCTCGCGCAGCACGCCCGCGAGCTTCAGGCGCTCCGCCTCGCGCAGCAGAGCCTGCTTATAGACGAAGTAGCGGCTGACCATTCCGTACTTCGGATACTCGCGGTACCCGGCGAAGGTCCTGACCCGGTCGATCATCTGCTTGGTCTCCCCTGCCTTCCGCTCGCCGTCGGGCAGGTCGCGAAGCCGTGCCAGCAGCTCCTCCTCCTTCAAGGCGGCTTCTCGCCGTCCCTGCTCAAACCGCTGCGAACCCGCGCCCGGCTCGAAGTTCCTGACATGAGCGAGGATCATCGGCACAAGGACAGACGGCTGCTCGCTCCACCGCGTCCGGGTGATGTCGATCTCACCAGTGCACCGCACGCCGTACCTGTCCAGAAAGGCCTGGATGGCGTCGCGCGCCTCGTTGCCGCCCGGGAGCGCGGGCATGTGGTCCAGGAAGTGCTCATCCTCAACATCCCGCAGGAACGCGACGACGTCCGGGAACGGGCGGATCACATCTGCCACGTCCAGCAGCGCGAGCCCCATCTCCGAGGTGACGTTCCCGGCCACGGACTGCGTTAGCGTGTCGGCCACGTTTTTCTCGCCCAGCCACTCCTGTATGTGCTCGTTCAGCCACCGACCGGCCTCCGCCGCGGAGGTGATCACCTGGAGCCCGCGCGGATCGAAGAGGACCCGCCTTAGCTCCGAGAGGTCCGCCAGGATGAACTCGATCAGCTCGGGTCCGGACTTCGCCTCGATCGCCCGCTTCAGCGCGGCCGCCGACGCCTGGCCTCGCTCGATCAGCTCGCCCACGATCGCCGGGTCGGCATCGAGCGGTTCCTGCTCGGCGACGGCGAACACCCCCGTGAGCTCCTCGTCAGGGCGCGCCGGAACGAAGTCGCCGCGCTCCACGATCGTCCGCAGCGCGTCACCCATCAGCGGGTCGGACCCCCCCAAGGCGCGGAGCAGCCCCGCCCGAGGTGTGGGCGCACCGAGCATCTCGGTGACGTCGACGAAGAGCCTTCCGCCCGCCACGGACATCGGCCGCGGAGTGGTGAGCTGCCACAGCGAGAGCCCCAGCGGCTTGATGGGGTCCGTCATCATCTGCTGGTGTCCCACGGAGACGTAGACGTGGTTCTTGCGATCTCCCACCTCAGGGACGGGAAAGAGCGTCGTGATCGGGCGGCTCTGCACGATCTGGAACCCGTCCTCAGCCCGGCACCACTCGATGTCCTGGGGGCGCCCGAAGAACTCCTCGATCCGCCGTCCCAGCTGCGCGAGCGCCAGGATGTCCCCATCCTCCAACGCCGGCTGCTCATTGGCGAGTGTCCGTAGGACGATCGCACCATCGCGCACCGTGTAGACGTCCGGGTTCACCCGTCCTGAGACCAATTCCTCGCCCAAGCCGGGGATGGCCTCCACAATGGCGAGCTTCCGGTTGGAGGTCAGCGGGTCGGCGGTGAACAGGATCCCCGAGGCGACCGGCAGGACCATTTGTTGCACGACCACGGCCATCTGGACGTGCCAATTCTCGATACCACCCCGCAAGCGATAGGTCACAGCTCGCTCGCTGAACAGTGAGGCCCAGCACCGGCGGACGTCTCGCAGGATCGCCTCCAGACTGGTGACGTTCAGGTAGGTGTCGTGCTGACCCGCAAAGGATGCCGTCGGCGAGTCTTCCGCGGTGGCGCTGGAGCGGACCGCGTAGGCGAAGTCCTCGCCACACCGGACCAACGCGCCGGCAACCGCTTCCGCCAGGTCGCCGGGAAGGACGATCTCCTCGATGCTTCTGCGAAGCTCGGCGCTGAGCGCGGCCACGCCGTCTCGGTCCGCGAGCTTCAGGCGGGAGAGGCGATCGAGTTGTGCATGGATCGACGGCGCCTGGGCCACGGTCCGCCGGAATGCCTCTGTAGTGATGCAGAACCCGGGCGGCACCCGCACCCCCTCGATCCGCAGGAGCTCTCCCAGAAGCGCCCCCTTGCCGCCTGCCACCGCAACCTGAGTCCGGTCGATCTCCTGGATATCCAATACGTCATCGCCCATCCGGTTCACCTCCGTCTGAGTTGCCCGCGCAACCTGTTCGATATCTCTCTTCCGCCATGCGACGGGCGATTATGCGGCACGAATCGCGGCCTCATGAGGGCCTTCGATCCGGTATAAATTGGAAGTGGAGAGGAGAGGTTCGCGATCGGCCATTCGAGGCCCTTTGCCAGCGTCAGCAGCCCTCCTTCAACAGCAGGTTCCGTCGGCACCTAGATCGTTACCGGTGTCGGCTTCCGCGAGGCGGTGTCGGATCGGGGCAGACGTGTTCGTAGAAAGGGTGAGCGGCGGTCCACGAGGGGCCACCCCTGAATGACAGGAGATGATTCGAGATGCAGTATTTGGTTTCTGTGATTGACGACGGCACCGGCTTGGACACCCCGACGCAGGAGGCTGCGATCGACGTGTTCAACGACCGGCTCCGGGCCGAGGGGTATTGGGTCTTCGCCGGCGGTCTCGGGTCGCCCGACCCGGCCACCGTCATCGATAACCGGGGTGACGAGGTGATGTTCACCGACGGGCCCTTCGTGGAGTCGAAGGAGTACCTCGCCGGCTTCTGGATCATCGAGGTTCCCGACCTCGACGTGGCGCTCAAGCTCGCCGTCGAGGGGTCGAAGGCCTGCAACCGGAAGATCGAGGTGCGGCCGTTCCTGTGAGCGTGGTCAACGTCCAGGAGGCGATCACACAGGCCCACCACGAGGAGTGGGCGCGGGTGGTCGCCGCCCTGACCAGGCGGTTCGGTGACCTCGACATCGCCGAAGAGGCGGCGGCCGAGCTCGATTCGATGGTCCGCACCAGCGCCAGGGAGCGTTCAGAGCGCGGGTGGGTCCGCGAGCAGCGGCCGTACGCCTGCTGCAAACCGTTCCGGGGCGACCAGGTGAAGCATGTGGCCGGTCCCGTCCCAGATCTCGACGCGCGCGCCACGCGCGAGGCCCGTGAGCCAGGCCGCGTAGTCCGGTGGCGGCGGCGAGCCGTGCAGCGATAGGAGTGGTGCTGCGATTCGGGGCAGGATCGCCTCGGCGATCGCGGTCAGTTGCTCTGGAGGGGTGCTCAGCAGCGCGTCCCAGATTCCGAGGACGACCTCGCGCGGAAACGCCAGCACCCTGCGCTCGATGTTCTCGACCCCCGTGTAGGGCTCAAGCTTGAGAGCGCGGTCGATCGACAGCACGGCCTCCATCGTGCGCTGGCTGCGCAGGTCGTCGGCATGCGCCTGCACGAGCCCGGCGAACTCGCCGAACCGCAGCGACTGGTCAACGCAGACGACGGCACGCGCACCGTGCGCCGCGGCGTATACGGCGGCGATGCTCGCACCCAGGGAGTGACCGACGATCGAAGGCTCCCCAAGCGCCACCTCCTCGACGACCGCCCGCACGTCACCGACCAGTGACACCATCGAGTAGTCCGCGGTGCGGGAGGAAGCCCCGTGACCACGTAGATCCAACCGCACGCAGGTGAACTCGTCGGCAAGCAGCGTGGTGACCGGATCCCAGGTCTGCCGGAAGGAAGTGAGGCCATGCACGAACACGACCAGAGGTCCGTGGCCTGCGACGTCGTAGGCAATCGTGGGCCCGTCATCCCGCTGCAGGGTCCCGGCGCGCGTCACGCCCGATGCACCGTTGTGTGAAGGCGCGCTGGACCATCGCGAACTAGAGCGCAGCGAAGAGCGAAGATGGTCGATGGCGGCCGCATCGTTCCGCCGGAGGCTAACCACCCGCAACCCCGGACCACCCCACGGGCCGGTTGATCTTCGCGTGGATGGACTGCAGCGCACACACCAGCATCTGAGTGTTGCGAGAGGCCGCGAACTACATTGCTGTGGTGTCGGCAGATCTGGTTGAGCGCTCCGAAGCGATTTCCCAGCTCGATGAGGCGCTGGATGCTGCACAGGCCGGGTACGGCAATCTCGTGGTCCTCGCGGGCCCCGCCGGCATCGGCAAGACCGCGCTGTGGCATACGGTCGAGCGGCTTGCTGCGGCGCGCGGGTTCGCTATTCGGGGCGCCTCGGCGACAGAGCTCGAGGTCGGCTTTCCCTACGGCATCGTACGCCAGCTCTATCGAGGGGCAGCGAGCAATGAAGTCCAGCTCAGCGAGACGATCGCCCCGATTCTTGGGCGCGCCACCGGGCTTAACAACGTCACCGACGTTTCCTACCAGGTGCTGGACGGTCTCTACTGGCTAGTGGACGACATGACCACGCAGACGCCGCTGCTGCTCGCCGTTGACGATGCTCAGTGGGCCGACGAGCCGTCGCTACGGCACCTTTGTCACCTGTGTCAACGGTTGGATGGTTTGCGCGTCGTTGTTTTGCTAACCATCCGCACCGGCGAGCCGCCGCGAGCCGCAACCGACGACCTCAGCGAGCTTGCGTCGCGCCGGATCGAGCCGCCACCGCTCAGTGTGGGCGGCGTCGGGGAGATGGTGCACCAGATCCTCGGCGAGCCGCCTTCGCCACATTTCGCGCAGGCCTGCAGGAAGCAGACCGGCGGCTACCCGCTGTATCTTGCTGAGCTGCTGCGCGAGACGCGCGAGCGCGGCGTCCGCCCCGACGACGCAGCGATCGAGGAACTCGAGTACGTCGAACGCGAGCGGCTTGGCGGCGCACGTGTGGCGGCGCATCGAAGCGGTCGGCGCTGGCGCGGACTCCGTCGTCGGTCTGATTTCGATCCTCGCGAGCCGAGCCGAACCTGGGCCTATCAGCCGACTCTCCGACCTGGCCGCGGCCCGAGTTGTGGAGATCGTTGATGCACTCACCACGAAAGGCGTGCTGCAAACCGGCCTGCCACTGCGCTTCGCCCACCCGATCATCAGCGCAGCAGTTCACGCACGACTCCCATCCGCCCGGCTCGACACCTGGCATCGCGAAGCGGCGCTGCTGTTTGATCGCGAAGGCGCAGACGTTCGCGACGTTGCCGCACACCTGATGAGATGCCAACCCGGAGGGGAACCGTGGGCCGTCGTAGCGCTCAGAGATTCCGCTCACGCCGTGCTCGGGCGCGGCGCGCCGGACGCTGCTGCCGAGCAGCTGCGCCGGGCTCTTGCCGAGGGCCCTCCACCGGAGGAACGAGTCGCGCTGTTGCGCGCGCTGGCTCGTGCTGAGGACGCGGCTGGAGAACCAGACGTGGCGCTGGACCATTACGACCAGGCACTCAGAAACGCAGACGATCCAACAGACATGGCGGAGATCGCGATCGCCAAGGCCCAGACGCTCTCACTCCTGCAGCGCTCTGGGGAGGCGCTGAGTGCCCTCGAAGCTGGCCTCGAGGCATTGGACGGCGGTGACGCCGAGCTCGAGCAGCGGATCGACGCCGAGCTGATCGTGCACGCCTTCCTCACGCCAGGCGCGCGCGAGCGCGGGTTGCAGCGGCTTGCGCGCTACGAAGGGCATGTGCCGGACGGCCCGGCCGCGCAAGCGGTTTTGAGCGTGATGGCTGTCGGTACTTTGCTTGGCGGCGGATCGGCCGCAGAGGCGGCGTCGCTCGCCGAACGGGCGCTGCGGGCAGGAGGGTTTCGCAGCGACGGGTTCAGCGCCGAGGTGTGGACGATGGCGACGTGGGTGCTGATCGGCGCCGACAGACCCGACCTGGCTCAGACTGTCACCGAAAGCGAGCTGCCTGCAGCCCGCCGCGACGGGCATCGGCGCGAGATCATGGTGATGGAGGCCACGCTCGCGTTTGCCGCGTGGCGCCGCGGCGACCTGACGAGCGCTGTCACACGCGCACAGGCTGGCCTGGCCGTCAGCGATTCCGGCGCTCACGAGGCATGGTGTCACGGGTTCAAGGCATTGGCACTCCTGGAAACCGGCGACATCTGCGCCACTGAGGAAGCGCTGGCCGCGACGGCGCCCGTCCATTGGGCCGAGAACGCGCGCGGGAGCATCAGCCTCTATCACACGCGAGCCCAGCTCCGCGTCGAGCAAGGCCGACTCGATGAGGCGAGCAGCGACGTCGACCAGATACGCCGCCGCGCCGAACACGCGCCGATTCTTAGCCTCGGAAACTTCTGGCGGCCAGTCGCTGTGACGCTCGCCCACCGCCGGGGAGACACGGACGGCGCCCGTGTAATCGCCTCTGAGCTACTCGACTACGCCAGGCGCTTCAACGCCGCCGGGATCCTCGGCCCGGCTTTGCGCACCGCGGCGCTCGTCGGCGAGCCATCGTCACAGATTGAGCAGCTGCACGAATCGGTAGAGCTGCTGGCGCCGTCGTCCTGCCGGCTGGAGTACGCGCGATCGCTGATCGAGCTGGGGGCGGCATTGCGGCGCCGAGGCGAGCGAATCGCCGCCCGCGAGCCGCTCACCGACGGCATCGAGATCGCCCACCGATGCGGCGCTGCTGGAGTCGCCGCGCTGGGACTCGCAGAGCTACGCGCGACGGGAGCGCGGCCACGTCGGCCAGTGCGCACCGGCGCCGACGCGCTGACACCGGCCGAGACACGCGTTGCCTCGCTTGCTGCCAGGGGCCACAGCAACCGCGAGATCGCCCAAGAGCTCTACGTGACGCTCAAGACGGTCGAGGGAACACTCGGCAAGGTGTACGCAAAGCTCGGCATCTCCGGCCGCGGCGCCCGGGAGGCGCTACCGGAGGCCATCAGCAGGCTAGGCCCAGAGTCCTGACCCGCAAATACAGGGGTCAACCCCCGTTGCGAACAGCAACGGTAACTGCGAAACATGCTGCATGGACACCATGCGCAGCTTCTGGCTCTACGCTCCGACACACCGCATCGCCCCTTGGTCGGGGGGCAATGCGCTTGGGTCGCGGGGTGGTATACGCTCGTGAGGGTTGCGCTGGTCAGTTTGGGGTCGCGAGGCGATGTACAGCCGTATGTGTGTCTCGCGCGGGCTCTGAGCGACCGCGGCCATGAGGTGCGGGTCGTTGCGCCTCGTAACGGTGAGGAGATGGCCCGGCTGGCGGGCGTGCCATTCCGTGCGCTTCCAATGGACGTGCACGCAATGAAGCTGGCAGAGCCCGCGCAGCGGATGCTCGCGTCTGGACGGATCACCACGTTCACCAGGTGGCTCCAAAAGGAGTTCAGGCTTTCGCCCCGGAACTTCGTCAGACGCTGATATCGGAGACCGAGTCGGTGGACGTGATCGTAAGTCACCTGTTGGTCGCGGATCACTGTGAGACCATCGCCACGGCCCGCCAGATCGCGCACGTCCCGTTGTACCTGACACCGTTCCTTCCGTCTCGCAGCTACCCCTCGGTGGGTATTACACAGCGTGGACGCTGGCGGCAACTGGGACCCCTGAACTACCCCTCTCACCAGCTCTTGTTGGAGATGATCTGGCGGATGTCGTTCGCTGAAATCTCCGTGTTGCGTCAAGAACTCGGGGTCCCACCAGCACAACGGTCGATGCTACGGACCCTCGCGCGCGGCGAAGCGCCGTGTCTGCTCGGTTTCAGCCAGACCCTATTCCCCACCCCCAAGGACTGGCCAAGCACCGCGCACCCTGTCGGCTTTCTTGCGCCCTGGCCAGAGCTGCGTGCGCGGCTCGGGGAGCAGGGTATGCCAAGCGAGCTTGATGACTGGCTCAAAGCTGGTCAGCCGCCGGTGTTCCTTGGCTTCGGCAGTACACCGGTCCTCGACGGACCGCGCCAACTGCGCACGATCAGAGCCACACTGGCCGATCTCGGCGTGCGTGGGATTCTCGCGGCGGGATGGAGCGGTCTGGACGCGGTCGGTGACGAGACGCTGTTCGTGATCGACGAAGTCGATCATCAGAGCTTGCTACCCCAGTGCGCGGCGGCGGTGCATCACGGCGGGGCGGGGACGACCCACGCGAGTCTCGCCGCCGGGACCCCGGCGCTGATCTGCTCGGTGTTCGGCGACCAGCCCTTCTGGGGAGCACAGTGCCGGCGCCTCGGCGTCGGCGCAACAATCCCGTTCGCCAGACTCGACGCCCGAGGTCTAACCGAGGGACTGCGAGCGATACTCGATAGCAAGGTCGCCGCTCGCGCCCGAGCTCTCGCCCAGCGCATGGGCGAAGAAGACGGCATCGGAGCGGCAGTCACCTACCTCGAACAGCGAATGGACGTCCTCTGAGAAGGTTGGTTCGATCTCGACACGCACTGTTGACGAAGGGGCTATAGACGGCGCGGGGGATTAGACGGGTCGCCACCGAGCCGCTCTAGCATGATCGCCGTGGACATCGCCCTGGAGCCGCCAGCTGCAGACTCCGTGAAGTGCGGACTTGTGGCGCCAGCTGTCGATTTCGCGCCTCGTCGTTCGTCTTAACACGACCGTACACACCGGGTCGATGTGACCCACAACTTCAGGAGTGACCATGACCGGCTCTTCCACCCAAGGAATCAAGATCGTGCTGCATCCCGTGTCCGACCTGACGAACGCCAAGGCGGTTTACACCGCCTTGCTCGGCGTCCCGCCAACGGCCGATTCGGACTACTACGTCGGCTTCGAGGCCGAGGGCCAACACATTGGGCTGGTGCCGGGCGGTGGACCGCAGGGCATGACCTCGCCGGTGACCTTCTGGCAAGCGCAGGACATCGAGACGAAGCTGGCCGAGGTGACCGCCGCGGGCGCCACCGTGAAGGAACCCGCGCACGACGTCGGTGGCGGCCGTCTGGTGGCCACTTTCACCGACCCCGATGGCAACGTCCTCGGACTACTTCAGGACCCCGTGAGCGGCCCCGCCTGACAGGTGGAGGCACGATAAGCATGGCCACGAAGGCGAGCAGGCACTCGCCGGCACCTCACACTGCCGATAGCCACGAGGCGATCCGAGTGCACGGTGCCCGCGTCAACAACCTCAAGGACATCAGCGTCGAGATCCCCAAGCGCCGGCTGACGGCGTTCACCGGCGTGTCCGGCTCGGGCAAGAGCTCGCTGGTGTTCGGCACGATTGCGGCGGAGTCCCAGCGGCTGATCAACGAGACCTACAGCGCCTTCGTGCAGGGCTTCATGCCGACGCTTGCGCGCCCCGAGGTCGACGTGCTCGAAGGGCTGACGACGGCGATTGTCGTCGACCAGGAGCGGATGAGCGCAGACGCGCGCTCCACGGTCGGCACCGCCACCGACGCGGGCGCGATGCTGCGCATCCTCTTCAGTCGCCTGGGCAAGCCGCACGTCGGCTCGCCCCAGGCGTTCTCCTTCAACGTCGCCTCGATCTCGGGCGCCGGGGCGGTCACCTTTGAGCGCGCCGGGCGCACCACGAAAGAGAAGCGCAGCTTCAGCATCCTCGGCGGCATGTGCCCGCGCTGCGAGGGCCGCGGCTCGGTAAACGACATCGACCTCACGCAGCTCTACGACGAGAGCAGGTCGTTGCGCGAGGGTGCGCTCACGATCCCCGGCTACAGCATGGACGGCTGGTACGGGCGGATCTTCATGGGCTGCGGCTTCTTCGACCCGGACAAGCCGATCAAGAAGTACACCAAGAAGCAGCTCGACGATCTCCTCTACAAGGAGCCGACCAGGATCAAGGTCAACGGCGTCAACCTCACCTATGAGGGCCTGATCCCGCGGATCCAGAAGTCGATGCTCTCCAAGGACGTCAACTCGCTGCAACCGCACGTCCGCGCCTTCGTGGAGCGTGCAGTCACTTTCAGCACCTGTCCCGAGTGCGACGGCACCCGGCTCAGCGCGCAGGCTCGCTCGTCGAAGATTAAGGGGATCAATATCGCTGAGGCCTGCGCGCTGCAGATCAGCGACCTCGCCGCGTGGGTGAGCAAACTGGAGAACAAGTCGCTCGCGCCGCTGCTCGATGCGCTGCGGGCGACACTCGACTCGTTCGTGGACATCGGGCTGGGCTACCTCTCGCTCGAGCGGCCTTCGGGCACGCTCTCGGGCGGGGAGGCCCAGCGCGTCAAGATGATCCGCCAGCTCGGCTCCTCGCTCACGGATGTCACCTACGTCTTCGACGAGCCCACGATCGGGCTGCACCCCCACGACATCGAGCGGATGAACGAGCTGCTGCTGCAGCTGCGCGACAAGGGCAACACCGTGCTGGTCGTGGAGCACAAGCCGGAGACGATCGCGATCGCCGAGCACGTCGTCGACCTCGGACCGGGCGCCGGCACCGAGGGCGGCGAGGTGGTGTTCGAGGGCACCGTGGAGGGGCTGAGAGGGAGCGACACGATCACCGGCCGCCACCTCGATGACCGGGCGACCCTCAAGGAGGCGGTGCGGACGCCAGGCGGCACACTGGAGATCCGCGGCGCAAGTACCCACAACCTGCGGGATGTCAACGTCAACATCCCGCTCGGCGTGCTGGTCGTCATTACCGGCGTGGCGGGCTCGGGCAAGAGCTCGCTGATCGACGGCTCGATCACGGGGTCTTCTCAACATCAGGTCGTCCCGGTCGACCAGGCAGCGATCAAGGGCTCGCGGCGCAGCAATCCGGCGACCTACACCGGACTGCTCGACCCGATCCGCAAGGCGTTTGCGAAGGAGAACGGCGTCAAGCCGGCGCTGTTCAGCGCCAACTCCGAGGGCGCCTGCCCCAACTGCAACGGCGCCGGTGTGATCTACACCGACCTGGCGATGATGGCCGGTGTCGCCGCCCCGTGTGAGGTGTGCGAGGGCAAGCGCTTCCAGGCAGAGGTGCTCGAGTACGAGCTCGCCGGCAAGGACATCAGCGAGGTGCTCGCGATGCCGGTGGTGGAGGCCGAGAAGTTCTTCGGTGCCGGCAAGGCGCAGACGCCGGCAGCACACAAGATCCTCGAGCGGCTCGCCGACGTCGGGCTCGGCTATCTCAAGCTCGGCCAGCCGCTCCCCACGCTGTCCGGCGGCGAGCGCCAGCGGTTGAAGCTGGCCACACGCATGGCCGAGAAGGGCGAGGTCTACGTCCTCGACGAGCCGACCACCGGCCTGCACCTCGCCGACGTCGAGCAGCTGCTCGGCCTACTCGACCGGCTCGTGGACTCCGGCAAGTCGGTGATCGTGATCGAGCACCACCAGGCGGTCATGGCACACGCCGACTGGATCATTGACCTCGGCCCCGGCGCCGGCCACGACGGCGGCCGGATCGTCTTCGAGGGCGTACCCGCCGACCTTGTAGCCACCCGCCACACCCTCACTGGCGAGCATCTCGCGGCGTACGTCGGCGCCTGACCGAGACCATCGCGTGACTCAGTTTCTTGGTGAGCGCGTCGTCCACGTTTGCTAGATACAAAGACCGGCCCAACCCGGCTCACCGGAGAGATAGCGAAGTTCGTCGAAGCCTAGAGGCGGCCCAGGAGTCCTTTCCTCGGCCCATCGAATGCTCAGGCAAGGAAGTTGACAATGGACCGTGCGAAGTCGGGGTCGGCGATGACTCCGATGTGATCGCCAGTGAGCATCGTCAAAGCTGCGTCTGGGATCGCCTCGCAGAGAACCTTAGGTCTGATCGCAAGTGGATCGTCCTCTCCGGCGAGGACGAGCGTCCGCGCCGATATGCGACTCAGCCCGATGTCTCCCCTGTAAATGGACGAGGCCTGCGCGACCAGGGCCTCACGATCGGCACCCAATGCGTCTGCCAGCACACGGAAGGATGTCGCTCCAGACTTACGGAGCGTAGAGGGATCCTCAACGCTCAAAGCCTCGATGATCGTGTCGTTAGGAATCGCGCGTCTGTCCACTCCCCCACACTCGACTACCCCAGATCCAACACCGCCCACTACGAGTCGCCTAACACGCTTATCCTCGCTCGCGAAGATCAGCGAGACGATTGCCCCCATCGAGTAGCCGACAAGATCGATTTGCGGCTCACCGGCGACATCAAGCAGGACCGCAAGATCCCTTGCCATTCGCTGCTCGCCATAGCTGTCTCGATCGTGCGGCTTCCCTGACTGTCCATGACCCCTGGCATCGGGGGCAAGCACTCTCCTTCCCGCACCCAGCAGTGCGTCGACAATGCCAGGTGAAACCCAGTTGGTATTGGCATCGACAACGAACCCGTGGTGCAGCACAACCGGCGGCAAATCTGTCTGCTCGCCCCATTCCTGGTAGACGATCTCGGTCTGATCCCAACTCTTGAAGCTCTTCATGACTAGCCGGGATCATGTCACGAGGCTCCATCGAGGATGTCACTCCCTTTAGAGCATGTGTTTGTTGCTATCGACAGCGCAGCCAATAGGCTGGTGCAAACATGCCTAAGGCCGTGACAAACAACGTCCTCGTGACGATCCCCATCAGCCACTACTGTGAGAAGGCACGATGGGCACTTGATCGTGCCGGTATCGCGTATGTGGAGCAGGCCCATATACAAGCAATCCACCGTTTCGCTACACGGCGGGCTGGAGGAGGCCTTACAGCGCCGGTACTATATGTGCCGACGGCGCTATCGCCGACTCCACGGACATCCTTGCCTGGGTCGATGCCCAGTCCTCCCCCCTTCGTGCCCTATATCCGAAGAGCCCCGATCGAGCGGCGGTGGTGAGAGGACTCGAGGACCATTTCAACACAAGCCTTGGTCCGCAGTCGAGATGCTGGCTGTATCAGCAGCTGCGCGGGCGCCGCGACCTTGCGCTCGACTACGGGTGTGCCGGCGTACCTGCATGGGAGCGTATGACTCTGCGCCTCGGCTACCCCGCCCTGATTGCGATCGTGGCGCATGTCCTCGACGTCACACCTACGACAGGCCTCCGATCCGAGCATGAAGTGCGAGCCGTCTTCGATGCTGTCGGTGAGTACCTGAGCGATGGTCAACGCTATATCTGTGGCGAGCAGTTCACGGCTGCCGACCTGACTTTCTCCGCACTCGCGGCTCCCATGCTCATGCCCGTGGGCTATGGAGTACAGCTACCACAGCCGGATGAGTTGCCGCCACATACGGCTGAGGTCGTACGTGAATTGCGTGCACACCCGGCCGGCAGACATGCCCTGAGGATGTTCGACACGGAGCGAAGCGCGCCGATCTAGTTAGGGCACCCTAATGTTGTGATAGCGTGCCCGCCATGATACCCGAGCCACTGAGTCGGATTTTGCGCCGTCCGTTGCTTCTCACCACCCTGACTGTCCTGGGCGCCCTGCTCGCCGGCTGCGGAAGCTCCTCGGCGCCGAACAAGTCCATCACGCTCTACAACGGCCAGCACGTGCAGACGACAGACGCGCTTGTCGCTGCCTTCGAACGAGAGAGCGGCATCAAGGTGAACGTGCGCAGCGACGACGAGGACACCTTTGCCGATGAGATCGTCACCGAGGGATCCAATTCGCCAGCGGACGTGATCTATACCGAGAATTCGCCTGCGCTCGAGTACCTCCAAGGCAAGAACCTGCTCGCTCCAGTAGACCCCACGACACTCGCGAGCACTCCGAGCAAGTTCAACTCCCCGCAGGGGGACTGGCTCGGGGTCTCCGCACGGGTTAGCGTGCTCATCTACAACCCAAGCCTGATCAAAGCAAGCGAACTTCCGACATCGGTCATCCAGCTGGCCGACCCCAAGTACCGCGGCAAGCTGGCGATTGCCGCGGGAGAGACAGACTTCCAGCCGATTGTCACATCCGTCGCCCGTACTGACGGCCGCGCCGCCACACAGAAGTGGCTTGAAGGGATCAAGGCCAACGCCACCAGTCACATCTACCCCGACAACGAGACGATCTCAAGCCAGGTCAATCGAGGGGCCGTCGCCTTCGGTGTGATCAACCAGTACTACTGGTACCGCCTGCGCGCCGAGCTCGGCGCGGGCAGCATCCACTCGAAGATCGCCTACTTCGCGCCACACGATCCCGGCTATGTGATCGACGTTTCCGGAGCAGCGATCCTCAAGTCATCCAAGAACCAGAGCGCCTCCCAGAAGTTCCTCGCCTTCCTTGTGAGTCGAGCAGGCCAAGAGATAATCGCCCACTCGCTCAGCTTCGAGTATCCGATCGTCCCCGGCGTCACCACCGCCGCGCCAGAGACCCCCTTCAACGAGTTGCAGCCGAACTCGATCACGATTCCGCAGCTTGGCGACGGGTTCGACGGCGATCGGACTGCTTCGCGAAGCAGGACTGTTGTGAGACGCCGCACTCGATCGAATCGTTGAGATGGGGATGCCGGCGCCCACAGCCCTCGGACCCGTCTCGCCGTCCAGGCTGGTGTCCGTCTCCCCCCGGCGTGCCCCACGACCTTGGCTGCTGCTTGGGCTGAGCACGGCTGTGGCGCTTGTGCTGGTGGCGCCTCTGGCGTTCCTGCTCTTCGAGGCGCACGGCGCGGGAACCTCGACGATCCTGCACCTGATCTTTCGGGGGCTCACGGCCAGCCTGCTCTGGAACACGGTCAGGCTCACTGTCGTGGTGACTGTGCTGTGTGCCGTCATCGGCACGGCGGCGGCCTGGTTTGTCGAGCGCACCGACCTCCCCGGCCGTCGGGTATGGGCTGTGTTGGTGGTCGTGCCACTGGCCATCCCCGACTTCGTGGTGAGCTTCGGATGGGCCTCGCTCAGCACCCGGGTCGCCGGCTTTCAAGGGGCGGTGCTGGTGATGACGCTTGCGGTATACCCGCTCGTCTACCTGCCGGTCGCCGCAAGCTTTCGCAACTCCGATCCTGGTCAGGAGGAGTTGGCGCGCAGCCTTGGAGCGGGACGGCTGCAAACCTTCTGGCGGGTGACGCTCGGACAGGCTCGGGTGGCGATCCTCGGCGGCTGCCTGCTGGTGGCGCTCGTACTGCTGGCCGAGTACGGCGCCTTTGAGATCCTCGGCTACCAGACTTTCACCACCGAGATATTCACCGAGTTCAACGTGTCGTTCAACGTGCCAACGGCGTCGGCGCTGTCGCTGGTGCTGGTGCTCCTGAGCCTCGTGGTTCTCTCGGGCGAGGGCTTGGCACGCGGCCGAGGCAGGCTCAGCCGCTCGGGACCCCTCGCCCAGCGAGCCGCTCGAGCTCATCGACTTGGACGCGCCCGGCTGCCTGCACTCGTTGGCTTCGCCGTCCTCGTCGGCTTGGCTTTGGGCGTACCGATCGGCTCCAGCGTCTACTGGATTCTCAGGGGCGGCCAGGCCTTTCTCACCGGGGTGTCCCTGCTTGACGCCACCTGGCACACAGCCCTCTACAGCGCGATCGCAGCAGCCCTGTTGACGGCGATGGCACTCCCTGTCGCACTGCTCGCGATTCGCCACAGCGGACGGGGATACCTCTTGCTCGAGCGCAGTACCTACCTCGTGCTGGCGATGCCAGGCTTGGTGATCGCGCTGGCGCTCTCATACTTCACCGAGCGCTATGCCAATGGATTCCTATATCAAAGCGCCCCATTGCTCGTGATCTCCTACACCATCCTGTTCTTCCCGCTGGCGCTCGTCGGTGTGCGAGCTTCGATTGCCCAGGCGCCGGTCGGCCTCGAGGAGGTCGGGCGATCGCTCGGCCGCGGGCGCGTCTCGGTGCTGTTGCGAGTCACGCTCCCACTGGTCTCCCCCGGCCTCGCTGCGGCCTTCTGCCTCGTATTCCTCTCCGCGATAACCGAGCTGACCGCCACGTTGATCTTGATCCCCACAGGTGTGCAGACGCTCTCCACCCAGTTCTGGGCTTATCAGCAGAACCTCTCCTATGGGCAGGCTGCACCGTTTGCGCTTGCGATCATCGCCATCGCGGCGCTGCCGAGTGTCGTGCTCGGCCGCTTCTTCGACCGGCTACCCTCGCGCGGGAGACCGGCAAAGTGAGCAACATTCATAGCCCTGAGGAGACGCTGAGCGGGCCGAGCGGCGGTGAGAGCAAACACAGCGAGCTCACGACAGACCCCGCACGTCCCAGCGGCCTCGATGTCGTGGACCTGCACAAGAGCTTCGGCACCCACCCGGTGCTCTCTGGCCTGGATCTCAGCGTGCCCGCAGGATCCTTCACAGCCATTCTTGGCTCCTCGGGCAGCGGCAAGACGACGCTCCTGCGACTACTGGCAGGCTTTGACCGACCCGACCGTGGCGTCGTGAAGATCGGCGAGCGCGTCGTGGACGGAGCCGCCATTCATGTCCAACCCGAGCGGCGCCGGATCGGATATGTGCCTCAGGAGGGCGGCCTCTTTCCCCATCTGACCGTCGCTGCGAATGTCGGGTTCGGACTCTCCAGGGCCGCTCGCCGAGGACGCGTGAACGAGCTGCTCGAGCTCGTGGGCCTGGCCGACCTGGGGCGCCGCTATCCCCACCAGCTCTCAGGTGGCCAGCAGCAGCGTGTAGCGTTGGCGCGAGCGCTGGCGGTCGGGCCCGAGGTGGTGCTCCTGGACGAGCCTTTCGCGTCCCTCGATGCTCATATGCGTGCCAGTGTGCGCGAGGAGGTCCAGCGGATCCTGCAAGCGTCGGCGACTACGACTCTGCTAGTGACCCACGACCAGGACGAGGCGCTGTCGCTCGCCGATCGCGTGGCTGTACTCCGCGACGGCAAGATCGCCCAGCACGCAACACCGCAAGAGCTCTACGCGCGCCCGCTTGACGATCGACTCGCGCGATTCGTCGGCGAGGCCAACTTGATCGCGGGCGTACTCGACGGAGCGTCCGTCCAGACGCCGCTGGGCAAGCTCCCGGCGCTATGGCACGGCGAGATGTTGCCAACACCTTGCGCGGTGAGCGTGCTGATCCGCCCCGAGCAGATCGACCTGCATCCAGCCGACAGCGAGACGGGCTTTGCGGGGCGGATCGTGCGAACGGGCTACCACGGGCACGATGCCGTCCTGCACGTGCAGGTCAACCAGCCAGAGACAGCAGAGCACTTGCTCGTACGAACACTTGGAGACACACGACTGTCCCCCGGCTTGGCAGTCAAGCTCGACGTGCGCGGGCCCGTCTTGGTTTGGCCCACAAGCTCCTCGCATTGAGCTAGGCGAATCCTTTTCCCAAGATCGGACCTCTCATCTCTGTGCGAGATCCGATCGACAAGAACGGGAGGCCGCAATGATCATTCGCTATCTACCCCAAGCTGGCCCAGCTTTACGAATCAGCGCTCTGACAAATCGAATATTCATGAGCTTCGCTCTCTTTGGCTTGGCCGTGCTCGGTCTGCCCCTAGCGGCGAGAGCCACGCCTACGGTCACGATCAAACTCCGAGGCGTGCCGATCGCGGTCAATCCCGCGCAGGTGAACAGCCCGACATATCCGGGCACAGGCAACATCCTCGGCGCGGGTATCGCCGCCGAAGCCGAAGCCAAGATCAGCGGCAGCGAATATGGCGGTTTCCCACCACCGATCATCGGTGTCACATTTCTCGTGCCAGCAGGAATAAGATTGCACCCCCAGGGATTCACCGCCTGTCCAGAGGCGGTTCTCGAAAGTCACGAAGTCGCACGCTGCCCAAAGAAGTCTTTTGTGAGCTCGATCGGCTCAGTCAGCGGCGTCGTCAGCTTCGGCGCGACACGCGTCCACGAGACGCTGACCCTGCAGGCCTTCTTTGCACCAAATGGGGAATTCGCATTCTTCGCCGAAGGCAGATCCCCCTCTTTGATCGAAGTCCTAGGGAAATTCAGAGTCACATCAGGCAAAGACGGATTCGGTCCGAAGTTCAGCGCGGACGTACCGCTTGTGGAAACGGTGCCTGAAGCTCCCTATGGAGTCGTTGAAGCGGTCAAAATCACGGTCGGAGCAGCCTTCATGCGAGCGGGCAAACTGATCTCCTACGTCACCTTGCCAAAGAAGTGCCCCAGGGGCGGCTTCACGGCCCACTTCGAACTAAAATTCCTTATAGGCGAACCGGCGACGGTCGCCGCCAAGATGCCGTGCCCCACGAAATAACCTCATGACCGCCATCTACCTCATCGCCGCAGTCGTCGTGCTCTGCGGCTGCCTCTTCTTTTTTATGAAAAAGGTTCGTTCCCGTGACTGATACACGCTGGACCTGGCCCACCGAACAGGTAATAAACGCTGCCCAGCAGGGTGACCCGCGTGCGATCGCGATACTCCTCGACGGCTCGCACGCCCATATTCGTCGCTTCGCGCGCACCCTTTGCTCGACGCCCGAGGATGCAGAGGAAGCGACTCAGGAGGCGCTGATCGTTCTCTACCAGAAGATCGGCACGCTGCGGGCCACCGCGGCGCTAGCTTCGTGGATGTTTCAGATCGTGCGCCACGAGTGCATCCGCAGATCGCGAATTGCGCTGCGAGGAGCCATACCCATCACCCCTGCCGCAAGCGAAGCGTCTGTCGAGGAGGCCGCTCTCGCCCGACTGGAAGTCGAGCGAATCATCGACTTCATCGCGGCGCTACCGTCCGAGCAGCGCTCTGTTCTCGTCCTGCGCGACATTCAGGGTCTGTCTGGAAAGGCCACCGCGCAGACGCTCGGCCTCAGCCGCGCCGCGATGAAGTCACGTCTGCACCGCGGCCGCGAAACACTGCACGCACAACTCAAAGCATTAACCGGCCAGGTCGCCAACGGAGACACGGATAATGACTGAGCCCATGCAAAGCGCCCTTGCCAGCAAGTCAGTCGCTCGCCACCTCACCCGTGGAGCGCTCGGCTTCGGTCTGGTCGGCGCGGCAATCGTCCTGAGCACAAGCGTCGGCCCAGCCGCGCTCTTGCTGGCACCGTTCGGTCTGGTCGCGCTGCGCGGCTGCCCGACCTGCTGGTGCGTCGGCTTGGTTCAGACGATCTCAGCAGGCCGGCTCGAGCGCAGCTGTACAGCTGACAACTGCACGCTGCGACGCGGCGAAAGCTAGACCGACTCAGCCGGCAGCACGTCCGTCCGCGCGATCGCCGCGCCGCGCTCATCCGCCCAGCGCGAACAGCGGCCAGCGGCCGGGCACGCCCTTCAGCTCGTGAAAGCCGCGATCCTCAAACTCGAACGGGCCGCCCACGACGGTTCCGAACAGGGTGCCCGAGACGAGCACTTCGCCCGCGCCGGCGAGCGCGCCCACACGCGAGGCGATGTGCACCGCCATGCCGCCGACGTCCTCGCCGATCAACTCGCACTCGCCTGTGTGCACGCCGATGCGGATCTCCAGTCCGAGCTCTCGCGCTGCCGCGCCTACCGCAAGAGCACAGCGCAAGGCCCGTGACGGGGGCCCGTCGAAGGTCACGAGAAAACCGTCCCCCACAGTCTTTACCTCGCGACCGCCGAAGCGTGCCAGCTGCGTGCGCACCCTCAGGTCGTGCTCTGCCAGCAGGTCACGCCAGCGGCCGTCACCCAATCTGGCGGCCCATGCTGTCGCGTCAACGATGTCGGTGAACATCACCGTCAGCAGACCACGCGCCAGCTCACCGCGACTGCGGGCACCGGTCAGAAACTCCTCGATCTCCTCGACGATCGCGTCGCTGTCGCCGATGAACGGCAGCGAGTCCATCCCCTCCAGCTCGACGTGGCGCGCGCCGGCTATGTGCTCAGCCAGATAGCGCGAGTGAAGCGGGTCCCAGGCCGTGTCTCCCAACCTGTGCATGACGAGCGTCGGCACGCGTATTCCTGGTAGTACGTCGCGCACGTCCAGCTCAGCCGCCCCGTTCAGCAGGATGCGAGCCTGAGTGGGGCTTGCCGCGAGACGCTGCAACCGCGCGAACCAGGTTGCCAGTGCTGGATCTTCGGCCATCGAGGGCGCCATAACCGCGAGTCCTGGGCCGCCAGGCTCTCCCCACGCGGCGATCGTCTGCTCGGTCCACTGCGCACGATCCTCCTTTCTCATCGCCCAGTCGTAGTCAGGGGCCCACGAGGTGCGCGCGATCGACGCGTACATGATCAGCGCGCCGACACGCTCGCGATGACGCGCGGCCAGCAGCGCGCCGACCGGTCCACCCAGGCCGTAAGTGAACAACGCGGCGCGCTCACTGCCGGCGGCGTCGAGCACCGCCAGCGCGTCGTGCATCTCCTGCTCGAGCGAGTGCGACTCCCCCGCGCTGTCTGAAAGACCGCTGCCGCGACGGTCGAACAGGATCAGTCGGTTGAAGACTGATAGGCGCTCAAGGAAGCGACGCATCGCCGAGGCCTCCCACAGCTGCTCGATCTGAGAGATCCACCCGGGCAGGAACAGCAAGTCGAGGGGGCCCTCCCCCGCTATCTGGTAGGCGATGGTCGCATCGCCGCTGCGCGCATACCGCGTCGCGGGCACCATCAGCAGGCGTCGATCCGTCTTCGTGTCCCCATCACAAGGCACATATACAAGCGCAAGAAGTGAGCGCAAGCAGACCTTGCAGCCGCTCAGCCGGCCTCAAAAGGCGTGATATGAGCTCTTCGTGATCCTAAAACCGTGATGCGAGCGATTCACGCAGCGCACTGCTATCGAGCTGATCGTGCATTTCACAGCGATCGGTCCAACGCCCCAGCTGCTCCCGCGACCCAACTTCACGGGGTTCGTGCCAACGAAGGAATCCTGGCTCAGGCGAGCACGTTCAGGACGCCCGACGGAGCCGAGGAAGACGAATCCCGGGTCGCCGAAACCTTTGGCCTTTGGAGCCGGCACCGCCCTGGCGGAGCACAGCAGCTGCATCGGGGGCGTGTTGGGCGGGTGGATCGCGATGCCACACGTCACCTGTCCGCCCAGCGCGGTCCACAGCTGGGCGCCCGATGTCGAGGCGAGCGCCGAGACGGGCGCGAGAGCACCGACGGCGCAGAGAACGAGCAGGCTTGCCAGTCGATTCACGCGCCTATCATCGCATGCCGCTCAAGCCGATCGGGTCCGCGAGCGCGATTGAAACCGGGCGAGCGAGCTCAGCTTGCCTCGACCGCCACCCGCGACTCGGCATGGCCGGCGCGTGCAGCGGACGCAACTGGGCGAATTTGCCCGATCGACAGCGCCGCCAGGGCTCCCAGCACGCTTGCGATGACCATGAAAACCCACCCATGGTCAAAGGCGCTCAAGGCGTCGTCTGGGCTCGGCGTCCCCAGCACCGCGACTAGGATCGACACGCCGAGCACGAATCCCACCTGTCGCGTCATCGTGAAGACGGCCGAGCCTGTGGCAAAGCGAGCGGGCGGCAGCGAGGAGGAGGCGGCGCTTGCCAGGCTCGGCAGGACGAGGCCGACGCCGACGCCAGTAATCAATAGACCCGGCAACATCTCGCCCGCGTAGTCCGGCGTTACCCCGACACGCAAGCGCCACCACAAGCAGCCCAAACCGAATATGGCGATTCCCGCGGCGCTCAGAGCGCGCTGGCCGAAGCGGTTGATGTAGCGCCCCGAGCTTGCGGCGAAAATCGCCGCGGTCGCCGGTCCCGGGGCAAGACACAGGCCCGCGATCAGCACCGAGCGCTGCCAGACCTCGGTCATGAACAGCACATCGGCGAGCAGGAAGGCGGCGAAGCCGGCTGAGAACAACACGGAGGCGAGGTTGGCCATCGCAAACGAGCGCACCCGCAACATGGCGGGGTCGATCACTGGTGAGCGATGCGTCAAGCAGCGTCCCCAAAAGGCCGACAGGCCCCCGAGCGCGACGGCGAACGCGGCGATCGTGCGCGCACTGCCCCAGCCCCAGGCTGGCGCCTTTACCAGGCCGAGCGCAAGTACCCCGATCCCGAGAACGATCAGCGCCGAGCCGAGCATGTCGGGACGCTCCTGGTGCTCGTCGCGGCTCTCGCGCAGCACACGCAGGCCGTAGGCGAGCGCAACCAGGCCCAGCGGGACGTTGACGAAGAACACGAGCCGCCAGCTTGCCTGCACGAGCACGCCGCCGATTGGCGGGCCGGCCGCGGCCGCTAGCCCGCCGATCGCAGCCCATATGCCGATCGCCGCTGGGCGCTTGGCAGGCTCGAACTCGGGTAGCAGTAGCGCCAGCGACGTCGGCAACAACAGCGCCGCGCCACCTGCCTGCAGAACGCGCGCCGCAACCAGCGCGCCAACCGATGGAGCCGCGCCACACAACGCCGAGCCCAAGACGAATACCGCGAGACCCCACAGGAACGCCCGCCGGCGCCCGTGACGGTCGGCCAGGCGCCCGGCCGAGACCATCAAGGCGGCGAGCACGATCGCGTATGCGTTGAGCACCCACGACACCGAGGAGATGCTCGAACCGTGGAAGTTGGCCTCGATCTTCGGAAACGCCACGTTCACGATGAACAGGTCGAGGCTGACCATGAACACGCCCACCGAGACCAACGTCAAGACCTTCCATTGCCGCTGCACGTGACACCTCCACTTGTGGTTGCATTTTGCAAGTAGGTGTCGCCACGCTAGCACACCCAACTTTCAAAATGCAACCTGCTCCGCTACGATCGAGCAATGCCCTATCGCCCCTTCACCGACCAGAACTGCTCGATTGCCGCGGCGCTCTCGCTTGTCGGCGAGCGTTGGACGCTCCTGATCATGCGCGACGTGCTGCTCGGTCGCCGGCGCTTTGCCGACATCAAGCGCAGCACCGGCGTCGCCTCGAACATCCTCGCAGACCGCTTGGAGATGCTTGTCGAGCATGGGCTGCTGCGGCGCAAGCTCTACAGCGAGCATCCCGAGTCCTACGAATACCTCCCCACACGCAAGGGCCTTGACCTCAACCCCGTGATCATCGCCCTTATGCAATGGGGCGATCAGTACAGTTCGCCGCAGGCCGGCCCACCACGGATTCCAGTTCACACCGTCTGCGGCCATGACGCACATCCCCAGATGCACTGCAGCCACTGCGGCGAGGTGATCGAGAGCGGCGAGTTGAACGTCAGGCCTGGTCCCGGCGCCACGCAGAAGCAGATCTACGAAGGCGTGCTGCCCAAACGCGGGTAAGCACAGGCGCGGCGGCGCTTACAGACCCAACTGGGCGTCGCGGCGGCACTTGCAAGTCGCACCCTCGGTCAGTTCAGAGGTTGCGTGCGCCGTCAATTGGAGCGCTTGGCGCCCGACCCGCTCGGGCGCGAGGCAGGCGGAGTCGCCGGCGTCTTCTTTGCCTTTTTCTTGCCCGTAGCGGAGCCCTCCCCCCGTATGCGCACAAGGCTCTGCTCGAGCGCGCCCATCAGGTCCGGTGCAGTCGGAGTCGCCTCCGGCTTTGGCTTGGCCGCTGGGGCAGGCGCCGAGATCTTCTGACCCTTTTGCTTGCGCTTGATCAAGCGCTGCAGGTGGGCGCGGTGCTCGTCACGATAAGCGGCAGGCTCGAATGGCACCTCGAGCTCGGCGATAATCGCGATCGCGTTCTCGATCTGCTCGCTGCCGGGTACCGCCTTGGCATCGATCTCTGTCGCGACGTCGGCACTGGAGCGGACTTCGTCGTGAAAGCGCATCGTCGTCAGCGTCAGTAGCTCGCCGCGTGGACGGATGCTGACCAGATGCTCCTTGGCACGCATCACAAAGCGCCCGAGCGCCACCTTGCCGGAATCGCCCATCGCCTCGCCAAGCAAGGCATAGGCCCGCGCCGCGCTCTCGTTCTCTGGGACCAGCAGATAGGGACGATCGAGGTAGATCGGGTCGATCTCGCGCTCCTCGACGAAGGCCTCGATGTCGATCGTATGGCTCTTGCGCGGGGCGGCAGCGGCGAGGTCCTCGTCACTGAGCAGCACCCAACTGCCATCCTCCATCTCATAACCCTTGGCGATCTCGCTGTATGGCACCTCGCGTTCCTCAAGCGCACACAGGCGCCGTGTCTGGATCGGCGAGCCGTCAGGCTCATGCAGCTGGCTGAAGTGCACGCCACGATCGCGCACGGCGCTGTAGAGCACCACCGGCACGTTCACCAAACCGAAGCTGAGCGAGCCCGACCACAGTGGACGCGCCATCAGCCCTCCCCTCGTGTCCGGCGGCGTGCGGGAGTCGCTCCCTTGGGTGAGCCTGGGGGCCCGCCGGACGAACGTGGGGCCTTGACCGAGGCGCGAGAGCTACCGCCAGAGGAGCCCGACGTCTTGCCAGAGGGCTGCGGCTTGGCGCTCGCTGGGCGCCGGCGCTTACGCCCATGGCCCTCCTCCAGGCTCGCCCGCAAAGCGCTCAACAGCTCCCCCTCTCCGGTCTGCTTCTCGCTCTGTGGCGCCTGGATCTTCTCCCCCCGTGCCTTCTGCTCTATAACGCCAAGCACAGCCGCGCGGTAGGTGTCCTCATAGGCATCTGGCTCGAAGCTTGAGACGAGCTGGTCAACCAGCAGTCGAGCGGTGTCGATCTCGAGCTTGCTCGGCTGCTTGTCAGCCCTTGCGATCTCCAGCTCATGTGGGTCCACGAATTCGTCAGCAAAACGCATCGTGTGCAGGACGATCACGTCCTCGAGCGCGCGGATCGCAGCGAGATGGGCCTTGCCACGCAAGAGGAAGCGTCCGATACCAACCCTTCCGGAAGTCTTCAGCGCGCTGCGCAAGGTGCTGTAGGCCTCATCGCCCAGCTTTCCTGGGCTTAGGTAATAGGCGCGCTCGTAGTAGGCGGGGTCGATCTCCCGGCTGTCTACGAAGTGCTCTACGTCGATCACGTGCGCCTCCGGACCTTCGGCGGCGGCGATCTCCTCCTTGGAGAGCATCACGTAGGAGCCCGAGCTGACTTCAAAGCCCTTGGCGATCTCGCCATATGGCACCTCGCGGTCCTCTGCAACGCACACGCGCCGGTGCTCGATCGCCGCGCCGTCGCTGACATGGCGCTCGCGGAAGGAGACGCTCTTGGACTCGGTAGCCGTGTGCAGCTTGACAGGCACGCGCACCAGCCCGAAAGCGATCGTGCCGTTCCACAGCGAGCGAGGCATGGCTAGGGCGCTACCCATGATCGACGACACATACGTCCGCAGGATACGCCTCTACCCGCCTACGTTGGGAGACGCAATCGAACTTGCCAACCCGCACATGGCATTGTGCGACAGCTCGAATGGGCCTGCTTGGATATCGAAATTCGCCGACGCATCGCCTCCAAATTGGGTCATAATTGGGTGCATAGATCCCCGCATATGGGGGTAGGCACATCACAGAAGCACGTTCGGACGAGACGTTCGGGCGGGTTCACACATCACAGAAGCACGATCGGGCGAGTTCAGGGAGGCGCCCGAAGAACCAGCGTCCAACGACCAGGAGGAGGTTGAGACCGTGTCGGTCGCGATAGCCACGCGCAGTCTGCACATCGACCGCGGTACCGCCGAGGATCTGGACCAGATGTTCGCCCTCTGGCAGGAGCAGCGCGACCCCGGCGCACGCGAAGCTCTGGTCAAGCGCTTCATGCCGCTGACGCGCAGCTTGGCGCGCCGCTACGACCGCTCTTCCGAGCCCTTCGACGACCTCTTGCAGGTCGCCTCTGTGGGCCTGCTCAAGGCGCTCGACCGCTTCGACCCCAACCGCGGGCACTCCTTCCCCTCGTTTGCCGTGCCCACGATCCTCGGCGAGATGCGCCGCTACTTCCGCGACTGCGGTTGGTCGGTGCACGTGCCGCGCGGCGATCAAGAGCGAGCGCTGAAGGTGCGCAACGCACAAGAGACGCTCTCCAGCGAATACGGCCATGCCCCAACCGTCAGCCAGCTCTCGCAGTACCTGGAACTGGAAACCGAGCAAGTGATCGACGCCCTGCAGGCGACCCAGGCGTACGAATCGCTCTCTCTGGATGCCCCACGCCCCGGTGCCGAGGACGACACGATCAGCTTCGGCGACGGCATGGGTAGCGAGGACGAGCGCTACGAGTTGGTGGAGCTTGACCTCACGATCGTGGCGGCGATCCGGCACATCCCGGCGCGGGAGCGAGCGATGCTGCACATGCGCTTCGTCGAGGATCTCACCCAAACGGAGATTGCCGCTCGCCTGAAAATCTCACAAATGCAGGTCTCGCGCCTGCTGCGCCGTTCACTCGACCAGCTGCGAGCACTCACGCGCGACGCAAGCGAGGTGTAGGCGCCGCCGGCGGGGGTATCTTCCCTACAAACTGTCGAGAGGCCAGCAACAGCACCTCGGCGGTTTGCCGCGGCGGATCGCCCAATTCCGATGGCAGACTCATCCCCAAATGTTCGTCTCAACCTAGCCAACACTCCCGAGAACGTGGTGCTGGTCAGGGAGATACTCTTCGGGGTCGGCGAAGCCATCGAATTGGACCCCAGCGACCTGAACGATGTGCGCACAGCCGTCACCGAGGCGTGCAACAACGTCGTCCTACACGCCTACGAAGGCGATCCGGGACCGCTGGAGATCGAGCTCTACCTGGCCGCTCAGTCGCTTGGCGTACTTGTCCGCGATCACGGCGTTGGGCTCCCGGCAGAGTTAATGTCGCTTGAAACAGACACCGGCGGGATTGGACTACATGTAATCCGAACGCTGACGCAAACAGTCGAGTTCGCAGATGGCGAGGAGCGCGGGACCGATGTGTGGATGTGGTTCAACGCCCCGCAAGCCGCCTCGCTTGCGCCGCTACATCCCGACGGGGATCAAGCCCACACGCTCGCGCTTCCCGGAGTATCCACGACGACGATCTGCATAGCGCCGATCAGCCTCGCCCGCACAATCCTGCCGCGTCTGATGATTACGCTTGCTGCACATGCTCACTTCTCAACCGATCGTATCTCCGACGCTCAACTGCTCGCCGACGCGCTTGTCGAGCATGCCCAAGCCGCCATTAACGGGGACAAGTTGAGCATCGACGTGATCGTCGAGTCGCGCGACTTGGAGTTGCACATATCTCCCCTGAACGTCGGTCGCGCTCAACAGCTGATCGAGCAGTCCGAACTCGGCGAGTTGGGTGGGGTGATCGAGCAACTGACCGATCGCCACAAAGTAGTGAGCACCGGCGCTCACGAGACGCTGACGCTCCGGCTCAGCGATCCTCGCTAGCCGCGAGTTGACTTGCACGTTCATTGAGGACCCGCTTAGGTTAGAGCGACGCCACCGGGGTAATGAGCAACCACAGACGCGCAATACATCGGTTTCACAAATGGAGGATTGACATGGTTGCTCTGGTGGCGTTGGTGCTCATCTTGGCTTTGTTGGGCGGGTTGGGCTTTGCCGTGCACGTTCTCTGGTATGTGTTGATCGTCGCGCTCCTGCTGTGGCTGATCGGCTTCTTCATCGGCGGCGCGCCCGTGGCCGGAGGAGGACGTCGCTGGTACGGGCGCTGATAGAGACCCCCTCACGCCCATGCATATCGCCGATCGCTCGCGCGACCCACGCACAGTCGAGAAGACACGCCCCGCGGGCGTAGGCGATCGTCTGCCCGCGGGGACGCCCACCTGCGAATGGCCCACCGAACGCACGAAGACGACGGATCCCGTCTCGGCGTGTCGCGAACTCGACTTCACACACGATCTTCTGCGCACGCTACGTCGATTCGTGGCTCTGAGCGCCGCCGAGGCGTCGCTCGATCCCGCTCGTATCGACGACCTCGTGCTGGCAATCAACGAGCTTGCGACAAACAGTGTGTGCCACGCCGGCGGCGCAGGCACCCTGCGGATATGGAGAGAGGGAGACGTGCTGCGGTGCGACGTCCACGACCAAGGCCATATGCGCCAACCCTCGGTGTGCCCCATTGCACCGGAGCCGACGCAAATCACCGGTCGCGGACTATGGATCGTCAGCCAACTCTGCGATCTCGTGCAGATCCACGCCTCGCATCGAGGTAGCGTCGTACGCGTGCACATGCGCTTGACCTGAACGCTCTGAGCCATCTGAGCGGGTCTTGGACCGCGCCGCCCTGTTGAGTGACGCGAGACGTTGCCGGCGCTGGCAAGGGCTGCGATACTGGCTTGAGTCTGGCATCTGGGCCGTGTGCCGCAGGCAAGTCTCAACGAAGCCGACTACGACCAATGTCGCAGCCACCCGTGGGGGAGCAGACCAACGTTGATGCCCATTCGGTGGGGGATGTTGCCGCGAGCGTGCTGATCGACGCCGGAGCCGTACTCGCCAGCTCACTGGACCCAAGCACGACGATGGGTCAAGTCGCGAGCTTGACGCTGCCGCGACTGGCCGATCTGTGCGTGATCGACCTGCTCGACGAGAACGGCTCGATCAGAGACGTAGCGGTCGCGTGCGTGCAGCCGGAGCTTGCCCGGGAGCTCGAAGAGCTGCGCGTCGAGCACCCGCTCGACCCCGACGGGGGGCATCCCGTTGCCCTGGTTCTACGTAGTGGACAGCCGGTGCTGCTGCCCGAGATGACGAGCACGCTGCTGAGCTCCTTTGCGCAGGGATCAAAGCACGCCGAGTTCATGATCGATCATGGTTACCGCTCGGCAGTAGTCGCGCCGCTGCTCGCGCGCGAGCGCACGCTCGGGGCTCTTTCTGTCTTGCGTTTGGGGGGCGGCACGCCCTATGGCCAGGAGGACCTGCAGCTCGTCTGCGAGCTCGCGCGACGTGCGGCGCTGGCGATCGACAATGCACGCCTGTACTCGGAGATGCGCAGCGTCGAGCAGCGCCTGGAGGCGATCCTCGTGAACCTGGCCGAGGCGATCACCGTGGTCGACGAGAGCGGACGAACCGTCTTTGCAAACCAGGCCGCCGCGGACCTGTTGTGCGTCTCAGACCCCGAGGAGCTGATGAGCGCGCGACCGGGATCGATCATGCCGCGTTTCCTTGTGCTCGACGAGCAGGGCCGCCGGCTCGATCTCGAGCACATGCCGGGTAGGCAGCTGTTCGCGGGTGAGACGCCTGGGCCGCTGTTGGTCCGCAACATCGTGCGTGCCACCGGCGAGGAGCGCTGGCTGATCGTCAGATCATCGCCGATCACAGATCCCGAGAGTGGACGCGTCGTATATGTGGTGAACGTCTTCGAGAACATCACCGAGGTCAAGCGCGTGCAGCTGGCCGAAAGCTTCATGGCCCAGGCGAGCAGAGTTTTGGCTTCCTCGCTTGACTACGCCGAGACGTTGCAGCGCATAGCGCGCCTGGCCGTGCCCCAGATCGCCGACTGGTGCGCGGTGGAACTCGTCAACGAAAAAGACGAGATCGAACGCGTCGCGGTCCACCATCCAGATCCGGCCAAGCTCGAGCTGGCGGAGCGGCTCAACCGCGACTACCGTCCCTCGCTGGACGAGCCCGCTGGTGTTCCCGAGGTGATCCGCACGGGCGAAGCGCGCATCTACACAGATATTCCGGCCGACGCACTAGCCGAATACGCACGTGACAACCAGCACCTGGAGCTGCTCAGCGCGATCGGAGCCACCGCGGTGATCATCGTGCCGATGATCGGCGCGACCGGCCCGATCGGTGCGATCACGCTCGTCTCGGCCGAGTCGATGCGCCGCCTCTCTCCAGGCGATCTCGCGCTCGCTGAACGTCTCGGTCGCCGTGCCGGCACGGCGGTGGAAAACGCTCGTCTGTACACCGAGCGCTCACGTATCGCACAAACTCTCCAACAGGCGCTGCTGCCGGAGTCGCTGCCTGAGATTCCGGGCCTCGAGGTCCACGCGCGCTACTGTGCCGCCGGCGAGCTCAACGAAGTCGGCGGCGACTTCTACGATGTCTTCGACTACGGTCCGGATCGCTGGATGCTCGCGATCGGCGACGTTTGCGGCAAGGGTCCGCGGGCCGCGGGGGTCACGGCACTCGCACGGCATACGTTGCGCGCTGCGGCGATGAGCGATCAATCTTCGCCTGAAATGCTCGAGACGCTTCACCGCGCCCTGCGTTGCCAGCCGCCTGGGGCCGACCTTTGCACCGTTTGCCTGGTTGCGGTTCAACACGTTGGCCCAGCGACGCGTCTAACGGTCGCGCTGGCCGGCCATCCCCCGCCCCTGCTGATCGACCGCGACGGACAAGCACAGATGATCGGCCGGCCGGGCACATTGCTGGGCGTGCTGGACCCGATCGAGATCCTCGAGACAGAGGTCGAGCTGACTGACGGCGAGACACTGCTGCTCTACACCGACGGCGTCACGGACGCGGGCCGCCCCAACGTCGAGCTCGGCGAGGCGGGCCTGATTGAGCTGTGCCGCCAAGCGCCGCAACTGGACCTCGACAGCCTGTTGGAGTATGTCGAGGACGTGGCCCTGGGGCACGCCAAACTCGGGCTCCGCGACGATCTCGCGCTGCTGGCGTTGCGCGCATCGCATCCGGGGCGATCGCAGCGCTAAAATTTTCGACGTGGCATCTCCAGGGGAGCATCTACGCATCGATGTCCGCAACGGGTCGGACAGGGTCGTGCTCGGACTTCACGGCGAACTGGACCTTCTCGGCGCGCCACTTCTGCAAGAGGCGATCGACCGCGCCGACGGCGGGACGGGCGCGATCATGGTGCTTGACCTGCAAGACCTCCAGTTTGTGGACTCGGCCGGCTTGCGCGTGATCCTTGCCGCGCACGAGCACTCACGCGAAAATGGGCAAGAGCTGGCCCTGACGCCTGGCACCGAGCAGGTTCAGCGCCTGTTCACGATCGCCGGCGTCAACGATCACCTGCGCATCATCAGCTCACCCGACGAACTTTTCGTCTAGGCGTGCCAGATATCCGTCGCGGACTGGATATAACGTCCAGTCGATGAGCGATCTCGATAATGGAATCGAAGTAGAGGACCTCGTTCGCGTCTTCAAGGGCGGCGTGCGCGCCGTCGACGGCATCGACTTGCGTGTTGCCCCAGGCGAGATCTACGGCTTCCTGGGCCCCAACGGAGCAGGCAAGTCCACGACCGTGCTGGTGCTGACCACGCTCCTGCCGCCTACCTCAGGCAGCGCCCGCGTGGCGGGCCTCGATGTCGTCCACCAGGGCTCGCAGGTCAGGCGCGCGATCGGCGTCTCCCTGCAGGAGTCGGCGCTCGATCCATTTCTTAGCGGTAGTGAGCACATGCGTCTGCAGAGTGCTCTCCATGGCCTACCCAAGGGCGAGCGCGACGCGCGCGGCAAGGAACTGTTGGCGCGTGTCGGGCTGACCGAAGCGGCCGAGCGCAAGATCGGCACCTACTCGGGCGGCATGAAGCGTCGCCTGGACCTGGCGCTTGCCTTGCTTCACCGCCCGCGGCTGCTGTTTCTCGACGAGCCGACGACCGGCCTTGACCCGCAGAGCCGCGCCGCGCTGTGGGACGAGGTACGGCGACTTGCGCAGGAGGGCGTGACCGTCTTCCTGACGACGCAATACCTGGAGGAGGCCGACGTGCTGGCCGACCGTGTCGGCATCATCGACCACGGCAAGATCGTCGCCGAGGGCACGCCGATCGAACTGAAGGCCCAGATCGCAAACCAGACGGTCGAGGCGGTCCCTCAGGATCCCGGCGACCGCGAGCGCTTGGCTGTTGTCTTGCGCCGCTTCGGGCCGGAGACCGCGGCCTCCTCTGGCGGCGTGGCCGCCCAGCTCCCCGAAGGGGCCGGCGATTTGGCGGAGATCGTGCGCGTGCTCGACTCCGAAGGTTTGAAGGTTGCCGATCTGCGTCTGCACTCCCCTACGCTCGACGACGTGTTCCTCGCCAAGACTGGGCGCTCGCTCGAGGGAGCGGCCGACCAAACGGCCGATGACGCCGAGGCCAAGAGCGAGGAAAAAAACTCCGCCGAATCCGCCGTCGCATGAGCTGACGGTGAGCACGTCCTTGACAATGCCTAGCGCGAGGTCACAGTGAGCACCTCGCTGAGGATGCAGATCGGCGCGCTGGCCAAGCGCTCGACGCTCAAGACGCTGCGCCAGCCCTTTCAGATGTTCCCGATCGTGTTCTTCCCGGCGATGCTGTTGGCCGTCAACGCGAGCGGATTGCAGTCTGCTACGCGCCTGCCTGGTTTTCCCACGCACTCCTACATCTCCTTCGCGATCGCCGTGGCCTTTATCCAGGGCGCCATGTTCTCGCTCATCAACACCGGCACCAACCTCGCCGAGGACATCGCGAGCGGCTTCTTCAACCGGCTCGCGCTCACCCCTATGCGCCGGCTTGCACTGATCGTCGGGCTGCTCGTCGGCGTCGCTGTGCTCGGTGCGCTTCAGTCGGGCATCTACATCCTGATCGGCTCCGATCTTCGGAGCACACCTTGACGCGGGCGTGGCGGGCGCACTCGTGGTGATCGTGCTCGGCTCGCTTGCGGCAACCGCGTTCGGGGCCATCGGCTGTGCGGCCGCGCTGAAGACCGGCTCCGGTGAGGCGGTGCAAGGGATGTTCCCGCTGTTCTTCGTGTTCATCTTCCTGTCCTCAAGCAACCTGCCGCGCAATCTGCTCAAGACCGGTTGGTTTCACACGATCGCGAATTGGAACCCGATCTCCTATCTGATCGAGGCATTTCGCAGCCTGTTCATCGTGGGTTGGGACGCGGCCGCGCTGGAGCGCGGCTTCGCGGTCGCGATTGGACTGCTGGTGCTCGGTCTTGGACTGGTCGTGCTCACGCTGCGCGGAAGGATGCAAAGGACATGACCTCCGACGCGAGAGCGACAGAGCCGGCAAGCGGCGAAGCAAGGTCCGCCACGACCTCGGCACCGAAAGCACCGGGAACGGGCGCGAACACCGACCACCCGGTTGGCGCCAGCACCTTGGGTGTGGCTCGTGCGGTCGCTTGGCGCAGCATGCACACCTACCTGCGCCGCCCCGATCTGATCGTGCCTTCGCTTGTCTTCCCGCTCGTCTTCCTGGCGAGCTTTGCCGGCGGGCTCTCTGCGCTGGGCTCGGTGCCCGGGTTCGATTTTCCCGCCGGCTATACGGCCTTCCAGTTCGTCTTCGTGTTGACCCAGTCGGCGCTGTTCAGTGGGCTGTTCACCGGCTTCACGGTAGCGGTCGATTTCGAAAGCGGGTTCGCGCGGCGTTTGATGCTTGCGGCAGGCAACCGCCGTGGGATCGTGCTGGGCTACGCGTTCGTGGCGCTCACGCGCGCGGTGATCACGCTCACCGTCGTGACCTCGGTCGCTCTGCTAGCGGGTATGCGCATCACCGGAGATGGCGTGGACATGTTTGGCCTCTATGGCCTTGCGCTGCTGCTCGTGCTCGTGGGCTATGGCTGGTCCGCTGGGGTCGCGTTGCGCTTCCGCTCGATCCAAGCTGGGCCGCTGATGCAAACGCCGGTCTTCTTGATTCTGTTCCTGGCGCCTGTCTACGTGCCGTTGGCGCTGCTCAAAGGCTGGATTCACGCGGTGGCGAGCGTCAACCCGGCGACTGCCTTCCTCGGCGCGGGTCGCGGGCTGATCTCCGGCGTGCACGAACACACAGCGCTGGCGTTCGCTTGTGCGCTGGCCCTGATCGTGCTCTTTGCCGTTTGGACCTTTTCCGGGCTACACGCCGCGGAACGCTCAACTTAGTCGTCTAGTACCTCGGCGTCTGGATCCTCGCCGGCCAGCGTGGAGGCGATGGCGCCCGTTTGGTCTCGCGCCTGTCGTCAGCCCAGGTTCTTCGCCGAAGGGTGCTTCTTCTTCGGTTTCCCGTTCCGCGCGTTCACGGCGCCGTTCGGTTGCCTTGAGCGCGGCCTTGCCCGCGGTGTTGAGGTAGTCGAGCAGCCCTCGCTTGTGCGCGCTGTAGAGACGAGTTGGCAGCGGCTCGCGCAGCTCCTCGCGGATCGCCCGTTGCATCTGCGCGTTCAGCTTGGGCTCCAGGGCACTGTTGCCCGCGAGGTTCTCCAGCTCCATGCGTCCTTCGGGCGTGCTGTAGTCGTACAGCTCGGTTTCGCGCCCGGCGTCCAGCAGCTTGATGCTGTCCGGGGCGAAGTTGGAGTAGGTCGCGTACTTGGCCTTGGCCGTGCGCAGCGCCACGACATGCAGCGGCGCTTCGGCGGCGTACGGTTCGATGGCAAACTCGGTCACGGTCTCATCGGTGGCGTGCAGCACGTAGTCGCGCCCTGGGGCCAGGGGATCGCTCAGCATCGCGCCGACTTCGTGGCGGGAGGCGATCTGCGAGTAGTCGCTGTCCTTGCGCCACGCGGAGAAGCCTGTACCGATGTCGAGCAGCAGGGGCGCCACGTCAACGCTCGATGTGAGTCCGGTACGCATTTGCGCCGGGGCCTTCGTGATCGGCTTCTCGCGCAGGTCCCTGACAACCAGGGGTACGCGGATCGCCTCCTCGTAGGCGCTTGCGCCCTTGCCGCGCATACCGTGCGACGCACCGTACTCACCGTGATCGGAGGTGAACAGGATGACCGTGTTGGCCGCCACTTCCGGACGACTCGCGAGCGTGTTGAGCACAGCGCCGATGTGCCCGTCCACCTCGCCGAGCAGCTGCAGGTAGAGGTCCAGGAACGGCAGCCATGTCTGCTGCAGTTCGGGGCCGCTGTAGGGCACCGTGCCAAAGGATACCTGAGCGGTGTCTTGCAGCGAGCGCTGCAACAGCGGCTTGTGCTTGGCGGCCATTTCTTCGGGCGTCTCGAAGTTCGGTGGCAGTTCGCCCACGACGCTCGGCGGTTGAGCCTCTGAGGCGAAGCGCTGGCTCCAGCGGTACCACCAGGCGATGTCGTGCGGGTTGACGAACGACACGGTCGTACACCAAGGCTCGTGCTTCGGTGCCTGGGGGAACCATTTTTCAAACTGCGTGACGATGTGCGGGTCAACCCGCCAACCCTGCCCCGGCGCGCCGTCGGGTGAGGGGTATGTACCGCCGGTGAAGCCGTAGGGCTCGAGCGCTCCCGAGTCTTCAGAGGAGTCCCACAGGTTGTCGCCGTGGGTGAGGTGCCACTTGCCATACCAATACGTGCGGTAGCCCTGTTCGCGCAGCATCGTGCCCCACGTCGGAAAGCCCGGGTCCAGCGTGCTGCCGCCGGTGATCATGCAACCCGTCTGGTGGGTGTGAAGTCCCGTCACCAACGCTGCGCGCGCAGGCGTGCAGTCGTTGGAGGCGGTGTAGTGACTGGCAAACGACACGCCTCCGTTGCGCAAGCGCGCGAGATTGGGCATCAGCGCAGCGGCGCTGTCGGCCGCGGAGAACCATTGGGGAGTGCGCAGCTGGTTGACCATGATCACGAGGATGTTGGGCTGGCGAAAGCGCTCGCCCGAGCCCGGCGGCTGCTTTGCCGCGTCCTCGTCCTGTCCGTGAGCTTCCGTGCCACCATGACGTGCCTTCGCGGCATGTCCGCTTACGTGCGTCGCGCCCGAGCTGGCTTCCTGCTTTGCGATGAAGTCGGCAAGCGCCACGCCGCCACCCGCGAGCGCGCCGCCGGCCAGCAGCCCGCTCTTGAGCAGCGTGCGCCGGTCGACCAGCCGCTTGGGATCGAGGCCACGGGGCCGCTTAGGGTCAAGCGCCGGCTCTGGCTCTTTTCGGTATTGCTCTGACATCGGTGTCTGTGTAGCACTAGCACCGCTCGCCCTTTAGACGAGCATGCCTACAAATTACTCATCCACGTGTTGAGCGGGGATGAGCGTTTGTTGGGCCGCATTTAGAAATGGGCTCGTGCCGTGCTCGCGAACATAGGCTCTCGACCGGATGGCAAAGCTTGTGCGGCCGCCAGACACCGGGCACAAGCTCATCCGTCCGGCAATCGTCGCGCGCAAGCTTCGTCTTCTTGCGATCACCACGCCCGGGCTTCATTCGCGACGCTCCTCGCTGAGCGGTGTGCCCTGCTCGTCGGCCGCCTGAGCTGGCGGCCAAGGCCCGAGCCAGTCGTCGCGGGCGCCGTCCATCGTGACCACTGTCCCCGAGAAGAAATCGCCGGCGGGCGAGGCCAGATAGGCGACGAGCCAGGCGAACTCCTGCTCGCTGCCCATTCGCCCCAGCGGGATCGTGTGCGCGATGCGATCGACGATCGCGGGCGGATACTTGGTCAGCAGCGTCTGCGTCTCGAATTGGCCGGCCGCCAGCGCGAGCAGGCGTATGTCGAAGCGCGCCCACTCGACCGACAGCGTGCGCATCAGGTTCTCGACCGCCGCGCGTGCGGCGCCCGAATGAGCCATACCTGGCATGCCGTTGTGCGGTGAGAGCGTCACGCTGAAGACCTTGCCGCCCCGCCCGGAGGGGATCATCGCCTTGGTTGCCACCGCATGCGTCATCAGCCATGTGCCCTCGACGTTGAGCCGGATGACCGTCCTGAAGCCCTTTGGCGTGATCGACTCCGCTGGCGCCAGGAACTGGCCGCCGGCGTTGTTGACGAGCAGGTCGATCTGGCCGTGGCACTCAAGCACCCCCTCGACCAGCGCATCGACCTGCTGCTCCTCGCGGATGTCGCACACACGAGCCTCGACCAGTCCGCGCTGACAAAGCGCCACGGTTTCGAGCAATGGCTCCTCACGACGGCCACACACGACCACCCGTGCACCGCAGCGAGCCAGCTCCAGCGCCGTCTCGCGTCCAAGGCCGCTGCCACCGCCGCTGACGATCGCTGTCTGGTCCTCCAGCAACGAGGGTGAGAACAGACGCGAGCGCTCCTGGACAGGGGCGCCCTGATGATCGGACTGCTGGCGCTCGGACTTGCCCGCGGCGGCCTTCTCCTCTTGCTGATCGTCGCTCACGGCGAAGCAGCTTACGACCGGACGTCCCTAAAAGCGTGTTCGGCGGCCAGGCACGACCTTCAATCCTTAATCAAAGCCTGCCAATCGGCCGATGCTTGATATGCGACGGCTGCCAGCGGGTAGAGCCCTTAGTGCAGTCGTTTCGTGCTTATAGCCCAAATTGCGGAGCTTTTGTTTGTTTCGCGGGTTATGTCCTGCGTGGGAAGGTTGCGACCCCTCAGGCGTCGAACCAGATCAAGGACCCAATCCACGAATAATGGTTGACAACGCAACTATCGCGACGTATAATCCCGACTCCAAGCATCGGATTACGAGGGTGGCGCAGCCGGCCGAAGGCCGGTGAGCCGAGTCCCTCGCCACATAATTGTTAGAGAGACGCTTATGCCAGACGCCACCACAAAGCCCACCCCCACCATCGACATGACCCCCGAGGTGTTCATCCCGGAGTCTGTCGACCAGTTGCTCGCGCACTCGCGTCGCTACCCCCTGCTCACTCCCGAACAGGAGATCGAGCTCGCCCAGAAGATCGAGCGTGGCGATTTGCGCGCCAAGGAAACGATGATCAACTCGAACCTGAGGCTCGTTGCCTCAAACGCCCGGCGCTACCAGAACCAGGGGCTGCCGCTGGCCGATCTTGTCCAAGAGGGCATGCTCGGCTTGATCAGGGCCTCTGAGAAGTTCGACTGGCGCAAGGGGTTCAGGTTCTCGACCTACGCCACCCTGTGGATCAGGCAAGCCATCCAACGAGGCCTCGAGAACTCGGGACGCACCATCCGCCTGCCCGTGCACGTCGCTCAGCGTTCGCGCAAGGTTGGACGCGTCGAGCGCGAGCTGTCGGTCAGGCTTGGCCGCGAGCCGACGCTGGAGGAGCTAGCCGAGGAGACCGGCCTTGAGATCGAGCAGGTCGAGGAGGTGCGCCACCAGCGTGCCGCGCTCGTCTCGCTCGACCAGCAGGTCGGCGATGACGGCGATACCGCCCTTGGCGATCTGTTGCCTTCCGACGCCGAGGCGCCGGAGGACAGCGCCTGGGACAACGAGCGCGAGCGGATCGTGCACAACGCGATCGCCAAGCTGCCCGACACCGAGCGGACCGTGCTCACGCTTCGCTTCGGGACGGGCCGCGAGGAGCCGCAGACGCTGACCGCGATCGGCAAGCGCCTTGGCTTCTCCGCGGAGCGGGCCTCCCAGCTCGAGCAGCGGGCGCTGAAGAAGTTGGCCGAGTCGCCGGAGCTCGCGGCGCTGCGCGAGGCCGCGTAAAGCAGATTCGAGGCATGCCCCCCGCGCGCGCGGGGGGCATAGCCTCATTTTGCAAAAGCAGACCGCCCGATCAGACCCCCCCCCCCCCGACCGGTCGGTCCCGCCTTGCGCACGGGTCGGTCGCCCGCGGGGCCGCCTTTTTCGATCACTTCACGACCAGCGTGCCTTCCATGCCGGCCATGCGGTGGCCGGGGACCGAGCAGTAGAACTTGTAAGTGCCCGGTTTCAACGTCACGCTAAGCGTTTTGCTTTCGCCCTTGAACGTCGGCGTGGCGCCGACCACCGCGTGCGACGCGGATTCGATGGTCACGTTGTGTTCGAGCGGCGACATGTTCGTGAAGTCGATCGAGACTTTGCCGGCGTTGGCTGTCAGTGTGCTGGTGTTGTATTTCAGCTGACCTTCGGGGTTTGCGGCGAGGCTGAGCGAGCCCGACGCGGGCGCCGGGCTTGTCGTCGAGCTTGCCGGGGTGCTCGCGCTCGTCGTGGCTGGGGTGGATGCGGCGGGGGTGGACGCGGAGGAGCTCGTTTCTTTCGAGCTGCCGCAGCCTGCCAGCGCCACTATCCCGGCCGCGAGCGCAAGCAACGAGAACATCGAGATGCGTCGGGCTGGTGTTTGTCTTGCTGTCGAGAGTCTCACGGCCTGTTCCTCCGTCGGTTGGGGTCGCCTCACGTTATGACACTCCCCGGTCCGAATCCTTCCCAAGCATGTGCCAAGATCTTTCGAGAAAGGCCGAAGCGAGGAGGCACAGATGAAGCAGTCGATGTGGGAGCGGACAGTCGAGCTTACGATCGCCGTCGGCGAGAGGATTTTGGCGCCGGTGGAGCGGTTCATCGGCAAGCGCTCGTTGGTGGGCGACGCGACCTTCTTCGCGGAGGAGCGCTTCTCCTGGATCGCCCATATCGAGGCGAACTGGGAGACGATCCGCGAGGAGCTCGAGGGGGTGCTGGCCGACCGCGAGGCGCTGCCCAACTTCCAGGACATTTCCAAGGATCAGATCGAGATCACCGACGATGACGATTGGAAGACCTACTTCCTCTATGGCTACGGCTTCGAGGCCGAGCTGGGTGTGCGCACCTGCCCCAAGACGGCCGCGCTGATGCGCCAGATTCCTGGGATGACGACAGCGATGTTCTCGATCCTCTCGCCGCGCAAGCACATCCTCGACCACCGCGGGCCCTACAAGGGGGTGCTGCGCTACCACCTCGGCCTGATCGTGCCGGCCGATGCCCGGCAGTGCCGGATCAGGGTCGGCGAGGACATCCGCCACTGGGAGGCGGGCAAGAGCCTGATCTTCGACGATACCTTCAACCACGAGGTCTGGAACGACACCGAGGAGACCCGCGTGGTGCTGTTCGTGGACGTTTTGCGCCCTCTGCCCTCTCCGTGGGATCAAATCAACCGCTTGATCGTCAAGGCGATCGGCTATTCGCCTTTCGTGCTCGACGCCAAGCGCAACCAGCAGGCTTGGGAAAAACGTTTTCTGGCCAGCGGCAGCTCAGACGTTCGAGACGTTGAGGCCGGTGTCGTGTAGCCAACTATTGGCTTGGGCATTGAGGATCGTGAACTCACCGGTGACGATCAACAGCCCCAGCACGATCATGACCGCCCCGCCGATGCCGACGATCACCGGGAAGTGGCGTTTGACGATTGTGAGCGCCCCGCTCATGCGCTCGAACGCCAACGCGATCAAGAGGAATGGGATCGCGAGCCCGACGGAGTAGAAAGCGAGCAACAGCGCCCCGTGAGCGGCCGATTCGGACACCGCGGCCTGTGTGAGGATCGCCGCGAGCGTGATGCTCGTGCATGGCGTCCAGGCGATCGCGAAGGCGGCTCCGGCGATCAGCGGGCCACCGCGGCCGGCGAGGCGCATCAGCGACTCGGAACGCCACTGGAAGTTGAGCGCATCCACGAACGGCGTCGCCAGGAAGGCGATGCCCATCAGGATGATCAGGAACCCGCCGGCGGTGCGCAACGTTTCGATGTTGGTGCTGAGCAGCGAGCCAACCTGCGTGGCTGTGAGCCCGAGCAGGATGAAGATCAACGAGAAGCTCGAGATGAACAGCAGGCTCGGCACGAGCACGCGTCTGGCGCCGGCGTTTTGGATGTCGGCCGGCGCGACGCCGATCACCGTCGAGAGGTAGCCGGGCACCAGCGGCAGCACGCACGGCGAGAGAAACGACACCAGGCCGGCCGCGATCGCCACAGGAATGCCCACGCCGCTGGCGGTGTCCGACGCCGAGGAGGCGAGGATCAGGTGTGTGGCGATCACGGAGTTCGAACGCGCTACGCAGCTCGGCCATTTCACGCTCCAAGCGCTCCACCCTGGCTCGTAGATCCTCGGCGGCCGGGGGAGCCGGCGCAGGCGAGGGCGTCTGCATAGAGGTCGCTCCTTCGCCTGCCCCATTCCCGTTGGGGCTCTCGCCCTCGCCCAGCAGCTGTGTGTAGCGGTCCTCCTTCTGGCCCGGGCGGCGCCCGAACTGCTGGGCGAGATCGCGCTCGATCAACGCGGTCAGCGTCTCGTGCACCTCATCCAGTCCCGCAAAGGCGTGAATGCGCTCTCCCCGCTGCTTGAGCTCGCCCGGGGTCTGCGGGCCACGCAGCATCAGCACGCACATGACGGCCTGCTCGGCGCTCGACATCGGCAGCGCCTCTGAGAGCAGGTGACGGTACTTGGCCGCGCGGCTCGCTCCGGCCAGGCGCACGTAGCCGCGACGCTCGAGGCGATGCAACGCGTCGCGCAGGATCGCGTCGTCGTAGTCGACCACCGGCTCGCGGTTGGTCGCCTGATTGCATGCCAGACGCAGCGAGTTCAGGGAGAGGGGGTAATGATCGGGTGTGGTGCGCTGCTTCTCGAGCAGGCAACCGAGCACGCGGATCTCAGCGGCGGACAGGTCCATCGACTCCTATCCTACGAGTCATAGGCCCCGGACGCCACATCGAAACGGAGGTTGTCGGGACTAGAATCGGGACCTTGAGCTTTCCAGCGGCACGCTTGCGGTGAGTCACCAACCGTTCGCCTCCGGGCACGCGGGCGAAGGCCGGCGCGGCTCGGGGTCCAAGCCACGCCCCGAGGACATTCCCGACCGGCCGGTCTCGCTGAAGCGCATCGGCAGGCTGTTCATCCCCTACCGCCTGCGCCTGAGCGCGCTGCTGAGCCTGATCGTGGTCGGCTCGATCCTCAGCGTCGCCTCGCCCTTCCTGTTGCGCGAAGCGGTCGACAAGGGCATCGTCGGACACGATCTCGAATTGCTGAGCTGGCTGGTCGCCGGCATGATCGCGCTGGCGATCGTCAACGGCGTGATCAGCGTCGCGCAAACCTGGATCTCAAACCAGGTGGGCCAACGCGTGATGCACGACCTGCGCGCCGCTGTCTACGCGCACCTGCAGCGCATGTCGCTTGCTTTCTTCACGCGAACGCGCTCGGGCGAGGTTCAGGCGCGCATCGCTTATGACATCGGCGGCATCGACGACGTGGTAACGAGCACCGCCACCTCGACCGTCTCGACCGTCGCGACTGTGACCGCAACCGTGACGGCGATGTTCGCGCTCAGCTGGCAGCTGACTTTGTTCTCGCTGGTTCTTTTGCCGTTCTTCGTGTGGCTGACGCGCCGTGTCGGCAACGAGCGCAGACGCATCCAGTCGGTGCGCCAGGGGCGCCTGGCCGACATGTCCACGCTCGTCGAGGAGTCGCTGTCGGTGTCGGGCATCCTGCTCGGCAAGACGATGGGGCGCTCGGGCGAGCTGACTAGCCGCTTCACTAGCGAGTCCAGCGAGCTGGCAGACCTGGAGGTGCGCGCGCGCATGGCTGGCCGCTGGCGCATGGCCTCGGTGCAGATGAGCTTTGCGATCATGCCCGCCGCCGTCTATTGGTTTGCCGGCTACAGCAGCGCGCACGGCAGCCAAGTGATCTCGATCGGAACGGTGGTCGCGTTCACCACGCTGCAGACGCGCCTGCTGTTCCCGATGCAACAGCTTTTGTCGGTGGGTCTTGAAGTGCAGACCTCGCTGGCTTTGTTTGGACGTATCTTCGAGTACCTGGATCTGCCTGTGGACATCGAGGAGCGCCCCACGGCGCTGGCGATCGAGGGCGTGCGCGGGGACGTGACGCTCGAGAACGTGTGCTTCCGCTACGCGCCCGAGGCGCCCTGGACTTTGCGGGACATCTCGGCAGAGATTCCCGCCGGCACGCGCACGGCGCTCGTCGGCGAGACCGGCTCGGGCAAGACCACGCTTGCCTATCTCGTCGCGCGTTTGTACGAGCCTCAGCAGGGCGAGGTGTGCATCGACGGGGTCAACATCCGCGACGTCACTCTCCAGTCGCTTGCCGCCACGGTCGGACTGGTCTCTCAGGAGACCTACCTGTTTCACTCCTCGATCCGCGAGAACCTGCGTTTCGCTTGTCCTGACGCGAGCGACGAGCAGATCGAAGATGCGGCCAAGGCCGCACAGATCCACGAGCTGATCTCCTCATTGCCCGACGGCTATGACACCCCTGTTGGCGAGCGCGGTTATCGCTTCTCCGGTGGCGAGAAGCAGCGCATCGCGATCGCGCGCACCGTGCTGCGCAACCCGCCCGTCCTGATCCTCGACGAGGCGACCTCCGCGCTTGACACCGAGACCGAGCGCGCGGTGCAACTGGCGCTAGACGATCTATCCCGTGGGCGCACCACGATCGCGATCGCTCACCGCCTATCCACGATCCGCGACGCCGATCAGATCCTGGTGCTCGATG
Source organism: uncultured Solirubrobacterales bacterium (assembly GCA_963827045.1). Lineage (GTDB taxonomy): Bacteria > Actinomycetota > Thermoleophilia > Solirubrobacterales > Solirubrobacteraceae > Palsa-744. Next base: position 528,076 of record CAWGZH010000004.1, read on the forward strand.
ACGGCGAGATCGTCGAGCGCGGCAGCCACGAGGAGCTGGTCGAGCAGGGTGGCCGCTATGTCGCGTTGCTGCGTGGCGCAGTCGTGGAGGATCCCGCATGAGCCTCCTTTTGACTCATGGTTTCCTCTGCTTTTATTTGTGTTTGTTGGTGTGGTGGTTGGTTTTGGTTTTGGTTTTGGTGTTTTTGTGTTTTGGGCATTGGGTGACTGTGATTGGTGTGGTTTGGTTGATTTTCTTTCCGTTGGCGGCGGTGAAGGATGTGGGCATCTTTAGTTTGTTGTTGCAGAGGTTTCCGTTTGCGGCTAGTGCTGAGTTGGGGCCCTCGGGTAGGGTGAGTTCGAAGACGCCGACGGGGACGTCGGGGACTTTGTGTAGGGTGCTGCTGGTGATCCCGGCTTTGCTGATATAGGTTTCTGCGTGGAGGTCGACGGTGACGCCTTGGCCGGTGAGCACGATGATTAGTTCTGGGAACTTCGCGCCGCCGTGGCTGACGAAGTAGGCTGGTCCTTCTAGGTGTACTGGCAGGACTGGGGTTGTTGCTGTGGCTGTCCCTACTTTTGAGCCGGGGGGGCAGGCTGCTGGGTTGGTTTCGAACACGGTGTCGGTGCAGGCCTTTTGCAGGGTCGTCAGTCGTGAGGGTAGTTGTTTTGGTAGGTCGACCTTGGCCTGTCCGATGTTTGCTTGGCTACCGAACGGCGCTTTGGGATATGTGAGCTTGATGTGCAGGCTCGCTCCGTTCTTACGGGACGTTTTACCCGAGGTCGAGACTTTGAAGATCGGTTTGAAACCGAGGGTCGCGCAGTTGGTTACCTGGAAGGGCACGGCTAGGGTGTCTGTCGCGCCTTGGCTGCTCGTGAGGGCGCCCGTGATCGCCATCGGACTGCAGTTTGTCGGGTTGAACGTGAAGTCTGGACGGTTGATCGTGACGTTGACGTGCTTGATCTCTAGCGGTATGCCTTCGATGATCTGCGGTATCGCGTACGGGCCGGTGTTGTCGCTGGTGATCGTGAGCGCGGAGGTGATGGGGTTCACTTCGATGCGTGCGCGTACCACGATACAGTCACACGCGGGATGGTTCGTCTTCGTTTTCTCCAGGTCGAACGGGCCGGCCTTCGCGGGGTTCACGATCGACAGCCCATACGGCGCGCCCTCATATGGGCCGGTGATGTAGACCTTTCCGCCCTTCACGGTGTAGGGGTTGCCTCCCACACCGACGCTGACGGTCGTTTCCCCGATCAGACTGTTGGGGCCGCATGTTCCTTGGTCGGCCTGTGGTTCGGGACACAGTTCGGTGCTTGCGAGCGTGCCGAGTAGACCCGGGGGCATCTTCAGCTGGATCGACCGCAGGTCCTGGTTGCCGTCTTCGCGGCTCATCGTCATCGTGAACGGCGTGAACGAACCCGCCTGGATATTAACGCTGCCCGTCGCCAACGACGGCGCGAACGGCAACGGGTCACGACACGGCGCGCCGTTCGGACCACTCGTGATCTGAAACTGTGAAGAGGTTTCCACAGGGGGAGTGCCGGACCACGGTGTGAGCGACGCGGTGGTCGTGTAGGATCCGCACAGCCCTGGGGTGCTCAGCGGCGCACGCGATCCACCGAAGAAGTGCACACTGAATTCTTCTACCGGGTCCTGCGGCGTGTTCTGGAAGGTCGAGACCAACTGTCCGGTCACCGGGTCGGGTTTGATTTCACCGGCGAGCTTTATCCGCACACCTGACACCGGGTCATACACCACGATATACATCGCGAGGAGACTCCCGAAAGGATTAGCTTCCTGCGCGGCGAGATACGCGGCGCCCGTCAACGGGTTCGGCAACAACGGCGTACGAATTTCGACCGTCCCCACCTTCGCGGATTCCGGACAGGACTGTTCGCTCGAGCTGCCCAGACCCACTTCGCTGACGCCGCACGAGGACAACCCGTCCGCTCCGGCCGAGTTCAGGACCACACCCGCGGGCAACGTCACGGTCGTGTCCTTGACCCCCGATTCCGCCAGACCCGTGGGGTTCAGACTGCCCTTCTGAGAAACATGGACACCGACGGTCAACCCCGTCGGGACGCTCGCCTGGGGAACGTCCGGAGCGACCGTGATCGACGGTTCGAAATTCAAACGGTTACACCCGTCAAGACTGTATGGTTCGCCCGCGAGGTTCGCGAACGTGTACTCATACGGTGTACTGAAACCCCCGATATGTTCCCACGAGTCTCCTTCCACGCTCGTTTGCAACGGAGCCCCACACGACGTCGGCAACGACAAGAACGGCTGCGGTTTTTCCTGCACAGGACAAGACGGTTCACCATTCTTCAGCGCTTCGGGCACACTATTAGCGAACTCCAGACACGCCCCACGCGTGGTGTCGTGCCGCGAGTCCGCGGGCACACCCCAAAACGTGACCTGCGCACCGATGACCGGCAACACATCAATCGCGTCAGACGTCGTGATCACCACACTATAGCCACCTTCACCACCACCCGGGGTCACCGACGCGTCCAGAATCACCTGCCCCACCGGCTCATCAAAACCAAACCGGGCCGGCTCCCCGACATTCGGTTCGATGCTGTACAACGGCACAGTCGCCGCCAACGGCCCCTGAGCCAACACATCACTATTCGTCACGATCGGCGTCGCGACACCCACAACCGTGTCTTCCGGACAACCCCGCGCATCATGCACGAACACATACAAACTACACTTCGGCAACGGCGTAGGATTACCAACCAACCCCGGCGGCGACACCAAACGCAAATCCTTGATCAACCCCACCGGCTGCGTTTCAGGAAACACTTCTTCCACACCCAAACTCACATGCTTCACAGGCACCGCCCGCGTATTGAACGTAATCGTCGAAGTCAACTGAAACGGATGCGAACCAGCCTGCGTATCCAACGCACCATCTTCTTCTTCCGGCGTCAATTCATAATTTTCCACACCAAACGGTTGCGCAGATTCACCCAACGCCAACGCACGACGCGAAACGACCGACGAAACACCACCACCAGACACACTCACTTCATTAACCCCCGTACCCGCACCAGGCTGCACCGTCACGGTGATCGGAACTATAAAACGTTCGTAAGGCAACAACACCTGCTTATACGTACACGTCACGACCTGACCGGCGATAGAGCACGGCAAAGTGCTCTTCGAGCTCCCGCTTTCACCGATCGACTTACCAATAAGGCCACCCCCGCCTTCACCATAAGCACGACTCGCCGTCACACCCACAGGCAACCTATCCACAATCGACACAGAATGATCGCTCGCGTTCACCATCGCATCACCAAGATTCGTCACTTCCACCACCAACCGACCTTCACCACCAGGCAACACAGACGGCGAAGACACCACATTCACATGCCACCACGGCTCAACACCCCCAACAGCCCCAACAGCCACACCCCCACACACAAACACCAACAAACCAACCACCACAAACACCACACAAACACCACGCCGGACAACACTCACCACACTCACCATACTCACCTCACACCCCTCCCACGCTTCTTCTGGGCCTTCCTCGCGCCCCTAGAACGCTTCTTCTTTTTGGTCTTCTTCACGGCCTTGTGCTTACCCTTGTGCTTGGCCTTTGGTTTAGCCTTTGGTTTGGCCTTTGGTTCGGTGAGGTTGCCGGTTCCTGAGAACGTCGCGCTCGGTGGTGCACCGAAGATTTCTGGTTGTGGTGAGGGCGCGCCCTTACACGAATCCCCCGAAGAACACGGCGGCGACGGCACCGGTTCAGAGACGCACGCTACGCCTTCGCTTGAGCACACGTGTGCGTCATACACGTCATAACCATTGTCGTAATCGGATGCCACGAGTTTCGCGGACGTAACGAAGAACGCGTCATCACCGTTTTCACTCGCGTCAAAAAACGCTGATTCTTGGCTTGAGATACCCGAGGAGATCAAACCCACACAACCACCCGAAGACCCTACATACACCGTAGAACCAGAAGCAGCACCTGCACCACAATCGCCCACGCCAGCCGGCTCGAACTCATACACATCCTCGACCCCGTTAGTCGCCCGCGGAACAAGCGTATCCGGACTATCGAAAAACAACCGGCCACTATCAGACAGATAACGCGGCTGATACTGGGAACCATCACCGAAAGCCTTGTCCCACCCAGGAATACTACCGGCCAACCACGAATCAGCGACCGCGGCACGCCCAGTCCACACTTCGCCGCGATCGACCAACAAAGGCTTCTGCTGTTCATCGAACACCCCGACCGGACGAGCACCCGTAGGATCACACGAAGCGCACACCAACCTACTCGACACAGCATCATACAGGTACACCTCCTCATCCGCATGACCACTCAACGCATCAACATTGTCATAACCAGTCAACGACCTATCCGACATAAACGATAGATAACGACCATCCGGTGAAACCCTCGAGCTGATCCGTGACAAGTCCGGCAAACTAGCTTCTTCCTGATACCACGATTTTTCATCTTCAGGCGACAACGTCGCGACAAACGAAGTTGACCACACACCACCAACATCATGCAACACATAAAGATTATCGCCACCACTCACAGCACCCGAGGCGCCAGCCAACACACCCCGCGCAACAAAATAAACATAAGAACCATCCCGACTAACATCCGACACCAATTCCTGCACCCCACCATTCCCTTCACCCACAGCATAGTCAGCCGTCAGATCAGTCCGTGTCCCCGTTTCGAAATCGAACACAAACAAATCGCCCTTTTCGATATAGAAGATCATCGAGCCATCACTGTTCATCCACTGGAACACCGCACCCGAACCACCAACCTTCACAGTCTTGCCTTCTACCATATCGCGAACATACAAACCCTCATACGACGAACCAGCGAGATGACCGGGTATCCCAAGAGTCCACGCCACCCGCCGACCATCACTAGAGAGAGCACTAGGATTCACCTCACTCGGAAGCCCTTCGCCGTTCGTTCCGCCCGCCAGTTTCACCTGTGGTTCCGGGCCACGCGTCGGGCGGCCGCCTTCTTCTTCGGGCAAAATATTTACGAGCTGCAACCGGCCCGCACTCCACTCATACAAATTCGTCTGGTGTAACTTTGGATAAGAGCTTTCAAATGTCGCTTCTTCTGTCAACGCGAAAGGCGACTCCAACAACACATGACTCAAATCCGCCGTCCCCGCCGTAAAATACATACGTTCACCGGAAGTCGCTCCCCCGAACGTTGTTTCTGGTGGGACGTTGCCCGCCGTCACAAGCGGTATGTAGTTCCCGTCTTCCGCTGTGTTGTCGCGTAGGTACACGGTCCTTTCGGTCGCTCCGGACAGTAGCGGGGTGCCGACATCCAACGGTTCGACCGCGGCCAGCGACAGGTCTGAGGAGAACACGTCGTATTCCTCGCGCAACGCGCTCGCGGTCGCGTTTTCTTCGTTTTCAGGGATACGCCTCGGCAACGTCAAATCTTCAGAACGCCACCCACCAGGAACACGCACCGACAACGTCTGCCCCCAATTGACTTTACCCTGAGGATCATCCCCCACAGCAGGACCAACCGCCAAATACGTTATCCCACTCCCATTATTCGCGGCTTGGATATCGTCACCGACGCCGTTGGCGATCTGTTCGATCAAAGCACCTTTTTTATCCGGTGGAGACACCAGTTCCCACGCACGACCATCACTCAACACCGCACCACCCGCCACACCCTGCGTCACAAACGTCCGATCCGGTTCTTCGAAATCTTCACCACCCTGCACAACCACAACACGATAATGATAAACAGTACCCGCCGTCAAACCCTGCAACGGCAAACCTATCGTCTGCACTTCTGTGCCAGAACCGATATCCACGCCGGGTGGCGGTGCTGGCACATAAGAACCATAGGAACCAGACGTACCATACTCAACATAATAATGCGCATCATCACCATTAGGATCGATTGACGTACCCAACATCGAACTAGTAGACGTGACTTTCGTCACGAACTCACCACCCAACACCGGACCCGCCGTAACTTCCTGGTCCACCGACGCACTCGGAATATCAACACTATTTTCAGTGACCAGCCGATAATCATACCTGGTCTCCGGCATCAAACCAGTCAAATGCGCACTCACACCAACAGGACTCGAACCAGACCCAAGACTCCCCGGCCCCGGCGAACACGGAACCCGACTCGTATACGGCGGGGACGACCCAGGTTTATATTCACTCGCAGCCGCATATTCAAATTCACACCTGGTAACAGCAGACCCTTCGGCATTCACCGTACCATTCAACGTCAAACTCCTTGGCGACTGTTCACTGACAGCCCCGACAGTCACACTTGGCAACTCAACAGCCTTGAACACCACAACTTCATTACTGGCCCTCGCCGTGGCATACACCATGCCATCGCTTTCATCCACAGCCACATCATCACTCTCACCAAATTCTATTTTCCCAAGGCCAAGGCTGAACCCGTCTAGCGGTTCCCCATCGAGGCCACACACACCGACCGAACCACCATTATCGACAAAGACTTCGCCGCTCGCCGAATCCACCGCAACACCAAACCCGCTAACCGGCTTCACCGGCTCAACCGAACCATCCACAACTTCAACTTCGCCACAAAACGGGTTGATCAAAGTCTGCCCAGAACTATTCAACTTCACAATCTTAGGAGTACTAACGTAGAGACCATTTTCAGCGTCTACCGCCAACCCAAATTCGAGCGGCCCAAAGACGGTGGACCGTTCCCCTAAATATTCATTCGCCAACCCATCACTGAAATTATAGATTTCACCGCTACGTTCCAACACCCACACTTCCCCGGACGGCGAGACGGCCACGCCTTCCAAAGCCCCAAACAATCTCGGCACACCTTTAGGCGCCGGCCCCATCAACGAACCAATAAAAACGCCGGTCGCGGTGAACTTATCGACCACTCCATGACCCTTGTCCACCACATACACATCACCATCAGACGGATCCAACGGATCCCCAGAATTATCGACCGCAATCCACGTCGGCTGAGAAAACCCACCCGGAGGAACAAATTCACCAAGAAACGACGAACCAGACGAACCGAACGAACTCCACTCCCCCACCCGATGATTGCGACTATCCACCACATAGACGTCATGCGTCACATCGCTCACAGCGACCCCCCAAGGTTCGTCAAACTCACCACCCCCAGAACCCCCACTACCAAACACCCCAACTAACACATGAACCGTCCGAGCCTGCGCCGCCGGCGTACCACACGCCAACAGACAACCCAAACCACACAACCAACACACAACCACCAACAAGAACCTACGCCCCACCCACACAACCCCTCCTTAGAAAAAACCCATAAAACCCGGGCGAGACGCGAAAACCCCGCCCCGCCCGAGCAAAACACCATCCTACAAAACAAACAAACTCACAACAACCATCACGCTTCTAACGTCCCACCAGTTTCTTCAGACGAAGCACTAAGGGTGACCCCTTTCGACGTTACTTCACCTGGTGAAACGGATTGTACGACTCCTGATTTTTCTTTACTCTGAGTACATTCTGCCAATGATTCTTCCATTAATACCGTAAATGCTTCCGAGAATTCCCCGGTAAGAGTGGTACCACTTAACCCGAGCGAAACTGAGCCCGATGTTGAAGTGCATTGGTCCACGGGTTTCGTGATCGTTTTTTCGCATAGCACATACCAGCCGACAGCTGTGCTGGCGTCCGGCGTAATTAAGACAACAAAACCCTTTTCACTTCCTTGTTCCCATAACTCGAGTAATGTTTCCCATCCAAGTAATTCAGGCCAAACTAACGCTTCTTCACACGTTTTCTCCGTTTTACATTCAAGCGGTAAACCAGATAACGGCGTAGACGAAATCAATTCGGAAGCCGAATTTAATACTTCACTGATTAAGTCTAACCCGTCAGGACCGATCCAACCCAACAAGGTCCCGGTACATTCTACAGAAGACGCACCCAGAAGCGTTTTTAAATCTTCCAGTAAAAGCGTACCTTTAGATTCCACGTTGAACGATTCGCCTTCCATGACCGGTTTGCCGTTCACTAACCATTCGGCTAATAAGAACGTGGTGGCAGCCGACGCCGACGAAGCGACAGCCACACCAAACAGGAGCACCGCGACCACCGCGATGCCAAACCATTGAAACTTCCTCATCTCTAACTACCTACCTTTCCCTCGTCGAGACTTGGCTAAGCCTCTACCGAGGCTTGAGATCGACCGTCCCGAGCACTCGTCCAAGGTCAGAGAGCGCCGAAACCGGTCCTTGCACTACAACTACATTCTCGCAGACAGACAAGGCCGAACATAGAAGTGTTTCCCACTCCGAGCTTTCACGCTTCGACCAAGCTCCCTTCCTCGAGGTTTTATCGACCGCCACGACAGCCCATGCCTACCGAGCCCTCACGACCGGTCGTGCTCCACAGCCCTCTACCCATGTTCTGGATATCGGGCCTCGACGAACTTTCGCACAAACCGCCGCCGCTGTCAAGAGCGGAACAAGCCACTCAATCCCTGGCCGGCAAAATGTTTCTGACTCGCCAACAGGCCGCCTAGCTCCGACCAAAGCCTATGGTTGCTCGAGCGAGAAACACCTGCTCGCCCGAGCAAAACACATCCCTACAAAACAAACAAACTCACAACAACCATCACGCTTCTAACGTCCCACCAGTTTCTTCAGACGAAGCACTAAGGGTGACTCCTGGCGACGTTATCGTACCTGCTCCAACAGATTCTATGATCCCTGACTTTTCTTTACTCTGAGTACATTCTATCAATGATTCTTCCATTAATCTCGTAAATGCTTCCGAGAACGTCTCGGTGAGCGTAGTACCACTTAACCCGAGCAAAACTGAGCTCGATGTTGAAGTGCATTCGTCCGTGGGTTTCGTGATCGTTTTTTCGCATAGCACATACCAACCGATACTTGTGCTCTCCGGCGTAATTAAGACAACGAAGCCGTTTTCACTTCCTTGTTCCCATAACTCAAGTAACGTTTCCCATCCAAGTAATACAGGCCAAACTAACGCTTCTTCACATGTTTTCTCCGTTTTACATTCAAGCGGTAAACCAGATAACGGCGTGGATGAAATCGGTTCGTTAGTCGCATTTAACACTTCACTGATTAAGTCTAACCCGTCAGGACCGATCCAACCCAACAAGGTCCCGGTACATTCCATAGAAGACGCGCCCAGAAGTGTTTTTAAATCTTCCAGTAAAAGCGTACCCCTAGATTCCACAGTGAACGATTCGCCTTCGGCAATCGATTTGCCGTTAACTAACCATTCGGCTAATAAGAAAATGGTAGCAGCCGACGCCGACGAAGCGACAGCCACACCAAACAGAAGCACCGCCGCCACCGCAATGCCAAACCATTGAAACTTCCTCATCTCTACTACCTGCCTTCCCTCGTCGAGAGACTTGGCCAAGCCTCTACCGAGACTTGAGAGATCGACCGTCCCGAGCACTCGTCCAAGGTCAGAGAGCGCCGAGACAAGCCCTTTCGCAGTCCTCTATCTATGTTCTGGATATCGGACTACGACAACTTTTGCACATAGCGCTGCTGCTGTCAAGGAGTTTTTGCACCTTCATCGCTGCTTTGCTCGAGACGCAGTAGTTGTCGTTGCATTGCTTCATCAGCGCGATCCTCCTTCACGAAAGGTCCAACCAACGCGGACCATCGCGCACGCCAAATACACAATCTTCCGGACAGACCCTCCTCCGGGCCGCCGCCTGTCTCGCCCCGTGTTTCTTCTGGGCCTTCCTCGCGCCCCTAGAACGCTTCTTCTTTTTGGTCTTCTTCGCGACCTTGTGCTTGGTCTTTGGTTTGACCTTCGGTTTAGCCTTTGGTTCGATGAGGTTGCCGGTTCCTGAGAACGTCGCGCTCGGCGGTGCACCAAAGATTTCTGGTTGCGGCGAAGGAGCACCCTTACACGAATCCCCCGAAGAACACGGCGGCGACAAGACCGATTCAGAAGAGCACACGACCCCTTCACTGGAGCACACGTGCGCGTCATACACGTCATAACCATTGTCGTAATCGGACGCCACGAGTTTCGCGGCCGTCACGAAGAACGCGTCATCACCGTTTTCACTCGCATCAAAAAACGCTGATTCTTGGCTCGAGATACCCGAAGAGATCAAACCCACACAACCACCCGAAGACGCTACATACACCGTAGAACCAGAAGCAGCACCTGCACTACAATCGCCCACGCCGGCCGGCTCGAACTCATACACGTCCTCGACCCCGTTGGTCGCACGCGGAACAAGCGTATCCGGACTGTTGAAAAACAGCCGGCCACTATCAGACAGATAACGTGGCTGATACTGGGAGCCATGCCCAAAAGCCTTGTCCCAGCCAGGAATACTGCCGGCCAACCACGAATCGGCGAGGCCCTCACGTCCGGTCCACACTTCGCCGCGATCGACCAACAAAGGCTTCTCTTGTTCGTCGAACACCCCGACCGGACGAGCACCCGTAGGATCACACGAAGCGCACACCAACCGACTCGACACAGCATCATACAGGTACACCTCCTCATCCGCATGACCACTCAGCGCGTCAACATTGTCATAACCCGTCAACGGCCTATCCGACATAAACGTCAGATAACGACCCTCCGGTGAAACCCTCGAGCTGATCCGCGACAAGTCCGGCAGACTTTCTTCTTCTTGATACCACGATTTTTCGTCTTCCGGCGACAACGTCGCGATAAACGAAGTCAACCACACACCACCAACATCATGCAACACATAAAGATTATCCCCACCACTCACCGCACCCGACGCACCAGCCAACACACCCCGCGCGACGAAATAAACATAAGAACCGTCCCGGCTGACGTCGGAGACGAGTTCTTGCACCCCACCATCCGTTTCACCCGCGGCCTGGTCAGCGGTCAGGTCGGTCCGTGTCCCCGTTTCGAAATTGAACACGAACAAGTCGCCCTTTTCGGTATAGAAGATCATCGAGCCGTCGCTGTTCATCCACTGGAACACGGCGCCCGAACCACCGACCTTCACAGTCTTGCCTTCAACCATATCGCGAACATACAAACCCTCATACGACGCGCCGGCAAGATGACCGGGTATGCCAAGAGTCCACGCCACCCGCCGACCATCACTTGAGAGAGCACTCGGATTCACCTCAGATGGATACCCTTCCAGGTTCGTTCCGCCCGCCAGCCTCACCTGTGGTTCTGGGCCGCGTGTCGGCTTGCCGCCTTCTTCTTCGGGCAAAATATTTACGAGTTGCAGCCGTCCCGCACTCCACTCATACAAATTCGTCTGGCTTAACTTTGGATAAGAGTTTTCAAATGTCGCTTCTTCTGTCAACGCAAAAGGCGACTCCAACAACACATGACTCAAATCAGCCGTCCCCGCCGCGAAATACATACGTTCACCGGAAGTGGCTCCCCCGAACGTTGTTTCCGGTGGGACGTTGCCCGCCGTCACGAGCGGTATATAGTTCCTGTCTTCTACCGCGTTGTCGCGTAGGTATACGGTCCTTTCGGTCGCTCCGGACAGCAGTGGGGTGCCTACGTCCAACGGTTCGACCGCGGCCAACGACAGGTCTGAGGAGAACACGTCGTATTCCTCACGCAACGCGCTCGCGGTCGCGTTTTCTTCGTTTTCAGGGATACGCCTCGGCAACGTCAAATCTTCAGAGCGCCAACCACCACCAGGAACACGCACCGACAATGTCTGTGACCAATTGACTTTGCCCTGAGGATCATTCCCCACAGCAGGTCCGACCGCCAAATATGTTATCCCGCTCCCGTTATTCGCGGCTTGGATATCGTCACCGACACCATTGGCGATCTGTTCGATCAAAGCACCTTTTTTATCCGCTGGAGACACCAGTTCCCACGCACGACCATCACTCAACACCGGACCACCCGCCACACCCTGCGTCACAAACGTCCGGTCCGGTTCTTCGAATTCTTCACCATCCTGCACTACGACCACACGATAATGATAAACAGTGCCCGCCGTCAAACCCTGCAACGGCAAACCTATCGTCTGCACTTCTGTGCCAGAACCTATATCCGCACCCGGTGGCGGCACTGGCACATAAGAACCATAGGAAACAGACGTACCATACTCAACATAATAGTGCGTATCATCACCATTCGCGTCGATTGACGCACCCAACATGGCGCTACTAGACGTGACTTTCGTCACGAACTCACCACCCAACACAGGACCCGCCGTAACTTCCTGATTCACCGACGCACTCGGAATAGGAATGCTATTTTCAGTGACCAGCCGGTAATCATATTTGGTCTCCGGCGTCAAACCAGTCAAATGCGCACTCACAGCGACAGGACTCGAACCAGACCCAAGACTCCCCGGCCCCGGCGAACAAGGAACCCTATTCTTATACGGCGCAGACGTCCCAGGCTTATATTCAATCGCAGCCGCATATTCAAATTCACACCTGGTAACAGGTTCCCCTTCGGGATTCACCGTACCATTCAACGTCAAGCTCCTCGGCGACTGTTCACTAACAGCCCCGACAGTCACACTCGGCAACCTGACAGCCTTGAACACCATGACTTCATTACTAACCCTCGCCGTCGCATACACCATGCCATCGCTTTCGTCCACAGCCACATCAGCACTCTCAACAAATTCTATTTTTCCAAGGTTGAACCCGTCTAACGGTTCCCCGTCCAGGCCACACACACCGACCGAGCCACCATTATCGACAAAGACTTCCCCGCTCGCCGAATCCACCGCGACACCAAACCCACTAACCGGCTTCTCCGACTCAACTGAACCATCCACAACTTCAACTTCCCCACAAAACGGGTTGACCAGAACCTGCCCAGAACTGTTCAACTTCACAATCCCACGAGTACGAACATAAAGATCATTTTCCTCGCCCACTGCCAACCCAAATTCGAGCGCTCCAAAGATGGTGGAGCGTTCCCCCAAATATTCATTCACCAACCCGTCACTGAAATTATATATTTCACCGCTACCTTCCAACACCCACACTTCCCCAGACGGCGCCACAGCCACACCTTCCAAAACCCCAAACGATCTCGATACGCCTTTAGGCGCCGGCCCCGTCAACGAACCAATAAAAACGCCGGTCGCGGTGAACTTATCAATGACCCCATGACCCGGGTCCACCACATACACATCACCATTAGACGGATCCAGCGGATCACCCGAATTATCGACCGCTATCCACGTCGGCTGAGAAAACCCACCCGGAGGAGCAAATTCACCAACAAACGACGACCCAGACGCACTCCACTCCTCCACTCGATGATTTCGACTGTCCACCACATACACGTCATGCGTCACATCGCTCACAGCGATCCCCCACGGTTCATCAAACTCACCACCCCCAGAACCCCCACTACCAAACACCCCAACTAACACATGAACCGTCCGGGCCTGCACCACCGGCACACCACACACCAACACACAACCCAACCCACACAACCCCAACAAGAACCTACGCCCCACCCACACAACCCCTCCTTAGAAAAAACCAAAAACCCGGGCGAGACGCAAAAACCGCCCCGCCCGAGCAAACACCATTCTACAAAACAAACAAACTCACAACAACCATCACGCTTCTAACGTCCCACCAGTTTCTTCAGACGAAGCACTTAGAGTACCTGCTGACGACGTTATTTCACCGATTGGAGCAACAGATTCGACAATCCCTGTTTCTTCTTTACTTTGAGTACACAATGCTAATTTTCCTTCCATTAATTCCGTAAACGGCTCCGAGAAGGCCGGGACAAGCTTCGTGCCACTTAACGTGAGTTCAACCACGCCGAATGGTGAAGTGCATTCGTCCGTGGGTTTCGTGATCGTTTTTTCGCATAGCACATACCAACCGGGATTTGCGGTCGGGTCCGGTAGAATTAAGTTGACAAAGCCAATTACAGGTGATTGTTCCCATAACTCGAGTAACGTTTCCCACCCAAGGTGTAGAGGCCAAACTAACGCTTCTTCACATGTTTTCTCCGTTTTACATTCGAGCGGTAAACCCTTTAACACTTCAGTCGAAATCGGTTCAAGTGACGTATTTAACACTTCGCTGACTAAGTCTAACCCGTCGGGACCTATCCAACCATCCAAGATCCCGGTACATTCTACAGAAGACGCGCCCAGAATCGTTTTTGTGTCTTCCAGTAAAAGCGTTCCCTTAGATTCCACTTTGAACGATTCGCCTTCGATAATCGGTTTGCCGTTAACTAACCATTCGGCTAATAAGAAGGTGACGGCAGCCGACGCCGACGAAGCGACAGCCACCCCCAACAGAAGCACGGCGACCACCGCGATGCCAAACCATTGAAACTTCCTCATCTCTAACTACCTACCTTTCCCTCGTAGAGACTTGGCTAAGCCTCTACCGAGGCTTGAGATCGACCGTCCCGAGCACTCGTCCAAGGTCAGAGAGCGCCGAAACCGTCCTTGCACTACAACTACATCCTCACAGACGGACAAGACCGAACATAGAAGTGTTTCCCACTCCGCGCTTTCACGCTTCGACCAAGCTCCCTTCCCCGAGGCCCTCGACCCGTCACGACAGCCCATAACCACCGCGTCCTCACGACCGGTAGCGCTCAACAGGCCCGTATCGATGTTCCGAATAGCGGGCCTCAACAGACTCTCGCAGATTGCGCCGTCGCTGTCAAGAGCAGAACACGCGACCCAACCCCTGCTCGACAAAATGTTTTCTGACTCCCCAACAAGCCCACCCAGCTCCGACCAAAGCCGACGGTTGCTCGAGCGAGGAAACATCTGCCTCGCCCGAGCACCACACTCTCACATCATGACAAAACTCACAACACCATTACGCTTCTAACGTTCCACCAGTTTCTTCAGACGAAGCACTGAGGGTGTTCCCTGGCGACGATATGGTACCTGCTCCAACAGATTCTATGATCCCTGACTTTTCTTTACTCTGAGTACATTCTGTCAATGATTCTTCCATTAATCTCGTAAATACTTCCGAGAACGTCTCGGTGAGCGTAGCACCACTTAATCCGAGCTCAACCCCGACCGTTGGTACAGAGCATTCATCCACGGGTTTCGTTATCGTTTTTTCGCATAGCATATACCAACCGGGATTTCCGTTCCCGTCCGGCAGAATTAAGTCGATAAAACCGCTCGCACCTCCGACTTCCCATAACTCGAGTAACGTTTCCCATCCAAGGTGCAGAGGCCACACTAACGCTTCTTCACACGTTTTCTCCGTTTTACATATGAGCGCTGTACCAGATAACGGCGTAGACGAAATCAATTCGCCACTCGCATTTAACACTTCACTGATTAAGTCTAACCCGTCAGGACCGACCCAACCATCAAAGGTCCAAGTACATTCTACAGAAGACGCGCCCAGAAGCGTTTTCAAATCTTCAAGTAAAAGCGTGCCTTTAGATTCCACTTTGAACGATTCGCCTTCGGCAATCGATTTGCCGTTAACTAACCATTCGGCTAATAAGAAGGTGACGGCAGCCGACGCCGACGAAGCGACAGCCACCCCCAACAGAAGCACGGCGACCACCGCGATGCCAAACCATTGAAACTTCCTCATCTCTAACTACCTACCTTTCCCTCGTAGAGACTTGGCTAAGCCTCTACCGAGGCTTGAGATCGACCGTCCCGAGCACTCGTCCAAGGTCAGAGAGCGCCGAAACCGTCCTTGCACTACAACTACATCCTCACAGACGGACAAGACCGAACATAGAAGTGTTTCCCACTCCGCGCTTTCACGCTTCGACCAAGCTCCCTTCCCCGAGGCCCTCGACCCGTCACGACAGCCCATAACCACCGCGTCCTCACGACCGGTAGCGCTCAACAGGCCCGTATCGATGTTCCGAATAGCGGGCCTCAACAGACTCTCGCAGATTGCGCCGTCGCTGTCAAGAGCAGAACACGCGACCCAACCCCTGCTCGACAAAATGTTTTCTGACTCCCCAACAAGCCCACCCAGCTCCGACCAAAGCCGACGGTTGCTCGAGCGAGGAAACATCTGCCTCGCCCGAGCACCACACTCTCACATCATGACAAAACTCACAACACCATTACGCTTCTAACGTTCCACCAGTTTCTTCAGACGAAGCACTGAGGGTGTTCCCTGGCGACGATATGGTACCTGCTCCAACAGATTCTATGATCCCTGACTTTTCTTTACTCTGAGTACATTCTGTCAATGATTCTTCCATTAATCTCGTAAATACTTCCGAGAACGTCTCGGTGAGCGTAGCACCACTTAATCCGAGCTCAACCCCGACCGTTGGTACAGAGCATTCATCCACGGGTTTCGTTATCGTTTTTTCGCATAGCATATACCAACCGGGATTTCCGTTCCCGTCCGGCAGAATTAAGTCGATAAAACCGCTCGCACCTCCGACTTCCCATAACTCGAGTAACGTTTCCCATCCAAGGTGCAGAGGCCACACTAACGCTTCTTCACACGTTTTCTCCGTTTTACATATGAGCGCTGTACCAGATAACGGCGTAGACGAAATCAATTCGCCACTCGCATTTAACACTTCACTGATTAAGTCTAACCCGTCAGGACCGACCCAACCATCAAAGGTCCAAGTACATTCTACAGAAGACGCGCCCAGAAGCGTTTTCAAATCTTCAAGTAAAAGCGTGCCTTTAGATTCCACTTTGAACGATTCGCCTTCGATAATCGGTTTGCCGTTAACTAACCATTCGGCTAATAAGAACGTGACAGCAGCCGACGCCGACGAAGCGACAGCCACCCCAAACAGGAGCACCGCGACCACCGCGATGCCAAACCACTGAAACTTCCTCATCTCTACTACCTACCTTCCCCTCATCGAGAGGCTTGAGAGATCGACCGTCCCCGAGCACTCGTCCAAGGTCAGAGAGCGCCGAAACAAGCCCTTGTTGTCCATGTTCTGAATATCGGACCACGACAAACCTTTGCGCAAAACGCTGTCGCTGTCAAGGGCAGGACAGTGAACGACCCGTGCGCGTCGCCCAACCGGTCTATTTGCGCGAACGTCCGATCAGGCCCGCGAGCGCCTTGGAGAGCTGGCCTCCCTGCCAGGCGATCGGTGAGCTGCCGGGCACCTCAACCGCCAGCTTTGCGTCCGGTATCGCGGCGGCGTAGCGTTCGCCGACGGCAAGCGGATGGGTCGGGTCGGCGTCGTCACGACTGGCGACGACGACCGTCGGAAGCCCCACGGATCGCAGCTCATCCCAGCGCTCGAACGGCCGCGAGCGCGGGACGGCTCGCAGAGCGTCTGCCACCGCAAGAGGATGGTCGTGCGCGGAGAGCCGCTGACGTAGCACCTTTGCGACCGTCTCCCTGAAGCGCTCGGGGATCGGATCGAGATCGTATGCGTCGAGGAAGCCCTCGACTCCTGCTGCCCTGAGCCCCTGCGCAAGCTTGTCCCACGACGCATAGGAGTCCTCGCCGTGCGTATCAGGGTCGAACGCCGGCGTGATGAGCCCGAGCGCGAGCACTCGGTCGGGCTGGTCAAGCGCGAAGCGAAGGGCAGTATGGGCGCCCATCGAAGCGCCGGCAAGCACCGCCTGCTCGATCTCCAGCCGATCGAGCACCGCGCGCAGATCCTCGGCCAGCAACTCGTAGGTGTATGCCTCGGGAGTGAGCGCCGGGCTGGAGTGGCCATGCCCGCGCGCGTCGTAGGAGATCGCACGATGGCCCGAGCGCTCCAGTGCCTTGGAGCCCATCACGACGTAGTGGCGGGTGGCGGTGAGGCCGTGCAGGAGCACGATAGGCGTGCCGCTCCCCGTCCGCTCCGCCGAGAGTCGCACACCGCCTGCGGCAGCGACGGTCAGCTGCTCTGAGTCCGCCACTTAGACATGCAGCGCGGCGTGCTCGCACAAGAGCTGCGCCGTGCGCTCTGGCTGCTCCAAGAAGAACATATGACCGACGTCCTCGTAGATCTCCAGTCGCGAGTCCGCTACCAGCTCGGCGACCATGTCGCCGTTCTGGACGGGCAGCAGCTGATCGAGCGTGCCGTGCACCACAAGCGTCGGGGTGCGCACCTGCGACAGTCGCGCGCTTGTGTCATGGCCGGCGATGGCTTGCATCTGGCGCATGATGACCTGCACGGGCAGCCCATAGCGCCTGCCCGTAGCCAGGAATCTCGCCCATGCGGCCTCATTGGCGGCGAAGGTTGGTGAGACGTTCACCTCCCAGGAAGCGCGGATCGCACGTTCGCGGTCGCCCGAGCTCATCGCTTCGGCCAGCTTGCGCATGACGCCTTCGCTTGCGAGCACGCTGCCCTCGCCGCCGCAGTAGGTGCAGCCGAGCGTCAGCGACCGTAGGCGCTCGGGATGCGCGAGCACCAGCTCTTGGGCGATCATGCCGCCCATCGAGATGCCCATCACGTGCGCCGAGTCGAGATCGAGGGCCGTGAGCAGTCCCGCGGCATCCTCGGCAAGATCGGCGATCGTGAACGGCTGACCGGTGCGCGTCGAGTCGCCCGCGTCGCGGTGGTCGTAGACGATCGTGTCGAAGTCGCGCCGCAGCCGCTCGAGCAACGAATCGCCCCAGTGGTGCTTGGTGCCGCTCATCCCCATGATCAAGAGCAGCGGCGGTCCCTCGCCGGCGCGGTCGTAGCTGAGCTCGATCTCCCCTGCCTTGGCAAGTCCCATCGTGCGAGGAAGCCTACACCGGCAGCTCCAGCTGGCCGGCCGTGCCCCCCAGCGTGGGTTCGGGTGGCGGCGTACCCCTTTGCGCCAAGCCGGCGACGCGAACACCCAGCAGGCGCACAGGACGCGACGGCGCATACTTTTCCAGCAAGGCAAGCGCCACACGTGTGACCTGCTCGGCGTCGCAAGTCGGCTGCGGCAGAGTACGGGCGCGCGTGACCGTGGAGAAGTCGTCGAGGCGCACCTTGATCCCGATCGTGCGTCCGTGATTTCCATGAGCGGAGAGGCTCGCGCACAGTTCGGCCGCCATGCGCGCGAGCGCTTCGCGCAGCAGCGCTGGATCGTGGATGTCGCTGTCGAACGTGCGCTCGCGCGACTCGGAAACGACCTTGCGCTCCTCGCTCACCTGCCCATCGTGTTCGAAGTGGGCGCGTCGGCGCAGCTCACGCCCGTGGTTGGGCCCGAAACGCTCGATCAGCGTCCGCTCGGGCGCCCGGGCGAGCTCGCCCAGCGTGCGCAGACCCATCGCCTCGAGCCTCGCGACCGTCTTCGGCCCGATCCCGGGGATCAGCCCCGGCGGCGCGCCGGCGAAGCGTTCACACGCCTGCTCACGCGTCAGCACGACAAATCCCGCCGGCTTCTCCGCGTCGGAGGCGACCTTCGCGACCAGCTTGTTCGGCCCGATCCCTACCGAGCAGACGAGCCGCGTAGCGGCCTTGATGTCCGCCAGCACACGGCGCATCGCCGCACGCGGCGAACACAGACCGCTCAGGTCGAGGTAGGCCTCGTCGAGCCCCACCACCTCGACGCTCTCCACATGCGAGCGCACAATGCCCATCATGCGTTTGGAGACCTCGCGGTAGTGCGCCCCGTCGGGCGGTACGAACACGGCTTGCGGGCAGAGCCGGCGCGCACGCGCGGCGGGCATCGCCGAGCCCACGCCAAAGCGGCGCGCCTCATAGCTGGCGGTGGTCACCACCGCCCGCGGCCCGTCACCAGACACGACAACCGGCAGCCCACGCAGCTCTGGACGACGGTTCAGCTCGACCGAGACATAGAACGCGTCGGCGTCGAGGTGGGCTACAAGCAGGCCGACGCCCTCGACGGACGTCTCTTCCGCATGCTCATTGGAAACCTCGATGGTCGTGATTGGCACCTCCAGCGAATCTAGCGCTGCAACCGGCGTACGCAACATGCTACTTTTATGTACATGAGTACTACCGTTGGGGTTGCGGAATTGCGGCAGAACCTCAGCCGCTACCTGAGACGCGTAGAGGGTGGTGAGCGTCTGGTTGTGACCGACCGCAACCGGCCGGTCGCCGAGCTTGGTCCACCCGCGACAACGGGCGCAGCGCTCGACCGTCTCATCGCGGAAGGGCGCGTTGCCCCACCAATGCGAAGATCTCTTCCGAGACCCTTGCGCCTCCCCGGCGACCCACGTGCGATCAGCCGGGCGTTGGACGAGACTCGCGGCGATCGCTGAGTGGCGCTGTTCTATCTCGACACTTCTGCGTTGGTCAAGCTTGTCCGCGAGGAGCAGGAGAGCGACGCGCTGAACCTCTTCCTGGAGGGAGCGGATCTCCTCTCCAGCGACCTTGTGCTCGCCGAGCTTCCACGCGCGATTCGCCGTGCCGCCGCAGATGATCCAGAGCTTTCGCTCGATGCGTTGTTTGAACAAGCGGACGAGGTGCTCAATGTACTAGCGATCGTGCCAATCGATCAAGCCATACTTGTCGCCGCCGGGGGACTACCGGAGCCGGCGCTGCGCACGCTTGACGCCATCCACGTCGCAACAGCACTCACGCTATCCCCAATCGACGCATTCGTGACCTATGACGAACGACAGAGCGCCGCCGCGCGTCTCGCCGACCTGCGCACAGTGGCGCCTTCCGAGCCTCCCGAGCAGCTCAAAACCCAGGAGACCGTCGTACTCTCCGAGTCAAGCGAGGCGGCGGTCCGCTCGATTCGCGACCATGGCGAGTGAGCTACGTCAAGGCGTCGATGTTCAGGCGCACATAGTTGACAATGACCGGCTCTCCAATCGCCTGTAGGGCGTCATCCATGAACTGCTCCCGCAGCTGCTCGGGCAAGCGCTGCACATGCGGGCCGAGCACGATCGTGGAGAGGAATTCGCGTGGGTACTCGGGTTCGCGCGGCGCTGGCTGTAGCCAACATTTGGCTGAGGCGAAGCCGGCGGACAGCAGTCGTTCGTGGGTCTGCTCTGCTCCCGCGTAGTTCCACGGTGGCTGCCAGCTGCGGAAGTGCTCAGCGTAGGGCTCATGGTCAAGCAAAGGAGCTACCTTGCCGCGCAGGATCGTGATGTTGCCCTCTCCCCCGCACTGAGCCACGAGCCGACCGCCCGGGCGCAACGCGGCGCGCAAGCGACGGAAGAGAAGATCGTGGTCGGCGATCCAGTGGAAAGTGGCGGTAGAGATGATCGCGTCAACGGGCTCCTCCTCCAGATCCAGCTCGAGCAGATCGACGACACGGATGTCCGCTGTCTCGCCTAGGCGCTGTTTAGCCGCGTCCACCATCGAGGCCGACTGGTTGACTGCCACCACGTGCCCGTGCGGTAGCCGCTCGATCAGCGCCTGAGTAATCCGTCCCGAGCCACAGCCGGCGTCGAGCACCAGCTCATCCCCCTTCAGCTCCAAGCGGGACAGCACCTCGAGCCCGAGCGCCTCCATCGTTCCGGAAATGCGGTCGTAGCTGGCCCCGTCCCATTCGCGTACGCTCGACATACGTCCGTACGCTATCACGTATGTGCGAGAATTCTTGCCAGCCGTGCCCGCTGCTGCTTGGCTCCACCCAGCAGCGCCGCGTCCAGCAGCGCGCGCTTGTATAGCCAGTGCACGTCTGCCTCCCAGGTAAAGCCGATCCCACCGTGGGCCTGGATCGCCGACGCGGTCACTTCGATTCCTGCCTCCGACGCGGCGGCCTTGGCCATCGCCGCGGCCTCTCCCAGCCGCTGGGGATCGGCGTCGGCCGCCCAAGCGGCAAACGCTGTTGTGGCACGCGCCTTCTCGGTGTCGAGCAGCATCTGAGCGCAGCGGTGCGACACGGCCTGGTAGGCGCCGACGGGGACGCCGAACTGCTTGCGCTCCTTGACGTAGGCCACGGTCATGTCCTGCGCACGCTCGCTGACCCCGACAAGCTCGGAGGCGATTGCCACGAGCGCGCGGTTGACGCCGCCGGCCACGTCGCCGTCGAGCGTCTCCCCCGCGTCAGCGCTCGTGCGCACAAGCGCCGCCGGGCGCGTGGGGTCGATCGAATCGACCGACTCGATCGTGACCTCCTCGCGCGTGTACACACGCACCTCGGAACCTGCCGCATCGAGGAGCACCAACACCTGCGCCTCTGGCGCTCCCACGACCAGCTCGGCGACGCCTTCGCGCACTGTCCCAAGCGCACCGACCGTCTCACCGGCGGCTAGCCCGGGAAGCCAACGCTCGCGCTGCTCCGGCGAGCCGGCCTGCTCGATCAGGACCGAAGCCAACACGCAGGGCAGCAAAGGCACGGGTGCGAGTGTGCGCCCCAACTCCTCGCAAAGGATCGACAACTCGACAAGCCCGAGTCCCTGACCGCCGTACTCCTCGGCGATCGCGATCCCAGGCCAGCCAAGCTCGCAAAGCTCACGCCAGAGCAGCTCGTCGAGACGACCGGCCTCGGCGTGCTCGCGTACGCGCTCCGGCCTGGCCCGCTCCGCCAGCAGCTCGCGGGCCGTACGCTGGATCTCGCGTTGGTCTGTGCTCAGACCGAAGTCCATCAGACGCACCTCTTCGCCGTCGCGAACGTGGTCGGGTCACCTGAGACTCCGGGCACGCCAAACAGCGAAGCTCCGCCAGGAGCGGAGCCCATCCCCATCACAACCACCTAGATGACCGCCTTCAGGCGCGGAAGACCAAGCACGCGCTCAGCAACGATGTTCTTCAGCACCTCGGTCGTGCCGCCCTCGATCGTGTTGCCGCGCGCGCGCAACAGCTCGTAGCTCCAGCTCGTGCCGTCAATGAGCGCCTTGGGTCCCGCGATCTCGGCGGCCAGCGACGTGAGGCGCTGATTGGTGTCCGACCACAACCACTTGACCAGCGACCCCTCCGGACCGGGCTGGCCGTAGCGCTCGATGTCAGACAGACCCTTCCAGGCAAGCAGCCGGATCGACTCGCAGCGTATGTGCATCTCGGCCAGCGCGTCGGCGTAGAGCGGATCCTCGAGCAGCCCGTGCTCGCGAGCGAGCGCCCGTGTATCGTCGAGCAACTGGCGCAAGCGCACCTGCAGAAGAAAGCCAAGTCCGGCGCGCTCATTCATCAGCGTCGTCAGCGCCACCTTCCACCCGTTGCCGACGCCGCCGACAACGTTGGCCTCGGGGATGCGCGCCTCTTCGATGAACAGCTCGTTGAACTCGGCCTCGCCGGTGATCTGGCGCAGGGGCCGCACCTGTACGGCGTCTTGCTCCATATCCATCAGGAAGTAGGTGAGCCCCTTGTGCTTGGGCGAGTCGGGGTCGGTGCGCGCGACGAGCATGCACCACTTGGAGTACTGGGCGCCGCTGGTCCAAACCTTCTGTCCGGTGACGACCCACTCGTCGCCGTCCTTCACGGCGCGTGTCTTCAGCGCCGCCAGATCCGAGCCGGCGTCAGGCTCAGAGAAACCCTGGCACCAGATCTCCTCGGCCGAGAGAATCGGCGCCAGATAGCGCTCCTTCTGCTCGTCGGCGCCCCAAACCATCAACGTCGGGCCGCCAAGCAACAGGCCAAGCACGTTGGCCGGCAAGGGCACACGAGCAAGCCCAAGCTCCTCGAAGTAGATCGCCGACTCGGTCAACGAAGCGCCACGGCCGCCGTACTCGGCCGGCCAAGCAGGCGCCGCCCAACCGGCGTCGTACAGTCGGCGCTGCCAGTCGCGCCGCCAAGCGTAATGCGCGTCTTCACCGCCCTCGCTCGGCTCCGGGGCCGGCGGATTGTCGGCAAGCCACCCGCGCAGCTCGTCGCGAAAGGCCAGCTCGCGCTCGCTGAAGGTCAGATCCACAACTGACCTCGAGCGCTGGGACGCAGATCGCTCACTGGCGCATATTCAACTACGAGTGCGAACGACCAGCTCATCGACCTCGAGCCGACCGACTTTCAACTCGCCCACATCGAGCCGGCCAATCGCGGCTCGCTTGATCGCCAGACGCCGGATCGCAAGCACGCCGATCGCCACCGCCCCAAGCGCCAGAGCCCCGACCGCCAGCGGGCCGAGCGACACGGCGCCGGAGGCCACAGCAGTACGGCGGCGCGCCTTGCGGCTCCTGCGCCGGGCGTGTTTGACCTTGCGCGCCATACGCACGAAGCGCACCGCGACGACGGCCGCCGCGGCCGCTTTGCGCCGCGCCGGGTGGGCGGGCCCTCTATTCGGACGGCGGCGCTTTTGGCTCTGCTGTCTTCTTGCCGGCTTGCTCATCGCTCGCTACAAGGCTAGCGGTTACTCCACACCTCGCCGACCCCTTCGAAGCCGAGCGCACGCTTGGTCGCTTCGGTGAGGTCGAATTCGCGACCTTCGACGTAGGGCCCGCGGTCCACGACCGGCACGCGCACGCTGTGCCCGCCGTAGCGAAGCGTCACGAGCGTGCCGCAGGGCAGCGTCTTGTTCGCGACGCCCAGCGTCGCGCTCGTGAGCTCGCCGCCGCAGGCGAGGCTGCCTCCGCCGCCATACCAGGAGGCGTCGGCCAGCCGGTAGGAGATCAGGCGCCCGATGCCGCGCTGCGCGCTGAGATCGTCGGCGTTGCCGGCAAACCGCACGCGCACCGGCTCGCTGAGCAGACGACGCGGGACGTAGCGCAACACGAAGCGTCCGCCACGTCGAGTGAGTGTGTGCGAGATCGTCTCCCACCCATGGCGCCCGAGCCGCTGCAGCTCGATGGCCTGCTGTGCCAGTCGCGGACGCAAGCTGCCTGTAACGCTCGCCGCACTGTCGTCGAGCACGTTCAACTCGGCTCTGCGGATGCGCAACTTCACACGCACCGGATCCGCCGGAAGCACGACCGGCCCGAACAAGGGCGAGGCCGTAGCGCCGGCGGAATTTGCGGGAGCTGTCGGTAGCGGCGGCACGCTTGCGCCTTCGGCGCCGGCGGCGGGTACGACGGTCAGTGCCGCGGCACAGGTCAGGCTCGCGCCAAGCAGCACCGGTTGGGCGCGACGAACGCGCCCGACTATGTATGGCCTCGACAAGAGGTCTCCTTGGGTATCCGCCTACGGGGTTAGCTGTCGGGCTCACGGCGGCCGAGCGCATGTCGTCCAAACATGCACCGACCGGGCGTTACGGCTGCATCAGCGGCCGATTCGCCCCATCCGGACCCTTACGTCAGGCCCGGCAGTGGGTCCCCCGCTCGTCTCCATCCACGGAGACGACTCGGCAGGGTCAGGCAATCTGAGAAACGCTAAAGACGCTCGAGGGCCAGCAGTGTGAGACTGCGCACACAGGCCTGCTTACTCGTTCTGTTTACTCGTCTTACTCGTCATTGCCGCGAGGAGTCGCGCCCATCCTGTTGAGCAGCATCGCCTCGGCCATTCGCAGCAACCCGATCGTCGTGTGCGGACGCGCTTCGCTGGAGCGCACCGATACATCCGAGCCGTGCGGCCCGAGCACCTCCACGATCGTGCAGACGTTGCCGATCTCGCATTCCTCGCCGTAGCGACCTTCGAGCGCCTCCATCTGTGCCGCCACTACCTGCCCGATCTTGGATTGGTCGAATGTCATGGTCCAAACTTTAGAGCTTGTCTCAAACAGGCGTACCAAATGTCTCCAGACAGACCCATACCCGACCTGCTCGACGCGTCCGAATAGGATTCGCCTACCCATGGCTCCGCAACTGCCCTACTCCAACTACGAGCACGAGATCTATGTCGCCGGAATGCTCGGCGGGCGCAAGCCCGCACGGCCGCTTGACTGGCGTGAACTGGAGCGCGACGCCTACGCGATGCTCTCGCGCGGACCGCGCGGCTACATCCAGGGCGGCGCGGGACGAGGACATACGATCCGAGCCAATCGCGAGGCGTTTGACGAGTGGCGCATCGTGCCGCGCATGCTGAAAGACGTCTCGGAGCGCTCGTTGGAGCGGACGGTGCTGGGAACCAAATTGCCGGCGCCTGTGCTACTGGCGCCAATCGGAGTGCAGACCGTGGCCCACCCCGAGGGCGAGCTCGCCTCGGCGCGCGCGGCTGCACACGTCGGACTGCCGCTGATCGCCAGCACCGCTGCTTCGCACACGATCGAGCAGATAGCCGATGCAGCACGCGTTGCGAGCGACGCGCCTCAAGGAGACACGGAAGACGAGCACGAGCATGGCTTCTGGTACCAGTTGTATTGGCCACGCGACCGTGAGCTTGCGCGCAGCTTTATCGCCCGTGCGGAGACCGCCGGATACGAGGCAGTCGTGGTGACGCTCGACACGTGGCTGTTGGGCTGGCGCCCGGCCGATTTGACCGACGGTTTCCTGCCATTCCTGCGTGGCGAGGGCAACGTCAACTACCTGCAAGATCCTGTCTTCCGAGCAGCCTTGCCCAAGCCGCCTGAGGAGGACATGCCGAGCGCGGTTGCCTACTGGGCATGGCAATTTTCAAACCCGGCTGTGACCTGGGCGGACCTGGCCTTCCTACGCGAGTGCACAAAACTGCCGATCGTGCTCAAGGGCATCCAGAGCGTGCAGGACGCACAGCTGGCGGTCGAGCACGGGATTGAGGGGATCATCGTCTCCAACCACGGCGGGCGCCAGGTGGACGGTGCGATCGGGTCCTTGCAGGCGCTGCCAGGCGTGGTCGAGGCCGTCGGCGAGCGCTGCGAAGTGCTGTTCGACAGCGGCATCCGCTCAGGTGCCGATGCGCTAAAGGCGCTCGCACTGGGCGCGCGCGCCGTGTGCCTGGGCAGGCCCTACACGTGGGGCTTGGCGCTTGGCGGCGAGCAGGGCGTAATCGACGTGCTGCGCGCTTTGCTGGCCGATCTCGATCTCAACATGGCGCTGTCGGGTCACGCGAGCGTGGATGAGCTCGGCATGCACTCGCTCGTGGCCGGGCGTTGACGCCGGACCCTGGACCCGCGACAATCCTGCTCTATGGCAAACCCTGACCGCCTGACAGGGCTGGACTCAGCCTTCCTGCACCTGGAGGACGGCGGCTCGGCGCACATGCACGTTGCCTCGGTGATGGTCTTCGAGGGCCAGGCCCCCACATATGAGGAGTTCGTGGATCACATCCTCTCGCGGCTGCACCTGGTGCCGCGCTATCGCCAGCGACTTGCGTTCGTGCCGCTCGGTCAAGGTCGGCCCGTGTGGGCCGACGATCCGCACTTCAACCCTCGCTACCACATCCGCCACACCGGGCTTCCCGAGCCCTGAGGACGAGACCGAGCTCAAGCAGCTCGCCGGGCGCATCTTCTCCCAGCGCCTGGATCGCTCCAAGCCTCTGTGGGAGCTTTGGCTGGTCGCGCACATGGCAGGCGAACGTTTCGCCGTAATCGCCAAGACCCACCACGCGCTCGTGGATGGGATCTCAGGCGTTGACATCACGACCGTGCTGTTCGACGTCGCGCCGGAGCCGACCGGTCCCGCCCGCCCGCCGGTGCCGTGGGTCGCGCGACCTTTGCCCGGAGCAGCGAAGCTGTTGGCCGACGCGCTCGTC
This sequence comes from uncultured Solirubrobacterales bacterium, assembly GCA_963827045.1. GTDB lineage: Bacteria > Actinomycetota > Thermoleophilia > Solirubrobacterales > Solirubrobacteraceae > Palsa-744. Next base: position 555,343 of record CAWGZH010000004.1, read on the forward strand.
GAGCGCTCGACCGTGCCGGCGGAGATGGTGCGCGGCGCCCGCGCCGTGGTGCGCACTCCACGTAGAGCGATCGGGCGCCTGAAGGACGCCGTCCTGGGTGTCGGCGCCACCACACTGGCCGGCATCAACGCGCCGGCGCCGCCGAGTCCGCTCAACGTGGACATCAGCTCGCACCGGCGCTACACCTGGATCGACGCCGATCTGGCCCAGTTCAAGGCGATCAAGAACTCGCTCGGGGGGACACTCAACGACGTGGTGCTGGCCGCCGTCAGTCTCGCGCTGGGGCGACACATGCGCGCACAGGGCTATGACACCGAGGGCCTGGTGCTCAAGGCGATGGTGCCGGTCTCGGTACGCGCCGACATCGAGCGCGGTGCGCTCGGCAACAAGGTCGCGGCGATGTGGGCGCCGATGCCCGTCGGCATCGCAGACCCGATCGAATGCCTCGCCCAGGTGCGCCTGGAGATGGACGACCTCAAGCACTCCGGCCAAGCGGTCGGAGCCGAGGTGCTTACCAACCTCGCCGGCTTCGCTCCGCCCACAATCTTGAGCCAGGCCGCCCGCCTGCAAGCGCGCCAGCGCTTCTTCAACCTGGTCGTAACCAATGTGCCGGGACCGCAGTTTCCGCTGTACCTGCTTGGGCGACGCCTGCAGGCGCTGTATCCCGTCGTGCCGCTTGCGCACCGCCAGGCGCTTGGCATCGCGGTGATGAGCTATGACGGGCATCTCGGCTTCGGCTTGCTCGCCGACTACGACGCACTGCCAGAGCTCGAGACGATCGCGTACGAGCTCAAGCGGGCGATCGCGGCGCTGGCGAAGGCCGCCAACGCGAACGCGAAAAGTCCCAGCGACAAGGCCAAGGCCGTAAGCGCACACGCGAAGAGCCCCAGCGACAAGGCGAAGGCCGCAGGTGCACACGCGAAGCGCGCCCGCGCCGAGCGGCCCGGCGCAGCGACAGCCCGCTAGTGGCGCGCGCGCCACGATTATGAGCAAGCTGCGCCTGGCCTTGTGCCAGATGAACGCGACGGTCGGCGACTTGGCCGGCAATGCTGAGCGCATCCGAGCCGGGATCGATGCTGGCCGCGAGGCAGGTGCGCAGGTGGTCTTGTTCCCCGAGCTCGCGCTCAGTGGCTATCCGCCCGAGGACCTGCTGTTGCGCGCACACTTCCTCGAAGACACCGAAGCGAAGCTGCTGAAGCTGGCGGGCTCTGCCGAGGGGATCGTGGCGATCGTCGGCTTTCCCGAGCGCGAGGACTCTGGCGTGTACAACGCAGCGGCGGTTCTTGCCGATGGCGCCGTGCACGCGATTTACCGCAAGGTGCACCTGCCCAATTACGGCGTGTTCGACGAGCAGCGCTACTTCAAGGCGGGCGAGGCTAGCGGCGCAGCGATCGAGGTTGGCGGACACAAGCTCGGGATAACCGTCTGCGAGGACCTGTGGGTCGCCGGAGCACCCGCGACCTCAGAGGCGACTGCCGGCGCGAACCTGATCGTGAACATATCGGCGTCGCCCTATCACGCAGGCAAGGGACTCGAGCGCGAGCGACTATTCGCTCAGCGAGCCAACGAAACCGGGGCATACATCGCGTTCTGTGCCATGGTCGGCGGCCAAGACGAGCTTGTCTTCGACGGCCAGTCATTCGTGCTGGATCAGAAGGGCAGGACGCTCGCGCGCGCGGCACAATTCGCGGAGGATCTGCTTGTTTGTGACCTGTTTGGCGCCGACGACGAAGACGACGAGCAGCTGCGCCCACTGCGCGCACCGATCGCCTCGCGCGAGCAGGAGGTATATGAGGCGCTGACGCTGGGCCTGCACGACTACGTCGAGAAGAACGGCTTCGGCTCGGTCGTGCTCGGGCTCTCCGGCGGGATCGACTCGGCGCTGGTGGCCTGCCTGGCGGCCGACGCGCTTGGCGCGGAGCGCGTGAACGTAGCGATCATGCCCTCGCCCTATTCCTCTTCGGCAACTCAGGAAGACGCGCGCATGCTCGCGCGAGCGCTTGGACTACGCGCACACGAGCTCACAATCGAGCCGGTGATGGAGGCCTACACGCAGACACTGCACGCAGACTTCGATGGCCTTGAAGCGGACCTGACCGAGGAGAACTTGCAGGCTCGCATCCGTGGCAACCTGCTGATGGCGCTCTCCAACAAGTTTGGCTGGCTTGTGCTGACGACTGGCAACAAGTCAGAGATGTCTGTCGGCTACACGACGCTGTACGGCGACCTCGCGGGCGGCTTTGCGGTCATCAAGGACGTTCCCAAGACGCTCGTCTACCGGCTCGCGCGCTGGCGCAACGATCCCACTGCCGCACAAGCACTCAGCAACACCACACCCGCGTCGGCGCCGATACCGGCTTCGATCATCGAGCGTGCGCCCTCGGCCGAGCTGCGCGAGAACCAGACCGACCAAGATTCGTTGCCGTCATACGAGCTGCTCGATCGGATTCTGCACGGCTACATCGAGCTTGACCGCAGCCGCGAGCAGCTGATCGCCGAAGGCTTGCCACGCGCGGATGTGCAGCGAGCGGCGAGACTCGTCGACCTCGCCGAGTACAAGCGCCGCCAGGCACCACCCGGAATCAAGATCACCGAGCGCGCTTTCGGGCGCGACCGGCGCATGCCCATCACCAACGCTTATCGCGGCTGAGCGGCTGTCGCGTCGTTACTCTGCCTCCCGTGATCGCACGCCGCCCGTTGTCTGACCGCGGCCGTAGCTGCCCTGGTGTGTCGACCGGACGCCCGCACTCGCGCCGCGCTCTGGCTGCGTGTGCGCTGGCCGCGTGCGTGCTCGCCCTCGCCTCCTGCGGCAACACGCTCCAAGACCAACCAATCGGCCCGCAGCCGCTGGAGTCGGTGCTCGTCAAGAGCCGCTTCCCCGTCTACTGGCTCGGCGTCAGCTTTCACGGCATGCAGATCTCAAGCGTTGCGATCGATCCCAGCGAAGCCGTCACGATCCGCTACGGCGATTGTGTGCTCGGCGGCCAATACACGTGCGTGACGCCCGTCTCGATCGTGACCTCGCCGGACAACAGCTTTGTTCCCGGGGGCGCCGCTGTGCGGCCGACGGTGCGGCCGACGGTGTCGTTGCGCGGGGTCAGCGCGAGCTCCGCACAGGGCGGCTCAACGCTTGCGATTCCTACAGGGAACGTGATCGTGAGCGTATTCGGCCAGCACCCGACGCTTGCCAGGGAAGCAGCCGAGACGATGGCGCCGCTGAACACGACCGGGCTACCTCTGGCGCCGCTGCCCGCGGCACTACCCGACAATGGCTTGAGCCGCACGCCGCTGTCGATCCAGGTGCCAGCCGGCGTGAGCGTGCCACGCGGGCCGGGCGCATAGCCCGACGCGCATGCCTCCTCAACCATTCACAACGTGTGTGGGCACGTCAGCTAGGCAGCGGTCGAACGGCGATCGTCATGCGCGTGATCGCGCAGGTACGACCCTCGTCGTCGCTGAAGCTGACGTCCCACAACCAGGTGGTGCGCCCGCGGTGGATGCGTGTGGCGTGAGCGTGCACAGTGCCCGAGGTCACCGGGCGCAGAAAGCTCGTGTTGTTGGACATCCCCATCGCCACGTTGCCTTCTTCGACCACGGTCATCCCGGTTGCAATCGAGGTGATCGACTCCGCAATCGAGGCATATACGCCACCATGCACCAGTCCTGCCGGCTGCTTGTGATCCTCGCGAACAGCCACACGAGCGCGCACGTCGGTCTCCGAGCACTCCACGAACTCGAGCCCGTAGAGCCGGTCGTAGCCCAACAGGATCTCGTTGATCTGGGCGGCTGGTGGTATGGCCATCGGGCGGCCACGATAGCCTACGGACGAGGCTTGGTGTCCGACAGGAACCGGGTCGCCTTCTTCACATGACAGAGCTCGACCGACTGCCACCCGACCAGCGCGCCGTGCTTTCGCTAGTACTCGATCGCGGCAAGAGCTACGCCGAAGTAGCCGAGCTGCTTGGCATTCCCGAGCACACCGTACGTGACCGGGCGCACGCAGCTCTCGACGCGCTCGCAGACGACACCGCCCCCCCAGACAGCTCGCGCACAGGGAGCGGGCGCAGCGCGAGGTCAGGCGCGGAGAGCGAGCGCGGCGCGAGGCCAGGCGCGGAGAGCGCAACCTCCACATCGAGATTCGCAGCCACAGGCGTCGGACCTGGTCCAGCGAGGACTGGGACCGGCGCGTCCAGTACGCCCCCACCACGTCCACGAGAGCCACGCAGCCAGCAGACGTCTGCGGGCTCACGGCGGGCTGGAGCACTATTGCTCGGCGCGATCGTCGTGGTGATCGTCGTCGTGGTGGTGCTCGTCTCCAGCGGCGGCGGCAAAGGCTCGACGCCGACGACCACAGCCGCCAGCACGACCACGGCCACGACCGGGACCTCCTCTACGTCAACGTCCAGCAGTACCGCCAAACCAAAGCTCGACAGCACGATCCAGCTCAGCTCGACCGAACCGTCGGTCAACGCAGCCGGCGTCGCTTACGTGCTCTCGGCGGGCGGCAGACGTGCGTTTTACCTGACCGCGCGGGGCTTGCCCCCATCCTCGGGCTTCTTCTATGCGGTGTGGCTATACAACTCTCCGTCGGACGCCAAGCCGCTCGGCCGGGCACCCAACGTCGGTTCAGACGGTCGCATGGCGGGTGGTAATCCACTGCCGAGCGACGCTGGCGACTTCGCCAAGGTCATCGTCACGCGCGAGACGAGCACGCACCCCAGCCAACCCGGCCCGACAGTGCTGAGCGGCTCGTTCACGCTGCACTGATTCTCACGGATCCTCGATCGACGGTTCCCGCGGGCGAAGCGCCCCTTACCCGACGGTCATCGACGCCTCGCCGCCGGTATGAGACGCCAGCCACCACGGCATGAGACAGGCGGCGATCAGGGCAACAGCTTTCCCGGGTTCATGATGCCAGCCGGGTCGAGCTCGGACTTCAGCGCGCGCAGCGCGCTCACGCCCGTGCTTCCTATCTCTTGCTCCATCCACGGCGCGTGGTCGCGTCCCACGGCGTGATGGTGGGTGATCGTCCCGCCTCCCTCCACGATCGCCGCGCTCGCCGCCGCCTTGGCTGCCTGCCACTGCTCGATCTCCTCCCCCGCGCGCTGGCGGGCGACGAATGTGAAGTACAACGAAGCTCCCGTCTCGTACAGGTGCGAGACGTGGCACATCACCAGCGCCTGTGTTCCCTGCGCACGCAGCGCGCACTCGATCGCCCCGGCAACGCACCTGTGCAATTGCTGCACGTTCGACCAACGCGTCGCTGTCTCGAGCGTCTCGACCAGCACACCGTGGGTCAGCAGCTCGTCGCGCAGGTAAGGCGCCGAGTAGCGTGAGGCAAGCCAAGCCCTGCCAGGCGAGCGCCCCACACGCAACCCGCCTGCCGCTCGCACGATCTCGATTGCCGCAGCACGACGTACGCCGAGCTCCGCGGGGTCACCCTCGAAGCCGAGAATCGCAAGACAGCCGCCGCCGTAGCCGCGCATGCCCAGATAGGCCCGCCCGAGCCGTCCCTTCGCCCCGCCCGAGCCAGCCAGCGCGAGCGACATGCGCGTCTCCTGCTCGTCTGACAAGCGCGCCACCTCAGGTGTCAAGCGTTTTTGGGCAAGCTCTCGAAATGCGTGTATGCCCGCCTCGAGACTCTCGAAGAACACGCCTTCGTAGATGCGCGCCGCCGGCGCGCGACGCACACGCAGCGTCAGCTCGTCGATCACCCCAAGGGTCCCCTCCGAGCCGATCGCCAGCTCGCGCACGCCTGGACCTGCCGCGCTTGCCGGAAAGGCGCTCAGCTCGATGTCGCCGGCTGGGGCGACCATGCGCAGACCGTGCACCATGCGCTCGAAGCGTCCATAGCCGCTCGAGGCCTGTCCGGCTGAGCGCGTAGCCGCACAGCCACCAAGCGAGACATACTCGAAGGACTGCGGAAAGTGGCCGAGCGTCAGCCCGCGCGCGCTCAGCCAGTCCTCCAACTCGCGGGCCCTGGCGCCCGCCTGGACGGTCACCATCCGCGAGCATTCGTCGAGCTCCAAAATGCTTGTCAGGCGGCCCGTGTCAAGCGCCACCACTGCACGATGGGAGCCCCGCAGTGGCTCCACTCCGCCGACCACGCTCGTGCCACCACCGAACGGGACGACCGCCAGCGACTCGCGTGCACACAGGCTCAGCAGCGCGCGCAGCTGCTCGCGCGTGGAGGGGTAGAGCACCGCGTCGGGGGCGCCAAGGGGTCCTCCGGCGCGCAGCCGCACGAGGTCGGGATAGCCCTTGCCGGCGGCGTGCAAGACGCGGTCGCTGTGATCGTCGCGTACATGCGCCTCGCCGAGAATCTCGCGCAGGTTCGCAAGCGCGTTTGTGGAGATGGATGAAGCTTCGAGCTCGACGTGTTCGAGCGCCACGGGGGGACGAGGCTGGGCGGCGATGCCGACCGTCTCGGCCAGGAAGCGCAGAGCGTGCGCCGGGAGACCCTGCGGATGCAGCGGACTACCCCACCCCCACCAGCGCATCCGCTCAGGCAGTACCCCGCTCGCCAGGGAAGCGCCTATGGGCGCGTGTGTGGAGCTGGGGTCTCGCGCCACCCTTGAAGCCTTGCTCACGCCGCGGCGCCGCCCATGATCCGCTCCAGCCCATCGAGCGCTTCGTCGATCGTTGAGTGCGCCGCGCGCCGCACCAGCGGACTGCCGAAACGTGATAGTCCACCGATCCACGATCCGCTGCCGGGCCTGGGCGAGAAGCCCTGCAACTCCTGGCGCAGCTCGATCGTCACCTCAGTAGCCGAGGGATGCTCGCGATGTCCCTCGGCCAGGCCGCCTGCAGCGTGCCTTCCGGAGGCGCCCGCGAGGGTGATCTCCGTCTCGGCGCTGCGCAGGACACGCGCAAACGGCGTGTTCTCGACCTGCTGGGACCAAACAATTCGCTGCCTATCGACCTGCTCGAGCAGCTTGAAGTCCGCGCGCACGATTTTTCCACTGGGCCCTGTCAACACCTGGGTGAACGCATCCTGGTCAACGGCCTCCACCCTGCTCACACGTGGCCACCAACGCGGCAAGTGGTGGGGATCGCCGAGAACCTCCCAAAGATCTTCAAGCGAAGCTTCGATTGTGCGCGAGCGTCGGACGGTGGGCATAGTTAGGCCTCATATGTGAGCAGCGCGTGGGCCTCGTGCGGAGCCAGCCGCTCGCGGCCACCCAAGAACGCCAACTCCACTAGAAACCCACACCCCACGACCACCCCACCGAGACCCTCGACCAAGTCGCACAGCGCGCGTGCGGTGCCGCCGGTGGCGAGCAGATCGTCGTGGACGAGCACGCGCGCACCGGCCCGGATCGCGTCGCTGTGGATCTCCAGCCGATCCAGACCGTACTCCAGCTGATACTCGGCGCTGACCGTCTCATATGGCAGCTTGCCGGGCTTGCGCGCCAAAACGAAGCCGGTGCCGAGCGCAAGCGCCACGGCTGGCCCCAACAGGAACCCGCGCGCCTCGGCAGCCAGCACGCATTCGACTTCGAGCGGACGCGCATACTCGGCGAGCCCCTGTACAGCCTGAGCGAGCGCCACAGAATCGGCCATCAGCGGCGTGATGTCCTTGAACAGGATCCCCGGCTTGGGAAAGTCGGGAATGTCCCTGATCAGCGCGCGCAGATCTGCTGTCGCGCTCACCTTACAATCTTGCGCAAGTCGCGCACCAGCAGCAAATGCTTGAGATGCGTGGTGACCGCCGCCAGGTTCTCGAGCGCATCAACGGCGTCCTTGCGGCGCTCGGGGTTGCGCGAGCGCAGCGCCGGCGCGAGGATCTGCTGCAGCAGGCTCGCCTCGCGATCGGCCGAGGAGCGGAATACGCGCAGGTTGCGCCCACCCACGCCGTAGCGCGCGAGCTCTGAGACGGCGCCGACGATCTCGCGCTCCGTCTCGTCGAAATAGCGCACCCCGCCACGTATCTCGCCCTTGACCACGCCGTACTCTTCAAGCTCCTGTACCAGCTTTGCATCGGCGCCGGTCTCCTCCAGTACGTCTTCCAGTGAGTAAAGTGCCCCCTCCTGCTCACGCACGCTCATGCTCGTGTGCCAGGCGCGCTTGCCACCTTCGCGCCCGGCGGGACGTGGAACCTGCATGTCGCCGGCGCGGCCAGCGGCCAGCTCTTGGCGGATGACCCTCAACGGCAGAAACTCGTCGCGTTGCATCCTCAGGATCGTGCGCAAGCGCGCGACATCGCTCTGCGTATACAAGCGGTAGCCGCCAGGCGTGCGGCGCGGCGTCAACAGCTTCTGGTCCTCCAGATAGCGGATCTTGGAGATCGAGATGTCGGGGAACTCCTGCACGAGCGCCTTGCAGACCGCGCCAATCGTGAGCGCCTTCTTGGGTGTGTCGGCGGCACTCGCTCCGTTGGCCGCTTCGTCCGTCGGAGTCTCGATTTGCGAGGTGCCGGCCATCAGCGTGCGTGATAGGTCAGCTTGTACTTGCCGATCTGCAACTCGTCGCCCTCCTCGAGGCGATGCGAGTCGATCCGCGAGCGGTTCACGTACGTGCCGTTCAGCGAACCGCAGTCGTCGAGGTACCAGGTGTCGCCACGACTGACCAGTAGAGCGTGGTCGCGCGAGACGGTCACGTCGTCGAGGAACACGTCGGAGTCTGGGCGCCTACCAATGCTCATCCGCTCGCGGTCGACGGGAAAGCTCTCCCCAGCACGCCCTCCGCCGGCGCGAATCACAAGCGCCGGCCCATGCGCGGTCACCTCGCCGAGCTCCACCGGCACCAGCTCGCCGGCGTCGTCGATCCGGTAGGTAGCAGTCACCGGCTCGCCCGCGGGTCCCTCGCCACGCGGCAACAGCGCGCCGCAGCGCGGGCAGTAGTTGGCACCCTCGTCGCTGAGAAAGCCGCACTCGGTGCAATGCAAAGCCATGAGCTAGCTCATCCTTCCAGCACCGGCTCGACCCGTGAACGCATTGTGCAACAAAGCAGCTCTCCAGACACGTTTCATGCGCCGACCCCCCGCGGCTCTCCAGACACGTTCGTAGCCGCGCGGGACACGGCTAGGACTCGTCGGTCGAGACTCCGCCAGCGCGGTTGGCGAGAATGTCCGACAGACGCTTGACGTCGTCGCCGGTGATTGCCACATCGCCATCCTTGTGCTGCTCACGCAGACGGCTCACCAGCTCAGCCCGAAGAATGTCGATCTTGCCGTGCAGAATGCGTCGTTTGTAGGAGATCTCCATCTCCTCCTCTGTGAGCTGTCGGATCACATCCTTGAGCTCACTGTCGCTCATCGAGCCGAGATCGGGGAACGTATCCATCGCGAGCCATCTCCTCTTGCGCAAGGATGCAGGTCTGAGCTGCCGGTCATGCTGCCATGCTGCTCATCCAGTATAGACCAAAAGGTAAAGTTGAGCTTGAGAGTATTCGGACAAAAATCGACGGACTCCGTCGCAAGCGCCACAATGCCTTCAGCGTCATCTACCTCCCCTCCCGCGAATGGTGTCCAGAATGGTGTCCAGCCGAAGCAAAGACTGCTGAGACGCCCGCGGCTGACGCGCTCAGAAGCAATAGCGGCTGGGCTGATCGTCATGATCGTCATCGTCGGTGGCGTCGCGCGCAACACAGCGATCGGCACGAACACACACCTCTCGGCCGATGAGAACGGCTACGTCGGCAACGCCAACAGGATCCTCGCCGACGAACGCTACGCCACGTTCAAGTGGCCCCCGGGGACCTCGATCGCGTTTGCGATCGCGACGCGACTGTCTGGTCACCACTCACTGAAGCTGGCCACGCACGCTTCCGGCCCGGCGCAATACACGCAGCTGGCGGCGGGCGTGCTCACGCTCGTGCTGGTGGCGATGCTCGCCTGGGTCTTTGCGGGGCCGTGGGCGGCGGTGATAGCCACTGCACTGGTGGCAAGCTACGAGCCGCTGATCGAGGCCACACGCACGTTCCTCTCAGAGCCGAGCGGCGCATTCGTGCTGCTCGCCTCGATAGCCGCCGCGATGCTGGCCCGCTCGCGCTATGGCACGCGCAACGAGCTGTTGTGGCTGTTTGCCGCCGGCGTCATGGGCGGGATCGCGTGCCTCACGCGTAGCGACATGGCGATCGGCATGGGCGTGATCGGGCTCGCGCTCGCATTCAGTGGGCGGCCGGGCTGGCGTACGGCCTTGTTGCGTGGCGGCGTGTACCTCGTGGCCCTGATGCTGGTGCTCTCCCCATGGTTGCTCTATGCATCCAGCAAGGAGGCCCGTTTCGTGCCGATCACCACCGCCGGCCCCGACGCGTTCTTCATCGGCAGCTACCTGCCGGGCAAGGGCGAGCTCGTTCCAACCGAGGAGAAGCTCGCGCCCGAAGTCTGCCGCCACTTCCCCCAGGATTGCGGTCGCTACTGGCAGCAGAGCTCAGCCCCGGTCTTCCGCCTGATCGAAGCACGCCACCCCGGCCTCTCCGAGAACTCGGCGGTCAACGAAGAAAACCTCAACAATGTCCGCAAATACGCGCTGGGTAAACCGGCAGCGTTCGCGTCGATGCTGTGGAGCAAGTTCTGGAAGATGTGGACCGTCGCGTGGACCGGCGGCAATGGCACTTACCATCCCGACACGAGCCCAGCCCAGCACAAGATCTATCTGATCTTCGCGGTAATCGGCTTGCTGGCCGGTATCGCGCTGACCCGTCGCCTGGTACTCACGATGAGCGCTGCCGTGCTGCTGGCGATCGCGGCTTTTGCGACGCCGTTCAACGACCAGCCGCGCTACAACGTCAGTCTGATGGCGCTCTTGCTGTGCGCTGGCACTATCGGGGCTTGGCTTGCGGGCGAACGACTGCTCGCTATGTGGCGCGAGCGCGCAGCTGCTCGCGCCCCGAGCGCAAGTACAGCGCACTGGCAGTGAGAGCAAGCACGAGCCCGATGTAGAGCAGCACTTCGGCGAATGTGCCAAGACCGCACATCGCAAAGAACAGCGCCCCCATCAAGGGCACCACACCGACGCGTCCAGGCCAGTTGATGCGTAGCTCCACACCGTGCTTGAGCCCATAGCGCCCGAGCGCCACCATCGACAGCTCGCGCGCCACGAGCACGGCAAGCGCCCAGCGCGGAAGCAAGTCAAAGCGCCAACACACGACCACGCCACTGACGACGAGCAGACGGTCGGTGACGGGGTCCATCAGCGCCCCAAGGCGGCTGTACTGGCGAGTCACGCGGGCGGCGATCCCATCGGCGTAGTCGCCCCAGCCGATCACGGCGAACAGGATCGCGTTGAGTGCGTCCACGCCGTCGCTGCTTGACAGCGCCACCACCAGGAACACGGGGATCAACGCCAGCCGCACAAAGCCGATCGCGTTGGGAATCGTCCAGGGCCGCAGTGGCTGCCCTGAAAGCGTCTGCGGGGGAGGTGGGCCGGAACGATCCAGACCAACCAGGCGGCGTACTGTCAGGGAGCGCTCTGGCACAGCTCGTCCAGCCCCGACAACAGCTCTGCCGGATCGCCGCTGAGCGGCAAGGGCGGTCCGTCTTCGCGTCCGCGCCGCAACTGCACTTCGATCGCGTCCGACTCCAGACTGCGCCGCCCGACGGTCAAGCGCACGGGACAGCCGAGCAGCTCGGCGTCGGCGAACTTCTCTCCCGGCCCAGCTTCACGATCGTCGTAGAGAACATCGACACCGCCCGCGAGCAGCGTCTCATACAGCTCATCGGCCGCGTCGCGCTCGGGCGTCCCGGGACGGCCCACGGCCACCAGATGCACCGCAAACGGAGCAAGCGCTTTGGGCCAGGAGATGCCGTGCTCGTCGGCGAACTGCTCGACGGCGGCCGCCACGACTCGCGCGGGCCCGATCCCGTAGGAGCCCATCCAGATCGGTTTAGTGTTGCCGTGCTCGTCCAGATAGGTGGCGCCCAGCGGCTCGGAGTAGCGAGTACCCAACTTGAAGATGTTCCCGATCTCGATCGCCGGCTCGACGGTCAGCTTCTTCTCGCCAAGCATGTGGGTCTCTCCGTCCTTGCGATAGTCCGGACTCTCCTTGACTACCTCCATGTTCGCGGCATACCCGTCACCGAGTGCGACCTCGTCCTCACCGGCCGGACAGGGCGCCATGTACTCGTGCGCGCCGAGTCCGCCCATCACCCCAACGTCCGACTCAACTCGATAGAAGCGCAATCCGGTGCGCTGCATGATCTCGTCGTAAGCGCCTACATGCAACGCATAGCGCTCCTCCAACCCGGCCTGGTCGCGGTCGAAGCTGTAGGAGTCCTTCATCACGAACTCGCGCGTGCGAAGCACTCCAGCGCGCGGCCGCGCCTCGTCGCGCTCCTTGACCTGGAAGTGGTACAGGATCAAGGGAAGGTCGCGATAGGAGTTGATCGTCTGGGCGGCGTGGAAGGTGACCGCCTCCTCGTGGGTCAACGCCAACACGAGCTCCGAGCCCTTGCGATCCTTGAGCTTGAACAGCTCCTCAATCGCAAGCCGCCCGGTCTTGCGCCAAAGCTCAGCAGGTTGCAGCACGGGCATCAGCATCTCGCGTCCACCGATCGCATCGATCTCCTCGCGCACGATCGCCACCACGCGCTGGTGGACCTTCCAACCGGCCGGCAGCCAGGTCCAAATACCCGTCCCCATCTGCCTGATCAGCCCAGCACGCACCATCAGCTTGTGTGAGATCGCCTCGGCATCGGCGGGCGCCTGCTTCTCGGTCGGCAGTAGATACTCGGTCAGCCTGGTCATAGCTTGGGACGGCATCCTACGCATCCTTCAGCTCCCAGGGGTGTTGCGCGAGGCCAAAGCGGGGTAGCCCAAAAAATCGAAGTCGTGCGCGCACCCCAATCGATCACGCCTCGGGCGTCCGCGCGCGCTATGAATTACATGCACGACCGTCCCCAACCCAAGGAGCCCCGATGGCCTACTCCGTACCGCCGCTTCCCTACGCGTACGACGCGCTCGAACCGCACATCGACAAGCTGACGATGGAAATCCATCACGACAAGCACCACCAGGCGTATGTGGACAAGGCGAACGCCGCGCTCGCGGGCACCGCGCTTGAGAGCGCCTCGGTCGAGGATGTGCTGCGCGACCTCGCGCAGGTGCCCGAGGACAAGCGCGCCGCTGTGCGCAACAACGGCGGCGGCCACTACAACCACTCACTCTTCTGGGAGAGCATGTCCCCGAACGGTGGCGGCGCGCCCGACGGCGCGCTCGGCGGCGCGATCGCCGCCGCGTTCGGCTCGTTCGCCGACTTCCAGGCCAAGCTCAAGGAAACCGGCGTCAACCAGTTCGGCTCCGGCTGGTCGTGGCTGGTACACGACGGCTCGGGCCTGGCGGTTGTGGGTACGCCGAATCAGGACAACCCGATCTCATCGGGCAAGACGCCCTTGCTCGGCGTCAACGTGTGGGAGCACGCCTACTACCTGAAGTACCAGAACCGCCGTCCCGACTACCTCGACGCGTGGTGGAACACCGTCAACTGGGAGAAGGTCGCCGAGCGCTTCAGCGCGGCCGGTTAAGCATCGCGGAAGGGCCGGCGCTCAGTTACGGCTGAAGCGCCGGCCGGCAACCGGCGAGGCCGACTCGTCGAGCGTCACGCCATTGCCGTTCGCGGCGCCGGCGGGCGCAAGCATCGACTCGAGCACGGCGTCGGCCTCGGTTTCCTGCTCGGCGGCGGCTGCCTCGAGCGCAGCAAGTTTCTCCGGGGTCATCGCGGTGGCGTCCTCGTTTGCCGCGAGCCATTCGCGTGCCTCGGCTGCTTCGCGCTCGTCGCGTTGAATGGTCTTGCCGGCGGCGTAGTAGCGGTCGATCTCCTTGAACAGCTCGTCTACGAGTTCATGCGTAGGAACCTTCTTCAGAGGCTCGCCCTTGGAGTAGATCATGCCCATGTCCTTGGCTCCGGTGATCCCGAAGTCGGCGTGTCTGGCCTCGCCGATGCCATTCACCGCGCAGCCAAGCACCGAAACCTCGATCGGATCCTCATACGCTTCAAGGCGACGCTCCACTTCCACGACAACGGTATCCATGTCGAACTGCAGCCGTCCGCAGGTAGGACAGGCGATCAGCACGGGCCCCTTCTCGCGCAGCTTCAAAGCCTTGAGGATCTCCCAGGCTACCTTCACCTCCTCCTCGGCGTGGAAGGTCGAAAGCGAGATCCTGATCGTGTCGCCGATGCCGTCGGCGAGCAGCGTGCCAAGGCCGACCGCTGACTTCAGCGAGCCCGACCACTTGGTGCCGGCCTCGGTCACGCCCAGGTGCAGCGGATAGGGAATGCGAGCGGCGAGCATGCGGTTGGAAGCGATCGTGTTCGGCACCGAAGTCAACTTCATCGACACCTTGAAGTTGTCGAAGTCAAGCCGCTCCATCAGCTCAACCGTCTCAACGGCGGCCGTCACCAACGCCTCGACGGGATTCTCGTACTCCAGGTCACGCAGGTGCTTGGGCAGCGAGCCGCTGTTGACGCCAACGCGCAAAGGAGTACCTGTCTGCTTGGCAAGGGCGATCACCTCGGCCACCTTCTCGGGCCCACCGATGTTGCCGGGGTTCAGGCGCACGCAATGCGCCCCGGCTTCGATCGCCTTCAGGGCAAGCGTGTGGTTGAAGTGAATGTCGGCGATCACGGGAATTGGCGAGTCGAGCACGATCTGCTTCAGCGCCTCGACATCCTGCTCGCGCGGCACCGCGACGCGCACGATGTCGGCCCCAGCGTCGGCTACTTTGCGAATCTGCTCCATCGTGGCCGCGAGGTTCGCGGTCTCGGTCTTGGTCATCGTCTGCACGGCCACGGGCGCTCCGCCGCCGATGGGTAGGGACCCGACATGGATCTGACGCTTGGAAGCCATGGGCATATTGTAGGCGCGCGGGCGTGCGCGATCTGTGAAGCTCGCGTTTAGCGGCTGCGCACACGCGTAAGCTGCGACCAATGGCAGCCGGCAAACATTCGTCGCACGACGTCTACGGAACCGCCCGCGGCCCGCTGGCAAAGCTCGCCTCTCCCCTGGCCGCCAACGCGCGGCAGCGACGCCACGAGCGCTTTTTTGCGATGTGCAGGCTCGCCCCTGGCGCCCGAGTGCTCGATGTCGGCTGCGGCACGCTGGGCCTACGTGCGCTTGAGCCCAATCTCGACATCACGGGCATGGACATGGCCGAGCGCCCCGATTACCCGGGTCCGTTCGTGCGAGCCGACGCAGCCGCCGGGCTGCCCTTCGCCGATGACGAGTTCGACCTCGTGTACAGCTCAAGCGTAATCGAGCACATCCCGCCAGCGCACCGCGATGCGTTCGCAAGCGAGGTGCGCCGTGTCGGTCGCGGCTGGTTCGTACAAACCCCGGCCCTCTCCTTCCCGATCGAGCCGCACTCGCTGCTGCCCTTCGCCCACTGGCTACCGACAGCGTTGCGACGTCCCTACTGGCACCTGGGCGCCGCCGGCGACTGGGAGGACATCTCGCTGCTCTCGCGCCGCGAGATGCAAACACTCTTCGGCCTTGCTCTGCCCGAGCGTATCGGCCCACTCGTCAAGAGCTGGGTGTGTGTGCGGGCGCCAAGCGAGCGGTCCGACGCGTGAGGGGCGCGCCTCCGCGTGCCAGGTGCGCCCTGTGTCAGGTCAGGTCCCCGACTGAGGACGAGTCTTAACCACCCAGATGGACGATGTCGTTGCTGAAGCCGTTCACAACCAGGAACAGCAGCAGCACGATCCCCACCGAGCTGAAGCGCCACATGGCCGTTAGCGAAACGCGCCGTCCACGCACCTTCTCCGCCACCGCCCAGAGCACGTGTCCACCGTCCAGCGGCAGAAATGGGAACAAGTTGATGACAGCCAGCGCCAACGACACGAAGCCAAGAAACACAAACGCGTAGCCCGGCCCCGCAACGACAGCTTCCTGGGCGATTACCGTGATCCCAACGATGCTGTGGAATTCTTTGCGTACCTTCGAGCTGGTGAACGCCTTGCCGATATTTGTGATCATCGTCGTGGTCGTGCCCCACATCTCCGACAGCGCCGTGCCGGCCGCGGAGAAGACGCCGAACGACTTGGCGGTGTAGCCGAAGTCGAAGCCGACGAGCATGCGCCCCACAGACTTGCTGTAGCGCGGGTAAGTGGACACGGTTAGCACACGGCCAGCGCGCCGAATCGTGATCTTCACAGGCGTCTGGGCGCGACAGCCGTCGGTCGGGGCTCCAGCGCAGCGGTGAGCGGCGATCGCCTTCGTGGCCGCAAGCACCGTTACCGGGTGGCCATCCACGGCAAGGATCTTGTCGCCGGGCTTTAGCACGCCGTAGGCCGGCTCACCCTTCTCGATCGCCTGCACCGAGGTAGTCGGAACGACCGTTTCCGTCTTCGGGTTCAGGTTCGACAGCGTGACCGCACCGCTGAGGCTGCCGGTGAAAAGCACCGCCCAGAAAAGCAGAAACGCGATCAGCAGGTTCACGCCGGGCCCGGCCAGAATCACGACGATCCGCTTCCAAGGCGGCTGGTTGTAGTAGGCGCGGGCCGCTACCTCCGGGGCCAGCGTCTTGATCTCGTCGGGATTCATCCCGGTGATCTTCACGTAGCCCCCAGCTGGAATCGCACCGATCATGTATTCGGTCTCGCCGCGCTTGATCCCGGCGATCCGGGGCGGGAAGAACAGCGAGAAGCGCTCCACGCGCATCCCAACGGCCTTGGCGACGGAAAAGTGGCCAAGCTCGTGCAGCACGATCAAGGCCATGATCCCGAGGATTGTCCACACCCAGCTCATGCGATCAGTTTGGCAGGCGTTGCGGTAGGAACCCGGCGCATGCGGGTCTGGGAGTGTCAAAAACCGGCGATGCCCCCCGCGCGCGCGGGGGGCATCGCCCTTTTCGAGCATCACATGGCCAGCGCCGCGCTCCTCGGCAACGTTCCCGAGCCGACCCACGGCATCTACACAGCCGGCACAGCTTCCTCGGCGACGCGCCTTGCCTCGCGGTCGGCCTCGTACAGCGACTCGAAGGCCCTGATCGGCGTTCCTGGCAGGACATCGAGCGTGCGTTCGATCACCTCGGCGATGCCGAGGAAGGGCAGGCGCCCGGCAAGAAAGGCGTGTACCGCGGTCTCATTCGCCGCGTTGAGCACACAGGGCGCGGTGCCGCCCGTCTGCGCGGCTTCACGGGCAAGGCGCAGGCACGGAAACGCATCCAGGTCCACCGGCTCAAACGTGAGCGCGCCGACCTGCACAAGGTCGAGCGCGGCGATCGGCAGCTCGACGCTGGCCGCCCCGTGCAGGGCATAGGAGATCGCGATGCGCATGTCCTTCGGGCCGATATGGGCAAGCATCGCCCCGTCTGCAAGCTGAACGAGACCGTGGATCAGCGACTGGGGATGCACGACGACGTCGATGCGCTCGTAGGGCGTGCCGAACAGGTGGTGGGCCTCCATCAGCTCCAGCCCCTTGTTCATCAAGGTGGCGGAGTCGATCGTGATCTTGCCCCCCATCGCCCACGTGGGATGGGCGAGCGCCTGCTCGATGCTCACTTCGGCAAGCTGCTCCGAGGAGCGACCACGAAATGGCCCGCCGCTGGCGGTGATCGTCAGGCGCTCGACGCTCCCCGGTGGCAACCCGGAGAGCAGTTGGTGAAGCGCGGTGTGCTCGGAGTTGACGGGCACGATCTGCACACCGGTCGCTTCGGCAAGCGCCACCACCAACTCGCCCCCCACCACGAGCGACTCCTTGTTGGCAAGTGCCAGGTCGATCCCCTCGCCCAGCGTGGCCACCGTCGGGCCCAGGCCGGCGGAGCCCACGAGCGCGTTGAGCACCAAGTCGGCGCCCGATTCTACGATGAGGCGTACCAGCCCTTCCGCGCCACTCAGAACCTCCCCTTCCGGCCACGCATCCGCGGCGAGTCGCGCTGCATGCTCGTCGACGAGCGCTACCCGCCGCACGCCATGCGCGCGCGCCTGCTGCACAAGCATCTCCCATGAACGCTCGGCCGAAAGACCGATCAGCTCGAGCTCGTCGCTGCGCTCCAGCACGTCGAGCGCCTGGGTGCCGATCGAGCCGGTTGAGCCCAGGATCAGCAGGCGCTTGGGGGCTTCAGACATACGCCAACCAAATGTAATAGCCGACAACCGCGGTAAACAAGACCGCATCCAAACGGTCGAGCACTCCACCGTGTGCACCCAGCAGGCTGCCGGTGTCCTTAGCGCCGGCCTGGCGCTTGACGAACGACTCGAACAGGTCACCCACAGGGGCGAACACCGCCACACCCAGTCCCAGCACTAGTGCATGCGTGCCTGGCATCCATTCCTGGTAGCGCCCGGCGAACCACACCGCCAGCACCGCACAGGCCATACCGATTACGAGCCCCTCGACGGTCTTGTTCGGCGAGATGCTGGGCGCGAGCGGACGCCGTCCGAAGAGGCGACCACCGAGATAGGCGCCCGTATCGCCAAGGAACGTGCCGACCAGCACGTCGATCACGATGCCATTGCCATGGGGAAGCCCACGCAGCAGCACGGCGTGAGCAAGCCCAAAGCCGATCCAGTAGATGCCCAGCAGTGTGATTGCCATTCCCCCAACGCTCGGACGGCGCTGAGCGAGCGTCATCGCGAACAGGACCGGCAGCACGACCGACGCGGCAAGCAGCACCTGGGTCGGATGGGTGGGACTTCCATATGCCGCGGCCACGATCAGCCCGGCAAGCGCGAGAAAGCCCGCCAGGCGCACTGGGTTGGTGCGCTCGTACATGCCGTACAGCTCGTGCATGCAAATACAGCCGATCACAAAGATGCCGGCTGCGAAGATCGCGCCGCCCTCGATCACGAGAAACAGCGCAAGCGCGATCAAGGGCAACGCGAAGAGGATGCGCGAGCCGATATCCGAGCCACCCGGCCGCCGCGCGGGCCCCGGAGAGCCCGTCTCGGCGTTGGGGGCGACTCGCGCGGCCGTGCGAAGGGGTGGCATGGGACTAGCGTCCGCCAAAGCGACGGCGACGCTCTGAGAACTCGGCCAGCGACTGCTCCAGCGCCTCACGCGAGAATTCGGGCCACAGCTCGTCGCGGAAGATGAGCTCGGAGTAGGCCGACTGCCACAGCAGGTAGTTGGACAGGCGCCGCTCTCCGCTGGTGCGAATGATGATGTCCGGGTCGTGCATCTCGGGGGCGTAGAGATGCCGGCGAAACTCCTCCTCGCCGCCTCCCTGGAATGCGCGTGCGGCGTCAAGGATCTCGGCGCGGCCGCCGTAGTTGAACGCAACGAACAGCGTAATGCGCGTATTGGCTTCGGTGAGTGCTTCAGCCGCGCGCATGTGCTCTTGCAGCTCCGGTTCGATCCCCTCACGCCGGCCGATGAAGCGCATCCGCACCCCCTCGGAGTGCAGCTCGGGGGTTTCGCCGGAGATGCGCTTGGCGAACATCGCCATCAAACCTTGCACCTCCTCTGACGGGCGCGACCAGTTCTCGGTCGAGAACGAGTACACGGTCAGCTCCTTGACGCCGAACTCGGCCGCGTCGCGCAAACGCGCCTTGACGTTGTCAGCTCCGGCGTTGTGCCCCTCGTTGACCGCCAGCCCGCGGGCACGCGCCCAGCGGCCATTGCCATCGGTGATGATCGCGATGTAGCGGGCGCCCGAGCTCCCACTCGGCGCGCTCGCCTCGTGGCTCTCACCGATCACGTCTGTGGCCCTCTGCCGTGGAAGTGCCTGATGGGGCAATCGCCACCATCACACCTCGAGGATCTCTTCCTCCTTGGCCTTCAGCACACCGTCGAGATCGGCGATGCGCCCGTCGGTGAGCTTCTGCAGCTCACCCTCGGCACGGTGCTCGTCGTCTGAGCCGATCTCGCCCTCGGACTTCTGCTCGCGCAGGTGCTGCATCGTGTCGCGACGTACGTTGCGAATCGCGATGCGTCCCTCCTCGGCGAGGTTGCGCACCACCTTCACAAGCTCCTTGCGACGCTCTTCTGTCAGCTCCGGAACGACGAGACGGATCAGATTGCCGTCGTTGGAAGGGTTCAGCCCGACGTCGGACTCGTTGATTGCCTTCTCGATGTTCTTGATCGAGGACTTGTCATAAGGCTGGACGGTGATCAAGCGCGCCTCAGGAGCCGAGATCGTAGACAGCTGGTTCAGCGGAGTCTGCACGCCGTAGTAGTCGACCACGACCCGCTCGAGCAGCGCCGGGCTCGCGCGCCCGGTCCTCACCGAGGAGAACTCATGCTGGCTGGACTCCAACGACTTGGTCATCCGCTCGCGTGCATCCTCGAGCAGCGCGTCGATCATCTCAGCGGCCATCGTGGCTCCTCTCGTAGAAGGTCATGCGCTTACCAGCGTCCCCACGCGCGCACCCGAGATTATCCGCGCGATGTTGGTCTCGTCGTCCATGTTGAACACGTTGAGCGGCATGCCGTTCTCCATGCACAGCGCCAGCGCCGTTGAATCCATCACGCGCAAGCGCCGCTCGATCGCTTCCATGTGGGTGATCTGCGGGATGAACTGGGCGCTTGCGTCGAGCGCCGGGTCGGCGCTGTAGACGCCTTCGACGCCATTCTTGGCCATCAAGATGATCTCGGCGTGGATCTCGGCGGCGCGCAGAGCGGCGGCCGTGTCGGTGGTGAAGAACGGGTTGCCGGTGCCGGCCGCGAAGATCACCACGCGCCCCTTCTCCAGGTGGCGCATCGCACGCCGGCGAATGTAGGGCTCGGCGACCTCTGAGATGCCCAGCGCAGATTGCACGCGCGTGTCGGTGCCTGTCTTCTCGAGCGCGTCCTGCAGTGGCAGCGCATTGAGCACGGTGGCGAGCATCCCCATATAGTCGGCAGTCGAGCGGTCCATACCGTCGGCCGCCCCCTTCATGCCGCGATAGATGTTGCCGGCGCCGACGACGATCGCGACCTCGACGCCCTGATCGCGCACGGAGGACACCTGACGCGCGACCGCCGCGACCCGCTCGGGGTCGGTGCCGTAGTCGAGCGTACCCATCAGCGCCTCGCCGGAGAGCTTGAGCAGTATGCGTTTGAAAGCTGGGGCGCTCATCGACGCCAGAGCCTATCTGGGTTGACTACTGGCCGACGGCGAAACGTACGAAACGCCTGATGACGACGTTCTCGCCTGTCTTGGCCGTCAGCTCGTCGCGCAACTGCTGCACCGTCTTGCCGTCGAACTTGGGATTGTGCATCTCCTGCTCGAGCAGCACGATCGTGCCGTACCAGGAGTCGAGCTTGCCGGCGACGATCTTCTCGCGGATGTTCTCCGGCTTCTCAGCGGCCTCCTGCTCGTAGATGCGAGCCTCGGCGTCGCGCGCCTCGCCCGGCACGTCCTCACGGGAGACGTACCTGACGGTGGGCGTCGCTGCGATCTGCATGGCGATGTCGCGAGCGAAAGCGACGAAATCGTCGTTGTTGGCGACGAAGTCGGTGTTGCAGTCGACCTCGATCATCACGCCGACCTTGGCACCGGCATGGATGTAGGCCTGGACGGTGCCCTCGGTGGCGGTGCGCTCGCCCAGATCCTGGATCTTCTTGCCCTGCTTGAGGCGCAGGATCTCGATCGCCTTATCGATGTCGTTCTCGGCCTCGGTGAGCGCCTTCTTGCAGTCCATCATGCCCGCACCAGTGCGCTCGCGCAGGGCCTTCACGTCCTTGGCGGATATCTCGGTCGTGCTCACGATGCGCTGGTCTCCTCTGCTGGTGTCTCTGCCGGCACGGCCTCGGCGGGCGCGCTGTCTGCCGGTGCAGGCTCGGCCGGTGCGGCCTCTGTCGGTGCCTCCGCAGGGGTTGCAGCAGGCTCCGCGTCAGGCTCGGCTGGCTTGGGTTGAGCTGGAGCGGCACTCGTCGGCGGAGCGGCTTGCTCAGCGGCGGGCTTGGCGGCCTGCGCCGGAGCCGCCGGAGCTGCTTGCGCAGGAGTGGGCTCCGCGGCGGGCTCCGCGGCCTGCGCGGAAGCCGGGACCGGAGCCGCCGGAGCTGCTTGCGCAGGAGTGGGCTCCGCGGCGGGCTTGGCGGCCTGCGCCGGAGCCGGGGCCGCTACCGGAGCCGCTTGCACGGGAGTCGGCTCCGCCGCAGGCTTGGCTGCAGCAGCTTGAGCAGCAGCCGCGGCGGCCTGTTTCTCCGCCGCCTCCTTGGCCGCCTGTTCCTCCGCCGCACGTGCCGCCAGCTCGGCCTCGCGCTTGGCCTGTTCCTCGGCCTCGCGACGGGCGCGCTCCTCGGCCTCGCGCTTTGCCTGCTCGGCACGTTCAGCGCGAGCCTTCTCCTCCTCGGCGCGGAAGACGGCGTGACCCTGAGCGACTACGTCGCCGATTGCTTTGGCGATCAGCGCGCACGAACGCATCGCGTCGTCGTTGCCGGGGATGACGTAGTCGATGCCATCGGGGTCGCAATTTGTGTTGACCAGCCCGATTATCGGGATGCGCAGACGCTGGGCTTCGCGCACGGCAATGGCCTCGACGTTCAGGTCGATCACGAAGATCGCGTTGGGGGTGCGCTGCATGTTCTTGACGCCGCCGAGGTTGGCGCGCAACTTGGCCAGATCGGCCTGAGCGGCCATGCGCTCGCGTGTCGGCAACAGCGCGAGCTGCCCCTCGGTCTCGTAGCGTTCGAGATCGTGCAGGCGGCGGATGCGCTGGTTGATCGTCTGGAAGTTGGTCAAAAGGCCACCGAGCCAGCGGTGGTTGACGTAGGGCATGTCGGCCGCCTCGGCGACCTCCTTGATCGCGTCGCGCGCCTGCTTCTTGGTGCCGACGAACAGCACGGTGCCACCGCGATGGGCGATCTGGGCTGCCACTTCTTGTGCCTGCTGCAAAAGCACTGCTGTCTTCAGCAGGTCGATGATGTAGATGCCGTTGCGCTCACCATGGATGAAGCGGCGCATCTTGGGGTTCCAGCGGCGTGTCTGATGGCCGAAATGAACTCCGGCCTCCAGCAGGTCCGCGATTCCAACTTGACTCACGGGTGCTCCCTTATTTTTGATCTTGCTTTGAATCCGGGCGGTACGTCGCGGACCCGAGCACGCTTGAGCGCGTGGTTCGGGCAGGGCCGCGTTGCGCAGTCGCACGGCATTGAGATTGGATACGAGAGCTCAGTCTACCGCCCGCGGCCGGCTTCAGCGCCCTCCGAGCGAGCTTGACTCCAGGTTGGCCGATCCGATGCAGCACTGTTGTGGTTACTAACCGCCGGAACCGGCCTCCGCCCGCCCAAGCGCTTCGCGCAGATCCTCAGGCAGTGGCGAGTTGACCTCGATTGGCTCTCCCGTGATCGGGTGCGGGAAAACAAGGCGCGTTGCGTGCAGGAACTGGCGCGTCAAGCCGAGCATGCCGGCCGTGCCGTATTCGGGATCGCCGCATACCGGATGCCCAATTGCCTGCAGGTGAACACGGATCTGATGGGTGCGTCCCGTGTCCAGGCGCAAGCGCAACAGCGACACGCCGGGCAGGGAGCGCTCGAGCGTGAAGTGGGTGCGTGCTTCGCGACTTGCCGTGCCGCCAACGGCCATGCGCGTGCGAATCCTCGGGTGGCGCCCGATCGGCGCCTCGATCGTGCCGGTGCGCGCCGGCGGCAGTCCTTCGACTAGCGCAAGGTATTCGCGCTCGATCAGGCGTTTGCGCAGAGCATCCTGCAGCAGTCGGTGGGCCTCCTCGCTGCGGGCGACTACGAGCAGCCCAGATGTGTCGCGATCCAGACGGTGCACAATTCCCGGCCGATCCGGATCGCCGCCGGCCACACCGCCGACTGTGTCCTTGAGAAGTTGGGAGAGCGTGCCCTCGCGGTGTCCGCGTGCCGGGTGCACGACAAGACCGGCGGGCTTGTCGACGACCAGCAGGTGCTCGTCTTGCCAGGCGATCGTGGGCTGCGGCGTCATCTGCGCCTCTCGACGATGCTCGCTTGCGAGGTCATTCGCTCTGCCACAAGAAGATGTTCGGCCAGGGTGTCATGTGGTCCTTCGACCACGCGGCTCATTCCCGCTTCTCGACAACGATCAGCAGCAACAGCACGCCGAGCGTGATGCTGGCGTCGGCGAGGTTGAACGGTGGCCAGCCGAGCGGGAGCTTGATGAAGTCAGTCACCGAGCCTCCCCGCAGCCGATCGATGATGTTCCCTAGCGCTCCGCCGAGCAGCATCCCTGTTGGAAGCCAGATCAGGGACTTGTCGTAATGACGTGCGAAATAGGCCAGCAGCACGAGCAACGCGACGCCGACGAGCACGCTCACGATGACATGGCGACCTGGTAGGAAACCGAAAGCCACACCCTGGTTGCGGGTATCGACGAGCTGTATGCCGGGCAGCACACTACGCGTTTCGCCCGGGACGATCGATTTGCGCACGGCGGCCTTGGAGAGCTGGTCGAGCGCCACGACGAACGCCATCACCAGGACGGTCCACAGCCACGCCAGGGCAACCTGACGGGCGTGCCCGGAGGGACGTGTCTCGGAAGGCGCACCCTGAAGGTCAGGAACGGACAGGCGGGCCTGGCGTTTGGCCACTTGGCTCAACCGTGGATCAGGCTGACGAGCAGGTTGCCCACCAGCGACAGCACGATGATCGCCACGATCGGGCTGAAGTCGAACGCCCCGACCATCGGGATGACGCGCCGGAAGATGCGCAGGTATGGGTCGCATACGTCGCGCAGGAAACTCAACACTGCGTCGCTTGCGCGTGAGTAGGGCGGGCGCACACCGAAAGCGAACAAAAGCTGAGTCACGATATAGAGGATGATCAGCAGCGTGTAGACGTAGATCAACGTCGAGAGGTAACCCGCGATTTCGGTGCGCACGCTCGCGAGCACCACAGTCACTGCTGCTCCCCGAGCACCGCATCGAGCGCGTCATCAAATGCGGCGCGCAGTCCTCCCCGCTCCAGTGCAGCCAGCCCGCGTGCGGTGACGCCCCCGGGCGAGGTGACCTCGCGACGAACCGCCAGCGTGTCGTAGTCGCGCCGGCGCAACAGCTCGGCCGTGCCGGCCAGTGTCGCGGTCACGAGCACCGAGGCTTGGGCGGGCGGGATGCCGCGACGCGTGCCTGCGTCAACCTGTGCCTCGGCCACCAGCGCCACGTAGGCGGGGGCGCAGGACATCAGGCCCATCGCGACGTCCACGAGCGTGTCGTCCAGCACTACAAGCGTGCCGAGTTCGGCAAACAGCTCACGCACCTCGGTGTCGATTGGCGTGTCGGCGAGCCCGGGGGCACGCTTGGGATCGCTGGCCTGCACGATCGCACCGCCGCGGACCTCCGCTGGGAGCGAGGGCAGGAAGCGATACACCGGGATGTCCGGATAGGCGCTCTTCAGCTTCGCAAGCGGTGTCGCTGCCAGGATCGACGCGACGGCCTTGGCGGCGGGCGCGACTTCCGCGGCGATCCTTTCCAGCTGCGCCGGCTTGTGGCAGAGCACCACCAGATCGGCGCGCGCAGCCACCTCGGCGTTTGAGCCGAGCGCCTCTCCCCCCGTCTCTTGCGCCAGCGCCTGCGCACGCTCGGCGACAGGGTCGAAGCACAGCACCGGCCGACCCCATCCGCGCGCCATCGCGCGCGCCATGTTCCCGCAACCGATTAGACCGATATTCATAGGGCAGTCAGGCTACCGACCCGCGGGCCGGTCAGCTTTGGTTGAAGAAACCCTTTTCGATCAACCTCGCCCGCTCCTCCGCCGAGATCTCGACGTTGCGCGGGGTGAGCATGAAGACCTTGTCGGCGATCCGTTGCATGCCGCCGTCGAGTGCGTACGTTAGGCCACTGGCGAAGTCGATGAGGCGCTTTGACAGGTCGGTGTCGGCGCCCTGCAGATTTAGGATCACCGGGATCGAGTCCTTGAACTTGTCGGCGATCTGCTGAGCGTCGTTGAAGGACTTGGGGATGACGAGATGCACGCGCACGTCGCCGTTGCCGCGACCGACAGGGCGCAGCGTCGTGGTCGGGCGTCCGCGCGGTTCATCGTCGGCGAAGATCTCGTCGAACTCGTCGCGGCGACGACGCGATGAGAGGCGGCGCACGTTGGGGCGGTCGCGATAGCGATCGGCTATCTCCTCCTCATGCGGGGGCTCCTCGTAGTCGTCGCGATACTCCTCGGCCAAGCCGAAGTACACGAGAGCACGGTGCCATGAGTCGCGAAATGCCATTGCTAGAGGGCGTTTTCGTGGAGAACGGGCTTTTCCCTGCTAGTGCCGACGATTCCAATCTTGGCACGCCAGGCGCTTTGGACCAGCTTCCTTGAGCCCTAAGCGTACAACCGCGTGCCGATTCGCACAATTGTGGCGCCCTCTTCGACGGCCACCGCGAAGTCTTGGGTGGTGCCCATCGAGAGCTTGATCAAGCCGCGCGCCTCAGCCAATTCGCGCAGAGCACGAAACCAAGGTCGGCTCTGCTCCGGGTCCTCGGCCAGCGGCGGCATCGTCATCAGGCCTGCTACTGGGAAAGGCGAGCGTGTAATGAAGGCGTCGAGTTGCTCAGGAACGATGCCTTCCTTTGCGGGGTCGCCGGCGAGGTTGACCTGTACCAGCACCCTTAGTCCGGGGCGCGCCCGGTCGCTGTGACGCTCGAGCTCGCGCAAAGCGGAGTCGCTGGCCAGCGAATGGATCAGGCGCACGTGCGGCACGATCGCGCGCACGTGTTTGCTTTGCAAAGCGCCGATAAAGTCCCAGCTGAACAGGTCGCCGTGGGCGGCCACCTTCTCCTGTAGATCCTGGGCGCGATTCTCGCCGACCAGGCCGATACCCGCCTCGGCGAGCACCGGCAGCTCCTCGATCGGCACGTACTTGCCCGCCGCAAGGATCTCGACCTCGCGCGGGTCACGCCCGGCGCGCCCCGCGGCCACTGCGATCTCCTCACGTACGGCCGCCAAGTTGGCGCGCATACGCTCGACTTGCAGGCCGTGAATCAGCCGCACCATCGAGTTCCACACCAACCGTCCTGGAAGATCTCTGGTGGGAAAGACCTCGAGCTCACTGTGAGCTCACCAGGCGATCCATACGAGCGCAGCCTGACGACCGGCGCCAATCCCTTCGCGACGATGAGAGAAGTAGCGCTCGTCGCAGATCGTGCAAGCCTCGACGTCGAGTACCTGTGCCACCCCGGCCTCGATCAGCTTTTCGTGGGCGATAGCACGCAAGTCGATCAGGCGACCGTCACGGTGGGCGCCGGCGAAGGCCGCGTGGACCTCCTCGCCGACCTCATAGCAGCAAGCCCCGGCACAGGGACCGACCACCGCCACCACGCCTTCCCGCCCGCCAACCTCGCGCAAAGCGCCTACCCCCTGCTCGAGCACGCCGCCGGCGAGCCCGCGCCAGCCGGCGTGAAGTGCTGCCACGGCGCCCTGTGCTCCCAGCGCCACCGGGATGCAGTCGGCGGTGAGCACCATCGCCGCCAAGCCCGGAGCCGCGAGCGCGTGACCGTCGGCCTCGAAAGTTGGCTGATTGGCGGAGTCTTGGCACTTGAAGGCATTGCTACCCCGCTCTAGGTGCTCGCCGTCTGCGAGCACCCTGCCCACGACGGTGCCGTGTACCTGATAGCCACGCACCAGACGCTGCATACCAAGCGTCGTGCGCAGGCGCTCGCGGGCCTCAAGCCCATGCTCCGCACCCTCTCCGCCGACACTGGACATGTTGCCTTGGGCGCGTCCTGTGAAGGTGACACGACCGCCTCCCGGCAACGCAAAGACGGCTGTGTCGCCCAGCAGAGACACCAGCTTGGGCTCGTTATGGCCGAAGGTGCTCATATCCTCGCCTCCAGCGCGGCGCGCAACTCGCTTTCACGGCCTGGTTCGATCCGTTCTTCCAGCAGCAACCGGTAGGACTCCTCCAGGCGTGCGCCCACCTCCGGGCCCTCCGGCACACCGGCAGCTAGCAGGTCCTCGCCGGTGAGCTCCAGCGCAACGTGGCGGCGGCGGTTGAGCCATTCGTCGATGACCTGGACACCGTAGGAGTCGGGACCGTCGCGCCGCTCACAACTCGCCGCGGCGAGCGCGAGCGACTCCACGGGCGTGCCGAACATCAGCTCGAGCACTTCTGAGAGCATCTCCACGCCCTCGACGTGGTGGCTTACGAATACCGCGCTGACGGCCATCCCGAACACCCGATCGCCCTCCCCCGCCGGGAGCTCGAGGTCGTAGAGAAAGCCGCGCATCGCCGGCTCGGTCTCCTCGCGGTCGAGCTGGTGGCACAGGTCGAGCAGGAGCGACGTTGCGAGTAGCAGGCGCACCGAGCCGTCCCCGGGCAGGACCTGGAGCGCTGCGCGTGCGAGAGCCTCGTCGAAGCTCACGCCCGGCTGCCATGCGCGCAGTACGCCAAGGCGCTCCAGCTCGGCCAGTGGGCCAAGCGGCTCGGGTTCAGTCAGCGCTAGACGCAGCTCCGCGCCGAGGCGCTGTCCGGAGAGCGTCTGCAAGGCGCCGTCGGCGATCGCCGACGCCAGCAGATCGGCTGTGTGCGGCTCGACCTCGAAGCCCAAGCGCGCGGCGTAGCGCACAAGTCGCAGGATCCGCGTCGGGTCGTCGCTGAAGCTTGCATCGTGCAAGACGCGCAGGCGGCGCGCTGTGAGATCCTCGAGCGCACCCTCCACCGAGCGCAGCCGTCCCGCCTGCTCCCCGGCGAGCGCGACCGCGACCGCGTTGATCGTGAAGTCGCGGCGTGCGAGATCCTGCTGCGCGCTGCCCGGAGCGACCTCGGGTAGGGCGCCTGGGGCCGCATAGGTCTCGTTACGACGCATGGCGATGTCGATCTCTCCTCCCGGCCAGCGCATGACCGCGGTGTTGAAGCGCTCGTGATACGTCAGCTCCACCGGGCCGCCGCCATCCCGACGGTCGCCCTCGTCACCTGCTTCGTCTCCTCCTACCGGAGCTTCCATTTCGCCAAGGCCCCCCGCGCGCGCGGCGGGGACCCTGTTTGCGACACTCGCGACAGCACCCACGCGGCTGGCCAACTCCTCGGCAAACGCGCGTACGTCGCCCTCCACAACCACGTCCAGCTCACGCGGCAAACCGCCAAGCAAGATGTCGCGCACGGCGCCACCGACCAGCTCGGCCTCACCGTCGTGCTCACGCGCCGTGGCCAGCAGCTCATCCCCGCCCGGCAGCTCACGCAAGCGCTCCAAGATCTTCGTGCCGCTCACGTTCTCACCGATGCTCGTCATCTCCGCTCCGATTGTTGACTGCTCCTGGGCGCTCTGCCGGCGACGCCGCTCAGTCGATGCGCACCGGGATACCTGCCGCTGCCAGATGTTGCTTGGCCTGCGCCACAGTGTGTCGGTTATAGTGAAAGATCGAGGCACACAGCACGGCGTCGGCCCCGGCCTGCAGCGCCTCGACGAGGTGTTGTAGCTCTCCCGCTCCTCCGGAGGCGATTACCGGCACGTCGACCGCCGAGCTGACAGCCCTCGTCAGAGGTAGGTCGTAGCCGTCGCTCGTGCCGTCGCGATCCATGCTCGTGAGCAGGATCTCTCCCGCTCCGCGACTTGTCCCCTCTTGTGCCCATAGCACTGCGTCGCGGCCTGTTGAGGTGCGTCCGCCGGCCACATATGCCTGCCAGCTCGCCGGAGCTCCATCGTCACCGGCATCTCCGTCCGAGCCGCCTGCCTTGGCGTCGATCGCGAGCACCACGCACTGCGCCCCGAAGACCGCGGCAAGCTCGTCGATCAGCTCTGGGCGCGCGAGCGCTGCCGAGTTGACCGAGACCTTGTCGGCGCCAGCGTCGAGCACCGCCTGGGCGTCTTCTACCGAGCGGATGCCGCCGCCGATCGTGAACGGCACGAACACGTCGTCGGCAGTGTCGCGCGCGAGTTTGACGATCGTGTCTCTGCGCTCGTGGGTGGCCGTGATGTCGAGGAACACGAGCTCGTCGGCACCCTCGCGGTCGTAGTGGGCAGCCAGCTCGACCGGGTCGCCGGCGTCGCGGATGTCGAGGAATTCGACGCCCTTGACGACGCGACCGCCGTCCACGTCTAGGCAGGGGATCACACGCTTGTAGTGCACTCGTCTAGCGTAGATGGTCTGGGGTTTGTGCTACTCCCCTAGCGCAATCTGGGCCTGGGGAATCGTGAAGCGCCGCTCGTACAGGGCCTTGCCGACGATCACACCGCTGAGCGCTGGCGCGTCCAGGCTCGCGAGGCCTTCGAGGTCGGCCAGCGAGCCGATGCCGCCGGAGTAGACGAAGCTGCCGGGCACGGCCTCGGCGACGCGCCCGACTTCCTCCAGGTCGGGGCCCTGCAGCATCCCGTCGCGATCGACGTTGGTGTAGACCAGCTCGCGCGCGCCGCGCGCGGCCAGCTCGCCGATGATCTCCCCCGGACCGCCGTCGATCGTCTCGGTCCAGCCGGCCGTTGCCACCCGGCCTGCGCGCACGTCGACCGACACGAGCACCTGCCCCGGCCAGTGTCCGAGCGCTTCCCCCAACAGCGTCTCGTCGGTGAAGGCGGCCGTCCCGAGGATCGCGCGCTCAACGCCGATCGCGAACACGTCCTCGATCGCGGTGAGCGAGCGCAGGCCGCCGCCGAACTGAACCGGCACCCCGAGCTCTTTGACGATCCGCCCGACGTGGTCCAGGTTCGCGGGCCTGCCGGCCTTGGCTCCGTCGAGATCGACGACGTGCAGGTGCTTGGCCCCCGCTTGCACCCACTCGCTCGCCGCCGACAGAGGGTCCTCGTCGTAGACCTTCTTGGCGTCGAAATCGCCCTTTGTCAGGCGCACCGCCCTGCCACCGAGGATGTCGATCGCCGGATACAGGTTCATGAGCCACCCCAGCGCGTGCGTGGAGTCCTCGAGCTTGAGGCGTGCCTCACGAGCCGACCGGAACCGAGGCGCGCACGCAGATGCGCCCGAAGTTCGCCAGCAGACGCAAGCCGGCCGCCGAGGACTTCTCCGGATGAAACTGCACGCCGTAGAAGCTGTCGTGAGCCACAACGCTTGCGAACGAGGCGCCGTAGACGGAGGTTCCAAGGATGTCCTCGGCCGAGCTCGGCACGGGCGCGAAGGAGTGCACGTGGTAGAAGGCGCAGCGCTCGGGCAAGCCGTCGGTCAGCGGCGAGCCGGCCACTAGGCTGACCTCGTTCCAGCCGATGTGCGGCAGCTTCAGCGAACCGTGCTGCAGCTCGCGCACCTCGCCGCCGATTATGCCCAAGCCTGGCGTTCCACCTTGCTCGGTCGAGCGCTCGAAGCCGAGTTGCATGCCGAGACAGATCCCCAGCACGGGGGTGCCTGCGGAGAGACGCTCGCGCAAGAGCTCATCCAAGCCGAGATCTTGCAGCTGGGCCATGCCGCGCGGGAAGGCACCTACCCCCGGCACGACAAGGCCGGCCGCGGCGCGCAGGCGCTCGTGGTCGTTCGCGACGGTCACATTCGCGCCGATGTGCGCAAGCGCCTTCTCGACCGAGCGGCGATTGCCCATGCCGTAGTCCACGACGGCGATGTCGACTGGCTCGTCGAGCAGGCTCATGATGTCAGCGTACCCTTCGTGCTCGGCACGCCGCTCTCGGTCGGGTCGAGTGCCACCGCTTGGCGCAGAGCACGCGCAAAGGCCTTGAACGCCGCCTCGATCATGTGATGGGCGTTCGTGCCTGTCTCTACCTCCAGGTGCAGGGTGAGCTTGGCCGAGTTGGCCAGCGCCCTGAAGAACTCCTCGGTCAGCTCATGGTCAAAGCCGCCGGTCGAGCCGGGCGGCAGCTGCGCCTCGAACAGTGTGAAAGGGCGACCTGAGATGTCGATCGTGCAACTGGCCCGCGCCTCATCCATCGGCACGGCCCCAAATCCATACCTGTAAATGCCCGCGCGATCGCCGAGCGCGCGATCCAGCGCCTGGCCGAGCACGATCGCCGTGTCCTCGGCTGTGTGGTGGGCGCCGGTCTGCAGGTCGCCGGTCACCCGCACGTCGAGGTCGAAGCGCCCGTGGCGGGCCAACAGGTCGAGCATGTGGTCGAGAAAGCCCACGCCGGTCTCGCGCGTGCCCTGGCCGCTGCCGTCGAGCGCTAGCTTGAGGCGCACCTCGGTCTCGGCGGTCTTGCGCTCGATCGTCGCTTCTCGGCTCATCCTTATTCATTCTCCCGTACTCGCGCCAACATCGACTCGGCGTGCAGTGGAAAACCCTCGGCATTGGCCACGGGGGCGCCTGCCCGGGCAAGCTTGGCGGCCGCGCCATCTCCAATCTCCACCACCGACATGCGCCGGCGGAAGTGGCGCGGGGAGAGCATGGAGGCAAAGCGCGCAGCGCCGCCGGTGGGAAGCACGTGGTTGGACCCGGCGGTGTAGTCGCCAAACGCGGTAGCCCCGTTGCGGCCCAGCAGCAAACAGCCCGCCGTGCGCACCTTGGGCGCAAGCGCCTGCTCGGCGGCGCCCACCAGCTGCAGGTGCTCAGGCGCGAACGCGTTGGCGAGTTCGATCGTATCGGCCGGCGTGGCGCATTCGATCAGTACGCACGCGTCCGGCTGTAGCTCAGGCCAGGAGGCCGCCTCACGCTCGATCTCGATCTGCAGCGCGTTGAGCGCCTGCCGCGAGCTGGACACCGCCGCCACGAGACTGCCCGTGCCGTGCTCGGCTTGGGCGAGCAAGTCAAGCGCAGCAAGACGCGGGTCGGCGTCGGGGCCCAATACGATCAGCAGGTCGCTGGGCCCGGCGAACCCGTCGATGCCAACCACACTCGACAGGTGCCGCTTGGCTTCTTGAACGTACACGTTGCCCGGACCTACGACCACGTCCACGCGAGCCACCGACTCGGTGCCGTGCGCAAGCGCGGCGATCGCCTGCGCACCGCCCATCCGGTAGACCCGCTCGACCCCGCACAGCCTGCACGCAGCGAGGATCGCCTCATGCGCCTGTCCATCGGGGCCAGGAGGAGTGCACACAGCCACGTCGAGCACACCCGCCGCGCGTGCCGTCACGACTCCCATGACGACCGTGCTCGGATAGGCTGCCCGGCCTCCTGGCGCGTACACCGCGGCGGACGCCACGGGAAGTTCACGCAGCGTCACCCTATGGCCCTGCGCCAACTCGACCTCCACTTGCCCGGCGTCAACCTGTGCGTCGGCGACACGTGCCACGTTGACGATCGCAACCTGCAGCCCGGCAACCACATCGAGCGGCATCCGCTCCAGTGCTTCGTCCAGCTCGTGCGCGGGTACGCGCAACTCGCGTGGCTGCTCACCACCCGTGTCGAACTTGCGCGTGAATTCGTACACCGCTTCATCGCCCTGGATGAACACGTGGGCGTCGATGTCGGCCACCACCGCCGCGATCCCCAGCTGGTCGCCGTCGATCGTTCCGCGCAGCGCCTTGGCCGCACCAACGGGACCGCCAACCGCCTGAACTTCCTCGAGCGTCACTCGCTCAACGCGCACCGACACCCCTTCCAGAGAGTGGAGCACATCGCTCAACGACACAGGCGCTGCGCGATCGACCCGGCAGGCTCTCGGCCTTAGACCTCACGCAGACGCTCCAACAGCTTGTCGATCTCCCGCGCCCGCAGCTTGTATGACACAGGGTTCGCGATCAGGCGAGCCGTGCACTCGACGATCTCCTCGCGCACGATCAGGTCGTGTTCGCGCAGGGTCGTGCCCGTGGCGGTGAGATCGACGATCGCCTCGACCATGCCCGTCAGCGGCGCAAGCTCAACCGAGCCCTTGACCTCGACGATCTCAGCCTGCCTGCCAGTTTCCTCCAGGTAACGTTCGGCGATGCGGGGATACTTGGTAGCCACGCGCATCACGCCGAGCCGGCGCAATGCCTCGGCGGCCGGGTCGGGGCCGGCCTTGCTGGCGAGCACCATCGTGCAGCGTCCATAACCCAGATCGAGCAGCTCGTACACCTCGCGCCCGCCCTCGCCGCGTGCGGCGGCCTGCTCGAGCAACACGTCCTTTCCCGTGATGCCGATGTCGGCGGCACCGGACTCCACGTAAGTTGGCACGTCCGACGGTCGCATCGTGATCACGCCGATGTCCTCGAACAGCAGCTTGCGGTCGTTGGAGCGCAGCTCGGAGGTGTCGAGGCCGAGGCCGCTCAGCAGATCGACGGTCTCGCCGAACAGCGCGCCGCGGGGCACGGCAATCGTGAGCCCATCGGTGGCGCCTGAGGAGCCCTTGGCGCTCCCCACTGAGCCCCTTGCGAGGCCGGACGAGTTTGCGGCCCCTGACGAGCCATCGGTGGGACTGCTCACAGCGATGCCCCCGTGCCGCGCTCCTCGCCCATCAGGGCGATGTGCAGGCGGTCAACCCCGAGCGCGAAGCCGACGGCCGGCAAGGGGCGGCCGAAACGACCGAGCAGCTCGTCGTAGCGTCCACCCCCACCGATCGGCGTGCCGAGCGCGGGGTCATACACCTCGAATACGGCGCCCGTGTAGTAGCCGATGCTGCGCACCAAGCCGAGGTCGAAGATCACTCGCTCGGCGACGTCCGGCTCGAGCAGCTGATGCACTTCGCGCATGTTCGCGACCGCGTCCGCCACAACGCCCTCGGCGGCCTCGAGCAGCTCCGGTCCACCACGGCGCTGGGGCACGCTTAACAGCAGCTCCCGATCGGCCTCGGCCAACTCCAGCTGCGAGAGCTCCTCGTCCAACCCGACGAAGTCGCGGTCGGCAAGGGCTTCGAGCAGACGCGGGCGTGCCTGCTCGGGCACTCCCACACCTGCCATCAGCGAGGGGAATAGCGAAGTGTCGCCGAGGCCGATGCGATAGCCCTCGAGGCCGACCGTGTCGAGCGCCGCGCACAGAACGCCAAGCGCCTCGGCGGTTCCCTGGGGGGCGGGTGCTCCGATCAGCTCGATCCCGGCCTGCAGCAGCTCGCGTGGCTGGCCGCGCTGCGGGCGCACGCCGCGATAGCAGTGAGCCAGGTAGCAAAAGCGCAGCGGCGGCTCAACGCTCGGATAGCGCGTGGCGACCACGCGTGCGATCGGCACAGTCATGTCCGAGCGCAGCACGAGTGCCGCGCCCGACTCGTCAAACACGCGATAGGCGGGCTTGGCCTCGGCCATGTCGGCACGTGCGAGCACCGACTCGTACTCGAGCGCAGGCGTGTACACCTCGCCGTAGCCGTGGCGCTCGAACACGCCACGCAAGGCATCGGTGATCGCGCGCACCTCGCGCGTCTCGTCCGGGAGCACGTCCCGGGTGCCGCTGGGTATCGGGTGGATCATCGGTCTCGGAGCAGTCAGCTTGGAATTGGCTTGGTCATGTCTCGCCATTCAATCGGACTGCGCTGACGAGGTGCGCCACGGGGTGGTGCGTTGCTTTCAAAACGGGCATGCCCCCCGCGCGCGCAGGGGGCATCGAGCCAAAAGAGTAACCGTGCCTACGCGTGCACTGGCTCTGTGGCGACTCGCTCGATGCGAGCGCCGAGCTCGCGCAGACGCTCGTCGATGCGCTCATACCCGCGGTCGATCTGACGGATGTTGCCGATCTCGCTACGTCCCTCCGCGCACAGCGCTGCGAGCAGCACCGCCATGCCGGCGCGAATGTCAGGCGACTCCACGCGCTCACCGCGCAAGCGGCGCGGGCCGGTGACGATCGCCCGGTGCGGGTCGCACATCACGATGTCGGCGCCCATCAGGATCAGCTTGTCGGTGAAGATCAGGCGGTTCTCGAACATCCACTCGTGCACCAGGATCGAGCCTGTCGCCTGGGTTGCCAGAGCCACGGCGATCGATGTGAGATCGGCCGGAAAGGCGGGCCACGGGCCGTCCTGCACCTTGCACTTGTAGCCGCCGATGTCCGATTGGGCCACGAGCTTCTGTTTACCCGGGACGATCACGTCATCGCCGTCGAGTATCGAGCGCAGGCCGAGACGCTCGAACACGAGCCGGATGATGCGCAGGTCGCCCGGCACGGTGTCTTTGATGCGCAGTTCGCCGCCGGTCACGCCGGCGAGCGCCATGAAGCTGCCGATCTCGATGTGGTCGGGGGCGACGGTGTGCTCGCAACCGTGCAGGCGCTTGGCGCCGCCGACCGCGATCAGGTTCGAGCCGATGCCCTGGATGTCGGCGCCCATCTTCACGAGCATGCGCGCCAGGTCCTGCACGTGCGGCTCGCAGGCGGCGTTGCCGATCACGGTCGTGCCCGGCGTTAGGGCGGCCGCCATCAGCGCGTTCTCGGTGGCCATCACCGAAGGCTCATCCATGAACACGTCGGTGGGGCGCAGACCGCGGGGAGCGCTCAAGACGATCTCGCGATTGCACTCCGTGTCAGCGCCCATCGCCCTGAAGGCGTCCAGGTGAGGGTCGAGACGCCTGCGCCCGATGACATCGCCGCCCGGCGGCGGCATCAGCGCACGACCGAAGCGTGCGAGCAGTGGGCCGGCAAGCAAGAATGACGCTCTGATCTGCTCGGCGAGCTCCGGATCGATCTCGGTGTCGTGCACGTCGGCGGCGCACAGGGCAAGCTCGTTGGCGCCGCGCCACTCGAACGACACGCCGAGGGACCCCAGGATCGCGAGCATCGCGTCCACGTCGCGGATGCGCGGCACGTTGTGCACGACGATCTCATCCTCTGTGAGCAGGCAAGCGGCGAGGATGGGCAGGGCGCCGTTCTTGTTCCCGGCCGGGATCATCGTGCCGGAGAGCGGGGCGCCGCCTTCGATGACGAACTTCTCCATGAGCTGAATGCGCCGGCGAGGAACCTCGGTCGGTTCCTGGTTTGAGCGCCTGGCAAGCGTAACAGCCATCTTGGTGACTAGTTCGAGCGGTGCGCCTCAGACCCTCCCTCGATCCAGTGCTTCCGTCCCGTGAGCTCTCCAGGCGGACACCGTCCCAAAAGACACGATGCCCCCCGCGCGCGCACGGGGCATCGCCTCTTTTCGAACTACCAACCTGGCCGTACGACGAGGCCCTACCTCGCCCGGAAGTCAAGGCCCCACGCATGGCCACCCTTGGCCCAGATCGGGGGATCCCGTGCAATTCTCGTTGCAGACGGGAGTCGCCGCAATTGGCTTGGTTGAGCCATTTCGCGGGCCTAGCCACAGCACATTGAGCACACAAACACCTGTTCGCATGCGTTCCGTCCGCAAGCTTTCGTACTCTACGAACACATGTTCTGTTCATCACGCAAACCCGAAGCGCCGTTGCGTCTCGTGAGGGCGCTGCAGCTGGTCCGCTCTTTCCTGTTGCTCGAGGACGATTACGACGTCGACTGGGAGGTTGACCAGGACGAGTGGACTATCGAGTCTTCCCCGTGCTCGTGGGAGAGCTCCGACGACCAGTGCGATGGCCGCGGGGTGTGCATCCGCATCGGATGGCTCTGCGGAGTCGTTTGGGTGCGCGGCGGCCGGGGATCGTTGCGTCTGCGGAGCAGGTCTGTCTATGTCCTGTCGGTGGGCGAGCTCGCGCCGGAGTGTCGCGCGGCTCCTTCTCGCCGGAGAGATCTTGCGCGGTACTGCCGCGCGGGGTGGGGTCTTCAAGGAACCCCTAGTACCGAATGGGTCTGGTCACGAAGGCCATAGAAACGCCACGAGCCGCCCCTTGGGGCGGCTCGTGTGCGTAAAGAAACCGGCGGCGTCCTACTCTCCCAGGCCCTTGCGAGCCAAGTACCATCGGCGCTGAGGGGCTTAACTTCTCTGTTCGGAATGGGAAGAGGTGTTTCCCCCTCGCTAAGGCCACCGGAAAAACGTGAGAGACCACGCGTCTCGGGGTCCTTCAAAACTACACAGCGCCACAGCGGGTACCACTACCCCCGAAGGGGCAATCAAAAAATCCGTCAAGCCCTCGGGCCATTAGTACCGGTCTCCTTCGGACGTTACCGTCCTTCCAGATCCGGCCTATCAACCTGGTGGTCTACCAGGGCCCTTACTCCCTCTAGGGGATGGGAGAACTCATCTTGAGGCCGGCTTCCCGCTTAGATGCTTTCAGCGGTTATCCGATCCACACGTAGCTAGCCTGCTATGCCCTTGGCAGGACAACAGATACACCAGAGGTGCGTTCATCCCGGTCCTCTCGTACTAGGGACAAATCCTCTCAATTCTCCAACGCCCACGGCAGATAGGGACCGAACTGTCTCACGACGTTCTGAACCCAGCTCGCGTACCGCTTTAATGGGCGAACAGCCCAACCCTTGGGAGCGACTTCACCCCCAGGATGCGACGAGCCGACATCGAGGTGCCAAACCGGGCCGTCGATGTGGACTCTTGGGCCCGATAAGCCTGTTATCCCCGGAGTACCTTTTATCCGTTGAGCGACGGCACTTCCACTTGCTACCGCCGGATCACTAAGACCTACTTTCGTACCTGCTCGACCTGTCGGTCTCGCAGTCAAGCTCCCTTGCTACCTTTGCGCTCTACGCACGATTTCCGACCGTGCTGAGGGAACCTTTGCGCGCCTCCGTTACATTTTGGGAGGCGACCGCCCCAGTCAAACTACCCGCCTGGAACTGTCCAGCACCCGGATTCACGGAATGCTGTTAGAAGCACAATACACCAAGGGTGGTATCTCAAGGTTGGCTCCACGCTAGCCGCAGCCAGCGCTTCAAAGCCTCCCACCTATCCTGAGCGAAATGCACCGAACTCCAATACCAGGTTGTAGTAAAGGTTCACGGGGTCTTTCCGTCTAGCCGCGGGTACTCGGCATCTTCACCGAGACTGCAATTTCACCGAGCCCATCGTTGAGACAGCGCTGAAGTCGTTACGCCATTCGTGCAGGTCGGAACTTCACGTGATCTCTCGTTATCCGAGAGCGCAGACTATCCCTTCACCTCATCCAGCACCTTTAGGAGTGTGGCCTTTGAGTGACGCCGCTTGCCGAGGTTCATCTCGTAAGCGATGCCCACTATCTCTCTCAGACCGTCGCGCTGCAGATGATCTCCTTGTTCGATCATCCGGCAGACATGGGAGAAGCCTGCACAGCTTCTCGCCTTGTCTCCCCGCAAGGGGTAACGCTCAAAATGCGGCAGGATCCTACTCGTGAGATCGCCGACCGAACGCGCCTCAAACTTGAAAGTGCGATCGCTCTTTGACTCACGGATCCAGCCACACGTAAAGAACGTCTGCAGATCTTCCAATAGTCGCAAATCCTTCTCGTTGAGCGAGAGCGAAAACGACGGCCTCACCTCGAGGCCGAGACGCAGCTTCGCACGGACGGTTAGCGAGACGCAAAAGCATCCCTCGCCATCCGCAAGACCTGTGACATACCAGGGATCCAGCGGTACTGCTACTCCATAGGCGCCTTGTCTTTCGATGAGGGCCGGCGTATTGCGCATCACATAGATTTCCGGACTCTCCGGAGCGTGACACGCCTCTCCTTTCGGATCAGTCGTTAGGGGGTCACTAGGACTTCCCTCGGGATTGCCCTTTGTCAACGTCGACATGAGGGTTTCCCCGATATGAGCCGGTTCTCGATCGCCTCTCGCGAGGCGGTGGGGCAAGTGTTGTGCTTACCCGACAAGGAATTTCGCTACCTTAGGACCGTTCCAACTGTTACGACTTGGACCGAAGTCCAAGCGGTCGGCACATTTCTGGCCGACTCTCATGGTCGCCCATGAGAGCGGACTATCTCATCCCACCCTCGGTCTAGAAGATGGGCTTGGCGTATAGTCTCTGAGGATTCCAGGCGTCTTAGGTGCTGCTCGGAACACCGCTTGCGCGGTTGACCGTCCCGATGCAACTGGACGCTTGGCCTTTCCTGCTGATTGTCCGCACCTGTCACATTTTCACTGTAGCGCTCGGTTCGGACAGAACGTTGCGCTACGAGTAGTGCAGGATACACGGGAGTTCCAGCATATAGCCAAGTTTTACAACTACCTCGGTCAACTGATAGTTACGGCCGCCGTTTACCGGGGCTTAGCTTCGCTGCTTCGGGTCAAGCCCTAACAACTCCACGTAACCTTCCGGCACCGGGCAGGCGTCAGCCCCTATACGTCGTCTTACGACTTAGCAGAGACCTGTGTTTTTGGTAAACAGTCGCTTCAGCCTATTCACTGCGGCCCCCTCGGGCTGTGCTCGCGAAGAGCCTTCACCCTACTGGGGCGCCCCTTATCCCGAAGTTACGGGGCAATTTTGCCGAGTTCCTTAACGATGGTTATCTCGATCACCTTAGTATTCTCTACTTACCCACCTGTGTCGGTTTTGGTACGGGCACGCGCTTCCTCCCTAGAGGCTTTTCTCGGAGGTATGGCGTTGGGGAGTCGCCGGCTTAGTGCCAGCTCACATCGCACCTCAGGTTATGCGGTCCCGCATTTAACATGGACCACCCCTACATGCTTGTCCCAGGGCAACCATCGCCTGGGGTCCCTTAGCCTTCCTCGTCCCCCCATCGGTCAAACGGAAGTTACGTGGTACAGGAATATCAACCTGTTGGCCATCGACTACGCCTTTCGGCCTCGCCTTAGGTCCCGACTAACCCTGAGCAGACGAACTTTACTCAGGAATCCTTGGGTAATCGGTGGAAAGGATTCTCACCTTTCTTTCGTTACTTATGCCGGCATTCTCACTTCCCATGCCTCCACGGCTGGCTTACGCCGCCGCTTTACTGGCATGGGAACGCTCTCCTACCGCGTGATCGGTCCGAAAACCTCACACACCCGCAGCTTCGGTGACTAGCTTGAGCCCCGTTACATTGTCCGCGCTCGAACACTTGACCAGTGAGCTGTTACGCACTCTTTCAAGGATGGCTGCCTCTAAGCCAACCTCCTGGTTGTCTATGCACTCGAACATCGTTTCCCACTTAGCTAGTACTTAGGGACCTTAGCTGGCGGTCTGGGCTGTTTCCCTTTCGACGCTGAAGTTTATCCCCCAGCAACTGACTCCCGGAGTAGACGTAATGGTCTTCGGAGTTTGCCTGAAATCGGTAACCTGGTAGGGCCCCTTA
This sequence comes from uncultured Solirubrobacterales bacterium, assembly GCA_963827045.1. Taxonomy (GTDB): domain Bacteria; phylum Actinomycetota; class Thermoleophilia; order Solirubrobacterales; family Solirubrobacteraceae; genus Palsa-744. The sequence continues at coordinate 595,982 of CAWGZH010000004.1, forward strand.
TCCAAACAGTGCTCTACGGCCACTACGTAATTTATCCGAGGCTATACCTAAATATATTTCGGAGAGAACCAGATATCACTGAGCTTGATTAGCCTTTCACTCCGATCCACAGGTCATCCGCCCAGTTTTCAACCTAGGTCGGTTCGGCCCTCCACGAGGTCTTACCCCCGCTTCAGCCTGCCCATGGATAGCTCGCTCAGTTTCGGGTATACCGCCTACGACTATGTCGCCCTATTAGGACTCGCTTTCGCTACGGCTCCGCTCATCGCTTAACCTTGCCGCAGACGAGTAACTCGCCGGCTCGTTATGCAAAAAGCACGCGGTCACAGAACAAGTCTGCTCCCACCGCTTGTAGGCGCGCGGTTTCAGGTACTATTTCACTCCCCTTCCGGGGTACTTTTCACCTTTCCCTCACGGTACTAGTCCGCTATCGGTCACCAAGGAGTACTTAGCCTTGGAGGGTGGTCCCCCCAGGTTCAGTCCGCGTTTCACGGGCGCGGACTTACTCAGGAACGTCTGACAGAAGATCATGCAGTTTCGTCTACGGGACGATTGCCCTCTATGGTGCGTGGTTCCACACGCTTCGACTACCACATGATTTTGTAACTCCTGCCGAGCCGGACACGACCCGGAACAAACGCCCTACAACCCCCAACAGACAACGCATGTCCGCTTACATCTGCCGGGTTTGGGCTGATCCCTTTTCGCTCGCCACTACTCAGGGAGTCTCTTTTGATTTTCTTTCCTCGGGGTACTGAGATGTTTCACTTCCCCCGCTTGTCTTCGCCCGGTCTATGTGTTCAACCGGGGATAACGCCGCATTACCAGCGCTGGGTTTCCCCATTCGGGAATCCACGGGTCATAGGCTATTCAGCGCCTAACCGTGGCTTATCGCAGCCGTTCACGCCCTTCATCGACTCTTGGTGCCAAGGCATCCACCATGCGCCCTTACTATCTTGACGGTGATCTGACCGATTTCGATCACATCCCATTGCGGGGATGTGGGCTCCATCGGTCCGGTGATACCCGTTTTTCAGCCGCCGCTTATCGATGGCGGCTGATGTGGCTTCTGTGCAGTTTTCAAGGACCGTCGAGAGGCGTATAACGCCGGCCGACGCTGGGTTCATGCGGGCGCGCTCATTGCGCGTCTGCCCCTCCGCCGGCGGACGCCGGTCTCTCAAAACTCAACAGCATGCTGGCATCGTTGCGGACTTGCCTCGCTCGCGCTCCAAGTAGTCAGGAGACTTGCGCTGCGCATCCATCCAGCCAGGTTCGGTCGACATGCTAGGCCCGACCGTACAGACACCGACAGGATCTCAGGACCCTCGAGAGGGCCACGGACCTGACGGCCGTTGCGATCGGGGCACCATAGTGCTCCCTAGAAAGGAGGTGATCCAGCCGCAGCTTCCGCTACGGCTACCTTGTTACGACTTCACCCCAGTCACGAGCCCCACCTTCGACGGCTTCCTCCCTTGCGGGTTAGACCACCGGCTTCGGGTGTTGCTCACTCCCGTGGTGTGACGGGCGGTGTGTACAAGGCCCGGGAACGTATTCACCGCGGCAATGCTGATCCGCGATTACTAGCAACTCCGCCTTCATGCAGGCGAGTTTCAGCCTGCAATCCGAACCGAGACGCACTTTAAGGGATTCGCTCCACCTCGCGGTATCGCAGCCCTCTGTATGCGCCAATGTAGCACGTGTGTAGCCCTGGACATAAGGGGCATGATGACTTGACGTCATCCCCACCTTCCTCCGGTTTGTCACCGGCAGTCTCGCATGAGTCCCCAACTAAATGCTGGCAACATGCGACGGGGGTTGCGCTCGTTGCGGGACTTAACCCAACATCTCACGACACGAGCTGACGACAGCCATGCACCACCTGTGAACCTGCCCCGAAGGGAAGCCATGTTTCCATGGCGGTCAGGCACATGTCAAGCCCAGGTAAGGTTCTTCGCGTCGCGTCGAATTAAACCACATGCTCCGCTGCTTGTGCGGGCCCCCGTCAATTCCTTTGAGTTTTAGCCTTGCGGCCGTACTCCCCAGGCGGGCAACTTAATGCGTTAGCTTCGACACGGGGGGAGTTGACACCCCCCACATCTAGTTGCCATCGTTTACAGCGTGGACTACCAGGGTATCTAATCCTGTTTGCTCCCCACGCTTTCGCGTCTCAGCGTCAGTCACGTCCCAGCGAGCTGCCTTCGCCATTGGTGTTCCTCCTGATATCTGCGCATTTCACCGCTACACCAGGAATTCCACTCGCCCCTTCCGGACTCTAGCTTGACAGTATCCACCGGCATTCCAGGGTTGAGCCCTGGACTTTCACAGCAGACTAATCAAGCCGCCTACACGCTCTTTACGCCCAATAATTCCGGACAACGCTTGCACCCTACGTATTACCGCGGCTGCTGGCACGTAGTTAGCCGGTGCTTCTTGTGAAGGTACCGTCACCCCACGCGGCTATTCACCGATGAGGCTTCGTCCCAACTGAAAGGGGTTTACAACCCGAAAGCCTTCTTCCCCCACGCGGCGTTGCTGCGTCACGCTTTCGCGCATTGCGCAAGATTCCCCACTGCTGCCTCCCGTAGGAGTCTGGGCCGTGTCTCAGTCCCAGTGTGGCTGATCGTCCTCTCAGACCAGCTACCCATCAAAGCCTTGGTGAGCCGTTACCTCACCAACAAGCTAATGGGCCGCGGGCCCATCTCGATGCGGAGGCCGAAGCTTCCTTTCCCCTTGCGGGCACATCCGGTATTAGCCCGAGTTTCCTCGGGTTGTCCCGGTCATCGAGGCAGGTAACCCACGTGTTACTCACCCGTTCGCGGCTCTGCCCCAGGGCAAGCCCTGGTTCGTCGCTCCACTTGCATGTGTTAAGCACGCCGCCAGCGTTCGTCCTGAGCCAGGATCAAACTCTCCGTGAAGAACTTCACGAAAAGCTGTCATAGGTAATAGGGACCCATACACCGTGGTCCCATCCATGACGGGGTACTTCTCTTCTACTTGACTCTTTGCCGCCACCGGGTAAGCCGAAGCCTTCCCGTGACGGGTCGAACCTGGACGCACACCATGATCGATTCTCGATCGTAGGTGCGCATGCTGTTGAGTTTTCAAAGACCGTCGTAGCCTCTTTGAGAGGACTTCTCATCCGAGGAGACCGTTCAGCCCACGTCCTAGGACGCTTGCAGGCCGACCGTACAGTATAGCGCTCTCCTCTGGACCGTGTCGTGAGCGTAACCCACCGCCTCGGTCGCAGAGCCGAGCTGCTGTGCCCGGGCACTATAGGGCATCGCGCCGACGGACGTCTGCGACGCGCCTTCCGCGGCGCCTTCAACGTGGCTTCCATCCTTCAACGTGGCTTCCATCAGTCCCCGCCCGGAGACGCCGACCTGTCGCCTCAGCCCTTGCGCAACCTGCGGAAACGGCGCTTGCCTACACGCACTACGACCCCATCCAGACGATCAACGGGAAGGTCGTGCTCGCCCGCCGCGACGACCTGCTCGTCAAGTGACACCCCACCCTGGTCGATCAGGCGTCTGGCCTCGGAGCGCGACATCCCGAACGCGTCGGCCATCAGGCCAGGCAAATGCACGATGCCATCGGGCGCCTCGAATACGAACTCCTCGATCTCCTCGGGCGCGCCGCGCTGCACGAACACGCGATCGAACGCCCGCTCGGCCTCGATCGCCTGCTCGGGCGAGTGCAGCCAGCCGACCAGCTCTCGCGCGAGCGCTCGCTTGGCCTCGCGCGGCGCCAGCTCGCTGTCGAGCCGGCGGCCGAGCAGCAACCGGTAGTACTCGTCCATCGCCTCGTCAGGGATGCTCAGTGTCTTGCCGTACATCTGCTCGGGATCGTCGGTAATGCCGATGTGGTTGCCCAGCGACTTCGACATCTTCCTGCTCCCGTCGGTGCCCACGAGGATCGGCATCGTCATGATCGCCTGCTCGGGTTGCCCGTAGGCGCGTTGCACATCTCGCCCGAGCAAGAGGTTGAACTTCTGGTCGGTGCCCCCAAGCTCTACGTCCGCATGCACCGCCACCGAGTCATAGCCTTGAAGCAAGGGATAGAGCAACTCGAGCATCGAGATCGGCTCCGAGGCCGACCAGCGTTTGGCGAAGTCTTCACGCTCCAGGATCTGGGCCACCGTGGTGGTGCGTACGAGCGCGAGCAGGTCGACCATCGACATATCCAGCCACTCGCCGTTGCGTCGCACCTCCAGACGCTCGGGCGAGCTGTCGAGGATCTTCAGTGCCTGCTGTTGGAAGGTGGCGGCGTTGGCCTTGATTTCGCTCTCGCCGAGCATCGGGCGCAAGGTCGAGCGGCCAGAGGGATCACCAACGCGCGCGGTGTAGTCGCCGATGATCAGCACCACAAGGTGCCCAGCGTCCTGGAACTCGCGCAGCTTGCGCAGCACCACCGCGTGGCCGAGGTGGATGTCGGGCGCGGTCGGATCGATCCCGAGCTTCACACGCAGCGGACGTCCAGTGGCGGCAGCCTCCGAGAGCTTCTCGGCAAGCACACCTGAGGGCAGGGAGTCAACGGCGTTCGCGCTCAGGAGCGCCGCCGCCTCGCTAGCATTCGGCATGGAGCCCAATGCTAGACTCTCGCGTCCCGGTGGAGCTAGCCGCATTGCCTGCCGGCGGCCGGCCGCGCTTGAAGAGGCTTCGCTTCGTGCTGATCCTCTTCGCCGTCCTGCTGCTCGGCCTCATCTCTTTCGTGTTCGGCATGTTCGTGGCCGTGGCGTCCGACCTGCCTTCGCTCACGAGGTTCTCGCAGTTCAAGAACGCACAGAGCTCGGTACTGCTGGACGATCTCGGCCATCCAATCGGCGTGCTCAGCGAACAGGACCGCGTAATCGTCACGCCGTCTGAGGTACCGCCGATCGTCAAGAACGCGGTGATCTCGATCGAGGACAAGCGCTTTAGGACGAACAGCGGCGTCAACATCCGCGGTATCGCACGCGCGTTCGTCCAGGACATCGCGCACAAAGGCAATCTGCAGGGAGCGTCGACGATCGAGCAGCAGTTCATCAAGAACGCACTGCAAGCCCAATCGCACAGAACGATCCTCGAGAAGCTACGCGAGGCGGCGCTGGCATACCAGCTCTCGCACAAGTGGTCGAAGGAAAAGATCATCACCGCCTATCTCAATACGATCTATTTCGGCAACGGCGCCTACGGGATCGAGTCGGCCGCGCAAACGTATTTCGGCTCGCAACCTAAGCATCTCGGCTGCGGCACGCCGGGCCATGAGCTGTGCGTGCAGGAGCTCGAGCCAGCCGAAGCGGCTCTGCTTGCCGGGATCATCCAATCCCCTACTGAGTACAACCCCGCCGATAGTCCCTTGGAAGCCAAAACACGGCGCGACGTCGTGCTCCAGCAGATGTTCGAGCAGGGCTACATCAGCAGAGCGGTATATGGCGAAAGCCTCAACCAGCCGCTACCCACGGCCAAGGAAATCCAGACACCACAACAGCCGCTCGTGGACGGTGTCGATGTGGGCTACTTCACTAGTTGGGTGCAGCAGCAGGTGATCGAACGCTATGGCGCCCCACGCGTCTACAACGGTGGCTTGCGCATCAAGACGACGCTGGACCTTGGCTTGCAGCGTGCCGCCGAACAGGCTGTCAGCGGCTACCTCCCAGGCCCAGAAGGTCCCACGGCAGCGCTCGTCGCGATCGAAAACTCCACAGGCGAGGTGCGCGCGATGGTGGGCGGGCGCAACTACGATGAGACGCCCTTCAACTTGGCCACGGAGGGTGAGCGCCAGCCAGGCTCCTCCTTCAAGGCGTTCGATCTTGCGGCGGCGCTGGAGGACGGCATCTCCCCAGAATCGGAGTGGCCCTCGCGCGAAAAGACGTTCTTCGTCCATGGACCCGACGGGACGGAAAAGTTCGTCGTGCACAACGACGAAGGCGCCTACACCGGCGAGAACTCGCTGACCAACGCGACCGCCTACTCAGACAACTCGATCTACGCCGAAGTGGGCTTGAAGGTGGGCACGCCCCGCATCGCCGATCTAGCTCATCGGATGGGGATCACGACCCCGCTTTCCACCAACCCGGCAATGACGATCGGCGGCTTGAAGGTCGGCGTGACACCGCTCGATATGGCTCATTCTTATGAGACGATCGCCCACGGCGGCGAGCGCGTCAGCGGCTCGCTCGTATCCAACTGGCAGCCCGTGGGCATCCAAGAAGTGAGCGCCGCCGGCAACGTGCTCTCCGACGGCCATCACAGCGATCGCAACGCAGTGATCCTCAAACGTGTGCTGCCCTCAGAAGTAGCGAGCACCGAGACCTCGGTGCTGGAGACGGTGCTGGAGTACGGCACGGCCAAGGCGGCCGCGCTCGGCCAGTTCGCAGCCGGCAAGACCGGCACGACCTCCAACTATGGCGATGCTTGGTTCGTTGGCTGGGACAGCAAGTACACGGTAGCCGTATGGGTCGGCTACCCCAACAGCCTGGTACCGATGACCACGGACTTCGACGGGGGACCAGTATTGGGTGGAACGTTTCCAGCTCTGATCTGGCACGACTTCATGACCTCTGCGATGCAGGTCGAAAAGGAACGCGCAAGCGAAGCCGCGGCTGCCAAGAGCGCCAAGACCGGCTCGTCGAGATCCACCACGGCAACGGGTTCACAGGAAGAAACGTCGGGGAGCACGATCGAAACGACCGCCACTCCCCCACCGGCTAACACCAGTCCCAAGAGCGGCTCCGGCGAAGCAGCCAAAGGTGCGCCCGCGGTCACACCCGCCACGGGCGGCGGCGGTGGACGTGGGGAAGCCAAAGGCGAAACGCCGAAGTCCGAAGCTACTCCGGCAACACCCACGCCGACACCGGCGACACCGCCCGCGACGCCGGCGCCCGAAGTCCCGTCCAACGAAGCCACCCCCACCTCCAAATCTGGCGGGACCGGTGCCACGGGCGGGGTCAGCCCGAGCGGGTAGCACCCGCGAAGCTTGGTGGTTAGGGCTGCTCCCCAACGCCCTCGGGGGCACGCTGCCCATACCCATCCACACGCTCAGGCCACGGCCGTGAGACATTCGGGTTGCCGACGACGCAGAAGCGCCAGCGCAAGTCGACCGCCTTCGTGATGCCAACGCGCATACCCGAGATGATGCGCGCACGCGTGGCCCTGGATGCAGCAGACCTGATTACAACGGGTCCGTCGAGGAGACTGCTCCCGTTCTCCGAAAGCTCAACCCCCAGCGCCTGCGTGAGCTTGCCCGGACCCGAGCAAAGGTCCTGATCGCGCAAGGGTGTCCGTTCGCGCCCGCGCCCGCCCGATTCGCGACGCAAACGCATCTCCTCGACGCCATCGAGCGGTTCCAACGCCCGAATCAACACCGCTGCCCCAACCCCGACGGGCTCGCACACCGCGTTAAGTCGTGCATGGATCCCATACGACCGGTAGACATACGCAAGACCAGGCTCGCCAAACAGGGTACGCGTGCGTGGTGTGACGCCGACGAACGCGTGACAGGCCGGCTCGCTCTCGTGGTAGGCCTCGGTCTCGACGATCCTCCCGGAGACGCCGCGGTGCTCGACGATGCAACCGATCAAGTCGCGCGCGACCTCGAGCACCGGGCGTGCGTAGAAGTCAGTCGCGAGCCTCATCTGCAAGCACCGCGCACGTAGAGGTCAGCCGCGAGCCTCACCGGCAAGCACCGCACGTGCCAGCTCCAGTTGCTCCTGCACCCGCGGCAGGGCGGTGCCGCCCATCGACACCTTCGATTCGAGCCAAGAGTCGCTTGCGAGGACCTTGTAGAACTCGCCGTCGAGCAGCTCGCTCTGCTCCTGCAGCTCCTCGATGCTTAGCTCAGAGAGGCGCTTGTCCGCGTCGACCGCGGTGCGCACGAGGCCTGCTACCACCCCGTGCGCCTCGCGGAACGGCAATCCACGGCGCACGAGCAAATCGGCTACGTCGGTGGCGGCGATCAGCTCGTCGGAGGCCGCCTCGGCCAGACGCTCGCGATTGAACACGACGCCAGAGACCATGCCGTGAGCGGCGGCGAGCGCCAGCTCGAGAGTGTCTACCGCATCGAACAGGTGCTCCTTGTCCTCTTGCAGGTCCTTGTTGTAGGTCAGCGGCAGCGCGTGCATCACGCCATGTAGCCCGCTCAGGTGCGAGACCACACGCGGCGCCTTCGCGCGCACCAGCTCAGCCGCATCGGGATTCTTCTTCTGCGGCATGATCGAGGAGCCGGCGCTCCAAGCGTCGGGCAGCTCGCAGAAGCCGAACTCACTCGAGGACCACAACACCAGCTCTGCCCCCAGGCGCGAGAGGTGGGTCGCGCAGGTAGCAGCGGCGCTGAGATAGTCGAGTGCGAAATCGCGGTTGGCAACGGCATCGATCGAGTTTGGTGAGGGCATCTCGAAACCGAGCTCACGCGCCACGAGCTCACGATCGGTATCGAAGTTCACGCCGGCCAGCGCCCCGGCTCCGAGCGGCAGGCGCGAGCACTGGCGCTCGGCGAAGGCGAAGCGCTCGCGGTCGCGCGCCAGCATCCAGAAGTAAGCGAGCAGATGGTGGCCGAGGTAGACGGGCTGTGCGCGCTGCAGATGGGTGTAGCCGGGCATAGACCAGTCGATGTGCTCCTCGGCACGCTCGACCAGTGCCCTCATCAGTCGCCCTGTCGCCGTCTGAGCCTCGCGCGCACGCTCACGGGTGTACATGACCAGGTCCGTCGCGACCTGGTCGTTGCGCGAGCGCGCCGTGTGCAGCTTGCCGCCGACCGCCCCGACCAGCTCGGTCATGTGGCGCTCGATCGCCATGTGAATGTCTTCGTCGCCTTCCACGAACACAAAGCTGCCTGCCTCGAGCTCGCTCGCCACCTCGTCGAGACCACGCAGCAGCGCCTCGCGATCCGCATCGGAGATGATCTGCCGCGCGGCGAGCATCTTCGCGTGCGCGCGCGACTGTGCGATGTCCTGCGGCCACAGGCGCCGGTCGAAGCCCACCGACGCGTTCATGCGCACGAAGTCTGGGTGCTGGGGCTCGTGGAAGCGCGACATGGTTGGCCCGCAGTGTATGGACTCGCAGCGATCGTCCATGACAACGTCCAATCCTCGACCAACAGCGACAAGTCACCGGCAGACAGCCCAGACTGACCGTCAAGCGCGAAAGCTGCCAAAATTCGGCGTGCCGATGATCGAGACCCTCCCTGCAATCAAGATTGGACGCGCTCGATGCGACGAAGCGTCATAGCCGCTCTCGCGGTTGGACTGGCGTCGATAGGTATCGCGATCATCGCCGTTCTGGCGCACTCCCCGCTCACGGTTGCCGGCACGAACTCGGTTCCCGGCAAGGACTACATCGAACTCGAAGAAAAGGGGCAGCTCAGCAACTGCCAGCCAGCGGGAGTTATTCCACAAGGCACTTCAGCAATCCGGCTTGGAATCGAAGGACTCCACTTCAGTCCTGCGGTGACCATCCGGGTACTGGTGGGCTCGAATGTCCTCAGAGAAGGACAACAGATAGCGGGTGGTCCATCGGTTCCCAATGTCACCGTGCCCATAACACGTTTGGCGCATGCGATCGACGGCGCGCGCATCTGCGCAAGCGTCGGGCCTGCGGTCGAGCCCGTTCACTTCTACGGGACCCCAAGGCATACCTCTGCGCCCCACGCCGACCCACTTCAGGAAGCAATACTGCATATCGAATACCTTCGACCAGGTACGAAGTCTTGGTCTTCTTTCTTGCCTTCGATCGTCGACCACATGGGACTGGGTCACGCGCCGAGCGGAAGCTGGATCGTGTTCCTGCTGCTCATCCTGATGCTCTCGGTCATCCTCATCGTTGTGCTGGTCACGCTCGAGGAGTTGCGATGAGCCAGCGCGGGCGAGCAAAGTCGCGTGCTCGGACATCGATCAAGCCACAGCCCAGAAAAGCCTACGTCGGGTCGCGAGCGTTTACCAGACGAGCCCAGGCACTGAGCAGACGAACCAAACGCAAGCGAACGAACATGCCGAATAAGCCAAGTGTGCTCCTACGCGCCCGGGCATCGCTCAGGCGGGTTCCAAGGGCCGCATGGCTCTGCGCGGCGGTCGCCGTCATCAATGCCGTGTGCTGGTCGATCCTGACGCCACCTTTCCAGGTCACGGACGAGCCATCCCATTTCGCCTACACGCAGCAGCTCGCCGAGAACACCAAATTGCCGACCTCTTCAGAATCTAATTTTTCACCTGAAGAGGAAATCGTATTGCGCGACATCCGTCAATACGAAATCCGTCAAAGTCCCGAAATCCACACGATCTCCACAGCCGCGGAAGAGCAACGCCTGCAGGATGATCTCGCTCAACACCCTTCTCGCCACGGCGAAGGAGGTGCGGGCGGAGCATACGCCGATCCGCCGCTCTATTACCTGCTAGAGACGATTCCATACGGACTGGCATCATCAGGAACGCTCCTCGATCAACTCGAGGCTATGCGACTGCTGAGCGCCCTGATGGCAGGACTCACCGCGCTGTTCGTCTTCCTGTTCCTTCGCGAGACGCTGCCCGGAGTGCGGTGGGCATGGACGGTCGGCGCTCTCGCCGTCGCACTTGCGCCGCTGCTCGGATTCATATCCGGGGCGGTGAACCCGGACTCGATGCTGACAGCCGTGTCGGCTGCAACCTTCTACTGTCTCGCACGCGCATTTCGGCGTGGATTCACGCGATCGTTGGCGATCACGATCGGTGCGCTGATTGCCGTCGGCTTCCTAACGAAGATCAACTTCATAGGATTGGTCCCGGGCATCTTCCTGGGCATAATCGTGCTGACAATTAGAGCTTCGCGCACCGACGGACGGGCTGCCTTTAGCTCGCTAGGACTCGCCCTGGCGATCGCCCTGACGCCGGTGTGGGTCTACATCCTTATCAACCTGCTCTCCGGTCATGCCGCGCTCGGGGTCGTATCCCACATTTTGGAACTCAAAGGGGTGCACGGATCGATCCTCAGCAAGATCAGCTACGTTTGGCAACTGTACCTCCCGCGCCTGCCAGGAATGACCAACTACTTCCCCGGACTTCCCACGACGCGTGGGCTGTGGTTCAATCGCGGAGTCGGATTTTACGGCTGGCTCGATACGTCGTTCCCCGACTGGGTCAATAATCTCGCGCTCGTGCCAGCCGGCATATTGGCCTTGCTATGCCTGCGTGCGTTGGTCGTCGCTCGGACTGCCTTGCGACTGCGCATTACCGAGATTTCCGTCTACGCAGTAATGGGTCTCGGACTGCTGAGCCTGATAGGAGTCAGTTCTTATGTAGACTCATCCGAAGGTCTTTTTGCGGACCCGAGATATCTGCTTCCGCTAATCCCCCTATTCGGAGCAGGACTCGCGCTCGCGGCACGTGGCGCCGGCCGACGCTGGGGTCCAGCCGTCGGCGCCTTGATCATTGTCCTCTTCCTAGCCCACGACATCTTCAGCCAACTGCTTGTTGTCGGGCGCTACTACGGTTAGAGAGCCGGTGACGACGGCTGGGGCTAGATTGGCAGTCAATCGCCTGAGTTCTTGAGCAGATGGAGCACAACTCGCCGGTAGCGATCCATGCAAGGGTTGACCCAGCGCGGTAGGCGCGTGTCGATCAATTGCGTTTGGATACCTCCGGAGAACCGACACAAAACTCCATAGTCAGAAACGTTTCGCGTCATCTGAACTAACCGGCGCCACCGGATCAGCTGGGGCGCCTGCGCCAGCAGCGAAGCCCACGCGCGTGCCTTTTCTGCAAGCCAGCCCTCGGAAATCGCACGCATCACGATGACCGCCTCGGTCATCAGCAGCACCGGGCCCAGCAACGCGAGCGTACGGGGCCGCAGGTTGCTCAGTAGCGCCCACTCGCGATTTCGCTCAAGATAGAACCACTTATGGGCGCCCTTCTCGAACTCGTAGTCATGGACGACGACCGCCTCTGGGCAGTAACGCACCCGTCTGCCGACCAACCGCATGCGCCAAGCCAGATCTGTGTCGTCGACATACAAGAAGAAGTATGGACACAGACCGCCGAGATCCATGAACGCGTCCCGCCGCACCAGGAGAGCCGCCCCCGACACAGCTGCCGTGTCTCGGGCCGGTCCGTGCTCGCGCGCGCGTCCATATCCGCCCGACCACGAGATGCCGGCGATGTTGATCGGGTTCTCCCCGGCATTGATACGACCGTCGGGAAGGAGCACTTGCGCTCCGACTATGGCGACATCCGCGTCGTCCGCAGCCTCCAACAGCCGCTCCAGACAGTCTTTGGACGCCACGGCGTCCGGATTGAGAAAGAACAGCCACTCTCCATTCGCTTCCCGAGCCGCGAGATTGGCAGCGCGCGTATAGCCGAGGTTGGTGCCGGGATGCACGATCCGCACTGCTGGCAAGAGCCGGTCGGCTGCCAACGAACGCGCGGTCGTCCCGGCAGGATCGTTGTCGACCACGATCACCTCAACTGGCCTCAGCGACTGCTCGAGCAAGCTCTCGATCGCTCTAGAGCTAGCAGCAGGGTCCGCGAAGGACACGATTACGGCTGTGATCGCTGTGCTCATGCAGATCGACAAGTATGCAGAGATACCCTCGCGGGTTGCCCGGTCGATCCCATCCGTTGCGTTGACGCCACGATTGGAAGCCACGCGAAATGAGCACACGGTCCTTATACCTTGCGGTCGTTCCCGCCTATAACGAGTCAGCCACGATCGTCGATGTAATCGAGGCGCTCCGTCGAGACGCCCCTGAGTTCGACACGCTGGTCGTAGACGACGGCTCCACCGATAGCACCGACGTGCTTGCTCGAGCGGCCGGCGCCAAGGTTCTCAAGCTGCCATTCAACGTCGGCATCGGCGGAGCCGTGCAGACCGGATTCGTGTATGCGCGCGAGCATGGCTACGACTTCCTCGCCCAGGTCGATGCTGACGGACAGCATGACGCCGAGGAATTGGAGCGGCTGATCGCGACGATGGAGCAGGAGGAGGATGTCAACGTTGTGTGTGGCTCTCGCTTCCTGACCGACGACCACCAATACCCGGCGCCGATCAGCCGCCGGACCGGCATCCATATCTTTGCCTTCTTGCTGTCGCGGATCGTCGGATCGTATGTGAGCGACCCAACCTCCGGATTTCGTTTGTACAACCGTCGGGCGATCGAGCTCTTTGCCTACGATTACCCACACGATTACCCCGAGGTTGAGGCTGTATTGATTCTCTACCACCACCACCTGCGCATGTGCGAGACCCCGGTAAGGATGTATACCCGCGGTGGTGGCATCTCCTCGATCAGCACCGGCAAGTCCGCTTATTACATGCTCAAGGTACTGCTCGCGCTCTTTGTAGGACTCGGGCGTCGTCGGCCGGTGATCGATCTAAGCGATCATGAGGCGGTGAGCACGAACAGGTAGTCTTGTTCGATATGCAAGCACGAATCCAACTAGTGGCCATTGTTGGGGCAGCTGTGCTTCTGCTTACGGTGCTCGAGCTGGTGCGCCGCCGCCGCTTGATGGAGCGCTACGCGCTCCTGTGGCTTCTATCAGCTGTGGTGCTGCTCGCGCTTGCCGTCTGGAGTAGCGCGCTGGCGACCATCAGCCACGCGATAGGCGTCATATATCCGCCCAATGCTCTCTTTTTCGTAGCGATCGGATTCATCCTGCTACTGCTGCTGCACTTCTCTTCCGCCGTCTCGCGTCTCAGTGACCAGAGCGAGACGCTCGCGCAGCGTCAAGCGCTGCTTGACGAGCGACTACGGCTCCAGGAGCAGCTGACCGGGGACTCCGAGCCAGAGTCGGAGGTCGAAAGCAAGCCGCTTGACTTGGCACAGAGGCATCTGAACCGATAGAGATACTGCGACGGGCTCCTCCGAGCATCCAGCGCCCCCGTGTCTCTCACTACGCAGGATAGGCGGGCGCGCGATCGCTGGGAACACAGCTCTCAGATTTCGCAGAGGGCGGAATCGCGCCGACAGCTGAAAAATCGAACTTGCTTGATAATGAGGATATGTTCGCTTTCCCACGACTGCGTGAGATCGGGGGCACGGGTGAGCTGCGACCGGGCGCGATCAATCGCGTGCTCGCGCGTGCGCGTCGTCCCTTGGACCGAGCTTTTGAGCGCAGCGCTATCGCGCTCGACGGCATGGCCGCACTTAGCGCGCAGGTTGATGGACCCATCGCAGGCTCGAAGGTCGCTCGCGGGGCAAGCCCACGCGTCCTGGTCGCTTCACTGCGTGGCTGGTCCACGCACAATGCCTACGAGCTGGTTATCGCCCAAGCACTACGTCTACGCGGTGCAGAGGTTGCGCTTCTCACTTGCGGAGGTGGAATGCCGGCCTGCGAGCTTGGATGGGCACGCCACGCGCACCCGCGACCTTGCGATCGCTGTGCCTGGCTGACCAACAGCGTGATCGAGGTCGCCGGCTTGAGCCACTATCAGCTCGGCGATCTCTTGCCGTGGGGTAAGGACGCCCGTGGAGCGCCCGTCGCGCCCACCGGCGAGAGCGCCGCGGACGCTCGCCAAGACTCGCTCATCAGCGTAGCCTGGCTGCTGAAGGCGAGCTTGCTGGATCGTATTCCCGACGCCCAGGAGCTGACAGAGGACTTCGCGGTGGCCACCGACGGAGTGAGCGGCGCGATCGCCGCGATATTCGAAGAGTTCGAACCAGGGGTGGTCTTCCTGCTCAACGGCCTGTTCGCAGCCGAGCGGCGAATCCGCCAACTCGCCATCGACTACGGCGCCCGAGCACCAACATACGAGATCGCCCCGCGAGCGGGCGCGCTTGTCCTCTCCCAGGACGCGGCCGCTCCGGAATACGATGTCGATCAACTTTGGGCTGCCGTGAAGGACAGCCCGTTGAGTGCCAGCCAACGCTCGGAAGTGACCGCGCTGCTGGACGATCGCGCTCGCGGGATCGGAGCTCACGAGTCCTATTACGATCGTGTCGAGGACGATCCCGATGAGCTTCGGCGACGTCTGGGCTTGGATAGCCGTGAGCGCGTCGTGTCTCTCTTTACGAACGTGACGTGGGACAGCGCCACGCTCGGGCGTGACATCGGGTTCGCGTCGATGTTCGATTGGGTCGAGCAAGCGGTGCGCATGGCTGACCACCAGGAGTTCGTGCTCGTCGTGCGCATCCACCCAGCCGAGAAGCGTTGGGGCACGCGCGAGGAGGTACACGAGATCGTCGTCTCTCGACTCGGCGAGGTGCCCGCCAACGTCCGCTTCGTCCACGCGCAGGACGCACTATCCACATACGCCCTTATGGACATCTCAAATCTGCTGCTCACATACGCAACCACCGTTGGCCTGGAGGCGGCGGTACGCGGAAAGCAGGTGGCTGTCGCGGGCGCAACCCACTACCGTGGTCGGGGCTTCACAACGGATATCTCAAGCCCTGAGGACCTAGCGCAGGTACTGCGGCTAGAGCCCAGAGAGCTTCCCCCGGATGGCGTGGAGTTGGCCATACGCTACGCCCACATGTTCTTCTTCCGGGCGATGGTCCCATTCCCGCTAATCGGATCCGATGGAGGGAAGGTGAAGCGCTTCCCGCGTGAAGCGGCAGCGTTGGCTCCCGGCGCCGACCCCTATCTCGACTGGATCTGCGAGCGCATTCTGGACGGCGGGGACTTCGGCTTGCCAGACGAGCTAGCGCGCATCGCTCGTCCAGCGATCACGGCGGGCTGAGACCGGTGCGCTTTCTGCTCACAGGCGGGAGCCGGGTTCGTGCTCTCATCTGGCCGAGGAGCTGCTGCTGCGAGGGCACAGTGCGCGCCGGACGGACTCGAGCTGAGCTCCTATCCACGACATCCGTGGTATGCCGCCAGCGACGGCTCGGCGCGTACCGCGGAGAGGATCTCCGCGAGACCGGCCTCGTGGCGGCGAGCACCCAGACGGCGCACGAGCGTGCGCACGAACTCGAGATCCTCAGGCTCATCGACCGTCCAGCGCAACTCGCCCAGATGGCACGCTCCGACCACGGCGGCTTGGCGAAAACGCCCTGGCTGGGCGCGAATCGCGCTGGTAACGTGCTCGCGATCTTCGATCTCCAGCGGTTCGCGTCCAACCGCACGCAGCGCGGCAGCGTCGATGACCTCCACATCCAGACCGTCGGGAAAGGTGCGCGGCTGGATGTTGCTCGCGTAGGCGCAGCCCGCAACCGACAGGAAGCCCTCCACGGTGTCATCGACGATGGCGGGGTCGATCAGGGGACAGTCGGCGGTGATGCGCACGATCGGATCCTCGCGATCGCCGATCGCGAGCAGAAAACGCTCGAGCACATCCCGCTGCGGTCCGCGGCTCACCGCGACTCCGGCGCTGATCGCGACTCCTACGATCGGGTCGTCTGAGGCGTCGGTGCTGGTAGCGACAACGATCCCGCCTAGTCGTCGCGCGTGGCTCAGGCGCCGCAGTAGCAGTAGCAGCATCGGCTCACCATTTACCTCAGCGAGGGTCTTACCAGGCAAGCGTGTAGAGGACATGCGTGCTTGGACGATCGCCAACGCTCCGCCAGCCGAGCTCATAGGACATTAAGCTACTCGCGTCATGCCAGTGGGACGGCATCAAACGGCATCGCCGACGTCGTGGGCGCCACCGTGACCACGACGGTCGCCGGCGAGCGCCTCGTTTTTCGCTGCGATGGGAATGAGCGAATTGGGGCGGGACACGTCGCGCGCTGCATCCCGCTGGCAACGGCGTTCGCGCAACTCGGTTGGAAGGTCAGCTTTGTGGGGACCTACGAGGGACTTGCCGGCTGGCTGCTCGCGCGCGCCAAGATCGATACGTGCGCGGCCAACCAGGATTTGTCGTGCGGCGTTCTCGCCGAGCGCTACGACGCCGTGATCCTCGACTCCTACGCGATCGCACCAGAGTCGATCTGCGATCTGGCCCGCCGACTCCCGCTCGCTACGATCGCCGAGGCCAACCGCTGCCCGACGTTTGGTGTCCTGCTTGACTATCACCTCGACCGGATCGAGCAGTCCAACAGCCGCCTGCTCGCTGGAGCGTCCTACGCGCCGCTTGACCCAGCCCTTGCCGGCGCCGGCCGTGCGCGCAAGGAGATCGGCAAGGTCCTCGTGACCGTCGGCGGCTCACGTACAGCACGCGGGCTGCTCGACCCGATCGCATCTATGTCGAGCTTAGCTTTCCCGGACGCAGATATTCTGTGCGCCGGCAGGGCCGAGTCAGAAACAAATTACCTAAACAGGGATCGTGTGATCCACCTGCCTTCACCGAGCTTCCTGATCGATGTTCTGCCCGATATCGACCTTGCGATCACGATGGCCGGCCTGACCGCCTACGAGCTCGCCTGCGCTGGGATACCGCAGGTGGCGATTGCGATCGCCACCAACCAGCGCCGTGTCGTCAACGGCTTGAACAGGAGCGGTCTGGCGCCTTGCTTGGACTTGACGAGCGGTGATTCACTGGCGCAGCTACCGGCCATTCTCGAGCGGCTGCGTGACGCAGGATTGCGCGCGTGCCTGGCCGAGCGCGGACGGAAGATGTTCGACGGTCAAGGTGCTCGACGAGCAGCGATTGCCCTGACAGAGCTCTACCAGGCGGCGGGTGCCAAGGAGTGTTACCGCCGAAGGCGATCGGACAGCTAAGCTAGACGCGACTCCCTCCAGCATTCGGAACTGATCGCACAGCGGCATTCTTGAAAATGAACCTGAACGGTAAGACCATCTTCATCACCGGCGGTACAGGCTCGTTTGGGAAGGCCTGCATCGAGACGCTGCTCGCCGAGCACGATCCGAGGGTTATCCGTGTCTTCAGTCGAGACGAGCTCAAGCAGTCTGAGATGCAGGCGCGTTATTCCTCGGAGCGAAGGCTGCGTTTCTTCCTGGGTGATGTGCGTGACCGCAACCGGCTCATCGGCGCCACGCGCGGTGTCGATCTGATCCTTCACGCCGCGGCCCTCAAGCAGGTGCCCGCATGCGAGTACAATCCATTCGAGGCAGCGCAGACCAACATCATCGGTGCCGAGAACGTAGTTGCGGCGGCGATCGCCAACGAGGTGCCGCGCACGCTGTTGCTCAGCACCGACAAGGCCGTCAATCCGGTGAACCTGTACGGCGCCACCAAGCTGTGTGCGGAGAAGATAGTCACACAGGCAAACGCCCTGGCAGCCGACTCTTTGGCCCGCTTCGCGAGCGTACGCTATGGCAACGTGGTCGGCAGCCGCGGCAGCGTGATCCCAATATTCCTCGCGCAGGCGGACACCGGCCGCATCACGATCACCGACGAGCGGATGACGCGATTCTGGATAACGCTGCCGCAAGCGATCGACTTCGTCCTCTCGCGCTTGCCGCTGATGGAGGGAGGCGAGGTATTCGTTCCGAAGATCCCCAGCATGCGCGTAAGTGAGATCGCCGAAGCCGTCGCCCCAGACGCCGAACGTGTGACCATCGGCATCCGCCCCGGCGAGAAGTTGAGCGAGGTGCTGCTCACCGAGGACGAGTCGCGTCACGCCCACGAGTTGGACGACTGCTATGTGATCCACCCCGAGTTCCCCCTGTGGCGAGAAGATCCATATCTGCAGGGCGCTCCGGTCCCCGACGGCTTCCGCTACAGCAGCGACACCAATCCTGCTCAGCTCACCGCCGAGGAGTTGCGGGCGATGCTGCCGTCGCTTCAGATGGTGCCTTGACGGACTTCCTCTCCCATGGCCGGAGGGCACCTTGATGGACTTCCTCCCCTATGGTCAACAGGCGATCGACCAGGCAGACATTGCGGCGGTGACCAGCGCGTTGGCGGACCCGTTTCTCACTCAGGGGCCGCGCGTTGAGTCCTTCGAGCGCGCTTTCTGTGAGTACCTCGGCGTCCGCCATGCCGTTGCCTTCGCCAACGGAACCGCCGCGCTGCACGCCGCGGTCCACGCGGCCGGCCTCGGTCCAGGCGATGAGCTGCTCACGACCCCGCTCAGCTTTGTCGCCTCGGCCAACTGCGCCCTGTTCGTGGGCGCCCGGCCGAGGTTCTGCGACATCGACCCCGAGACTGCAAACCTGGACCTGCAGCGTGCGCTCGAGGCTGGCTTGCCCCAGCGCACCAAGGCGTGCGTAGCGGTCTCGATGGCCGGACTGCCGATCGAGCTGGAGCCGTTGCAGGCCGCCCGTCGCGACGGCCTCGTGGTCATCGAGGACGCAAGTCACGCGCTCGGAGCTCGACGCTCGGGACTGCCCCTGGGTGGAGATGCAGCCGCCGATATGACCACGTTCAGCTTCCACCCCGTCAAGGCGATCACAAGCGGAGAGGGCGGCATGGTCAGCACAGACAACGACGTCTTGGCCGGCGCACTGCGGAGCTTTCGCACCCACGGCATACGCCGCGGCGAGCACGAGCAGGACGCCATGCGCGGCGGATGGCACTACGACATCGATTCGCTTGGCTTCAACTACCGCATCACCGATTTCCAATGTGCCCTAGGCGAGCATCAACTGGCGCGCCTGGACGAGTTCATCGCGGCGCGCAACCAGATCGCCGATCGTTACAGAGAGCTGCTGGGCGAAATCGCCGGGCTGCAGCTTCCCGCGGCAGCCGATAAACCGGGCGTCAGCCACGCCTACCATCTCTTCGTGGTGCGATTTCGGGAAGGTGCGGGTCAACGCCGGGCAGCCTACGACCATCTACGCGCATGCGGGATCGGCGTACAACTGCACTACATCCCGATCCCGGTTCACGGCCTGTATCGTTCGCTCGGCTACACGATGGAGGGGCTGCAGGCCACTCAGGCCTACTACGAAGAGGCGCTCTCTCTGCCGATCTTCCCGACGATGACCGACAAGGATGTCGAGCGGGTGGCCAGAGAGGTGCGCTACGCGCTGGACGCTCCGAGCTGGCGAGCACCTGCGTACGCCGCCAACACGGCTGAGAGCGGTGACTGGCCACAGAACGTCGGGAGCCTGCGCGAATGAACCCGCCTGTGTCCGTCGAGACCCGCTCGTTGCGCCGCTCGAGCGAGCTACTGCGCCGCGCCGGCGGGCTCATCCCTGGCGCCAGCCAGACGCTCAGCAAGGGGCCCACGCAATGGGTCCAGGGTGTGGCTCCCGCCTATGTCGAGCGGGCGGATGGCGCCTATGTCTGGGACGTGGACGGCAATCGCTACCTGGACTTCCCGATGGCGCTCGGGCCAATCTTGCTGGGACATCGCCACCCGGCCGTGGAGCAGGCGATCGTCGAGCAATTGCGCAGCGGGATCGTCTTCTCGCTTCCCCACCCGATCGAGATCGAGGTGGCCGAGCGGATCGCGGCGCTCGTGCCCGGCGCCGAGCGCATCCGCTTCGCCAAGTCGGGTTCTGACGCGACAAGCGCCGCGGTGCGCCTCGCGCGCGCCAAGACCGGGCGCGAGCGGGTTATCGTCACCGGCTACCACGGCTGGCACGACTGGTACATAGGTTCGACCACACGCCACCTGGGAGTGCCCGAGGTGGTCCGCTCTCTGGTAGAGCCGGTCCCGTTCGCCGACCTTGCCGCGTTGGCGGCCGCGTTCGATCGTCACCCGCGAGAGGTGGCCTGCGTCGTTTGCGAGCCGGTGGGCATCGTCGAGCCCACACCCGAGCTGCTGAGGGAGATGATCGACCTCGCCCACCACCAGGGGGCCTTGATCGTGTTCGACGAGGTGATCAGTGGCTTTCGCCTGGCGCCCGGCGGAGCGCAGGAGCACTTCGACGTACTGGCCGACCTGGTCTGCTTTGGCAAGGCACTCGGCAACGGCATGCCGATCTCTGCGCTTGCCGGCCCAGCAAGCATCATGGATGGACTGCAGGATGTCTTCTTCTCCGGTACCCACGGCGGCGAGACACTCTCACTGGCGGCAGCGCGAGCCACGTTGGACGTGCTCGCCCGCGAGCCGGTACACGAGCATCTATGGCGACTCGGCCGACGCTTGCAGAAGGGCGTCTTGGACGCGATCGAGCGTCACGATCTCGATGAGTGGGTGCGCTGCTCGGGCGCCGCCCCGTGGACGATCGTGAGCGTGCGCGAGCACGATCCGGATGCAACGACACTCGCAGCCAAGTCGCTGGTTCAACAGGAGATGATCAAGCGCGGCGTCCTTTTCAATGGATCGAACTTTATTTCCTACGCCCACACCGAGGCGGACATCGATCTTGCGATCGAGGCATACGACTCAAGCTTCGAGACGCTCTCAAGCGCACTGCCCCACGACGTCGAGAGCCGCTTGCAGGGACCGCCTTTGACGCCGGCGTTTCGCACGCCCAGCTGAGCGCCATGACTGTGCGCTCGCTCCATGCCAGCTTCGAAATCGCCGAGCGCAAGGTGGGCGCTGGGGCGCCGACATATGTGATCGCCGAGGCAGGCGCCAACCACAATCGCGACATCGCGATCGCCCGCGAGCTGATCGATGTCGCCGCCGAGGCGGGCGCAGATGCCGTCAAGTTTCAGGTGTATTCGGGGAGGGCTCTGTACTCGAGCAAGACGCCCCGCTTTCGCTACCTGGGGGCTATCTCCGAGAAGCCGCCATCCGAGCTGCTCGAAGATATCGCGCTCCCGCGCGAGTGGATCGGAGATCTGGCGGCCCACGCTCGTTCTCACAGAATCCAGTTCTTCGCCACGCCGTTCGACGCCGACGCGATCCACGAGCTCCGCGAAGCGGGGGTGCCGGCGATGAAGATTGCCTCCTTCGAGCTCGTCGACCTGGAGTTGATCGCCGCGGCCGCGTCCACCGGGCTGCCGCTGATCCTCTCCTGTGGCATGGCCAGCTACGGAGAGATCGAGGACGCCCTCGATGCAGCCCAGCGTGGCGGTGGCACTCGGGTCGCGCTGTTGCGTTGCGCCTCGCTGTATCCCTCTCCGCCGGAGATCATGAACCTGCGCGCCATGAGCACCATGCGGGCGGCCTTCGGCGTCCCGGTCGGCCTGTCCGATCACACCGAGGGCATCGCGGTGGCACTCGGTGCGCGCGGCCTTGGGATGGAGCTTTTGGAGAAGCACTTCACCCTAGATCGCAGTATGTCCGGTCCGGACCATCCGTTTGCAATCGAGCCCGACCAGTTGCGCGAGCTTGTCGCGGGCATACGCGCCATCGAGCAAGCCCTCGGCAACGGTCGCCTGGAAGGGCCGAGCGACCCGGAGGCACAGGAGATGTACCGGCTCGCGCGCCGCAGCCTGATCGCAGCGCGCGACATCCCCGCCGGCACGCAGATCGCACGCGAGCATCTGGTCGTCAAGCGTCCCGGCTATGGCATCGCACCCAAGGAAATCGACCGCGTCGTCGGTCGCATCGCGCGCGTTGACATCGAGGCCGACGACGTTCTCACTTGGGAGCAGGTCTGAGGCGATGCGAGTCGCGGTCGTCGGGCAGGGCTCGATCGGCCACCGCCACGCGGAGATCGCGCTGGCGCTCGGCCACGAGCTGACGGTGTATGACCCAGATCCGGCCAAGACGCCGCCGTCCGGCGCGCGCACGGCCGCGAGCGTGAGGGAATGCATTCAGGGAGCCGACGCAGCGATCGTGGCGAGTCCCTCGAGCGACCATGTCGCTCACGCGCGCACAGCGATCGAGCTCGGCGTGCCCGTGCTCGTGGAGAAGCCGCTGGCACTCGACGCCGCCCACGCCGCCGAGCTCGACTGTCTGGCACAAGCGCGCGGCACGATGCTCTCGGTCGCCATGAACCTGCGCGAGCACCCCGGCGTGCGGGCTCTGTCCGCCCTCATGGCCGAAGGCGCCACCGGGAGCGTGTTGCGAGCGTCGGCGTGGTGCGGCTCGTGGCTGCCAGGCTGGCGGCCAGCCGGCGACTACCGCAAAAGCTACAGCGCGCGCAGCGAGCTTGGCGGGGGTGTTCTGCTCGACGTCGCCGTGCACGAGCTGGACTACCTGCTCCAACTCATCGGCCCGGCACGCTCGGTGAGCGCACTCGCGCGTCAGGTGTCCGAGCTCGAGACCGATGTCGAGGATGTCGCGCTGATCGCGATGGAGCTGGAGCGCGGCGGCCTCGCCGAGGTGCTCGTGGACTACTTCGACCGAGCCTACACGCGCGGCTGCCGAATTGTGGGGTCCCGGGCAACTCTGCACTGGAGCTGGGAGAAGCAGCTGTTGACCCGGCACGATGCGACCGGGGCGACCCACCAGAGAGCACTGCCCAGCGACGTGACACCCACCTATCACGCGCAACTCGAGCGGTTTCTGCAGGCGGTGGCGGAAGACGGGCCCGCGCCCGTGCCGGCCGCGTCGGCACAGCAGACGCTGGCCGTCATCGACGCGGCGCGCGTCTCGGCGCGGGAGGGGCGTCGGATCGCGTTGTCGCCCCTCGTGACACTCCGCGACGCCCGCACCGCAGACGCCGAGCTCCTACTGACCTGGCGCAACGATCCACAGACTAGGCGTTGGTCACGAAGCCGTCGAGAGATCGGCGCTGAGGAGCACGCGAGCTGGCTGCGCCACGTGCTTGCGGATTCCTCGACGCGCCTGTGGGTGGCGGAGACCAACGGGACCCCAATCGGCGACGTGCGCGTGGGTCCGCGGACCGCGGAGGAGACGGCGGAGGTCCACATCGTGCTGGCGCCCGATGCTCGCGGACGCGGCTTGGGCGCAGCGGTACTGATGCAGATCGCGGCTCGAGCTCTGGCCGATCCATATCTCACCACGCTTTACGCTCACGTCAAGCCAGAGAACGACGCATCGCTGCGTGCCTTCGCGAGGGCGGGATTTCACACCGCGGGAACGGACGACGACGGCCTTCTGCGGCTCGAGCGCCAGCCTCATAAGACCAAGGGCGAGTGACGATCGAAACGATGAGCGTCAACGCCGAACAACCCGTGGCGCCGGCCCTCCCCGCCGACCGCCGCTTCAGCCAGATGGTGCCGACACTGCTTGGGGTCTGTGCAGGGATCATCCTCATCGCGCTGCTCATCTCTGGCGTGAGGATCGACGAGGTGCTTCTCTTCGTCGGCTTTCAGATCGCGTTTGCCGTCGTGCCGGGACTGTTGTCCTATCTCCTGCTCGTGGGAATACCGCGCCCAGTGGGGGACATTCTCGCGGTAGCGATACCGCTCGGTCTAGCGATCCAGATCGGCTGCTTCATCCTGACCGCAGCGGTAGGCGAGCGCTGGCTGTTCTCCATTTATCCCGTCCTCTTCATCGGCGCGAGCGCTCCCTTTCTTTATTTACGTCGCGCGGCGCTGGCCCCGCTACGGTCGGCTGGAGCATTGCGAGCTGTCACGCGCAAGTCCGTGCTCGCAGTGCCCCTCATCACGGTCTGCACCCTCCTCGTCATCTACCTGGCCGTGTTTGCAACAAACCCATTGCCGCGCGAAATCCATAGCGTCAGCTACTACCCCGATCTCGTATTCGATATTTCACTGGCCGCGGAGATCCTGCACCATTGGCCCTTCATGAACCCGAGCGTGAGCGGCGTCGCCCTTCACTATCACATATTTGTGAACATCGCGATCGCGGCAACAGCGCAGGTCACGCGGCTCAATCTGTTGACGATAGTGATGCGCTTGGAGCCGACATTCTTGGTCAGCCTGATCGCCGTTGAGCTCTTCGCGCTCGGGCGCAAGGTGGGGGGCACTCCAGCTGCCGGCGTTACAGCAGTCGTTCTGGGCCTCTTCGCAGGCGAGTTGAACTTTTCGTGGATCGACCTCGCCGGTGGTGGCATTCCCGTCCTCGGCCTCCTGTTCAGTCCCTCCTACCAGCTTGGCGCCGTCTTCTTTCTCGCCGTTTGCCTCGTGCTCGTCGATCGCGTGGCGTTCGAAATACGCGGCTCGCGTGCTCGCTGTGCGCTTGTGCTCGGCATCCTGTCGTTCGGCGCGGTCGGCGCGAAGGTATCGGTCGTGCCGATACTCGCCGCCGGGCTGGCGCTGTTCATCCTAGGGCAGGCGCCTCTACGTCGCGCAAATCTCAAAGCGATGAGAGCTGGAGACATCTGGAGCCTGGCGGTCGTCGCAACCGTCGGGGTCGCGGGTTATGTGTTCATCTATCGTGGCGGCGGGCAGGGACAGGCATTTGAACCACTGAATTTCCTCAGCTACACAGGCTTTGCCTCTATCTACCGGCAGGCGGACCATTCGCTCGCATACGCACTGCTCTCCGTCTTGGCCAGCGCGATCGTGCTGTGCGTTTTGCTGCTGTCGCTCGTCGGCATCCTCTTCAACAGATCGCTCTGGCTGCCGCTCCGAGCCGCATCCTCTCCAGAGCGTCTCCTGCTCTGCATGTTCGCCGCGTCGTTGGCGCCGTTCTTGCTGTTCGCCGTGCCCGCCGACAGCCAGATCTACTTCATCGCCTACGGCTTTCTGGCTGCGAGCGTAGTCTCAGCAGCTGGACTGACGACAGCCGTGGGCGCTCTGCGCCTCAGAGCCGCGGACTTCGTCAGCCCCGCGCTCGTCTGTGCGGCCGGTGTGCTGGCCGTCATCGTCAACCTGTGGACTGGCCGCTCAACCGTCGCCCTGGTACCGGCCTATGCGTTTCTTGCATGCATCGTGATTCTCACGACCCGGCTGTTGCGCCGCCGAGTCTCGGAGACTGACGTCAGTGCGCTACGCGCATTCCTAACGCTGGGCGCGCTCGTGCTTGTCTGCCTCACCATCGCCTCCCAGGTGTTCGAGCAGACCGCGCCGACCATCGACCGCCGGCTAACTGGGGAGCATACGTTCAAGCCCTCAGGCGTTGGCTTTCACCGCGGCATCACGACCGACCTGCTGCGGGGACTGGAATGGGTGCGCGACCACACGGCGCCGTCCGCCGTCATCGCAATAAACGACCACGAGCTCAGTGGCGGCGGCGGCTCTCCGTATATCTACACCTCCGCCTTCAGTGAAAGACGCGTCTTCCTTGAGTCATGGCAATACACTACGCAAGGGGCTAGCTACGCCGTACTTGAGAAGAGCGGCACCCCCTTCCCGCATTTGCTGGCGATCAACGATGCCGCTGTGCTCCGTGCATCCCCCGCGGCAATATCCCTATTGGACGACCACTACGGAGTGCGCTACATCGTGATCGACCGCCATCACGGCCCCTCGGCGTCTCCCTACCTCTATCGGGTCGCCGACCTCGTCTACTCAAATCCCGATGTCGCTGTGTTCAAGATCAAGTGAGGCGGCGGGCTGAATAACCATCTGGCGGGCTGAATAGCCATCTCTGTGTCCAGATACAACCAGATCTACCCATGTGCGACGGTGGCTGTGTCGGAATCGGCTATTTTCTGGCCGTCGCTCCTGGGCTGCCCAGCGGCAACCGAGCCACGAGCCCTGCCTGCTCAAATCTAGCCAGATACTCATGAGCTTCCCAGAAATCCATTTCGAGCTCCTCTGCTATCTCGAATATCGAACGGTCGCCCTCCAATTCGAGCATCAGTCTATCCAACGCGGCGTTCAGCCTCGGGTTCTCGCGCCAATCGACCCAAAGGCCAAGGCCAGACAGGAAAACCGGTCCGCGGAACGTACGCTTAGGTCGCCAGTCGCTTGCATAGATTCTGACTATCTCCTCCACCACGTCCGCCGCCTCGCGCAGACGCTCCTCTCGAATGATCGACGGGTTGTCATCACTTGTGTGGTACTCCGGATAGGGCCAGCGGCTGACCGACAGACATGGCACTCCCACGCCGGGGCCGTTTATCACAAACTCATCGTTGACGATGACCCCTCGGAAGGCCCCTTGCCGGAAACCAGGACCAAAGCGAGCAGCGAAAACTCGCTGTGCGACACGATCGAGCACACTGTGATCCTCGAGCGTTCTCTGAAGCACGAGCGAGTTCTCGTTGCCGGTCATCTCGACAAACACACCGCCTCTCATGCGGTCGATCAACTCCTCGTTGTGGGCTAGGAAACATATTGATCCAATCGTCTCCGGGCAGAACAGGAACCGCACGCTCATAGACCCTGCGGCTAGCGGTGAGGCGGCCAGGCGGTAGGCGACGCCGACCGCTGAGGCAACGCCAGCCGCGTCGTCATTGGATTGTGCCGGGTGACAGATGTGCGCGCAGACGAGAAACTCTCCCGCATCTGGATTGGACCCTCCAGAAGGATGAATAACTGCCGTCCCAATGCGCAGACCATTACCTTTTCCATCTTCAAATGAAGCATCGATCCGCACCCGGTAACGCACACTGCGATCGAGCGCATCGAAACGCACCTTGCTCAGACAGAACCCCCAGTCGCGCTCGTAATACTTGAATTCCCATGGGATCGCCTCCGGGCGGTGTGCGGCCACATGCAGGTGGGGCGCAAGCTCGTCCCACGACAAGAGCGCATAGATCGGGGTCGAGTAACTCACCAAGTGAAGCGGGGAGTCAACGAAGTCGACTATCCGCTGGCCGGCCTCAGTCTCGACCCACGCCTCGCGCACAACGTAACGCTCCGGGACCGACCAGGTCCAAGCGGAGTCGCCCGGTGTGTAGCTCTCAATCTCATAGCGCACTCCGTCTGGAAGCGCTTCGCCGACGAGCTCCAAGGCTATATCTGTGCCGTCAGAGGCCAGTGTCCGGTGCAACGGATGCAGCCGTTCGACGAGACCTAGCAGCTCCACATCTACCTAGTGTCCCGAGTCACAAATTCGGTGTGTATTACCCGGATGGATTGTCGTGATCTGGGGTTCGACGATATCGGTCTGCGTGCCGGTAGCACGTGGGCCGATGTCGGCGGACCTCAGGCGCGACAAGGCGCCGGGTAATGCCAGCGAATTTGTGACTCGGGACACTAGAAACCCTCGTCGAGCGTATACAGAAGCCGTGGCTCTTTTTGCATAGTCTCCACGGTGGCGTCGAAAATCTCTTGAGCGCCCATGAGCCGCACCGCTGCCTCACCGATCCGAGCAGACCTGATTAGGCCCTTGTTTGCCAACAACTCGCCCATGGCGTCAACAGCAGTCACCACTCCACGGTCGAGATCTCGCACATACATGGTAACCGTTCGTTCCAGCGACTCGCCGGTAATATCGGTGACCATGCCTGAGAAGCTCTTTAAGTAGCGATAATCGACCCCCTGCAGCTCCTCGACATGATGAAAGAAGGTCATCGAGTCATTGTAGCTGAGGCCGATTATCATGATCTTGCCACCCCACTTGCGCAAGTGACCGAACAATGAGTTCGCTCCATAGCTGCTGGGATCGGAGATGGATGCAGCCTCATCTGCCTTCGCGCCGAGAACGGCAAATGAATAAATCGGATGTCCGACTCGCTTGCTGTTTGGATCGTTGCGCACCAGTTCACTCAGCACGCCCATGCGCGAAGGGGTAGTCCGAGCGTCGAAGGGCTCGCCGTCGCAAAATCCGAAGTTGAAGGTTGGCATTATCAAGGTGCCATCCGCGCCGAGCGCCTCCTGCAGCGCGTCGATTACAGCGCTGGGACCACCGATCACAGAACCAAGGCTTTTATACGAACTGTGAACAAGCACTGCATCGCCGTCCTCGACCCCGAGCTCGCGGAACGAGCCTGCCAGCTCCTGGGAGGAAAAACCTGTAGAGCTAATATGTGCTTCCCGCTGTTCCATCAACGTCCCAGCATCGCTCCCATCCGGCGCCTGGCTGTCCGCGACCAGGTGCGACTGCGTCGGGCGATGCGCAGTGGGGATCTGCGACGGGCGAGACGCTCACGCAGATCCTTCTCTCTGGCTCCGCGACGCTCGGCCCACAGCTTGGCCTCTTCGCCTAGCACGGCGACGGTGCGCTCCGCGGCCATACCGTCCAGGGGACCTAGATAACGTTCGGCGATCTCACGCCTGCTGTCCAGCACACTCGGGGCGCATTGCCAACATCTCGCCGCAGCTACAGCCTGCGGGAGCTCCTCAGCCCGTCGAACGACGGTGATCTCATCATCCCATTCATGGAATGGAATGAGCTCGTCAGCGAATGCCGTGGCAGCCTCGTCCCAGCCGGTATAGAGGACGGGACGACCGGCGAACATCGCCTCAAGCAGCGCGGTGCTCTGAAAGCCAACGGTGACGTCGGCCGCAACGACTAGGGGGCGCACATCGGCCTGAGGGTCCACCAGGAACACCCGCCTGTCCCATAGATCCCCGGCGCGTCGCCGCCATTCGTGCAGGAGCTCGACCGACTGTTGAGGATGGGGCTTGATGAGTACGCGCCAGCCGCGCCGCGCGAGCTCATTCAGACCTTGCTCGGTGCGCCGGTGCAGAGCGCTCCACGAACCTCGCTCCCGGCATGGGTGATATGCGTCAACTGAATAGGAGAGAAACAGCACGCTCGGTCCACCCCTCCCGATCGGTACCTCGGCAGGCCATTCCGACGGACGCCGATAGAAATCGAATCGCGGTTGTCCTGTGACGACGATGCGGTCGGGCGCACCGCCCGCACACACCCAGAAGCGCTTGTGGCGCTCGCTGCAGACGGTCATGCGATCGGCCAGCGGGGGATAGTAGCGACGCAGCTCTTGGGAATGCTCACGCATGGTGTGCTCAGAGATCGTCGTCTCCTTCTGGACAACCAGGAGCGGTACCCCAAGAGCGTGGGCCACCGGCGGGGTTGCCCGTACGTAGAAGAACGTGTCAGAGGGCATGACGATCGCGTCGAACGGAGATACGGTGAAGCGATCCTCCAGGATCTCGCGCAGGAGCGCCGCGAAACGACGCCTGGCGCCCTCGAGCTCCGGCTTCGCAAACGCCTCAAAACCGCTCGCGACCTCCTGCGGCAAAATGCGCAGCGCCTCCGAGCGCAGCTCCTCGTAGGACATGACGTCGAGTTCGATCTCCTCCCCCGCCGCCCGGCGCAGCGCAGCGATGTCCTGGGCGAAGTGATGTTCGAGCACGAGAAAGCGCACAGCCGCTCAGGATAATTCACCGTGGCGTCGAACGCACAGCTCTACGGGCAAGTCAGAAACACTACAACAGAACTCTTCCAAATAACGATCCTCGCGATGTCTCGGCTGAGCTAAGATTCACCGCTGCACAGTCAACAGCATCCAGTCAACCTTTCAAGCCATGCCTCCACCGAGCGTTATCCCAAGCTTCGACCCAAAGTTCTTCAGACCGTGCTCGTTCCCCCTGTTGCGCGAGCTCGGCTACGGAACTCGCGTCACCATCAACAACGGCCTCGGCTCCGAGGACCCGTTCGCGACACCGATGACGGTGTCGATGACAGCCTTTGACAACGCCGGAGGCAAGATCGGATCCACGCCCGAGATCGCGACCTTGGAGCCCGGCGAGTTGCTCAAGCTCGACATCGACGCCGAGCTCGCCCACATCCCAGACACCTCGGGAGACGAGGCTCTGCTGATCGTGTTGCATGTCGTCCCTGTGAAGTGGGCGAACAAGCAGAGCGTCAACGTCCCCGCCGCCGAGATGATGGCGCACGTACGGGCCTCCGATGACTTCGTCGAATACCACCAGCGCCCAAAGGGCGTAGTGACGGGCGTGGCCTACCAGACCGGACCGCTCAACGACCCTCGCCTCTCCTCGACTCGCACGACCGTGTGCCAGGCGCCAAAGGTGATCGTCACCGAGCCGGTCGACACGCTCTTTGCGCTGATGAATCTCTCCACGCGCTCGGATTACGCGGTCACCGTGCGCATGGATTTCTGGATACTCGGCCCCGAGGGAGAACGATTCGCGCGCTCGGCCGTGGACGTGCCGCCGTTTTCGTTTCGCCTGGTGAGCGCCACCGAGGTGCTCGAGCGGGCTGGGATGCTGGATGACTATCGCGGTCGCGGTGGAACCGGAATGCTCCTGGGGCTCTCCACGAACGGCACGGTGGCTCCGATCTCATTGACTCGCAATCGGATCACCGGGGCAATCGCCTGCGACCATACGCTGCCCCCCGGTTTCTATCTCAGCACCTGGGGTGGCGAGGCCCGCCTACGGGCCAATGCGCGCCTCGAGCAGGAGTTCTTCCCTGACCGCGCAAGCCAAGTCGCCTCCCCGTCGGAGGTTGCTCGATGAGTGTGACGACCGACACTCGCACCCGTGTGGCCAACAATATCCGGCGACGAGCTGCCCGCACCGGCCGGGCGCCCCGCCTGGCCTACGCGCACTACTTCATCGAGTCAGACGATCTGCACAGCCGTATTCACCTGCAGAACTTCTACTCGACCTTCTGGCCTCAGGTGCGCGAGCCGGCCGTGGCACACATCTTCGTCCATGACGCCGCGGGAGCGCCTCAAGGAAGCGTACATCGCGAGATCCCGCCATTCGGTTCGTTGTTCCTGGAGGTCTCCGACCTCCTCGCGAAGATCGACTCGCGCGCGGTCGAGGGCATCGTGGCCATCGATCTCGAGCCGGCCGCCGAGGTGCGTGCCCAGTTTCACGAACTGCCGAACGCCGAGGAAGCCGAGATCAAGACGCCGTTCTGGATGGCCTACTACGACGACGCCGAAAGCTACATGTACGTCCACTCGATCGACATGCTCGGCGGCGTGGTGTTTGGAGCTCCACGCCTACTGACGTGGTTGATGACCCGGCAGGTGGCGCTGGGCAAACGCTGGCGCAGCTGGCGGCTATTGGAGGTCGAGCGCCTCTCGGACCTGCAGGTGGTCTGTATAAATCACAGCCCGGAAGCCCGCTCCACGGTTGTCGGGGTGTATTCGGCCGATGGCTCCACCACGATGTACGAGCGCTCAGTCAGCATCGGCCCGCTCGCGCTCGAGCGAGTGTGTGTGCCGGAAGAGGAGCTGGCGAGCTGGCCAGAGCGCCACCCCGAGATACCCCACGCGCGCATTGGCCTGGACCCGCTGCTCACCGGCAACGGCAAGCCCTATGTGATCATGCGCTACGCGGCTGGGCCACCAAGCCTGCATCACGGTTGAGCGCCAAGCAAGCGGCGCGCGCAACGCCGCACGACAGCCAAGATCGAGGGCTGCGTCCTGAAGCCGACGATCCGCACCAAGCCTCCGCCAAACTGCGCCTTGTAGCGCGTGATCGCAAGCTCCTTGCGTGAGGACTCCTGAGCGTCGAATCGACCCAGCTCGAAATGTCTCACGCCGAGCTGCCGGCACGCCTGAATCGCGGCGTGAAGGCACAGCGGATTGGCGCGCGCGGCGAGCCCCCGCTCGCTGCTCGCACCAGCGCAATATAGCGCCCGATCACCGTGCAGATGACACGTCACGGCCGCGAGCGGGACGCCATCGCCGTCGCGTGCACAGACCACCATGTCGCGACCGCCGCCCGCTACGACCGCGCGCGCCAGCCCAGTCCAGTACTCAACTGGGTGTGGGACCATCCCAGTCCTCTCCCACGACTCCCTGTGCAACGGAGTGAACTCGCTGTAGGCGTTCGTTATCTCAGCCTCGGTGGAGGGCAGCGCACATGTCACCCTCGAGCCCGTG
Source organism: uncultured Solirubrobacterales bacterium (assembly GCA_963827045.1). Classification (GTDB taxonomy): domain Bacteria; phylum Actinomycetota; class Thermoleophilia; order Solirubrobacterales; family Solirubrobacteraceae; genus Palsa-744. The sequence goes on from CAWGZH010000004.1 coordinate 628,146, forward strand.
GCGAATCGCTTGGCGGATCTGATTGCGCAGCTCTGCCTCGTAGGGAGCCATACCGTGCTCGAGCAGCAACTCGCTGGACGTGTCGGGCCCAGCGGTGAGACGAGTCATGAGCGACTTGGCGTGTGTGCTGGTGCCCGAGCCGCTTGTGAGCCGCTCGACATCGAGAACGCGTGAGTACAGGCATGGCCCATGCAACCGATGGGAGGCGAGCAAGAACTCAAGGCTCGTGAGATACGCGGGATCGTCATACGCGGGAGCCTGAGCACACTGCAGGACCTCGAATCCGAGACAGGCGTTCGCATCGAGCAGCGCCATCAACGCCGTCACACCCCTCCGTAGCGGAGCGTCTCGCGGCCCGCGGGCGAACATCACCCCTGAGTAGCCGGTCCTCATATGCACCGCGCCGGCTGGGTAGACCGGGATGCCTAGCACGGGATTGCCTGCACGCGTGAGCCACAGCAGATCGGCATAGCCATTCTGTTCACGGGCGAACTCCACGTAGGAGGAAGCGTGGTAGACGGTCGCCTCGGGCGAGTCAGATGTCCAGCGCTCGACAAGCGCGCGATCGGCGGCGTCGCTCAACCAGCGGGCGGCGTACCCCGCCGGCACCTTTAGGAACCTGTCGCGCATAGTCACCGACGCGCTTCGGGATGACTCATCCGGCCCCCTACGCCTTGCGGCCGGCGATCTTCGATGATGAGATCCGCACGACCGGGCGCGAGCGGCACACTCGGGGCGGGAAGCGCCCATCGATACGTTAGGCCGCTATCAAACGTAGTGAGCCATCGCTCCACGGCCATCGTGGTCAGGACCAACGTATAGTTGGCCGGCAGCCGAGCGGGGGACGCCACCTTCACCTGTCCAGGGCTGCGGGCCATAATGAATCGACGACCGCTGGCCTTGATGAGTGTCTCGACGGTGCGACGAGTCTTCCAACCGATGGTGAGGGGCACGGCAGATCCCGCGGTCACCGTCCAACCGCCCGCGGCGAGCAGGCGCGCCAGCGGCCCGCGCGAGGGACGCTCGCCTGCCGTCCAGCCGATGCTCAAGTCCTCGAGCGGGATGTTGCCCACGAGCACCCTGCCACCGGGAGCCAACAGGTCTATCGCGCTGCGCAGGAGGCTGACGGCCTCCTGCTCGTTGCGCGCATAATGAAGCACCGCATACATAAGCACCCGGTCGAAGCGCCCGAGCCGTGCAAGCTCCTCCTCCGCGATGCTGAGCACATCGAGGCAAAGCACACCCGCACGATCGCCGAGGCCTGCCGCCTGCAGCCGCTCATTGGCCACCCGCACCGCCCGTGGAGCGAAGTCCAAACCCACATAGCGCGCGGCGCGTTCGGCAACAGGCAAACCCAACAGGCCGACACCGCAGCCGATCTCCGCGACGCTTGTGCTCCTGTCGAGCCGCAGCTTGCGCAACACATCGCGCTCCATGGCGCGCAGCTCACGGCGGGTGGTCCCGGTCGGTCGAATGCTCGCCTCCACAGGATCCTCGCTGCTCGCCACCGCATCGTGGATGTCACGCACCAGGTTGTCACTCACGAGAGGAGCTTTGGTCTCGAGTGTTGAGGGGGCTCACGCCGCGACCTCGCTGGGTTGGCGTCCGGACGCCCGGCGCAGAATCTCTATGAATACACGGCGATCCTCGCCACGGACACCGAACAACACGAAGCCGGCAAGCGATACTCCGATCGATACGGCGATCAGCGCGATCACCACGACGAACGAGCGCGTGTGCTGTCCGACGGCCACGAGCAGTGCGAGCGACAAGCCCACCTGCAGGAGGAGACCCGGCAGATTTGGCACCACCAAGCGTCGCAACCACATCTGCAACGGACAATCGAACACCCGCAGGTAGAACCTGACCAATATTGGCCACGCTAGCCCGTTGGCCAGCAGCGTCCCTACGATCACTCCCTGAAAGCCGAGTGGGTGAACGAGCGCTATCGACAGCGCGAGGTTTAGCAGCGTCGCGATCGTGTTGACGATCAGCGGCAGGCGAATCTGGCCGACGCCATAGAGCATCGTCGAGCCGACGTTGTTCACCATCTGCAGGACCTCATACGCCGCGAATAGGCGCACGGCGCCGCTCGCCGGTACCGCGCTGGGCCCGATCCAGCACAGCAACAGCGGTCTGGCGAAGATGAACGCCGCAATCGCGAAGGGCAGCGAGCAGGCAGTGGCGTAGCACGATCCACGCACGAACATGTCCCGCACGAGCGCCGTCTCGCGGCGTATGGAGGCAGCGGTGGGCACCACCGCGGAGACGGACACAGAGCTGATCGTCGCGGCGCCGAGATTGACCTTGTTGGCGATTTCATAGAGACCGACGGGCCGCGGCCCCAGCGCGATCCCCACGATCACCCGATCCATCTGGTTGTACACAGTGCTCACCAGCCGCAGCGCGAACACGCCGCCACCGAACCGCACCAGCCGACCGAACTCTGAGCGACGCGCCCCGAACGGGCTGGTATGCAGACCCGCAACCGCTCGATGGGACAGGATCCAGAAGGCCAGCAAAGCGGCCAGCGAGCTGGCCGCAAGCGCGGCCGCAAGCCCGACGATACCCCAGCCCTGCAGGACCGCAAGTACATATAGGACTGCCTGCAAGACCGTTCGTCCCAGTTCCACGCCCTGGTAGACGATGAAGTTCTGCGTGCCCTCGAGCACAGCGACGAAAGCGCGAGCGGGCAGCTCGAAGACGAGCTGGGCGCCCACTAGCGCAAAGCAAATGCTGGCGGCGTGGAGCAGATGTCTCGGCACACCGAACAGCAGAGCGAGCGGATGAGCGAGCACAACCGCGATCGGTGCGAGAACAAGAGCGACCGCACAGAACACCGCGAGGCTGGTGCAAACCGTGCGGTTGAGCGCCGGCAGATCGTCATCGGCGCTCGCTTCCGCCACGTAGCGAACCGTGGCGCCCTCGACACCGAGCTCTGACAGCGATGCGTATCCTCCGGCGAACGTCAGTGTCAAGCCCAGCACCCAGACGCCATAGGCCTCCAAGCCCAGTCTGTGGATCAGAAACGGCGTGAGCACCAAGCCGACAAGGATTCCTCCCACGCTGCCGACGCCGTTGGCCAGGGTGTTGCGCACGAGCTTGGCGGCAACCGCGGACGTGCTCATCCGGCCACAATACCTCTGTTCACTTGCTAAGGACAATGGCGAAATCTAGAATCATGCGAACATGACGCAGTCGATTTCCCGCCCACGCATCCGGGCTCTGCTTGGTGGCACGGCCAGAGCGCCGGCACCTGTGCTGCGGCTCCCCCAGGGCTACAGTCTGCGCTCGCTCAGCGATTCCGGTAGCCGCCACGCCGTGAGCCGCTGGCTGCTCAGCTCGCCGGACCACACGCTCTACCACCTGGGACCGTACATCGATTTTCTGCGTGCCCAGAACGGCGTAGCTGACGTATCGCTCATCTCGCGCGACGGCAACGCTCTGTTTGCCCTGACGATTCACTCGTGGGACGCCGCGGGAATCGACAGCGGCTACAGCGGCGTCGTGTTCCCCGCGACGCGCAGCGAGCGCGTTCTGCGCCGCTCGGTGGCGGGCCTGGCAGCGCTCTTTGCGGCAAATCGTCAACTCCCGTTCCACCTGCGCCAGTCGGCACAGGCTCCCGCCTACGACGATCCGGGACGCGTGACGCTCTTGCAACAGTTGCTCGAGAGCGAGGGGCTGATGCTCGATCCAGTCTACAGTCGGGTTTGCGACCTTGGCTACCTTCCGCGTGCGGATGAGATTCCCATCGCGCCTGCCCACGGCTCTTACGCATCGGCGATCGGCCGTGACTGGCTGACCGGGGAAGCCCTGAATGCCTATGACCCCGGCGCACGCAACCAAATCCGCCGGGCAGTCCGGGATGGCTTCAGCGTGGAGTACGTTTGCTCGGACGATCCAACAATCCGCGCCGACGCCTACGCGCGCTTTCAGCTACTGCACGAAGAGTCGTGGCTACGCACCGGCCTACTGCCCAAGACGCTCGAGCACTGGCACAAGTTGAGCGAGTCGATCGCGGCCAGCGGAGGAAAGGATCTGATTGTGCTGACACTGGACCCCGAGGGTAAGCCGCTGGCGGGCGTCGTCTGCCACACCTACCAGGCCCGGGCGGCCTACTGGAGCGGATGCAGCTCGGCACGGGGGCTGGCCTCCCGGGCGAACCCGTTGTGCCTACACGGCGCGATCCTCGCCTGTCGCCGAGAGGGTGTTCTCAACTTCGAGCTGGGCCGCTTCCACGCCGAGGAGTCATCGCAGAAGGAGCGCAGTGTCACCGGCTACAAGGCCCAGTTCGGAGGCAGCCTCGTGCGCATCACCTCGTTCTCCTCCGCACCGAGCCTGCTGGCCCGCGCTCGCGCGGCCCGCGCGGGCGCGACCTTTGAGGCGAGACGGCGGTTGTCCCTCGCACTCGCCCGGCGACGCCTTAGGAGCCCACACCAAGGCTAGGAGGGAACATCACGCTTGTAGACTGCTGGCACGCCCGCCACCATGGTTCGCGGCAAGACGTCTTTTGTGACCACCGAGCCCGCGGCAACGACTGCGCTAGCGCCGATGTTCACTCCAGGAAGCAGCGTTGCCCCTGCGCCGATCATCGCTCCGTCGTCGATGACGGGGCCGCGAACTCTCTCCTCGACATAGCCATCGACGCCCAGTGGGCTATTGTCGTTAGTCATCCCCACTGACAGGCTGATGAAGGCATCGGATCCGATGCGACAATTACCGGTCAAGTGCGTAAGATCCATTATCTTGGTGCGGTCTCCGATGACTGTGCCGTAGTTGATCGTCACATAGCGAGAGATCAAGCAACCCCGTCCGATTCTGCCAGCCCTCACGAATCGACGCACCATCTCCGAGCAATGTCCCCTCGCCAATCTCCACGTCGTAGAACAACACAACGTGAGGGCCGATCGACGATCCTCCGCCGACTATCAGCTTTCTGTCAAATCGCGGCTGCCTAGCGACAACGCCTGCCCCCTTCGGCTCCTTTCCAAGGAAAGCCCCAGGGAATACCTCCGTCTGGGGACCGACGATAACTCCATCTTCTATCACCACGTGGGGGTGGATCACGACCCCATCTTCCAAGCGCGCCCCGTCCCGCACGACCGCGAACTCACCGACTGTGACGCCACTGCCTAGGTCAGTCGAATCGATCACTGCACTTTTGTGTAGTCCTGGTTTGATCACGTATGCTGAGCCCCGTTCACTCGCACTGCTGTCACGCCTGATACCTTCTCCCGCAGTGCCAGGAATTCGTCGTAGTCGCGGATGTAATCCTCGGGCTCGTAAGACCTAGACGCAAGAACGAGAAGAAGCGCATCGGGCGTGTAGTGATACTGGATTCCCCATACGAGCGGGGGCAGATACAGTCCCATGCCGGGATCGTCGAGGAGGACCTCTTCTCGCACCTCACCATCGTCCACCACGACAGCCACCTGGCCCACCTGACAGACGAGGAACTGCTCGCACAGCCTGTGAGCGTGTGCCCCGCGAACATCCTTGGAGGGAACCGCCATAACTGTGAAGTAGCGAAGCGGCTCGAACGGTATGTGATCTCCTACCTCCGCCGAGACCAGCGAGCCGCGCAGATCGTCGGCGCGCGTCAGCTGGTAGAGCAAAACACCATCTACGCGCAACCTCTGTGGCCATTCATCGACCTCCGCTGAGGTGTCGGCGCGCGCCGCGCGCCGCCTGTCGTGGTGGTCGGTGTCGGCATAGCCGACTATGCGAGCCGGATTCCCCGCGACGACCGCGTGAGGCGGCACGTCGCGCGTGAGCACGCTGCCAGCGCCCACCATCGCCCTCGTGCCCACCGTGATGCCTGGGAGGATCGTACAGTTGGCGCCGAGCGATGCCCCCGCGCCGATGGTTGTCCGACAAGGATTCGACCGATGTGCCTCGCGGCGGGCCAGCGGCCTGTTGGTAAACGAGACGTTGGGACCGACCAAGACATCGTCCTCGATGCGCAACCCGTCCCATATCGCGACCCCGTACTCCACCGTGACGCGATCTCCGATCACGACATCGCTGCGCACGAGCACATGCTCCCCGAGCTCACAATCCGCTCCGATCCGCGCGCCGGACATGACGTGCGCGAAGGCCGCGATACGCGTTCCCGACCCTATCTCGGCACTGGCGCAGATTGCCGAAGGGTGGCGCAGCCCCACCTCGGCCTCCGAGACGGGCTCAGCGCTTGCCATCGAACGTCTCGACCAGCATGCGCACGGCGCCCGGGCGCCGCTTGCTGTTCTCGTAGGTGCGCCACACATAGGACCCGACGAGGCCGAGTCCAGACAGAGTGGATGAGCCCATTAGGAGGATCGTCAGCATCAGCGGCGTGTAGCCGGCTACGCGAACCCCGACGAACAACCACGCGAGACTGACCGCGGCAGCACCGACTACCGACAGCAGTACCCCGCTCACCCCGACTGCCAGCAGTAGGTTGATAGGCAGATCGGTGAAGGAGTACACGCTGTCGAAGAAGTACCGCGCCTTCTTGCGAAGCGTCCATGCGCTGCGACCGTATGCGCGCCCAACCCGGTCGTAGGGCACCTCGACGCGGCGAAACCCCAGCCAGATCAGGAGCCCGATGAGGCTGCTGTTCGCCTCCTCGAGCGCTACCAGCGCGTCTCGGACATTGCGCGTGCACGCGAATGCGTCCACCCCGCCGCGTGGCATCTGCTGCTGGACCCAGCGACAGTAGATCCTCCAGAACCATCGCGCGCTGAGACTGTTCGCCCAGGGGTCGTGACGGCTGCGCCGCACACCGAGGGCGACTTCATACTCACCTGTCCCGAGCAGCCTATAGAAGGCGCTCAAAAGCTCCGCCGGCTCCTGCAGGTCAGCCGCCGTGACCGCCATGTACATACCGTTTGCCACAGAGAGACCTGTTCGGACCGCAGCAAACGATCCGAAGTTGCGCGAGTGCCAGACCAGCTGAGAGCGCAGCGGACTGTCGCTCAGCAGGTCCCGCAGCACCGCCCCCGATTCGTCCGGCGATCCGTCTATGACGAAGATGGCCTCCAGCCCACCTTCCAGCTCGGCGGCCAGATCCTCAAGACGGCTGACCAGCTCAGGCAGGCTCTCTTGGTTGCAATACACGGGAACGATCACCGAATTGACCACGACGCCCGCGTCTTCCACTATCTCGGTGGGGAGCTCCTTGGCGTCTTGGAGTATCACGACAAGGACTCCCCGACAGCCCGCAAAGCCGAGCAGACGCTGTCGACCTCTTCGTCCTCCAGCTCAGGGAAGCAGGGAAGCGAGAGAACTTCCGTGGAAGCTCTCTCTGTCACCGGCAGGCTCGTCTCCGTGGTGCACAGGAAAGCCTGCTTGTGATCTGGCCGCGGATAGTGGACGGCGGTGCCGATGCCGTGCGCACCGAGCTCGGCGGCCAACTGCCCGCGATGCTGCGTGCGGAGGACGGCGAGGTGCGCGACATAGTCCTCACCATCCTCGTGCACCATCTTCAGCGAGGTATTCGCAAGGGCGTCCGCGTAGAGCCGCGCGATCTCTCGACGTCGCCGATTCGCGCCGTCCAAGTAAGGCAGTCGCGTGCGTAGAACCGCCGCCTGGATCTCGTCGAGCCGGGAGTTCCCGCCGCGATCTTCGGCGATCTCGTACTTCACCCCCCAGCCGTACTGCCGCAGACGGCGCACGCGCGCCGCGAGCGCCTGCTCAGAGGTCGCGACCGCACCCCCATCGCCCAGCGCGCCGAGATTCTTCGTCGGGTAGAAGCTGAATGCCGCGGCATCTCCCACGGCGCCGGCGAGAACCCCGGCGGCCCGAGCTCCCGCCGCCTGCGCGCAGTCCTCGAGCACACGCACCCCCAGCGGGTGGCAGAGCTCTCGAATCTCCTCTACACGGGCCATCTTGCCGTAGAGATGTGTTACCACCACTACACACGTCCGTGGGGTCAGAGCCCGCTCCACCGCGTCAGGTGTGAGCAGCAGATCGTTATCGTCAACGTCGGCGAACCGCACCGTTAGACCACAGCGACGAGCGGCGAGGGCGGCGTAGCCTCCGGCATTGGCGGCTGTGAGAACCTCCTCTCCAGGGACCGCGAGAGCGGTTAGCGCCAACTCGAGTGCGTCTGTGCCGCTCCCCACGGCGACCACCTCGCTCACTCCCAAGTAGCCGGCCAGCTCTAGCTCGAAGCACTCGGTCTCCTCGCCCAGCAAATACCGCCCGCTGCGCGCGACCCGCTCGACGGCTTGCGCAACCTCATCGCTCGCATCGACGGCGCGGCGCAGATCGTTGAAAGGAATCGGGATGACCGTTGACGGACTCATCGACGCAAGCGGGGCCGAAGATGATCCAAATCCGGACCACTCCAGGCCGAACCACGACCATATGACTTACCCTTCAGAATCATCCGGACATCAAGAATAGCTCGTGATCGCGCTCACCGGCTCGCTCGGCCACGACCTCCCAGTCGCTGTTTCTGACTCCACGCTGTTTCTGACTCCATCCACACGGGAGCAGGACGACACGCGAGATCGAGGGCGCGGCTTCGCCTGCGCCGTGCCCACAGGACGCCTGACATTGTTCCGTTCCTTGGGAATATTCGATTTATACCTATGCTAGCTTTTTCCTCCGATGGCCACAACTAACCGCGTCTATCGGAACACACTGAGTGCAATACGCATACGTGGCTTGCTGCCCGGATCCTCCGCGCCAGTCACCGCGTTTGCCGCCGCCGTCGTGGCGACTCTGATCGTCGCCCTGGCTCAAGGACCAAAGCAGTTCTATTACGACTCAGGAAGTTATTGGAACCTGGGCGGGACCTTCATAAGTCACGGACACTTCTCCTTGACCAACTTTGACAGTGCTCTGCGTGGCTACATCCTGCCACTGACCTATCGCGGTCTGCATGAGCTCGCGCTTGGCCTCGGATGGACAGACTCTTCGATGGTCAAGGTGTCAAACGTGCTCTTGCTCTCATTTATCGGCGCCTTTCTGATTCCTAAGCTCGCGGAAGTCGCTTGGCCAGAGCGACTCTGGAGCGTGCCGAGACGCTTGTCGCTGGTGGCGCTGCTGCTGATCTTCTGGAGCGGTTACCTCAATTTCCCCCTCAGCGACATGCCGGGACTAGCGATGGCGCTTCTTGCGATCCTCGCGGTATCTCGGCCATACCCAGCCTGGCGGATGCTTCTCGCGGGGGTCGCGACCGCCGTCACGATTGACATCAGGCCATCCTACGTGCTGCTTCTTCCCGTCGTTCTCACCCTCGCGGTGTGGGAGTTCTTTGATCAACATGACCACAAGCGCCACCCAGCGAGGCTGGCGCTCTACCTCTGTCTGGCTATCGCAGGCTTCGCGGTCGTATCTCTCCCACAATCGCTAGCGGCTCACCGACACTTTGGCACATACAGCTTCGTTCCAGGCTCCGCCGCCGGACTTGAAAATACTCAGCTAACAGAAGGCATGAGGATCCAGCTCTACGGGACGTTCATCGGACCGGTATACCGGCCGCAGATGGACTACGTAGACGAAGCTGGCAATGCCCTCCTGCGGGAACAGCCAGACCAGCAAATTCACAGCGTACCGCAATATCTCGGGATGATCCTCGATCATCCGCTGAGCTTTGCCGGCATCTTTGTGCGTCATATCGTCAACGGCTTGGACGTGCGATATAGCGCCCCGTATACCGAACACCTGCGAACCGACTGGTGGCTGCGGATTGGAGGATTCGCCCTCATCTTCGCCGGCCTGCTGCGGGTGCTCTGGCCGAAGGCAAGACGCAGCCTCGGAGCGGCCTTATGGCGCTATCCTGTCGCGCTGCTGATCTGTTGCTTGACCGCCGTGCCCTCGGCGATCGAAACGCGCTACCTGCTTCCGGTTTTCATCCTCAGCTACATGCTGGCATTGGCGCCAGGATGGCCGAGTCCGATCGCGGCGGGCGGGACCACGTTGCACCGCTATCTGTTGGCGACAGTCATCCTCGTGGCGTATCTGATCTTCATGGCGACCGTCTGGCACGTTACGAGCGGCGCGAGCCATAGTCTGCAACTGCAACGCCTCAGATAGCGAGGTAGGTGAGAACTCGCAAGCGACGCGCGGGGCTGAACGCAGGGACCACACGCGCCGTTCTACTTAGGCACTATGGCCGATCCCGAGCCTGCCGAGTCCCGTCTTCCCCGCGGTCGCCAAAGCGCGTGTTGCAACGCCAGCTCCAACCGGGCGGGCAGCGGTCGTCTGCCCCACCACCAGCGGTAGAGAAAACGTCCCCCGGCGCCGAGATCGGACTCCTCCTGCAGGGCTCTGCGTCCGCTGCGGTCGTAGAGCTGTGGGTACTTTCGCCGTAGTTGGCGGAAGGTCGCGCGATAGCGCTCCCGGGCGCCGTGATGCCTGGTCGAGCCATGACGCCTGTAGAGGTATGTCACCTCGTTCACACGCGCGCCCCGCCACCCACACGCAAGCGCGTGGAGCCAGAACTCCCAGTCCTCATAGCCTCCGAAGGCCGGGTCGTAGCCACCGACGTCCTGAACCAGTTCGCGGCGCATCAGCGCGGTGAGCCCGATGTTGTGGCGATAGAGCAAACGATAGGGATCGTAGGGAGGCAGCTTCATGACCCCCTCCCAGGATCCGAAGAAACGAATCGCCCCGTAGCTGAAACCGAGCTTCGGATCCTCCCGCAAAGGAGTGCGCAACCGACTGAGGGCACCCTCGGCGAGCCGGTCGTCAGCGTCGAGGACCAATGCGTACGGCGTCTGGAGAAGGCTCAGCGCGGCGTTGCGGGCCGCGGCCACCCCGGCATTGGTTTGCCTCACGAGCTCTACACGCGGCGGCAGTCGTTCGAGCTCTTCGAGCGTTTGCTCGTCGGTCGAGCCGTCGTCGACGACGATCACTCGCGGCTCGCCCCCCTCTTGCGCAAGCGCGCTGTGGACGCTTTCGGCGAGGAAGGCACCGTAGTTGAAACAGGTCACGACGACCGTTATGTCTTCGTTCATGGATGAGCGCGCAGCTCGGCCGCGTCCTTCGCCCGCCCGCTGCGCAAAAGCTCGAACCACTCCGGCCACATACGCAAGTTGCCAAGCGCGACCCATAGCAGCAGGGGCAGGCTCCGCAGCCGACGCACGCCCACCCTAAGACCAAACCTCCCCAGGCTTGAGTTGCTCGAACCCGAACCGTCGAAACCTGAGCCCCCCAGGCCGGCTAGCCCCCGCTCGGAGCGATCCGGCCCGGAACGATCCGGCCTGGAGCTCGGCGGGCTAGGTCTCCCTGTGCTCGGTCTGGAAAAGCGCATGAGCGCCACCTCCTCCATCGCGCGGTTGTAGCGAATAGCCACCCGCGCGATGCGTCGCTGTCTGGAAGTCAAACGACCTCGCTCGAGAGCCAGGGCGTAGGCTCGTCGGTTGTTGAGCCCCTGGCTGGCGATGTTCGAGGAGACGCTGCCGGCCGTCCGCCGGTACACGGCCAGCACCTCTTCGTTGAGCACCGCTCGAAAACCAGCCTCGAGGATCTTGATCCACAGTCCGAAGTCCTCGGTCCCGAACAGCTCGGGATCGAACCAGCCGACAGCCTCGCCGACAGCCATCGGCACCAGGCAGGTCACGTAGATCATGTTGCGGCGCAGGAGCCGCTCGAGCGTTATCGGCGCGTAGCGGTCCGGGATGCACTGCAGGTGGGTGTAGGGGGCGTACTCCTCGTCGATCAGAATCCTGGCGTCGCACGTCACCAGTCCCACCGCTCCCTGTCGATGCTGGATCACCGCTTGGTCTCGCTGGAGCCCTGTGCGACCCCGAAACGCGCCCCAGCTGCCGACAGCCGCCTCGTAGTAGGCGAGCTGGCTCTCAAGGTAGCGGGGAAGCAGCAGGTCATCGGCGTCCAGGAACGCCACGAGCTCCCCGTTTGCGTGCTCGAGCGCCAGGTTGCGCGCCACGGCGGGCCCTCCCGCGCGCTCCCTGCGCAAGCTGCGCACGCGCGGTCCGGCAGCGCGCAACAGCTCCCACGTGCCATCGCTCGAGCCGTCGTCCACGACGACGATCTCCCAGTCGGTGTACGTCTGGGCACGGACCGACTCGATCGCCTGACCCAGGAAGCGAGCGGCGTTGTGAGCCGGGATGATCACACTCACGCGAGGCATCCCCGCTCCTTCAAAGGCCTCGCCCCGAGTGCAACGCCCACCTGCTCGGGGCGGGCGCGGCGAGTGCAACGCCCACCTGCTCGGGGCGGGCGGGACGAGTGCAACGCCCACCTGCTCGGGGCGGGCGCGGCGAGTGCACCGGGCCTGGTTCTGCACCACGCCGCTTCATGGAGCGCCCGCGGGCGCGGCCAGACCGTCGAGCTCGAGCACCTCGAGCATCACACGCAGATCGTGATCGCCTACCTCGCCGCCGCGGCGCTCGGCCTCGAGCAGCCACTCGAACATGATCACGAAGGCAAGCGGCGTGTCGAGGTCGTTGGCGAGCGCATCGCGGAAGGCTTCCACGTAGTGGCGCATGTCCGGTGGACTGGGCTGGTCGGGCACAAGTTTCTCCAGCGCCTCACGGATGCGCAACGCGTTCTTGGAGCCGGTCGTCAGGCCCGTGAGCGCGTCGCCGAGTGGCAGCGAGTAGTGGGTGCCGAGCAGGTAGAGCGCAACCGCCGGGTGGCCGAAATGTTTGAGCGCGTCGCTCAGCAGGACGCGCTCGCCGGCGGAGGCGGGCTCGATCTCAACGCCGTCGCGGCTCGCGCCAAAGCAAATATTGACCCATTGGTCAACATCCGAGCGCGGAACCTCGAGCAGACTCATCCCGGCGTCGAGCCCACTGTCGTAGGTGTCCTCGCCGTCGCTCTCGGCATCGAGCTCACCGTCCTGATCGGCTTCGTGCTCGGCATCGAGCCCGTCGCCCAAGTCAATATCGTGCTCGGCATCGAGCTCGGCTTGGGAGTCGGGCGAGTCAGCGCTGAGCAGCTCCGGCTCAGAAAGCTCGTAGAGCATGTCACCGCCGGGCGAGTCGAACAGGAACTTTGTGGCGAAGCCTTCACGCTGCAGGAAGCGCTCAAGGAAGCTGAACAGCACGAGCGGCCTGGTCGAGGCGACATCGACCCCACCGTCGATGCCCACCGGCGAGGTGCGCACCTCGACTCTGATCGCGTCTCCCGCGTTGACTGGCACGAGCTCCCCGCTCAGCGAGTCATACAGGCGTATCTCACGCACGCGCGTAAGACTACACATCGTTCGCCGCGGCGCCACGAAAAAATCCCGCGACTATCAATAGTCGAGATTGGTCGGAAATATTCAGTTCCCTTAGCGTGGTCGACCTCCTGCCCGCCAGCGACTGCGTCGCAGCTTGCGGCGCTGGGTCATGCGTCCGCCGATCTCCGCGCACGGCGCTTCCTCGCAGCGCAGGTCCCAGCCACAGCGGCGCGGGATCGCGTAGCGCGCAGTGCCGTGGCGCGCATCGTAAGTGGGTGTCCATTGCCACCCGTGATGGGCATGTTTGCGCATGGCACTCAGACCCTGGTTCCCGTCATACATCCCATAACGACCATCTCACACCCAAATCCTTCCCAAGGGTTGTTAGAACACCGGTGCCGGGACGCGTCTAGAGGTTCAGGTCAGAGATCGCCCCGGCGACCGGTTAGCCTGGAGGGGCCGCGTGCTTTCCTATCATGGGAGCAGGCGCAACGCAAGCAGATCAGCACAAGTGTTTCCTACTTTTTGGCGGAGTCTCCGTCACAGTGAAAACCACGCGCGAGGAGACGCTTCATGTTTCTCACTTTTTGCGCTGCGCACCGCCCCACTTTCGATATGCTCGACTCGACCTCCTCGCTAGCTCATGACAACCAACCTTTTTGACTATTTCGAGGAAGTACCGGGAGACGATGGGGCTCATGCGCCATGGGCTGCCCGCGCGCCGAGGCGGGCGAGCGCCAGCTTCGACATCAAGCTCGTGCCGCGCGCGCCGAATTGGCGGAGTGACCCTGAGTCGCTCAGTGCGCTCGAGCGCCTGGGAGAGCAGCCGTGGGTGGGCACGCTCACCCACCGCGATGACGGCGTCGAGCTGCGCCTGAGCGACAGCTGGATCGAGACGACTGGGGCGGCACTGGAGGCCGGCGGTGGCGACGAAGCCGAACTTGTCGATCTGGCGCGCGGACAGCGCTATGCCGTGCAGTTCTGGGACGCCAACGCAACCAAGGCCTTGCACGTCGGGCACTTGCGCAACCTGGCGATCGGCAACTCGCTGGCCGCCTCACTTGAACAGGCCGGCGGCGAGGTCGAGCGGCGCTCGATCATCTCCGACGCCGGGCGCAGCATGGGCGAGGCGATGGCCGGCATCATCCGCAGCGGCCACCACACGCAATCCTGGCCCGAGGGCGACCAGAAGTCAGACCACTTCGTCGGCCTCTGCTACGCCGACTATGTGGCCTCGGGCGGCTTTGCCGAGGAAGGCCCGGAGGAGCGCGAGGATTCGCTGACGCGCGAGCTGCGTATGCAGAACGACGCCGCTGATGAGTTGCTCAAACGCGTGATGGGCGGCGAGGGCGAGGCGCTTGAGCTGTGGTTCAAGACACGCGCATGGGTCATCTCCGGCCAGCGCAAGACGCTTGCGCGCCTGGGTGTGGCCTTCGACCGCGTGTTCTTCGAGTCGGACTTCCTCGACGACGGCTTCGAGCTGACAGAGCGGGGCCTGCGCGAAGGCAAGCTGACACGCCGCGAGGACGGCGTCGTCGTGTACACGACCGGCGTCGAGGACTTGGAGGAAATGCCGCTGCTGCGCGCCGACGGGCAGACCACCCAGCACATGCGCGCCGTCTCCTACTGGATGGGCGCTCCGGGCCTGGAGGGTGTGACGACGCTGCAGATCTGCGGCACCGAGTGGGTCTCGCACGCGACCTGCATCCGCCTGCTGATGGAGGAGCTCAGCCACTCTGAGAACGGAGCAGCGAGCACTGGGGATGGGACTTCGGACCCTGCGCGCCAGGCGGCAAGCGCCGGAGTCGCGACCTCGGACCCCGAGCATGAGGCGGTGGACACAGAGGTCAGAGGAAATGGCTCGCGTAATGGGGCTAGGCAACGCGGCATCCACCCCACGCACGACATCTTCCACGGCATGGTCGCCCAGCAGAAGCGCGCGGTCAGCTCAAGCGACGAAGGCGGACTGTTGATCGACGACTTGATCGAGTGGATCGAGACGCAGATCACAGCGGATCCGCAGATGCACGAAGTGAGCCGTGCGCATCCGGCTCCGGAACGGATCCCGGCGCAGGTGGCGCTCGGCTATTTCCTGCCCTATCCGGTGACCCCACGTGTGGACTTCGACACGGGCAAGCTACTGCTCCAGCGCGAGTCGCTCGGCTGGGACTTGGTGCGTGCCCGAGCACACCACGGCAACCGCACCACCTCCCCCGGCCACCGCCCGGCCGAGGACCCCGACTATCGCAGCGCCGTGGTGCAGTCTGAGATCTACCGCCGCCACCTGCGCCTGGCAGTCGAGCGCTATGACGTCACGCCGCTGGCGCTGTACCTGCGCCACCTGGCGCGCTGGTACATGGAAGCGGAGCGCTCCAGCCACGTCGAGCGCGTGATCCACACGCTGCTTGACCGCAGCGCGCGCGGCCTGGGCCTGGAGGCGGGCAGATGAGGGTGCAAGGCGGGAGCGCGGATATGCGCGCAAAAGCGCTGCACCCCCGCGTGCGCGCGGGGCATCGCCGAAATGGCGGAAGCAAAGACATGTGGACAAAAGCGGGATGCCCCCCCGCGCGCGCGGGGCATCGCCGCAAAAGAGCAACGCACACCGACCGCGACGGAGGGCCGTGAGCACGCTACTCGTCAACAACTACGACTCCTACACCTACAACGTCTTCCATCTGCTAGCCGCTGCCTGTGGCGAGGAGCCGATCGTCGTGCACAACGACATGGTCTCCTGGCGGGCGCTGGAGCGCTGGGACTTCAACGCGATCGTGCTCTCCCCCGGCCCGGGCCATCCCGCGCGCTGGCACGACTTCGGCGTGTGCGCTGACATCCTGCGCTCAAGCGAGATCCCAGTGCTCGGCGTGTGCCTCGGCCACCAGGGCCTGGGCCACGTGCTCAAAGCGACCGTCACCTACGCGCCGACGGTCATGCACGGGCGCCTCTCCCCCGTCAAGCACACAGGCGAGGGGTTGTTTGCCGGGATCCCCCAAGACTTCGATGTAGTCCGCTACCACTCGCTGGCGGTGTCCGGCTCGCTGGGCGAGGAGGGCCGTGAGATCGCCTGGACCTCCGACGGTGTCGTGATGGGCATCGAACATGCGAGCCGCCCGCTGTGGGGCGTGCAGTTTCACCCGGAGTCGATCTGCACCGAATACGGCCACCAGTTGTTCGAGAACTTCTATGCACTCGCCCAGGAACGTAAGCCCAAGCGCGCGCGGCGCTTGAACCGGCCGAGCGTGCCGCCCAGGCGCTGCAGAAGGCGCAGCGCCGCTGATTCGGACGTGCACCTACTCACGCGCACGATCGAGGGCGAGCCGCAGGCCGAGTTGCTGTTCGAACGCCTCTTCGGAAAAGAGGATTTTGCGTTCTGGTTGGATAGCGCGAGCACATCCACGAACTTGGGCCAGAACTCATACCTGGGGAGCTCGATTGGGCCCAACCGTTTGGTGTTCGAATACGACGTCGAGCAAGGCATCCTCACGCGCCACGACGCCGCTGGAGTTGTTGAGGAAAATGGTTCGTTCTTCGGAGTGCTAGATCGCGAGTTGGAAGACCGAGCGATCGAGCCTGCCCAAGACCCCGACCATGGACTGGTGGGCGGCTTTGTCGGCTACCTCGGCTACGAGCTGAAGGCCGACTGCGGCGCTACTAACACACACAGCTCCGATGTCCCCGACGCGGTGCAGATGCTCGCCAACCGCGTGATCGCCGTCGATCACGTGCGCGGGCGCACGCATGTGCTCGCGATAGCCAAGGGCGAGGAAGCGGAGGCCGAACAGTGGCTGGAGGAAGCGGAGCGGGAGGTGCGTGACGCGCTCGCCGTCGCCTCAGCCGAGCTGGAACCGAACGGCACGCCCCCTGCGGCGCCAGAACCACGCGACGCATGCGCGGTCGGTTCGGGCGACCTGACAGCAAACGGCACGCCCATCCCTCCCCCAAAAGACCCTGTTGTCTTTCGCCCTGGGCGCGGTCGTGAGCAATACCTCGCTGACATCGCCCGCTGCCAGAGCGCACTTGGGGCCGGCGAGTCATATGAGGTCTGTCTGACCGACCAGATCCACACCGACGCCGAACCGGATCCGTGGACTTTGTACCGCGGACTGCGCCGCTCCAACCCCGCGCCGTTTGCCGCATACCTGAAGCTGGGCGAGCTGGCAGTCGTGAGCAGCTCGCCAGAGCGTTTCCTGTCGGTCGATCGCGAGCGCAAGGTGATGGCGCGCCCGATCAAGGGCACCGCACCGCGCTCGGCAGATCCAGAGCAGGACGAGGCCACGCGTCAGGAGCTACAGGACGACGAAAAGACGTTTGCCGAGCACCTGATGATCGTCGACCTGCTGCGCAATGACCTGGGGCGCGTGTGCGAAGTCGACACGGTACGCGTACCAGAGCTGATGGTGATCGAGCAGTACACGACCGTGCACCAGATGATCTCCAACGTCGTCGGCACCCTGGAGCCTGGCCGCAGCGCAATCGACTGCGTGCGCGCCTGCTTTCCAGGCGGCTCGATGACCGGCGCGCCGAAGCTACGCACGATGGAGATCATCGACGACATCGAGCGCGAGGCGCGAGGCGTGTACTCCGGCGCGATCGGCTACTTCGGCCTCGACGGCGTCGTCGATCTGAGCATCGTGATCCGCACGATTGTCCTGCGTCCGGGGGCGACGACGATCGGTGCCGGCGGGGCGATCGTGATGCAGTCCGACCCGCAGGAGGAGTTCGAGGAGATCCTGCTGAAGGCACGCGCCCCGATGGCGGCGATCGCCAAGGCTGTTACAGGCAGCGAAGCCCCGCAGGCCTGGACAGTCGAGCTGGAGCCTCAACTCGCGGGGAGCGCTTCATGAGCCCGCTCACCCCGATCGAACCCGAAGCCGAGGAGGAGTGGGGAGTGACCTGGGAGATACGCGAAGCCACGCACGACGACGTGCCGGCGGTGGTAGCCGGCGTGCGTGAACTGCTCGTCGAACTCGGCGGCAAACCGCTGGCGACGCCCGTCTTGGCGGAAACCGCGCACGCGCTGATCGACGACGCCAGCGCCGGCGTCGTGCTCGTCGCCGAGAAAGGGGACGAGCTCGTGGGAATCATCGCCGTCAGCTGGCAGGTCGCGATGCGCATCCCCGGCCGCTACGGAGTCATCCAGGAGCTGTGGGTCAAGCCGGAGTTCCGCTACATGACGATCGGGGCCGACCTCCTCGAAGCACTGGCCGAAGTGGCGCGCAGGCAGGGCGTGGAGCGCATCGAGGTGGGCCTGCCGAGCGAGCGCTACCTGGCTCTGGACGCCACCGAGGCCTTCTACATCAACAACGGCTTCACCCAGATCGGTACGCGAATGCGGAGGGTTGTATGAGTGAAATGCTGGTGGTCGAGCAACTGGTCGACGCCACGAACGGCAATGGCAACGGCAACAGCAACGGCGCGCCTTTCATCCTCGACCGTCACGGACGCATGATGCAGGGCCGCGACGATGAGCGGCGCACCGCGGAGCTGCGCGAGGGCCTGACACGCCACGAAGACGTGCGCACCACCCGAGCGGACGTCTCGACCGAGCACGTCGAGCGGGTGCTGTCCGTGCTGCACGAGCCCAGCTACCTGGAAGCGCTGAGAAAAGTCGACTGGCAGGAGCCGCGGATGATGCCCGAGTGGGCGCCGCCGGGGTTGCCGGCTGACAGCCCCGTGTGGGCGGGAGTGTTCGACACCGCCTTCGAGGGCGTGCGCACAGCGATGACCGCGGCCACCGCGATCATCGACGGCGAGCAGTTCTCCTACGCCCTGTGCCGCCCGCCAGGCCACCATGCCGGTCCGGCCTTCCTCGGCGGCTACTGCTACCTGAACACCGCCGCGGCGGCGGCCTACACGCTGTGGGAAGGCGGCCTTGAGCGCGTCTGCATCCTCGACCTCGACTTCCACTTCCCCACGGGGACAGCGGCGATCGTGGCCCCGTTCGAGAACGTCACGCTCGGCTCGCTGCACGCATCGACGCTGGCCGAGGTCCCGTGGCGCCACGTCGAGCCCTCCCGTGGTGAGTACTTCATCGAGTTCAACCATCAGCCGCATCCGGACACCTACCTTGAGGCGCTTGAGGAGTTGATCGTCGAAGTCGGCGAGGGAGCCCAGGCGTTCGTGCTCTCGCTCGGCTACGA
Source organism: uncultured Solirubrobacterales bacterium (assembly GCA_963827045.1). Classification (GTDB taxonomy): domain Bacteria; phylum Actinomycetota; class Thermoleophilia; order Solirubrobacterales; family Solirubrobacteraceae; genus Palsa-744. The sequence continues at coordinate 647,403 of CAWGZH010000004.1, forward strand.
CATCGTTGAGAGCGACCCGCACGGCTCGTGGGACTTCTCGCAGTTGATCTTCATGGAGATCGGCGAAGTGCTCGCCTACGCGGGACTGCCGGTGTGCGTCGTGCAAGAGGGCGGCTACGCGCTCGACGCACTTGCCAACTGCAGCGAGGCTTTCGCGGCGGGCATCCTGATGGAGGAGGACGACGACGGATGAGTACTCCCGAGGACACCAAAGAGACTGACACGGCAGCAGGCCGCACCGGCACGGGCGCTCTGAAGGGCAGCGACGCCCATGCAAATGGCCTCGCCCCCTTCCGCGCGCGACTGGACTTCCTCGACGGGGAGATTTTGCGGCTTTTGGGCGACCGCTTCGAGGTCTGCCGCAAGGTGGCCCACCACAAGCGCGAGCACGACATCCCGATGATGCAGCCCCAGCGCGTCGTCGAAGTGCGCGAACGCTATTTGCGGCGCGGCGGCGAAGCGGACCTGCCGGCCGACTTCGCCGCCGCCCTATTCGAGCTTTTGATCGGCGCGACCTGCAAGATGGAGGACGAGCTGATCGCCCAACCGGCCGCCGCGGGAGACGGGAGTGCCGAGTGACGCCAGTCCCGTCTCCCGCATCAGTCCTAACCCGATGCACCAGCCGGGGCTCGAACCCGGATCACCGGATTTTAAGTCCGGCCCTTTCACCGCTTAAGGTACTGGTGCCAGGTGGCGCGACAATACCATATCTTCTGATTCGTCGCTCCTTTAGTGAAAGGCTACCGCCGGGTCCAAGAATGCCAAGCACGCTGCAGGCTGTTGCCTGGGCGCGACGGCCGTTGCCGTTCCTCGAGCGCTGTCAGAAACACTTTGGGGACATCTTCACAATTCAGGTGAAGCATGCCGGCACCTGGGTGATCTTGGCCGATCCCGAGGATGTGAAGAAGGTGTTTACGGCCGACCATGCCGTGCTCGGCGTGGGGCTTGCCAACTCGATCCTTGGCCCGCTGCTCGGGCCGCGTTCGGTGATGTTGCTGGAGGAGCCCGAGCACGTCAAGCGGCGCAAGCTGATGCTGCCGCCATTCCACGGCGAGCGGATGCAGGGCTACAGCGAGATGATGGCCGAGGTGACGCGCCGCGAGCTGGCGACGTGGCCCGTTGGCGAGCCGTTCGAGCTGTGGCCGCGCATGCAGGAGATAACGCTCGAGGCGATCATGCACGTCGTCTTTGGGCCGGTGGAAACAGAGTCGCTACAGCACCTGCGCGTCTGCCTGCGACGCCTGACCAACTGGATGAACGATCCCAAGCGGCTCAACCTGCTGGCAGCCGCCGGGCCCAGCCGCTTTGCCGGCAACAAGGACTATCGCGCGATGATGGGCCCAGTCGAGCAGGGCGTGCTCGAACAGGTGCGCCTGCGCCAGCAGGACCCGGGCTACACGGATGGCACGGACATCGCCGCGATGCTTGGAGAGGCGCGTTACGAGGACGGCGCGCCGATGACAGAGCAGGATCTGCGCGACGAACTGGTGACGCTCTTGACCGACGGGCCCACTTCGAGCCTGCTCTCCTGGGCCTTCGAGCGGATCCTGCGCCACCCCGCGCAGTATGCGCGCCTGCGGGCCGACGTGGACACAGGCGAGGAGGATGGCTATCTCGACGCGGTTGTCAAGGAGACGATGCGACTCTGCCCGGCCGCGCCGATCGTCGTGCGCAAGCTGCTCGCGCCGATGGAGCTCGGTGGGTACACGATCGCAGCCGGCACCACCGTGGCCCCCTGCGTCCACCTGGTGCACCGGCGGGCGGACATATACCCCGAACCGCTGGCGTTCCGGCCCGAGCGCTTCCTGGAGCAAGCGGCCGGGACATACACGTGGATCCCCTTCGGTGGGGGCGTTCGACGTTGCCTGGCCGCCAGCTACGCCCAGCTCTTGATGAAGCAGGTGATCGGCACCGTGGTCGAAGAGGTTGACCTGCGAGCTGCCGACCCGCGCTCGGAGCGAGCGCGAAAGAGCGCGATCGCGTTCGTGCCGCACCAGCACGCGCTCGTGATCGCCGCGCGGCGGGCAACACGCGAACCGGTGGCGTCAACGACGGCGACGAAGTCGACGGCGGCGGCGTGAAGCGCAAACGGGGCGTCTACTCGGCCTCGTTGTAGAGAGTCGTATTCATCTTCCAGACGCCTTGATCGCGACGCACGAGCACCTGCAACACACGCGTGGGCGAGAAATCCGTCAGCGCCATCGCAAGGTTGCCCCGCCGCTGCACCGCGGTGATTAAAAACGCAGCAAGGTTTTCGACCAGTTCGCGGTGACGCTGCTCGAACATACTGGCCATGATCGGCGCGCACGTGCTGCCCCGCGGCAGCCGCGGCCCCCTGCCGGCGTGACGATCTTCCTCGACCGTTTCAGCAATCAGTGGGTCGAGCATCGTGCACGCCCTCGCTCCTTCCCCCGCCGCAGCCGCCGTGTAGTAGCGCTTGAGCAGCGCCACAATCGCCGCCCTGTCCGCTGCGTCGGCGGGCGGGCCCCAGGTCAGGATCGCGTCGTTGTCGGTGTCGTAGCGGCCACCCTGGCCAAGGCTGTCAATGTCTCCGTCTTGATCCTGCCCGGATGGGACCGCGCTGGCGGCAGGGCGCTTCTCCCCTGAGCCGCACGCGGTTGCGCCGAACGACGCGATCGCGACCGCCATGCACGCCAGCAGCGCGCTCGAGCACCTGCGCAGGCCGATTCTGCGCAAGCCGAGAAACTTCACCCTGTAGTCAAAGTCATGTACCACATCGAATCCTGACCTGTAGAATGATCCAAGACGCAGGACCAAACCAAACTCTCGGGAGGAAGCACCATGTTACAGACACAGCTCGCTGCGCTCGCCGTCGTGGCGACCGCGCTCGTGGCTTGCGGCTGCGGCGGATCGTCGAAATCCGGGGCGAGCACCACCACCTCCGCCGCGGTGACCGCGTCGGACACCACAACCACCACGCCAACATCTCCGACCACGACCGTCAAGCTCGCGACGGGCAGGCCGCTGACACACGCGAAGTGGATCGCCGAGGGCGACACGATATGTAAGCACGTGAACACTGAGGTCGCGGCGATCTCCGTCGTATCTGCCGCCGAATATGGGCGTCTGCTCCCTCAGATCGCCCTCTATTACAGCACGGAGGCACAGGAACTCGGCAAGCTCGTGCCGCCCACGTCGATGGCTGGCGACGGCACGCAGCTCGCCAACGGCCTGCAACTCTTGAGCGAATACCTGAACAGATCGGCTCAAGAATTTCAAGCGGGTCACAATACCGCCGGGGCCCATCTGTTCGTCACAGCTCTGAAGATTCAGAAACAACCGATCGCGGTCGCCAAGCGCGCCGGCTTCAAGATGTGCACAGACACAAACTAACCATCGATCCCAGCTCGATTCACCGATGAAGCTATTGCTCGCCGTGCTCACGATCATCCTGCTCAGCCTGGGCACCGCGGCGTGTGGGGGTGCAGGGGGAACGTCCAATCACGTCATCAAGAGGGACCGCGACAACGATAACGACAACAACGACGACGACGCCCACGTTCTCAACTACGGTCACGCGGCGATCGGGGCCGAAAAGCGGGAAATCACGTCGCTGGTCAGGGGCTACTACGCCGCGGCTGTCGCCGAGGATGGCGCGAAGGCATGCTCGATGCTCTACCCGCTTCTCGCCGAAACCGTCCCCGAAGACTACGGTCGCTCTATCCCCCTCCGCCGCAGGAGCTGCGCCGCGGTCATGACGAAGCTGTTCAAGCGACGCCATCAACTGCTCGTCGGCGAGAGCAGCACGCTCAAAGTGTACGCAATGCGTGTCGCGGGCGATAGGGCATTAACTCATACTCAGCTTCGCGGTGCTGCCCGAAGTTCGTCAGATACCAGAGCGCCGCGTGGGCGACGTCTGGAAGATCGCGGATCTCCTTGACACCATAATAGAATGACACGAAATTATCGTCATTGGAGATCGACTATGACCGAGCAAGGAAAGCATCGCCTCCAATGAAGCCGATACTCGCGCTGCTGACGACTGTGCTGCTCGCTGTCGGAGCCACGGCCTGCGGCGCCGGCACGGTCAAAGCTCCAGCATCACCGGTCTCATCTGAGGGCCGGCCGCCCGGCGGCACAACGACCGCTCCCGCGAGCATCGCCTCATCGGGTGGCTATCTGAAAAACGATGGTGACAAAGACTTCGACGACCCCGAAAACGGCCATGGCGGTGGCGATCCCGAATACGACGCGTCGATCCTGTTCGCGCCCTTTGGCCCCAGGGCTGACCCGGCCGACACGCGGGCGGTGACGACCCTCGTCAAGAGCTACTATGCCGCGTCCGCCGCGGAGAATGGGGCAAGGGCGTGCGTGCTGCTGAGTGCGGGGTTGATCACTGGGGTTGGGGGCGATCCAGGGAGATCCGCGGGAAGCGTAGGCAACGGATGTGCCAGCTCCATGTCCTCGCTGCTAAAGCAACAGCACCAGCTGTTGCTCCAGGAGGAAATCGCGACGATGGTTGTGACGAGCGTGCACGTGAAGCACAATCTTGGGGTGGCAGCACTGGGTTTCAGGAGAATGCCTGAATCTGAGATCCTCGTCGAACGCGAGGGCCGTACGTGGAAGATCGATGCCCTCTTTGGTGGCGATATGCCGTGACGTGGGTCTCGCTCGGGCGGGGCGAGTCTCGCCCCGCCCGAGTAAACACATTGCTACAACACAAATAGACTCACAACAACCATCACGCTTCTAACGTTCCGCCAGTTTCTTCGGACGAAGCACTGATGGTTCTTCCTGACGTCGTTACGGTAGCTGCTCCAACAGATTCCGCGACGCCTGATTCTTCTTTACTCTGAGTACATAATGTTAATTTTTCTTCCATTAATTCCGTAAATGCTTCCGAGAACCTCCCGGTAAGAGTTGTACCACTTAACCCGACTTCGGCCGCGCCAAGTGGAGAAGTACATTCGTCCACGGGTTTTGTGATCGTTTTTTCACATAGCACATACCAACCTGGGGTTTCGGTCTCGCCAGTAGTTAAGACGACAAACCCGCTCGCACCTCCGACTTCCCATAACTCAAGTAACGCTTCCCATCCAAGGTGCACAGGCCAAACTAACGGTTCTTCACATACGGCCTCCTCTTTACATTCGAGCGGTAAACCAGATAACGGCGTAGACGAAATCAATTCGGAAGACGCATTTAACACTTCGCTGACTAAGCTTAACCCGTCGGGACCGATCCAACCCACCAAGGTCCCGGTACATTCCATAGAAGCCGCGCCCAGAAGCGTTTTCTTGTCTTCTAGTAAGATCGTGCCTTTAACTTCCACATTGAACGATTCGCCTTCCATGACCGGTTTGCCGTTAACTAACCATTCGGCTAATAAGAATGTGACAGCGGCCGACGCCGACGAAGCGACAGCTACACCAAACAGGAGCACCGCGACCACCGCGATGCCAAAACATTGAAACTTCCTCATCTCTAACTACCTACCTTTCTTCCCTCATCGAGAGGCATGGCTACGCCCCTCTACCGAGGCTTCAGAGATCGACCGTCCCGAGCACTCGTCCAAGGTCAGAGAGCGCCGAAACCGGCCCCTGCGCAGCCGTATCCATATTCTGGATATCGGACCACGACAAACTTTTGCACACTAGGCCGTCGCTGTCAAGAGCAGAACGAGCGAACCGACCCCGTGCCCTCGGCGTTTTGGATCGCGAGGTAGAGAGACCGGCTTGCGGGTCCACGTCCTCCCTCGAGAAATGCCGCTTTGTCTTTACCGCTTCTGTCGCGGTAGATCCCCCACCACGGGGAGGGAGGGTTGTCGCCCGAGCGGGGGGCACTCGGGCGACAACGTGTGGGGGTTTGTTGGGTTTTTTAGCCTGTTACGACCCAGCTTCCGGCGTCTATGATGGGTCCGCTGTTTAGGGCTTCTCCGAAGAGGTAGGCGCCTGATATGCCTGCGCCTCGTTTTTCTGGTAGTTCGGCGTTTTCGATCCTGAATTCTTCGGGTCCTAGGTGGTAGACGCCGTTGATGAATACACAGAGGTTTCCGCTCTTTGCTCCGGGTTCTTCCCATGTGCCTGTGCATTCGCCCTTTTCGATCGGTCCCCCGGAGACCTCACCGGCTTCTTTGAAGCCTTGTTCCTTGCCGATGAAGTGCACCGCGGTTTCGCTGAGTGGTGCGGCTAGCGCGATCGGGAATGATATTCCAACGAGTACCTCGCCCGGACCGTTTCCGCCGTATGCCCATTGGCCTCTCTCTGAGGAGCCTTTTGGTAGTGTGCCTTTGTCGGTCCAGGGCGAGCCGTTACAGGCGTAGCTTATTTTGCTTTCGGCTGCGGTGAATTCCGAGCCGCCTTCTTTGCAGGCTCCTTTGGCCCCCACGAGCGCGGTGCTCGTGACGCTTGCGCCGGTGTTGCCTGTTTCGCCCTTTTCGCCTTTACCGGCCGGTCCTGCGGAACCGGCGGGTCCTGAGGGTCCGGCGGGACCAGCGGGACCGGCGGGACCGGCGGCGCCGCGTGCTCCTTGTGATCCCTTGAGGCCTTTGAGCACGCTTGGCTTGATCTGTTTTGTTGATGTGATCACGTATTTGCTGGCTGCGTATGCGCCACCGCTCATCGCGAACACTAGCGCGAGCGTCATCGCGACGTTCGCGTAGGTGAAGTGTTTGCGTATTCTCGAGAACATGTTTTTGTTTTCTCCCCTTTATTTGTGTTTGTTGGTGTTGTTGTGGTTGGTTTTGGTGTTTTTGTGTTTTGGGCGGCATCCTGTGACTGTGATTGGTGTGGTTTGGTTGATTTTCTTTCCGTTGGCGGCAGTGAAGGATGTTGGCATCTTTAGTTTGGTGTTGCAGAGGTTTCCGTTGGCGGCTAGTGCTGAGTTGGGGCCCTCGGGTAGGGTGAGTTCGAAGGTGCCGACGGGGACGTCGGGAACTTTGTGTAGGGTGCTGCTGGTGATCCCTGCTTTGTTGATGTATGTTTCTGCGTGGAGGTTGACGGTGACGCCTTGGCCGGAGAGCACGATGATTAGTTCTGGGAACTTCGCACCACCGTGACTAACGAAGTAGGCGGGTCCTTCTAGGTGCACGGGCAGCACGGGGGTTGTCGCTGTAGCGGTGCCTACTTTTGAACCTGGGGGGCAGGCCGCGGGGTTGGATTCGAAGACGGTGTCGGTGCACGCCTTTTGTAGTGTCGTCAGTCGTGAGGGTAGTTGTTTGGGTAGGTTGACCTTGGCCTGTCCGATGTTTGCTTGGCTACCGAACGGTGCTTTGGGATATGTGAGCTTGATATGCAGGCTCGCTCCGTTCTTACGGGATGTTTTACCCGAGGTTGAGACCTGGAAGATCGGTTTGAAACCGAGGGTTGCGCAGTTGGTTACTTGGAAGGGCACCGATAGTGTGTCTGTCGCGCCTTGGCTGCTTGTGAGGGCGCCTGTGATGGCCATCGGACTGCAGTTTGTCGGGTTGAACGTGAAGTCGGGACGGTTGATCGTGACGTTGACGTGCTTGATCTCTAGCGGTATGCCTTCGATGATCTGCGGTATCGCATACGGACCGCTATTGTCGCTCGTGATCGTGAGCGCGGAGGTGATGGGGTTCACTTCGATGCGTGCGCGTACGACGATACAGTCACACGCGGGATGGTTGGCCTTCGTTTTCTCAAGGTCAAACGGGCCGGCCTTCGCGGGGTTCACGATCGATAGTCCGTAGGGTGCGCCCTCATACGGACCGGTGATGTAGACCCTCCCGCCCTTCACGGTGTAGGGGTTGCCTCCCACGCCGACACTGACGGTCGTTTCCCCGATCAGACTGTTAGGGCCACAGATACCCTGATCGGCTTGCGGTTCGGGACACAGTTCGGTGCTTGCGAGCGTACCGAGCAGACCCGGGGGCATCTTCAGTTGGATCGCCCGTAGATCCTGGTTGCCGTCTTCGCGACTCATCGTCATCGTAAACGGCGTGAACGAACCGGCCTGGATATTGACGCTGCCCGTCGCCAACGACGGTTCGAAGGGCAACGGGTCACGACACGGCGCACCGTTCGGACCACTCGTGATCTGAAACTGCGAAGACGTTTCCACGGGAGGAGTCCCAGACCACGGTGTGAGCGACGCGGTGGTCGTATAGGATCCGCATAGCGCCGGAGTGCTCAGTGGTGCGCGTGATCCACCGAAGAAGTGCACGTTGAATTCTTCTACGGGGTCCTGTGGCGTGTTCTGGAAGGTTGAGACCTGTTGTCCGGTAACGGGGTCGGGTTTGATTTCGCCGGCGAGCTTTATCCGCACACCGGATACCGGGTCATACACCACGATATACATCGCGAGTAGACTCCCGAAAGGATTAGCTTCCTGGGCAGCAAGATACGCGGCGCCGGTCAGCGGGTTCGGCAACAGCGGCGTACGAATTTCGACCGTTCCGACCTTCGCGGATTCCGGACAGGACTGTTCGCTCGCGCTACCCAAACCCACTTCGCTCACACCGCACGCGGACAACCCATCCGCTCCAGCCGAATTCAACACCACACCCGCGGGCAACACCACAGTCGTGTCCCTGACCCCCGATTCCGCCAAACCATTAGGGTTCAAACTACCCTTCTGGGAAACATGCACACCCACGGTCAACCCCGTCGGGACGCTCGCCTGCGCAACGTCTGGGGCGACCGTGATCGACGGTTCGAAATTCAAACGGTTACACCCATCAAGACTGTATGGTTCGCCTGCGAGGTTCGCGAACGTATACTCATACGGTGTACTGAAATCTCCGATATGTTCCCACGAGTCTCCTTCCACGCTCGTCTGCAACGGAGCCCCACAGGACGTCGGCAACGACAAGAACGGTTGCGGTTTTTCCTGTACAGGACACGACGGTTCACCGTTCTTCAACGCTTCAGGCACACTATTAGCGAACTCCAGACACGCCCCACGCGTAGTGTTATGCCGCGGATCCGCGGGCACACCCCAAAACGTGACCTGCGCACCGATGACCGGCAACACATCGATCGCATCAGACGATGTGATCACCACACTGTAGCCACCTTCACCACCAGCCGGGGCCACCGACGCGTCCAGAATCACCTGTCCCACCGGCTCATCAAAACCAAAGCGGGCCGGCTCTCCTACATTCGGTTCAATGCTATACAACGGCACGGTCGCGGCCAACGGCCCCTGAGCCAACACGTCACTGTTCGTCACGATCGGCGTCGCGACACCCACGATCGTGTCTTCCGGACAATCACGCGCTTCATGCACAAACACATACAAACTACACTTCGGCAACGGCGTAGGATTACCAACCAACCCCGGCGGCGACACAATACTCAGATCCTTGACCAACCCCACCGGCTGCGTTTCAGGAAACACTTCTTCCACAGCCGAATTCAAATGCTTCACAGGCACCGCCCGCGTATTAAACGTGACCGTCGAGGTCAACTGGAACGGATGCGAACCAGCCTGCGTATCCAACGCACCATCTTCTTCTTCCGGCGTCAATTCATAGTTTTCCACACCAAACGGTTGCGGAGATTCACCCAACGCCAACGCACGACGCGAAACAACCGGTGAAACACCACCACCAGACACACTCACTTCGTTAACCCCCGTACCAGCACCAGGCGCCACCGCCACAGTAATCGGAACTATAAAACGTTCGTAAGGCAACAACACCTGCTTATACGTACACGTCACGACCTGAGCAGTGACAGAACACGGCAGAGTGCTCTTCGAGCTCCCGCTTTCACCGATCGACTTACCGATAGAACCGCCCCCGCCTTCACCATAAGCGTGGGTCGCCGTGACACCCGCGGGCAACCTATCCACAATACTCACAGTATGTTCGCTCGCGTTCACCATCGCATCACCCAGATTCGTCACTTCCACGACCAGCCGACCTTCACCACCAGGCAACACAGACGGCGAAGACACCACATTCACATGCCACCACGGCTCAGCAACAGCCCCAACAGCCACACCCCCACACACCAACACCAACAAACCAACCACCACAACCACCACACAAACACCACGCCTCACCACACCCACCACGCTCATCATGCTCACCTCACACCCCTCCCACGCTTCTTCTGGGCCTTCTTCGCGCCCCTGGAGAGCTTCCGCTTCTTCTTTTTGGTCTTCTTCGCGGACTTGCGCTTGCTCTTTGACTTGGCCTTTGGTTTTGTTTTTGGTTTGGTTTTTGTTTCTTCGCTGACGTTGCCTGTTCCCGAGAACGTCGCGCTTGGTGGTGGACCGAAGATTTCTGGTTGTGGCGAGGGAGCACCCTTACACGAATCCCCTGAAGAACATGGCGGTGACGGCACCGGTTCTGGGGTGCACGCTACGCCTTCGCTGGAGCATACGTGTGCGTCATACACGTCATAACCATTATCGTAATCGGATGCGACGAGTTTCGCGGACGTCACGAAGAACGCGTCATCACCGTTTTCACTCGCGTCAAAAAACGCTGATTCTTGGCTTGAGATACCCGAGGAGATCAACCCCACACAACCACCCGAGGACGCTACATACACCGTAGAACCAGAAGCAACACCTGCGCTACAGTCGCCCACGCCAGCCGGCTCGAACTCATACACGTCCTCGACCCCGTTAGTCGCACGCGGAACAAGCGTATCCGGACTGTTGAAAAACAACCGGCCACTATCAGACAGATAACGTGGCTGATACTGGGAGCCATGCCCGAAAGCCTTGTCCCAGCCAGGAATACTGCCGGCAAGCCAGGAGTCAGCGAGGCCCTCACGTCCGGTCCATACTTCGCCGCGATCGACCAGCAAAGGTTTCTCCTGTTCGTCGAACACCCCGACCGGACGAGCACCCGTAGGATCACACGAAGCGCATACCAACCGGCCCGACACAGCGTCATACAGGTACACCTCCTCATCGGCATGACCGCTAAGAGCATCAACATTGTCATAACCCGTCAAAGGCCTATCCGACATAAACGTCAAATAACGACCATCAGGTGAAACCCTCGAGCTGATCCGCGACAAATCCGGCAAACTCGCTTCTCCCTGATACCACGATTTTTCATCTTCCGGCGAAAGCGTCGCGATAAACGAAGTTGACCACACACCACCAACATCATGCAACACATAAAGATTATCCCCACCACTCACCGCACCCGACACGCCAGCCAACACACCCCGCGCGACGAAATAAACATAGGTGCCGTCCTGGCTGACATCAGACACGAGTTCTTGCACCCCACCATCAGTTTCACCCGCAGCCTGGTCAGCGGTCAGATCGGTCCGTGTCCCCGTTTCGAAATCAAACACAAACAAATCACCCTTTTCGATATAGAAAATCATCGAACCGTTACTGTTCATCCACTGGAACACCGCACCCGAACCACCAACCTTCACAGTCCTACCCTCAACCATATCACGAACATACAAACCCTCATACGACGCACCAACAGCATGCCCGGGTATCCCAAGAGTCCACGCAACCCGCCGACCATCGCTGGAAAGGGCACTAGGATTCACCTCAAACGGATACGCTTCGTTGTTTGTTCCGCCCGCCAGTTTGACTTGTGGTTCTGGGCCGCGTGTCGGTTTGCCGCCTTCTGCTTCAGGCAAAATATTTACGAGCTGCAACCTGCCCGCACTCCACTCATACAAATTCGTCTGTTCTAACTTCGGGTAAGAACTTTCAAATGTTGCTTCTTCTGTCAACGCAAAGGGCGACTCCAACAATATATGACTCAAATCCGCTGTCCCCGCCGCGAAATACATACGTTCAGCCAAAGTCGCCCCCCCGAACATTGTTTCCGGTGGAACGTTACCCGCCGTCACAAGCGGTATATAGTCCCCGTGTTCTACCGTGTTGTTGCGTAGGTATACGGTCCTTTCGGTGGCTTCGGAGGATAGTAGCGGGGTGCCGACATCCAGTGGTTCGACCGCGGCCGAGGATAGGTCTGAGGAGAATAGGTCGTATTCCTCGCGCAACGCGCTCGCCGTCGCATTTTCTTCGTTTTCGGGGATACGCCTCGGCAACGTCAAATCTTCAGAACGCCAACCACCACCAGGAACACGCACCGACAACGTCTGTGACCAATTAACTTTGCCCTGAGGATCATCCCCCACAGCAGGACCAACCGCCAAATACGTTATCCCACGCCCATTATTCGCAGCCTGAATATCATCACCCACACCATCCGCGATCTGTTCGATCAAAGCACCTTTTTTATCTGGTGGGGACACCAGTTCCCACGCACGACCGTCGCTCAACACCGCACCACCCGCCACACCCTGCGTCACAAACGTCTGGTCCGGTTCCTCAAATTCTTCACCGTCCTGCACTACGACCACACGATAATGATAAACGGTGCCTGCCGTCAAACCCCCCAACGGCAAACCTATAGTCTGCACTTCTGTGCCAGAACCGATATCCACACCGGGTGGCGGCGCAGGCAGATAGGAACCATAGGAAACAGAGGTACCATACTCAACATAATAATGCGCATCAGCACCATTCGCGTCGATTGACGTACCCAACATCACGCTACTAGACGTGACTTTCGTCACGAACTCACCACCCAACACAGGACCCGCCGTAACCTCCTGATCCGCCGACGCACTCGGAATAGGAACACTATTTTCAGTGACCAACCGGTAATCATATCTGGTCTCCGGAGTCAAACCAGTCAAATGCGCACTCACGCCAACAGGACTCGAACCAGACCCAAGACCCCCCGGCCCCGGCGAACACGGAATCCTATTCGTATACGGCGCGGATGTCCCAGGCTTATATTCATTCGCGGGCGCATATTCAAATTCACACCTGGTAACAGGTTCCCCTTCGGGATTCACCGTACCATTCAACGTAAAACTCCTCGGCGACTGTTCACTAACAGCCCCAACAGTCACACCCGGCAACCTAACAGACCTGAACACCACAACCTCATTACTGGCCCTCGCCGTGTCATACACCATACCATCACTTTCATCCACAGCCACATCAACACTCAGACTAGACGCACTCAGACCAGGCTTTATTTCACCAAGGCTGAACCCGTCTAACGGTTCCCCGTCTAGGCCACAGACACCAACCGAACCACCATTATCGACAAAGACTTCGCCACTCGCTGAATCCACCGCAACACCAAACCCGCTAACCGGCTTCACCGACCCAACCGAACCATCCACAACTTCAACTTCGCCACAAAACGGGTTGATCAAAGTCTGCCCAGAACTATTCAACTTCACAATCCCAGGAATACGAACATAGAGATCATTTTCAGCGTCCACCGCCAACCCAAATTCGAGCGGCCCAAAGACGGTGGAGCGTTCCCCTAAATATTCATTCACCAACCCATCACTGAAATTATAGATCTCACCGGTACCTTCCAACACCCACACTTCACCAGAAGGCGCGACAGCCACACCCTCCAAAGCCCCAAACAATCTCGATACACCTTTAGGCACTGGCCCCGTCAACGAACCAATAAAAACACCGGTCGCGGAGAACTTATCGACCACCCCATGACCCCTGTCCATCACATACACATCACCATTAGACGGATCCAACGGATTACCCGAATTATCGACCGCTATCCATGTCGGCTGAGAAAACCCACCCGGAGGAACAAATTCACCAAGAAACGACGACCCAGACGAACTCCACTCCTCCACCCGATGATTTCGACTATCCACCACATACACATCGTGCGTCACATCGCTCACGGCGATCCCCCACGGTTCATCAAACTCACCACCCCCAGAACCCCCACTACCAAACACCCCAACTAACACATGAACCGTCCGAGCCTGCGCCGCCGGCACACCACACACCAACACACAACCCAACCAACACACCACCACCAACAAGAACCTACGCCCCACCCACACAACCCCTCCTTAGAAAAAAACCAAAAACCCGGACGAGACGAGAAACCCCGTCCCGCCCGAGCAAAACACAACCCTACAAAACAAACAAACTCACAACAACCATCACGCTTCTAACGTCCCACCAGTTTCTTCAGACGAAGCACTAAGAGTCCCTGCTGTCAACGATAGGGTACCTGCTCCAACAGATTCTACGAGCCCTGTCTTTTCTTTACTCTGAGTACATTCTGCCAATGGTTCTTCCATTAATAAAGTAAATGTATCCGAGAATTCCCCGGTAAGAGTTGCACCACTTAACCCGAGCGAAACTGAGCCCGATCCTGAAGTGCATTGGTCCGTGGGTTTCGTGATCGTTTTTTCGCATAGCACATACCAGCCGACAGCTGTGCTGGCGTCCGGCGTAATTAAGACAACGAAGCCCTTTTCACTTCCTTGTTCCCATAACTCGAGTAACGTTTCCCATCCAAGTAATTCAGGCCAAACTAACGCTTCTTCACACGTTTTCTCCGTTTTACATTCAAGCGGTAAACCAGATAATGGCGTAGAAGAAATCAATTCGGAAGATGAATTTAATACTTCACTGATTAAGTCTAACCCGTCAGGACCGATCCAACCCAACAAGGTCCCCGTACATTCTACAGAAGACGCGCCCAGAAGCGTTTTTGAATCTTCCAGTAAAAGCGTACCTTTAGATTCTACATTGAACGATTCGCCTTCGAGAATCGGTTTACCGTTAACTAACCATTCGGCTAATAAGAACGTGACAGCAGCCGACGCCGACGAAGCGACAGCCACCCCAAACAAGAGCACCGCAACCACCGCGATGCCAAACCATTGAAACTTCCTCATCTCTAACTACCTACCTTTCCCTCATCGAGACTTGGCTAAGCCTCTACCGAGGCTTGAGATCGACCGTCCCGAGCACTCGTCCAAGGTCAGAGAGCGCCGAAACCAGACCCTAGCACTACAACAACATCCTCGCAGACAGAGAAGGCCAAACATAGAAGTGTTTCCCACTCCGCGCTTCGACCAGCTCCCTTCCCCGAGGCCTTCGATCCGCCACGACAGCCCATAACCACCGAACCATCACGACCGATCATGCTCAACAGGCCCCTATCCATGTTCTGGATATCAGGCCTCGACAAACCCTCGCACAAAGTGCCGCCGCTGTCAAGAGCAGAGCAAGCGAACCAACCCCTGCCCGGCAAAATGTTTCTGACTCCCCAACAAGCCCACCCAGCTCCAACCAAAGCACGACGGTTTTTTCACTGATCTATCTCGATTAATGCGAATACTTGCTACTATCGGACTCGATGCGAATCGACCGACGGACAGGGGGATCACCGAAATGAAGCCGCTGCTTGCACTACTGACTGCCACGTTGCTCTGCGTGGGCGCTTGCGCGTGCTCGACCAGTTCGCGGTGACGCTGCTCGAACATACTGGCCATGATCTGCGCGCACATGCTACCCCGCGGCAGTCGCGGCCCCCTACCGGCGTGGCGATCTTCCTCGACCGTTTCAGCAATCAGTGGGTCGAGCATCGTGCAGGCCCTCGCTCCTTCCCCCGCCGCCGCCGTGTAGTAGCGCTTGAGGAGCGCCACAATCGCCGCCCTGTCCGCTCCGTCCGCGGGCGGGCCCCAGGTCAGGATCGCGTCGTTGTCGGTGTCGTAGCGGCCACCCTGGCCAAGGCTGTCAATGTCTCCGTCTTGATCCTGTCCGGATGGGACCGCGGTGGCGACAGGGCGCTCCTCCGTTGAGCCGCATGCGGTTGCGCCGAACGACGCGATCGCGACCGCCATGCACGCCAGCAGCGTCCTCGAGCACCTGCGCAGGCCCGTTCTGTGCAAGCCGAAGAACTTCACCCTGTAGTCAAAGTCATGTGCCACATCTAATCCTGACCTGTAGAATGATCCAAGACGCAGGATCAAACCAAACTCTCGGGACTGCTCGTCGGCGAGAGCGGCACACTCAAAGTGTACGCAATGCGTGTCGCCGGCGATAGGGCATTAACTATACTCAGCTTCGCGGTACTACCCGAAGTTCGTCAGATACCAGAGCGCCGCGTGGGCGACGTCTGGAAGATCGCGGATCTCCTTGACACCATAATAGAATGACACGAAATTATCGTCATTGGAGATCGACTATGACCGAGCAAGGAAAGTATCACCTCCAATGAAGCCGATACTCGCGCTGCTGACGACCGTGCTGCTCGCTGTCGGCGCCACGGCTTGCAGCGGCGGCACGGTCAAGCGTCCAGCATCACCGGTCTCATCTGAGGCCCAACCGCCCGGCGGCACCACAACCGCTCCCGCCGGCATAGCCTCATCGGGTGGTTATCTGAAGAACGATGGTGACAAAGACTTCGACGACCCCGAACACGGCCGTGGCCGTGGCGATCCCGAATACGACGCGTCGATCCTGTTCGCACCCTTTGGCCGCAGAGCTGACCCGGCCGACACGCGGGCGGTGACGACCCTCGTCAAGAGCTACTATGCCGCGTCCGCCGCGGAGGATGGAGCGAAGGCATGCTCTCTGCTGAGTGCGGGGCTGACCATCGGGGCTGGGGGCGATCCGGGGGGATCCGCGGGAAGCGTGAGCAACGGATGTGCCAGCTCCATGTCGTCGCTGCTAAAGCAGCAGCATCAGCTATTGCTCGAGGAGGAAGTCGCGACGATGGTCGTGACGAGCGTGCATGTGAAGCACAATCTTGGGGTGGCAGCGTTGGGTTTCAGGAGAACGCCTGAATCTGAGATCCTTGTCGAACGCGAGGGCCGTACGTGGAAGATCGACGCCCTCTTTGGTGGCGATATGCCGTGATGTGGTGTCGCCCGGGCGGGGCCGAGTCTCGCCCCGCCCGAGTAAACACATCGCTACAACACAAATAAACTCACAACCACCATCACGCTTCTAACGTTCCGCCAGTTTCTTCAGACGAAGCACTCAGAGTGTGTCCCGGCGACGATAGGGTACCTGCTCCAACAGATTCCGCGACGCCTGACTTTTCGTTACTCTGAGTACATTCTGGCAATGGTTCTTCCATTAATTTCGTAAATGTTTCCGAGAATCTCCCGGTAAGCGTAGTACCACTTAACCCGAGTTCAGCCACGCCGAGTGGAGAAGTGCATTCGTCCACGGGTTTCGTGAGCGTTTTCTCGCATATCACCTCCCAACCGGGGATATGACCTTCCGTCCCAGGTTTGCCTAAGACGACAAAACCGCTCAGACCTTCGACTTCCCATAACTCAAGTAACGTTTCCCAGCCAAGGTGTAGAGGCCAAACTAACGCTTCTTCACATACTTTCTCCTCTTTACATTCGAGCGCTAAACCAGATAACGGTGTAGACGAAATCAGTTCGGAAGACGCATTTAACACTTCACTGACAAAGCTTAACCCGTCAGGACCGATCCAACCCAAGAAGGTCCCGGTACATTCGATAGCAACCGCACCGAGAAGCGTTTTTGTGTCTTCCAGTAAGAGCGTGCCTTTAGATTCTACATTGAACGATTCGCCTTCCAATACCGGTTTGCCGTTAACTAACCATTCGGCTAATAAGAATGTGACAGCGGCCGACGCCGACGAAGCGACGACCACACCAAACAGGAGCACCGCGACCACCACGATGCCAAACCATTGAAACTTCCCCATCTCTCTATCACCTACCTTTCTTGGTGCTCGGGCGAGGAACATCTGCCTCACCCGAGCACCACACTCACATCATGCCAAATTCACAATACCATCACGCTTCTAATGTTCCACCAGTTTCTTCAGACGAAGCACTGAGGGTGTTCGTTCCCGACCTTACGCTACCTGCTCCGACAGATTCTACGTTCCCTGATTCTTCTTTACTCTGAGTACATGATGCCAACTTTTCTTCCATTAATAACGTGAATGTTTCCGAGATTGACCCGGTGAGCGTAGTCCCACTTAACCCAAGTTCCGCCGCGCCCGATGGTGCAGAGCATTCGTCCACGGGTTTCGTGATCGTTTTTTCGCATAGCACATACCAACCGGGGTTATGACCTCCCGCCAGCGGTGTACCTAAGACAACAAAACCGCTCGCACCTCCGACTTCCCATAACTCGAGTAATGTTTCCGCCCCACCGCTAAGGTTCAGTGGCCATACTAACGCTTCTTCACACGTTTTCTCCGTTTTACATTCGAGCGCTAAACCAGATAACGGCGTAGACGAAATCGGTTCGGAAGCCGCATTTAAAACTTCACTTGCTAAGCCTAACCCGTCGGGACCGATCCAACCCACCACGGTTCCGGTACATTCTATAGAAGACGCGCCTAGAAGCGTTTTCTTATCTTCCATTAAGATCGTGCCTGAAACTTCCACATTGAACGATTCGCCTTCCGCGATCGGTTTGCCGTTAACTAACCATTCGGCTAATAAAAACGTGACAGCTGCCGACGCCGACGAAGCGACGGCCACACCAAACAGGAGCACCGCAACCACGGCGATGCCAAACCATTGAAACTTCCTCATCTCTGCTACCTACCTTTCCTCATCGAGGCTTGAGATCGACCGTTCCGAGCACTCGTCCAAGGTCAGAGAGCGCCGAAACCGGCCCTTGCACTCCACAACTACCAACGATGCAACCAGACCACAGACCGAACACAACGCTCGCCGTGCAGCCACAGAGCATCCTCGCAGACTCACCACCGAACCATCACGACCGGTCGTGCTCTGCAACAGCCCCTATCCGTATTCTGGATATCGGACCACGACAAACCTTTGCACACAAGACCGTCGCTGTCAAGAGCAGAACAAAACACAAACCGACTCGTGCCACCGGCGGTTAGATCGCGACAACCGCTGGAAGAACGCCTGGACCGAGTGCGTGCCGTCTCTAGACTACGCGACCTCGCAGGCCCACCCAGCTGCGACCAAAGCCCTACCGGTGCTCGGGGCGAGGAAACATCTGCCTCGCCCGAGCACTACACTCTCACATCACGACAAATTCACAACACCATCACGCTTCTAATGCTCCACCAGTTTCTTCAGACGAAGCACTGATGGTGTTTCCTGGCGACGATATGTTACCTGCTCCAACAGATTCTACGTTTCCTGAGTCTTCTTTACTCTGAGTACATTCTGCCAATGGTTCTTCCATTAATTTCGTAAATGCTTCCGAGAACGTCCCGGTAAGAGTGGAACCACTTAACCCGAGTTCAACCACGTCCGCCTTTCCCGCTACTGCAGTGCATTCGTCCACGGGTTTCGTGATCGTTTTTTCGCATAGCACATACCAACCGAGATTAGGGCCTCCTGACTCCGACCTAATTAAGAAGACAAAATCGCTCGCACCTCCTACTTCCCATAACTCAAGTAACGTTTCCCACCCAAGGTGCAGGGGCCAAACTAACCCTTCTTCACATACCTTCTCCTCTTTACATTCGAGCGGTAAACCAATTAACGGTGTAGACGAAATCGGTTCGTCAGCGGCATTTAACACTTCACTGATTAAACCTAACCCGTCGGGGCCCACCCAACCCATCAAGGTCCCGGTACATTCTATAGAAGATACGCCCAGAAGCGTTTTCTTGTCTTCCAGTAAAATCGTGTCTGTAACTTCCACATTGAACGATTCGCCTTCGGCGATCGGTCTACCGTCAGCTAACCATTCGGCTAATAAGAACGTAACAGCGGCCGACGCCGACGAAGTGACAGCCACACCAAACAGGAGCACCGCAACCACCGCGATGCCAAACCATTGAAACTTCCTCATCTCTACTACCTACCTTTCTTTCCCTCGTCGAGGCTTGAGAGATGGACCGTCCCGAGCACTCGTCCAAGGTCAGAGAGCGCCGAAACCGGCCCTTGCATAGCCATATCCATATTCATATTCCGGATATCGGATATCGGACCACGACAAACCTTTGTACACAAGGCCGTCGCTGTCAAGAGCAGAACGAGCGAAAGACCCCGTGCCCTCGGCGTTTTGGATCGCGAGGTAGAGACCGGCTTGCGGGTCCGCGTCCTCTCTCGGGAAATGCCCCTTTGTCTTTACCGCCTTCTGTCGCGGTAGATCCCTCACCACGGGAGGGAGGGTTGTCGCCCGAGCGGGGGGCACTCGGGCGACAACGTGTGGGGGGGGTTTGTTGGGTTTTTAGCCTGTTACGACCCAGCTTCCGGCGTCTATGATGGGTCCGCTGTTTAGGGCTTCTCCGAAGAGGTAGGCGCCTGATATGCCTGCGCCTCGTTTTTCTGGTAGTTCGGCGTTTTCGATCCTGAATTCTTCGGGTCCTAGGTGGTAGACGCCGTTGATGAATACGCAGAGGTTTCCGCTCTTTGCTCCGGGTTCTTCCCAGGTGCCTGTGCATTCGCCGCTTGCGATCGCGGCGGCTTCATGGAGTTCTTTGAAGCCTTCTTCCTTGCCGATGAAGTGCACCGCGGTTCCGCTGAGTGGTGCGGCTAGCGGGATCGGGAATGATATACCGACGAGTACCTCGCCCGGACCGTTTCCGCCGTATGCCCATTGGCCTCTCTCTGAGGAGCCTTTTGGTAGTGTGCCTTTGTCGGTCCAGGGCGAGCCGTTGCATGCGTAGCTTATTTTGTTTTCGGCTGCGGTGAATTCTGAGCCGCCTTCTTTGCAGGCTCCTTTGGCCCCCACGAGCGCGGTGCTCGTGACGCTTGTGCCGGTGTTGCCTGTTTCGCCCTTTTCGCCTTTACCGGCGGGTCCTGCGGAACCGGCGGGTCCTGAGGGTCCTGAGGGTCCGGCGGGACCGGCGGGACCGGCGGGACCGCGTGTTCCTTGTGATCCCTTGAGGCCTTTGAGCACGCTTGGCTTGATCTGTTTTGTTGATGTGATCACGTATTTGCTGGCTGCGTATGCGCCACCGCTCATCGCGAACACTAGCGCGAGCGTCATCGCGACGTTCGCGTAGGTGAAGTGTTTGCGTATTCTCGAGAACATGTTTTTGTTTTCTCCCCTTTATTTGTGTTTGTTGGTGTTGTTGTGGTTGGTTTTGGTGTTTTTGTGTTTTGGGCAGTCGGTGACTGTGATTGGTGTGGTTTGGTTGATCTTCTTTCCGTTGGCGGCTACGAATGATGTGGGCATCTTTAGTTTGGTGTTGCAGAGGTTTCCGTTGGCGGCTAGTGCTGAGTTGGTGCCCTCGGGTAGGGTGAGTTCGAAGACGCCGACGGGGACGTCGGGGACTTTGTGTAGGGTGCTGCTGGTGATCCCGGCTTTGCTGATATAGGTTTCTGCGTGTAGGTCGACGGTGACGCCTTGGCCGGAGAGCACGATGATCAGTTCTGGGAACTTCGCACCACCGTGACTGACGAAATAGGCCGGTCCTTCTAGGTGCACGGGCAGCACGGGGGTGGTGGCTGTGGCTGTCCCTACTCGTGAACCGGGAGGACAGGCTGCGGGGTTGGATTCGAAGACGGTGTCGGTGCACGCCTTTTGCAGGGTCGTCAACCTTGAGGGTAGTTGTTTTGGCAGATCGACCTTGGCCTGTCCGATGTTTGCTTGGCTACCGAACGGCGCTTTGGGATATGTGAGCTTGATATGCAGGCTCGCACCGTTCTTACGGGATGTTTTACC
The DNA here is from genome assembly GCA_963827045.1 of uncultured Solirubrobacterales bacterium. Classification (GTDB taxonomy): domain Bacteria; phylum Actinomycetota; class Thermoleophilia; order Solirubrobacterales; family Solirubrobacteraceae; genus Palsa-744. The sequence continues at coordinate 668,775 of CAWGZH010000004.1, forward strand.
CGAGGTCGAGACCTTGAAGATCGGTTTGAAACCCAGCGTCGCACAGTTAGTTACCTGGAAGGGCACCGATAGCGCGTCTGTCGCGCCCTGGCTGCTCGTGAGGGCACCGGTGATCGCCATCGGACTGCAGTTTGTCGGGTTGAACGTGAAGTCGGGACGATTGATCGTGACGTTGACGTGCTTGATCTCTAGCGGTATGCCTTCGATAATCTGCGGTATCGCATACGGACCGCTACTGTCGCTCGTGATCGTGAGCGCGGAGGTGACCGGGTCCACTTCGATGCGTGCGCGCACGACGATACAGTCACACGCGGGATGGTTGGTCTTGGTTTTCTCTAGGTCGAACGGGCCGGCCTTTGCGGGGTTCACGATCGATAGTCCATACGGTGCGCCCTCGTACGGACCGGTGATGTAGACCCTTCCACCCTTCACGGTGTAGGGGTTGCCTCCCACGCCGACGCTGACAGTCGTTTCCCCGATCAGACTGTCGGGGCCACATGTACCCTGGTCAGCCTGCGGTTCGGGACACAGTTCGGTACTTGCGAGCGTACCGAGCAGACCCGGGGGCATCTTCAGTTGGATCGCCCGTAGATCCTGGTTGCCGTCTTCGCGACTCATCGTCATCGTAAACGGCGTGAACGAACCGGCCTGGATATTGACGCTGCCCGTCGCCAACGACGGTTCGAAGGGCAACGGGTCACGACACGGCGCACCGTTCGGACCACTCGTGATCTGAAACTGCGAAGACGTTTCCACGGGAGGAGTCCCAGACCACGGTGTGAGCGACGCGGTGGTCGTATAGGATCCGCATAGCGCCGGAGTGCTCAGTGGTGCGCGTGATCCACCGAAGAAGTGCACGTTGAATTCTTCTACGGGGTCCTGTGGCGTGTTCTGGAAGGTTGAGACCAGTTGTCCGGTAACGGGGTCGGGTTTGATTTCGCCGGCGAGCTTTATCCGCACACCGGATACCGGGTCATACACCACGATATACATCGCGAGTAGACTCCCGAAAGGATTAGCTTCCTGGGCAGCAAGATACGCGGCGCCGGTCAGCGGGTTCGGCAACAGCGGCGTACGAATTTCGACCGTTCCGACCTTCGCGGATTCCGGACAGGACTGTTCGCTCGCGCTACCCAAACCCACTTCGCTCACACCGCACGCGGACAACCCATCCGCTCCAGCCGAATTCAACACCACACCCGCGGGCAACACCACAGTCGTGTCCCTGACCCCCGATTCCGCCAAACCATTAGGGTTCAAACTACCCTTCTGGGAAACATGCACACCCACGGTCAACCCCGTCGGGACGCTCGCCTGCGCAACGTCTGGGGCGACCGTGATCGACGGTTCGAAATTCAAACGGTTACACCCATCAAGACTATACGGTTCGCCTGCTAGGTTCGCGAACGTATACTCATAAGGTGTACTGAAATCTCCGATATGTTCCCACGAGTCTCCTTCCACGCTCGACTGCAACGGAGCGCCACACGACGTCGGCAACGACAAAAACGGTTGCGGTTTTTCCTGCACAGGACACGACGGTTCACCATTCTTTAGCGCTTCAGGCACACTATTAGCGAACTCCAGGCACGCTCCACGCGTAGTGTTATGTCGTGGATCGGCGGGCACACCCCAGAACGTGACCTGCGCACCGATGACCGGCAACACATCGATCGCGTCAGAGGATGTGATCACCACGCTATAGCCACCTTCACTACCACCCGGGGTCACCGACGCGTCTAGAATGACCTGTCCTACGGGCTCGTCAAAACCAAACCGGGCCGGCTCGCCGACATTCGGTTCGATGCTATACAACGGCACGGTCGCCGCCAACGGCCCCTGAGCCAACACGTCGCTGTTCGTCACGATCGGCGTCGCGACACCCACAATCGTGTCTTCCGGACAATCACGCGCTTCATGCACAAACACATACAAACTGCACTTCGGCAACGGCGTAGGATTACCAACCAACCCCGGCGGCGACACGAAACTAAGATCCTTGATCAACCCCACCGGCTGCGTTTCCGGAAACACTTCTTCCAACGCCGAATTCAAATGCTTCACAGGCACCGCCCGCGTATTAAACGTGACCGTCGAGGTCAACTGGAACGGATGCGAACCAGCCTGCGTATCCAACGCACCATCTTCTTCTTCCGGCGTCAATTCATAGTTTTCCACACCAAACGGTTGCGGAGATTCACCCAACGCAAGCGCACGACGCGAAAGGACCGGTGAAACGCCACCACCAGAAACACTCACTTCGTTAACCCCCGTACCCGAACCAGGCTGTACCGTCACGGTGATCGGGACTATAAAACGTTCATAGGGCAACAACACTTGCTTGTACGTACACGTCACTACCTGACCGGCGATAGAGCACGGCAAAGTGCTCTTCGAACTCCCGCTTTCACCGATCGACTTACCGATAAGGCCGCCCCCGCCTTCACCATAAGCGTGGGTCGCCGTGACACCCGCGGGCAACCTATCCACAATACTCACAGAATGTTCGCTCGCGTTCACCATCGCATCACCAAGATTCGTCACTTCCACCACCAACCGACCTTCACCACCAGGCAACACAGACGGCGAAGACACCGTATTCACATGCCACCACGGCTCAGCAACAGACCCCAACAGCCACACCCCCACACACCAACACCAACAAACCCACAACCACAACACCCACACAAACACCACGCTTGACAAAGCTCAACATGCTCACCTCACACCCCTCCCACTCGCCCTACTCGCCCCACGCTTCTTCTGGGCCTTCCTCGCACCCCTAGAACGCTTCCGAACCTTCTTCTTGGTCTTCTTCGCAGACTTGCGCTTGCCCTTAGACTTACCCTTAGTCCTTGGTTTGGCCTTTGGTTTAGCTTTTGTTTCTTCGACTACGTTGCCGGTTCCTGAGAATGTCGCGCTTGGTGGTGCACCGAAGATTTCTGGTTGTGGCGAGGGAGCACCCTTACACGAATCCCCCGAAGAACACGGCGGTGACGGCACAGGTTCTGAGGCACAGGCGACGCCTTCGCTGGAGCATACGTGTGCGTCATACACGTCATAACCATTATCGTAATCGGACGCGACGAGTTTCGCGGCCGTCACAAAGAACGCGTCATCACCATTTTCACTCGCGTCAAAAAATGCTGATTCCTGGCTTGAGATACCCGAGGAGATCAAACCCACACAACCCTCGGAGGACGCTACATACACCGTAGAACCAGAAGCAGTACCCGTGCTACAGTCGCCCACACCAGCCGGCTCGAACTCATACACATCCTCAACCCCATTAGTCGCCCGCGGAACAAGCGTATCCGGACTGTTGAAAAACAACCGGCCACTATCAGACAGATAACGTGGCTGATACTGGGAACCATCCCCGAAAGCCTTGTCCCAGCCAGGAATACTGCCGGCCAACCACGAATCAGCGACCGCGGCACGTCCAGTCCATACTTCGCCGCGATCGACCAACAAAGGCTTCTGCTGTTCATCGAATACCCCGACCGGACGAGCACCCGTAGGATCACACGAAGCGCATACCAACCGACTCGACACAGCATCATACAGGTACACCTCCTCATCCGCATGACCACTAAGAGCATCAACATTGTCATAACCCGTCAACGGCCTATCCGACATAAACGACAGATAACGACCATCCGGTGCAACCCTCGAGCTGATCCGTGACAAGTCCGGCAAACTTTCTTCTTCCTGATACCACGATTTTTCGTCTTCCGGCGAAAGCGTCGCGATAAACGACGTCAACCACACACCACCAACATCATGCAACACATAAAGATTATCGCCGCCACTCACCGCACCCGACGCACCAGCCAACACACCCCGCGCAACGAAATAAACATAAGAACCGTCCCGGCTGACATCAGACACAAGTTCCTGCACCCCACCATCCGCTTCACCCACAGCCTGGTCAGCCGTCAGATCGGTCCGTGTCCCCGTTTCGAAATTGAACACGAACAAGTTGTTTTTTTCGGTATAGAAGATCATCGAGCCGTCGCTGTTCATCCACTGGAACACCGCACCCGAACCACCGACCTTCACAGTCCTACCTTCAACCATATCGCGAACATACAAACCCTTATAGGACGAACCGACAAAATGACCGGGTATCCCAAGAGTCCACGCCACCCGCCGACCATCACTGGAGAGAGCACTCGGATTCACCTCAGACGGAAACCCTTCGCTGGTCGAGCCGCCCGCCAGCCTCACCTGTGGTTCTGGGCCGCGTGTCGGCTTGCCGCCTTCTTCTTCGGGCAAAATATTTACGAGTTGCAACCGGCCCGCGCTCCACTCATACAAATTCGTCTGGCTAAACTTTGGATAAGAGTTTTCAAATGTCGCTTCTTCTGTCAACGCGAAAGGCGACTCCAACAACACATGACTCAAATCCGCCGTCCCCGCCACGAAATGCACACGGTCGATGGAAGCCGTTCCCCCGAACATTGTTTCTGGTGGGACGTTGCCCGCTGTCACGAGCGGTATATAGTTCCCGTCTTCCGTCGTGTTATCGCGCAGGTATACGGTCCTTTCGGTCGCTCCGGACAGCAGCGGGGTGCCGACGTCCAACGGTTCGACCGCGGCCAATGATAGGTCTGAGGAGAACACGTCGTATTCCTCGCGCAACGCGCTCGCGGTCGCATTTTCTTCGTTTTCAGGGATACGCCTCGGCAACGTCAAATCTTCAGAACGCCAACCACCACCAGGAACACGCACCGACAATGTCTGTGACCAATTGACTTTGCCCTGAGGATCATCCCCCACAGCAGGACCAACCGCCAAATACGTTATCCCGCTCCCATTATTCGCAGCCTGAATATCATCACCGACACCATCGGCGATCTGTTCGATCAAAGCACCTTTTTTATCCGCTGGGGACACCAGTTCCCACGCACGACCATCACTCAACACCGCACCACCGGCCACACCCTGCGTCACAAACGTCTGGTCTGGTTCTTCGAATTCTTCACCACCCTGCACCACCACCACCCGATAATGATAAACAGTGCCCGCCGTCAAACCCTGCAACAGCAAACCAATAGTCTGTACTTCTGTGCCAGAACCGATATCCGCACCCGGTGGCGGCACTGGCACATAAGAACCATAGGAAACAGACGTACCATACTCAACATAATAATGCGCATCATCACCATTCGCGTCGATTGACGCACCCAACATGGCGCTACTGGACGTGACTTTCGTCACGAACTCGCCACCCAACACAGGGCCCGCCGTAACTTCCTGATTCACCGAAGCACTCGGAATATGAACACTATTTTCAGTGACCAGCCGGTAATCATATTTGGTCTCTGGCGTCAAACCCGTCAAATGCGCACTCACACCAACAGGACCCAAACCAGACCCAAGACTCCCCGGCCCTGGCGAACAAGGAACCCTACCCGTATACGGCGCAGACGTCCCAGGCTTATATTCGCTCGCAGCCGCATATTCAAATTCACACCTGGTAACAGGTTCCCCTTCGGGATTCACCGTACCATTCAACGTCAAACTCCTCGGCGACTGCTCACTGACAGCCCCGACAGTCACACCCGGCAACCTAACAGCCTTGAACACCACGACTTCATTACTGGCCTTCGCCGTGGCATACACCATGCCATCGCTTTCATCCACAGCCACATCAGAACTCAAACCAGATTCTATTTTTCCAAGGCTGAACCCGTCTAACGGTTCCCCGTCCAGGCCACAAACACCGACCGACCCACCATTATCGACAAAGACTTCACCACTCGCCGAATCCACCGCAACACCAAACCCACTAGCCGGCTTCACCGGCCCAACCGAACCATCCACAACTTCAACTTCCCCACAAAACGGGTTGATCAAAGTCTGCCCAGAACTATTCAACTTCACAATCTTAGGATTATGAACATAAAGATCATTTTCCTCGCCCACCGCCAACCCAAATTCGAGCGACCCAAAGATGGTGGAACGTTCCCCTAAATATTCATTCACCAACCCATCACTGAAATTATATATATCACCGCTACCTTCCAACACCCACACTTCCCCAGACGGCGCCACAGCCACACCTTCCAAAACCCCAAACGATCTCGATACGCCTTTAGGCGCCGGCCCCGTCAACGAACCAATAAATGAACCGGTCGCGGTGAACTTATCGACCACCCCATGACCCCTGTCTACTACATACACATCGCCATTAGACTGATCCAATGGATTACCCGAATTATCGACCGCTATCCACGTCGGCTGAGAAAACCCACCAGGAGGAGCAAATTCACCCAGGAACGTGGAACCAGACGAACCGAACGAACTCCACTCCTCCACCCGATGATTTCGACTATCCACCACATACACGTCATGTGTCACGTCGCTTACAGCGATCCCCCACGGTTCATCAAACTCACCACCCCCAGAACCCCCACTACCAAACACCCCAACTAACACATGAACCGTCCGAGCCTGCGCCGGCGGCACGCCACACGCCAACACACAACCCAACCCACACAACCAACACACCACCAACAACAAGAACCTACGCCCCACCCACACAACCCCTCCTTAGAAAAAAACCAAAAACCCGGGCGAGACGCGAACACCGCCCCGCCCGAGCAAAACACCATCCTACAAAACAAACAAACTCACAACAACCATCACGCTTCTAACGTCCCACCAGTTTCTTCAGACGAAGCACTGATAGTGTTTCCTGCCGACGTTATGGTACCTGCTCCAACAGATTCTACGAGCCCTGACTTTTCTTTACTCTGAGTACATTCTGCCAATTCTTGTTCCATTAATAACGTAAATGCTTCCGTGAACGACCCGGTAAGAGTAGTACCACTTAACCCGAGTGAAACCGCGCCCGCTGGTGAAGTGCATTCGTCCACGGGTTTCGTGATCGTTTTTTCGCATAGCACATACCAACCGGGATTATGGCCCGTCGTCTCCGGCGTAATTAAGACGACAAAACCGTTTTCACTTCCCTGTTCCCATAACTCAAGTAACGTTTCCCATCCTTTACCACCAGTGGCTTCTAGACCCAGAGGCCATACTAACGCTTCTTCACATACTTTCTCCTCTTTACATTCGAGCGCCGTACCAGATAACGGTGTAGACGAGACCGCTGCGCCACTTGCATTTAACACTTCACTGATTAAGTCTAAACCATCGGGACCGACCCAACCCATCAAGCTCCCGGTACATTCTACAGAAGACGCGCCCAGAAGCGTTTTCTTGTCTTCCAGTAAAAGCGTACCCGAAGATTCCACATTGAACGATTCGCCTTCGAGAATCGGTTTACCGTTAACTAACCATTCGGCTAATAAGAACGTGGTAGCAGCCGACGCCGACGAAGCGACAGCCACCCCAAACAGGAGCACCGCGACCACCGCGATGCCAAACCATTGAAACTTCCTCATCTCTAACTACCTACCTTTCCCTCATCGAGGCTTGGTTGAGCCTCGATCGAGGCTTGAGATCGGCCGTCCCGAGCACTCGTCCATAGGTCAGAGAGCGCCGAAACCGGCCCTAGCACTACATCTACCAAACCAGACCACAGGCCGAACACACGCTCGCCCCGCAGCCATAGAACATCCTCGCAGACGAACAAGGCCAAACATAGAAGTGTTTCCCACTCCGCGCTTTCGCGCTTCGACCAAGCTCCCTTCCTCGAGGTTTTCGACCGCCACGACAGCCCATAACCACCGAACCATCACGACCGATCATGCTCAACAGGCCCCTATCCATGTTCTGGATATCAGGCCTCGACAAACCCTCGCACAAAGTGCCGGAGCTGTCAAGAGCAGAACCAGCGAACCAACCCTCTGCCCGACAAAATGTTTCTGACTCCCCAACAGGCCCACCAGCTCAAAACAAATCCCTACAGCCACAAACAAACTCACAACAACCATCGCACTTTGACACAGAAGTGTTTTTCACTGATCTATCCCGATCAATACGAATACTTGCTACTATCGGACTCGATGCGAATCGACCGACGTACAGGGGGAGGATCACCGAGATGAAGCCGCTGCTTGCACTGCTGACTGCCATGTTGCTCTGCGTCGGCGCCTGCGCGTGCGGAGGTAGTAGTGGAGGTGGTGGAGGAGGAGGAAGTCGAGGTGCCCGCAGTGCTGCCCCAGCGGGAAACGTGAGCAACGAAATAAAGCTCGAGAGCACCAAGACCGACAGCGACAAAGACAACGACATCGGCGTCATCGGCGCAGATGACAAGCGGAACACGCAAGCTTTGGACTTCGGCCACGCCGCGACCGCATCCGAGCGCCGGGCAATCACGGCGCTCATCGTGCGCTACTACGCGGCGGCGCTCGCGGAGAACGGCACGAAGGCCTGCGCGATGATTTATTCGACGCTTGCTGAAGCGATCCCGGCAGATTACAGCGGGAACCCCGGGGTCTCCTATATGCAGGGCGCCACGACCTGCGCAGAATCCATGACGCTGCTCCTCAAGCACTTCCACCAGATCCTGGCGATCGAGGTGCCCAAGCTCAAAGTAGTCAGCGTTCGTCTCGAAGAACACCATGGGCTCGCGGTGCTCAACTTCGGGCCACTGCCTGAACGACAGATCTACATCACTCGAGAAGGGCATATCTGGAAGATGACCTCGCTGCTCGACCTCGAACTGCAGTAGAGCCGCTCTCGAAGCTCTGACCCGGCTGGCAAAGCGTTCACACGACCGGGCACAGCCCGCCGTCGAGGTTGACCGCTGCACCGGTGATGTAGGACGCGCGCGGGGACAGCAGAAAGGCGGCGAGATCGGCAAACTCCGCGGGATGGCCGACGCGCCCGAGCGGGATCCCGGCGCTCGTGACCATCCGCTGGTAGTACTCCCCCGGCGTGATCCCCTGCGCGGCGGCGTAGCGTTCAAGCTGGCCGCTTTCGATGACCCCGATCAGCACCGCGTTGACGCGGATAGCGGTGGACGCCAGCTCGCGCGAGAGCGCCTTCGTCAGCGCGAGCCCCGCCGCGCGCGAGACGGAGGTCGGCGTGGTGAAGGCATCCGGCGCCTTGCCCGAGACGGCCAGCGTGTTAAGTACGGCCCCGCCGCGCTCGCGCAGCGCTGGCAAGCATAGGCGCGTGAGGCGCACGGCGCCCATCAGCTTCAGGTCCAGATCTTCTTCCCAAACGGAGTCCTCGTGCTCGGCGAAGGCTCCGGCGGAGAGCTCGCCGGCGTTGTTGGCGAGCCCGTCGATGCGCCCCCAGCGAGCAACACAGGACTCGACGAAGCGCTCGAGATCCTCAAGGCGCCTGACGTCCCCGGCGAAGTCAGAGACATCTGCTCCCAGCTCGCGCAGTCCGCTGGCCGCCTCAGCTAGCCGAGCGCCATCGCGCGCCATCAGGGCCACGCCGAGCGCCCCCTCCTCGACGAGACGATGCGCAAGCGCCAACCCGAGCCCGCTCGAGCCGCCCGTGATCAGGAAGACCTTGCCGGAGAGCTCCAGATCCACGAGGCGCTACATACCCTCTGGCGTGCGTCCGTCGTGGCCGATGTAGCCGTCCCTGCCGCCCGCGCACACATAGACGGTGTCCTCGGGTCCGAGGATGCGGATCCTGCGCACCGTCGCCGCGTCAACACGCGCGAAGCAGCCCTCGCCGAGCAGGTGCGTGCTGCCGTCCCCGAACTGCATCTCGATCGAGCCGCGGTGGACGAAGTACAGCTCCTCCTGCAGGTCGTGGTAGTGCCATTTCGTCTCATACCCGGGGGGCCGGACCAGCGCGTTGACCCCGAAGGCGGTGACGCCGAGGCCGCGCCTGACTTTGCGAAACCCATAGCCCTGCTCGAGGTCGTCGATCGAGCCCACCGCATAGCCCTCCCCGACCGTGACGGCGGGATAGCGCGCGCGGTCGACGACGCCGCCCTCCGGCGGCCTCATGCGCGCGCGAGCTCGCCGCTGAGGAACCCTGGAATGCGTTGTCCGATCAGCTCGCCCGCGTAGCGCCGGCGCCTGCCGTACACGAGCCATGTCGTATCGACCTCGCCGTAGCGCTCGAGTACGCGCAACTCCCGCGGGTGTTCTTCACCGAACGCCACGAACGTCACGCCGGCGTCGTACTTTCCGGCCAGCAGATTGTGCGCGACAATCGGGTTGGCCGGCTCCTGCACGATCGTCTCCCAGCGCGTCAGGTCCGGATAGCCCATCGCCGCCGCCACCACCCCAAGGCTGCGCGGCTCGGGCACGTCGCTGCGCGCGATCAAGCCCATTTCCTTGGCCGGGAACATGAACGTATCGACCACGAACACCTCCTGGCGGTAGCGCTCAGTCACGATGTGCACGTCGGGATGCGAGCTGCACTGCAGCAGAAACCCGTTCGGTTGCTCATGCACCCGCTCCAGGCCCACCTCGAAGTCGCGCACCAGCTCCACGTGCGCATCCTCCAGGCCCTGAAACTCCAAATAGCGCAGCAGCGCGTGCTCGTGACACGTGCCTGAAGGACCAAGCGTGATAAACGTGGGAGCAGCCATACGATCGCTTGTTATACCCCAGAATGGGGGCCCGAACCGAAGTGCCTGAGCCGACACTCCGGCTCCGGGCCTTGCCCATTCGTGTCTTGTTGGTTGGCAGACGCCAGCGGAAGTCCTATCACAGTTCAGCCCCGTCTACCAGGCAGAACTCCCACATTTCGCCAGGCTAATGGAACCCTCCCGAAGAGGGCACAACGCTTTCTCCCTGCGAACGACGGCTTTTTCTCGATCCCTGCTCGAGCGTGCGGAAGTCAGAAACGTTTTCGATGGACGAATGGTCGAGCGCTCAACCATCGCGTCGCGCCAAACTTGGGGCAAACCCACCTCAACGCCCAAGCGCAATACGCAGCGCCTCGGCCACGCGCTCGACTTCGGGCTGTTGCAGACCCGGAAAGAGCGGCAGCGCCAGCGAACGCGCGGCGACATCCTCGCACACGGGAAATTCGCCCTCGCGATGGCCGAAGCGCTCGCGATAGAAACTCATCAGGTGGATCGCCGGCAGGTAAGGCTTGCTCTGGATGCCGAGCGCCGCGAGCCTACGCACCGTCTCGTCGCGATCGACGCCGTGAGGAAGTTGCACCACGTACACAAACCACCCGCGGCGAGCGCCGTCATGGTCCTCGCAGGGAAGCTCAAGGCCCTCGATGTCGGCAAGCGCCTCACGGTAATAGCAAGCGGCGAGCGCGCGCAGTTCCAACATCCCCGGTATCCGCGCCATCTGCCCGATACCGACCGCACAGGCGATGTCAGACAGCCTGTAGTTGAAGCCAAGCCGATCGTGATCGAGCCAGTCCATGTCCGGCGCACGCCCCTGGTTGCGCTCGGAGTCGATCCGCAGCTTGATGTCGGGATCGCCAAGCGTGACCATCCCCCCCTCTCCAGTCGTGAGCTGCTTGTTGGCGTAGAACCCAAACACAGCAGGATTCCCACGCCCACCGACAGGCCTGCCATCCGTGTATACGCCACCAAGTGCCTCACAGGCGTCCTCCACGATCCCAAGCCCGTGGCGCCTCGCCATCGACTCAAACGCCGACATGTCAGCCGGATAGCCAAAGATGTGTACCGGCAAAATCGCTCGCGTGCGCGCGCTGACGGCAGCCTCAGCCGCCACAGGATCGAGGTTGAGCGTAACCGGGTCTATATCGGCGAAAACCGGTCGAGCGCGCTCATAAAGCGCCACATTCGCCGAAGCAACAAACGAAAAGGGGCTGGTGACCACCTCATCCCCATCACAGACGCCAACAGCACGCAGAGCAAGATGCAGTCCAGCGGTGCCGCTAGAGACCGCGCAGGCAAGCCGACTGCCGACAAACTCGGCAAACAATCGCTCAAACTCCGCCAAACGCGGCCCAAGCGAAAGCTGCCCGGAAGTCAAGACTTCAGAGACCAACCTCTCCTCTGTAAGCCCAAGAACAGGCCTGGCGAGCTGTATGACCTCAAGATCACCCAAAGCAGGGCACCGGCGAGCACGTCATTCGATCGACGGGTCCTCGGTCCAACCATCACCCTCCGAAGAGGCCCCAGCGTCCTGACCTGAGGATCGAATCGACGTCAACGACGGGGTCCGTGACGCGGGTTGCTGCACTCCAACCGCAAGCGAATCGACCAACGCCTCCCAAGAGGCGGCGATGATGTCCCCAGAGACCCCGATCGTCCCCCAAACTCGCTCGCCGTCAGACACATCGATCAGAACCCGCGTGACGGCCGCCGTGCCCATGGCCTCGTCGAGAATCCGCACCTTGTAGTTGACCAGTTTCAGATCGCGCAGATGCGGATAGACCTGCTCCAGCGCCTCGCGCAGCGCGTTGTCCAGCGCGTTCACCGGCCCGTTGCCCTCCGCCGTACAGATAAATTCGACCTCGTCCGGCCCCGGCGGCGCGACGATCTTGATCGTCGCCTCGGTTTCCACTTCGCTGTCGAAACGTTGCTCGGAGATAACCCGCCACGACAGCAGCATGAACAGTGGCTCGTAGAGACCGGCCTCCTCGCGCATCAGCAGCTCGAGCGTGCCGTCTGCCGCCTCGAACTGAAAGCCTTCGTGCTCGGCACTCTTCACCCGCTCGAGCACACGCTCGACGGCCTCCTCGTCAAGCTCGATCCCGAACTCCGCGGCCTTCTCGACGATCGTGCCGCGCCCCGAGAGCTCTGAGACGAGCACGTCGCGTGCGTTGCCGACCAGCGCCGGGTCGATGTGCTCGAACGTGGCGGCGTCAGCGCGGATCGCGGCGGTGTGCAAGCCCGCCTTGTGAGCAAAGGCGTTCTTTCCGACATATGGCTGGGCGGCGCTGGGAGCGCGGTTGAGCAGCTCGTCCAATAGGTGGGCGGTCTCGGTCAGACGCGCCAGTCGCTCTGGCGGCAGACCCTCATAGCCCATCTTCAATTGCAGGTCGGCGATGATCGTGACGAGGTTGGCATTGCCCGTGCGCTCGCCGATGCCGTTGATCGTGCCCTGTACCTGTGTAGCGCCGGCTTCGACGGCGACGAGTGTGTTGGCCACGGCGCAGCCGCCGTCGTCGTGCGTGTGGATGCCAAGCGCCAGATCTGGAAGCTCGACGTGCACAGCCTCGAGAACCGCACGCACACCTCCCGGCAGCGAGCCGCCATTGGTGTCGCACAACACGACGCGCTCGGCGCCCGCGGCAGCGGCGGCGCGCAGTGTGTCCAGCGCATAGCCGGGGTCGGCGGCGTAACCGTCGAAGAAGTGCTCGGCGTCGAACAGGACGCGCTTGCCCTGGGCATGCAGGAAGGCGATCGACTCTCCGATCATCGCGAGGTTCTCCTCTGGGGAGACGCGCACGACCTTCTCGACGTGTAGCGGCGAGCTCTTGCCGACGAGCGTGCAAACCGACACGAAGGATTCGGCCAGGATGCGCAGCCCCTCGTCCTCATCAGCCGGAGCGTCGCGCCGGCGCGTCATGCCGAAGGCGACTATCTCACTCACGGTAAAGCTCTCGCGCTCGAGCAGCGCGAACAGCTCGAGCTCCTTCGGGTTCGACGCGGGGAAGCCCGCCTCGATCAGATGGACGCCGAGCGCGTCGAGCGCGTGCACGACGCGGAGCTTCTCCTGCGCGGTGAGGCTCATGCCGCCTCCCCCCATGCCGTCGCGCAGGGTGGCGTCGTAGAGCTCTAGCGGCACGCTGGCCGGCGCCACGCGGCGTCCTCGGTCGCTCGTGTGCTATCGCACACCACGCGGGCTGGGTGGGACTGGATCTTGCGTGACTTGCCCATCGAGCCGCTAGACGGCGACATCACGAGTCCGCGCACTCGGCGTCTCCGGACCCGACACCGGCACTACGTCCAGCCATTCGCGGTAGGGCTCGGAGCGCCCGTGGATCGCGTCGTCGAAGGCGCTCTGCAGCAGACGGGTCACCTCGCCCGGCTTGCCCGAGCCGACCTTGTGATCGTCAACCTCGACCACCGGCACCAGCTCGGCCGCCGTGCCGGACATGAATACCTCATCAGCCAGGTACATCTCCGCGCGCGCGATGTTGCGCTCTACGACCGGGTAGCCGAGGTCGGCGGCCAGCTGCATGATCGAGCGGCGCGTGATCCCGTCGAGGATCGAGTTGTGGTGACCGGGCGTGACGATCTCCCCCCCGGCGACGATGTAAATATTCTCGCCGGTGCCCTCGCAGACATGGCCGTGGCCATCCAGCAGGATCGCCTCCTGGTAGCCGGCCTTCATCGACTCGACCTTGGCGAGCACGTTGTTGAGGTACTGACCCGAGGCCTTGGCATGCGGGATCAGCGAATCGGGCGAGATGCGCCGCCACGAGGAGACCTTGGCGCGGATGCCGTTGGCCATCCCGTCCTCGCCCAAATAGGTGCCCCACTCCCAACAGGCGATCGTCACATCGACAGGCGCATCCATCGGATTCAGCCCCATCGAGCCGTAGCCACGATAGACGATCGGGCGGATGTAGCAAGAGCGCAGGTTGTTGTTGGCCACGAGCTCACGTGCGGCAGCCTGTAGTTCCACCGCCGTGTAGGGCACAGGCATGTAGTAGAGCTCGGAGGACTGCAGCAGCCGCTCCATATGCTCGGCGTTGCGGAAGATCGCAGGGCCAAGCTCGGTGTCGTAGCAGCGGATCCCCTCAAAGACGCCGGTGCCGTAGTGCAGCCCGTGCGTGAGCACATGGACCTTGGCGTCCTCCCAGGCGAGGAACTCTCCATTCATCCATATGAGGTCACAGGTGTCCACTTGATCGTCTCCCGGTTAGAGCTGCTCGAGCACTGCTCGCGTCGCCTGCACGGTACCGGCCGCACCACCGAGATCGGGGGTGCGCAGGCCCGCGTCTAACGCGCGTTCGACTGCCGATTCTACAGCCGCCGCTTCATGCTTCAATCTGCATCCGATCGGTTCCCTCACCACAGGCAAGCTCCGGGTGATGCTCGATGTAGCTTTCTGTCCGAGGAGCCTCGTAGGATCGAACGTATGTTCTTGCCGACCACCACACCCGAGGCAGAGCTTGAGCAGCTCAACCCGCGCGAGCGACGCTACGAGATCGGCCAATTCTTTACGCCTCCCCCCATCGCCGATTTGATGGCGCAGGCCGTCCGCGAGATCGAGCCCCAGACCGTTCTCGATCCAGGGGTCGGAGGAGGCATCCTGCTTCGCGCCGTCGGAGAAGGCCCAGCGCTCTATGGCATGGACATAGATGCCACAGCGGTGGAGCTCGCAGCGGCTTCCATGCCAGGCGAGAGCGAGATTGTCCTGGGCGACTTCCTCGATGCGGAACGCTGGCCGCTGACAGAGACCACCTTCGATGCCGTGATCGCCAATCCACCTTATGTCCGCCACCACAACCTATCGGCCGAGCACAAGCTGCTTGCGCGGCATTATTCCTCGCGGCTCAACTTGAAGGTGTCCAGTCTGTCAGGCAGCTACGTCTACTTCTTCATGGAGGCCCTGCTTCGCTTGAACGAGGGCGGCCGTCTGGTCTTTGTCACCCCGACGGAGTTTCTCGACGTTCGCTACGGACAGGCCCTCAAGGAAGCGCTGCTAGCCCATTGCGATATCGACGAGATCCTCGTACTGGAGATGGACGAGCTCGCCTTCGAGGGAGTCCTGACGACGTCGGCCATCACCGTAGCCACCAAGCGAAACGTTCCATCCGGGCGCTTCCGACTCGTTGAGGGCAGCCTCAACGGCTCCGTCGAGAAGAATCGCGAAGTCCAGTTGCGGGCCGGGGTCACATCAGCTGCCCTTCCCTGGACGCCGCTGCTGCCATCCCGTGTCGAGCGTATCGCCCCGCTCCTGGATGGCCGCACGGCAAAGCTCGGGGACTACTGTCGAGTCCGGCGCGGGATCGCGACTGGGAATAACTCGTTCTTTGCGATGACGCGCGTTGACGTGGAGCAGTGGGGCATCGAGGAGCGTTACCTCGTGCCGGTCGTGCTTGGGTCCAAGGACCTGCCCTGCAATGGCCCACTCGACTCGGATTTTTACACCTCGCGGATCGAAGCAGGCGCGCGCGGCTTGCTGTTCTTCTGTCACGAGCCGATCGATTCCCTCTCTGGAACGAACGCGCTGCGCTACATAGAACACGGCTTGGAGCTCGGATTGCACGAGCGCTTCAACTGTCGTAGCCGCAAACCTTGGTACGGCGTCGAGGCGGTTCCACCCGCCGATTTCTTTACGACCTACATGTCACGCAATCGGGCGCGCATTGTCAGAAATCTGATTGGTGCACGGTGCATGACTTCCCTGCTCAACGTTTGGGCACTTCCCGGCATCGATCCTGACGCTCTACGACCGTCGCTCGAAGACTCCACCAACGCACAGGTCATACGCGAGTTCGGTCGAACCTACGGCGGTGGCCTGGCAAAGATAGAGCCCGGAGACTTGATTGCCCTGCCGATCCGTCCACCGGTCGGCATCGAGTCGCCGAGACAAGGAAGACCGCTTTAGATCGCGAGATATGGCGTGAGATCGTTGAGTCGGTGATCCCATGCCCAATCGATTCCGGCGGCTGCCTCGAACTCAAGGTACGTCCGGCCGAAATAGCCAAACAGCTGGAGCAAGAATACTGTCCGCGGACCATGGGTCCGGCGTAGGGCCTCCTGCTTGTCAGACTCCTCCTTGCGCCGCTTGTTCACGTTCGTAAAGTCGCCGGCAGACTTCAGCTCTATACAAGCCAACGGTAGCTCGGCGCCAAACGGCGCTACAACGCAGTCCACAGGTAGGTTCTGCGGCTTACCGTCCGCCCGGAGTACCGGTACATTCCGACCGAACCCGAACGTTCCAGGCTTCATCTCGAATGGCAAATTGAGCGACTCCTCGAACCCTTCACCTTCGAGGTAGGCACGCAGCAACTCCTTCTGCCTCGCCTCCTGCACGTTGCGCAGGACTGGCAGGTAAAGAGCAGCGGCAAGTCGCTCGCGGACAACGAGTAGCGCCGTATCGCGCTCGTTGGCAGATGGCGAACGGTTCTCCTTGAGCCAGCAAAATATCTCCGCATCGAGCAGTGGCCTGAGAAAGTCGCACATTACCTGCAGCTGCACACCGATTCGACGAGCCTTGCCAGGGATGATCCCCTTTAGCTCCATTACCGTGACCAGACTCTTGTTCGCGCCGGAAAAGCCGACAAAGCGATCCCTTGCCATCGGCGGGGAGACACACATGCGGGCGACCGATAGCAATCCCGGTCGAGCCATCAATTTCTCTGCGTCAAATGCTCTGAAGTCGTCCGTGACCTTCATCGCCTCCTCAACCTCGCTGAAGGCACGTTCCCGTGCATGCGCGAACATGGCTGGCGACTCTGCGAGATACCACTCGTCGTAGTCGGCGACACTACGGTCGATGTCCGACTGCCATTCTGGGGGATCCCTTTCTCGGTTGGCCATTTGAGATCTATTCGTCCGTGGACACGGTCATCCTGCGCATCGCAATCAAGCGAGCTGGGCCTCAGTGGACTGCAGGATGAGCATCAGAGCTGCTCTAGCACTGCTCGCGTCGCCTCCGCCGTACCGGCCGCACCACCGAGATCGGGGGTGCGCAGCCCGCTCGCGAGCGCGCCCTCGACCGCCGCTTCAACAGTGGCCGCCTCGCTCTCCATGGAGAGGCCGTGGCGCAGCATCAGCGCGGCGGAGAGGAACATGGCAAGCGGGTTGGCGATACCTCGGCCGGCGATGTCGGGAGCCGAGCCGTGGACAGGCTCAAAGAGACCCGGACCATCGCCACCAAGCGACGCGCTGGGCAGCATCCCGATCGAGCCCGTGATCATCGCCGCCTCATCGCTCAAGATGTCGCCGAACATGTTCTCGGTGAGAATCGTGTCGAAGTGCCGCGGCGCGGAGACGAGCTGCATCGCGGCGTTGTCGACGAGCACATGCTCAAGTTGTATGTGGGGGAACTCGCGCGCGTGCAATTCCATGACAACCTCACGCCAGAGGCGCGAGGTCTCAAGCACATTGGCCTTGTCAACACTTGAGACCTTTGCCCGGGCCGCCCCGAAGGCGATACGCGCAATCCGCTCGATCTCCTCGCGCGAATAGGCACACACATCTGAGGCGTAGTCATCGGTGCGTGTCTTCTCGCCGAAGTAAATGCCGCCGGTGAGCTCGCGCACGACAAGCAGGTCGGTGCCCTCGATCCGCTCGCGCCGCAGGGGCGAGGCTTCGTAAAGCGCCGGCAGTGGCTTGACGGGGCGCAGGTTGGCGTACAGGCCAAGCCCCTTGCGCAAGCCCAGCAAGCCCTGCTCAGGACGCGGCGCGTGCGAATCGGTGCTGTCCCACTTCGGCCCGCCGACGGCGGCAAGCAGCACGGCGTCCGCGCCACGGCAGGCGGTCAGCGTCTCCTCGCTGAGCGCCGTGCCGTGCAGGTCGATCGCGGCCCCACCGAAAGGGTGCTCCTCGAACTCGAAGTCGCCGAGCCCGCGCAACAGCTCGAGCGTGGGCGCGAGGATCTCTGGACCGATCCCGTCGCCGGGAAGGGTCACGATCGTAGATGTCATATCTCTGCTTTCTCGGAGCGGCCGCGTAGCCGATACCCCGGTCTCTTAACAAGCTGCGGGGCACTGTATACGCCTAGTCCAGCGCGTGACCGAGCGGTTCTTCTTGGATCTTCCAAACCCCGTGCCGGCGTCCCAGGGTGACCGTGCTCGCTGGCATCACAGTCGAGCCGATAATCACCTTCGCTGTGTTGCCCTTGATGCGCACCGCAACCACCTTGATCGGTTCCGTTAGTTGCTTATGGGCGTGGGCGAACACCTTCGAGACGATCGCCTGACATGTCTTGCTCCCCTTCAAATACGGCAGCTCGTAGACCCCCGCATATTCTTCAGCCAGACCGTGTGGTAGTTGCGAGCATGCGCGAGCCGCGTCACCCGCCGCGGCGAGCGCGTAATAGCGCTTGACGATTCCGCTCAGGAGACTGGCTTCATAGCTGTTCGCCGCACGCCCATAGTCGAGCTCGAGCTTGTCGTCTTCGTCGGGGAAGTCGTAGCTGTTGGCCGTGGCATGATCATTGTCGGTGTCGTTGTCGCTATCACTACCGTTGGGGTTAGGTGGATACCTGGTGCTATCCCCATCGGTGTCGGCGGGATTATCGCCATCACCGTCCGCTCTGATGGAAAAGGCTTTGGTGGGTCCATTTGAGCCGCCACAGGCGACCAAGCCCAGCGCGAGAGACACGCAGACTAGAACCACCACCCACAAGCGGCTTATAGCTGACTTTCCAATACGCACCGAGAACCTCGGAATGAATCCTAATGAAGATTCATATTATTTGGATAGATGCGACCTTCCTAAGCCGATTACATCATCCGTCTGAGACTCAGCTCGCCCTACAGCGCCGTCGTCACAGGTCCGGAGCGCTCGCGATCGTACTCATAGGAGGCGATCGCCTCTGCTTGGGTGAGCGTCGCGCCGATGTCGTCCAGGCCCTGAAGCAAACGCCGGCGGATCTCGTGGTCGATCTCGAAGGGCACCTCGCGCTCGGCGAACTGGACCTCCTGCGCGTCGAGATCGATGCTCCCCTCGCCCGCATGCGCAAGCGCCTGACAGTCCTCCTCGGACAGCACGACCGGCAACAGCCCGATCTTCGTGCAGTTGGAGTAGAAGATATCGGCGAAGCTGGGCGCGACGATCGCCTGGAAACCGTAGTCCTGCAGCCCCCAGGGGGCGTGCTCACGCGAGGAGCCGCAGCCAAAGTTGCGACCCGCGACGAGGATCGGGTTGGCCGGCAGCTCCCAGCCCGGCTCCTTGGCCCAGTCGTAGAACAGGAACTCCCCGAAGCCGGTGCGCTCCACCCGCTTGAGGAACTGCTTGGGCATGATCTGGTCGGTGTCAACGTCGGCGCGATCGAGGTGGGTGACCTTGCCTGAGATCGTGTTTATCGGCTCCATGCTCAGCTCCAGTTGCGGATGTCGGTGAAATGGCCCTCTATCGCGGCTGCGGCCGCCATCTGTGGCGAGACGAGGTGCGTCCTCCCGCCCCGCCCTTGACGCCCCTCGAAATTGCGGTTAGAGGTGGATGCACAGCGCTCGCCTGGTGCCAGGATGTCCGGGTTCATGCCCAGGCACATCGAGCAGCCCGCCACGCGCCAATCGAAGCCGGCGTCGCGGAAGATGTGATCGAGGCCCTCTGCCTCGGCCTGCGCCTTGACTTGCTGGGAGCCAGGGACGACCATGGCGTTGACGCTGGCGGCGACTTTGCGCCCGGCGACAACCTCGGCGGCGGCGCGCAGATCGCCGATGCGCGAGTTGGTACACGAGCCGATGAACACGCGATCGACCGCTATCTCCTCGATCGGTTGACCCGCCTGGAGCGCCATGTAGTCGAGCGCTCGTTCGGTCGCCTCGCGATCGGCCGGCGAGTCGAACTCCTCGGGAGCGGGAACGCGCTCGGTGACGGCCCGGACCATCCCGGGGTTGGTGCCCCAGGTGACCTGTGGAGAGATCGCCGAGGCATCGATCACGATCTCGCTGTCGAAGAAGGCGCCGTCGTCAGAGCGCAGCCCGCGCCAGTGCTCGATCGCCTGCTCCAGCTCGGCGCCATGCGGAGCACCCGGCAGCTCACGCTCGCGAAACCAGGCAAAGGTCGTCTCATCCGGCGCGATCATGCCGGCGCGGCCGCCGCCCTCAATCGTCATATTGCAGACGGTCATGCGGCCTTCCATCGAGAGCGCCTCGATCGCGGGGCCCGCGTACTCCACGACGTGGCCGGTCATACCGCCGACACCGAGCTTGCCCAGCGTGCCGAGTATCAGGTCCTTGGCTGTCACGCCAAAGCTGAGCGCTCCCTCGTAGCGAATGCGCATCGAGCGTGGGCGCTGTTGGACCATACACTGTGTTGCCAGCACGTGCTCGACCTCAGAAGTGCCGATCCCGAAGGCCAGCGCCCCGAAAGCACCGTGCGTGGAGGTGTGCGAGTCGCCGCAGACGATCGTCATGCCCGGCTGGGTGACGCCCAGCTCGGGGCCAATCACGTGCACTATCCCCTGGCGCTCAGAGCCGAGCGAATAGACAGGCACGCCAAACTCGGCGCAGTTGCGCTCAAGTGTTTCGACCTGTACGCGTGAGAGCTCGTCCTTGATGCGCGCGGCGATCGGCGTGCCGTCGGTGGGCGTGTTGTGGTCGGCCGTAGCCAGCGTGCGATCGGGCCTACGCACCTTGCGGTCTGCGAGCCGTAGACCGTCGAACGCTTGCGGGCTCGTCACCTCATGTACCAGGTGCAGGTCGATGTACAGCAGTCCATCGGCGACCTCGTGGGCCTCCCAGATCTTCTCGAACATCGTCTTGGGCATGAGCTTTCCTCGCTTGCTCGTCGGTGGTTCGAGCGCCGCCATAGCGCTGTACAAACGTATGCTATCACGAACACATGCCGGGCAGCGGACGTGCGACCCGTCTCAGCTCCGTCTCAGGCCGGCGCTGACGACGGCCAGGAACGACGCGTCCGCGTCCGCGGAGTTCTCGAAATGGTGAGGCAGGTCCGCGTCGAAGGTGACGCAATCCCCCTCGTGCAGTTCGTAGCGCTGCCCATCGCAGACGAGCACGACCTCGCCCCGCTCGACCAGCGCGGTCTCGCGACTGCCGGGCTCGTGCATCGGCGGATCGTCGGGCGCACCGGTCGCGCCGCCGGAAGCAAGCGTGTGGCGCGATAGCTCGGAGCGCTGGCCCGGCTGTACCGCGGTAAGCACCTCGAAGCGGTGACCGCGCTTTGCGTTGCCGCCGCTCGAGCGTTCGCCGGCACGCACGATCGTGACCGAGTCGCCCTCGTCCAGGCGCAGAAGCTGCGAGAGGCGCAGTTCGAGGCCCGCGGCGATCCGGACGGCCACGGTCAAAGTCGGGCTCGTCTCCCCCCGCTCGACCTGCGAGAGCATCGGTGCGCTGACCCCGCTGCGCTCGGCCAGATCGCGCAGCGACAGCGAGGAGGCTTCGCGGAGCGCCCTCACACGCGCGCCGATGACCTTCGAGTCAAACGCCTCCCAGCGCTGGTCGAGAGCCTCCGCGCGTTTCGCCGTCGCGCCCGCCGCTGTCTCGAGATCTGACATACGGACGTATGCTGTCACAGACGCAGCGCAGCCGGCAGTGGGGCGAGACCGCGGCCGGCCGTCATCCTTTAAGGAGCCTGAGCCTGGTGAGCGAAAGGCGCTTCTCGGGCGGGCGCAGACGGATGATTTCGCCTTCCCCGACATACGGCAGCGCCCTGAACCCATGGCGCTCGAACAGCGCATGGCTGCGATCGTTCCCGGGCGAGATGAGCGCCGACACCGACGGCATGCGCCCACCGTTGGCGATCTTGATCTGCTCGAGCGCGGCGCTCAGGAGCACGTCGCTCGGACGCGAACCGTCCTCCAGGCGCTTGCCCTGATACAGGCGGTCTATGGCGATCATGTGGATGCGCTGCGCATCCTTGCCGACAGACGTCCCGCCGACGAGCGGCTGAGATATGAAGGAGCAGAGTCCGATCAGCTTGTGCCGGGCGTCTTCCAGCACTACGACCGTTTGATCCCGTTCCAGCCCGCGATAGAGATCCTTCACCCACTCATTGACGCTGGTTTCCCAGCGATTGCCCTTGCGCCCGCAAGAAAAGCTCCTCAGCGGCGCGAACCGCTTCGGCTCGCTGAACACGCGAGGCGGATGCAGGGGCTCGACGATATCGGCCACGGCTAGGCCACCATCCAGCTCAGCCGTAGTAGCGTGCGATCACCTGCAACTGGCCGAAGACGTCGTTGGCGATCACGAGCACGATGATCAGCGCGCCGACGACCGGGCCCCAGCGACGGCCGGCGCCGCGAGCGGCAAGCGCGAGCGCCACCCCCCATAGCCCGACAAGGGGCAGCAGGTAGCGCGCATCGGTGAATTCCGTGGCGGCGATCGAGAGGGCGAGGTAACCGGAGGCGCCGATCATCATCAGCAGCCCTGCCGTCATAACTGCATAGGTGGCAAGCTCGGAGGCGCGCGCCCGCAGCGCGGTTCGGTTGAGCGCCAGCGTGCGGAGGCACAGCGCGGCGATCAGCGCCACCGCTATCAGCGCCACGTTGTAGACCCATTCGGGGAAGGTGGTGTCTCCCCAACCGTACAGCCCGACCGTGTCCCTGAACCAGACCTGGCGAGTGGTGGAGAACCCCGTGAAGTAGTTGTGCATCCCGGGCAGTCGCGGCAGGTAGAACTGCCAGATGTAGCTGAGCGCAGCGGAGAGGGAGTGGTTGGCGGAGGTGAGGCTCGTGAGACTGCCTGAGAGGAAGCCGAAGGCTGGACGATTGGAGAGTAGGTTGATCAGCCCGTAGAGCACCCCGGGGCTAACCCCGATCGCAAGCGCGGGCGCCAGCATCCGATAGTAGGCGCCCCCGCCCACGCTGCGCGCCTCGCGGCGGGTGAGCAGGATCAGCCCGACCGCGACTCCGGGCGCTATACCGGCAAAGTTCAGCTTCGTTATCAAGCCACTGGCGATCAGCGCACCAAGCACGATCGCCGAGCGCTGCGTCAACCCGCGCCGGAACGCGCGCGCCAAGCAGTAGAGCACGGCGGCTGAGATCGTGAACAGCAGCGCGTCGGGGTTGACCGTGCTCGAGGAGAATCCGAGCAGCGGCCCGAATGCCACGCCGAGCCCGCCCACGGTCCACGCCCACCTTACCCCGGGCAGCGCCTCGCGCAGGAACAGGAACACGAACAGCGCGGTCAATCCCGCCATCGCTGCGCTCAACAGCCTCATCAGCTGCAAGCGAACGAGGATCGAACCGCCAGAGCCGATCGCGTATGGGATCGTCTGCAGCGCGTAGTACAGCGGAGGCTCGGATGCCGCCACGCCGGCGCCGCCCGGACCGCTTCGTGGAAACGGCTTTGACAGATCGCTTTCGAGCCGTCGCTGCTCGGCGCTCGCGAAAATCGTGTGTCTCTGCGGACGGAAACGCACCATTTCCTGATGCAGGTCTCGCAAAGCGACCTGCTCCTCGAGCGAATATTCTTTCGAGGAGGAAGAAGGCAGGTGGCCGGTCTCGGCGAGATACTGGACGTAGGCGAAATGGTCGGGCTCGTCGAGCGCTAGGAACGGGGGCGTGACCAGCGACCAGCAGGCCGCATTCAGCAGCGCGACCAGCGCGCACACCCATGCGTCCCTCGGGACGCGAGCGAGCGCCTCACGCCACCCCAGGTTCATCGCAGCTCCTTGACGACCAGCCACGATCCGGCCGCGATCGCGGTGCCCATCAGTGCGAGCACCAGCAGCGCGATCCCGCTGCCGCCGAGAGCACGCCCGAGGCCCATGTGCCTTGCAACCGTCTCCGCCAGCGACCACCACGAGCTGCTACCGCGGCGCATGTATTCGACCGTGAACCTACCGGGCAGAACTGCTCCGGTAAGACTCCGCGCCGCCACGGCCGCGCTCGCGATCGATCCGTCAAGCCGGACTCTTTCAGAGGTCGGACCCAGGCCGAAGCAGATCCGCACGTGATAGAAGGCTTGCTGCACCGGTTTGACAGGGACGGTCACGGCCCCGCTCGTCCAGCCGCTATCCACGACTCCGCTGGTCAGGCTTTGCGGACCCTGTAGGACCGCGACTTTCACACGCGGGCCCGTGTCGGCCAGCAGCGGGATGCGGATCGCCGATATGCCCGCCGGCAGAAGTTCTTCGACCTGACAGGCGCCGGCGTGGCTACCTGCCCGGATGATCGGTTTCGCTGCCGTCGTCGTGTTTGCATGGGCGACGACCAACGGCGAGCCCGACATCGTCACGACGATCGCGACCGCCGTGAGCGTCAGCCCCGCCGCGAACGCGACCGCCGCGGCCGGCAGGACAGGTTTCCTCCACATAGCCGAACGGTACAGCCACTATGCACGCGGCACGCGGGCGCGGATGTTGGGTTACACGCAGCCGGCCGGAGCACCAGCGACGATCGGGGAAAGTCGGAAACAGTCGCGGCGCTCACGCGACCGCGCCGTCCCGAACCACTCGCGCGACTGACTCCTAGGCCGCCGGCTCGGGCAGCCCAACCCCACGCGCGCCCTCACGCGCCCGGGCCACGCCGATCGACAGCGCCCGCACATACGCCCGCGCGGCAGCCTCGATGATGTCGGTGGAGACGCCCTGGCCGGCGCCGGTCTGGCCCTGCACCTCGACCACAACCGAGACCTCGCCCAGGGCGTCCTGGCCCTCGGTGACGGCATCTACGCGGAACTCGCGCAACGCCGCCTCGACGCCTGTCGCCGCGTTGATCGCCTTGAAGATCGCGTCAACCGGCCCGTCGCCGGAGGACTCCCCCAACTTGACGGCCCCGTCTTCGACGCTCACGTTCACGCGCGCCATCGGCGGGCTTGCCGAGGACGCGGCGACCTCGAAGTCGACCAACGCGTAGGCGGCCACGTCGTCGCCGCGCAGCTCCTCTGTTACCAGCGCCTCCAAGTCCATCGCCGTGACCTGCTTCTTGCGGTCGGCGATCTCCTTGAAGCGCTTGAAGGCCGTGTTCAAGGCCTGGCCATCGACCTTGAAGCCCATCTCCTCCAGCGCCTTGCTCAGCGCGTGGCGACCGGAGTGCTTGCCCAGCACGATCGCGTTGCTCTTTAGACCGACCGTGGTGGCGTCCATGATCTCGTAAGTGGCCCGCTCCTTCAGCACCCCGTCCTGGTGAATGCCGGCCTCGTGCGCGAACGCGTTGCGCCCGACGATCGCCTTGTTGGGCTGCACCGGGTAGCCGGTCAGGCGCGAAACCAGGCGGCTGGTGCGCGCGATCTCGGTCGTGTCAATGCCCGTCCACAGTCCCAATGCGGGCTCGCGGGTATGCAGCAACATCACGATCTCCTCAAGCGACGCGTTGCCGGCGCGCTCGCCGATGCCGTTGATCGCGCACTCCACTTGACGACAGCCGGCCTGCACGCCCGCCAACGAGTTGGCAACCGCCAGGCCCAGGTCGTCGTGGCAGTGCACGGAGACAACCACGTCGCGCAGGCCCGGCACCAGGCGGTATAGCTCGGTGAACATGGCCGCGTACTCATCCGGCATCGTGTAGCCGACGGTGTCGGGAACGTTTATGGTCGTGGCGCCCTCATCCAGCGCGATCTGGATCACCTCGGCCATGTACTGCACATCCGAGCGCGAGCCGTCCTCGGGTGAGAACTCGACGTCGTCGGTGTAGCTCTTGGCGTGCGCCACAGCGGCGCGCACTTGGCCCTTGACGTCATCGCGCGTGGTCTGCAGCTTGCGCTCTATGTGAATGTCTGAAGTGGCGATGAATGTGTGGATTCGTGACCCACCCGCCCCCTCGGCATCGCGGACCGCCTCCCAGGCGGCGTCGATGTCCTGTGCGGAAGTGCGTGCCAGGCCGCAGATGACCGGGCCTTCGACCTCCCGGGAAATGGCCTGTACCGACTCGAAGTCGCCGGGCGAGGTGATCGGAAAGCCTGCCTCGATGACGTCCACGCCCAGGCGCGCCAGCTGCTGGGCGATCTCCAACTTCTCCTGCTTGTTCAGGGAAATGCCGGGCGATTGCTCGCCGTCGCGCAGGGTGGTGTCGAACACGCGTACGCGGTTGCGCTCGTCCTTCGCTTCCCGTACTGCTTGGGGTTTAGCTTGCTCGGTCATGTCGTCCTCACTTCTCCAGTTCTCTCGCTTTGACGCTTCTCCTTTGGGTTTGCGGCTACGCGGCCGCCACGCGCTATTCCCCCCGAGGGGGGAGCAAAAGGAGAAGCGACAGGGAGAACCGGAACGACATCTGTCCCGAGATTAGCACCGGCACGAGCGCATCGCCAGGGCCGGTGCGATTTTCAGCTCAACTCAACGGCCCAACCGGCGACGAAGCCCTCAGAGGCGACGATCTCCTGCACGACCTCGGCCGGCACCTGCGCGTCGGTCGTGACGACCATCGCCGCCAGGCGCTGCTCGTCTTTATCGGGTGTGTGGCCGACCGCGGCCGAGGAGATGTTGATGCCGTGCCCGCCGAAGATCGTGCCGACGCGACCGATCATGCCGGGCAGGTCGGCGTAGCGGAAGACCGCCACGTGCGGCGTCAGCTCGATCGTCAAGCGCCGGCTCTGCACCTCGACCAGGTGCGGCACGCGGTTCGGACCGATGCCGGTGCCGGCGACCGCGACCTTCTCACCGCCGGCGACGACGGTCACACGGATCAGCTCGTTGAAGTCCTGCGCCTCGGTCACAGACTTCTCCTCGACGACGATGCCGCGCTGCTGGGCCATGCTCGGCGCGTTGACGAGGTTGACCTGCTCCTCGGTGCGACCCTCAAGCGCGCCGCTGATGACTGCCAGCGTCAGCAGGCGTGTGTCGAACTCGGCGATGCGACCCATGAAGGCGGCCTCGATGCGCTCGACCGAGCTGCCCTCGGCCAGCGACATCGCCAGGCGACCGAGGCGACGGGCGAGCGGCAGGAACGGCCCGAGCACCTCCATGTCCTCTGCGCCTACCGAGGGGATGTTGACGGCGGTCGAGACGACGCCGCCGGTGAGCGCGGCGACGACCTGCTCGGCGCTCTGGTAGCCGGCGCGATCGGTCGCCTCGGCTGTCGAGGCGCCGAGGTGCGGCGTGACGACGACCTGGGGATAGCCTTGGAACAAGGGATAGTCGGTGATCGGCTCGGAGGGAAACACGTCGAGCGCGGCGCCGGCGACCTTGCCGGAGTCAAGCGCGTCCTTGAGGGCTGCATCGTCGATTAGCCCGCCACGGGCGACGTTGAGGATACGTACGCCGTCGCGCATCTTCGCGAACGCCTCGGCGTTGACCCAACCTGCCGTCTCGGGCGTCTTTGGCAAGTGCACCGTGATGAAGTCGGCCTGCGCGTAGATCTCCTCGCTGTTCTCGGCCTTCTCCACGCCAAGCTCGCGATAGCGCTCGGCCGAGACGAATGGGTCGAAGGCGAGCACGCGCATGCCAAAGCCGCGCGCACGCACGGCGACCAGTTGGCCGATGCGCCCAAAGCCAAGGATGCCGAGCGTCTTCTCGTACAACTCGACGCCGGAGAACTTCGAGCGCTCCCACTTGCCGGCCGTGAGCGAGGCATAGGCCTGGGGAATATTGCGTGCCAAGGCAAGCAGCAGGGCCATCGTGTGCTCGGCGGCGGTCACGACATTCGATTGCGGCGCGTTGGCGACGACAATGCCGCGGCGCGTGGCGGCCTCCACATCGACGTTGTCCACGCCGACGCCGGCGCGGCCGATCACGCGCAGGTTCTCGCCGGCATCGATCAGCTCGGCCGTCATCTTCGTAGCGGAGCGGATCAGGATGCCGTGGTAGGGGGCGATCTTCTCCGCCAGTTCCTCGCCCGACCAGTCGATGCCGAGGTTGACGTCGAAATGTTCTTCGAGCAGTTTGACGCCCGAGTCGCCGACCTTCTCCTTGACGAGCACCTTCAGTCGTTCCGTGCTGTGGCTGTCGTTCGCAGCGGCGCTCATGACGCGATCCTCTCTACTGTCCAGTCGATACAGGCGGTGAGCGCGCGCACATCCTCAGGCTCGACGGCCGGGAACATGCCGACGCGCAGCTGGTTGCGCCCCAGCTTGCGATAGGGCTCGACGTTGACGATCCCATTGGCGCGCAAAGTGCTCGCCAGCAGCTTCGCGTCGACGCGCTCGTCGAAGTCGATCGTGCCGACGACAAGCGAACGGCTGGCGGGTGCTGTCACAAATGGGGTTGCGTACTGGCTCTGCTCGGCCCACTCGTACAGGTGCGTGGAGGACTCGCTGCTGCGCGCCACGCACCAGGCAAGCCCGCCGCCGTCGAGCATCCAGCGAATCTGGTCGGCCAGCAGGAACAATGTCGCCAAGGCCGGGGTGTTGTAGGTCTGGTCCTTGATCGAGTTTTCAAGCGCGATCGGCAGCGACAGGGAGGCCGGCGTGAAGCGCTTGGAGGCCTCGATTCGCGCGATCCGCTCCACCGACGCGGGGCTGAGCAACGCCGCCCAGAGCCCCCCATCCCCGGCGAAGCACTTCTGCGGGGCGAAATAATAGGCGTCGGCCTGGGAGACGTCCACCGGCAGGCCACCTGCCCCGGAGGTGGCGTCGATCAACACCAGTGCATCGCCGCCGGCCGCAGGACGCAGCACCGGCGCCATCACGCCGGTCGAAGTCTCGTTGTGGGCCCAGGCAATCGCATCGACATCGCCGTCGGTGCCGGCAAGCGCCGCCTCTAGCTCCTCGGCACCAGGCGCGCTGCCCGGCTCGGCCTTGACGACTACAGGGTCCTCGAGGAAGGGAGCATCGCTTGTGACGGTCGCGAACTTCTGCGAGAACTCACCAAAGGCTAGGTGCAAAGCGCGACGCTCGACCAGGCCGAAGGAGGCCGCGTCCCAGAAGGCAGTCGCGCCGCCGTTGCCGAGCGCGATCTCGTAACCCTCGGGCAACGAGAACAGCTCGGCCAGGCCCGAGCGAACCTCCCCCACCAGGCCCTTGACCGGCTTTTGGCGGTGCGATGTCCCCATCAGCGCCGCGCCATCGGTTGCCAGTCGCTTGAGCGCCTCGGGGCGCACCTTCGAAGGGCCGCAGCCAAAGCGCCCGTCGGCGGGCTTCAGCGCGGCGGGAATTTCAAGTTGGGTGTCCTGCGCTTGCGGGTTCGGCGTCATGGGGCGTCCTCGCGGAGTGTCGATGATCGAAGGATGCCCAGGCGCGCGGCAAGACGGCTCGTCGCTCCCCGGTGGTGAGCTCCACCTTGTGCTGCGCCAGTCGCGACGACGCTTGCGAGTGTAGCGAACGCCCGTCCCACGCGGGAGAGCAGAGAGCGCGATGCACGAAATGCCGTGTGCACGAAACACCCCCCCTTTACTTGCACCATGTGAACGCAGACACCCGCGGCGCGCCGGCGCCCACGCGACTACCCCCGTCCGTGCGGCTCCTCCCAATCCGGCGCGGGCCCGAGCGGGATGATGTGCTTCGGGTTGAGCTCGTCGTGGGTCGTGTAGTAGTGGCGCTTGATCTGCTGCATCGCCACCGTCTGCGCCACACCGGGCCACTGATAGAGCTCGCGCGTGTAGGCCCACAGGTTGGGATACTCGACGACCCGCCTGTAGTTGCAGCGAAAGTGCAGGTGGTAGACCTCGTCGAAGCGCACGAGCGTCGGAAACAATCGCCAGTCAGCCTCGGTGATCTGCTCGCCGAGTAGGTAGCGCTGCTTGCCGAAGAGCTCCTCCAGCCAGGCAAGACTCTCGAACAGCCGCTTGAAGGCGCGTTCGTAGGCGCCCTGCAAGCGGGCGAACCCTGCGTTGTAGACGCCGTTGTTGATCGTGTCGTACACGCGCAGGTTGACTTCGTCGATATCGGCGCGCAGGGCGGCTGAGTAAAGGTCGAGCTTGGCATCCTTGTTGCCCAGCCGACCCAGCGAGTCGGTGGCGGCGAACATGCGGATGATGTCGCTGGACTCGTTGTTGACGATGCGCTTGTTCTGCGTATCCCAAAGCACGGGCACCGTCACGCGCGCGTCGTAGCTCGGATCGCTCTTGAAGTAGGCCTCGCTCATCAGCTTCCAGCCGTTGAGCGGATCGATGTAGCGCCCACCGGGCCCATCCTCGAAGCGCTCGCCCGTGAACGCCCAACCACGCTCGTCGCGGAAGGGCGCAACGTAGGAGATCGGCACAGCCTCGCCAAGCCCGGCCAGTTCGCGCACGATCGCCGTGCGATGACACCAGGGACAGGCAAGCGACACGTACAGGTGATAGCGCCCAGTCCGCACGGGAAGACCGCGCTTCCCGGTCTGCGGATGCACGCCGATCCATTCGCGAAAGTGGCTGTCCTGGCGCTTGAACTCCCCGCCACGCAGCTCGCGCGCCATCAGGCGATCGACGGGGCGATCTGGCGGCTTGCGTCCCTGAGCGTTCATCGCCGCGTGCCTCGGTCGCTCATCTCCCCGGGGCCCTCAGCGGCTAGAACGAGGTTTTGATCCAGGCCATGTGCGAGCGCAGCTCGCCGCCGACGTGCTCGACCTGCGAGTCGGCTTGCTCGGCACGCATGCGCTTGAAGTTCTCCTGGCCGGCGCGGTTCTCGGCGATCCACTCGCGCGCGAAGTCGCCGTCCTGGATCTCCTTAAGGATCTGGCGCATTTTCTCGCGCGTCTCCTCGGTGATCACGCGCTTGCCGCGTGTGTAGTCGCCGTACTCGGCCGTGTTGGAGATCGAGTAGCGCATGCCGGCAAGACCCTTTTCGTACATCAGGTCGGCGATCAGCTTGAGCTCGTGCAAGCACTCGAAGTAGGCCATCTCCGGGTCATAGCCGGCCTCGACAAGCGTCTGGAAGCCGGCCTGCACCAGCTCGGAGGCGCCGCCGCAGAGCACGGCCTGCTCGCCGAACAGATCGGTCTCGGTCTCGTCCTTGAAGGTCGTCTCGATCACGCCGCCGCGCGTGCAGCCAATGCCCTTGGCATAGGCCAGGGCAAGCGCGCGAGCGTTGCCGGTCGCATCCTGCTCGACGGCGATCAGCCCGGGCACACCGCTGCCCTCGGTGAACTGGCGACGCACGAGGTGACCGGGCCCCTTGGGAGCAACCATCGCCACGTCAACGCCCGGGGGCGGCAGCACCTCTTTGTAGTGGACCGAGAAGCCGTGTCCGAACAGCAGCATGTTGCCCTCGGCGATGCCGTCTGAGATTTCATCCCAAACCTGATGGTGCAGCTCGTCGGGTACGAGCATCATCACGATGTCGCCACGGCTTGCGGCCTCAACGGGTGAGAGCACCTCCAGACCGTCCGCGCGGGCCTTGGCGACCGAGGAGGAGTCCTCGCGCAGACCGACCACGACTTTGACGCCGGAGTCCTTCAGGTTGAGAGCATGGGCGTGGCCTTGGGAGCCGTAGCCGAGGATTGCGACGGTCGCGCCGCCGTGCCCCCCGGATGGGGGGTCGAGAAGCGTTAGGTCTGCATCGTCGTCATAGAGCATGGCGCCAGCGTATCCGACCGACCGCCGTGAGGCGGTCTACGTCTGGGTTGTGTTGTTCAAAATCGACGATGCCCCCCGCGCGCGCGGGGGCATTCCCATTTTTGGCTACCTTCCGCACGCCAAGGAAGCTCTGCTTTTCCGGCCAGGTTACGGCCAACGCATCCCAACCCACCTCAGGCCGTGCCGAACCCCATCAAGGTGCGCATCGGTATCTCAAGCGAGCCGTCCTCGGCCGTGTAAGGCTCGAAGCGCTTAGCCAGGCTGTTGCGGATGTCGGCGATCTCCGACTCCGGACGCGAGAGCACCGCGTCATGGAAGACACGCGCGATGTCGAGCGTCGTCTCCCAGAACTCGTCGAAGTTGGCCGCGCGCTGGGTCAGGTTCAAGCGCTCTACCCACACCTCATCGAAGCCGGCGCCTTCCAGCAGGTCGCGCACACGCTGCTTCTCGCCGAGCGCGAACGGACCTGGGGCGCCCTCTGGGGGCGGCTCGATCAGGCCGCGCTCGAGCAGCTCGGCGCCCGGTAGCAGCGCCCACGGGTTGTGCTCGATCGCGTCCCAAACCGCCAGCGCCACATGCCCTTCCGGGCGTAGCACGCGGCGCGTCTCGGTCAGCGCCGCAAGCGGGTCGACCATCAGCATGTAGCCCCAGCGGCAGAACACGACGTCCACGCTTGCCACCGGCAGGTCGATCCATTCGGCGTTGAGTACCTGGAACTCGACATTCGTCAGGTTCAGCTCGCCGGCACGCTTACGGGCGCCGTCGAGCATCGCGTCGGCCTGATCGCTGGTGATGACCCCACCGACGGGCGCCACCATCTCGGCCGCAAGAAAACCCGTCTCACCAAGACCGGCGGCCAGCTCGAGCACGCGCTGACCGGGCTGGGGATCGACCGCGTCGATCATCCAGTGCGACACAGGCGCGGAGAGCTCACGCAGCGTCGCCTGGCGCGCAACCCAGCCTGAAGCCGCCTCTTCCCAGTGGGCGAGGCTCGCCGTGCGGTGCTCGCGCGCCGCCTGCTTGCCGCGTCCTTCCTCAGGTTGAACGGTGCTCATCACAAGATCCCATTACAGCTCCCTTCGCAACAGCTTGCCAGACGCGGTGCGAGGAAGGGGGCCTGAGACAAAAGTCACATGCTTTGGCACCTTGAACGGGGCCAGGCACGCGGCGCAGTGCTCGCGCACGAAATGCTCGCTGAGGGTGGCTCCAGCGGCTGTGACGACGATCGCGCTGACCGCCTCTCCCCACTGCTCATCTGCGCGTCCGAGCACCGCCGCCTCAAGCACCCCGGGGCACGATTCGAGCACGGCCTCGACCTCGCTGGGCGCAACGTTCTCGCCGCCGCTGACGATCGTGTCGGCCTTGCGGCCCGTGACGTGCAGAAAGCCGCGCTCGTCGATGCGCCCGAGGTCGCCGGTGTGCAGGCGACCGTCGGCGGCTCGCGCGCCACGCGCAACGGTTGGACCCGAGAGCAGGATCTCCCCGTCCGGGGCGATCTCGGTGCGCGTGCAGAACAACGGCACGCCTGCACCCAGGTCGGGGGTCGGCTCGCCAGTGCATGTGTCGCGCAAAGGGGGGCCTTGCCCAACACGCGCGGAAATGTCCTGCACAACATGCGCGGAGACTCCCGCCGCACGCTCCCCCTCGCTCGCTGCCAATGCGCCCAGCGGTGCTGTGGCCGCTTGCGAGCAGCACTCGGTAAGTCCGTAGGTCTCTACGACCGGCACGCCCGCCCTGCGCGCACGCTGCACGAGCGCGGCCGGTACCGGGCCACCACCGGTCAGCGCGCAGCGCAGCCGCGGTGGATCGCTCAGGCCGGCGTCAAGCAGCCGTGCGAGCGTTGTCGAGACCAGCGAGACGAGCGTGATGCGCTCTTCTTGTATGGCCGCGAGCGCACGCTCGGTCTCGAAGCGCTCGTGGATCACCGCGGTCGTGGAATAGATGGCACTACGGATCAAGATCGACAGTCCCCCGACGTGCGAAAGCGGCAGCGCACACAGCCAACGCTCGTTCGGGTCGACGCCAAGCGCGACCCCAGAGCCAATCGCGCTCCAGAGGAAGTTGCCGTACGTAAGCTCGATTGGACGAGGATTGGATGTCGTGCCGGATGTGTGGATCACCGCACAGACGGCAGCGAGATCGTGTGTGGCATCCCGCGCGAGCGCCTCCGCCTCTCCTCTGGCCCCCACCGCGACCGCCAGCGGCTCGTCCACAAGCACGCTCGCGCCGGCGACGATGCGCTCGCGCTCTGAAGCTGTCAGGCGTAGATCGACCGGGACCGCCACCGCCCCAAGCAGAAAGCAGGCGTGCAGCGCCTGGGCGAAGGCAACGCCGGGCGGCAACGCAATCGCAACCCGCTTGCCGGCGTACACCCCGCGTTCGGTCAACTCCAGCGCCCCAGCACACGCCGCACGCTCCAGCTCGACGTAGGACAGCTGTGCATCCGGCGCCTGCAGCGCGGTGACCGTGGGCGCCGCGCGCGCAGCTCGTTTGAGCCATGCCTCGACCTGCATGGCTCACAGGCTAGCCTTCGCTCTGAATCTTCGGCGCGCGCGCGCGCGGATCCCGAGACAGGAGCAGCGATCAACCTTGAGCACCACCTGGACAGCAGCCGCCAGCTTCACCGACATCCGCTACGAGAAGTCAGTCGAGCCCGACAGCCGCGACGCTGACCGGGCGCCCGCGCAGGATCACAGCGCAAACGAGCACCAAGTTCCCTGCATCGCAAAGATCACGATCAACCGCCCCGAGGTCAGAAACGCTTTCCGTCCGCTGACGGTCGTCGAGCTCTCCAAGGCGTTTGAGATGGCGCGCGAGGACCCCGAGGTCGGCGCGATCGTGCTGTGCGGCGAGGGACCCCTTGCCTTCTGCTCGGGTGGCGACCAGCGCGTGCGCGGCGACTCCGGCTACCTCGCCGAGGACGAGGCCGGTGATCCAGATCCCACCCGCCCAGGGCGCTTTCACGTGACCGACCTGCACATCCAGATCCGACGGCTACCCAAGCCAGTCGTGGCGATGGTGGCCGGCTACGCCGTCGGCGGCGGCCACGTTCTGCATCTCGTCTGTGACCTGACGATCGCCGCTGAGAACGCCCGCTTCGGGCAAACCGGGCCGCGCGTGGGCTCCTTCGACGGCGGCTTCGGCGCGGGCCTGCTGGCAAACGTGGTCGGCCCTAAGAAGGCCAAGGAGATTTGGTTTCTGTGTCGCCAGTACGACGCTCAGCAGGCGCTTCAGATGGGCCTGGTCAATACCGTGGTACCACTCGAGCGCTTGGAGGAGGAGACGGTGCAATGGTGTCGCGAGATGCTCGCGCTCTCGCCTTTCTCGCTGCGCCTGTTGAAGGCAAGCTTCAACGCCTCCGAGGACGGGCTCGCCGGCATCCAGCAGCTTGCGCACGACGCCAACCTGCTGTTCTACGGCAGCGAGGAGGCCAAAGAGGGTCGCGAGGCCTACAAGCAAAAGCGCCAGCCCGATTTCGACCAGTTCCCGAGGCGGGCGTGACCACGATGGGGACGATCGGCGCACCCGCGCCGACTGCGGCGCCGACACCGAAAGCATCGAGCGCCGCGCACATCTGGCTGATGGCGGCGCGCCCGCGCACGCTTCCAGCAGCCGTGGCCCCCGTCTTGGTCGGAACCTCGCTGGCGCTCGGCGCCGGGCACTTCCGCCCGCTCGCGTTCGTCGCGGCGCTGCTCGGCGCGATCTTCATCCAGGTTGGGACCAACTTGTCCAACGACTATTCCGACGCGCGCCGCGGCGCCGACACAGAGGACCGGCTCGGGCCGGTACGGGTGACCGCCGGTGGGCTCGTTCCCCCGGGAAGAGTGCTGCTGGCCACCTACGTCACCTTCGGTCTTGCCGTGCTGTGCGGCGTCTACCTGGTGATCGTCGCCGGCTGGGAGCTGATTGCCGTCGGCGGCGCCTCGATCCTGGCAGGCGTGCTCTACACCGGCGGCCCGCGACCCTACGGCTACGAGGGACTCGGCGAGCTGTTCGTGTTCCTCTTCTTCGGGATCGTGGCCGTGACGGGTTCCTACTTCGTGCAGGTGCAACAGCTGCCGTGGCAAGCGTTCGCCTGCGCGGTGCCGGTAGGTCTGCTGGCCAGTGCGATCCTCGTCGTCAACAACGTGCGTGACCTGGAGACCGACCGCCGCGCAGGCAAGCGCACGCTTGCGGTTCGCCTCGGGCGTGAGCGCACGCGCGCGCTCTACACAGCGATGGTTGCTGGCGCGTTCGTGCTCGTGCCGCTGCCCTGGCTGCTCGGCTCGATGACCGCATGGCTCTTGCTGCCGTGGCTTGCGATCCCGCTCGCCATCCCGCTCGTGCAAGTCGTTCGCTCACGCGTGGACGGCCCTGCGCTGAACGGCGCTCTGGCAAAGACGGGAATGCTGCAACTCGTCTTCTGCCTGCTGTTCGCCGCCGGCATCCTCGCAAGCGGCGGGATTTGACTCTGAAGCGACCCTTCACATTCGCACCTGCCGCAACCGAAGAAGTGAGGCCGCGACTGTGTCTCTCTCCTCTCCCCACATCACTTCCCGAGGGAACGATGTGACGCGAAGCGAGACAAGATGAGAATGACCGTGCGGCGGCATGCGTTGCGCCTGCGCGAGCCGCTGCAAACCTCCTACGGCGCCGTCACCGAGCGCGAGCTGCTGATCGTCGCGATCACCGACGAGGACGGCGTCAGCGGCTACGGCGAGGCGGCGCCGCTGGAGGCCTACGACGGGGTAAGCATCGCGCGCGTGGAAGCGGCGCTCGA
Source organism: uncultured Solirubrobacterales bacterium (assembly GCA_963827045.1). Taxonomy (GTDB): domain Bacteria; phylum Actinomycetota; class Thermoleophilia; order Solirubrobacterales; family Solirubrobacteraceae; genus Palsa-744. The sequence continues at coordinate 705,321 of CAWGZH010000004.1, forward strand.
GCGCTACCGATCCGTGGTCGAGGAAGCGACCGGCATGAATGGCGCGGAAATCGTCGATGCCTGCCGCCGCGTCGAGGATTTGCCGGAGGCGTTCGCGGCAATCGATCTGGCGCTATGGGACCGGGCCGGGCGGCGCATGGGTAGGCCGATTGCCTCGCTCGTGACCGACACGCCGGCGCCGACGGTTCCGGTCAACGCGACTTTGTCGGCTGTCGATCGCGCAGGCGCAGTTTTCCAAGCAGAACTGGCCGTCGAGCAGAAATTTAGGTGCCTGAAGATCAAGGTCGGTGTCGGCGACGACCCCGCGCGCGTGGCAGCGGTGCGGGCAGCCGTCGGCCCCCATGTCACATTGCGCGTGGACGCCAACGGCGCTTGGGACGTGGAGCAAGCGGTGCGAAACATCGAAGCGCTCGCCCCCGCCGGCCTTGAGCTCGTCGAGGAGCCGGTCCACGGGCTCGCGGGAGTGCGCGAGGTACGGGAGCGGGTAGCGACGCGTGTGGCGATCGATGAGACAGCGGCAGAGCACGGCGCGCTGACTGCCGGTGTCGCGGATGCTATCTGTCTGAAGATCTCTCGCTGCGGAGGCATCTCGGGGCTGCTGGCAGCTGCCGCGCTTGTGCGCGCCTCAGGCGCAGAGGTGTACGTCGCCTCGACGCTCGACGGACCGCTCGGCATAGCAGCCGGAGTGCACGTCGCCTCCGCGCTCGCTTCGCGCGGGCCCTTGCCTGCCTGTGGCCTGGCCACACTCTCTATGTTCGAGGGCCTCGAGGGCCTCGCCGACCCGCTGGCACCGGTACGCGGTGAGATCGCGGTACCCACCGGCCCAGGACTGGGAGTCGAGCCGCCGTGACGCTACGACAGCGCCATCGCCACGTTCTTCGGGTTCTCGAACAGCAGACAGTGACCACCACCGGTCACGTGTAGCAACGAGTCAGGCAGCAGCTTGACCATCCGTTCGCTCGTCTGCACGAACTTGCGGTCGCGATGGCCGGCCACGACGGTCACCGGCATCTCCAGGTCCACGAGCCTCTCCCACAAGGAGGGCATCTCGCCGGTGCCGATGCCGCGCAAGGCCGCCGCGACTCCACTGGGACCGTTGCGTGCCTGGTCGGCACGCGCGAGCGCATCGACCTCTGGCGGATCTTCCGCGAACATCGGCTTGGAGCGCCAGCGCTCGATGAACTCCTCGATCGAGCCCTGCTCGATTTCCTTGGCAAAGCGACGATCGCGCTTGCGTCGCGCAGCTCGTTCTGTGGCGTCCTCGATGCCGGCTGTGGCCGAGACCAGCACGAGGCGCTCGACCCTGTGCGGCGCCTGCAGCGCGACGTGCAGAGCGATGCGTCCACCCATCGAATAGCCGCCGAGCACGAAACGCTTTGGGCTGCGCTCCAGCACGCTTGCCACACACTTCGCGAAAGTGATCGGTCGTCGTGCGTCGGCTAGATCGCCGTGTCCTGGGAGGTCAAGTGCAAGCGGACGATAGCGTTGGGCCGGCAAAAGCTTTTCAACGCTGGCCCACGCACCGCGTGTCCCTCCGAATCCGTGCAACAAAACTACATTCTCGATCACGCCCACATCCTATGAACTGTCAAGCCAAGCAATGAAATCAATCGCCCAGCTCCCCGGCGAGGAACCATGCAGCTCGCCGACGAGCAGCCGTACAAAATTCCCATGACCTCCGCCACCGACACCTACAAGCTGCTCGGCGCATTCGTCGACGAGCTTGCGCGCTGCGGCATGCGCGACGCCTGCACCTCGCCCGGGTCTCGCTCTACTCCGCTCGTGCTTAGCCTCGCCCGCGAGCAGCGCTTGCGTTGCCATTCCCACATCGACGAGCGCTGCTCTGGCTTCTTTGCTCTAGGGCTCGCGAAGGCCTCGGGATTGCCGGTCGCGATCACCTGCACGTCGGGTACGGCCGTCGCCGAGCTGCTGCCGGCGGTCGTGGAGGCACACGAGGCGCGTGTGCCCTTGATCGTGTTGAGCGCCGACCGACCGCCAGAGCTGCGCGAGCTCGGCGCCGGACAGACGATCGACCAGCTCAAGATCTTCGGCGACTTCTCCAAGTGGTTCTTCGAGGTCGGCACGCATGAGCTGAGCAGCGAGCGTGTGCGCTGGATGCGGACACTTGCCTGTCGTGCGTGGTGGACGGCGCTTGAAGGCAGGCCCGGGGTCGTGCACCTCAATTTTCCATTGCGCGAGCCACTCGTCTGCGACGAGCTACACGAAGTACCCGGCGAGGGACGACCCGATGGGCGGCCCTACGTGATCCGTCCCATCCAAGACCGAGAGGTGGACCCAGAGGCAGGTTTGGTAGCGGACACAGCGCCGAACTCGCCCGTGAGCACACTGTTCGAGCTGATCCGCTCGTGCCGACGGGGGGTGCTTGTGGCAGGGCGCCACGAGCGTGGGACACCGCTTGGCCATGCCGCCGCGCAATTCTGCGAGCTCCTCGGCTGGCCGCTACTCGCCGACCCGATGTCGGGCGCGCGGCGTGGGGACGCAGCCGTCGCGCATTACGACGCATTGCTGCGCGAGCCAGGATTCGCACGTGGGCACACGCCCGACTTCGTCCTGCGTGTCGGCGATCTGCCCGTGTCAAAGCCGCTGCGCACATGGCTTGCGAGCCTCACCGACACACCCCAGGCCACGCTCGATCCGGAGGGGGCGTGGCAAGACCCGGCAAGCGTCGTTTCGACCTCGCTCGCGCTCGAGCCGGCGGCGGCCCTGAGTGCGCTCACGGACATGCTCGACAGCTCGACACCGTCTGACTCTGGCTGGCTGGCAAGCTGGCGCAGCGCCGATGAGCTGGCCGCCGAGACGATCTTGGGCGTGCTTGCCGCCAGCGGCTGCAGCGAGCCCTCGGTAGCCGCCGAGCTTGGCGTGCTGCTGCCTGAGGAGGCGACCCTGTTCGTGGCCTCCTCGATGCCGGTACGCGACATCGAGACCTTCTGGCCGGTACGGCCAGATCCGCCGCGGGTACTGTGCAACCGCGGGGCCAACGGGATCGACGGCACAGTTTCGAGCGCGTTTGGCGCGGCTGCGACCAGCCGTGACCCAGTCGTGCTCCTCATCGGCGATGTCGCGCTCGCATACGACCTCAGCGCCCTGCTCGCCGCGCGCCGGCTCGACCTGAAGCTGACGATCGTGCTGATCAACAACGAAGGCGGCGGGATCTTCGATTTCCTGCCTGTCGCCGGATCGCCGATGACGCTGACGGACGACGTGTACACCCGCCACATCGCGACCCCTACCGGCCTCGACTTCGCGTCGGCGGCGAAGCTGTACGGCCTGGACCATGAGGCTGTACGGGATGTGGCGACGTTTCGCGCCGCGCTGGAGCGTGCCTTGGCATCCCCTCGCTCGACAATCGTCGAATGTCGCACCCAGCGGACCGCGAACGTCGAGATGCACAGCCGCCTATGGGAAGCGGTGGCCGGCTCGCTCAGCTTGTAAGCAACGGCAGCAGAGCCTGCAGCTTGACCTCGGTCTCCGCAAGCTCCGCCGCCGGCTTCGACCCACGCACGATCCCGTTACCGGCGTAGCAGCGCGCGACATTGCCGCGCAATAGAGCGCAGCGCAGCGCGACGCAGAACTCGCCGTCGCCAGCAGCGTCGGTCCAGCCGACCGGACCGGTGTACCAGCCACGGTCGAGACCCTCCAATGCTGGGATCAAGCCCAGCGCCTCCACTAACGGCTCGCCACCAACCGCCGGCGTGGGGTGCATCAGACCTGCCAGCTCGATCGCCTCGACCGGTGCGGCCAGCTGTGCTCTGATCGGGGTCGCCAGATGCTGGATGTTGGCCATCCGCACGAGCGTCGGCTCGGGCGGGGTGGCCACCCAGATCGCGTAGCGGTTGAGCGTGTGCTCAATCCGTCTTGCCACGATCGCGTGCTCCTCGCGATAGCTCTCGTCGCGCATCAACTGCTCGCCCAAGTGTGCGTCGACAGCTGGGTCGGCGCTGCGGCGCGTCGAGCCGGCCAAAGCGATCGTACTGACGCGCTGCCCCTCGCGGCGCACGAGCAGCTCGGGGCTCGCGGCCACCAACGTGGCGTCGCCACGCCCGATGCAGAAGACAAAGCATGAGGGGAAGGCGTCGCGTAGCACGCCGAACACGGCCGCCGGATCGTAGTCACTCGGCGCGTGCACCTGGACCTCACGCGCGAGCACGATCTTTTGCAGATTGCCCGCGCGGATCGTCTCGGTGGCACGAGCGACCGCCGCCTCGAAGTGCTCGGGAGGCATGCCGCTTGAGACCTGGAAGCGGCCCGTCGGGGCGGGATCGAGCAGCGGCAGCGGCAGGTCTGAGAGCTCATCCGTACGAAGGCTTAGAGCCGCCAGCAGCTCCTCGGCGGTGTCGTCGGGCTGAGCCAGGGCAGCGAGCGTAAGGCGCACGCGACTCTCACCGTCGTGCTGCTCGCGCCTCAATGTCACCTCGGGCACGATCAGCGAAGCAGGCTCAAAGCCGCGCCACGCCGGGGAGCTGCCTCCGTCAGGCGCAAAGGCAAAGCCACCGACGGCTACAGGACCGCCGCCTCCCGGCTCACCCGGCGAGTCGGCGACCGCTCGAGCCGACAGTGAACGCCAGCTGTCGGCGACCGTGACAAATCGATCGGGACCAGAGTCCTCTATGCGGATTACCTCGCCAAGAGCGGCGAACGCCGCGCCACCGCGATCCGGCTGCTCGAAGACAAACCACGGCTCGCCGGGGCGACGCGAAGCACAGGCGACCGCGGAGGGATCGATATCTCCAGGAAGTGCGCAGCTGATCGTCGCGAGCGTCGACCGTCCCGAGCGGCGCGCGCGCTGTAGCGCGAGGTCGAGCCGCGCGCCCAAGCGTTCGCGGTCTGCCTCGCTGAGCGTGAACGGCGATCGCTCGCCGGTTTGAAGCGTCACGGATTCATCTTTCCACGACTTAGAAGGTCTTTCAAAATGGCCTGCACGGATCTATACCCCTTGATGTGGAGTTGGGGGATTTATTTTGGTACTTAACCTTTACCTGGGCCTTCGCAAAAGGGGGGTGTTAGGCAGATCATTCAAAAGATGAGCCGTACATCCCGGCCTTCATGATCCATGAACGGCCCCGCCGCACCGCTCATTTTGAAAGACGTTCTTAGTCGGAACACGTCGCGGCTCCTAGACGTTCGCTGAGCAAGCGAGACAAGAACGCACCGACCGCCGTGTACCGATTGGCGATCGACGGGATCGCCAATCGGCCAGCACACAAGGGAGGGAGGACGCAGTATCGCGCCGCCCAGCGGGCGTCTAGGTCTCCGCCCTACCCCGCGCTATCGCTATCTCGCCCGTGCGCATCATCTCGATCAGGCCGAACGGTCGCACCATGTTCTCGAACGCCTCGACCTTCTCGGTCGTACCCGTGACCTCGACGATCACCGAGCGCTTGGTGACGTCCACGACCTTGCCACGGAAGATCTCGGTTATCTGCATCAGCTCGCCGCGCTGGGTGCCGTCGGCCGAGATCTTGAACAGCGCCAGCTCGCGCGCGACCGTGTCGGTCGGCTCCAGATCGCGGATCTTCAGCACGTTGATGAGCTTGTGCAGCTGCTTTGTGACCTGGTCGATCGGATGGATCGCGCCGTCTACGGTCAGCGTCACGCGCGAGATGTGATCGTCGTCGGTCGGCCCGACAGTGAGCGTGTCGATGTTGAAGCCGCGCCGCGCGAACAGACCGGCGATGCGGGTGAGCACACCGGACTTGTTCTCCACGAGAATCGAGAGCACGTGCTTGCGCCCCGAGCGCAGGTTGCCGGAGGCCTGCAGCGCCTCCAGATTCAGCGGTTCCTTGGTGGCCGGCTCGCTCATCGGAAAGACCCTCCATCTGTGAGGAGATCCTGGCGCGCGCTCATCCCACCATCTCCCTGGCGGCCTGCCCTGCGGGGATCATCGGGTATGTGTTCTCCTCGCGCGTGACCTTCACGTCGACCACGACCGGGCCGTCGGTGGCGATCGCGCGCTTCATGTCCTCCACGAGCGTCGTCTTGTCGTCAAAGCGCATGCCCGTCGCGCCGTAGGCCTCGGCGAGCTTGACGAAATCGGGGTAGTCGCCCGTCTCCACCTGGCTGTAGCGACCGTCCCAGAAGAGCTCCTGCCACTGGCGCACCATGCCCAGGTAGCCGTTGTTCATGATGAACACCTTGATCGGGATTTTCTCCTGAGCGCAGGTGGCGAGCTCCTGGGCGTTCATCTGCACCGAGCCGTCACCCGCGATGCAGCAGACGGTCCGCTCGGGACAGCCGACGGCGGCGCCCATCGCGGCCGGCAGGCCGAAGCCCATCGTGCCGAGCCCGCCGGAGTTGATCCAGCGACGTGGCGCGGGGAAGTCGTAGTACTGCGCGGCCCACATCTGGTGCTGGCCCACGTCGCTGGTGACGATTGCCTCGCCGCCGGTGGCCTCGTGCAGAGCCTTGATCATGTACTGCGGCTTGATCTCGGTGTCGCTGGAGTCCTCGAAGCTCAGCGGGTACTTCTCGCGCCAGCCTTCGATCCGCTCCCACCACTCGTTCAGGCGGTCGCTGGCAGCGCTCAGCGCACGGTACTCGACCAGCAGCTTGGCCAGCACGTGCTTGGCATCGCCGACGATCGGGATGTGCGCGGGGATGTTCTTCGAGATCTCAGCCGGATCGACGTCGATGTGGATGAACTTGGCGTTCGGGGCGAACTCGGAGAGCTTGCCGGTGACGCGATCGTCGAAGCGCGCTCCCACCGCGCAGATCAGGTCCGCCTCGTCCATCGCGTAGTTGGCAGCGCGCGTGCCATGCATGCCAAGCATTCCCAGCCACTGCGGATGCGGAGCGCCCTCTGGAGTGCCCGCCATGTCGGCGGACAGGCGAGCGGGGAATGCGCCCAGCCCCATCAACGTGCAAGTCACCGGAAAGCGGTCGGCGGTGGCGAACTCGACCAGCTCGCTTGCGGCGTTCGCGTTGACCACGCCGCCGCCCGCATAGATCACGGGACGCTTAGCGGCAGCTAGTGCCTTTGCGGCTTGGCGGATCTGCTTCTGGTTGCCCTCTAGCGTCGGCTGATAGCCGGGCAGACGTACGTCGGCGACCGGCTCGTAGGGAATCTCGGCTCGCGAGAGGTCTTGCGGGATGTCGACCAGGACCGGGCCCGGGCGGCCGCTGCGCGCCAGGAAGAACGCCTCGTGGATTGCCCGCGGGATTTCCAGAGGGTCCTGGATCATGAAGGAGTGCTTGACGATCGGCATCGTGATGCCGATCGTGTCGGCCTCCTGGAAGCCGTCGGTGCCGAGCAGCTCGGTTCGCACCTGACCCGTGATGAACACGACCGGCACAGAATCCATCATCGCGTCGCAAATCGGGGTGATCAAGTTGGTGGCGCCTGGGCCGCTAGTGGCAAACGCCACGCCGACCTTGCCCGTGGCCTTCGCGTAGCCCTCGGCGGCATGTCCACCGCCAGCCTCGTGACGCACCAAGATGTGGCGCAGGCCGCCGTCGACGAACGCGTCGTAGGTCGGGAGGTTGGCGCCACCGGGCAGACCGAAGACGACATCCACGCCCTCCGCCTTCAAGCATTCCATCACTGCGTCAACTGCACGCATTGCACCGACCTCCTTTCCTACATTCGGGGATCTCAAATAGCAAGGTCTCGGTAGGACCTCTTGTCAGAGCAAGTCTACCAGCGGGTTTTCCCGCCAAGAGAAGGATTCCTGCTCTCAGGAACTGCCGATCGCGACACCGATCGCGAGCACGATCGCGCCTGCCAGCGTGACCACGATCAGCGACGAGCGCAGCGACACGTCCAGGAAGCGCTGACGCACCCAGGCGATCACGAACAGCTCGACCGCGACTACACAGCCGGCGACGATCAGCGCCTTGTGCGTGTCTGAGATCAGGAAGGGCAGCGTGTGGAAGATCCCGCCGAGCGCGGTCATGCCACCGGTGATCGTGCCGCGCACCAGCGGCGAGCCACGACCCGTCGTCTCACCCGTATCCGACAGCGCCTCGGAGATGCCCATGCTGATACCGGCCCCGAGCGCGGTCGACAGGCCGACGACGAACGCCGTATGCGAGTTTGAGGAAACCGCCGCTGCGAATATCGGCGCGATCGAAGAGACAGTGCCATCGATCATGCCAACCAGCGCCGGCTGCACCACGCGCAACACGAACGAGCGCTCGTTTTCGTAGCCGGCGCGATGGATCAGGCCAGCGATCCGCGACTCTCTCGCGGGCTTGGTCGGCTTCTCGGCGGTGACGGACATCCATCACAGCGTATGCGAACTACCGGCTTAGGGCGGCCAAAATCGGCTTAGGCAAGCCAAAGTTCGCGGATTTGCTGCCGTGTCTGACCCTCCAGAGGCGTCGTCAGAAACGCACCCCAAGAACACGTCCCTAAAGCTTTGGGCCTGTCGCTTTACGGTCAGCCAGAGTGGGGTGCAGCGCGGCCCTGGAAAGATTCGGGTATGAGCACCTGCTCGGGATACTCAAGCTCCTCGCCGCAGCGCGTGCAGAGTGCGTCGTGGAGCTTTGTCACGCGACCGCATTTCGGGCATTGTCGGCGCAGCTCGTCGCGATCGTTGCGGTAGAAGACCGCGGCCATCAGTCCGAAGATGGGCACGACAGCCGAGATCAAAAACCACAGCACGAACGAGCTGCCCTTGATGCGACCGACGATCCCGCCCGCCAGGCCGAAGAAGAAGCAGATGACTAGATATGCCATGTGCTGCTCTCCATGCGGCTCATCACGAGCGTGATGCTTAGAACAGGACCTTGAGCGCCCAGATGACGCCAACGACCGCCAAGACTACGACGGCGATGCCCGCGATCGCGACGGCGACCCCGATCAAGACGTGAAGCAGGAAGTAGCCGACGACGAGCAGGACCAGGATCGCGACGATCGTGCGTCCAAGCGAACCTGAGGAACGCTCTTGCGTTGAGGGGCTCACAGTTCAGAGCTTAGCTCAAAAAGAGGGGCGCGCGGTCGGGCAGGCTCTGAGACCCTGCCCGACCGCGCCCCATTCACCACGAGGAGGGGACTCGTGGCGAGGTTTGGCACTACACGCCATCCCTGGCCCTACACGCACCATCCGCCTGGCTATGGCACCCGTGGCACGTTCCATGTATGGGATTCCCACCCACCCGCCGGAGGACGATCCAGGCCATGGGAGCGCCCGACGCTCGTGAGGCGATAGCGTCGGATGCGTACACCCTGGCCGGGAACATCCGCGGCGTCCTCTGGCAGCAGGAGAAACCGCCGAGGAGGAGTTGCCATCGAATTTGAGTTCGGCCTGTTCATGTCGACCATATTGCCCTCGGACGGCCCCGATGTGTTTGGCCTTTCGTCCAAAATGTCAGACGTACAGGTGTTCTGAGTGCGGAAATGCCGCGACTGGCGATGCAGTTCGAATAACTGGGGACCCAGAAACGCGGGTGCCAAAGGCCCAGAATGCCCTTCAAGATGAGATGTACGCCAGATACCCCCTTTGGATGAACCAGAGAGATTTATTTAGGTACCTAAGTGTTCATGATAGTGGTGCTTAGCCGGAACGAAGCCTTTAGATCCCCAGCTGCTCGTTGACGAGCCGCGTGACCTCGCCGCCGTCGGCGCGGCCCTTGGTCTCGCGCATCACGTAGCCGACGATCGGGCCGATCGCCTTGGCGTTGCCGCCCTTGACGCGCTCGGCCGCGTCGCCATTGGCTGCTAGCGCAGCCGTCACGACGGCGGCGAGATCGTCGCCGCCGTCGAGCGCCGCAAGGCCCTCGGCCGCGACGATTGCAACAGGGTCTCCCCCTTCTGCCACAAGCCGGTCGAGCACCTGGCGCGCGGCACCCACGCTCACATGCTTGGCGCCGACCATTCCCGAGAGCGTGGCCAGCGCAGCCGGCGTGACGCGCGAATCGGCCGGGCTCTGGCCGTCATCCAGACGGGCGAGCAAGTCGGCGACGATCCAGTTGGCAAGCGCCTGCGGCGCCGGCGCCGGGTCCGGCCCGGCGGCCAGCCCCTGCTCGAAGTAGTCGCCAAGCTCGGCGCTGAAGGCAAGGCGCCGGGCGCTGTCGGCACTGAGGCCGAGCTGCTCGAAGCGCTCTGCTCTGGCCGCCGGCAGCTCTGGCATCGCGGCACGCGCCGCGTCGAGCATCGACTCCTCGACGGCCACCGGCACCAGGTCGGGCTCAGGGAAATAGCGATAGTCGTGCGCCTGCTCCTTGGAGCGCAGCGAGGTGATGCGACCGCTGTCCGGGTCGAAGTGCAACGTCTCCTGCAGGACGCGACCACCGCTGCTCAGGATCTCTTCCTGGCGGACGATCTCGGCGCGGATACCGCGTTCGATGAAGCGGAAGGAGTTCATGTTCTTCAGCTCGGTCTTCGTGCCGAGCTCGCTCGTGCCCGCAGGGCGCAGCGAGATGTTGGCGTCGCAGCGCAGCGAGCCCTCCTCCATGTTCACGTCCGAGACGCCGAGCTGGCGCATCGTCGTGCGCAGCAGCCGCAGCCACTCCCCCGCCTGGTCCGCGGACCGCAGGTCAGGCTCGGTGACGATCTCCGCCAGTGGGGTGCCGCCGCGGTTGAAATCCACGATCGAAGCGTCGGAAGCGTGGATGCGACCACTTGCGCCGACGTGGACGAGCTTGGCGGCGTCGTCCTCCAGATGTACTCGATGGATACGCACCTCGGCCAGCTGTCCGCCCAGGCACAAGGGCTCGTCGTACTGGGAGATCTGGTAGCCCTTGGACAGGTCGGGATAGAAGTAGTTCTTGCGATGGAAGATCGAGCGCGGCGCGAGCTTCGAGCCGAGCGCCATGCCGATCATCAGGCCGAAGTGGATCGCGCGCGCGTTGGCCACCGGCAGCGCACCAGGGAGGCCGAGGCAGACGGGACACGTGTGGGTGTTGGGGGGGTCGCCGAAGGACAGTTCGCAACCACAAAACATCTTCGTGCGCGTGGCCAGCTGGATATGGATCTCCAGGCCGATGACGGGCTCGTAGGTCATGCGCGTGCCGGGGTCGAGTCGAAGCCGAGCGTCTGCTCCAGCGCGTATGCCGCGTCGAGCAAAGCGTTCTCGCTGAAGGCCGGGCCGGTCAGTTGCAAACCGACGGGTAGACCTCTTCCACCAGGGCCAAGTCCCTGCTCGGCGCCACTCAGGCCGCAGGGAATCGAGATCGCCGGGATGCCGGCCAGCGACATCGGCACTGTGCAGAAGTCGTTGAGGTACATCGACAGCGGGTCGCCGGTCTTTGCCCCCAGCTCGAAGGCGACCGTCGGGCTCGTCGGCGTGACGACGAAATCGACACGCTCGAAGACCGAGCGGAAATCCTCGACGATCTTCGTGCGTACCCGTTGGGCGCGGCCGTAGAAGGCGTCGTAGTAGCCGGAGGACAGGGCGTAGGTGCCAAGCATGATGCGCCGCTTGACCTCGGCGCCGAAGCCGTCGTGGCGCGTGCGCGTGTACATGCCCACGAGGTCCTCGGCGTCGACCCGCAAGCCGTAGCGCACACCATCGAAGCGGGCCAGGTTCGACGACGCCTCGGCTGGGGCGATCACGTAGTAGGCCGACAGCGCGTGTGGGGCGTGCGGTAGGCGCACCTGCTCGATCTTTGCGCCCAATCGTTCGGCCTGCCGCAAGCTGGCGTTGAAGGCGGCGAGCACGCCCGCTTCGATGCCATCGCCTGTCAGCTCCTCGGGCACGCCCAAGCGAATGCCCGCGAGACTCTCGGCGCTCGGCAGCGCGATCTCGTGCGGAAAGCTCAAGGAGGTGGCGTCGCACTCGTCGCGGCCGACCATGTGGCGCAGCATCAACGCGGCGTCGCTGACATCGCGCGTCAGCGGGCCCGCCTGGTCGAGCGAGGAGGCGAAGGCGATCATGCCGTAGCGCGAGACGGCGCCGTAGGTTGGCTTCATGCCGACGATCCCGCACAGGGCGGCCGGCTGACGGATCGAGCCGCCCGTGTCGGTACCGAGCGCCCACGGTGCGAGACCGGCCGCGACGGCCGCCGCGCTGCCGCCGGAGGAACCGCCTGGCACGCGCTTGCGGTCCCAAGGGTTGAGGACCGGGCCGTAGGCGGAGTTCTCGTTGGAGGAGCCCATCGCGAACTCGTCCTGATTGGTCTTGGCCAGCAGCGGGGCGCCGGCCTTCTGCAGGCGCTTGACCGCGGTGGCGGTGTACGGGGGCAGGTAGCCCTCGAGGATGCGCGAGCCCGACTGGCTGGGCACGTCCTTTGTGCAGAACAGGTCCTTGACCGCGAGCGGCACGCCGCCCAGCGGAGTCCCGGACTGGAGCGCAGCGAGGTGGGGCGCCGGCCTCTCAGGCGCAACCCAGGTAAAACAGTTCAGCTTGTCCTCTTGCGCGCGGGCGCGGTATGCCTCGAACAGCTCGCTCGCCTCGACCTCGCCCGCGGCAAGCGCGTGCGCGGCGGCCGCCGCGGATAGATCCAGCAGCTCGCTCGCGCTCATGCGAGCCGATCCTCGAAACCGATGCTCATGCCCATGCGTCCGGGCTCGGAGCGACGTAGCGCATCGTCATGCCTGCGGAGAGGGAACTAGAAAACCCTCGCCGCTGACGGCTGGGGCCTGGGCGAGCACGACCTCGCGCGGGAGCGACTCGCACGGCTCGTCTGGGCGCAGCCTGCCCGTGACCTCGGCGACGTGCGTGGTCACCGGCACACCCTCCAGGTCAAGCTCAGCGATCTTAGCTACGTGGTCAAGGACAGCGGAGAGCTCGCGTGCCATCGGCTCGATCTCCTCCTCGCTCAAGCGCAAACGCGCCAAGGCGGCTACGTGCAGTATCTCGTCACCGTCGATCATCGGCTGCGCATTCTAGGCAGAGAGTTTGCGCGGCTCGGGGGTGGCCGGCGGGTAGAGCGACGTGCGTTCGTCACGGATCGACTGCCACGAGCCGGCGAAGATCAGGATCGTGCCGGCTAGGGCCAACCAGGCGCCCGCGCACAGCGAGGTAGCGCCGTGCGGGCGCTCCAGCACACGCACGATCGCGGCAATCACGCCGATCAGCCCGAACAGCGTGCTCCAAATCGCGGCCGCCACCGGGAAAGCGGTGGAGCGCTCGGTGAGCGTGGTAAGCACGAGTACCAATGCGCTCAGCGCGGCAATCATGATCAGCACGACCGCCGGTCCAAACGTTGACCACGCGCTGAGCAGGACTCCAGCGTTTTCATACCACGGGCGTGTGAGCGCGACAATCACCAAGATCGCACCCGCCAGTGCGATCAGCTCTCCGGAGCGCAGCCGCGTGAGCTTCACGATGCCTGCCCCGCGAGGTCCGTCGCCGGCGAGTGCATGAACCCGCATATTCCCTCTGACCTACCGCGTGGACAGAACCGTGTCCGTCTCATCATGCTCCCACCGACCGCGAGGCGTGCTGCGCGCGTGCCGCTTGCAAAGTGTTGCTCAAGAGCATCGCGATCGTCATTGGCCCAACCCCGCCCGGCACCGGCGTGATCGCGCTTGCAACCTCGCTCACTTCTGCGAAGTCGACATCGCCGACGAGGCCGCTCTTGGTGCCCGCCTCCTCTGGCGAGAGGCGATTCATGCCGACGTCGATCACGATCGCTCCCGGCTTGACGAAGTCGCGCTCGACGATTCTTGCCCGACCGACCGCCGCGATCAGGATGTCCGCACGAGCGCACACCTCGCGCAGGTCGCGCGTGCGCGAATGGCAGATCGTGACGGTCGCGTTCGCCTCCAGCAGCAACTGGGCCATCGGCTTGCCGAACAGGTTTGAGCGGCCGACCACTACCGCCTCGGCTCCTTCGAGCTGTGCGTCGACGCTTGCCAGCAGCTCAATCACACCCGAGGGTGTGCACGGGCGCAGGCCCGGCCGTCCGAGCGAGAGCAAGCCCGCGTTGACTGACGTGAGTCCGTCAACATCCTTGCGCGGGTCGATCAGGCCCGTGAGCGTCGCGCCGTGGAGATGGTCGGGTAGCGGCAACTGCAGCAAGACACCGCTGACGGCCGGGTCGTCGTTGAGCGCTTGCAGACGGCCAGCGACCTGCTCGAAGCTGGCGTCGGCTGGAAGGCGTTCGTCGTACGGCGTCATCCCCACCTCGGTGCACGCGCGCTGCTTGCCGCCCACGTAGACCGCCGAGGCTGGGTCCTCGCCGACTAGCACAGTCGCCAGGCCGGGCGGCTGTGCTCCCTCCGCCACGAGCTCAGCGACGTCGCGTGCGACATCTGCCCGGACGCGGGCCGCGATTGCCTTGCCGTCGATGATTGTGGCCGTCACCCCATGGATCGTATGGAATTCAGCGGCGAGACACCGGGGCATAGTCGGCCATCAGCTTCCGCTCCGTGCCATCCCCGGCGAAGCGCACGACGATGATCCCGCCTGACTCGACGCCGGTGACGACGCCCTCGCCGAAGGCGGCGTGCACGATGTCATCGCCGAGGCGATAGGAGGCCACCGGCCCGGCCGAGCCCGAGGCTGAGGCCCAGTCGCCTCCGCCCCCACGCGTACCCATGCTTGCGGAGATGCCTACGCCGGCGCCGATACCCACCCCGCGGGGACGCGAAACAGGTAGCTCCTCACGTTCACACAACTCCGCGGGGATCTCGTCGAGAAAGCGGCTGGCAAGACCGTAGGTGGAGGCGCCGAAAACCGAGCGGCGCCTGGCGTATGTGAGATACAGCTCGCGCATCGCGCGAGTCACCGCCACGTAGAAGAGGCGGCGCTCCTCCTCGATGCCGCCCTCGTCGAGCGCACGCTGGTGGGGAAAGACGCCCTCCTCGCAGCCCGCCACAAACACGATCGGGTACTCAAGACCCTTGGCATTGTGCAAAGTCATCAGCGTCACAAGTCCCTCGTCGTCTTTACGCGAGTCGCCGTCGGCCTTGAGCGCGATCTCCTGCAGGAACTGCTCGAGCGTGTCCTCCTCGGCCGGGTTGTTGGCGTCGAACTCGTGCGCCACCTCGACGAGCTGTTGCAAGTTTTCGACGCGTCCTTGCGCCTCAAAGGCCTTTTCGCCGTGGCCAACCGACTCGGCTTCGAGCGCTTCCACGTAGCCACTGCGAGCGAGCACCGCCTCCATCAGGTCGCCTACCGGGATGCCGTCCCGTGCCAGCTCTGCCAAGTCTGCCATCGTCGTCATGAAGCGGCTCAGCGACTTGATCGCCGCCGCACCCAGGCCGGGGATGCGATCGGTGGCCGCGGCCACCTCCCAGACCGATTCCCCCACGCTCGCGGAGTGGGCGACGATCCGCGACAACGAGGTCTGCCCGAGCCCGCGTCTTGGCGAATTGGCGACGCGTTGGAAGCTGACGACGTCAAAGGGATTGGCGATCCAAGCGAGATAGGCAACCGCGTCCTTGATCTCCGCCCGCTCGTAGAACTTGGTGCCGCCGATTACCTGGTAGGCGATCTCGCGCCGTACCAGAGTGTCCTCGATCACGCGCGACATGGCATTTGTGCGGTAGAAGATCGCTATCTCAGAGCGCGAAGCTCCCTCGTCGACGAGCCGCTCCGCCTCGCCCACGACGAAACGCGCCTCGGCGTGCTCGTCGTCGAGACCGTGCACCCTGATCGGGCTGCCCTGGCCGACCTCGCTCCACAGCCGCTTGGCGATCCCGCCGCGGTTGTTGGCGATCACCGCATTTGCGGCGGAGAGGATCGTCTGCGTGGAGCGATAGTTCTGCTCCAGCTTGACCACACGCGCGTCGGGGAAGTCCTTCTCGAAGTCCAATATATTGGATACATCGGCTCCTCGAAATGAATATATTGACTGTGAATCGTCTCCCACTACCGCGAGGTTGCGATGCCCAGGAATGCTCACGCGCTCACCTTGAGCCGGCTTGGCACGCCCACCGGATGGGTGGGATCCCATAAGAAGCTGCAGCAGCCGGTATTGAGCGTGGTTGGTGTCTTGGTACTCGTCCACCAGCACGTGCTTAAAGCTCTGGGAGTAATGGGTGCGCACGTCCTCGAACAGCTCCAGCAGGTTCACGGTGCGAAACAGCAAATCGTCGAAGTCCATCGCGTTCATGCGCAGCAGTTCGCTCTCATACAGCTGGTACACCTCGGCGAGAACCTGCTCGAACGGTGAGCCGATCGCCTCTGCGCAGTCAGAGGCGGCGAGCAGTTTGTTCTTGGCTTGGGAGATCTGTCCGTGGATCGCAGCGGGCGCGAAACGCTTGGGATCGACCCCGACCTCCTCGATGCAGCGCTTGACCATACGCCGCGAGTCGGCCTGGTCGTAGATCGTGAAGCGCGAGGTGTAGCCGAGGCGCTCAGCGTGTGCGCGCATGATGCGCGCACAGGCGGCATGGAAGGTCATCAGCCACATGCGTCGCATGTTGCCGCCGAGCAACCCCTCGACACGCCCCCGCATCTCCTGCGCCGCCTTGTTGGTGAAGGTGATCGCGAGAATCTCGCTCGGATAGGCCTGCTCGGTGAAGATCAGGAAAGCCACACGATGAGTGAGCACGCGCGTCTTGCCGCTGCCGGCGCCAGCAAGAATCAAGAGAGGCCCCTCGCCGTGGGTGACCGCCTCGCGCTGAGGCTCGTTGAGGCCCTCGAGCAGCTTCTCCACGCGCTTGGACCCTTCGTTTTGAGTCATTCTCGGAGCATAGAGACGGGTGCGGTTGCAAATCTGGGGAGCGTCGCAACCATCTCTGCGTTGAGCCTCTACGTCTAACGTTTACACGATGTCCATCACCGACGAAGTAAGGGCCTCATGCGCCCAGATCGCCGCCGAAGCGCGTTCGGTGCGGATCGACCTCGACGCCGTCGCCGAGCTGCAGCCGGCGACGCCACCGCCGCTTGACCCGAGATGTCACTATCTGGAGGGTGAGCCGGCCGACGTGGCCGACTACATGCTTGCGCTCGACACGATCAACTTCGGCTCGGGCTGGTTTCCAACGTTGCGCAAGCGCGAGCTCGACGGCAGGCCCGTCAGCGGCTACTTCACGGTGTCATGGGCGCTTGCCGATCATGCGCGTGCGCACGGCCCGCCGACGGGCGCGTGGCTCTCGCGGGTGAGCACAGTTGAGATTGCGCAGATACTCGGCCAGCGCCCAGACCACGAGCTGATGAGCCTGTATGCGCAGGCGCTACGCGCGCTGGGACGTTTCCTGGGGGACCGGACCAGAGGGCCGACGCGCCGCATTGGCGGGCCGCCGGGCCAACGGACCGACCAGCCACGTCGGGCGCTTGACCTCGTGGATGAGGCCGGCGGCTCGGCTGAGCGCCTGGCGGAGATGCTGGTTCGCGGGATGGCGATGTTTGCCGACCATGGCTTCTACAAGCGCGCCCAGATTCTCGCCAGCGACCTCGTGCTTGCCGGCGTGGCCGAGTTCTCAGACCTCGATCGCCTCACGATCTTCGCCGACAACCTCGTCCCACACGTGCTGCGCTGCGACGGCGTGCTCGTCTACGACAACCGGCTCGCTACGCATATCGACCGCGGCGAGCGTCTTACACTCGGCGGCGCCGAGCGCGAGATCCGAGCTTGCGCGCTGCACGCATGCGAGTTGATCTCCCAGCGCACTGGCGTGCCGGCACGCAAGATCGACACCTGGCTATGGACGCGCGGCCAGTCGGGTGGGCGGGGAACTCAATACAAGTCACGCCCCCGCCACCGTTGCCGCAATGTCTTTTACTGAACCGCAAAAAAGGCTATGCGCACCCATCAAGCCAAGCGTCGGAGGCGGAGGTCAACCCCCGGCGGGGTTCGGCCCCTTGACCGTGCGCAGCGGCCTGACCTCGGCCACCGACTCGGCATCTTCCCCGGAGAGCTCGGCCACCGTGCGTTCGAGTGCGCTGATACGACTGGCCAGCCCCTGGATCGCCTCGGCGATCGGGTCTGGCAGATGGATCCAGTCGGCGTCGGGGCCCTCTGGGCGGCGCCCGTCAACGCGCACCGGGTGGCCCGGGTTGCCCACGACCGTTGAGTTGGGCGGCACATCGGTGATGACCACGCTGTTGGCCCCGATCTTGGCGCCGTGGCCGATCATGATCGGACCGAGCAGCTTGGCGCCGGAGCCGATTGTCACGTTGTCTTGCACCGTAGGATGACGCTTGCCGGTGACAAAGCCCGTGCCGCCGAGCGTGACTCCCTGGTAGAGCGTCACGTCGTCGCCGATCTCGGCGGTCTCGCCGATCACGACGCCGGAGCCGTGATCGATGAACAGGCCCTTGCCGATACTCGCGGCCGGATGGATCTCGATCCCGGTCACGGCTCTCGACACGAGCGCGATCGCACGCGGCAACAACGGCACCTCTGAGGTGTGCAGCGCATGGGCGACGCGGTGGGCGAGCAATGCCTGGATTCCGGGCCAGGTCGCGACAATCTCGACCGGCGCCACACCGCACGCGGCGGGATCGCGGTCATGCGCAGCCTCAACATCGCGACGAAGCTCCTTTGCGACCCGGGCGATGGCGCCTATGCCGAGCATGAGTAGAGCGTAGCGGGCTTAAGACGGCGCGAAAAACGCCTGCGAGATATAGCGCTCGCCCGAGTCGGGCATGATCGTCACGATCCGCTTGCCCTTGGACTCAGGTCGCGCCGCGACCTGCAAGCTTGCCCACAGCGCGGCGCCGCAGGAGATTCCGGCGAGCAGACCCTCGCGCCGTGCGCAAGTCCATGCGGTTTGGATCGCGTCGTCGTCTGAGACGGGGATCACCTCGTCGATCAACTCGCGGTTTAGGACAGGTGGGACAAAGCCCGCGCCGATGCCCTGGATGCGGTGCGGACCTGCGCGCAAGCCCGAGAGCACCGCCGAGCCACTCGGCTCCACCGCCACGATCTGCAACTTCGGGTTTTGCTCGCGCAGATATTCACCGACGCCCGTGATCGTGCCACCGGTACCAACGCCGGCGACGAGCACGTCGACGCGACCATCCAGCGCCCCCGCAATCTCGGGACCGGTCGTACGACGATGGGCCTCTGGGTTGGCGGGATTTGAGAACTGGTCGGGCAGGAACACGTCGGGGTCGCGTGCCATCGCCTGCGCCGCTTGCACGGCCTCCCCCATGCCCCCGAGCGACTCGGTGATCTCGACACTCGCGCCGTAGAGCTTGAGCAGGATCTCGCGCTCGCGGCTCATTCCCTGAGGCAACGTCAGCACGAGCTCGTACCCCTTGGCGGCACACACGAACGCGAGCGCGATGCCGGTGTTGCCGCTCGTCGCCTCGACGATCGTGCTGCGCCCCGGCTCGATCCGGCCCTCGGCCTCTGCAGCATCGATCATCGCCACGCCGATCCGATCCTTGACACTTCCACCTGGGTTGAACGCCTCCAGCTTTGCGTACAACTCGACGCCCCTCTGCTCAGAAGGTGCGCCTTCGAGCATCCGCTGCAGGCGAATCAGCGGCGTCCCACCGACAAGCTCCGCAATGTTGATCGGGATTGACCCCATATGTCCACGACAATAGTGGCTCGGGGCCTATTGGGAAGCGCGTGCGGTCCGCCGGGATAGGTCCTCAGGTCAAATGTGGTACATGCTCGCGCCCGAGTCGCGTGCTTCGCGCTCGATCACATCGGCGATGCTCGTCTGCTCCAGCACCTCACGCGCGGCCTTGGAAGCATCGCCGAAGACACCGTCGGCGTCGCGGCCGAGTGGACCATCGAGCAACTCCACGACTTCGAGCACACTCACCTGCGACGGGTCGCGGGCAAAGCGGTAGCCACCCTTGACCCCGCGCTGAGAGTTGACCACACCGGCGCGCCGCAGCACAGCGAACAGCTGCTCGAGAAACTGGACCGGCATCTCACGACGACGCGCGAGCTCGCCGATCGGCACCGGCTCAGAGCCACCGGCACGACCAAGCTCCGCGAGCGCGGCCACCGCGTAGGGAGACTTACTTGTGATCGAGATCATCGCGCAGTGCGATGCTACGCAGAAAGCGTCTCGGACGAGGCGTGGGGCGCCCAAGCGTGGGGCGCCCAAGCGTGGGGCGCTTCACGATCCATAAACGCTCCGCCGCGGAGCTCCTTTTGAAAGACGTACTCAGAGCCAACCGCGCTCTGTGGCGATTAGAACCGCCTGGGCACGATCGACCGCGCCGAGCTTGCCGTAGATGTTGTGCAAGTGCGTGCGCACCGTGCTCGTGGAGAGCGTCAACTCGTGCGCGATCTGCTTGTAGACCTTGCCTTCTGCGAGCCGCTGCAGCACACCAACCTCGCGCCCTGAGAGCGGGCAGGGATCGACCGTGCGCTGGCGTTGACTACGCGAGCTTGGCAGCTCATACATCACGCGGCGCAGTTCCTCTGGGCCAAGCCCAAGCGCACGGGCACATGCGAGCATCTCTGCCGGCGCCACCGGTGCTCCGTGGGCATAATGCGCGAGCATGTCGGCAAGACGCACGAACGCCGCCTCGCCACTGGCATCTGGATTGTGGTGGCGCTCGATCACTGTGGCGATCGCCGGCGGCAGGCCCCAGCGGCGGGCGAGCACACCGCCCACGAGCGCGTGGTCGACACCGAGCTCGCGCCGTTCCTGATGGATGCGCTTCTCGGGCGTCTGGCCCTCCTTCTTGACCTGGGCGATGTAGCCGGGATAAGCGTGTATCAGCACGAGCTTGCCGACATCGTGAAGCAGACTGGTGACGGTCAGACGGTCACGGTGCTCGTAGCCGACCTCGGCCGCGAGCCGGTCGGCGGTGTGCTGGGTGGCGAGCGCGTGCAGGCGGAAGCGCTCGGGCGCTGTGTCCCAGCCGGAAGAGCGCTCGAAGAAGTCAAAGGTGCGCACCCTGCTGGCGATCGACTCGACCGCCTGGGGCGTCAACCGCTCGACCGCGCCGACGACGGTCTCGATGCGCTCGGAGGGACCAGAGCCCTCGTTGGCGAGACGCATCACCGCGATCAGCAGCGCCACGTCGGACTCGACGGCAGCGACGACGTCGGCGGTGGCGACGTTGTCCTTGGAAATAACCGAAAGTAGGCGGCTGCGCGACTCTGACAGCGCCGGGAACGCGTCGAGCGCCTCGAATGCTCGCATCAAGCGACGACCATGGCCCTCGTTCTGATGGCGCTCGCCGGATCCGCTCGAGCTGCTCGGGCGTCGCCCAGGCGCGGAGGAATCCGCGGGATCGCTTGCGTGCGTTGGCTTTGTCACTGTCGCTTGCGTGCTCATGACACCTTCTTGACGGGGCGGCATCCGAGCCAACCCATGTGGTCGTCATGGGTCCTATCGGCAGCTCCAGATGGTTTGTTGAGCGTCGCCGCGGACCTGGGCGATCTATTGCCGGCCTTAGAGGTCTTTCAAAATGCCTGCACGCCTCGATACCCCTTGGTGTGGAGCTGGGGATTTATTTTGGTACCTAACCTTTACCTAAGGCTTCGCAAGGGGGGGGGGTGTTGGGCAGATCATTCAAAAGATGAGCCACACATCCCAGCTTCATGATCAATAAACGCCCGTCGCACAGCTATTTTGAAAGACGTTCTTTTAGAACGTTTAGCCGGCGAGCGCGAGATCGATGCGGCGCAAGGTCTCCTCGCGACCGAGTAGCGCGACGCTCTCGAAGATGCCTGGCGAAACGGTCGTGCCCGCGATTGCGACACGCACCGGCTGGTAGACCTCGCGCGGCTTTGCGTCGTGGCGCTCGATCACTTGCGCAAGCGCTGTCTGCACCGCCTCGACCTCGAAGTTTGGCGCCGAGGAGAGCTGCACTCGCGCATCGCCCAACACCGATACTCCACGCTCACCAAGCCAGCGCTCGCGCGCCACGGCATCCTCGGCGACACCCGTGAAGAAGAAGCACGACAGCGGCCAGAAGTCGGCGAGCGTCTGAATCTTCTCCTGGCTGATCGCCACAGCACCCTCGAGCAGCTGGCGATCGGCTTCTGCAGCACTTGCCGCCCGCGGATCTGTGATGTGTAGGTAGCCAAGCACGCGATCGGCAAGCTCTCCGACGGAGAGCCCACGAACGTAGATCCCGTCGAGCCAGCGCAGCTTGACCTCGTCGAAGCGGGCCGGGTTGCGACTGACGCGCTCCAGCTCGAAGCGCTCCACGAGCTGCTCTGTCGAGAGGACGGTGGCGTCGTCGCCCGAGCCCCAGCCGAGCAGGGCGAGGTAGTTGCGCACCGCCTCCGGCAGGTAGCCCGCTTCGCGCAGCTCCTGCACCGACGCGGCGCCGTGGCGCTTGGAGAGCTTCTTGCCGTCGGGGCCGTGCAACAGCGGCAGGTGGGCATACAGCGGCTCGACTTGTTCTGAGCCGAAACCGGCGGCCTTGGCGGCCTGCAGGACGAGCAGTTGCTTTGGGGTGTTGGACAGGTGGTCCTCTCCACGCACAACGTGCGTGATGGCCGCGTCGAGATCGTCGATCGCGACGGCGAAGTTGTAGAGCACCGAGCTGTCCGCACGCGCGATCACCGGATCGTCGAGATGCACGTGTTCGAAGGTTGTGTCGCCGCGGATCAGGTCGTGTACGACGGTGGCGCCACCGGCCGGCACGCGCAGGCGCACTGCCCCCTGCTGCTCTGGCTCCCCGCGGAAACCACGCTCGGCGCCGTGCAGTTGCTTGTAGGCGGCGACGTCGGCGGCCGTGGCGTTCGACCGGTAGGCGTGTCCGCCTTCAAGCAGTGCCTCAAGCACCTCTTGGTGGCGAGCGGCTCGCTCGCCTTGGAAGATCGGACCCTCATCCCAGTCGAGCTGCAGCCAGCGCAGCGCGTCGAGGATCTGCTCGACGTTCTCGGGTGTGGAGCGTTCGCGGTCGGTGTCCTCGATGCGCAGCAGGAAAGTGCCGCCCGAGTGGCGTGCGAGCAGCCAGTTGAATAGCGCGGTGCGCGCGCCGCCGATGTGCAGCGCGCCCGTGGGCGATGGGGCGAAGCGAACTCTCATAGGATCGTCGCCATGCTAGTGGGCCGGCACCAATGCGCAAAATCCCAAGCTCGCCAGAGCCCACCGTGTATTGGACTGCCAGCAATAGCCGGGAGAGCATCGACTTGCTGATCGGTGCTCATGTCTCTCCTGCTGGCGGCCTGCCAAAGGCGATCGAGCGAGGGGCTGGAGCGCGATTGCCGCGCAATCCAGATTTTCAACCAGTCGCCGCGTATGTGGCGCCCGAGCGTCTACCGCGAGGAGGACGTCGCCGCGTTTCGCGAGGCGATGGCTACCAGCCAAATCGACGCGGTGCTGATCCACGCTGTGTACTTGCTCAACTGCGCAAGCGAGGATCCCGAGATCCAAGAGAAGTCGCTCGTGTCGCTCACGCACTCGCTGCGTGTTGGGCACGACATCGGCGCCGCCGGCGTTGTCTTGCACCCCGGCTCTGCTAAGACGGGCGATGTCGCCGAGGCGGTTGCGCGCGCCGGTGAGACGATCCGCGAGGCACTCGCCGACAGCGAGGGTTGTCCGCTGCACTTGGAGAACACGGCCGGCGCCGGCGGCACGTTGGGACGTTCGATCGACGAGCTCGCGGCCCTGCTGGAGGCGGCGGGGGACGACCAGCGGCTGGGGCTGTGCCTTGACTCGTGCCATCTGTTTGCCTCCGGCTATGACATCCGCACTTTCGCGGGCTTGGACGAGCTGACGAAAGAGATTGCCGAGAAGATCGGCCTTGAGCGCGTGGGCTCGCTGCACCTCAACGACTCCCAGACCCCGCTCGGGTCTAACCGCGACCGGCACGCGAACGTCGGAGCCGGCGAGCTCGGCGAGAGCGGCTGTGCGGCGTTTCTCTCCGCGCCCCCGTTTCAGGAGCTGCCGTGCGTATTGGAGACACCCGGCGAGAACCGCTCAGGACCGACACGCGAGGAGATCCAGCTTGCCGTGTCTCTGCGCGAGCGGGGCCTGCGCGAGCGTAAGAAGAAGCGTTAACCGGTCGCGGCAAGCGCCGGCGCGGGCGCCAGTGCCGCTTCCAGCTCGGCGCGCACGCCAGGTGTGTGCTGAACACGGTAGGCCTCGCCGAGGCGCAGGATACGCGTGCCGGCGCTTGTCAGCATCTCCAACACCACCTCGGCTGGGCCGTGGTTGGTCTCGATGATGTCCTTGACATCCTCGATCGCGCTCGCCGGCAGACGAGCGGCGTTAACCTGCAGGCGCACCGGTTGCGCCGCCGCGGCGCGCGCGACGGAGACCGCTTTGGCCTCGCTGTCGGCGCGCTCGATCTCCTGCTCGGTCGGCGTGAAGTGCTCGACCGATTGGACGACGACACAGGTCTTGCCGGCCTCCTTGTGGTCAACGCGGCCTCTGACGAGCACCACTTGGTCGACCGCCAGCGCGCTTGCTTGCGTGCCGAGCGCTTCCTGCTCGGCGAGCGCCTTGCCGAACACGAGGATCTCGACGGCACCTTCGAGATCGTCGAGTGTGGCGAACATCATGTGGTCACCGTTGCGGGTACGGATCTTCTTGGACTCGGTGATGATCCCGCCGACGGTCACCCAGTCCTTGTCGCGACGATTGGCGAGGGCGGCAAGCGAGCAGTCCACGCGTGCCCTGAGCGCCTCGCGCATCGGCTTGAGCGGGTGAGCGGAGATGAACAGTCCGATCGCTTCCTTCTCGACGGCAAGCAGCTGCGGCTGGTCGAACTCTTCGGCGGGAATCGGAGGGTTGCTCGGCCTGAGCAGTCCTGTACCAGATCCCACCCGCCCAGCCAAACCCCCGGCCGCCCCACCTGAGGTGCTCGCTGCCGGCGGGTCGAGGTCGAAGATCGAACCCTGGCCGACGAGCGCGTCTTGCTGGGCCTTCTGGCCTGCCGCCTGGGCGGTTTCGAGCACGGCGAGCATCCCCTTGCGGCTAGCGCCGGTCGAGCCGAACGCGCCGCACTTGATCAAGGCATCGATCGCCTTCTTGTTGACAGCGCGACTGTCGACGCGCTCGCAAAAGTCCCACAGCGAGGTGAAAGGACGGGGGTTTGGGTGGGCGGGATCCGATCCATTTCGTGCACACTTGATCGCCTCGACAGCCTGGTAGCCGACCCCCTTCACCGCGTCGAGTCCGAAGCGGATATTGCGCTCGACGACCGTGAACTCGTGGTCTGAGAGGTTGACGTCGGGCGGCAGGATCTCGATGCCCATCTCCTCGCAGCGGGCGACGAAGAACGGCACCTTGTCCTTTGTGGACATGACCGAGGAGATCAGCGCCGCCATGTACTCAGCTGTGTGGTTGGCCTTCAGCCAAGCAGTGCGATAGGCGATCAGCCCGTAGCAGGCGGCGTGGGACTTGTTGAAGGAATAGTCGGCCGATTTTTCGTTGGTCTGCCAGAGCAGGTCAATCACCTCAGGGCGCGTGCCCGAGGCGCGGCAGCCTTCGACGAACTCCGGCTTCAGCGCAGCCATCGCCTGACGGTTCTTCTTACCGATCGCCTTGCGCAGGTCGTCGGCCTTGGCGCCGGAGAAGCCGGCGATCTCCTTGGAGATCTGCATCGCCTGCTCCTGGTAGAGGATCACGCCATTGGAGGACTCAAGGATCGGGCGCAGGCGCTCGTCGGGGTAGGAGATCGCCTGAGGGTTGTGCTTGCCCTTGGCGTACACCGGGATCTGATCCATCGCCCCCGGCCGATACAGCGCGTTCAGCGCCACCAGGTCGTTGAACTCGTCTGGACGCACCCGCTTGAGCGCCTCACGCATGCCCTCCGACTCGAACTGGAATACGCCAATCGAGTCGCCGCGGGTCAGCATCTCGTAAGTGCGCACGTCATCGAGCGGCAGCGTTGACATATCCGGGCGCGTGCCGGAGGAACGCTCGATGATATCCAGTGCGTCCTCGATCACATCGAGGTTGCGCAGGCCGAGAAAATCCATCTTGAGCAGGCCGATTTCCTCGATCGGCTTCATCGAGAATTGCGTGACGGTGCGGAAAGAGCGCTCGCCGTCCTCGTCGGTGCCGGCGTCGGCGAGCTGCAGAGGCACGATGTCGGTGAGCGGACGATCGGCGATCACTACAGCGGCAGCGTGAATCGAAGAGTTGCGAACGATCCCCTCCAGGCCCTTGGCGACGTCGATGATCGTGCGCGCCTCTGGCTCCTCGTCGTATGCCTTACGCAACGGTTCTCCAGGTTTCAAGCAGTCCTCGAAGGACGGTGCGCGACCCATGATCGGGTCGGGGATCAGCTTGGCAAGGCGATCACCGGCGCCATAGTCGCGGCCGAGTACGCGGGCTGCATCGCGGGTGGCGGCGCGCGGGAACATCTTGCCGAACGTGACGATTTGAGCTACTGACTCGCGTCCGTACTTCTCGGTGACGTAGCGCATCACGCGCTCGCGCCCACGCACGGAGAAGTCGATGTCGATATCGGGCATCGACACACGCTCAGGGTTGAGGAAACGCTCGAACAGGAGGTCGTAGCGCAACGGGTTGACGTCGGTGATGGCCAGGCAGTAGGAGACGATCGAGCCGGCCGCCGAACCACGTCCGGGGCCGACGGCGATGCCGTTCTCCTTGGCGAACTTGACGAAATCCCAGACGATCAGGAAGTAGGCGTTGAAGCCCATGCGATCGATCACGCCGAGCTCCATGTCCATGCGCGCGATCGCCTCGGCCGGCGGCGGGTCGCCGTAGCGCACGTGCAGGCCGCGCAGCACCTGCGCACGCAGGTAGTCGCACTCGCTGCTGGCGTCGGGGGTCGCGTATTTGGGGATCAGCTGCTTGTCGAGCTCAAGCTCCACATTGCAGCGCTCGGCAATCTCGATCGTGCTGGCAATAGCCTCGGGCCACTCGGCGAAGGAGCTTGCCATCTCGGCGCTGTCGCGCAGATAGAACTCGTTGGTCTCGAAGGTCATCTTGGGCGCGGCGAGCGTGCTCTTGGTCTGCACGCACAGCAGCGCGGTGTGGTGGTCGTAGTCCTCGCGGCGCAGGTAATGCACGTCGCCGGTGCCGACGAGCTTGCCGCCCATCTCTCCGGCGATGCGCACGATTCCCTCGTTGCACTTATCTTGCGCCGTGAGCCCGTTCTTCTGAACCTCAAAGTAGACGTTCTCCGCACCGAAGATGCGTGTGAGGTCGTCGGCGTGAGAGCGGGCGTCGTCGGGGCGATCGTCGAGCAGTCGCTGACAGAAGCGTGAAGCCAGGCAGCCGGTGAGCGCGATGATGCCCTCGGAGCGCTGCTCGATCTGGGCTAGGTCGAGCGTGGGCTTACCTCTGTGCAGTCCTTCCAGGAAGCCGGAGGAGGAGAGTTGCACGAGGTTGCGATAGCCGGTGTCGTTGGCAGCGAGCAGTGTGAGATGGTTGCGCTCTACACGACCTGGACCCCGCGCGGCGTGATCGTTGACCATGTAGATCTCGCAGCCGAAGATCGGCTTGACGTTGTGCTTCGAGCACGCCTTGTGCAGCTCCACCATGCCGTTCATGACACCGTGGTCGGTGAGCCCAAGGGCCGGCTGGTCGAACTCGGCGGCGCGCTTTGCGAGGTCCTCGATCCTGCATGCGCCGTCGAGCAACGAGTACTCGGAGTGGACGTGCAGATGGGCGCAGGACTGGTGAGTCACAGAGGTTGGATGGTATGCCCTGGACCGGCGGACCGAGGGACCCCTTTGACTGCCTGGAAGAACGCCCTACAGTGGCGTGCCGAGTAGCTCAGGAGCCGGCGACGGTGAGGCCCTGCGCGCGTGCCGTCCACTGCAGGAACACGTCCACGGAGCTCGCGTCGCCGGTCACGAAGGTTCGATCCTCCGGCGGAGGCTGAGTGCCGGCGAGCAGACATATCAGGGCGTGCCCGCTGAGCGAGATCGTTGCGACGGGCTCGCCCGCGGCGGTCCGGCTCACGAGAATCGGCTCACCGTCGCCGACGCGCACGTAGATGACGATCCCTGTGGTGCCCTGAATGTCGAAGGCCAGCTCGAAGCGCCGCCCGCTGGTCCATGTGGGATCGACCGCCTCGGCCATCGCCAGCAACAGCAACCCTGGCCAGACATCGACCCCAGCCGAAGCCAGGTCGGCAAGCGCGATCGGACGGCGCCGCGTCTTGAGGAAGCGTCGCGCGCTGCGACGCCCCTTGCGGATGCGAAGACCGCGCTGCTTGCGCGAGGCGCCTCCGGCGGCAAGCTCGCTGAACGCGGCTACCGGGCCCTCCAGCGAGAAGTCGATCGAGCCCCGCGGTTCCCTGGAGATGGTTGCCTGGCTCGGATCGAGTGTCACATAGAAGGTGCCGAGCTCGCGAATCTTGATCTCGTAGTTGAGCGGTCCCTCGACAGCCTCACGCTGGACCGGTATCAGCTCGATCACGAGTTCAGCGGCCAGCTTGGCGTCGCGCTCATCGGCGAGTTTGCGGATCGCCGGCGCAAGCCACGAGACCCGCTTGTCCGGCACCGTAAGCAGACGTGACTGAAGCGCCATGGGCTCCGTGCTGATCGCACCCGCGGCGATCGCATCGCCGGGGCCGAGGCCTGGCACCGACGGCCCAGCCGGCGCCAGTCGGTCGGCCGGCGCTATTGGTGCCGCAAGCCCGCCCGCGCGCGACTGATCATCGGCGGAGGGCTCTTCATCGGCAACGGACTGCTCATCGGTAGGCGACTCCTCGGCAGTCTCAGGCTCCACGAGCGCCTCGGGCTCCGCGACGAGCTCGGGCTCCTCGGCTGCCTCGGGCTGCTCGAGAACCTCAGGCTCCTCCAGGACCTCTATCGCCTCAGGCTCCTCCAGGGCCACAGGATCGTCGGCTGCGGCAAGCTCCTCGACAGGCTCCGGTTCTGCCACTTGCTCAGGTTCCGCCACTTGCTCAGGTTCCGCGACCTGCTCAGGCCCATCGACGGCTACAGGCTCAACAGCCGCAAGGCCCTCTATGACCTCAGGCTCTGCGACGACCTCGGGGGCCACAGCCTCGGGCTGCTCGGCGACGACAGGCTCGATCGCCGCAGGCTCCTCGATGAGGGCAGGCTCAGGCGCCGCCTCAGGCTCATCGGAAACTAGAGGCTCCTCGACGGCAACTTGCTCGATTGCCTCGGGCTGCTCGACTATCTCGGGCTCAGCCACCTCGGGCTCCGCGACCACCACAGGCTCGGCGAGCACCTCCGGCTCGACCGCCGACGGCTCCTCGACCGCCACCTTGGGCTGCTGCTCCTCCTCGGCCTCTGCCTCCTTGACCTCGGCGACGCGAGCGCGCAGACGTTCGACCGCGGCAACGAGCGCATCGGCCATCTCGCGGCGGTGGGTGGCCTCGCGCTCGGACTCGGGCTCGGTAGTGTGCTGCAGCAGTGCCGGGTCGATCGGCTCGTTTAGCTGGGCGCGCAGGTCGTCGGCGGTGCGGGTGAGCTCGAAGCGCAGGTCCTCCATGCGCGCGCCCATCGCTGTCAGCTCGCGCACGTAGGTCTCGCGCTCCCACACGACCTGCTGCTGGAGCTCCTCGCGCAAGGCTGTCAGCTCGCGCTCGAAGCCGGCGCGCAAGCCTGCCGCAACATCCATCAGCTCACGCACGATCGGCGTCAGGCGGGCATCGCGCTCGCGCAGCTGGCTGAGCTCGGTGCTGAGCTCGCGCACGTCGCGTTCGGTCTCCTCCAAGCGATTGCTTAGCTCCTGGATCTGACCGCGCATCTCACGTTGCAGGCGCTCGCCGCGCTCCTCGGCCTCGACGCGCAGCTGCTGCTCGGTGTACTCACGCTGCTTGGCACCGCGCACGTCCGATTCGCGCTCCATCAACTGCTGGGCGATGCGCTCGCGCTCACGACCGACCTCCTCCAGGCGCTGCTCGAGCGCGGCCAGGTGGGTCTCGAGGTTGCGCACAGCCGCCTCGGCCGCCTCGGCGCGGCGGGCTATGACCGGGTCACCGGCCTCCGCGCGCCGCGCGCGCCGCGCTGCGAGCACGTCCGGGGTGGCGTCGGACTGCGAAGGCACGTCCGGCGTTTCGCTCTCCTCGATCATCATTGGGGCACCACCCTAGAGACGGCCCCGGACGGCTCCTAGTTATCGAGCGGGCCTACTGGTTGCGAAGGCGCCAGGCCATGCGCGACTGCAGCGACCACAGCTCGATGAAGCCTGGCGAGGCGCTCTGCGAGAACAGGCCGCCGGACTCGCCAAAAGAGGCGAGCGCCTGGTCATAGACCGCGCCCGCAGAGGAGCGCGTGACGACGCGTGCGTGGCCCTTGTAGAGCTTCAGGCCGATCGTGCCACTGACCTGCGAGTTGACGGAGTCCATGTAGGCATCGAGATCGCCGCGCAACGGCTCCCACCACAGGCCCGCGTAGACGAGATAGGCCCACTGACGGTCAAGGCCCGCCTTGAATTGGTTCTGGTGGATCGTGCAGACGAGCTTCTCAAGCTCCTGGTGGGCGGGCAGCAGGATCGCGGCCGCTGGAGCCTCGTAGATGTCGCGCACCTTCAAGCCCACGATGCGGTCCTCGATGTGATCGACGATGCCGACGCCATGGCGAGCCGCGATCTCGGCGGTGCGTTCGAGCAGGTCCACAAGCTCCAAACGCTCCCCGTTCAAGCCGACGGGCACACCCTGCTCGAACTCCACCTCGACGATCTCCGCATCGTCGGGGGCCAACTCTGGGCGCGTCACGAGTTGGAAGACGTCGTCCTCCGGGGCGTGGTCGAGCTCCTCGATCCAACGTCCCTCCGAGGAGCGACCCCACAAGTTGTCATCGATCGAATACGGAGCTATCTCAGTGCCACCCTTGACCGGGATTCTGTGCTCGCGCGCGTAGGCAATCTCCTCCTCGCGACCCATCTGCCAGGAGCGCACCGGCGCGATCGTCTTCAGCTCAGGGGCCAGCGTGGCTACCGTGGCCTCGATTCGCACCTGGTCGTTGCCCTTGCCCGTACAGCCGTGGGCGATCGTGTCGCAGCCCGAGCGGCGGGCGTAGTCGACCGCGAGCTTGGCGATCAACGGGCGTCCCAGAGCCGTGAACAGCGGGTAGCCGCCGCCGTAGAGAGCGTTGGCCTTGATCGCTGGCGCCACGTACTCCCGTGCGAACTCCTCGCGGGCGTCCACGACGTGGCATTCCAAGGCGCCCAGGTGCAGCGCCTTCTCGGAGATCACCTCGTAGTCCTCGCCGGGCTGGCCGAGGTTGACGGTCAGGCAGACCACCTCGGCTTCGTAGGAGTCCTGGATCCACTTGAGCATCACGCTTGTATCGAGGCCGCCGGAGTAGAGCAGCAGCACGCGGTGGACATCCTCGGGACGCGCCTCGTAGGAAGCGGTTGGTATGGGAAGGCTGCTCGGCGGGTCGGTCACGCGCGCCAAGGCTAGCGGGTGCCTGCGACGGGCGGGCGTTCCATAAGTGGATACGGCGGCGCTTGCGGGCGGAAGCCGAGCTTCCGGTATAGCCCTGCAGCGTCTGCTGTATGCAACATCCATCGAACGTCGTCCGGCGTGTCTCCGTCAACGATCTCCCGTATGAGCTCTAGCCCTAGACCCTTGCCCCGATAGGGCTCCAGCACGTACACATCGGCAAGGTAAGCAACCACAGCACCGTCAGTGACCGCACGCGCGAAACCAACCTGATCGGACCCGCGATAGATACCGACTACGCGGGTCGAGCCGTCGATCGCGCGAGCTACACGCTCCCGCGCGCGACCCTTCCCCCAATATGACTCCTGGCTGATGAATGCATGCACTGCGTCGATGTCAACCCGTTTGGGGTCGTCGTCCAGCTCAAGTCCATTCAGCAGCCAGCGACGCACTGTCAAATCCCGGAATTCGCGAGCGAACCAGCGAGGCGCGCAAGGGCGTCTTCGATCTCCTCGTCGGAGACCGTGAGTGGCGGCAGCAGTCGTAGCGTCGCCGGCCCGGTCGCATTCACGATCAGGCGTTCGTCGAGGAGCGCACGACGCATCACAGCCGGGGCAGACACATCGAGCTCGCAGGCAAGCATCAGACCGCGGCCTCGCACCGCGACTACGTGGGGCAGACGGGCCAGGCCGTCTGCCAGGGACGCACCGCACTTCCGCACGCCGTCGAGCAAGTCCTCCGAACATGTCTCCTCGAGCGCCGCCAGAGCAGCCGCGGCCACGACCGGGCCTCCCGCAAAGGTGGACCCGTGATCGCCGGGCTGCAGAATCTCGCCGAAGGCTGGAACAGTGACGAGAGCGCCGATCGGCAGGCCGCCCCCGAGCGCCTTCGCGCTTGTTATCGCGTCTGGAACGGTGCCCGTCTGCTCGTAGGCCCAGACCGTCCCGGTGCGACCCATCCCGCACTGGATTTCGTCGA
This sequence comes from uncultured Solirubrobacterales bacterium, assembly GCA_963827045.1. GTDB lineage: Bacteria > Actinomycetota > Thermoleophilia > Solirubrobacterales > Solirubrobacteraceae > Palsa-744. Next base: position 737,318 of record CAWGZH010000004.1, read on the forward strand.
ATACGAGCATCGCGCCGTGCTCGTCGCACATCTTGCGCGCCACGCGCAGGAACTCGTCCGGCAGCACGTTGATACCGCTCTCTCCTTGAATCGGCTCCAGCAAGACGGCAGCTGTGCGCTCGTCCACTAGGGCCTCCAGCACGGCAGGCTCAGGGGCGACCGCCTTGAAGCCAGGGACGAGCGGCGCAAAGGGAGCCTGCTTCGACTCGTGTGGGGTAGCTGATAGCGCGCCGTATGTGCGGCCGTGAAACGCGCCGTAGGCGACGATGATGTCACCGCCTGGCTTTGCCTTGCGCGCGAGCTTGATGGCCGCCTCATTAGCCTCAGCGCCCGAATTGCAGAAGTAGACCTTCCCGCCCAAACTAGACTCTGAGAGCCGTGCGGCCAATCGCATCGCCGGCTCGGTGTAGAACAGATTGCTCACGTGCATCAACCGGCCCACCTGATCGCGCACTGCCTCCACGACCCGTGGATGGCAGTGTCCGAGCGAGGTGACCGAGATGCCGCACAGGAAGTCGAGGTACTCGTTGCCCTCCTCGTCCCATAGCCGTGTGCCCTCACCACGCACAAACTCCACCGGGAGGCGCGCATAGGAGGGAATCACCGATCCTCGCTCCAGCTCTTGCAGCTCGGCCAGGCTCATGCGGCAGCTTGGATCTTGGTGCCAATGCCAGCGTCCGTGAAAAGCTCTAGCAAGAGCGAGTGCGGGATGCGGCCGTCGATTATGTGAGCGGAGTTGACACCACCGTTGATCGCCTGCACGCAAGCGGCCAGCTTCGGACGCATGCCGCCCTGCAAACTGTCCAGTTGCGCGTCGACCTCACTGGCGCTGGCCTGGCCGATCAGGCTGGCCGGGTCCTGCGGGTCGGCCAGCCAGCCGGCTACGTCGGTCAAGAAAACGACCTTGTAGGCGCCGAGCGCGCCCGCGACTGCGCCTGCCGCCTCGTCCGCGTTGACGTTGTAGGAGTTACCTTCTCGGTCGGAGCCGACCGAGGCGATCACCGGGATGTAGTCGAGCGCTATGTGGTGGAGCACGTCAACGTTGACACGCTCGATCGAGCCAACGAAACCGATGTCCTGACCATCCGGAGCGGTGCGGCGGGCGATGCGAAACAGCGAGCCATCGTCGCCGCACAGGCCGACGGCCGGTTGGCCGTGACGACCCAAGCGCAAGACGATTTCCTTGTTGACCTTGCCGACAAGCACCATCTTGGCGACCTCGACCGTGGCCGGGTCGGATACGCGCAGACCGCCCACGAACTGCACGGGCAGGCCAAGACGCTCCATGTATGAGGTGATGTCCGGGCCGCCGCCGTGCACGACGATCGGGTTCAGGCCGACGTACTTGAGCAAGACGACGTCGCGCGCGAACTCCTCGCGCAACGCAGCGTCCTCCATGGCTGCGCCACCGTACTTAATGACTACCGTCTTGCCGTGGAACTCCCTTATGTAGGGGAGCGCCTCCAGAAGCGTGGCTACGTCGCGCATGGGTCCCCTCAGGTTGTGTAGTCGGCGTTGATGGTCACGTACTCGTGCGAGAGGTCGGAGAAGAAGATCTCGGTCTCGGCGCCGTCGCCTGGCAGCGTTATCTCGTAATCGATTTCCTTGCCTTCTAGCGCCTTGGTCAGCGCAAGCTCGCCGTAGGGAACGGCGACGCTTGCCGAGCAGACCTGCGTGCCCTGCAAGGCGATGTCCATCGACAAAGGAGCGACACCCGCACCAAGCGCGCCGCCGACGGCTTGGACGATCCGACCCCAGTTGGGGTCGGCGCCGTGCAGCGCGGTCTTCACCAGCGGCGAGTTGGCGACCGCACGCGCGGCCAGCTCGACCGTGGCCTGGTCGCCGCCGTACACGACCAGGCGCCCGATCCTGCCGGCGCCCTCGCCGTCGGCGACCATCAGTACCGCGAGCTGGCGCATGAGCGCGTCCAGCGCCTCGCCGAAGCGCAGCTCGTCCTCGCTCTCTGGGGCAATCCTCACGCCGCTCTCACCCGAGGCGATCAGCACGGCCGTGTCGTTCGTCGAGAGCTGGCCGTCAACCGTGCAGCGGTCGAACGAGCGCTTCAGGCACACCGACAGCAGCAGCTCGGCCGTCTCTGGCGCCAGCTCGGCGTCGGTCTCCACGAAGCAGAACATCGTGGCAAAGCGTGGGCTGATCATGCCGGCGCCCTTGCACTGGGCGCTGAGCCGCACGACGCCGGAGGGCAGCTCGACCTGCAGGTTCGCGCGCTTCTCGAAGGCATCGGTCGTTTGGATCGCCTGCTGGAAGTCCGTGTCGCCCTCGCGACGCAGAGCGGCCTGAGCCTCGCGGATGCCACGCAGCATGTTCTCGACCGGAAGGTACTGGGAGATGCCACCGGTCGATCCGAGCAGGACCTCCTCTGGTTGCGCCCCGACCGCCATTGCCGCGGCACCCTGGGTCTTGGCGGCGTCTTCCAAGCCGCGACGGCCGGTGGCCGCGTTGGCGCAGCCGGAGTTGGCAAGGATCACGCGCAGCGCGGATAGCTTGCAACGCTCCTGGGAGAGTAGAACCGGCGCGGCTGGAGTGCCGGTGTCGGCAAAGCGGGCGGCGCTGACCGGGCTCGGGGAGTCGCAAACCAGCAAGGCGACATCTGGGTTGCCCGACGGCTTGATCCCACAGGCGACACCGGCGGCGCGAAAGCCGGCCGGCAGACCGGCCTCGGGGCCGAGCTCGCCGACATACGCAGGCGCGTCCACCCAGCGCGAGTGAAAGAAAGGTTGCGGCGGTCCCACGGCGGCCCGATCGCCCCACACGTCTTTACCGGCGCTCATAGCCGTGCCCCGCATTCCGTCAAGCACGCATGGGCACGCAGGGCAAGCTGGGCAAGGACGCAGAGAGCGTGGCGTGCTATGCACGCGAGCGACCGAGGACGCCGCCCAGCGCCGCCATGCGTGTTCATGCCAGGCCCTCCGCCTCGGGGAAGCCGAACATCAGGTTCAGGTTCTGCACGGCCTGCGAGGAGGTGCCCTTCCACAGGTTGTCGATCGCCGAGAGCACGACGACCTTGCCTGTGTGCTCGCTGGCCGCGACGTGCAGCCGGCAGATATTCGTTTCGCGCACGTCACGCACCTCGGCCGGCTCCGGCGCCATCTCCACGAACGACTCGCCCGCGTAGGCGTCCTCGTACATGACGTCGAGCTCGTCCTGCTCGATCGGCCTGGTGGGAGTCACGTAGCAGTTGACGAGCTCGCCCTGGTCCAGCGGCACAAGATGCGGAGTGAACTGCACCCGCAAGCCGGGATGGGTGGGGTCGAGATCGTCCAGCTGCTGCTCGATCTCCGGCGTGTGGCGATGGTGGACGATGTTGTAGGGCAGGATGTTCTCGCCGCTGTTTGAGAAGTGCGTCTGCCAGGTAGCCGAGCGGCCCGCGCCGGAGAGCCCCTGCTTGGCGTCGATCACCAGGTCGGCGATCAGCCCGGCGCGAGCGAGCGGGGCGAGACCAAGCAATGATGCCGTCGGATAGCAGCCGGGGGTCGCCACGAGGTCCGCAGCGGCGATCGCCTCGCGGTGAAGCTCCGGCAGACCGTAGGAGGCGTCTTCGAGCAGCTCCGGGTGCGGATGCGGGCCGTACCACTGTTCGTAGGTGGAAAGCTCTGCAAGGCGAAAGTCCGCGCTGAGATCGACGACGCGCACACCACGCGCTCGCAATGCCGCGACGACCGGAGCCGAGGCCGCGTGCGGGTAGGCGACGATCGCCGCGTCCACGTCGGCATGACGGTCGAGGTCGAGCTCCTGCAACTCGAGCGGCACGCGGTAGCGCGGATAGAGCCGGTCCAAGCGCTGCCCGGCATCGGCGCGTGCTGTGACCGTTTGCAGGTCGAACTGAGGATGGCGCCACAGCAGGTGCGCGGCCAGAGCCCCCGCAAAGCCGGTCGCGCCGGCGACGAGTGCCTTAGGCACGAAACTCACCCCCAGCAAGCACGCAGGAGCCGCCGGCCAAACCCGTCGCGGCCAGCTCGACCAAGCAGGCATGGGCATTTGCGACGAGCGGCGCGAGCTCAGGCACGCAGCTCACCTCCAAGCGCTGCCAGCGCGGCGACGATCCGCTCGCGCACGGGTGCCACGTCCTCGTCGGTGAGCGTGCGATCGGGTGCCCGGAAGGCGAGCGACAGCGCGAGCGAGCGCCGACCCTCCCCCACCTGCGGACCGCTGTAGACGTCGAACACGCCCACCTCGTCAAGCAGCGCACCGGCCGCTTCACGCACCGCATCGAGCACCTTGGCGGCCGCTACGTCCTCGGCGAGCACAACAGCCAAGTCTTGGCGCAGCGCCGGATAGGAGATCACGTCGTGATAGGCGCTCTGCGCCTCGTCGCCGCCGAGCAGCAGGTCGAGCTGCAGCTCCATCACCGCCGCGCCCTCGATCCCCCACTCGCGCGCGACCAGCGGGTGCAGCTCGCCCAGCCAACCCAACTCTTGGCCGTCGCACAGCACGGTTGCAGAGCGACCCGGGTGCAGGAACGGCTGCACGCCCGGACAACACTCGAGCTGCAGCCGCAACGCCGCACCGAGCGCTTCGAGCACGCCCTTGATCGCGAACACGTCGGCACGTGGGGGATCAGGCGCGCCCCAAGTAGCAGGCGTGGTCCTGCCGCTGAGCAGGACAGCAAGCGAGCGATGCTCGCGCACGTTCGTGGAGCTCGGCGAGCTGTCGCCATCCAGCACGAACAACGTTCCAATCTCGAATAGCCCAAAGTCGACCATCCCGCGTGCGCAGTTGTGGGCGGCCACGTCGAGCAGCGAGCCAAGCAGGGTGGTGCGCAACAGCGACTGATCGTCTGACAGGGGATTTTCGACGATGGGCGCACGCCGGCGCGGGTCGTCCTCGGGCAGCCGCAAGCGGTCGTGCAGCGTGGGTGCGGTGAACGTCCAGCCGACCGCCTCGTACAGGCCGCGTCCGACGAGCGCGTCGGCAGCGCGGCGACGCAGCCGCTGAGCGTTCGATAGGCGGCCATATGCGCCGCGGCGTGCCGGTAGTGTCGCCGGCAGCGCATCCAGGCCATGGATGCGGGCGACCTCCTCGATCAGATCCGTCTCGCGGGTCACGTCCTCGCGGCGCACGGGCGGCACCGTCACGTCCAATCCGGCCTGTAGGTGCTCGTTTGGCTGGCTCCCGGATGGAGACGCCTGTCCCCCGGACGGCGAGTCCACCTCCACGACCGCGAAGTCGAGCGCGCGCAGAATCTCGGCCTGACGCGTGCGCGCTACCGACATCCCCAGAATCGCCTGTACGCGCTGCTCGCGCAAGCGGATCGTCTGTGGCGGCACACAGTCGGGTGCGGTGTCGATCGTTCCGGGAAGCACGCGCGCACCACACAGCTCGACCATCAAGCGTGTCGCAAGCGCCAGCGCATACATGCACTGCTCAGGCGCAAGCCCCTTCTCAAAGCGCGAGGACGCCTCGCTGCGCAGGCCCAGCGCCCAAGAGGTGCGGTGGATGTTGGGTCCACTCCAGTTGGCGACCTCCATCAGCACGCGTTTTGTCTCGGCCTGGACCTCCGAGCGCTCACCACCCATGATCCCGGCGATCGAGGTCGGCCCCTCGGCGTCCTCGATCACGACCATCTCGCCGTCGAGTGCGCGCGACTGACCGTCGAGCGTCGTCACCTGCTCGCCATCGTGGGCCCGCCTGACGGTTAGCTTGGCGCCAGCGACGCGATCGAGGTCGAAAGCGTGCAGCGGCTGTGCGCACAGCAGCATCACGTAGTTGGTGATATCCACCACGTTGTTGATGGGCCGCTGCCCGGCAGCTGACAGGCGTGCCTTCAGCCATGGCGGCGAAGGCCCGATCGTGACGTCCTCGAACGCGCGCGCAGTGAAGCGGGGACAGAGGTCGGGGCACTCGACGGTTACTTCAAAAAGACCCTCCCCCCCGCGCGCGCGAGGGGCATCGTCTTTGGAGAGCACCGACGCCTCCCCGGAGACCGGCGACGCACTGACGTTCTGCGCCTCGGCGACCAGTGGCCCGCTGCTGCCGAGATCCTCGCCCCACGGCTCGGGCGCGAGCGGGGCGCCGGTGGCGGCGTGCAGCTCGCGCGCAATCCCGTACACCCCGAGGCAGTCAGGCCGGTTGGGAGTGATCTCAAGCTCCAGCACGTCAGTCGAGATGGCGAGCACGTCAGCCAACGGTGTACCTGGAGCCAACCGATCGGAGATCGAAGGGATCTCCGATCGGCCAGCATCCAGGATCAGCTCGTCGAGCACCATGATGCCGCTGTGGTCGTTGTCGATCTCGAGCTCGTCGGCGGCGAGGATCATGCCGTTGGACGGCACACCGCGCAGCTTGGCGGCCTTGATCTTGGTTCCGTCAGGCATACGCGCCCCAGGTAGAGCCACGGCAACGGTCTGCCCGACGGCGACGTTCGGAGCCCCACAAACGATCCCAGCCGGCTCGTCCTCCCCCACATCCACCGTGCACACTTTCAGCCGGTCGGCGTCCGGGTGGGGCTCGGACGTGAGCACGCGACCAACGACGAAGTTCTCGACCGAAGGCACCCCGTGGTGGAGGATCGTCTCGACCTTCGTGCCGGTCATCGTCAGCCGCTCCTCAATTGCTGCGGTGTCGAGGTCGGGCGAGCAGTATTCGCGGAGCCAGTTCAGCGGAACCCTCATCCGAACTGCTCCAGGAAACGTAGATCGTTTTCGTAATACAGGCGCAGATCCGGGATCCCGTGCTTGAGCATCGCGATCCGCTCGACCCCCATCCCCCACGCATACCCTTGAACCTTCTCGGGGTCATAGCCGGGGCCGTTGGCTTCTGTGGTCGGCACGTACGAGTACACGTTGGGGTCGACCTCGCCCGCGCCGAGCACCTCCAGCCAGCCCTCGCCCTTGCACAACGGACAGCGCGAGCCGTCGCTCATGAAGCCCTTGCCCGAGCAGTGAAAGCAGGACACGTCAACCTCGACGCTCGGCTCGGTGAAGGGAAAGAAGTGGGGCCGCAGGCGCACGTCGCGCTCGTCGCCGAACACAGTGCGAGCGAATGCGAGCAGCGTGCCCTTCAGGTCGGCAAGCGTGATGTCCTCATCGACCGCCAAACCCTCGACCTGGTGAAACTGGGGAGTATGGGTGGCGTCGCTGTCGGGGCGATACACACGCCCTGGGATGACGACGTACAGAGGCGGCGGGTGCGCCTCCATGGCGCGGATCTGCATCGGGGAGGTGTGCGTGCGCAGGACAAGATCCTCCGGGGCACCAAGCCGTCCGTCCTCCGCCGGCGCGCCCGGTGGCGCCTGAGCTCCGGAGCGGCGTATGTAAAAAGTGTCGGTCTTGGCGCGCGCCGGATGCGTGGGCGAATGGTTGAGCGCGTCGAAGTTGTAGTGGACGGTCTCGACCTCCTGCCCCTCCAGCACGGTGAACCCAAGCCCAAGGAAGATGTCTTCCAGTTCGCGCATCGTCGCCGTCAGCACGTGCAGCCGGCCGACCGGCTGCGGCGGGGTGCCGGGCAGGGTGACGTCGAGCGTGTCCGCCGCCAGGCGCAGATCGAGCTCGTCCGCGTCGAGCAGCGCCGCGCGCTGCTCGATCAACTGCTCGAGCGCGCGCCGAGCAACGTTTGCGGCTTTGCCGACCAGCCCGCGCTGCTCGGGCTCCAGTGCAGCGACACCGCGCAACATCTGCGGCAACTCGGCCTTGCGTCCGAGATAGCGCACGCGCAGCTGCTCGACGGCCTCGCTGCTCGAGGCCCCTTCGATCTCCTGTTGCGCTTGCGCGCTCAGCTCTTCGATCCGCTCGATCATGAGGCTGGGACCCTATCGTCGTTGTCCCGCCCACCCCGTGTCATCTCGTAGAGAGCCACCGTCGCGGCCATAGCGGCGTTCAGCGACTCCGACGAGATCGGGATATGGGCGACGCGCTCGCAGGCCTCAACGACATCGTCGGGCAATCCCTCACGCTCGGCGCCTACCAGCAGTGTGAGCGAGGCGCACTGCTCGCCAGAGGGCATGCCCCCTGCGCGCGCGGAGGCCATTGCGTTTGCGAGAGTGTCTTCCCGCACGCTCTGATCGCGCTCCCTCCCGGCGCCACCTTGCGGGCCCTGAACCCCACCGCCACCGGCGCTGCCCCGCACGCCCCAGATCGGCTCGCCCGCACCCGCCACAAGCGCGACCCGTATGCCGGGCAGCTCGGCGACGTCGCCGACGCGCGCAAGCTCCACGGCGAAGATGGCCCCCATGCTCGCCCGCACCGCCTTGGGAGAATGTGGATCGGCACAGCCTGGCCCAAGCGCGACACATGATGCGCCAAAGGCAAGCGCGCTACGCAGCACGGCGCCGACGTTGCCGGGATCGCCAACCCCATGCAGGTACACGCAAAGCGGACCCACAGGCTTTGTGAAGCGCTGCTCATAGACGCCGATCACACGCGTACCCGAGCCGAGCGTCGAGAGGCCAGCCATCACGCTTTCCTCGACGTCCTCGAAGTTGGCGCCGCCGATCGTGGCGCCGGCGGCCCGATATCCGGCGAGCGCAGGCCTGCCCGCTGCGGTCGCAGCGGCGATCAGGTCCTCTCCCTCAGCCAGGAAGCGGCCGCTGCGCTCGCGCTCGCGCCGGCGCTGCAACTTGCGCAGCTCCTTCAACTGGGGGTTGTGGGGCGAAGTGATGGTGGTCATCGAGTCAAGTCCAAATTGTCGTCGTTGCTTGGGACGGTTCTCGGTCCCGGCCCTCCTCAGGCATAAAAAAAGCGCCGGTCCCGAAGGAGCAGCGCCCGAGAGGTACACAGTGTCGGTGGCCGGGATCAGGCAGCCGACGCCTCGCGGGCGGTCTCGGCAAAACGTCGGAATGTGTCGGCGTCGCGCACGGCGATGTCGGCCAGCACCTTGCGGTCCAGCTCGATGCCGGCGAGCGAGAGACCGTGCATGAACTGCGAGTAGCTCATCCCGTTCTGGCGAGCAGCGGCATTGATGCGCGTGATCCACAGCCTGCGAAAGTCACGCTTGCGGTTACGCCTGTCGCGGTAGGCGTAGGCGTCCGCCTTCATCAGCGCCTCCTTGGCGCGTCTGTAGTTGGAGTGCGCCTCGCCGCGGAAGCCCTTCGTCAGCTCGAGCGTCGCCTTGCGCTTCTTGCGTGCGGCTACAGACCGCTTAACGCGCGTCATTTGCCCACTCCAAGCAGCCGCTTCACACGTGGCGTGTCGTGATCGGAGAGGATCACGGGTTTGGCGAGCGTGCGCTTGCGCTTGGGCGACTTCTTCTCAAGAATGTGGCTCGAGTAGGAGTGCCTGGCCCGCACCTTGCCGGAGCCGGTCACCTTGAAGCGCTTCTTCGCGCCGCTGTGTGTCTTCATCTTGGGCATAGCGAGCCGCTGATTATGACACGGCGCCGTCTGAAGCGCCGTTCTGGCCTTCAGCGACCGGTGCGACGCTGTCGGAAGCACCGTTCTGAACCTCGGCCGCGGCCCCATCCGAGGAGACCTCCGCCGGCGCTTGGATGTCCTCTTGCGATACCGGCGTCTCGGGCGAGCTCACGGCGCCATTGCTGGAAGCCTCGCTCGTCGCCGGCGCCTGGGCCGCATCCTCGCTAGGCACGCGGGCAGCGTCCTCGCCTGCCTCCGGCCCGTGGGCAACGTTCTCACCTGCCTGCGGCCCGTGAACAGCGTCATCGCTATCCACTTTGCCCGCGAGTACGGCCTTGGAGGGTCCAAGCATCATCGTCATGTTGCGCCCGTCCTGGGTGGGACGCTGCTCGACCACACCAAGCGCCGCCAGCTCCTCGGCCAAGCGGTCGAGGATCATCACGCCACGCTCGGGATGGGTGACCTCGCGACCGCGGAACATGATCGTGATCTTGACCTTGTCCTTGTGACGTAGGAAGCGTTCGACGTGGTGCTTCTTGGTGTCGTAGTCGTGCTGGGCGATCTTTGGACGGAACTTGATCTCGCGGATCGTGATCTGCTGCTGGTGCTTGCGGCCTGCTTGACCTTCTGCGCCTGCTCGTACTTGTACTTGGAGTAGTCGAGCACGCGGCAAACAGGCGGTTTGGCCTCGGGCGCAACCTCGACGAGATCGAGGTCGCGTTCCTGGGCGAACTTGACCGCGTCGGGAGTCTTCATCATCCCGACCTGGTTGCCCTCGTCGTCGATCACGCGCACCTCGGGCACACGGATGCGCTCGTTGATCCTCGTGAGGTCCCGCTCGGGGGGCCGGCGGTCGAACCTGCGTGGAACGGCCACTAGCTTGTGGGGATGCGCGTCAAGTTGAGACTACGCGCTGCGCCGTGAATGGATTCCGAGCTTCAAGGCGGCCGAGTATAGCGGGCGGCGCCCGCTATACAAGGACTTTGGGCTCACGCGCATTCGACTGTTCCTAACTGGGGCGCTGAGGACGCTCCCAAACACGCGATGCCCCCTGCGCGCGCGGGGGGCATCGTTCGTTTCGCAAAGCAACACGCCCATGCCCCACACGCGGCCACCATTGTTTCGCACATGCTCACACTCCACGCGGAACATCGTCGTCTTGCAATGCTCTCAAGCGACCCTGGCCTGCTCGCCGCGACGAACATGCATCTCGCCGAGCAGCGTCTCGATCAGCTCGCCCACGGGTACGCTGCCGCGATCGCCGCTGCGATGCTCACGTAGCGACACGCTGTCACTCTCGGCCTCGCGATCGCCCACGATCAGCATGTAAGGGATCTTGCGCAGCTCGGCCTCACGAATCTTGCGTCCCACCGACTCACCGCGGTCGTCTAGCTCGACACGCACGCCGACGGCGCGCAAGCGCTCGCGCACAGTCCCTGCGTAATCGTTCAAGCGCTCGGAGATGGGCAACACGATCGCCTGCACCGGCGCCAGCCACAGTGGGAACTCGCCCCCATAATGCTCGATCATGATGCCGATGAAGCGCTCATAGGAGCCGAACAGAGCGCGGTGGATCATCACGGGCCGGTGCTCGGCGTTGTCCGCGCCCGTATAGCTGAGGCCGAAGCGTTCAGGCATGTTGTAATCGAGCTGCACGGTGCCAAGCTGCCAGGAACGCCCGAGCGAGTCGGTCATGTGCATGTCGATCTTCGGCCCATAGAAGGCGCCGTCGCCGGGGTTCAGCTCGTAGCTGAGGCCTTGCGAATCGAGCGCATTGGTAAGCGCTTCCTCGGCCCGGTCCCAAAGCTCGTCTGAGCCCACGCGCTGCTCAGGTCGCGTCGAGAGCTCCAGGCGCACGTCGAAGTCGAACAGATGATAAGTAGCAAAGGCGAACTCCAAGCAGCCCGCGACCTCATCCTGGATCTGCTCCTCGCTACAGAAGATGTGAGCGTCGTCCTGTGCGAAGTGCCGGACGCGCAACAGTCCGTGCAGCACGCCCGAGGCCTCGTTGCGGTGCAGCAGACCCGGCTCTGAGTAGCGCACGGGCAGGTCGCGATAAGAGTGACGGCTGCTGTTGAACAGGTGTGCATGCCCGGGGCAGTTCATCGGCTTGACGCCCATCTCGCGCTCCTCCACCTGCACGGTGAACATGTTCTCCTTGTACTTGCCCCAGTGCCCGGAGATCTTCCACAGCTCGGCGTCGTAGATCAGCGGCGTCTTGACCTCGCTGTAGCCACGCTCCGAGCCCATCTCGCGCGAAGCGAGACAAGTGTGTTGAAAATGTCGTGCCAGCGGGCAACCAGAACGCCGCACCGGGAGAGACATCGGAGAAGTGAAACAGGCCGAGCTCGCGCCCCAGCTTACGGTGGTCGCGCTGGCCGGCTTGCTGCAGGCGCTCGAGGTACTCGCTCAACTGGGCGTTCGTGTGGAAAGCGGTGCCGTAGATGCGGGTCAGCATCTTGCGTTTTGAATCCCCGCGCCAGTAGGCGCCGGCGACCGACTGCAGCTTGAACCCGCCGACGGTCCTGGTGCTGGGCGCATGGGGGCCGCGGCACAGGTCGGTGAATGGCCCATTCGTGTAGAGCGAAACGCTTTGGAGCGGACGATCGGAGGCGCGCCCTCGACGAGATCGTCGATCAACTCGACCTTGTAGTCCTGCTCTCGTGCACGAAGCGCTCGCGCGCACTCCGGACGAGACGTCCTCGCGCACGAACTGCTCT
>CAWGZH010000005.1:0-12015 GCA_963827045.1 uncultured Solirubrobacterales bacterium
CCGAGCAGCTGTGTGGGCGCGTGGCGATCATGGACCACGGCAAGATCCTCGCGCTCGACACTCCCGCGAACCTTAAGCAGTCGGTGAACGCCGACACGATCGTCACGGTCAAGGCCGATGGCGATATGAACATGCTTGCCGCTGCGCTCTCCGGCGGAATCGAGGGCGCCACGCGTACGCGTGTTGTCGATGGCGGCGTGGAGCTGCACGTGCAAGGGGCCACGCGGCTGGTACCGAGCGTGGTCAACGTGGCTGAGCGTGGCGGCTTCGAAGTTGCCGACCTGTCGGTCGCCGAACCCAGCCTTGAGACCGTGTTCATCAATCTGACAGGCAAGGAGTTGCGCGACTGATGGCCACGCCCGTCACCACCCCCGCCGAGCCGACCGGTCTGCCCGCGCGCCACGTGCCGATCACGCTGAAGCCGACGCGCTCAACGATGGCGGCGAGCCGCACCGCGCTGCGCGCGCTGATCCTGCGCGACCTGGTCGTCTTGCGCAAGAACTTCGGTGAATTCGTCGTGCGCACGATCATCCAGCCGTTCCTGCTCGTGTTCGTCTTCCTGTACGTGTTCCCCTCGATCGGCCAGGGCGTCGGTGGGGGTGGCGGCAAGGTCGCCGAGTCGGCGTTTGCCACTGTGCTTGTCCCCGGGGTAGTGGCGATCTCGATCATGTTTCAGGGAATCCAGGCGGTCGCACTGCAGCTCTCCGCCGAGTTCGGCTATACACGCGAGATCGAGGACCGCGTGCAAGCGCCGTGCCCGATCTGGCTGGTGGCTGTCTCCAAGGTGCTCTCTGGCGCAGTGCAGGGGGCGCTCGCGGCAGTGATCGTGTTCCCGATCGCAGCCGTCATCCACGCGCCGGGCGTGCACGCGCATCTGACCGTGCACTGGCCGGTTCTATTGACTTTGATTCCGCTTGCCTGTGTTGCGATGACCTCGCTTGGGCTATTGCTCGGAACGGTGTTCGAGCCACGCAACATCGGCTTGATGTTCGGCTTCGTCGTGCTTCCGCTGACGTTCCTCGGCGGTACCTACTACCAGTGGACGAAGCTCGCCCCGGTGCAAGTAGGTGGTGTTCACTGGCTGCAGATAATCGTGCTGGTCAACCCGCTGATCTATGTGGCAGAGGGGATGCGCGCGGCGCTCACTCCGATCCCACACATGTCGCTCTGGGCCGTGTACCCGGTGCTTGTGGCCTTCTGTGCGGGCTTTCTCGCGCTCGGGCTGCGCAGCTTCCGCAAACGCGTGCTCGTCTAGGAGGCATACCGAATCGGCGGTCCAGCAGTTCGTGTGGGCCCGCAGGGCTTGGGCTCGTCACGGATGCGTGCTTGTATGACACATCGACATCCATGAACACGATCGAGGTCACCCATTTCACTGATCCGTGCTGTCCCTGGGCCTATTCGGTGAGCCCTGCGCTGGCGGTGTTGCGCTGGCGCTACGGTAAGCAGCTGAACTGGCGCCTTGTGACGATCGGCCTTACTGAGAGTGCCGAGCAATACACGAGTCGCGGCTACACGCCGACGCGAGCCGCTCTTGGCTACATGCGCTACCGCCGCTTTGGAATGCCGTTTGCGACGGCGCCGCGAGCACGGATCGCCGGTACCGCGCGCGCCTGTCGTGCGATCGTGGCGAGTCGCCTACTCGACCCCGAGCGCGAATACGAGGTTTTCAGGGCATTGCAGTTCGCCCAGTTCACGAGCACGCTGGTGCTCGATGACACTCAAGACCTCGCGACCGCACTTGAGCGCGTGAGTGGACTGGATGTTAAGGCGATCACGGCGGCGCTCGACGACGAGCAGGTGAGCGCCGCATATGAGGCTGATCGCGCGTTGGCGCGCACCGCCGCTGGCAGCCCCACCGAGTTTCAGGGCAAGTCCGCTCAGAGCGATGGGCCGGTGCGCTACACGGCGCCATCGCTGATCTTGCGTGCGGGCGAGCGCGTGCTTGAGGGCGGCGGTTTTCAGCCTGTCGAGGCGTATGACGTGCTGATCGCCAATCTCGATTCCACGCTCGAGCGTGAGCAGCCACCGGAGAGTCCGCTTGATGCGCTGCTGCGCTTTCCCGAGGGGCTCGTGACCCAAGAGGTGGCGGCGATCATGACGCGCGGCAACGATGCCCCCGACCGGGTGGACGCGGAGCGCAGGCTGGTCGAGCTGGCGGGGGAGGGCAGTGTGCGCCGCTTGGCGCTTGGCGACGATGCCCTATGGCTCGCCGCGGGGTAGCCTCCGTGACGAGATGTCTGTGACAGCCACACTCCCCGACGGCAAAGTGCTGGAGCTCGCTGACGGCGCCAGTGGCGCCGATGCCGCCGCTGCGATCGGACCCGGTCTTGCCAAAGCGGCCTTGGCGGTTGAAGTAGGCCATCCCGAGATGGGCGAATCCTCAGAGATTCGAGACCTTGCGCGCCCACTGCCCAACGGGGCGCAAATCGCGATCCTCACAGCTAAGAGCGGCGATTCCTCACTCGCACTGATTCGCCACGACGCGGCGCATGTGCTGGCAAGTGCCGTGATGGAGCTGTGGCCCGGCGTGAAGATCTCGATCGGGCCCGCGATCGACAACGGCTTCTACTACGACTTCGAGTTTCCCGATGGTGTGTCCATCTCAGAGCAGGACTTCCCTGCGATCGAACAACGCATGGCCGAGCACGTGAAGGCAGGAGAGCAGTTCGTGCGTGAGGACGTCTCAGTCCAAAGTGCGCGAGAGCGGTTCGTGCACGAGCAGCAGGACTACAAGGTCGAGTTGATCGACGATCTCGTCAAGGCCGCGCCATCCGATCGTCCGCTTCAGAGCGTTTCGCTGTACACAAATGGGCCATTCACCGACCTGTGCCGCGGCCCGCATGCACCCAGCACCAAGACCGTCGGCGCCTTCAAGCTGCAGTCGGTCGCCGGTGCCTACTGGCGCGGGGACTCCAAACGCAAGATGCTGACCCGCATCTACGGCACCGCCTTCCACACGAACACCCAGTTGAGCGAGTACCTGGAGCGCCTGCAGCAAGCCGCCCAGCGCGACCACCGCAAGCTCGGGCGCGAGCTCGGGCTGTTTCACTTCTCCGATGTCTCTCCAGGTGCTGCGTTCTGGTTGCCGGCCGGCACGAGCATGTACAACGCGCTTGTCTCGCTTTCGCGCGAGATGGGCTCAGAGCGTGGCTACAGCGAGGTCAAGACGCCGCTGATCTACGACGCCGAGCTGTGGAAGATCTCCGGGCACTGGGGCAAGTACAAGGAGAACATGTTCACCGTGCAGGTGGAGGAGCGCGAGATGGGCGTCAAGCCGATGAACTGTCCCGGGCATGCACACCTGTTCAACAGCAGCCGTCACTCTTATCGCGACCTGCCCGTGCGCTACTCAGAGCCGGGTCTGCTGCACCGCAACGAGGCCTCGGGCGTGCTGCACGGACTGTTGCGCGTCCGGCACTTCGCACAGGACGACGCTCACATCTTCTGTAGCGAGGAGCAGATCCAGGATGAGGTCGCGGGCTGCTTGGAGTTCGCCTTTGCTACTTATCATCTGTTCGACTTCGACGTGCGCCTGGAGCTCTCGACGCGACCTGAGCAGCGCGTGGGCTCAGACGAGCTTTGGGACCGGGCCGAGGAAGCGCTTACCAATGCGCTCGATTCGCAAGGCCTCAGCTACGAGCTGAACCCCGGCGACGGCGCCTTCTATGGGCCGAAGATCGACATGCACATGACCGACTCGCTCGGGCGTTCCTGGCAGCTTGGCACCGTGCAGCTCGATTACAACATGCCTGAACGCTTCGGCCTCAGCTATACGGGCGCGGACAACGCCGAGCACCGGCCCGTGATGATCCACCGCGCTCTGTTCGGCTCCTATGAGCGCTTCATCGGCATCATGATCGAGCATTATGGGGGCGAGTTCCCACTGTGGCTGGCGCCGGTGCAGGCGATCGTGTTGCCCATCTCCGAGCGCTTGAACGATTACGCAGGGACTGTGCGCGAGCGCTTGCGCGCCGTCGGCGTGCGTGTCGAGCTAGACGACCGCGGTGAGTCGGTGGGACGCAAGATTCGTGAGGCCGAGCTGCGCAAGATCCCTTACATGCTGATCGTGGGCGATCGCGAGGCCGAGAGTGACAGCGTGTCGCTACGTGAGCATCGCAGCGGCGATCGCGGCAGCGTACCCGTGGGCGAGCTGATCGAGACGCTGCTCGGCGAGATGCATGTTCGTCGCGGCGAGCAGGCCAGGGTCGCTTGAGAGCATTGCAAGACGACGATGTTCCGCGTGGAGTGTGAGCATGTGCGAAACAATGGTGGCCGCGTGTGGGGCATGGGCGTGTTGCTTTGCGAAACGAACGATGCCCCCCGCGCGCGCAGGGGGCATCGCGTGTTTGGGAGCGTCCTCAGCGCCCCAGTTAGGAACAGTCGAATGCGCGTGAGCCCAAAGTCCTTGTATAGCGGGCGCCGCCCGCTATACTCGGCCGCCTTGAAGCTCGGAATCCATTCACGGCGCAGCGCGTAGTCTCAACTTGACGCGCATCCCCACAAGCTAGTGGCCGTTCCACGCAGGTTCGACCGCCGGCCCCCCGAGCGGGACCTCACGAGGATCAACGAGCGCATCCGTGTGCCCGAGGTGCGCGTGATCGACGACGAGGGCAACCAGGTCGGGATGATGAAGACTCCCGACGCGGTCAAGTTCGCCCAGGAACGCGACCTCGATCTCGTCGAGGTTGCGCCCGAGGCCAAACCGCCTGTTTGCCGCGTGCTCGACTACTCCAAGTACAAGTACGAGCAGGCGCAGAAGGTCAAGCAGGCACGCAAGCACCAGCAGCAGATCACGATCCGCGAGATCAAGTTCCGTCCAAAGATCGCCCAGCACGACTACGACACCAAGAAGCACCACGTCGAACGCTTCCTACGTCACAAGGACAAGGTCAAGATCACGATCATGTTCCGCGGTCGCGAGGTCACCCATCCCGAGCGTGGCGTGATGATCCTCGACCGCTTGGCCGAGGAGCTGGCGGCGCTTGGTGTGGTCGAGCAGCGTCCCACCCAGGACGGGCGCAACATGACGATGATGCTTGGACCCTCCAAGGCCGTACTCGCGGGCAAAGTGGATAGCGATGACGCTGTTCACGGGCCGCAGGCAGGTGAGAACGTTGCCCACGGGCCGGAGGCAGGCGAGGACGCTGCCCGCGTGCCTAGCGAGGATGCGGCCCAGGCGCCGGCGACGAGCGAGGCTTCCAGCAATGGCGCCGTGAGCTCGCCCGAGACGCCGGTATCGCAAGAGGACATCCAAGCGCCGGCGGAGGTCTCCTCGGATGGGGCCGCGGCCGAGGTTCAGAACGGTGCTTCCGACAGCGTCGCACCGGTCGCTGAAGGCCAGAACGGCGCTTCAGACGGCGCCGTGTCATAATCAGCGGCTCGCTATGCCCAAGATGAAGACACACAGCGGCGCGAAGAAGCGCTTCAAGGTGACCGGCTCCGGCAAGGTGCGGGCCAGGCACTCCTACTCGAGCCACATTCTTGAGAAGAAGTCGCCCAAGCGCAAGCGCACGCTCGCCAAACCCGTGATCCTCTCCGATCACGACACGCCACGTGTGAAGCGGCTGCTTGGAGTGGGCAAATGACGCGCGTTAAGCGGTCTGTAGCCGCACGCAAGAAGCGCAAGGCGACGCTCGAGCTGACGAAGGGCTTCCGCGGCGAGGCGCACTCCAACTACAGACGCGCCAAGGAGGCGCTGATGAAGGCGGACGCCTACGCCTACCGCGACAGGCGTAACCGCAAGCGTGACTTTCGCAGGCTGTGGATCACGCGCATCAATGCCGCTGCTCGCCAGAACGGGATGAGCTACTCGCAGTTCATGCACGGTCTCTCGCTCGCCGGCATCGAGCTGGACCGCAAGGTGCTGGCCGACATCGCCGTGCGCGACGCCGACACATTCCGACGTTTTGCCGAGACCGCCCGCGAGGCGTCGGCTGCCTGATCCCGGCCACCGACACTGTGTACCTCTCGGGCGCTGCTCCTTCGGGACCGGCGCTTTTTTTATGCCTGAGGAGGGCCGGGACCGAGAACCGTCCCAAGCAACGACGACAATTTGGACTTGACTCGATGACCACCATCACTTCGCCCCACAACCCCCAGTTGAAGGAGCTGCGCAAGTTGCAGCGCCGGCGCGAGCGCGAGCGCAGCGGCCGCTTCCTGGCTGAGGGAGAGGACCTGATCGCCGCTGCGACCGCAGCGGGCAGGCCTGCGCTCGCCGGATATCGGGCCGCCGGCGCCACGATCGGCGGCGCCAACTTCGAGGACGTCGAGGAAAGCGTGATGGCTGGCCTCTCGACGCTCGGCTCGGGTACGCGTGTGATCGGCGTCTATGAGCAGCGCTTCACAAAGCCTGTGGGTCCGCTTTGCGTGTACCTGCATGGGGTTGGCGATCCCGGCAACGTCGGCGCCGTGCTGCGTAGCGCGCTTGCCTTTGGCGCATCATGTGTCGCGCTTGGGCCAGGCTGTGCCGATCCACATTCTCCCAAGGCGGTGCGGGCGAGCATGGGGGCCATCTTCGCCGTGGAGCTTGCGCGCGTCGGCGACGTCGCCGAGCTGCCCGGCATACGGGTCGCGCTTGTGGCGGGTGCGGGCGAGCCGATCTGGGGCGTGCGGGGCAGCGCCGGTGGCGGTGGGGTTCAGGGCCCGCAAGGTGGCGCCGGGAGGGAGCGCGATCAGAGCGTGCGGGAAGACACTCTCGCAAACGCAATGGCCTCCGCGCGCGCAGGGGGCATGCCCTCTGGCGAGCAGTGCGCCTCGCTCACACTGCTGGTAGGCGCCGAGCGTGAGGGATTGCCCGACGATGTCGTTGAGGCCTGCGAGCGCGTCGCCCATATCCCGATCTCGTCGGAGTCGCTGAACGCCGCTATGGCCGCGACGGTGGCTCTCTACGAGATGACACGGGGTGGGCGGGACAACGACGATAGGGTCCCAGCCTCATGATCGAGCGGATCGAAGAGCTGAGCGCGCAAGCGCAACAGGAGATCGAAGGGGCCTCGAGCAGCGAGGCCGTCGAGCAGCTGCGCGTGCGCTATCTCGGACGCAAGGCCGAGTTGCCGCAGATGTTGCGCGGTGTCGCTGCACTGGAGCCCGAGCAGCGCGGGCTGGTCGGCAAAGCCGCAAACGTTGCTCGGCGCGCGCTCGAGCAGTTGATCGAGCAGCGCGCGGCGCTGCTCGACGCGGACGAGCTCGATCTGCGCCTGGCGGCGGACACGCTCGACGTCACCCTGCCCGGCACCCCGCCGCAGCCGGTCGGCCGGCTGCACGTGCTGACGGCGACGATGCGCGAACTGGAAGACATCTTCCTTGGGCTTGGGTTCACCGTGCTGGAGGGGCAGGAGGTCGAGACCGTCCACTACAACTTCGACGCGCTCAACCATTCGCCCACGCATCCGGCGCGCGCCAAGACCGACACTTTTTACATACGCCGCTCCGGAGCTCAGGCGCCACCGGGCGCGCCGGCGGAGGACGGACGGCTTGGTGCCCCGGAGGATCTTGTCCTGCGCACGCACACCTCCCCGATGCAGATCCGCGCCATGGAGGCGCACCCGCCGCCTCTGTACGTCGTCATCCCAGGGCGTGTGTATCGCCCCGACAGCGACGCCACCCATACTCCCCAGTTTCACCAGGTCGAGGGTTTGGCGGTCGATGAGGACATCACGCTTGCCGACCTGAAGGGCACGCTGCTCGCATTCGCTCGCACTGTGTTCGGCGACGAGCGCGACGTGCGCCTGCGGCCCCACTTCTTTCCCTTCACCGAGCCGAGCGTCGAGGTTGACGTGTCCTGCTTTCACTGCTCGGGCAAGGGCTTCATGAGCGACGGCTCGCGCTGTCCGTTGTGCAAGGGCGAGGGCTGGCTGGAGGTGCTCGGCGCGGGCGAGGTCGACCCCAACGTGTACTCGTACGTGCCGACCACAGAAGCCAACGGCCCCGGCTATGACCCCGAGAAGGTTCAAGGGTATGCGTGGGGGATGGGGGTCGAGCGGATCGCGATGCTCAAGCACGGGATCCCGGATCTGCGCCTGTATTACGAAAACGATCTACGTTTCCTGGAGCAGTTCGGATGAGGGTTCCGCTGAACTGGCTCCGCGAATACTGCTCGCCCGACCTCGACACCGCAGCAATTGAGGAGCGGCTGACGATGACCGGCACGAAGGTCGAGACGATCCTCCACCACGGGGTGCCTTCGGTCGAGAACTTCGTCGTTGGTCGCGTGCTCACGTCCGAGCCCCACCCGGACGCCGACCGGCTGAAAGTGTGCACGGTGGATGTGGGGGAGGACGAGCCGGCTGGGATCGTTTGTGGGGCTCCGAACGTCGCCGTCGGGCAGACCGTTGCCGTGGCTCTACCTGGGGCGCGTATGCCTGACGGAACCAAGATCAAGGCCGCCAAGCTGCGCGGTGTGCCGTCCAACGGCATGATCCTCGCCGCCGACGAGCTCGAGATCGACAACGACCACAGCGGCATCATGGTGCTCGACGAGCTGATCCTGGATGCTGGCCGATCGGAGATCCCTTCGATCTCCGATCGGTTGGCTCCAGGTACACCGTTGGCTGACGTGCTCGCCATCTCGACTGACGTGCTGGAGCTTGAGATCACTCCCAACCGGCCTGACTGCCTCGGGGTGTACGGGATTGCGCGCGAGCTGCACGCCGCCACCGGCGCCCCGCTCGCGCCCGAGCCGTGGGGCGAGGATCTCGGCAGCAGCGGGCCACTGGTCGCCGAGGCGCAGAACGTCAGTGCGTCGCCGGTCTCCGGGGAGGCGTCGGTGCTCTCCAAAGACGATGCCCCTCGCGCGCGCGGGGGGGAGGGTCTTTTTGAAGTAACCGTCGAGTGCCCCGACCTCTGTCCCCGCTTCACTGCGCGCGCGTTCGAGGACGTCACGATCGGGCCTTCGCCGCCATGGCTGAAGGCACGCCTGTCAGCTGCCGGGCAGCGGCCCATCAACAACGTGGTGGATATCACCAACTACGTGATGCTGCTGTGCGCACAGCCGCTGCACGCTTTCGACCTCGATCGCGTCGCTGGCGCCAAGCTAACCGTCAGGCGGGCCCACGATGGCGAGCAGGTGACGACGCTCGACGGTCAGTCGCGCGCACTCGACGGCGAGATGGTCGTGATCGAGGACGCCGAGGGGCCGACCTCGATCGCCGGGATCATGGGTGGTGAGCGCTCGGAGGTCCAGGCCGAGACAAAACGCGTGCTGATGGAGGTCGCCAACTGGAGTGGACCCAACATCCACCGCACCTCTTGGGCGCTGGGCCTGCGCAGCGAGGCGTCCTCGCGCTTTGAGAAGGGGCTTGCGCCTGAGCAGTGCATGTATGCGCTGGCGCTTGCGACACGCTTGATGGTCGAGCTGTGTGGTGCGCGCGTGCTTCCCGGAACGATCGACACCGCACCCGACTGTGTGCCGCCACAGACGATCCGCTTGCGCGAGCAGCGCGTACAGGCGATTCTGGGGATGTCGGTAGCGCGCACGCGTCAGGCCGAGATTCTGCGCGCGCTCGACTTCGCGGTCGTGGAGGTGGACTCGCCGTCCGGGGGACAGGCGTCTCCATCCGGGAGCCAGCCAAACGAGCACCTACAGGCCGGATTGGACGTGACGGTGCCGCCCGTGCGCCGCGAGGACGTGACCCGCGAGACGGATCTGATCGAGGAGGTCGCCCGCATCCATGGCCTGGATGCGCTGCCGGCGACACTACCGGCACGCCGCGGCGCATATGGCCGCCTATCGAACGCTCAGCGGCTGCGTCGCCGCGCTGCCGACGCGCTCGTCGGACGCGGCCTGTACGAGGCGGTCGGCTGGACGTTCACCGCACCCACGCTGCACGACCGCTTGCGGCTGCCCGAGGACGACCCGCGCCGGCGTGCGCCCATCGTCGAAAATCCCCTGTCAGACGATCAGTCGCTGTTGCGCACCACCCTGCTTGGCTCGCTGCTCGACGTGGCCGCCCACAACTGCGCACGCGGGATGGTCGACTTTGGGCTATTCGAGATTGGAACGTTGTTCGTGCTGGATGGCGACAGCTCGCCGAGCTCCACGAACGTGCGCGAGCATCGCTCGCTTGCTGTCCTGCTCAGCGGCAGGACCACGCCTGCTACTTGGGGCGCGCCTGATCCCCCACGTGCCGACGTGTTCGCGATCAAGGGCGTGCTCGAAGCGCTCGGTGCGGCGTTGCGGCTGCAGCTGAGTGTTGTCCGGGCGTACAGCCGTTCCTGCACCCGGGTCGCTCTGCAACCGTGCTGTGCGACGGCCAAGAGTTGGGTTGGCTGGGCGAGCTGCACCCGCTGGTCGCGCGCGAGTGGGGGATCGAGGGCGCGGCGGTGATGGAGCTGCAGCTCGACCTGCTGCTCGGCGGCGACGAGGCGCAGAGCGCCTATCACGACGTGATCTCCTATCCGGCGCTGCGCCAAGACTTGGCTGTTGTGCTCGCCGAGGACGTAGCGGCCGCCAAGGTGCTCGATACGGTGCGTGAAGCGGCCGGTGCGCTGCTTGACGAGGTGGGCGTGTTCGACGTCTACAGCGGTCCGCAGGTGGGGGAGGGTCGGCGCTCGCTCGCGCTGTCGCTCGCCTTCCGGGCACCCGATCGCACGCTCACCGACGAGGACGTGGCACCCGTGCGCGAGCGGATCGTCGCCGCGCTGGCAGCGCTTGGGGGTGAGCTGCGTGCCTGAGCTCGCGCCGCTCATCGCAAATGCCCATACCTGCTTGGTCGAGCTGGCCGCGACGGGTTTGGCCGGCGGCTCCTGCGTGCTTGCTGGGGGTGAGTTTCGTGCCTAAGGCACTCGTCGCCGGCGCGACCGGCTTTGCGGGGGCTCTGGCCGCGCACCTGCTGTGGCGCCATCCTCAGTTCGACCTGCAAACGGTCACAGCTCGCGCCGATGCCGGGCAGCGTTTGGACCGGCTCTATCCGCGCTACCGCGTGCCGCTCGAGCTGCAGGAGCTCGACCTCGACCGTCATGCCAACGTGGACGCGGCGATCGTCGCCTACCCGCAGCGGCCTCGGCCCCAGTCGTCGCCGCGTTGCGCGCGCGTGGCGTGCGCGTCGTCGACCTCAGCGCGGACTTTCGCCTTTCAGAGCTCTCCACCTACGAACAGTGGTACGGCCCGCATCCGCACCCGGAGCTGCTCGAAGACGCCTCCTACGGTCTGCCCGAGCTTCACCGCGAGGCGATCGCCGCTGCGGACCTCGTGGCGACCCCCGGCTGCTATCCGACGGCGTCGTTGCTCGGTCTCGCCCCGCTCGCTCGCGCCGGGCTGATCGCCGACCTGGTGATAGACGCCAAGCAGGGGCTTTCCGGCGCGGGCCTTCGGCTACCTGGCAGACGATTTCTCAAACAGCTGCGAGAACATCCTGCCCTAAACATCGTCCACCATCGCCACACGCCGGAGATCGAGCAGCAGCTGGACGATCTAGACCCCACCCATCCCGGCTTGCGGGTGCAGTTCACTCCGCATCTTGTGCCGCTCGACCAGGGCGAGCTCGTCAACTGCTACGTGACACCCACCAGGCCAATCGAGCAGGACGAGCTCGACGTCATGTACGAGGACGCCTATGCGGGCGAGTCGTTCGTCGAGCTGGCGCCGGCGCCCGCCGAGGTGCGCGACGTGCGTGAAACGAACATCTGCCGGCTGCACGTCGCAGCCAGCGAGCACACGGGCAAGATCGTCGTGCTCTCGGCGATCGACAACCTGTGGAAGGGCACCTCCTCGCAGGCGGTGCAGAACCTGAACCTGATGTTCGGCTATCCCCGAGGCGGAGGGCCTGGCATGAACACGCATGGCGGCGCTGGGCGGCGTCCTCGGTCGCTGCGCGTGCATAGCACGCCACGCTCTCTGCGTCCTTGCCCAGCTTGCCCTGCGTGCCCATGCGTGCTTGACGGGATGCGGGGCACGGCTATGAGCGCCGGTAAAGACGTGTGGGGCGATCGGGCCGCCGTGGGACCGCCGCAACCTTTCTTTCACTCGCGCTGGGTGGACGCGCCTGCGTATGTCGGCGAGCTCGGCCCCGAGGC